>CAVQCT010000002.1:0-2258738 GCA_963711085.1 uncultured candidate division Zixibacteria bacterium | reverse complement strand
AGGCGACAAGTTATTCAATGAAGTGTTGTGCGAAAGGCTAGTTGACGCTAGTAACGGTGAGAAAGTACTACTTGACTTCGTATTTGTTCCACAATACAACGAGAGCCCGGAAGCAGTCATTCAAAAGAAAAACACCGAATATTTGTCTCGCACGAAGCAAGGTTGTATGATGGCCGAGCGACAACAGTGGTGTTTGCGAACAGAGCAGCTGAAAGTCAGGAATCGCGACAATTTGGTTCTAGAGGATTGCACTACAAGGAACGATGGCAGGTTAGCAAAGGCGATCTTGGACCCAAGGGATATAGTGCGACAGAATCCTCATATCTCTACTGGCCGTGTTTCGAAAGCGAACTGATGCGATACATGTGGCACTTTATTCCACTTTTCTATAATCAGCAAGGTTCCGGGAATCCCCGCTTTCCTCTGGAAGACGTTCATAGTTATCTGGTAGAAAATACGTGTAGTCCTCCTGCCTGTTCCTGCTTACCAGGAAGAGACAACGATGCTGGCACTTATGTTGAGTGTGGTTGCCTGCCATGTGTACTTCGGTGCCATTTTATTTCCGATTTGCCCGTAAGAGACGTGACAAATCGATGGAGGGCATCTTCTGATGCGGAGTCGCAAAACTTACAAAGAAACTATGAAACCGTGAGGCAACAGATTCTTGCATTAGATTCTGCTAGGGCGAAGGAACTCTTTGATTTACTCTTGATCATGCGGGAGCACCAATGTGGTAATCCCGATGTCTGGGACGTTCCCGTTCAGCAGGCAGTAGAAGAGTTGACTTCTGTCGCCTCTGTCCTTCATGAAGTAGGAAATGTAAACTTCCTAACCATGTCTCGTCACGCATCACTGTTCAACGGTACAGTCCCAACTATCGTGATAGACGGCGACTCGAAGAGATATTCCTATGGTCAGTTGCTTGCCAAGTATGTAGAGTTACATGTCGAACAAAGCATTGGCCGTGGAGTCTTTAATCGTTCTTTTCTTGTGGTTGCGCAAAGATCCAGAGGCGACATAGACAATTACGTACGGGAGGAGATGACAGACATCGCTGTTTCGGCACAAAATAAGAATACGTCGAATGACATAACTAAACCACATCGTCCAAGGTTTTTTGTGTGTCAGGACCGACTTTTCGAAGGTGCGAGACAAGCCGCCAATACCAGAGATTTTTTGAAACAACAGCTCAGAGAAGTATATGAGTAAAGAGTCCAATATTGACGATCTAGTCGAGCATTGCGGAATACCAAGGATCGGGAATGGACGGTGAACTTAATTGAAGGTGACACCACAATATGTCTAATGCTCAAAACGCCGTGCCATCTCTCTCTATTTGCCTTTGTTGAACCGCCAAGGTCCATCGTCGAAACAGAAGCGTCAGCAAAGCAAGAGCTCCTTTCACTTCGCGACTCGTCAAAGGAACCGTGGCCGCGTGATCTGAATTTGGTACTGATAATCGGAGAACGGACAACCGCGGATCCGGCAATTATCCGTCGACTGGTTGACAATAGATATGTGTACAGATGCTACATCCTAGACATTAGCTCTAGAAGCATCGACGACGCGTTGAGGGAACTGCCTTTCCTACCTCCGGACGGCGTTTTAGGAGGTGGGCAGAGCAGTATCGGTAACGATGTCCGCCACTTGTTGAGGGGGTATGATCCTAAGCTGATAGACGCTTTGTCTGGGTACAGTCCTGGAGCCGATAAGATTGTCGAGAATATACTAGGCGCTGAATACCACATGGGCGCTGAATTGGCGGGCGTATCGGAGTATTCTACTCCAAGGCTTCAACCGGCCAGAAAGCGCAGACTTGAGGCACTTGAGATTCACGAATTCAGAGGAGTTAGATGTCTCAGCCCTGAGGATATGTCATTGGCCGGAGATGTGGTGCTTATTTACGGACCGAATGGTATAGGCAAGACTTCAATCGCACAGTCGATTGAATGGGCAATAACGGGTCAAATCGATCGGCTTAGTGACAAAAGATTTCGTTCCTCTAGTACATCGCCTGATCCAGTAACAAATGTGTTTGCTCAAGAAGACGTAGTAAGAGTTCGGTGTCTGCTGAGCGATGGGAACTCTTAACCGAATCAAGAGAGGTAACACAACGAAACGATGGATCGGACAGACGGAAAGGACTAATGATAGAGAAATTATCGACTACGTTGTGGGAACAACTGCTCCGTCACGCGAGGGAAGACTGCGAATTGAGCAGCTTCGAGAATTATTCCGAGGCTTACATTTGCTGTCTCAGCACAACATTCACCGTTTTCTCGAGTTCGACTCAAAGACGAGATTCGATATCTTGACCAACATGATCGGAGCAGAGGCTTTTGTGCGCTTTAGAAGAAAAGTCTCGACAGTGATCAATCAACTCAAAAAGAGCAGTCAAGGCCTTACCGAGCAGCGAAAAGTGCTAGAGGGTGTGTTGAATCAGCGCAAAGAGGCGCTGCCATGCCCTTCAATCTAGACTGGGTACGCTAGGTGTTAATAGTAACGCAAGTGACCTTGTGGCTGCTTCCGTAGACAGCCTCTATCGTGGACTCAAGAACGCATCTTGTCAGTTTGAGGAACATCTGTTCGAGATCACGCCTTCCATGGTCGACGCGGTAAGAATAGGTGCCGCGGTGGAAGAAGCTGAGATGGCGATTCGTGAAAGGGAAAGGTCCGATGGAGAGGCGTCTATAAAGCTCAGTACCTTAGAGCAAGATCTGTCACGATTTGAGGAGGCAACAACCCGTTGTGAGAATCTTAAAGATGAGATAGCTCGGATGAAAGCGGGAGTCACTAGATGATGAGCAACTGCTAAAATTGCATGAAGAGGAGTTAATCGTTACGACTTCAAATCGTGCGGCGTTGGAAAGTCAATCCTACTCTGCCAAGAATGAGCTAGACAAATGGAAATGGCTAAGTGACAACATTGAGCCTTATTTGAAAGTTCGAAGATCGCACAAAGCGACGTTATCACAATTGGAGGAGCTTCGGAAGGAGGAGAAGGAACTCATAACCAGAATTCAGCATTGCAGAACGAGCTTAGGTCTGCTGAGAAAGAACTTAAAGCGGAGCAGCAGCGGATTGATTCAATTCGGTTGAAGCGTCAGAAGGTGATACAAGCCAAATCGAAACTGCCAGTAATGGTTGAGCTTAGCTCGCATTTGGTCGATCTGATCTCCCGGGAGAGTCAATTAACAGCGGAAACCGATGAAATCCGAGAGAAAGTCGATTCCATTTCGAACCGATTATTGGACGCTCAGACAGATCTGACGGAAGGACAAAATGACTATGAGCGCGGTACCACTCGGTATAACCTGCTTAATACAGTTTTGGCGCAGCTAGTGCAGCAGGTTGATTCCAATGAATGTCCTCTTTGTGGACGCAGATTTGAATCTGTTGACGAGACCTTAAGTGTAATTCGCAAGAATCTAGAAAGTCTTCCGAATGACTTAACAAAGCAGTCAGAGAAACTTGCGGACAGGAAGAGGGTTGTGGCCGCGTTGAGAGGAGAACTGGACTCGTTGCAGCAACAAGCGTTTGGAACAGACGTGTCACTAAAGAGTTTGAGGGCGGAATTGGATTCGGCAGGAAAGCAGATTGACGCCTATGCGGAGGAATGTGCAGCAATAGGGATTAACTTGCCTCTGAAGCTTCCAAGTACATGGAATGAATTGCTTGACCATGCAGATGAAGACTTGTCTGATATAGAGGTCCAATCGTCGCTTTCTAAGCACGAACAGAGAATTGCGTCGCTTTCACAAGAATTGAATCTGGATATCGCAAAACGTGATGCCTTGAGCAGCAAAGTGGCTTCCGAAGTGAATGTGGAAAGGCGCGAGACCAATTACTTGAGTCAGCTACAGAGTGAAATGACCAGCAAGCAGTTTGATGTCAATGCACTTCCTACGCCGGAGGTGATCGAGGCAGGTCTTTCAAGCGCAAGAGTTCTGACAGAAAGTGTTGGTAATAGGCTCGCGACCTGCGATTCAACGATCTCGACAATTGAGACCGCTATTAGAGCGCTGAGACGAAAGACTTATGACAACAATGAGAAATTGGCAAGTATGCAGGCGGAGCTTACAATTCACGAGACTACCAGGAATACCTTTGTCTCGATGTGTCAGTCTATCGGAGTTGACAAATCGAAACCGAAAGTGAGTATACAGACTGAACAACGAGTGTTGAAGATTCGACAGGGCGACTTGATTCAGCTGGAGCAAGATTTGAAGACTCTCAGGCGGGAGGTCACAAGATTGAAGTCCGAGATTGAATTCAGGGAGTTGACTGAGGAGCAGGTGCGGTTGAGTGGGCAGATTGCGGATTATTCGGCGAATGAGGCGAGTCAATCAAAGTGGGTATCGAGCCTGGAACGTTTAGAGAAGGACGTTGTCAAGCAGCAGGTTTCTGTGGTAGGTGCACATTTGGAGAGCTTAGAGCCAACAACACAGATTCTATACAAGAGACTGAACGCGCATCCGATCTTCAGTGACGTCAAAATCAAAGTCGATGAAAGACTACGGGAGCTAGTTTTCGAAGCAGAAACTGGCTTCGAGACGATTCGTGGAGGAAAGAGGAGAGTAACTCCCAACGACTTCTTTAGCGAGGCTCAGTTAAATGCTCTGGCTATCGTCATTTTCCTGGCGGGAGCACTTCGCCAACGCTGGTCCGGATTCGGTACGATACTGATCGACGACCCGATTCAGCAACTGGACGAGATGAATATATACGCGTTTATTGACCTCGTGAGAGGGCTATGTGGCTATCGTCAATTCATAATATTGACCTGTAGCTTGGATTTCTACATGCTTGCCTCCGAACGCCTTGAATGCCTAAATTCGACAAAGGATGGAAGATTTCTCGGCTATAGGCTAGAGGGTATTGCTCCCAACAGGCTTGAGATACATAGGGATGTGGGATAGACTGTAGCGCGTTTGCTTAACGTACCTCGTTTGACGCTGGGTATCGAATGAACCGATAGAGCGTACGGCAAATAGTCTGATGCTTATGGTGAAAGTGTGTAACTTTGCTTCTAATACGGCACAGGCGCAAGATCTCCGCAGGATTCGGATAGAAGCTTCATTGTGATAACCTGAGACGCGATTTCGCGTCCACAAAATGGAAGGGATAGGTTGCTAGGAGCAAAAGCATATCAGGAAGCAATGCTTTCAGTGCGTCGTGAGATGGAAATACTGAACGGAGTGTCGAACGAATTCTCAAACTTGGTCAAAGAATCGAGAGACGAGGACATCGGTGGTGAAAAGTTCTTTTCGGAGTTGTGTGCACTCAGCAAAAAGTTTGAAAATCAATGTCTAACCATTGTCAATTCCGCAGACGACCTTCTCAGAATGTCATTCGAGGACTTAGAGGCCACATTCGTCTCTCTGCAGGGTGATACAGAAGACGGATGCGAGGGAGAAATGACTGATGATATCTTGGTCCAAGGCGAGCATCTAATCAGGGGTACGCTGCAACGACTCAAAGATATGAGAGTTTCGGACCTAAACGAAGTGAAGACGATGCTAAGCAAGAGCGGTATAATAGGACCCTCTGGACTGGCGCAGATTGCTTCGCTCCTGAAGGCCGCCGTCACCGACTCCATTCCGTACTACGGCACGATATCACAGTTAATCAAGATTGTCTCAGGCGTAGACCTGGACCACAAACTGTGGGATTCCCTTGCCTATCCAGCAAGGAGGGAGCTGTGTGACCAGATGCGGACCCGTATAATGGTTCAAGTTGGGATTACGACTTCGCATTCCGGCTATGCAAATTGAGATCGCCAAAGTGATTCTAGAGAGTCTGTATTAGTAAATATCTTTTGGCGATTATCTCGAATAAGCTAGATCTGAGCTTTTCGGTTAAGCGCTGTCTGGAGTGCTGATCTGGGCCGAAAGCATCTCTCATTTACAAGCAAGGCGATAAGCCTTGGCGGCAAGGAAGGTTAGGTAGGCTACGGACGTAGAATCGTATTATAGATCACTCACGAGGGAACTCGAGGGCAGAAGAGACAGAGTCCGTCAGTTCATCGGCAGTGCCCACTGGCCCTCGGATGGAGAATGGAAGGAGAGCATTCTTTCCGAAGCTCTTGCGACGCGCATTCCACGGACTATTCGCATAGGAAGAGGGTTTGTGGCAAGCTACGAGGGGATTTCGACGCAGTGCGACTTATTGCTCTACAGGGCAAGTTCTCCGGTGTTGTTCAGTTCAGGAGATTTTGTTGTCGTTCCGTCAGACGAAGTACTTGCCATAATAGAAGTGAAGTCTCGTCTCGATAGACGCAATTTGCCGAAGACCCTAGCCAAGCTAGCAGAGATAGGTGAACTGGTGGGTCCCGGACCGGCGTTGGGCCTGTTTGCGTTCGAGTCAACTAGGGATATTGAAAAATTCACCCTGAGCGCTATTCAGAGCGCATGTCAAAGCTGGAGCAGAATCATTAGTGTGATCTGCCTAGGGTCGTCGTCATTTATAAAATGGTGGCAATGTCATCCCCCCGGTACGAAAGACCCTCCTGGCGGGACCTCTCTGCAGAGTGGAGAGCGTACCGCTGGAAAGATATGGCTGCCGGATATTTCCTGACAAATATCCTAGAACTCGCCTGCAAGAATAGATTGTTCTTCGACCGTGAGTTGTGGTTCCCAAAGACCGATATAGAGTCTCACAAAGTCGGGGAAATTGATTATATTGAACGACCGAGCATGCCGGGAGCTGATTCATAGTGCTCGCCAAGGTCTCATGCGGCATGGTACTCAGTCAAAAAAGTTCTAAATATATCCCAGGCAGCCAGCTTTTTTATTGCAGGTCACTTCGGTATTCTCAGCCGGTCATTCCCGATGTCAATCAACTTGAACCATCGCCACAAGATTAGTATTCTTGGACAGACGCAGGAAAGATTCGAAGTGAAATCATGAAGGTTGCAAGGAGTTTTTCGCTCGCCGGGTTTACCCTCTTGTCCTGGCTCGTTGCCCTCGTCTGGGTATAGCCACTTGAGGCGCAGGAAGGATACGGATGCAATGACACTCGCCCGGTGGGCAATCTTGATCTGCGCTTCGACTATGCCACTGGCACATACCTGGACGGCGGCCTGGAGTTTTCAATCGGACACTACGTGTGCAACCGTTCGGTGGTCCTCACTCAGAAGTGCTTTGGCTTCACGGGAGCGGGCCGGCACAGCCACGGTGCCTTCAGCTGGCAAGGACCGATCGTGACCGCGACCTATCTTGCAGTTGGAATTATCGGATATGGCGGAGTAACGATGAAGGCGGCTCAGACTCCGGTGTTTGAGTATCTGTTAGTGCCTTCAAGTGAGCTGACCTTCCGTGTCGCCCCACGATTGTTTCTGGGAGTGAATAACAATACCGAATACGTTCTGATCAAAAACAACCACATGAATCGAGGGATCTATTACACTCCTTCGTTCGCGGCAGTTTACTGGAATGACACCAACGATGAAACCTCAGACACTTTTGTCCTTAAGTTTGTCACCGGGCCGACCTTGTGCTGGAATTTTGATGGCAAGAACTATTACGTGGGTTGGTCTTTGGGGGTGACAATTCGCTTCGGATACTACTAAAGCGCTCCAACTATACGGTGAAGACGGGATAATAAGAGGTTGACACAAAAGAGAGACGCCCTTAAAGGGGAGGTGTCTTTAAAGGGCGTCAACGCGGGGGTAGATACGTATGGGAACGCAAACTCTATGTCACAAAAGCACTATTTACTTTCGAAGACTCCTGTCTATTTCACGCGATTCCTGCGAGCGAGGAAGATGGCCCCAAGGCCGCCGGAGAGCAGGAGAATGGTCGACGGTTCCGGAACGGTGCAGGGAGGCTGATCCCCGCCGTTGTCGTTGCCACCGCCGTTACAATCACCGCCGTTATTCCAATCATGACTGTAATCGTGGCCGCCACAGTCGTTGCCGCCCCAGTAGTTGTTTCCCCAACCACCGTTGTTACCCCAACCGCCATTGTTACCCCAGCCACCGTAGTTGTAGCCGCCGCCACCGCCGCCACAGTATGGGAAGTTGAATCCGTACGCGTCGCTCATCGTGAGGGTCATTCCGAGTACGAATATGATAATCGCCAAAATCCATTTCAGCGAGCTGGCATGTTTTCTCTTGTAGATCGTCATGGCCTATATCCTCGCTGTTATATCCGTTCTGCTGTACCTAAAGCAAAGGGTGTGCCTGAAGGCCTCCGAGGGTCGCCTTCATTGTCCAAGTTATTATTATAGCGTAGTTTATCCGGGATTCAGCAGGGCGATTTTTCGGCGATCATAGATACAGCCTGTCGCATATTTTTGCGCAGTTTCCGATTAATTCTGCGGGTGTTTTTGAGTGAAAGCCTCTTTCTCGCAAACGAGATGGAGGATTCATGGATGCAAACTTAGGACGACTCACGGCACATCTTGCCGATATTCCCCCCGACCGAGAAGGTCAACTGGCTGAACTGATCAACATTAATATCAATCCGCCCGATCGAGTAGACGCAAGCGATGTCTACATTCGGGCGATGTACCTTGCATCGGACGAAGTCAACAGCTTCGGAGGGAGATTCCCGATCGATGAGCTTCATCGCCTGGCCGAGCTGATGATCGATTCGCCGGTTCTGGTGGGACATCGCAAGGATCGTCTGCCGGTCGGACGGACCTTTCTCGCCGAGATTGTGAATCATCAGAACAAGACCTGGGTCAAGAGCTATTTCTACTGGCTTCGTTCGGCCGAAGGTTCGCTGACACTCAAAGACAATATCGATGGCGGGATCTACAAGGAATGCTCGGTCGGCTTCACCTTCCAGTATCCTGAGTGTTCGATTTGCGGCGAGGATATCCGCAGATGTGAGCATGAGCCGTTCGAAAAATATCCTTCGGTAACCGGCAGCCAGTCCTGTCATTTCCTCTATCGCAAAGTCGAACGCGTGCTTGAAAGCTCCCTTGTCTATCGCGGGGCTGTTCCGGGAACTTCGGTTACCAGGGAACTCGCGACAGCCGAAGTGATGCGCGTCGACGAGAAACCACCGACAATCCAGCATCCTGCCGAGCTCGACATCGATGGTGAGTATCTGATTACTCCAGTATACGAGGGGATCCGCGTCATAGTCTCGAATATCGAGGGCCGGTTGGCAGTGGCGAGGCGAGAGAGCGGTGAGCTGGTTACCGAGTGTCTCCAATTGGATAACTGCGGACTCGAAGAATTTTTCGATGTCGAGGGGCTGTTGATCGGTATGCGGGGAAAAGAGCGGTGCTCATGCGGCGACCTTGAAAAATTTCTCGATTCAGGCAAGGGGCGGGTGAGCCGGGTGATATTGAGACTCTACCCCGAGATCTCAGAGGACGGCGCATTTGCCAATTACGGTGAGAGCAAATCGATCGGTGTCATCCCTCACGAAACGGCAACGGTCGATCAGGTAGACATGGTCTCACGACGGTTGATGACCCGAGAGGGAGTGCATATCCGTAAATTAGGGGCAATTCCGAACGATCCAGGCTTCATATTCATCCCAAACGGCAAAGCATCCACCGGCAAGACCGGCTATTCATTGACGCTCAGCGGCGGTACCGGCGACGCACTGCTCCGTTTCTATAACGAGTCGGATCATCGCTCGTTTCTCATCAGGCAGTTCAGTCTTGCGAGATTTCGCAAGGGAGGGCGGTATTTGTGCGACGAGGTCAGCAACGGAAACTGCTCACGAAGCGTGAAGGAGCTGTGCGTATACAGCGGCGATCTTGAAGTACAAAGCTGTGCGGACAGTTTCATCCTGATGCTGCGGGGAAAGCTGGATGAGTCGGCGGTTCTCCAGCCGATTCGGATCAACGGAATGCATCGATTCCTCTTTTACCGCACAGACCCGGGGAGCATCTCCAGCGACAACGCGCGGACAATCGACTTAAGCGAGGATGAAGATGTGCACGAAGAATAGCGGATCATTGTTCATGAGCGGTTCGACTCTACGGATGATTACAACTGTCCTCGGGATAGCGGCCGCATATTTCCTGACGATCCAATCGTTGAAGGTTGAGCTGGCGGAGAAAGCGGAAGGGCCGGCGGTTGAGATGATCGACAAGAAGCTGACCAATCTCGAGGCGGTCATTCGCGAAGGGGTGGTCAGCAAGGAGCAGTTCTATACGTTTTCGCGGGAGATCGAGACCAGACTCAACCGAATCGAAATACTACTCCAGAACGAGAAGGGGAAGGCAGACGATGAAAAACACTGAAATATGTGCGTATCTCACTGAGCTACAATCGCGAATCAGCGGCGGAAACGTCGAGGAGCTTGATTTCGATTTACTCGCGGCGCGGCTGGGCGACGTGGTTGCCTTGATCGAGAGGTTCGAAGTATCGGAATCGGAGCTGGCCGTGCTTAGAGAGGATTTCTGCAGGAGGATAGCCGGCATGGCCAAGGCGATTGCAGTGGCAGAACGGAAAAACGGTAACCTGCAGGAAGCTGATGAATTGATTGCCTCGCTGGAGAGTCTCTCTGCTCCGCAGCTGATCGAGCAGTACCGCAGGATCCAGGCGCGCTTTCATGATGCGTTTCCTTCGAGCTTCGGTCTCCTGCGGAACAAGGCGTTTGGGGCGAAATCCGAAAATTACAGAGCTTACAAGTAGTCGCGGGATCCGGATCCCGGCCATGGGGGCGAACGCCCGGCCCAAGATAATCACGCAACATACGGAAAGGTGACAGATGTCAATCAGAACACAGAACCTTGAATCTATCGCGCCGATACTGGTGAGTTTCAGTATCCACCAGACAGCCGGCGTGGATGATCTCAAAGACGAAGATATCGGGTGCGCGGTCGGCCTGACCAATGGCCTCGAAGTGGGGCCATTGGCCAACGACCAGCAGTTGCTGGGGAAACTCGTCGGACTCAGTCTCTCCGATGCTGACACTGGCAAGCGCCTGGCAACCGTTCAGGTGGGCGGAGTCTGCCGGCTGGCGATTGCCTCCCCCTACCCGGTGATGGGAAATCGAGTGAGTGGGGCCGGAAACGGAACGGTGAAGCAGGCTGCGGCGGTAGCATCCGATCCGGCCGGCGGCAACATCGCACGTGGGACGGTGCTCGACGTGAACGGGACAATCGACTGCACTCTACTGCTGAATTAAGGAGGCGGGCATGGATTTCAATCAATTTCTCAAGAGTTCGGAACTGGCCCGACTCAACGCCAGGACGGAAGCCGATATCGCGGTCGGGTCAATGGACCTCTCACAGGCGGCCGCGATAAGTATCGACAAGGATCTCTATCTCGAGGCGGAGTCGAGGGGAATGACCCTCTCGGAGCTTCTCGAAGCGGACGAGTACGACCCGACCCCGCCGAACAGCCCGCTCGATGCTTTCGAGCGGCAGCTCGTGCTTGCCGGCGTACGGCTGGGTGGTAAATCTCCCACTACGGTCGAGCAGTTCTATCAACAGGCCCCGGCGCTGCTTCCGGAGTTCATGCTTCGGGAGATCCGTCGCGGGCAGTCGATGCGTCCGGAGCTCGGTCTGCTCATCGCCAACAGCACGACAGTGGCGAGCAATACCTACACTCCGTTCTTCATCAACACCGACGATAAAGCGCGCTTCTCGCTCAGACCAATCGGCGAGGGGGCAGAAGTGCCGCAACTGCTGGTCACCGAGCAGAACCACCCGGTCAACGTACGGGACTATGGGCTTGCCTTGAAGGCGAGCTACAAGGCGCTCCGCTACCGGACGACCTCGCAGTTCCGTGTCCTGCTCTGGTATATCGGGTTCAGGATCCAGACTGACAAGATCGGCCTGCTGGTCGACTGCCTGGTGAACGGCGACGGCAACAACAATGCCGCGTCGATCATCGAATCGGCGACGTCGGGCGACCTGACTTACGATGACCTGATCTCCCTCTGGTCCAGCTTCTCGCCGTTCGCGATGAACACGGTCATCTGCGGTGTGAACGAACTCAAGTCGATTCTTACCCTCGATGAGTTCAAGGACCCGATGGCGGGGTATCGGTTCCAGAATTCCGGCGAGATGTTCAGTCCGCTGGGAGCGAATCTGGTCCGTTCGGATGAGGTGAGCGCGGGGTATGTAATCGGTCTGGACAACCGATTCGCCGTCGAGGAAGTGATCACCCAGCCGTTGACGATCGAGTACGACAAAGTAATCGATCAGCGGTTTGAAGAAGCGGTGATTTCCGAATCGGTGACGTTCGCCAAAGTTCTCAAAGAGGCGGCGGTCATCCTGAACATTCAGCACTAACGAGAATCGGGGCCCGCTCAGCGGGTCCCCTCTCCAATGGAAAGAGACGATGCGTAACACAATTGCTCAGATAGATTACCAGAGTATTCTCGGTCTGCCAACCGGCAAGCGCCTCCTGCAGATCCGATCCGGAGAATTGGCCGGCCGTATGCTTGCGCTTTTCCGCGAGTCAGGACAGGCGTTTTATCGCTCGTATGCCGACGCTCCCTACACGGAATGGTCATCGCCTGCGTTAGTGGCAGGTGATGCATCGATTCTTCCGCTCGATGCGGTGATGGCGGAGGATGGAACGGTCTGGCTCACTTATGTCGAAAACATGACGGAATACTTGGTCGTAAGAAAGCTGTCCTTCGTCAACGGGAACTGGACGGTCGGTGAAAAGGCATACGTCAGCTACGGCAGTACTTTCGCGCCCTCGATTGCTCGTGAATCATCGGGCCGACTCTGGATCAGCTTTGGATATCAAGCAAACGGGTTCTACGACATACAGGTGAAATCATCGGCGGATGACGGCGTAACCTGGGGAGAAGGGCCGACTGATATCGGTGAAACGCTCCGAACCGGACTCTATGTTCCGACTTCAAGAGCGGTGATCGGCGCCAACCGGCTTAGTATCGTGTATACCGGCACCTTGACCGAGATATATGCACGCTGGCGATCGCTTTCGGATTCAAGCTGGAGCGACGAGCAGCTGGTGGCAAGCGGAAGCGACGTAAATGAGCTGTTCGACGCGGCCATGTCGGATGACGGCCTGCTCGGTATCGTCTTCAACAGTGACAAGCTGTATTACCGGGAATTCGACGGTGCAAACTGGGGACCGCAGATTGCTCTCGATAGTTCCCGAGGGGATTATCCGCAGATATACTTCAATCAGCGCACCCCGGTAGTCGTGTACCTGGGGACAACCGAAGGGGAGGAGACGCCGCTGAAATACGTGCATCGCTCGACCGGAGAGTTCTCTGCTCCGCAGACGCTGGAACTGAGGGCCGACCTGTTCGAAGAAGTGTTACTGTATGACGCCTCCACCGGCACCTATGCCGATTGCACTTCGGCCGCTGGAAGTTCGAGCAGCTCTGACATATTCCACCCGGACTCCGGAGTGATGCTGAGCAGTCTGAAGGATGCGACGTTTGTCGGGATGAGCCGCCGATTCAGATACCTGCAGTTTCATCTCTCCACTCCGGGCGACGGAGGTCAGGTCTCCTATGCCTACTGGGACGGTACTGCCTGGAAGTCGTTCGTCCCTCACGGCGGCAGTTACAATCTCGATACGGCATCCAGGCAACTGGCGCTCTGGGACGATCTGTCTTCGGTTCCGGCCGATTGGCAGAAGTGCCCGGTCGACGACAGATTATGCTTCTGGGTCCGCATCGAAACAGCAGGCAACTTCACCACTCCACCGATCGGCAGTCGCCTGACCTCAAGATCACACGTTGAATCGCTCATTGTGAGGAGGTAGAAGCATGTCATACACGAATACCGATCTTGTCAGACGACATCTGGTTGAGAGATACCCGGTGCAATCACAGGTGATAAACCAGGCCGTCGTGATGGCGGGCGATGACGAGATCGTGTTCTACGGAGGTCCGATCGAAGAATCATCGTTGGTCGTCAAGTCTGTCCGTGACCGTACTCCAAGCCGGGTTATCAAAGTTATCGAAGCGGGGTCGACGGTTATTTCCGCGGGGCCGGTGGTGTCGGGTTCAGTGACGGTTGCCTCGGATAGTTCGCTCGGGACCATTTACACCGAGAACGAGGATTACGTGGTGGATCCATCGACAGCCATGCTGAGGCTGAAATCGTCAGGGCGTCTTGAGGCCGGAATGACGGTAGTGATCTGGTATCTGGCGTTCGTGGTGTATCGGAAGGGGGTGGACTACTCGGTCGATGCCGCGAAAGGGACTATCCACCGCTTGCTCGGCGGCGAAATCGCCTCGAGCGAGCAGGTCTATCTCGATTATCGGCCGGTCTATAGCAGTCTCGATGACGATCTGCTCCAGGCAGCGGTTACCGAAGCAAACGGGTTGATTGAACGGGCGGTTGATCCGGACAAACAGTTCGGCGCCGACCCGGTGCTTCAGATGGCAGCCTCCTGCCGGGCGTTGGAGATCATCTGTCATACGGCAGTAACGCGCGATCTCTCGAGCAGCCTGAGCAATGACAGGACAGCGTCGGTCTGGATGAAGCTTGCCGACCACTATTCGGCCCGGTCAGACGATCTGCTGCGCTCTTTCCGTCCTCCCGTTACCAACATTTCCAAACCAACGCTGAGCTGAAGGAGGAAAGATGATACCTGCGCATTTGACCCTTGGTGGAATGAGAGTCTGGTATGTCCCTGACGTTCAGGTCTGGGGAACTCAGGCCTGGGGTGATCTCAGTATGCTTATGGTGGAAAACTCGGAGGGAACGAGGAGTCTCATGTATCACGCTGTCGATATTGGCGGCAGTTCTCAGGAGATGCTATTCTCAAGTCTGCGAGATTTCCGCGGCAATCAGCTTCCGCAAAGCATCGCCAATCCCCGGGTGATGATCTGTCCACGGAGCGCCTACACCGCGTTCCCGGTCGGATCTGTCTCGAACAAGTCGTTCAGGATCGCCCGAGACTTGAAGGCCGCCGGACCGGTCACGGTAGATTTGTTGATACTCGAGATGGGTGAGTAGCATGGCGAGACGTGAACTCGATGAAGAAGATTTCTCGGAAGCAATTGCGCTGCTCGATGACCTGATAGTCCGGTATTACCGGCAGATTCGCAATAACATGGATGAGAACCCGAAACTGGGAGACTTTCTCAAAATGATAGAACTTCGAAGAAAGGTGAGTCCTTCCAATGCCGAACAGCGAAAGTTCTGGCAGATGCTGGATGAAATCCGCAAAGAAGAGCTTGGGCCGAAGCCGGTCAAAGCGCGAAAGACGAAAAAACGGGTGGTGCGTCAGGATGCAGCATAGAGCAATAGTCCCGGTCGTCCTGGCAGGTCTCATAGTCGTCTTGCCGCCCCTTACGGACTCAACTCCCCTTTACCGAGCCGTGCAGACAAAGACCGGCGGGCAATTCACTCGTGCATCAGTCGAGTTCGAGCAGGCAAAGGCCGAGACTGACGAGGCCATGCTGCGGTTTGCTTGTTTTGACAACAGATGCTCGATGAGCATCGCGTTGCCTTCGATAGATAGACCGGCTCCGGTGAAGGCGTCGGCCCATGAGGTGTTCGTCAGAGAGGATAGTTGTGTCGAGTGGTCGGTGATATTAGCAGCTGCACCCGACACAAATGTACTGACTTACCCGATTCAGACAGAAGGCCTGGTATTCTATTATCAGGATACTTTGAACGATCTGGAGAAATCATTCGGGGCCGAACGGCCGGATTCCGTAATCTATTCCTGGGCGGCGTATCGTTCGGTCGAGCAAATGAATAATCCTGACCCGACTGAATTTGGTATCGGGAAAGCGTTTCATGTCTATCGCCCAAAAGTGTGGGACAGTAATACGGACACTGTCTGGGCTGATCTTGGGATCGATACCGTCCAGGGCAGATTGAGTATCCGTATCGATCCGGCATTCCTCAAGCGGGCTCACTATCCGGTGACGATTGACCCGACTTTCGGATTCAGTTCAGGCGGAGCCTCGAGTACTTCGTTGAGTGCAGTCGAAGCATGGGGAAACAAGAACGGTCAGTATTTCTACACAGCGGGCGGCGGTGAACATATCGACTCGCTCTATGCTTACCTCAAGTCATACTCGGCGGGAACCTACTACGCGGACCTGGCCGTCTATTCGGTGGAATCCGGGAATCCATCCGAGCGACTCGGATCAGCAGCTACCGTGCCCGGATCGGGGAGCGCAGTGACGTGGCGGGGGATTAATGTAAACGCAACGGTTGCCTCAGGTGTGACCTACACGCTATGCATCGGCGATCCGGTGAATGGAACGCGTGTCCAATACGACTCAGGTATCTCCGGTCAGAACTCGCGTCAGACGACGTCGACTCTTTTGGGTCCGACCTGGAACCACAATGTCGATGGCACCATGCTGCTGAGCATCTACGCAGTCTACTCCACGGGCGAGGTGCCGCAGCACCAGATTTCAATGCGTCGTCGGAAAGCACAGCAGCGTTGGTTGAATACAGGGGAAAGGTAAATTGCATGAAGATCGGATCACTAATAATCATCGCCGCATTGGCAATGGGCTCGTCCGGCGTAAATGCGGGTATCGTGAACAACAGCGGCGTCAGTCCGGAAGATTCCATCTCGTTAGTGGTAATAAACTGTGATTCGCTGGGAAATCCAACCTATGCGGACAGCTTTTTCGTTCTCACGCAGGGGCCGTCCGGTGACTCTGTCTTTGCCGAAGCTGTGACAACAAGTTCGGCGCACATCGATTCATCGCTAGTCTCCGGAGTGACATTCTACCGCTTCGCCTCGGCGGTGGCTGATATCGATGGACCCGGTTATCCGGGTGTGTACACGTTAACGGTTGTAGCCCAGCGAAGCGAGCCGCTTCTTCGATGGATGACGAGCACTCAATTTCAAATAGTCAGCTCCGAGCTTGATGATCAGCTTGCACTCATCTCTCGTATTCAGGATTCGCTTAACAGCCAGGCCGAATGGGTCGCCCGGCAAATTGAGGTGGAGCATCTCGACGGGTTCGACCCGTCGACCGATTCCGTCCTCACCAGGAATCCGGAGCTATATCGTTCGACGCTTACGGCGAAAGAGATCGCTGATACGCTGCTCGGAAGAGATTCGCTCGTATTCAACGATGCCTACTGGCATAAGCTGGCGGAACGGGCGGACTCAGGTGCGGCTGGCGGAAGTTCGGATTCGGCCTCAATTGCTCGTTGGGTATGGAACACGCCTCAGTCGAATCACGCCGTTCCCGGGACTTTCGGCGGAAATCTTGATGGCCCCGTTTCAGCAATCGGTGGTGGGTCGGGCGCTTATGCTCAGACAATCGTCGCTTATGATTCTGTTACTCAAGCCCCAATCCCGGGTGTAAATGTCGCGGTCAGAAATCTTTCGCAAACGGCCCTTCTTGGCGTGATCAGGACCGATTACGAAGGTATTGCGTTGATCAATCTGGACGCCGGTGAGTATCGGGTTGCCGCCAGTGCGGCCGGCTATTCATTCACTCCGGAAAGGCTGATGGTTGGTTCCGGTCTACCGGATACCGTTTTCGGCGTCTCTTTCGATCCGGGTACGCCGCCGTCACCGGAGCTGTGCCGTGTGTTCGGTTACCTGTATGCGCTTGACGGATCGCCGGAGAAATCGGCGGTTATCCAGGCCTATCTGCCGGCAGGGGTGGCAAGATACGGCGGTCTGATCATCGCTCCGTTGACCGTTTCGGCGGTCACCAATGAAGACGGATATTTCTGCCTCGACCTGGTACCCTCGGACTCTCTGACACCGGCCGGAGCAATCTACGAATTTACGATACGTCTCGGTGATGGAACAATATTTCGTCAGCGGCTTCAAGTCCCTGCCACCTCGCAGTGGCAACTTACCTGGTAACAGCACAACACAACTTTGGAATAAGGAGGTAGTACAGTGGAATCGTTTCTGCTTGATTCAGGCTCATGGCTGGGGTTGCTCGGCTCAGTCGGGCTTTTGCTGGCCGGTCATCTGGCCAAGAAATATGTCATTCCCTTTCTTTCAGTCGGCAATCGGAAACAGTATGCATCGTATATCGCGACGATCGCCGACGAACTGACCGATGACCTGCGCGCGAAGTATCCCGACAAGGAATGGCTGCAGCATCTCGATGAGGCAATCGATACCCTTATCGAAATCTGCGGCATCTCCGAGGATATCGCCCGCCGGGCGATTAATGCTTCCGCGGCCCGTAAGTAGCTGGATTTCGGTGATCCCATGAAAAAAGCCACGCTCAGCGTGGCTTTTTTCGTGCGTATCGTTAACCTGTTGTCAGTGACAGGGAGTAGAAGTCGTACCAAAAAGGAAATTCACGTAGTAGACGACATCGGAGATGTTCACCATACCGTCGCAGTTGGCGTCGGCCCGTGACGCTCCCCCGACCGGGGCCGGCCCGGTATGGGTGACGAACTTCACGAGGTAATTCAGGTCGCTGATGTTCGCCCGGTTGTCGAAATTATAATCCCCGGCAACATAGTAACTGGAGCAGTCATATCTCACGAGGACAGTCGAGGCATCTCTGAGCGCCGTGTTGTCCACACCTTCGGCGCGGAAGAAGTACTGTTGCCCATTGGTCAGACCACTCGTGCTGGTGTTGATTGACCAGCCGTCGCCGCCGTTGGTATCACTGCCGGCAGCGGCCCTGGAGACAACCCAGGAAGTCGGCACCATCGTAATCATCATGTCCACCCGTTTCCAGGCACCGCCGAGATACAACTCGCTCAATCCGCCGTTGTCACGCATCGAAGCAGTCTCTTTCAGGCCGGTTGCCGGGTTGCACACGACCACACGGTAAGATCCATCCAACTGTTTCCATCCCCGGAATCCATCGACGGCCACCCACATGCCCGGGGTATTGCCGATAGCGAGCATTGCCGAGCGCTGCTGTTCTTCGACCGCCTGGCGCACGTCGAAATAGTTTGGGTTGCGCTTGACAGCAAGATTCAGGGTGTTCGATTTGGACGTATTGAAATCTTTGAGTCCCTGATAGACCAGCTCATCGTAGCATCCGTGATTGGTCCTTACGGCGAAGAGCGTTGCCATTCTCACGACCAGCGTGTCGAGCGAAAGCGTCACCACCCCTTCGCGCATCAACAGCGAATAGCCGTGATCGGCCCAGTATTTTATCGCCAGCGCGGCCGCTACCGGCCCGGAGTAGTATTCACCATACTCGCCCGAAGCAACGTGATTTCCATCGTTCGGGTTGCCGTTGCTGTCGCCAAATTTGAGTTCGCTCAGAGTTGACAGTCCTGCGGAGTAAGCAGTGTCAGCCTGTTTGCGATAGAGATCAATCCGGCTCAGGTTTTCGTCGAGATCATTGAACACCATGTCGAACGACGGACAGATATCGCTGCCCGAGGCGGGACTTGCGATCGTCGGGGTCGGCGGGGTCGGATCGATATACACGGTAACATCGTTGGTCGCCGTTCGTCCGGTTGTATCATGTGCTGTGGCGCGAATGACATACGCCCCTTCGGGCAATCCACTGAAGTCCCAGATATAGCTGTATCCGTCGCCGGCAACGGCGTTGGTGACACCGTCACGAACGGGAGACGCGCCATTGAAATCCTGACCGATCGTCACGAACCCCCCGCCGTTCGAATATGAAAAGGTGACATAGTCAATGATAGTCGAGCCGGAGTACTCGTCCGCCCAGAGCGCCGCCTGTCCGAAGAGATCCTGGTTTTCCGAAGGAGTCAGGATGCGTACCAATGGCGCCGGTTGCGTCGTTCCGCCGCCACCGCCGCTTCCACCGGGGATCCCGGCGGCGTACAGGACCAACTGCCCGGGGAAATTCCAGAACTGGTTGTCCAGCATATCAACGAATCCTATGGAGTCATCCCAGATATTGTAAGATGTGCACAGAGCATTCGGATTGTTGTCGGTAATGACGGCCGGACCGGCTGAGGCATCGAAGTAGTTGCCAAGATAGAAACCGGCGAAGAATGGCCCGTTTACGATGCACGGAGTATCGAGCGGTATCCAGATATCGTACAATCCGCTGTCGGGGACCTGGAGATCGTACTGCGAAGAAATCGCCACCAGCACTCCGGGGACCGGACAGGAAGGATTGCTCATGTCGGCCAGTTCGATATCGACTGAAATGCTGATAGGAGTAGACGCCATGAAGTGCATAGGCATATTGATTTCCGTAACCGCATACGGATATGGATTCGTGCACGACTGCGAAGGATCCAGGTAGTTCTTGTACAGCTCATTGCCAACCACCCAGCCGTCGATCTTGTAGGCTATCCCGGCGTCGTGACGGACGATACAGGTGTCGGCTGCGCTGATGACCGCGTGGTTAGTCAGGTTGCGGGCAGACGACGGATCAATTGCTTCTATGCGTGCTTGCGGCTTGCCCCCGGCGCTGATTCGGGCTGCTATGAGCAGTAAGGCGACCAGGCAGAGCAGACCTCGGTATGTACGAGACATGGCAGCTCCTATCAAGGATGTTTCAGTGCATTCTTATGTTGATTATCGAGCGTTTTCTGCTATACTTGACGGCAGAGAGCCCGCAATCGGCGCGAAACCGAACAGGGAGCCGGAAGAACCGGTAAGTGTGCAAAAGTTGAACAGGAAACGGCAATGAATCCGACCGGCAGAAAACCTGAATGGCTGAGAGTCAAGGCCTTCAGCGGCAATAAGTACGATGAAGTCAGCCAACTGCTTCGGAAGTACCATCTCAACACCGTTTGCCAGGCGGCGAACTGTCCGAACCGGGGGGAGTGCTTCAACCGGGGAACGGCCACGTTCCTGATTCTGGGGCCGCTGTGCACCCGCAACTGCCGGTTTTGCGATGTCCCCTCAGGTGTTCCGAACGCAGTCGATCCGCAGGAACCTTCGCGCGTAGCTTCTCTCTCAGCCGAGCTGCATCTCAAACATGTCGTGATTACTTCGGTAACCCGCGATGATCTCCCCGATGGCGGCGCCGGTCAGTTTGCGGAGGTCGTGCGGGAATTGAAAGAGAAGATCCCCGCGGTGACGGTCGAAGTTCTGACGCCGGATTTTCGAGACAAAGACGGTGCGGCCGATATTGTCATTGATGCTGCCCCGGATATCTTTAATCATAATCTGGAAACGGTGTCGAGACTCTATCGAACGGTTCGTCCCGGTGCGGACTATCGCCGTTCGCTCGACTTGCTGGATTACGTGCGGTGTCATTCGAATATCATCACGAAATCAGGCATCATGGTGGGATTAGGAGAGACGGATGACGAACTCGTTCACCTCTTCGCGGATCTGTCCCATACCGGCGTTTCAATCTTAACCATCGGACAATACCTTGCCCCTTCGAAAGACCATCTGCCGGTCGAGCGGTATCTGCACCCGGATGAATTCGATCGATTGAAAGAACTGGCGCTCGCCGCAGGAATCACCAACGTATTTTCCGCGCCGCTTGTTCGGTCTTCATACAAGGCCGACCATTTCCTCTCGTGAGGGGTATGGTGCAATTCCAAGCCCAATAATTATACAGTTAGCTCCCGACCTATTCGGAATATTTCCCGCTATCCGATACCTTACATGAATTGAACCGCCTCGAAGGGAGATTCATGGTGGATAAACGTAACGCGAGCATCGTCGTTGTCGACGATGAAACATACATCTGCAATATCATCCTTGAAGCTCTTGCCTCGGATAAATACACCGTGAAAGCTTTTACCGATTCGCGTGAGGCGATGAAGTACGTGCGCGAGAACCATATCGATCTGGTCCTTTCCGATCTGGTGATGAAGGACTGTTCCGGCGTTGAAGTTCTCGACACGACTCTGTCGACCCACCGTGACGCGATATTTATTCTCATGACCGCTCATCCCACCGTGGAGACGGCGATCTCCGTCCTCCGCAAGGGGGCCTACGATTTTTTGGTCAAGCCGTTCAAACTCGATTTGCTTCGGGCGACCATTTCGCGCGGACTGGAACACCAGCGGGTACTTCGGGACAACGTTCAGCTCAAAGGGCAGGTCGAGTTTCTCCAGGCGGCCAACTCCGCCGCTACCGAAGAATCGCTGGACGAATACCTGGGACTGGTGATCAAATCGGCGAAGAAGGAACTCTCAGCAACCGCCGCGGCCGTCCTGGTGGTCGATCCGGAGACCAAGAGCGTGCTGAGACAGATCGAGAGCTGCGACGACGAGAAATACCGCTCGGAGGTTCTCGATGAAAGCTCGGTCGTCAATTTCATGTATACCAAAAGCGCCCGACCGGCAATTCGCAAGGACCAGATATTCGATGACGGTGAAACCCTGACTCAAATTTTCATCTCGCAGCCGATTTTCATTCGCCGGCGCCTTCATGCTGTTATCAATCTGTTCATCCTGAGCCGGTTCGATGAACTCACCGACGGTCAATTGAGCGTCCTGTCGATCCTGTCGAATTCGGCTGCTTCGGCGATCGCGAACGACAGTCTCTATCGGGATCTGCAACAGTCGTACCTGCACGCCATCCGCGGTCTGGCGAAAGCCATCGAGGCTCGTGACCCGTACACGGCCGGTCATACCGATCGGGTCAGCCGGCTGGCCGAATTGATCGCCTGGGAACTCGAGTGGGACAAACCCCGGATCGACAATCTCATCATGGGGTGCACCCTGCACGATATCGGCAAAATCGGCGTCCCGGACGCGATTCTGAACAAGCCGGGAAGATTGACCGACGAAGAGCGCAAGAAGATGAACAGCCATCCGAAACTCGGCTACAAGATCATTCACGGGATCGACCTGTTCAAACCGGCCATCCCCTATATCATCGCCCACCATGAATGGTTCGACGGCACCGGGTATCCCAAGGGCTTGAAAGGGGAAGACATTCCGATCGAGGGACGCCTGCTCGCCGTGGCTGATACGTTCGATGCCATCATGTCGGATCGTCCCTACCGCAAAGGCGGCAGCCTCCAGAAGGCGGTGTCGGAGTTGCTCAAATTCTCAGGCCGGCAGTTCGACCCGGAGATTGTCGCCACGTTTGTCCGGGTGATTCGCAAGGGGAAGGTAAATTTCGTTGAGATGTACGGACGGGAAGAGGATGTTCGCCAGATCGACGAAGCGCACCGGACTACCGAAACGGCACGGGTGTAAACGAGAGCACCAGAATTATCAGGGCGACAATTCCCATACCGGTGGCAATGGCACCGGGTGCTTTGCTGTCGTCCAGCGTCGGCAGATGTTTGATTCCGAATACCAATCCGAAAATCGCGAATAGCCACCACATCGGCGAAAGAAATCCAAGAAAAAGAAGTAATCCCATAGCCGCATAACCGAGTACGTACTGTTTTCTCCGAAACAGTCCGAACAGAATATGTCCTCCGTCGAGCTGGCCAATCGGCAGAAGATTCACCGCCGTTATTAACAGACCAACCCAGCCGGCAAATGCCGATTCCGAGAGTACATATGCGTACCCGCTGGGCGCCGGGCCCACAATCGTCAGGGTCAGGAAGCGCATGAGAATGGACTCCCCCTGAAGAGAAAACCCCATCTCGCCGACCGGCATGAGGGCCGGATGAAGCACAGCTGATCTGGTCAGGCCATAGATCAGACAGCCTACCGCGACTATCCAGCCGGCTATCGGACCGGCCGCACCTACTTCGATTAAATCCCGCCTGTTCCAGAACGGCGTCTTCGATTTGATGATGGCTCCAAAGGTTCCGATGATGTTCGGGGCCGGTATGAAATATGGGAATGAGGTGATAATGTTCCGCCTCCGACTCGCCACAAAATGTCCCATCTCGTGGACGAACAGAATCGAGATCAAGGCAACCGTGAACTCAATTCCTTCGCCGTGCTTCAATGCGGTAAGAGTGCGACCTATGGCTTCGCCAAATCCGCTGACGGAAAGCTGCCTGAAGTATACCGGCACGAAGTAAACCGATACCAGGGTGACGGCGAAAAGGATAATATTCAGTGGAGGAACGGACAGCTTTCGCTTCGGGTCGACCGTCAGGACCAGTTGGTTGTCCCGGTCATCGAGCGAATAGGTGTAGCCGGCCAGTTTAAGCCGGTCGCGGAGCAGTTCGACAGCCTTGTCCCGGTCGTAGTAAGTGGTCAGGCTCAGGACCAGATCGTTTCCGCGCACGTAGTAAGCTGAAACGTCGAACAGATCGGCCAGCAGACCGGTGATACGGCGGTATTTCTTATCGGAAGTCGGTTCGGCCATTTGACCCATTATACACTGTCGATCCCGAGGAATACACAAAAAAGAAGCGAGGACCCGAAGGTCCTCGCTCTTTCGATCTATGTCTGCTACTTGAGCGCTTAGAGAGTCCAAGCGTTGATCGGGCACGGGCCGCAATCGAAGTAGAAGCTGATCATGTATGTGATATCCCCTGCGTCGACGATACCATCATTGTTGACGTCACCGACTGACATGAACGGAATCGGCCCAAGATTGCTGCCGCCGTTCACATAAGCCGCCAGATAGATAATGTCGGCGATATTAATAGCGCCGTCATCATTGACGTCACCGCGTCCGAAACCAGCCCACTTGTTGACCGTATTGGCCATAGCGGCATAGTTCGACGCGTCGCCAGGATTCGTTACGCCACCGGGGAGTCCGAACTGGACCACACCGATTTTGTACGTGCCATTCGGCCCGAAGTCATGATGAGCTATGGTAGCATGGAACTCCTGGTCGGAGCCATTTCTCACGTTGGGGTGAGAGAATCCACCGTTGCCCATTGTCATGTACTCGTAGGCACGATCCCAATACTCATTGTTGTGGGAGGCAGCCTGGTCACCTCTGAACTGAGCCGAGTCGGCATTCAGAGCAAAGGAGTTGATCATCGGGGCCTCACCGGAACATCCGCCAAACGGTATCTTAATGACACCCCAGGCAGCGTCGCCGGCACCACCAGCCGTGTAAGACCAGGCAGCGGAAACTGCCGGGCTCCAGGCTGCAGTATCGGTTCCGACGTCATAGTCGGTCATGTCGGCCAGGTACCAATTCGTAATGGAGTCGCCGTTGCGCTCGGTGAAGTTCATGACCTCAAAGGTGAGGTTAGCGAACTCAGGAGCGTCTTTGACGCCATACGTCTTGGTGTCGACCTTGAGGCCCATTGTCAGAGTATCATCGAATGGGGACGCGAAGTCTGACCAATCCCAGGTTCCGCTGTTGTAAGCGAAGTTCTGGACGGAGTCGAGATACGTCTTACAGACCACATCGGCAAGGAGCGGGTCGTAGGTTGCTCCACCATCTCTGGTGATAGCGCCCACCGGCACGTCGGTGTCAAGATGCGGTTTGCACTGGTTGTCGCAGAAGTTAGGATCACCCTGCATGGAAATCCAGGCATCTGCTTCGCCGCCGCCGCTCGACCAATCCTGTGTATTCATGGCGATGCGGAACTGCGAGACGCCCCAAACATACGTACCCTGATAGAACGAAGCATCATCACCATCGATGTCGAAGGCATGCGGGGACCAGTCACCGGTGCCTAAGCGACCGTTGTTGGTTACCCACTGCATGTTAGCCTGACCGATACCGAAGTCGAGTTCGGTAGTGTCAATCAAGCAACCGCCGACCACCGTGAGGAAGATCTCCGGTTCCAGGGCGCCACCGTAATCCGGACCGTTGTTGAGGAAGAAGTCCGGGTCGTTGGAGGCAACGTCAATATATACGCTCTGCGGACCGCGGTTGATCAAGGGCTGGTTAACCGTGAACTGCAGATTCATCGTGGCACCAGGAGATACGATATCGCCGGCAGTCGGATGATCGAGACTCACGAACCAGGCCGGGATACCGGCGGCTGTGCGTCTGACCTCTTTGTTGCGGCTCTGATCTCTGGTAGTCACGAGACCGTTTTCGTCGACCGACGTGTTGACCCGTTCGAACTTGGCAAGGAACGACTTACGAGCAAGATCGCTGGCCATTTTTTCTGCGCGCTGCATTACATCGTTGGGGATGTAACCGGCGGAGAAAGCGGGCTGGTCGCTTCCGCTGATCGGGTTCTCGTCGACCGTAGTACCGGTAATATTCAGATCGGTACAGCCGGTGTTCGTGATGAGTACACCAGCGTCAACCGGCAGGGCCGGATTGGCACCGAATTCCACAGGGACCGTTGGATTATAGGTTTCGAATTGCAGACGAGGTCTGTCGGCGCCCTGAGTGAAGTCGTACAAGCCACCGTAGTAATCGGCAAACGCGACATGGGTCACGCCACCGACATCGGCGATCGCGCCGGCCATACCCAGGTCGAGCCCGGAGCCGACGTGATTGATACGACGTCTGAAGATTTGATCACCGGTAACAGAATTCCAGCATTCCAGGAATCCCGTGTTGTTGAAAATAAAGATCTGATCGTCAACGCCGCCCGGCTCGCATGTGCGGAAACCGCTCATGTAGTAGTTGGCATCGTCAGGGCCGCCCGCCGTCCAGATAATGGACGAAGTGACCTTGTTGTACGCAATCAGACCATGTCCGACCGTTCCACCGATCCACTGCGAGAGTGTCGGCAGGAAGACAGACGGAACGTCAACGATAGGCGTGGCATAATCAACGCGGTTCGTCGCTACTGCAGGAACCGGGAGATTACCGTTGGCGGCGTCGATTACATAATAGACACCGTCAGTCGGGCTGTCACTCACACCACCATCGTTGGCGTACGATCCGCAATACAGCTTGCCGTTATCGTAGGCAACGCCGCCGCGGAATCCTTCCGGATAGTTGTACGAGACAAAGATATTCTGCGCCTGCAGACCGCCTGCACCCGAGAGGGTCCAGTTGATCGCGCCGGTCGCAGCATCGATACCGTACACATCACCTTCGGTAGCCGCCGTCGCCGTACTGTAGTACAGCATGTTGGTACCGTTGGTGGCGCCGGAAATATAGGTGGCACCGGTCAGGCTGACCGGGTTACTGGCGTCGGGCCAACCGAGACCGGGATAGTTGGTCTGGTTGAACTTCGCGCCGGTAGCCGCGTCGACCGCAACCACTTTACCGTTGTCTGTCGAAAAATACAGGACGTCCACACCACCCTGGTTCAGCAGGACAGTGGCCGCCCACCGGGTCTGACCGGTAAGAGCGCCGGCTCCGAACGTGTTCACCGAACGCTCCCAGATGAGGGCGCCGGTGTTGAAGTTCACCGCGGCCATCGACTGAGTCGAACCGCCGGAGATGAACATCACATCGGTCGGAACACCGGAGATCATGATATTCGCAATGGTCGGACTGCATCGGACACCTGTTCCGATAATCAGCCCGGTTCCGAGCGAACTGGTCAGGGTATAGTCAACCGCACCGGTCGCGGCATCGAAGACGACATAGTGGTCGGAGAACGAGCACACTATCTTGTCGCCGTAGATGGTCGGGCCGGCAAAAGCGACCAGGCCGGTAGCATCCACATACGCCCAGTTGAGATTCAGGTTGCACCAGGAGTCACCCAACGCGAGGTTGGAGGCACCTGTACGCTGCGGGTTACCCTGAGGGGTTGCCCAGCCGGCGTCAGCACCCGGATCGCAAGTGGCTTCGTGGAACGGAATGCAGCAGACCTTGGCGTCCATCGTCAACCCGATATCCGCACCAAGCCCAAGAGCGGTCGCAGCGAGCCAACCGCCGAATGTTGGGGCATTGATAAATGTGGAGTTCGGGTATGTGCCGCCAGCGTTCTGATACACGACGCGGATACCTTCGTCCCGTGTCGGAGCAGTTGACTCCTGTCCGACCATGAAGCCGTTCGGAACATCTACATCAGGCACGGTGAATTCGATGGCAAACAGGCCATAGAAATTCGAGCCGGTGTATCCAGCCGCGGCGTAGTCAGCTGGTGTCAATACCTTCTGATACAGAAGGGTGCCACCAGGGCTGTCATACACGTTGATGTTGGTATTGTAGGTGTACATGTTCGGACGGAGTGAATCCCCAGGGTGACGATAGAAGTATACCGTCAGATCCTTCAGGATACAGGCACTTCCCGCATCGGCGTGGAACTGCTGGCCCCACTCAATGATCGGGTTCGCGTCCGGAACAGGATACACACTGGTAATGGCCTCGCCCCAGTCCTGAGTCGAGCAATTGTAGTACTCGTCTTTGCACATGTTGGCATAGATACCCAGGTTGTCGTCAACGCCGTACAAGTCGGCCATTTCATACCACTGGGGTCCGCCGGCGAGGAAGTCCTGTGCGTCGTAGAGCGCAACGCGGCCTTGGACGCCGTCGTCGGCATCACTGATGAACTTCTCGCCATCACCGGAACCAAACGCGGCACTCGAACTCACTCCGATAAAGAAGTTTCCTTCCATGACCAAATTGAGTGACGAGAAGTCCGCGTGGGCTGAAGCCGGATAAAGCGGATAGGTTCCGCCGGGAATCGTAACCTGTGCGATTTGTGTTCCAGGCAGTCCGGCATTGTCATCATATATGGTGACAATGACGTCATCATTTCCAGGCTGATACGGAAGCGGTGACGCTGATGGATACACGTCGACATCCACTGACGTCAGGGTTTCTGGCCCGTCAGCAGTGAAACGTTCGGCGTAGTCACTCCAGCCGTAAGTCGGCTGCGGCGCCCACCACGTATAGCCCGGGTATGATGCCGGGTTATTGTAAGATTGAGTATAGCAATCGGAATACGGAATTTCTGCGCAACAACGTTCGGCATAGATATTAAAGCTAACATCCACGCCCTAGTCGTTTAACATCGTCCCCCAGGATCCAGAGTAAAATTCGCTGGAGCGTGCCTCTCCAACGGACGGACCGTCGGCCGCGTCGGATTCAATCGCCAGAGTGGCGCTTGGATCTCCGTTTTGCAGCACGGTCCAGCCGATGTGATAGTTCTCGCCGTCGGAAAAGACGAGGTTATCGGCACTAAAATCGGCATCCAGGAAGAAATGATCGGACCCGGCGCTGGTATGCGCTGCGTCGATCGTCGCCCACG
The DNA here is from genome assembly GCA_963711085.1 of uncultured candidate division Zixibacteria bacterium. GTDB lineage: Bacteria > Zixibacteria > MSB-5A5 > GN15 > FEB-12 > CAVQCT01. Next base: position 2,230,029 of record CAVQCT010000002.1, on the reverse strand, counting down.
GAATGTCGATTGAGTCGAGTTTGGCGCCGGGGAACCCGAAACCATCATCGGCCCAGATGTAAGCCCGGAAGTCGGGAGTCCCGACCGTGGCCGGCCAATACATCAGATAGTGCACAACCTTGAGAGAACAATCATGGTTGGCATCGGCAGTAAAACGTGTGTTGAATAGGTCGTCGCCATAAGCGTCCGGTATCGTCCAGTAGTAGTAGTTACTACCGCAGTAGCTCTGAAGATCACAGAAATAGTCCAGCGGCGGAATCGGAGCCGTTCCGGTCACCGGCAGCTTGTGCATGGAAGATTCCGGCTTCTTAAAGGCCGGTTGGTCCGGCCTGGCCGAAGTCTTCTGCACGTTCGCCAGCGGCGCGAAAGGATTCTTCTCGAGCTTGTCGCTGCTGTTCTTCAGAATACCACCTGAAAATGCCGTACCGCTCAGGGCCAACACGAGACCTAAAACGAATACTGCTATTAACAGTCTTTTTAACATTTATTTCCTCCTTATAAGGAAAAATAGGTTATTCGTCCTGTCAAAGTCGAGCGAGCTACCGAACTCTTGCGAGTTATATGGCAGACCGCAACGTCCCGGAGTGTCTAGGGAATGGTGGGACAAAACTTCAACCAACGAATTCATTGTATTTCCTATTTTGGAGTCGGAGGTCACCATAACTATTATGATAAACTCCACTTAGCTGTAATAGCCTGTGCTTCTGAAAACCACGAGATTTCAGTCTGATGTCGCGTATACACCTCCTTAAAGTACAGACTCTAAGAATGGTTAGTGAAGTTAACGAAATGAGTGGGAATTGTGTGGAGGTATGACTTTACGAGCTGAAAACAAACAGGTGTCGCCTGTGGTCGTTCGCATCCGAAGATGGTTCAGACACACGTGCAACACACGATCGTCTGCCGAAGCAGGCTTAGTTTCGTTAGCAGTAGTAAAGTTTGTTTAAAGAAAAGGGTATTAGCGCCACCCGGTCTGTCACTTTTTGGCTCTCGGACTCGCCAGGCAACTAAACACACGCTCGTGTTAAGTATAAGAATTCCAGCTTTTTTGTCAAGAAGTATTGCGGGGGGATTTGGAAAAAATTTCCGGTTGATTTCATCGGGTGAAAATACCAGAAATCGCCAAAATTGAGGGAATAAAGGATTTTGAGGGAGAATGGGGGAGGGGAGAAGTCGGGTGCCCCACCCTCTGGGTGGGATATGACGGTTTCTGGGTGCCCCACCCTCTGGGTGGGATTTGACAGGTTCTGGGTGCCCCACTCTATGGGTGGGTTTTGACCGCAGAATGAAGATTCCGCGGGTTCCCACCTGAAAGGTGGGGCACCCCGCGCACTGGAAATCGGAAATTCTTTATTTGGGGAAGGAGATCGGTTTATTACTGATACTCACCCTCTGGGTGGGTCTTGACGGGTCTCGGGTGCCCCACCCTCTGGGTGGGTTTTAACCGCAGAATGAAGATTCCGCGGGTTCCCACCTGAAAGGTGGGGCACCCCGCGCTCAGGGTCGGAATTCGTCCATCTGGAGAGGAACCTCGTTTTGGCCCCGGAACCAATTGAAACTGGACCACTGCCACTTCTCGGGAGAAGAAACGAGTCCTCTGTTCACAGGGTTCTTATGACAATAGTGTATCTTCTCCAACACGATTTCGTCGGTCCTACAATTGTGATCGTAACACCGGGACTGCCAAAATACTCGTCGGAACACTCCATTTTTCATCACTCTGCATCCGTCTGGAAGGCTGGGCACTCCCGATGAGATGATCCTGCCGGCCGACTTTGACTTTAGCTCGCCAATGACCGGTCCAAGCCTGAGATACTCCGGAGGATGAATCACCAGATGTACGTGTTCCGGCATAATTACGTAGGCAAAGAGCTTCAATTGGTGTTTTAGCCTGATCTCGGCGACTGTTTCCAACAGCGTGTTCACCACCGATGAATCGGTCAGCAGAGGTCTCCTCTGAAAGCAGGAGAAGGTTACGAAGCGAACCGTGTTAAGATCGTCGAAATGGCGTAGTCGAGTCATATCGTCGTAGGAGTTTATGGGTTTCTCGGAAATATCACGGACTGAATCTTCTCTCAACCGAAAATGAGAGGCTGAGGAGCTCGGCTCTCCTTTGCCGGATCGTGATAAAGCAGACCTGACCGAGGGAAGAAATGTCCGGTATAATTTCGACATGCCTCAAGATAAGGGGGTTGACTGACAGGGGCTGTCAGTCGAACTTCATGGCTTTGTGATTTCTACATGGCTCTAATATTGCGGCTTCTTCACTCGGGGATGATCTTCGTAGGGACGCATTCTTCTTAGAGGTGGCCACCGTGCGCCGGAGGCGGGTTATGCTATTTGAGGCGAAGCGGGCTACGGACCAGGGCATCCCCGAACATCGGATGATGCCCTACGGGAGGCGGCCACCGTAAGCGCCGGAAGGCGCGTTATGCTATCTGAAACGGTAGCGGGCACCCCAGGGCATCCCCGAAGACGGACAATGATGCCCTACGGGCAATCACCAATGTCCTTGACAGCCTGCGTCGACCTGACTTAGCTTGCGAGCAATAATGCGAATAATCTCACTCGATATAACCAATTTCCGGGTGATCAAGCGGGGCCGGCTCGAATTCCCCGACAAAGTCATCGGAATCATCGGTCGGAACGGCGCCGGCAAATCATCCATAATCGAAGCGGTGGCCTGGGCGCTCTACGGCAACCAGGCGGCCCGGACCGGCAAAGATGAAATCAAGGCGACCTATGCCGGAAAAGATGAGAATTGCGAAGTATCCCTGACCTTCTCTATTAATGAGGAGAAATACCGCGTAGTCCGCCGCCTGGTCGGCCGAAGTGAACGGGCCGAGGTCGCGTTGTATCGCGGCGATTCTTCCGAATCGGTCGGCGTGACCGAGACCAAAAACTATGTCGGTGAATTGCTCGGGCTGGACTGGCGCGGATTTCTCAGCTCGTTTCTGGCGCGACAGTCGGAACTGAACGCCCTCTCCGACCTGCAGCCGACGAAACGGCGGGACCATATCGCCGGCATGCTCGGAATCGAACGGCTCGACAAGGCGATCCAGAAAGTCAAAGAGGATGTTCGCGAGAAGGCCAATATGGTGGCCTTTATCGAGCGAAGTCTTCAGGATCGGAAATCGATCGAGACAAGAATCGCCGAACTGGTTGAATCGGAGAAATCACTGCGAGCCCCGGCTGCCGAAGCTGCAGACAGGCTGACCGCCGCAAGAACGAACCTTGAGCGCGCTTCCGAGGGATACCTGGCGAGTCAGGCGAAAAAATCAGAGTGGAGTCAACTCAAAATCCGGATTGAGGCGCAGCAGAAACTTCTGCAATCGTCGGTGGAGAGACGAGACCGCCTTCGTGTCGAATTAGAGGGGCTTCAGCAAAATGAAAAGAATCTTGCCGGCCTCCGACCCTCACTCGATGAATACCCCAAAGTGAGAAACGAGCTCGACCAATTGGCCGAACTCAAGGGGAAGGTCGGACAGAAAGAGCAGCTCTCGAAGCGGCAGGCGGAGATCGGGCAGGAGCTTGAGACGATTACCCGCAGGAAGTCCGAAGCGGCGGCATCAGAGAAGAAACTGATCGAACGGGCAAAAGAGATTCCTGAAGATATCGCGCAACGGGTCGAGACAGCCCAGGCAAATGTCGAGGCTGCGGTCGAGGCGTTTCAGGCGCTGAACTCGGAGAAGGCTGCCCTTGAGAAAGATCGTGCGAAACTGAACACGCAGATTGGGTCGATCTCAGAGCTCGGTCCGGAGTCGGAATGCGATCGGTGCGGGCGTCCGTTCGGCGATGAGTACGACGATATTCAGGAGCATTTTCACAAGGAATTGAAAGCTCTTGAGTCAGAGATAGCGACCCGGACGAACTTGCTGGTGGAACGGCAAACAGAAGGAACGCAACTCCGCAAGACGCTGAACGATCTCAAAGTTCAATACCAGCTTTCACAGGAGATTGGCCTGAAGCTCCAGGCGGCAAGCAAAGAGATGACCGACCTTTCGGCAAGGCTGGAACAACTTTCGGCCCAAAAGCTACAGGTCGACGAAGAGCTGGCCAGGTTCGGCAATGTGGCCTTTGACCCGACCCGGTTCGCGTTGCTGTCAGACCGAATGAAAGAACTCGACCGCATCAAAGTTCAGGCGAGTAAGCTCGAAGGAAGTCTCGCGCGGCTTCCCGAGGTCAACCGTCAGATCGAAGAAGCGGGCGGCGCTATTGAATCAGCCAAGAAGGAACTGCAGTCGCGGGAACAGGAACTGAGGCAGCTTGATTTCTCCGACGCATCCCACGAACAACTCACCCGGCTGTACAATGAAGCGCAGAATCAGCTCGAGGCAGCCCGTCAACAACAGGCTACTCTTGCGAATCAACTTGAGCTGGTCAAGAAAGAGCTCGAAGGAAAGCAGGAGCAGCTCCTCGGATTTGAACGTCAGGCTCAGGAATTGGAGAAATTCCGGAGTGAGCACTATTATGGTGAGAAGATCAGCACTCTTTTTGGGGAATTCAAGAAGCGGCTTATCGCCGGAATTCGCCCGAGGCTGGGGGAGATTTCGTCCGGACTCTATTCCGAAATGACCGGCGGCAAGTACTCCATGGTTGAGCTTGACGACAAATACAACCTGCAAGTCTGGGATGGCGGCGCCTACTACGGGGTCGACAGATTTAGCGGCGGAGAAAAAGATCTGGCCAATCTCTGTCTTCGCCTCGCAATCTCGCTGGCCCTGACCGATGCCGCGGGGCTCAGCCGTTCCTTCGTCATTCTCGACGAAGTGTTCGGCTCACAGGACGATGAACGAAAAGAACTCATTCTGAAATCGCTGGCCAATCTGAAACAGCGCTTCCCTCAGATCCTCCTTGTTACTCATATCGATGATATCAAAGACGGAGTGGAGGAGATTATCGAAGTGATTCCCACAAACGCCGGCTGGTCGGAGATCCGCGTCAATGGAGCGTAGAGTAGCGAGAAGAATCGGTCGGCTGCTGCTTCTACTGGCGTTGGTGGCGGCGGTCCTGCTCATTCGCCTGGTCGAAGATATCGGCCACGATGAGACACCGGGGGACCGGTTTATCGTCGCGAGAGTTATCGATGGGGATACGTTCGAACTCAAAGGCGGGGACCGCGTCAGACTGCTGGGAATCGATACGCCGGAGAAAGACGAACCGTACTACGATGAAGCAAAGCAGGAGATGACCAGGCTCTCCCTCGGCAAGACGGTCCGTCTGGAATATGTGAATAACCGAAGAGATCACTACGGACGTTTGCTGGGATATGCTTTTGTCGATACCCTGTTTCTGAACAAGACGATCCTTGAAAACGGTCTGGGTTACTTGTATTTGTTCGATGACGATGACCTGTCTCATCCGCGAAGCCGCGAGTTGCTGGAAGCACAGCGCCGGGCCATGGGGAAACATGCCAATATCTGGTCGCTGGTCAAGACGAAGGAAGATCAGTACATCGCCAAAGAGAATTCTTTCAGATTTCATCGCCCCGGATGCCGCGCGGCGGCCGTGCTCAAACCGGGACATTATCGGAGTTTCAAAACTCGCGAAGAAGCGCTCTGGGAAGGTCTCTCGCCCTGCAGAATCTGCAAACCGTAAACAAATGCTCGTCATTGGCTAACAAAAAAGTATTATTCCTTTTGCCTTTGTGATTGTGTAAATGTTAATCTACCGAAAAGGAATGTGTGAGCAATGATGTCGAAATCTCTATTCCTTCTGCTGATCCTTCTGGGGACAGTTACTCTGGCTGCCGAAGACTACACCAACCCGCCGGCCGACTCCGCTGAGGCCGATCGTGTTCGTATCTGGGTGCCGGTGGAACGGACGGCCTGTCAGACTCGAATTAATATCGTAACCGCCGAAGGTGACACGGTCCGACATTTCAATGCATGAGCAGCTCAGCCCCGGATATTACAATTTCTACTGGGATAAGAAGGATGATTCCGACCTGTTCGTGCCGGCCGGTACATACACGTATCTGGTGGAGACTTGCGGTGACATGAAGTCCGGAGAGATTACTGCCGCTTATCTCCCGGGCGAACTGGCCTGCACGGTAGAGCCGGACAAAGATTACAATTCGCTCAGGTTCCTGCTGCACGTACTCAACGACTCGACCTCCGTATCTCTGCAGGTGTTTGACCGGCGGGAACAATTGGTCGCCGAACCATTCAAGGACTCCTTGTTTTCCAGAGGTGATTTCCCTTACACCTGGAGTCCGGATGCATCGGTCGGTCCGAGCATATATAAGTTCATAGTAACGGTTGGTGAGTTTCCCCATGTGTTCTACCGAAGATACGCCGGAAGGTGAGCTACTGAATTATGGTGCGCACTAAACTCAAGATTGTTCCAATATTGTTGTCTATAGTCGCCGGACTTGTTCTCAATGGATGTTTTGGTCACAAGGTAGTCTACAACGCTCCGGAGGTGCCGAGTCTGGGCTACTATGAAAAAGCCTGGGTAGAACCCAGGATTATCATGTCGGACACGCTCTTTACTCTCATTCAGGCTACTCGGGTCGACTCATTTTTTGTTAACAAGCCGCAGGATGCTTACAAAGATCTAGGTCCGGCCATCGAGTTTACCGTACCGACCGAGGAGTGCGTCGTCTCGGTGAATCTCCTTGACGACCGATCCCGGCTCATTGCCCCTCTGCTCGTCCGTCGTCTTCCCACCGGTGTTTACAAACTTACCTGTGATATTCGTCAATTGAAGCCGGCTGTTTCATCGACCGGCATCTACTATCTCAAGTCAGTTGTTTGCGATCGAACTTCTATCCAACGAATTACCGCTCAATAATTTGATCCCGTCCAAGATTGTCCGATAATTGCGCAGGCTATCTCCTTCAATCTCTTAGGTCTTCGCCGATATATAGGGAAGGATCCCCACCCGGACTGGTGTGCCGGCAGGGAAGGTAAGATCATAACAGCCCTTAGGAGTAAACATGCCTAATATACTGGTCGTGGACGATAAGGACTCCATGCGCAATATGCTCACCGAGACGCTGATCGGGGAAGGACATCGAGTCGACTCAGCGGCCTCCGGGCAAAAGGCGCTAGACCTGGTACGGCTTAAATCATACGATGTTGTCTTGACCGATCTCAAGATGCCCGAGATCGACGGTCTCCAGTTGCTTTCCGAAGTCAAGCAGATCGACAGCGAAACTTCGGTCATCCTGATGACCGCCTTCGGCACGATTGAAGACGCGGTCGCAGCGATGAAACTTGGCGCATTCGATTTCATAACCAAACCGTTTGACACCGAGCATCTCTGCGTGCTCGTTACGCGGGCTCTGGAGAATCGACGAATGGTCGCCGAGAATACGCTGCTTCGCCAGGAACTTCTGGCCAAGAGCGGGTTCGGAAACATCATCGGCAAGAACCAGAAGATGGTCGAGATTTCGAAGTTGATCGAGAAGGTTGCCGCCTCCGATGCTTCGGTCCTCCTCCAGGGTGAGTCCGGTACCGGTAAAGAACTGTTTGCTCGGGCGATTCATTCCCTCTCGCTGAGAAAAGACAAGCCGTATATCGCCATCAACTGCGCCGCCATCCCCAGGGAGCTTCTGGAAAACGAGTTGTTCGGTTCGGAAAAGGGTGCTTTCACCGGAGCCCATGCCAGAAAGATGGGCAAGTTCGAGATTGCCCATTCCGGAACGATCTTCCTCGACGAAATCGGCGATATGGATATATCGCTGCAAGCCAAACTTCTGAGGGTCCTGCAACAGAAGAACTTCGAGCGGCTGGGTGGGACCAAGACGGTCGATGTCGACGTGCGGGTAATCGCGGCCACGAACATGGACCTGTCCGAACTCATTCGAGCCAAGCGGTTCCGTGAAGATCTGTATTATCGTTTGTCAGTCTTTCCGGTGAATATCCCGCCGTTGCGCGAGCGGCCTGACGATGTCGAGGAACTCGCTAATTATTTCGTCGAGAAGTACTGCCGCGATATGCGGAAGCCGGCCAAATCGCTTGCCCGTGAAGCCTTGACTTTGCTGGAGAAATATCATTGGCCCGGAAACGTGAGGGAGCTCGAGAACACGATCGAACGCGCCGTCATCCTGGCCGAAGGAAAGAAGATTACGCCCGATCACCTCGCTATACGCCTTCGCAGAACCGACGAGATCCAACTGCGCGAAGGAGCCGGATTGAAGGAGATCGGCTCGCATGCTCAGATGGTGGCCGAGAAGGGGGCGATCATTCGTATTCTGAAGCAGGTTCGAAACAACAAGCGCAAAGCAGCCAAAATTCTGAAAATAGACTACACTACCTTGTTTGATAAGATCCGGAAGTACGAGATCGATAAGGCACTGAATGAGGGGTGATGCCCGAAGGTCGGGAGGGTTTGAGAAGCCCCGCGTAATGCGGGGCTTCTTAATTACAGCCTGATTGCGAGTTAGCAGCGCAGGGCTATGATCTTCAACCGATCGCTAGAGCGACATAGTCCCCGCGACACGCTCCGCGCATTTTACTGTTGACAAAAAAGCCTTTTCAGGCAATCTTTTTCGGAACATTGTGACTGCACAGGCCGGTGCATATGACCGGCAGCATGCCGGGATTCCTGCCGTGTAAGACAGCATGAGACAGACGCCCCGGCTATTATTGTATGCAGGCAGAAAATGCAAATGAATCCGTCGCTGATAAATAGAAGTGTCCTGATGCTGAACCAGAACTACGAACCGCTTAGTGTCTGTTCAGCCCGAAGAGCATTCGTGCTTCTTTTTCAGGGAAAAGCCGAGATGATCGAAACGGCCGATGGACTCAAATTGCATAGTGTCAGCCAGGCCTACAGTCTGCCGTCGGTGGTCCGTCTTTCGCAGTTCAAGAAAGTGCCGTTCAAACGGATCATGCTGACTCGAAAAAACGTGCTCGTGCGAGACGGCAACCGCTGCCAGTATTGCGGGACCATGAAGGGTCCGATGACGGTCGATCACATTATCCCTAAGACGATGGGGGGGCGCGACAGCTGGGAAAATCTGGTCTGCTCCTGCGCCCGCTGCAATAACAAAAAAGGAAATCGCACTCCGGAAATGGTCGGAATGAAGCTTCTCAAGAAGCCGACCCGGCCTACCTATATTACCTTTATCCAGCGCAACCACGGAATCGATGACCGATGGAAACCATACCTGTTTTTGGACTCGGCCATCGGCGGAGCGACCACCTGAGCCGGCCGGACGCTGGATCGTGCCCGCACTCGGATGCCCGTTCCGGGCCGAGCTTTCCCGAAGGTCTCACGAATCAGCCGCCCGATAGTTTTTAATTGATTTATTCCCGGTAAACCCCTAACATCAGGGCTTATCGAAGCCCGTTCTTGTACTTATGAGGAGATTCAGCCATCAGCAATCCTGAACCGACAGCACCGGCAAAAAAGGAAACGATCCTTTCCGGCATGCAGCCGTCCGGCTCGCTCCATATCGGCAATCTTGAGGCCGCACTCAGGAATTGGGTGAAGTTACAGGACGAGTACTGGATGTATACGTGCATAGTCGACTGGCACGCCCTTACCTCAGGCTACGATGATACCGCCGGGCTCAAAGACCGGGTGTTTCAAATGGCGGTCGACTTCATGTCGGCCGGACTCGATCCGGAAAAATGCGCCATCTTCATCCAGTCCGAAGTAAAGGAACATGCTGAGCTGCACCTGATTTTTTCCATGCTGGTCTCCGTGCCGACACTGACGCGCCTGCCTACTTTCCAGGAGAAGAAAGACTCTCTCGATTCGTACGGGTTCCTCGGCTATCCCGTGCTTCAGGCGGCCGACATCTGCGTGTACAACGCTCACAAGGTCCCTGTCGGCAAGGATCAGGAAAAGCATGTCTGGCTGGCTGCCGATCTGGCCAAGCGGTTTAATCATGTCTATCGGAAGACGCTGGTCGAGCCGGAAGTCCTGCTTACCCCGATCCCGGTTATCCCCGGGTCCGACAATCGCAAGATGTCCAAATCATACGGCAATCATATCCCGATCGAAGCGACCGAGAAGCAGACCGAGAAGATTATCAAGTCGTTTATCACCGATCCGCAGAAGGTGTACAAAGGGGATCCGGGCCGCCCTGAAATTTGTCCGATTTATCATCTGCATCGGATCTACACGCCGGATGTCGAGATCGAGATCGCCCCGCCCTGCCGGACCGGCGAGCTTGGATGTGTGGACTGCAAGCTCAAACTTGCATCCAACATGAACAACTCGCTTCGTCCGATTCGTGATCGAAGGGTAGAACTATTGAAGTCGCCTGACTATATCTGGGATGTCCTGGCGAATGGCGCCGAAAGGGCACGCGCCCGTGCGCAGAATGTTATGGAGAAAGTCCGTTCGGCGATGAAAATGGATTATCGAAAGAAGAAGAAATGACAATCGAACTGACACCGACCGTGTCCACCGACGACTATCGGGTCGATCTGGCCGTCTTCCAGGGGCCGCTGGATCTCCTGCTGTACCTGATCAAGAAGGAAGAGGTGGATATTTACGATATCCCGATTGCCAAGATCACCAAGCAGTATTTGAAGTATATCGAGATGATGACCGACCTGAACCTGGAAATCGCCGGTGAGTTCATTCTCATGGCGGCGACGCTCATCCGTATCAAGACCCGGCTGCTGCTTCCGCGCAATGAAGAAGATCCGGACGAAGCTGATCCGCGCGAAGAACTGATCATGGCACTGATCGAATACAAGAAATATAAAGAGGCGGGCGAGGTCCTTCGCGAGAAGGCACTGCTGGAGCAGCAGAAGTATGTCCCCGAAAATACGGTCAGCCGGATCGAAGGCCGGATCGATTGGGAGCCTGCCACGACTTTATTCGATCTCCTCACAGCCTTCAAAGAAGTCATATCAGCCCGCCGCGAAGAGACGGTTCATGAAGTCGGCGCCGAAGAAACGCATATCGAAGACCGAATTGCACACGTGGTGCAGATTCTTCGGGCGAAGGAATTTGCCACCTTCCGCGAACTGTTCGAGGACACGCCGAGAAAGATCGTGGCGATCGTAACCTTCATCGCCATTCTTGAGTTGGTGCGCGCTCAACGTATTGCCGTATTTCAGGCCCGGCCGTTTTCGGAACTCAGGGTCTATCGCGGAGAGATGTTCCATGCCTCGAAACAGGATGTTGACCTGATCGACGTAACCTCGTTCAAGTCCGGAATGGAAGTATAACCAATGGAAGATACGTTCAAGCATTCAACCGTCGAGGCCCTGATTCTGGCGTCTCCGGAACCGCTGGCGCCGAAGAAGATCGCCGACCTTATCGACGGCCTGACTCCATCGAAAGTCGCGGCGGCCGTGGCCGAGTTGAACAATCGATATATGGAGTCGGGAAGCTCCTTCCGGATCAGAGAGATCGCCGGTGGGTACCAGTTCTATATCGTTCCCGAGTTTGCCGGATTCGTCGAGGAGATGTTCGCGCGGACCCGCAAGATGCGTCTCACTCGGGCCGCTCTCGAGACATTGGCGATCGTCGCATACAAGCAGCCGGTGACAAAAATCGAAATCGAGCAGATCCGTGGCGTGGCCTCCGATGGGGTGCTTCACAATCTGCTTGAGAAAAATATGATCACGGTCAAGGGGCGTGCCGAGACAGTCGGAAAGCCGCTCCAGTACGGCACTACCGATGAGTTCCTGAAGTTCTTCGGACTGAACCGAGTGGATGATCTGCCAAAGATGTCCGAGATCGAAGCCCTGGTTGCTTCGGCGGAGCCGCAATCGCAGACCGAGCTGCTGCTTCAGGACGAGGAGGATGAGGTCAGCCTCAAGTTGAATGTAGCCGATGGAACATTTGATCCCGACCGCAACGAAGATGATGAAGTGATGGTGGATCACGGATTCTCTGCCGATTTGCAGGACGATAATGGTAATCGCACCGAAGAGGGCCAGGGCGAAACTCAATTGACTTCCGAAGACGAGGGCGGTGAGCGGACCGATGTCATAGTTGATGTCGACGAGACCTGAATTGACCGTTCCGACCCGTACCTGGCGAGACCGAAGTCAGGCAATCAGAAAACTGGAGAGCCGGGCAACTTTTGATTCGAATAAATAAGTATTTATCCCTTTGCGGCGTGACCTCGCGACGTGGCGCCGAAGCGCTCATCGAAGAAGGGCGCGTCACCGTCAACGATACGACCGTTAAGGAAGTCGGTACGATCATTGACGACGACAAGGATATCGTCAAGGTCGACGGAACGGCGGTGAGCCCGGTCGAGCAAAAAGTGTATCTGGTGCTCAACAAGCCGCCGCAAGTGATGACCACCCTCCACGATCCCTTCAAACGCAAGACGGTAGTCAATTTTCTCAAGGATCTTCCCACCCGCGTCTATCCGGTCGGTCGGCTCGATTTCGATACCGAAGGGGTCTTGCTGCTCACCAACGACGGAGACCTGGCCTATCGCCTGGCCCATCCGCGCTATCAGATCCCGAAGATCTATGAGGCCCGGGTGAAAGGGTATTTCAAGCCGGAGCACGTGCAGGCGATCAAGAAAGGGATCAAGCTCGAAGATGGCGCGATCGGGCATGCCGATGTTGCCATCCTGGGTTACAGCAACCAACTTACAAAAGTACGCCTGACCCTTACCGAGGGGAGAAAACGAGAAGTCAAGCAGCTGTGTAAATCGGTTGGTCATCCAGTCAAGCAACTTCGGCGAGTGGTCTTCGCCGGCATTACTGCCCGTGGACTGAAACTCGGAAGATGGCGTTACCTGACCAACGATGAGATTGAGAAGCTTAAGGGATTGACGCGGATGGCGCTTTAGACGGTGTTCCTCGTCGCTCAGCAGGATAAAACAAAGGCGGGATGTTCATCCCGCCTTTCGCATATCTGCCGTTGGACGAAAGATCAATAGTCTTCGAGATTATTCCACTCAGCATTTTCAAGCCAGGTCGACGGACGGTCGAGGAACTTGATCACCTGTTCCATCGTCGCCCAGTGCTTGTGCTCTTCATCGGCAATCTTGTTGATGACCATCTGCTGATTCTTGTCCTGAAGGTCGGCTGCTTTCTCGCGGTAAAACTTTTCGGTCTCCCGCTCGATTTCACGGGCCTTCACCCACACTTCTTTCGCCGAACTCGGGAAGGTAAATTCGGTATCATCGGACTTCAACTGCTCGAACACATTTCTGACGCGGTCGAAAATCTTGGTGTCGTGGGACGGTTCATACTTGACCGCGACGCCGTCGCGCATCGACTTGAAAATGATATAATGTTTCTGCTCATCCCCGGCCAGTTCCAGCAGGATCTGCTTGAGGGCGGGAATATCCATCTTGGCGGCATGTTCTTCATAGTAACTCTTGCCGTCCTGTTCCATCTTCATCGCATATTCGAAAATATCCATAACGTCTCCTGAAGAATGCTTATCTTGTCACTCCAGTACACTTTTGTCGTAAACTACGAAAGAGAGTCGAGGTTTGTCAACCGTCCGCGCGAAAGATTTGCCCGTTCCGGCAAAAATTAACCGGACAGTCTCCGTTGCATCCGGTACCGCTTGCGCATACCGTCAGTTTCAGTATCTTTGTGGGGTGAAATACGTTATTGCCACGTTCATGTTCATATGTGTCCTGTTGGCCGGTCCACGGACCACCGCGGAATCGTTGCCCCCGCTGGAGCCTCACGAGTATTTTAATCTATCGGTGAGGGGCCCCCGGCTGGCCGCTGCGGCCGACCGTGCTATCGTCGATGCCCGTCATCGTCTCATTGCGCTGGTCGCCGACAGCCTGCCGTATAAACCGGACATCTATATCGTAGACAATTTACAGACGTTTGACAGCCTTGTGGGCGGGAGATTCCCGGACTGGGGTGCCGGAGCAGCGCTGGCTGAACGGAAAGAAATCGTAATCAAATCTCCGCAGGTGTTCAATATCAATAAGTCGCTCGATGAGCTGCTGGCCCATGAATATGCGCATTTGGTGATTGCGTCGAAAGCAGGGTTTTTTGAGGTTCCGCGATGGTTTAACGAAGGGCTGGCGATGTATGTATCGACCGAATGGAGTTGGTCCGACGGCCTCGCGATGAGCAAAGCGGCCGTGTTCGGCCATTTTGTCGATCTCGAGGATATCGAACTGGTAAACCGATTTCCGGACAGCAAAGCGCACGTTGCCTATTCCGAAAGCTATCTGGCGGTCAGCTATATGGTCCAGACCTACGGCAAGGGATCTATTGCGGCCTTTCTTTCGCAGATCGGCAAAGGCGCGTCGGTTGACAGCGCTCTTTATTTTGCGGTCGGATCCAATTATACTGAGTTTCAGGATGAATTCGATCAGTATTTGCGTAAACGGTTCAATCTGGTGAGTCTATATATGGATACCATGTTCTTCTGGGTCGGCCTGGCCATTATCGTGATCGTGGCAGGATTTATCCGATTCCGGAAACGTCGGAGCTACTACAAGAAATGGCAGGAACAGGAGCGATACCAATCGACCGATTTCGACTATGGCGACCCGGACGAACCTGAAAAAATAGATGATGAAGACGAGCCATGGCGAAATTAGCGGACGAACTGGCCTATCGATTCGCGCTTCTCGGTAAGTTCCTTGCGGGTTCGGTGTCGGCACGCACGGCTGACCGCCTGGGGAGTATGCTGGGTACAGCGGCGTTTCAATTGTTCAAGTCTCGCCGCCAAATCGCCAAAGACAACTTGCGACAGGCCTTCGGAGACGCCAAGACCGAAACTGAGATCGACGCCATCGCACGGAACGTCTTCCGCAATATCGGACGCACCCTGTTCGAAATAGGCCGATTCGAAAAAATCGGCAACGATGGAATCGCAAGTATTGTCGTTCCACCCGATCTCGATTTCTTCAAGCGAGCTCGCGAAAGAGGACGCGGGGCCGTTCTTGTCTCCGCACACTTCGGCAACTGGGAAATGCTTGGGGGTTGGTTTGCGACTGTTTACCAGGATTTTCGAGTTATCGCAACCGTTCAACACAATGCCAAGGCCAACCACCTGATCGACCGGATTCGTGGCTCGCTCAGAATTCAGACTGTCCCGGCCGGGTCGCTGGCCCTCAGGAATGTGTTTAAGGCGTTGAAGGGAAACCAGTTCGTAGCGATTGTGTCGGATCAACACGATCCCTCACGCGAACTGATTCTGGATTTCTTCGGACGCAAGGCGGCGGTACCGAAAGGACCGGCTCTTTTTGCGATCAAGGCACAGTGTCCGCTGGCTATCTATATGATGCGTCGGGAGAGATTCGACCGCCACGTGGTCATGTTCGGCGGCGAATTCGAGCCGGAAAATACGGGTAACCTGGAAGAAGACATTCGGTCGTTAACCGTCAAGTACCTGAAGGTAATCGAGGACATGATACGCCAATATCCCGACCAGTGGCTGTGGACGCATAGACGATGGAAAATTTAGCGGGCAAAGCAACTTACGCTTGCAAACTGAGTAGAAAGAGAGAGAATTGCTAATTCGTTGCCGGTGCAATTGGTTGTGGGATGCATCGCACGCTGGATAGAGGAAGGTTGCTGTGAAGAAGATATATTATCTCGTCGTTATTCTTGTCGTCATTCTTCTGGGGTATTACGGCGTCAACGCCATTTTCACCAAATCATACGAAATCCCGACAACGGTCGCCCAAAAGGGAGAGTTCGTCATCGCGCTCAATGAGAACGGCACCATTGCGGCGAAACGGGCGATGACAATCTCAGCGCCGCGCATTCGGAGCCTCCAGATTACCTGGCTCGCTCCTGAAGGAAGCACCGTCAAAAAAGGGGACCCGGTTATCAAGTTCGATGCCACCCAGCAAACGGCGGAGCTGGCCGATCTTCAGTCCGATCACAAGATCAAAAAGTCGGCCCTTGAACGCTCACAGCAGGAATACACGATTCAGGAGAAGCAACTGACGCTCGATCTGGAAAAGGCGAAGCGCAACTACGACGAGAAGAAACATGAGGCCCCGCGTATTGCCGAAGAAGCGAAACTCGAATACGAACTGGCGCAACTGAATTACAAAGCAAAACTGGATCAGCTTCAGGCCGATGTCGACAAGGCGAAAGTCGAAGTCAAGCGGGCCAGCGACAAGGTCGATCTCGCGCAGAAGGAACTCGATGAAATGACCATCCAGGCCCCGATTCCTGGGTTGGTCGTCTATCTGGAAATCTGGAAAGGGGGATCAATGGGGAAAGTGCAGGAAGGTGACTCTCCCTGGCCCGGTCAGGGCTTGATCGACCTTCCCGATCTTTCGGAAATGATGGTCAAGGCGACGGTCTCCGAAGTTGACGCGAACAAAGTCGATACCGGGCAGACGGTCGATGTGACCCTGGACGCATTCCCCGGAGTTGTCTACAAGGGAGCGGTGACGCGAAAGGGGACACTCGCGCGGAAGAAAGACTACAACAGCAATATCAATGTGTTCGATATCGAAGTCGGCATCAAAGATCACGATGATAATCTCAAACCGGGAATGTCGGCGTCGTGCAAAATTATTGTAAACAAGATCGAGGATGTCGTGAGCGTGCCACTTGAAGCGGTGTTCGAGAAAGGCGGGCAAACGGTCGTCTATCTCAAGAGCAAAGAGAAACAGGATGTGAAGGTGGGGCGCAAGAATGACATGGCGGTGGAAATCCTCGACGGCCTCAAAGGGGGCGAGTCAGTCTGCCTGATTGATCCGACTGTCGGTGAGCAGGGTCTGCCCGGGGATAAGGCGACCGAACCTGAACTGAACAAGCAGGAAGCTCCCACCAACGATCGCCCGCGCGGCCGGAGAAGCGGCTCCTGATGATCGACCGGGATACGTTTCAAATATCGATCGATGCCCTCTGGGCGCATAAGCTTCGAAGTTTCCTCACCATGCTCGGGGTGATTTTCGGCGTCGGGGCGGTGATCGCCATGCTGTCGATCGGCGAAGGGGCAAAGCAGGAGGTGCTCAAGCAGATCTCCATCCTCGGCATCAATAATATCATCGTCAACGCCAAGATCCCCGATACCAAACTCTCCTCCGATCTCGGTCTGGCCAAATCCCCCGGCCTTACGATCGAAGACGGACGGAATATCGCCCAGTTCAAAGAGCTCGTAGCCAACATCGTGCCGCA
Organism: uncultured candidate division Zixibacteria bacterium; assembly: GCA_963711085.1. GTDB lineage: Bacteria > Zixibacteria > MSB-5A5 > GN15 > FEB-12 > CAVQCT01. The sequence goes on along the minus strand of CAVQCT010000002.1, from coordinate 2,213,023 downwards.
AAGATTCGAAAATTTCAAGACCGTATATCACAAATCCGAAGAAGCGAGCGTGAGGGTTGTCGCTACCGTGCCGGATTACGTTTACTCCTCGTCCATAGATGTCGAACGCGGCCGGTTTATCACCCCGCTTGACAACGATGGTTTCCAGCAGGTCTGTGTGCTGGGGGCGAGGGCGAAGAAATCATTGTTCGCATTTGAGGACCCGATTGGCCAGACGGTCAAAATCGGAGATCTCAGCTTCGTCGTGGTCGGCGTGATGGCGGACAAGTATATCGGACGAGGCAAAGTCGAAGGATTCGAGCTGAAGAATCTTAATGATGACGTGTACATTCCGTTCAAGACGGCGCTGAAGAAATTCGATCGCGTAGGCACCAGCGACCAGAACAATAACTGGCGGTCAAACGACGACCAGCCCAAGCAGAAGTACAACATCCCGGAAATCGATCAACTTACCATCACGGTGACCGACCTCAAATACGTGCCGGCGGTGTCCAAACTGGTCGACAGGCTGCTGAGTCGACGGCACTACGGGGTCGAGGACTATGAAATCGTCGTCCCGGAATCACTGCTCAGACAATCACAGAAGACGCAGCGAATTTTCAACATCGTCATGGGGGCGATCGCCGGTATTTCCCTGCTGGTGGGTGGGATCGGAATTATGAATATCATGCTGGCCACGGTTCTTGAGCGCACGCGGGAAATAGGCGTCCGCAGAGCGGTCGGCGCGACTCAGAAGAATATCCTGAGGCAGTTCCTGTTTGAGGCGGTCACGATCTGTCTGATCGGATGTGTGGTCGGCATCACTATCGGCCTGGTGCTTGCCCGCGCCATTTCCTACTATGCCGATTGGCCGACCATAGTGTCGGCCTACTCGATCATTCTTGCGGTAGGAGTATCGGCCGGAGTTGGAATCATTTTCGGGATCTATCCGGCGCGGAAGGCGGCCCGGCTCGACGTGATAGACTCGTTGAGATATGAATAAACAGGCGCAGTCCTGAGAGGTGAGAGGTGAATATGCGTGAATCGATATTGAGGCGCTCCGTTGCGAGCATCATCTTGATCTTTCTATTAGTTGTGCTGGCAGGAATCGAGATTACCGATGCCAGGGACCTGTCGTTGGAGGATGCTCTTGATATTGCCGTTAACAGATCAAGTCGCGGCTCGATTATCCGCGGGGATCTTGAGGTGGCCGAACAAAATTACTACGCCGAGAAAATCAATTTCTACATTCCGGAGATCTCCATTAACGGCAACGCACCTATTTACAATGTCAATGAATCGTTCCGATTCTTCGGCGGCCTCAGTGAGAAGCAGCTGATTCGCACGACCGATCTCGACTTCAAATCGTACATCCAGCTTCAGCAGAGCCTCATCACCGGCGGAAACTTTACCGCCAGCGGCAATCTCTGGCGTACCCGTTCACGCTACCCGATTACCAGTCAGGGGCTCAGCGACGTTACTGAAATCAGCAAACAGGGTGTCTTCGACTTCACGTTCGAACAGCCGATCCTGAAACCATCGGAACCGAAATACCAGTTGAACAACAAGAAGGATGATCTCGAGGTAGCCCGGCTGACTCGCCTTGAAGACCAGGCAACGCTCAAGAAGGACGTTGTGACTGCCTATTTCGGCGTACTTCAATCGGCCGTCGAACTTCAGATTTCCAACGACAACGTCGAATCGGCCCGCCTTCAGGAGCAGATCGATTCATCGAAATTCAGCGATGGCATCCTGGCCGAAGAAGACTATCTCGCCTCGTCCTCGACTCGCCTCGACGCCGAGCTTGATCAGTTCGATAAGGAAAATCAGCAGATTCAGAAGAGCCGTGACCTGGCGCTCTTGCTGGATTTCGACGTATCCGAGACGCTGTCGGTCGCTCCTCCGGAGTTGGCCGGTCATCTCTCCGACCGCGAGAAGAACGTCTATATCAACAACTGGGAATCCTCGGCCCCGATCCTGAAAGCAAAGTATGATTATAACAAGGCGGAGCGTCAGGCCGACTACACGGCGTCATCACATGGGTTGACCGGTACCTTTCAGGCGAATTATGAGCTCGGGCGCGGAAATGTATCGGTCGAGGGAGACAAGACCGACAATAATACGAACAGTTGGGGGGTCTCGCTGAATTTCACCCTCCCGGTGTGGGACGGCGGATCAGCCGGAGCATCGATCAAAGCCGCGCGGCTTACCGCCGAAAAGTCCGAGCTTGAATACAACCGGGCCCGCAAAACGACCCGGGCCGACATTATCAACCTGATCAACCGTCTTGACGTCAGCTACCGTAAGATGAACATATTGGACAAGCAGATAGGGATAAATAAGAAGAATTTGGATATCGCTGAATTCCGGATGAACGACGGGCAGATTTCGAAGATCGAATACTTGACCAGCGCGGTGGCTTATCTCGATTCCCGAAACAAATATCTTGAAGAACTGAAGCAGTATTTGTTAGATAAGATAGACCTTGAAGCGAAATATCCAGGCTGATGACTCAAAAAATAATCGTTCGCACCCCCAATCATCTCGGCGACTGCATCATGGCGTTGCCGATGATCAGCGAAGCCCAGGAAGCGTATCCGGGAGCTGCGATCACCATCCTCACGCCAGCGCACCTTGAACAGATCTTCGCGCGCAATCCCTCTATCGACGAGATTATTCCGATACCTTCAAGCTACATCCACGGCCTGATCGCCGTGATGAAGATCAAGGAGATGATTTCGAATCGGGATTTCGATATCGGGTACATTCTCCCACCGTCGTTCGGAGCCGCTGCGAGTTTCAAGCTGGCTGGGGTCAAGGAACGGGTCGGGTACATCGCCGACGGCCGAAGACTGCTTCTGACCAAACCGCTGCCATTGCCAACGCCACTGAACGAACATCATAGATCGGAGCTGTATTTCAACCTTCTTCGCCGGGGCTCGGGAGCCGGCCTCGAATATGTCCGCCCGAAACTCTTTTTGAACGACGAGGATGTCCGGAAGGGGGTCGAGTTGCTGGGTGGATTCGAAATCGAAGAAGGGGAGGAGTTTGCGGTGATTGCTTTCAGGGCGGTCGCGGAATCCCGACGCTGGGGTTCAGACAATTATGTCGAGTTGATCAAACAGATTGTGGCCGCTTACAATATGAAGGTGGTCCTGACCGGCAGTGAAGAAGACCGCAAGGCAGGGGATGAGATTGCCGAAGCGGCGGGGACGAAATTCGTCAAGAACCTCGCCGGCAAGACTTCTATCCGCGAAGCGGCCTCGATACTCTCTCTTGCAAAATTCTTCGTGGGCAACGATTCCGGACCGGCGCACCTGGCCGCGGCAGTAGGAACACCGATAGTGGTTCTCTCCGGCGCCGACGATCCCAAGTCAACTTCGCCAATGGCCGCCCATAAACGTCTTTTGTATCTCGACCACCTCGATTGCATCAGTTGCGTCAAGAACAAATGTCCGCTCAAAGGAGAGCAGTTCATGCAATGCATGAAGGGAATCCCGGCGGCTGCGGTGATGGACGAGATTGCCTCTCTTCTGGCCGGATTGGCCTGAAATCTGACAGAATACTCACTCTTTCTTATCAAATTCCAACGCAAATTCTCACCGGCAACGTACTATCCGTGATGACTCGAGAATTCCATCCACAAGTAGATCTTCGCGCACTCGGTGACCGGCCAATGTTGAGCATCGGTGAGGCGGCTCGTTCAGTCGTGCGAGGGCTGGGCGGCCTTGAGGGCATAGTCAAGCCGGGGGACCGGGTTCTACTCAAGCCGGATATCTCCCATCCCGCCAGCGCTGAGTCCAGGACTTCCCCCGAGCTCGTAGCCTCGATCGGCCTGCTCGTTCAGGCCTGCGGCGGCGAAGTGATGATCGGAGATTCACCGATTCTGCCTACGGTGCCGGTCGAGTCACTTTGGCGGGCCAGCGGGATGCAGGAACTGGCCGAACGGTATGGTTTTGAACTCGTGAACCTGGAACAGGTTGGTTCCGATCCGGTCGCGGTGGATACCAGGGTTTACTATGTTTCGCGGGCTGTTACCGACGCCGACCTCATTATCAACCTGCCACGCCTTCGTCGTGACCGGTGGGCCGGTTTTGCCGGGGCGATCGCGAATATGTACGGTATCGTCCCAGGATTCCAGAAAGGACGGCTGTTCGCCGTCGATTTCTCAGCTTCGGAGATTTCAAGGCTGCTTGTCGACATCTATTCCCTGGCTACACCAGCACTCTCCATTATTGACGGCTCTTACTCGGCACGCTCCGGGGAAGGGGTGGTCGGATTTCTGGCCGGTGCCTGCGACGGTGTCGCGCTGGACACGGTGATCGCGTCAATGCTAAATCTTCGCGCTATGGATATCGCCCCAATCAAGTATGCGTCTGATGCCGGGCTCGGAATTGGCTGGTTGGAGGGGATTGAGCAAACCGGTGACCGTATTGGGGCAGATGAACTTGCGCCCCTTATGGAACAGTCACATGGTCCGGCCGACTACATTCCATCGCTTCTCTTGAATTTTGCCTCACCCCTGGTCAACGTGACGGCGACCGTGGACAGCAGTATCTGCGATTGCTGCGGTTTGTGCGCCGAGGTATGTCCCACTCATGCCGTCCAAATGGATGAGGGAAAACAGCTTCCTGAGTTCAGAAAGCCGCTTTGTATCAATTGCTGGTGCTGTCATGCCAACTGCCCGTCGCAGGCGATACGGCTCAAACCGTCGTTTTTTGCCGGAACTTTTTTCCAATCATAACGCAGAACCTGCGACGTATAACTAACAGCTTGACAATAATGTCTTGACACACCATTATATATACGGCTAGCTATGTCTGGCCGCCTTGTACACGCTTGAGCTGACAATAACGATTTTTTGATATGTCTGCAATCTGAGGAGGCAAAGCCTATGAGAGGATCAAGAACCGCGATCTTGGCGATTCTATTGTTGGCTGTTCTATGCTTTATCTCCTTACCCGTATTCTCCAGCGAAAATCCGTGGGATGCTGACGGTGGTACTGGTCGAGGTACAACGATCGACACGACTTTGTATCCGAACGACAGCACCGGCAATGCGACCGCCTTGAAGTCGATGGGCAACCCCGGAGGATCGGCAGGAATCGATTTGTTTACCGGATTCCTAGTTACCATTTCGCTACAGGTTGCCAACCTGTTTGAAATCGATGCAAATCAGGTCTCGACACCGGTCCGGGTAGAAGCGAGTAAAGTGAAGCGCCAGCAGGTTGAGTATCGAAGAAATGTTAGATGAGGCATATGAGCGAATAGACTATACACTAATTTAAACAAGTAATGAATCTTTCCTCGCCAAAAGTCATTATTGATAACCGCCTGCTCGCACTGGAAGAGCTGTTCCGCCAGCGTAACCATGCGAATGCCATAGCGGAACTAGCCCGTCTGAACGAAGACGACTATAAGGAAAAAGACTATGAACTTGGTCTTTACCTTTCGTTGAGAGCGGACGGAAGCTACTTTGAGAGCAATTATAAGAGAGCGCTCGAAGACGGTCTTCGTGCGGCCAAATTGCTGGCTGATTCTTCGCTCAATAAGCGCTACGGACGCGTCCAGCTCATCCTCTCCAAATCATATTCGGCAATTGGCGATCTCAAGAACGCTGAAATTCGCGCCCGCGATGCTCTGGCGGCGTATCGACGCTGCGGCGATGAAATCGGCCAGGTCGACTCTCATAACGAACTCGCAAGAATCTCCTATATCAGATGTAACTATCGTGACGCGGTCAACAACCTGGAAGATGCCCGGGCGATGGTCCGTGACAATCCACGCAAATATGCACAGTTGACCGGTAATATGGGGCGTATCCGCGTCCATATCGGCGACTGGGCCCGCGCCGAAAACGAGTTGACCGAGACGCTCGAATACAACCGGGCGCATAACGAAGAAGTCTCCCAGGCGATCAATCTGCTCTCACTCGGATTCCTGCAGCTTCGCCAGCGCAAGTTCATCCTGTCGGCCCGATCCCTTGACAACGCGCTTGAGATTATCAGCCGCCTCAGCCTGAAACGCGAAAAAGTTATCTTCCTGGAGTATGCCGGTGAGCTGGCGCTCGAGAAGGGAGACATTTATAAAGCGAAAGCCACGCTGAGCAATGCGTATGAACGTGGACTTCTCATGGCCCCGGATTCGGCCCTGGTCTCTCAGTCCGTCCGCAGGTTGGCCGAGGTGGAACTTCTGCTGGACAATATCGACGAAGCGATGCGTTACGGACAGAAGGGTCTCGAGGCCTCGCTGAACCTCGGTGAAAAAGTGGAAATCGGACTCGCAAAACGGGTGATCGGACAGATCTTCGCCGCGCGGAACGATTTCGACGACGCGCTCGAGTATATCGGCCAGGCGGTTGAGATGCTTCGTGATGTGGGCGATCCGCTCGAACTGGCCCGATCGCTGCTGGTCATGGCGGACGTCAATATGCAGGCGCAGGCACCGAGGTCGGACCGAATCGCCGCGATGCTCGAGGAAGCGTCCAAGCTGTTCCGCGAACTCGGACTTGACTATTGGGTGGCCGAAACGGAATTCAAGGCCGGCGTATTCTCCTGTCAGACCGGCGATCTGGCCACCGGATTCAAGAAACTCAGTCACGCCGAACGGGTGTTCAGCTCGCTCGATGACAAAGCAAAAGTCCGCGCTGTCAATAATTTCCTCAAATCACTCTCCGAGCAGGCCGTTGCCCTTTCGATTTCGCAGGAAAACGAATTCAAGGTATTCGGCAATTTGATATCCCCGGCCGAAATCTCGAGCCTGGCGTCGAGTCGTCTCGATGAAATCCTGAGCATTTTACTCATGCGGAGCGGAGGAGACCGGGCGCTGATCTTCTCGCCGGACTTTGCCGATTCGCCCATCAGCGCCACATTCTCATTGACGCCGTTCCAGGTGAAGAAGTTCACCGAAGGATTCCAGAACTTGATGGGAGAAGAGATCTCCCGCTCGAAACCGACGCTCATTCTTGACTGCCGCCGGGATCCGTTTATCAACGGGCTGTTCGCCGAGTCGGTCGATGTAGTCGCGAGCGTGATCGTCGTGCCATTCAAGCTTGGCGACAGTACCACCAGTTATCTGTATATCGACCGCCTCAGCCTTGACAACATGTTGAATCCATTCAGCCAGACTCAGTTGAATTTCGCGGTCGGTTTCTCCGACATCATAGCGTTTAAGTGGGCTGAGATTCAGAAGAGCAAACTGCTTGAAGACAATCTTCGTCTGAAAGACCAACTTCGCGAAAAGGCTGCCTTCCCGAATATTATAACCCAGAATACCGATATGCTGGACATCCTCGCTCAGGTCCGCCAGGTGATAAATTCGAACATATCGATATCGATCGAAGGTGAGACCGGCTCCGGCAAAGATGTCGTGGCCCGGGCGATACATTATAACTGTAATCGTCGCGACAAACGGTTCATCTCGGTAAACTGTGCCGCCCTGCCCGAGACGCTTCTTGAGTCGGAGCTGTTCGGCTACAAGCGGGGATCGTTTACCGGTGCCGACCGGGACAAAGCCGGACTGTTCGAAGAGGCCGACGGCGGGACATTCTTCCTCGACGAGATCGGCGATATGCCGCTCAACATACAGGCTAAGGTTCTCAGGGTGCTCGAGGAGAAGGAACTGGTGCGGTTGGGCGAAACGGTACCGAGGAAGGTCGATGTTAGAGTAATCTCGGCCACCAACAAAGATCTGAAAGAGCTTATGGCTGCCGGGCTGTTCCGTCAGGATCTCTATTACCGGCTCTCCGCCCTGACCTTCCGGCTGCCGGCCCTTCGCGAGCGCCGTGAAGACATCCCTCTGCTGATCGGCCACTTCCTGAACGGGAGCGGAAAGTCAGTATCCCCCGAGGTCCTTAAGATGCTGATCGCCTACGATTGGCCGGGGAATGTTCGTGAGCTTGAAAACGAAATCAAGAAACTGGTGCTGTTAGCCGGGGAAAGTACGGAAATTACCGCAGAAATCGTCTCAGCCAAGATAAGTCGGGCGGCTCAAGCCGAAAGCGTGGATATCGCCAAGAAGGTCGAATCTTCCGAAGAAATCGTTTTCGACGAGAACTACTCGCTGTATAACTATCTGGAATACCACGAACGCCGCTTCATTATCAAAGCTCTGCGCGAAAAGGGAGGGGTCAAGAAACATGCCGCCGAACTTCTCGGCATCCCGGAATCGACTCTCCGTTTGAAAATCAAGCAGTACAGCATCGATCTCAAAAATCTGAACGCATAGATAGATGTATCACCATAGACCTGCCGCCGGTCGTGCTCTCAAGGGCCCGGCCTTTTTTGTCTCCCCATGAAAAGTCCCGACTCCCCCGGCAACATAGTCGCACTTACCATCGGCGAACAGAGCGGATCGCTCGTTCATCTCTTCAGCACCAGGCCGCTCGGTAATATGTCGGTAAGCCGCGACAATCCCCAGGATGTGCTCGCACACCGGAAACAGCTCTGTTCGCTGGTCGAAGTACCTTATGAACGCACCTTCCTGATCCCGCAGACTCACAGTACGAATATCCTTATTGCGGAGAACGACAACATTCTCGGCAATCTCTCAGACGTACGTTTATATAATGGGGGCGGAAAACTCCTGAAAACTGCCCGGGAAGAGCCTCCAGTATGCCAAAATCCGGAATGGGAGCAGGGGATCGACGGTGTCATTTTGACCCAATCGGATCTTTTTGCGATGGTCACGACGGCCGATTGTGCTCCGGTCGGCTTCTGGGACCCCCGGCTTGGCATCGCGGGAATCGCTCATGCCGGGCTGATCGGCGCTATCAACCAGCTTCCGGCAAGGATGGTCCGGGCGATGGTCCGTTTATTTGACTCCAAGGCCGAAGAAATCCAGGTTTCTATCGGACCGTGTATTAGATCCTGTCACTACGATCTGTCCAGATCGGGGGTATGGAAATCGATCGGCGAAACGACCCTGAACTACTATGGCCGGGGCAATTTGCATTTCGAAAGAGGCTTTTTCGACCTGCCCGGTCTGATCGCCGAACAACTGATCGATGTCGGCGTTCGTCCCGAGCATATCCACGACTCCGGGGTCTGCACTGCTTGCGAGCACGATCGGCTCTTCTCAAACTTCATGGCCGGCGACCTGGCGGCCAAAGCGCGGGAAGGACGGTTTGCCACTATCATGGGAATTCGGGCTGGAATGTAGTGAGCCGACTATTCTACAAATCAGGCTTGAATTTGCCCGGTTTTCATAGACGAAACCTGTACTAAATAATCTCTTTTATTCTGCATCGTTTGGCTATAATTTCCATCTAATTTGTGAAAAGAATCACTTATTAAGAGAGGCAGCCATGAAGTGGATAGTGCGAGCAGTGGTGGTACTGGCCGTTCTGGCCGGAGTATTATGGCTAAGTTGGTCTCATATAATAAATTGGATGCTTCCAGCCGACAGTCGGCCGGCGGCGATAACTTTTGCGGTGGAAAAGCTCACGCCGGAGCAGGCAGAATCCGAAGGCCTGGCACTGGAAAGCCGCTTTGGACGGAAATTCGATCACATTGCCCGGTTCAAAGAAGCGGGGATTCTTGCCTATGAAGGTCCCAGAACCTGCCTTGGCTGTCATGAGACGATTAATTACAAATCTCTTGAAGACAGCAGCACGGTGACGGTCGACCTGATGAAGAACCTGACAACTTCGGCGCATTATCGCTTCTTCACCACCCGTCACCCAAACGTCTACGGTTTCAACGGCAAGCTGGCCGACAACTTCCCGATGGGGAAGATCAACCGGCCCTGCCCGAAACCGGGATCGTTTGCGATGACTTCCTGGGCGGAGATTGTCGTGACGGAGTCCGGTGACACTCTTTCCGAAGGATGCGGTCAGTGCCATATCGGTGGCGAGTACCAGGCGCCGCTGGGGGAGATGATGCCCGGTTATGTAACCACGACGGACGAAAAAAACACGATTGACTGCCTGATCTGCCATGCGGTCGGCTATGACATGAACAAAAAGCAAGTGACGATCGATGCCAATGGAAGAGAGCGCTGGACTGAGGATCGGTCGCTCTATGCCGCCATGTCGGTCGGACGACCCACTTCGCAGAATTGCCTTCGCTGCCATCAGCACAATTTCGGTGGCGATGTCTACATTGACCCGGCCGACTCATCGTTCATGCCAAGCCAGCTGAACACCGGTACGGATCATCCACGCGTCCTTCACCCCGGTTCGAAACGGGGGACACCCTTCTCACCGACCTGGGATGTTCATGCCGCCGCCGGAGTGCAGTGCATCGACTGCCACCTGACCGAAGGGCACTATATCGCCAAAGGGACCCATACCACAACAATGATGGCCAACGACCTGCCGTTTGTTGAAGTGGCCTGCGAAAACTGTCATGGAGCCTCGCCGCATTCGTCGAATCCGGAACTGGCTGACTATCTCAACGCCCACACCGAGAAGATTGCGTGTCAAACCTGCCACATACCGAGCCTTCAGCCGGACAATGCCACCATGCGCGATTTCAGCAAACCGGTGTTTGAGCGCGAGGAAGGGATCTATATCTACGATGACACGGTGAAAGAAAACCTCCCCGGCAAGGGAATTGTCTATCGCTGGTGGAACGGCGACGCTACTTTCCTCGGAAATCCAATCGGTGACAACCCGAACGGAGGCAACCGGTATCGCTTCTACGACGCCAAATTCGCCTGGCCGGAATACAAAGACTTTGACTACGCCGGCTGGTACGAGAAGGTGATGCGTCCGATCTCCCATAAGCGTCCCTCAAAACTGTACGCCATGAAGCGGTTCCAGGGAAAGCAACATATCGATCTGGCCAACATGACGCCGTTCGGCGGTATGTTCATCCCATACAATCTGCCCGATTACTATCGCTATGGCAACGCCGACAAGGCTGCTTCGAGCGAAATGCGCAAGAGCATGATGAAAATGATGTACGGTCCCATGTTCAAGTATTACATGCTGGACAAGTTCATGTCGTTTATGGGCGCCGATGGCTGGAACACCGGGTCGTACGACGATGTCGTGGCGATGAAGCATGTTGAGCCGCGATGGATTCCCACCGATGCGTCGCTTGAGATCAGCCATGCCATTCGCAGAAGCGGGCGCGTTGACCTGCGAGAACTGCCACAGCGCGAACGGCGTGCTCGATTTCCAGCAGCTTGGCTATGATTCCGTCGATGTTTCGGCGCTGACGGTCGACCCGCTTCAATAACCTGAGCTTGTCAGATCCGGCTGTGTGCATTATCATAGCCGGATGAAGCCTGAACTGATCTGTTACGGTCATCACGCCGGCGATCCGTATTTCAATATGGCGTTCGACGAGTGGATGCTGGGCGAGGCGCTGATCCATCCGGATCGGATGCTTATCCGCCTGTATACCTGGGGAGTGGGGTGCATTACTTTCGGTTGCAACCAGAAACGGGAGACGGCGGTGAATATGGAGCAACTGGGCGATACCCCGGTTATTCGACGGATCACCGGCGGGCGGGCGCTCTTTCACGATCCGAGCGAGCTGACTTATTCAATCGCCGTCCACGACGATTGTATCGATCCATCCGTGCGGAGCTCGGTCGCCGCAAGCTCTGCGGTTCTGGCGGCCGTCCTGGTCGACTTCCTCGGACGGGTGGGAATACGTTCGGACTATGCCCGGCAGTCGGCCCGCGACAACTCCCGACCGGAATTTTTCCATAAAGCTCCTTGTTTTGCCTCGCATGCCCGCCACGAAGTCATTTCGGATCGGGGGAAGATGATTGCGTCTGCCCAACGGCGCATCGACCGCGTCATGCTTCAGCACGGGGCGATCAAGATTAACGGACTGGCGGCCCACCCGGCGCTCCCGATGACCTCAGATAACCAGTTACCCGCAAATAAATTAGTATTCGTGGACGAAGCGCAGTTCTTACGCCACCGATCTGTTTTCGAAGCAGTCTTTGGGGATCGCCTTGGATACCGGGTCAGAAGCGAAGCAGCCACCGAAGCAGAGCTTTGCGAGGTGCAAAAGCGGGCTGTCCGCATCAAAGAAAATCCGTTCGCACGCCGGGATATTTTTAAACAGAGCAATGCGGTAGTAAGTCTATTAGATGCGTGATACCAAAGGTCTGCCGGGAAAAAATCGCTTGACTTTCCGGGCTCCCGGTCGGTATCTTCGAGTTTTGTTGAAATAAATGAAGGAGAGACACTTAGCTGTAATGTTAATTCTGTTTAGGTTGGGAATTAACTTGCCGGTTCTCCTCACAAAACATCACGAAGTCTTTGACGCGTAAGTTGTTGATCGGGTAGATGCGTTCGCTTCATCGCATTGCCGAAAGACGAACGAGTATGGCAAAAAGTATTTCTCATATCTCCAGGAGGATTCGATATGCTAAGAATCGGTAAGCAACGTCTGGCAATCCTGCTGTTGCTTCTCACATGTACTCTCGCTTTGCCTATAAATCTCTTCGCAGCCGCGACCGGTACAATCAAAGGTACGATTACGGATAAAGAGACCGGCGAGGCTGTAGTCGGAGCATCCGTTCTTCTCGTCGGCACCAGCCGTGGCGCTCAGACCGATTTCGACGGTAAGTACACTGTCGTTCAGGTCGAGCCCGGAACGTACGACATAAAAATCTCGAGCCTCGAGTACAACACCGTAAACGTCACCGGTGTGGTCGTGAACGCCGACCTTATCACCGAAGTGAACCAGCAGATGTCGAAAAAGGTCTCAGAACTCGACGTTCAGATTACAGTTAAAGGCGAGCGTGAAATCATCGACAAGCGCATCACCGAAAGCCAGGTCACGATCGACAAGAAGACAATTGAACGTCAGCCGGTAACCACGGTGGACGAACTGCTGAAGTCGGTCAGCGGTGTGGTGACCAACAGTCAGGGTGAAGTGTTCATCCGCGGCGGTCGTGCCGGTGAAGTAAGCTACATCATGGACGGCGTGCCGATCGGCGACCCGCTCGGCGGTCTCGGTCAGGCCGGTGCGAACCTTTCGCTCGTATCCGGATCGATTCAGGAATTCACCGTTATCAAAGACGGCTTCGATCCTGAGTACGGCGATGCCCTCTCCGGTATCGTAAAGATCACGACACAGACCGGTTCCAAAGACGTGCGGCGAATCAATGCCCAGTACATCACCGATGATTTCGGCAACAAGTCGCTCGACAAATACTCGAACAATCACGATTTCTATCGTTTCTCCATAAGCGGTCCCGATCCGATCCTCCGCAGCAAGATCCTTCCTGCGCTCGGCTACACCGGCCTCGAAGACAAGGAACTGACATACTATGTGTATGCCGAGGTGGACAAGACCGACGGCGCCAATCAATACAGCAGTTACGACACCCCGGTCACGCATGCCCGCAATAGCTCGTTCAATCTGCTCGGGCTGGGAATTCCGGAACGCGATTATAACCGGTATTTCTGGATGACGAACATCAAGTTCCGTCCCACCCAGAACCTGAAACTGATTTTCTCCTATAAGAACACGGTGACCAAGCAGACGTTGTTCGACTGGGCCTATCGCTATTCGGCCGCGACCGCGCCTCTCCAGACGGAGAAATGGAGTTCGGCGTCGGTGGAAGTTTCGCAGGCGCTCAACAAGAATATGAACTATGAGGCGGTCTTGTCCTACTCTGAGAACGGACTGACCCAGAAGCCGAGCGATCCAAACAACCCGGGTCATGGGCTCAATCCGGACCAGATGAATCTCAACTACCAGTGGGAAAGCTACGACGATCTGAATCACAACGGCAAGTACGACGCCCCTGAGCCGATCGTGAATCTTTTCCCCGATACAATGGAATACGGTACCAACTATTCCGGACCGGCCTTCACCCGTGGCGAGGCTTACGCTATCGACCAGAACGTGCAGGGTTCGACCATCGACCCGACCACCTTCCGCTTCAACAGCAACGGCGTGGTCGACAATCTCGAGAGCGAACCGTTCGTCGATCTGAACGGCAATGGAGTCTGGGATCGCGGTGACTATCTGCACGATGTCAACGGCAACGGCAAACTGGATTCGAACCTCGTTTCGAACATTAATAAGAGAACCGAAGAACCGTATATCGACGGCGACTCGGTTATAGGCGAACCGTTTACCGACGTGAACGGTAACGGAGTCTACGATCAGGGTATCGATATCTTCATTCGCTCGGTCGGAGCGGACAACCAGGATTTGAACCACGACGGCCGTCACAACGGTCCGGGTGATCCGTGGGAACCGGGTATCCCGTTTGTCGATCGCAACGGCAACGGCCTGTACGATGCCCCGAACGGCGTGTACGATACCGGTGAACCGTATGTCGACAAAAACGGCAACGGAAAACACGATTCGGGCGGTAACTCGACCTTCTATGATCCGGGCAGCTACAGCTCCGATGCCACCTGGCACTATCGGAATACCAAAACCTACCGGGGTGAGGGAAAGCTCTTCTGGCAGCTCGGCAACCACGAGTTGAAACTTGGCGGTTCGCTTAAAGAAGAAGATTTCATTTACCAGGAGATTCAGCAGCCGTATCTGCCGTATAACGGCCGTCCCGATGGCGGACCGTATCCCGATCGCGGCTCGTTCCGTGATATGTTCGGCTATGCCCCCTGGAGCGGCGCCGTCTATTTCCGCGACAAACTGGAATACGGTTCCATGATCGCGAACCTCGGACTCCGCTGGGATTTCTTCCTGCAGGATAAGAACAAGCTTATCGATGTCGCTCGTAATGACGATCTCGGTTCCGGTATCATTCTCGGTGACCGCGAAAAGATTTCGCCGCGTATCGGTTTTTCCTACCCGATCTCGGATAAGGCGAAGGTCCACTTCAACTACGGTCACTTCTATCAGCGCCCGAGCCTCCTGTACATGTACGAGCGTAATACCACCTCGGTCAACCTGAACACGGTGGTCGGTAACTACAACCTCGATTATCAGAAGACCATTCAGTATTCGTTCGGTGTGAAGTACGCCATGAGCGAGAGCTACTCGGTCGACATTTCCGGCTACTTCAAGGATGAATTCGAAAAAATCAACAGCAAATCGGTTCGTGTCGGCGGGCTAACCCGTCAGCAGTACCAGAACAGTGACTATGGTCGGAGCCGCGGGTTCGAGTTTACTCTCGAAAAGCGCGGTGGCGGATACGTCAACGGCCAGTTGAGTTACACCTACGCTTTTGCCTACGGTAAGGCCTCACAGACCAACACGAACTATCTGAGCGATTTCGAAATTGGACGCGACCCGCTGGACGAAGCTCCACTGGACAACGATATCCGCCACAGTCTTAAAGCGAGTATCCAGTTCTACGTCCCGTCCAACGTCCGGCCGCGCCTGTTCGGTATTCCGATCATCAACGGTTGGTCGATGGATATTCAGACTATTATCGAAAGCGGACTCCCCTTCACGCCGGACCAGACCTATCCGGATCTGAGTTCGCAGCAGGGTGAAAACATCCAGCGTAACTCGTTGCGCATGCCCTCGACCGTCAACTTCGATGTTCGATTCTCCAAGGACTTCCGGGTATTCGGCATGAGCAACAGTTTTATCCTTTGGGTAGAAAACCTTTTCAACAATAGAAACGTCAATTCAGTGTACGCGAACACGGGACGTCCGGACACGCAGAACAATCAGAGCGGCGTGGTCATGGGCGGGACGGCCTACCAGGACAATCCGTCCAACTACAACTATGGCCGTCAGATTCGGGTCGGTCTCGAAGTTAACCTGTAAGAACGTGCGATGCGATAGAGTATAACGATATGAGAATACACGAGGATAGTATGTATTTGGCAAGACTCCGGTTCACACCCGGCCGATCGATCCGGCAGCGCGGCGGCGCTCTGGCGATCGTCGCGTTGCTCCTGCTGGCGGCTTTTGCGCTCCCGGCTCAGGTGCACGCCCAGGCCAAGGTGGGAACCACCGGTGCGCAATTCCTTGAGCTGGGTGTTTCCGCCCGGGCGATGGGAATGGCTGAGGCGTTTACCGCGGCGGCCGACGACATTTCAAGCGTCTATTACAACCCGGCCGGCCTCGTTCGACTGTTCGGACGACAGGCCCAGGCGACCTACGTCAGTATGCCGGCCGACGTGGCCTACTATTATGGCGCTGTTGGCATGCCCCTCGAATCGGTTGGCGGTGTGCTCGGGATCGGGCTTTACACCCTGACGTCGGGGAGTATGCCCGTCCGGACGTACGAAATGGCCCCCGACGGCAACGGTCAGACCTTCTCATGGAACGACTTCGCCGCCTCCGTCAGCTACGGTCGCTACTTGACCGACCGCTTCTCGGTTGGCTTCACCGTCAAATACATCGGCGAATACAGCTACAATATCTCAGCCTCCGGCTGGTCGGCCGACGTCGGCACCAACTACGATACCGGCTTCCGGGGCTTCCGAATCGGTATGGTCATTACCAATTTCGGCCCCGATCTCAAAATGGAGAGCAAGGCCTACCCGCTGCCGATTAACTTCAAATTCGGCGGGTGCATTAATGTCATCCAGAACGACAACAACCTGCTGACATTTGCGGCCGAAGGCGCCCATCCTTCGGATAACCTCGAAAAATACAATACCGGATTCGAGTACAGTTTTAAAGAGCGCCTCATCCTCCGGTTGGGTGAGCGGTTCAATTACGACAGCGATGGTTTCACGGCCGGCGCCGGTTTCCGGATCCCCCTCGGTGGGGACAGGGACATGCAGGTCGACTACGCTTATCAGGATTTTGGTGTCCTGACCGAAGTTCATCGCGTGAGCATGTCAATCGCATTCTAAGAGGAAACCGGGAATAATGAACAAACATACATCGAGAATAAAGACCGGCCTGCTGCTTACCGGCGTGGTAATCGCGCTTCTGCTCGCCTCCCTGGCTATCTTACCGAGCTGCACCAACACACTTAAGGGAGAGCAGACGGCCAACCAGAAACCGATCGTCCAATTCGTCAACATCCCTCCGGCCGGACAGCGGTTTTCTCATAACCCTGAAGTTTACTGGGTTGGCAACGACCGAGACGGACAGATCTCTTACTATCGCTACTTCGTGGCGGTCGTCGATTCCGCGGGGGGGACCAACGACTCGGCCATGGCCTTTATCCACGCCCTGAACGACACGATGTGGACGTATGTCGATATCGATCCGACCGTGCCCGATCCGCATACCGCCAACATCATTCCGCTCACGGCCAACCTGAAAAATCCGGTGAATGACTACGTCCCTCAGTATGTCTTTCTCCAGGCATTTGACAACGAAGGCGCCGGGTCTGACATTGTCTACCGGGTACTTAATCGAAACGACAATCCGCCCGAGACCAATATAAGCTACTTTGACCCACGAGCACCGTTTGTAAATGCGGTTTTCCCGGGGGGAATCGTGACCGGCCTGAGGCTTACGTGGGGCGGTTCGGACAGAAAGGACTATGACGAACTTGGCCTGACAGCGCCACCTTTCCAGTTCGAATGGAAGCTATTCGGACCATATAAATTCACGGAACTTGACAATCCCGACAGCACATGGAAGAGTGCCCTTGTTCGCGTGGTTTTCGTGACAGAAGATGCCCGCATATTCGACATTGGTGATACACTGTATCGTTGCGATACAACACTCGTGGATACCGGCGGTGGTTCGGTGATCGAGGAGTCTTGCGACACCACGGTATTTTCACTGATACAACGTCCGAACACCAACTTCTATGTTCGGGACTCCATTCTCAATGTGGACGATACGCTGTTCACGAATCGTCTGGTCGATCAGTCCTCCAACGGTGTAGATTCCTGGGTGATGGATACAGGTGATACACTGTACAATGTCTACAAGAATTATCAGTCGGATACGACATTGACTCTTAGGTTCATCTTCTGGATTCGGTGCCGAGATGATGCGCTTGTTTCCGACTTGACACCAGAATTCCGCCAAGCCATCGTAATCAATCCTCGGTATGAGCGGGAGGTGTGCGTTATAGACTTGACGCCAAAGGTGCCGTCGCCGCGTAATTACAATTCACCAGTTAACTACAATGTTGCGAAGGCGTTTTGGTACAATACCATTAATGCCTGGTTGCAACATAATCCGAATACTGCAGGTAAGGTATTTGACACGACTACGATTCCCGATGCACTTCATCCGAGTTTGATTTCGTCGCAGGACTACATCATGGCAAAAGAGTTTTCTGCCTTGACGGCCGTTCCGTTACAGACGTTTTTAAAACACAAGGTGGTCGTGCTGTACAACGAGAATGCGAATCAGATCGCAGACGTAGTGCAGGGGTCCAGCATTCACTTCCCTCAGGTTTTCACCGCAATAGATGCTGGTGTCAATACGTGGGCTACTTGGCGCTGCCCTTATGTGGGCGTCGGCTCGGAAGCAGGTGTCTATCCTGCCCCATTCCAGTTTACCCATTATTTCGGAGTTGTCGGGTATGGTTGGTCCAAGTGGTTCCTGAAGATCATTGATCCGACCTCTCCGTTCCGGGTGGAGGACTTCACGGGTGCCTACAGCATAGATCCGACCAAATGGCCGGATATTGCGGTTGATACCAGCCTCCTACATTCCCGTTTGCTGTGGACCATTGCCCCGTGGAGGGATTCCATCGCGGCACTCCCCGAAGTCGACTGGGCCGAGCGGGCATTTGGTACCGAAGTAATGTATTTGTACAAGTCGAAATACGGGCCAAGCCATCCGTTGGGAGGAGTATATAATCTCGAAGGTTCGCCTTGCGGTCATAGGTTTAAAACAAGCCTCTTCAGGACGGTCCACTTGAATTTCACTCCGTTGGTACTCAAGGAGCCGGAGGTACAAGAGTTGGCCGACAGTGTACTCGACTGGCTGTATGATCCGAACCTCGGTGGTCATGGCAAAGCGGTCGTAACGGAGAATAGATATCCGGACGCTCCGGTGAAGATCTCGATCCAGGAAGCGCGCGATCTTTATAATCAGCGGGTCCAGGAAGAGGCGGCCGAAGCCAAGGCGCAGGGTGTGACGCATTAGCGTCGAATCTGCTTAGAAAATAGCACAGGGCTGACTTCGGTCAGCCCTGTTTTTGTTTGGGGGGAGCATTGGTTAGGCGAGCAGGGTCGTATACGCAGATCCTTCCAATAGACCTTCCCTCACCCTGTATCCCTGTCCCAGTGGGAGAGGGAAAAGACGAATCCAATGCGTTGGTCGCATGCGAAAACGCCGGCTGCCATTTTCTCTTTCCCCCCTCGCCCTTTGGGAGAGGGGTTGGGGGTGAGGGTGGATAGCAAACGGAGTCAACGATTGGCACGCCCGAAGACGGATCGTGCCCTACGAATATCGGAGAAGGATTGTGGGTGAGGGTGGATGAAAGAGAAGCTGAGATTGCCACGTCGCTATGCCTCCGCTGTCGCTTGGCTTCACGCTTCTCGCAATGACTTTATCAAGCTTTAGGTCGTGTGCACAGCGCGGCACCCGGCTTCGGAAACGATCCGCCTTACGGCGAAATCGTCTGCTTCAACCGGATCAAATAGGCGTTGTTCGGGAATCGGGTGAGGGCGCGAATGAGGAGGTCGCGTGCTTCGGACAACTTCCCCTGCGAATAATAGCCGCTGACGAGATTGACGTAAGCTTCGGCAAGATTCGAATCAAGCACGATTGCCTGATTGCTGTAAGTAATGGCGGATGCAAAATCACCGTTGATGCCGCTCATGAACCCAAGTTGATAAAACGATACCGCCTTCTGATGATTCCAATTCGGAATCGAGTTCTTGAAATCCGGCTCGAACGCTTCGTCATCAGTTTCAATCGGCGGTGGAGTGGATCGGGTGGCGCGCAGATACATCCTCTCAGCGTCATCGCGCATCTTTCGTTGCAGCAACAACCCGGCAGCATCGTTCAACAAATAGATATTCGAATCAGTCCGGATCGAGGCCGCCTGAACCGAATCAAGCAGATCGATGCCGGTCAGGGCGGTGTCGAGAAGAAGGGCGCGAAGCAGGACCATATTGGCGGTGACATCGTACGGCTGCTGTCGAATAACCGGACGGACCTCGGCGGCAGCATCGGCATACTCATGACTAATGAGATCGATCGAGGCAATGTTGGTCGTCGCTTTCAATCGTCCCGGATTCAATATCTGCTCCTCCCGGAAGTAATACAGGGCCGAATCGACCGCTCCCTGTTTGAGAAAGGCGGCGCCCAGATTGAGATTGATCTCGGGAAAGGTGGAATCCAGCTTGCGCCCTTCTCTGAAATCATGGAGGGCACTCTTGATATCCCCGGAGGCCATTGCCGCCAGCCCCTCGAAATTGTACCGATGAACCGGCATGGTGTAGGGTGCTTTCACCAATTCAGCGAATGAGAACAGTCCGGCAACGAGCGCTACGATCAACACCGGTATGACTCTGCGGCGCCGACCGGAGAGCAGATCCTCGGTAATCCTGATCGCTGCGAACGAAGCAAGCACCAGGTAAAGCGGGATCAGAGGCAGGCGAAATCGGCTGGTAAAGAAGAAGAGCGCCGCGACGAAAGTGTAGGTCAGAATCAGAACAATCAGCAGCGATGCCTTTCGATTCCGGGCCGCTCCACACGCAAGGCTTCCGACCGCCAGTGCGAAAATTATTCCGAAGGTGAGCGGGTTGTAACGAAGCAGCGGAACTTTGTCGAAAAAATACCCGAGACTTCGATTATTGGAAGCTTCAAGGTTCTCTACCGTATGATAGAGCTTCTTCGCATACAATTGGAGAAATCTGCCCGGATGAGCAAGGATCCAGTCGATTGCCTGGCCGGTCCAGTACGATGACACTTCGCCCGGCGTGAGCGAATGACCTTCGGCCTGTTCGGCAATATACGTAATCTGACTGATTCGCCAGTTGTAGCCGAGCGGCTCCGGCATGACGGCGGTGAGGCCATCGGCCGAAGGGTTATTGCCGATATACAGATTGATCCCCCCTTGCGAAGAGATCAAGGTTGGGTCTTTCGCGACGGCCAGATTGCGCACGAAAATCGGTCCCACCGTCAGCACGAGCCCGAGGATGAAGAGGGCAAGTTGCCGAAGCAACCATCGCGTGTTTTTTCGCAGCGCTATGATAACGATCAACATCACCGGCAACAGCACCAGCGATGTCGGCCGGGTGATTGCGGACAGACCGAGCAATAGCCCGGCAAGAAAGATCCGCGAACCTCTCCCGGTATCCCACCAAAATAGAAGGGCGAGTATCCCCCCTTGCATCAGGAGCATGAACAGTGGGTCCAGCAGTAATTCAAATTCGAAATAGATAACGATCGGAAAGAGCGCCTGAATCAGCGCGGCGAGCAGGCCGGTTTTGCTGTTGAATACGCGGGAGCCGATGGCGTAGGTCAGTGCAATCGAAGTCAGCCCGATCACCAATCCGAACAGACGCGCCACCCAGAGGGAGCTTCCGAACAGCTTGAAGAGAGCGGCGAGACAGTAGATATAGAAGGGGGCGCGGAAGTATGTTGTGTCGCCGAGAATATTGCCGTGGACGATATTCATCGCCCAGTTGAAATGATACCAGTTGTCGACCGTGAGCTGGGTCCAATCTGGCAGATGGGAGTAATTCCAGAGGTATATGAGGCGAACGATCAGGGCGATCAGCAGGACAATGAGCAGTCCGGCATGTCGCCTGAATGATTCCTGACTACGAGGGGACATCGGGGGCAATATAGAAAATCCTCATTCGAATAGCTTGTATATATTTGCATCCCTCCCGTCATCCTGCTGCAGATATGTTTTCTGTTGCATCCTGTGCATTTCTTTCCCAGGTGGAAAATTGTGCCTTACGTGTATCGCCGGAACCTATCTTGTTGTCATATAATGTCTTTCTGCGGTGTTATCGGGCACTACGGTCCATTTTACGAATGTTTCATTATGGCACATCGGTTGCTTTTAGGCCTGTCGGACCAAACGAAGGAGACAGGATGCGTTCAAAGCTACATCTTCTGTTTCTGCCGATATGCCTGCTTGCATTGGCAGCCTTTACCGGCAAAGCAAATTCGACTGAACTTACGCCGAACATCGCCCGGATTCTCTCCGACTCTCAGGCCGATCAGGACAGCCTGATAACAGTCGTGGTATTTCTGGACGATCAGCAGGCGAACAACAATGTCTCCAAAGCGGCGGTCAATCAGAACCTGACGCGTGCCACGCGCATTCAGCAGGTTACCAATACCCTGAAATCGTACAATCCTTCCTTCAAGAGCACGATAAGAGAATTTCTCGATATTTATTCCACCTCACCGGTAACTGAACACTGGATCGTCCCGACTTTCACCGCCACCATTCCGGTGTCTCGGCTGCACGAGCTGAGCCAGATGGACGGCGTGAAATCGATCGCGGAGAATGCTTCGCTGGTATTCGAAGAACCGGTCGAGCAGTCGAAAGCTCCTCAGATGAGTGCAGCCTCGATCTCAAGTCAGCTCTCATTGCTCGGCGTGCCGTCGCTCTGGCAGCGCGGACTGAAGGGGCAGGGGAGACTCGTCTGCTCGTTCGATACCGGTGTCGAAGAAAGCCATCCGGCCCTCGCGAGCAAATGGCGCGGGAATCATACGACACTGGCCTCCGCCTGGTTTTCGAAAGTAGCTCCCGACACTCTGCCGTACGACAAGAGCGGACATGGCACCCATACCATGGGTATCATGGTAGGTTCTGATGCCGCCGACAGCTTTGGTGTCGCTCCCGGCGCGCAGTGGATTACCGCCGGTGTTATCGATCAGGGACGGACCCTGAGCATGACGATCACCGACATTCTCGATGCTTTTCAGTGGGTGCTCGATCCGGACGGAAATCCGTCGACTACCGACGATGTTCCGGATGTTATTCTCAATAGCTGGGGGATTCCGAAAGGTCTGTTCCTTCCTTGTGACGACACGTTCTGGGGCGCGATTGACAATGTCGAAGCAGCCGGAATCGTGACGATTTTCGCGGCTGGCAACGAAGGTCCCGATCCGAAGACCCTTCGCAGTCCGGCCGACCGGGCCTCGACTCCGCTCAGCTCGTTCGCTGTCGGCGCAGTCGACAATTCGAAAAATATCACCAGCTTCTCAAGTCGCGGGCCGTCTTCGTGCGACAGTACCCAGATCAAGCCGGAAGTTGTTGCTCCCGGCGTGAGTATCAGATCGTCCTACAAGGGCGGTACGTACATGTACATGACCGGGACTTCGATGTCCGCGCCGTATGTCGCCGGTATCGTCGCGCTGCTTCGCCAGTTCAATCCGAACGCCACCGTCGACCAGATTAAAAATGCTTTGATCAAGTCTTGCGAGGATCTTGGTCCGACCGGCGAAGACAATGCGTACGGTCACGGTCTGGTCAACGCCGAACGGGCGCTGGCGTACATTCCTTCGCCGACCGCGCCTGAGTTCTCGATCGTGGGATCGCAGATTTCGGATGACGGCGTCGCCATGCCGGGCGAGACGTTCGGCCTGCAGCTGATGCTGAAGAATCCGGTGGGGAATGTCGAGTCGGTGAGCGGAACGGTCATTACGGCGAACAAAAGCAATATCAGCGTCATCTCTCCGCAATCCGATTTCTACTTTGGCCCTGGCGGCACAACCGCCATGAACTTTGTCCCATTCCAGATTTCATGGAGCCCGGATCTGTACAACGGCGAAGCCATTTCGTTCGACCTGGTAATCAGATCAGAATACAGCAATACTCCCGACACGCTGCCCTTCGATCTGGTCGTCGGTGTTCCGCTGAGCGGACATATCGCCGCCCAGACAACCTCCAAACTGAATTTGACCGTTTCCGATATCGCCCAGTTCGGATTTGCTCCCGGTTCAATTTACAACGTCAACGGCAGCGGCCTGAAGTTTAACGGCAGCAGCAATCTTATGTACGAAGCCGGGATAATCATTGGGCGGAGCAGCCTGCAGTTGTCCTCGTCGGTACGCAAGGCGGACGGGACGTTTCGCGAATCGGATTTCACGCCCACCTCGGCCCTCTCCGATCCGATCAGCGGAAGCGACGGAAGCACCCGCCGGGTAGCCACGATGACGGACAGCCAGTCACCCATCCCGATTCCGATAGATCTTCAGCAGGAAACCAGAACGTACGATGACGTGAACGACAACGAGTTCATGATCATCAAATACCGCCTGGTCAACAACACGCCCGAGAAAGTCTCCAATCTCAGTTTCGGGTTCCTGACCGATCTCGATCTGTCATCGACGGACAGCTTCAAGTACGATGACAATCTTCAGCTTCTGTATCAGACGAATCCGTCCGGGCTCTGTGTTGGCGTGCTTGCCCTCGAGAATGTCCGCGGTTTCAGGACGCTTGCCAATGGCTCAGCAAAGACCGGATACACCGACAGCGAACTGTTCAGCATGATTTCGACTGATGGCACGGTAGATCAGACGATGTCCGGGGACCTGATGACTTTGACGAACGCCGGGCCGTTCACGATCAACCCGCAGGCGAGTGTTCAGGTTGCTTTCGCCCTGGTAGCCGGTACGAATGAGGCTGAATTGCTCAATAACGCGGCCCGGGCCAGAACTCGTTTTGATATGGCTACCGATGCCGGTGACAACAACGGCGACATCCTTCCGGATTCCTATGAACTCTCCCAGAACTATCCGAATCCGTTCAACCCAACCACCTCGATCAGCTTCACCCTGCCTACAGCAAGCGAAGTCAGACTCGAAGTTTACAACGTGCTCGGTCAGCGGGTGAAGGTGCTTATGGATGGACGGCAGAACGCCGGTGTCCATGTCGTGGAATGGGATGCTACCGATGATGGCGGCGGAAGAGTGGCCTCCGGGATCTATTTCTATCGCCTCCAGGCCGACCGTTTTGCGGACAGCAAGAAGATGGTGCTTCTCAAGTAGGTTCAACAATGCGACTCACGATAAACAGACTCCTGATTTCGACATTTATCCTCCTTCTCGTCCTTGCCGGTAAAAGCATGGCGGTCGCCCCAACTCCGGAAGTGATCGAGAAATGGAGGTCCGAGGGAATTCTTGAAGAGAATATCGCCAAATGGAAAACATTCAAGATGGAAGGGGGATGCTCCCCGGTGGAACATCCGGTCTTCCATACCCCCAAGCAGCCCAGCTCGTTCGCGGCCGGAGCCACGGTCGCCGATACGGTTCACGTAATCGTTATTCTCGTTGATTTCTCCGACTACCCGTTTACCGGCCAGAGTGTGGCCGCAACTCCGACACAGTTCGACTCGGTGCTGTTCACAGACCGGACAATCGACTCGATTTACAACCCGTCCGGATCGATGACGGATTACTACAAAGAGATATCATACGGTCAGTTTTACATCAAGGGAGACATTTTCGGATGGTATCGGATGCCGCAGCCTTACAGCTACTATGTCGGCAGCGATTACGGTCTCACCTTCGGGCGGATGCTGGCCAACGATGCCGTGACGGCCGCCCACCTCGATCCATCGGTCGATTTTTCGAAATATGATCACGACGGCGACGGCAATTGCGACGGGGTCATTGTGATTCACGCCGGTCCGGGCGCCGAAGAAGTCGGCACTGGTCTCTGGTCGCACAAGTCTCGTCTGCCCACGACCGTCCACTATAACGGGGTGGCGATCTCAAATTACACGCTGAA
Organism: uncultured candidate division Zixibacteria bacterium; assembly: GCA_963711085.1. GTDB lineage: Bacteria > Zixibacteria > MSB-5A5 > GN15 > FEB-12 > CAVQCT01. The sequence goes on along the minus strand of CAVQCT010000002.1, from coordinate 2,187,565 downwards.
TCCGGAAGAATTCGGCAACAACATCTGCCCGATCGGCGTCTTCTGTCACGAGTACGGACACTTCCTGGGACTTCCTGATTTGTATGACACGATCGACCAGTCAGGACTGTCTGAAGGACTCGGTTCCTGGTCCTTGATGTCTTCGGGCAATTACAATTCAGGATCGCGTAAACCGGCCCACATGGACGCATGGTGCAAGGCTCAAATTGGATTCCTTTCCTTCACCGATGTCGATAGCAACTTGTTCGACCATCCGATTCCGCAGGTGGAAACGAATCCGGTGGTCTATCGATTGTCCGATGCTACCAGCGCGCTCCATCATGAGTACTGGCTGGTCGAGAATCGCCAGTTGACCGGTTTCGATGTCGGCCTCAGGGGATCAGGTTTGTTGATATATCATGTCGATGACGATGTCATGGAAAACACTGATCCGTTCCACTACCATGTTGCCCTTGAGCAGGCGGATGGTCAGGATCAACTGGCATTCGGTGGGAGTCGCGGCGATGCGGGCGATCCGTTCCCCGGTATGACCGGAAATCGAAATTTCAATATCATGACCAATCCGAATTCACGCGTCTACGACACCGATGACTTCACCGGCTGCAGTGTCTGGAATATCAGCGATCCGGACTCGATCATGTACGCCGATCTCGATGTCACCTATTCCCGACCGTGGATTACGTTTATGGGAGCAGACTCGCTTCGATTCGATGACTCCTTCTACGGCAATAGCAACGGTATCATGGAACCGGGGGAGAAGATCCAGTTCTTTTTCCATCTTCGCAACTGGATGTATCAGGATGCTCAGAACGTACACGCCACGCTTACTTGCGACAATCCGAATATCTCCTTTTCGACAAACAGTGTCAACGTACCGGGAGCGTTCGGGTACTCGGGTATCACTAACATTTCATTTCCTATCGAATTCATTATCCCGGATTCATTAACCCCGCAGATAGACTCGTTCTATTTGAACATCACCTGTGATTCGCTGCCCGGCGTTGCGGGCAGTGAGACGTTCAGCACGCAGTTTGCGTTTGAGCGGACTATCGGCAAACCGAATATCCTGCTTGTCGACGGCGATCGTGGCCAGACGTATGATCAGGACTATATCGCAGCCTTGCACCAGACCAGGGTGCCGGCCGATGTCTGGCACGAAGACACGCAGGGGACGCCCTCGATCGGCGATCTGTCGCCGTACAGCATGGTCTTCTGGCATACCGGCGACTCGGCATCGGGCGTCATCAGTTCAGGCGATATCGCCGTGATGAAGCAGTATCTCGATGCCGGCAAGAATCTGATGCTTTCGACCAACAGCGGAGTGAAAGACATCAACTCGATCGATCCGGGCTTCCTGGCCGACTACTTCCATGCGAACTACAATGGGTCGGTCTTTTTCCCGTTGATCGACGGTGTCCCGGGGAATAGCCTCGGCGACGGGATGAGATTCATTACGACAGCATCAAAGTTCAAGGCACCTTCGAAACTGACCCCGGTCAACGGAGGAGAAGCGGCTCTTTACCTGCAGACAACAAGCAATGCCTGTGGCGTCTGCTTTGCCGGGACCTATCGAACGGTCCTGCTCGGATTCGGCGCGGAGTTTATCGATGACAATCGGTTCTACCAGGGACAGAAGTTGAATACCAGGGCGGATCTGATCGGCCGCGTTATCAAGTATTTCGGGGGGTTGACGACCGATGTATACGACGGTCAGCCATTCGCGAGGTTGCCGCAATCGTTTGATCTGGAACAGAACTACCCGAATCCGTTCAACCCGACCACTACCATTTCATACACCCTGCGTTCGAGTTCCGCAGCGGGCAATAAGCCATCGAAGACAAATTTAGTCGTCTATAATATCCTCGGTATGGCGGTAAAGACATTAGTTGATGAGGTCCAGGTCCCGGGAACTTATCGAGTGGAGTGGGATGGCAAGAATCAGAACGGGGACAAAGTAGCCTCGGGGGTCTATTTCTACCGTCTGAGCCGCGGAAATGACACGCAGACCAAGAAAATGGTGCTGATAAAATAATTCAAAAACGGGGCTACATCCTTCAAACTGGTCCAAATAGCCGCTTCGTCAGAAGCGGCTATTCCATTATATATCAACAAATTAAATAGTATTGAAAAAAATCCTGTTTGTGAATAAAAAGAACTTGACTTTTGGCCGATAGACTGTATAATTGAAAATGAAAATCGTTTTCATTTAGGTGAAGTAAATGAAAGAGTTCCTGAAAACCAAAGGCTTTAAGATGACACCCCAGCGAGAACTGATCTTCAGATCGTTCTTCGAATTGGGGGAGCATGTTTCGGTGGACGAACTGTACGACAAGGTCCGTCAGCAGGACAACTCGGTCGGTTACAGCACCGTCTGGCGGAACCTGAAGCTCATCTGTAAAGTCGGCCTGGCCCAGGAAGTGAACATCGGCGATGGGATCACCCGGTATGATCGGGTGACCAGCATACCCCACGGGCATCTTTATTGTTCTGTCTGCAAGTCGGTTACCGAGTTCAATGTCGAACAAGTGGTAGGCTTGCTGGCAGAAAAGGCGAGTGACCGGGATTTCGTTCCGGAGTCGTTTAAGATCGAGATCCTCGGCGTGTGTGCTGCCTGCCGGAACGGCCACAAAAGTGAAGGTCCGGGAGTTGTTGAAGAATAGGAAAGCTCTGTTGAGTCTGACGGTTGCCCTCGTACTGGCGATAGCCGGTTGCGGCGGAGCGAAATTAACGGCCCAGCAGAAGCAAGGACAGAAGATTTACGAGACGCTCTGTAACAAGTGCCATCCGCTGATCGATCCCAAGGCTCATACCGATGAACAATGGGCGCAGGCGGTGGACAAGTACGGAGCGCAGTTACAACTGACTGAAGATGAGAAAGCAGCGGTCAAGGCTTACCTGGCTGTCGCAGACAAACAAAGTTCGCAAAGGTAAAATGTATGACTCCTCTGAATAAAATGGCCCCGGGTCAAAAAGGTACTGTTCTCGGATTCACCGGGGATTGCAAGATATGCCGACGGTTGATCGAATTAGGGGTCGTTCCCGGACGGGCGATCACCTATCTCAGGAACGCACCGTTGCGGGATCCAATGGAGATCCAGGTGGGTTCGTGCTGTTTGTCATTGCGACATGCTGAGGCGGAACTGGTTACCGTAGAGCTGGAAGCCTGATCGCGAATGCAACTTGATGGACGCATCTCCTGAGACCCGACTGACTCGCAACAGCGTCATTGCCATCTGTGGCAATCCCAACTGCGGTAAAACTACCATCTTCAATGCTATCACCGGGCTCAGGCAACAGGTAGGCAATTACCCCGGTGTTACTGTCGAACGCGTTTCCGGTCAATTCAGCCTTCACGACTTTCCCTCAGAACGATTCACTCTTGTAGATATCCCCGGTACATATTCTCTTTCGGCTTTCACGCCCGATGAATACATTGCAGCATCCGCCCTCTTCGGCGACCTTAAATCCGAGGCAAGACCGGACGGCATTATTACCGTGATCGACGCCACCAATCTCGAACGAGGCCTTTATTTCCTGTTTCAGGTTCTTCAGATAGGTGTTCCCGTCACCGTAGCGCTGAACATGGTCGATCTGGCTGAGCGCAAGGGACTACAGATCGACTGCGACAAGCTTTCCGATGAGCTGGGTGGTGTGCCGGTCGTGGCAGTAGTCGGGAGCAAAGGGAAAGGGATCGACGAACTCAAAAGCAGGATAGTCGAGCAGATCGGTAGTGTATCAGTAGGTCATATAGGCCACCGTCACCGCGAACGTTCTCGAGTTCGTCGACGGGCGCACGGCCGCCATCGGTACGATGACATCACCGAAAGCGTATTGGCTGAGTTCATTAACCGTTACGGCAACAGCCACCACACCCGGGCTCATTATGTTCGAGTGCTTTTTGATCAGGATGGTCCGGCCGAAGCCGAATTTGTGCGCCGTCATGGCGCGGAGGCACGGGTCTTTCTTGACGAGAGCCGTCGACAGATCCGGGAGAAATTCGGCGCCCTGACGGTTGCTGAGACGCGAGTCCTGACCGGGTGGGCGGCCCAGGTCGCTTCATCGGTTACGGTCAATGCCAGGCCGAACCAACGCACATTGTCGGAGCGGGTGGACCGATTCCTCCTGCACCCGATTTTGGGGCCGATCTTTTTGGTAATGATCATGGTGCTCGTATTTCAATCGATTTTCAGTTGGGCCGCTCCCTTCATGAACTTGATCGACGCTGCTTTCGGTTGGCTCAGTACGCTGGTGGGTGGTCATATGGCAGAGGGCCCGTTGCGCTCGCTGCTCACCGATGGGGTGATCGGCGGGGTAGGAAGCGTCCTCATATTTGTCCCGCAGATTGTCATCCTGTTTGTTTTTATTGCGCTGCTCGAAGATTCCGGATATATGACGCGTGCGGCATTTCTGGTCGACCGAACCTTTCGCTGGTGCGGACTCTCCGGCAAGTCGTTCATTCCGATGCTGTCCTCGTTTGCTTGTGCCGTACCCGGAATTATGGCGACCCGCACGATCGAAGACCGTAAACTCAGGTTTATGACGATCATGGTTGCGCCACTGATGACCTGCTCGGCCCGCCTTCCGGTCTACGCCGTCATGATCGCCGCCTTCATACCGTATAAGGTGTTTCTGGGAATGTTCAACTTGCAGGGATTGGTCCTTACCCTTCTCTATGCGCTTGGCATGGTTGTCGCAGTCATGGTCTCTTTCGTCTTGAAAAAGACGGTATTCAAGACCGAACGGGGAACCTTCATGATGGAGATGCCGTCCTACAAAGTCCCGGTATTCAAGTCAGTCGCAATTCGCGTTCTCAATAGAGTGAAGACTTTCGTAGTCAGAGCCGGCACCGTCATACTTGCAATTACCGTCATCATTTGGGCCTTGAGCTACTATCCTCGTTCGGAAGAGGCAGCTACACAGTTCGAGGCAAGCAAACTGGCCCGGACAACCGCGTGGCAGGCGGTGCAGGACGATACGAATCAGAAACTGAGTTCAATTCTCACAGCAGTTCCTGTCGACCAGAAGTCCGCGGTCTCGGCCATGGCGGATACGCTGGCAGCCATCGGCACGTCCGAATCACTACGAACAAAGGCAGATGCGCTGTCGGCCAAGTACCCTGAGCGGGCTGATGCTCTTCAACTCTACGCGCAGCTCGATCAGCAGAAGATCGCCTACAATTCCTCGATGAATGATCTTGCCCATGAGTGGGCCGGAGTGCAGATCCGCAACTCATATCTGGGACGATTCGGTCGGAGTGTCGGATTCCTGTTCGAGCCGCTCGGCTGGGACTGGAAGATCACCATGGCGGTGCTTGCGTCGTTCCCGGCCCGTGAGGTCATTGTGGCGACGCTCGGAACTATTTACAATCTCGGCGCCGACGTAAACGAAGAATCCAGCTCGCTGATCGACAAGATGCACCAGGCGAAATGGGAAGAGGGCCCGAAGACCGGCAAGCATGTGTTCTCACCTTCGGTGGCCCTTTCCATCATGGTGTTCTTCGCGCTCTGCTGTCAGTGCGGAGCGACGCTGGTAACGATCAAACAGGAGACGCGTCACTGGATTTATCCAGTGGCCGTGTTCAGCTACATGACCATACTTGCCTATGTCGGTGCCCTTGTCACGTACCAAATTTTCAGCAGGATGGGACTCTGATGGCACTCTGGCTACAGGAAGGAATTATATGGCTTGCGGTCGGCGGAGCGGTTGCGTATCTGATCTACCGGCGTCTGCTCCGGCGCAAGAAGCCGCCCTGCGCCAATTGCGGTCTGGCCAAAGCATATCAGCAGAAACAAGAGCGTACGAAGCGGCCGACAACATAAGTTTGACAGCCTGATTCCGTCCGCCTATATTGCCCCAAAAGCAGCCATAACCATGTTTCAAACAGCCCCAGTACTTCTCGGGCAGTATCGCCCGCTCGACTCCTACCTGCATCGCCTCGATGCCCGGGCGAAAATTCTGCCGGTCACTCTCGTGCTGGTCCTGGCGCTGCTAACCGAATCGTTCGTTTTCTATATTGCGATCCTCACCGCTCTGGTGGCAGCTTTGCTTTTTTCCGGGGTCGGTGTTCGCACGCTGGTTGACAATTTCAAACCGATCCTCCTGCTCGTCGTGATCACCAGTCTGTACCACCTGATCTTTTCCGGGCATGGGACGCATGTGCTGCTCAAGCTCGGCGGTATCCAGGTGACTCAGGGGGGAGTGCATCTCGCCGCCTTTTACTCGCTTCGCCTGATCATATTCGTGTCCATGGCGTTCTTGATTACATTGACGAACTCTCCTTCCGAACTCGGCGATGCGGTAACGAAGATCCTCAAACCGTTGCGAAGGTTCCGTGTTCCCGTATATGACCTTTCGCTGATACTGTTTATTGCCATGCGGTTTATTCCGATTCTCTACGATGAATTCAACACCATTCGCAATGCTCAGATAGTCCGGGGGGTGCGGTTCTCCGGATCGATTCTTGCTCGGATGCGCAAGTCGACCAGCATAATCATTCCGGTGTTTGTCGCGGCCGTACAGCGGGCGGATGAGCTGGCCCTGGCCATTCAGGCGAGAGGGTATCGAAGCGGCGCGGAACGGACCTTCTATTCGCTGTCGACCTTCGGAATTCCGGAGTGGATTTTTTCACTCGGAAGTTCCGCCGGAATTCTGGCAGTCTATTTCCTGACGAAATAATCATGGGTGAACGAAATATCAAACTCACGGTCGAATACAAAGGGACCGCGTATGCCGGGTGGCAGATACAGGCCGCGCAGCGAACCATCCAGCAGGAAATTACGGAAGCGATCCGCAAGACGACCGGGAAGGAAGTCAATCTGATCGGGGCTGGGCGGACCGATGCCGGCGTGCACGCCCTCGGACAGGTAGCGAATTTCAGAATCGACCATGACCTCCCCGCGGAGAAATTCCGCGACGCCCTCAACTACTATCTCGACATCGATATTCGAATCAAACAGGCAATCGAGGTTCCGGTTGAATTCCATGCCCGGTTCGATGCTGCCAGCAAACGGTACCGATATCTTCTCTCCGGCGAGCAGTCCGCCCTTTACCGTGACTATCGCTGGGAGTATCCGAAAGAGATTTCGTTTGATCGTCTCAAAGATGCGGCGAAACTGATCGTCGGTGAACATGATTTTAGTCCGTTCTGCGTGACCGCCTCATTGAAAGAAAATAACGCCTGTATCATTTACCATACCGGCTGGCGGCGTGTCGGGCCGCTCCTGGTCTTTGAGATATCAGGTAACCGATTCCTGCACACGATGGTACGTTCGCTGGTTGGCGCAATGCTTAATCTGGCCACGGTCAGTCAGGATAAAAATAAGCAGAACTTGACTTTACAGCAGTTTGGGGATATTTTACTGACCGCGCCGGCGGAGAGAATTATCTTCACCGCGCCTCCCCAGGGACTCTACCTGGTTAAGGTAAGCTATAAATCGGAAGGACAATCCGCATGAAATTCTTTGTCGATACTGCCAATATTGAAGAAATCCGGGAAGCTGCGGCGATGGGAGTGCTCGATGGCGTGACCACCAATCCCTCGCTGGCTGCCAAAGAATCTGCCCCATATCGCGATATTCTGAAAGAAATCTGCAATATCGTGCCCGGACCGGTCTCGGCAGAAGTTATCTCGACAGACTATGACGGGATGCTTCGAGAAGCTGACGAACTGATCAAGATTGCCGACAATATCGTGGTCAAAATCCCTACTATCCTCGAAGGGCTCAAGGCGATCAAGACGCTCCACGGCAAAGGGATCAAGACCAACGCGACGCTGGTTTTCAGTCCGTCGCAGGCGCTCCTCGTGGCCAAGGCGGGAGCTACCTATGTCTCCCCGTTTATAGGCAGGCTCGATGACATCTCGCAGGAAGGGATGTCGCTTATCAGTGATATCGTCACGATTTACAATAACTATGGGTACGATACCGAAGTCCTGGTAGCGTCGGTGAGGCATCCGATGCATGTCGTCGACGCTGCTCTGATTGGCGCCGATGTCTGCACCATGCCATACAAAGTCATCAAGAGCCTGATCCATCATCCGTTGACCGATATCGGTCTGGAGAAATTCATTTCCGACTACAAGAAGGCGAACAAGGGTTAAGCATGATAGATCGCTACACGCTGAAGGAGATGGGGGAGCTCTGGTCCGAAGAAAACAAATTCAGAACCTGGCTGGAGGTTGAGGTCGAAGCAGCCCGCGCGATGGCAACAGCCAGGATCATTCCGGCGACCGCCTTCAAGGTGATTGAGAAGAAGGCCAATTTCAATGTCCAGCGGATCAACGAGATCGAAAAGGAAGTCAATCACGATGTGATCGCCTTCCTCACCAGTGTCGAAGAATTCGTCGGCGAAGAAGCCAAATATCTGCATTACGGCATGACGTCGTCCGATATGCTGGACACTTCGCTTTCCCTGCTGATGAAACGGGCGGGGGGGATAATCGATAAGAAAGTCGAGACGATCCTCAAGCAGATTAAAGCACTCGCGATCAAATACAAAATGACGCCCTGCATTGGGCGAACCCATGGAGTGCTCGCCGAGCCTACTACCGCCGGTTTGAAGTTCGCGGTGTGGTACACAGAATTGAGCCGGGGAAGAGCAAGATTTCGGGCGGCGATCGAAGGAATCTCGGTGGGAAAAATATCCGGAGCGGTTGGGAATTTCGCCAATCTTGATCCGAAAATCGAGGCGGCCGTCTGTAAGAAGCTCGGACTCAAGCCTGCCGAAGTCAGCACCCAGGTGCTTCAACGGGACCGTCACGCCCACTATATCAGCTCCCTCGCCCTGATGGGGTCATCGCTGGAAAAATTCGCAACCGAAATCAGAAATCTCCAGCGGACCGAGATCGGCGAGATGGCCGAAGGATTCACCAAGGGGCAAAAGGGGTCTTCGGCCATGCCTCACAAGAAGAACCCGATCACGGCCGAACGGGTAACCGGTATTGCCCGGTTGCTTCGCGGGTACTCGGTCTCGGCGATGGAGAACATTCCCCTCTGGCATGAGCGGGATATCGCTCATTCATCGGTCGAGCGAGTGATAATTCCCGATGCCACGATCATTATCGATTACGGCCTCCAAAAATTCAGCGACCTGTTGGCCGGTTTGATCGTAAACGAAAAGAGAATGCTTGAGAATATATATTATCGCGGCGGAGTCGTCTTTTCCCAACGGCTTTTGTTGAAACTGGCCGCCCCGGCCGGGTCGCGTGACAAGGCCTATCGAATGGTTCAGCGGAATGCGATGCTGGCCAACGAAGGTAAAGGGCGCTTCAGCGATCTGGTAAAAAAAGACAAGGAAATCAGAGCCCTCCTGTCAGCTTCGGAAATAGACAGTTGTTTCGATTTGAAGTACTATACCAAGAATGTCGGCAAGATCTTTCAGAGGGTGTTCAAACGATGATTGCACGGGAAGGGCTGCCGTTCATCGCGATAGGTCTGGTGCTCACGATACTGCTGATTCTTCTTGCGTCGAAATTCGACAGCAAATCGCTTTTCATTGTCAGCCTGATTTTCGGTCTGGTCACGCTCTTTTGTACGTTCTTTTTCCGCGACCCTCAGAGGTCTTTCACGCCTGATCCGTATGCCCTGGTATCGCCCGCCGATGGCCGCGTACTTGCCATCGATACGCTCGACAATCAGCCGTTCATAGGCGGGAAAGCCACCCGCATAGCTATTTTTCTCAGCGTTTTTGATGTTCATATCAATCGTATTCCGGTTTCAGGTGTTGTGGATTATGTAAAGTACAACCCGGGCAAGTTCTTCGCCGCTTTCGAGGAGAAAGCCTCATTGCTTAACGAACAAACCGAAATCGGGATAACGACAACCTCCGGTGACAAGATTATCTGTAAGCAGATCGCCGGAATAATCGCACGTAGAATCGTCTGTCGTCTCCACGACGGAGACACGGTCAAGGCGGGCCAGAGATTCGGACTGATACGATTCGGATCGAGAACCGAACTGTTCGTGCCGGTAGTTTCCGATATTCGTATCAAGGTTGGCGATCATCTCGCCGGCGGCAAAACGATCCTGGGACATCTGCCCGATCCGGCCCGGGCCGGAACAACGACTGACAGTGTGAAAGGGAGAAATGTCGAACTATAGGGGACTCTTTCCCGGTACCTTTACGATGGGGAATGTCGTCTGCGGCTTCCTGTCGATTCTGTCGGCAATCGAAGGGAATATCACGACGGCGGCATGGTTTATCGTGCTGGCTGGATTTCTTGATGCCCTCGACGGCAAAGTAGCCCGTCTCAGTGGCGGAGCCTCGCAATTTGGGGTTGAGCTGGACTCCCTTGCCGACTTCCTGTCGTTCGGTGTGGCCCCGGCTGTGCTGGTATATTCGATCAAATTGAATTCCCTCGGCAAATGGGGCTGGATCATCTCGATCGTCTACATCATGGCGGCGGCCTACCGACTCGCCCGTTTCAACCTGTTCGCCGACACCGAAGAGAAGAAAGATTTTGTCGGACTGCCGGTGCCTTGTGCCGCTATTGCCCTCGTCTCGTTTGTCATCTTCAGCTATCATCTGTGGAACGGGCTGGAGTACTCGGAATGGCTCGTCTCGATGATCATCCTGTTTTCGTTCCTGATGGTTTCCCAGGTCGCTTATGACACGATCCCGGAGCGGTTCGATTCCTCGGAACGCCGCCTGAAACTGGTCGCCCTGGTGCTGGCCGGTCTGGTTGTCTTATTTAAACCAAGACTGTTATTGTTTCCGGTTTTTTCGTTGTATATATTGTTCGGTATGGTCCGGGAAGGGTATCGGCTTTTCTATGCCGGTATCGGTCGGGTGACCGGCCGCCCTTACGGACGAAGAAAAACGGACAAAGGATCTGAGAATGAGCAATAAGAAGAAAGCCACGGTCTACGTCAGCCTGAAAGACGGCGTACTTGACCCCCAGGGAGTGACTATCCATAAAGCCCTTATGCAGATGGGATACAACGACTTTCTGTCCGTCCGGTCAGGCAAGTTTTTCGAGCTTGAAGTTGATGGTGATGCTGCCGATATCGATAAGAAAATCTCCGAGGTCTGCAGCAAGCTGCTGAGCAATCCGGTGATCGAAAAATTCTCGGTGGAGAAGGCCTGATGAAATTCGGCGTGGTGACATTCCCCGGCTCGAACTGCGACTATGACGCCTACTCGGCCGTCCGCCATATCCTCAAAGAGCCGGTCGAGTTCCTCTGGCATAAGTCCGAGGATTTGCTCGGCTGCGATGTCATCATCCTGCCGGGCGGGTTTTCCTACGGCGACTATCTGCGCGCCGGCGCCATTGCCAGATTCTCTCCAATCATGAACCAGGTCATTCCGTTCGCCCGACAAGGTGGATTGGTCATCGGCATCTGCAACGGATTCCAGGTACTGACGGAGTGTGGACTGCTTCCGGGCGCGCTCATGCGCAACAGCCATCTTCGATTCAGCTGCAAGTACGTGAATCTTCGGGTCGAAAACGACCAGACGATATTTAGCGGCGCCTGCGCAAAAGGAGAGGTGCTGCGGATCCCGATAGCCCACGGCGAAGGGAACTACTATAATTTCGACGGAGAGATCGAGAGCCTCGAAGGGAACGGACAGGTCGTCTTTCGGTATGTGGATTCGTCGGGTAAGGTCACCGAAGCCTCCAATCCGAACGGTTCGATCAACAATATCGCCGGAATCGTCAACCGGGAAGGTAATGTCCTCGGGATGATGCCGCACCCGGAGCGGGCGGTGGAGACGATACTCGGATCAGAGGACGGTCTCAAAGTGTTCGAGTCGATCCGTCTGGGAATCTCTCGGCTTGTGGCAAGCAGGTAAGAAGTGAAAAAAAGAGAACTGACGTTTATCATAGTAGGTTTATTACTTGGCGCTATTCTGGGCGGTCTGGTTGGAGATATAATCGGGACGTTTCTGCCCGCTGGAGCGGCCAAGACGGTTTTTACCAAGGCGATCGTGATAGGGTTCGATACCATTAAGGTCGACTTCTACGCGATTTCCTTCGCTATCGGCCTGAAGCTTAAGATCAACTTCATGTCGATGCTCGTAGTCTTACTCGTCATCATCTATTTTAGATGGTGGTATTTGTAATTCGTTGAAGCACCAGGAGGTGTTTTATGTTTGGCATGGGTCCCTGGGAATTGCTGCTGGTTTTTCTCGCGATACTCCTGCTGTTTGGAGCTAAGCGGTTGCCGGAGATTGCACAGGGGTTGGGTAAAGGTATCAGGGAATTCAAGAAGGCGATGAAAGACTCGACCGACGAAATCAAAGGCTCCCTGAATGAGCCCCCCAAAGATGAAAAAAATGAAAAGGACAAGAAAAATCCCTCATAAAGCTGCGTAATCTAAACCATGAGCGATAAGTCTGGCAAAACCGTGAAGTTCACCAAAGAAGTGGCGGAGAAAATCGCCTCCGTCCTGGGTGCCGAAAAGATGACCCAGGAGAAGGACAAGTTCCGTCTGAAACTGGTGAACCTGGAAGAGAAGCGCTCTCTTTCTTTGGAGATCTTTCCCGAGACCAGCTTCGGCAAATCACGTGGCGTCTTGCTGGTAGTTTACACTGGCAACTCGCACCTGCAACTCCACAACTGCACCGGCTTTGTGGTCTCCGAAGAACTGGGGGAAGTAACGTTCGTGTCCGAATCGGATGACCGGCTCTCCGGGTTGGTGGTAGAACGCGGGGCCTCCTGCTCACTCTATGCCGCGATCAACCGCGAACTGATCTCTTCGGACTTCACGCAACTCGGTGTCGAGGTGATGCTGTCCGGGGTGGCGCTCTCCCTGGCCGAGGATATTCTGTCCAAGGACGAAGATTCCTGATTGTCGTATTCGCTCATGATGCAAATCAAAACAGCCCCGCCGATGCGGGGCTGTTCGTTTTTCGGCACTCTCGTCCGATCGGCTATTTGGTGGCAAAGGATTCCACGAAATCGGCCAGGTCGGACATAAGCTCTCGAGCGTTCTGATACCGCTCATTCGGATTTTTCTTCAGCGCCTTATCCACGATATGATCGAAGAGGAGAGGAACCTGCGGATTGACGTTCGACGGTTTCTCCGGATCCTGGTTCAGGATCGAGTAAATCAGCGAAGTGATATTCTCACCCTTGAACGGACGGCGTCCGAGCAGCATCTCGTACATCACTACGCCGAGCGAGAAGATGTCGGCGCGCTTGTCGACCTTCTGGCCTTTGAGCTGCTCCGGAGAGATATAGTTGGGCGTACCCATCGCGATTCCGGTTTTGGTCATCGAGTTGGAATCGATGCGCGCAATTCCGTAGTCCATGAGCTTGACCCGATAGTCTTTCAATACCATGATGTTGGCCGGCTTGATGTCGCGGTGGACGATGCCCTGTTCGTGCGCATAATCGAGCGCCGAACAGATCTGCACGATCATCTGGGAGATGATCCGATAGTTGAATTTCACTTTCCGCTTGATCATCTCTTCGAGCGTCTGACCCTCGAGATACTCCATCGCGATATATTGCAGATGTCCTTCCGAACCGACATCGTAAATCGTCACGATATTCGGGTGGGACAGTTTTCCGGCCGCCTGAGCTTCGCGGAAGAGCCGTTCCTTCAATTCTTCCATTTCCTCGGGGTCGTTCACGAAGTCGAGCCGTATGGTCTTCAGGGCGACGGGACGGTTGATCGCCGGATCGATACCTTTGTACACGTGACCCATCGCTCCCTTACCGAGCGACCCGGTGATCTGGTAGCGGCCCAGATTCTTGAGTGAGGTACCGCTCGATCCGGCCACGATCTCGTCGCTGTCGGAAAGGGCACCGGAGTCAGTGAGATTGATGGCTGAGGAATCGAGGAAGTCGTCTTCGGAAGCACCTTCCGAATTATCGGAATCATCCGGTTTGATGATTTCGGGACTCGAGCTTGAGGACGCGGAGCCAAAGGCCTTGGTGCCGAATTGGCTGGCATTGGAATCGGCCACCCTGCCGGAGTCGGAATGATGGTCCGCACCGTCGAGCGAAATCGCTTGATGGTCCTCGGGGAACTGGTCGTCAGCCGCGCCGGAGATTGCCTTTGTCGGCTGATAGTCGGGATCTGACGATGAGGCTCTGATCTCCCGGACTTTTACTTCATCCTGCTGTCCCTGGGCGGCTGTCTTAGCCGAAGGTTTGGATATTTTTTCGACAGCCTTCTTGGGCTTGTGAGTGGCTGCCTGTCCGGCCAGCAGTTGCGTATCGAGAAGCGGTGCCGCGAATATGAACAGAAGCAGCTCAAGCGAGAAATAGACGGTGTCAGCTACCATCTTGAACGAACTGAACATGAAGTAGTTGATATTCGCCAGCACTATCAATGCGCCGGCAAGAATGATAATTCGATACCCCAGAGTCGTCTGCGGCATGAGGAAGGCGCACAGTCCGCCGATGAGGAAAAGCAGCAGCAGCGAAACACCGGTTCCATTATTCTTGATCACCAGAACGTCGTCGTTGATGATATTCTCGAGCACGTTGGCTTCGATCTCCGCCTTTGACATCTGCTTCGATACCGGCGTGGCGAACGTCTGGTTCTGCTCGATATCGTCGGCGTCGATAAGGACTAATTTATCTTTCAGTCTTTTGTGATCGAAATCATCGGACAGTACATCCTTGGCCGAAAAAGTCGGGTAGGCCTTCTCTTTCGAGAACTTTATGAACAGCTCGGATTTGTCGTTGGTCGGAATCGAGAATTTATCGCCGAGCTGAATATGACTTCCTTCGAACACTTTGATCTGGTCGGCCGGGACCCCGAGATACACAGCAGCACCGAGGAGTGCGGCCGAGGGATAATAGTAGCCGTCATAATTCATTACCAACGACTGGTGACGGAGGACCCGGTCATCGTCCGGCATGATATAGTCGTAGCCCAGATACGGCTTGTCGACAAGCAGCTTCTCGGCCGGTAGGAAGACTTTGCGGACCTGAAGTGAGGACTCTTCCTTCATGATTCCGAGCGGATTGTCAATCGTTACCGAGTAGTCGAACAGATACTTGGGGTTGTTGGTACGATTCGAACGGAAAGTTGCCAGGGCAACATCGTAAGGAATGACCGCATTCTTGATCCAGCTGAGCTGCCCGGCCAGGACATCGGTATAGCCGGCGGAATCCTGGTAACTGTCCTCGTTGAGCATGAAATCTAACACGATCCCTTTTGGATCGCCGCTGGCGGTGGCCGCAAGGAGATCGGCTATCCGGTCGTAGTTCCACGGCCAGGCGCCGAATTTATCCTGAGAGGCACCGTCGACCGTGATCCTGACGACATTCTCTTTCGACGGGTTCGACGCGGTCACGCGGGCCAGAAAGTCATTGATCGAATGCTGCAAGCCCTCCATCGGTCCGAAGCTATTAATGTAGAGAATAGCGACCAGAATGGTGATCAGCATATACAATATGTAAGAGGAGTACTTGCTCATAACGACCTCATTTATCTTCCCAGTTTCAAGCGGCTGATCAGCATCTGAGGCATGCTGGCTTGGGCCATTTTGCTCTGTGTCCGTTCTATATCATATTCGACACGATGATAAGTAACTTCACCCTCTTCGGTATCGAATATCGTGTAACATGCCCGTGGATCCTCATCGCGCGGCTGTCCGACCGAGCCCACGTTGATCAGGTACCGGCCCTCGTCGTCCGGCATAAAATCGTGACCGACCAGGCAGCGGGGGAGACCGTCCTCCTGCTCCATGTAGATCTGCGGAAGGTGCGAGTGACCGAAAAAGCAGATCCGCTCATCGAAATTCGCGAATGCCTGAGCCGCCGACGCCGGTGTCAGGATGTAGTGCCAGCGCTCCGGATCGTACGGCGAGGAGTGAACCAGCAAAACATCGGCAATCGTGTGCTTAATCTCGAATCCGTTGATGATATCCAGTTCATGATCGGTGAGCTGCTTCCTGGTCCATTCGGTCGCGACCTGCGCGGCTTCGTTGTAGTGCTCGGTCGACGACAGGCCGATGGCTGCGAATTCGTGATTGCCCATCAGCTTGACTTCACAGTGCTGCTGCACCAGGTCGAGACAGGCAACCGGGTCCGCACCGTAACCGATGACATCTCCGAGACAATGGATTTTCTCCACCTGGTTCGATTCAATATCCCTTAACACAGCCTGCAGCGCTTCGAGATTCCCATGGATGTCGGACAGCAGGGCATACTTCATCTAGTTCGTTCCTTCGATAAACTTGAACGTTGATTTGCCAACGGTGATTATGTCGCCATTCTTCAGATTACACTGGGAAACCGGTTCGCCGTTCACCAGCGTTTTCCCCTTCTTGCCCAGATTGGTCAGGACGAAGGAGGCGTTTTCTTTGCTGATTTTGGCCTGGATTCCGGAAATGAAGAATCCTTTGGCGTGGATATGGACGAATTTTGCTTTACCGATCGTGACGACATCGCGGTCGATCTTGAACTCTGAAAACTCCGCATTCTCCTCGCCAAGCAGGACCGAGCCACCATACTTGGAAACGATTTGTTTCTCGATCTTGTCGTTTTCCAGAAGCTGCTTCTGCTGTTTCGTTTTCAGCACCATGGTGCCGTCGAAATCGTTTCCGCCGTCAGTCTCCTGGCTGGTCTCGGTGTGGTAAATCAACGAGTATTTTCCGATCGTAATCGTGTCCTCGTTCCGAAGAATCTCTTCGGTAATTTTGCGGCTGTTGACGAACGTGCCGTTCAGCGACTCGTTGTCAATGACCACGGCAGCATTGTTGTTGAACTCGATGATCGCGTGCTTGCGGGAGACCCCCCGGTTTTCCAGCACGATATCGTTGTCTCGGCTACGGCCGATTGACAGCCGTTTCTTTTCGGTAACGATGCGCTCGATTACCTTGTTATCGTACTTTACAATAATCTCCGCCATGGTCCGGCCCTTTCGAGTATATACGTTTTTTTATCTTTCGCCTTGAAATTCCGGAGTCAGATAGCCAGCGTACGATTCCTTGTAAACCCTTGTCGCGGGCTAACAACTTGCTTATATTATCGGCATGCAAATAGGAAACTTAAACGTTAAAGACGGCGTACTTCTGGCCCCGCTGGCCGGTGTTTCGAACCGTCCATTCCGGGTTTTGGCGACCAAAGCGGGAGCCTCCGTGACCTACACGGAAATGGTTTCATCGGAAGGAATTATCCGGCATCAGGACAAAACTTTCGATATGATGCGTTTCAAGTCGGATGAACAACCACTTGGTATTCAATTGTTTGGAGCAAATCCTGAGGTGATGAGGGAAGCCGCCCATGTTACCGCCGAGACCTTCAAGCCCGACCTGATCGATATCAATTTTGGCTGCCCGGTCAAAAAAGTGGTCAACAAAAACGGCGGCTCAGCGGTCCTCAAAGACCTGAAGCTGACCGAGGACATTATCCGGGCAACGGTCGAAGGGGCGGGGGAGACGCCGGTGACCATCAAGATACGGACCGGCTGGGATGACGACCATCCGGTGTATTTGCAGGTTGGGGAGATCGCCCAGCGAGCCGGGGCCAAAGCGGTTGCTTTGCACGCCCGAAGCAGGGCCAAAGGGTTCTCCGGTTCGGCCGACTGGACTTCCATCCGCGACCTCAAAAAATCGGTGGACATTCCGGTGATCGGTAACGGCGATGCAGTCACGCCTCAGGACGTCCGTCGGATGCTCGAAGAGACCGGTTGCGATGCCGTCATGATCGGCCGGGCGGCGTTGGGAAATCCGTTTGTATTCAAACAGATGCGCCACTACCTGGCCACCGGTGAACTGCTCGATGAACCTTCGGTTCAGGAAAAGATCGAAATGGCCCGGCTGCATGCACAGTTGATGCAGGAGCAGTTTGGCGAAGAACGAGGAGCGATTATGATGCGCCGTTACCTGGGCTGGTATGTAAAGGGCTTCAAAGGAGCCAGCGAACTTCGCCCGCAATTGTTCCAGGTCACGACCATAACCGACATAGACCGCATATTCGCGGAGTATCTGCTGAAAGAAGCGGATTCGGGCGAATCCCGGGAAGATGAGAGAAAGATAGCTTAGCAATCTCAAATCGGTTGTCGTGGATAATCGAGTCGGCTATATTCGCCGCAATTAACCGTGAACCACACGTGGAGATATAAGGCAATCAGATGAAGATATTTACCGTCGCACTGCAAAAGCAAGGGAAGCTTGTCCCGGCATCACTCGAACTGATCACCGCCGCGAAAAACCTTGGCGGAGAGGTGTACACAGTCATTCTCGCCGAAGACGCCAAGGCGCTTGCTTCCGAGCTGGCTTCGAAAGGGGCCGGCAAAGTCCTGGCCGTTTCGAATCCGTCGCTGAAGTATTTCAACGATGAAATTTATGCCAGGGTGATCGATGAACTGGCCAAGAAATATCACCCGGATGTGGTGCTCGGGTCTGCAAGTTTCTACGGCAAAGCACTCTTCGGCCGTTTGGCCGCGCTGGCCGGCGGTCCGATGGTATCGGATGTAACCGGTCTGCAGCTCAACGGTGACAAACTTGTTGCCACCAGGCCGAGTTACGGCGGATCGGTCATTTCGCAAGTCACCAAGAGCGACGTTGACCGTCCGATGTACGTCACCGTCCGGATGAAGATCTATCCGGAATCGAAGGAGGGAAGCGGCGAGGTTATCGAGGAAACGGTCGACGCCGGTCTGTTTGCTTCCGGAATGCAGGTAAAAGAAGTCAAGTCCGAAGCGGCCGGGGCGGTCAGTCTCACCGAGGCGGACATAATTGTCTCCGCCGGACGTGGATTGAAAGGGGCTGAGAATCTTCCGATGGTGAAGGATCTTGCCGATGCACTCCGGGGCGCATTCGGCGCATCGCGCGCGATTGTCGATGCCGGATGGATCTCTTACTCGCATCAGGTCGGCCAGACCGGTAAGACGGTCAATCCGAAGCTCTATATTGCCGTAGGCATCTCGGGGGCGATTCAGCATCTGGTCGGCATGCAGACTTCCAAAACGATCGTCGCCGTCAACAAAGATAAAGACGCGCCGATCTTCAATGTCGCTACTTACGGGATAGTCGGCGACGCTTTCGAGATCGTCCCCGCTCTCACGAAGAAATTCAAGGCCGAACTTCAGAGCTGATCACCCAGGTTATCGGATATAAGAAAGCCCGTCAGGAAACCTGACGGGCTTTTGTTTTGTCGTTCGATAATCTCTCGTGCTATTGCGCAATAACCGTGTGTGTCTTGGCAATCTGACCGCAGCCATTGCTCGCCGTCAGTTGCACCGTGTAGGTCCCCGCGGTGGTATACGTATGAACCGGATTCTGCTCGTGGGATATCACCGAGCCATCGCCGAAATTCCAGGACCAGCCTCTCGCTCTGAGCGACTCGTCGGTAAAGGTTACCGTAAACGGAATTGTCCCCACCGAGTCGGGCGTCATCGCGAACGCCGCTGTCGGTTGAAGTGTGTCGACATGAATCATGTAGGGAACCGAGGCAGTGTCGGCGCCGCAATCTGTGGCCACTATGAGCGACACCGTGAACGAATCCGGAACGGTCGAGGCAAAGGCATGCTGCGGGTTGCGCGCTGTCGAGCCTCCCGATCCGTCGCCGAAGTCCCACTCATAAGCCGCATTCAGACCAGTTGTTGTTGTCGAAAATTGAACGGTGAAGGAGTTAACATCCAGGACACAGCCGTACGTGGTGTCAGCACCTATCGACGCGATCGGCGCTCCATATACGTGAATGAGATCCGTCTTGGTGACCGTCGCGGAATCACCGATGCCGGCCACCGTGAGTGACACGGAATAGGTTCCGGCCGTGTCATACGTATGAACCGGGTTCTGGTCGCTCGAATTGATGGTGCCATCTCCGAAATCCCAGAGTCTTACAAGCACATTCCCCACACTCAGGTCGGTGAAGTTCACATCAAACGGTGCACATCCGATAGCCGTGTCCGCAGTGAACGCCGGGCTTGGAGGCAGAGAGTCGAATTTCGCCACTGATGACAGCAGCATTCGTTTCGTAAACTCGGGATTGTGTAATCCCTGAGATCCATCAAGTTTGTAGAGCAGGTAGTTGTACAGCAGACGCGCCTCATCGATTTTCACGACGCTGTCACCGAAGAAGGTCCGTCCGCTGTCGTCAGACGGATCCAGAACATTCTCCGACTTGAGCAGAGTCTCGAGGCTGTCCCCGAGTATTTTGACCGAATCGATCACCGCCGACGTGTAGAAATCAGTTATCGGAGCGGAGGCGTGACATCCACTGACATTACAATTGGCGGAGTATTGCTGACCGGTCGTCTTATCTTCCAGACGGAAAGTATGTTCACCGAACATATATCCCTGTCCGGTCCCGTAATGACATTTCGTACAGCTTTCGGTGAAGGCGTGAGGATTGACCACCGTAGTCGTGTCACCGAATCTGAAGGCGTTTTGTCCAAGGACAAGATCCGCCTGTCCGGAAAAGTGAGGACCGAATTCGCTGGTCAGGGCATAAGATGTCGCGCCGGTAATCGTTTGAATGCTCATATTCGACTGATGACAGTGAACACACATATTCACGTTACCTTCGTTGAAGGCCTGGCTGTTCTTCAACAGGACGAACTCGTCGACTGCTCTCAATGTATCTGCTTTCCACTGGCCGTAGGAGCCGGTGTGAGGCATATGACAGGTGAAACAAGTTATTGCCGAATATTTCGTGCTGCCTGAGATCGAGACCGAATCGAATGTTTTCAGGAATCCTTCGTGGGTGTGACACTTGGCGCCACACTGATCGACATTGACCTGGCCGCCGTTGAGGTCGACGGTGGCATCGAGAAGGGAAAAATCAGCGTGTTTCGAGTTATCGAACTGCCCGCGCGGGCGAAGCAACTGGTTGTCGGTATCGGTATGACAGTCGAAACAGCCGACTCCGAGCGTCGAGTCAACCAGGGTAATAGTGTTGTCCTGTGTTACCAGTTTGTCGCAGCCGGCGAAAGCCACGAGCAGAGCGGCTAGTGCGACCAGGCTCAGGGCCAGCAGTCGATGTATCGTCATGGATAGGTTTTCCTTTGTTGGATAACGGTTTATATCAGATTATATATAGTGCCCGTGCAGTGGTGTCAACCTGTTTTTCCCACCCACCGGGTCATGTCAGGGACGATCGAACCGCTCATCCGGCCAAATAAATCCGGCGCCGAGGTTTAAGAAATCAGCCGCAAATGACGAAAATCTGCAAAAATCCGCAAATCAATCACGTGGGAGTTCTCATGTCACTATTAATTGAAGTCATTGAATGGATGGACCCTTCCGGCGATGAGATGATTCATCGAATCCCTGAAAACGGTTCGGCAGATTTCAAACTCGGCGCGCAGCTGATCGTTCGCGACAGCCAGATGGCCATGTTTTTCAAGGATGGTCACGCCGCCGATTCTTTCACCGTCGGACGCCACACCCTTTCAACGCTCAATATCCCGATCCTCACTCGGTTGCTGGCCTTTCCGTTCGGATTCAATTCCCCCTTCAGGGCGGAAGTTTATTTCGTCAACCTGAAGGTATTCACCGATCTGAAGTGGGGGACGAAGCGTCCCGTCACGTTCAAAGACAGCAAACTCGGCTTGATCCGACTTCGCGGACACGGCGCTTTCACTATGCGGATCAAAGAGCCTGCGCTCTTCCTGAATACCATCGTGGGTCGTCAGGCCAGATATACCACTGAGGATATTCAGGACTACCTGCGCGATGTGATCATTGCCCGCCTGAATGACATGATCGGCGAGCATCTCGATACTATCCTGGATCTTCCGTCCCAGTATACCGAGCTGGCCGGCCGATTCAAGTCGATCATCACCGATGAATTCGGCAAATACGGCCTCGAACTGGTCGACTTCTATATTGCTTCAATCACGCCGCCGGACGAAGTCAGTCAGATGATCGACCAACGCTCGGGAATGGAAGCGATCGGCGATCTGGACAAATTCCTCAAATTCGAAATGGCGAAGGGAATAGGCACGGCCGGAGGTCCGGGGGGAGCCGGAGCCGGGATGGGAGTCGCGGCCGGAGTCGGCGTGATGATGCCCGGGGTCATGAGCAAGGTTTTCGCACCGGAGCAGACAGAACTGAAACGGGAGCCGGTCCCGACCGTAACCTGTCCAAAATGCCACACCGACACCCCCGAACAGTCACGTTACTGCTATCGGTGCGGTCATCAGATGTATGCGCAGAACAATTGCCCGTCGTGCCATAAGGAACTGCCGGGGGAGGCGAGTTTCTGTATGTATTGCGGTTACAAGCTGGACGCCAAGCTCCGCTGCCCGCATTGTTCAGCGGAACTTATTCCCGGATCCAAATTCTGCGGCGAGTGTGGACAGAAGATAAATGGCGACAGCGATACAGAAAAATCGTAAGAGCGGTTTCTATATCGGTGTCACCTGTCCCGGATGCGGCGGTGATCTCGAACTCGAAGACAACTTCTTCGTTATCCGGTGCAAGCATTGCGGTACGGGACATCGGATTGTCATGCCCGATGTCCCGCCTGCGTATCTGATTCAGGCCAAGACGGATGCCCGGGCGGCCCGGTTCTCCATCGACCGCTATCTCAAACTCAAATCGCTCCCCCTGACCGACTCCAGCCTTCAGGTCAAGCAGGTGTACTACCCGTACTGGAAAATCGATGCTGTCCTGTTCCGTCAACGAAACAAGCGGCACGAACGGACGGTGATTGAAGCGGACCAGTACCAGGATGCGGTGACGATGAATGTCGATCGCACCGACGTCAATCTGTCCCCGTACACCGCCACGGTCGCAGCCGGCATTCATTACGATGGAGTACCGGAATCGATCGGTATGCGGGCCGAGTATATCCGCATGATCCCGTACTCCGAAGAACATCTCCAGGATGATTACGATGCGATCTCGGTGCTGAAGGGGTGGGAGGATGTAACGAAAGTGCTGCGGGAAAATCTCGCTACTATCGGTGAGATCGATATGGCTTCGTTCGGCACCAATCGAACAGAGATGTTTCATCCGATCGCATCGCTGGTATTCTTCCCGTATCTGCTGCTCGAATCATACGGTCATCACGGGTACAATCGGTTTATCGTTGACGGCGTGTCCGGCCGGGTACTGGAGCATGTGACCCGGATGGACATATTCGATTCTTCGACCGAACAGGTGCCGTATACCCGCTTCGGGTCGCTGACCGTCGAACCGCATCGGTGTAAAACGTGCGGAGAGGACCTCCCCACGGAACAGTCGTACATCTATATCTGCAAAAATTGTCATTCGCTGACCTCAATTGAAAGCAATGCGAAGCCGATAGAGAAAGTGTATGTGACGGAAAACTCGGGAGCGCAGCAGGACAGATTGTTTCCGTTCTGGGCGTTCAGGCTACCGTCGCATGATGCCGAACGGCTGCGCGTCTTGTTCGGGGGGACACTCGCCTCGGATTACATCGTGGTACCGGCATTTCGGATGCCGAATTACGATGCGATGTACCGGTTGGGTAAGCGGATGTCCAGCGCGATGCCTCGGTTTGACTTGAACGTCTCAGAAGACTGGGACAGGAGGTGTGTGTCTGTGAGTGTTTCGAGTACCGAAGGTCTGGCGTACGCCACGATCTGCATTTTCCGCGAGGAGACAGCCAAGGGAATGCCGGCGAGTTTCCAGCGCAGCGACTTCAACCCCTCAGAAGTCAGCCTCTTCTTCGCTCCGTTTCACCCCGAGAGCTACTTTTATGTCGACTCGGTGATCAACTCGATCACATTCGAGAAGACGCTCGTTTCCTGATTTTTCCTCAAAATTCCCAATTCGTAAGGCGGCTTCGTCTTCTAGCCCTCCATTTCGAAAATATCGACTGGCATCACGTGGTTCGGATTCTTCCGCAAGGAAGGTCCGCACCGGACCGGCCATTACAGTATACACGCCACAGACATATCCCATCAGTCCGGCCGTAAGATAAGAAATGTCGGACGTACAAGCGCATCACCGCGGGTAGACCTGTGACTTCGGGTTAGCGGTTGTCCCTACAACCCCCTACAATTCCTCACAGCAGCCCGGAACTTCTTCAGCCGCCTTGTGGATATAACCATTGCCGGTATTCAGGTTGACCGGCTTTTATTGGCTTGCGATTGCTCGATTTATTGCCTATTTTCGTCCCTGAACATAAAGAAAGAAGTCACCGTAGTTTAATGGGTTATCACCTGTAGAAACGTAGTTCGAACCGCCCCGCTCGCTCTTCCGCGAGAGTCGCGGTCATTTTTTTTATGGAGATAAGCGTGACCTGGAAAACCTCAGTACGAATCAGTATTCTTGCGATCCTTCTCTTTGTGCTGCCGGGCCTGGCAGTCGGGGGAGTCGCCAATACCTTCGACCTTCCCGACAGCGGCTATATCAGCAATGTGGTGATCGATATTATCGAGCACGACGCCGGGGTATGGTTCGCAACCGACGAAGGGCTCAATTTTTCTTTCGATGGCGGTCAGACCTGGCTGTCTTACGACAGCACCAACGGTCTGTACAGCAGCAGTATCTCGGCCATGCTTTCGATCCCGATCGGTGGCGCAAACAACCGATTGTGGGTGGCCACCAACCACGAGGCGCGGATCCAGGATGCGCTGACGCCGATCTCCGACGGTCTCTCGTATACCGATGATGATGGTCAGACCTGGCACAAGGTCGATTTTGATACGATACCGTACGTGACTGGAGGGGATCGAACAATCTACGACATCACCGGGTACTACAATCCGAACGCCAACCCCTGGCTGAACAACGACTGGCTATTCTTCTCGGCTTTCGCGGGAGGATTGCTTGCTTCGAAGGATGGGGGGATGAGCTGGCGGCGGATCTATGCCTCGCCGGGCGATTCGATTCAGTTCAACACCACCGGACAGGCACCATCGTTGCGTAACCGATTTTTCTGCTGCGCCGTGGATACGTCTGCCGGAGACACCGTCTCACTCTGGGCCGGGACGGCGGCCGGATTCTTCCAATATGTCTACGCGAAGCCAAAAGACAAACCGTATTCCAAAATTATCAACTCGGTTGTCGCTGACAGTACGTTTATCTTTTACGGCGGCAACCACGGGGTGACCCGCGGCAGCAAGTACGGCGGTCCGTTCTTCTCAAGGTTTGTTACCGATGGACTGCCGGGGCTCGACGTCACCAAGCTCTTTATGTACGCCGGCGTCTTGTTCGTTGGCACGAAAGATACGACTTCCGGTAACTCGACCGGACTTGCAACTTCGACGGATTACGGCGAAACGTACTCCGCCGCTTTCCTGCCGGATGTCGTCGGACCCGACAAAGATATCACGGACTTTGTCGCCATGGGCGATCGTCTGTACATGGCCGCCGGCGAAGCCGGACTGTTCGTCACCGTTGATACCGGCGCCAACTGGAGTCAAATCTATGTGGATTCCTCGGACATCACCCTGGCCAATCACCGGAATTATGTGCGTTCCCTCGCCACCTGGGGGGACACCCTCCTGGTCGGGACCGATTCCGGGCTGGTGCAGCTCTTCATGGACGGCAGCGGCGTTATCGATTCATCGCGCTTTCATGTCTTTGACGAAGGGGTGTTCAGCTCGGCCCGGGTGGCCGGCATTCGGACGCATCATTACCTCTTTGACTCGTCGGACGTAATCCTGACGATCAATCGGCCGGTTACCAGCAGTGGAACCCCGATAGTCGGAAGGTCCAGCGACTATGGTGTTACCTGGGACACGTTGCAGCAGGCCGGTTTCACCAACGACATTAACT
Source organism: uncultured candidate division Zixibacteria bacterium (assembly GCA_963711085.1). Taxonomy (GTDB): domain Bacteria; phylum Zixibacteria; class MSB-5A5; order GN15; family FEB-12; genus CAVQCT01. The sequence goes on along the minus strand of CAVQCT010000002.1, from coordinate 2,161,960 downwards.
TCATCGGAGATACCACTTTCGTATTGAACGATGTGAACATCCTCTATTCGGCCGACAGCACGATCGTGTCGAATCCCTCGAATTACTACTATGTCTACGAGTATTCTTCGACCACCGGGGAGCCGGTCGACTCGTTCAATCTCGATGAGCCCCGGACCATGACGATTCTTGGTGACACGATCGTAATCGGTTCCAACAACGGGTTTGCCATTTCGCTCGACAGAGGGAATACTTACAACATTTTCAGGGTGAACAACGATTCTCTCGGCGCCGATGCCACGCTGAACTATAATTCCTCCCTGGTCGGCGTTTCGGGCGATTTCATTCCTGCGATCGCCGTGCAGTATATGCCCAACGGCAAGTCCCAGATATGGGCCTCGACCCGTCCCGCCTTCGGCGGAAGCGAAGGGATCTCGGTCGGATTTTTCGTGCCGGTTGTCGATACATCAGTCATTCCCTGGGACACGGTCGGGTACCAGCGAGTCTTCTCCCACGTGTACGACAACTTCGCCTGGAATTTCGCCTTCCGCCACGATACCGTCTTTGCTGCGACTAACGATGGTCTCCTGTATTCGTATGGTGATTCGGTGTACGCCGCGAAATGGTTTACAATCGACCTCAAGGATTCCTCGGGGTATCCGCTCGTCTTGCCGGGCACACCCGTTTATGCGGTCGATATTATCGGAAATGATCTCTGGGTCGGTACGGCCGATCGGACGGTGAAAATAGACCTGAACGATTTCTCGAATCAGACGCCGTACTACGTGACCGATACCAAGACTCCCAAAGACGAAGTCTATGCCTTCCCGGTTCCGTTCAGTCACGCCAACGACGCGGTGACGGAGTTCCATTTCACGGTTGATAAAGATGCCGACGTTACTATCGAGATTTATGACTTCGCGATGAATCTGGTGAGGCGGGTGATGGACAATCAGTTCCTGGCCGCCGGTGTCTATCCAACGGCCGGACTCGGCCGACCGACCTGGGACGGAAAGAATGGGAACGGAGCCCCGGTCGCTATCGGCATCTATTACTTCAAAGTCGAGTACTCAACGGGCGAGGTTCGTTGGGGTAAATTAGCGGTGATTCCGTAGGATGGAGAGAGCTATGCGAAAAATACTTATACTGTCGATATGCGGTTTGTTGCTGCTCACTGTTTCCCCGACCAGGGCCGAAGACGGCGGTGGCGGATATGCGGCTGCGTTCCTTCAGGTGCCGATAGGAGCTCGTCCGGCAGCGATGGGCGGGGCCTATATTTCAATTGCCGATGATGGCGCGGCACCGTTCTACAATCCGGCCGGTCTGTCCGGCCTCAAGAAGACGCTGTTTGCGTCATCGTACCGCGCTATGGGTCTGGATCGAAAGCTCGGCTATGTTGAAGGGATCTTCCCGGCCAAGGGGGATGCCGCAATAGGAGTCAATTGGCTCTATGCCGGAAGCGGATCGGTTGAGGCCCGCAATTCCGATGGTGACAAGCTCGGCTACGATCTGAGTCAGCACAATCATGACTTCTCAGTATTCTTCGCCAAGCGTTTCGAGAATATCTTGTCGGCCGGATTCAAGGCGAGCTATCTGCACACCAAATTTTCTGAATTGACTTCGTACTGTGTCGCCGTCGACGTCGGCGCGATGTTCTATTTCAGCCAGTTGTTCGATCGTGAGATGCGCGACCTGATGTGGGTACAGGATATCCAGGGAGGATTGGTCATTCGCAATCTCGGCGCAAAATACCACTGGTCGAACGAGAAGTACTATCTGGCCCACTCGACCAGTATTCTCGGCAGCACTCAGGACGACCAGGTGCCGGTCGAGGTCGGGGTGGGGGGATCGGCAAGATTCCTGAACCGTCGCCTCACGGTCACTTCGGATCTCGTAAAGACCCGGTATCTGCCGGTCAAATTTCACGGTGGCGCCGAATACTTCGTGGCCTCTAATTTCGCAATTCGAACCGGACTGTCCGGGAAACAGTTTACCGCCGGTACCGGCTACATGTTCCGTTTCCCAACGACCGTCCTGGCTATAGATTATGCCTTCTCGACCGATCGGGTCGGTGAAGGTTCGGAACATATTTTTTCATTCGACCTGCTCTTTTAGGAGAGATTGTTTTGAAACGAATTCCAGTTGTGCTGATCGCAGGGTTTTCGATAGTGGCGTTGCTGGCAGTTGGTTCACGCGCATCCGATGGCCTGGCCTTGATGAAAGTCGAGCATGGCGCCAGAATCGCCGGTATGGGTTCGGCCGCAGTGTCGTTGATCGACGATCCTAACGCCACGGCGTACAATCCGGCGGGGATCCAGAGTATCGAAAGATTCACCGCTTCGTTCGGTCATACTTCGTACTGGGAAAATGTGCGTCTCGAGTCCGGGTATTTTGCGATGAATCTCTCCAGGCGGACGTTTGTTCACGGCGGCGTGCGATTTGCGGCGGTCGACAACCTGCAGCAGAGGTTGATTCCTTCGGTTGCGCCGGAAAGCTATTTCGATGCTCATGACATTTCGTTCAAAGCAGGGATAAGCTATCTCATCTCGCCGAAAGTATCGATCGGCCTCGCCTCCGGCTGGTACATGGAAAAAATCCAGGAGTACCAGGGATCATCGTTCAACGTCGATGCCGGCGTTCTGGCTAGAATGACCGATCGACTGAATGTCGGCGCATCGATTACCAATCTCGGCTCCGATTTCCAACTTTCCGCTTCCGGCGCAGTCGACTCCCGAAAGATATCTCTGCCGACAACCTATGCCGTCGGTGCATCGTACAGCTACGACCGGTATCTCGGCGCGATGGATGTCGTTATCCTGGACAGTGAAGCGCATCTCCATGTAGGCGCCGAAGCGAAGGTGCATGAATTCTTCAAAGTACGGGCCGGTTACCTGTTCAACTATGACAGCAAGAACCTCACCGCCGGGGCCTCGTTTACGCAGCGCAATCTTACGATCGACTATGCTTTTGTCCCCTATACCAATGATCTCGGAACATCACACATGTTTAACCTTACTTTCAGTCTGTAAATCAATCTGAGGAGTTACGAACCATGCCCAAGTATAAGATCGCCTGGTTGCCCGGAGACGGCGTCGGCAACGACGTCATGGAGGCGGCCAGGATAGTACTGGACAAGATAAGTCTCGACGCTGAGTACATCCACGGCGATATCGGTTGGGAAATCTGGCGCCGCGAGGCGAATCCACTACCCGATCGTACTATAGACCTGCTTAAGAACACCGATTGCTGCCTGTTCGGAGCGATCACTTCGAAACCGAAAGAGGAAGCGGAGAAAGAACTGATTCCGGAGTTGCAGGGGAAGGGTCACGTCTATTCATCCCCGATCGTCCGCCTTCGCCAGGAATTCAACCTTCGCACGAACCTCCGTCCGTGCAAGGCGTATCCCGGTAATCCGCTGAACTACAAGGACGATATCGATATCGTCGTCTTCCGTGAGAACACCGAGGATCTCTATGTCGGAATCGAATTCCACCCGTTGCCGGATGCCCTCCGTGAGGCGCTCAAACAGCACAACAAGAAGATGGCCCGGTTCGACAAGACCGATGGCAAGGATATCGCCATTTCTTTGAGAATAAACACCCGTGAAGGATGCCGGAATATTGTCACTGACGCTTTCGAGTACGCCCGCAAGACCGGGCGTAAATCGGTCACCGTCGTCGAAAAGCCGAACGTAATCCGCGAAACGTCGGGCCTCATGGTTCGGACCGCCCGCGAGGTGGCCAAGAAGTATCCTGAGATTGCTCTCTGGGAGACGAATATCGATGCTATGTGCATGTGGCTGATCAAGAATCCGTTCGAGTACTCGGTTTTGGTGACTTCGAATATGTTCGGGGATATCATCTCCGATCTCTGTGCTCAGCTCGTCGGCGGACTCGGGTTTGCATCCTCGGGGAACATCGGCGACAACTACGCCGTGTTCGAGCCGACTCATGGTTCAGCGCCGAAGTATGCCGGGCAGTACAAAGTAAACCCGATGGCCATGTTGCTTACGGTGAAGATGATGCTGGAATGGCTGGGTGAAACCGACACGGCGGAATCGGTCGAAGCGGCGATCGCAGCAGTTATCGCCGAAGGCAAGGTTCGCACCTACGATATGGGTGGTAGCAGCAGCACGCTCGACGTAGCGAAGGCTGTAGCCGGTAAACTTTGAGATAAACTACGGGCTCTGCCTGAGACCCGACAGATGATATCTTTACTCGGAGGACGAAAAAAGTCCTCCGAATTTTTTTGTGCTCTCGGCATCCGCTACACACCTTAGGGCCGAGATTGGCCGGCATGTCCAAAACGGACTGACCATCATATCAACAACCTCGCCGCTGATACATGGCGTTTTTTATCTGTTTTTGCCGACCGTCATGCTCAAAATATCCGTTGAAATTCCGATATAAACAGTACTGGACGGATTAAACGCCATCCGGATCGGAAACAAGGCATAAATCCCTGGTAATTGGAGGGGGTATTTTGAAGAATCTATCTATACGAGTGAAAGTGAGCGCCTTACTGGGGCTCGTTTTGGTTGTAGTCTTTGGTCTCACCATCATTAATACCAGCTACGGGCAGAAAAAATCAATTGATCAGTTGTGCAACGAATCGGGCAAAGAATTTCGCGCCGCCCTGTCTCAGAGCGTTGAGTTCATGATGGTGAAAGGGGCGAACGATGAGCTTCAACCGGCGCTCGAACAAATGGCGAATGACAAGCTAGCTAAAGAGATTTCGATCGTCGATTATGAAAAGAAAGTGGCTCGAAGCTCATCCAAACAGCTGATTGGAAACACCTCGACCGATCCGGCCTGGACCTCAGTCTTCAACAGTGAAAAAGACACTTCGTTTCAGACGGTCGAATCGGGAGAGCCGGTGTTCGTGACGTATCGTGCGTTCGTCGCCCAACCTGCGTGTCAGGAATGCCACGATCAAAAGGGCGTGATCGGTGGAATGAAGATCGTCAAATCGATGCTGGCGAGCAAAGATCTAATAGCCGCCAGCACCCGCAACAACGTGCTCCTGGCCATCGTCAGTATAGCCATCCTGAGTCTGGGAATCGTGGTTGTGCTCAACAGGAATATATTCTCTCCCCTCGCAAAAGTACAGGAGGCACTCAGGCTCGCCTCCAGCGGGAATGTGGATCAGGACGTGAGAACCGATTCAAAAAATGAAATCGGGCAGCTGCTTAACTCGATACAGGATCTGATTGCATATATCCAACGGTTCGCCGGTCATGCCAAGGCGGTAGCCGCCGGCAATCTTACGGATGAAGTGGAAGTCAAGGGAGCTGACGACGTGCTCGGTAACGCGTTTCAACAGATGCTTGTGAACCTGACCGACATCGTCCAGCAGCTTACTGAGAACGCCAGAGAGCTGGCCTCGGTCTCCACCGAGATTGCCGCTAATTCCGAGCAGAGTTCGAACGCCGCCTCCTCCCAGGCTTCGCAAGTCAACCAGATTGCCACAGCTATTGAGGAAATGACGGCCACGATTATAGAGACCTCCAAGAGTTCAGGTGATGCCTCCGACAACGCAAAGAAGGCATCAGATACGGCATCAAGCGGAGGAGAGATCGTCGCGAGTACAATTACCGGAATGCAGAATATTGCGCAGGTGGTTCGTAACAGCTCGACTTCGATTGGTAAACTCTCCAAGTCGGTTCAGGAAATCGGATCGATAATCGAAGTAATTGACGACATCGCCGACCAAACCAACCTGCTTGCCCTGAACGCCGCCATCGAGGCTGCCCGGGCGGGAGAACAGGGAAGAGGGTTCGCGGTGGTAGCTGATGAAGTGAGGAAATTGGCCGAACGGACCGGAAAGGCGACGGCTGAAATCACCGCCATGATCAAGGGAATTCAGGTGCAGACCGGCGAAGCGGTTACGGTGATGGATTCCGGTATCAAGGAAGTGGAGTCCGGAAAGAAGCTCGCCGATCAGGCCGGAGACAGCCTGGGACAGATCGTACGCATGTCCCAGCAGGTGATGGACATGATTCAACAAATAGCCACGGCCGCCGAACAGCAGTCGAGCGCCGCCGAACAAATATCGCGAACGGTCGAGCAGATCTCCAATGTCACCAGGGAAAGCGCCACCGGGGCGCAGCAGTCCTCGGCGGCTGCCGAACAGCTGAGCGGTCAGGCTGAGGTACTGAGGCAGATGATTGGCAAATTCCATATCAAAGGCGGAAATTCGGCCATGCTGTCGCTGGCGAAAGACGATCACCGTAATTACATGAAACGACTCAGATCGGTTATCGAGGGAAAATCGTCAGTAGACAATTGGACCGTAGTCACTCACATAGACTGTCGGTTTGGTAAGTGGTATTACACGGATGGTGTTGCGGATTACCGGCAATTCGAAGAATTCAACGAGATCGAACATCCTCATAAATTGGTGCACGCTGCTGCGAATGACGCAGTAGCCGCGCTTAGGCGGGAAGACGAGGCGGCGGCAAAAAAACACTTCAAAGAAGCTGAGAAAGCGTCGGAGGGTGTGGTGCACACTTGCGACGCAGCCCTGAGTGCGCTCACTCAAAAGGCAAAAGTGTAGACGATTTTGTTACGGCCAATAGTCTTCAGTGACGGATGGATCGAACGATTCATCCGTCTTTTCTTTTGCGATAGTAGTCTCAACAGGACGGAAGCATCAGACTGAGTCAGGTAGGATAGCGAAGGGTGCGTCTACTAACCGGCCGATTCGTTCAGGCGATCGATAATAAGCGTCCGCGCCGCCTGTAGTGCTTTCCCGCGATGGGATATTGCGTTCTTTTCGTCAACCGCCATTTCGGAGAATCTTTTGCCGGAGGGGGGATAAAAGAATATCGGGTCATAGCCGAATCCGGCCGATCCTGTTGCCTCTTTGGCGATGAACCCTTCCACTATTCCATCGACCGTATCAATCCTTCCATCCGTCCAGCAGATAGTGATAACACAGCGGAAACGGGCCGTTCTTTTTTCTTTCGGCACCCCTTTGAGGGACTCGATAAGTTTGTTCACATTGTCTGCGTAGGTGGCATTCTCACCGGCGAATCTCGACGAGTACACGCCCGGAGCTCCGCTCAGGGCATCGACCTCAAGTCCGGTGTCATCGGCAAGTGCGGGAAGATCGCAGAACTGGGATATCGCTTTTGCTTTGAGCAGCGCGTTTTCTTCCAGCGTGGAGCCGGTCTCCTCGACATCGGGGAACTCCAGAAAATCCCGCTTTGTTAATATAGTGACCTGGAGATCGTCGAGGAGATTCTTCATCTCTCTGATTTTATCTTCGTTGTTCGTAGCCAGAACCAACTGCATATAGCGCTTCCCATCTCCTTCCCGATCAGTTAGATTGAAACCGTATGGTAAACGGTGCGTATTTCCAAGTCAAACGAATTGAGCGACGAATGACCATTTCGGGCATATCAGTAGTAGGAAGAATAAAGACCGACGCAAGTCGGTTAACATGGCACTATGCCTGTTGGTGAGGCGCGTCAGGTTCCCGGCTTGACTACCCGGTGGACCTGGCGCCACCAGAATCTCCCGCGGGTGTGCAAATGAAATCGCTAGTACTCGCTGATATCCACGCGCGTGATCTTTTCGATCTGTCGGCCCAGGAATCTCGTGGCAATCGCCGTAAACTTCTCCGGAACATCACTGACAAAGTATTTGTGCTCACCGGCCCGGCTCGGGGATTGCGAAGCTCTCGGATTCACCAGGCTTGATTCCATCAGGCGGGCATACGCGACACGGGCAGTTTCCTCGCCACTGTCGATCAACGTTACCTTGTCTCCCATAACCTCACGAATCACATCTTTCAGCAACGGATAATGGGTGCAACCGAGCACGAGCGTATCAATTTTGACATCGTGCATCGTCTGGAGATAGTCACGGGCGATAAGATGCGTCGCTTCTTTCTGAATATACCCTTCTTCGGCCAGTGGCACGAAGAGCGGACAGGCGAGCGAGAATACTTTGATCTTCGGATCGAAATCATGAATAAATCGGGCATAGGCATTGGATGAAATGGTCGCGTTGGTCCCGATGACACCGATCATCCCTTTCGTGGTCCGTTCCACGGCGGCCCGAGCACCCGGCTCGATTACGCCGATCATTTCGACACTATAATTCTTACTGACTTCATCGAGCGCTACCGATGACGCCGTGTTACACGCGCTCACGATAAATTTCACCTTCTGATCGACCAGGAAGGCGACATCCTGTCCGGTGAACAGGGTGATGATCTCTTTGGATCTTCCCCCGTACGGGGTTCGGCCGACGTCGCCGAAATAGACAATGTCTTCATACGGAAGCAGCTTGATCAGTTCCTTCAGCACAGTCAGGCCGCCGACTCCGGAATCGAAAATGCCGACCGGAGCCTCGCGGGTAATGAGCGTATGGTCATCCATAATTCACCTAATTGCTTTCGTACTTGGCTTTGAATCTTTTGATGGCATTGTAAATCGATTCGGCAACCGTTCTCTGGTACTTACGGCTCCTCAGCAACCGCTCCTCATCGGGATTGGAGATGAACCCAGTCTCGACCAGGATCGACGGGGCGAACACCATGTTGAGAACGTAGAATCCGGCCTGGTCGACTCCACGAGCGGGGATATCGGTGTTGCGGCGCAACTCCCGATCCACCATCATGGCAAAATCCTGCGACTCCGACTGGAATTCCGTCATGATCATTTCATTGAGAATATTCAGAATCGGGTCGTCGAATCCAATATCCGGTTCCTTATCCGGATCTCCGGCGACCGATACCTGATCCCTGAAGAAAGCGGAGTTTTCGAACTGGGCGGTTGCACGAGCTGAGTCGTTCTTTGCCTGAGCAAGGAAGAAGACATTCCAGCCCTTTATCACCCGCTTGGGGGATGAATTGGCGTGAATCGAGACGAACAGATCGCAGGAGGCGTTATTGGCGATATCGGCCCGCTCCTGAAGCGTAACCGACTGGTCCCGGTCTCGTGTCATGATAACTTTGAATTGCTTGTCCTTGCGAATGAGCTTGGCCAGTTCTTTGCCGATATCGAGTGCGACATCCTTCTCCCGGGTTCCGCCCGGACCAACCGCGCCGTACTGGGCTCCGCCATGTCCCGGATCTATGACGATCACATCGATCTTGTTGTCCGGGCCGATATGCGGCGAGGTATCCTCGGCGGCGAGCTCGAACCCGGAATCCTCGACCGAAATCTGAATCCTCGGCGGATCGGTCTGCGTGCGGTAATGCCACTTGTCGATTTTGCGCTTCAGACGGAACGAGATCTGCCCGGTGGATCCTTCCTGATGCGTCTTCAGGCTGTACATATAGCGCGAGTCTTTGCGGGATTCTATTCGCGGAGAATTGATCCGCCCGTCTCGAATGGAGACATTGATCCAGTTCCCTTCGGTGACGAAGACGTCGTAAGCCAGCCCGGCGGTCATATAGATCTCGACCAGCAATCCGTTTGCCTTCGATGAAACGGCCATGTCGGTTACATTGAAATACTGTGACTCCACCCTGATCGACTTATTGGGTTCATCCCAGGTGATCTTCTGAAAGGTCACCTGATCGAGGAAAGTGAGAAAGGTCTCGGCCGGAAGATAGAGCTGCCCCTTCTCATACGTTGCCGGATAGGTCATGTTGAAGAGGGAGTCGTTGCGACGGAAATAGGGAGAGCCGAGAATGAACACAAACCGATTGGTATCCTCCGTGTACACGATCTGCTGGCCGATCAGTCCCCAGTCGAGTTCACCCCCTATCGCGTCGGCCAATTCGGAGAAAGAAAAGTAAGTTGTCTGATCCTGATCGAAGGATTTGATCGTACGGCTTGTCCCCGAGAGATAGACGTTGACATCGGCCGAGACCTTCGCCGCCATCACTAGCAGCAGGAGTCCCAGGACGATTTTCAGAATGAAGAATCTATGCACACTCATTTACAGATCTTTTCTCATAGCGCGCTTGATACGCCTTTCCGCTTCCGTTTTTGCAATCGCCTCGCGCTTGTCATATTTCTTACGTCCCGTGGCCACAGCCAGTTCGATTTTAACATTTTTCCCTTTGAAGTAGATGGCCAGAGGAACCAGAGTCATCCCTTTCTGCTCGGTCTGCGCCTGCAGCTTGCGAATCTCCCGTTTGTGCAGCAGAAGGCGGCGGGGCCGGCTCGGGTCATGGTTCTCATTCGACGCCATCTTGTAAGGGCTGATGTGGAGGTTGCGCAGGAATACCTGGCCGTTCTCGACATCGGCGTACGCATCGGAAATGTTCACCTTGCCCTCGCGGAGCGATTTGACTTCGCTGCCCACCAGCGAGATTCCCGCCTCGACCGTAGAATGTACTTCGTAGTCGTGACGAGCCTTGCGATTGCGGGCTATGTAGGTTACGGATTCCTTCTCTGTCATTTGGGCAAACAATACCCGCTTTTGCCCGCACTCGCAATTAAAAACAGCCGCGGGAGCTTCGACCGCATCGAGTATCCTGTTATCCTGCTTGCTGTTGCCACACGTTAAGAAAGGGGTGGCTACGCCGATAATTACTTTAGGGTGAATGAAATGCGAAAACCACCGGGCCTTAGGGGAGACAAGAACCGATCATGGCACAAATTAACGGGGCATCTGCCAAACCCTTGATTCTGGTTGTCGACGATGACAGGACGACCATTCATATTATCTGCAGCCTGCTGGAAAAGCAGGGGTATCGCGTGGAATCCGCGGCCGGCGGCCTTGAGGCGATTGCCCGGGCTTCCGAAGTCCATCCGGACCTCATTCTGATGGACATAAACATGCCCGGAATGGATGGATATGAGGCTACCACCAAAATCAAGGAAATCAGCGAACTTCGGCAGACTCCGGTAGTATTTCTGAGTGGACGGCCGCCGGAAAAGGATATGGGCGAGGCGTTCGCCTCAGGCGGCACAACCTTTATCCGTAAGCCGATTACCGGACAGCAACTTGCACAGATGGTGGCGATGATCCTCCAGACGGCCGGGGAGGATGGATCATCGGTCAAGTTATCGCCGAATCGACCGATATAATACATAGGCCAAACAGAATAACCGATTTCGACCTGGATACAACATGTCCTACAAGACGAACATAAGCACCGCCAAGATACTCGTTATCGACGATGAGCCGGAAATCACCGAAATCGTCGAAACCTTCCTGGTGGAACACGGATTTCAGGTGATGACGGAAAATTCGCCGACCAACGCCGTGAACAAGGCGAAGGGATTTCGCCCCGATGTCGTTCTGCTGGACATCATGATGCCCGGCGGAATCGACGGCTACGATATCTGTGCCAGTCTTAAGAAAGATCCGGAGTTTGCCAGCGTCCCCGTCATTTTTCTGACCGGCAAAGACCGCTCGGACGATATGGGCCGGTCATTCAAGTCGGGTGGCGATATGTTTATCAAGAAGCCGTTCTCCTGTGAACGTTTGCTTGAGATCGTCAATATCGTGCTGATGTCGACCGGCAAGCACTGATTATCCGAGACCACAAATTTTGAGGGCAGCCGCAAGCTGCCCTTTTCTGTTGACTTCTATGGTGCAGTGCACTATAATAAAGTATGAAAGTTATCAAACGATATCGGAATCGGCGTCTGTATGACCCGGACAAAAGCCGCACCATCACCCAGGCCGATCTGGCCGCCCTCGTAAAGAGCGGGGTGGAGGTAGCCGTGATCGATGTGGCCAGCGGCGAAGATGTCACCATGGCGGTGCTGGGCCGGGTGCTCATCACCGAAACATCGTCATGGCAGGACGTCCGGGAATCGCAGGATCTGTTCCGTAAAATAATCTCACTAGGAGGTGACAAATCCATGTCAGTACTTAAGAACACCGTGCTGGCCTCGATCGGCGCATTTCAGGTGACCAAGGCGAAAGCCGAGAAGATCATCGATGAGCTGATCAAAAAAGGGGAACTGGACAAATCCGACCGCAAGAAAGCGGTCATGGAACTGCTCGACAAAGCTGAGAAGTCGACCGCCGAGGTCTATCAGAAAGTAGCCAAACAGGCGGAGAAGACCCAAAAGGATGTTACTACCTGGCTTCAGAAACACAATGTCGCCCGTCAGCAGGAGATCAAGGCGCTCGAAACAAAAGTTGACCAGTTGACCAAGGCGATCAAGAGCCTCGAAAAGAAGCTGGAGAAGTCCGAGTAGATCGGTCTGGTTCCGTGATTTAGTTGTCTATTTGATAGTGCCGCTGGGAATTCGTTCCCGACGGCATTATCTGTCGCGGGGATTCTGTATGGCACGTCCTTCTGAGAACGTGCCACAATATGCGAAATCGATCGATGGCAGTTTCTAAGAAGGAACTGCCCAACTGTAATTGTGACTGGCGAGGTTTGAAGGCACCCCCGAAGACGGATGGTGCCCTACGGGGGCTTAGGTCGTTGAGACGTTTGGCGCAGGGATATTCTTTGTAGGGATGCATCTTCTTAGGCAGCCATTGCGCCCGCCTGCGGGTGTGCTTGAGAATCATCCGAAAGAACCTGCGGACATGGGCACCCCCGAAGACGGATGGTGCCCTACGGGGGCTTAGGTCGTTGAGACGTTTGACGCAGGGATATTCTTCGTAGGGATGCATCTTCTTTGAGGCAGCCATTGCGCCCGCCTGCGGGTGTGCTTGAGAATCATCCGAAAGAGCCTGCGGACATGGGCGCCACTGAAGACGGATAGTGCTCTACTTCGAAACTACCATCACCCCAGCATCTTTGCGAACTCGTCCTCATCGATGACCGGGACGCCGAGTTTCTTGGCGTTGTCGAGTTTGGAACCGGGGTCACTGCCGGCGAGAACATAATCGGTTTTCTTCGATACCGACCCTGACGTCTTGCCGCCGTTCTGCTCGATAAGATTCTTGAAATGATTGCGCGGTTTGGAAAGGGTGCCGGTGATGACAAACGTCTTACCGACGAATTTATCCGAAGCAACTTCCCTGTGATAGTCCGGGAATTCAACGCCACCCTCGCGCATTTTCTTCAGCATCTTCTGATTGCCGGAATTGCTGAAATAGTCGTGCACATTCTCGGCCAGAATCGGGCCGATACCCGCGATATTCGTCAACTCTTCAACCGATGCCTGCTGCAGTTTGTCGAACGAGACGAAGTGCTCGGCGAGAACTTTTGCCGCCGTTTCACCGACTCCAACTACTCCTAGCGCGGTGATTGCTTTGGGAAGTTCCGCGTGTCGGGAGCGCTCGATAGCATCGATCAGATTCTGGGCCCGTTTCTCAGCCATCAGTTCGAGAGGGAGTAATTGCTCTTTGGTCAGGAAAAACAAATCCGATGGATCCTTCACCAGCCCCTGGCTAATAAGCTGCCTCGCCAGCTTCTCTCCGAGACCGTCGATATCGAACCCACCTTTAGCAGCGAAATGAAACAACCCGCCCTCGACCTGCGCGGGACAGGCAGTATTCAAACATCGATGAGCCGCTTCCCCTTCGGGGCGGACCACTTTCGTGCCACACGAAGGACACTTGTCGGGAAAGGTAATCGGTTTGGTTCCTTTGGGTCGTTTCTCCCGGACGACATCGACAACCTCAGGGATGACATCGCCGGCCCGTTGTACAATCACCGTATCACCAACGCGCACGTCGAGTGCCTTGATCTCGTCCTCGTTGTGCATCGAGGCATTCGAAACCGTCACCCCGGATACCCGCACCGGTTTGAGCTTGGCTACCGGGGTGATGACTCCAGTGCGTCCGACCGAGAACTCCACGCCTTCGAGAACGGTCTCGGCCTGCTCGGCCACGAATTTCCAGGCCACCGCCCAGCGGGGGGCACGGGCAATCTGTCCAAGGACCTCCTGCGAACGGAAGTCGTTCACCTTGATCACCATGCCGTCGATATCATAGTCCAGCTTGCTTCGGTCGCGCGTCAGATTGTCAAAGATCGTCGAGACCTCTTCGACCCCGTCGGCGACATAGATCAAATTGTTGACGAGAAACTTCTCCGACGAAAGAAACTCGATCACTTTGAATTGCGAGTCGAGTCCGACGAGAGTAGTCTCAGATATCGCATATCCATAGAAGACGAGCCGCCGCGATGCCGTGACTTTGGGATTGAGCTGTCTGAGCGACCCGGCGGCTCCGTTACGCGGATTGGCGAGCGGAGCGATATTGTTTGGCGACCAGTTGTTCATTCAGCTTTTCGAATGCGCTGCGATGCATGATCACTTCGCCGCGAATTTCAAGGAGAGGGTATCTCTTCGCCGTCTTGTCCGACAGCTTGAGCGGAACTGATTGGATAGTCTTGAGATTGGCGGTAATATTTTCTCCAACCGTTCCATCGCCGCGGGTAGATCCTCTGACCAGAATTCCGTTCTCATAGATCAATTCGACCGCCAGCCCATCCAACTTTGGCTCGGTGACATACTCGATTTCCTCGTTCGTCTCCAACCCTTCTCTCACGCGTCGATCGAATTCGAGGAACTCCTCCCGGCTGCGTGACTTTTTGCAGGGACAACATCGGAACTCGATGAGGCAGAGGCTCGAATTTTTTTGATGGTTCCGCGCCGACCCGCTGGCTGGGTGAGTCAGGCGTCAGCAATTCAGGATATTGCTTTTCTATCTCCAGCAGTCGATCAAACAGCTTGTCGTACTCGGCATCGGAGATCTCAGGGTGATCCTGAACATAGTAGAGCCGGCTGTGATAGGCGATCTTCTCTTTGAGAGCAGCCAGTTCTTTTTTGACGCTGTCGGGTGCCTTGGCCATGCTGTCAATAAATGTTCAGCCGAAGGGTCTGTCAATCATATCTATACGGAGAGGGAGTGAATGCGATTGAGTCAGGCGTAATAAGAACCGTCGAGGCGAAGCTGTTTGCGGAAGGCGCCAATTTCCCGTCCGGCCAGATCATCGACTATCTCAGTCACCCATAACGCCGCGAGTTGACCCTCAGAGTCAACCTGGGCTACAACGGCCCCGGCGACAAAGTAATTCAGCGGGTTTTCGATCTGGGAGAACTCGAGCTTGATAACCGACTTGGGCTTGTTCGTGAGTAATGCCGGTTCCTCGATCTGTTCTCTGAAATCCAGCCATCGGATATCGGCCGGCTCGACAATTTTCGGTGGGGTGAGGGAAGGGGCTATTTTCCAGCGGCGTTTTGGAATGCCCACGCTAAGAAATATCAGCCGACCGGTTCGGTCGAGCTGGAGCGAAACATTGTTAGAGTCGAGATAGGAGAAGAACTTGCGGTGGTCATGAAACGGCCCTATCTGGACATAGAGCGTTTCTTCTTCCAGTTGATAAAAACCCCGACCGGGAAGGATAGGCTCGGTCGGGGTCGAAATACTCAATCTTGGTGACTTGACGGTCATTTGAGATCTTTGAGTCTCTCCTTGGCCTGCGAAGCTTCGAGCGTCTCCGGATACTCATCGATCAGTTTCTGGAAGCTCTTTTTCGCATCGGCATTCTTACCGAGTTCCTGTTGCGAACGTCCCAGCTTGTATAACGCGCGGCTGGCGTTCTCGGATCCCTTATAATTGTCCAGGAGATACTGGAATTCCTGAATAGCGTCGACATACTTCTCGAGCGCATAGAAGCTCTCACCGATCCAGTAGTGGGCGTTGTCGGCCGACTCGTTGTTCGGGCATTCCTTCAGAAATTCCCTGAAGCCGTCGATCGCCTTCTGATACTCCCGCTGACGGGCGAGAATGAAGGCGTTGTCATAGGCCGCCCCGCAGTCAATCGACGGCTGCTGCGGAGTCGTGTCCGCCGGCATTGTCGATGGCTGCTGCTGCGTTGTTGTAGTCGGAGGAATCTGCTGTACCCCCGGGGAACTGGTGATGACATGCTTGACGTTGAGCTGCTGGTTCAGCAGATCGATTTTCGTCAGCAGGTCATTATAGTTCTGAAGCAGCGTACTGATCTGCTGTTGCATCTCGCTGATCGAGTAGGTCACATCGGCGCGCAGTTTATTGTTCGCGTCGGTGTTAACTGACAGCACAGAGTCGATGTGAGCAATTGCCCGCTGGGTCTGGGCCGTCTGAGCCCCGACCGCGCGGACTTCGTCCTTAACTTCCTGCACCTGCCTCGTGGTGGCGCAGCCGATAAGGCCGATTCCTAAAAGCACAACCGCCATTCCTGGAATGGCGGCTATGCTCAGTTTTTTCAAACCAGACATTATGTACACCTTACGGGCTACTGCGAGACGATTCGGAATTCGCAGCGTCTGTTTTTCGCCCAGGCAGCTTCGTTATGACCGGTATCGACCGGGCGCTCCTTGCCATAACTGATCGTCTTCAGTCGATCCGGACTCACACCCAGATTGACCAGATAATCTTTCACCGCATCGGCACGTTTCTGTCCGAGCGACAGGTTGTATTCGACCGTGCCGCGTTCGTCGCAGTTCCCCTGGATCTCTACGATCGCATCGGGATACTGGTTGAGCAGATTATAATCGAACTCGACATCCGATTTGGCATCCGGGCGAAGATTGTATTTGTCAAAATCGAAATAGACAGTCTTAAACTGTTCCACCTTGAGCATCGGTTTCGGCGGCGGAGCCGGCGGAGTCGTATCCTTTGGCGGAGGCGGCGGAGGAGGGGTAGTATCGACAGGCGGCGGAGGAGTAATAGGTTTTTTGGGACCGGGACAACCCGTCAGAGTCAATACGGAAAGCAAGAGCAGTCCACACATTGCCAGAAACCCAAGTCTTTTAAGCATTTATAACCTCCCGTTGTAGGAAATTAATTGTTGTTCAACACCATTTCAATCAATCTAATGGACGCCTTCTGCAGGGTCAATATAAAAAAGGAAAATTTTTTAATCCCAACAAGTTAGCGAAAAATCATATCGGTTGCAGACCGCTTTTGTCACTTGGTGTACGGTCCCCAGGTTGGATTGGAACAATTGCCGGAACGAGTCAAACGGCGCTGATGTCGACCACTCGCATCGGCGGTGTAAATGTCGGAAGTTCCCAGGCGGGTAGATGAGAAAATGATCTGCTTTCCATCGGGAGAAAAGTGCGGATTTTCGTTCATGCCGACTTCGGTCATCAGGTGATATTCGACCCCGGCTGTATCCACCGAGGCGAGATCGAATCGCCCGCCCGGCGTTCGGCTGACGAACGTGATGCGATCTCCTCTTTGTGACCAGAGGGGGGAGTCGTTATACCCGCCTCTGAAAGTCAATCGACGAGTGCCGAGACCATCGGCATCAGTGATATAGATCTGCGGAGAACCGGTGCGATCCGAGGCGAACGCGATCATCCGGCCATCGGGCGACCAGGTCGGGGAGGTATCGATCGAAGAATTGTTGGTGATTCGTTTGATCACTTTGCCATTTAAGTCGGTAACGTAGATCTCAGAGTTACCGTCTTTCGTCATCGTGCACGCGATCTTGTTGCCGTCGGGGGAGACCTCACACGATGCCGCCATCCCCTGATAGTGCGTCACCTGCTCGATCTTTTTCGTATCGATGTTCACTCGGAAGATCTGCGGTTGTCCGGCGAGGTAGCTTGTGAAATAGATCTCCGGCCGGTTGGGAGCGAAATCGGGAGAAAGATTGAGCGTGCCGGTTTTGGTCAACTGAACTTCGTTCGCGCCGTCGTAGTCGGAAAGGAACACTTCTTTGGCCTCACCGAGTTGTTTGATGTATGCAATCTTGGTAAGAAAGATCCCTTGCGCTCCGGTGAGCTTCTTGACAATCGCGTTTGAGATTTCATGTCCCAATTGTCGCCAGCCGGATTTCGGTCTCTCCAGTACATCTTTGCCAACCTCCGCCTGGGTCTTGGTGTCGTAAAGGCGCCATCGCGCGCGAATGTAATCGCCGTTAAACTCAGCTTCGAGTTTCACTACCAGATCGGCGCCCAGACGCTGCCATCCCGAGCAGATCCAGCTCTTTGATTTCGTAAGTTGCGAGATAGAAGCTGTCGATCGGCACCAGCTCGAAATCGGCGTAGAAGTCGATATCATACTGCACCACCATTGTGATGTAGCGCATGAGCGAGGAGTCATCGTGCGTGATATACTGGGTACCGATATAGGTCATCTGATCGACCCCGATCGGAGTCGGATTGTACGCACCCATGAGGGTGTCGAACTGGATGTTCTGGACAGTCGTTCCCTGGGCGAATACAGCCGGAGCCGTCATCAGGATCATAAAGGCAAAGAGAAGATATATAGGTCTGCGCATGCTTCTACCTCGGTTGGTATTTAAAAGGAATGGTGATACCGATGATCTCATCCGTGAAGTCATCCGGCAGTGGGGGGAAGGGGGCCGATGATTGGATCGCCTGCACGCAGGTCTCGTCCACGGCCGGGATCCCGGAGGATTTGTCGACCTGTATGTTGTACACGGCTCCTGATTTGATTACCTGGAACGAGACGACACAGACCACCGGAGCATCGATCAGCACCGTCCGGTGCCAGTTTGATCCGATCTTCTGGAAAGCCTGGGTGAACCAGTAGGGATAGTGGAACGAGGAATTGTCGATCGTTGCTCCGCTGAACGCCGCTCCATTGCCGGTGGCGTTGACATCGATCTTGGTGTCGCTGGATCCTTCGCCTGCGGTCTTGTCGGTCTGAGTTGTCCCGGTGGTTGTCTTCGTAGTCTTGGTCGGTTCTTTTCTCGTCGGTTTCGCCGGCTTCGGCTTCGTTTTCGCCGTCTTCTTGATCGAGCTTGGCTTGTCTATCGGGATCTGGACCGGTTCCTCGGCCATAGCCTGAGGAATGGTCAGCGGCTGGAGAGCCGCCGGGGGCTGGGAGAGTTGCGTCGGAAGGCTCGAAGCCGGGACAGCATTCACGCGGATTACTTCGTAATCGAAAGTCTTCGACTTGACGAACGGCGAAGAAACCACCAGCAGGGTGACGGCGATGCCGTGAAGCAGCAGTGAAAAGACAATGTCCCGCTTCATGAGAGATCTATCTCCTCGCTCCCCGTTTGTCTTTTTCCGTATGGGCGGTGACCAGGCCGATATCAGTGATCCCCATATCTTTCAATTGGCTGATCACCTGGATGGCGGTTCCATACGAGACGAGGGAGTCGGCGCGGAGATAGACGGTCGAGGTATTCTTGTCGGCGATGGCCTGCTTGAGATTGGTCTCGAAATTGTCAAGGCGCGACCAGACGTCGTTGATATAGATACCGCCCTTTTGGTCGATCGTGAGCACGATCCCTTCGGTCGGCTCAGTGATGGCGGCGGCCCGAGTCTGCGGCAGATTCACCTCGATACCTGACTGCAGCAGCGGCGCCGAGATCATGAAGATAATCAGCAGCACCAGCACGACATCGACAAGGTTGGTGATGTTGACGTCGGCCATCGCGCGATAGGTCCGCCGATGAGGTTTGCGCATGTTTACCGCGCCTCCTTTTTGGCCTGGGACATGAATTCGAGAATGAAGTTGGAGGCGAAATCGTTGATGAATTTCATTTTGCTGTTCGCCCAGTTGAATGCGATTACCGCCGGAATAGCGGCAGCCAGACCGACGATTGTCGCCAGCAGCGCTTCAGCAATACCGGGTGCAACTACGGCCAGCGAGGCCGATCCGCGCTCACCGATCGCCCAGAACGAATCCATGATTCCAACCACCGTGCCGAGCAGCCCGAGAAACGGCGCCGAGTTCGCAGTCGTGGCGAGGAAGATCACTTTTCGTTCCATCTTTCCCATCTCCGTCACCAGGGACCGCTCCATTGACATCTCAACAAGCTCAAAATCTTCAGCATTGAGCGAGACGACTTTATTTTGAAGTCCGCCGCCCGGATTCTTTCCTTCGCTCAGTTCGGTCAACTCCTGATAGCCGGCAAGAAATATGTTCGACAGGGGAGAGCTCTTAGTCGATTTTGCCTGTCCGACCGACTCGACTATCTGTCGGGCGCGACGGAACTGCTGGGAGAAGCGTTGATTGTCGTGCTCCACTTCTCTGAATTGCCGCCACTTGTGGAAGATGATGATCCAGGAGACGATTGACATAAAGAGCAGGATTGCGAGAATGATGGCGCCGAAGGTCGAGGTGCTGGTGATAATCTGCCAGAGCTGACCGGACACGATGAGGGGGACAACAAGTTGACTCATATCTGTTTCTACACTCTATCAAATGAAAAGTTACGCTTTGCAAAGTTATGCGACGGGCGGAATGTCGCTCTTGGTGCGGAAAATATCTCCCACCTCGGGTAGCGTCAACAAAAACAGACCTTTCGGCGCAATGTTAGCGCCATATTAAGTGTTGACAGTGAATTCTGCTTCGCTCATAATTAGACCGAGCAATCGTGTACCCGTTAATCCTACTCGAAGGGAGTTGAGTATGAAGCGATTCATAGCCTTGGGCATCATAGCGCTGTTTGCGCTGGCGTTGACCGCCGGTTGCGGAAAGAAAGAATCGAAAGAGTCCGACAAGGTGCCGGAAGAGGTCAAGAAGGCGGAGCAGATGGATTCGACCCGTATGGATTCCGCCGCTGACTCGATGATGATGATGAACCAGATGGACAGCACCTCGGAAACGGATGGCCAATAGTCCAGAACAATCAGCCCCATGCAAATAAAAACCTCCCGTTCGGGAGGTTTTTTTATCTCTAAATCGTAGATTGACTTAGCTGCCTTCGATCATCTCCACATTGGCGCGCGGAACGATCGCTTTCTTGCCATCATCGAACTGAACCTCCAGAATACGAGCCTTGGACTCGGACTCCAGAACGGCCAGCGGGGCAGGAAGGTCGCTCACTGTACCGAGCATACCGAAATAGGGATGACGAATGACGCGGACGGGTGAGCCGATTTCCAGTCCGAGAATCGTCTCATCCTGAGCCGTTATAGCAGCCTCTTCGGCAGCCAGCGGCACTACTACTTCAGGTCTGATTACACCGGCACGAATTTGTGTCGCGCCGTTAATGCAGACCATTCGACCCTCGTTTCTCTTCAAAAGATCGAACGTCCGGTTGGCCATGTTGATCTGGCCGAACCCTTCGGTAACGACCAGCGTGACGCCGATATCTTCGGAGCCGGTGATGGCCACGCCGATGTCGTATCCGAGGAAGTCGCGAAGGTCTTTGTCATCGAATCCTCCGACCACGATTCCTCTGGCGCCGACTTTTACCGCTTTCTTGATCGCCCCGGCCGTAACAAGCGAGCCGCCGACGATCACCTTGTCCTTCATGTCTTCTTTGATCAGTTCTTCGGAGAGAACCACGGTCGGGTCCTGAACGGCGATATGCAGATTGCCGAACGTCTCGCCGCCGATACCGAAAATCCCCTGCACAAACGAGGCCATCGTCGTGACGACCACCCCTTCGTTCGGGATCACTTCCGTGACTTCGCCCCGAATATACGCCGTCACTTCAACCGGGATCGGTTTGCCGCGCTGGAGCACCTGGCCGGTGATGGTCGAGATTGACTCAATCGTGCCGTCGATAGTGGCGGTCGCCTGGCTGTTGAACCACTTGATGAACCCCTTCTTAAGGGCAATGACCTCACCGTTCTTGATCGAGTCACCCTCTTTCTTGAGCATGACTTCTTTCATGTCTTCCGGCGGGATACCGAGCTTGTTGGCGACATTGAGCGGGACGACATTTCCGGGGAGATGGGTTCGCGCGACCACATCGTGCGGACTCACTTTGTCGCCGACTTTGACGACCACCTCGCCTTTGAGTGGGAGAATGCGGTGACGTTTCACCAGCAGTCGGTCGGTGACTTTCAGTCCCGGAGTATATGCATGACCCATAGTATTACCTTCCTATATAATCAGAAACCAGATTTCTTACGTACGTTTCTTCCGTGCCACAATGATGACAATTATCACCAGAAGAATCACGACACCGAGAATCGGAATCAACACCGGAATTCTGGACCCCGATACGATCGGTCGACCGGATTTGTCCATCTTGATGTCGGCCACTTTCACCGACTCTTTCGGTATGGCTTTGGCGACATCCCCCGATCCGAACGAATTGATCATCTTCTCGAACGTCGTCTTGGCCGTTTCGAATGACTTCTCGGGAGCATAAAAGTAGAAGTAAGCGATTCCCTTTTCATAGAACTTCATCATGATGAGGTTCTTCTTGACCGAACCGTCGTTCGACTTGATGTCGTTTACGATCGACACCAGCTTACTGTCTTTGTCATAGTTCGGTTCGTTCGAGACGACATTGGTGAGAAAATCCCCCACCGGGAAATACTTGATCCCTTCGCCGAACGTCTCGCTCAGCTTCTCCAGAGTCGAGTCGATCTGTTTGTCGCTGAACGGTCCGACCGTATCGACATAGATGATCAGATACTCGTTGGCAAAGAACGGATCGGAGCTGTCCGGGGCGAAGGCGGCGTCATAGTTGTAAAGCGGGTTCCCGGCATTGTTTCGGGAGAGGTAATCATCGACCGTGTTGTACGGTACCTGCTGCCAGTCATCGGGATAGGTGAAATAGAAACCATTCCCGAACGAGCCGTAGGTCTTCGCCTGTGCCATCCCCGCCAGGAGGACCAGCGCGGCGACGACTATGAGTTTGGTCCAGAGTTTCATGCTACTTCTATTTCTCACAGCTTATCGGCCGGATAAATGTTCAGTTCGGTCATCCACTCCTTGAGATAACCGACGCGCTCGTCTTCGGTAAGCGTAGACAGGTCAAACGGCCGGCCGCGACCGTCGAGGATGATCCCGACCACGCCGCCGTCCAGCTCTCTGATGACTTTATTTCCTTTGCCGGCGCCGACATCGAATCCGCGTTCCGGCTCAAGCGTGGCTCTTGCCTTCATCGGCAGGCCATTCTCCTGAACTCCGAGCTCGAACTTCTTCATCTCAAGATAGTTGAGCGTTCCGCTGACCGTGCCGGAGGGCAACTCTATCGTATATTTCATCACCGGGCTGCCCTTTTTGGAGCTGCCGGCCGGGGCCACGCAGGTGCCAAGGTGAATCAGACAGTCCTTTTCGAATACCTCGGTGGCCGCTTTCGGCTGAACTTCGGTAAGCACGCCGAGCTGCGGCATCATAAAGATCGAGTCGACGGCAAGGCGGGTGATCCCTTCCGGCATGAACGAGTCGATCAGCATCAGGGCGCACTGCTGGCGGCGCGGGGCGTGCGAGAGCACACCGCCCGATCCGATCAGCATATCCAGCGTCATCATGTTTACGATCGTGGCACCGGAGGCCGACTGATCGAACGCATCGGCGATCGTCCGCTGCTGCTGGACGCCCTTGAGGACGGTGGCGAAATTCTTGTGCTGAATGAAAGCCAGACGAAGCGCTTCTTTCGCGATCGCCTGTTCGAATATCAGCTCTTCCATCGACTGGGGAATGGTAGTCGGACGGATCATTTTGTTCTTGACGCGGTTGCGAAGGTCGCGCTCGTCCATCTTGAACGGCACCCAGCGCATGACCATCGGGAGAGTCGCTTCGGCGAAGACGTTCGAAATCGAATAAGACATGCCGAGGTTCGCCGACACGGTACGGTTAAAGACCGGCTTTTCGCCGCCGGGACGGAAGACGGAGAATACGTCCGTCGTCGCGCCGCCGATATCGACACCCATCGCTTCGATATTGTAGATGTCGGCGATCGTCTGGATAATCAGACCGACCGCGCCGGGGGTCGGCATGATCGGAGCATCGGCCCAGGACATCAGCTTCTTGTATCCCGGAGCCTGCGCCATGACGTGTTCCATGAACAGCTCGTGAATCTCCTCGCGGGCCGGGCCGAGGTTTTCCCGTTCCAGAACCGGGCGGAGATTGTCGACCACTTTGAGGTCGACCTTGTCGGCCAGAACATCCTTGACCGCTGACGCGGCATCTTTGTTTCCGGCGTAGATAATCGGCAAGTTTGTAGCTTGAGCCAAGGCGGGGGCGAGGATCGGCGGCCGAGATCAACTCGGCGATTTCCACGACATGGGTGGTGGTACCACCGTCGATACCGCCCGAAAGCAGGATCATGTCCGGGCGAAGGTGCCGGATGCGCTCGATCTGCTGATGGGGGAGGCGCTTGTCGTTCGATGCGATCACATCCATAACGATCGCGCCGGCGCCGAGAGCGGCCCGTTCGGCCGACTCAGCGGTCATCGATCGCACCACACCGGCCACCATCATTTGCAGACCGCCGCCGGCCGACGAGGTAGAGATGTAAACATCGGTTCCGATCTTGTCTTTTGCCGGCGTGATAAACCTGTTGTTTTCGTCGAGCAATTTCCGTCCGGACAGCTCTTCGACTTCGGCGACCGCATTCAGCACACCCATGGTGACGTCCTCGAACGGCGCTTCCACCGTGGTGGGGGCTTCGCCTCGGGTGATCAGTCGGTACTCGCCGTTTACATATTCAATAAGAATCGCCTTGGTGGTAGTGGAGCCGCAGTCGGTGGCGACAATGACTTTGATATCTTCAGGATTCGCGAACTTAGCCATCAGCTTTACCTGCCAGTTAGAAGTGTGAAGTCGTACTCAGCACGCCGGTTATCTTGCTATCTATCAGGCAGATAGCGGCATGCCTCGACGGCCAAAACCGCCGAGTTAGCCAGTATAACATATCCCCCCCGGATTGTAAAGCGGGTTTTTTGGGGCAGGAAGAGGGGAGGAAGAGTGGTTGAAATGAGGACTAGACGGTAGATTTTGAACCCGTTTGCGCGCCCCAAAGCGCTGTGTGGGTTGGTAAATCGCTGGGCAAATCTCTAATCGGGTGCCCCACAAGGGGCTTGCTGAAAAACCCTGCCGTAGAGCATGTCTTTCTTAGAACATGCGATCTATTGCGAACGGATAATGGTTGTGAGAACGAATTTAATTTTGGAATCGAGTGCTCAACCACCCTTTCAACGGGCCAAAGGCGGATAGGCCAACCTGTGCTGAGAATCGCGCGAAAGTGATCCCCTGTCGGAGATAAACGTACAGTATATTCATTAATCGAAGGTCGAGTTATTCGGCATTGGTGTTGCGAAATTCTCTGAATTTTTGGCCCTTTGCCATGAACTAAACGCTTGACCGGAGGTCAAGTTTTCAAAAAAATTGTACAGGATTGGCAAACTGAGTAGGACGGAGACTCAAGAATGGTGAACAAGACAAATACAACCAGCGGGCAGATTGATAATTCGACCACTCAATCTCATAATGCCATGAGTGAGCTTGTTCAGTCCGTAGCCAGCAAACGTCCAGTCAGTGGATTCACGCATACCTTTTATCGATATCCAGCACGGTTTTCGCCGGAGTTTGTACGGTCGACCATCAATGCCTTTACTGAGAAAGGGGGAATAGTTCTCGATCCGTTTATGGGCGGTGGTACAACGTTGGTAGAAGCGTATGCGATGGGAAGACACGGCATTGGCTAAGACATCAACACTCTCGCCAAAATGATCGCTAAGGTTAAAACTTCCTTACTTTCCACCAAGGATCGGAACTCAACTTAACCTGTGCCGATTGCTTCAGCAGGCTATGAATACTAATATACCACATGTCTGAATATGAATTGTATTCGCGAGCAAACTACTTCAAACACCTTAACTCCCGAGAGCTCTGGAGATTGAAGCGCGTCATAGCCCAAGCTGTTGAAACAGTGGGATTAGAATCAAAGGACGATTGCCCAAAGAATTTGCAGATGTGTAGTCCTCTCCACAGCTCAGTGGGCACTCGATTGCAGGTCCAATGTTCCGAGCGTGGGGGACTTCAGGAGCAAACTAAGAGAACGAACCGAAGACATGATCTCAGGGCATTCACCAACTGCGCAAGTCTGTCAGGGGCGTTGAGGAGGTATCTGGAACCAAGCTTAGAGCCCCTTGCTGTCTCTTGGGTGCTGCTGCTGACCTGCCAACTATCTTTGAGAATAAAGAAACTCGGCAGGCCCGATTTGATCCTGACTTCGCCTCGATAATCTCGGGGTTCAGTGCTATATCATCGTTAGCAATTCGAGTCGAGTTATGGCCGCGCCTTACTGGATCGCGAATTGTCTCTATCGAAATGGATCAATTCAAGCTACACTTTGATCGTCTACAATCGGGCTTTACTACGTACTTTGATGAGACCTTCAAATCCTTCTCGGCTTTGCACAGACTGTGCTCTTCAAAAACCGTAGTCCGCATGTTGACTTTCCTCAAGCAGAGTGGCAGCTACCTCGGTACTGAAGGGAAGGACAACGCAAGGCTTGTCGAGTTCTTTCTTCCCAACCGCATATCGAGTCCTGATCAAAGACTTTGGCGTCAAGTTCCCAATCGGAAATGGTATCGCGCAAGACAGTCCAGAGCCTCGGCGGCTCTTGAGGTAGTGCTATTTCACAAGCCGTGCCCTTGAATCAAGTCGTTGCTTCAGCCCGCCTCAAGTGACATCAAGTCTCGATCTCCAAGGGCATCGATCATAGGCAATAATACGGGGGCAAACGCCCTGCTTATTCTTCTCCGCTCACAAAGTCTGCCGTCTTCGCAGGGTCAACCTCATCTCCGTTCGAGCCGGAGTTGAACTTCCCGCCTAAAACTGAGAATCCCAGTAGCACCATTCGAATCTCAAATCGCTTCTGGCCGAATCTTCGTTCATTACCTCGACGGACCTCTTCTTTCAGATAGGTCTTCAAGTGCACATTATCCATATTGATATAGTAGAGGTAGTTGTACTGGCTTTTTGCGGCGTCTCCATCCAATTCTACCCCGCCAATATTCGTAACTTTGAGAGCATGAGAATCGGTCGAAATCATGCTCTGGCCATTGCGATTCATATATCAACGTTGGCTTGGGAATCTCAAGTTGTGCTGGAAGTTCTCTTCCGTCGCCGGGTTTGCCGCTCGGCGGGTTGCGTCGAGTTCCCTGGCTTACCGGTGGGAACGCTCGGTCCCAGAACGTTAATCTCAATTCGAATTTCGAATGGGCTGATTCGCGTGATGTCATTGACGACAGTCCAGTACGAGATTACGTCTTGGGGTTGACAATTCGACGGTAGGACAATCGACGCTGTTGCAATTCCGTTGTGCAGATGCAACCAGTAGTCGCGAGCGGTTATCCTCTCTCCCTTTACGTCCATAAACAACTCGAATGTCCCAGGGTCGTAACTTCGACAAAAGGAATCGTCCATTGCATCTGTTTCAAAGGCAATTCGTGCCCGGTCATCGATACCACATTTCTCGCCTATGGTGATCCAATCTGCTTAGAACCTCTTACGTGGAAAAACGTGGGAAACTGCTTCCCTTCAAATGGAACCGGTCCTGGCGTGACCTCAAGTTGACCTGAAGGGGTTCTTAACCCTACCAACCAGCAAACAGGAGCCATCGACAAGGCTGGAGAGTTCTTGATAATCTTTTCAAGAATCGCTTCCATCGCTCGTCGTCTGCGAGTTTTGCCGCTGTCTCTTCCTGGATACGTCGCTTCTTCAGCTCCTGGAGTTGGGGGAGTTTACTTAGCTCATACTTCAGTGTTTCCTCAACCTTTCTATTGATTTCGTTTTGAGCACATCGGTCTCTGCTCGCCATGAATACCTTATAAGCCATTTGATTGGAAAGATCACTGCAGTCTATCTCTACCAAAAAGGTCTTTATGAAGTATATCGAGGCCCACCTTTGAACCTCGAAAGAAATTGAAATCAAGCGTGTCCTGTGTCTGCCCATCGACAGTGAATATGACGCCTTCCCTCCTTCTATAAGCTTTCGCTTTACCCTTCTTGAATACCCCTAAACAGCTGCCATTAAACTTCTCTCCATCAACTACAAATGGGAAACTGAAGGGCGGACACTCAAGCTTCGGATCCCTTTTTGCGTCAAGCTTCTCGGTCAGGCGCGTTCTCAATCCGGCAAGTGTGGTATCAAACTTTCCTCATGACCGGAGGTATCTCGGACGGCATTCGTGCAACCTTATGGGAAGTGGATGCCGGGCAATCGTAGATCGAGTCTCTCAAGTAAGCCGTCTGGTTGCAGAATATTCGAATTCCCCCACCCAGTATGCTGGTATTCGTATAGTTTAATAATCGTTCCCCACTCGGCCTCGGCAGCATATGCCTTACCGCGATCAGGAAACACCGGAAGTGTTTTAGACTCAAACCTAAGCACCCCGTTTCTATTATCAGCTTGTTTTAATGGAGCCAGGTATGTGAAGCGAGGGTAAGGCATAGAGTCATTCGGTTCCTCATACCTTACTATTGTGAATCCCCAGAGCACTTCAGACTTGTCTCGGCCATCTCTAAGTTTCGGATTTCGTTTCGACAGCACGAGTTGTTGAATTCGTTCGCCCGCAAATCTCAGCGATGCGCTACCTCCCATGTTGAAGCGTCCTTGTACGAAACGTATTCCGGCTTTGTTTGTCTTCGACAGTGAGAGTATCGTCTCCGGTAGACAATTAGGACTCTGCTTCTCCTTTGTCCGAAATGGTGTAACACGGCTTCCCGTCGCGAGCACCGTAACCGGTCGCTGTAAGTGTGATGAGCTTTGCTACTTCTCTACGTTTCTCTTCGTGCCACACGTCAATCCTTCCAGCGGTAATTCCTTTTCCGGCTTTTACGTCGACAAAGAATGTGGCTACTGCCTCACGAATCGTCAGCGGGGCTCTTTTCAGATCAGTTGGTAGAATACCAAGCTCCATGCACTTGGAAATCAACAACGAATCAATGGCATTTACGATCTTCTCAGTTAATGCTGCATCGGGCTCTGGGTTTGATCTCGCGATTTGCCGAAATTCTTAGGCGCGTCGCCATATGGTCTCCACACACATGGGTCGCCCCAGAGTCCGTGTTCATCAAGTATGGAGATTACTTCAGCTTCGCTGTCTGCATGAAGTAGTCGCAGACAAAGTTTCTTTGCTTGATCATTTGAGAACTCATTCACCGTTCCTTACTCCTTTGCCCCAGTCGTGTTATTGATATATTTCTTGCCGGCGTCAGTAAGGCAGTACTCTACACTCACGCCTTCGCGGTTTCTCTGTACAAGTTCCAAGTCGATCATACGGGAAATAACCCCAGATCTTTGAGAGGATAGATAGGATTGAGAAAATCTTTCACGTTCATCTTCTGTCAAAGTGGACGACAACTTGTTATCTATCTTCGTCGGCACTTAATTCCGGAGGATACATACTGGATGATGGTTCGATACGCGAAATCTTCCGCTGGCACATTGTCGGAGATATGGCGGTAAAGGAAATCGAGTTCATCGTTAGAAAACCTATGGTGCTCGCCGCAAGGCGGCATATCCATGATTGGGTTCTTAAGCCGAGCAAACTCGATACCTTGACCAGTGAGTCCGACCAGCGGTTTCCTTCCACCGCTGAAGTTAATAAACTTGAAGCTGTAGAGCATGCCGGACAGTTGACCGTTCTTGTTCATGCTCACAACAAACTGATTCCCGTACCTTTGATTGCTCTTTTCGTCTGACTCCGAAGTAGGGAAAGCAGTGGCAAGTATTTCGTCTCGCGTGTGGCCATATCTGTCATCAAGAGAGCTTAACCACTTCCCTAACTGACTTCCCAGCCTCGAGATTTCCTTACTGGCAATTTCCAATGGCACTCCCTTCGGGTACTGCTCTTGAAGACGCCAAAGCGCACGGCAATTGGCCTTGGCAGGAAGCAGCTTGTTGTACATGGCGAACGTCCAGCGGGAAACCGGAACTGCTATTCCCTTCTTCCAATAATCATCCGGCATCTGAAACACGAGTTTGGGTTCGTTCACGAGCGACTCTATGCGGAACTCGGATGGAATGTGCTCCAAAGTCTGGACTCGTTGGCTTTTAGGGAGCGTAACCTCCGTGAGTGGAATATGCTCTGCTAAACGATCCACATGGTTTGAGGCTGATCGACGGATCTTCGTTGTTTCGCCGGCTCTCCCTCCGGAATTACCAGCAATCCATTGTCGCTTATGTGGTTCTGAAGGATGGACAAGTTCTCAAGTGCGGAAGAGATCACGTCGCTGGTGTCCTTGTACAACCCATTAGAAACAAGTTCTTCGATGAGCCGCTTTGTCTCAGGTCTACATTCAAAACAAACTATCATTTTAAACCTCATTGTTTACCTTGAGTCAACAAAATATATGCACGTTTAATATTTTGTCAACAAAATAATTGCAATTACGACAAAATAATCGTTGGTTGAGTAGAAATGACTTACGCCGTGTTTGGCAGTGGGAACAAAATCTAGAATGGCCTGGACTCTCAAGATGCAATACAATTTGGCCGCATGTCCCACCGTTCGACCACGAAACGAGTGGTTCTGGGCCGTAAAATTGCCTGAAGCCGGTTGCCTCACAACTCTGCTGTGGACTGGTAAATCACTGGGCAAATCCAAATCAGTGTATGAACCAGACATGGTGGCTTACCCACCGCAGAGCTATGGGGCACCTATTGTACCATTGGTGACAAGGGGAAGGCGTTATTTTCGATTTAGGTAGACAGTAATGAGGTATAGGTCGTCATTAATATATATCTATAAGGTCGAACATGGATGCGGGGATCGTGGACATATCAAAATAGATCTTGGTAAAGACTTAGTGTCATCGTAGTATGAAACCAACGTTGGGAAATGCACCGCTGCTGAGGATCGTGTTCCTCAGGTAGTGTTTACTACAAGTGTTTGGTGACTGGAGGGTAGCAAATGAACTTGGCGTACGAACTTGGACGGGGCGTGGGACTGGTGTTGGTGGTGGCCATTGTGGTGTGGCTGATTAGCCGGATAGGGGGCAAGAAAGGTTCAGATAAGAGACCGGGAAAATGAGCTAAGCAAGTGCTCGGGCTGAATCATACGTGAAGCACATAATTCACAGGGGTTGACTTGATATGAAATACTCTATCTTCGCGACAATAGTCTTCGGCCTGGTCGTTACTTTCGCATCTTATGCCAGCGCCGGATCAAGACGCGGTCCGGTGTGGCAATTTGGTACGGCTATATATCCGGTTCGTCAGTTGTCTATCGCCGGTGCATCGAGTCGTCAAACGGCCGCAGGAATAAGCCGATCGATCCTGCTGGGTTATGGTGTCTCCGAGAAACTCCTGGTCTTGCTGGAATTCGAACATGTCGGGATGCGCTCTAAGTTGCTCGGAAACAGCCGGGCATTCTATGATTTCACCGGGCTGGCAGCCCAGCGCTATCTGTCTGGTAAACTGAAATGGATGTATCTAACTGCCGGCCTCGGGGCACTTGATTTCTACGTCGTTGATGATGATTATTACTCTGTTGGGCCAGCGTTCCTTGTCGGGGGCGGCTATGAGTTCGCAAAGCATGTTGAGGCCGGAGTCCGCTATTTGTTTGGACGAACCAGCTATTTGGGGGACGATGCTTCGCATAAGCTGCTGATTTTTTCTCTCTGCGCTAAGATCTATTAGTCTTGACGGGCCCACGTGGCACTCGAGCGGCTGCCGCCATTGAAGTGGGTGATTGTCGACACCAAAGAGGGTATCGACCTACTCTAGGGCACCGGTTGTTACCATTGCAAGAAGGCCAATCGTTAGATCATCGCCCCGTTTGCCCACATCAAACTTTCTGCTAACTCATCCGGACCGCATTGTCCGTATTTATGCCTTCCTGTAACGCATTGTAGGGTAATCAAATATATCGCCGTCGCCGTTTTTTCGCTTGACTTGCCTTTGCGCTGCCCGTAGATTGGCGTTTTACTCAGTGGTAAGCGATAAGTTCGGAGCATGTTTGGCGTATTTCCGCCCTGGCGTTAGACATTTACGAGTGGTCTTTCGTCTGTAGAGTGCGCCAAGAGATTACTGACCGTGTTCGTAAGATAAGGACTAGCACATTGAAAGTTGCCCCTCTCAACTGCTCGCAGACGTTTGCCCGCTGGTTTATCCTTACTCTATTTGCCGCCTTTTTCATTTCCCTAAGTTGTTCATCAGTTTACGCTCAGTCCGACGCCGACAGTCTGCTTCCGGCCGACACGCTTTTGGCCCAGCGACAGCCTGCCCCGCCGACTGATGTGAAGGTGAAAGACACCCCGGACGATGCTGGCGGGAGTTTGGATATCAGCTGGAAGTTGTCGACCGGATGACCATCCGGGCGGCAAGGTTCAGGCCTATCAAGTGTACCGGGCACAGAATGTAAATGGCCAGCCCGGCAGTTTCAAGGAAATTGGCGATGTAACTTCCGGCCAGAATAGCCTTTCCGACGGCAACGCCAGCGACGACAGCTCCTACTTCTATAAGGTGGCAGCGGTCAATCGCAAGGCGGTCGACAATACGGTTGAATGGGAAGTGCTCGGGGAGTCGGCCGTAGCCGGCCCGGTACAATCTTCTGCCCAATGGTTTGACTGGCGGCGGCGGAATGTGTTTGTCGGAATGCTTCTCCTTTGCATCTTCATAGTCTATTACATCAATCAGGCGAAGTCGGGAAAGAAGCTGTTCATTCGCAAGATAGCCGGTCTTGAGGCGGTCGATGAGGCGGTTGGCCGGGCGACGGAAATGGGAAAGAAAATTTACTACATCCCCGGCACGCAGGATATGGACAATGTCCAGACGATCGCCGGTGTCACGATCCTTGGGCGAGTGGCCGAACTGGCTGCTCAGTATGAGACCTGGCTCGAAGTTCCCGTCTCCCGTTCTCTGGTGCTGGTTACCGCGAAAGAAATCGTCAAGGAAGCTTACTCCAGGAGCGGACATCCAGATGCCTTCCAGGAAGATCAGGTCCATTACCTGACGGACGACCAGTTCGGCTATGCGGCAGGTATCGATGGTATGGTGGTTCGTGAGAAACCGGCCACGATATTCTTCATGGGTGCCTTCTATGCGGAAGCACTGATTCTGGTCGAGACCGGAAACTCGATCGGGGCGATTCAGATCGCCGGTACCGGTATGCCATCACAGCTGCCGTTCTTTGTCGCCGCGTGTGATTATACTCTTATCGGCGAGGAGCTTTTTGCCGCCTCCGCCTATCTCTCCCGCGAACCAAAATTGCTTGGATCCCTGAAGGGTCAGGATATGGGCAAAGCGCTCATCCTCATCTCCATTGTTATCGGCATCATTCTCGAGACGTTTGGCATCTGGAACTTCTCCACATTGTTTAAGGTGATCGGCTAATATGCGCAGAGAAATACCACTACTTATTACCGGAATAGTTGGCGTCGTATTCGTCATCCAGTATTTTATTCCCCACGCTCCGTTCAACAGAATGAACTCGTGGTTTTCGGACTGGTTTTCGATTATCGCCGCCTTCGCGATCTGGCTTGGGGCACTGAACCTATTGAAGATTTCAGCCCAGAAGATTATCAAGAGGAAGAAAGACTGGATTCATGCGGTCGTCATAGTAGTCTCGTTCTTTCTGATCACTATCGTTGGATTTGCCGGAGGCGAAGGTTTCCGCGATCAGGGAACGATGTTCGACTGGCTGTACAACTTTGTGTATACTCCGTTGTCGTCGACAATGTTCGCTTTGCTGGCATTCTTCGTGGCATCGGCATCTTATCGGGCCTTCCGGGCCAGAAATTTTGAAGCTACCCTGCTGTTGCTCGCGGCGTTTTTCGTGATGCTGGGGCGTGTCCCGGTCGGCGATATCCTCTCCGGCTTCATGCCGGCGCACTGGCAACTTTCCGATCTGGCTACATGGATTATGAATTTCCCCAACACGGCCGGTCAGCGCGCAATCATGATCGGTATTGCTCTGGGTATCGTATCCACCTCTCTTCGGATCATACTCGGTATTGAACGATCACATCTGGGTGGGGGAGATTGATAATGAGTACACGCACTAAAGAAATCCTGGTGGTTGCCGCGGCCACTCTTTTCGCCCTTATCTTCTATATTGGCAAGGTGAGCGGCTGGAAGTCACATCAGTGGACGCCGACATTTTCGATAGTGGTAATCATCTTGATTGCCGCTTCACTTATCTGGATTCTCGTACGTACGGTCAACGGGCATGCGGTGGAGAGACGAATCGTTTTCCTCTATATAGGTATCGCTGTCACCCTCCCGCTGTTCATGGGGTTGACCCAGAAGATAAAGGTGTCACCGGAGGTTCAGGAGGCGTACGAGAGCTTCAAGGCTCTTCCGCCCGGATCGAAAGTCCTGATGTCGTTTGACTACGATCCGCCTTCAGCCCCTGAGCTCCAGCCAATGGCTATTTCGGCCATCCGTTACTGTTTCGAACACGATCTGAAAGTCATTATAATGGGGTTGTGGCCGCAGGGTCCGCAGCAGGCACAGATGGCCGTTGCTCAAGCTCTCGATGATCCTGCAATCGCGGCGAAAAACCTCAAGTACGGCGAAGATTACGTCAACCTGGGCTTTCAGACCGGGAATGAGTTTGTTATTCAGCGCATGGGCTCGGATTTCAGCTCGATGTTCGCAAAAGACTATCTGGGGAACTCGTATTCTGATTTGCCGCTCGTACGCAATGTCAGAAATTTCTCGAATATAGATTTCTCGTTTAACCTGTCGGCTGGTTATCCGGGAACAGTCGAATGGGTACAGGTTGCGGTCGATCGCTACGGTCTCAAGATGGCGGCCGGCAATACGGCGGTTCAGGCCCCGCAGGTCTATCCGTATCTCCGTTCCGGACAGCTTAAAGGTCTGCTGGGAGGAATGAGTGGTGCGGCTGAATTTGAATCAGCCATCAAGCAGCCGGGCAAAGGGACGAAATTCATGCTGGCGCAGTCATTCGCACATATGGTAGTCGTTGCGTTCATCATTATCGGGAACGTGGCCTACTTCAGTAACAAGCGTCGGAAAAAGTCATAAGGAAAGAAGAGCAACTGATGGAACATTTAGCACTCTGGGTCGCAGCTTTTCTAACGC
Source organism: uncultured candidate division Zixibacteria bacterium (assembly GCA_963711085.1). Taxonomy (GTDB): domain Bacteria; phylum Zixibacteria; class MSB-5A5; order GN15; family FEB-12; genus CAVQCT01. The sequence continues at coordinate 2,127,442 of CAVQCT010000002.1, read as the reverse complement.
TTGGCATTATGTCGTTTCTTTACAAGGACAACGAGTGGTACAAACTCTGCGAGTCGATATTTGTCGGCATCTCCGCCGGATACTGGTTCGTAACTTTGTTCTGGGATAATATCTACGGTAAATTCTGGGTAGGCATCTTTCCCCACGTCACGAATGACGCCGCTGGAAATGTGACCACCCCAAAACCGGACTACTGGCTGTTGGTAGGCGCTGTGCTGGGTGTGCTTATACTCATGCGCCTGATCCCCAAGATCGGCTGGATCTCCCGCTGGCCGCTCTCTTTCATTGTAGGTTCAACCGCAGGGTTCTATTTAATAAATTACTTCTCCTCGAATATTATGGTCCAGGTTGAGAACACCGTCATGCCGCTGTTCGGCGCTCATTTCAGCGCCTCTATCTACGACATCATCGGAAATATTGTCGTAGCGGCCGGCACGTTCACCGGACTGATATATTTCTTCTTTTCGAAGGAGCACAAAGGAGCGTTTGGCGCAGGAGCGAAGGTTGGGATTTTTTTCCTGATGATCACCTTCGGCGCCTCGTTCGGATACACCGTGATGAGCCGTATGTCGCTGCTCATCGGGCGTATCGACTTCATCTTCTCCGACTGGCTGGGAATGATACACTAACTAAGCACGTCTGGACGAGAACAGGTGTGCCGTAGCACGTAACGTCATAGATGAGATTTTTGATACCGACAGCGCTACTGCTTCTGGCGGCATCTGGTTTCGCTCAAAATGGGCCGGACGCGGTAGACTCGGTTGCAGCTAAATCCGATACTGCTATTGTCACAATTGCCCCGGTTACTTCCCTTTTGGCCACCGATTTCAAGTACGACGACGGCGAGAAGATCGATCTCTCCTGGGTGCCGTCTATCGACGACCAACTTCTTCACGGCAAAGTCAAAGCGTATACCGTCTACCGAATAGTCAACGGCGGAGAGCCGGTGGTAGCCGCCAGGCTGATTCCCGGCGCGAATTCGTTTTCCGACGAAGGACTCATCTCGGATTCTTCATACAGTTACTATGTTACCGCCGAGTCGGTAAATGACACCGTGGAGTCGATTCATACGCAGCCGATGTTTCCTCACATCGAGTGGATAGATTACGATAAGAAATATCTTTTCCTGATCGCGCTGATAATCGGCGGATCGGTAGTCTATTTCATCGAGACGGCGCGGAGAGGGAAAGAGCTGTTCGTACGCAAAATCGCCGGACTTGAGGCGGTCGATGAAGCAGTCGGTCGTGCGACCGAAATGGGTCGGCCGATTTTATTTATTCCCGGAATTCAGGATATGGACGATGTACAGACGCTGGCCGGGTTGACTATCCTCGGGCGGGTGTCGCGTGTGGTGGCCGATTATGATACAAAGATCTATATGCCGGTGTCGCACTCACTGGTGATGACGGCCGGACGTGAAACGATTAAGGCAAGCTACCAGACGGCCGGGCGGCCGGATGCTTATAACGACGATATGGTTACGTATGTCACCGACGAGCAGTTCGGTTATGTTGCGGCGGTCGATGGAGTGATGGTCCGTGAAAAACCGGCCACCGTCTTCCTGCTCGGAGCCTTTTTCGCCGAGTCTCTGATTCTTGCTGAGACCGGAAACTATGTCGGCGCTATTCAGATAGCCGGAACGGCGATGCCTGCGCAGTTGCCATTCTTCATTGCGGCGTGCGATTTCACGCTGATCGGCGAAGAATTATTCGCAGCTTCGGCCTATCTCTCGGGAGAGCCCAAGCAGCTCGGTTCGCTCAAGGGTCAGGATATCGGTAAAGCTATCGCCATGGTCGTGGTGGTGCTTGGGGCGATCGCGATGACCTTTGCGGCGGCCTGGCATTGGGAATTCATGCAGTGGATCGTTAACACCCTTAGCAGTATTTTTTCGACACAATAGCCTATGAAAAGACAGATACCGCTCTTCATTACATTCTTCGTCGGAGTTCTCCTGATTATCTCCGTTTTCCTTCCCCCAACGGAGAATCTGGGCGAGAACTTCACGCTCTTTTTCGACATCATTGCGGTATTCGCCTTCTTCCTCGGCGGGGGAAACCTCATCCGCGTCCACCTCTCAAATCTTCAGCGAAAGAGATCGGACTGGCAATACTCGATTGTTACGCTGGGCGGATTCATCATCATGCTGATATTCGGTCTGTTCAAGCTCGGAAATCCGGGAGGAATCGCCGCCTCGGTCACCAGCGAAGGCTCCTGGTTTCAGACGATGTTTACGTACATCCTCAGTCCGCTACAGTCGACGATGTATGCGTTGCTGGCGTTCTTTGTCGCCTCGGCATCGTATCGGGCGTTTCGGGCCAAGAATCGTGAGGCTACGATCCTTCTCATAGCCGCTTTCATCATCCTTCTCGGTCGGACTCCGTTCGGCACCCTGCTCACCGCATGGATTCCTGATTCTTTCTCCGTGCTCCAGATTCCGAACATGGCGATCTGGATCATGAACGCTCCCAACCTGGCCGGTCAGCGGGCGATCATGATCGGGATCGGCCTCGGGGTCGTGTCGATGTCGCTCCGATTGATTCTCGGGGTGGAACGAACCTACCTGGGAGGAGACTGATGGGCAGTCCCGGCATTATCATATCTCTGATTATTATCGCTGGCGGGTTGCTCTGGCTTTTTGCCCGGTCTATTAAGGGGCGCGAGGTGGAGCGACGGATCATTTTCCTGTTTATCTTTGTGGCCGTCGCGGCCCCGGTCCTATTCCCGCTCACCTTTGCGGAGAAGCCGACACCGGTAGTGCAAGCGGTGTTCGACAAAATCGAAAGTCTTCCGCCGGGATCGCATATTCTGATTTCGTACGATTTTGATCCGGCCATGGCTCCTGAAGTGCAGCCGATGGCCAATGCAATCAGCCGACATGCCCTCGATAAGGGTCTCAAGGTGATTTTCATGTCCTTGTGGGCGACCGGGCAGGCGCTGATGAGCCAGTCTTTGCAGGAAGTGGTGCTCCCGGAATTTCCGGAGAAGAAGGATGGCATCGATTATGTCAACATCGGATACAAGGCGGGCAATCAGGGTGTGTTGAATGTCATCGCCAGCAATTTTATGAAGATGTTTCCTACCGACGTCAACAACATCCCGTTTGACAGCATACCGGCACTCCAGGGAATTCACTCGTGCAAGGATCTTGATTTGATTGTCTCCATCGGCGGGGGCCAACCCGGTCCGAAAGAGTGGATTCTCTTTGTGGGCGACCCGGACGAAGTACCGGTCGCGGCCGGAGTGGCCGCCGTCGTGGCGCCGCAGATGTATCCGTACTATCCGGCGCAGCTGGTTGGGATTCTCGGAGGAGTCAAGGGCGCCGCGGAATATGAGTATGCGCTCAAGAAGACGCATCCCCGGTTCAAAGACACACCTACACCCGGTCTGGTGATGATGGGTCCGCAGACGCTCGCGCATGTCGTGATCATGGTCTTTATCGTGATCGGCAATGTGGCCTATTTCCGACGCCGCAAGATGGGAGCCAAGACGTGAAACGGTCAAGCTACATCGTGATGGCCGTGATAGCGGCGCTCTTTCTCATCAGTTGGGTGCTAAAAGCTCTGGCCCTGGAAGGTACGGCCGAGCACTACTGGGTTCGGGGATTCCTGATCACTTTCGCCGCTTTTCTTACGCTGGCGGTTCTGTCGTTTCTTTACAAGGACAACCCCTTCTACAAATTTGCCGAGCACCTCTTTGTAGGTGTCTCGGCCGCCTTCTGGATGTGCCTGGGGTTCTGGACGACCATTGTACAGAACTTGATCCCCCGGCTGTCGACATCCCTTTCGTCGTTTTTCAAAGTCCCGACTATAGCTGGAGACTACAATTTCTTCTTCTATATCCCGGTAATTCTCGGGCTGCTGTTGCTCATGCGTTTGTCGCCGAAAGGCGGATGGATCTCGCGCTGGCCGCTCGCGTTCATCGTGGGAACGACCGCCGGATTGAATTTTGTCCGTTACCTGCGTTCGGATTTCATTAAGCAGATTTCGTCGACTTTCGTTCCATTGTTAGGAACTCGCTGGCAGGGAGTGGGCCATTTCCTGTCTCATCTTGACCTGTCCGCAACCGGACAGCTTGCCCTGATTGCCGCCAACTGGATCATCTTCCTCGGTGTCTTCACCGGGCTGATTTACTTTTTCTTTTCCAAGGAACATACCGGTTGGTTCGGACGCGCCTCGCGTGTCGGGATCTGGATTTTGATGATAACGTTCGGAGCGTCGTTCGGCTATACCGTCATGGGACGTGTGTCCCTGCTGGTAGGACGAATCACGTTCCTCTTCAGAGATTGGCTAAGTTTGATCAAATGATACACCCGTAATGGTGGGAGAAGCTTCTATGAAACTTAAACTCGGCATAGTGATCCTGGCAGTTCTGCTCTTTGTCGGAGTCGTGTCGGCGCAAACCGACATGATGACTCCGCCGGACAGCAGCATGGCCGCGGATACACTCCCTCCGCCGGCGCCTCCTACCGACGTCAAGGCGTTCGATACCCCTAACGATCATGGTCACTCGATCACGGTTACCTGGGCGCTATCGGCCGATGACGCCGGAGGTACGAAGGCGGTGACGCATTATGAAATATTCAGGTCTCCGTCTCAGAACGGACCGTTCGATTCAGTCGGCACTATGGCGGCCGGCGAGCGGACGTTTGTGAACAACGGCGATAAGGACAAGGCGTCGGAAGATTACTTCCCGGACGACTCCAACTTCTATTATCGTGTCGACGCCGTCACCGTGAATAGTTCAGTGCGGTCGTCCTCGGAGATCGTCGGTCCGGTCCAGGCTTACGGGCAGTGGTACAACACCGGACGGACTCCGGTACTTGTCGCCGTCCTGCTCTTCATGGTCCTGACCATGTACTTCGTGACCCGCGCAAGGAAGGGCCAGGATCTGTACGTGCGGCCGCTGGGTGGTATTGAGGCGGTCGATGACGCAATCGGGCGAGCCACCGAAATGGGCCGACCGATTCTGTACGTCCTTGGCCTGGGTACGGCGGCCGATGTCGCGACGATTGCGGCCTTTACCGTCCTCGGACGAGTTGCCAAGCGCGTTGCCGAGTACCAGACAGAGATTATCGTCCCGACTTACGATCCGATCGTTATGACGGTTGCTCAGGAAGTGGTGCAGTCGGCTTATATGGATGCCGGTCGTCCCGATACCTACAAAGAAGACTCGGTCTTCTTCGTCACGCAGTCGCAGTTCGCCTATGTTGCGGCGGTCAACGGTATCATGCTTCGTGAGCTGCCGGCCACGAATGTCTACATGGGTAAATTCTATGCCGAATCGCTGCTTCTGGCAGAAACCGGCGCGGTGGCCGGATCGATTCAGATCTCCGGCACCGATGAAATCGCACAGATACCGTTCTTCATCGTGGCGTGCGACTACACCCTCATCGGCGAAGAACTCTACGCAGCTTCAGCCTATCTCGGCCGTGAGCCGGTCCTTCTGGGATCGCTCAAGGCGCAGGACTGGGGCAAGGCGATCGTAATCATTCTGGCAATCCTCGGTATTATCGCCGCCAATTTCGGATTGACCTGGTTTACCACTCTTTTCAGAGTAGCGAATTAGGAGGATATGGAATGAAACGACAAATACCTTTTGCTCTGGTTTTCATATTCGGCATTTTCATGCTCTTCCAGTATTTCGTTCCGCATGAATCTTCCGAATGGGTCTACGAGTTCCTGCTCGACTGGATCTACATCATCGGAATTCTCGCCCTCGCGCTCGGGATCTGGTCGCTCTTCCACATTTCAGTGGACAAGATCAGGACCCGCAAGCCGAACTGGGTTTATTCGTACGTGACTCTGCTCGGATTGTTTATCATGACGCTGTTTGGCTTCACCGGCAAGACGGGCGACTCATGGGGCTTTTACGCACTGTTTGTTGTCGCGCTTATGCTGGCTATCCTGATGCTCATTCAGGTTCTCGCCGGGCAACAGCCGAAAAATCTGTATGCCGCACTGGGAGTGGTGTTACTCGTGGGAGCGCTCCTCATCGCCGTGTTCGACAAGAACTGGTCGTTTTACTTCATGGAGGCGAAGGGACTGCAAAACAGCATGTTCCGTATCTTCTTCGATGATGTCATGATGCCGATCCTGTCGACCATGTTCGCGTTGCTGGCCTTCTTTATCGCGTCGGCCGCCTATCGTGCCTTCCGCGCCAGAAACCTGCTGGCCAGCCTCCTGCTCATCGCGGCGCTCATCGTGATGCTTCGGTTCAACCCGTACCTTCCCTACGCGAACTATTTCGCGAAGACATCCAACTGGCTGATGAACGTTCCGAATCTGGCCGGGCAGCGGGCGATCGTAATCGGTATCGGTCTCGGTATCGTGGCGACCGCGCTCAAGGTCATTCTCGGAATCGAACGCGGCTACATGGGGAAGGGATAAGGAGGCGATCATGGATATATTTGAAAAAATGATGAAGCTGGATCGCCGATGGATCTTCCTGTTCCTGATTATCGTCTGCGTGGTTACGTATGCGATACCATTTAAAGTGCCGATCCTGGTGGAACCGGAAGTGCGATCGATCTATAAATTCATCGACAGCCTGCCGCCCGGAGATATCATTCTGGTGGCGATTGACTACGATCCGAACAACCTTGCCGAGCTGCACCCCATGACCTATGCGCTGATGGAGCACGCCTGGCGGAAGAAACTTCGGATTCTCATTACCGCGCTGTCGCAGAACGGTCCCGGAATGGCGGAACAGGCTATTCTCGACATCTCCGATTCGCTCAAGCAGGACCGAACCTACAACGGCGTGACGTTCAAAGGAAGGGAGATCAAGAACGGTATCGATTACACCTTCCTCGGGTACAAGCCGTACTATGCTCTGGTGATTCTCGGCATGGGACAGAACTTCCGATTACCGTTCCCGACCGACTATTACGGGACTCCGCTCGATTCGATCCCGATGATGAGGGGGGTGCTTAACTACGACCAGGTGGCCGGCGTAATAGACCTCTCGGGAGGTAATATCACCGATGCCTGGATCTCGTACGGGCAGGGGAGATTCAACTTCCCGCTCGCCCTCGGTCTGACCGGAGTGATGACCGCGCAGTACTATCCCTATCTCGGGTCCGGCCAGGTACTCGGCATTATGGGCGGGCTGCTCGGAGCGGCCGAGTACGAAGAACTGGCCGATAATCCGGGGCGGGCGAAAGACGGAATGAGAATACAACTGTACGCGCACATGGTAATCATCCTGTTCATTATCATGGGGAACGTCGGCTACTTCGCCGAACGGCGCCGTCAAAAACGCGAAGAGAGAGGCAGGTAAGCGATGGATTTTACTACTTTCCTATGGACTACCTTCGCCGTCTTCGTGACTCTGGCGACCTTCTCGTTCCTGTACAAGGACAATCCGTTCTATAAGTTCGCGGAACATCTCGTGGTGGGTGTGTCGGCCGGATATTTCGTCATCATCCTCTGGTACAACGGGCTCGTGCCTAACCTGCTCGATCGTCTGAAAGATGGTGACTGGTATCTTCTCTGGCTGAACTCGTCCAAGCCGTGGTATCTGATCCCGGCGATACTCGGCATCCTGATGTGGACCCGCTTCTCGAAGAAGTATGCGTGGGTGTCACGCTGGCCGATGGCGCTGTATATCGGTATTGCCACCGGTGTGGCCATTCCGCTGGAGATGTCCAACCGCGTGAACAAGCAGTTGTTCGCCATGATGACGAGCATCGACTGGGCGAACTTCTTCGGCCACGGTCATTTCAATCTGCTCGACACGACTTCCGGACTTTCCCAGGTGATCATCTTCGTGGGCGCGCTGTCGGCGCTCATCTATTTCTTCTTTTCGAAGGAGCACACCGGATGGTTCGGCGGGGTCGCCAACTTTGGTATCTGGACGCTGATGATCGGTTTCGGGGCCTCGTTCGGCTTCACCGTCATGGCTCGTATCTCTCTGTTCATTAACCGTCTTCAGGATATCAAGGCCTGGGGTGTGGAGGCATTCAACGCCGCACCGAAAGCGAATCCAAGCTACGGTCCCGGGTTCAAGATCGTGTTCTGGTTGTTCGTATTGTTCGTTGCCGGGTATGTCGTATATGAGATCGTGAATCATCTGCGGTCGAAAACGGCGCAGCCCCAGTAGGCCGAAAGTTTGCTGATTAGCTATCAATATCCCGCTCCTGACATTTGGCAGGGGCGGGATTTTTTGTTGTTGACACGTTATAAAAACTTTATACTGCGAGATATGTATAAGATGAAACGAGGAAATTTTGGATGTATGTCGTGCAATCTGGTCCAAACAAGTTATCTGTTGAGTTTCAAGGGCTTGCGCGGATTGGTTGGCGACATCGTAACTTACTGATATACAGGAGGATACTCGCGGTCAAAAAATGTGAAGAATTAAGTCATTAGAATGTTGACGGTTATGTGAAGGAAAATTTGGTCGGGTGGCAAATTTCTCTTGACATACAGCAAACTTTTCCTATCTTTTGTGTGTGGAACCAAGAACCAAACAAGGAACCGTAAAAGGGTAGCCACTGAAAAAACACACAGGGAAAGTGAGGTAGGAATGGCCCGGACGAAGAAATCCGCACCAGTCATAACCACCACTACCACGGCCAGCGCAACGGAGGAGAACGGCGCCAGGAAAAAGGGGAAGTTGTCGACCGCAGAAGCCCGCCGAGAGTATCAGCGTCGCTATTACCAAATGCACAAGGAAAAGGCAAAAGAGTATCAGCGGCAGTATAATCTTACGCACAAGAAGAAGGCTCGCGGTGGACGCGGCAAATCAAGCTTTATTGCTCCGAGGGAAGTTGTCAGATCTACGTACAACACTACCGACATCATGCATTCCCCGGTCGAGAAGACCATCCGCATGCTGGAAAAAATCATCAATGGAGAACGCTTCTTCACCATGTAATCCCCCTTCAGCAAGATTCGGGCGATTGCGGAAGCTCCGGGTTTCGCAATCGCCTTTTGTATTTCCGGCGGGCCGATTGCAGTTGCACCTTATAGTTTTGTTTCATAAATTTCCCGAAATTCTAGGCTCACTTAACAAGGGAGATAGCTATGTCTGCCAGGAAAGCAGCTTCCAGTAAAAGGACTACCACGAAAAAGACAAAGACTACTAAAACCACCAAGGCTCCTAAAACAGCCCCGACCCGCACTGCCGTCGCTAAATCCGGCAAGGCGAAATCATCCACGACCAAGAAGGCGGCCTCGACTAAATCAGACGCACCCTCCAAGATCAATCTCGATTCCGGCAAATTCTATTACTTCTTTTCCAAAGACAAAGCCGAAGGAAACTCCCAGATGAAGGATCTACTGGGCGGCAAAGGCGCGAACCTGGCCGAAATGTGCAACGCCGGCGTGCCGGTACCTCCCGGTTTCACGATCACGACCGAAGTCTGCAAGCTGTTCTACGAGAACTCGCTCGAGGTCCCGAAAAAAATCGACAAGGACCTGGAAAAGTATATCGAGATGGTCGAAAAGAGTTCCGGCAAGAAGTTCGGCGATCCCTCGGATCCGCTGCTGGTCTCGGTCCGTTCGGGCGCGAAATTTTCGATGCCGGGCATGATGGATACCATTCTCAATCTCGGATTGAACGAACAGTCGGTCGAAGGGCTCGGCAAAAAAACGAACAACCTTCGTTTCGCCCTCGATAACTATCGGCGCTTCATCGCCATGTTCGGCAATGTCGTGCTGGGGATCGACAAGGATCAGTTCGAAGAAGTGATCACCAAAAAGAAGAAAGAGCGCCGCATCAAGCAGGACAGCTCGCTTCAGGTGAACGATCTCAAAGATATCATCAAAAAATTCAAGCAGATTATTCGGAAGAAGTCGGGCGAGAATTTCCCGGATGACCCGTTCGTGCAACTTCGTATGGCCCGGGATGCGGTCTTTCGGAGCTGGAACAACCCGCGCGCGATTTCATATCGAAGAATGAACAACATCCCGGCCGATCTCGGTACCGCCGTAAACATTCAGGCCATGGTCTTCGGTAACATGGGCAACAGTTCCGGTACCGGAGTCGGATTCACCCGCAATCCTGCCACCGGTGAGAACGTGTTCTATGGCGAGTATCTCGTAAATGCCCAGGGTGAAGATGTCGTTGCCGGCGTGCGCACCCCGCAGCCGATCTCCCATTTGAAGGACGAGATGCCGGCGGTCTACAAGCAACTTGTCAGCATTACGGGGAAACTTGAGAAGCACTATCGCGATGTTCAGGATTTCGAGTTTACGATTCAGGAAAACGAGCTGTTCATGCTTCAGACCCGTACAGGCAAACGGACCGTGCAGGCGGCGGTAAAGATCGCCGTTGATATGGTGAAGGAAAAGCTGATCAGCAAGGAAGAGGCGATCATGCGGATCGAACCGCACGGCCTCGATCATTTGCTGCACCCCAGCCTCGATCCTGCGGCCAAGTTCGAAGTGGTGGCGAAAGGTTTGCCGGCTTCGCCAGGCGCGGCTTCGGGTAAAGTCTATTTCACCGCCGACGATGTAGTCAAGCATGGCGCCAAGACGAATACTATTCTCGTTCGCGAAGAGACCAATCCGGATGATATCGAAGGCATGCATGCGGCTGTCGGTATCCTGACCGCTCGCGGCGGGATGACTTCGCACGCCGCTGTGGTTGCCCGCGGGATGGGCAAGTGCTGTGTCTCCGGTGCCGAAGCGATCCGCGTCAACATGGCCAAACATCAGTTCCAGGTCGGCAAGTTGATCATCAAAGAAGGGGAAGTGATTACGCTCAACGGATCCACCGGCGAAGTCATGATGGGTGAGGTCCCGACGATCGATCCGGAGCTGTCCGGTGAATTCTCCGAGTTCATGAGGTGGGCCGATCAGATTCGCAAGCTGAAAGTCCGTACTAACGCGGATACTCCGCGCGACGCCGCTCAGGCGATTAAGTTCGGAGCGGAAGGAATCGGACTCTGTCGCACCGAACATATGTTCTTCGCCGAGGACCGGATCAAGATCGTGCAGGAGATGATCCTGGCCGACACACCTGAAGGACGTCAGGCGGCTCTCGACAAGCTGCTCAATTTCCAGAAAAAAGATTTCAAGGCGATATTCGAAGTCATGGACGGGCTCCCGGTGACCATTCGTACGCTGGATCCGCCGCTCCATGAATTCCTGCCCAAGAAGGACGAGATCGAGAAGAAGATCGCCAAGCTCGACACCAAGAGCGAGACGTACGAAGAGGATCTCGAGAAGCTGAAGAAGATTCTGCAGCGGATCGATGAACTGGTCGAGGTCAACCCGATGCTGGGTCATCGCGGCTGCCGCCTCGGTATTGTCTATCCGGAAATCACCGAGATGCAGGTGAAGGCGATAATTCGGGCGGCCTGCGATCTTGCCAAAGACAAGAAGAAGGTGGTGCCGGAGATCATGATCCCGCTGGTCGGTCACGTGAACGAATTGAAAAACCAGAAAGAAATCGTCGACCGGGTGGCCCGCGAGGTAATCGGCAAATCAAGCACGAAGGATCTCGAGTACCATGTCGGTACGATGATCGAGATTCCCCGGGCGGCGCTGACGGCCGATGAAATCGCCGAGGTAGCCGAGTTCTTCAGTTTCGGGACCAACGACCTCACCCAGATGACGATGGGCTTCTCGCGCGATGACGCAGGGAAATTCCTGAGATACTATCTGGAGCATGGGATCCTGCCGGCCGATCCATTCGTGAGCATCGACCAGTCCGGTGTCGGACAGCTGGTACGCATGGGTGCGGAAAAGGGAAGATCGACCAATCCGAATCTCAAAGTCGGTATTTGTGGTGAGCACGGCGGCGATCCGGCCTCGATCGAGTTCTGCCACCGGGTTGGGTTGAACTATGTTTCCTGCTCGCCGTACCGGGTGCCGATTGCGCGTCTGGCTGCGGCTCAGGCGACCATCAAAGAGAAGAAGTAGTCGATCAGATTTCCGTCTGAGATTATAACCACTACAGCCGCCTCGCTTCTGCGGGGCGGTTTTGTTTTGTGGCGGTATGCCTCACGCCCGCCGGTTCGCAGCTCGTTGCCCTCCTGGGTGTCGACAAGTCTGGCAATTATTTCCATTTGTTGACACCCAGGTGGACGGCAACTTACAAGACGGTACCGTGCGCCCTCATTCACCCAACTTTAGCTTGACTCTTGCAGGCGTAACTGTTGATTCCGGGTGACAGTACACCGGACCTCTTTATCTCCACGGTCTCAGAATCATGCGATCCCTGGTTGCTGAGAGAGTCTGTAACCTCTTATTGTAGAATTGATTATGAAGAGCGATCTGAAACCTATATTCGAACCCAAATCAGTTGCCGTCATCGGCGCATCCACCCAAAAAGGGACCATCGGCCGCGAGACCCTGCATAACATCCTCATGGCAGAATTCCACGGTAAGGTCTTTCCGGTCAATCCCAAAGCCCCGGTCATCCACTCGATTAAGGCGTATACGACGATTCTTGACGTCCCCGATTCGGTGGATCTGGCTATCATCATTGTCAGAAAAGAACTCGTCGCTGAAGTCGCGCGTCAGTGTGGCGAAAAAGGAGTGAAGGGACTGGTCGTGATTTCTGCCGGATTTTCCGAAGTCGGACCGGAAGGAAAGAAACGTGAACTGGAAGTGCTCAAGATCGTCAATGACTATGATATGAGAATGATCGGTCCGAACTGTTTCGGGATCGTCAATACCCATCCCGAGATCTCCTTGAACGCCACGTTCGGTAAGACGTATCCGAAGCGGGGGAGAGTCGGTTTCATTACGCAGTCGGGAGCGATGGGGGAAGCGATTATGAATCAGGCGAAAGAGCTTGGGATCGGATTCTCCGTAGTGGCCTCTATCGGAAATAAGGCAGACATCTCCTCCAACGACATCCTGGCCTATCTCAAGGATGATCCGAACACCGATATCATCCTGATGTATCTTGAGAATTTCGGTAACCCGAGCAATTTTACCGTGATCGCCCGTGAAGTCTCGCGGACCAAACCGATTGTCGCCGTAAAATCAGGACGTACCAAGCTTGGCGCGAAAGCAGCTTCGTCTCACACCGGGGCACTGGCCGGTCTCGATGTCGCCGTCGATGCACTGTTCGCACAGACCGGTGTTATGCGAGTGGAGACGGTGGAAGACTTATTCGATGTGGCCGCGGCCCTGTCGAATCAGCCGGTACCGAAAGGAAATAGAGTTGTGGTTGTCACGAACGCCGGTGGCCCGGGAATTCTTGCCACTGATGCACTGATCAACCACGGGATGGAGATGCCGCCGCTCTCGCCTCCGACTATCAAAGAACTGAAGAAGTTTATCGTGGCCGAGGCATCCTTCTCCAATCCGATGGACATGGTGGCCGGAGCCGGGGGTCCGGAATTCCGGAAGACGCTCGATGCGGTCAAGACGGACAAGCGTTACGATTCCATTGTTCCGATCTTTGTCCCGCCGGTGACGATTGATCAGCTTGATGTCGCCCGGAACATTCATGAGTCGCTGAAGAACACGAACAAGACGGTGCTCGCCTGCTTTATGGGCGCGGGCGAAGGATCGGCCGGTATCGAGTACCTCAAAGAGAACAACATTCCGGTCTATATATTTCCCGAGGCTATCGCGAAAACCCTCGCGACCATCAACAACTACAACAAGTGGCGGGAGAAACCGAAGGGGAAATACAAGAATTTCAAAGTGGACAGCGAGAAAGCGCGGCAGATCATTGCCCGAGCTCAAAAGGCGGGTGCGCGGTCAATCGTGGGAGAACAGGCTATCGAGATTCTCACGGCCTACGGTATCCCGGCCGCAAGCTACGAATATGCTCGTTCCGCCCCGGAAGCGGCTTCGGTAGCCAGGAAGATGGGCTATCCGGTGGTGATGAAGATAAATACCCCGACCATTCTGCACAAGACGGAGTTCGGCGGTGTCATGGTCGATCTTCGGACCGACAAGGAAATCCGTGAGGCGTTCAAAGAACTTCAGCGAAGAGTCGGCAAGTTGAAAAAGGGAGAGCAGTTTTCAGTCGCCCTCCAGAAGATGGTTATGGGCGGTATCGAGACAGTTCTGGGGATGACCGTTGATCCTTCTTTCGGACCCCTGATCATGTTCGGTCTCGGCGGTATCTATGTCGAGGTGATGAAGGATGTTGCCTTCAGGATCAATCCACTGACCGACTACAGCGCCCGGGAGATGATCGAATCAATCAAGTCATACCCGCTGCTCACCGGCTTCCGCGGTGCCGCTCCGGCCGATCTCGCCATTCTCCAGGAAACCTTGCTCCGCCTATCTCAATTGGTGAAGGATTTCAATTGCTTTGCCGAGATCGATATCAACCCGTTTATCGCTTCGGCCGACAAGTCGATGTGTAAGGCGGTCGATGCCAGGTTTATCCTGAATAAATGAACGTGATGATGACAGTATCGCAACGGGCCGCCCGATTTCGATAGGCGAAAAAAGACGGGGCCGGGCTCATTTTTTCTCTATGGGCTATTGACAGAACTCGGCTGATTGTCCCTTATTGCACCCATGCGCTTTGAGCTAAAATCAATTCCGGTCTGGCCGTTTATTCGAATCGCCTTCTTCTGCAACCTGATTGCAGGCGTGATTATCGGCCTGCTTTACATCCCGCTTCTCGGCGTCATGATGCAGGCCATGAGCCAATCGCCGCTATTCGGTGGCGAAGACCTCGGTGCCGAGAACGTCTCATTCGGTATACTCGTAATTATCGTCCCGATATTCATGGCGTTTTTCACTGGATTTTTCTGGACGCTGTTCGAGCTGGTCATGGTCGGTATTTACAATCTGCTGGCTAGAATGGTGGGCGGGATCGAGCTGAATTTGCAGTCAGTTGCCGAAGCTCCCGCTCCGTCTCCGGTATCACGTCCGATGTACGCTGAGACATCGGCGCCAACCTACGGCCAGTCATCGATTCCGCCACCACCCCCACCGCCTCCGACAGAGAGTTACAGACCTGCCCCGCCCCCTCCACCGCCTACCGGTGACTTCAGTTCTGCGCCGCCGCCGCCCGCTCCGGAGGCGGATGCCGGCCGGAAATGGCCCTCTCCACTTGAGCCGAAGGATCGCGACAACAACGAGTCAGTGTAAGCATCATGACGCAGTCTCCCATTAGAGTACGCATCGCCCCATCCCCTTCAGGCTATCTGCACGTCGGTACCGCCCGGATGGCGATAGCCAATTATCTGTTCGCTCGTCACGAAGGCGGGCAGTTTCTGATACGGATCGAGGACACGGATACAGCCCGGAGCGATCAGTCTTTGATTGAGCCAATCCTCGGCGCGCTCAAATGGCTCGGCACCGAGTGGGATGAGAATATCATATATCAGTCGCAGCGCTTGGCGATTTATTCGTCGTATGCGAAGAAGATCCTGGACAGCGGCCAGGGCTATCGATGCTTCTGTACTTCCGAACAACTGGAGGAAGATCGCAAGCAGGCGATGGCAGCGAAAGGACCGGCCGGGTACAATCGGCGTTGCCTCAAGCTGAGTCAAGATGAGATCGAAAGGAAGCTGGCCGAGGGCCTTCCGTTTGCGATTCGGCTGAAAATTCCCGAAGGGGAGACCGAATTCGATGATATGGTCACCGGAAAAGTCAGCCGACACAGCGACGATATCGAGGATCTTGTCATTGCGCGTTCCGACGGTACCGCTACGTATAATCTTGCGGTGGTCGTTGACGACCACGAAATGGGAATAACACATGTCATTCGCGGGAATGATCATGTCACCAATACTTTCAAGCAGATCCACTTGTATCGAGCGCTCGGTTGGACAATCCCACGTTTCGGCCATGTCCCGCTGATCCTCCGCCCGGACAAGCGAAAAGTCTCCAAGCGATTGGGAGACAAAGACGTAGCTCAATATCGCGAGGAGGGGATACTGCCTGAGGCGATGTTCAATTATCTTTGTCTGCTCGGCTGGTCGCCCAAGACCGACCGTGAAGTGTACACTAAGGAAGAACTGATAAAACTGTTCACGCCGGATAACTTCAACTCGTCAAATGCGGTGTTCGATGAGGAAAAGCTCGAGGCGATTAATCGTGAGCATATCATGATGAAATCGGATCATGAATTGGCCGTGATGGTGGCTCCGATGCTGGTCGAGGCCGGATATACCACCAAATACTGGCTGGAGACCCGCTGGGAGTATCTTCGCAGTGTCATTGCCGCCCTCAAAGAGCGAGTGCGCAGAGTGACCGACTTTGTGAGGCTCAGCCGGTATTTCTTTGATAGCTCTTTCGACTACGATCCGGAAGCTGAGGCCAAGCAGTTCACCCCACAGGCCGCTGAGTTGCTCAACGCTCTGGCGGTGAAGTTCGAAAAACTGGACGAGTTCACTCACGACAATACCGAAGCTGCTCTGTCGGAACTGGCCACGGAATTGGGTGTCAAGAAAGGGCAGTTGATTCATCCGACGCGGCTTGCCGTGTCAGGAGTACCGACCGGCCCCGGGCTGTATGACATATTGGTGATCCTGACCAAGCCGATTGTTTTGCAGCGGCTTAACAAGGCTATTGCTTTTATAAAAAAGAAACATAACGTGTAATAGGTAAGGTAATTAATTATGACTGACCAGAATCAGGAAGTCGCCGATATCCTCCGCATGGCGATCAAGGGAGAAGAAGACGGATATTTCTTTTACGATCTTCTCTCGAAGAAGGCGACTAACCAGGATGCCAAGAGAAAGCTCCAGAATCTCCGGGACGACGAAAAGCGTCACAAGGCTACTTTGATAGAGATCTTCCATAAGCACATCGGCGACGAGATCGGTGAGCTGCCGCCGCGCGGAATAAACGCGCTGGCCGAGGTCTTCCGCCGGGGACATCTGGAAGAGAGAAAGAGCGAGATGGAGTTCTTGAATCTGGCCATCGAGGCCGAAATCGCGGCGACGAAGTATTATCAGGAGCAACGCGAATTGATCAAGGACTCGACTTTCCAGGCAATTTTCGATCAACTCGCCGACGAAGAGAACGGTCACTACCAGTTGCTGATGGCGGAGAAAGAAGCCCTGTCGGGTAATTACTACTGGTTTGAGTACGATGAATCCTCTCCGATGGAACATTAGTTCGATCGGTAAGATGCGATAGAAACATAGATGAGTCATTTGGAACCATCTGCAGCAGGAGGTCACGATGCAGTGGGTCTGTGAGATCTGCGGCTATGTGCACGATGAGGAAGAACTTCCGGAGATGTGTCCGGTCTGCGGCGCACCCAAGAGCAAGTTCTCCGAGTGGAGCGAAGACGATTCGGATTTTTTGAACGACGAGACCGTGGATGACGAAGATAGTTTCGAAGATGATCTCTACGGTGATTATGATGAGTAACGACGAGCTGATACAAAACGGAGTTGAAACCAGGGTGCTTCGCGTGGGCGACCCGGCCCCCGATTTCACGCTCCCGACGCACAACGAAGGAGAGCTGAACCTCTGGTGGTATAAGGGGCGACGGAACGTGGTTCTCGCCTTTTATCCGGGGGACTGGACACCGGTTTGTTCGACCCAAATCCCCGGATTCAAATCGATCTTCGAACGGTTCGACGAAGCCGGCTGCCAGTTGTTATGCATTTCGGTCGACTCGATTCCGTGTCATAAGGCTTGGGCGAAGTCGATGGGCGGGCTGCCGTTTCCGCTGATGTCGGATTACTGGCCGCATGGCGAAGTCGCGCGGAGGTATGGTATATTCGACGACGATCGTGGATTTGCCCGGCGGACCGTTTTTATCGTCGATAAGGCAGGGATAATACAATATATCGATTCGGTGGATCTGGCGGTAGTCCCGGACAACGAGAAACTGCTCGCCCGCCTCGCCGAACTTGATTGAGACCGGCAATTTGACCGCCCGGGCCGCGAACCTTCGGATCCCCGGGCTGTTATGCACCCCATACGCGGGTACCTACACGCGGTAGCAGCCGGAGAATCGCTTTTCTCCACCAAAATACGGGAATAGTGCGAAAATGGAAAACGATAACACCAAAGCTGAATCATCGAAAGACGGCGCAAACACTACGAGCGATTTCATTCGCTCGACAGTCGCCGAAGATCTGAAGACCGATAAATACGATGGCCGCGTGGTCACCCGGTTCCCTCCGGAGCCGAACGGTTATTTACACATCGGTCATGCCAAGTCGATTTGCCTCAATTTCGGCGTCGCGGCCGAGAACAAGGGCGGGGTCTGCCATCTTCGCTTCGATGACACCAATCCGGTGAAAGAAGATGTCGAGTACACCGACGCGATTGTCGAGGATGTCAAATGGCTCGGATTCGACTGGGGTAAACACCTCTACTATGCTTCGGACTATTTCGACCGGCTCTATGATTTCGCGGTCGAGCTTATCAAGATGGACAAGGCTTACGTCTGCGATTTGACTCCCGAACAGGTGCGCGAGTATCGCGGGACTTTGACCGAGCCGGGCAAAGACAGCCCCTATCGCACCCGCACCATCGAAGAAAATCTGGATCTGTTCGAGCGGATGCGTAAGGGTGAATTCGAAGACGGTGCCCGGACCCTTCGCGCCAAGATCGACATGGCTTCCCCCAATATCAATATGCGCGACCCGGCCATTTACCGCATCAAACATGCCAGCCATCATCGAACCGGCGACAAATGGTGCGTCTATCCGATGTATGATTTCACGCATTGCCTGTCGGATTCCGAAGAGAAGATTACCCATTCGCTCTGTACGCTCGAATTCGAGGATCATCGACCGCTATATGACTGGTTTCTCGATGTGCTGAAGGTCTATCACCCTCAGCAGATAGAGTTCGCGCGTTTGAATCTGAGTTACACTCTGATGAGCAAGCGGAAGCTGCTGCAGTTGGTACAGGAAAAGCACGTCTCCGGCTGGAGTGATCCCCGCATGCCTACTATTGCCGGCTTCCGACGCAAAGGATACACCCCGGAGGCGATTCGAGTTTTCTGCGACCGGATCGGCGTCGCCAAACGGGAGAGCATTGTCGATATCGCCCTGCTCGAGCATTGTCTTCGCGAGGATCTGAATATTCGCGCACCCCGCGTCATGGCGGTTCTGCGCCCGCTGAAAGTGGTAATCGAGAATTATCCGGAGGGCCAGGTTGAGGATGTCGAAGCAGTGAACAATCCGGAAGATCCGTCGTCCGGTACCCGGATGATTCCGTTTACCCGCGAGATCTATATCGAGCAGGATGATTTCCGCGAAGATCCGCCGCCGAAATATTTCCGTCTTGCACCGGGGCAGGAGGTACGGCTGAAACATGCCTACTTCATCAAATGTGAGAAGGTGGTCAAAGACCCGAAGACAGGGGAAGTGATTGAGCTTCGATGCAGCTACGACCCGGCCTCGCGAGGAGGTGAATCTCCCGACGGTCGCAAGGTGAAAGGAACACTCCATTGGGTCTCGGTTTCGCATGCCGTCGATGCTGAAGTCCGCCTCTATGAGAATCTGTTCCTGGCCGAAGAACCGGGGAAGGATCACGACTATCGCGAGGATTTGAATCCGAACTCGCTTGAAAGCCTGTCGAATTGCAAGCTGGAACCGTCGCTTGAAGGATGCCGCACCCTTGAGCAAATATCAGTTCATGCGGCACGGGTATTTCTGTGTCGATTCGGTGGAATCGACCGATGAGCGCCCGGTGTTCAATCGGACGGTCTCGCTGCGCGACAGCTGGGCCAAGATCGAGAAAGCCCGGGACAAATAGATCGACCGTCGCGAGAACCGGACGGTGACGGCGCTGTTGTATGAGTGAAGTGTATGGAAATAATAAGCCACGATAACGAAGTATTCGACATTACCTTCGTAGGTGCCGGGCCGGTCGCCCTGTACGGGATGTATTATGCCGGGCTCAGGCGCACCCGCACGAAGGTGATTGACATGCTCGGGGAAATCGGCGGGGGCCTGATGGCCCTCTATCCCGAAAAGTATATTTACGATGTCGCCGGGTTCCCCAAAGTGCTCGCCAAAGACCTCGTGAAAATGCTCGGTCAGCAGGCGGGACAATACGATCACACCTATTGCCTCGAAGAGAAGGTCATCGGTGTCGAGCGCACGAAGGACGGACTTATCAAACTCACGACCAATAAAGCGGAGCATATCTCCAGGACGGCCGTGATCTGCGCCGGCATGGGAGCCTATATCCCCAAACGGCTGGACATTCCGAACATTCACGAGCTTGAAAATGCCGGCGTCTTTTACTGCGTGAGGCGGTTGAACGATTTCAAAGACAAAGAGATTTTGATCGTGGGTGGCGGTGATTCGGCGTTCGATTATTCGATGATGTTGGAGCCGGTGGCGCGCTCGATCACCCATATCCACCGCAATGATTTCTTCGCCGCGCACGAAGATTCAGTACGGAAGGTGAAGGAGTCTTCGGTCCGGATGAAATTCCCGTTCTGGGAAGTCAAGCAGATCGAGGGAGACGATTGGGTGCGCTATGCCACGATCATCCAGACCCAGACCGGAGAGCAGGAGCGGATGAAGGTCGACGCGATAATTTTTAATATCGGGTTCATCACGAATCTTGGCCCGATCGAGGACTGGGGGCTGGAGATCGATAAGAACGCTATCAAAGTCGATTCCCGGATGCGTACTAATATCGATGGTGTCTACGCGGCCGGGGATATTGTTAATTACGACGGCAAACTCAAGCTGATCTCGACCGGTTGCGGCGAGGTGGCGATCGCGGTCAACAATGCGAAAGCGTTTGTAGATCCACGCGCCAAAGTGAGCCCCGGCCACTCGACTGACAAGCACGAACTGGTCATGAAACGGATTGCCCGCGAAAAGCGGGAGTCACAGAAGGAATAGTCCTGAATGTATTTCTCCCTTCCACAGGAATATCGTGAAGCTCCGGTCGAGGAACTGAAGGATCGCATTCGAGCTGCCAAAGAGAGGCTGGGCAGAAAGCTGATCATCCTGGCGCACCACTACCAGCGAATCGAGGTGGTTGCGTTCGGCGATCATATCGGTGACAGTTACGGGCTCTCGAAGATTGCAGCGGAGCAGAAGGATGTTGAGACCATTGTTTTCTGCGGAGTGCACTTCATGGCCGAAGCAGCAGATATTCTCACCGACGAGAACAAGATGGTCTATCTGCCCAATCCGCTGGCCGGATGCCCGATGGCCGACATGGCGGAGATGGCCGATGTCCTGGAGGCATGGCGGTATCTTGAAGAGTTCGGCGGCGACAAGAAAATCATGCCGATTTCTTATATGAACACCGCGGCGGGACTCAAGGCGTTCACCGGCAAGCACGGCGGTCTAATATGCACTTCGTCCAACGCGGACGCCGCTTACAAGTGGGCATTCGGTAAACGCGAAAAGCTGTTCTTCTTTCCGGATGAGCATCTTGGCTACAATTCGGGGATCAAGTACGGTCTGAAGCCGGAGGATATGGTCATCTGGGATTTCTCGCGCGAGCGGGGCGGACTCACTGCCGATCAGATCGCTAAGGCGAAGGTGATTCTCTGGAAGGGGCATTGTCATGTCCATACCAACTTCACGCGCGAGCATGTCGACACAATTCGCGCCGAGCATCCAGGAATTCTGATCGTAGTTCATCCGGAGTGTCCGCACGAGGTAGTCGAAGCGGCTGATGCCAGCGGCTCAACCAGATTCATCGTCGAATTCTGCGCGAAAGCCCCTGTCGGATCGACTATAGCAATTGGTACGGAGATCAATCTGATCAACCGAATGGCCCATGAGCATCCGGACAAGACTATAATGGAGTTGTCGGGTAAAACTTGCCCGGTCTGCGCTAATATGTATCGTACCACCCTCAACGATCTGGCCTATACGCTTGAACACTATGCGGATATACGCCCAATCCGGGTACCTGAACCGACCCGAAGTGAGGCCCTGCTGGCTCTAGAGAAGATGCTCGAGGTAAGCTGAGCCGAACGGCTTTTTGGCTTTCGGAACCTTGACTATACCCCAAAAGTTTACTTATATTGGCTACGTTTACTCGGCTGAATACGTCGTTCACCACTTGAAATAGAAGGACTTACGCATATGGCTCTCGATGTCTTGGTGCCGCAAATGGGTGAATCGGTCCTCGAGGGGACAATTCTCGAATGGAAAGTCAAAATCGGCGATAAAGTTAAGCTCAATCAACCGCTCGTGGAATTGATGACCGACAAGGTCAATGTTGAGATCCCGGCCGAAGCGGCCGGAATTCTGACCCAGCAGCTCGCCAAGGAAGGGGATGTTGTTCCGGTCGGTACTCGCATTGCCGTAATCGATGACGGATCGACCGGTAACGGCTCTTCGGCTCCGGCCCAGAAGGCCGCTCCCGCCCAGGCCGCCCCCGTTGCATCGACAGCTTCCACCACCGCTGCGCCTTCCAGACCTAAGCAGGAAGTCAAGGGAACGGCCGGAGTCGGCAAAGGGAAGATGTCTCCGAAAGTCAAGATGCTGGTCCGCCAGTATTCGCTCGATGCTTCGACCGTTACGCCCACCGGCAAGAACGGCATCGTGACCGTCGAAGATATAATGCGTGAGGTTGAAGGGCGTTCCAGCGCCGCCGGATTTACGGCCGGTCCGATCCCCGCCCCGCCGATGCCTATCGGTTCGTTCGCTCAGCCGGCTCCGGCCGCCGCTGCTGCTCCGTCAGAGGCTGCACCGGCACAGCCGCTGGTGAAGGTCGAAATACCCAGGTTCGAACCGCTCCCGATCAATCTGCGCGAAACTCGCCAACCGCTCCAGGGGATCCGCAAGGTGATCTCCGAGCACATGGTCAAATCGGTCCAGACCTCTCCGCATGTCACGACATTTGAAGATATCGACATGACCGAATTGGTGGCTTATCGCAACGAGATCAAAGGGGACTTCAAGCGAACCTATGGCGCGAACATCACCTTCATGCCGTTTATCATCAAGGCCTGCTGCGTGGCGCTGAAGGAGTTTCCGAAGATCAATGCTTCAATGACCGAGAAAGAAATCATCCTCAAGCACTTTTACAATATCGGAATTGCGGTCGCCCGCGAAGAGGGCCTGATCGTTCCGGTCATCCGAGATGCCGACAAAAAGACAATTGTCGAACTGGCCGTCGAAATCCAGTCGATCGGCGAGCGGGCACGTAAGAATCAGTTGATGCCGGACGATGTCAGCGGCGGAACTTTTTCGCTCACCAACGCCGGCATGTTCGGTGCGACCGCCTCAACACCGATCATCAATCAGCCCCAGGTCGCTATTCTCGGAATCCATGCGATCGTGAAACGTCCGTGGGTTGTCAACGGAGAAATCACCGTTCGTGATATCTCCAGTTTCGGGATGTCATTCGATCACAGGTTGATCGACGGCCACACGGCGGTTCAATTCCTCCATCGGGTCCATGAGTATCTGGCCGACATCAAGAAGCTGACCCTGCAGCTCAGATAATGCGAATGGCGGCACCCAAACAGACAGAAGCCTTTGGGTGGGTCCTTCGATTGGGGAAAGTCGAATTCGACCGGGTCCTCACCTGGCAGAGGGGCCTGGTGAAACTTCGCCGCGAAGGCATGGCTCGTGACACCATCATCCTGGTAGAACATCCTCCGGTAATAACGGTGGGCAAGAACGGCCACGCCGACAATTACAAGAATCTCAAAGAAGAACCGTTCTTCATCGAGCGGGGGGGAGACGTTACCTACCACGGCCCGGGACAGCTGGTCGCTTACTTCATTTTCGATCTGACCCGAAGAGGCCGCGACGTACACCTGTTCATGTCGAATATCCAGCAGGGAGTGATCAACGCCCTCGCCGAGTACGGGATCAAAGCGAAAAAAGGCGACGAGTATACTGGTGTCTGGGTGGATGACAAGAAGATAGCCTCGATTGGCGTAGCCATCAAGAAATGGATCTCTTTCCATGGGGTGGCGGTGAATCTGAACACGGATCTCGACGAATTCAACGAGATAAATCCCTGCGGACTGCAATCATCGGTGATGACCTCGGTCCGGCAAATCACGAATAAAAAGGTTGACTTGGGCGATTTTGGCGACAATCTTCTGGGCAAATACGCGGAATTGTTCCGTACCGCCTTCTATCCTGTTAAGCTTGAAGAGATTGCCGAGGATATCGAGTCACAGGCCGGCGGCAACGTCATCTGAACCACTCCGCCATTCACGAATAAGGAATGCCAAAGATGGAACTTAAAGGGAAGGTTGCATTTGTCACCGGGGGGACGAAAGGGATTGGCCGAAGTGTCGCCGAAAAGCTGGCGGAGCAGGGTGCCCATGTGGTGGTAAACTATTTCCGCTCCCGCCAGGCAGCCAACGAGACGGTCGAAAAGATCAAGAGCTATGGTGTCGAGTGCCTCGCCCTGCGGGCCAACATCGGCAACCATGAACAGCTCCCGCCGTTGTTCGATGAAATCAAAGAGAAATTCGGTAAGCTTGATATCCTGATTTCCAATGCCGCGCTCGGTCTGTTCACCAGCATGATGGAAATCAATGACAAAGCCTGGGATCTCTCCATGCACACCAACGCCCGGGCCTTCCTGAATTGTGTGCAGCTCGCCTCACCGATGATGCCTGACCACAGCCGCATCGTGACCCTATCGTCATTAGGATCCATCCGCTATATCCCCGGCTATGCTTCGATCGGCGTCTCCAAAGCGGCGATTGAGAATATGGTGAAGTATATGGCCGTCGAGATGGCTTCCAGACATATCACCGTCAATTGTGTCTCGGGTGGGTTTATCGACACCAATGCCCTGAAGGGTTTTCCGAACTATCAGGATATGCTTGATGAAGTCTCAGCACGTACTCCGTTCAAGCGGGTGGGGACTCCTGAAGAGGTCGCCGATGTGGTCGTCTTTCTTGCCGGGCCAAAAGCAAGCTGGATCACCGGCCAGACGGTAATTGTCGACGGTGGTTATTCTCTGATGTAGATCGAGAAGACAAGTTTGAGATAAAGAGAACCCGGCTCTGGTCGAACCAGCGCCGGGTTTTTAATTGTACGCTTATTTCGCCCGAAGGGCGTTGATGATCTTGAATCTTGCCGCCCGTACGGCTGGAAGAAATCCACCGGCGAATCCCATCACAATCGCAAAGATGATCGAGTCAATGACGATCCTGTCGGAAAGTCGGAAGGAGAAGGCCAGCTCGGCGAAGGTATCCCAGTTGGTCGTCGAAACCTCAACCAGTCTTAGAAACGATGCCGCCACGAGACCGATCGTGCATCCGATCAGCGCGATGAGTAAGGATTCGATGAGGAAGGCGAAGAGCACCGATTTTCGACTGAAGCCGAGCGCCCGAAGGGTCCCGATTTCCGACGTTCTGTTGGCGACCGCCGAATACATGGTAATCATCGCTCCCACAATAGCGCCAAGGGAGAAGATGATCGAGATAACCAGTCCGAGAACCTGAATAAAGGTCGTCATCGTCTGCGACTGCTTGGCATAATAGTCTTTTTCGCGATACACCTCGGCCGACAACCGCTGATCTCCTTCGAGCCGTGATTTGAGTTCATCGAACGCCTGCGGGTTTTTCAGTTTCATGGTCACCGATGAAAACACCGGCCGCCCGAACGCATCCATCATCTGATCAACATCCCCCCACAATTCGGATTCGAATCCGGATCCGCCCGTTTCGAATACACCGACGACTTTCCAGTCACGCATGCCAAACCGGACGGTTTCGCCCAGACCGGCGCCGGCAAAGGTCGCGGCCGCTTTCTTGCCGGCGATAATTTCCGAAGTTCCCGGCTGCCACATTCTGCCCTCGACCAGTTTGAAATCGGGGCGGATTCTCATCGACATCGGGGTGACTCCGCGCACCGGCACATTGGCTTGCTCACCGTTCGATCTTTTCGGGAGATTGATCAGCACCAGAATCTCATTGGTGGCCAGGGGGGTTCCGGAGCTGTCTTTCTGGATGGCCGGATCGGCTTTTATGATGTTGGCGACATCGCGATATAAAATCGACTGCACTTCGGTCTGTGAAGCTCGTCGAATAACGATGGCGTTGTCGGTGTAGCCGGTGGCCACCAGCGTTTGCTTGAGTCCATTGGACAGCATCAGCACGGCGCTGAAGACAAACACCACCAGGCCGATGCCGAAGATCGTTAAGAACGATGTCAGCTTACGGGCAAAAATATTCTTGAATGAGTAGCTTATAAGTAAGGGCATAGTTCACCTGTCAATCGACTATTCGTAAACCGTCGACAATCGACGTTTTCACCGCCTTCACCGCCGGGAAGATGGATGCGAGCAAGCCTACAAACAGAGCGGCCGCAAATCCGAGGGCCAGGGTGATCGGATGGATCTTGAAAATAGGGAAGAACGCACCCATCGCTACTTTGATCAACCCGGCGATTGGAAAGGTGATAAGTACGCCGAAGACTCCTCCCAAAGCGGCGATAAACAGCGACTCGCCGAATATCAGCCCGACAATGTGAAGCGGGCTGAATCCCAACGTCTTCATAACGGCATACTCCGAGATTCTTTCGCGGGCAGTCATGGCCATTGTGTTCGCAAGTACCAGCAGAATAATCGCGATAACCAGAATGGAAATAATACGAAGACCGGTCACGATCGTACCTGCCATCGCCACGAAACTCAACTGGAACGCCTCTTCGGTCTGGGTTTTGGTTTCGGCCAGCGAGTTTTTGAACAGAGCGTCGATTTTATCTGAAATCTGAGCCGCCTGGGACGGATCGGCAATTCGCACAATGAACGATCCTACCTGGCCGACTCGCCCCGGAGCCTCCTGCTTCATCCGCTCATCGAGATAGTCAAACCGGAGAAAGAACTGGGATTCATCGGTTCCCTCTTTCGCTCCGGTGTAGATTCCTCGGATAACGAAATCCCAGTTGCCGGGATAGATCGTTCCCGTCATCCGGATCGGATCTCCGATCGACCAGCCGAACCGGTCGGCCAGCGCACGCCCTACGATAACGGCATTCCGCTCTTTCTGGAAATTCTCCATCTGTTCAGGGGGAATGATGTACTCCGGATAAAGTTGGAAATACGTCGTCGGATCCACGGCGAACTGCGCGAAGAAGTTCTTCGGATCGACATAGATCCCGCCGAACCACATCGCCCATGAAATACCGGTGATCCCATCGACCTTTTCGATCTTCTCCCTGTCGGCGATCGGAAGCGTGAACACCAGTGATACCCGATTGATTACTACGAGGCGATTGGGGGATGACGCCTGTGCTCCGGCGTACCAGGCCGAGATAGTCGTCCGGATCACCGCAAACGCCATAACGGCAATCGCCAGGCCAAGTACCGTGAGGAATGAGCGCAACGGGTGGCGCGTCGTGTTGCGCACGATAAGCTTCATCACCTTCATCAGTCGGTCAACTCCCCTTTATCCAGGTGACGGGTCCGCTTCGCTTTCTCTGCTGCCCTCGGGTCGTGGGTGACCATGATAATCGTCTTGTTGAACTCACTGTTCAGTTTGGACAAAAGCTCCATGATGTCTTCGGCCGACTGTTTGTCCAGATCGCCGGTCGGTTCGTCCGCGAGAATGACGTTTGGATCGGTGACGATAGCACGGGCAATGGCGACCCTCTGTTCCTGGCCGCCGGAGAGCTGATTCGGGTAGTGCTTTATTCGGTCGGCCAGCCCGACAATAGAAAGCGCTGCTTCCACCTGTTTGCGCCGTTCCTTCTTGTTCAGTTTGGTCAACAGAAGGGGCAGCTCGACGTTTTCGAAGGCATTCAATACAGGCATCAGGTTGTAGAACTGAAACACAAACCCGATATTCCTGCTTCTCCATCGGGCAAGGTCGTGCTCTGACAGTCCTCCCACTCGTTCGCCCGCCACTACCAGATCACCGGAGCTTGGGCGGTCGATTCCGGCCAGCAAGTTCAGCAAAGTCGTCTTGCCAGAACCGGACGGTCCCATGAGGGCCATGAACTCGCCCTCGGCGATATTCAGGTTAATGTCATGGAGGACGGGAATCTCGAGGCTGTCGCGCCAGTAGGATTTGTATACGCTTTTGAGTTCAACAAAAGAGTCGCTCATGAAGCTTCTCCTGCAAATATCTGAATGGATCGTTCTTACTGAGTGATTTCGATCTTCTCGCCCGAAGTCATTTTGCCGGGAGGGGAGAGGACCACGCGGTCACCATCGGTCAGCCCGCTTGTAATTTCAGTCTGGTCACCAAGCTGCCTTCCTATCGTTATGGGCACTTGCTCGACCTTGTCCTTAATGATGCGATACACTACTTTCTGATCGTCGCGCGTCGTGATCGCCTGTTTGTCAACGACGAGCGTCCGGCTGGCGGGCTGCTCGCTCGCGCTCATGTCCTTTGGGAAGAAGTTCACCCGCGCCGACATTTCCGGGAGGACCCGGCTGTCGATATCGTCGAAGGTAACTTTAGTCAGCACGGTAGCTCTGGCCCGGTCGGCTGTCGGCACAATTTTCTTTACCAGCCCGCGGTAGGTATGATCCGGATAGGCGTCCAGGACGATATCGCATTTCTGCCCGACGAATACTTTGTAAATGTTGGACTCCGAAACATCGGCTTCCACCTCGAGTGAACTCATGTCGGCCAGGGTGACAACTGAGCCTTTCGAGCTTGATGAGGAAGCGAATGGCGCGACCACTTCGCCGACATCGGCATTCTTCGTCAGCACTGTTCCGCTGAAGGGTGCGCGTATAATTGTGTTTTCCAGATTCACTTGAGCTGACTGCAGATTCGCTGCCGCGGCGGCCACGGAGGCTTTTGCCTGCAGGTAAGCGGTCTCGGCGTCTTCCAAAGCTACTTGTGTAACGGCCGATGAATCGTACAGCTTCTGCTGTCGGCGGTAAAGACGTCCGGCGTTCAAAGAATCGGCCTCGGCATTCATCAGGTTCGCCCTGGCCAGAGCAACTTCAGCCTTGATATCGTCATTCTCGAGTTCTGCAATGACCTGTCCTGTATGCACCGTGTCGCCTTCCTCAAAGCCGAGATACTTCAGCCGTCCGGTTCCTTTGGAAGCTACTTCGGCCTTGCGCTGGGCCACAACGTAACCGGAAGCGACCAGGCTCGCCTGAGAGGCCGAACCGGTGATATATGTTACGGTAGTCGCTTTGACTTTGGTAGCCGGAGAGACCCGCCCTTTCAGAACGAAATATCCCACGACCACGATGATCAAAAGGAGGGCCAGAAATAGCCATTTCCACACTTTGCTGCGAGGACGGTCGTCGAATTTCTTCGATCGATCTATTCGAAGGGCATTCAGGTCTGAGTTGTTCAGCTCCGCCATAGTGTATCAATTCTCTCTATAATATTCCGGCAGGTGGTATTGGCAAGTGCACAGTTTAGCCGATTTCGCCTGCTTTGTAAAGATCGATTTTGGTTAAATATCGAGAGCTATCAGAATGTGATACTAAGAGTTCGAGCGATTAATAGTGGGAATCAAAGGCCGAAAAAGGAGGATTACCAGATGCCGAGCATATCTTTGGCGCCGTCGGAGCACATTTCTTTCGGATCCCACGGCGGGTCCCAGACTAACCGAACTTCCACTTCGGTAACTCCGTCCAGCTCTTCGACTGCCCGGTGAACCATCGTGAGCAGCATCTCGCCGTAGGGGCATCCCGGTGTGGTCAGGGTCATTTTGACCAGCACCTTGCCGGTCTCTTCGACGAGAACGTCGTAGACCAGCCCCAGATCAACGATTCCGATACGGATTTCCGGGTCGTGTACCGGTTTAAGCGCTTCCATCACCTGTTCATTGGTGGGTACGGGCAAAGCGATCAGTCCTTATCTTCAGTCGAGACCGTGGTGACTTTATGATCATCCAACCCGGCCTTGTAATTCTTGAGTCCTTCGATCAGCGTCATCCAGGCAAGCAGAGCGCACTTGATCCGGACTGGGAAATTGCGGACACCTTTCAGCGCTTCCAGATCTTCGTAGTCCTCAGGGATCTGGTCGTCTTCCCCTTTGAGCATTTTCTTGACGACATCTGCAATTCGAATCGCCTCGTCGAGCGTCTTGCCTTTGATGTACTCGGCGAGCATGGAGGCTGAAGCGGTAGAGATGGCGCAGCCGTGACAGTCGACATGAATATCCTGCACCCGGCCGTCGTCCATCGCAACCCGCAGGGCGATTTCATCGCCGCACGACGGGTTCTTCCCTTCGGAGGTCAAATCTATATGGGCTATCGGCTTGCTGCCTCGGGGTGCCCGATAGTGATCCAGGATCACTTCCCGATACATGTCATCAAGCTGTTCGTTCATACGCCGAAATATCTCCTCATCTCTCTGAGAGCATCGACTAAGACGTCGATATCCGCTTCGTCATTGTAAATATACAACGAAGCTCTGGCGGTGGCAATCTTTTCCATGACCCGCATGAGCGGCTGGGCGCAATGGTGTCCGGCCCGAATGGCAATACCGCGGGTGTCCAAAAAGGTACTGATATCGTGCGGATGGATCTTCGAATCGGTAAACGAAATCGCGCCACCCCGTTCTTCTGGATTTTTGGGTCCCTGAATCTCCAGTCCTTCGATTTCGGACAACCTGTCTATGGCATAACCGGTCAGGGCGATTTCATGCCTGCGGACATTGTCCATGCCGATCTTATCCAGATACTGCAGCGATGGCATTGAAAGCCGCAACTCCGGCGATGTTCGGCGTACCGGCTTCGAATTTGTGCGGGAGATCCGCCCAGGTAACCCGGTCAAACCGGACTTCGCTGATCATCTCACCACCCATGTTGAAGGGGGGCATGGCGTCGAGCAGCGTCTCGCGACCGTACAGCACGCCGACTCCGGTCGGCCCGAGCATCTTGTGAGCCGAGAAGGCGTAGAAGTCGACGTCGAGATCTTTCACGTCGACGGCAAGGTGCGGTGCCGCCTGCGCGCCATCGGCAAGAACGATTGTCCCGTTCCTGTGTGCCATTGCCGCAAGTTCCTTCACCGGATTGATCGTCCCCAGCACATTGGACATGTGGGAAACGGCCAGCAGCTTCACCTTTGGTGTCAGGAATTGCTCGATATTGCTTAAATCAAGGTGTCCGTCGACTGTGATCGGAATCTGTTTCAAGACAGCTTTCTTCTTCTGAGCGAGAATCACCCAGGGGACGAGATTGGCGTGATGCTCCATCTCGGTGATAACGATTTCGTCCCCTTCCTTGATGTTCGCATCCCCCCAGGTGTAGGCAAGCAGATTGATCGCCTCGGTCGCACCGCTGGTGAAGATCACTTCCTGGCGCTTGACGCCGCCGATAAATCCGGCGACATGTTTGCGAGTCGATTCATACGCCTGAGTCGCCCGTTCCGCGAGGGTGTGCAGGCCGCGATGGATATTCGCATACGATTTACGGTAGAATTCACTCTCAGCTTCGATCACCGAATTCGGCTTCTGGGTACTGGCGGCATTGTCCAAATAAACCAGGCGGTGCCCATTGATCGGCTGCGAAAGAATGGGGAAGTCCGCTTTGATGGCGTTTACATCCAGCCCTGATGCCTTGATTTCCGACGGGCTGGTCTTTTTTATTTCCGGTTGCATCGCTTATATCTTCTTTCAGTATTCAGTCTATCAGAACGTAAATGTCGTTTCCTTCGATCTTGACTTCATACGTGTCGATCCCGACGATCGCAGGCGGCGCCATGACATCGCCTGACTTAATGTTGAACCTGGCACCGTGCCTGGGACAAACCACATCTTCTCCACGCACATATCCGGTGCTGATGGGAGCGCCATCGTGGGTGCACTCATCGGCGAGCGCATAGAATCCGTCGGTCATGTGGCAGATCACTACGCGAGTATGTTTTGCTTCGAACGACTTCATTTTCCCGAGCGGGATATCGTCGGTCCCGGCGACTCTCACGAACTCGGGCATTCTAGATCCCCTCCAGTCGCTGTTCGACAAACTCGGTAATTCGCTCGCGCAGATCATCCGGTACCTGCTTCAAGGTCTTAGCGACGAAGCCGCTGACGACCATTCGGACGGCCTCTTCGTGATGAATCCCGCGTGATTCGAGGTAAAATACCTGCATCGGGTCGATCGGGCCGATCGTCGCGCCGTGGGAGCAGGAAACATCCTCGTTGAGAATCTCAAGCTCAGGGATCGTCTCCGCTTTGGTTCCTTTGTTCAGAAGCAGGTTGCGGTTCTCCTGATATGCCTGGCAGCCTTTGGCGTGGTTCTCGATTCTGATCAAGCCGGTGTAGGCCGATACCGCCTTATCCCGCAGCACAACCTTGAAGTCGATATTCGAGTGGGTCTGTCCCGATCTGTGATCATGCAGCGTGTGGTTGTCGAAATGCTGATACTCGGAGCCGAACAACAGCCCGAACATCTGACTTTCGGCACCCGGTCCTATCATCTGTACGCCAAAATTCTGTTTGGTCATGGCACCGCCGAACGCGAGCGGAATCGTCAACATCGTGGCGCCCTGAGCAATACTTGCGCGGTGGGTGAGATACGAAGTTGTAGCCGAGGACTGGCGCTGCAGCATGACATAACGGGTGTGACTGTCGGCGAGTCCGAAGATTTCGACCGCGCCATTGGAGTAGCTCATGCCGTCTTTTTCATCAAACGAGCCGCCGCCGTATTCATCGATAATGGTCAATCGGGCATTTTTTCCGACCACTACCAGAAGTCTCGGGAACTGCGCCGATCGGGCCAGTCCGGCCTCACGAAGCAGATGGATCGGCTGGTCGATCTGCTTGCCGTCCGGGACGTAGATGAAAATGCCATCATTCCAGAGCGCTCCGTTCATCGCCTCGAACTTGCCCGTCTCTCTATTCACCAACTGGTAGAGATACTGTTCAACCAGATCAGTATGCTTCGTCACTGCTTCCGAAAGGGATGACACGATCACGCCTGCGCTGGCGAGAGCGCTTCCGGTGCGGACCTTGACTTCACGCCCGCCGAGATCGGTGATGAGTCCGGCAAGGTGGCCGTCGTCGAGATTCTTCATCTCGCGCTTTTCGACAATATCAAAATTCTCCCCGAACGAAGTATCCGCGACCGAATCACGGTCAACCGTGAACCTGAAAGGATCGGTATACCGCCAGAGGTGAAGACCACGGCGGGGGAGCGGGGTAGAGTTGTAAGCCTGCTGGCTGGCGTGACGAAGGTCACGGAGCCACTGCGGCCCGCGCTCCAGCTCGGGCGAGATATCAGGTATCTGAATGTCTGTCTGTGTGTCGTTCATAATCAATTCCGTGTTCGGATTAACCGATCGATCCTTCCATTTCGAGCTCGATCAGCCGGTTCAGTTCGACCGCGTATTCGAGCGGCAGTTCTTTGGTGAACGGCTCCATGAAGCCGTTGACGATAAGCAGTCTCGCTTCATCTTCGGTCAGTCCGCGACTGGTAAGATAGAAGAGCTGTTCTTCGGCGACTTTGGACACGCGTGCTTCGTGTTCGACCCGGACCTGCTCGTTGTCGATTTCCATCGTCGGATAGGTGTCGGAGCGGGCGTCTTCTCCGATGAGCAGGGCATCGCATTCGACCGATACTTTCGAATTGATGGCGTTCTTATGGATCTTCACGAGACCGCGATACGAAGCCCGGCCGTCGTCTTTCGAGATCGACTTCGAAGTAATCCGCGAAGACGTATTCGGTGCGGCATGGATCACCTTCGCTCCGGCATCCTGGTGCTGCTGGGTTCCGGCGAACGCCACCGAGAGAATCTCTCCCTTGGCTCCTTCACCGACCAGCTGGATGCAGGGATACTTCATCGTAAGCCGAGAGCCGAGGTTGCCGTCGACCCATTCCACAGTGGCATGGGCGTGAGCGGTGGCCCGCTTGGTCACCAGGTTGTAGATATTCCGCGCCCAGTTCTGAATGGTCGTGTACCGGATGTAAGATCCTTCGAGCGCGATCAA
Source organism: uncultured candidate division Zixibacteria bacterium (assembly GCA_963711085.1). GTDB lineage: Bacteria > Zixibacteria > MSB-5A5 > GN15 > FEB-12 > CAVQCT01. Next base: position 2,093,786 of record CAVQCT010000002.1, on the reverse strand, counting down.
TTCAACGACCGCCGAATGCAGCGAGTCGGTGGAGTAGACCGGCGCCGTGCATCCTTCGATATAGTGTACCCGGGAACCTTTGTCGGCGATGATGAGCGTCCGTTCGAACTGGCCCATGTTTTCCGCATTGATGCGGAAATACGCCTGCAGCGGGATTTTGACGTCGATACCCGGCGGTACATAGATGAACGAACCGCCTGACCATACGGAGGTATTCAGGGCCGCGTACTTATTGTCGGTGGAGGGGATGATCGTACCGAAAAACTTCTTCACGATATCTTCGTGCTCGCGAAGTCCGCTGTCCATATCGAGAAATATGACACCCTGGTCCTTCAGATCCTGGCGCATGTTGTGGTAGACCACTTCCGACTCATATTGGGCCGACACGCCGCCGAGGAAGTTCTTTTCCGCTTCGGGGATCCCGAGCCGGTCAAACGTCTTCTTAATGTACTCGGGAACATCGTCCCAGCTCTTTCCCTGGAATTCGATCGGCTTCATGAAGTAGTAGATATTCTCGAAATCGATCTCGCTGAGGAGCTTGGTATTTCCCCACTGCGGAGTCGGTTTCGAGTAGAAGATATCGAGCGCTTCATGACGGCGATCGGCCATCCACTTCGGCTCTTTCTTCATCCGCGTAATCATTTCGACTACTTCGTGACTGAGCCCTTTGGCTCCTTTATGGAAATAATCAACGGGATCATGGAAACCGTACTTGGTCGCGTAATCCTCGTTGAGTCTGGACAGTTCCTGATTTTGTTGTCTAATTACTTCGGACATAAGCTATACCTCCGCTTGTTGCTGGAGTTCTTCACCGACCCAGTCATACCCGGCATCTTCCAATTTGAGCGCCAGTTCCGGTCCGCCCGATTTGACGAACTCGCCGTTCATCATCACATGCACGTAATCCGGTTTGACATAGTTCAGCAGTCTCTGATAGTGGGTCACCAGCAGCAGACCGTTGTTTTCGGTGTGGAATCGATTGATCCCTTCGGCCACTTTCTTAAGGGCATCGATATCGAGGCCGGAGTCGGTCTCGTCGAGCAGCGCCATCTTCGGATTCAACACCGACATCTGGAGAATCTCGATCCGCTTCTTTTCGCCGCCGGAGAATCCGTCGTTGATATACCGGGTGGCAAACGCCTGATCGATTCCGAGGGCATCCATTTCCCCTTTAAGCAGCTTGCGGAAATCGGACATATCGGCATCCGGCCCGCGATGCGCCTTAAGGGCGGCGCGAAGGAAATTGGCTACCGTTACGCCCGGAATGGCGGTGGGATACTGAAACGCAAGGAACAGTCCGGCCCGCGAACGTTTGTCCGACTCCATTTCCATCAGATCCTTGCCGTCCAGGAGCACCTGTCCGCTGGTGATCTGATAGCTCGGGTGTCCCATCAGGGCGTTGGAGAGGGAAGACTTCCCCGATCCGTTCGGACCCATGATGGCATGAACTTCACCCTGATTGATCGTCAGGGAAACACCCTTGACGACTTCCTTGCCTTCCACTTCGACGTGGACATTCTTGAATTCAAACATCGGTTTCTTATTCGACATCGCTATATCCTTCTGATGAATTTGCGAATTGGGTTTGTTCGTTCTTGCCTATATCCCCTGAGAAGTCTGGGTATCGACCACCGTCTGCGGATCGGGATCGACATCTTCTTCTTCGTTCAGCGCGCGATTCAACAAGGAAACCCTCGATTGAATCGTGGTCAGATCGATCAGGCTGGGTCCGTTGATCACATCTTCAAGCGTCAGCTTGCTCAGGAACTCTCCCACCAGTCGGGAAAGACCCATCAGGGTGTAGTGCACCGAGCAATTGTCGGTGTGTATGCACTTCTCGAGCTGGCCCGAGTATTTATGACAATGGTCCGGATCTATCAATGGTCCGCCCAGGGCGGTGATCACTTCGAGCAGGTTAATTTCGTTGGCCGGTCGGGCAATGCAAAAGCCGCCGCCACGACCGCGCAACGCGTTGACAAGCCCGGTCTGACGCAGGATTGAGAGGAGCTTCGACGTATACGGGACGGAAATTCCCTCCTTCTCCGCTATATCCGATATGGAGAGCTGCCCTTCGGGCCCAACCTGGGCTAGATTTAGAAGGCATCTCAGGCCATATTCCTCAAGGGCTGATATTCTCATAATTTCACCGCTTTCAATAGTTTACTCGTCTTCATCCGACCGAGTATAACAAATCTTTACTAATCTGTAAAGTTTATTTTTTCAACTACTGGATGAAAAAAATGTTCCCTGATCGGCCCACAAATCGATATTATCGAAAGGGCCGAGTTCGTCCCGATTCACATTTCCTTGCGGGAATCGAGCTGGTCGGCGTAAGCTGTTGACGCGTATTGCCTTGGCGCGTGATAATGAGGTTGGAGTGGATGTTTTTGATGTTGTAGCGTTGGCGTTTGCGCTGGCAATCGATGCTTTTGCTGTGGCTATCGCTGTCGGAATCAGGTTGGGGAAGCTCGACCGATGGACCGTTTTCCGTCTTTCCTTCCACTTTGGCTTTGCTCAGTTCGGAATGCCGATCATCGGCTGGCTCGCCGGCGGCTACCTCAGCGGATTTATCGGATCTTCGGCGAGGATACTTGCAGCTGTAATTCTAGCCGCTATCGGTGGGCGACTGATCTGGGAGCAATTCAAAGGAGAACCACACTCGTGGAAAGGGGATCCGACCCGGGGAGCATCGTTGCTCGCCCTCATGTTCGCTACTTCGGTCGATGCACTCGCGGCCGGTTTCACGCTCGCACTCGTTGATATACACATCCTTTTGTCAACCTTGACAATAGGGATCGTGGCCGCTTCCATGACTATTCTCGGATTGGTATTCGGAAAAGCGGTCGGATTGAAATTCAGCCGGAGTGCCGGAGTAGTGGGCGGGCTGCTTTTGATTGGATTGGCGATTAAGACGGCTCTTGTCGGCTAATGCCGGAAACCGGCGAGCCGTTTCGGGATTCGTAAATCATGCACAGATAAGCAATCACGCCGGGGATAACCGGCATCAGGTACTTCTCCCACCCGAGATATGAAAACGGCATCATCGCCAGGAACACGATGATTGAGAGTGCGATCAGCAGTCTGGCGTCGAAGGTCTCCTGTCGAATTCGGTCGTACGAATCCTTCAAAAGATAGAAAATCAAAGGCAAGGCAAGCAGAAAGCAGATTGCGAATCCCATGTGCACAAGGAACTCATTTCCCAAAATATCTTTGAGTAAGCGATGAAACTGCCCGACCCTGGAGACCCCAAGTATTGCGAGCGGCTTTGAGACGTGAACGGGGAAGAGCACGATGAACCCGACGCCAATTACTGATAGGGCGGCAAGAAACCAATTCTTGTAGAAAGTACGATAGTTGACTGCAAGGGCCGGGAAAGCGTAAACAAACAGGCCGGCGATATAGAGCGACAGCATTTCCGGATGAAACCGAACTCCTTCGTCGAGAAACTGCTTACGGAGCGGATTGTCCGGGCTCGTGCCGCCCCAGAGAATCACAAGCCCCAGATAGGGGAGGGCGGAAGCGATCGCTGCTACGGTCAGTTTCATCGAATCGTTCTTTCGCTTCAGTATCCACTCCAGGAAAAAAAACAGAAACGCGGCTACCGTCAGAAAGGCCATATACTGTCGGCACAGCACCGCCAGCGCCAGCCCAAAGGCGCAGATCCACCACGATCGCTTTATTATTCCGTAAAGTGCGATGATTCCGAACAGTATGGCTGATATATCGGTATAGACGAACATCGAGAATCCTACCATGTACGGCTGGATGATCAGCAGGACCGCGCCGAAAACAACTAACCTGATGTCTCTTAGCAAGAGCAGCAGCAATTTTAAGAATATGAGATTGGTTAGAATGCCGAGTACGATTGACAGGATGCGAAGATGGGAAAGCTGGAATCCGAAAAGGTCTCCCCACAGTGCATAAGCGACAAACGGCAACGGGGTCGACATCTCAGGGTAAGTCTTGAGGGTCGATAACGAGAGGTCACTGCCGAAAAGCTTGACCGTCTGGTAGAAATGGGCTTCGTCTTCCCACGCCGGGCGATCCAGCCCGACCAGCCAGGCGGCGATCAACTCAAACAGCACCGCACCGATCAGGAAGGTGATGAGCAGTTTTCGATGAGCCTGCATCAGACCTCCGCCATCACGCAGCTACTTGAATGCTTCCGGCTCCTCATAGATGTTGAATATAATGCCGAACGGGTCGCGAAGATACCGGCATTTTCCCGGCCCATCCCAGCGGACCACTTCGAATCCACGCGAAATCAGGTCGGTCTTTGCTTCCTCCGCATTCGGCACCAGCAGTTCGAATGCGACTGCAGGCTGATCGTTTCGGTCCAGGAACAGCCGGAAATTGCCGGCTCGAAGTTCAGCCGTTCCGGCTGACTGATCGACTTCTTCGAAACCGAGCAAGTCCCGATAGAGCGAACGCATCTCCCGCTGCTGCGGATGCTCGATGCAGATGCATCGACTGAACTTGTACTTCATTGTGCCATTCTCCGCAATTATTTTTGTGATTTGCCGGCGCCAACCCGGACGTCATCGGGGAAATCCCGATAAAGCGCCGATTTCAGGTCTGTCACATGCACGTACATTTTAGCGTGAAGTTTCTCGATCTCTCCGTCCCGGGTGGCTACCAGGCTGAACGCATCGTCGAGTTGCGCAAGCGTTTCACCGCCGATCCGGATGTGGAATTCCCCCAGTTCCGAAGGTCCGAAACCGAATTTCCTCCGGGTCAGCCTCCAGTCAGAGATCAACCCACGGTCTTTCAGGAAGTCGAGATACGCCGCCACCGACTCTGCGAACTCGAGGTCTTTATGGGTATCTCGGATATTACACCAGACGTCGAGGTAGTTCATATATCTTTCTCCGGTATGATAATTTCAGGACTTGCAGAGGTGATGCAATAGTAGCAACGTGGACGTAATAAGTACAGCATTATTTTTTAGTCACAGAGATGCCAGGGCGACCGTCCGTACACTGTCGCATCGGCGGACCGGCAAAAAACCCCTTGCCCGGCTGTGCGGCAGGTGTTATTTTATGTGAAATTATTCACAGGTGTAAAGCCTTGTGACCGGGCGGACCGCCTTTGCGGGCGGCAGGAAACGTTGTTTGTGTGAATGTAAGGTATAAATAAGGCAATATTCGTATGAGAGAACTATTATCCGGCAACGAAGCTGTTGCCAGGGGAGCGTACGAAGCGGGTGTTCGACTGGCTGCCGCCTATCCCGGAACCCCTTCGACTGAAATTCTGGAAACAATCGCCGAGCGATTTCCCTCGGTTTATTCGCAATGGTCGCCGAACGAGAAAGTGGCTTACGAAGTCGGTATCGGAGCCTCGATCGGCGGGGCCCGCGCCCTGGTGGCGATGAAGCATGTGGGGTTGAATGTCGCGGCCGATCCCTTTATGACCCAGGCCTACACCGGTGTCAACGGTGGATTCGTCGTCGTGTCGGCCGATGACCCTGAGATGCATTCCTCGCAGAATGAACAGGACAACAGGTTCTACGCCCGTTTCGCAGGTATCCCGATGCTTGAGCCATCGGACAGCCAGGAATCGAAAGATATGCTTCTGACCGCGTTCGAAATGTCCGAAGTGTTCGATACGCCGGTCTTGTTCCGAATGACCACCCGAATATCGCATTCAAAAAGTGTCGTGGAACTGGGTGATAAGGTTAAGGGACCGGACAAGAAGTTCGTCAAGGATCCGGCCAAATACGTGATGATCCCGTCGAACGCCAGGGTCCGTCATGTAGTGGTGCGCGAACGCCTCGAGAAACTTCAGCGATTCACCGAAGAAACGCCGCTGAACTTTGTCGAAGACAACGGGTCGCGTGTCGGTATCATTTCAGGTGGTGTTGCGTACCAGTATGTGAAGGAAGTCGCCCCTGAGTTGGACTATCTGAAGCTCGGGATGAGCTATCCGCTCCCGATGAAGAAGATCGAGAAGTTTATCAAGGGGCACGACCTGGTCCTGGTGGTCGAAGAGCTGGAACCGTTCTACGAAGACCAGATTAAAGCGGCTGGAATCCATGTCGAGGGAAAGAAGTATTTCGGACATCTCGGCGAGCTGTCGCCGCATAGGGTGGCCGCCGGGTTGAAAGAAGCTGGAGTGCCGATTGATGTCGCCGCTGCGCTCATCGCCGCCGAAGCGAACATGTTCCCTCGCCCCCCCGTGCTTTGCCCCGGCTGCCCGCATCGCGGTGCGTTCATGGCGCTCAAGAAACTGGGTGTAACGGTGACCGGAGATATTGGTTGCTACACGCTGGGTGTGATGGAGCCGCTGAATGCTCTCGACACTTGCATTTGCATGGGCGCTTCAATAGGCAACGCAATTGGTATGGAGAAGGTGAAAGGATCGGAGAAGGGTACGGTAGCCGTAATCGGCGACTCGACCTTCCTGCACTCCGGTATCACCGGTCTTATGGATGCCGTTTACAACAATTCGAACGTGACCGTGCTGATTCTCGATAACCGGGCCACGGCCATGACCGGCGGGCAGCAGCACCCGGCGACCGGACGGACGCTCATGGGTGATCCAGCCGGAAAGATCGACATTCCCGAGTTGTGCCGGGCGGTCGGCGTCAAGAACGTGAGGATTATCGATGCCTACGATTTCGATACCGTGGTAAACACGATTCAGGAAGAGGTCGCCCGACCCGAACCCTCGGTGGTCATCACCAACCGCCCGTGTGTGCTGATGCCCAAGCGGATCATGAACGAGCCTTATGTGGTCGATCTGGAACTCTGCACCGCCTGCTCGGCCTGTTTCCGTATCTCCTGTCCGGCGATCTCGGCATCGGAGGAAACCAACAAACATGGCCATCCGAAAGCGGTTATCGATACAACAATCTGCACCGGATGCACCCTCTGCGCGCAGGTCTGCCCTCCGGAGGCGATCATGCTTCAGAGCCAGATGGTGAAAGCGTAGGAGATGGAAAATGTCAGACAATAAATTCAACATACTCATAGTCGGTGTCGGCGGCCAGGGCGTGCTGCTGGCGTCGGAGATCATCTCCGAAGTCGCGATGACGTTCGGTCTCGATGTGAAGAAGTCCGAAGTCCATGGCATGTCCCAGCGCGGCGGAATTGTATCGTCGCATATTAAGATTGCGCCGAAAGTGTATTCGCCCACGATTGAGTACGGGCAGGCCGATGTCCTGATATCGTTCGAGCAGGCCGAAGGGCTGCGGGCGATGGACTGGATGAAGAAGGACGGCGTGGCCATCGTCTCGCGCACCCAGCTTATTCCGGCAATTGTGACTTCGTCGAAAAAGTACCATTATCCCGAAGACGCGGTGACCAGAATGCGTGAAAAGGCCGGACGGGTGATCGCGGTCGAAGCCGATAAGATAGCCGGCGAACTTGGCAACCCGAGACTGGTAAACACGATCCTCCTGGGCGTCTTGTCGAATTACCTGCCGTTCGAGATCGAGCTCTGGATGCAGGTACTCAAGAACAAGGTGAAAGAGAAGTTCGTCGACATCAACATCCAGGCGTTCAATCGAGGTCGACAGGTTCAACTCTCGTCAGTGGAGGTGTAGCGGGGAATGTCGCACCTGATGTTGATCATCAACCCCGGCTCTACTTCGACCAAGACTGCACTCTTCGATGGTTCTCAGAAAGTGGCCGAAGAAGTCATCCGGCACGAACATACTGAGTTGGCCCGGTTCGACAATGTGGCGGATCAATTCGATTACCGGATGTCGATGATCGACCGGTGGCTTGAGTCGTTGAAACTGGCGCCCGGTTCGGTCAAAGCCGTGGTCGGACGAGGAGCTCCGGTGAAGCCGCTCGAAGGGGGTTCGTATGCCATCAGCGATCAGATGCTTCAAGATCTTAAAACGATGCGCTATTCCAATCACGCCTCCAACCTCGGTGCCCTGATTGCACATGAGCTTGGGACACGATTTAGCGTCCCTTCGCTTATTTCCGATCCGATTACCGTTGACAATTTCACTGACATCGCCCGGGTGAGTGGGATTCCTGAGATTGAACGAAAGTGCCGAGTGCACGCCTTGAATTTGAAGGAAGTGTGCCGTCGAGAGGCGGCGCGGCTGGGCAGAAGGCTGGAAGATCTCAGATTTGTCGGTGTCCACATGGGAGGCGGGGTGTCGATTGCCGCGATCGACGGTGGCCGGGTCGTGGACGTGAACGATGCCCTGCTCGGCATGGGTCCTTTCTCACCCGACCGCGCCGGGGCGCTTCCGATCGGTGGACTGGTCAAACTCTGCTATGCTGGCAAGTTCACCGAAAAGGAAATGATCGACAAGCTTTCGAAGAAATCAGGTCTGGTGGCCTATCTGGGGGTGGGAGATCTGCGCGAAGTGGAGAAGTTGATCGATGTCTGGCGACGAGAAGGCGAAGTTGTATTTCAATGCCATGGCATACCAGATCGCCAAAGAGATCGGATCGGCGGCGACCGCCTTGTCCGGAGATTTCGAAGCCATAATTCTCACCGGCGGGATGGCCAATTCCAAAGCGCTGATCGAGAAAATCTCCGAATATACTTCATTTCTCGGCCGTATAGTTGTGATGCCGGGAGAATTTGAAATGGAAGCGCTGGCGGCCGCCGGCGAACGATACCTGAACGGCTCCGAGCAGTTGAAAACGTATTAGTATGAGGCGATGACCGGGTGGCGGACTTCAAGCCGATACATTCATCGGACGAACTGATAGCGCGGGCGATCGAAATCGCCGGTCAGGGACGCAAAAAGCGGGTAGCCGTTGCAGCTGCGCAGGACAGCGATGTGATTCAGGCGGTGTCACAAGCGGAGGCCGACGGATTCATCCACGGGACGCTGGTAGGAGATGCCGCAAAGATATCGCGCACTTGCTTTACAGGATGGTATTGATATCAGCAGGCTGGAAATAGTCGACCAGCCGGATGCCACTCGGGCTGCGCATCAGGCGGTAGAACTGGCATCGAGAGGGAAGGCAGACGCTATTATGAAAGGCTTTTTGCCCACCTCGGCGCTTCTCAAAGTCGTGCTCGACAAACAATACGGTCTGAGGGGGAAAAACACCCTTTCCCATTGCGCCGTGCTGGATATCCCCGGTTATCACAAGCTGCTGAATCTCACCGATGGCGGGATGGTGGTGAAGCCGGATCAGGATCAGAAATCGCAGATCCTTGAAAATGCCGTTCACGTGGCCCACGCGCTCGGGCTCTCACCGGTTAAGATAGCCGTATCGGCCGCGCACGACACTCCTTCGGAGAGCGTGCCGCACACGCTTTCGGATATTGATTACATCATCCCGCATGCTATGGTGAAGTTGCATGATATCGCCATCCAGGGTCCGCTGCCGTTCGATCTCGCTACTTCGAAAGCGGCTGCCGCTTATCACCACGCGAGCGGCATGGTGGTGGGGGATGCGGATATTTATTTGATGGATTCGATCGAAGAGTGCAATATTGTCGCCAAATCGCTCATCCAGTTTGCCCGGGCTGTCTTTGCGGGTGTGATCGTCGGGGCAAAAGTACCGGTTTCACTTGTTTCGAGAACCGACACGGTGAAAAACAAAAAAGCGTCGCTCGCACTGGCCTGCGTATTGGCCGACTATTACGACCGTCATAAAATCTTCGCAGGGGAGGTGTGAGATGAACGCCACAACTCCGTTTGAAATCCCCGATATCCACTCGTTTGCGCAGATCTATGACAGAGCGAAAGAGAAAGCAGCGTCGGGACAAAAGCCCCGGGCCGCCCTGATAGTTCCCTCGGAGAGCAACACGTTGCCGGCATTCGCGAAAGGAATGAAAGAAGGGCTGATCGACGGAACAATTATCGGCGATGAGGATCTGGTCAGGAAGAGGGCACAGGAATCCGGACTGGAGATCGACCGGGCAAAATTCATCGATATTCGGGAACCGAACCTCGCAGTACAGACGGCAACAAAACTCGCGGCTGCGGGTGAGATTGATCTGATCGTTAAAGGGAGGATATCGACCGTATCACTTTTGCAACTCTTGCTGGACAACGAAAACCCATTCACGAAACCGGGGAAGAGACTTTCCCATGTTGCGGTGATGCGTCCCGCGCTCTATCCGAAGCTACTGTTGCTTACCGATGCTGCCGTGAATATAGAGCCCAATCTCAGGCAGAAGCTGGAGCTGATCGAGAATGCGGTCGAAGTCGCGACGGCCATCGGTCTCAAGCACCCCAGGGTGGCGGCATTGGCTGCGGTCGAAGTTGTCTATCCGCAAATGCCGGTTACAACCGATGCCGCGATCCTGGCCAAGATGGCTGATCGTGGCCAGATCAAGAACGCGTATGTCGACGGTCCTTTGTCGTTCGATACAGCGGTGGATCGGTTCGCCGCTGAAGCTAAGGGGATCACGCAATCGTCGGTGGCCGGTCAAGCCGATATCCTGCTCGCACCCAATATCGAGACCGCCAACGGCGTTTACAAAGCAATGAGTCTCTATGGCAACGCCGAGATCGGCGGCCTCATCTGGGGTGGACAGGTGCCGGTAGTGCTCAGCTCCCGGTGCGACTCAGTTGATAACCGATTTAACGCTCTTCTTCTGGGGATTCTTGCGGCTCGTGCTAGTCTGAAGGTAGCCTGAGTCCGACGATTCCCACCCCGCCCCTCCGAAACTTCCCTTGACTATCAGATTTAACCCGATTATTATCAGTAGATTACGAAGATAACCAGAAGGAGCGTGCGTTGGTTTACGGAGTCATTTTGGCAGGCGGGAAAGGGGAGCGGTTCTGGCCCCTGTCGCGAGCCAGTCATCCCAAGCAGTTTCTGAAACTTACTTCGGGAAAGACGATGCTCGAGGAGACGATAGACCGCGTTCTACCGATCATCCCGTACGACAACGTGCGCATCGTGACGAGCGAGTCGATGAAGCAGTTTATCACTTGAGCAACTGCCAAAAGTGCAGGCGGAACACATTCTCGACGAGCCGGTGGGAAGAAACACCTGCGCGGCGATCGGGCTCGCAGCCGAACACTTGCTCAAGGAAGATCCTGAAGCGGTGCTGGTAGTGCTTTCCGCCGATCACTTGATCCGTCCGCCGGAGAAGCTTCAGCAAATTCTCAAAACAGCCGTTTCGATCGCGTCTCAGGAAGATAAACTAATCACGATCGGGATTGTGCCGACTCGTCCGGAAACCGGTTATGGCTATGTGAAGCTGGGTGACATGTTCCGTCACGACGGTGAGGTTCTGGTGTACCACGTGTCTGCCTTCACCGAGAAGCCGCGCGCCGCGGTGGCCCACGAGTATTACTACAGCCACATGTACCTCTGGAACAGCGGGATGTTCGTCTGGTCGGCGAAATCGATCCTGGATGCGATCCGGAAGTGCCAGCCTGAGCTGGGCAAGCTCCTGGAGGTTTACAGCCAGGAGATCGGTACCGAGCAGGAGATTTCGGCCCGCAAGGAACTTTACAGCAAGGCGATCGGTATATCTATCGATTTCGCCGTGCTCGAAAAGGCGGACAATGTGCTCACCATTAAGGCAGATATCATCTGGGACGATATCGGAGGGTTCAATTCACTCCCGCGCTACAAGACGGTCGACTCTGACAATAATGTACTGGTGGGCGAAGGACTTCTGGTAGATACCTACGAAACGATCGTATATAATAACGCCGAAGGGATGATCGCCTGCCTGGGCGTCTCCGATCTGGTCGTGGTCAGGACTGACAACATAACGTTCGTAACTCATCGCACCAAAGTCGACCGGGTCAAGGAGATCCTTGCGGAGCTTGCTAAGAATGAAAATACTAAAAAATATCTTTAGTCTAATAATAGCGCTGACCGTCCTGCTGCTGGCCGGCTGTCAGCCCGCTAACAAAGTGGCGGAGGAGAAACCGACCCCGACCGCAACGAGCAGCCCGGGTGATCGGGGATTCGATCCGCTGGGTCTGCCGGGGGACAAGGATATTGTTCCGCAGGAAAACCCGAAGAGCGGTGAGATCGTCGGGAAGGTGGCTCTGATCGACGCCACTCCTGTGAAGACCGATACGACAGCCTCGACCACGGCGGCCCCGCCCATGAAGTCGGATTCGGTCAACGGCCAGGCGTACAGAATCCAGCTGTACACCAGCAAGCTGTACAGCGAGGCAAGGCACGAACTCCGGGTGGCCGAAGAGATTTTCGACCGACCGGTTTTTCTGGATTACGAAGTCCCGTATTACAAAATACGGGTAGGCAGTTTCGCCGATCGGGATAAGGCGGATGAATATCTTCAGAGAGTCAAAGCGGCCGGTTATCCGACCGCCTGGGTTGTAATCGTGAACGTCGGTGTCAAGGAGGCGGCCCCGTTATACCGGGATACCGCGCCGGTCCAGGATATCGACACGACCTACAACGAGAATGACGATCAGAACGGCGAAGGATAATGAACGACTCAAAAATCGAGACTATAGAATACGACAACCCTTCCTCGACTGTAGCTGCACTGGCAGCCAGGTCGCTGCGAGAGGGGGGGCTGGTGGTGGCGCCAACCGAAACGCGCTACGGGCTGATCGCTCGCGCTGACGACGCCGAGGTGCTCGACCGCCTCTATCGGGTCAAGGGCCGTCCGAAATCGATGCCGACGTCGATCTTCATTCGTACGGTCGAGGAACTTTCGGACTTTGCTGAAGTAAGTTCCGGTGCGTTGGAGATAGCCTCAAGCTTCCTGCCCGGACCGCTTACCCTTGTTCTTAAATCGATCCGGGAGCTTCCCGGACAGGTTGTCACCGACGGCAAAATCGGGATCAGGATTTCTCCTTCGCCGTTCATCCGCGATCTTCTCGCCAGGATCGATTTCCCCATCACCGCTACGTCGGCGAACCCGTCGGGCAACGACGAATGTTACACGGTCGAAGAGATCGCCCGTCATTTCGGCGGAAGGATCGATTTGTATGTCGATGCCGGTATTCTGGACGGCTTAGCGTCGACGGTCGTGGATCTGACCGGCGACGAACCGGTTGTTCTTCGGCAAGGGGCCATTTCCGAGAAAGCGATTAGGAGCGCGCTCAAAAGTCAGCTAATATGACGGATAACAAATTTGTAATTCTCTTTGTCTGCACCGGAAACACCTGTCGCTCACCCATGGCGGAGGGAGCCCTGAGAGCCCTTCTGGAGAAGCGGCGTCCGGGGAAATTCGTGGTGATGTCAGCCGGAATTTCTGCGGCCACCGGATTTCCGGCCACGATGTATGCAATTGAGGCGGTGAAAGTATGGGATGTCGATATCTCCGGGCACCTGTCGCAGCCGCTCACCCCGGAGTTGATCGAGAAGGCCGATTTGATCCTTGGCATGACCCAGGATCACGTCAAGGCGATCGTCCGTACGAGACGGGACGCCAAAGATAAGACGTACCTGTTCAAAAACTTCCCGGACACCAATCAGCACGGCGAGGGAGTGGATGATCCAATCGGGCAGTCCCTCGATCGATACAACGAGACTTTTCTCGAAATCGGCGAGTATCTGGGCAAGTTTCTCGATGAGATTGTAAAAAGAATAGATGAGAATACTGATGGCAATTAAGCAGGCGGTTCATCGGGTCCTTCTGTTTTCATTCCTGACAATCGGCCTAGTACCGATATTCTACTTCCTGGCCATCCAGATCGGAATCGCCCGGGCAGCCTCGCAGGACACGCTTGATCCGAAAACCACTCCCGACTCATTCGATCGGTATGTCGAAAACGTGGCCTTTGGTTCCGGTGAAAAGCTGACCTTCGATATCAATTACGGATTCATTAATGCCGGGACTGCGTCGATGGAAGTTGCCAATCTGATCGAGTACCAGAACCGTCCCTGCTTTCAGATCGTCACGCACGCCAACTCGAACAGTTTCTTTTCGAGTTTCTTCAAGGTCGATGACCGGGTGGAATCGATCATGGATGCGATCGGATTGTTCAGCTGGCGATTCGAGAAGAACCTTCGCGAGGGCAGCTATCAAAACGATCAAATGTACGAATTCGATCAGCGCCGCCATGTCGTGTACTTCAAGAAGGACACGGTCGAGACAGAACCGTATATCCAGGATGCCCTTTCCGCCCTGTATTACGTGCGCACCCAGAACCTGGTGCCGGGAAAGTCAATTTTCGTGGACAACTACACCGACGGAAAGAAATACGCGCTCGAAGTAAAAGTGCTGAAAAAAGAGAAGATCAAGGTTCCAGCCGGGACTTTTGATTGTGTCGTGGTCGAACCGCTGCTTCAATCAGTCGGCGTGTTCAAGCACGAAGGGAAGCTGACCGTCTGGCTGACCGACGACAAGCTCAAGATGCCGGTATTGATGAAATCCAAAGTGCTGGTCGGATCCATCTCGGCCGAACTGACCGACTACAAGCTTGGTGATATCGAAGTCTTCTAATATGCCCCCCAGGAAAAAGACATACCGGCCCGCCGATCTTACTCAGGTCCGGCGCTACCCCTTCAACAAGCGGGCGAACAAGACCGAAGTGAAAGCGTTCGGCAAACCGATGAAGAGCCTGTCAGGGGCCGACTTCTTCGAGAGTCTGCCCGGTTTCCTGAAGGCCGCAGATCTGAATAAGTTCATCGATCTGGTCGTCAAGGCCCGCAAGAAGAACAAGCCGTTTCATCTGCTGCTCGGCGCTCATACGATCAAAGTAGGGCTGTCACCGATCTTCATCGACCTGATGAAATCAGGGATAGTGACCGGCATCTCGTTCAACGGCGCCGGATTGATTCATGACCTTGAGCTTGCGTTTTGGGGCGGGACTTCGGAGGACGTTCAGGCCGGACTGAACGATGGCACGTTCGGCATGGTGCAGGAGACGGGCGAGTTGTATCGCAAAATTGTCGATCTCGCGCTCGAACAGAATATAGGTCTCGGCGCGGCCGGTGGGAGATTCATCAATCAGAAAAAAGCAAAAAATCGCCATCTATCCGTCTTTGCGATGGCAGATGAATTAGGACTTCCGGTCACCGTCCATGTGGGAATCGGCACCGATACGGTCGCGCAGCATCCGAATTTCGATGCTTCCGGAGTCGGTCAGGCGTCTTACAGCGATTTCAAACTTCTCGCAAGCATTTGCGCCGATATCAATCGCGGCGGGGTGCTCGCGAATATCGGATCGGCGGTCATCCTCCCGGAAATATTTCTCAAGGCGCTGACCGTTGCGCGCAATCTGCACAAGGGGAAGAACCAGATTACTACGGCGAATTTCGATATGATCATTCATTATCGTCCGATGGTCAACATCGTGACCCGCCCGACTTTCCACGCCGGGGAAGGGTTCAATTTTGTCGGACATCACGAAATCATGATCCCCCTGTTGGCCTGGGGTCTGAAAAAGAAACTGCATGTGTAGTCTGCTACGGAGAAGGTAATATGCCCAAGCTTGTCGAATGTGTACCGAATTTTTCCGAAGGCCGGAGGCCGGAAGTCATCGACGCCATCTGCGCGGCGATCACCTCGGTTGAAGGCGTTGTCTTACTCGATAAAGAAATGGATGCCGATCACAACCGCGCGGTCGTTACGTTCGTGTCCGATCCGAAGAGCGCGGTCGAGGCGGCGTTTCGCGGATATCAAAAGGCGGCGGAGCTGATCGATATGACGGTCCATCACGGGGAACATCCCCGCATGGGAGCGTGCGATGTCTGTCCGTTCATCCCGATTTCCGAGGTCACGATTGAAGACGCCATCGAACTGGCCAACAAGCTCGGCCAGCGGGTGGGCGAGGAGCTTCAAATCCCCGTCTATTTGTACGAAGACGCCGCGACTTCACCCAAGCGTAAGAATCTCGCCAACGTGCGTACCGGACAGTATGAAGGGATCCGTGACAGTATCGAGACTGATCCGACCCGCAAGCCGGACTATGGTCCGGCTAAGATGAATCTTAAGGCGGGGGCGACGGCAATCGGCGTACGATTTCCGTTAGTCGCGTTCAACGTCTATCTTGGCACCAACCAGAAATGGATCGCCGACAATATCGCGGACGCCGTAAGATCGATCAGAGGGGGATACAGATTCGTCAAGGCGCTTGGCTTTGAGATCAAAGAGCGGAACCAGGTACAGATCTCGATGAACCTGGTCAATTACACCAAGACGCCCATCTTCCGGGTTTTCGAGACCATAAAATCAGAAGCGGCGCGATACGGCGTGAATGTGACTTCGTCGGAGATCGTCGGCCTGCTTCCCAATGACGCGATTGTCGAAGTAGCGGATTTCTATCTACGATTCGAGAAGTTCTCCAAGGCGCAGATTTTGGAAGAGAAGTTGAAGTCGGCGATGTCTCAGCAACCGGCCGGGGGGGAGTCGTTTTACGATGAAGTCGCCTCGTCTTCGCCTGCTCCGGGCGGCGGCTCGGTGGCAGCTTCGGCAGGTGTGCTCGCCTCGGCACTCACGGCGATGGTTTGCCGCCTGACTGTCGGCAAGAAGGCGTTTGCCGAAGTCAAAGAAGAGCTGACCGATATTCGCGACAAATCCGATATCCTTCGCGGAGAACTGACCAAACTGATCGACACCGATAAAGAAGCGTTCAACAAAGTAATGGAAGCGTTCAAGCTGCCCAAGGACACTGAAGAACGAGCTGCCGCAGTTGAAGCGGCCACTAAGGGGGCGGCCGAAGTCCCCCTGACGGTGATGGCGAAGTCGCTCGAAGTTCTTCGGATGGCCGAAGTGGTGGCCCAGAAGGGGAACCCGCATTCGGTATCCGATGCCGGAGTGGCCTCGCTTATGGGATTGGCGGCTATCGAGGGCGCCGGGTACAATGTACGCATCAACCTTTCCTCCTTGAACGACAAGCAGTTCGTCGCCCGTCTCGGCGCCGAGGCTGACCGGATCGTGAAGGAAGGGCGGGAAGTTGCCGCTCGAATCAAGGCCCATGTCGAAAAAAGTCTGTAAATGAAAAAATATATCGACCTGCACATGCACACCAACTTCTCGGACGGCGTCTGTACGCCGAGCGAGCTGCTCGAGATCGTGAGATCCAAAAACCTGGCTGCCTTCTCGGTAACGGATCACGACACGTTCGAGGGATTCGAAGCCGTCCAATCTCTTTTGACGAAAGAGGATCCCGAACTGATTTCAGGTGTAGAATTGTCAGTGTCGATCGACGGCGGTGATCTCCACATGCTCGCCTACGGATTCGATACTTCAAACCGTGCTTTCGCCGAGGCGCTGGCGGAGTTCCAGCGCAGGCGTACTGAAAGAGGGAAGGAAATCGTCCAAAAACTGAACGGCATGGGAATTCATATTTCCTACGACGATGTCGAGCAGCAGGCTCAGGGGACGGTCATCGGAAGGCCGCATATCGCCCAGGCGATGCATGAGCAGAATCACGTGAAAACGTACGAAGAAGCGTTCGAACGGTATATTCGAAACGGTGGCCCGGCCTATGTCCCCAAGGTCAATTTCGAGCCGTCCGACGCTATTGATTTGATACACGGTGCCGGAGGGCTGGCTTTTCTGGCGCATCCTGCAATCGACGACAACCATCGATATATCGAAGCGCTTATCGGGATGGGACTCGACGGTATCGAGGTCTACCACCCATCGCACACCGCGGCGGCAACCGACCGATTCAAGCATCTTGCTGAACGCCACCGTTTACTGACTTCGGGGGGATCTGATTTCCACGGCCGAGAGGGAAGGTACGGGACGATCGGTTCGCAAAAAGTGCCCTATACATGTCTCGAACGAATGCAGGAACGTCTGGAAAAAGCGAGGACCAATTGAGAACGGTAATAACAGTCTGTTGTTTTATCCTGTGCCTTCTGATTTCTGCCGTGAGCGCCAAAGATTTCACGCCGCAGGAGCAAAGAGACATCATTCTCAATTACATGTTCGCGACCGGTCAGATTTCGAGAGCCCAGGCGGCATCAGAAGGGCTTTCGGTCGAACAGGAGACCACTGAACCATTGAAATGCGGCACCCCGGCTATCCTCGAGTTCGTGCTCAACAAAGATAAGCTGGACAAGAGCCTGATGAAGTCGCTCGGGGTACAGACGCCGTCGCGGCCGACCGGTCTGGATGATTCATTGGTCTCGCCGTCCGGACGTTTCCTGATTCACTATACCACCACCGGACCGAACGCCGTTTACACCGGGTTTCCCGGGTATGCTGATTCCGTTGCACGCATCTATGACGATGTTTACAACCATATGGTCAACGTGCTTGGTTATCCTGCGCCTCCCGAGGACGGGTTTTACCCCGGAAGTGGAGACAATAAGTTCGACGTGTATCTTAAGGACCTGGGGAGTTCGTATTACGGCCTGACGTATGTCGACTCGGCGCGGATCGATGGTCCCGGAACCACTCGTGCGACGGCCTTCCAGGTACTGGACAACGATTATCAGTCGATCACGCCGTACCGCAATCGGCCGCTCGACGCCGTTCGCGTCACATGCGCTCACGAGTTCTTCCATGTGATTCAGTTTGGAATGGACTTCACTGAAACCGAACAAAACGTCGTAGCGGGTGTCGAAGGCCCGGCGTGGCAGGAGATGTCGGCGGTTTGGAGCGAAGAAGAGAACTACACGAACATCAACGACTACTACTATTATCTTCCGTATTTTTTCAGAGCTCCCTGGGAATCGATCCAGTCATTTCCTACCTCATCTTCGCTGCATCCGTATGCCTGCGGAATTTTCCCCATCTTCCTCGCGCAGCGTTACGGCAAAAACGTGATTCGAGACGCCTGGATCAAATGCGGCCAGGTGCCAGGCCCCAACTACCTCACTGCAATCAACTCGGTTATCGACTCGGTGACTGGTGGGACCGACTCTCTTGCCACCGCGTTCCGTGAATTTGCGCTGTGGAATTACTTCACCGGCTCGCGTGCCTCGGTAGCGCCGGCCGGCGTTGGTTATACCGAACGAGCCTATTATCCTTCGTTCAATGATAGGCCGGACAGCGCAGTTATGGCGGTGTGGAACTCGTATCCGGTGACAATCCTGGGAGACAATCCCCAGCAGGGCTACGAGGCTAACCCTTTCAGTCCCGATCATAATGCTGCCTTCTACGTACGGTTTCAGGAACTTCCGAACATCAAATACAATACCACGTATTGGAAATGCAACAACGGAGCATTCCCGAATTGTACCGATAGCACCAAAGTGACCGACACAACTCTGGGATATGACTTCAGTCATATCGACTCGTTATTTACGATATTGAGCTACCGTGATACTTCTTTTCACCATGGGTGGGGAGTGAGCCTCGTGTATCAGCTGAGCAATTTCCCCGACTCAATGCTCGTCGACCGAGGTATTTTTCCATTTTCGCCGGTCCAGATTGGAGTGAGTATTATCAACCCCCATCAGTACCAGTCTGTGACAATGATTTTTTCCCCTGCCTCGACAGAAATGACCGCTTTTCGTCCTTTGATCTCCAAAGGAAACTTCTTCGTGGCCTATAATGTCGCTGACAGCTCCGCACTCGATTCCAGTTTAGTCAATATTCCAACGGCCATATTCGATCCGTACCCAAACCCAGTAGTGGTTTCCAAATTATCCGATCCGAAGGTCACTTTCAAATTCCAGATTCCGACCGACTCGAACAGCTTCCCTGTCTACGGTCAGCCTTACTCGGGCAGCGATCCATATCTCGTGATAGACATTTACACGATTGCCGGTGAACACATTCGCACGCTTGATGCGGTTTCGACGCCGGATCCCCGCTACGGCGAGTACTTCAGCGACTGGGATCTGCAGAACGCGGCAGGCAAAGATGTTGCCTCTGGAGTGTATCTCGCCTACGCCCGCCTCTATTCGGCGCAGCTCAAAGGGACCCTGTTGGCGGAGAAGAAAACCAAAGTCGCACTTATTCGATGAATCGCACGGTCAGGCTGATTCCCCGCATCGCGCTGTTTTCAGCACTGATCTATGTTCTCTCTTTGGGAACATCGTATCTGCCGAACGTCAATCTGATTTTCTTCGTCGTATTCTTCGCCGGCGCCGCGTGGGGTACCCTGCCCGGAGTGCTCGTCGGGATGATCGGCATGGCAATCTGGACGATCTTTAACCCATACGGTCCGGCCACCATTCCCGTTACATTGGCGCAGGTAGTCGGAACATCGATAAGCGGGTTGGTCGGCGCTCAGGTTCGGGCCCAGGGATGGCTCGACCACGGCCGGGGAGTGGCGACACCGGTCATACTTGCTTCGTCAGCCTTGCTCTGCACGGTCGGATTCTACATCCCGGTGAATTTTGTCGATGCCTGGGTGTTTCAGCCGTTCTGGCCGAGGTTTATTGCCGGCTCCCTCTGGTCGCTCATCTCGCTGGTAAGTAACATGCTGATTTTCCCGTTGCTTTTCCGCGCTCTGCGAGGCTTATATGTGAGGGAAAGCCAGCTCACATGAACAAAGTTATCGGCCTCATATTCATCGCCCTGTTCGCCTTTTCCGCTGCGGTTCTCGCACAGCAGGAGGACAGCACCAAAGTCCAGCCGCCGCCGGTGACCGACTCTACCTACGTCCCTCCGGGCGACAGTTCCAAGGCAAGTCCTGGCGATACGACAATCGATCGCCGAAAGATGTTGGAGGCATTCGAGGCTCGTCAGCAGCAGTTCAAACAGGAAAAGCAGAAAGAAAGAGCAATTGCCTTTACTGTATACGATACCCTGTTGGCGTATTTTACCTCCCCAAGACTCGATCAACGTCTTCAAGTCCAGCGGTCTTTCTATTCTACTGCCGGTGACTATTTCGCCTCCGATCCATCGTTTTTCCTGCTGAACTACATCGCCACCCCCATGCGGACCACCGTGCAGCCGTACGGCCTCAGAGGTGACCGGCTCGGCGTTATCAGCAACGGTACGCCGATGGATCCATTCGAGCATGTGATCGAGCCGGACGGCATGATCGATCTCGGTGACATCCCGACCGCGCTCGACCACAATTTGCACCTCGTGCCCGGGCCGGCCGGGGAGATCTTCGGTGCGGATCACTCCGTTGCCACACTCATTACGCGGCCACAGCCGCTTGAGTCGCTAGATCCACAGAGTGCCATTCTGGTGGATAAGGGATCGTTCGGTTACAATTTTGTCCGGGGAAGATATTCCAAGCTGTTCACTTCGGGAAAACGGGTGGACCTGTCGATCGGGTATAGAAGCGCCGATGGTCAGGCACCGTACCGCGATGACAATGCCTCGCAGTACTCGGGAAAGGCATTTCTTCCGCTGGGCAACAGTTACGGGATCAATGCCTCGGGACATTTGTTCGACCGGCACGGATCTTATAAGACGGCGACCGATTTTGCCGCTGAACCACACGTGACGAGGGCCCGCTCAGACCGTTCGGCCCGTCTTGGTCTGGAGCGGTACAACGCTGACCATAAGGCGAGAACCGAGATAGGATACAACTATCTTCTGCAAGGCTCCGATATCGACAAAATTTACAAAGGACGGTTCCAGAATACCGGCAAGGGGTTCTTCGTCACCCATGAGAGGCTGCTGAATGATTATGTGCTTAAGGCCGAAATCGAAGGGAATCGGCGGAAATTCGAGGACGGATTCAACGAATGGAAGCGCAATGAAGCAAAAGGGACGCTGACCATTGCCAGAACCACCTCCGGCTGGCGGTATGCTGCAATCGGAGGAGGGGAGTATGTAAAGGACTTCAAACTGCTGCCGTCGGCGACCGCGATGATTTTCAAAGATGCACCAAAGTCCTTCATTATGGCATCGGTCGGATACACCGAGCGGGCTCCATCCCTGTATGAACTGCATCTTCGCGGCCAGCACGCCTCCCTTTACACGACGTCGTCCTATCAATATGCTGACAGCGGTAACGCAAAACTCCGATCCGAGAAGCAGGCCACGGCCAACCTGACCGCAGAACTTGGTACGGTTGACAACAACATCCGGTTCTCCGCGACCGGAGGACGGATTACCGATGGTATCGACTGGCAGCCCACTTACGTGAGTGCGGCCGCCATTCCGTATCTGCTCTTTTCTCCGATAAATCATGATATTGATTTCTATGATCTCGATCTCCAGCAAAACCTGCAGCTCAGCGACCTGTTGCATTTGAAATTGGGGGGAGCGTATCGTCACATTGACAACCACGGCGCTACGTCCGCCTATCAGCCCAAGTATGAGTTTTTCTCCGGACTGGAACTTCACGTCTACTGGCCGCAGAGGATCACCCACCTTTTTGCCTACGGAGAGATTCGGTATGTTGGCGAATATGACGGCTATGCGGTCACTGGACTGGGAAAGGAATTCGTCGCCAACGCCAAGCTCTCGTTCCAGATGAAGAAATTCCGCTTCCATTACGTCTTTGAAAATATCTTCAACAAGATCTATTTCGCCCGGGAAAATTTCGACTATTTCGGACGGTACAATTATTTCGGATTCACCTGGAGCTTTGCCGGCTGACCGAATCGCGACTGACAACATCCACCTTGACTTAACGCCGGCTACCCGATTTATTGCCTGATATGACAACGGCACCGCTTTCACTCTCACGCGATGAAGCCTACCGACTGGTCGAGCAGAAGATCGGCGTTAACAATCTGCTCAAGCATATTCTTTCGGTCGAGGCCGGGATGCGGCGATTGGCAGAGCATTTCGGAGAGGATGTCGAATTCTGGGGGCTGACTGGTTTGCTGCACGATCTCGATTACAACGAAACCAAAGACGATGAACCGCGCCATACCTACGTCACCGCCGAGTGGCTCGCTCAGTATCATCTTCCCGAAGAGATGATCTATGCGATCCATGCGCATCCGGGGCACGTGCCGTGCCGGTCGAAACTTGACTGGGCGCTGTACAGCGTCGACCCGACCACCGGATTTATCGTCGCCTGTGCCCTGATGCACCCTTCTAGGAAGTTACGGCCTATCGACGGCGAGTTCATGCTTCGGCGATTCAAAGAGAAGCGGTTCGCCGCCGGGGCCACGCGCGAAAATATGGCGGCCTGCTCTGAACTCGGCCTGGAGCTGGAAGAGTTCCTGCTTCTGGTGAAAGACGGCATGCTCCGCATCGCCGATCAACTCGGATTGTAATAGATGCCTGCATCGAAGACGGTCTGGCGAAAAGATGTCATCGGCTGGTCGCTGTACGATTTCGCCAACACCATCTATTCGATGAATATCGTCTCCCTCTATCTCAAGAGATATATCGTCGAGAACCTCGGAAAAGATGACCGGTATTTCGACATCCCGTTTTCCATTTCGATGTTGATTGCGGCGCTCCTGCTCCCGGCGCTCGGTACGCTCTCCGACTATTCCACCAAGAAGAAGCTGTTTGTCTTTCTCTTCACGCTCATGTGTTGCGCCGCCACCGGTCTGCTGGCTGCCGTTCCTCCTACCATGGTGCTGGGGACGATCGTGTTATTCATCATTGCCAATTTCTCGTACGAAGCAGCCCAGCCGTTTTACAACGCCCTGCTGTATTCCATAGCGGAATCGACCCGCGCGCGATTCATTTCGGGGGTTGGCGTCGCGATGGGGTATGTTGGGTCGATCGTCGGGATGATTATCGTGCTCCCCTTTGTGACCGGGTCGATCTTCTCGCTGAACATCCCGTTTCTTCACGCGGGAGGCAAAGAAGCCTCTTTTGTTCCAACCGCGGTTCTGTTCTTTCTGTTCTCGATACCGCTGTTTCTTTGGGTTCGTGAATCGGCGGTTGTCAAATCGGGGAAGGAGAGATTCCTGCAGTCTTACCGCACCGTATGGGAGAGCCTGAGGGCCACTCCGAAGTATCCCGGAGTGCTCAGATTTCTGATCGCCGACTACTTTGTTGAAGACTCGGTGACGACCGTAATTTTGAATATCGGTATCTACTGTTCAATTGTCCTCGGATTGGCCGAAGCCGACATCACTCGATTTCTGATAATTTCTACCGTCTCGGCTGTAATTGGCTCGTTTCTTATCGGGAAACTGGCCGAAAGACAATCCCTGAAGTATATCCTGGGTGGTGTAATTGCGGGCTGGGTAGTCTGTCTGTTCCTGTTCGTGGTGAGCGATCGCCCCGCAATCATCTGGACGCTCGGTTCGCTGATTGGAATTTTGCTCGGCGGTCTCTGGACTACCTCGCGCCCGATGCTCGGCGAACTGGTGCCCAAAGACGAACTGGGTAGGTTTTTCGGCCTGTTCTCGCTTTCAGGTCGCGCCGCCGCGGTGATAGGTCCGCTCATCTGGACCACTATAGTTTATCTCTTCAATCAGCACCGTCCGCTGGGCAAAGCGGCCATCAGCATGCTTCATATTGCGCCGGCCAACTTCGACAAGCTGCCGTATAAGATGGGAGTGATTTCGTTGAGCCTGGTCATGCTCCTCGGACTTTACATCTTCCGCAAGGTCCCGCATACCCAGAGGAGCGCCGATGCCTAGGAAGATGGGTGACTGGTACAGTTACACCGGCGCCATTCACATGCACACCACCGAATCCGACGGCACCAAGCCGATCGAAGAAGTAATCGCGATCGGACAAAGGGCGGGCCTCGAGTTCATGATGTTCACCGACCACATGAATCTTGTCAACCGGGACAACGGGCACGAAGGGATCTACGGTGATACCCTTGTGGTGATCGGCTACGAGCATAACGACCTTGCTGATGAACATCACTATCTCCTGTTCGACACGCCCGGAGTTTACCCCGAGCACATGACCCCCCGAGAGTATGTCGCGGCCGGCGCGGCCGATAACGCCATAGGTATCCTCGCCCATCCGGATGAAATCCGTGACCGGCTCGAAGAGTATCCTGCCTATCCCTGGAGAGACTGGGCGGTCGAAGGATACACCGGTATCGAGCTGTGGAACCAGATGTCAGAGTGGATGGAAAAGCTGACCAAATATAACAAGCTGCTCATGTCGCTCTCGCCGAGAAAGTCGATGATCGGCCCGACCGACGCGGATTCTCAAAAAATGGGACGATCTGAATATGACCCGCAAAGTGGTTGGTGTCGCCGGTGTCGACGCCCACGCTTTCCCGGTCGATGTCGGACCGCTCAAAATAGAGATTTTTCCATACAAAGTACATTTCCGGTGTCTTCGCATGCACATCCTGTTGCCCGAGCCGATGTCTCACGATTTTGCTACAGCCAAAGTCCAATTGTACCAGGCAATCCGTGACTGCCGGGTCTTTTGCTCGAATATGCGCTGGGGATCGGCCGACGAGTTCGAGCTTCTCGCCTTCAACGGTGCCGAAAAGGTTACCTGCGGCGGTCAACTTTCCAACGCATCCGATAGTCGCCTTGTCTGCAACTTACCTTCGGAAGCAACGCTCAAACTGGTGCATAACGGTAAATACATCCTCGAAACGAACACGCGCAGCCTGGAATTCAGGGATCTTCAACCGGGCATTTACCGAATTGAAGCCTGGAAAGGGAGGCGGGGGTGGATCTTTTCCAACCATATCAGAGTTGCCGGAGGTGAATGATGAATCAGAGCCAGCCGATCATTATTGATCTACCACAAGGCAGCGGCCTGATCCAGCTCTCGCAGGAGAAGAGAGTCAATTTGACTTGCAAGTATGTGGTTATCAGATGCTCGTCGGACCAGCGGCTGGTATTCGGTCCGGTGGTTCGGTACCCATATCATGCCAACCTCGTCCACAAGTACTGCGACTTGTTCAAAGTGGCCGGGGGATGGGAAAAGCGTCCCGATTCGTATCAGATCTACGATCTCAAGTGCAATGTCGCCGGGGGAGGATGGCTGGAATACCGTTCAGAATCAGAGTCAATCCGCATTTACGGTGCGTCGTCAGCTTACGGCCGATTCGATCACGCGGCAGCCGGGCAAATGCTCAGACAGGACCCCCGTTTTTCTGCGTTTACATACGAAATAGTTGATCCGGTCGAATAACCGCTACTTGTACGTTTCTTTCACATTCTCTTTTTCCGAATACTTCCTCAATTTATTGATTATCAATATCTTCGTGCAAAGGCTAGGAACCCGGAAGGGGGTACACTTAATCCTGATATTTAGGCAAAATATCTTGACAAACCTGCGTATTATGGGTAAAGTTACCGAATTGTACCGGAAATGAGGATATAATAGGTGTTCCAAACGTTTTATCCGATACTTCTGCTGCTCTCACTGGCGGTAATTCTGGCCGTGGTGTTTGTGGTGATGTCGATGATATTCGGCCGCCGCACCCGCCTGGGCAAGAAGAATGAACCGTATGAGTGCGGCGTAGAACCGATTGGCAGCACCAGAGATCCGGTCCACGTGAAATTCTACATGGTAGCCATTCTCTTTATTCTTTTCGATATCGAAGTCATCTTTCTCTATCCCTGGGCGGTTATTTCCCGAAGGCTGGGGATGTTTGGTTTTGCGGAGATGATAGTGTTTGTGATAATTCTGCTGGTCGGCTACTTCTACATACTTGGCCGAGGAGCGTTAAGATGGGATTAGAAGAAAAAATCCCCGATTCGATCATACTGACGAGTCTCGATAAAATGGTGAATTGGGCACGGAAGCGGTCGATGTGGCCGCTCGGGTTCGGTCTCGCATGCTGTGCCATTGAGATGATATCCACCTTCGCGTCACATTTTGACCTCGCCCGTTATGGAATGGAGGTCACTCGCCCTTCGCCACGCCAGGCAGATCTTATGATTGTCGCCGGTCGCGTGTCGGTGAAGATGGCCCCGGTGGTGAAGACCCTGTATGAGCAAATGCCGAATCCCAAATGGGTTATTTCGATGGGTGCCTGCGCTTCCTGCGGCGGTGTATTCAACAACTACGCCATCGTGCAGGGTGTCGACAGGATTATCCCGGTCGATGTCTACGTGCCTGGCTGCCCGCCGCGGCCAGAGCAGTTGATGAATGGAATCCTCAAGCTGTTCGAGAAGGTGGAGAAAGACTCGCTGAAAACGTCTCACGAAGAGTGGGGACGTAAGGCAGTCTGAGCATTCGGCAAGACCGACAAGGGTTCTTCCGAAAACGGAGTTTGTGAATTTTGGAACAAGCAACGACATCAATGGATGATAAGATAAGAAGCTTTGTTTCCAGCCGCTTCGCCGACGCAGTGGTTCGTGAAGATACGTTTCGGAATCAGCTTTCCCTCTATATCAAGCCTGAGTCCCTCATTGAGATTTGCGAGGCATTGAGTGAGGACCCCGAACTCACCATGAACTTTCTGACCGATATCACCTCCCTCGACTGGCTGCACACTCCCGAAGAAGCGGAGGGGCGGTTCGAGGTGGTTTATAATCTGTATTCGATGAAGCATCGTTATCGCCTCCTGCTCAAAGTCAGACTCCCCGGCGAGTCTCCGCACGTGGCCACTCTGGTTAACCTGTTTGCCGGTGCCAACTGGATGGAGCGCGAGGTGTACGATCTGATGGGAATCCTGTTCGACGGCCATCCCGAAATGAAAAAAATTCTGACTCCGGACGAACTCGAAGGACACCCGCTTCGCAAAGACTTCCCGCTCACGTACGAAGTCCCGCGATTCACGTGGAATAAGGATGACCCACCGGAGGTGATCAAGTGAGCGGCGAGACCAAGACCGTTTCCATTAATATGGGACCGCAGCACCCGTCGACGCACGGGGTGCTTCGCGTTGCGGTTGAACTGGACGGCGAGCGGGTTATCAAGGCGAGACCCGAAGTGGGCTACCTGCATACCGGTATCGAGAAAACCATGGAGAGCAAGCTGTACTATAAGGCGCTCCCCTGCACGGATCGTATGGACTATCTGGCTCCGATGTCGAACAATCTCGGATTTTGCCTGGCGGTGGAAAAGCTGATGGATATCGAGATTCCCGAGAAGGTGCAGTGGGCTCGTGTCTGCCTCGCAGAACTTACCAGATTGAATTCGCACCTGGTTTGGCTGGGGACCCACGCTCTGGATCTTGGGGCCATGTCCATGCTGCTGTATACCTTCCGCGAGCGTGAGTCGGTTATCGATATCTACGAAGCTTGCGGTGGCCAACGCATGATGACGAGCTATATCAGAATCGGCGGACTGGCCGCTGACCTGCCAAAAGATTTTGACAAAAAGGTCCGCAAGACGGTCGAGCAGATCAAGCGCGGGATGATCGATTACGAAGAACTGCTTACCGGCAACGAGATCTTTCTGAACCGGACCAAAGGTGTCGCCGTGATTTCGGCCGAGGATGCCATTAATTACTCGTTGACCGGCCCGATGCTCCGCGGAAGCGGCGTCAACTACGACGTCCGCAAGGCGAATCCGTACTCCAGCTACGAGAAATTTGATTTTGAAGTTCCGCTCGGAAAGGCCGGGGACGCGTTCGACCGGTATCAGCTTCGCATGGCGGAAATGCGCCAATCGTTGCGGATTATCGAGCAGGCACTTGACGGCATGCCGGAGGGTCCTTACCGTGCCCATGTTCCGGGTGTGGTGCTTCCTCCAAAAGAAGATGTCCTGTACAAGATGGAGTCGATGATTTTCCATTTCAAGATTATTACCGAGGGTTTCAAGTCTCCGTTCGGTGCGGTCTACCAGGGGATCGAGTCCCCCAAGGGAGAACTGGGATTCTATATCTCGTCAGACGGCACCAACAAGCCGAACCGGGTCCGGGTGCGCCCGCCCTGCTTTATCAATCTCGCCTCGCTGCCGAAGCTGGCCGAAGGCGGTTTGTTCGCTGACGTAGTTTGTGCTATCGGCTCTATCGATATTGTGCTGGGAGAAGTTGACAGATAATGCTGAATGAAGATACCATAAGCCGGATCAAAGAAAAGGCAGTGCGATACCCGCGTAAGAAGTCGGCTATTCTGCCGGCGCTTACCGAAGCTTATCGCCAGCTCGGATATGTGGACGATGCGGTGTACAAAGAAATATCTACCGTGATCGGTGTTCCCGAGGTGGAAGTGGCCGAGGCGGCATCGTTTTATACGCTGTTCCCGAAAGCTCCGAGAGGGAAGTACCTGATCCAGGTATGTCATAATATCTCATGCGCGTTGTTAGGCGCTGACTCGCTGGTCGAAGTATCTCGAGGAGAAGCTGGATATCAGCAAGGGGGAGACGACCGAGGACAATATGTTTACACTAATTTCGGTGGAGTGCCTCGGGTCGTGTGCGACCGCCCCGATGATGCAGATCAATAACGACTATTACGAAAATCTGACTCGTGAAAAAGTAGATAAGATCCTTGAGGAATTGAGGACCAAAGCCTGATGTTTTATTCGCCCGTCATAACGAATGCCGCCGAAGTGGTCAAAGATGAAAAGCTGCACCTGTTCAAGTATGTCGAGGATCCGACTCAGCACGAACTGAAGACATACGAAGCGCACGGCGGATACAAAGCCTGGCGCAAGGTGCTTTCGTCGATGAAGGCCGACGAAGTAATCGATGCGGTCAAGAAGTCGGGCCTTCGCGGACGAGGCGGAGCCGGATTTCCGACCGGTATGAAATGGAGTTTCGTGCCGAAAGCTTCCCCCAAGGCACGGTATCTCTGCTGTAACGCCGATGAGTCGGAGCCGGGTACATGCAAGGACCGCGTCATAATGGAACGGGATCCTCACTCGGTAATCGAAGGTATGGCGATCGGGGCGTTCGCAATCGGATGTCACCTGATGTTCATATATATCCGCGGTGAGTTCAATCACAGTATCGACCGGATGGAACAGGCGATGAAAGAAGCGTATGCCGCCGGCCATCTCGGCAAGAACGTCTACGGCAGCGGGTACGATCTCGACATGATCGTGCACACCGGTGGCGGAGCCTATATCTGCGGCGAAGAAACGGCGTTGCTGAACTCGCTCGAAGGAGAGCGCGGGATGTCCCGTATGCGGCCGCCATTTCCGGCGATCGAAGGTCTGTACGCCAGTCCGACGATTGTCAACAATGTCGAGACGCTCGCGACCGTGCCGCATATCATCAACCGCGGGGCCGATTGGTATGCCACCCTGGGAACGGAAAAATCAGCACGGTACGAAAATATTCTCATTGTCCGGGCATGTCAATCGGCCGGGCAATTACGAAGTAGAGCTCGGCTTCAATCTCAAGAAGTTCATATATGATCCCGCTTACGGCGGCGGAATCCCCAACGGGAAGAAACTCAAAGGTGTTATCCCCGGCGGAGCCTCGACGCCGTTCCTTCTGCCCGACATGATCGATATCAAGCTGGATTATGAATCGCTCGCCGGAGCCGGCTCGATGCTCGGATCGGGCGCCGTGATTGTATTTAACGAAGACACCTGTATCGTCTGGGCCATTCAGAAGCTGATTCATTTCTTCAAACATGAATCGTGCGGGAAGTGCACGCCCTGCCGCGAAGGCACCGGCTGGCTCGAGCAGATGATCAACAGGATCGAACGAGGACAGGGACAGCCGGGCGATATAGAGAAGATCGAAGATGTCTGCGGCAATATCCTGGGCCGGACAATTTGTCCGCTCGGCGATGCCGCGGTGATGCCGATTCAGTCCGCCGTCAAGCACTGGCGCGATGAATGGCAGTATCATATCGATCATGGAACATGCATGGTAAAATCAGAATTCGCGTTTTGAGATAGTTATGGCTGATGTAGTAAAGAAAGATGAACCGGTAAAAGCCGCCCCGACCACCGTCACCTTCCAGATCGACGGACGGACGACTACGGTACCGAAGGGTACGACCGTACTTGAGGCTGCCAAGCAGCTCGGGATTAATATCCCCACCTTCTGCTGGCACCCGAAACTTAAGTCGGTCGGCGCCTGCCGTATGTGCTATGTCGAAGTGGAAAAAATGCCGAAACTTCAGGTCTCCTGCATGCTGGAAGCGATGGAAGGAATGGTCGTGTCGACCAACTCCGACAAAGTTCGCCAGGGCAGACGGGCCGTTATCGAATTCATCCTTTTGAACCATCCGCTTGACTGTCCGACCTGCGACAAGGGAGGTGAGTGCGATCTGCAGAATCTCACCTTTGCTCACGGTTTCGACGACAGCCGGTTCATCTTCCAGAAGTACCGTTTCGTCGATGACGAAGACAAATCTACTTTTGACGATCTCCGGATCGGTCCCGAGATCGTGCTCAACCGGAATCGATGCATTCTTTGTTACAAGTGTGTTCGGGCCAACAAAGAGGCTTTCGGCGAATTCGATCTCGGTGCCTATGATCGCGGAAATATCACGGAAATTAACGCTGCTCCGGGGCAGGAAGTGGACAATCCGTTCTCCGGCAATCTTGTCGAGATCTGTCCGGTCGGCGCGCTGACCAATACCGACTGGCGCTATAAGATCCGCGTCTGGCTGACCAAGACTTCGCCCTCGATCTGCAATTTTACCAGCTCCGGCAGCAACATCACTTTCTTCAAAGAAGATCACCGGAACCATATCTTCCGGGTTACCTCACGGCGGAATGACGAGATCGACGACGGCTGGCTGCCTGACGTAACGCGCTACGGATATCAGATCGTGGGTTCCCCTGACCGCCTAAAAACCCCCCTCATCAAGAAGGGTGGGAAACAGGTGAAAGCGACCTGGGAAGAAGCGCTCGACCTGATCAAGAAGCGCTCCGGCGAAATTCGTGAAAAGCTCGGCGGGGTCTGTCTCGGCGGAACGATCGCTCCGAATCTTGACAATGCTTCGCTCTATAGCTTCTCCAAACTGTTGCGCACGGTCTTCAAGTCAAACAACGTCGATTACCGGGGTGATTACCGGATGCTTCCCTCAACGCCGGACTCGGCGGCTGGTATTCTCGGATCACAGCCTTTTAAGATATCTGACATCGATTCCTCGGATGTCATTATCATGTTCGGATCGGACATGGTGCGCGAGCACCCGAACGAATACCTGCGCGTTCGCAAGGCGCGGCAGTTTGGTATGCCGAAGATTTTCTCACTCTCGCCGTATGGCGTCAAGTCGGCCGACGTCGCCGATGTAGAGATGATCTACAGCGCCGGCAGGGAAGAAGCGGTTGTCAACGGGATATGCCTCGCGGCGGTCGAATCCGGTCTGGTCGACGGCAAGTATGCTTCCGAATTGAAAGCCAAAATCACTCCCGGTAATTCAGCTGAGGCGGCCAAGCTTGCCGGAGTCGAGGCGGGTGATCTCAAGACGATCGCGCAAGCTCTTGCCGACGGCAAGAAGATCACGGTTATCGTCGGTGAAATCGTGGCCAAGTCGCGTGAGCGGGATCTTGTGAGCGCGGCCCTCTTAAATCTCAATCTGATATTCGGCATAAGTGGTAGAGGACAGATGGCGCTCTTGCCGCGATACGCCAATTCTGCAGGAGCCGAAAAGCTCGGACTTGTGCCGCAGCCCCGGAAAGCTCTATCCGACGAAATGAAACGGACCTGGAACGAATATCCGGAAAGCGCCCCGCACAATACCGATTCCATGATGGCGCTGATCAAGAAGGAAGAGATCAAGGGATTCTTCATCGTAGGCGGCAATCCGATGATGCTTTACCCGGACCGTGAGTTTGTTCGCGAAGCGCTCGAAAAACTGGACTTCCTCGTGGTCGCCGACCTGTTCGAGACGGCTACTACGGAAATTGCCGATGTTGTCCTTCCCCTGTGCAGCTGGGCGGAGTACGATGGCGACTACATCAATCTTGAAGGAAAAATTCAGCGGGCGCAACGAGCGGTGAAGCCGATGAATAAGGCAAAACCGGCCTACGAGATGCTCGCCCTTATCGCAGAACAATTCGGCACCAAGCTCTTCCCGATGGAAAAGCAGATGGAGTCCGAGATCAACGGCCTCCTGAAGATAGATTCGCGGCTTCCTTTGCCGGGCCAATTGCTCGAGGTGAAACCGGAGTTCGAAGCGATACCGGAACAATTCCCGCATGCGATTTACCTGGTCGATGACGCCCATCATTGCGGACACCTGACCGAGAAGACGACCTCGCTGGTAAATTTCTGTGCGGAACCATACGTCGAAATGTCTCCTGATCTGGCGGCCCGGTTGGAAGTCGGGGCGGGAGAGCCGGTGAGACTTGAATCCGAGGTCGGCAAACAGGTATTGACGGTAAAGCTCTCGGAGCACATCGATAATGATGTCGTTGTCGTCCCTCGCAATTTCCCGTCCATGAAGATCAATTCGATCTTTTCGAGGAAACGTCGAGTGGATAGAGTGAAGATCTCGAAGGTGGTAGAATAGAGACCTATGCTTGAGTTCATCGTAGCATCGTCGATAAAAGTGGTCGTGGTACTGCTGGCCGTGTTGACCGGCTGTGCCTATGCCACCTATATGGAACGTAAGGTGCTCGGGCATCTGCAACACCGGATCGGTCCGTCGTATGCAGGTCCCTACGGACTGCTTCAGCCGCTCGCCGATGCCGTGAAGCTGATTTTCAAAGAAGATATCGTGCCGGACCGGGCGGAACGTCTGACCTGGGCGTTGGCTCCGGTCCTTACCCTCGTTCCCGCCCTGCTCACCTTTGCCGTAATTCCGTTCGGCAAGGAACTCACGGTATTTGGATACAGCGTCAAGATGGTCCTTTCCGATCTCAACATCGGGATCCTGTTTATCTTTGCCATCACCTCACTCGGTGTCTATGGTATCGTGCTGGCCGGATGGTCCTCAGGATCCAAGTACTCACTGCTCGGCGGAGTAAGATCTTCGGCCCAGATGATTTCCTATGAAGTAAGTTATGGCCTGTCGATTATAGGCGTCATACTGATCGCAAACACCCTGTCGCTGACCGATCTGGTCAATCAGCAGGGGAGTGACTCGATCTGGTTCTTTTCGCACTGGTTCATCTGGCGCCAGCCGCTCGCGTTTTTGCTCTATCTCACCTGCGCGGTGGCCGAAACCAATCGAGCGCCGTTCGATCTGCCGGAAGCTGAATCTGAACTTGTCGCCGGATACCACACGGAGTATTCGTCGATGCGTTTTTCGATGTTTTTCATAGGTGAGTACGCTAATATGATCGGTGTTTCATGTGTCGGTTCAACCCTCTTCCTCGGCGGGTGGCAGGGTCCTTTCGTGAACACATACCCGATCCTCGGAGTCGTCTGGTTCGTCGCAAAAGTATTCTGCGTCATGTTTTTCTACATCTGGTTGCGCGCCACCTTCCCGAGATTCCGCTATGACCAACTAATGAACTTCGGATGGAAAGTGCTCCTTCCGCTGGCTCTTGCAAATACAATGGTGACGTCACTATTAGTGGCGGCGGGCGTCTTTTGAGGTGATGTGTTATGAATGAAGTATTCAAAGGTCTGGTGCATGTGTTCGTGAATATGCCGAAGGGATTGGCTGTCACGTTCAAGCACCTGTTTAAGAAGCCGGTTACGCTCGATTACCCGCGCAAGAAGAAGCCGATGTCTCCGCGCTACAAAGGGCTGCATTATCTGGAGCGCTACGATGACGGTACCGAGCGGTGCGTCTGCTGCGGCCTCTGCGCCGCCGCCTGTCCGGCCGACGCCATATACATGGAACCGGAGGAGAACGAGAAGGGAGAACGCCGGGCGAAGATTTATGAGATCAATCTCCTTCGGTGTATCTTCTGCGGATTCTGCGAAGAAGCCTGTCCGGAAGAAGCAATCTTCCTGGGCCAGGAGTACGAATTCTCGAATTTCGATCGGAATTCCTTTATCTACACGAAGGAACAAATGCTGGTGCCGCATCCACGCAAGGACAATCCGCTTAAGCGGATGTACCGACGGGTGCGCAAAGTGTATGGAGTGACGGACCAGAGCAGATGACGATAGATCTGATCATATTTATCATCTCCGCGGCCGTCGCGGTGTTCGGCGCGATTATGATGATCTCGCTGCGGAACCCGGTGCTGGCCGTGCTCTCGCTGATCGTGTCTTTGGTGGCGCAGGCGGTGCTTTACGTGCAGCTCGGGGCGATGTTCCTCGGAGCCGTGCTGATTATCGTCTACTCGGGCGCCATCCTCGTGCTGTTCCTGTTCGTTATCATGCTGCTAAATCTCAGGGGATCGGAGGATCTGGGGCAGCATTCGTCTCCGAGCCGGTTGTTCGCCAAGTTCCTGCTGGCCTTCCTGCTGGTCATGGAACTGATCTTCGTGATCAAAATGAGTTTCTTCCCTTCGGAATCAGCAGTCGGAGTGATGAGCCTGCCACCGACCGGGTTCGGATCGGTCGAGTCAGTCGCCACTTTGCTGTTTACCAAATATCTTTATCCGTTCGAATTGACTTCGATCCTGCTGCTTGCCGCGATTGTCGGTGCGGTCGTCATGGCCCGTCACGACGGTCCCGACGATCTGCCCAATTCCGAGTCGCAATCGGGCGAGCCGGACAGCAGGATAACCGAAGAGGTCAAGAGGTAGTATGTACGCAATTCCGGCATATATAATTGTGGCCATGTTTCTGTTCGGTATCGGTGTGCTCGGCGTACTGATATCGCGCAATTTGATCGTGCTGTTCATGAGCATCGAGCTGATGCTGAACGCCGCGAATCTCGCGCTTATCGCCTTTTCACGTGCGCTGAATCTGACCGATGGTCATGCGTTCGTATTTTTGGTCCTGACGGTGGCGGCTGCCGAAGCGGCGGTCGGCCTCGCCATGGTGATTACGCTTTACCGAAACCGCGGTACGATAAATATCGACCGGTTCAATATGTTGAAATGGTAGACGAGGACCGTTCGTAGCTGAAGGTAATATGTAAGATGTCTGACTACTTGTTTCTGGTTCCTCTGCTTCCGCTGGTCGGCTTCCTGATCAACGGCCTGTTTATCGGCAAACTCAATCGGGCCGTGATTTCAGCCGTTGCCTGTGCCTCGATCGGCCTTTCCTTCCTCATTTCGCTCGGCCTGTTCTTCCAGTTAAAAGCTCTGCCGGTCGAGATGCGCGTGATACACCAGGTGCTGTTCTCCTGGATCCCCGCCGGATCATTCGAAGTCAACATCGCCTATTTGCTTGATCCGCTGTCGGCCGTGATGATTCTGGTCGTCACCGGTGTCGGATTCCTGATACATGTCTACTCGATCGGCTACATGGCGCACGAGCCGGGACTCGGTCGCTATTTTGCCTATCTGAATTTGTTCACTTTCGCCATGCTGACCCTGGTGCTGGCCGACAACTTCCTGCTCATGTTCGTGGGATGGGAAGGCGTCGGGCTGTGCTCGTATCTGTTGATCGGCTACTGGTTCGAGAAGAAGTCGGCGGCCGACGCCGGCAAAAAGGCCTTTATCGTCAACCGCATCGGTGATTTTGGATTCCTGCTCGGCATGTTCATCATATTCTGGCATGTCGGTTCGCTGGACTTCCTGACCGTGACGCAGAGTGCCCCGCACGCCTTCATTTCGGGCGGTGCCGTGATCACAGCGACATGCTTGCTGTTGTTTCTCGGCGCCACCGGCAAATCGGCTCAAATTCCGTTGTACGTCTGGCTGCCCGATGCTATGGAAGGCCCCACTCCGGTTTCGGCGCTGATTCACGCCGCCACGATGGTCACCGCCGGTGTCTACATGCTTGCCCGCAATAATGCCCTCTTCATGATGGCGCCGGACGCCTTGCTGGTGGTTGCGATTATCGGCGCGGCCACGGCGATGTTCGCGGCCACAATCGGCCTTGCACAAAATGATATCAAACGGGTGCTGGCCTACTCGACGGTAAGCCAGCTTGGTTATATGTTCCTCGCCTGTGGAGTAGCCTCGTTCACAGCAGGAATCTTCCACCTGATGACGCACGCCTTCTTCAAGGCGCTGCTCTTTCTCGGTGCCGGTTCCGTCATTCATGCCATGTCCGATGAACAGGATATGCGCAATATGGGCGGACTGAGGAAGCATCTGCCGGTCACCTTCTGGACGATGCTGATAGCGACGCTGGCAATCTCCGGAATTCCCGGATTCTCCGGGTTCTTCTCGAAAGACGAAATTCTCTGGCAGTCGTATTCATCACAATTCGGCGGGCCGATCTTCTGGGTGATCGGATTCGTGACGGCCGGTCTGACGGCGTTCTACATGTTCCGCCTGATTTACCTGACTTTCTTTGGCAAGGAACGGATGGATGAGCACCGCAAGGCGCATCTGCACGAATCTCCGAAAGTCATGACCGTGCCGTTAATGGTCCTGGCGCTCCTTTCGGTGATCGGTGGATGGGTAGGAATCCCGCACGTTCTCGGTGGATCGAACGAAATCGAGCAGTGGCTTGAACCGGTGATGCAGGGATCTGCCGCCGGGGGAGAGGCGCATGCTCTGGCGGCAAGTACGGCCGATACGGGGACCGAAGTCGGCCTGATGGTGGCATCGGTGTTACTCGTGCTGATATCCATTTATTTCGCCTACCTGGCCTACAACAAACGGACGCAGATCGCCACCACGCTGCGGGAGAAGCTCTCGGCGGTGCACAAAGTCCTATTGAACAAATATTACGTCGATGAAATCTACGGCGCAGTGGTCGTCATGCCGATTGTCTACCTTTCGCTCTTCCTGTGGAAGGTGGTTGATGTGGTCATTATCGATGGATTGATAAATGGAACGGCCGGATTCTATGCGGATATTTCCGATTTCCTCCGGACCGGACAAAGCGGACGGGTACGAACCTACGCCACGGTCTTTGCCTTCGGCGTGGTCGTACTGGTCGCAATAATAGTGATGTATTAGTCTATGGAACGAGAGATACTGAGTTTAATTACATTCTTCCCGCTGATCGGCGTGGTTCTGTTGCTGTTCATCCCGAAGAATCAGCATGAAACGATCAAGTCGTTCAGCCTCATCGTATCGTTTGTCACTTTCCTGCTTTCGGTTTGGCTCTATTTCATGTTCGACCCGGTAGCCAACGGCATGCAGTTCGAAGTGAACATCCCCTGGGTTGCCTCGCTCGGCATCGCCTACCACATGGGGATCGACGGCATATCCCTGCTGCTGATAATGCTGACGACTCTTCTGACCATGCTGGCGATCCTGGCATCGTGGAAGTCGATTACCGTCGGCGTGAAGGGATATTACATCTCGATGCTTCTTCTTGCCGTGGGCATGCTCGGCGTCTTCTCGGCGCTCGATCTGTTCCTCTTCTACGTGTTCTGGGAAGTGATGCTGATCCCGATGTATTTCATCATCGGAATGTGGGGCGGACCGAGAAAGCTGTATGCGGCGATAAAGTTCGTGCTGTTTACGATGTTCGGATCGTTGCTGATGCTCGTCGCGATCATCTATATCCTGTACCAGTACCAGCAGTTTACCGGCGTCTTCTCGTTTGATATGATCAAGATTACGACCGAGCTGCCCTTGACGTACCATCAACAGCTCTGGTTGTTCAGCGCTTTCGCTCTGGCGTTCGCAATCAAAGTCCCGTTGTTCCCACTGCACACCTGGCTGCCGGATGCGCACGTCCAGGCGCCTACCGCCGGATCGGTTATTCTGGCCGGCGTACTGCTTAAGATGGGTACGTACGGTTTTGTCAGGATCTGTCTGCCCATGTTCCCGCAGGCAACGGTCGCCGCCGTCCCCTACATTTCGACCCTCGCGATTATCGCCATCATCTACGGTGCACTTGTGGCTATGGTACAGAAAGATGTCAAGTCGCTGGTGGCGTTTTCTTCGGTATCGCATATGGGATTCGTCATGCTCGGGCTGTTCGCGCTGAATGTGCAGTCGGTCGAAGGCTCGGTAATCCAGATGGTCAATCACGGTATTTCCACCGGTGCACTCTTTTTGCTCGTAGGCATGATCTACGAACGGCGGCACACCAGACTTATCGAAGACTTTGGCGGACTGGCCAAGGTGATGCCGACTTTCGCGGCGTTCTTTATGATAATTACACTCTCGTCGATCGGACTGCCGTTCACCAACGGCTTCGTCGGCGAGTTCCTTATACTCCTCGGAACCTTTAAGGCCAATATCGTTTTTGGTATTGTGGCAGCGACCGGAGTTATCTTTGCGGCCTGTTATATGCTCTGGATGTACCAGCGGGTCTTCTTCGGCAAAGTGACCAAACCGGAAAACCAGAAACTGCTCGATCTTGACTGGCGGGAGAAGCTCATTCTCATCCCGCTGGTCCTGCTGGTTTTCTGGATCGGCATCTATCCGAAGCCGTTCCTGGATCGGATTGAACCGGCGGTGAAGCAGGTCATCTATCAGGTGGGCAAGGCCAGCACGGTCGAGGCGATCGATCAACCCTCAGGGGGAAATCGGTTGACCCTCAGTCTGTCACAGCGATACCATACGATCAGATCCGTGAAGGAGCCGAATAATGAGTAACGTAACCATTTACACCAAGAAGGGCTGCCCCTATTGTGCGGCGGCGAAACAATATTACACCGAACAGGGTGTGAAATACGACGAAATCGACGTTCACGAGGTTCCGGAAGCTCAGGCCAGGGTACTTGAGCTGGCGAAAGGAAAATCGATTGTCCCGGTGATCATCGAGAACGGAAAAGTAACCATAGGTTTCGGCGGTGGCTGAGGGTTTTAAACGGTAATACGGCGTGTCCGTATTCGAGACAGTACTATGATAGATATTACATCGGGATCGATTGACTTTTCGATTATTTCTCCGGAAATAAGCCTGCTGGTGGCGGCGTTTATCATTCTGGTGCTGGCGTTCAGTCGGAGCCTTTCCAGGTTCGCGCCGATCCTCGCTTTCATAGGCATGGCTGTATCGACTGCCTTTGCGGCCGGACAGTGGGGGAATCAGCAGTCCGGATTTTTCGGTATGGTCACCTGCGACAATTTCGGCGCCGCCTTCAAACTTATCTTTGTCGCTACGTCGATCCTGGTGCTGCTTATCGCCCACCGATATATGATCGCGAAAGCAATCGACCGACCGGAGTTCTACGCTCTATTGCTCATCTCCACGATGGGTATGA
Organism: uncultured candidate division Zixibacteria bacterium; assembly: GCA_963711085.1. Lineage (GTDB taxonomy): Bacteria > Zixibacteria > MSB-5A5 > GN15 > FEB-12 > CAVQCT01. The sequence goes on along the minus strand of CAVQCT010000002.1, from coordinate 2,054,266 downwards.
TGGTGATGGCGAACACGACCGATCTGGTGGTCATCTTCCTCGGCCTGGAGATCATGTCGGTGCCGCTCTATGTCATGGCCGGTTTTGCCCGACGGTCCCTGCAATCCAACGAATCAGGTATCAAGTATTTCGTTATGGGGGCGTTCGCCAGTGGGTTTCTGCTGATGGGAATCGCTCTTGTATACGGAGCCTCCGGAACAACCGATCTTCGGAGAATCGTCGCCGACTTCAGTTTCATCATATCGCATGCACAGGAATATATGCTGACCGGGGTGGCCTTGTTGCTCGTCGGCTTCGGCTTCAAAGTGGCGGCGGTTCCGTTCCATAGCTGGGTTCCCGATGTCTACCAAGGTGCTCCGACACCGGTGACGGCATTCTTCTCAGTCGGTCCCAAAGCGGCCGGATTCGCAGCACTGCTTCGGATCTTCACTTTTGGATTTGTCGATCTGGCCGTTCTCTCGATGATTTTCTGGATTCTCGCCGTACTGACGATGACTGTCGGTAATGTGCTGGCCCTGAGACAAACCAATGTGAAACGGCTGCTGGCGTATTCATCGATCGCGCACGCCGGCTACATTCTCGTTGCGCTGACCGTCGGCGGGTCGGACGCCGTGTCGGCGGCGATCTTTTACCTGGTTGCCTATACGCTCTTCAATCTCGGTGCGTTCGCCGTGATCATTCTTCTGGAAACCAGGTCTGGATGCAAATCGGAACTCTCGGAATTGGTCGGGTTGGCCAAGTCGAATCCATACTTGTCGGCAACTCTCGCACTCTTTATGTTCGCGCTCTCGGGTTTCCCTCCGACGGTCGGATTCTTTGGAAAGTTCTATATTTTCCAGGCGGCGGTGAAGAGCGGATTCATCTGGCTGACCGTGATCGGTGTGCTCAACTCGTTCCTGTCGGTCTATTACTATTTCAAGGTAATCAGGGCGGCCTATTTCGATCAACTGGAGACTGCCTTCGCCCCCGTGAAATACTCGGCATCCATCATGGTCGTTCTGGTAATCACGGCGCTCGGGACGCTGCTCATGGGATTATTTCCGCAAGTATTGCTGAACTTTTCGCAGTCGGCGATCTTCGCCTTTCTCTAAATCCTCGATCTGTCTACCAAAATAACAAACCGCGTTGGTCTTACGACTAACGCGGTTCTTATTTGTTCTACTCTCGGAAGGATCCGATAGATCAGTCTACATGAACCCAGTATGAACAGGGGGGAGGTCCGCTGTTGAACATGTACTCAACGTAATAGATAACGTCGCTGATATCGACACTTCCGGAGCAGTCTACATCCCCCTCTTCGACAGTCGGCAGCGGCGCCGGTCCTCCCGAGAAGCTGTAATCGGCCATGTAGATTAGGTCGGCTATATCAAGCGAACCGCTGTTGTCGACATCGCCCGATTGGACCAGCTGATAGTTTTTGAGATTGAACAGCACGGCGCTACCGTTCGCGACGATGTGAGAGGGAATGTCTCCGCCGTTCACAAACTCAAGGGCCTTGCATCCGATCTGAGAAATTCCAATGAGGGAAAGCTGCTCCAGTCCCGATGTTCCGACATTATTGTACTGGCAGAGCACGCTGCCGTCCGGAGTAAGCACGATCTCGAAATCGGTAAGGGTGTCTCCGAACTGGTTGAAGTTCGCGGCGCGGTACCACTCGATTACAGTTGTGTCATTGGTTGCGCTGCGGTAGATGTAAGCATCACCGTCCGGAACCAGGGTGGTATCGAATATCAGATCATTCCAGAATGCCGCGATAAAGGTCTCAAACGGCGTCCCCGGTATCGAAAGCCCGGAGAAGTAATCGTTTACATTTACCGCCGTGTCGGTGAACGAAATAGCGCCGTTCACTCCGACATAGAAACTTGTGTAGCTGGTGTCATAGAACGGGAAACTGAACCCGATGTTGAAGGGACCGGCGGTTCCGTCGTCGAGCGGATTCCCACCGTAGAACGAGTTGTACGGAATCATCGTCCCGAGATCCTTGGCGGAGATCCAATTGTATACGGGGCCGCCCGGATCGTTGTTCGAGAGGACGGTGTAACTTGTATCGTTGCACGGGACGGTCAGATAGACCGGTACATAGAAAGTCCTGTTGTACTGTCCCGGTGAACTTCCCCAGACGATTTTCAGAGCTCCCTTGTACGGCGTCGTATACTGCTGAAGCAAGGAACCATCAAGGGTGATCGTCAGGTGAGCGGAGTCGCTCGGAGCGATGCTTCCGGACTGCGTGTCGGATCTGAGCCAGTTAACCAGCTTGGTGTAGAGCGTATCCTGATCGTAAACGAAGAAATAGGCGTTGTTCACGTTCGAACGATTTACCAGCCAGACATCCATAGTGGCCACCTGGCCATCGCTTACGGTCGTGTCAAGCATGATCGGGCTGGCGTAGAGATCGGGAGGGGCTGACAGATTGGCGAAAGCTGCGCGGAGGTTCGGTCTCGGCCCTATGTGGGTCGAGGTGACCCCGGTCTGCGGCGTTCCGGTCGCCACGAGGAGATTTCGTATGTAATCCGAAGTAGTTGGGACGCCATAGGTAGCCTTATAGTAACCCTGCAGACACGCAACTGAGCCGGTCACAATCGGCGAGGCGGACGAAGTCCCGCTGAAACCGGCCGTATAGTACTGGTTTTCATCCCCGCCTCCCGTAAAGAGGTCGCCGTAGCCGGTCGTGTATACGCCCGATCCATATCCCTGGAGATTCACCCGCTCACCATAGTTCGAGAAACTGAGGCGGGCGAGATTCGAAGAAGACGAAGCCGGGTACCCGGCGCCCACTATGATAGCATGCGAGTTACGATAGGTCGTGTCGAACAACTGGCCGTACAGAACATCGTCAAAATTCTCAGCTCCATTACCGGCCGCTTCGACTACCACGATCCCTTTCGCCCAGGCATACTGAATGGCGTCGAAATTGTCCTGCCAGTATTCTTCGCACACATAGCCGAGCTGGTCGGGACGGGAGGTGAAATTGTATCGTGGTCCGGGGGCGTGCAGCTCGATGAGTATCACATCCCCTTGTTGGAGGTTGTCAACTGCCGTATAGAGAGCCTCGGCTACCGAGAGTCCCCCGATCGAGACCATGCCGACATCGGCGCCCGGACATATCCCTGTCACGCCGTACCCGTTGTCACCGGCGATCATCTCTCCGAGCACTGCGGTGCCGTGATTTTTGAAGCCGCTGTCGTCGATAGGAATTCCGGCAATAATGCCGCCGACCGCCTTGTCCAGATCTTCATGAGTCGTATTCCAGTTCCCTTCGACATCGATAATCTTGACTCCCGAACCATCCCCGCCCACCAGCGAGTCAGCATAGTCAGCGTCGACACCGGCCGGGGCGGCCAGACGATAGTCCTGAAACGGCTGAAAATTCGGAGTGGGAGGATCAATATCGCCGGCCGGTTCCGAGGCCGGTTCCACGAAGGCCAGTTCGACCGCGTCATCGGCGTTCAGTTCGTCGATCAGGCGCTCAGCTTCGGTCACAGACGAGACTTGAATTTGATAGTATCCGTTGAGGTCGGCCAGGGCGTGACCCGATTTCGCTTCCATCAATTGCCGATCACGGTCCAGCTTTGATTCTGAGAAACTTCCGAACAGTCGGGACAACCCTGAGTTCATGTACGGCGCCAGAATACTCGAAGCGGCTCCCAGCCGGGCATTGTTCTTGGAGAATAGCTTGCCGTTTCTCAAGCGGACTTCAGCGTCATCGCGGAATTTCACGACCACCCGGGCGATATTCGCCTGCGGGGAGATGTTCACCGATAGTGGCTTCTGGGGAATCGTACGGGGCTGAAGCTGAAGATGGTTTGTTGACTGTTGCTCTTTCGCCTCTGACGGGAGAGCGAGTGAGACAAAGACCGCAACAATAGCAGCAAAGCTGGTGAGCAGGACCTTAACGGAACGCGGCATCAATCTACCTCCGGAAGTTCGGGCTGTTTAGACAGGGTATGGAAATCAAGTCACGTATTATACGTACCGGGAGACATCTAAATATAGCCCGAAAGCCAAATTTGTCAATCGCTTGCGTATAGGGGAATTATCGGCAGAAAGAGGGGAAACTGTGACGGAATCCGCCGCCGGCAAGCCAGCGCAAAGATGGCGTGACGAGCCAGGCGCCCGCCGAGAAGAGGAGCAATGTACTGTCGAGAAAGGATTCCTGACAGCACAAAGAAGTAGACCACGAGAACAGTCGCGGGTTCGGTCCGTGGTCCTCACACCGCTTCGAACCGGTGCTTGCCGTTGATGTGCGGGACCTTCATGACATATTTCCCGGAAAAACAACTGGCACAGAAAGTGGTATCGGGAAGCGCCGACATCGAAAGCATCCCCTCCAGCGAGAGATAACGCAGCGAATCAACTTCGAGATACTTCTCGATCTCTTCAACCGACATATTCGCGCCGATTAACTCCTGCTTGGTAGGCATGTCTATCCCGAAAAAGCAGGGAGAGATGATTGGCGGCGAAGAGACCCGGAAATGAACCTCTTTGGCGCCGGCGTCACGGATCATCTTGACCAGCTTTTTCGAAGTCGTGCCACGGACGATGGAATCATCAACAACCACGACACGTTTCCCGTTCAAAACTCCACGAACAGGATTGAACTTCACTTTGACATCCAGATCACGAATGTTCTGCGATGGGTCGATGAATGTCCGACCGATATAATGATTCCTGATCAGACCGATCTCGAACTTGATTCCGGATTGCTCCGAGAATCCGAGCGTGGCCGTGTTGGCAGAGTCAGGGATGCCAATGACAATATCTGCTTCGACCGGATGTTCCCGTGCAAGCTGTCGGCCCAGACGACGCCGGACTTTGTCGACGTTCTCTCCGAAAACTTTCGAATCAGGACGAGAGAAATAGACGTACTCAAAAATGCAGAAAGCATGTTTTTCTGGTTTCATCGGGAAGTGCGACGTAATCCCCTTATCGTTGATCTCGATAACCTCGCCCGGCTCAATGTCTCGAATATATTTTGCGCCGATCAGATCGAACGCGCAGGTTTCCGAAGCAACCACCCAGGCGGATTTCAGTTTGCCCAGGCAAAGCGGACGGAATCCACGCGGATCCCTGGCGGCCACAACCGAATTTTCGGTGAGAAACACCAGCGAGAAGGCCCCCTGGATCTTGGTGAGGGCGTCACATATCTGATCGATCCGTTTGCGTTTTTTGGATTTCGCAACGAGGTGCAGAATAATCTCAGTATCCGAAGTGGTCTGAAAGATCGATCCGCTGGCGTCGAGTTTACCGCGCAACTGGATTGCGTTGGTCAGGTTGCCGTTATGAGCTACCGAAAGATATTTTTCTCGGTTGGTGATGATGAACGGCTGGATATTTATGAGCGACGACGCTCCCGTGGTGCTGTATCGGTTGTGTCCGATGGCGATATTTCCGGTCAGCTTTTCCAGATTTTCTTTTCGGGAGAAGACGTCGGAAACCTGGCCCATCGCCTTGTGCAGGTGGATCTTTCCTTTATCCGATGAGACTATTCCGGCCGATTCCTGGCCCCGATGCTGCAGGGCGTAAAGTCCGAAATAGGTGATCTCGGCCGCCTTCGAATTCCCGTAGATACCGAAGACGCCGCACTTATCGTGAATCATTGAATCTACCATCTCTTTACCTCGCAAAAGCAAACCGTAAATGTATGAGCCTTCCCGGGAATTGTCAAATGCTAATCGGCCACCGCTTGCAGCAGTTTGTGAATGCCATTGCACTTGAACCCACTGAAACGGCCTTCTGGCCGCGGATGTTCACTAAAAGCTCTGGATTTTTGCCCGTAAGTAGCTATTTTAAGGTGTACTACAACTTACTTCCACCATACCCGAATCTCCCGGGAAGGGCACAGGCTTTGCTCTGATGTCTCGAGAAGGCAAACGTTAAGGACAAATGGACAACCAGCCGATCGATAAATTCGAAATTCTGCGTCTTCTGGCGGTCGCCGGGGCCGAAGGGGAGGATCTCAATCAAGCCTCTCAAGATGCGCTGGCGTTGGCGGCCCGGTATGTTGGGTTAAATGCCGCCGCCGTATACCTCTGGGACGACAAGCAGCAGGTCACCACGACCATTACTCACGCCGACTCGGAGGCAACCCGACAGCGTCTTTCCGGCTTCGAAGAAGGCCTCTTTTCGGACCTTCGCAAGGAACGTCAGCTCGTCTCCGCCTACCTATCGTTTGCCGGCGAGCCGCCGTATCATTCATTCACGCTGCCGCTTCGCCAGGGAACATTGGTTTTCGGAGCTGTGATCGGTCTTCAGGAAGGGAAGAGGACGGTCATTGCCGAGGATGTATTTCTGGAGACATTGTCAGCCCTGCTCGCCCTCGTTCATGCCGCTCGCGGCAATATGAGCGCCGGAGCGAGTCAGGAACTTCTGGATAAGCAAAGGCTCGGGGCCATTCTTGAGACTGCCGTGACAGTCAACCATGAGATCAACAATCCGCTGACGGCTATTCTTGGCAATGTCCAACTCCTTATGCTCAAGCGGGACGATCTGGATGAGGAAATCAAGGCGAAACTCAAGACGATTGAGACGTCGGCGATGAAAATCCGCGATGTCACCCAGCGGCTGATGCGGATGACCTCACCCAGGACGATCGACTATAGCGACGGCACCCGGATGGTCGATATCTCCGACGAAGAATCATCCGAAGAACCTGAATCCTGAACCCGACAATGTTTTTCTAGTCCAATAGCCAATCCGACAGTTGTTTCAGAGCGGTCTTGCTTTTCAGTATAATATTCGTACCGTGGTTGGTCCCTTGATAGATGTGTAATACCGGACGCACTGATGACATCGCCGACAGGTCTTGCGATGATTCGGCGGCGTAATTGTCCTCTTCGCTGGCGCAGATGTAAGTCTTCCCCTTGAAATTCTTCATGTCATCGGCCGGCTTGAGCGAATGATAGTCCAGGCCGGGGGAGAGCATTGCTACTCTCGTGACGCCCTGCAGCAACGGTGCGGTCATAATGGCGGTGTTGGCGCCGATCGAGGCGCCGACAATCACGATATTATTCCGATCGACTCGCAGGCTCTTGTCGGCAAGCAGCCGATCGACAATCGTCTTGACATCACTCGGAAATTTCTTGAACTCCGCATCAGGCATAGTCTGAAAATTTAATGAATCCTTGTCTCGCGCGATCGATGCTCCATGGCCGCGGAGGTCGAGGCTGAGAAAATTCGGAATCTGCACCTTCCGTTCGGTCGCTGAAGCCGCCGTCACATAGATTCCGTGGATAAGCACTTCGAAGCTCTCGTGAGTCTTGCCCATCATCGGGAGGAGTACGACCAGAGGAGCGCCGGCATCGGGCGAAGGAGTAAACCACCCGTGCATGGTAAGGCCGTCCGCTGTCTCAGCCGTGATTTCTACCCCATTTGCCCGTTTGTCCCCCATGTTGTCCTGGCCGGTTGCCCGTGACGACGCGCCCAAGAGAACCAGTATTAGAAGCAGTATCTTTTTGACCATCGCTCAACTCCTTTCGCTATGATACTTATACAAAAACGGCGGCTTCAGGCCGCCGCTTGAAAAATCATTTGCGCCGATCAGAGAAATCGTACCTTGAATTGGTCCGTCATTTTGCCGAGCAGATTGACTTGCACTTTGAGATCGCCTACATCCTTTTTTTCCCGGCACGCTTTTATCTCGTCAACGATCTTCTTCATTTCAGTGAATTGGCCTTCAATGGCGTCTTTCTTCTCGAGGAGATCCGGCGGGATGGTGTGCTCATTCAGTTCACCCATCTTCTCGATCAACGTCTCCGATGAACCGAGAATCCCATCCATATTTCCTTCAGGGATATGCTTGTCCTTAAGCAAATCCAGGGTGACCACGAATCCATCGAACTCAGGATAGTTGACCGGGAGCAAAGAAGATGCGGTCGCTTCGAACGCATCGTGCAGTTCAGGCAGCACCTGATAGACCTTCGCCGAGTCCCTAGCGGCACACGCGGACGAGTACTCCTTCACCAGTTTGCGGAAATTCATACGGTTTTCCTCGAATCTTCGGGCCCGCACTTCCGTCTTGAAAACCACCGGCATCTTGTTAATAGGGGCGAAGGCCGAATCGAACTTCGGACCGGCAGCGAACATCGCCTCATAATCCTTCTGCGGCCAGGCGCTGTGCCAGGTCGGAGCAATCACCTTATGGAACGCTTCGAACGCGGAATGCCCCTCGTTTGCAGCGGCCGAAGAAGGGCAGTTAGCCTCCTGGGCCGCGGCGAAGCCGAAACTCAGCACTGCAATTAGTAACAAATTGACGACGAATTTCATCACAACTCCCGAACAATAGTTAGACTTCAAGCTCACTCAGATGACGTTGGTTTCTTCAAGCAGCTTCCCGCTCGCGAATCGATCGGCGGCAAATCCGGAAATTTCTACCGACGGTTCCTTGCCGGTAAGGATCTCCGCCGTGATCAATCCAGCGGCCGGTGCGTGCATGAATCCATGCCCGGAGAATCCGGTCACATGGAACATCCCTTCGATCGACGGCTCCCATCCGATAATCTCGCGATGATCCGGCGTGACTTCGTACAGTCCGGCCCACTGATTGGCTACTTCGGCTTCGGCCAACTGCGGAATCAGATCGAGCGCTCTTTCAAGAATGGCATCGGTGTAGTCAGGATCAATCGAGACATCAAACGACGGCTTCACATTCTTGTCTGCCCACCCCAGGAGCATCCCTTTGGATTCCTTGTGAGTATACAGCCCGGAACGGACATCGACAACCATCGGGAAGAACGGTTTCACGAAATCCAGTTCACCGGTGGTCACAATTTGTCTTTTGACCGGTTCGACCTTGACGTCCGCACCAACCATTTTGCCGATTAGTTTTGCGTATGGTCCGGCGCAGTTGATCACCAGGGGGGTACTGATCGACCCTTTCGGCGTATGCACGGTCGTGATGCGATTTTCCGACATATCAATTCCGGTAACCGGGGCGTCCAATTCAATAGCCACACCCAGCTTCCTGCAGGCGTGATCGTACCCGGACAGGAACTCGTGCGGATCTCCGAGACCGTCATCATGACAGAATGTCGCACACTGGACGCCATCGAGCGATACATGGGGGGCATATTGCGGAATATCGCCAGGCATGAGCAACTCGACATTCAGTCCGACTGACTTCTGAATATCCAGAGCTTCCTTGAAGCCGGCTACATCGGCATCATCCTTCAACAAGAAGAGATAGCCGACCTGATCGAACAAGGCATCGGAGCCGGTATCCTCTTTGAATCTCACGAACAGCTCTTCTGAGAGCATAGACATGCGAATATTGTCCTCGGACGAGAATTGCGCCCGGATGCCGCCGGCTGCCTTTGAAGTAGCTCCGGCACCCAATAACGGTTCTTTCTCAACGAGCGTTATGTTGCCGAATTTTTCCCTGGCCAGGTAAAATGCCACAGCCATACCGACAATTCCGCCACCAACGATGACCGCATCTGCCGTGTTTCGCATGTATATTACCTCTTCTTCGCTTCAGGCGTATTAAGTGAACTTTTTCACTAACAGGAAATTATCCAAATTCGCTGTAAAGTCAAGCCAATTCAACTTGTATGTTCATTTGAAAGCCGTCGCGATAGCCGCAAATTGGCTATGTGACGGTACTTTCCCGGTAATTGGAATATACAAACTCCTAATTTACATTGGTAGAAGTATTTGTGTTCTTTTCCCTTGTCTAAACTCTAAAAGTCACTACATTGTCCCCTGTTATGCACATTCCTGCTTTGGATACACTTCTCAAGAAGTTCAATATATCCGGCACAAACGTCTTAATCCTCCTGTCAGTCTTCGTGGGCTTGACTACGGCCTTCGGTGCGCTCGGGTTCATTATACTCATCCGGCACTTTAATACCCTTTTCTTTGGCCTTACTGACCAGATTCTGACTGAGCAGATAGGGCAGCGGGGACTCAAATTTTGGCTTCCGATTATCCCGATGGTGGGCGGTTTCCTGGTCGGCCCGATCGTCTACAAATATGCTGCGGAAGCTCGTGGCCATGGCGTCCCGGAGGTAATGAACGCGGTTGCCCGGCTTGGCGGGATCATCCGTCCTCGGGTTGCCGGCGCCAAAGCAGTCGCATCGGCGATTTGTATCGGTTCCGGCGGCTCGGCCGGTCGCGAGGGCCCGATCGTTCAGATCGGCGCGGCCCTCGGGTCGACTGTCGGCCAGTGGTTCCGTATGTCAGGGGAGCGGGTCAAGATCCTGGTCGGCTGCGGTGCCGCCGCTGGTATTTCGTCAGTATTTAATGCTCCGATTGCAGGTGTTTTCTTTGCGCTCGAAATTATCCTTGGGGATTTCAATATAAAGACGTTTTCACCGGTACTCATTTCCTCGGTCGTGGCGTCGGTCGTGACCCGTACCTTCCTGGGGGACCATCCTGCGTTCGCCGTTCCGAGCTATTCGCTGGTTTCGGCCTGGGAAGTCCCGCTCTATGTCGGCTTGGGGATTGTGGTGGGTGTTTACGGAGTCGGGTTCACCCGTACGCTGGAATGGTTCGAAGATTTCTTCGAGAAGATCAAGATTCCCGATGTCACCAAACCGGCCCTCGGTGGATTGCTCCTCGGCATCATCGCCATTTTCTATCCGCAGATTCTGGCCGACGGTTACGACACCATTAAGCTGACGCTGTACGGCAATATCGGAATCGGTCTGATCCTGATACTGATCGTGGCTAAACTCGCTGCTACTTCGCTGACGCTCGGATCGGGAAACTCAGGTGGAATCTTCGCACCCTCACTGTTTATGGGCGCGGTGGCGGGCGGAGCTTACGGAATGCTGATACACACGATCTTCCCCGGCATAACCGCTACCCCCGGTGCCTACGCGCTGGTTGGCATGGCTGGCATGGTGGCCGCGGCCACTCATGCACCGATGACCGCACTGCTGATCATATTTGAGATGACCTCCGATTATCGAATTATCCTTCCCCTGATGGTCACAGTCGTCTTTGCGGCTCTGGTAGCCGGAAAGCTGTTCCCCCAGTCGATTTACACCGTCAAGCTGTTCCGTCGCGGAATCGATATCCGAGGCGGTCGCGATATCAATGTGCTGAGATCTCATCAGGTCAAAGAGATCATGGATGAGCGATTTGAGTCGATCGATCCGGCCACGCCGCTAGCGGAAATATTCAGAATAATCGAACGGTCGAACGAGTCGTATTTCGTGGTTGCCGATTCGCAGAAACACTTGAAGGGTGTCATCTCGTTCCAGGATATTCGTTCCATCCTCAGCCAGCACTCGCTCGACTACCTGATCATTGCCCAGGATCTCGCGATTGGGGAGACGGTCACGCTCAATTTCGACGACACTCTCGAGAAAGCGCTCGAGACGTTCAACCTGAAAGACCTCAAGCTGATTCCGGTCGTCAATGAATACGACGGTGGCAAAGTCAGCGGCGTCATCAGGCGTGACACCCTCGTCGACTACTACAACAAGCGTCTTATCGACAGTCTCCGCAAATAGTATACATTACCGTTCTACTCCTCCGGTTTTCTCAACTTGCCTCCGTCAAACTGTACATGTAGATTGACGCATGCCCCGATATGCCCGATTACGTTCCGATTTGGTTGTCGTGCCTGCGGAGGTCGATGGTCAGAAGGTGTTCAACGTCAAGGATCCGATCTCCGGCAACTACTTTCGTCTCCGTGAGCCGGAATACTGGCTGATCAGCCGACTCGATGGCCAAACCGCCTATGAAGAGATCGCTCGACAATTTTTCGAGCGCTTCCAGCTACAGATCGGTGCGGACGATGTCGCACAATTCGTAACAGCTCTGGAAGAGCAGTATTTTCTCGACGACAGCCTGTCGGAGCAATCAGTCTCGCGGAGCGCCTATCAGCGTCGTGAGCACCGCTCGTTGTTCTCCCGCCTGCTGTACATCAAAGTCAAGGCATTCCGTCCCGGGAAGTATCTTGAGCTGCTGACGCGAATTTTTCGGTGGTTCCATAACCCGTTCTGGTTCGCCGTCCTGACCTCCGTCATGGTGCTCGGGATCGTCCTGCTGTTTGCGAATCTGAGTGACTTTAACGTCAATCCGTATTCCATCTTTTCCGCGCAGTCGATCATTACGATCATCCTTGCCTTTTTCGTCCTGCTCAATTTTCACGAATTCGCCCACGCGGTAGTCTGCCGGTATCACGGGGGAGAGGTTCGGGAGATGGGCTTCCTGTTTATGTACTTCCAGCCCTGCTTTTACTGTGATTTGTCCGATGCCTGGTTGTTCGAAAAGAAGAGCGACCGGCTTGCGGTCACCTGGGCCGGACCGTATTTCCAGCTGTTTCTCCTGTCGCTTTCCGTTATCGTCTGGCGGGTCACCATCCCGAGTAGTTCGGTAAACAATCTCGCTCAGACGACCGCCGTCGTATCGTGGGTCACGCTCCTGTTCAATTTCAACCCGCTGATCAAGCTCGATGGCTACTATCTGCTGTCCGACTGGCTCGATATCCCGAATCTTCGAGCCAAATCTTTTGCTTACCTGGGCACACAAATGAAGCGGATCATCCTCGGATGGCCGGTTGAAAAGATCGAAGCAAAGCCTCGTGAGCGACGGATATTCCTCAGCTATGCCGTGCTGGCCGTCATCTACAGTGTCTTTCTTCTCGGCTACCTGTTTTACCGGCTGGCCGCTTTTATACTTGATGTCTCCGGAGGGGTCGGCTTATTATTGCTCATAGCAATTGTGCTATTGGCCGTTCGAGGAAATATTGTCGCGCTGGGTCGAGGATTCATTCAACATCTGGTCTATATGAAAGACTTATTGAAAAAGCCTGCCCGCCTTGTCACCTATCTGATTATTCTGATCGGTGTCGTCGTGCTCTGCTTTTTCGTTCCCCTGCCCGATCGCGTAACGGGAGAGGTAGAGGTGAGACCGATCGCCGAGTTTACCCTGGCCCTGAGCGATGTGGGCCTGCTGGAAAAGAAGTTCCGGCATGGCGGGGAAAAGTCCGACAACAAATCGAGCTTCATTCAAATGACCTCGACCGAGATGGCCTCCCTGGATCTGGTACCGTTCGTCACCGACGGCCAGATAGTTAAGGCGGGGGATACGATTGCGACGCTCGTGTCCAATCAGGTGACGCGGGAGATCGAGTCGGAACAGTCAGTGCTGCAACAGCTGAAGAGCGATTTGGCCTTGCTGAACTCGCCGCCCAAGAAAGAAGCGGTGGATGAAGCCAACGCGGATGTAAATGCCGCGCAGGCCGTCTACGATCAGAAAGTTCGGGATCTCAAAAGACTGGAAGAGCTCAATGACAAGCAGCTGACGACGAAAGAGGCCCTGGAGTCTGCGCAGTCAGCAACCCAGATCGCCAAGGCGGAACTTGCGAACAAGAAAGCAAAACTGGATCTGCTCAAGGCCCCACCAAAACCGGAAGAAGTTGCGGTCAAGCAGTCCGAGATAGAGAAGGAACAGGCGCGTCTGCAGTTTCTGTTGAATCAGCGCGATGCTCAGGTTCTCGTGACGCCGATTCCCGGTTCGATTGCCATTGACCATAAGACGGACCTTAACATCTCCGTTATCGACAACGCCCAGGTAGAGCTTCTCGTACCCGTTTCCGACTTCGACATTCGTCGCGTAAAGCTCGATCAAATCGTGAAGCTGAAAGTACGTTCATTCACCGATCAGACGTTTTACGGCCGAGTGGTTCACATTCCGAAGGATGCGACGGTCGATCACGACCGCGCGACGTTCGCGGTTTCGGTTGTCGTCGACAACGCTAACTTGTTATTACATAAGGGAATGACGGGGTATGCAAAAATCGAGTCGGGGCAGATCACGGTCGTCGGGTGGCTGCTGAGGAAGATCGCATCGTTCATTCGCGTGGAATTCTGGTCCTGGTGGTAAATAATTTCCGCGTGAAATCTTTTCCACCTCGTTCAACAATTATCGCATCACAGCGTACATCAATATAGACCTGAGTAAGCCATTCTACTTGACGGATAGCAGGATTTTCGTATTTTATAATTAGTAGCGGCTTTAGAAACTCTATGTGGTAAACACACCCTTCCTCTTCGCACAAAAGGAAGGAGATTTAACATCTAAGGAGGTGATTCAGTGTACAAGCTGACAATTGAAAAACTGGAAGCCCGTATTGCTCCCGCGGGATGGAGCCTCGGCGGACAGTAAAACGTCTCGTTCCGAAATCTACTACTGAGGGGCAGGTTGCACTCCTGCCCTTTTCTTTTGCCCAATCTGCGCACTCAACTTACGAATCTCTTCGACAAGATATCTGATGCTCTCCTGAGACTGGAAGGACATACGGTCTTCGTCCGTTTCGATGGACTCCGCAATAGCCTTGGCCGATTGCAACGCGCTCCTGAGGTATTGATAGCATTGTTCTATCTCTCCTTGTTCGGCCGCAGCCTGGCCGAGGAGAATGTCGATCCCAACCAGTTGAGGCAGGGACCCCGAAGACTGTGCCATCTTTCGTGCCGTGCGAAGATAGGTCATGGCACGAGGGAGATCGCCGGACCGGTGATAAAAGTGCCCCGCGGCTTTGAGGAATCCGGGTAAATCGATACCATCGATCATAGCATCGAGTGCGGGCTGAAGTTCCGTCATCAGGGATGATGCTTCTTCCATTCGTCCGGAACTTAGAAATCGTTCAAGCAGCGAAAATTTCAGAATCCGCTCCTCGGTGAGCATGCCGAGCGATGACGCCAACGCGATCCCCTCGGCCAGTTCCTCAGGTTCGATGCTGACGGCACTCAACCCGACAAAAGTCTGAAGCAGTCGAGGCTTGTCGTTGCGTTGCCGATTGCCGCTCATCGACGTCTTAAGAATTTCAAGCGCGCTTTGCCTTTGACCGAGGAGGTTCAGCAACTGCGCCCGTTCAACCGAAAGTTCATCGGAGAAACGGAGATCGTCCAGCTCTTCAGAAAATTCACGGGCGCTAGAAAGGTGGTGTTTTGCCTCGCGCACTCGGCCGAGATTTCTCAATACGACCGCCATCCACAAATTGAAAATCGCCGAATGCTGTCGGTCGTTGAGTTCAGTCGCGAGGGCCATGCCTTCCTTCAGGTAGCCGAGTGATTGTGCCAGTTTACCGGCGCTGATCATGGCATGGGTCAGGTTCTCGAAATTGAACAGCAGTTCTTTCTTACTCCCGATCGTCCGATTCAGCTCCAGCGATTCCGAGAGGGCGGCTATCGCCTGATCGCTGCTGCCGATAAGCAGATAGGTGAAGCCGAGATTGTTCAGGGTGCGGGCTATTTCTCCTTTGTTGCCGATTTCTCGTTTCAGTCGAAGGGATAACAGTAGCAGTCTGATGCCGCGCTTATACCTTCCGCAGGCGCCAAAGATCGTGCCAAGATTATTAAGCGTCGACGCCATGTCTTCCTGGGAGTTTAGTCGGTGCTGAATCCCGAGTGCCTGGCGCAGATGACCGATCGACGATTTCGCATCTCCAGCAATCCAATGGATATTCCCGAGATTGTTCAGGGTATGGGAGATTTCCAGCTCGTCGCCGAGCTGCTCGTAAATACCGATGGCCTTTCGAAGTGCTTCGATGCCTTCTTTTGACTTCAGCTTCATCTTGTACAGATCACCGAGGTCTTTGTAAGTCTCGGCGAGCAGGCAATCGACGGGCTGGCCCTCGTACAGCTCGATCATTTTGCGATAAACTTCTTCGGCCCGCTCGGCCTCTCCTTTTTCCTTAAGGATGTCTCCACGCAACATGATCAGCTGTCTGACCAGGAAGTCCTCCCCTCGCAGTTGGGCGAATCGCACCACCCGGCTGAGGGCGGCCAGGGCCTCTTCCGGTCGCTCTTCCTTGCGCAGGGCGACTGCGGCCTGATAGGTGGCATCGTTCGGCGCCAACCAGGTTTCCGGCCCGGAAGTACAGATGGGCGGCGTCATAGAGCCGTTGCTCCTGTTCCGCCCGGGGAGCCATCGAAGCGGCCATTGATTTGATGAATCGTGTATGGAGCAGCTGAAGAATGAGCGCGCCCGTTAGGAAGGGACCGGCAAATACCTGCTTCTGCGAAGATTCCGCGGGAATCTCGCGGTCGGCATGGAGGATGGCATCTCGAACCGCTTGCTTCTTCTGATGAAGAGTCGATCGGCTGAACTCCCGCAAGGCCCGCCGCCGCAGGCAGCAGGGGAATTGAATTCGTCCATTGAAAGAGAATCTGCCGGAAGTCCAGATCAGGTTGTTGCGAAGATAGTTGCCACTTAGCAGAAGCCGGAGCTGCGCAGACGATCCGGCGACGGCAAGTCTGAGCCTTTTAGACTGAAGCTCAGAAAGCGCAAGCAACCTGCGGGTATTCACCTGGGCGTCTTCACCGTCATCGATCAGGTGCTTCGGCTGTACCGCCTTCTCGAATTGGAAAGTAGCGCCGGCCCGGCGAAGTACCCGGCATATTTCAATGCCCGATTCCGGGCGGCCGGCTTCGTTTTTGGCCAGCATTCGCATGACCAGATTGCCCAAATCGACCGGTACATGGGGCGCAAGTTCACCTGGAGGAGCAGGATCTTCTTCACGCACCCGGCTGTTTACTTTGACCGGATCGTTGTCTTCGACTCCAAACGGATGCTGTCCGGTAAGCAGCTGATAGGCGATGACACCAAAAGCGAACATGTCTGACGCATGGTCAGCACGCGAATCAATTACTGTCTCGGGCGCCATGTACCCGACTGTCCCCAGCCCGGCCCTGTCGGCGTCTGGTTCTCCAATCAGCCGACCGAGCGAAAAGTCAGAGAGCTTGGTGTAGAAAAACGGGGAAGCGGCGCTGGTCTGCCAATCGGACGGCAGGTATATATTATCGGGCTTGAGGTCGCCGTGTACGATCCCTCGAGCCCGGATGTATTCGAGATTGATGGCGATCGACGAGAGTATATTCAGGCATACGGTAAAATTGTCTATCCGTCCAACCTTCTCGAGGGTGGGACCGGAACATAATTCCAGCAGCAGGTACTCCGGATTGTCCAGAGATATGCCGAGAACTCTGACCAGTCCGGGATAATTGTGTCTGCCGATGAGGAATTGCTCGCGTTTAGCGAGCTGGGCGAAGTTGATTCCGGCGGATTCGGTTTCGGGGAGTGGATACTTGAGGGCGGCGTGGCGTCCCGACGATTTGACCAGGACGAGAGCAACTCTTGCCGTGCCTCCTCGACCAAGCCCTCCCTGGTACTCGAAGAGTGGCAGATCGTACGGCTGTTTCATCGAATGTTTCAGCCTTTAGGTTGAAATCTCGGAAGCGTAATGGTGAACGTGGTGCCGTCGCCGTAAGTCGATTTGGGGATGAGTTCCCCGTGATGCTGCTCGACAATTTTACGGCAGTTGGCGAGACCGAGGCCGTGACCGCTCTTCTTTGTAGTGAAGTGCTTGGTGAAGATCTTGTTCAAGGTTTCATCGCTCATGCCGATGCCGTTGTCGTCGATTTGAATCACGACCAGCTCGCGGTCCTTGTCATACGAGGCAACAATCGAGATCTCCCGCTTGTATTCTTTGCTCTCGGATTCCATTTTGACCGCTTTCTCTTCCATGGCGTCGGCAGCGTTATTGAGCACGTTCATAAGTACCTGTTGAATCAGGCCAACATCCATCTCGAGATTGGGGATATTGTGACCCAGGTCGATAGTGAAGTGGGTCCGCTTGAAGCGGGGCTGAATCCGGAGCGAGAAGAGAAGATCTTCGATAAGATGCTTGACGTCGTAGCTGATGAATTCCGTCTGTGGTTTCGAGAAGTCCATCAGGCTGTCGACGAATCGCTTGATCTTGAAGATATTTTCGACGATTGATTTGCTGTTGAATTTGACCTTTTCGTATTTGCCCCGTTCGACGTTCAGGGCCAGCAACTCGGCATTGTTCGACGCAATCGCCAGGTAATTGTTGAGTTCGTGGGCGATCGAGGCAGCCATCTCACCTTTGGCGACCAGCTTCTCGGAAAGAATGACGTACTTCTCCAGAAGCACCTTATCCGTGATGTCCTCAACCGTCATGATCAGGCCGTCGTTGCCGTTGGTCAATTGTGAGATCGAGGAGAGCTTCAGCGACAGGACTTTCTCGACATAGCCGGTATTGTGGAAATACCGGTCGTTGGAATAGTCTTCTTTCGTGGCGAACGCCGCATTGAGCATATACTGCCAGCGCGGCCGCTCTTTCTTCGGGAGCAGTTCGAGGAAGACCGAAGCCGGATCGTCGTCGTTAAGCACGCGAACGTCGGTTCGATTCAGATCGAATATCGCCAAAGCTTCGGCGTTGATAGTCGCAATCCGTCCTTTGACATCCAGCACGATAATGCCGACCGGAGATTTCTTGATGACCGAGTCGTTGTATCGCTCCAGCGTCAGCAACGAATTGTAGATATTGGCGTTGTGAAGTGCGTTGGACACCATCTGGGCATATAATTCGAAAAGATAAAGATCGGATTTGAGAAACATCTTCGACTGACTGGAGTTGTCCAGGTAGATAACGCCGATCGTCTGTTCTTTGACTTTCAAAGGCACGCACATGATTGACCGAAGATGCAGTTCGACGACTGACTGCTTGTGGGAATACCGCTCGTCGGAGAGCGCATCGGAAGTATAGATCGAGCGACCGGTCGATGCCACCTGGGCGGCCACCGAAGTGGAAATGCGGTAGTCTTCTTCCGTCATCTTCGCCTTATCCAGATTGTACGCAGATTTTACCTGCAACTCTCCGGCTTCGCCGAGAAGCATGATGAGTCCGCGCTCGGCCTGCATCAGCTCGATCGCTTTGCTCATCACCAGTTGAAGGATATCATCGAGTACCAGCGACGAGTTGACGGCAAGCGAGGCTTCGAGAATCGCCTTGAGATCGCTCGACAGCTTGCTGTTGTCGTCGGTGCCGGTATCGATTCGCGGATTTGCTTCCGCGACTTCATCCAGGGTTGCTTCAAGATCGGCGAACAGATCGAGAGGAAGGGAGCTGGAATCGCTCAGAGCGTTTCCCTGCATGTCCGACAAATCCGCCGAATGGAATTTGGTCGTCTTCTCATCTTTAGTGTGCGTCATCGAAGTCGTCTCACCTGTTTTGAATTTATTAATGAGTATCGGAAAAACGGGGGGAGTCATTAGCCCTAAAATCAGCACGGAAATGGCTGAAAGACCGAGGTTTTGGCCTACCTGGCGGCTATTTCAGATAACGAAAACAGGCGGGACTTGAACTGGAATTCTTCGCGGCCGAAGTCGGTGAACTGGAGAAACTTCTTGAAAAGGTACTTTATAGGTGAGGATTCTTGCCCTTCGGGGGTATCATCCTCAGAAGCTAAGTTGAAGGCCGTGAGCGTGATAGCGGTTATTTTCAGCTCCAGGTAGTAGCGGGCGGAGGAATCCAGACTGTCCACATCGCAAAGCGCCGCCTGAATAGAATCAGTCAGAAATTCAGCCAGCGGTTCAACCGAAACGAAAAAAAGGGCCGAGTCTGTGGCGGCCACGGTACGGGACAGAAAGAAATCCTCGGCCACCACTCGATACCCTATATGAAGGAATCCACTGAAGCTGTTCAGTTTTTGCGCACCCCAAAGCCTCCTCGGCCGCATGAGCGTCAGGTCGTACTGAATAGCCAGGTCGATTCCCTGTTTCATTTGTTCGACCCGTTCGGAGGTGACTAACGGCTCCATATCAAGCCAGACATTCAGAGAATCGCCGGACCTGAAGATGTCGAAATCAATCGATTCGAATGGCTCAGCGACCGCGGCCCCTGCCGTGCAAAAGCAAGAGCCGAGAAGAATCAGGATAATCGGAACTACCGATAGCTTTTTATACATTCCACCCCTTCAGGTGCGTGAGTCTAAAAGGCGTGGTGAAGTCTCACGTAAAATTTCGGATTGTTGTCGTACGAGCGATCGAGCCGCTTGGCCAGGCTGACTTTGAAATCGTTGCCGATATAGAGCGCAACGCCGAGATCGTGCTTCACGTCGGTCCCGTTGCTGAACCTGGTATCATTCGCGATTCGCCCGGCGTCCCAGAGTACGGCCGCGGCCAGATCAGAATGCGGAAAGCTGATGCGGTACTCGGTGTTCACCATCCAGAATCTCGATCCCATATACTCTTTATGCTTATACCCGGCAAGGGTGCCCAGGCCGCCCAGATAGAACCGCTTATACATCGGCAAATACCCGTCGCTCTCACCGAACATGACTCGAGCCAGGAACATGGCGTTGCGATTGATCTTCTGGTATCTTCGAGCGGAGACCACGTAGCGCCGGTAGTCGAAATCGGAGTTGGCGCCTTTGAGGGAGGCTTCGAAATCTCCGGTCACGTGCCAGCCGGAGCGGGCGAAGGGCTGACCCTCAAGCCGGGTATCCCATTCCAAATGATTGTACCAGGTGGCGTTGGTGGTTGAATCGATCTCTGCGATTCCCTGCTCACGATAGGGTGAAGGAACGGTACCGAAATTGTAATCGAACAGCCGTTTGCCGCCAAAGAGGGACCAGAGATGCCGTCCGGCCGAGAGCCAACGAGTCTGCTCATATCGATAACCGGTCTCGAAACTGAGATGATCAATCGGTCTGAACCGGGCGTAGATGTTTCCTCCCTCGGCCTGATAATAGTCCTTATAGTCTTCCCTTATGACGAGGGCAAATGCCGAGTTCTCTGCATCAGAGATTATCCAGTCGTCGTCGGAGGCCAACTTGCGATACATCGAACCGCCCAGCGCGAATGCGGGATGCCGGGTTATTGTCTGCTCCAGGCCAAGCTCGTAGCGCCATTTTTTTGAATTGAAGGCGTATCCGATGTTTCCCCAGAGGGTCGGTAGCAGCGAGTCGGCATCGGTATACTTCATGCCGAAGTAAGGCATCGCTCCGTCGACACGATTATACGTAAACCCTCCGAATGTCCCAACCTCATCTTCTTTTCGAACGAAGCGATTGTGTCGGAGACTGCCGCGGCGGTCGATGAAGTACAACTCCCCGTAGACCGAGGCGTTGCTGGCAACATTGATATGGCCGGTCACTGAAGCCATATCGCCGCGGGCCGTGGCGCCGGCGGCAAGATAGATATCTCCGAACAGCGAAATAACATCCTTATTGACTTCACCATTGATTTCAATATCACCGGCGATCGACAGAATATATCCGCGAACGAAATCCCCTTTATCGATGGTGATCGGCTTGCTGAAGCTTACCATGTTTCCTTGCCGGAAACGCGAAATGCTGCTCGAGTCCTGCTCGCGGGTCAGGAAAGTAATAGTAATGTGGTCCTCGCCGCCGGTGATGCGCGTGTCCGAGATTTCCGAGAACAGATAGTGGTTTCCCTGCAGAACGAGTCCATCGTGATCGAATATCTTTGTGTCTCCTGAATAGATGCCATCGTCATGAATTCTGATGCTCTTGCGCGGATAGATTCCCACATGCTCGTCCTCGCCGGTGTAGCTCTTTATCTGCAGCTCCTGTTTGTCATATGTCATTGTGAAGAGCTCTTTCTGCTGATGGGCGAACTTGTACTCCTTGTATTCTACCGCCTGCGCCGTGAGCGACATACTCACCAGAATCGCCGCCAGCGCCATGATCTTCGACTGTATTTTCATCGGGTTCCTCCGTTTTTTTCTAACTCTATACAAACCGCATGCCACGATCCCAAGTAACCGGAATTCAATTAGTTATGTCAAGTACCGATGGATGGCTGTGGCCCCGTTACACGGGTCAGCACAATTATTGGGCGGATAGATTTAAGATAATCAACCGGCCTTAAGGCCCAGATCCCGGATCTTTTTGGAGAGATTGGCCCGGTCAGTTTTGAGTAGTTCGGCCGTTTTTGAAATGTTGCCGCCGCACTCCTCGAGGGCACCCTTTATGAACTCACGTTCGAAATGCGCCAGCGACTCACTGAGCGAGAGGTTCACTGCCGATCCAGCTTCATGCGAGGCGTGGCCTATCTGTGCCTTGATCTCCGCCATGCCGATGGTTTCTCCCGGATGGAAGATCGAAAGCCGCTCGATAAGGTTCTTGAGCTGTCTGATATTGCCGGGGTAAGGAACGGTGCTCAGATAGGCAATGGCGTCCGGCGTGATCCTGGTCTCTCCCGAAGGATCGTAGCGGCGAAGGAACGCCCCGACAAGCAGCGGGATATCGGTACGTCGTTCGGCGAGAGAAGGAACCTGGATAGGCAGGACTGAGATGCGATAATAGAGATCCTCGCGAAATTTTCGTTCGCTCACCAGCTTCTGAAGTTCTCGGTTGGTTGCGCAGATCACTCGTACATCCACCTGCTTTGGTTTCACCGAACCGAGTGTCTCGACTTCGCCCGTTTCAAGCACCCGAAGAAGCTTGGCCTGACTCTCAAGGGGAAGATCTCCGATCTCGTCCAGAAAAATCGTCCCCTGATCGGCGAGAACAAACTTGCCTGGATAGTCCTTCACCGCCCCGGTGAAAGATCCCTTCATGTGACCGAACAACTCCGATTCGAAGAGCGTCTCGGGTATTCCGGGACAGTTGACTTTGATGAACGGTTTGTCCCGTCTGGAGCTCTGAAGATATAAGCGAGTGGCGACAAGCTCCTTGCCTGTGCCGTTCTCACCGAGAATCAGGACGGTGGCATCGGAGGCAGCCACCTTTGCGATACTTTCAAGCAAGCGCGCAATTGGTCGTGATTCGCCGACGATATTCGAGCGCTTTTCGAGTTCGTCCACGAACACATTGCGCTGACGATTCGCATCGATCAACATGAACGCCGAGCGTACGATCGAGATCAGCTTCTCCGGAGCGACCGGTTTCTCCAGATAGTCGATTCCGCCAAGTTTGACCGCATCCAGGGCCACCGAAATTTCCGATTGACCGGAGATAACCAGAAAAGCAGGCCCTCCCTGTTCGCTGATGAATTCCTTCAGCAGATTGAGCCCCGGTTCATCGGGGAGATTGAGATCAAGCAGCACCAGTTCGAACGGCGTCTGCTTCAGCCTGGCGCGGGCTTCAGCAATCGTCGAGGCACACTCCGTCCGGTACCCTTCGTCGCCGAGCAGCGAAGAGAACGAGAGAGTGATATTCGGTTCGTCGTCAACTATCAGGATTCTTCGCTTCATTTGCACTCGACTCCGGGAGCAGGATCGTTATTGTCGTGCCGACACCTTCAGTGGATTCAATTTGCAGTTGGCCATTCAACTCGTTCACGGTTTTTTCCACGATCGCGAGACCGAGCCCGGTCCCTTTCGACTTGGTCGTAAAATAGGGGATGGCCGCTGAAGAAACAATGTCTTTGCTCATGCCATGGCCGAAATCCTGAACCTGAATCATCGGTCCCGATTCAGTGCGAGCCAGGCGCAGGACAATCGAAGATCCAATCGGTGAAGCATCGGCCGCATTCTGAAGCAGGTTGTGCAGGGCTTCGCGGAAATAGACCGGATCTACTGACGCCTGAATCGGCTCCTTCGGCAGATCGATCCGAAAATCATGGGAAGCGAGCTGGTCGCGATAGAGCTTGCCGATCGATGATATCAGGTCGTTCAGGTTGACCGTTTCGAGCGATGGTTCCGGCAGTTTGGCCAACTGCGAGAAACGTTCGGCCAGTTCGGTCAGGTGCTTCAATTCTTCCGATGCTGCCCGAAGCGGTTCGGTAAGCTGCTCGTACTGTCCGGACTCCTTGAGTTTCTTCTCGATGCGATACAGTGATATCATGATCGGTTGCAGCGGGTTCTTAAGTTCATGGGCGAATCTTCGTGCCACCTGTCTCCATGCGGCAACGCGTTCGGATTGGGCCAGTCGTGCCGTAGTGCTGTTTAACTGACGGGCCATCATATTGAAATTCCGGATCAACACTTCGATCTCGCCGGTCCCGCGGGAAATGACCTGTTGATCGAAATCCCCTCGGGCGATCTGTTTCGAGGCCTCGCTGAGTTCAAGCAGAGGAGAGGACAGATTGCGGGAGTAGCGCAACGAGAAGTAGTATGCGAGGGCCACCGCAATTATGGCGAACAGAACAAATACCACTCCGACAAAGATAATATAACTTGATCCCAGCACCCGTGCCGAGGTCGAGCGCGAAACTTCGGTCTGCACCGCCTGCATCAATCGTCCGTAACTGCTGTCATGAATGAATCCACCGACGAGGCGCTCGCCTCCGGGCCGGCTCCGAAGTACCGCATACTGATAATACTGTCCATCCAGCTCGACAAATCCGGCCGGCCGCATCCGGGCGGCTTCAACGATTTTCGCCGAAGCTGAACTGTCAGAGCGGGGGAGAGGAAGCAGCGCTGCCGCGGAAGAGTCTGCGAGCCTGAGAACAAAATCAACGGACGCAGGGGAGGCCGGATTGGAGCTATACTCTCGCAGCGCAGTCAGGATGCGATCGGTCAGAAACCCGTTATAGTAAGCGGCGACATTAGAGAGTCCGGTCGACTCCGTTTGCTGGGGAACGATGTTTCGCTCCGATGCCATGAAATAACCTACAAGAGCGATAAGCAGCGAGGGGACCAGAGAGAAAAGCAGGAAGAGTCGGAACAGACGCGTGCGAAATGATGATTTCATGCTAGCGCGGACGGTTTTCGAATCCTCTGGTTGTAATCGGCGATTGCTCGAATATGAGATTCGAAGGCAATTTTCTCGGGAAGCTGATCGAAACTGAAAAACTTAACTTCGTAGGCGTCGTCACCCGCCTGCAACTTGCCGCCAACGCGATCGGCCAGATAGAGCATGAGGATGGCATTGTTTCTCGGGTCATCATTGCCCGAGTAGACTTCGAAAAATCCTTTCAATTCAACGATCAATCCGGTTTCCTCGCGGATCTCCCGGATGGCTGTTTGCGAAGGATGTTCGGTCCATTCCATGAACCCGGCCGGGATACACCACCAGCCAATCTTGGGCGGGTGCGCCCGCTTGACCATCAAAATCTGGTCGTTCTCGACAATAATGGCGCCGGCTGCCGGAATCGGGTTTTGATAAAAGATGAAATCACAGTCAGGATTCGAGCAGGCCAGCCTGAGGTGTCCGTCAAGCTCCGTCGCGACAAGTTCTGAACGACAGAACGGGCAAAAAGTAAAGCCCGAGTGGTTTTCTTTTCTCCGATTCAGAAGATCCGGATCAAATTCGCTATGCTTGTTGCTTTTCATACAGGTCACAAACCTTCAATGCGATAATCGTGGTGTCATCCCTCGGCGGATAGGTCGGGTCAAACGACCGGACATCTTTCAGGATTGCCTCGATCAAGGCGGCCGGGTCGAGCTGGCGATGGTCGGAGATGAACTTGTGCACCCGCTCGTCCTTATATTCTTCTTCTTTCTCATTCATCGCCTCCGACAGACCATCGGTGAAGAAGAAGAGAACGTCCTCGAGATTGACCTGCACCGATGTCTCCTGGTACTGCATCTTGGGGAAGGCGCCGATGATCGGGCCGCCGTCCTTGAGCAGTTCAACTTCACCGTTGGCTCGCGCCAGCACCGGATAGTTGTGTCCCGCATTGGAGTAACGCAGAACTCCGGACGAGGTATCGAATTCACCGTAGAACAAGGTCACATATTTCTCCGATGACGAGGATGATACGATTTGCTGATTCATATTCTTCAGGACTTTGTCAATACTGTTACCGTTATACACCTCGCTTCGGAGAATCGCCTGGGTCTGGGCTATAAGCAGCGCCGCCGGCATCCCTTTGCCCGAGGCATCGGCGATGACGATCCCGAGGCGTTCTTTGCTGATCTCGATAAAGTCAAAGAAATCTCCTCCGACCGTTCGCGATGGTGTAGAGTGTACGGCGATCCGCATGCACTGAAGGTCGGGCGGTTTGGACGGCAGCAGGTCGAGCTGAATCTGCCTCGCCATCGTAACTTCTTCCTGCAGACGCATCCGTTCCAGAGAGTCTACGTATAAGCGGGCGTTCGTAAGCGCCGTCACCATCTGGTTCGAGAGTGTTCCGAGCAGATTCAGATCTTCGGCCGAATAGGCATAACCGGCCGCCTTGTGGGTCAGGGCCAGGAATCCCAGCAGATGGTCAGCGTCCTTCATGGGAAGGATCAGCTTGACATTCCGTTCTTCGAGCTGATTGGCCAGGGTAGAATCCTTGCGGTAATCTTCGAGGGCGTGGTAATAAGTAGGAGTGTCGAGGAGGTTGATTCCGCGAAGCATCAAATCCTCGCGGTCGATTACCGACCTCCGCTGATTTTCTTCACCGGCGAAGAGCACGTACTCATGTACCCTGTCGTCGTACAAAACGAAGTAAACTCGCTCAACCAGCAGAGATGTCTTTAGTGTTTCATCGATGATCTGTCGGAGCTGGGTCGGGTCGAACAGGGAGATTACCTGACGGGAGAATCGCTCCAGGACATTCCTGTGATCGGTGTGCGTGCGGATGAACATCGAGCGAATGATCTCGTCGATCCAGTTGTTGATCGGCTGAAAGAGCAGCAGGATCAAAATGATAAAAGCGTAGCTGACGATTTGTGCCTGCTCGCCGAAGATCGGCTGCAGGAGCTTCTTCGACTCGATCACAATGAGTATATACGCGCCGACCAGCAGGGCTGAAGTTATCGAATAGACGAATGACTGCCGGAAAATCAACCGCACATCGAGAAACTGGTATCTCACGGTGGCGAATATCAGAATGATCGAACTGGCCGCCAGCGCCAGGATCAACAGCACCGACCTGATTGCGTCGGGGAAATGGTAGGGCAGGAAGCTCCAGCCTATCGTCACCACTACGAACAGGCCAAGACCGAATCGGGTGGCCCAGAGGACGACACGGGTCTGCGTCAATAGGCGCGGGTTGCGCAGATACCGGATTCCCGTCTCGAGGAAGTAAATTGCCACCAGGACATACAAGATGTTTACGACATTGAAGATATTTTCCTGATAGGTGCGGATGAAACTTAGCAGGAGAATCATCCACGATACGACGACGGAGAACGGTTTCAGCACCAGGCTGGAGAAACCGGGGGTGATCGTATCGACCTTCATCGAATTGAGGAAGCCGATGAAATTGTCGAAAAACAGCACGATCACCAGGTGCATGATCTGCGGAATGAAGAGGAGGTAGCGCAGACGGGTGTGGTGGAAGAGTCGGAGCCGGTCTTCGGGGAAGATCCAGGAGAAGAGCACCAACAGGGGGAAGAAGAACTCCCAGATATAGTGCAGCCCGAAAATGGTAGTGTCCTCGAACGGCGTGTTGATGAAACCGGCCGGGTCGATAATCTGTCCGAAGGCGGCGAATATCGGTCCGAGTCCGGCGAAAAACAACATCGCGCCGGTGACACGGTTGAGCCGGTTGGTGAAGTTGTCACGGGTGATCGTGACTGCCAGGAAGACCAGGAACCCACCGGTCAAAAAGTACAGGAGCGTTTTCAGCAGCTCGAAACTCATGCGGACTTGAGGCCTCTGCTATATCTACTTCACTGATTTGGTGATAGTGATCGAGGTGCCTTCGTCGGTCGTCCTGATGTCGACATCGTTCATGAGTGACCTGACGATGAAAAATCCTCGGCCGGTGTCTTTCAACAGATTCTCTTCGGCGAGCGGATCGGCGATATCGCCCGGATCGAACCCGCTCCCCTGGTCGGTGATGGTAATTGAGATATCATCGCCGTTCTTGCTGACCGTGACCGTGACAGTCTTGTTGCGCGTCATCGCATTCCCGTGGCTGATCGCATTGTTGACCAGCTCCGAAACGGATATCGCTATATCAGCAATGATCGATTCATCGATCCGGTAACCGTTCAGAATCCCTTCCACGAACATGTCGACATCGCTGAGAAAGTCGTGGCTCGAAGGAATGACGATCGTATTACCCGAGATGATAGGATTCTTCATTGGATACAGTCTCTCCTAAAAAAACAGGCAGGCCGATCTGCTGCCTACCTGAGAACGTTTGCGTCTATCCCGTCTTTCCAGGGCATAAAGTTACTTAAATGACTTGACAGCTTCTTCTATGGAGTCATAGGCCTCAAATACGGTGACCAGTTTGGTGATGGTCAGCAGCGACTGAATCTTCTCCGTGACGTTGGCGAGCTTCAGTTCCCCTTCATTATTGCGAAGCGTGGTGTAGCCGGAGATCAGAATTCCCAGGCCGGTCGAGTTCATCCAGTCGACCTGCGCCAGGTCGATTATCACCCGCTTTTTGTTTTGCTCGATATACTCGTACAGCTTGTCGTGGAGCAGGCTGGCATCGGGTCCCCCCATGATCTTTCCTTTGGGGGAGAGAATGACCACACCATCTTGCTCGCGATCGGATAATCTCATATTACATGCCTCCAGCTGAGGATATTTACAGTTACGTGTGAATTCGCATCGAGTTTCCATTCACGCGAATTCGACCAACGACCAACTGCACGGACGGCGTGCAATAGCCGTAGCGACGAATTGATTTTCGTCTAAGTCCTTAATTAGCTTAAAATTGAGAATCAAGTCAAGGGGTATTTTTGACGGCAAAACGCCCGGAGAGACCCCGGGCGTTCACGCAAAATATGAAAAGGTATCGGCTTACTAAAAGGCGGGGGGAACTACACCGCCATTTTTCTTTTTACCACCACCGCCGGCTTCCACTGGAGGGCCTTGGTCGGGCAGAAGTGGGCGCAGGCCGGATCACCGCCGCAGAGATCGCACTTGACCACCTGGTTCTGCTGCTCGTCGAAAATGGCGCAGCCGAACGGACAGGCCGACACGCAGGCCATACACTTGACGCAGACATCCTGATTGAGTTCGATCGCGCCGGTAGCTTCGTTCCGCCTCAGGGCGTTCACCAGGCACGACTTCACGCAGGCGGCGTCGTCACACTGGAGGCAGACGACCGGGACCCAGAGATCTTTGAACTGGGTCAAGGAGCGGATTTATGCGGGTCAGTCCGCGCACCCCCTCGACCGCATGAGTGAACGAGCAGGCCAGCTCGCACGACCGGCAGCCGGTGCAGGCATCGGGATTGACATAAAATTGATATTTCATCGATCTGGCCTCCCGTTCCCAGTTGGCGATTTTGCCCATCGTGACGGAAAGCTCCTTCCGATGACATTCATCGCAAACCTCAAAATAGCTGATCGGGATATCTCGCTCCCGGCTGAGATGCTCGGCGAATTCTTTCGTGATGCCCGGCTTGCCGCAGCGGGAGCAGGTCATCAACTCGAACTCCTTTTTCCAGATTGTCAGTTTGTTGTTTTCGATCGAGTATTCAATATAGTTCGTCGGGCAGTTCTTTGCGCAGGCCAGGCAGCCGGTGCACGAAGGGGGTGCCTGATGAAGCGGTGGGGCGACTTCTTTGCCGTGACCTCGACCGACCGTCGAGATCGCCTTGAATCCCATCGCATCGCAAATCCTCGTGCAGACCTGCACAAAGGATGCAGTTGTTGCCGTCAACCACCGTCTCATAACTAGTCTTAGTCACCCCGTACTCGGCCGCCAGGTCGCGGATCTCCGGTGAATGGGGATGACGGGCCAGATAGAGGTCGAGGATGGTCCGCCTGAGCTCATTCACCTTCGGGGCGTGGGTGTTCACAACCAGACCGTCGGCCGCCGGGTAGGCGCATGAGGTAACATAGTCGCACCAACCGTTCCAGCTGTCTTTGGTAATTTCAACCATACAGAGGCGACAGGCGCCGAACGGTTGCACCGCTTCATGGTGGCACAGCGCGGGAACGTCGATTTTTTCCCGGCGAAGCACCTTGAGGAGCTGCTCACCTTTCTCGGCCTGCACCACCCGTCCGTTTATCGTCATTGTAATCATAGGCACTCCTAACTCACACGAATCGCGTCATAGGTGCAGACTGCCTCGCAAGCGCCGCACTTGGTGCATTTATCCTGGTCGATAACGTGCACTTTCTTTTTCTCGCCGGTAATGGCACTGGTGGCACAGGCACTGATACAGGCCATGCACCCGGTGCAGTTATCCAGAATATCATATCGAATGAGATCCCGGCAGACACCGGCGGGACATCTCTTGTCCCGGATGTGGGCGAGATACTCATCGCGGAAATACTTGATTGTACTCAAAAGCGGATTCGGACCGGATTTCCCCAGACCACAAAGCGATCCGGTTATGACCACCTCGGAGAGCTTCTCCATCTTGGTCAGGTCTTCTTCCGTCGCTTTCCCTTCACTCACCTTGACCGTCAACTGATGAAGCTGGTACAGCCCCTCCCGGCACGGAACGCACTTGCCGCACGATTCCTTGACGAGAAACGAGAGGAAGTATTTGGCAACATCGACGATGCAGGTCCGGTCATCCATGACGATCATGCCGCCCGATCCCATCATCGCACCAGCCTCGGTCAACGTATCGAAGTCGACCGGGAGGTCCAATTGGGAAGCGGGAAGGCAGCCGCCCGATGGTCCGCCGGTCTGGACCGCCTTGAACGGGCGATCGTTGATGATCCCGCCGCCAATGTTGTAAATGATTTCCCGAAGCGTGATCCCCATCGGGACTTCAATAAGGCCGGTGTTCCGAACTTTTCCCACGAGCGAGAACACTTTCGTCCCGGTACTTTTGGGGGTACCGATCTTCTTGTACCAGTCCGCCCCCTTGTCGATAATGATTGGGACATTCACGAAGGTCTCAACATTGTTAAGCACGGTCGGTTTGTCGTACAGACCCTTGACCACCGAGCGAATGTACTTATCGCGCGGTTCGCCGACTTCGCCCGCGACTGATTTCATCAACGCCGAAGACTCGCCGCAGACGAATGCTCCGGCTCCCCTGGCGATATGAATACTGAATGAGAAGTCGGTGCCGAGGATATTCTCACCAAGCAGCCCGTACTCCTCGCAGTCGTTGATCGCTTTCTGAAGGTGCGTAACTGCGAGCGGATATTCTTCACGAACGTAGATATATCCCTTTGGTGCGCCGATGGCGTAGGCCGCAATCATCATGCCCTCGAGAACGGCGTGCGGGTCACCTTCCATGATGCTTCGATCCATGAACGCACCCGGATCGCCTTCGTCACCGTTGCAGATGACATAATGAATATCAGACTCGACGTCTTTGCAGGTCCGCCATTTTTTTCCGGCGGAGAAGCCGCCGCCCCCGCGACCGCGAAGTCCCGACTTGAGGATTTCATCGATCACTTCGTCAGGCGTCATGCTGAAGAGCGCTTTCGCCAGTGACTGATAGCCACCGACGGCGATGTATTCTTTGATACTGTGCGCCGCGATCTTGCCGAGATTACGAAGGGCCAGCCGCTGCTGATGCTTGAAGAACTCGACATCGTTGTAGTGCTCGATCTTCTCGTTCTTCACCGGATCGGTATACAACAGCTTGTCGACAATGGTATCACCGGCGATCGACTCATCGATAATCTTCTCGACGTCTCTTGCTTTGACCCTGGTATAGAAAGTTCCACTCGGTTCGATGATTACCAGGGGGCCCTGTTCGCAGAAGCCGTGACATCCGGTCTCTTTCAACGCTTCGACCGTGAAGCCTTTGACCTTACGTTGGTCGAGGGTCTCGCGGAAGGCGTCGACAATCTTCATCGCGCCGTTGGCGAGACAGCCGGTGCCGCAGCAAACCATCACTTTCTTGGGATATTTAGACTGGTCGGCAAGATATTCCTTCTGCATCTGGACCAGTTGCTTGGGATTCTCTAATCGCATCTTACTTTGCCTTTACCAGTTTTTTCACATTACTGACTTTGACCGAGCCATGGTACTTGTCATCGACAATCACCACCGGCGCCATGGCACACGCCCCTACACACGCAACTACTTCGACGGTGAATTTCATGTCCGGCGTGGTTTCACCCGCCTTGATCTGGAGCAGGTTTTCGATTTGATCCTGAATCAGACGGGCTCCGCGGATATGGCAGGCCGTCCCGACACAGATTCTGACGATCGTTTCCCCGCGGGGGTTCAGGCTGAAGGCGTTATAGAAGGTCGAAACCGAGAAGACCTTGCTCAAGGGGACGTTCAATACCCGCGCTGTCTCGGTGAGGGCTTCGCACGGGAGATACTGATACTCCTTCTGAATATCCTGAAGGACGGCTATCAGCGATTCCTGCGACTTGGGGTATCGGTCGAAGATTTCCGGGAGTTTATTCAAATCGTGGTTCATACTTTTTCCTTCTGCCCCAGCTTGCTGGTCGCGAGATCACGCCCCTGCTTCAGCGCCTCGAGATTCGTTTCGAGGAGGTCCTTCTTGTAACCCATCTTGTCGCTAACGGTCTGCTTCACCACTTCAAAGTCGATCAGTCCGGTGGCTCCGATAAAAGCGCCAAGCATGACGACATTGACCGACTTGGGGCTGCCCAGCTTCAAGGCGATCTCATTGGCCGGAACCAGCAACTGAGTAATATCGGTTCGCTCCGATGTAGCCGTGATGAGAGAGGAGTTGATGACAAGCAGGCCGCCGCTTCGCAGTCTCGGTTCGAACTTGTCGAACGACGGTCGATTGAATACACACAGACCGCGCGGTGAGTTGATGATCGGTGAGCCGATGCGGACATCGGAGATGACCACGGTACAATAGGCCGTACCGCCGCGCATTTCTGGGCCGTACGAAGGCAGCCAGACAACCTGTTTACCGGCGCGCATCCCGCTATAGGCAAGGAGCTGTCCGGCAGTCATGATTCCCTGTCCGCCGAATCCGGCGAGAGTTACTTCAAATTGTTCCACCGTTGTCCTCCTTCGAATCGAAATCCTTCCTGCAACCGAGCGGATAGTAGGGGAGCAGGTTCTTCACCAGCCAGTCGGTAGACTCGGTCGGAGTCTTTCCCCAGTTGGTCGGACAGGTGGACAGCACTTCTATCAGCGAGAAGCATTTATTGTCAATCTGATATTGGAAGGCTTTGCGGATCGCTCGTTTCGCCGCCACGATATGTTGCGGATCATGTACCGATACCCGCTCCAGGTACATCGGCGTCACCAAACCGGAAAGCAGCTCGACCATCTTGATCGGATAGCCGGTCTGGGCGACGTTTCGTCCTGAAGGACAGGTAGTCGTGATCTGCCCGGGCATGGTGGTCGGGGCCATCTGGCCGCCGGTCATGCCGTAGATGGCGTTGTTGACGAAGATCGTCGTGAACTTCTCACCACGATTGGCCGCATGAATGATCTCGGCCATTCCAATAGAGGCAAGGTCGCCGTCCCCTTGATAAGTGAAGACGATCATGTCAGGACGAAGCCGCTTGAATCCGGTCGCCAGGGCCGGGGCCCGTCCATGCGGAGCCTCGAGAAAGTCGGTAAAGAAATAATTGTATGCCAGCACCGAGCAGCCAACCGGCGCCACGCCAAGCGTCCGTTCCCGTATGCCCAGGGTATCGATCGCTTCCGCAACCAGCCGGTGGATGATGCCGTGAGTACAGCCGGGACAATAGTGCGTTATCGTCTCGGTCATCGCTTCCGGCCGGGCAAATATCGTCGTATTCTGTTCTGCCATTGATGACCTCACGCTTTCTTCCGGCCTGTGGATTTTGATTTACCGAGAAGCTGCTTGATCTGCTGGACAACTTCTTCGGGGGCCGGGACAATACCGCCCGTCCGGCCGTAAAACTTGATCGGTTTCTTGCCGAGGACGGCCCGCTCGACATCTTCACACATTTGAGCCGTGCTCATTTCGATGACGAGCAGATTCTTGAGATTCTTCTTTGTCGCTTCCTCATGGATCTGTTTCTCGGGGAAGGGGAAGAGGCTGATCGGACGAAACAGCCCGACCGAGATCCCTTCGGACTCGAGATCATCGATCGCCGTCTGACAGATTCGGGCCATCGTGCCGTACGCCACGAGCAGGATCTCGTTGTCATCGGAAATCTTGTACCGTTCGTAGCGGACCTCATGCTGTTTCATCTGTTCATATTTCTCGTGAAGCAGCCAACTGTTCTTCTCGAGGAGAACCGGGTCGAGAAAGAGTGATTTGATGACGTACGGTTTGCGTCCCTTCGCCCCGGTAGCTGCCCAGGTCTTCTCCGGGAGTACTTCCGGTTCAATGTATTTGTCCGGGAATTCGACCGGCTCCATCATCTGACCGATCATACCATCGCCGATCATCATCACCGGGTTGCGATACTTGTCAGCGAGGTGGAACGAAAGCATCATCAGATCGACCGCCTCCTGGATGGTCGAAGGGGCCAGGACTAACAAGCGATAGTCGCCGTGTCCGCCCGCCTTGGTGGCCTGGAAATAATCTGACTGCGCCGGAAGGATCCCGCCGAGCCCGGGACCGCCGCGCATGATGTTCACGATCACGACCGGAAGCTGCGCGCCGGCCATGTACGAAATCGCTTCCTGCATCAGGGAGATGCCGGGGCTCGACGAGGTTGTGAAGACTCGCTTGCCGGTTGCCGAAGCGCCAAACAGCATGTTGGCCACCGCGAGTTCACTCTCTCCCTGGAGGAAGACACCACCCACTTCCGGCATCCTGCGCGCCAGATACTCGGCAACTTCAGTCTGAGGGGTGATCGGATAGCAGAAGTAGTTGAGTGCACCGGCCTTCAACGCTGCTTCGGCGATCGCTTCGTTACCTTTCATCAATATCTTAGCCATACTATTCCTTTTCGTTGCCCGCCACTCAATAGTCGAACAGGGTGAACGTGGTTCCGTGGGCATGAACTTCAATCGCTGCATCCGGACAGGTAATCGCGCAAATGCGACACCCGATACACCGGGAACTGTCGACCAGTTCGGCGTAGAAATACCCTTTCAGGCCGATCTTACGGGACATCGCCAGCACCTGCTGGGGACAGGCCCTGACGCACAGTTCGCAGCCTTTACAGTGATTCTTGTCTATTGTTACACCGGGCATTAATGCGTCCCTTATGTTAAATATCTTCCCGATCGGATTCCTTATGCTCCCACGGTTTGAGCAGGGAGCGGTGTAAAGGAAGCACCGGGACATCGATGAGTTTCGGATCTATTTGTTTGAGCACCTGCGCCGTCGCGCTGACGAAAGAAATCGGAAGCTCCGCCGCCGATGAAACTTCGCGCGAGAACTCCAGTCCGGAAAGGACCGTCTCCGATCTCGTATACTCGAGCAGGTGGGTATTGGACACAATTCCGGTAAACTGCAGCCGGGAAGCATCCTCGATTTCTCTGATGATTTTCAGACAGCCTTCGATTGTCGAAGTGAACGGCCGATTGGCGTTCAGGACCAGCAGCAATTCGTAGCTCCCCCGGTCGAACGCCCCCGCCAGCGAACTGAGCACCCTCGCCCCGACGTCATCGCCGCCGACATCGAGGATGACCATTCCCTCATGCTCTTCTACGGCACCTTTGATTTCGGGAAGAATGATCGGTAAGTCGGCAAAGAAGTGAGACCCTTTCGGCGTAATCGACCGAATTCCCAGCTTATCGAGTTCGGCTGCTGCTTCACGGGAGCGGAAGTAAGGGTTTACGATATCCAGATCGGCGATTGCTACCGGTTCGGGTGGGGAGAGGTGAGTTACCAGATATCGGGCCAGATTAACCGAGACTTCGGATTTCCCTGACCCATAACCGCCGACAATAATCAACACCGACTTGGTGAAAACAGGGGGCTTGAACGATGTCGCTGTCAGTGGCGAAGACATGATGTAAAATCCTTTAGTATCAAGCCCTTATAATAAGGATTTCCTGATCCTTTTTCAACCCCGGAATCGACAGAATTCAGTAAATCCCGTTAAAAATTGTCTTGGTTAAAATATCGCCCATCTTGCCTATAAAGTCAAGCCGATTTGTGAAAAAAATAACGATTGACCGGATCGTCTCAGAGACAAATTGCCCAAAATGATTACAAGATAGTATACAATTTGGAATCTGGCTATTTGGTCGGTCGCTGAAAGGGCGGATTGACATGCGATTTCAGTAATCGGCAAAAATCCAGCTTCGAGCAAGACATCCAGCAAGACATCCAGCAAGACATCCAGCAAGAAATGTAGTATTTTGCGAGTCTGATCGGACCAGACAGACTTAGGCAACTGCCGAAAGCAAAAATGACTGCGGAGACCAGAATATGGAAATGGCCGAAAATAAGAATTTGGCTTCAAATTCGCGAATCGGGCTCGGGACCTGGGCGATTGGCGGATGGATGTGGGGAGGAACCTCGGAGAAGGAATCAATCGCGACCATCCTGGCGGCACTGGAACGGGGCATCACGGTGGTCGATACCGCTCCGGTCTACGGTTTCGGCAAATCCGAAGAGATAGTGGGGAAAGCGCTGAAGGAGTACGGCAGGAGAGACCGCGTATTTCTGTCAACCAAGGTGGCGCTGGAATGGAGCGAAGACGGCAAGGTACGTCGGAACGCAAGCCGGGCACGGATCCTGAAGGAACTCGAAGACTCATTGAGGCGGTTGCAGACGGAGTACATTGACCTGTATTTCGTACACTGGCCGGACGAGGCTGTCGCCGCCGACGAGACTGCCGGGACACTGAGTCAACTTTTGGACGATGGCAAGATCAGAGGGATCGGGGTCAGTAATTATTCGGCGGGACAGATGAGCGCTTTCCGAGAGTTTGCGCCACTGCACGCCCTTCAGCCTCCTTACAACCTGTTCGAGCGTGGAATCGAAAGTGACCTGTTGCCGTATTGCCGGTCGAACGAAATCGCAATCTTCGGATACGGTGCGCTGTGCCGGGGGCTTCTCTCCGGCCGAATGTCCAAAGAGACGAAATTCACCGGCGATGATTTGAGACGGTACGATCCGAAATTCAAAACACCGCGGTATGAGCAGTATCTGTCTGCGGTGAGCAAACTTGACAAGCTGGCGATCGATCGTTATGGTAAGCGCGTTATTCACCTGGCGGTCCGATGGATTCTCGATCGAGGAATCGATGTGACCCTCTGGGGAGCGCGCCGCCCCGACCAGCTTGAGGCGCTGGACCAGGTGTTCGGGTGGTCGATTGATGAAGCCACGATGACGGAGATCGACCGGATTCTGGAAGAATCGGTCACCAATCCGGTGGGGCCGGAGTTCATGGCGCCGCCGAAATCATCGGTAGGCAAATGACGTCCTTGAAACGATAACATTACAGGTATCTATGAAAAAGTCACAACTACTCATCCTGGTCTCGATAGTGCTCATGTCGTTTCTCGCAGCCTCGTGCGGCAAGAAGGAAAAACAGGAGGCCGTCAAGCAACCGAGTGCAGTCAAGTCCCCCTATGCCGATTGGCAGACCTATTCGTATCGGAATATTCGGATAGTCTATCCTGCGAACCATCCCCGTGAGGCCGATCTGAACGATATGACGCAAAGCTATCTCGCCTCGATCAGGCGGGATTGCAGTGTCCTCAATATCCCCATCCCGACTGATACGTTAGTTGTAATGTACTACACCGGGCCGGGACAGGGGTACGAGATGAGCAAGGACTCCGTCCCGCACGCAAGCCATGATACGATCTACTTCTGGCTGCCCGGCTATTACGGCGTCACCCTTATGCAGTGGCTGATTCCCAAGTGGCAGCCGTCGCCGCCGGCCTTTCCGTTTCTTCGCCACGGACTGATCAGCCTGCTCGACAATTCCGGTCAGAACTATCATATCGTGACCAATACCTACGTGCTGAACGGCAACTTCATTCCGCTCGACAGCCTGGCCTACGACACCGACATCGACAGCGATATCGAGCGGCTCCAGTCCGGTGAGGCCGCCTCGTTCGTCGATTTCCTTGTCTACAAGTACGGCATAACGGCGCTTGACAAAATGTGGCTGTCACCGACGACATTTGATTCGACCGTAACCGGACTTCTGGGCATTAGCACCGACAGTTTGCAGACAGCCTGGCTCTCGCTGGTGAAACAGCAGGCGAAGCTGGACAATAAATAGGCAGGAGTATGTAAGGAGCGTATATGGCGGACGAACTCTGGAAAACCGCGATTACTAATATCGGTCCGGGGAAGATCCGGATCAAAGGATACAATATTGCCGACATCATGGAGAACCTCTCCTATGCCGAGGCGGTATATCTGATTCTCAAAGGAGAGCTGCCGTCGAAACCGGAAGCGGCCCTCATGAATGCTATTCTGGTTTCATCGATGGATCACGGCGCCTCGCCGCCATCGGTGCTGGGCACTCGCACAGTTGTGTCCGGCGGAAATTCGCTCAATGCAGCGATAGCCGGCGGAGTGCTCGTGATTGGCGACACGCATGGTGGTGCAATTGAACAATCGGCGAAGATCCTTCAGGAGTGGGCTAAGAAGGGGGACAACCCCTCGGAACTGGCCGGGCAGTTGGTTGACTGGCTGGGCAGCACGAAGAAGCGGATGCCCGGATTCGGCCATCGCTTGCACAACGTGGATCCTCGTACCGGGAAGCTGTTCGAGATTGCAGAACGCCACGGCTACAAGGGGAAACATATCGAGTTGTGCAAGGCGGTTGAGAAGGCGCTTGAAGAGAAGACCGGAAAGAAGCTACCGATCAATGTCGACGGCGCTATCGCCGCGGTGATCTCGGATATGGGCTTCGACTGGCGGCTCGGCAAAGGGTTCTTCATCATCTCCCGCGTCCCGGGACTGCTCGCGCATGCGTATGAGGAGATGACCCGGGAGAAACCGATGCGTAAGCTCGGCCCGATGCCGTTCGAGTACGACGGTCCCGCTGATCGAGAGATATAACATAAGTAGGTCGGGTTCCGAATGAAATCCCGGCAGGGATTGAATTAGAAACCCGACATTCTTCGATCCGAAAATCCGCGACTTCTGGCGCACGTAGAATGTGAATTGTCGGGTTTCTACCTCGCCTTGCGGCTCGTCCGGAACCCGACCTACTGAGGCTGTCGAAACCAGACCTACTGAAATCGTCGTGACAAATCAAAAGGGAGTTCCGCGCTGGTGCGGAACTCCCTCTCTCATGCATTCAGGAAAAAATCTGATTGATCAGCCGACATTCTGCGGCGTACGAGGCTGCGGAGTACGCTGAGCATGATGATGCGGGACCTGCTTGTGTCCGGCTCCTTCAGTAAACGCCATGACGATCAAAGCCACGAAGTTCAGGAACGGGATAATAAGGGCAACTCCCCAGAAGGCAGGCTGGCCGGCATTCTTCGCAACCGCAACCGACATGATCACAAAGACCACCAGGTTCACGATCGGGACGAACATGAGCACTGTCCACCACATCGGCTTGCCGGCCATCTGGCAATATAGCAGAATGTTCATGATCGGGATGAACGCCCACCAGGCGTTATCCTTTTGGCCGCACTTCTGGGCGATGCGATACAGCATGTACGTAAAGAACAGGTACATACCGATCATGAAGAGCCAGCCGAACAGCCCGGCCATCATGCCCAGCGGCGATGAATTCATTTCGTATCCGTTATTCATACAAATTCCTCCCGGAATTTTGGGTTGCTGTTGTCCTGGGAAAAAAGCACTTGGAATATGGTCTATTATCGTCTCGTATCCTCACAAACCTTAGGCTACAACTCAACCTTATCGTCTATCGAATTGAATAACAATATGATACGAGGATCCTCAAAAGACCCAAAATCGACCTGCTTTGAAAGTACTTGTCTGATTGCGCAGTGGTCCGTATGTTCGCAATCATGGATATAGTCAAAGAAAAAATAGGGCAGGTGAAGGGGATTCTGAACGAACTCAGTCTTGATTGCTGGATAATCTTCGTTCGCGAAACGGATATCATGGCCGACCCGACGCTCCCGATGGTGGTCGGGCTAAGCTCCACCTGGCAATCGTTCTTCGTGTACACCCGGACCGGTGAGGCCATTGCCCTGGTCGGGAATTTCGACGAAGAGGAGTACACTCGATCCGGAAGGTTCACGCGGGTTATTCCGTATGTTCAGGGGGTCGGCGAAGATTTCCGCAAATTGATGGCCGAGCTTGATCCCAAAACAATCGCCGTGAATTACTCTGTCGATGACCCTTCTGCAGATGGCATCACTCACGGCATGTATCTTACAAATCGAAGAGTATCTTAAAGGGGACGCCGTATGCCGACAGGTTGGTCTCGGCCGCCGAATTAGTATCAAAGCTCAGAAGTCGCAAGCTTCCTGTAGAGCTGGATCTTTTGGAACGAGCCGCCAGACTTGCCGATGAGATCTGGCACCGGGTCGCCGCTCTTGCGAAAGTCGGCATGACGGAGAAGGATATCGGCCGGCTGATCGACTCGGAGATCGCCAAAGAAGGATACACCAACTCGTTCGCGACTATAGTCAACGCCGGATCAAAGACTCCGGCCGGTCATGCGAAACCAACCGATGCAAGACTGGCGAGGGGAGATCTGCTCCATGTTGATTTCGGTATCCGCCTCGACGGATTCTGCTCGGATATTCAGCGGCTGCTCTATTTGCAGGCGGGCCAATGAAGTCGAGGCGCCGGCCGAGCTGATCGAAGCATTTAACATGATCAAGGATATCATTACGGTGACCGGCCGGATGTGCCGTCCCGGCGTAAAAGGATATGAGATCGATGCCCGGGCGAGACAGATGCTTGTCGACAACGGATACCCGGAGTATGAGCACGCCCTGGGACATCAGCTCGGAAGAGCGGTGCACGATGGCGGCGCGCTGATCGGGCCCCGCTGGGAACGCTACGGCAAGACGCCGGAGATTCCGCTCGAAGAGAACGTGGCCACAACTCTGGAACTTGAGATCATACTTCCGGGCATTGGTTGCGTGAGTCTCGAAGAAGATGCGTGTATTACCAAAGACGGTGCGAGATTCCTCGGACCGAGACAGATGGAGTTACAGGTCAAATGATAGGTAGATTCAGCACGATTCCCAGGATCGCTTTTTTCACGATACTCCTTTTGATTGCCGGATGCGGCCCGACTACGAAAATAGCCGAGGAGACGAGTACCGGATGCCAGCCGCAGAATGTTCAAGTGGAGGCGGCCAGCCAGTCGCTGGACATCTCCTGGAAAGATGACTGTCAGGGCTTGAAGAGCGGCTACAATATATACATCACCGACACACCGCTGGTGAGCAAGTATCCCGATGGCAATATCCCTGCCTCGGTCCGGCCTTTCAACCTGACTACTTATCCCGGTGACACCAATCCGGATGACTCGGTTGAACATTTCGTCGCCAACGGCCTGGACAACGGGACAAAGTATTATGTCTCGGTCCGGGTGGTGAATGCCGATCGGACGATGTCACGAGCATCGAACGAGGTCAGCGCTATCCCCGGCCCGCGGGGTGAGATCGAGCTTTCCATCAGATACAAAGGGGGTAATGACGGATATTCGTTCGATCACAACGAATATGTTGCGGCTGACGCCAGCACCAACGACCTGTATTACTATTCCGCCAAGGGTGTAGATTACCTCGCCTCTCCTGACCGGTTGAACGGATTTCTGAAAAAGAATCGATTGGCAAAACTGAGCTTCAGGGGGGATTTCGCCGTTTTGCGCACCCAGATCGACCGAATCAAGACGACATCTTTCGAAGACAAAGTTGCCATTGCCGAAGGGGACTGGCTCTTGATCCGAACCGACACTAAAACATCCGCGCTTGTGAGAGTCGAAAGCATAACCGGCAGCGGCGACCAGCGAAAAGTGAAGCTGTTTTTCGCTTATGATCCGGCTCCGGGTGAAATGATATTCTGATAATCGGAATCTGCTGCTATTTTGACGGCTGATCCTTTCACAATGAGTTTTCTGTCAGACAATACTCCTGTAATATTTGATGGTGCCATCAGCACCGAGCTGTATCGTCGCGGCTGTCCCATTGACAGGTGTCCGGAGCTTTTTGCCCTGACCCATCCAGCCGTCATCGAGCAACTGCACGAAGATTACATCAAGGCCGGTGCCCGGGTGATTACGACAGCGACCTTCGGGGCCAACTCCGCGCGGCTCCGATCTTCGGGATTAACCGAAAGCGTCCGAACGGTTAATCAGTTGCTGGCTTCGCTGGCCGTCCAGGTCTCAGCCGGGAAGGCTCGCGTCGCCGGATCGGTCGGTCCGCACCCGGAATTCCCGACCGCGGATGAAGGGGAGATCGGGGCTTTATACGGTCAGCAGATTGAGGGGCTAATCGCCGGAGGCGTGGACCTCATTCTGATCGAGACGATGACTTCGCTGGCCGAAGCCCGGCTGGCGCTGAAAGCAGCTCGGCGGATCACCGCGCTGCCGGTCTCGGTAAGCTTTACTTTTAATGGAAATCTAACGACTTCGGATGAACAGATTATTGAGTCCGCTGTTTCATCGGCCGAGTCCGAAGGTGCTGAAATGATCGGTGTCAACTGCATGACCGATTCAGAGGCGCTGGTTACCGCGGTCGGTCGAGTGCGGAGCGCAACTGCTCTGCCCATTCTGGTCCGTCCCAATGCCGGGCTGCCCAAAGAAGATAAAGGGATGCTCTTATACCCATTGAGAAAAAATGAATTCGCGACTATTGGTCGAAAGGCTGTCGAGGCGGGAGCATCGGCAGCGGGCGGTTGTTGCGGGACTTCACCCGAGTATATCGCGGCTCTGAGAGCCGAGCTGAAGGACCTGATTCATTGATCGCCTGCGGCCTCAAGAAACTCTCGGCAAGTCCGATAAATCAGAGTAGTCAGCCTTCGGAGGCTATCCAGGTATAAGTATTAAACTGGGTAAATAAAATCTATGATTTTGGCACTTGCCAAATGCCGATTTTATATTACCTTTGGGACTCTGGTAGCCAACCCTAACAGCTAAAGCAAAGGAAAAGAGCTTGAAATTCCACAAGGACAGCCTGGCCATTGATGCCGAAAAGGTGACCGATTATCTGTGCGAAATGCTGGTCAAGCAGATTCGGGACGACATGAAAAAGACCGGCGCTGTCGTAGGTATATCCGGCGGTATTGACTCTTCGGTGGTGTCCGCCCTCTGTGCGCGGGCGCTCGGCCCGAGCCGCGTGGTGGGAATCATGATGCCGGAGCGGGACTCCTCGCCGGAAAGCAAATCCCTCGCGCAGAAGCTGGCCGACAAAT
Organism: uncultured candidate division Zixibacteria bacterium; assembly: GCA_963711085.1. Lineage (GTDB taxonomy): Bacteria > Zixibacteria > MSB-5A5 > GN15 > FEB-12 > CAVQCT01. The sequence continues at coordinate 2,011,594 of CAVQCT010000002.1, read as the reverse complement.
TCGGATTCGAAGCTATCGAAGACAGTATTTTTGACGGTCTCAAAGGGATGAAGTGTTACGAGCGTCGCGACGAAGCGATTCGTACCGTTTTCCCAGACTACGATCCCAATGTCTGGAAATCGAAGATCGTCATTCCGACCAACATTCTTGAAAAAGAATCATACAACTTCTTCACGCTGGAACTGATCAATTCCAAAGGTGAAGTTCGTTCGGAGCGTCTGCCGCTCAAGGCGTATCTGCAGATCGTCGCCTCGACCAACCTCAAACAGCGTCTTCGCATGACTACCCTGTACTATCACGCCGAGAAGAGAAACTGGGCGGTGGTCGGTACCGGGAACAAAGATGAGCATATGCAAGGATTCTTCGTGAAGTACGGCGATGGCGGGACTGATCTGAAGCCGATCGCCCAGCTATTCAAGATCCAGGTGTACGAAGTTGCCAAATTCCTCGGCGTGCCTGACGAGATCGTCAGCAGAAAGCCGACCACGGATACCTACAGTGCCGAAGTCACCCAGGAAGAGTTCTTCTTCGGTCTTGACTTCTATCGGATGGATATGCTCTGGTATGCTATGGAGCACAATGTCCCGCCGAAAGACGCGGCCGAGGTGCTTGGCCTGACCGTTGAGCAGGTGGAGCGAGGATATACCAATATCCGCCGGAAGATTACCGCGACGGAGTACCTGCGTATGGAGCCTCTCGAAATCGAATTCTAGAGGATGGTTTCGAAAAGACCTAAGATTGAAATAAACAGTAAATAGTGGATATCTAGAGAATGAACAAGGACACAGTAAGACAGGAAATTCGGAACTTCATTGTCGAAACTTTCCTTTTCGGCGCCGACGCCAGCATGCTGGAAGACTCGGATTCGTTCATGCAGAACGGCATAGTCGATTCAACCGGCATTCTGGAAGTGACCGGCTTCGTCGAGGAGAAGTATAATATCCAGATCGAGAACGAGGAAATGACCCCCGCCAATCTCGACTCTATCGACAACCTCGTGAATTTCATCGCCAAGAAATCAAGTTGACGATGACCGCAGGCGGAAGGGGTGGCCTGACCATCTCTCACCGCCAGGACCGCAGTCAGCATGAATATCAGTGATTTGCTAAGACGAACCGCAGCCGTGTTTCCGACCAACACGGCTGTTGTGCATGATACCAGAAGGATCAGCTACCGGGAATTGGAGCGTGATGTTTCCCGGTTGGCCAACTGGTTGAAAAGTCTCGACCTGCCCGAAGGAGCGCGGATCGGGATCTTTTTGGAAAACTCGGTTGACTATATCGTTGCCTTCTTCGCCGTGCACCGGGCTGGACTGGTCGTCGTGCCGCTTGATACCTCTCTCTCGGCAGACAAACTTAAGTTCATCCTCGATGACTGCGGGACCGAAGTCCTGTTCGTTCATTTCAGGTTTCAGAGACTTCTGGCAAAACTGTACGAATCAAAACCGGCGCTCCGCTACATCATCTCCGAGAAGGAGCTGATGGTGAAGCTTCAGGGTGCGGAGCATACCACGCTGCCGTCGATTCTCAGTCAGTGTCCGGCGGAAGAGCTGTCGGAGGACGATCGCGAGGCAGGCATTGTCAATTGGGACGATGTCCCCACCGCCCCCAAAGAACTCGCCGCCATCTTCTATACTTCGGGATCTACGGGCCAGGGGAAAGGGGTGATGCTGTCTCATAGGAATCTCATCGCCAATACTGTCGGAACGGTCGAATATCTCAAGCTTACCCATAACGACAGTATCATCGTGATCCTGCCGTTCTATTATATCTACGGCAACTCGTTGATGCTCACCCATGTCATGGTTGGTGGCTGTCTTGTCATCGACAACCGTTTCATGTATGCCGAGTCTGTTCTCGACACGATGCAGGTCGAGAGAGTTACCGGGTTGTCAGGCGTGCCGTCGAATTTCCTTATTCTACTGAACAATTCCACTTTCCCGACTCGTGAATTTCCGAATCTGAGATATTTCACGCAGGCGGGAGGCGCCATGGCGCCGGATGTCATCCGCCGATTGTTCGAGACCTTTCCCGACAAGGAAGTGTACATCATGTACGGGCAGACCGAGGCCTCGCCGCGGGTCACCTGGCTCCCGCCCTACCGTCTCAGGGAGAAACTCGGATCGGTTGGTATCGAGGTCCCCGGAGTGAAAGTGCGGATCGTCAAAGAAAACGGCGAGGATGCTTCGGTCGGCGAAGAAGGGGAGATCGTCGTCGGCGGTGATTCCGTTATGATGGGATACTGGAATCAGCCGGATGAGCAGAAAGAGGTCCTCAAAGACGGCTGGTTGTACACCGGCGATCTGGCCCGACGGGACACCGATGGATTCATCTTCATCGTCGGACGTCGGAAAGAGATTATCAAATCGGGGGGCAACCGAATCTCCGTGAAAGAGGTCGAAGAATGCCTGATTACCAATGACAAGATCCACGAAGTGGCCGTCTTTGGCGTCCCCGACGATATCTTTGGCGAAGCAGTGAAGGCGGTCATTGTCCTGAAGCAAGGACAGGAGTCGGATATCAAAGAAATTCAGCGGCATTGTCGCCAGAGTCTGGCGGAGCATAAGATCCCTCGATATGTAGAATTCGTCGCGACCCTTCCTAAGTATCAATCCGGCAAAGTAAATAAACTTGCCCTCAAGGGAAAGTCCTCCTAAAAAGCGATTTCTTCTCTCCAATATCTCCTTGACAACTTATTGAATCGTAGTATTTTACATTTGGGACTGAACACTGGCCCGGGCACCCTCGTTTATGTATTGAAGCTGCTGAAACACCAACTTCCCGGGACATTATGACGCTGAAAGTGCGAACCAGACGACATAAAGCGGCGATGTGTGCCCTGATTTGCCTCTTGCTGAGCCTGATCCTCCCGGCGGCAGGGGCGTATGCAGCCGATCCAACCGGACCGGTACCGGGGAAGTTTATCGTCAAATTGAAGCCCTCCGCACGCCCTGCAGTCCTATCCAAGTCACTTTCCAGCAATGTTGCTTTCGGCAAGGCCTCCAATCTTATTCTCAAACCGGGCCTGAAAGATTCGCAGGACTGGAATCGGTTTTACATTTACTACACTCCTGACAAGAGCGCCACGGCGGCAGAAGTGGTGCAGCAGCTTGGCGCTGATAATGTCGAGTATGTCGAGCAGGACTACTATATCCAGTTTTTCGATTTTCCAACCGATTCCCTCTTTTCCGATCAATGGTATCTATACAATAATGGCCAGGAGTATCTCGGGATTGACCGATACCCGGGTGATAACAATGACAGCCTCGTGCTGAAGAGCGGCACCCCCGGAAAAGACATTCGGCTGGTCAATTACTACGGCTCTCAGCCGACCGAGCACACTACGGTAGTTGTCGCGATCATTGACACCGGAGTGGATCTGCACCATCCTGAGCTCGAAGGTCAGTTCTGGAAGAATCCCGGCGAGATACCGGGGAACGGAATCGACGACGACCATAACGGGTTTGTCGATGATACTCTCGGTTATGATGTTTCCGGAGACGTGACTTCGTTCTTCAACCCGATCGGCGACAATGATCCGACCGACCATGATGGTCACGGCACGCATCTGGCCGGGCTGGTGGCGGCAAAGCAGGATGGCAAAGGGATTGTAGGAGTGGACCCGTATGCGAAGATCATGGCGGTGAAGATCCGTCCTAATGCCACCAACGTGGTGGCGGCTGCTGGAATCATGTATGCCGTGAATGCCGGTGCCCAGGTAATCAATATCAGCTGGGGAACGCCGTTCGAATCGGGCATTCTGAAGGAAGCCCTCCGATTCGCGCGGGCGAACAATGTGTTCGTATCGATCGCCGCCGGAAATTCCGGTGGAACCGACCGATACTATCCTGCCGCTTTTGATTCATCGTTTGTCGTCGCCGCCGGCAATTCCGACGGCTATCTGACATATTTCACGACCTATGGAGCGCATATCGATATCGTCGCGCCCGGACAGGACATCCTGTCGCTTCGTGCCGCCGGTACAGATCTGTATGCTGCAGGAGGAGAACCGGGGATTCGAATAATCGGGCCGGACTCCCTGTACTTGCTGGCCGATGGTACCTCGATGGCGGCGCCGATTACCGCAGGAGCGGCTGCGCTGATTCTGTCCCTGCACCCGCAGCTTGAGGTCGCCGATCTCGAGAACGCTCTACTCAACGGTGCGACTGATATGGTCGACCCGTTCAACCGGGGGGACACTTTGGTCGGGCCTGACACGCTGTCGGGGCATGGCTATCTCAATGTCGATGCCTCGCTCAATCTGCTCGAGCCGGAGGGAATGAAGTTCGAATCGCCGGTGAAGCAAAGTCGATATACAAACGATGTCTCGATTGTGCTTCAGCCGACCGGCGGCTACTCCGGTGACTGGCTGCTTGAATATTCACAGGGTGCAGGCAGTTCCGACTGGCACCCGCTCGATTCCGGTACAGTTGCGACGCCCGATCCTATCTTGACACACTTTACAGACACGACTGTTGAGGGAATAATCAACCTTCGTGTTACCCTCGATAATGGTCGGACGACCCTGACGGATTTCATCCATTCCCGGCGGAATCTGACTGTCATTACCGCACCGTCGTCAGGGGAGAAGACTAAGTATGATATTCCGATCTATGGTTCTGTGCACGGCCCCGACTATGATTCGATGTCGCTATCGTACATCCGAAACGGCAACCGCCAGTACCTGACTTCATCGACCGGCGAGTTTTTCGATTCGCTTCTGTATCAATGGACACTCTCCGGGGTCGATACCGGGTTGTACAAGATCGTCCTTACCGGCTATTACTCCGATACTACCATGATCGACACCGTCTCGGTAGTGCTGGAAAGCGCCTTCGCCGTAGGCTGGCCCCGTACTCTCGGAAGCAAAGGATCGATCACGCCGGTTCTGGCCGACTTGAATCACGATGGTGTCAACGAGCTGATCGTCTGCGCGGGCGATGGAGTGTACGCGTTTCATCCGGATGGATCGTTGCTGCCCGGGTTCCCGGCCCTGGTCGGTTCAGACATGCGTTGTGTTCCTGCTATCTACGATGTAGACAGGGATGGAGTCGATGATATCATCTGTACGAGTGTCGACGGACTGTATGTAGTTACGTATGACGGCAGTATGGCTGCAGGCTGGCCGAAACACCCACCCACCGGCCTGATTCCCTATGGGTACAGCTATCCTAATCCGACCGTCACGAAACTTGGCGTCGACCAGGACTCCGCCATTGTGATGTTGAACAAGGCGGGACAGATTATGGCCTATCGGTTCTCCGGAGAGTCTTATTTCTATTCACTTCAGGGCCTGTTTGCCACATTCGATCCACGCATTTCCGATTCTTATGGTTACGGCGGCGGAACCTCTCCGTTTGTGACCTCGGCGGATCTGCTTGGCAACGGTCAGTACGAGGTGATCGGATCGTACAGTTCGCCCTTCCCGTACACCGGTGTCGGCATATTCGACGGCCGAACGGGACAACCGGCGTTCGGACAATCCAACCCACTGGTCATAACCACTCCAAACGTCGTCGGCACAGCTCTCGCAGACATGAACGGGGATAGTCTGCTGGACATTGTCACGATCGGCGCGGACACCGGATCGATTCCCAAGATATGGGTGCGCACTCCGCAGGGCCAGGACCTTCCCGGTTGGCCGCTTACTATGCCGGAATCGAAAAGCTGGATCGGATCCTATCCGATCATAGCCGATCTCGATCTCGATGGCATTCCGGAAATTCTTTGCACCTACTTTGAATTCGACATAGCCCGCCTCTATATTTGGCGAGCCGACGGCACACCTTACCGACAACTGGGCGGCGCTCCTCCCGGTGTAGCCTTTTCGGCCTCGACCACCTTTGGCACGCCGACCGTGGCCAATCTGACGGGGGATGATTACCCGGAAATCATCTTCCGCTCCGGCTACATTCTTCCCGGTACCGGTCCGGAACAGGTGTACATTCTCGATCACAATGCACAGCTTATTCCCGGTTGGCCAGCGACAACTCCCGCGCGCGCCTACGAAGTGTTTTCCGCCAGGTATGCACCTCTGGTGGATGATCTCGATGGAGACGGTAAAGTGGAACTGATCTTAATCAGTGACAACCGGGATGTCCTGGTCTGGAATTTCGATGCATCGAGCGACAACGGCAAGAATCGTGGCCGTTTCCTGCTGGACAATTTGAACTCAAACACCTACCATTCGACCCCGATGCCGACGGCAGTCGATATTCCGCCCGACCTGCTGCCCGACAGGGTGCAGTTGGCACAGAATTATCCGAATCCATTCAATCCGACCACAACGATCAACTTCGAACTGCCGCGCAAGGAACATGTGTCGCTGGACATATTCAACATCCTCGGGCAGAGGGTCGGTCGTCTGATTGATGAGACGATGCCGGCCGGGTCTCACACGGTGACATTCGACGGGTCTTCATTCGCCTCGGGTGTCTATCTGTATCAACTGACCACCGGCAAGACAAAACTCAGTAAGAAAATGGTGATGATCAAATGAAGAAGAATCCTTTTGGTCATACTGCTATTTCTGGCGGCTGCCTCAAGCCGGGCGAGTCTGGACTCCGGCCCGGACAACACCATTTTGCTCAGTTCGTTCGAGAATGTACTGGTCGTCGACAGCTTCGCCATTGCGGTTGCTACGCAGGGAGTAGCGGTCTATCAGTACGATAACGATTCAGCAGCCTTTGACTTCAAGGATCAGTTGCTGCTGAAGTTCACCCAGGCCACGATGAAACGGTTCGGGGATACGCTGGTAGTGAATGCGGACAAGCGAATTCTCTATTTCGTTGACATATCCTCATTGCCGCGGCTCACGCTTGTCGGTAGGGTCGATGTCGGACAGGATTTCGGTGACTTCACAGTACATGGCACGGATCTCTATGTTTCCGAATGGTTCCAGGGTATCTGGCGGTACCATCTCCACGACTATAATTCCGCAACCTTCGCGGATTCCAGCATGAAGGGAATTCTTGTCAGCCAGCTACAGATTACCAATGACACTATGTATGTCCTGGATGAATACAACGGGATACTGCGCTATGATCTGGGAGGTTTCGGGTTCGGACAGTTCATCGATTATCTCTATGTTCCCTTCCGCGTGAGTTCCTTCGTGCAGTACGATTCGCTGTTTTGCCTCCTTTTGAGAACCGGCGGTGTTTATTTTGGTGACTTCGATGAGAGCGGCGGGAAGATCGTCGATTCGATTCCATCGATTCCAACACCCCTTCGCGCCTATGTGACTCACGCGCAGTTGCTGGTGCTCACCCAGCGTCAGATGTTCAAGGTCGATCGCACTGACTTTTCTTCGATCACTGCTGTCGATATTCCGGATCAGAAGCTCGATGGAGACTTATTCCACATGGACAGCGATGATTATCTTTTGCTCCCGGGGCTCGAAGGCGGACTGTCGCTGTTCAACCTGGCCACCGGAGCTTCGCCGCTGGAAGGTCTGTATCGATCGGGAATGCTTTCGGATTTGTTCATCTATCAGGATCGCCTTTTCACAAGCGGCCTGGGAAATCCTGTCGATGTCTGGAAGATCTGCGACTCGACACAAGTTCACCACGACTATACCGTCTTGCCTGAAATAGGCAGTACTTCTTTTATGGCGCACAACGGTGATTCCCTGATCGTGCTCTATCCGGATTTCCAGAAGATCGGCGTCATTCTGAATTCGTTGAATCCCGACTCACTCTCTCTGGAGAATGCCTTCAGTGTTGGATCGACGCCGGTGCGGAGCCTTCAGTTGGCCAGAAACCGGATTCACAAGTTCGAGACGCTTATAGTAGATCGACCGGATTATCTCGATGCGTACATTCTGGCCGATTCAGGCTATGTTACTTACATCAACCGGTGGGGCTTTATCGACAAGGTCGTATGTTCCCAGGTGGTGGATACCTTCCTGTATGTTGTCCTCGCCAAACGCGAGCTTCTGGTCTACTCTATTACCAAAGATTTTACCCGTCACCTCGTGGCCGATGTCGGGCTGTCCGGCACCACGCTCAGCCTTTATGCCCATAACGATCAATTGTATATCTTCGGGACCGATCGTCTGACCGTCCTGGACATTTCTGACCCGCCGTCAATACATCCCGATACCTCGATAGACCTTCCCTTCCGCGTCACTGAATTCGGAGGAATACGGCGACAGCCTGTATACTGTCGGACCGGATGGAATCATGGTGTTCAATCTTGCCACTGCCTATCCGACCCTGGTCGAGCATGGTGGGGTGAGCGGAAATCTGATAGCGGTGGGGGATGGCGTCCTGGCCGTCTCCGACGGAAACGGCGTGTATCTCTACAATCTGCACCCGACCTCGCCCGCACCCCCCGTTCACGAAGACGGTGATCAATTGCCCCAGCACTTCGTTCTGGGACAGAACTACCCTAACCCATTCAATCCGACGACGGTGATTGAGTTCAATCTACCCGCGGCCACCCGAGTCAGGCTGCAGGTGTTCAATATCCTGGGACAGGTCGTATCCACGCCTCTTGATGAGTACCTGCTGGCAGGACCGCATCGGGTATCGTTCGATGGCTCCACTTTTGCGTCGGGAGTTTACTTCTATCGACTGTCGGCCGGAGGGGTGACGGATACGAAGAAAATGATGCTGGTCAAATAGGGCCGGGACGTTCAGCGGCGCTTTTTCTCAGCCTTATCCTTGTCCTCAAAATACCTGAGATCCATTTCATAGTATGTCCCGGGAGTCCGGATCGAGTCGATGCTGTCGACGACTATCGGAATGGCGTTCGGATCCCCCATCGGGCTGGACAAAATCGCTTTAGCGCCATAGTAAGCGGTCGGGAAATACTCCGCGGTGAAGACATGATCCCATGTCTGGGCTAACGCGGGGGAAGCATTCGAGGCGCGCCCCTCCATTCTGAAGGTATACGTCCCCCTGGCCTTGTAGTACGTCCGGGTGACAAAAACAGGGAAGTAGTTGGTACCGGAATTGACATAGCCGGAGAGCCCGACAATATCATAGTACGGGAATTGTGTCCCGCCCCCCTCGTTTTCATCGATCTGCACGACCGCCGAATTGGCCCCGGTCGTTCCGCTCAGCAGGACATAGCACTTGCCGAACAGGACGATATAGCCGTCGTTCGGGATCGTGACATCGAGCAGAACCAGATCCTGCATTTCGCCGGTGACCAGGGTGATCAGACTGATGTTTGTATTGGTGGCAATTCCCGGTTCATCGAGAATCTCTTCAGAATTGATCGATGAATCCGGAAGGATTACAGCGTCGTCTCCCGGCTTGTCCTGAAAGACAACCTTTTCGTTTCCGCCGGCATCGTATATCGCAACCTTATGCTGATCGGCGAAAGTGCGGACCGAAGGCTTCCCGGCCGAGTCGACGGATTTTATGTCACCCGCCACGGCTGCTCGCGCGACCGAAGCGAAAAGGGTTCGCGGTCCGAGGATTTCAGAACCTAGTCGGATCTCAAGGTACAGTCGGTCGTAATTGGTAAACAGATTCGAGGCAAACGGGAGGGTCGAGCCAAGCAGGTGAGAGAACATCCCGCCGGTGGTATGTACGGTGGCATTTTCCGCCCAGACCACCGAGCCGGTAATCGAGTCAGGGTATAGTGTGAACAGCACGGAATAGGCAGAATCGGGCACCGGCGAGCCATCGGAACGGGTCAGCCTTCCCTGGTAGTTGATTTGAGTCGGCCCGGCCCAGAGGCCGGCGGCCAGGGCTACCGTCAAAACGAAGGGTAGGAAACTGTATGCGGACCTGCTTTTCATCGACATCAGCGACCTTTCGAAACTGCTTCAAGGCGGGTAAACTGCGCGATAGTAACTGGATATAATATCGGCAAAAACGGCGAGATGCTAACCGGAAACGCCCGGATAGGCTCCCGAACCGGCCGGCCCGATCTCCCCTGAACTCACCGACGCTAATCATTTGCCAAATGGAAGCAGGTTGATTATGTTCCGCGGGTAAATTTGATGACCTTGAACCCTGTGAAAGAATTTCGTGAATGAGTGACAATTTCAATCCGACCGAGAACTACCTGCAGAGCAGGAAACGGGTCGGATATATCGACCTGAGAGACGCCTCCCCGTCCGTATACGAATCAATCGGATTCAAATCCGGCCTCGAAGTACACCAGCAGCTAAAAACGGCCAAGAAACTCTTCTGCCACTGCCCGGCGGGCCGTTTTCAGAAGAAAGACGATTACGACGCCGAAGTGGTCCGGCACATGCGCCCGACACTCAGTGAACTGGGAGAGTACGACGGTACGGCGTTGATGGAATTTCGAACCCGCAAGAACATTATCTATCATATCAAGTACGAGACGGCGTGCACATACGATGTCGATGATACGCCGCCGTTCAAGCTCGACATGCAGGCGCTGGATATCGCGATCGAAATCGCCCTGTTGTCCAAGCTCAATATTGTCGGGGAGCTTCACATCACGCGAAAGCAGTATCTCGATGGATCCATCCCGACCGGCTTCCAGCGCACTGGGATTGTCGGGATCGAGGGAGAGCTGCCGCTTCGACATAAGAAAGTCCGACTGCTGCAGCTTTCGATCGAAGAGGATTCCTGTCGCGAAGTCTTCGATCGCGGACACGATCGTATGTATGTCACCGACCGACTCGGTATGCCGCTGATCGAAACCGTGACCTATCCCGAGCTGATGACTCCCTGGGAGGCTGCCGAGGCGGCCCAGTATATTCGTTTCTTGGCGAGAAGCACCGGCAAAGTGTGTACGGGGATCGGGGCCGCCCGCGAGGACGTGAACGTCAGTGTGGCCGGCGGGACTAGAGTGGAGATCAAGGGGGTTGCGCATATCAGCTGGATTCCCAAACTGACACATAACGAAGCTTTTCGACAGGTTGCGCTGCTCCGGATCAAGGACGATCTGAATGCACGAATCAAAGATCCCTCGACCTGGCAGCTTTCCTGGTGCGAGCTGGACAATGACCATGTCCAGACCAAATTTCAGCCGATTAAAGAAGCCAAAATGGACAGATATAAGCTGATCGGCGTGAATCTTCCCCGGTTCAAAGGCCTGCTCTCGTTCTTTACTCAGCCGGGACAGTGCTTTGCGGACGAACTCTCCGGTCGATTGAAAGTAATCGCCTGCATCGAAACGCCCAACTTGATCCATTCCGAACAGCTCGACATCGAGGTTAACCCGCAGGACTTCAGACACGTGAAAGAAAGGCTGAATGGTGGTTCCGATGACGCCCAGTTAATCTTCTGGTGTCCGAAAGATGATGTAAAAACAGGAGTCGAGACAATTCAGGAGAGGTGTCGCCTGGCTTTCGATGGAGTTCCCAACGAAACGAGAAAGTCGCTGTCCGATGGTACCAACATTTTCGAGCGAGTGCTGCCCGGTCCCGACCGAATGTATCCCGACACCGATTCAGCGCCGATCCCGATCAACGAAGACAAGATCGAGGGGATTCGGCAGAATCTTCCTCCGGAAGTGCACGAGCAGCTTGCCCAGTTGAAAGAGTGGGGCGCGCCCGAAGATACCTACGTGTATATCCTGCGCAATAATCTTATGCCGACCATTCGGCGAATTGTTGAAGAGTGCGGGTATCCGCCGGTATTTGTCGTCACGACTTTCGGACATACCCTGAAGAACATACAGGGCAGGGTCGCGCGCTCCGAGGATTTCACCTATAACAAGATCTACGGATTGTTCAAATATGTCAAAGAGTCCGGCCTGCATCAGGAGATCATTCGCGAGATGCTGCCTACCGTCTACGAGCACCCGAAAATAGTCTTTGACTCGGTGCTCTCATCGATTGAATTCAAGCGCAACTCGGTGGACAAGCTCACCCCTTACTTTAAGACCCTGACAGAGAAATTCCGCGAGATCAATACTTCGGCCGATGCCGGAGCCTCGACGCGCTGGGTCATGGGGCAGCTCCGCCGCCGGGCGATCGGCAATATCCCGTTGAAAGAGCTTCGAGCGATGATCGAAAAGGAAAACGGCAATGACTGATATTTTCAAAGGATACAAAGGAAAAGCGCTCGATACGCTCAAGCAGTTCAATATGCGGGTCTGGAGCGATGCGGTCATACAGACGACCCGAGGCGAATTCAAGGGAATTGTTCTGCCGAGAAGCGAAAACGATGACGACCGTCATATTGTCGTCAAGATCGCCAGCGGCTACAATGTCGGACTCGATGTCGACACGATCACCGAAATGGTCGAGCACGGCTACAAAGAGGCGCATTATAAAATCCCCGAAAAGGAATTTCCGTTCTCACCCGACAAACCGAATGTCAAGCTGTTCGGGACCGGAGGGACGATTGCCTCGCGCCTCGATTATCGTACCGGTGCCGTCATTCCTGCCTTCTCACCGGGGGAACTCTATGGCGCCGTACCGGAGCTGGCCGATATCTGCAATCTGACCACCGAAAAACTGTTCGCTGTTTTCAGCGAGAACATGGGACCGCAGCAGTATATCAAACTGGCGATCGAGATTGGCAAGGAGATCGAGAAGGGGACCGATGGGATCATGATCGGTCACGGGACCGATACGATGCACCATACCGCGGCCGCCCTGGCCTTCATGGTTCAAAATCCGCCGGTACCAATCGTCATGGTCGGCTCGCAACGATCCTCCGACCGACCTTCATCGGACGCAGCGCTGAACCTTATGCATACGGCCAAGACGGCGGCGGAGTCGGATATTGCCGAAGTGATGGTCTGTATGTTCGGTCCGACTTCCGATGAATACGGCTTGTTGCACCGGGGCACCCGCGTGCGCAAGATGCATTCGTCGTATCGATCGACCTTCCGAACTATCGGTGACATCCCGCTCGCCATGGTCGACCGGGAGAAGATCACGCCTTTGACGAAAAACTATAATCATCGACGCAAAGACCACAATGTGAACGTGAAGCCGTTCTTCGAAGAAAAAGTCGCGCTGGTCTATTACTATCCGAACATGATGCCGGACATTATCGATTCGCTGACGGATAACGGGTACAAGGGGATCGTTATTGCCGGTACCGGCCTCGGTCATATTAACAAACCGGTCTATCCGGCGATAGAGCGGGCGATCAAGAAGGGTATCGCCATCTATATGACGGTGCAGACGCTCTGGGGCTACGTACACATGTTCGTATACGACACAGGAAGAGACCTCATGGCGAAGGGGATCATCCCGGCCGAAAACATGCTTCCCGAAGTTGCTTATATCAAGCTCGGGTGGGCGCTCGGCCAGTCGTCTGATCTGGCCGAGGTGAAGCGGCTGATGCTCACTCCGGTCGCGTCCGAAATCACCGAACGGGAGCCGTACAACGGCTATTTAGTCTTCCAGGGAGGAATTCCCGATATCGAGGAATTCCTCAAGCGCGTGCATAAGTAGGTCGAGGAAGTCAGTCGATTACATTTTTCTGCGACATGATCTATCCTATAAAGAGAATTGTCACGAATGGAACGGAGGCTCCGTTATCAGGTCGTCCGGTAAGGGAACACTCTCTAATATAGAGACCGATCTAACGCTACTGGTCTCCGATCCCCGTTCATCCACCTGCAGGAATGTGTTGTGAATGACCTTACTGATTTGCAGGCTACCGCTTTCCATAATTTCGACTAAATCGATCGCGTATCCCTGAGACGGTTCCGTCCCCGCATTGTGTTGCTGCCGGCGTCGATCTTATTAATGATTACAAAGTCGACTATGCCAGCCAATTGCCGTTGCATACATTTGTTCGAAGGATTGATGCGAATACTGCGTTCTGCTGATTTAAAGTATCAAAACGGGCTAATCTGTCTCTGTTAAATAAGTCCGCTCTCGAATCTCGGAAAGATTCGAGTTCCTACGTACCGCCGGGTACAGAAGGGTACACCGCTTATGGACTGCGTGGTACATTATCGCCTCCGCGTGGTCGCCGATTCTTCGTTTCTGACAGAATAACCATGAATAGGGCCGTCAGAGACGATCATGGCACGAAGATTGCGAAGCAACTATTCGGAAGTCAGGCATGAAGGAGAGGCCTGGTAACGTCAACCCAAAACTTGCAGGAGATCCGTAGTATGCGTACCCTTATGCTCGCTTTTGTAGCGGTGTTCATGCTTTGCCTGCTGGTCACACCGAGCGCCTCGGCGCAAAACGGCGATGGCCCGCACGATTCGTACAAGTATAGCTGGTTCCGTGACGCCGACGGCGATGGAATCCCCAATTTCCTGGATCCGGACTGGTATAAGCCGCACGATGGCACCGGCTACAAAGACACACACCAGAATGGAACCGTCTCGACCGCGACCCCGGGCGACGGTGTGCAGACCCAGACGCGGAACACCTACCAGTATCGTGTGCAGGACTCGTATCAGACCAGTACCCATTATCAACACGAGAATCGGTACCAGTATCGCAACAGCACCTCGCCGAATCTTTCCGAAGGAATCCAGCTTCGGGAAAGAGATCGTGATCGTGATCGCGATTGTATCGAAGGTGATCGCAGAATCAGACTGAGAGATCGGACCTGTATCAACTGATTCACTTCCTCCTCTGTTGAATGTAACCCACGAAGCCCCCTGACTGCCAAGATAGGCGGACAGGGGGTCCCTCTATTCATCAGATCAGTCTTTTGAGCTAACATCGGGTAAGCTCTCTCGTTCGAAAGAACTGCGCGTCCAGAAAGACGCTACCCTATTATCACTTGTAACGATCACTGACAGGGGAGCGGGGGAGGGCCGTCTCCGAAGGAGTAATCCACCAGATAGATGAGATCGGAAATGTCAACCGATCCATCGGCATTGATATCCGCTTCCTCTTCGCACGAAGCCGGCGCTCCTCCGGCAAATGAATACTCCACGAGGAAGATTACATCGGAGATATCGGGAGCGTCCTCCGCACTTCCGTCCGCATTTCCTCTAATGCCAACGCAGCAGGAACCGGTGGAAATCGCGGGCGAGAGAAGTTTTGGTGTGAAGCTCAGGCGGTCGGCGACGAACAGCGGAAGATAGGAGCTGTAGCCATCTATCAGAATCGGATTGGTTTGACCGAGCGGGGCGCCCGTGGGAATTGACAGGAACAATTTCAGGATCAACCCATCGCCTGGCGAGAGGTCCGGGACACTTCCGGCAACGTTCGAAGTCTTCAGATTAATGGCAGCTCGATGGTACCAGGAATCATATTGTAAGAAAGACGCAGTCTGGAAATAATCGGTGCGACATCCAGATGTGGAAAACGAATCGAGACTCAACGACAGGGGACCGTCGAATTCCACCGGTATGATAATTTGGCGCAAGGGAAGGCTGTTGACGGCGTACAGATCCACTTCCACCTGAGTCCCCGGGGCGGCATAAACCGTCTCCCCCTGGAGGCTGTCGGCATAGACTGTGACCATGCTTCGTTGATTTCGCTGGTGCAATCCGTCGGGCAGGAACGCGCCAAGATAAACGTCGTAGCTCCCGGCTTCGGTATAGGAATGGACAGGATTCTTCAACGTCGAGCTGTCGCCATCACCAAACCGCCACAGCCAGCTTGTGGCCCCGAGCGAGCTGTCAGAAAACTGCACGGTCAGAGGAGCCCATCCAAAATTCGTATCGGCGAACATTCTCAGGATCGGTTGATTGGTATTGGCGAAGGCCATATTGGAAGTATCCCAGTTGGATTCGGTCAAATCGCAACAGGTCGAATAAGTGTAGTAAACAATAGTCTCGCTGTTGGCATCTGATTGAGTCGAAACCCACCCCGCCTCACGATCAAAGCAAAACTCTGCGAGCGGAACATTTAGCCCATCGATTTTCACCGAGTCAAGCGACTGGATCGGCATGTGGCGCAGATAGTGAAGGCGCTTTCCGTCGGCCGGAAAGGAATCTACATACGTCTCCGAGCCATTCCCGTCGATATCGACCCAACTGAGCTCTTCCACGACGGTGTTTGTATTGGAAAGCCAGACCGGGCTCGTGGTGAAAGTCGTACCGGTGTTTTCGTACACCATCGTATTTTCCCACCATCGCCCGGCGGCGAGATCGAGATCGCCATCGTGATCGTAATCGTACAGCGCAAGAGCAGACCCGTAACCGGAGGTCGAGGAGATCCACCCGGGAGTGCCCTGATAGTGTCCGGTACCGTCGTTGAAATAGACCATGAACTGACCGGTCCCGCCGGTTTGACTGTTGTATGCCACGATCAGGTCGAGCCATCCATCTTTGTTGACATCGCCGAAAATCAAAGTATTGGAAGGACCGGTAAAGGCGGCATTCCACGACGGGGTAGTCTCAAGCGTGCCGCCGATATTTCTGAAAAGGGTCGCCCCATGATTTCCAGAGGCCACGGCGAGATCCAGATCACCGTCGTTGTCCACATCCCCCCAGGTAACATCCAGCGCCTCAAAAGTCGTGGTCGATTGCCAGTATGGGGTCGTCTGAAGCGTACCGTTGTCGTTCAGGAATACGAGCTGAGGAGTTGATATGCCGTTGTATTCCTCACCCGTCGCCAGGGCAAGATCCAGATCGCCATCATTGTCGATATCGCCCAGGGCGCAGGAGAAACTGTACGCGCTGTCGGCGCTGTACCAGGCCGGTGTACTCAGGGGCAGACCGGTTGTGTTGATATACATATTGGAGTAATTGCCAGTGGTGAATCCGCTCATGCCGAGGTAGTTCGCAACTATAAACTCCGGGAATCCATCGTGATTCAAATCACCGACCGC
This sequence comes from uncultured candidate division Zixibacteria bacterium, assembly GCA_963711085.1. GTDB lineage: Bacteria > Zixibacteria > MSB-5A5 > GN15 > FEB-12 > CAVQCT01. The sequence goes on along the minus strand of CAVQCT010000002.1, from coordinate 1,994,952 downwards.
GCAATGGCCGGAGTACTCGGCGTTGGCGGAGTTCCACGACGCGGAAGCGGGCAGCGTGCCATTGACCGAAAGATAGATGCAATTAGATGACCGGTGCATATCATTGCCGTTTGAAATGAAGCAATCCAGATAACCGTCGTTGTCGCAATCTCCCCAACCCAGACCGGTGGAATACACCCCCGACTCCGTAGTCTGCCAGAACGGATCGAGCTGGAGTGGAACGGCCGAACCTGGCTGAACGACCGCCAGTGGAGTAGATCCCGAATGGGCCGACTTTGGATTAATTGTCAGATTTTGTGCCGAAAGAGTCCCGGTCAGAAGAACGGTAGATATCACGATCGCGCAACGAACAGCGTTCATAACGCACCTCCCTTCGATAGTAAGATATACTCGAACCGAGCCGTTGTCAACGCGGTTTCAGGTCCCGTAGGTTGACACCCTCCCGGGTGTCAACATTTCGATCGCTCGTTCCGGAGCACCCCCGAATTGCTTTGACTTTTGAGGGACGGTGCCTCAAATTGCCGATTGTCTATGAGCACAACCAACGACAAGAAGAAAGTGGTCCTTACCGAAGTCGGGCTATTCTACGCTGCGGCTATCTGGGGAGCTACGTTCTTCATGGTCAAAAGCGCCCTGAGCGGTATCGACCCTATTATTATGGTCGGGTACCGGTTCGTCCTGGCCGGGGTAGTCCTTCTTGCGTTCTTGTTATTCAGGAAGAAGGACGTCCTCCGAGACCTGAAGAAATCCCTCTTTCTGGCGGTCATACTCTTTCTTCTCTATGGTTCCCAGACGGTGGGGCTGAGATACACCACCGCGTCGAACTCCGGCTTCATCACCGGGCTGTTCGTCATGTTCATTCCACTGTTTCTGAAAACGATCTTTAAGCGGCAGCCGACCCGGATGGAGGTGATCGCCTCGATCGTTTCGCTGCTCGGACTCTGGATTCTTACCGGCGGTATGCACGATGTGAACACCGGCGATGTGCTCACGCTGCTTGCGGCCGTCACCTACGCCTTGCATGTGCTGTATTCCGATAAGTACATGAAGGCGGGAATCGATCCGCTGGTGATAAGCTGCCAGCAGTTCTTACTTGTCGGCATTATGAGCCTGATAGCAGGGTTCCTGGTCGGGCTTCCGTTTGAGGTGACCACGACTCAAGCGGTCTGGACCGTCGTCTTTCTCGCTCTGCTGCCCACCCTTTCAGCTTTCGTCATTCAGATGTATGCTCAGCAGATCATTTCACCGGTTCGCGTCTCTTTGATCTTCGCGCTTGAACCAGTGTTTGCGGCGGTGTTTGCCTGGACTCTCGGAGGGGAGACATTCGTAGTTCGACGCGCTCTCGGCGGTCTTTTGATATTCCTTGCCCTGATCATCTCCGGCCTCCCCTCTCCGGCTAAATGGAGAGCACGTAAGGCGGAAGCATCACGAATTAGTAGTCCAAACTGATCGAGTAAGGCAAATTACTTCTGGACCGGTGCCATCGTGCTGCCGGTGCCGAAATCATGACATTTGTTGCAAAGAGAATTCTGAACGGGAGTGGGGTAGGGGCTGGGGATTGGATATGATCCGGATATCGCACCATCGTTGGCCAGCAAATCGACATTGAAATCCCATCGTCCGGCATAAGGAGCGCTACTGGCATGAGCGCGATGACAGGTCAGGCACATGACCTTGCTTGCCGAAGTCGGGCCGGCGGTAGAACTGGTGGTCGAAGAAGCGTCCTCGAACGGCACGGCTGCGAGATATGCGGTGGCCGCATTGCCGCCAGACGGATCTGATGTCCCGTTGTAGGCATTGTAGCGAGCGATTATCTCGCTTGAAAGGTTCACTCCGACCGGATGGGTGAACGTGGCCGAGTCACCGGTGACGTGGTAGTTCTCCCCATGACAGTTGGCGCACCATTCGGAGATACCGCTTAGATATGCGGTATGATTCGAATTTGTCTCCGGGCCGGAGCCGTGCCCCAGACTCAGACCCTTGGCGTCGGGTGCCGGATGAGTGAAGGTCGCAATGCCCCCCTGGACCGGTCCGACACCGTAGAGCATCCGAAAATTCTTATTCCCGTGCGGATCGTGGCAGCTCGTGCAACCTAATCTGTTCGAAGGAAATGTGCCGCCGGGAGAAGTGAGATAGGTGCCGTCCGGGCCGACACCGTAGGAGGGAGCATCAATATTGTGCCCGGCCGCATCGCCGCTTATCGGATTAGTCTGACCGTTGCCAGCATCGTTGAGATTGTCTTCCAGGAGAAAGACGAAATTCCCGCCTCCTTTTTCGTCGGGCGGGTTCATCGGGTCATTGCCGAAGACGGAACCATAGCGAGTCGCGTGACAGGAAAGGCAGACATCCGAAGGGGTGCCGTCGTTAAGCAGCTCCAGATTTCCGGAGACCGCATCCGGGTCAATCGGTACCCCATTCTCGCTGTTATGTATCACATGACATCCGGAACAGTTGGCCACCCCATTTTCATGAAACGCCCATGCGTTCGACAGGGACAGCAGAATCACGCCGAGGGTAAAGATCAGTCCACGGAAGCGTCTGTAGGTCAGTGAAGGCAAAATCGGCAGCGGCACCTTTCGGTTGAAGGAAGTCTCTTTTCTATTCGTTTCAAGATAACAGAAAGCGGGTAATTGTCAAGACCGGTCTGTCCGGCCAAGTTATTATCTTGCTTTGAAATACGATGCCACGCTGGCTAAGCCTTCAGTGGTCTCGTCCCGTTCGACGTCGTCTGATTATGCTTGCCTGGCCCGCCTGATAGCGTATCATTGGCAGAAGCATTATGACGATTCAGATTTTCGGCACGAAAAAGTGCAAGGATACTCAGAAAGCGATTCGATTCTTCAAAGAACGACGGGTCGCCACCCAATTTATCGATCTCAACGAAAAAGGGATGAGCAAGGGAGAGCTGCAGTCGGTGCGGCGGCGCTACACGTTGGAGGAGTTAATCGATAGCGACGGGCGCGAGTACGAGCGGCTCAATCTGAAGTGGCTCAGGCACGATATCGAAGAGATGCTGCTGGAACATCCGCTTCTCTTCAGGACCCCGATCGTGCGGAGCGATCTGGGAGTGACGGTCGGGCACGCCCCGGAGACCTGGAAATCGTGGGTGAAGTGAAATCAATTTTTTGTTTTGTCTTTGGTCGGGGCACAATTATCTTGAAGCAGTAGGCCGTTGCTGACTGTATACTGATTGAAAAGCCTGAAGCAGTGGTCGCGATGACAGTCAAGCTGAACTCAATTGTGAAGGAGGAACGGTATGTCGAAGTCAAGAGACAAGGGCAACAGGGAGAAGAAGAAACCGAAACAGGAAAAGAAGCCGAAAAGCACTCCCTCAACTCCGCCCCCTTTGAAAACCGATCAGAAATAATTCGCGATAGTTCGAGCTAAGTAGTAGAGCCGAGGACGCAAATCCTCGGCTCTCTTCATTTGACCGAATTTCTACATCTATGGTTGAGTAGGTCAATGCCCTCTCGGGCTTTGACATTTGCCGTTAAGGTTTCCGCAAAATATTGGTTGAGTAGGTCAATGCCCTCTTGGGCTTTGACATTTGCCGTTAAGGTTTCCGCAAGATATTGGTTGAGTAGGTCAATGCCCCCTTGGGCGTTGATATCTGCCGTTAAGGCTACCGCAAAATATCGGTTGAGTAGGTCAATGCCCTCCTGGGCGTTGACATTTGCACATGAAATCTCCGATACATGTTGACACCCAGGAGGGTGTCAACCTACTCCTTCACCTTCACCACTTCAATCGTACAATGACTGACCAGCGCGGCGAGCGCTCCGACCGCGGCCACCACCGGGAGCAACAGCGCCCCGACCCCCGCCACGCTCAGCGGAATCTCCATCAATGTTTCCCCCTTTTCATTCTTGATGATTAACCGTCGGATGTTAGTCTCGCGCGCCAGTTTCTTCACGGTATCAACCAACTGGTCGCCGGTAACCTTGAATTCTTCTTTGAACGTGCGTTCATCAGCCATTGTCGTCTCCTTACTTACTCGGAATCGTAATCTTTAGGGAGGTATACGCCCGATTGCGCGGCGTGGTTGCGCCGCATCATCGCGTGATAGTGTACCATACCGAACTTACCGTAAAACGCCTCCCGGTCCGGATCGCAAACCAAATCGACCATGTAAAGTCCGGACAGGCGCCCCATCATTCGCTTCATCAGCTCGCCGCCGATGCCCTTGTTCTGATACTCCGGCAACACCTCCAGCAGCGGAAGGTAAGCCGCGAGCACCCCATCGGTGATGGCGGTGACGAAGCCGACCACTCGGTTGACCGATGAATCGACGGCCAGTTCTACCAGGTCGCTTTGTCGAAGCAGCCTCAGATGCACCTCCGGCGATGGGGGTGAGGGCCACCCGACGAAAAATCCGGCCAGCATCTCAGGAGTTATGTTGTCGGTGCCTGTCTTATATGTCACATCGTTTTTGGACATTGGGAGGTTCCCGTTAACTATTCGGAGGCTTCCGATGTGATCGGAGGAGTGCCCTCAGAGATATATTTGATCATAGCGATAGTCGGCCGCTTGTACGGCAGCGGGCCGATCGCCGACAAATCTGTCTTGGTGAATCCCAGGCGATGGTAGAGCGCGTTGGCGGTAACCAGAAGCTCACTGGTGGCGAGCACCAGCGTGGTGGCGCCGAGTGACCGAGCTTTGGAGATCGCTGCCTCGCACAGCATCCTTCCAATTCGCCGCCCCTGGTACGCTTCGTTTACCGCTAACTTGGCCAATTCGTACTTCCGTTCGGTCTGCCGAAGAAGCGCACAGGTCCCGACGATCTCGTCGTCCAGCCGCGCCATGAGAACAACCCCGCCCTTGCTTATAATATGCGTCTTCGGATCGGATAGCACGATCTCATCGTACGGCTCGACTTCGAAATACTTCTTGAGCCAGGCATAATTGAGGTCTCTGAACGCCTGCCTGTACTTGGTCTTGAATTCGATTATCTCGACTTTGCCTTGCGGCTGCCGATCGAAGATTCCCATTGTTACCTCATACTCTCTCTGCTTGAATATATCTGCGTTCGGATCGGCGATCAAGTACCTTCTACAATTCACCGGCCCTTCAGCTTCAAACTGAAACTTAATTGCCACTGTCGTATACCGAAAGTATATTACAGCGTCATCATTTGAGGATACTCGGAATGAAGCAGCAGATAGAAGATTTGTTCAATCGGAACTCGGAGCGGATACTGGCATCCGCCTCGGCGGCGTTTGGAATTGTGCCTTCGACCCTCAAGCGGCTCGGATCATTCGAGAATTTCGTGTTCGAATGTGAACTGGATGGTCAGCCACGCATCCTCCGTCTCACCGACAGCGAGCACCGCACTCCGGAAGCGATCCACGGTGAGCTTGAGTGGATCGCACACCTAGCCGATAACGGTGTGTCGGTCAGCCGGGCAGTGCAGTCCAAAAGCGGCGGACTGGTAGAGACCATTCCTCTTGATCTCGGCAACCGCAATGAGGGAATTTGTTTCAGCGCGGCGATGTTCGAAAAAGCGCCGGGGAAACATGCCGGTCCCGAGGACTGGAACGAAAGGCTGTTTGAGCAATGGGGGGAGATGACCGCACGCATGCATCGTCTCGCGAAATCGTTCCAACCGTCGCGGCCGGAGTACAAACGGCGGCACTGGCGGGATGACGAGGACCTTGACATCGCTGCGATTCTTCCCGCCGGACATGAGCTGGTGATCGCACGGTTCGAGGAGCTGATTGCCCGACTCCTGTCGCTTCCGACCGATCCCGATTCGTTCGGGCTGATTCATGTCGATTTCCATCAGGGGAATTTCTTCGTGCACGAAGGCCGGATAACGCTGTTCGATTTCGATGACTGCCACTATGATTGGTTCGCCAACGATATCGCTATACCGCTTTTCTATGCGTCCCGGTCGCCGATGTCCGGGGCTGACACTCCAGCGTTCGCAAGAAAATTCCTGGGATCTTTCCTTCTAGGTTACCGCAAGGTGCGGGATCTGCCGGAATTCTGGCTGAACACTCTGCACGACTTCATGAAATTGCGGGAGATGCTACTTTACTCGATTGTTCTTGTCGAGGAAGCAGCAACGGGAAGCGAATGGAGCCGGAGGTATCTTCACGGCCGCAAGGAGCGGATCGAACAATCCCAGCCGGTGATAGATATTGATTTCTCCGAGTTCGTATGGTAGTTCCTGTCTTCTGTAGGTCCGACCATTCTTATGGCCGGACGAACGAGGCGCATCCGAAGAAGAAATCCGAAGTAGTCTATTTAAGTATGACTGTTCCCTTCATATCCACTTGATTCCCGGCGATCAGTTTATGGAAGTACACTCCACTTTGGAGCGGACTAATATCGGGAAGGTACTGATAGAGCCCCCGTCCTAACCACTGATTTACGAGCGTGTCGCGCGGTTGACCGAGAATGTCATTAAGGACGAGCACGACAGAAGATGATTCCGCTATAAAGAATGTTACCTGATAGCTGGGACAGAATGGACTCATCAGGAGTGAATCGTTTGTTATCTGACTCGAATCCGCACCAGGTGATTCTTCGGCAATTAACTTCGGCCCCCACTGAATGAGCGATTTTTCGCCGGCGCAACCGAGTGTGAAGTCCACGGCGACCGCGAATGCAGCCGGGAGTGCGGCAGCTCTGGCGGATCGGTTGAACTTGTGTTCTTCCATCAATTCTTTCCAATTCAGGATTCTGTCAAAACGGTGTCCCGATCAACGCATAAACACAAACTTCTTTGTCTCTCGGAAATCTCCCGCTGTTACAGTATAAAAAAAGACACCGGCCGCCGGGAATTTGCTTGTATCCAGTTTGATTTTCTGACGTCCTGCCGGGAGAGGGCCCTTGAAAATTGTGTCTACAACTTGACCGTGAATGTCGTACATGACGACCGTCGCTTCGGATGAGTCAGGAAGGTTGACAAAGACCGCGTCCGTAGGGGGAGAAAACGGATTGTCCTCGGTATACCGACCTTCGGTAGACTCTGATGAATCGGAATCCGAATGGTAGTGAGACGTACAGCCTCCCGCGAAGAGGACAGTGGTGATGAGTCCGGTCACGAAGGCAAGAGTACCTACCGCCTTACTAATCTGGGCGACCAAGGGAATCCCTCCTCCAGAGTTCTGATTGATCTACTTCTCTTGTACTCAGCATAGGCAAAATGGATGCAGGTAAGAAAATCACATGAGCCTGATCTGAATATTCTCCACATACCGGGAGTCGCCATGCAAAAGCACCCCGGTCTTGCTCATCGTGATCCTGTTGCTTATCTTTTCATGATGCCAAGAGCTCCATTTCAAGTGCTGATACTTCCCTTCCGATTCAGCTCGAACGGGGAATTCGAAACCGCCGTTTTCAAACGTCAACCCGACGATGGCGATTTCTGGCAATTCGTGTCCGGTGGGGGAGAGGACGATGAGAGTCCGCTCGAAGCTGCTTTGCGAGAACTGCGCGAAGAAACCGGCCTTTTCCTTCGCGAAATGCGTTCTCTGAAATCGTACGAAATGATCCCGGCATCGGTTTTCAGGACCGCAGATTGGGGCTCGAACATCACGGAAGTCCCCGAGCACTGTTTCGCTATCGAGGTGGACGATGAGGAGATCGTGCTTTCAGAGGAGCACACTGAGTTCCGCTGGGTAAGTCTCGCCGAAGCCCTCGAACTGCTCTACTGGGAGAGCAACCGCGCGGCGCTGAGGGAGTTGTTCGAGATCATCGGTGCGTAGTCTCTGTTGGTCAGCATCCGTCTTCGGGGCTGAACTTGTCCGTAGCCCGTTTCATAATGTCGCTTTTTGTAGGTCCAACCATTCTTATGGCCGGACGTATGAGACATGTCTGAAGGCAAGAGCCGATGGCGGGCTCGAAGACGAGGCCGCCCTACAGGAGGCAATTGCGTGGCGGCTACCCCGCCCGACGTCCGCCGAGTACCCTTACCGGCAAAAGAATAATCGCACGGAGCAGCTCAAGCACCCCACCGACCGCGATGCCGATAATCCGAAACGGAAGCATCAGCAGCCAGACAATCGGATACATGACCAGCGCCAGCAACGCCAGCGGCCAGCAAAGAACGAATAGAATTATCCAGAGCAAGAAGCTGAACATGGAATCTATTTTCCTTTCAGGCTGATATACGGAAAGGTGATGCTGAGGTTGCCGTCAATCGGCAGCCCCTACTTTCGCCGCTGCTCCAGTTCATCGGCAAAATTGAGGTAGGTTTCCTTCGTCTGCAAAATGTCCCCTGCGTGGAATTCGTAGACATATGGACCGTTCACCCAGCCTCGGTCGGTATGCCAACCGGCCGAATACAACCCCTTGCCGCGCCATTGATTCACCAGCGTATCCATCGGTTTTCCTTCTTTCGTCTTGATGATGATCAGGATCTTACTTGAATCGGCGACATAGTAATCTATCGCCGGGTGCGCCGTGAACGGCTTATAGTCAGTCAGCCAGTCGCGAACGATCCCGCTGGTAGTCCTCCGAGCGATTTCTTGCGATCGACCCTGGGGCAGCTCCTCGGTGCCGGGCGGTTTTCGTGTGCAGCTTGAACAAAACAGGGCCGCGGCAAAGATCAAAAGAAATAGCCTTGGACGCCCAACAAACGAGAGTAGGATTCGACTTGCTATCTGATTTCTCATCACCGATTATACAATTACAGGCAGCGGACAAAATGATAAAACTATCAATTACCGGGTGATCAGCCAATGCCTCCAACATTTGTTTTCTTTCTGGCCGCACTAATATACGTCGCTGTCGCGTGCATCGTCTGGCTCACGGCGATGATCTTAGCAATTCCCGGTCGCACCAGACTGTTTGCGTTCAAGATGGCAGCGGGAATGGCAGGCACTTTCCCGGGGATTATCGTCTCCCAGATATTGTTCGTCCCGCCGGCAATTCTGGCCATAACCGTGCTAGCTCTGTTAAGCTTGTTCCTATTCGAAGAGAACAGTCTACCCGCCGATTATCTTTGCGATAGCCGGCCTCGCGGCCGTAGCTTGTCTGTCCGGGATATCCTTCCGATTGCATTTGGTTCGGCGTTCTCGTATTTGCCATCTATACACTCGATTCTCGAAACTCGGTATCGACCGTTTTCCGCTATGTTACGGTTTCCCTGCGTCAACAAAACATGTGACGCCTATCCTTCGGTCACAAATGCGGTAACTTTTATTTGTCGTATGGCGGGACCGTCGAATGAAATCGTTCAAACCGTATCCTATGCTTCGAGATATCTTCACTAACTGGAAGACCGCTGATCTTGTTATTGCTTCTTGATCTCGGTCCTGCGCCGTGATGTCGGCACCCCTCCTGAGGCGCCGATCAGACCGTGGACTCCGCCGCCTGAATTCCGCAAGTGGTGGATTCGCTGATTGTCGATTTGAAAGAAGCGATGGCGGACAGGAATATTGAACGGTTGATCAGCTCTTTACTCCGCAAATGACAGCGAGCCTTCTGACTCACGGAACCAGGCGAAATATGGCGATCTCTTCTCGCTCGACTCCCTTTCCATGAATGTCGAGCCCGGTACCGCCTCCTGTCGTGCGGATACCGTTTATTTGCCGTTGCTGGGAGAGTCGAGTCTTATTTCCTCGATTCGATCCCGCAATATAACTCGGCATGGGTGGAATTGAAATGTGTGAATAGAGGCAACGGTCTGAAGATTGTGTCAGAAGAAGATTCCCGATTCGTCGTTTGCGACTCGACCAGTTCTGAACGTTCGCTGGTTCCTGATTCGAGTCTGATGCACGGAGAGTGCACTCTGTACTCTCACAGACAATGGGATTGGACAAAAATCGATTGTGCTGGCGCTTAACCGCGGTCTCAATATCACGCATCTGACTGTCAATGGTGGAACGGTCACCCATTATACAAGAAAGTGCGGCCGGATCGATATTCCGATCCCGCAATCGCGACACCCTTTCCGACAAATTCGACATAACGCTGGAATACTCCGGCGGACTGTTTAACGAGAAGCAAAATGAATGGCTATTCGCAAGTCAATATCAGGCCGAAGGATCCTTTGCGAGCTGGGTCACCGACTGGTATCCGCGCAATGCCTCCGGGTTCGACCAAATCGCCCGGGCGAATCGAAATGACAGTCCCGGCAGGACTGGATCTTGTATGTACCGGCCGACTGTCTCGCGCGTTGACAAAGGGGGAGAAACGGATTATCGGTTTGTCGTCACCGACCGACAGGATTACACTTTCGCCGCCGCTCATTATCTGCACGCAGCGCGCGATATCGACGGTGTGACAGTCGGCGTCTACTTTTTCGATGGCGGGCAGGAGAAGGTGGCACGGTATATTGACAAATGCGCCGCCATTCTGAAATTCGAAGACAGCCTGTACGAGCAAATATCCGTTCGACAGCTACTATCTGGTTGAGATTCCCTCAAGCGTGACCGGCAATCTCGGCGGCTCCAGCGAACAGGGGATGAACCTCTATCCGACCGGAATGCTGGCGGCGGACAAGGTGAACCTCCCACTTGCTCTCTCACGAACTTGGTCACAGTTGGTGGGGAAATACAGTCGAAAGTGCGAGTGGAGCGATCATCCCCGAAGGCCTGGCACAAACCACGGCAGTACTGGCGGTAGAGCATTTCGAGGGGGAAGCGGCGTTGCGAAAGTTTCTCGAGTACGGCAATCCGGATTATTCTCAATCTGCCGCGCAGTATTTCCGAAGGTTTACCGGACCGAATCCGACCATGCCCGATCTCCCGCTTGGAGAAAACCAGATTGCGCAGGCCAATGCCATGCATGAGCTGGCCGATGTCAAAGGACATTTCGTGTATGAAATGCTCGAGCGCAAAATTGGACGCGACAAGTTTATCAAAGGGCTCCGGGAGGCGATCCGCATCTATTCGGATAAGAAGATGACGCTCGATGATCTGATAGGCATTTTCCAAAAGGAAAGCGGACAGGATCTTCACACTTTCGCCAATCAGTGGTTCCGCCGCACCGGCGCACCTGAGTTCGACCTTTCATATCATCTTGAATCCGAGGGCGCGAAAACAAGAGTGATCGGACAGGTAGATCAGGCCGGCAATCCGTACGAAGTTCAGGCCGAGATCGGCCTGTACTCAAACGATACCTGCCTTCTCGACTCCCTCGACATATCCGGACAGTCGACGCCGTTCTCATTCGAGTCGAACGGGCCGATCGATTCCGTGGTATTTGATCCATACTACAAGATCTTCCGCTACACGCCTGAGTTCAAGAATCTGCCATTGCTCGAGGATGGCACAATGCTCCGGGTAAATGGGAAATTCGATGACGCAGTCGCATTGCTAGAGAGATATCTTGAATTCGACAGCACCAGCCTTGAGGGGCATTACCAGCTTGCTCGTGCCTATCAGGGCGCAAGTATCGATTCGCTGGCAATGTTTCAGTTTCAACGCGTGGTCGACCTGTATGCGAACGGCCAGCCCTACGATTGGCCGGTGCCGTACGCCCATCTGAATCTGAGCAAGCTGTACCTTGCCCGACACGACACCACCGCCGCTCGTAACGAACTTATTGAGACCGAAAAGTTTCCGCAGGAACCGTCCGCTTATCAATCCGCCGCCGCCATGCTCGATTCGCTGGGGAAGTGAAGCACGAGGCAGCTTGTCTTTCACTTCTGACACAATGTGATTGACGAAAAGCGTATCAAAGCGCTTCTTATTCTAGAATCATTGACCACGGCATTCAATCTCCACAAGCTTAGGAGCCCCAATGTCACATCCACAACCCGCACGGATTTCTGGCAGAACCTAAGGACGGAAAAGGGAAGGGAGTCCTCGTTCTTCACCCCTGGTGGGGATTGAACGATACGATTAAGAACGTCTGTACCAGACTTGCCGACGCCGGCTATGTCGCTTTCGCACCGGACATGTTTCATGGCAAGATCGCAACGACGGTTGAAGAAGCGGAAAAACTGGCAAGAGCTCACGATGGTGAAAGCGCGATGAACGATTCGTCCGAAGCTCTTGAGTTCCTGAGCGAACGAACGGCTGAAAGCGGGTCAGGTATCGCTGTCATTGGCTTCTCGTTTGGTGCCTACTACGCAACGGAGCTGTCGGCCAAAGCGCCTGAATTGGTGCGCGCTGTTATAGTGTTTTACGGGACGAATCGTCGCGATTACGCCGGATCTAAAGCTGCGTACCTCGCCCATTTTGCCCAGACCGATCCGTTCGAACCGGACAGTGAGATCGAGCATTTCGAAAAGTCCCTGCGGGCGGGCGGTTGTCCGGTCACGATATTTCGATATCCAAACACCGGCCACTGGTTCTTCGAGCCGGATCGAATCGATGCCTACAACAAGCAAGCCGCCGATCTCGCCTGGGAGCGCACCCTGGAGTTTCTAAAGAGCACGCTCTAAAGATGCACTCTTTTGTAGGGCAGGATTCGTCTTCGAGCCTGCCCATGTCCGTAGCCCGCTCCGGTTTCTCCTTTTGAGTTAGGGCGTGATCCGTCTTCGGATCTGCACTTGTCAGCAGACTGTTTCGTTGAGGTCGAGCAGCCGTAGGGCATGTCCTTCTTAGAACATGCCATTTGCCTGCTTAGTCAAATGTTTTTTTCAAGCGGACTCTTACATCCAAAGAAATCTGGATTCCCTCGTCCGAGGGAATGACATGCCTTCAGGCATGTGTCGATGCGGAGCATGATCCGCATTCGGGCGTACCCGTGTCCGCAGACCGTTCTTCATACATCGCAATACGATATCAACAGCCCCGGCTCGAGATACGTACATCTGTTTATATGCAGAAAATACGCTATCCTAAACAGCTTCGGATTTGGCAGTTCAATAAACAGGAGGTCGGCGATGGGTAAGACTGAGCAGTTCCTGATTCTCCCGACAAAAGCTCCCGGCGTAACTTGTGACGACAGCGAGATTGCCTTATGACGAAACAGATGATGATTCAGATATGTCGGCTCGCGTTTCTGCTGGCTCTGGCCCTGATGCTGGACATCGGCTGTGCCCCGATGGGCAAGAAACTCGTCAGTGGAATTTACTCGCGGCAGGATTCTCTGGCTGAGGCCGTCCGACCGGCCGCGAGAGCGATCGTAACTGAGGCGGGAAAGGCATTTCAAGACTCGGTTCAGAAGACGCTCGAGGCGTTCGTGGGACACTTGCAGGACAGTCTGAAAAGCGCTGCCGGGGCAGTTTCCGATTCATTCACGATCGGATTCAATACACTCGAAAGATCAGCGGTCGATTTCAGCACTAACTCCGGAAACGAAGCGGTCAACAGGTTGCTTCGGGACAATTTGGGGTACATCCGAAAGAGTCTCGACGGTACCATCGATTCGCTTGGGAACAATCTCGCGGTGCAACTCAGGGGTCAATTGTCTGAGGCGATCGATTCGCTCACGAGGGGGTTGATAAGCTCCGCCACCGCACAACTCGCGTCCGATCTACGGAACGACAGCGGCCTCGGCGGAGCGATCGTCCAGCTCGGCGGAAAGGTGGTGCGTCAGGGAGTCACTGCTATTGATAGTGAACGCAAGAAGCCGATGCCGTGGTGGTTCTGGGTACTCGTGGTTCTGGTCGTGGTGAATATAATCGCCGTTATCGGACGCTTCATTCTGTCTATTCAGAGTTCAATCCGTGACCGCGAGTTGTCGCTGAGACTGGTAAGTCGGGCAGTGCAAGAATCCGGCGACGCCAACCTCGCACAACGAATTACAAACATGACGGCCGAGCATGGTGTGGGGGGCTGGTACAAAGAGTGGCTCGACAAACAGGGACTACGATTGGAACAGGAACGTCGGGCCAAAGGGGGAAATGAGAGAACTTAATCCAGGTGTCACGTCCAGCTACGTACCCCAGTACTCCCTGCTTCTGGCGGACCCGCACGAAAAGAAATCTGGATTCCCTCGTCCGAGAGAAAGACATGTCTGTTGGGTGGCTCGATCCGAATAACTCAAATCCGTTGCAGTGCTGACATTCACGCTATTCTCCGTTGTAAAAGTCACGTATACTTATATTATGCGACCTCTTCGATACTCCATCAACGTCACTCTGGACGGATGCTGCGATCATCGCGCCATCATCCCGGACGAAGAACTGCATCAGCGGGCGGCCGACAACCTCGCCCGGGCCGATGCCCTCATCTTTGGCCGGGTGATTTACCAGATGATGGAGGCAGCGTGGCGGCTTCCAGTGGCGACGGGAACATGGCCGGATTGGATGGAACCGTTCGCCCGGACGATCGATGCCGCGAAGAAGTATGTCGTCTCGAGCAGACTGGACCGGGTCGACTGGAATGCTGAGCTTCTTCGCGGGGATCTGAAGACTGCCGTTGAGCGGCTCAAGCAGCAGCCTGGCAAGGGGCTGTTAACGGGAGGGGTGAAGCTCCCTCTAGCGTTGGCGGAGCTTGGATTGATCGATGAATACGAGTTCATCGTGCATCCCGGGATAGCAGGGCATGGGCCGACTTTGTTTGCGGGGCTGTCGAAACAGATCGACTTGAAGCTCATACGCCGCCAGGAGTACGCCTCGGGGGCGGTGGCGATGACGTATGCGCCGAGACAGAGCGTGGGGCAACGATAATCTGATGAATCTCATCGACCTTCTCTCCACCCATCAGCCGATAACCGATACAACACGTGCCGTCTGAGCGGGTTGTCTGCCGCTATTAGCGGGTGGTCAAAATCGTCGGCCGGATCGTGGTGCATCCTTATCTTTTCCATGACCCGCGTCGATGCTTTGTTGGCCGGCACGGTAAATGACACCAGGCTTTCGAGTTTGGCTTCTTCAAAGGCAAATTGTAGCACCCGTCTTGCACCTTCAGTGGCGTATCCATTGCCCCAGTGTTCCGCCGCGAGCCTCCAGCCAATCTCGACACAGGGAGTGAAATGTGCCTCGAATCCTGGAACTGACAACCCGATGAACCCGGCGAACTGTCCTGAACTGACAATCTCGACCGCCCATAGACCGAAACCGCGTTCGTCGAATTTGGACTCGATTCGGTCGATCAGGGCATCCGATTGTTCACCGGTTAACGGAGCCGGAAAGTGCTTCATCACGCGCGGATCGGCGTTCATCGCCGCGAACGGCTCCCGGTCTTCATCTCGCCATCGCCGGAGCAGCAAACGTTTTGATTTAAGCAGATCGGTCATTCCTTGTCCTAATTCATATTGCTTATGTAGGGCAGGATTCGTCTTCGAGCCTGCCCATGTCCGTAGCCCGCGCCGGATTCTCTTCCTGAGGTAGGGCACGAGCCGTCTTCGGACCTGCCCTTGTCCGCAGACTGTTTCGATGAGGTCGAGCAGCCGTAGGGCATGTCCTTCTTAGAACATGCCATTTGCCGACTTAGTCAACTGTTCTTTTCAAACGGACTCTTACATCCAAAGAAATCTGGATTCCCTCGTCCGAGGGAATGACATGCCTTCTGGCATGTGTCAATGTAGGGCAGGATTCGTCTTCGAGCCTGCCCATGTCCGTAGCCCGCTCCGGTTTCTCTTTCTGAGGTAGGGCATGATCCGTCTTCGGGCGTGCCCTTGTCCGCAGAATGTTTCGATTGAATTGCCCAAGGACGGTATCCCTCCATTTGAGCGGGATCCTGCGCCGGAATAATCACACACCCTGAGGATAGGGCACTGGAGCACCTTGTTCACCAGTAATCCTTCATCAACTCCGTCATCCAATCCGGCTGCTTGATTTCGCCACGCGGACTGAACTCACGCACCCACGGTTTGATGTCAAGCACCGGGGTGCCATCGATCGCATCGAGATCGCGAACAAAGATCTTTCGATTTTCGATTCGTTCAATCCTGACAATTCCCAAGCCGAGCCTGTTGGGACGGTCTTTCCCTCGTTGCGCGGAAATTCCGACCTTCGGCCAGTTCTTATTGCCACGCGGATGCCGCGCACCCGATTCGATCCTATCGGGGTCGACTTGATGGAAGTGATAGATGACGGCCGCGTGCGAGAATTCCTCCAGCCCGGCAATTGCTTCGGCGCCGAACTGGTCGGTCAGCTCGATATACGCGGACTCTTTATCCCAGTTGTCATCGACGGCTTCGGTTCGGCTTGAATGCACATAGGCGATCGGCTCAATTTGTATTTTCTCCATGTCGGCTCCGGATTGGATGGGGGCATTGTATCTGACGGAATTATACAAAAGAATCCGGCGAAGGGGTAGTGCAGATTCGCTTCGAACCTGACGCTCGGTAGATTCCCAACAAGGGAAGAGGAAACCCACCGCAAGCGGCTGGGCCAATCGGGCACAAAGAACTTGATTGGAATGAAGATTGTTGTTGAACAGAGACCTTTCTTTGACTACATAAGAACAGACCCAGGGTAATTCAAATGCTGAATCAAACCGAGATTATGACGCAGCACAAAGCAGCGAAGCTTGCGGGACTTCTATTCCCGCTCGCCATGGCCACCGGGCCGTTCCTGGTTGAGCATTGGCTTACATAGTATAGTAGGGCAGATTCGCTTCGAACCTGCCAATTGGGCGATTGCCAATGAGGAAAGAAGAAACCCACCGCAAGCGGATGGGCCACCCGGCCCAGAGACATAATACTCTCAATCTCATCCGACCTTCTTTGTAGGCCGGTTCAATGTAAGAGGACGAGGCAACTTCACAGGAATCTCCGGGTGAGTATCAGACGGCAAAACTGCTGACGGCGCGAGACATGAACCAGCTACATGATTAGAACGAGTTTTCCTATCTGTGTCGGCTCGCCTGGGATTTCAACTGTCCAGTAATACAACCCGCTTACCGGCGCCTCGGTGTTGCGCGTGATGACATCCCAGTAATCATGTGTCGATTTCGGGTCATCTGGTGAGTAGTCGTGGTCAATCTTGCGGACCAAATCACCGTCCAGAGTGTAAATTGATATCGTGCACTTCGGCGGGAGATTGGCAAAATTCACCGCTCGGGTGCGGTAATCCGGCCGGTCGTCCCGATTGCGCCCCTCGTACCCTTGAGCCCGGTAATCCTCGCTGGCTCGATACGGATTCGGATAGACATAGATCTGCTTGTTGGTCCCGTTCTGCTCACCCGCAGTGGCATACACAAAGCAACTGGTGACGTTTACAGACTTGGCTGACTCCAGAGGTCTAATAGTAGTGCCCGGCATGCCGAAGTCAAAGGCTGTGACTGCTACCCAATATTGGACGGAAGGCAGCAAATCGTGAATCTCACACTCGTATTCGAAAAATTTAAAACGACCGTCTTCGGTGTAGTAGTCTGGCGTCAAGTCTCCGGGGTCTACTCCGCGCGGATCAGAGGCATCCGGATAGACTTTGTGAATTGGTGTCTGGTTGGGATAGTCTTGAACGTTGTAGGAGTTCTTCCTAAAATTCAACAAAGTGCCCGAATTTCGTGGATCTATATATGGCCGAGTTGGATTGGCATAATCAAGCGGATCAAGAGAAGTGTCCGAACATGGGTCAGCGGTTCTTCCGTAGCGACAACGCAAACTATCCAGCGATAATGGAATGCCCTTAACTTCGTACCGTCCGCTTGCGGGATCGTATTCATATATATCATAGTCGACATTGTCATAGGAAGCTACGAGTGAAAGACTTTGGTCACGCTCGTCTCTACCCAAGTATACGGAATACCCCTCAAAAATCTGCAATCCCCAGAAAAATATCCTTTTCTGTTTCTGATCTATAGCCGTTAAAGTATACCCTGATACCATCGACCAATGGCTCAAGCCGAATATCGGGCGCGGGCGGCGGCGATACTGGGCGCCAGTCTGCTATGCCATCTCCAGTGGTAAAGAACGTGTCTGCCACTGTAGCTATCCACCCACTGTCAGTGAGGGCAGAATCTGTCACACATATTGTCTCATCACCGGCATATCCATCTCCGTCAGTATCGTATCCCGGATTATCATAGATCCAACGAGCCCAATTGATGTTCATGTAGAGATCGCGAAAATCAACGTTCGCGTAATATGCGTCTGGATTGCTGGGCAGATTGTTGCAGTTATTGGGGTTGGTATGGAAATGCTCGCCGAAAGCCAATGCGTAAGCCACATGGACACTTTGCCCAACGTCAAGATCGTAAGGGCCGATAGACAAGAGAGAGTGGATAAGACTTCCGTATGTGCTGATCCCCTGCCCCCAAGTCGGGTAATTCCATAACGAATCACTTTGAAGGATACTGCCCGCTCTTAACACGTCATAGTCGATTTCCCCGTTGGACATGAGAGTGAGGTAATCAGCGGGCGCCTCGGGCCAGCCCATCATGACATGACCTTTTTGAGTCGGGCCCCATCCAGGATAATGATTCCACCAATTGTAACTCAAATGTGCTCGATGTTCCAGTTTTCCTGGGGGATAGCCCAATACAACAAATGCACCCACGCTTGTACAGGGTCTGGTCCAGTGGCCTAACTCATCGAGCGCGATCTGATCGGCGAAGCTTCCATTTATCGGATTACCGTCCAGATCCGCAAACCACATGAGCGGAACTTCGTTCTTCACAGATTCGCAACGAGAGTTTGGGATCGAATCTATAAAGCCGCCAATACTTCCAGCGGCATTGGCAAATTGACTCGGCGGATTATAGCCAACCGCTACAAATAAATGCGGACCAAAGTAAAGATCTTGTATGCGCCGATTACCTATGTTGCGAACCTCCAAATCGAAGAGTACAAAATCCTCTGCGTATTTGTATGACCACGCATATGTTTTCTTTGTCATTTGTAAATGAAGACATTCTTCTCGCGCTGTATCTTCAGCCGTGCTCACGATATCTTGTTCGGACACTGCACTGGCGTAGCCTGGTGAATACGGATCGCGGAGAGATCGATACAGAGGAGGATCATATTGCCGGAACCCTTGATCTTGCGTTCCAACTCCGACCGAGGCAATAGTGTCCCGGTTAACAATGCCGACAGCCCAGAAAGAGGCATCGTTGAAATAGGATATTTCTAAGCCTCGAGGAAAATCGCTATGTGGGTAGGTAATGTAATTCCCGCTGAAACAGTCAATCGAGTAGATATCGTCATTTGTCAGCGGCCACCCTGATATTCCTGCACCCGAGTACGCTCGAAGAAGAACTTTATTAACATCATTAGTTGTAATGCAGTTATTTTCGGCCCCACTTAGTGATGAAACAAAAAGCACCGTTACCGCGACGCTCGTTAGTTTGCCCAATTGGTAATACCACCGCACACTCGACCTCCTAGCCAATATTACTATATTAAAAATAGACCAACAACCAATTCGAGACAAGAAGAAAGTGCAGTGGCCGGGTGGACCGTCCGCTTGCGGCCGGTTTCTTCATTAAGCCGTTTTATCATCGTTCCCACGTCATCCTGGTTAAGAATTGGCTTCCATAGCACAGTAGGGCAGATTCGCTTCGAACCTGCCAATTGGGCGATTGCCAATGAGGAAAGAAGAAACCCACCGCAAGCGGATGGGCCACCCGGTCTGTCGATGCTTTTGAAAATTATCACTGGTTTTATTATGCAAATTTCGGGTATAAGAATGATCACGTTTTCTAGAGTACTCTGGATTCTCGTTTCTGTCTTCTGCATATCGGGTTGCACTCAGCCTCTTTACTTTCGTCAATTTTTGGTTTCACCAGAGGCGGAATACGGACGGTCCGGGCAGGGACCGGCCTATTATGACTGTGGAGCCTTTGCCATGTGGCCCGTTTGTGAGGTGGGCTTTGAATCACTGGTACCGATTAGTGACAGCGCATTCAGCGTCGAATTCTACATTTTGCCAACAGATACAAGCGCAAATGGGAACGATCGGTTCGTGGAAGGATTCAGGGCTGACAGCGTGAAGATAGTCGAAGCAAATACCAAAGACACACTGAGCTCGTTAATTCTTTTGTCCGATACACTGAGAAGCTGGGATTCGTTTAACCAATGGACTTTTCGATTCGGCGAAGTCGTTATTCCGCAACACGTAACTAGCATCACTCTAGTCGGATATTTGCAGTACATCGATTCCGATCTTAAACGTCAGTGGCAAACTGTTGCCTTTCCGATGTATAGACATGATGGCAAGATGAAGGTCGTTAGTCACTGGTTTGCTGGTGATTAGGGCTGGAAAGAGCCGAGCCGATGGGCTCTCGGGCCAGAATCCAAGCACCGTTCCAGTGGTACTTTTGGCTTCTGGTTCAGGCTGTCAGCCACACATTTCAAGCAGTCACTTTTCTATCGCTTGTGCTCCATCACGCAGAACGGGTGCACAGCCAAGAAACGAAGCGACTTCCATGATGAGCCCAACGTGGCTCGAAGCTCAAACCAGAGAAATGGAGGTAGCTCCTCTATGGTGCGATCTTTGTATAGCCAAGTGGCCCGGTAATTGCCTCGAGCAAGCCGCTGAGACTCGGAGGCATATACAGTGTCTCCTAGCGAATCAAGTATCGCCATCGAGACATAGAGCGTCTCGGGTACGGTGAACCAAATAACGAGCCGATTATCCACCTCAAGCTCACAAACTGTCGTGTGCAGTGAGAAATACGTCCCGGCCGGTATCGCGGTAGTATCTCCAGCCTGGATGCCCGATTGCCCAAAACTACGGACAGTCACTAGAGCTACGAATAAACATGCGAGAACAGCAAACTTCATATTCATACGTTATCCTTTCATCTAGACATAGTAGGTCGGGTTCTGACGGATTCGGCCCGTCGAAGACGGGGTGAAATGACGGAAAAACCCGACATCTTTCCTGCGAGGCAAATGATGTTTTACCTGTGTCGGGTTTCTTCTTCGGACGCTGACGCATCCTCATCCGGAACCCGACCTACTGGAACTCTGATACCTGCCTGTTATGCCCCTATCGTTATTGATGAAATTGCTCTCGGATTATGGCTGCTGATTAAGGGAGCCGATATTTCTGCGAAATATTATTTCTGAGAGTGCTGGATAGACTTGAATTGATTGTACAGTAGGGCAGATTCGCTTCGAACCTGCCACTCGATTATTGGCTGAGTAAGGTAAGAGGAAACCCACCGCAAGCGGTTGGGCCACCCGACGAGATGGGTGAACTGATCGAAGAGGAAACCCACCGCAAGCGGCTGGGCCACCCGGGCATACTATAGAAGATCAAACTTGACATTTTCGAAGAGGAGTAGTTTGTTGCAAAGGACGAGACCGAAATATATGAAGATTTGATCTTGAATATATTATCGTTAGAGGCTCGAAATCAGGGGTAAGGTGTGTCATGTGCGGATTAGAACCATCCGAGGCAAGATTAGTCAATAACAAGGTATTGCCCTTTCGTGACATGCATGTTCGGAATCCAAGGAGCTCATAGGTGTGACGAATGAGTATTATTCACGTCAATCAAATCAAGAATCATGTTTCCAAGTTGTTTGAAGGCAAGATTGAAATGAGGGACGCTGGCGGGCAGGGTGCAGGCTCACGAGAATCAATTTCTGAGTAGGGCACTTGCGGCGTATGCCATACATCTCTTATCGGGTGCCGATCCTACGAAAGTGGCAATGTCGATAACAGATGGGGGAAATGACAATGGCCTTGATGCAATTTTCTTTCACGAGCCCGAGAAGAAGCTATACGTGGTGCAGTCGAAATGGATACATGACGGTAGTGGTGAGCCCTCAAATGGGGATATGAAGAAGTTTGTGGCGGGGACGAAAGATCTATTCAACATGCGCTTTGATAGATTCAACGAAAAGGTTTATGCAATGTCGCCAATGCTTACTCAGGTTCTCAATGACCCTCAGTCTACGTATAACGCAGTTGTTGTATATACAGGAATTAACACATTGGCTGAGCCTTCTCAACGAGATTTGGATGATCTCCGAGGGGAAATGAACGACGCAAGCGAACTGCTCTCAGTTACGGTATTGAACCAGGCCGCGCTACATAATTCTCTCACAGCAAGACTTATCGGCGAGCCGATAAACGTTGATCTGAATCTGAAGTCTTGGGGGAAGGTCGAGACCCCACACATAGCATTTTACGGCCAAGTGTCGGCTCCTGCTATTGTTGACCTTTGGTCCAAGTACGGAGATCGCCTTTTCGCAAAGAATCTTCGTAGTATGTTAGGGGATACTGACGTGAATTCAGAGATGCGCTCAACCCTTCAGCAATTTCCAGACAACTTTTGGTATTTCAACAACGGAATAACAATTATAGCCAGCAGGATTAGCAAGACGATGGCGGGTGGGGGTGGCACGGATTTGGGGAATTTCCACTGTGAAAATATTAGCATCGTTAACGGTGCACAGACAGTCAGTACAGTCGGTCGCTTTGGGCAGAAGAATTCAGACGACGTAGCAAGTGTTCTGGTGCTAGTACGCGTAATATCTCTCGAGAATGCCGGTCCTGATCTCGAGATATCAATTACCAAGACTAACAATCGACAGAACAGAATCGATAATCGTGATTTTGTTACTCTGGATCCCGAGCAAAAGCGACTTCAGGCGGAGCTGGGTGTCGATGGAATCATGTACCATGTAATTCGATCCGAGACGGTAGCGAAGTCTGATAGTTCGTTCGACTTGTTAGAGTCCACAACATCGCTTGCCTGCTCTTCTGGAAAACCTAGCCTCTTCGTTCAGCTCAAGCGGGAGATCGGTAGGCTGTGGGAAGATATTTCGCGGACTCCCTACAAAGAGTTGTTCAATGCGCAACTCAATAGTTTGTTCCTCTGGCGTGCTGTTCAAACGCAGCGAATGATCGATCGGTGCATTGACGAGATGTCGACCACTGACAAACTGCAGGGAAGGGACTATTCAGTAGCTATTCATGGAAATAGGATGATCTCTGCCTTGGTGTTCCAACTCTTGCCGCTAACGTTGTTCGGTTTGCCGTCATTTGAGTTTCAATCCAAGATCACGCAGGCTGCAATACTGCGTTTAGTAAGAGAGGCATATACCAATATCAAAGAAGGATTGGATACGTTATATCCAAATGCAATAATTCCCACGCTATTCAAGAACATGAGTAAGTGCACCGCCTTGTTTGAAAAAAGCAAGCTGAACAATTGAAGCAACAGAATTGTAGAGGCGCGTGCAAAGTAGCCTACCCCTTGAGCCAGGATTTGCAAATGGCGACTTGTTTCTAAACTGCTTGAACGCTTATACTAGTCCGTCCCAGCCCTACAGCAAATTAAATACCCCCGGCAGGACTCGAACCTGCTACCCTCTGCTTAGAAGGCAGATGCTCTATCCGGATGAGCTACGGGGGCATTTGTACCCAGCCATAATAGCAAGACCGCCCCCTTCCGTCAAACAAAAAGAAAGCCCCGCCGGAGCGCGGGGCTAGTGGGGAATAAAAAAGAAGTGTCAAACCTGATAACAAAATCTATTTTTTCTTGTTCTGAAACTCCTGCATGACCCCGGGTGGGGAATCATTCGCCGTCCGGCCGTCATCGTGACAGTCGCTGCAGACCGGATCGGAATCATACTTGCGTCCGGGATGGCAGTCGGTGCAGTCCATCTCAGAATGGATTTCATCGAGCTTAAGTCCGGTCACGGCGTGACGGAAGTTCTCCGCATTCCAGCCGGCGTGACAGTTCACGCACATCTTGTCCAGCCGGGAAATCCGCTTGCCGGTCGGGTGACAGGCCCAGCAGTCCAGCTTCTGGTGGAACTTGTTAAGCGGCCAGCCAGTGCTGTTGTGCGTAAAGCCGGGGCGCTCCTTGTTGTCATGACATTTGGAACAGGCAGCTTCAAGGTGACAGTCGTTACACACGGCATGAACCTGCTCCTGCGTCTTTTTGTCGGCCGCCGGTTTCTGGATATCATGACAGTAGCTGCAGTTCTCCTGCTTGTGACAGTCGACACACCGGAATCCGAACAGATCGATATGCTCCTTGTGCTGGAAAGTCACGATCGGGCCGTCTTTGTACGGTGTGGCATACACTTTCTTAACCGGCTCAGTCATGACCGGGTGGGAGATACCCATAATATCTGTGGAGTCAAGGGTCGCTCCCGGAGAAAGTTCCGTTCCGGGACGCGGCACGTGGCAGAGCACACATTTGGTGTCATGGCTCCATTCACGATGACAGGCCAGGCACTGACGGTGATACGCTCCCTTCAGCGACGGCTGTCTCAGGTTGGCCGGATTGTCCTGTCCGCCATGACAGTCTTTGCAGGGAGGAATCTTTCCTTTGGGGCTGTAATGATGGCAGTTGGCGCAGTCGCCCCCCATTTCCGACATCGATGCGTGCAGCCGATGGTTGAAATGCACCGGCATATAGAGATTCTGGATGTCGTCCAGAAGCATCGAATCCGGAGCTTCGGCCAGCGGATGGTCGACTCTTTCATTAACCATCTCGTTACGCGGACAGGCCTTCAGGCAGGGATCCTTTCGCGTCGGCACATCGCACACGTGACATTCCTTGCAGTTCAATTTAGGCATGGCATCGTGTTGCGCCACCACTCCGGCTGACGTAAAGAGCGTGACCATTGCTATAAACAAAGCGAGTTGTACGATAGAACGATATATCTTCATTTCACTTGGCCCTCGAGAAATTGATGTTGCTCGGCGCTATCTCCGCCGTCTTCGTTGCCGCCTCCTCTGCCGGCACGCCGATAACCGGGAAGATCATAACGAGCGCCCGATAGATCAGCACCAGGGCGCAGATCAGTCCGGCCGTTACCATGATTTCGAATATCGACGGGAAGTACGGCTTGTCGGCATAGAGCGGTTTGTAAGCAACCAGGAACACGTTGATTCGATTCAGCGCTACACCCAGCACGGTGAGTGTCGCGGCAGTAAACAGACCGCCGGCGCTCTTGCGATATTTGGGAATCGACAAGATCACAATCGGGGCAACCACGCCGCCGAGGATCTCGATCAGAAACATGATCGAACGCGTGTCAAGGGCGAATACATAGGGCCAGACTTCGCGGATAGTCAGATCACCGATACGAATCGCCAGGTAAATGCCCAGCAATACCGGAGTGTATCTGGCCAGCGATGACAAGACGCCAAGCTCCGGTTTCAGCTTGAATGAGCGCGACGCAATCAGCGATTCGAATATCACCATCGGGAATCCGACCGAGATGGCGCTTATCAAGAACAGCAGTGGTGAGATCGGGGTGTACCAGATCGGGCTCATCTTGCTCGGCGCGATCACCATTAATGTGCCCAGCGAAGATTGGTGCAGGCAGGACAGGACGACACCGGCAATGATAAACAACGATATGAACCGACCGAGCGTGTTCTTTACGAGTCCAAGAACTCCTTCAACGAGTCCGTTGAGGGAAGCCAGCGGACCGGGGAGATTGACCCGTCCTTTGAAGCGCTCGACTACAATTGGCGAGAACTCGATATAGAGCACGGTGAGGTAGACCATCACACACATACCGACTTCGAAGAGCACCGAATTTCCCTGCCACATGCTCGGAAGCATCGGGTGCCAGACGTTGTAGTACCGACCGAGGTCGGCCAGCAGTCCGATCACCACAAAAGTATACCCGAGCATCGCGGTAAGCAGGGCCGGGCGGAGGATCACGTGAAATTTCTCCTTGTGGAAAATGTCAGCCAGGGCGGCCGTGGTGAATCCACCGGCGGCCAGGGCGACACCACTGGCGACATCGATAGCAATCCAGATCCCCCAGGGGTACTGATCGTTCAGATTGGTCACCGAGCCGATACCGGCCAGAAGACGATAGGCGTAGGTGAGGAGGCCGGCCATCATGATGGTAAACACGATTTTCGTTCCCGGCGTGAAGAATTTCGCCTTCATTGGAGTGGGAATCACATGTTCACTCATTTGCTCTCCTCCTCGTCCTTCTTATCCCCTTTAAGCGAATTCATCGCCACCGCCAGCAGCCCATAGAGGGCAAGGGGTGGGACGAATGATTTGAACACATTATGCTGAATGATTTCCGTCTTCTCAGGCATGGAGTCTGAGGAGAGCTTCGGAAGTTCCGTATTGACGAAATCAGTGGAGGCGAGGTAAAGCCAGCTGGTCCCGCCAACTTCGTGCTCACCGTAGACATGCGGATAATACTTTTCCGGATATGCCTTGATGCGGCTGTACGCCAGGTCGATCATTTCATCCCGGGGTCCGAATGACAGGGCTTCGTTCGGGCAGATCTCAACGCAGGCCGGGGGGAGACCCTGTTCGGTTGTCCGCTCGTAGCAGAAGAAACATTTCTGGACTTTGGGGGTGAAGGCATTGTCGTACTCATACGCGGGAATCTGGAACGGGCAAGCCACCATGCAGTAACGGCAGCCGATACATTTCCAGGCATCGTAATACACCGGTCCGCGGGCATCTTTGCGAAGAGCACCGACGATACAGGCCGAAGCACAGGCCGGTTCGACACAGTGCATGCACTGGACTTTCATGGTGTACTGCTTGTCCGGATTCTTGGGATCCCGATATTCGTTCACGACGGTGTAGGAGGTGGCGGTCGGGCGGCGATGCTCGGCAAAGATCGACTTATCTTCAAAGGTCGATCGATCCTTGGTCGTCAGCGCGTTCTGCTGATTACACGCCCACTCGCACTTACGACATCCGATACAAACAACCGTATCGACCAGGACGCCGAACTGCTGTCCCTCGCTGATCGGCTCGACCCTCGAACTGCCTTCCGCCTTGCCGGTCAGGAGGGTCGCCGAGGCGAGGGCCGCAACGCTGAGGAAGTTTCGTCTATTTATGTCCATACATATACCTCACAAATATGTCAGTTCGTATCGTTTTTGTCCGATTATGTGAATTTTTTCACATAACCTGCTAAATAAAAAGCGAACAACTTTTAACATGGATAAGTTACACCAGAAAAGTCGCCTTGTCAATACTGATTCCAAATAAAATCACTGTTTATTATCTTCTTAAAAACCAATCATTAACCCTCCTAATCATTACCCCTATTATCGGCTTTCAAAAGCGATCATTTAGGTATTATTGGAGTTGATTGACCAGTATGCTTTGTTCAGTTGCTGAACAGGTCATGGTGATCTTTTGCTGGCATTGGGGGTAAAAAAATCGGGGTGAGAGGATTTGAACCTCCGACATCTTGCTCCCAAAGCAAGCGCGCTACCGGGCTGCGCCACACCCCGAATTGAGTGCCTAATGATATAGCTCGGAACATCGACAGTCAAGGTGAATGTACCCGGCAGACTCGAAACTGCGTGCGGGCAGCGGCGATTCTCCTTGCCACCGACCCGCATTCATCGTGTATAACATGGTGCAAACGACTCGCTTTTTCGATCTTGCCAATTAGCGAAATTGAAGTACATTAGTGGGATATGGCAAAACAGAACCTCCTCGGTTATACCCGCCAGGAGCTTGAAGATACGATGGTTAGCCTCGGCGATAAGTCGTACCGCGGCCGACAGCTCTTCAAATGGCTCTATGGCGATCGGCAGTACGATTTCTCGCTTATGACCGACTTGAGCAAAGAGATGCGCTCAAAGCTTGACGAGCAGTTCGAGTTTCGGGGGCTTACGATGGCTCGTTCGCAGGTCTCGGCCGATGGTACCCGGAAGTTCCTGTTCGAACTCGAAGACGGGAGCCCGCTTGAGACGGTTCTGATTCCTGACGAAGAAGGCCGGAAGACGGTTTGCGTCTCCTCGCAGGTCGGCTGTGCGCTCAAATGTGGATTTTGTGCCACCGGGACGATGGGCTTCATGCGCAACCTGACAGTGGGGGAGATAGTCGGGCAGCTGGTATATATTCGGGACGAATTCGGTGCCGATGCCTTCACTAATATCGTCTTCATGGGGATGGGGGAGCCGATGCTCAATTACGAAAACGTGATCGAGGCGGTCAGGATTATCTCCGCTCCCAGCGGTCTGGCAATCAGCGCTAAGAAGGTGACCATCTCCACTTCCGGGGTCAGTCCGAAAATCAAGAAGCTCGCCGATTCCAGTCTGAAAGCAAGGCTGGCCGTTTCGCTGCATGCCGCAACCCAGGAGAAGCGGGTCAAGATCATGCCGGTAGCGGAGACATTTCATCTTGACAAGTTGATGGAAGCGATCAAGTATTACACTGACAAGACAGGATATCGAGTTACTTTCGAATATATCCTGTTTGACAATTTCAACGACACCATGGAAGACGTTCTCGCCCTGAGCAAGTTGATCCGCGGGATTCCCTGCAAAATCAACCTGCTTGCCTATAATCCGGTCGAAGGGTTGGATTTCGACCGGCCCTCGGACGAGAAAGTCGACTGGTTCGGACGTGAACTTTACCCACGTGCCCCGGCCGTCACCGTACGCAAGAGCCGTGGAAGAGATATCGATGCCGCCTGCGGTCAGCTCGCGGCCAGACAGAGAACAAGGAGCAATCTACATGCGTAACCGTCTAATGACCGCCGCCCTTCTGACATTCACTCTGATCTTCTCCACGCTGCAGGCGCAGACGCCTGACTCGGTGAAGCAGCCGGACATTTTCGTCGGCAACATCAAATTCCCGTCGCTTCGCTGGGGGACCCAGAAGGCGGAAATCCCACTGAAGAATAATACCGATCAGCTCAAGTTCATCGTTATGGATACCCACCTGGAGTTCAAGGGGCAGTATCTCAATCCGGAACGATCCGCCCACACCTCCACATTCCTGGAACCCGAGGGTGAGATCACCGTTACGGCGGAAGTTGAGATTCCGCCGAACTACGGACAGGCGGAGCTCGATGTCGAGTTGTACGACGTGGTCGATACGCTCGATCAGGTTTTGCCCGGGCAGCGGTTTTTTTCACAGACCTTCCAGCTCAATTTTCCGATTCCGGACGCGATGCTTCCTTACATGACGGAGAAATTCACGTTCCCGCCGCAAGTACAGACACATCCTTATTTCGACAATGAATTCGTGCGCGCCCTGTTTCCGCTCCTGAATGAGGGGAAATCCGTAAATGACATTGCCAAAATGGCGGAGTGCGAAAGCCTGTATGTGGCCAAGCAGATCACCCTCTTCTCCGGCGAGCATTATCTGGAAGGAGTTCGCGGCGACAGCGCGTTCGTTCCGATCTTCCCGGTCATCATGATGAAAGAGGCGGAGCAGGCCAAGCAAGTAGCTGACAGTCTGGTCGCGTCACTGACGGCAAAGCTCACCGCTAATCTCAAAAGTTATCGCCCGATCCTGGACAGTCTGGTGACCGCCAAGGTGATTACACGCGACAGCAACGACTTCATCAGCGGGACCAGCTGCCTGTATTACGAGTATCCTTCGGTGGCCGGCCTCCTGCTCTGGTTCGACCTCGGTCGTGATTTCGTGACCGGCAAGCCGCAATTCATGGTGTTCGAAGGAACCGACCTTTGCAATGCCGCCAATGTCAACTACATCTACGAAGTCCAGGGAGGAGACAATTTCAACGGCAACCAGTTTTATGCGTTGACCTCCGATATCAACACCTATCAGATCATGTACTCGGACCACCCGTTGACTCTGACGTGCCCCAACAATTTCCTGCTCCTTCGTCATCTCGGCCGGCCGGCCCGATGGGACTATGCCACCAACGACTATCCGGAGTTCTTCATCGTGGACACCGGCGCGGTGCGACCGATGTTGAGCATGGTCGATGTGGGCACGACTCCGTTGTTGGAGAACGCAAGAAAGGCGCTGGACAAGATAGCTAAGAAGTTCGGGCATGATCAGGGGACCACGCGCGCGTATCGTTACTGGTTCTGGAATCTGGTGGCATCGGCCACGCTCAAGAATCTCGAAGCAGCAAATATCGTTACGAAACGCGGAAACGGAAACTTCCGCTTTGACTCAATCAGAAAACAGGGGAATGGATGAAATTCAGATCGGCAGGAATTACAGTGACCGCCGCGTTGCTGGTGACCGCTCTTGCGGGCTGCGGCAATCGAACGCCGAAGCGCGATTATATCCCGGTTCTCAAACAGCAGGTATATCGCCTTCAGGAGGCGGTGAAATCCAAGAATCGAGCCGCTATCGACTCCCTTCTTTCTCCCAGCATCCTGGCGAAGCAGGAGAGTTCTGATTCTTTGCTGAGCTATGTCTACGGGCCGGATGGGTCTTTTGATTTCAGGCAGTTTGGCAGCGTCGCTATCGCATACACTAACGACAAAGCGAGGATCGATGCTTACGTGATGGACAGCACCAGGTCTCACGACCGGCCGATCGCCTTCTCCCTGGAGCTGAAGGGCAATTTGTGGCTCGTCACCGAATTCGGACCGGGAGAGCCGGACAGCGTGTCGGCTGTCGATACCAGCAGTGCCCCTCGCTAGCACGAGCCCTAAAAGGTCGGACAATATAAAAGGCGCCTCCGGTGAGGCGCCTTTTTCTCTCTTCTCTCAAAAAATAAAAGGAGTGCAGATCTAAAGTTCTGCCTTCTTCTGTCCCTTATTCAGAAGTTCTGAATACTCATTCGGAGTACTGAGAATCTCGACCGCTTTCTTTACGACCGGATCGGTTCTCAACACCATCTGCTCGTAAACACCACGTTCGCCCGCAATGGATGAAACGATCTCGCGTTTGATGGTCCGTCGAATGTAGTCGATGGACGCGTCGAAATCATTCTCTTTTTCCTTCTGTACGAGCACGTTCATACTATCAAGGGCGCCTTTGAACATATCTTCAGTCCCTTCGTCCTTGACTTCCTGGTCGAGTTTCTCCAGGGTCGCCTGAAGCGTGGTCTTGTAGTCGAACTTCTTCTCTTTGATAAACTTGCGGAACTGGTTCACGATATCGTCGGTGACCACCATGTCCGGTTTCACGTCAGGATGATCGGCCACGTACTTGACGGCGAAGTCGAAGAACATCTGCTGCCGTTCCAGGTTGATTTCGATTGGCTTCCACAGCTCCGGTTTGACTTCCACATCGACGGCGATTCCGCCGCCGCCGTAGACCACCCGTCCACCGTTCGTGTAATACACTTCCTTCTCGGCTACCTTCATCGAATCGGCAGCTGCTGAAGAATCGGCGGTCGAATCGCCGGGGACGATATCATCGAAAGTAGCGTTTGAACCGGCCTTGGCCTCTTTATCCGGCTTCTGGATGCAGCGTCCCGAAGGGACGTAGTACTTGGCCGTCGTCAGTTTCAGGGCCATCGAACCATCGTTCGAAATCGGGAAGATCTGCTGCACGAGACCCTTGCCGTAGGTGTTAGCTCCAACGATCAGCCCACGGTCCCAATCCTGAATGGCGCCGGAGACGATTTCAGATGCCGAGGCGGTGCCTTCGTCGGTAAGCACGATAAGCGGCTTCGACGGCGGGAAGAGCGGATCTTTCTCTGAGTAGTAATGTCTTTCGCTGTCGGCAAAACGGCCCTTGGTGTATACGATCTCCCGTCCTTTGTCCAGGAACAGTTCCGCCGTCTCCTTAGCCTGATCGAGCAGACCGCCACCGTTGGAGCGAAGGTCGAAAATGAGGGAAGTAATGTTCTGGCTGTTCAGTGCGGTGATAGCCTCGCGAAGTTCATGGCTGGTTTCTTCGGCGAAGCGGGAGAGACGTACATAGCCGATCGTCGTTCCCGGTACGATACCGTAGTAGTTCACCGACTTCAGTTCGATGACTTCCCGGTTCACCTCGAACTCGATCGGGTTGTCGAGTCCGGCCCGCTGAATCATCAGCTTTACCGAGGTACCGGCCTTGCCTCTCATGAGTTGTGATGCGTCAGCCGAAGACATCCCTTCGGTTGACTTACCATTGATTTGGAGAATCACGTCACCGGCTCGAAGGCCTTTACGATAGGCCGGAGTGCCTTCGATAGGTGAGACGATTATAATATTTCCGTCGCGAGCATCGATCTGCATCCCGAGTCCTTCGTACTTCCCGTGGGTAGACTCCATCAGGGCGTCGTACGACGACTTCTCCATAAGGACCGAGTAGCGATCGAGATTTTTGAGCATCCCTTCAATGCCGGACTTGATGATATCGTCGGCATTCACCTCTTCCATATATTGGTTTCTGATATTGAAGGCGGTTTGGGTAAGCTTCTTGACGTCGCTGAGGAACGTATCCCGGTTCGTCCTTGCATCCTCCTGCGGCTGAACTTCCGGTACATTGATATGTACGGTGTCAGCCCAGAGGACCGGCTCAGCGGAGGCGGAGGTCTGTACTGCTTCGCCCGACCCGACGAACCATATCAGCGCCAGGGCAAAAACAGTTATTCCGACTAGCTGCACGGTGTATCGCACCATAAATTCCTCCGTATATAGGAAAGTAACTTTTTTACTAACGGTACTTCAATCGGGCCGGAACTCCGGCCAGGAAGCGTAAATCGCGGGTATCTTTTTGCCAATTATACGCTTACCCAAATGAGTGGATGCAAATATGTTGCCCATGCCCGACCAAAAGAATAAGTTCATATTGTTATTACGTTTATACGTAACCATCGGTTGCCTGCGCAACTTCGGCGGCGACTCTGCGTCCTCTAAAATGTGAATCCTGTTTCAGCTTGCAATCAGTCCGTGCACGCTGAATATTGAAACAAAATAGAAAGGCATCGGTTCGGGCATCCATCCGACAGATTGTATCTCCAGTGACGAATTTTCCCAAATCACGGTTTTCCGCCCTTCTGCTCAATTTGCTCCTTCCGGGGCTGGGGCATATCTATTGGCGGGAAATCGGGTTCGGTATCTTTGTCTTCCTGATAACCCTGACCGCCTCGATGCTTTTCTTCGTGACCTTCTTCATTGATCTCCCGGTGTATGCTATAATATTGATGATTGCCCTTCCCGCAATCTTTTACTTTTTCACTTTCATCGATCTCGCGCGGGTGGTCAAGGCGAAACAGCGTGTTCTCAGACCGACCAGACGAAAGATACTCCTGTTTCTGGCGATTGGCCTGGTCTATCAGCTTCTGGCTCCGCTGGCTCCGGGGAATTTTGCGATCCGCAACCGTCCGGTCATGTTCACGTTGGAGACAAACGATTTCAGCCCCCTGTTCAGAAAGGGAGAGTTCCTCAAGGCGAGCCGCCTGGCCTATGTTGTCGATATTTTCTTTCTCAAAAAGAGTGTTTTGCATGCCCTGCCGAAAAGATACGATGTCATCAGGTACGAGGATTCCACCGGGGCGCATACATCAATGGTCGTAGGGCTGCCGGGCGAACAAATCGAGATTGCCGAAGGCGTGGTTATCGTCAACGGTTTCCCCGATCCGCACCAGCCGCCGGGCAACCTGGTTCTACTCGGTGAATGGCCGGCCACGACCGCAGAATCATACTCTGTGCTGGCGGCGACGCTTCAAATGGGGAGAGTCATGAACGTCTTCGACGTTCCGCTCTCGCAGATCATCGGGAAAGTGGAAGAACCACTATGACCGGCATCAAAAATGTGATTCTCGATCTGGACGGAACTTTGATAGATTCGTCCGAGGGTGTGGTCGATGCGGTCAACTACTCGTTACGGATGATGGGTGAACCGGAGCAGTCTCCTGCCTCAATAATGCCCTTTATTGGATTTTCTCTGGAGGAAATGTACCCACACTTCAGCCAGGCCCCGTATGCAGACTTAAGACGACACTTTCAGGTGAGGGCAGCTCAGACCGTGGTCTCGACAACGCGCAAGCTGCCGGGTGCAGATGAGGTCGTCAAGGAGTTGCATGACCGAGGCTATGTTCTGGCGGTAGCGTCGACTAAGATCCGTCGGCATATCGATGGCATCATTGGTAAATGCGGGTGGAGTGAGATGTTCTCAGCGTACGCCGGTGGGGACGAGGTGCAGAGAGTTAAGCCGTCCCCGGAGATCCTGACCCTTACCCTCTCGAGAATAGAAGCAAAGTCATTGGAAACGGTAATGATCGGTGACACTATTAATGATGTTCGTGCCGCCCAAGCAGTGTCGATGCCGGTTATTGCGATTAACTCCCCCTATGGCGGCAGGGAATCGTTGCTGGCCTCACAACCTGACTACTTTGTCGAGACTATCGAAGAGGTCCTTGCAATCCTGAAATGAACAAAGGCAGACGTGATATGAAAAAACTCTACGTTCACAGTTTTCAGACAAAACTCGGGCTCATCCGACTGGCGTCAACCGAGAAGGGGCTTGCGGTCATTGCGCTTCCTGATTCTTCGGAACACTATTTTGCGCGGTGCATCGAGAGACATTTCAAAGATCACGAGATCCACAAAGATGTCGAACACAACAAGGTGGCACAAAAACAACTGACCGAATACATCGCGGGCAAACGTCGCAAATTCGACCTGAAGCTGGATATCCAGGGGACGGACTTCCATCAGAAAGTCCTGCGACGGGTTGCGGCGATCCCGTACGGTGAGACGATGACTTATGGCGATATCGCCCTGGCTGTCGGGCACCCCCGCGCATCCCGGGCGGTAGGAACGGCCAACGCAAGGAATCTGCTTCCGCTGGTGATTCCGTGCCATCGCGTGGTGGCATCGAACGGCATAGGGGGATACGGCGGCGGAGAGCACCTGAAACGCCGGCTGCTCGAACTCGAAGGGGCGCTTTGACGCCTGATTTCGAACTGACCTAAACCTGAACTACATATACTCATCGGAGGAACATGATGGACCCAAGAGTGGAGAAACTCGCGAAAGTACTTATACACTACTCGCTCAAATTGAAAAAAGGGCAGCTCATTCGCATTGGTGGCGAAGTCGCGGCGATCCCGCTGCTGGTAGCGGCCTACCGGGAAGCGATCGAAGTCGGCGCCAATCCGTATCTCGACGTGCGGGTGCCTGAGGCTGAAGAGATCCTGCTCAAACATGGGTCAGAGGCGCAGCTTAAGTTCATCTCACCGATGGCATCGATGGAAGTGAACCGGATGGACGCGATGTTACACGTTTGGGCAAACACGAATACGCGTTATCTGTCCGGAGTCGATTCGAAAAGTCAGTCGATGAGACAAAAGGCCCGCCATCCGCTACAGAAGAAGCTGTTCGCCCGTTTCGCGAGCAAATCGGCCACCTGGGTCGGAACGCAATTCCCAACACAGGCCGATGCTCAGGATGCGGACATGTCGCTTACAGATTATGAAGATTTCGTTTACAAGGCGGGACATATCTACGACAACGATCCGGTAAAGTACTGGCTTGGAGTCAAGAAGGAGCAGGATCGGCTTATTAAACTCCTCAACAAGATCGACCGGCTTCATATTCAGTCGGCCGACACCGATCTCAAGCTGCGGGTCAAAGGACGCAAGTGGATCAATTGTGCCGGAACGGAGAATTTCCCCGACGGCGAAGTGTTCACCTCGCCGCTCGAAGATACCGCCGAAGGACATATCCGCTACTCTTATCCCGCTGTATACGGTGGCCGGGAAGTGGAAGATGTTCGCCTGGAGTTCAGGAAAGGAAAGGTGGTGAAGGAATCGGCCGGAAAGAATCAGCAGTTCCTTACGACCATGCTCGATTCCGACAGAGGGGCTCGGTTCATAGGCGAAGTGGCTATAGGGACGAACTACGAGATCACTCGCTTCTCGAAGAATATTCTTTTTGACGAAAAGATCGGTGGGACCTGTCACCTTGCGGTCGGAGCATCGATCCCGGAATCAGGAGGAAAAAACCAGAGTTCGGTACACTGGGATATGGTCTGCAATCTCAAGAAGGATTCCCAGATCACGGGCGACGGCAAGGTTATCTACCGCAACGGGAAGTTCACCATATAGCCCAGGTTTACGACTGCAAAACAAGAAGCCGGAGTGACCCAAAGGTCATTCCGGCTTCTCATTTGCAGTAAGCGATCTCAGTTGACCGGTGGCGGGCCGCCGGCGAACATATAATCGATGAGATAGGTGAGGTCGCTGATATCGACGCCGCCGTCGCCGTTTACATCACCAACCTCAAATGGATCGGGCGGGGCGCCGCCTCCGAACGAGTACTCGACCAGAGCAATCAGATCGGAGACATCAACCGTGCCGTCATGATTCATGTCGCCGCGAACCAGCGACCGAGTCGTAACAGATCCGGTATGTACTTCCGGGCTGTAGCTTGCAAATATGGAGGTGACACTCAGCGAATACGGCGAGGTCGCGGTGTCAACGGCGTAGGTGGCCCCGGACGGCGCTCCGGCATCGACTCTGAAGTACAGCCGCATTACTTCGCCCGATCCCGGATCCAGCGGCGGAGATCCGCCACCGTCATCGGCCGTCAGCCTGAAAGTAAACTTGTGATTAAACGGGTCATAGGTCAGGGCATCAAGATTCTCGAAATAGCCCGTTCGATTTCCTCTCGTCACCGAATCAAAAACTAGTTGAGGGGAGTCGAAGAACTGCACGGGAATCACCAGGCGCTGCAGCGGTTGGCTGTTAACCATCTGTACCGAGATAACTGCTTCGTCGCCGGGGCTCACCGTGTCGGGAACAAACGTCACCGTGTCGCCGAGAGCAAGGATGTAGCCGACTTTCGAATTGCTGATATCGCCGTAGGGGGTGTTGATCGTCAGACTCACCGTGTAGGCTCCGGCATTGGTGTATTCATGAGTCGGGTTTTCAACGGTGGAGTTATTGCCGTCGCCAAAATCCCAGTCCCAGCCGGTTGCCGTGATCGACGATGTATAGCTGAACTGCACATTTAGAGGTGCCTGTCCCTGGGTCTCGTCGGCGCTGAACTGGGCACCGTATCCCGAGGCGGCATCGACGTCAATCAGCCCCCAGCCGTATGTATTGTCCGGGGTGGCGGCATTATTGGCCGTCATCATCATCGCTTCACGTATCAGCTCCGGAGGATAATTCGGATGTGCCTGCACAAGGAGACAGACCGCTCCGGCCACCAACGGGGTTGAGAGCGATGTGCCACTGGCGGTCGTGTACGAATTGTCGCCGCCGGAGGACGCACAAAATGTCGAAACCCCACGAGCACAAACTTCCGGTTTGGTCCGGCCATCGGCGGTCGGTCCACGCGACGAGAAGGAAGCGATCGTCCCGTTTGAGCTGACCGCTCCACAGGCGAGAATATTGAAGGCATCCGCCGGGGCATCGAGCGTCCCTGCCGCCGGACCTTCGTTACCCATAGCATTGCAAACTACAATTCCGAGTCCAGCGGCTGTATTCGCGGCTATCGTGATGGTGGCCGTCATACCATCGAAATCAGAATAGGTGTACCAGTCGGAGTAAGCCAGGGAAGAGGAGATGACATCGGCGCCCAGGCTGTCGGCCCACTGAAGGGCAGCCACCCAATTGTCTTCTTCGACCGGCGTCTCACTGCGCACATCTTCGGTCTTGGCCAGCAGGAAATTCGCTTTGTAGGCCGGGCCGTAAAGTTCACCGTCAAAATAGCCGCCTGCCGTCGACCAGGTCAATGTGCCATGGTTCCACTGGCTGGGATCATCGATAGGTTCGTTGGCCGTATTGGAATCGTTGAAAATGAAATCATATTCGGCAAGAACTCTGTTCTCGGCGTAGGCATTGGCAAACGCTTCATGGCTCTTGCGGAAGCCGGTGTCAAACATCGCCAGCGTCACCCCGGATCCATTGTACCCCTTGGCGTGCATTTCTGGGACATGGATCTGTTCGAGTTGGTCCTGCGAGCTGCCATAATTCAAAGCCAGCGCGTCCGGAGGATGCGGATTGTTCAACTTATCCTGGGTGGCCGGCTGAATTTCGTCTTTAGGGATATGGAAACCAGCCACTGGCACGACTTTCTGAACGAAAGGAAGCGTGGCAATGCTCTGCAGGTCCTTCATCGGAACCTTGAAGCTCGCGGCATTGAGCCAACTCGATTCTCTTCGCAATTTTGCCCCGAGTTGCTCCACCTGCTGTACATAACCCTCGACGATTGGAAGATCGGCAAAGACAACACCAGTCACGTGAGACTTGGCGCGACGCCTGATCACCTTGTCGCTCAGATGCACGGCTGCGGCTTTCTGCTCAAAAGCAGCCTTGTCGAACACCCCTTTGTCGGTGAAGTAGACCCAGACAAGAGCGGTATCCGGGTTCCTCTGTTCGAGAAATGATGAAGCTGCGGCGGTTAGCGGCTCCAGTGCTTTGGTCCTGACGAGCGGCGCCGCATTTAGCGTCGGTATGTCGGTAGCCTGGGCGGAAGCGATTGGAAGGGAGAGGATAGTACAAATCAGGAGGACAATAACACATCCTGCTTTACGCACTGATGACATGTGGACTTGTTCCTTTCGCGGTAACTATGCAGTATTGTTGATTTCGCTATATCTATCGGTCGAATAAGACCTTATCTAACAAGGTAAGGTCAAAAGGCATAATGTCAATACAATTTGCCGGCTGCCTGAGAGTGGGGGAGAAACCCCACATATTTCCGGTGAACTTCCGTCTCAGCATATCTCCGGGGCTCTGGTATGAAACCTATCATGTTTCATAACTCGCTTAACCAAGGAAGGATACGGCCTTTGATTCGACCTCGAACAAAAATCGGCCGTACGGTACGTCTTATGCTGAATTTATACGTGACCAGTCGCGCCGATTAGCAAAACTAAGTAGCTCAGCGCGGTCAATGTGCCCAAAACGCGAAAAAGAATGATTCTATAATGGATGGTGACATGATGAAGAAATTTCTCAGCAAACGAGGGATCACCCTCATCGAATTGATGTCGACTGTCGTGATCGTCGGAATCGTCGCCGCCATGGCAGTGCCGCGATTCCAGATCGCCTACGAACGACTGAAATTCCGTTCGGCAAACCGATCGGTGGTTTCGACCATGAGACTTGCCCGATCGATCGCGATTTCCAGTAAGGCATATGTCGGGCTCCACTTCAATCCGTCCTCACGCGTGGTCACGCTCTTCCAGAAGGATAGCGCCGGCGCTTCCAGTACCACGTTTGAGGCCTCCGATTCAACGATTCGCGTGGACACGCTTCCTGTTGAATTTTCCTATGTCGGCACCGACCTCGGCAACAATGTACTTATCTACAAGCCGAACGGCGCCGCCAACTTTACCGGCGGTGGAAACATCATCACCATGGAATCGAATGAGACGATGACCGGAATTTATCATATTAATGTGCTCGCCTCGACCGGACGAGTACACTCAACCGGCTATTACTACTGAGCCTCAAGACGCTACCAATCCGCAAACCCCTTCCCGGACGGGAAGGGGTTTTTTCTTGTCCGATAACAGCTTAGCTAATCAAACCGGCGAGATTCCTTAATAGAGTAAAGGGGGGGCTGTCTGATTCCGATACAATATGAGTCGGTAATTTTTTCTGATTGAAGCATCAGGGATGGACTTGGCCGGATTGGATTTTTCGCCAGCGGCATTAACTGCTAAAGGATTGTGTCGATAATAGGTACTGAGAAAACAAGAAGTAAATCTTAATAAAGAGTACTACTAATATGCTGATTTCACGAGGCAAGAAGAGTACGGTTGGCCTGGATATAGGCGCGAACTCCGTCAAATTGGTAAAGCTCGATCATTCCAAGTCGGGATATACGATATCCGCAATCGGTATCCGTGAGCTTCCTCCCGAAGCGATCGTTGCCGATGAAATTCGCGATCGCGAAGCTGTGATATTCAATATCCAGTCGTTGATTGATCAGACCGATCCCAAAATAAAAGACGTAGTCGTTTCTATCTCTGGCCATGGTGTCATCACCGATCGCTTCACTATCGACAAGAAGACCGGGGCCGAAGCCGAACAGGCGATTCTGTTCGAAACGGAACAGCGCGCACCGTTCGATATCGATGACGTCTCCCTGGACTACCACGTGGTCCGGACGGACGAAGAAGCGAACAAGATGGATGTACTGCTGGTGGCCGCCAGAAAGGAATATCTCGGGATGTTCCTTGAGCTGGTGCAGGACTGCGGTCTTCGCCCGGTGTGTGTCGACGACGACGCGCTGGCCATCTGCAATGCGTACAGCGAAAACTACGACGTCGATCCGACCCGTGTCACCGCCCTGGTGAACATCGGGCACGATGTCACGAACATCACCTATCTGCAGGATGGGATGTTCCAGTCGACCCGCGACGTCTCGGCAGGGACCCGCGAGATTTACAATGCCATTCAGAAAGAGTTCAGGCTGAACCCGGAGCTTACCGCGAAAGCGATCAAGGGTGAAATGAACGACTCCATCGATCAGGACATGCTCAAAGCTACGATCATCTCCTCCACCGACGAACTCGTTTCCGGGATCGAACTCGCGTTCTCATACTTCAAATCGCAGGCTAAAGTTGAAAACATAGATTGGCTCGTTTTGTCCGGCGGCGGCGCTCTGATCCCGTATCTGGCGGAATTCCTTCAGTCCAAGCTGAATATCCCGCTCGAGATCGCCAACCCGCTTCGGAATGTCGATTATGACCCCGAACTGTTCCAGTATCTCCAGCCGGAGAAAATTGCTCCGCTGCTGACGGTTTCAGTCGGATTAGCCATGAGGAAGGTGAGGTAGCAGATCCATGATAGAAATAAACCTACTTCCAAAGAACTACGCGAAGAAGTCGATCGATTTCTCGCTGGGCAAAACCGGGGTGTATGCCATTGCCGCCGCGGCGGGCATCGTGCTCATGCTGATAGCCGTTACTTTCTACCAGAAGTATCAGCTGTCGAATCTTGACACGAACATTCAGAAAGCCCGGCAGCGTGCCACGATGCTTGAGAGAGACATCAAGCTGGTGGACGCCCTGACGGACGTCAAGAACAAGATCACCGAGAGAATGCAGGCAGTCGAACGGCTGGACAGCCATCGCTCTGCCTGGGTGAAGATTCTCGAGGAAATGTCCCGGAATATTCCGGAGTTCGTCTGGCTGGGTAAGTTCGATGAGGAGCCGTTGCCGTCCGCCGATAAGAAGGACGCGAAGAATCAAGCGAACAATTCGAAGGCGAACACGGCGACCGCAAGCCAGAACGACACCCCACCGGTCGATCCGAACGTCCGGCAGGCGAAAGTGGAGGGATTCGCGTTTACGCTGAATTCACTCGCCGCCTTCATGATCAAGATGATGCGCTCGGACTACTTCGACGATGTCGAACTGAAGTCGACCAATGAGATTAAGGTTCAGGACAAGAAGGCGTACAACTTTGTCCTGACGTTCAATGTCCATTATCTCTCGGACGAGGAGTTGCGCAACAACATCGCCTCGACCAACGAGCAGAGTGATTCGAAACCGGCTGCCGCAAGCCACAAAAGCTTAAACTAGGACGATAGACTATGGATTTTAAAGACTCAAAGACACAGAAAATAGCGCTGGGTGTCCTGGCTTTCTTCATCGTAGTCTATTTCTGGTATTCGCGGGTGTATTCGAATTACTCCAATCAACTCGCCCAGAAAACTCAGGAGTTCGAGTCGATTACGACCAACCTGAGAAACGTCGAGATGAAAGCCAAGTCGCTCGATGCCCTTAAGATCGAGTACAGCGACCTGGTCGGCCGATACCATGAAATCGAGGCTCTGCTTCCCGAAGTTCAGCAGATCCCTTCGTTCCTGGTTCAGCTGCACACCGCTTCCTCGATCACCGGCACCCGGATCACCAAGGTGAATCCGCTGCCGATCAAGGATCAGGAGTTCTACCACATCGCACCTTTCGAGATCGAAGTTACCGGGACATATAATGATTTCGGTACCTTCATTAGCTATGTGGCCAACTTCCCGTTCATCGCGAATGTCTCCGATGTTGAGATCGATGCCTTGAACGTGTCCAAAACCAAAGCGGCCCGGACCGAACAGGACTCGAACAAGAGTCTCGAAGATCTCAGCGATAATGCTACGATCAAGGCAACCTTCACGCTCTCAACATACTTCGTCAAAGAAAATGAGCGGCTCAAAGAGCTGGTCTTATAGGAGGAAACGGTCAGATGAAGAAGATTCTAATATTAATGGTGGCGACGGTTGCCCTCCTAGCGTTCAGTCAGGCGCATGCTTCGCAAGTAACCAACGTTGAGTTGAGTTACAACGGCGGTTTCACGATCGCCCGGATCAGCGTCGACGGACCGATCCGTTTCACGCATCAGACTGAAGAGGCCAAGGATGGCAAGCCGTTCCGCGTCATCGTGGACATTCTGGCGGCGACCCACGATCTGGGCGCCCAGACGTTCACGTTCCTGCCGGATTGCCCGATCAAGAGCATCCGGTCAAGCCAGTATTCGGTGAATCCGGAAAAGGTCGTCCGCATCGTTTTCGATATGGACAGCGAGAGAGTCTATCGGGTCGAATCCGACTCTCATTATATCACCGTGTATTTCTCGGACAATGTCCCGCGCTCGTTTGCGCCGTGGTCTACCTCTACCTATGTGGCGAGCATGGACCAGCCCGAACATCATGAAACATCGCCCAAGATGGCCGTTTCGGAGCCTCCCGCCACCCATCCAAAGTCGGCGGAGGAACTGAATTCGGCAATTGATAAAGACAGACTTTCCAGCCTCGGCACCCGGTCTGCGACCGTTCCGGAAAACAAGCCGGCCACTACGCCGTCTATGTCGGAGTCGACCGCACCTGCCAGGGCCGTCGCGATGAACCCGACACCGCAGCAACCGGTATCGACTATGAAATCCGAGCCGAAGCCTGCCGAGTCGAGGCCGTCGACAAAGACTTTCGACAAATCGTACGGTCCGATGGCTTCCATGACCGACATTAATACTCCGGTCAATCAGCCGACCGCGCCTGCAGTGAAGCAGGTTGCCAAGCAGCCGGAAGTGCAGCAACCGAAAGCTGCCGTGAAAGAAGCCTCGGCACCGGTTCATGATCAGCATCCGACCGAACAGGCCCATGAAAAGAGCCTGGCTGCTTCGGAAGCCCCGGCCAGAAAGGCGGCAACCGTAGCGTCGACTATGCCCGAGCAGAAATCCGAGCCGAAGGTAGCGGCCAAGGCGACTCCGAAACAGGAAGAGTCGAAACCGGCACCGAAGGTGGAATCGACACCTGCTCCTGCCCAGCAAATGGCTCAGCAACCGGCTGAAGACAAAAGCGCCGAAGACGGTATCTCGACTTCACGCTTCCGTCGTGCACCGGCTGAAACCGGGAAAATCAAAGGAACGCTGGTTGCCGAATTCCCGAAGCGTCTGGTCATCAAGTACAAGACCTCCGGTTTCCGCGACCCGTTCGAAACGCTCATTAACGACGCGAAAGTAGATAACAACCCGATCGAAAAGCGGGTCCCGAACGTCGAAGGGCTCAAGCTGGTCGGTATCATCGAATCCGGCGGCGGTGACAACCGCGCCCTGTTCGAAGACGGCGATGGCTACGGGTATATCCTGGCCACCGGCGATAAAGTACAGAAAGGATATGTACTGAAAGTCGATCCCGACCGGGTCTATTTCCAGATATTTGAATATGGGTGGAGCCGAACGGTCGCCCTCAATCTCGAAAGTAAATCATAGGCAGGAGTATAGAACATGACTGTGAAGAAAACTTTGCTACCAATCTGGATATCTTTGCTGATATTCAGTCTCTGCATCATCGGTGCTTATGCGGCGCAGGAAGAGCAGCACGATCCCTCCGCGCCGATTAAGAACCTGCAGTTTCAGTCCGCGGACATCCACTCGGTGTTGACATTCCTGGCTGATTACGGTGGTGTCAACGTAGTCGTAGCTCCTGACGTCAAGGGAACCGTGACCATTAAGCTGCACGATGTCGCCTGGCGGACCGCCATGGACATCATCGGCCGCACCTACGATCTGGCCGTGGTCGACGAGCAGGATGGTTATATCCGGGTACTTCCCGCCGAGCAATATCGCGAGGAAGTAGTCAACAATGAAAAGCACAAAAAAGAAACTCGCGAACTGGCCGAACTCCAGACCCAGATCGTGAAAATATCGAACTCGACCTCCGACGATATCGTCAAAGCGGTCAAGTCGCTGATGAGTGATCGGGGCGCGGCCTCGAGTGATCCTCGTTCCAACTCGGTGATCATTCAGGAAGTTCCGACCAACATGCAGAACGTAATCGACTATATCAAAGAACTGGATAAGCCGTCGCGTCAGATCAAGATATCCGCTCGCTTGCTGGAAATCTACAACACCAACAACGAGGAACTCGGAATCGACTGGAACGCCCAGGGCACGCATACGACGACCAGCGGGCTTTCCTATCCGCAGAGTGCGCACGTCAACACCGACCGTAATACCGATTACGCCGGTCAGTATCGTGTCACGGCGCTTCAGCACGGATGGTCGGTCGATGCCGTAGTTGACGCCTACGTGAAAGAGGATAAGGGCCGAATTATCGCCCATCCGGAAATCACGACTATCGACAACAAAGAAGCCAAGATTCAGATGGGTCAGAAGATTCCGGTGAAGCAGTTCGACGAAGCCGGAAACGTGGTCATCAAATTCGAAGAAGTCGGTACCATTCTTACGGTGACGCCGCATCTGACCTCGGACAACCAGATTCTCATGGAGCTGACGCCCGAGCGGTCGACCTATCAGTTCGACCCGAACGGCGTGATCATCAATACCAGCAACGCCAAGACCAACGTCATCGTGAACAACGGCCAGACCGCGGTTATCGGCGGACTGACGACCGAAGATCAGGTGAACACGGAAATCGGCGTTCCGATCCTGAAAGACATCCCGCTTCTTGGACGTCTGTTCAAGTACACGAACGACCATGTCGAGACGCGTGACCTGATTATTTTCGTCACGCCTACGATCGTCGATGAAAACCTCGCCATGAACAAAAGTGATGAGGGTTGATTAAGGACAGGCATACGACACCGACCCTCTCGAGATAGAGAGGGTCGGTGTTCAGACTTTCCAGGGCAGAAAATTCACAGTCATAAACAGATTTCGATTCGTTTTCGAATAACAGATTCAGATGAGAATAAACATAGGAGAAGCCATGTCTAAGCAGAAAACC
The DNA here is from genome assembly GCA_963711085.1 of uncultured candidate division Zixibacteria bacterium. Lineage (GTDB taxonomy): Bacteria > Zixibacteria > MSB-5A5 > GN15 > FEB-12 > CAVQCT01. Next base: position 1,950,456 of record CAVQCT010000002.1, on the reverse strand, counting down.
AACAGGTGGGTTACTACCTTGCTGGTGGTCGCTGCATTTGCCGCCGCGGTGCTCGTCGGTTGCTCGTCCAAGAGCGTTCAGGAGTCTACGACTCCGTCCGGTACGACCGTCGCCGTCACGGCCAGTCCGACTTCCATCAACACCGGAGCGACCACGATCGTCGAAGCCACGGTTTCGGCGAGTTCCACTGTAATTACCGATCAGGAAGTTACCTTCACCGTCTCGCCGTCGAGCGCAGGGTATTTCACCCCGGCCGTCGACACGACCGGAGCTGATGGCGTAGCCGCAAGCGTATTCACCGCCACTACCAGCGGATCGGCCACCCTGAGCGCGACCGTCAGCGGAACTTCTTATCACGGTTCGACCGGTGTAAGCGTGAGCCAGTCGGCACAGACCGGCTCCGGCAATGTAGACATGGCGATCTCTCCGAGCTTGCTGCTGGCCAACGGCGTTGATACCGCCCAGGTCACTATCACCGTCCGCGACGGAAACGGTCAGCCCGCTCCCGCCGGCACGGTGGTAAGATTTGCCGCCGGCGAAAGATTCATCGACAATGATAACAACGGCTACTGGTCGGCGGGTATCGATTCTCTCGTATACGACGCCAACGCCAACGGCCAGTGGGATGCCTTCGGTCTCATCCCGTCCACCGCTACGGTGACCGGTACGGCCGGAATGGTAACGGTCAATTACGTCTCCGGAAATGACGCCATGACCGTATACCTGAAAGCTACGGTGAACGACGGTAATCTTACCGGCAATGTTGAAAAATCCATTCAGTTGACACCGAATGCCACGGTGAATTCGATTTTCCTGGCGTCTGACACGATCAATCTTGTGGTGAAGCAGACCGGTGGTATCGAATCGTCGCTTCTCGAAGCGACCGGATACGACGTCAACGGCAATACCGTTCCTGAAGGAATCGCGGTGAACTTTATTATCACCGATGGCCCCGGCGCGGGTGAACATCTCGGAACCGTGGGTTACGGACCATATCAGGCAGTCACTAACAGCCAGGGCATGGCCGTCGCGTCGATCCATTCCGGCACTGCTTCCGGTACGATCCGCGTGCGTGCCTACGTCGATACCGTACTTTCGAACGCCGCACAGGTCATGATTTCTGCCGGTCCCCCGGTTTACATTCAGGTCGGCGCGGAAAAACTCAATGTGCCGTACTGGAACGTCGTAGCGGGTCAGAACAAGATCGTGGCGCTCGTCTCAGATCTTTACAACAACCCCGTTCCGAATAATACGGCGGTGTACTTTACTTGCGATGAAGGTTCGATGAAGTCGCACGAGACCCGGACCCAGGATCTTGAAGGCGTAGCCAATACTGTCTGGTTCTCCGGAAATGCGACCCCAGGTGCCGATGGTAAAGTGTGGATTTATGCTGAGACGGCCGGCGGCACAGTTCTCGATTCCTCGTATTTCTACAACTCCTTCCTCGCTGACACCGTCTGGGCCACTGGCGTTCCCGCCTCTATTCAGGCTGACGGAACCAGTCAGGCTACGGTCACTGTTTCAGCACTCGACTTTAACAGGAATCCGGTTGTAGGTGGTACCCGTTTCACCGCCGATGCCAACTACCTGGGTGTCCAGGGTGGCACGTTCGAAGACGGAGTCTATTCGTACTCCGGCATAGTGAAAATAACCTCGGCCACTCTTGATGTCGACTTCTCGACAACCGGTGGCAATGATGATGGGATCGGCGCTTACGATGTCGTAACCTATCGAGCCGAATCCGGCGCCGCCGTTTCTTACACCGTCGCGATGACCACCGGTAATGCCTACTCCGGAAACTCCGTTATTAACGGACCCGCCTCGGCCAACACCGGAGAGTCACTGAGCTTCACGGTTATCGTGAAGGATCGTTGGGGCAACCCGCTTGGTGATCATACGCTGGTCATGACCGCTTCCGGCGGTACCGTGAGTGGAGCGACCCACGAGTCGAATTCCTACGGTGAAGCGACTGGTTTCACCTGGACTGCTCCCGGTGCGGCCGGCAACTATACTATCACGGTGAGCGATACCGATCTCCGTGGCGGAATCGTACTTAACAAGACGATAGCCGTTCAGTAAAAAGCTCTTCCAGCCCGAATTGAGACCGCCCCGCTTGTCTGCGGGGCGGTCCTTTTTTTGGCTGCCGATGTATAATCGGTATGGCAATCTTTTCACTTTTCAAACTTCCCGGTGCGTAGTAAGATTAGAACATGTCCGTTCAGATTGAGACATCTACCCCGGCAGCCGTCAATCTCTTCTCATTTTTTGAAAAGACAGTCGATCGTTTGCCGAATCAAATCGCCTTCAAAGCCGAAGGCGGACTGGGGAAGAGTTACACCTATCGAGAAGTGAGAGATCTGGCCCGACGGGTGGCCTCGGGACTGGTGTCCCGTGCGCTTTCGGAGGTCAATGAAGTTGGCCTGCTTTCGGAAAATCGTCCGGAGTGGTGTATCGCGTATCTTGCCATACTGGCGGCAGGAAAAACGGTCGTGCCGATCGACGCCAACCTCAAACAGGCTGAAATCGGTTTCATAATAAAGCACTCCGACCTCAAAGCAATATTCTGCTCGGCAAAGTTCGAGCCGTTTCTTTCCGAGCAATTCCCGAAAACGGAGTGCCTGTCTTTCGAAGAGTCGTCCCCACTAAACTGGCTCCGCCTCTCCGAAAATTCGGCAGCGCGCTCGCCTGTGCGAACGTGCAGTACCGCCGCCCTGATCTACACGTCAGGAACCACCGGTGAACCCAAAGGGGTGGAGCTGACTCATGCGAATCTTCTGGCCAATCTCGATGGAATAGGCAAATCACTTCAGTTCAACGAGCATGACATCTTCCTTTCGATTCTGCCGCTGCATCACACTTTCGAAGCGACCTGCGGATTTCTCACACCGGTGATTTCCGGCTCGACGATTGTATACGGACGTTCACTGAAGTCTAAAGAGATCCTCGAAGATATCGCCAGAAATCAGGTGACCATCATGTGCGGGGTGCCGCTGCTGTATGAAAAAATGTTTCAGGCGATCAATCGCGGCATCGATTCGGCACCTTTGGTGAACCGTACCGTTTTCAAACAGTTATTCGGTCTCTCGTCGCTCGGCTGGAGCATGGGTCATCGCTGGGGAGTACCGCTTTTGAGAGGCTTCCGAAAGAAAACAGGCCTCGGTTCTATCAGGATGTTCGTTTCCGGTGGGGCTGCCCTTCCGGCGCAGATCAGTCGGTTCTTCAATCTGGTCGGCTTCAGCTTCCAGCAGGGCTACGGCATGACGGAATGCTCACCGGTGGTTTCCGTGAACAGGCCGGACAATATCAAATTCGATTCGGTCGGACCGCCGCTCGAGAATCTCGAGGTTGACATCTTCGAACCTAATGAGCAGGGTGTAGGGGAGATCATAGTCCGAGGAGGAAGCGTCACCCCGGGTTACCGCAACAACCCGGAACAGACCGCCGAGCTGATTCGCGACGGATGGCTGCACACCGGAGATCTGGGGAAATTCGAAGACGGCCATCTCTGGATCACCGGGCGGAAAAAGAATGTTATTGTATCTGCCGCCGGAAAGAACATCTATCCGGAGCAGATCGAAGAGAAACTGCTTGAATCCCGGCTCATTCTCGAAGCTGTCGTATTCGGACAAAAGCGCAAGGGTAAGACAGGCGAAGAGGTTTGTGCCGTGGTCGTACCGGATATGGATCAGGTGAAGGCGGAAAACGCTCACTCCGATAAGAAGTTCGATTCCGATAGTGTCAGGGAGATGATCAAGGCGGAGATCGATCATGTCAACAGGCAGATGTCCGATTACAAACGGATAAGCGCTTTCGATATTCAACTCGAAGAACTCGAAAAGACCTCGACCAAGAAGGTAAAGCGCTTCCTCTACAAAGACGCGAACCTGCAATCATTCGGTAATGATAAAGACTGACCAGATTACTTTCGAAACCGGCGGGGCAGGGGATATCATCGATATTACTCCGGAGATCGCCGAAGCTATCCGCACCTCGGGAATCGCCTCAGGCACAGTGACGGCATTCGCTCCCGGCGCCACCACGGGCATTACCACAATCGAATATGAACCGGGGCTTCTTAAGGATCTTCCGGAGCTGATGGAGCAACTGGTGCCTTCCAATCGGTCGTACTGTCACGATGACACCTGGCACGACGGCAACGGTTTCTCACACCTGCGGTCCGCACTGGTCGGACCGAGCCTGACGGTGCCGTTCGTTTCCGGGAAACTTACGCTGGGAACATGGCAGCAGGTCGTGTTTCTGGAGTTCGACAACCGCGCGCGCCATCGTCAGGTGGTGCTTCAAATCATGGGTGAATAGAAATGAAAGTTAAGGCGATCGAACGAATAGACAACCGATTGAAATGGATCGATCAAACGGCCCTGCCCGGCGAGCTCGTTTATAAGGAATCCGACGACTACCGGGAAATCATCGACGCCATCAAGCGATTGGAAATACGCGGAGCTCCCGCGATAGGAATCGCCGCTGCTTATGGAATCGCTGTTGCACTTCAGAAAGCACACAACACCGATTCGGCGTTCGTTCGGGAGGTTGCCGATGAATTCAAGCGATCACGTCCCACAGCAGTGAATCTTTTCTGGGCGGTGGACAGGGTTCTCGCGCGATTTAGCCAGAGTGAAGTGAAGCATGATGATGCCATCCGCATGTTCTGGGCAGAGGCGGAGGCGATTCATCGCGAAGATATCGAGATGTGCCGCAAGATCGGCGAGAACGGCGCCCGGCTTATCCAATCGGGTGACTCAATACTCACCCATTGCAACACCGGCGCTCTTGCCACGGGCGGAATCGGGACCGCAGCAGGAGTCATCTACACCTGTCGAGATCAGGGCAAGCAGATCAAAGTATATGCCGATGAAACCCGACCGCTGCTTCAGGGTGCCCGGCTGACCGCCTGGGAAATGATGCAGGAGGGGATCGATGTCACGCTCATCTGCGACAATACGGCGGGAATGTTGATGCGTCAGGGAAAGGTCAATCACGTTATTGTCGGGGCCGACCGGATCACGAAGAACGGCGATACGGCCAACAAGATCGGTACTTACTCAGTCGCGGTGCTGGCGAAAGACCACGGCATCCCGTTCTATGTTGCGGCGCCGTCATCGACTTTCGATGACAATTTGGCGACGGGCGAGGAGATTGTGATTGAGGAACGCGCGGCCGAAGAAGTGACCGATGGCTTCGGTAGGCGGACCGCCCCGGAGGGAGTGAAAGTGTATTCCCCGGCATTCGATGTCACACCGGCCGAGCTCGTGAGCTATTATGTCACTGACCGGGGGCTGAAGAAGGGGATGCGGACTTCCTGAAACGGTCGGGCCACATTTAAGTTGATTTGACAATCGCCCGATAATTACATTGTCCGGCAGTTCAAGCGGTAAAATATGTCCAGATCAAAAACCCAGCAAATGGCCGCCAAGGCTCTCAATTACGACCTGTTTCAGGCGGAAGTATTGGCCCCCCCGGCTCCGGCCACAATCGACACGAAAATTCGTGACATCATGCACCGCCAGCGGGTCTCGGAGTACGTGCCGGCCAGGGTCGATGAAGATGGTTTGCCCACGCTGGAAGAACTCTACCGGATGTTCGATCATTTCAACTGGCTGTATTTTGACGGGAAACTTCCGCGAGTGCGGATCGAGTATTCGACGAGAATGTCCTCGGCCGGCTCATATACTCCCGGGGTGAAGCTGATACGGCTGAGTCGGAAGTATCATCGGATCTTTCCCGAAGATCTCGAAGACACCCTCAAGCACGAAATGATTCACATAATTCATCTGCGTCATGATGCCGCCTTCAAGCGCGAAGCGGATCGGGTGGGAGCTACCTTGAAAGCGCGAACCCATCCATTACTGCGCAAGCCCCCCAAGTATGTCTACATGTGTCCCGGGTGCGGGAAAGAATATCCCCGACAGAAACGAATGCGCATGTCCTCATGCGGCGATTGCTCGGCCTACGGGAAATTCGATAGCAGATTTAAGCTTCGCCTTGTACGAAGCGCCGCCCGCCCGTAAGGCTACTTGGCTGGTTTCGCCGATGGCTGCTCTTGCGAGACCTCAGACTCGTCGTAATCCTTCAACAACTCCTGAATGAGCGGTGTGCACTCGACCAGCGCTTCGAGGTTGCCACCCGCCGTAAAGTAGTTGATCAGTCTGAGCAAGACGACCTGGGGATTGCCGGCGCAGCTTATGATATGTCCCCCTTTGGAGACACCCAGACCGGCCTTCTTTGCCTGAGACAAAGCTGTTTCATTACCGACTAATTCGGCCTGTTTTCTTATCGCCAGCTCGAATAATTTCAAATACTGTTCCATACTTACCTCTTCCCGGGAACTTGTTGCTCTCTATCCATATTATCGGTAATAAATTACTAAATTTCAAGGCTCTTGTCGCCAGCTTTTTCGGGCAACCAACAGATCGGCCTTCCGAAAGTGGAAATCGCGGTTCTGGAACCCGGATTGTACCGGGGAATGGCAAGGGTAGTCCCGGCCCGGTTGTTTTGTCTGATTAATGCGCGTAGCAGGCTCATAAAATAGCAGGTTTCAGCGAAGCTTGATTTGGACCGAGAAAATAGCCGTCACCGGCGGCCGCTCGCTAAATGGGCGGAATAAGGCAGAAAAAGTCAGTTTACGATTGCTAAACTTAAGAAGTACAATGTGTTATGTGCCGCTCGGAGAGTTGCGGGCCGATTGGTCTGGAACGCCTTCGGTATAAGTCCGTTAACTTTTTTTCTCCCTGCCTGTTGACAAGGCAGAAAAATTCTGTATTATACCAAGCTATTTTGGCAGTTTAGCACTCTTCCATAAGGTAAAAGGATGAAGACTTTTATACCCCAAATCGATCCGAACAACCGCAAGTGGTATCTTGTCGATCTCGACGGTGTCCGTCTTGGTCGGGCGGCGGTTCAGGTGGCCACGGTCCTGAGGGGAAAGACCAAACCGATCTTTACCCCGCATCTGGATACTGGCGACCATGTCGTCGTCGTCAACGCTAAGAGCGTCGTCGTCACCGGCCGTAACGCACCGGACAATATTCGGTACTATCATTATTCCGGGTACCCGGGCGGACTTCGGACCACGACTTTCACGCAGATGCTGGGTCGGAAACCGGAAGAGGTTTTCCGGCTGGCCGTGCGTCGTATGCTTCCCAAGAATCGTCTGGGTCGCAAGATGTTTAAAAAGCTGCATGTGTATGCCGGTCCGGAACATCCGCACGCTGCGCAGCAGCCCGAGCCGATGAAGCTCAGAAGCAAGTAAAGGAAGTATGGCACAGGACAATTATTCAGCAACCGGTCGTCGCAAAGAATCGGTCGCGCGAGTCGAAATGAAGCCGGGCAAGGGCAAGCACACGGTCAATGCGAAACGTCTGGCCGACTATCTCACTCGTGAGACGCTCGTCAACCATGCCCTGAGACCTCTCGAGATTACCGAGATGGCAGGCAAAGTCGATGTCGTATGCGCGACCAACGGCGGCGGTCTTTCCGGTCAGGCCGGGGCGATCAGACTGGCTCTCGCCAGAGCGCTCGTCCGGATGAACCCGGATTTCCATAGCCCGCTTCGTAAAGGCGGATTTCTTACCCGTGACCCCAGAGAGGTCGAACGGAAGAAGTACGGCCGCCCGAAAGCGCGCAAACGCTTCCAGTATTCGAAGCGCTAAAAAATACCATCCCTCGAAAGAGGGAAATAAACAATCCCGATCGACCTGCCGGCCGGTCCCGGATCTCTCCGGGCTTCCAGGCGGGGATGACGTCGGGGTAACGAAGAACCGTTCATTTTCAGGAATCGTATGATCTCACCACAAGTGAAAGAACTGTTGGAGGCTGGGGTACATTTTGGTCATCAGACCCGCCGATGGAACCCTAAAATGAAGCCGTTTATTTTCGGCGCCCGTAACGGCATTTACATCATTGATCTTCAGAAAACCGTCAACGCGCTGGAAAAGGCAAAGATGAAAGTCCGCGAAGTTGTCGGTCGCGGCAAATCCGTGCTGTTCGTCGGTACCAAAAAGCAGGCGCAGGAAGTCCTCGAAGAAGAGGCCCGTCGCTGCGGCAGCTTCTACGTCACGGAACGCTGGCTCGGCGGCATGCTGACCAACTTCAACACGATTAAGAACTCGATCAAGAAACTCAAAGATATCGAGCGGATGAAAGAAGACGGCACGCTCGAAAAGTTTACCAAGAAAGAGCGCGCTTCGTTCGAGAAGGAAGCTGAGAAGCTCAATAGTGTACTCGGCGGTATCAAAGAGATGAATTTCCTGCCCGGGTTGATCATTATTGTCGACGCCAAAAAAGAGAAGATCGCGGTCGCCGAAGCATGCAAACTGGGCATCCCGATCATCGGTATCGTCGATACCAACGCCGACCCGGATCCGATCGATTTCCCGATCGCCGGTAACGATGACGCGATCAAGTCGATCAGAATCCTGATCAGGCAGCTGGTCGACGTCGCCGTCGAAACCAAACATCAGATTACCCCTGAGATGATTCAGGCAGCCTCCGAAGGTGATCGTTCCGTCCCGCTTAAGACGTTCTCGATGGGGGATGACGAAGGCAGCCGCGACTCGAAAGAGGAAAAATAGAACTCCGTTCAATTAGAAAGAATAGATCGATGGAAATAACAGCACAGATGGTCAAGGAGCTCCGGGAACAGACCGGGGCTGGCATGATGGACTGTAAGAAAGCCCTGTCCGAATCGGCGGGGAATTTCGATAAAGCGGTCGAGCACCTGCGTGAGCAGGGGATCGCGAAAGCAGCCAAGAAAGAAGGTCGCAAGACAGCCGAAGGGGTGATTGCCACCTACGTTCATACCGGCGACAAGCTGGGCGTCATGGTGGAAATCAACTGCGAGACCGATTTTGTGGCCCGTACGTCCGAATTCAAGGACTTCTGCAAGGATGTCGCGATGCACATCGCGGCCACTAACCCGCTTTGCGTCTCTCGTGATGAGTTGAACCACGAGTTGATCGAGAAGGAAAAAGAAATCTTTCGCCATCAGGCCCAGAACGAAGGAAAGCCGGAGAAGGTGATCGACAAGATTGTCGAAGGTCGGGTCGAGAAATACTTCGCCGAAGTCGTCCTGCTGGAGCAGCCGTTCGTCAAAGACAACGATATGACGGTCGACGATTTTGTCAAGAAGATGATCGGTCAGGTGGGTGAGAATATCGTTTTGAAACGATTTGCTCGCTTCCGCCTGGGTGAGTAAGATGGAGAACGACCAACGCCCGTTATATAAGCGGGTATTGCTCAAAATATCGGGTGAGGCCCTCATGGGGCCTCACACTTTCGGTATCGACTCCGACACGATCGTGTCGATCTGCACGCAAATCAAAGAAATCAAAGAGCTGGGAATCGAAACCGGCATCGTGGTCGGCGGCGGGAATATCTTCCGTGGACTCCGCGCTTCGGAACGCGGCATGGACCGGGTCACTGCGGACAATATGGGCATGCTGGCCACCGTGATGAACTCACTCGCCATGATGGATACGCTGGAGCAGATGGGAATCTATACCCGAGTGATGTCGGCCGTCAAGATCGAAGCGTTTGCGGAGCCGTACATTCGACGTCGCGCCGTTCGTCACATGGAAAAGGGGCGTCTCGTCATTTTCGCGGCCGGTACGGGCAATCCGTATTTTAGCACCGATACGGCGGCGGCGTTACGGGCGATGGAAGTCGCGGCGGAGATTCTGGTGAAAGCCACCAATGTCGACGGTGTCTATACGGCCGATCCTAAGACCGATAAGACCGCCACATTCTTGCCGCGCTTGACTTATCTCGATGTCCTGACGAAAGAACTGCGTGTCATTGACTCGACCGCCATTTCGCTTCTCAAAGACAATAACATTCCCCTGCGAGTAATCGACCTGAACTGTAACGGCAACCTGAGACGGGTTGTCATGGGCGAGGAAGTGGGAACGCTCATTTCCTGATCCTGCGGGTTAACTGATAAACTCAGGAGATACAGATATGTTAGATGGAGTTTACAAAGAGACCACCGACAAAATGCATAAGACGATCGAGGCTATCTCAAGAGAACTCGGCGCCGTGCGCACCGGCAAAGCCTCTATTCATCTGCTCGACACTGTGAAAGTCGAGGCCTACGGCACGACTATGCCCCTGAATCAGGTTGGAACGGTTAACACTCCGGAGCCGCGTCTTATCGTGGTGCAGGCCTTCGACAAATCGACCGTCGGTGATATCATCAAAGGGATTCAGAAGGCCGACCTGGGGCTGAATCCGGTGGTCGACGGCCAGATAATTCGCATCCCGGTTCCGGCCCTGAACGAAGAGCGACGCAAAGAACTGGTCCGCCATTGCAAGCATCTGGCCGAAGAAGGCCGGGTGGCGATTCGGAATATCCGGCGTGATGCGAACGAGCATGTGAAGAAACTTCAGAGGGACAAGGATATCTCCGAGGACCAGGAGAAAGACGCTCACGACGAGATTCAGAAGATGACCGACGATTATATCAAGCGGATCGACGAGATGGTCGTGAAAAAAGAAGCCGAGGTCATGGAAGTCTAGGCGATCTCTGTATTTTAAATCTGCATGAAAACCGGCCCGATGCCGGTTTTCTTTTGCTCACCGACCGCACTAGCGGTCCCTAACCGGGATAGGAACCGACGATATATTGCTTCAAGAACCGGTTTTCTACTTCGACATTCTTGATCTGCGTCTTGACCACATCACCGATCGAAACCAATCCGACCAATTTGTCACGCCTGACGATCGGAATGTGACGGACACGGTTGTTCGTCATCAGAGCGGCAATATAGTCAAGGTCATCGTCTTCCAGCCCCACAATCAGGTTTGTGGTCATGATATTTTCGATGCTCAGGACGAGGAAGTTCTCCCGCTTTTCGTAGGCGGCACGGAAGATATCCTTATCGCTCACAATGCCGATCAAGTGGTCATTGTCCTCCACCACCGGGAGGGAGCTGATTTTGTTGTGAAGCAATGCCTCCATGGCCACCAAAACGTTCGCCTCTTTCGATGTCGTGACGATCGTCTTGGGATAGTATCTTAGCAGGTCTTTAACCAGCATAAGCACCTCATCTGTTTGGCGTTTCGTGTGTCGAGCGCTTACTTCTCTTATAACGATGCTCAGCCCGAAGATGTCCCCAAAATTGGGAAAGTCTGAAGAGAGTGGTGACTTTCTAATAGACAATACGTATAATACCAAGCGTATGCGCAGAAAATTACTCCCTGGCACACTCGCGACAGCTGTGGCTCTGATATTGACTTTTGTCGGAAACCGGGCCCTTTCAGCCGATTCCGCCGGTCAACAGAACCCGATACTTGATTTCTATGTAAAGAGCGCAGCGGCCTCGTTTACGAGCCGTGACCCGATCGCGGCCGGACTGAGCTTTAGTTTCCGGGCCACCACATATTACAAAGACCTGAACCGGGGAGGAAAAGTCCAGTTGACCGATTCCCTGGTGGCCGATTACTACTACAGCTTCGGCGCCCTCGATTCGACGGTCGCCCTGGCCCCATCCAAAGAGAAGCATCCAGCGCCGGACATTATCGTTCCGAATGTATTTTCAATGAATTACCTGTTCAATTTCTTTCCCAATGACACCGGCGGAAGCGACCTCGCGATTGGTTTCGACACCAAAGACACCACCAGCGCTGATCCCACCGGGATAGCGATAATAGATCGTGATCGATTTTTTTTGAAGCGTCTGTATCTCTATTATTCGAATAGTCTCGCCTACAAACGCTACTCTCGGTCACTTCGCTACACCGAGTTCGAAGGGTTTAATTTCCCCGATTCAATCTGGGAAGTCCGGGCCGAGGCAGGGATTTTTAGCAGCCGGCACTATCGAGTGGAAACCGGGATCGGGCAGCTCCAGATTTACCGATAACGGCCGCAAAATTATGCTATGTAGGCGGTTATTACGCTTGATAATGCCTGGCCCCAAGCTTACCTTCAGTTGACTATGCACCCAACAATCGACGCTCTCAAAAGTAACATCCTATCTCAGCCGGACCGAATACCGGTCCATGTGGCGATAATCATGGACGGCAACGGCCGGTGGGCCGCATTGCGTGACAAACCGAGGAGCTTCGGCCACGAAGCAGGTGTGTCAGCAGTCCGCGAGGTGGTCAAGGCGGCGAGTGAAATCGGGGTGAAGTACCTGACACTCTTCACTTTCTCAATGGAAAACTGGAAACGGCCGAGAAGCGAAGTATCCAAACTGATGTCGCTGCTGACCCGGACCACGCGAAAAGAACTCGACGAGCTGGTTAAGAACAATGTGAAGCTTCGTACGATCGGCAGATTCCAGGGATTGCCGCCGGTCCGCCAGCGGGTGCTGGCCGCAGCGGTTGAGAAGACACGAAACAACAAAGGCCTTGTGCTTACCCTCGCCCTCAACTACGGTGGCCGGGCGGAGATTCTCGATGCGGTCAAGGGAATCGCGAACTCAGTGAGAGCCGGATTGGTCGATATCCCGGATATCGATGAACAGCTCTTTTCCGATTTTCTCTACACCGCCGACATGCCCGATCCTGATCTGCTCATCAGAACGTCAGGGGAGATGCGCATTTCCAACTTCCTTCTCTGGCAGACCAGCTATACCGAGCTGTACATACTCGATACCCTTTGGCCCGATTTCGGCCGTAAAGAACTGTTTGAAGCGATCGCCGATTACCAGAAACGTGAGCGAAGATTCGGTAAGGTAAGTTCCGGCAAGAAGTCATGAGCAAGAACCTTCTCGCCCGCATAGCTGTCGCCGCAATCGCGATTCCCATCATTCTCTGGATCTGTTATTCCGGAGATAGCTGGTTATTCGGTATGGTTGCCGTATTCGCGATTTTTGGAATCGCGGAGTTCCTCATCAACGAAGGATTTCAGGTAACTGGTTTTCACTTCTGGCTCGCGCTTCTAACAGTCCTGGCTATGCTCGTTTCGAGCTATGAATCCAACACCGGATCGCAGCTTCTGGGCCTGGCCCTGCCCTCGTTTTCGTTCCTCCTGCTCGCCTATTTCTTGATCAGCGGCATGTTTTTCGGAATCGGAAAACGCACCCCGCCGGAGCTGTTCAAGAGCCATGTCAGGCTGACCTGGGGAGTGCTGTATATAGGAATGCTGTACCCGTTCGTCTATCTGCTTGGATCCTTCCACGGACAAGTCGTGGGGACCCACATTCTCGGTGGTGACTGGCTGCTGTTTCTGTTCGGCCTGCTCTGGGTGGGTGACACGGCAGCAATGGGCGTAGGGATGTGGATCGGTCGAACGAAGCTTGCTCCCGGGGTCTCTCCCAACAAGACGGTGGAAGGATTTATCGGAGGCATTGTCGGTGCTGTCGTAATCGGACTCATCATGTATTTCTGGAAGTTTTCCGAAATCTCGTTCTGGCATGTGTTCGCGATTGCAATCGGTTGCTCGATATTCGGGCAACTGGGGGATCTGGTCGAGTCGATGTGGAAGCGCTCGCTTGGCATCAAAGATTCTTCGGCCATTATCCCCGGTCATGGCGGCGTCCTTGACCGATTCGATTCGCTCCTGTTCGCTGCGCCGTTCATGTACTATTACAAGTACTTCTTCCTGATTAAGTGAAATTCCTTGATTATATATTCGCTGGCCGCCCGCTTCTTATGTTGCCGGTCTGGTCGATCTATCTGGTGAGCCGGTACTATTTCACCGACTCGGGCAAATGCTGTCTGGATCCGGAGGATATTACCATACTGACCGCGCTTACCCTCATGGCGGCCGGGAGCTATTATATCAATCAGGTCGCGGATTTCGAGTCAGATTCGCTAAATAAGAAACTCGGATTCCTTCAAGGGAATCTTCTTACGAGTCGAGGGCTGACGAAAGGATTCTTCATACTTTCCGCAGCCTCGCTGTTAATCGTCTTTGTCTTGTCCTCCGCCTGGAATCTGTTCATCTTTGAACAGCTCTTTGTTCTTGGGATCGTGTACTCCCTGCGTCCGTTCAAGCTCAAGGATCGACCGATCGGCGGCTTCCTTGTCAATGCTTATGGGTATGGCTTTCTCATCCCACTGACGGTCTCATTTTGGAGGTACCAAATAAAATACGCCAGCGTAACCGATTTCGAAATTCCCGGATACTTCTTCTGTACCGTTGGAGCAATTTACCTTTTAACAACCCTATCAGATCGCGATGGGGACCTCAAGACAGGCAAGCGAACCGCCGCGGTAATTCTCCCGAAGTGGCTGGTGTTAATATTCGCACTCTGTCTTCTGCTCCTCTCGGTCGGGCTCTCGCACGCGGGTGGATTTGAGTATCTTACATACATCTCTATCGTCTCATGCGTACCGATACTGTTCACCTTGGCCGTAAAATCCGAAACTGCCGTCCTGATAGCCACCAAACTCCCTATTCTCCTAATAACGCTGCAGGCTGGTTATTACTACCATGAGTACCTCTGGTTTATTGTTGCCGCGATAATTTTAACTCGCCTATATTACAAATATCGATTTGGGATCACTTATCCAAGGCTGAACTGATGAAGCGTTTGTGCGTAACCGCTCTTTGTGTCATAATGCTCTACCTGACCGGCTGTCAGGGATATCCTCGCTATCGCGGTGGAGCCCCGGAAATACCGCCCGAGGAAAGGCCGGAGCTGGTGCGTTATGGGGAGAAACGGGCCGACCGACTGGACACGCTGAATGTCTCGTCCACCACCGACGATGTCCTCAGGTTCGGTTCGATCCTTCAAGGCTATCTCGGCCGCCCTTACAGCGGGGCGTCCCAAAACGACCCCGGTTTTGACTGCTCCGATTTCACCATGACGGCGTTCAAGCAGTACAACCGGACCAGTCTTCCACGCACCGCTCAGGAACAGGCGAAAGTTGGCGACCCGGTCCAGTATAATCAGCTGAGTTTCGGCGATCTTGTCTTTTTCCGTACCGAAGGGAAAGCGATTTCCCACGTCGGTATCTTCCTCGGCGGAAGCCGTTTTATCCATGCCGCTACCTCCAGCGGCATCATCATAAGCAGTCTCAAAGAAAAATACTGGTCCCAGCGTTATGTCGGGGCTCGTCGCATCCTCAAGTAATCCGTATAACTCTCGGAAATCGATTTCAACGGATGATATGAGATGGCAAAGCAAGCGGACCTTAAGCTCAAACTAAAGAATTTACCCACTTCCTCCGGCGTCTACATGTTCAAAAACGACCGGGGGAGGATCATCTATATCGGGAAAGCGAAGAACCTCCGCAACCGGGTCCGCACCTATTTCCAATCGACGGAACGTCACGATGGCAAGACTGCCCGGCTTGTCGCCAATGTCGCCGATTTCGACCTGATGGAGACAGCCTCCGAGGTCGAAGCGCTCATTCTCGAAGCTAATCTGGTGCATGAGTACAAGCCGCGCTACAACGTCATGCTCAAGGATGACAAGCATTTCCCATATGTAAGGGTCACTACCAACGAGAAATTTCCGAGAATCCAAATCGTCCGGCGACTCGAGAAAGATGGTGCGACATATTTTGGCCCTTATACGAGCGCCAAAGGAATGCGTCAGACGGTTGCGTTTCTCGCCCGGCTCTTCACGATGAGAACGTGCAATCTGATAATTCCGCATCCGAAAGGGAAGCAGTACAAAGTCTGCCTGGACTATCATATCAAGAGGTGCGGCGGGCCGTGCGAAGGATTTCAATCAGAAGAAGAATACCGCAAGCTAGTCGATTTCGTCATCATGGTTCTCTCCGGTAAATCCAAGAAACTGATTCAGGAGCTTCAGCAAGAGATGCAGAAAGCTTCGGACGAGATGGAGTTTGAGAAGGCGAAACTGCTTCGCGACCAGATCGAGGCTATTCAGTCGGTGATGATCAAGCAGCATGTCGATGTCGGTGAAGTAGTCGATCGGGATATCGTCACCATCGCCCGAGAGGAGAAGGATGCCGTGGCGGTGGTCATGCAGCTAAGAGAAGGCGTCCTCATTGGAAGACAGGATTTTCAGCTTACCGCCGAGCCGGATGAATCGGACGAGACGATGCTCGAAACATTTCTCACCCAATACTACAACTACCAGCCGAATATCCCCGAAGAGATTGTCCTTCCGTTCGGTTTCTCCGACTTGAATTTGCTGGAGGAATGGCTCAAAGAAACGACCGGGAGAAAAGTGAAACTGTTCATCCCCAAAATCGGGGAGAAGATGCGCCTGGTCGACCTCGCTGCTCGCAATGCCCGGCTGCTGCTCGATGAAATGCTGATCAGAAGACGCCAGTATTCGGAGCGGACGAGTAAAATGGTCGTCAGTCTCAAGGATGAATTGAAGCTCGATCGCTCCCCCCGTTCAATCGTCTGCTTTGATATCTCGAACACCGGAGAAACTGATTCGGTCGGGTCATGCGTCTATTTCGAAAACGCCAAACCAAAAAAATCCGAATATCGGCACTTCCGCATCAAAGGGGTGAGAGGGCAGGATGATTTCAAAATGATGCGAGAAGTTATCGGCCGGTATTTCTTCCGCATCAAGGAAGAGAAAACCACGCCGCCTGACCTGGTGGTTGTGGACGGCGGCAAGGGGCAGCTTTCTTCCGCCCTCGCCGAACTCAAATACCTCGGTTTCACCGAACAGCCGCTGATATCGCTCGCCAAGCGGCTCGAAGAAGTCTATCTGCCGGGACAGGCCGATCCGATCACGATAAGCAAGAGTTCGCCGGCACTGATGCTTCTCAAGCAAGTGCGCGACGAAGCTCATCGATTCGCCATCACGTTCAACCGTAAGGTCCGGAGCAAGCGAACAATCAAATCTGCGCTCGCGGATATCCCTGGAATCGGCCCGGCCAAACAGAAGGCGTTGCTGGAACGGTTCGGCTCAGTTGAACGGATCCGCAAGCTCACTGCGGAAGATATGTCCGAGATCAAAGGAATTACGGTCAGACTCGCCGGCGAGATCCTCAAAAGACTGAATAGTGATGTAGTAGAAGCTTCTTAGGCGAGCTACCGCCATATTGTCCTTGCCCCGTTCGTGAAATAATCGGTATACTCAAAACATGTTGAATCAGCCCAAGGCTTTCACCGTTAGCGCCATTACCCGGTTGATCAAGACGACGCTCGAAGAATCTTACCGGGAAATCTGGGTCGAAGGAGAAATCTCCAACTATCTGCTCCACAGCTCCGGCCACCGTTATTTCAACCTGAAAGACGATAAGGCGGTGCTGAAGGTCACACTCTGGCGCTCGCTTGGGGCATATCTCAAGTTCGAGCCGAAAAATGGCCAGAAGGTCCTGGTATACGGTGACATAACTGTGTACGAAAAGGGGGGGAGCTACCAGCTCAACTGTAAGAAGATCGTGCCTGTCGGAATCGGTGAGTTGGAACTGGCCTTCAGGCAGCTGTACGAAAAACTGTCGGCCGAAGGGTTGTTCGAACAGGATCGTAAGCAGGAGATCCCGCAATTCGCTCAGAAAATCGGCGTGGTAACATCGCCAACCGGAGCGGCTATCCGCGACATCATTCAGATTGCTCGCCGACGAAATAAATCGGTTGAACTGGTGATCTATCCGGCCCAGGTGCAGGGGGATGGTGCAGAGAAGACAATCGCCGCCGGGATCGAATATTTCAATACTCGCGATGATATCGACATTATTATCACCGGCCGTGGCGGCGGTTCGCTTGAGGATCTCTGGCCGTTCAATACCGAACTGGCCGTCCGCGCTGTGGCTGCCTCTCGAATCCCGGTTATCTCTGCGGTGGGACATGAAATTGACACCAGCCTCACCGATCTTGCCGCCGACCTGCGCGCCCCGACGCCGTCGGCAGCTTCCGAACTGGCCGTCTGGTCGAAGCGGGAATTCTCCGATCAGGTCCGTGGGCATATCCACCACCAGGCAAGTCTGCTCCGAGCGATGGTCTCCGGGGCCAGACAGCGCCTGAGATCGTTGACTGGAAGGCCCGTATTCACTCGTCCGACCGAATTGATCCGACAGAAAGGGCAATATGTCGATTCCATTACGCGCCTTCTGCTTGCAGCCGGAAAAAACAGTTTTGTGGCGCACAAAAACAGGTTATCTTTACTCGTCTTAAAGCTGGATACTCTTTCTCCGTTGAAAATCCTCGGCCGTGGCTACTCAGTGGCCCGGAAATTACCGGAGAAGATTGTCATTAGGTCGATCAATGATGTCGCGCCGGGAGATCTAATGGAGACCATCATCAACGATGGGAGTATAATCTCACAGGTTAACCGTTCCGGGGAAGAAAGTCGTTAATGACCGCCAAGAAGAAATTCAAGGATTTCGAAACTGCCCTTACCCGCCTCGAAGAAATCACGGAAGAACTCGAATCGGGGGATAAGTCGCTCGAGGAATCGATCGAACTGTTCACCGAAGGACTCGATATCTCGAAATTCTGTGATGAGAAGCTTTCCGAAGCAGAAAAGAAGATCAAGATCATCACCGAGAAAAACGGCGAATTGGTCGAAGAAGATTTCGAATCGGAAGTAGCTTCTGAAGAGGAAGAGAATGCCGGCTAATACCACTGATATCCGCGTCTACATGGAAAAGATCGGAAAGCTGACCGACCGTCTGCTTGATCGATATCTTCCCCCGGCGGATGCAGAGCCGACTTCGCTCCACCAGGCGATGCGCTACTCGGTACTGGCCGGGGGTAAGCGCCTGCGCCCGATACTGGCCTACTCTGCTTATGAATACTGCGGTGGCGGTGTCGAAGGCGAAGATCTGCCGATTCATTTTGCCATGGCGGCGCTTGAAATGGTGCACACCTATTCATTAATTCACGATGACCTGCCGTGTATGGATGACGATGACTTGCGTCGGGGAATTCCAACTTGTCACAAGAAGTTTGGCGAAGCGGTGGCGGTGCTCGCCGGCGACGCCTTACATGATATCGCCTTTCACCTGGTAGCCGCTACCGGCTATATCAAGACGGTGACTGAGCTGGCGAGAGCGCTTGGAACTGAAGGGATGATTGGCGGGCAGATGGCCGATGTCGAAGCGGAAGGACGGGAAGTCACCAAAGATGAGATTGTCAGGATTCACCAGCGCAAAACCGGCGCCTTGATTCGGTGCAGTGTCAGAACCGGCGCTATTCTCGCCGATGCTCCGCCTTCGCAACTGGACGACTTGACGCTGTTCGCCGAAAAAATCGGCCTTGCTTTTCAGATAATAGATGATATTCTGGACATTGAAGGAGATCCGACCCTTCTGGGTAAAACAGTCGGATCGGACACTCGAAATGTAAAGGCGACCTATCCGAAAGTGGTGGGAATGGAGCAGGCGCATACCGATGCTGCTTCGCTGATCGAAGAAGCGACGGCAATTTTCGACCCGTTCGAAGAAAATGTCCTCAAACACCTGGCCGGGTATATAGGACAACGAAGAAGCTAACCCGCAACGTATGACAGACAAATGAGCTACCTTTTAGATAAACATTATCCGAGCGACACCAAGAAACTGACGGTCGACCAGTTGGTTGAACTGGCCGGCGAGGTTCGTCAGGATCTGATATCCGCCGTCTCCAAAACGGGCGGACACCTGGCGTCGAATCTCGGCTCGGTAGAACTTACGGTAGCTTTGCATTATGTTTTCGATCTCCCCACTGATAAACTGATCTGGGATGTCAGCCATCAGTCATACCCGCACAAAATTCTTACCGGTCGTCGCGAAAAGATGGACACGATCCGTCAGTACGGCGGTTTGGCCGGTTTCTCCAAACGGGAAGAGTCCGAGTACGACGATTATGGCGCCGGACATGCCAGTACGTCGATTTCGGCCGCGCTCGGTTTTGCCGCCGCGAGAGACAATGCCGGACTGGATCACAAAGTTGTCGCGGTTATCGGCGATGGTTCCATGACCGGGGGATTGGCTTTTGAAGGACTCAACAACGCCGGTCATTTGAAAAAAGATATGCTGGTCATTCTCAATGACAATACCTGGTCGATTTCGAAAAATGTCGGCGCCATCTCAAAGTATCTCACCGGAATCATGGCCGATGAGAAATTCAATAAGCTCCGCTCGGAAATCTGGGAACTGACCGGCAAGTTCAAACGCCGCGACAAAATCAGAGCTACCATCTCGAATCTCGAGCAGTCGGTGAAAGGGATGCTCGTCCCCGGGATGCTGTTCCAGAAGCTTGGGTTCAGGTATTTCGGTCCGATCGACGGTCATGATCTGCCGTTGCTCGTAAAGACGCTTCAGGATCTCAAGAACTTGTCCGGGCCGATCATGCTGCACATTGCCACGGTCAAAGGCAAGGGATACGAACCGGCCGAAGGCAACGCCTTCAAGTATCACGGCGTGGGGAAATTCGACAAGGTCACCGGCGAACTGGAAAAGAAATCAAGCGCCCATCCGGCCTACACGCAAGTGTTTGGTGACATCATGTGCGAGCTGGCCGAAAAGAACGAAAGCGTGATCGCTATCACGGCCGCCATGTCTTCCGGGACCGGACTGGTCGACTTCTCAGAAAAATTCCCGGAGAGATTTTTCGATGTTGGTATTGCCGAAGCTCACGCCGGCTGTTTTGCCGCCGGGCTGGCCGCCGAGAAGATGCGTCCATATCTCGTCGTCTACTCAACTTTTATGCAGCGGGCTTACGATCAGGTGATTCACGATATGGCGATTCAAAAACTTCCGGTCGTTATCTGCATGGATCGGGGCGGACTGGTTGGTAACGATGGCCCCACTCATCACGGCGTCTTTGATCTCGCTTACATGTCTACCGTTCCGAACATTACCGTGGCCGCTCCCAAAGACGGCAACGAACTCCGCTCGATGCTTCACTACACCTGCGACGCCGAACTCTGCGGACCAGTGGCGATCCGGTATCCCCGCGACAATGTACCTTCGGAAATGACGCCCGGAATTCAGCCGATAGAATGGGGAACCTGGGAAGCGGAGACGCTCGATGGTGATACAATCGTTCTCGCCGTCGGAACCATGGTTACCACGGCTCAGAAGGCGGCATCGATACTGGCTCAGAAGGGGCTCCATATCGCGGTCGTGAATGCAAGATTTGTCAAACCGATGGATCTTCGGATGCTCCGGCTCGTCAAAGACCGCGCCGAAACGATCGTCACGATCGAAGAAAACTCATTGCGCGGCGGATTCGGTCAGGCAGTAGCTGACTATCTTTTGTCAAACGGCTTCCGCGGAAAATTCAAATCGATGGGCGTACCGGATAAGTTCGTGACGCACGGCAACCGTTCGGATTTGCTTAAGGAAGTCGGACTCGACGTTGACAGTGTGGTCGACGAGATCGAACGGTTGAGCGCTCACGCCGACATCGCCGTGACCAACGGCGGCAACCTGCTTCAAAAGCTGCTTTTCCGCAAGGGCTCCCATCCGCGAAAGAACGGGATCGCCGAAGACAGCCGGATCGTACCGCTCAAGGATAAGAAGACTGGCTAATCTATGAAATTCGGCCTGGTTGCCAACCTGCACCGACAGGGAGCGCGCGATGCGATTGACACTTTCGTCCGTTGGGTGGAAAAATCCCACAACGAACTCATCCTCTGTGACCAACTCAAGAGTATTACCGAAAATAGTTTGAATTACGCCCCGCGTGCCGAGATGGCCTGCGGAGTCGATATTCTCGTGTCGATGGGTGGCGATGGCACCATGCTGGCTTCGGCCCGCGCCGCCGGAACGAGTCAGACGCCTATTCTCGGTATTAATCTCGGATCGCTCGGTTTCCTCACCCAGCTGACCCCGCAGCAGCTTCTTCCGGCGCTGGAGAGTATTACCAAAGGGAAGTACCAGATCGAAAAGCATATGATGCTCAAGGCTGAGGCTCCCGGGATCGAGACCTGTGAGAGCGAGTATGCGTTGAATGATATCGTGATCGACAATGGCCCGATCAGCCGCATTATCGACATTCACATGAAAGTGAACGGCGAGGATGTCGTGACCTACAAAGCCGATGGACTGGTGATTGCGACCCCGACCGGATCTACCGCTTACTCTCTTGCTGTAGGTGGACCGATCATGCACCCCAAGATGGAAGCGATCATCGCCGCGCCGATTTCATCGTTCTCGCTGACCACTCGTCCGATGATCTTTTCAGCCGAAGACCGACTCGATATCAGCATTACCAGCTTCGGTCACCAGGCGGGACTCACCCTCGATGGTCAGGTGATGCTGCCGCTGGAGGGGGAAGGGAATGTCGGAATCGTAAAAGCCGATTATTATAGCAACTTCATCGTCTTCCCGGAGAACAGTTTCTACAAAGTCCTCAAGAGCAAACTGCACTGGGGCTACACGCCGACTACGACGCTTTAGTCTCTTTTCTTCACATTCCATTCTGCGCTGCAAAACAACAGCGATATCGATCAGTGATGTCGAGGCAATTTACTACCTGCATTTGCGTCATATCGATCACCAGGATGTGCGGATCGACTGATCCTCCGACAACCAGCCATTTGCCATCAGGCGTCATTGCGCCGGAAGTAAACGGCGTAAGGGCGCTATCCAGGCTTGGGCAATCGGCCGTCGTCAGTTTGGTGAGAGCGAAGTCGTTGTGAACATCGTAGATGAGCAGTTCGGGATAAGCATCGTCGAGCCAGGTGATTAGCGGAGCTGCGTTCGTGCAGGACAGGTATCGCCCGTCTTTGCTCTGGATCATACTTCCGTATCCGGGGTCCAGACTACTCGTGAATATAACTGAGTCAAGAGCGATGTCATAGACAAATACATAGGCCGGGTTGTACGTTCGCTGACGGTAGAGATAGAGCTTCGACCCGTCTTGCGACGACAACACCTGCACGAGTCTCCCGGTCGGATGCTGCCTGGTGGAAGATCGATCCGGGAGATATGATATTGATTGTCTATCTCCATCAAGGTCACGAAGCTCTGAACTGCTCCGATGGAGTCTCTCTTTTCCGAACAGTAGTAGAATCCTTTGCTGTCTTCGGTAAAGGTCCCTCCCTCGGAATGGACGCTGTCCTCGGCGACGACCGAGTAGTCTTCGGTACTAACAAGCTGTACAGTCGAGTCGCCTAGCAAAGCGATCCATTCGTTGTCAGGGGAGACGGAGATGTAGTTTGCACCGGGAAATTGTCTGGTCTCGGCATGCGTTTCTACATCGATTGCCACCACGCCCGAAGACACTGCAAGATAAAGCAGCTTGCCGTCCGCCGACACCCACATTTGGCGCGCCTGAGTCTGGCTGAGCTGGAATGAATCAAGTGTCCCGGTCAGCGGGTGATATTCATAATACATGCAATCGCCGGAGCCATCGGTGAAATACACCGGGTAGTCTTTCGGCTCGACCGGTTTGGTCGGCGAGTCATCGTTGCAACTCAGAATGCCAAGCAGGGCTATTAGCACGATTACTGCACTAACTGGCCCGCTCAACCGTTTAGTTTTGCCCATGTCCTTCCTCACTCTCTTACAGGCCCGTCTGGCACGTAAACGCGCATCGATACCGGCCGGGCAAATCAAAACAACTGACCACTTCCATTGTAGACATGTCCAGCACGAGAACCGTCGGCTCCATCGTGCCGCCAACAAGCAGCCATTTCCCATCCGGAGTTTTGGCCAAACCACAAAACGGCGTGATGGCCGAATCGATAGAGGGACAGTCGGCTGTTGACATTTTGCTTGCGGCAAAGCTGTTCAGAACATCATACACGTTGAATTCGACCGGCTCCGCTCCCCCTTCGTCCAGAAGGCTTTCGGGGATCGTACAGATTATGTAGCGACCATCATTGCTCGTGACGATACACCCTCCCCCCGGGGGCGTTGTATCCTTGAAGACATCCAGTCCTGAAGCAACGTCCAGTACTTCGAAGTAGTCGACATGTCCGGGTCCTCGGAGCATATATAGTCGTGACTCATCCGGCGAAGGCTGCAATCCGTACACGGGATCGTCGAAATACTCAGATTCGTCCGGCGGGTCGATGGCGGTCACTTGATACCCCCCTGCAATATCGATTATCTCCACATGGCTGTCTCCTGCGAAATGCCCCAGAGAATCCAGGTGCTCAGCACAGTAGTAAAACCGTTTCCCATCCGGCGTGAACACCCCAGCCCAGCTGTATATCGTGTCCTCAAACAGAACCGAATAGTCCTCCGTTGAGAGCAATTTCAAAGTAGGGTATCCGTGGAGGGCAATCATCCGGTTGTCCGGAGATACGGCAACAGTCGCCTTCTGCGGAAAATCTCTGACCAGCGAGTGTGTTTCCAAATCGAATACATGGGTCGTGGAATAGCCCGATACATACAGCAGCTTGCCGTCGGCCGATGCGGCCAGGCCCCAGGCGGACTGCCTGCTGAGCTGGAATGAATCGAGTGTTCCGGTCAGCGGGTGATATTCATAGTACATACAATCGCTGGAGCCATCGGTGAAATACACCGGGTAGTCTTTCGGCTCGACCGGTTTGGTCGGGGAGTCTTCGCTACAACTCACTATGAATCCGGCAATTATCGATACGATAATCGCGAAACATAATAAGTATCCTTTCCCAGGAATATTGCTGAGAGATTCAATAGACATATTTTGCCTCCCGCTAATGTTCTTCCATATAAACGATAACACTATCCACGTTTATTCAAAACTGTTTTTTTTTTGAGATCGGAACGGCGACCGCGAGCTGATGCCTCGAAATCACAAAAATCCCTTGCCCTCAACCGCCTCTTATCCATATAATAGCCTACCCTGTGCGGGAGTAACTCAGCTGGTAGAGTCATAGCCTTCCAAGCTATTGGTCGCGGGTTCGAGTCCCGTCTCCCGCTTTTTTTGTTGCAAGTGCCTGCCAACTACCCGATTATCCGGGCAAAACAGGGCTCGTAGTTGGCGTAAACGAATTGTTATCTTATTTTCTTACAATAATTTGCGTTGGTATGGCAGCAGAAAGGGGTGACCAGAGAATCGGCTCATAACGGGCGGGCTCGGCCAAGCGGGCTCGGTAGTTAAAAGTGGCCCGTCAAGGCTTTTTTGGAATCGGGCTAAAAAAATGCCTTGACTTGTCTTAGCCTATCCTTTTAATTTTTCGTCTTGCTTAAAAAGCTGGAGTATCCTGCTTTTTTTTTGACTAGAGAAGCTACCGTTGGCCCAGATAGCTCAGTCGGTAGAGCACATCCTTGGTAAGGATGAGGTCACCAGTTCGATCCTGGTTCTGGGCTCTTTAATGATTTGTTGGAGGTTCGGACCCACATGGCGAAGCAGAAATTTGAGCGGACGAAGCCGCATGTGAATGTAGGCACGATCGGTCACGTAGATCATGGCAAGACGACGTTGACGGCGGCGATCACGATGTATCTGGCGCGTAAGAACAACACGCAGATACGGAGTTTTGATTCGATTGACAACGCTCCTGAAGAGCGTGAGCGCGGGATAACGATCGCGACGGCGCACGTGGAGTACGAGACGGACAAGCGTCACTACGCGCACGTGGACTGCCCGGGTCACGCGGACTATGTAAAGAACATGATCACGGGCGCGGCCCAGATGGACGGCGCGATCCTGGTGGTGAGCGCTTCCGATGGTCCGATGCCGCAGACGCGCGAGCACATTCTTCTGGCCCGCCAGGTGGGTGTGCCGTTTATCGTGGTATACATGAATAAAGTTGATATGGTTGATGATCCGGAACTGCTGGATCTGGTCGAACTCGAAGTCCGCGAACTGTTGTCGAGCTATCAGTTCCCGGGAGACGATATTCCGGTGATACGCGGCAGCGCCCTTCAGGCGATGACGGCCGGATCGGACACGTCGCGGAAGCTGGATGATCCGGCGTTCAAGTCGATCGACGATCTGGTGAATGCGCTGGATGAGTATATTCCGGCTCCGAAGCGTGACACCGACAAGCCGTTTTTGATGCCGGTCGAGGATGTGTTCTCGATTACCGGACGCGGGACGGTGGGAACCGGTCGTATCGAGCGGGGCGTGGTGAAGCAGGGTGAGGAAGTGGAGATCGTCGGAATCCGTGACACCCGTAAGACGGTGGTGACGGGTGTTGAGATGTTCCGCAAGCTGCTTGACTATGGCGAAGCGGGTGACAACGTCGGATTGCTGCTTCGTGGTGTGGACAAAGACGACATCGAGCGTGGTATGGTTCTGGCCAAGCCGGGTTCGATCACGCCGCACAAGAAGTTCAAGGCCGAGGTGTACATTCTGACCAAGGAAGAGGGCGGTCGTCACACTCCGTTCTTCAACGGATATCGTCCGCAGTTCTATTTCAGGACGACGGACGTGACCGGTGTAGCGCATCTTCCTTCGGGAGTGGAGATGGTGATGCCCGGAGACAACGTGTCGTTGGAAGTCGAGCTGATCACGCCGATCGCGATGGAGAAGGAACTTCGGTTCGCCATTCGTGAAGGTGGTCGGACGGTCGGCGCCGGCGTCATTGCCGAAGTGGTTGAGTAAATATAAGAATTAGAATAGAGCGAAAAGATGCCGAGAGACAAAGTGATTCTGGCTTGTGGTGACTGCAAACGCCGCAATTACAACATGACCAAGAATAAACGACTGCATCCTGAGCGGGTGGAATATCGCAAGTACTGTCCGTTTTGCGATAAGCACACCTCGCACAAGGAAACGCGGTAAGGGATATTCCCAATAGGCCAGTAGCTCCAATGGTAGAGCGCCGGTCTCCAAAACCGGATGCTGGGGGTTCGAGTCCCTCCTGGCCTGGAAAATTAAATGGTGGTTCTACTGTGTTTGAGAAGCTTCAAAAATTCTTAAAGGAAGTGATCGCCGAGTTGCGGAAGGTCACCTGGCCAACCAAGCAGGAATTGATCGGTTCAACGATCGTGACGATCGTCGTCTCCCTGGTGGTAGCCATATTCATAGGTATCGTTGACCGGATCCTGGCGATGATTATCCAGGCGATATTCGGCGGCGGCGGTGCATGAGGATCGGTCATTGATGGCGAAAAGATGGTACGCGGTGCATACCCTTTCAGGGCATGAACAGAAGGCCAAACGGTATCTGGAATCGGCGATCACGAATGCCGGGCTCGAAGAGAAGTTCGGACTTGTGCTGGTGCCGACCGAACAGGTCACCGAGATGAAGCAGGGAAAGCGGACGACGAGCACCAAGAAATTCCTGCCGAGCTATATTCTGGTCGAGATGGAACTCACCAAGCAGACGCAGGAGCTGGTAGTCGGGACGCCCGGGATTACGAATTTTGTCGGCGCCGGTGGTGCCCCGAGGGCCCTTCGTGAGAACGAAGTCACCCGTATTATCGGCCAGATCGACCGCAGCCGGACCGAGGAAGTCAGCGACATCCCGTTCCAGGCCGGCGATGCGGTGAAGGTGAACGACGGCCCGTTCATGGATTTCTCCGGAACGGTCAGCGAAGTCAATTTGGAACGCAGAAAAGTAAAAGTAATGGTGTCGATCTTCGGTCGGCCCACCCCGGTGGAACTCGATTTCCTCCAGGTGGAACTCATAAAGAAATAATTGTTCGTTTTCATTGAGGATATAAGACAGTGGCAAAGAAAGTAGCAGGCTTCATCAAACTCCAGATACCCGCCGGGAGCGCCACGCCGGCTCCGCCGGTAGGTCCGGCGCTCGGCCAGCGCGGTGTCAATATCATGGAGTTCTGCAAGGCCTTCAACGCCCGTACCCAGGGCGGAAACGGTATCCTGACGCCGGTGATTATCACCGTCTTCACGGACAAGTCGTTTTCGTTTGAGACCAAGACCCCTCCGGCTTCGACCCTTCTCAGAATGGCGGCGAAACTGGAAAAAGGGTCCGGCGTTCCTAATAAGAACAAAGTGGGTGCGGTGTCAATGGACCAGGTCAGGCAGATCGCCGAGACCAAGATGAAAGACCTCAATGCCGCAACGATCGAGACCGCCATGTCCATGGTTATGGGTACGGCGCGCTCGATGGGCATCGAAGTCCAGTAAATATACATGTATTCGTTACCACCTGGCACGGCTGTCGTGCGCAGGGAGAATAGGAGCTTATGAAACATTCCAAGAAGTACCTCGCGTACCGCACGAAAATCGACCCGTTCAAAAAGTATGCTGTCGATGAGGCTGTGAAAATCCTCAAAGAGAACAAGTATGCGAAGTTCGACGAGTCGATCGAAGTGGCTGTTCGTCTGGGAGTGAATCCGAAGCATGCGGATCAAATGGTTCGCGGCACAGTCGCCCTCCCGAACGGTACCGGCAAGAAGGTCCGGGTCGCGGTTTTCGCGCAGGGTGAAAAAGCCCAGGAAGCTACGGCTGCCGGCGCCGATTTTGTCGGCGCGGAAGACCTGGCGGAGAAGGTGAAAGGCGGATGGACCGACTTCGACGTCGCCGTCGCCACACCCGATATGATGCGAGTGCTCGGTCAACTCGGTAAGGTGCTCGGCCCGCGCGGCCTGATGCCCAACCCCAAGACCGGCACCGTGACCATGGATATCGAACGGACCGTCAAGGAACTCCGCGGCGGACGAATCGAGTTCAGGATCGACAAGCAGTCGAATGTTGCCGTCTCGGTCGGCAAGCTGTCTTTCGGAGAGCAGCAGATATCCGAGAATGTCGTCGCTTTTATCGACGCGATCCTTCGGGCCAAACCGGCCTCCGCCAAGGGGACCTACCTGCTCGGAGTATCGATCTGCAGCACGATGAGCCCGGGGATCGCCCTGGATCATCAAAACATCGTAGCGACGGCTAAGAAGTAGGAAAGGAGCCAACGAATATGCCAAAACCGGAGAAACTCCAAGCTGTAGCCGAGATGAAAGAGCTCTTTCAGTCGGCAGGCTCCTTGTTTATTACCGATTATCAGGGTCTCAATGTCGCCGATATGACCGGCCTGAGAAAAGAGCTGCGTGACAGCGGCGTGAGATACCTGATAGCGAAGAACACGCTGATGCGCATTGCCGCCAAAGAGGCGGGGGTCGAAGGTCTCGACGAGTTTCTGGTCGGACCGACCGCGGTCGCATTCAGCTCATCGGATCCGGTCGTAGCCGCAAAGCTGTTGAACGAGTCGTTCAAGAAGCGCGAGCTGCCCCGGATGAAGGTGTTTGTTGTCGAGAAGAAGATGTTCGGAGGCAAGGATATCGGTCGTCTGGCCGAACTTCCGCCGCGCGAAATACTTCTGTCGCAGGTCTTGGCCGCGGTCGAAGCGCCGTTTACCAGCTTGATTGGAAGTATCGATGGCTTCTTCAGAGAACTGTGCTACACCCTCGACGCCCTGGCCAAGAAGAAGGGGTAACTTGAGGCAATAATTGGACTTGCGCCCCGCCCGTCCATGCTTCTAAGCAGCCCTGAGGGTTGTTTGGACGATCGCGGCGCTGATGTGATAAAGTTGAAAACGAAGAACTAATCTTAGAACTAGTGAGGTAAATAAAGTGGCAAACGCAGCTATTAACGAAATCGTCGACAAGATCGCGGAGCTGTCCGCGATGGATCTCGCCGATCTGTCCAAAGCGATCCAGGACAAGTTCGGCGTGACGGCCGCTGCTCCTGTCGCGGTTGCGGCTGGACCTGTTGCCGGCGCCGCCGCGGAAGCGGAAGAGCAGACAGAATTCGACGTGGTCTTGAATTCGGCCGGCGATAAGAAGATTCAGGTCATTAAGACGGTCCGCGAACTGACATCGCTCGGACTGAAAGAAGCCAAAGATCTGGTCGAAGGTGCCCCTGCCAAGGTCAAAGAAGGTCTCTCCAAAGAAGAGGCTCAGAAGGCCAAGGCGAAGCTCGAAGAAGCAGGCGCCATTGTCGAAATCAAGTAACTGTGCGGACGTGCCCGACCGGGAACATATTGGTTTCCGGTCGGTTTAACAGTCACATACGTCAAATTCCCAGTTTTTTTGTTCTGTGTTGGCTGATTGACTGCTGAGACCGGCTCCCCGTTAATGAAATCTGGGGAGACAAGTAAGACGAAGGACAGAATCGCCACGTGTCTGTAAATAAAAATGTATTTCCCGGCCGGCTGCGGGGTTCTACCCTGTTGCCTGGCTCGTTTTTTCATTTGTTAGGAGGGTTCGACTTTGGCCCAAACCAGACTGATTGAGAGATTTAATTTCGGCACCTTTTCTGACGCCACCGCGATGCCGAACTTTCTCGAAGTTCAGGTGGAGTCGTACAATAATTTCCTCCAGCCCGATGTTCCGGCAAGCAAACGCCAGATGGCCGGCCTGCACCAGATCTTTAGTGAGATCTTCCCGGTCACTGATGTGCATGAGAACTATTCGCTGGAGTATGTCGGCTACCATCTCGGCCCGACCCGCTATTCGATCGACGAATGTCGCGAGCGAAACATGACTTTCGCCGCCCCGCTTCGCGTCACCATGCGCCTGATCTCGAGACAGGGCGAAGGTGAAGAGAAGCAGGTTAAGGATATTATCGAACAGGATGTCTACCTCGGCGAACTCCCGCTCGTGACCGAGTGGGGTACGTTCATTATCAATGGCGCCGAGCGTGTCGTGGTCAGTCAGCTTCATCGCAGCCCGGGCGTCTTTTTCGACGAAGAAATGCACCCCAACGGCAAGAAGCTGTATTCGGCGCGGATCATTCCGTATCGCGGAAGCTGGATGGAGTTCAGCACCGATATAAATGACATCATGTATCTGTATATCGACTCGAAGCGCAAGCTTCCGGTCTCGACGATACTCCGGGCGATCGGATATTCTCTGGACGACGAGATCATTTCACTCTTTTACAGCCCCGAGAAAGTAAGCCTGACCGGCAAGAAGGCGAAAGATCTCGAGGGCGGTTTCCTCGCCGAGACGGTGGTCAACAAGGACACCGGCGAAGTCCTCTACGGGGTCGGCGAAGCCCTGTCCGAGGATGTGATGCAGGCGATCATCGACAACGGCGTCAAGTCGGTGAAAGTCGTGCGCGTGACCGATCGTCGCGAAGTCCCTGTGATGCTCAATACGATCAAGAAAGATGTCACGCACTCCCGCGAGGAGGCGCTTTTCAAAATATATGGAATTCTTCGTCCGGGCGAACCGCCGTCACTCGAAATGGCAGAGTCGCTGGTCGACAAATTCTTCTTCGGTAACAAACGGTACGACCTCGGCGAGGTCGGCCGGTATATGATAAATCAGCGGATGAGCCTGGATATCCCGCTCGACCGCACCACTCTCGACCCGAAAGATTTCGTAGCGATTATCCGCTACGTGGTTGGACTGTGTAACGAAACCGGCTTCACCGATGACATCGATCACCTGGGGAACCGGCGCGCCCGTACGGTCGGCGAGCTGCTTGCCAACCTGTTCTCGGTCGGCCTGACTCGTGTCGCCCGCACTATTCGCGAACGACTCTCGCTGAAGGATCAGGAAAATGTCACACCGCAGCTTCTGGTCAACGCCAGAACGGTATCGTCGGTGGTTGAGACGTTCTTCGGTTCATCGCAGTTGTCGCAGTTCATGGACCAGACCAACCCGTTGTCGGAGCTGACGCACAAACGCCGTCTGTCCGCACTCGGTCCGGGCGGTCTGACGCGGGAGCGCGCGGGATTCGAAGTCCGCGACGTGCACCATACGCACTACGGTCGGATGTGCCCGATCGAAACGCCGGAAGGTCCGAATATCGGGCTGATTACTTCGATGGCGACGTTCGCGCGGATCAATAAGTACGGTTTTCTCGAAACACCGTACCGCAAAGTAAGCAATGGCAAGGTCTCTGACGAGATCGAGTTTCTCTCGGCCGATCAGGAAGACCGGTATCATATCGCGCAGAGCAACGAGCCGATCGACTCGCACGGCAAGTTCGTGAACGAACTGGTCACCGGGCGAATTCGTTCGGATTATCCGCTGCTCCAGCCGGGTGAGATCCAGTACATGGATGTCTCCCCGAGACAGATCGTGTCGGTTGCGGCATCGCTCATTCCGTTTTTGGAACATGACGACGCCAACCGCGCCCTCATGGGCTCCAACATGCAGCGCCAATCGGTACCGCTGCTTCGCACCCAGGCGCCGTTTGTCGGAACCGGTATGGAGCAGAAGGTGGCGTATGACGCCGGTGCGGTCATCCGAACGAAGCATGCCGGCGAGGTCGTTTTTGTCGACGCCAGCCGCGTGGTTATCCGTCCGGAATTGAAAGCCCGGGTCGGGGAACTCGGTTATGTTGAAGATCGTGAGTACAAGCTGACGAAATTCCGTCGGTCGAACCAGGATACCTGCATCAACTATCGTCCGACTGTCAAGTTGGGCGACAAGGTCGATATCGGAGATGTCCTTGCGGACGGCCCGGCGGTCGACCGCGGCGAATTGGCCCTGGGCTACAATGTCCTCGTTGCCTTTATGCCGTGGCGCGGGTACAACTTTGAAGACGCGATTATTCTGTCGGAACGGCTGGTCCGCGACGACATTTATACCTCGATTCATATCGAAGAATACGAACTTCAGGTCCGCGACACCAAACGCGGATCGGAAGAGATCACCCGTGAAATTCCGAATGTGTCGGAAGAAGCGTTGCTCAATCTCGACGAGAACGGCATTATCCGGGCCGGCGCCGAGGTCGAAGCCGGTGATATTCTCGTAGGCAAAGTCACGCCGAAAGGCGAGACCGAGCTTTCTCCGGAGGAACGGCTCTTGAGAGCGATCTTCGGGGAGAAAGCGGGCGATGTGAAAGATGCCTCTTTGAAGGCGCCGCCCGGAATGAAGGGTGTGGTCATCAAGACCCAGGTCTTCACTCGCAAGGAGCGCACGGAAGAGGCCAAGAAGCTTGAGAAGACGCAGATCGCTCAAATCCGCAAGGAATTCGGCAAAAAGATTTCCGACATCACCAAACTGCGTAATCAGCGGGTTGGTGAGATGCTCGACGGTCACACGTCGCAGACGGTCAGGTCGGTTGCCGATAATTCAGTGGCGATTCGCGCTGGACATAAGTTCAAATCCGACTTCTTTACGGATTTTGACCTCGACAACGTGGTCGCTCCCGATGGATTCTGCGACAATGACACGGCCAACAAGCATGTCGAGAGCATCCTTACCGAATCGACCCGTCTCCTCGATCTGAAAAAGCAGGAGATGGAGATTGAAATCGACAAGGTTGTGCGCGGCGCGGAGTTGCCGCCCGGCGTGAAGCAGTTGGTGAAGGTGACTATCGCGATCCGTCGCAAGATCTCGGTCGGTGACAAGATGGCCGGACGTCACGGCAACAAAGGTGTTGTCTCCCGTATCGTCCCGGTCGAGGACATGCCGTATCAGGCGGACGGTACCCCGGTGGATATCATTCTGAATCCGCTCGGCGTTCCTTCCCGTATGAACGTCGGACAGATCCTTGAGACCCATCTTGGCTGGGCCGCTCATAAACTCGATACGTACATGGCCACCCCGGTATTCGAGGGGGCCACGATCGAGCAGATCCGGGAGAAGCTCCGTGAGGCCAAGCTGCCGGAAAACGGTAAACTGCAGTTGTACGACGGTCTGACAGGCGAGGCGTTCGACAACCCGGTGACGGTCGGCATTATCTACATGCTGAAGCTGTCGCACCTGGTCGACGACAAGATCCACGCCCGGTCGATCGGTCCCTACTCGCTCGTTACCCAGCAGCCGCTCGGCGGCAAGGCTCAGTTCGGTGGCCAGCGTTTCGGAGAGATGGAAGTCTGGGCGCTCGAAGCTTACGGCGCAGCTTTCACCCTTCAGGAGATGCTTACGGTCAAGTCGGACGACGTCACCGGTCGAAGCAAAGTGTACGAAGCGATCGTTAAGGGCGAAAATCCGCCGGAACCGGGCTATCCGGAAGCCTTTAATGTCTTGATTAAAGAACTTCAGGCGCTGGGTCTCGATATCCAGTTGATCGAGAAGTAAGGATTGTATTTGCGATGACTGCGCCCGCGTAATCGCGGGCGCTTGATATAAAGGAGAGTTCCATGGCCGATTTGGCAGGAAGAAATCAGGGACCTAACAGGAAACCATCGGATTTCGCGGCGATCCAAATCCAGATCGCATCGCCCGAAACGATTCTTTCCTGGTCGTACGGTGAGGTTACCAAGCCGGAAACCATCAACTACCGGTCGTTCAAGCCGGAGCGCGATGGTCTTTTCTGCGAGAGAATTTTCGGTCCGGTGAAGGACTGGGAATGCAACTGCGGTAAATATAAACGAATTCGCTTCCGCGGTATCGTGTGCGATCGCTGCGGAGTCGAAGTTACACAATCGAAAGTGCGTCGTGAACGCATGGGCCATATTAAGCTGGCCGTTCCGGTATCTCACATCTGGTACTTCAAGTCCCTTCCGTCCCGTATTGGCAATCTATTGGATCTCTCGATTCGCGATCTGGAAAAGATACTGTATTACGAAGCCTATTTGATCATCGATCCGGGTAACTCTTCCTATAATCAGGGAGACGTTGTCACTGAAGAGGAGTTCATCGACCTCGAAGAAGCCGGGAAGACGTTCGACGCTCGTATGGGCGCCGACGCTGTCCGCGAGCTGCTCAGGAAGCTGGATATCGATGAAATGGCGGTCACTCTTCGCGCCCAGGCCAAGGTGGAAACCTCGGTCCAGCGCAAGAAAGACGTACTGAAACGGCTTCGCATTATCGAGTCGTTCCGCCAGTCCAACAACCGTCCGGAGTGGATGATCATGGACGTGATTCCGGTGATTCCGCCGGATCTGCGCCCGCTCGTTCCGCTCGAAGGCGGTCGGTTTGCGACTTCGGATCTGAACGATCTGTATCGTCGCGTGATCAACCGCAACAACCGTCTCAAAAAGCTGATCGACATTCAGGCTCCTGAAGTTATTCTTCGTAACGAAAAAAGAATGCTGCAGGAAGCGGTCGATGCGCTGTTTGACAACGGTCGTCGGACTCATTCGGTTCGCGGCGATTCCAAGCGCCCGCTCAAGTCCCTTTCAGATCTGCTGAAAGGAAAACAGGGGCGGTTCCGTCAGAATCTGCTCGGCAAGCGCGTTGACTACTCCGGCCGTTCCGTGATCGTGGTAGGTCCGGAATTGCGCCTGCACCAATGCGGTCTGCCGAAAAACATGGCCCTGGAGCTGTTCAAGCCGTTCATCATCATGAAGCTTGAAGAGAAGGGGTACGTTCAGACGGTCAAATCGGCCAAGAAACTGGTGGAGAAGGAGCGCCCGGAGGTCTGGGATATCCTCGAAGAGATAATCGAAGATCATCCGGTCCTGCTGAACCGCGCCCCCACCCTTCACCGTCTCGGCATCCAGGCGTTCTACCCGGTGCTGGTCGAGGGGAAGGCCATCCGCTTACACCCGCTCGTTTGTGCCGCGTTCAACGCTGACTTCGACGGTGACCAGATGGCGGTGCACGTGCCACTCTCATTCGAGGCGCAGCTGGAAGCTCGCCTGCTCATGCTGGCGACCAATAACATTCTCGTGCCGTCGTCGGGACGCCCAATCGCTGTCCCCAGCCAGGACATCGTACTTGGCTGCTACTACCTGACCAAGCTTCGTCCGGGAGCCAAAGGGGAGAAGATGATCTTCTCGTCGGCCGACGAGGCCCAGGCGGCGTACGATCACGGGTTTGTCGCCCTGCACGCTACCGTTCAGATCAGAATGAATCAACAGCTGGTGACGACTTCGGTCGGCCGCCTCCTGTTCAACAATATCGTCCCCAAGGGCATGCCGTACTTCAACGACGTAGCCACCAAGGGAAAACTCGAGGAACTGGTCAAAAGCGTATACACCGATATGGGTCAGGACGTGACCGTTGACTTCCTCGACCGTTTGAAAAAGCTCGGGTTCGAATACGCCACTCTTTCCGGCGTGACGGTGTCCATCGATGATCTGGTGGTTCCGGAAGAGAAGAACAAGCTTATCGACAAAGCACGCGAAAGCGTGGTGAAGATCACCAAAAGGTATGAACGCGGCGTGATTACCAATGGTGAGCGCTATAACCAGGTGATCGATACCTGGACCGGCGTCACCAACGAAATCGCAAGCGTGATGTTTAACAACCTGGCCGCCCAGAAGGACGGATTCAATCCGATCTTCATGATGGCCGACTCCGGCGCTCGTGGTTCGAAAGAACAGATCCGTCAGCTTGCCGGAATGCGCGGTCTGATGGCCAAACCGCAGAAAAAGATTACCGGTGGTGTCGGTGAAATTATCGAAAACCCGATTACCGCAAACTTCCGCGAAGGTC
Source organism: uncultured candidate division Zixibacteria bacterium (assembly GCA_963711085.1). Classification (GTDB taxonomy): domain Bacteria; phylum Zixibacteria; class MSB-5A5; order GN15; family FEB-12; genus CAVQCT01. The sequence goes on along the minus strand of CAVQCT010000002.1, from coordinate 1,914,511 downwards.
TCACCGTGCAGGAGTACTTCATCTCCACGCACGGCGCCCGTAAAGGTCTGGCCGATACGGCGTTAAAGACGGCCGATGCCGGTTATCTGACCCGCCGTCTGGTCGACGTCGCTCAGGATGTAATCATCCGGGAGCCTGACTGCGGCACGATTCTTGGGCTCGACGTTTCCGCTATTAAAGAGGGAGAAGAAGTCATCGAATCCCTCTCCGACCGTATTCTCGGACGCGTCTCGCTCGAGGATATCTATGATCCTATCTCGGACCAGGTGATCGTCGAGAACGGTCAGGAAATTCGTGAAAAGGAAGCCCAGCAGATTGAGGACTCCGGTATCGACATGGTCCGCATCCGTTCGGTGCTGACCTGTGAATCAAAATACGGTGTCTGTGCGAAATGCTACGGCCGTAACCTGTCCACGCTGAAGATGGTGGAGATTGGTGAAGCGGTCGGCGTGATTGCCGCACAGTCGATCGGTGAGCCGGGCACCCAGCTCACCCTGCGTACCTTCCATATCGGTGGAACGGCCGCCCGTATTGCCGAGCAGTCCCAGGTGACCTCAAAGTACGACGGTATAGCCCAGTTTGTGGACATCAAGTCGATCGACCGCGATGACGCCACGGTGATGGTGGTCAGCCGCGATGGCGTCGGCGAAGTGCATATTGTCGACGACAAGGGAAGAGTCCGCTCTCGTCTCCACATCCCGTACGGCGCCCACCTGTTCGTTAAGGAAGGTCAGGCGATCAAGAAGGGAGACGTGATCTTTGAATGGGATCCTTACACCGGTACGATCCTGACCGAAAAGACCGGTAAGATCAAGTTCAAGGACATTATTATCGATGTATCTTACCGCGAGGCGATCGATGATCAGACCGGTATGATTCAGCAGATTATTGTTGACACGAAAGACAAGTCACTTTTCCCGACGATCACAGTCGTTACCGACCAGGACAAAGTGGTGGCCAGCTATCGCATTCCGACCGATGCCCAACTTCAGGTCGCTGATGGGCAGGCGGTTCAGGCTGGTGATAACCTCGTCAAAATGCCGCGCTTCATCTCCAAGTCGCGCGATATCACGGGCGGTCTGCCTCGGGTTGCCGAGTTGTTCGAAGCTCGTCGGCCGCACGATCCGGCGGTTATTGCGGAAATCAACGGGATCGTCGATTTCGGGAAGACGGTCCGCGGTCAGCAGCAAATCTTCGTGAAAGGTGAAGAAGGGGAAGAACGCGAATACCTCGTCCCGCACGGCAAACACCTGATGGTTCATGCCGGCGATCGGGTACTGGCGGGCGACCGCCTTTGCGAGGGTCCCAAAGACCCGCACGACATCCTTCGGGTCTCCGGAGACGAAGCGGTGCAGAAGTACCTAGTGGATGAAATCCAGGAGGTCTACCGTCTGCAGGGTGTGAAGATCAACGATAAGCATATCGAAACGATCGTCCGCCAGATGATGCAGAAGGTGCTGATCGAGTATGTCGGTGACACCAACTTCCTCGAAGGGGAGAAGGTCGACAAGATCAAGTTCTACGAGGAAAACGCCAGGGTGATCGCCGAAGGGGGCGAACCGGCTCGGTTCCAGCCGTTGCTTCTGGGTATTACCAGGGCGTCATTGACCACCGAAAGCTTCATCTCGGCAGCTTCCTTCCAGGAGACCACCAAGGTCTTGACCGAGGCGGCTATTTCCGGCAAAGTGGACTATCTGCTGGGCCTGAAGGAGAACGTCATCATCGGGCATCTCATTCCGGCCGGCACCGGAATTGAGAAATATAAGGATCTTAAAGTCATCCATGAGCAGGATGAAGACGAAGACGAGTTGGTTGAAGGGGTTGCCCTGGAGCGCGAGAGCTCCGCGGTTGATATTTTTGATAAAAACGCTTGACAATTTTGGTTGCCAGGTGTAAAATGCGAATCTTTGGTAGAAATTTGTTACTCAATTTATAGGAGCAGAATTGCCGACTATAAACCAGTTAATTCGTAAGGGAAGATCCCGGGCGATTGACAAGACCAAGGCCCCGGCTCTGGATTCATGTCCGCAGAAACGCGGCGTCTGTACCAGGGTTTATACGTCGACACCGAAGAAGCCGAATTCGGCCCTGCGGAAGGTTGCTCGTGTGCGCCTGACCAATCAGATCGAGGTGACGGCGTACATACCGGGCGAAGGCCATAATCTGCAGGAGCACTCGATTGTCATGATTCGTGGCGGTCGTGTCAAAGACCTTCCAGGCGTCCGTTACCACATCATTCGTGGGACCATGGACACCTCCGGTGTCGCCGAGAGAAAGCGCAGTCGCTCCAAATACGGGACGAAGAAACCTAAAGAGTAATCGGGTTGGATTATGTCAAGAAGAACCAGTGCCATAAAGCAGGAAGTTGTACCTGACTATAAATTCGGAGACAGGCTGATTACCCAGTTTATCTCCTGTTTGATGAAAGACGGAAAGCGGTCGACGGCCGAACGGAGTTTCTATTCGGCGATCGATCAAATGGAAAAGAAAACCGGTCAAAGCGGCCTCGAGCTGTTTCGTAAGGCGGTGAATAACGTGAAACCGGTTTTGGAAGTAAGATCAAGAAGAGTAGGAGGAGCAACCTACCAGGTTCCGGTCGAAGTACGTCCGGACCGACGGACAGCTCTGGCGATTCGCTGGCTCATTCTGTACGCTCACGCCCGCACGGGCAATACGATGGCGGACAGACTGGCTGGAGAATTCATGGCCGCAGCCAATAACGAAGGCTCGTCCATTAAGAAGAAAGAAGACACCCACAAGATGGCCGAAGCCAACAAGGCTTTCGCTCACTTCCGTTGGTAGTCTCCCGTATTCCCCGCCCTGCTGATAGTTGCGACCCTAATCCCACTCTTCAACAAACATCTAGCCCGACACGCTGAGAAGGATTGATCAGTAGGGATTTTTTATGTCTGCGAAGACGAAATTAGAAAATGTTAGAAATATAGGCATTATGGCCCATATCGATGCCGGGAAGACGACCACTACTGAGCGGATTCTCTTCTATACCGGCAGAACGCACCGCATGGGTGAAGTCCATGAAGGTGCGGCGACTATGGACTGGATGGAACAGGAAAAAGAACGCGGCATTACGATTACGTCGGCCGCGACTAGCTGTTTCTGGCGCAACCATACCATTAATATCATCGACACCCCCGGGCATGTCGATTTCACGGTTGAAGTCGAACGGTCTCTTCGGGTTCTGGACGGCGCGGTTGCGCTGTTTTGTGCGGTAGGCGGAGTGGAGCCCCAATCTGAGACGGTCTGGCGCCAGGCCGACAAGTACGGCGTTCCTCGAATCGCTTACATTAATAAGATGGACCGCACCGGCGCCGATTTCGCTCACACCCTCAAGGCGATGAATGATCGGTTTGCCACTCGCTGTGTGGCGGTAACGATACCGGCCGGTGAAGGAGATCTGTTCAGCGGAATTATCGACTTGCTCGAAATGAAGTTCCGAGTGTTCCACGAGGACTCGCACGGGACCACCTACGACGATCTCGAAGTCCCGGACGACATGAAAGAGATAGCTCACGAATATCGCGAGAAACTGCTTGAGGCGGTCGCCGATTTCGATGATCACCTGCTCGAGCAATTTCTCCACGATGAGCCGCTCGACTCCAAGCAGGTCATGGCGGCCGTTCGCAAGGCTACTATCGCAAGCAAGATGGTCCCGGTTCTGTGCGGGTCATCATTCAAGAATAAAGGCATTCAGAAGCTGCTTGACAGTATCATTGACTTTCTGCCGTCACCGGTCGATATGCCCGCGATCACCGGACACGATCCGGACCGTCCGGACAAAGTCATTGAGCGCCACCCGACTACCGATGAACCGACTTCGGCGCTGGCGTTTAAGATCGCGACCGATCCTTATGTCGGCAAGCTCACGTATATGCGGGTATATTCCGGCGCCGTTCAGGCCGGAAGTTACCTTCTGAATCCCAATTCCGGAATCAAAGAGCGTATCGCCCGTCTTCTGAGGATGCACGCCAATAAGCGCGAAGACATTCAGGAGGCGGTCGCGGGAGATATCGTCGCCGTTATCGGTCTGCGTAAGACCACGACTGGTGACACCCTCTGTGACCCGAAACATCCGGTCGTTCTGGAGAGTATGACCTTCCCGGCGCCGGTGGTTTCCGTTTCGATCGAGCCGAAAACCAAGGCCGACCAGGACAAACTGACTGACGCCCTGATCAAGCTCGCCGAAGAAGACCCAACCTTTAAGGTCAAATATGACGACGAGACCGGTCAGACGGTCATCAGCGGTATGGGTGAGCTTCATTTGGAGATTTTGGTTGACCGCCTGATGCGGGAATTTTCGGTCGGTGCGACGGTTGGTCGCCCGTCGGTGGCTTACAAGGAAACCGTAACGCGCACAGTGGATTGCGAGGGCAAGTTTGTCCGTCAGTCCGGCGGCAAGGGCCAGTATGGCCATGTCTTCATGCGGGTCGGGCCGACCGATGACGGGACAGAATTCAAATTCGAGAATAAGATAGTTGGCGGATCGATTCCCAGAGAGTATATTGGCCCGATCGAAAAAGGGATCAAAGAAGCCATGCAGAACGGAATTCTGGCCGGCTATCCGGTGACAGGCGTCCACTGCCAGCTGCTCGACGGCACCTATCATGAAGTCGACTCGAGCGAAATGGCTTTCAAGATCGCCGGATCGATCGCTTTCCAGGATGGCGCCCGCAAGGCGGGTCCGATCTTGCTGGAGCCGATCATGGATGTTGAAGTTGTCGTGCCTGAAGCTTACATGGGTGCGGTTGTCGGCGACCTGAACTCGCGCCGCGGAAAAATCAACGGGATGGTTCCGCGTAACGATGTGAACGTTATCGCCGCAAGCGTGCCTCTCTCGGAAATGTTCGGATACGCCAACACATTGAGAAACATCTCGCAGGGACGAGCGGTCTTCACGATGCAATTCGCGAAGTACTCGCAGGTCCCGAGTGAAGTATCGAAGAAAATGTTAGAAAGTGTCAAAATATAGTGGAGGATGCCTGAGTAATGGCGAAGCAGAAATTTGAGCGGACGAAGCCGCATGTGAATGTAGGCACGATCGGTCACGTAGATCATGGCAAGACGACGTTGACGGCGGCGATCACGATGTATCTGGCGCGTAAGAACAACACGCAGATACGGAGTTTTGATTCGATTGACAACGCTCCTGAAGAGCGTGAGCGCGGTATTACGATCGCGACGGCGCACGTGGAGTACGAGACGGACAAGCGTCACTACGCGCACGTGGACTGCCCGGGTCACGCGGACTATGTGAAGAACATGATCACGGGCGCGGCCCAGATGGACGGCGCGATCCTGGTGGTGAGCGCTTCCGACGGTCCGATGCCGCAGACGCGCGAGCACATTCTTCTGGCCCGCCAGGTGGGTGTGCCGTTTATCGTGGTATACATGAATAAAGTTGATATGGTTGATGATCCGGAACTGCTGGATCTGGTCGAACTCGAAGTTCGCGAACTGTTGTCGAGCTATCAGTTCCCGGGAGACGATATTCCGGTGATACGCGGCAGCGCCCTTCAGGCGATGACGGCCGGATCGGACACGTCGCGGAAGCTGGATGATCCGGCGTTCAAGTCGATCGACGATCTGGTGAATGCGCTGGATGAGTATATTCCGGCTCCGAAGCGTGACACCGACAAGCCGTTTTTGATGCCGGTCGAGGATGTGTTCTCGATTACCGGACGCGGGACGGTGGGAACCGGTCGTATCGAGCGGGGCGTGGTGAAGCAGGGTGAGGAAGTGGAGATCGTCGGAATCCGTGACACCCGTAAGACGGTGGTGACGGGTGTTGAGATGTTCCGCAAGCTGCTTGACTATGGTGAAGCGGGTGACAACGTCGGATTGCTGCTTCGTGGCGTGGACAAAGACGACATCGAGCGTGGTATGGTTTTGGCCAAGCCGGGTTCGATCACGCCGCACAAGAAGTTCAAGGCCGAGGTGTACATTCTGACCAAGGAAGAGGGTGGTCGTCACACCCCGTTCTTCAACGGATATCGTCCGCAGTTCTATTTCAGGACGACGGACGTGACGGGTGTAGCGCATCTTCCTTCGGGAGTGGAGATGGTGATGCCCGGAGACAACGTGTCGTTGGAAGTCGAGCTGATCACGCCGATCGCGATGGAGAAGGAACTTCGGTTCGCCATTCGTGAAGGTGGTCGGACGGTCGGCGCCGGCGTCATTGCCGAAGTGGTTGAGTAAATTAAGGTGCGTGAGTAATGGACGTACAGAAAATACGAATCAGGTTGAAGGCGTACGATCACTATGCCCTCGACAAATCAACGAAGGAAATAGCCCGGACGGTGCTTCGCACCGGTGCGAAGATCGTCGGTCCGGTGCCGCTTCCCACGAAGCGTACGGTGTACACCGTCCTGCGCTCGCCCCACGTCGACAAAAAGTCGCGTGAGCAGTTCGAGACCAGAGTACACAAACGCGTAATAGACATTTACGAATCGACTCCGCAGACGGTTGACGCCCTGATGAAGCTGGACCTTCCGGCCGGCGTCGATGTGGAGATCAAAACCTGACAGGGTTGAGCACTATGAAGGAAATTTACGGAAAGAAACTCGGCATGACCCGCATCTTCACGGAATCGGGTGAAGCCATTCCGGTGACGGTGATTCAGGCCGGCCCCTGTCCGGTGGTGGCGAAGAAGACGGTCGAGAAGGACGGATATGCCAGATACCAGGTAGGATTCGGATCTCGCCGTAAGCAGCACGTGAACAAGTCGATGGCCGGACATTTCGCGAAAGCGGGAGTAGAGCCGACCCGGTATCTGCGCGAGCTGCGTTTCGACGACGCCGAATTTGAGGTCGGTGCGGAAATCAAAGTCGACCAGTTCAAACCGGGCGAGAAGGTCGATGTTTCGGGTGTATCGCGCGGTCTCGGGTTTGCCGGCGGCATGAAGCGCCATCATTTCAATGGTGCCAATGTCACGCACGGTCAGTCCGATCGCTGGCGCGCCCCCGGTTCAATCGGCGCATCTTCCTATCCGTCGCGCGTCTTCAAAGGTCAGCGGATGGCCGGCCGCCTCGGCCGAGACAAAGTTACGACGCTGAATCTTCGGGTCGTAAGGATCATCGAAAACGAGAATCTGATGCTTGTCAAAGGAGCCGTCCCGGGTTTCGACGGGGCGTTGCTGAAGATTCGCTCAACGAATCGTCGCTAACGGTGGATATATACGATGAATGTGAAAGTTTACAATCAGGAAGGCGCCGAAGTCGGCTCGGTTGAATTGAAACCGGAAGTCTTCGAAGTCGAACCCAACGAGAGCGTGGTTCACCAGTACGTCGTGAACTATCTCGCGCGGCAACGCCAGGGGAACGCCCAGGTGAAGACCCGTCGTGATGTAAGCGGCGGTGGTAAGAAACCGTGGAGGCAAAAAGGAACCGGGCATGCCCGTTCCGGCACCTCCCGTTCGCCGGTCTGGCGTCATGGCGGTATCGTGTTCGGTCCGTCCCCTCGTCTGTACGGTTACGAGATGCCGAAACGAATGAAGAAGCTGGCCATCCGGTCGGTCTTCTCCGATAAGGCCAAGCAGGGGAATATCAGGGTGGTCGACCAGATCGAGCTTGCGGAGATCAAGACGAAGGCGATCGTGAACATGCTCGCCAGGTTCGACGCCGCCGACAAGAAGTGCTTGATTCTCGACGAAGGCAGAAACGAAAAACTGCCAGTTGTCCTGCGGGAATCTTCAAAAAGTGAAATACGGCCGGGCTGCGCTGGCGAACGGATACGATCTGCTCAACGCCGATTACGTATTCGTCACCAAGGCCGGGCTGGAGAAAGTTCACGAGGTGTTCGGATGAGTCTTGATGCCCGTCAGATAATCAAAATGCACAAGGCGACAGAGCGTTCCACGCTGCTTCGCCAGTTGAATAATGAATACGTTTTCGAGGTCGACAAAAGCGCGAACAAGCACACAATTCGGATGGCGATTGAGCGTCTTTTCAAGGTGCATGTCGATTCGGTGAGGACGGTTGTCGTCCCCGGTAAGAAGCGCCGTACCCGTTACGTGATAGGTAAAACCTCAACCTGGAAGAAAGCCATCGTGCGTCTCAAAAAGGGTGAGGTCATATCCATGTTCGAGAATGTCTAGTGAAGGTTGGTGGATACGATGGCTGTTAAGAAATTTCGTCCCATAACCCCGTCGCTGCGATTCCGCGCGGTGCCGACTTTCGATGAGATCACTTCGGTGATTCCGGAGAAATCGCTCCTCCGGCCGATCAGAAAATCGGGCGGTCGCAACAACAAAGGTCGCGTGACGGCATTCTGTCGTGGGGGTGGACACAAGCGGATGTATCGTCTTGTCGATTTCAAGCGCAACAAGTACAACATCCCGGCGCGTGTCGCCTCTATTGAATACGACCCCAATCGCTCCGCCCGTATTGCCCTGTTGCATTACGCCGACGGAGAAAAAAGATATATCATCGCCCCGGACAATCTGAAGGTCGATGACCAGTTGATGTCGGGCGAAACCGTTGAGAACCGCGTCGGCAATTCGATGCCGCTCGGTCGGATGCTCCTCGGTACGACCGTCCACAATATCGAACTTCGTCCCGGCAAGGGGGGCCAGATGGCCCGTTCGGCCGGATCCTTCTGCCAGATCGTGGCGAAAGAAGGCGGCAAGGTCACCCTCAAGATGCCGTCCGGCGAAATGCGGACCGTCCCCGAGAAGTGCTTTGCGACGATCGGACAGGTCTCCAACCTGGATCATAAGAATATCGTCTACGGCAAGGCCGGCGCTTCCCGCTGGAGAGGACGACGTCCTTCGGTGCGTGGCGTGGCGATGAACCCGGTCGATCACCCGATGGGTGGCGGTGAAGGACGGACCTCAGGTGGTCGTCACCCCTGCACGCCGTGGGGCAAACCGACCAAGGGATATAAAACGAGAAGTAAACGGAAATCGACGGATCATGTCGTTCAGGATCGTCGAGTGAAATTATAGGGACGGAGAGTAATAGATGCCTCGCTCGCTGAAAAAAGGACCGTTCGTCGATGAACATCTGGCGACAAAGGTTCAGGTACTAAATGATACCGGAGAGAAGAAAGTGATCAAGACCTGGTCACGCCGGTCGACCATTTTGCCGGAATTTGTCGGGCACACGTTCGCCGTTCATACCGGTAACAAGTTCGTTCCCATCTACGTCACCGAGAACATGGTCGGCCATAAGCTTGGCGAGTTTGCCCCGACCCGGACCTTCCGCGGTCACGGCGGCAAACTGACCGAGCGTGCCTCCGCTCTGAAAGGAGCGCAGTAAACCATGACGGTGACAGGCAAAGCGCGCCTGCGTTTCGTAAGCATTCCGCCCCGCAAGATGCGGCTCGTGGCCGGCCTGGTTAGAGGTCTGCCGGTGGAGAAGGCGCTCGGAATTTTGAATTATACACCCAAGGTGGCTGCCCGACACATGGCCAAGACGCTGAAATCGGCGGCGGCCAATGTCCTGTCGAAAGAAGGCACTGACCACCTGCATCCCGAGGATCTGGTTATCAAGCGGATCCTGGTCGATGCCGCACCGATGGCCAAGCGGATTCGCTATCGTTCGATGGGCCGGGTGTATCGGTACTACAAGCGTTATTGCCATTTGACCATCGAGATCGAAGGTCAGGCTGTAGCGCCGACTCCGCGTCGTGCTGCGACGAAAGCCGCTAAGACCGAGGAGGCCGCTGAAAAGACCGGCTCCAAGACGGCGGCAAAAAAGCGCGCGACCAAGAAGACGTCCGCGACCAAAGCGAAAGCCAAGGCCAAGGGCGGCGCCGCAAAGAAGACCACCGCGAAAGCGAAAGCCAAACCGGCGGCCAAGGCGCAAAAGAAAAGCGAAGAGTAATCTGATTTTTTAAGGAGCTTACTTTGGGACAGAAGACACATCCCATTGGTTTACGACTCGGCATTATCAGGTCCTGGAATAGTCGCTGGTATGCCCCGGACCGCAATTTTGCGGATCTGGTCTATGAAGATATGATGGTGAAACGGTACATCAGCAAACGTCTCGACAACGCCGGAATCGCCAAGGTCCAGATCGCACGCGCCCCGAAACGGGTGACCATCGATATCCATACCTCGCGTCCCGGTATCGTGATTGGACGTAAGGGAGCCGAAGTCGACAAACTTCGCGAAGAGCTCCAGTTGCTGACCAAGAAAGACATCCTGCTGAATATTGTCGAAGTAAGAAAGCCGGAACTCGATGCGCAGCTCGTGGCTGACTCGATCGCGCGTCAGCTGGAAGGGCGTGTCTCCTTCCGTCGGGCGCTCAAGAAGGCTCTGGCTGCCACAATGAAGATGGGTGCATTCGGTGTGAAAGTGCAGTGCGCCGGCCGTCTCGGCGGTGCTGAAATCGCCCGTACTGAAAAGTACAAAGAAGGTCGCACGCCGCTTCATACGCTCCGAGCGGATATTGACTATGCCGTCTCGACCGCCCACACCACGTACGGATGCATCGGTGTGAAAGTATGGATCTGCCGCGGCGAGGTGCTCGAGACTGGTAACTTCTATCAGCAGGCCGACGAAGCATCGAAGGAACCGGATCAAACCGGTCCGACTCCGGGTCCGGGCGGCCGTCGCCCACGGGGCGATCGCGGTCACAAGCGCCCGCGTGGAAGGGTCCGCCGCAGACCGACCGATGGACCGGAAGGCGGACAGGCGGCTCCTCGAGGACGTCGTCCTGAACGCGGTCCTCGCGGTGAATCAAGTGGCCCGCGCACCGGTGCTGCTTCCAGACCGGCCGGGGAACGCAGGCCGAAGGGTGATGCTCCGGCATCTTCGGATAAATCGGAATAACAGCGATTGAGTTGGAGAATAGATAAATGTTAATGCCAAAAAAGACCAAATTCCGCAAGCAGCAGCGCGGACGTATGCGGGGAAAGACCCGCGGCGGCGCGTCTGTCGATTTCGGCGAGTTCGGTCTCAAGGCCCTGGAGCCATGCTGGTTGACCAACCGGCAGATCGAAGCGGCTCGTGTGGCGATGACAAGATATATCAAGCGTGGCGGTAAAATCTGGATCCGGGTGTTCCCGGACAAACCGGTGACCAAAAAGCCGGCCGAAACCCGTATGGGTAAAGGCAAAGGCGCCCCTGAATACTGGGTTGCCGTGGTCAAGCCGGGTCGCGTTCTCTTCGAGATCGAAGGGGTGACCGAGACCCTGGCCCGCGAGGCCATGCGTCTGGCCGCCAACAAGCTGCCGCTGAAGAGCAAGTTCGTCACCAGAGCGGATACGGAAGGAGTTTGATCATGTTGAAGATTCGTACCATTCGCGATATGACCCGTGATGAACTCGATCACAAATACAACGACCTGATGGACGAGATGTTCAACCTGAACATGCGGAAATCGCTCAAACAGCTGGACAATCCGCTTCGCCTTCGGCAGATCCGTCGCGAAGTTGCCAAGATTAAAACCGTGCTTACCGAGGACAGCAAAGGGATCCGCCGGCTCGCCGAGAGCGTGACCTCCATTCTGCCTCAGTCCGGATCAAAAGAACAGGCTAAAGAGTAATACCGGAGTTATAGATGGCTGAAGAAATGAAAAGAAATTACCGGAAGGTGCGTGTCGGCACGGTGATCTCGGACAAGATGAACAAGAGCATCATCGTTCGGGTCGACCGGACCATGCGTCATCCGCTCTACGAGAAGATTTTCAGGACGTTCTCCAAGCTCTATGCTCATGATGAGAAGAACGAAGCGCGGATTGGCGACGTCGTGCGGGTGATGGAAACCCGTCCGCTCTCCAAGTCCAAGCGCTGGCGTTTGACTGAAATCGTGAAAAAAGCCGAGTAGGTCCCCAGAAAGGGTATAGAGAGATGATACAAGAATTTACGGTACTTACGGTGGCGGACAATTCGGGAGCCAAGAAGGCGATGTGTTTTCGCATTCTCGGCAGCCGCAAGAAGTATGCGGCCGTCGGCGACATCATCGTGGTGGCCGTCAAAGAAGCGATTCCCGGCGGCACGGTGAAGAAGTCGGAAGTCTGTAAGGCGGTGGTGGTAAGAACCAAGAGCGGCCTCAAGCGCAAAGACGGTTCAGTCATCCGTTTTTCGGATAACGCCGCCGTGATCATAAACGAGCAGAAGGAACCGCGCGGCACCCGTATTTTCGGCCCGGTCGCCCGGGAACTTCGCGAGAAGCAGTTCATGAAAATCGTATCCCTGGCGCCCGAGGTCTTATAAGAGGAACATGCTGCGATGAAGATTAAAAAAGGTGATACTGTTTACGTCCGGACCGGCCAGAACAAAGGCAAGACCGGCAAAGTGCTGTTCGTGAACACGAAAAAGCAGATGGTCCTGGTCGAGGGTGTGAACATGAGGAAACGACATCAGCGTCCGACCCAGAAGAACCCGCAAGGGGGAGTGATCTCGATCGAGGCGCCGGTCCATGTGAGCAATGTCGCTCTGTACAGTTCGACGCTCAATGGTCCCACCAAGATTTCGCATACGGTTATTAACGAAGGTGGACGGACTGTCAAGGTTCGGGTCGACCGCAAATCGGGCGAGCAGATTTAAGGATAGTGAGCGATGACGAGACTAAAAGATAAATACGTGAATGAAATTCGCCCCAAGCTGATGAATGATAATAAATATTCGTCAGTGATGCAGGTGCCGAAGCTGACCAAGATCACGATCAATATCGGCGTGGGCGAGGCGACGCAGAATGCGAAACTGCTCGAAGCGGCGGTGTCCGATCTGACTCTGATTACCGGTCGCAAGCCGGCCATGGCCAAGGCGAGAAAGTCGATCTCGAACTTCAAACTTCGCGAAGGCGTGGCGGTCGGATGCATGGTGACCCTTCGCCGCGACGCGATGTACGAGTTCCTCGATCGGCTGGTCAATATCGCGATTCCTCGTATTCGCGACTTCCGCGGCATCAGCCCCAAAGCGTTCGACGGTCGCGGAAACTACAATCTCGGATTGAAAGAACAGTTGATCTTTCCGGAAATAGATTACGATAAAGTGGAAAAAATACGTGGCATGAACATCACGATCGGAACGACCGCCAGGACGGATGCCGAAGCGCGGCAGCTCCTGGAAGAACTGGGCATGCCCTTCCGTAAGTAGGAGACCGATGGCTAAAAAGTGTCTTATTGAAAAGCAGCAACGCACACCCAAATTCGGGGTCCGCGGCTACAGCCGTTGCCGCCGGTGCGGTCGGCCGAGAGCCTTCATGCGCCGTTTTGGGCTCTGTCGTATCTGCTTCAGACAAATGGCGTTGGCCGGTGATATCCCCGGTGTTGTAAAGGCCAGTTGGTAGACGAATTTATTCGACTAGTATTGGGAGTAACGATTCTATGAGTATGACCGACCCCATTGCTGATTTGTTGACGAGGATTCGTAATGCCTCCTCGGCAAAGAAGAATGCCGTCGATATTCCGGCATCAAACCTCAAGCGTGAGGTAGTCCGCATCCTGCAGGAACATCACTACGTTCGGGATATGGTGGAGCTGCCGGACAACAAACAAGGAATTCTGCGGGTTTACCTGCAGTACAGCAGAAAAGATGAACCGGTGCTTAAGGGTCTGACGCGTCAGTCGCGCCCGGGCCTGCGCAAGTATTTCGATGCTGACCAGGTACGCGCCACCATCCATAACGTTCGCGGTATGTTGATCATCTCCACCTCACAGGGGTTGATGACCAATTTCGATGCGGCGAATAAAGGGATCGGCGGCGAAGTTATCTGTCGGTGTTGGTAAAGAAAGGATTTATGCGATGTCTCGCGTAGGGAAAAGCCCGATTCCGATTCCGGATAAGACGAAAGTCGATATCAAAGGCAAGATGGTGACCGTCACCGGCCCGAAAGGGAGCCTTGCCCGCGAAATTCATCCGGACATCATGGCCGCTCTGGAGGACAACCAGATCATGGTGACCCGTCCTTCCGACGACAAGAAACATCGGGCTCTGCACGGTCTCACCCGTGCCTTGCTCAATAACATGGTCGTCGGCGTGACTCAGGGGTACACCAAAGAACTGCAGATGATCGGCGTCGGCTATCGTGCGGAATTGAAGGGCAAAGTGCTTATGATCTATCTGGGCTACTCCCACCCGATAGTGTTTCAACCTCCGGACGGGATCAAAGTCGAGGTGGTTCCGAAAGAGAACCGGATCATCGTGGACGGTATCGATAAAGAACTGGTCGGACAGGTCGCGGCCAAGCTTCGCTCGCTTCGCAAGCCGGAACCGTACAAAGGTAAGGGTGTGCGCTACGTCGGCGAACAGGTCCGCAGCAAGGCAGGTAAGACCGCTGGTTAACAGAGTGGTATGAATTATGGCAGATAAGAATATCGTTAGAGACGAAAAAGAAGCGCGGCGCCGCAAGCGGGTCCGCGGGAAGATTATCGGAACGCCGGAACGTCCCCGCCTCACGGTCGCCAAGTCGCTCAAGAACGTGTTTGCGCAGATTGTCGATGACACCAACCGGGTCACGCTTGCGTCGGCCTCCAGCAATTCCAAGACGATCCGCCCGCAGATTAAGTCCGAGATGACCAAGACCGAAGCCGCGAAAGTGGTCGGCAAGGTCCTGGCGCAGTTGGCGAAAGAAAAAGGAATCGAGACGGTGGTGTTCGATCGGAATGTGTCCCGCTATCACGGACGCGTCAAGGCTCTGGCCGACGGTGCGCGCGAAGGCGGACTGAAGTTTTGAGAATTCATATTTTTGGTATACAAGAGGTTTAGGTGGCAAAATACGAAAGTGACAGCTTTGAGTTCGAAGAGCGGGTCATCCATGTCAACCGCGTGGCCAAAGTGGTCAAGGGTGGACGGAGATTCAGCTTCACGGCTCTGGTAGCTGTCGGCGACAAAAGAGGAAAGGTCGGCATCGGTCACGGCAAGGCGCCCGAAGTTTCGGATGCCATTCGCAAGGCTACCGAAGCCGCCAAGAAAACAATGAGCGTAATCACCGTGGTCAACGGCACGATTCCGCACAAGATCGATGGACAGTTCGGAGCCACGACCGTGATGATGCGTCCGGCATCGCCCGGTACCGGTGTAATCGCCGGCGGCGCCGTACGGGTTATTCTCGAATCGCTCGGCGTGCAGGATGTGCTGACCAAGGTTCTCGGGAGCCGTAATCCTAACAACGTCGTGAAAGCGACGCTGAACGGCCTGAAGGACCTGCAGACACGGGAACAGGAAACTCATTTCCGGGAAAACGGCTGAGGCCGCTCCCCTGGAAGGGTACGAGACAATGGCTAAACTTAAAGTAACGCAGATTCGCAGCACCATCAACCGCAAGGAACCGCAGAAGCGGACGATTGAGGCCCTCGGACTCGGCCGGATTCGTCGGTCACGCGTACACGATGACACTCCGCAGATTCGCGGAATGATCAAAGCGGTCAAGCACCTGGTGAGTGTCGAAGAGATAGACTAACAGATGGTAGAGGTTGAGTGATGGAACTTCATACACTAAAACCGCCGGCCGGCGCGAAGAAGACCCGCAAGCGGGTCGGGCGCGGCTCCGGCAGCGGGCTGGGTAAAACCTCCGGACGTGGACATAAAGGCGCCGGCGCGCGGAGTGGCTTCAAACACAAACGCGGACACGAAGGCGGTCAGATGCCTCTGCATCGTCGCCTCCCCAAGCGCGGCTTTACGAATATCTTCAGGGTAGAGTTCCAGGTCGTAAACCTGAGCTCCCTGAATAAACTACAGGCCGGCGACGTCACCGGCGAATCGCTCAAGAAGGCGGGACTCATCGCCAAGAAGAGCGAACCCTATAAGATCCTTGGCAACGGAGCCGTGGATAAAGCTTTCACCGTAAAGGCTCACGCGTTCTCGAAGGCGGCCAAAGAGAAGATCGAAGCTGCCGGAGGGAAAGCCGAGGTGATTTCGTGCTAGAAACATTCAAATCGATTTTCAAAGTTGAAGAGCTCAGGAAGAAGATTTTCTACACCCTGGCTCTTCTGGTGGTGTATCGCATCGGCGGTCACATCCCGACGCCGGGAGTCGATGGATCGATTCTGGCTCAGGCACTCTCTTCGAATTCGATTTTTGGATTGCTCGATTTGTTTGCCGGTGGCGCGTTCGCGAAAGCGACGATATTCGCCCTCGGCATTATGCCGTACATCTCAGCTTCGATTATGCTCCAGCTGCTCGGCGCGGTCGTACCGTACCTGCAGCGGCTGCAGCGCGAAGGTGAAGAAGGACGCCGCAAGATCACCCAGTGGACTCGTTACCTGACGGTGGCGATCGCCGCGCTTCAGGCCTGGGGAACCGCCGGCTTCCTGACCACGATCAATCTGAACGGTCAATCCGCGGTGCACATGGGCACGGCCGGGTTCATCCCGCTCACGATCCTTACCTTCACCTGCGGATGTATCTTCATCATGTGGCTGGGTGAGCAGATCACCGAGAAGGGAATTGGCAACGGTATTTCGCTGATCATTTTCATCGGCATTATCGCCCGTTTCCCGGACGCCGTGGTTAACGAAGCGCAGCTCGTCTGGTTCGGCAGCCGTTCCTTCCTGCTCGAACTGTTCATGGTGGTCATGATGATAGCCGTTATCATGGCGATCATTCTGGTTACCCGCGCCCAGCGTAAGGTGCCGGTTCAGTACCCGCGCAAGGTGGTCGGACGGAAGGTCTTCGGCGGTGCCACCACGCATCTGCCGCTCTCTGTTAACGCCGCCGGCGTTATCCCGATCATTTTCGCACAGTCGATCATGTTCCTTCCGTCGACCGTCGCTCAGCTCTTCCCGACGACCGACTGGGTTCAGAATCTGGTCGCCGTCTGGTTGCGGCCCGGTGGCGCCTGGTACTCGATCATCTATGGTTTGATTATTATCTTTTTCGGATATTTCTATACCGCCATCGTGTTCAACCCGATGGAAATCGCAGACAACATGAGGCGGAACGGCGGGTATATTCCGGGAATTCGTCCCGGCAAGAACACCGCCGACTACATCGAGAAGATCCTTACCCGGATCACGCTGCCCGGTGCGTTGTTCTTTGCCGCAATCGCGATTCTCCCGTGGATCCTGATTTCCCAGGCAAACGTCAACTTCTTCTTCGGAGGCACCGGATTGCTGATTGTGGTGGGTGTGGCCCTCGATACCCTTCAGCAGATCGAATCGCACCTGGTCATGCGGCACTATGACGGCTTCATGAAGAAGGGCAGAATCCGCGGGAGGTCGATGTAGGCATGAATCTCGTCTTTCTTGGTCCCCCCGGATCAGGCAAAGGTACCCAGGCAGCCCGCTTGTCGGCCGAACGACACCTGGTTCACCTCTCTACGGGTGACGTGCTTCGCGAAGCTGTCAAGCTTGGAACCGAACTCGGCAAGCAGGCCGAGGGTTTCATGAAGAAAGGGGAACTGGTGCCGGACAGCCTGATTGTCGGACTGATTGAAGACCGGATTCAGCGAGGAGCCCTCAGGCAAGGATTCATCCTGGACGGCTTTCCACGGACCATCCCGCAGGCGGAAAGCCTGAAGGAGATGCTGAAGAAACACAATATCGTGCTGGACAAAGCGATATTGTTCGAAGTCGAAGACGAAGAGGTGGTGCGGCGTCTTTCCGGACGCTGGTACTGCCCGACCTGCAACGCAGGATACAACTACCCGGCCCAGATGCCCAGGACTGAAGGGGTGTGTGACCGGGACCAATCGCCGCTGAAAAGACGGCCTGATGACGAAGAATCGGTGGTAAGAAACCGCCTCGAAGTTTATAGAAGGCAGACCGCACCGATCGTCGGTTTCTATCGCCAGGAGTCGATCCTGACGAAGATTGATGCCCAGCAGGGGCCCGACGATGTTTTTGCCGCTCTGCTGAAAGAAGTAGCGTGAACGAGTTGAAAGAAGTGATTACTTACAAGACCAAAGATGAGATTGAAGTCATGCGCAAGGCCGGTCGTATTGTGGCCGAAACGCTGGCTATGGTCGGAAAAGTACTTCGCCCCGGAATCACGACCGGTGAACTGGACAGCCTGGTCGAAGATTTCATAAGATCACGCGACGCCGTGCCGGCCTTCAAGAACTACCACGGCTATCCGGCCTCCGCATGCATTTCCATCAATGAGGAAGTGGTGCACGGAATCCCGGGAAAGCGGGTGGTGGAGGAAGGGGATATCGTGTCTGTCGATGTCGGCTCGATATACGAAGGTTACTATGGCGATGGTGCAAAGACTTTTGCCGTCGGGAAGATTTCGGAAGACAAGGCGCGCCTGCTTGAGTATACCGAGAAATGTCTCGCCGCCGGTATTGACAAGGCCAGAAATGGCAATAAATTAGGACAAATTTCCGCCGCTGTACAGCAGATGGCGGAATCCCATGGATATGGGGTGGTGCGTCAGCTGGTCGGTCATGGGATCGGCCGCAAAATGCACGAGGAACCCCAGGTGCCGAATTTCGGTTCGGAACAGGACGGACCGGTGCTTCGCTCCGGCATGGTCATTGCGATCGAGCCGATGATCAACATGGGTACGTACGATGTGAAATCGATGCCGGACGGTTGGACGTTCGTCACTGCCGATGGGATGCCGTCAGCCCATTTCGAGCATACCGTGGCGATTACCGAGAACGGTCCGGATATTTTGACCACGCTGTAAGAAGGAGATTATGGCCAAAGAAGAGACTATCCAGGTCGAAGGCAAAGTGGTGGAGACCCTGCCCAACGCGATGTTTCGCGTCGAACTCGACAACGGACACATTGTTCTGGCTCATATCTCCGGCAAAATGAGAATGCACTTTATTAAGATACTTCCCGGCGACAAGGTGACCCTTGAACTGTCACCGTACGATCTGACCCGGGGACGTATCACCTATCGGTATAAATGAACCTTTAAGGGTGACTGGTTGAGAATATGAAAGTAAAATCCGCTCTTAAGAAACGCTGCGAATACTGCAAGATCGTGAAGCGCCACGGTGTGCTTCGGGTGATCTGTTCGAAGAACCCCAGCCACAAGCAGCGCCAGGGCTGAGAAGAATAGTACTTTGTGTATAGATAAAGGAGTGACAATTGGCTCGTATTGCCGGTGTTGACTTACCGAACGAAAAAAGAGTAGAAGTCGGCTTGACATATATCTACGGTATCGGACCGTTCCGTGCCGGCCAGATTCTGCAGAAGACCGGTGTCAATGGAAGCACCCGGGTGAACAAGCTGACCGATGATGAAGTGGCGAGACTCCGAAGTGTAATCGAGAACGATTATAACGTCGAAGGCAGCCTGCGCGGAGAGATCTCCATGAACATCAAGCGCCTGATCGATATCGGGTCGTATCGTGGTCTCCGTCATCGCCGTGGTCTGCCCTGTCGCGGACAGCGGACCAAAACGAATGCCCGGACCCGCAAGGGACCGAAGCGTCAGGTAGGCGGACTGAAGAAGAAACCTGTCGCCAAGAAGTAAATTATCGCTTTAGCATATTAGAGGTTACATAGTGGCTGATCCTAAAAAGAAAAGTCGGACCAAGAAGAAATCACGGAAAGTCGAGTCCAACGGCGTCGTACACATCAATGCCAGTTTCAACAATACGATTATTACGATAGCCGACACCACCGGGAGAACGATCTCCTGGGGAACGGCCGGCAAAGCCGGTTTCAAGGGCTCCAAGAAATCCACCCCGTTCGCCGCCCAGCTCGCAGCTTCGACCGCGGCCAAGGAAGCTATGGACATGGGATTGCGCCGGGTGGAAGTCTGGGTGAAAGGCCCGGGATCGGGACGCGAAGCGGCGATTCGTTCGCTTTCGGCCACCGGTCTTGAGGTCACGATAATAAAAGACGTAACGCCGATTCCGCACAACGGTTGTCGTCCGCCGAAGCGGCGTCGCGTCTGATCGAGAAGAAACGAAGTCTGTGTTTATAAGGAGTTTTGATGGCTCGTTATACCGATGCCAACTGCAAGCTGTGTCGACGCGAGGGTGAGAAGCTGTTTCTCAAAGGCGCCCGCTGCTACACCGACAAATGTGCGGTCGAGCGGCGCCAGTTCGCCCCCGGTCAGCACGGTCAGTCCATGCGGCGTAAAGTCTCCGCGTACGGGCTGCAGTTGCGCGAGAAGCAGAAGATCCGCCGTACTTACGGTCTTCTGGAAAAGCAGTTCCACAATTACTACACCAAGGCCAGTAAGAAGTCCGGTGTGACCGGCGAAGCGCTGGTGCAGATGCTGGAGACCAGGCTCGACAATTTGGTCTATCGCCTCGGGTTCGCCCCGTCGCGTAAGTCCGCTCGACAGCTGGTCAGGCATCGTCACGTCCTCATTAACGGACGTACGGTCGACATCCCGTCCTATCAGGTCCGTCCGCACGAACTGATCAAGATCAGGGAAAAGTCCAAGAATCTCGACCTGATTCATATCGGCCTGAGAGAAATCGGACGCGGCGAGGATCTGCCCTGGCTGAGACTCAACAAGGCTGCCCTGGAAGGGGAGCTGTTGGAAATTCCCAAGCGCTCCGACATTCCGTTGACCGCCAACGAACAGCTTGTCGTTGAGTTGTATTCCAAGTAATTCCGGTGGAAGGATTGGTGACTAATATGAAATGGAAGCCATTGACTATGCCCAAGGAGGTCGTCAACGACCAGTCTTCGGCATCTGAAAACTATTCGCGCTTTATCGTCGAACCTCTCGAAAGAGGCTACGGCGCCACCCTCGGCAACGCCCTGCGGCGCGTTCTGCTCTCCTCGATTCAGGGAGCGGCCGTCGTCTCGATGCGTATCAAGGGTGCCCTGCACGAGTTCTCGGCCATCGAAGGGGTGTACGAGGACGTTACCAATATCGTGCTGAACGTGAAGGCGATCCGCATCCGGATGCATGCCGACGAAATGAAGACGCTCCGGCTCACCTCCAAGTCCAAAGGCAAGATCACGGCCGGGATGTTCGCGAGCGACGCCGATGTCGAGATTCTCAATCCCGACCAGCCGATCTGCGAGCTGACCGATGATATCGACTTCGAAATGGAGATCGATATCGACTCCGGTCGAAGCTACCTGATGGCGGAGCAGAACAAACGCCCCGATGCTCCGGCCGGGACGATTTTCGTGGACGCGCTCTTTTCGCCGGTTGCCAAGGTTGCTTTTTCGGTCGAAAACACCCGTGTCGGTCAGAAGACCGACTACGATCGGCTGATTCTCGAGATCAAGACCGATGGGTCGATCACGCCTGAAGACGCCCTCAGTTATGCCGCGAAGTTGCTCAAAGACCACCTGCAGCTGTTCATCCATCTCGACGAAGAAATCATGGTCGAGGAAGAGCCGCAGGAGGATGAAGAAGTTGTCCGCGTTCGTAACCTGCTCAAGATGCGGGTGGATGAACTCGAACTCTCGGTCCGGTCTTCGAACTGTCTTCGCGCCGCCAATATCCAGACGATTCAGGATCTGGTGACCAAGAGTGAGAGCGAAATGCTGAAGTATCGCAATTTCGGCCGCAAGTCGCTGAACGAAATCAGCGCCATCCTGGACGAAATGGGACTCGCTTTCGGCATGGACATCTCCAAATTCGTAGAAACTCAGAAAAAATAAGACGAGACGAGTATCACAATGGGACATCGAGATAAAGTCAAGAAACTTGGGCGTACCGCCTCGCACCGCGATGCCATGATGGCCAATATGGCCATGTCGCTCTTCACGCATCGCATGATCAAGACTACCGACGCCAAAGCGAAGGCGCTTCGACCATTGGTCGACCGCCTCATCAGCACGGCCAAGCAGAATACGCTGCATGCCAAGCGGGAAGTCGCCCGGACAGTGAAGAACAAAGAAGTGTTTAAGAAGCTGTTTGCGGAGATCATCCCGCAGTTCTCGGAACGTAACTCCGGGTTCTCCCGAGTGATCAAACTCGGTGTCCGTCGCGGCGATGGCGCCCCGATGTCGGTAGTGGAGCTTATGATCGAAAAGCCGAAAGAAGCTGCCGATGCGAAGGGGAAGAAGGGAAAGAAGGCCGAAAGTAAGCCGACTTCCAAAAAGACCGAGAAAGCTGCGTCCAAAGCCAAGAGTGCCGAGGCTGCCGGCTGATCCGGTTTGACCCCAAATAGATAACCCGCCCCTTTTGGGCGGGTTTTTTTATGCCGGGTAGTGCAATACTCACCAGCTACCGCTCAGGAATTCGACACAGCTGCATCTGAAAAAGTTAATCCACTTGCGTCGCATCAGACGGTGTGTTATATAAATTTCTGTAAGAGCAATTTCAACCGACTCTTGAGAACGACCGACATATCGCGTTATATGACAATAGCGAACCACAACTCATAATCAATAAACCGGTGAGGGATCATGACAGAGGTTGTTAAGAAACAGGGAATGTCCAAGGGTTGTCTCGTTGGGCTGATCGTCGTCGGGGTGCTGCTGATTCTGATCATTGCTATTTCGATTACCTGCTGGGTGAAGCGGGAGGATCTCGCCAAATTCGGCGCTGCCACCGTCGTGTCGCAGATGAAAGAACGAATCGCCAAGGAACCGCCGTCGGGTATAGATACGGTCCAGTTCGACGCGGTGAGCGATGCGTTCGTTGCCCGGGTGAAAGAAGCCAAGCTTGACCCGCAGAAGTTCAGCGCTTTCATGAGTGAGATTCAAGCGATCGCCAAAGACGATAAAGTTGATTCCGCCGAGGCGGTCAAATTCATGAACGCCGTGTACGATTACTTCCCCGAGCTCAAAGATTCATTGTCATCGGAGCAGATGCCGGAAACGGACAGTATGAGCGCTCCCGATACCACCGAGTCCGGTGATTAGGACGGCGAAGTTTTGGGTTTAACCGAAGACGATGGCGCCCGGATGCCAGGCGCCATCGCATAAGTACTTACGTCTATCGATGATTACTCTTCTCATCATCATACTCGCCTATCTCCTCGGCGCTATTCCGTTCGGCCTGATCGTAGCCCGGATTGCCGGTGTCGGGGATATACGCAAGTTCGGATCCGGAAATATCGGGGCGACCAATGTCTGGCGGGCCGCCGGGTTCAAAGTAGCCGTCTGGGTGTTCGTGCTCGACATAGGCAAAGGTGTCGCTACGATTCTTATCGCTAAGTATGTCGCATCACACTATTCTCTGACCGTTTTGTCGGCGGAAGTTTTCTATGTCGTTTGCGCCATCACCTGTGTGATCGGCAACATCTTTCCGATCTACCTCCGGTTCAAAGGAGGGAAAGGAGTCAATACGGCTCTCGGTACCATGGTGACCATGCTGCCGATACAAACGCTCATCAGCTTCGCCGTGTTTCTGCTTGTGGCGGTCGCCTTCAGATATATCTCGCTTGGATCGATGATCGGTGCCGCGACCTTTTTTGCGGTGATCACGATTCAACGATTCGTCATGCACTTGCCGATCGCGATTGTCTACTTCTATCTGTCGGCGGCGCTGTTCGCGCTTATTCTATTGACCCATCGACAAAATATCGTCCGCCTGCTCTCCGGCACAGAGAACAAGTTCTCGAAATTCGGCGGGACGCCGAAGGAGAAGGCGCATGTCTGAACGCATCGCCATACTCGGTGCCGGATCCTGGGGAATGGCGGTTGCCCGCCTGCTCAATCGCAACGGAGCCGACATTACCCTCTGGGAATACAGTCGTGAAGACTTCGAAATCCTGCTCAAATTCCGAGGACATCCGGATAAACTCAAGGATGTCCGTCTCGATGATTCCATTTCGCTTACCAACGATCTGCATGATGCCGTGAAGCGAATGGATCTTATCGTCCTGGCTGTACCATCGCAACATTTGAGAAGCGTACTGGTCGAGTTGAAGAAAATACCGTTTGAGGCGAACGGGTTTATCAATCTTGCTAAGGGGATTGAGACCGGCTCCCTGAAGAGAATGTCCGAAGTCATTCAGGAAGTCCTCGATGAGGAGAAAAATCGAATCGTCTCCATATCCGGCCCGTCGCACGCGGAAGAAGTGGTGCATGACATACCTACGGCGGTCGTGGCGGCCGGCAGTTCGCCGGATCTGTTGCGGCAAGTTCAAAATCTCTTCAGTAATCAATCGTTCCGGGTCTATCAGAGCGAGGATCTGATAGGCGTGGAACTCGGGGGATCGCTCAAAAACATCATCGCGATCGCGGCTGGAATTGCTGCCGGAATCGGTACCGGTGACAACACCCTCGGGGCGCTCATTACCCGAGGACTCGCCGAGATTTCTCGCCTCGGCGCGGCCATGGGAGCGGACCCGCTGACCTTCTCCGGTCTGTCGGGAATCGGTGATCTGGTCACCACCTGTTCGTCCCGGCACAGCCGGAATCGATTTGTGGGATACAAGATAGGGCAGGGGGAGAAGCTGAACGATATCCTGGCCGGTATGACGATGGTCGCCGAGGGGGTGCAGACCGACTCGCTCGGGATATGCGCTCTCGCAAAACCTGGACGTTGAAATGCCGATCACGCACGAAGTGTACAATGTCTTGTTTGCGGATAAGTCTCCGTCGGAAGCGATGGGCGACCTTATGGGAAGAACATTAAAAGCTGAAATATGGCAGTGATGAGACTGTCGAAAGGGACATGCTATGGGAAAAACTAACGGAGGTGAAAAGCTATACTACTCGATAAGCGAAGTCTCTAAGATAACCGGACTGGAACCGTACGTGCTGCGCTACTGGGAGAAAGAATTCGACCTTCTGCGGCCCAAGAAAAACCGCGGCGGCAATCGAACTTACACGCAAAAAGACATCGAAATCATCAACCGGATAAATCACCTGCGGACTAAAGAGAAGCTCACGATCGCCGGTGCCCGGACGAAATTGATGATGAAGCGGCCAAGCGAAGAGAAAGAAACAATGCTGAATTCAGCCCGGGCCCGGACTCTGGTTGGCCAGATCCGCAAGGATATTGAAGACTTGCTGAAACATTTCGCTTGAGTTTTCAGCCATTTTGGGTAGATTAGCCACTACCGACGTATGAAGAGTCGTGACAGTCTGGATCCAAGTCCAAGCTGTAGAAGCAGTTATTAAGTCGGAGCGTAGCGCAGTTTGGTTAGCGCACTCGCTTGGGGTGCGAGAGGTCGGCCGTTCGAATCGGCTCGCTCCGACCATTTTTCCTCAGTGGCGACTGGGGAAGCACGCAGGGTAATCGGACATCGTAATTCATTTTCATCCTCAGACTACTTCCGGAACCGGTGCTTTCGTCCGATGTAGAAATCGACAGAGGCGAGACACTGAATGAAGACATCCCAAACGGAACATACCGAAACGAACCGAAAGATATTGGTCCTCATCCCGGCCTATAATGCGGCCCGGTATCTCCCGGATCTTATCCCGCGACTCCGTCAGTACGTCTGCGACGAGAATATACTGTTCGTCAACGACGGATCGTCCGACGACACTCATGATATTTTGAAACAGCTCGATGTAAATTACATCTCCTTTCCGGCCAATCAGGGAAAAGGGGCGGCGCTCGCGGCCGGATTCAAGTATGCTATGGCCAATGGATATAGATCGGTATTGACGATCGACGCCGATCTGCAGCATCTTCCGGAAGAGCTTCCGCGATTCTACGCGGAAGACGACGGGGAGCATGTGATCATTGGAACCAGAGCGATCGACCGAAGGGTAATGCCGTTCTCGCGCTGGCTCACTAACAACGTGACCTCGCTGATTATTTCGATCTTCTCCACCCAGCGGGTGCGCGACAGCCAGTCAGGTTTCAGACTGATTCCGACCTCGTTGCTCCGGTCAATGAGACTCAAAACAGTCGGATATGACTTTGAATCTGAAATGCTCTTCAAAGCCGGCGCCGCAGGGTGCAGATTCGGCGAAGTTCCGGTGACGACAGTGTACGAAGGCTCGACCTCATTCATCAACCCGCTCCGGGATACCGGCCGGTTTATTCGGCAGATCTGGAAGAGAATCTGGGCCTGACCGGAAAGTCCGTGCAGGCATCCGCCACGACCGATCTCACTTCCTTCGTGCTTGACGCAACTATCGCTTGCCACAGGTGTCCCTTTCTCGTAAACTCACTTTTGCCCTGAAAAACTGCTCAAAGGATGAATCGGCAATGGCCAAAAGGCGAATTCTCATAACTAATGACGATGGCTATTTCTCGGATGGAATAAACACGCTGTATAAACATCTCGGGAGAAAGCACGATGTCGTTTTAGTTGCCCCGGATCGCGAGCAGTCGGCGAGTTCTCACTCGCTCACTTTGAATCGTCCGTTGAGAGTGCACAAGATAGATAAAACCCGATACGCAACCGATGGAACCCCGACTGATTGTGTCATGCTTGCTGTGCACATGCTCTTCAAGCGAGATATGCCCGACATGATAATCTCGGGGATTAACCATGGCGCCAACATGGGGGACGATGTTACCTATTCGGGGACGGTGGCCGCAGCGATTGAGGGTGCCATCCTCAGAGTACCATCGATCGCCGTCTCCATGGCTCACTACGAACCGGGAATGAACATGAGTCGGGCGGCCCAGTTTGTCGGAAAGCTGGTCGCGTCGTTCGAGAAACTTGAGCTGGATCCTTCGACCTTCCTTAACATCAATCTTCCGCCTGACAACGGCAAGCCGTACAAAAGATATGAATTCACCTCTTTAGGATATCGCCATTACAAAGACATCGTCATTCACAAGAAAGATCCCCGAGGGAAACCGTACTTCTGGATCGGTGGTCGACCCAAATGGAAGATGACTCGTGGAACCGATTTTGAAGCGGTTCACCGGGGGGTGATTTCAGTGACACCCCTTTGTATGAACTTCACCGATGTGTCAACTCTGGATCGCCTTGCGGAAAGTAACCTCAAACTGCGCTGAATCTTCCGTTTCCTGCGATCTTCCACCAAAAAGGGAGTTGACAATGCCTGAAAATAAGGTATCATACTGACCGCAAATAACGCTCGGGGCGTGGCGCAGATTGGTAGCGCGCTTGGTTCGGGACTAAGAGGTCGCTGGTTCAAATCCAGTCGCCCCGATTTTTTTGATCTGCTGGTTACGCAGTGCTTATTTTAACGTGAATATGAATCTCGGGGGAGATAGGAGTGAGGAAAGGGTCTCGATATGAAGCCAAAACGAAATCCTGTTATTGCGATCATCGGGGCTGGCAAGTGTTCGAAAAAACTCCGGGATATGGCCGCTGAGGCGGGCAAATATGTAGCCGAAAATGGTGGCATCGTCGTGTGTGGCGGGCTCGGCGGCATCATGGAGGGAGCTGCCCGAGGTGCAAAGGAAGCTGGCGGCGTGACCATCGGAATCCTCCCTGGAGAAATCAAAGACGAAGCTAACGAATTTATCGATTATGTCATACCGAGCGGCTTCGGCGAGGCCAGGAACATTCTGGTCGTACGCGCTGCCGACGCCGTAATCGCATTCCCCGGCAAGTACGGTACCCTTTCGGAGATGGCCCTGGCCCTTCAGGCCGGCACTCCGCTCGTCGCCGTCAACGCCTGGAAACTGGGCGAAGATATCACCCAGGTGGATACCCCTCTCGAAGCTGCGAAGATGGCCATGGACATGGCCGGAGGAAAGAAGTGAGTTCGGTCTCAGCCGAACTTACCATTTACGGACATGTTCAGGGTGTGGGCTTCAGGTACTTCTGTTACCGCACGGCGGTCGGATTGAACCTTACCGGTTGGGTGAAGAACAACCCGGATGGTTCGGTGTCGACAAAAGTCGAAGGGGAGAGAGGGGCAATCGAAGAATTCATCGGGGAAGTCAAAGCCGGCCCCGCGCCGGCATCGGTGCGAGATATCAAGCTCCGGTGGGGTCCGTACAGCGGGTTACACACCACCTATGAAATAACTCATTGACGCATTCCCACGAACCCATGGAAGATCTCAAAAAATACATTCGCAATGTACCGGACTTTCCAAAGCCGGGTATCCTTTTCTATGACATCACGACGCTTCTTCGGGACCCCGAAGGCTTTCGCAAGGCGCTTGATTTAATGGAGCAGTACGTGAAATCGAAAGATGCCCAGGTGATCGTAGCGATCGAATCGCGCGGCTTCATATTCGGCGCCGCCCTCGCCGACAGACTGGGAATCGGCATCGCCGTGGCCCGTAAACCGGGCAAACTCCCCTCCAAATGCATCTCGGAAGAGTACGAATTGGAGTATGGAACCGATCGACTGGAGCTGCACGAAGATGCGATACAAGACGGCCAGCGGGCAGTGATCGTCGATGACCTCATCGCTACGGGTGGTACGATTAAGGCAGTGTGCAAGCTTATTGAACGACTCGGCGGTGAAGTTGCGGGGATTTCCGTGGTCATCGATCTGGCCTTTCTGCCGTGGCGTGATGCCTTGAAATCGTACGATGTGAACTATCTCGTTTCCTACGACAGCGAGTAGCCCAATATCCTGTTGCGTTTTCCCCCCTCGGATAATACTTTTGCCCATGAGCCCCCGTAGCTCAGTTGGATAGAGCGACGGTTTCCTAAACCGCAGGTCGCAGGTTCAATTCCTGCCGGGGGTATAATTTCCGGCCAACCCATCTTTTCAGTCTGAATCCCCTTCTCCGGTGATTGCCGTAACGTCTGCCCCGAAGTCCGCATTTGGCCCTTAACTTTCTGCCTGTCAAGAGAATATAAGCAGATATATTTGGGGAAATCATTTGACACGGCCTGAAACTTGGCATATATTCGTTAATTATTTTTCGGGTGACAAACGTCACTATAACAACGAGAAAATAATGTCTGTTTCGGGATAAAGGAGATAACGAGGATGATGCGTATGTGGTTAAGGGTTGCGGTTGTTTTCGTACTGATATCGACAACTGCTTTCGGATATGAGTTGTACAACTTTGATTTTGTCGGCGGCGGTGCTCGGGCACAGGGAATGGGGAACGCGTACCTCGGAATATCCGACGGAGTCAACGGTGGCTCCTGGAACCCGGCCGGTATCTATCTCGACGACAAGATCGAATTGGGGATCAGCTATCAGTCGATTATACCGCGCGGGAACTCCATTGTCAGCTTCCCGACGGTCTCGTTTGCTTCCGATCACTCAGGAAATTCCAACGCCATTAAGTCTCTGAGTTTCCTCGCTCCACTTCGAATCAAGGGGCATCCGTTCGTTGGTTCGGTCAACTGGACTCGCAACGCCGATGTGTTTCAGCAGGCGGGCCTTAATTTTTCCGGGACGCAAATCATCCCCTGGCAAACGACCACGGGCCCTGAAGCGGACACCCTCCCGTTCACTCAGGACATTAAGAGCACGCTCGACGGTGGTCTATACGCCGCCAATTTCGCGTTCGGAACGAGATTCTATGACAAAGTATCCTTCGGTGTGTCCGTCAACGTGTATACCGGGAGCATCCCGCGCACAACCACCGTTTACGAAACCATCCCGAATTTCCGTCGCGATCCGAACGGCACCCAGCGCGGACTGTTCAGCTTCGACGAGACAATCATCGATACGAACAAGTTTTCCGGCGTAAATTTCACGATCGGATTCAAATACAGCGGTGAGAAGTTAGATGGCGGCCTGATCGTCCGCACTCCTTTTACGCTGAATAACAAGTTTGACGAATCCATTTACAATATTCTTCGTTTCAACGGGCTCGTTCAGGATGACGGCACCGACACGCTCTATTACGGAAACAATCTGGTCAAATATGAAATGCCGTTGATTATCGGCGGCGGTATCGGGTATCGGGCGACCGAGCATCTGCTGCTGGCGGCCGATCTGGAGTTCAGAAAATTCTCCGGCCTGAAGGTCAAGACCAGAACCTCGATCACGATCAATCCGGGTGGATCGAACGAAGAAAAGTACCTGGTCGAAGATCCGCAATGGAAGAATACGCTCGTGGCCCGGACCGGTCTTGAGTATATCAAGGAAACCGGCATTGGAGAGATTCCGCTTAGAGCAGGCTTCGGTTATGTTCCGACGCAGGTGCCGAGCACCGACGCCAACGGCGGCACGTCGAGCGCAACCCAATACAATATCACCGCCGGAACGGGAATCCACTGGAACCAGATTAAGCTGGATATCGCGTATTCCTATTCGATTCTCGATCAGTCCTACTATACGACAGTGAAGGCCGTGCCTAACCAGAGTACCCAGACGCAGAATTTTACCGAGGACATCAAGAATCGGAATCATCAGATATCCTTTTCCTTCAGCGGCGTATTTTAGCGGAGGGTCGGCTGCCAAAGA
The DNA here is from genome assembly GCA_963711085.1 of uncultured candidate division Zixibacteria bacterium. Classification (GTDB taxonomy): domain Bacteria; phylum Zixibacteria; class MSB-5A5; order GN15; family FEB-12; genus CAVQCT01. The sequence continues at coordinate 1,884,514 of CAVQCT010000002.1, read as the reverse complement.
CCGACTCGAAAGCTCAAACAACAGCGTTTAGAGAATCACGGATCGCGCCGATAATTCTCGGTAGCGTAACACAGTTTCGGGAGTAAAAATTAGATGTACGGGAAAGTCAAGCTGTCCAAGCGACAGATTAAAGAAGACAAGTTCACCAGTTTCATGTTCCAGGCGAAGAACCAGCTGAGCGAGAACTGGCAGTTCTATCTTATCGGCCTGGTTGTCGTAATACTGCTGGCAGTAGCGGCCGTCTATTATCAAAGCAGCCAGGTGACCAAGCGGGCCGATGCCGCCAATCAATTCGCCGATGCCGTGTCGAATTACCGCAGCGGTAACAATCAGGTGGCCATTCTCGGACTCCAGAATGTGCTGGAAAACTACTCCGGGACCAAAATGGCGGAGCAGGCTACCCTGATGTTGGGCAATGTCAACTACGATACGAAAAATTACCCCGAAGCTACTCGTTACTATCAGATGTACCTCGACAAGTACAAAGACAGCAAACTCGACCGGGCCTCAGCCCAGGCCGGCTTAGCTTCCAGTCAGGAGAATCAGGGAAACTATGCTGATGCCGCGAAGGGATTCGAGGCGGCGTATAACGAATATCCGGATGGTCCCCTGGCCGGTGATTACCAATTCGCAGCTATGCGGGATTACCTGATGTCCGGTAATGTCGAGAAGGCCCGCGCGAGTCTGGACTATCTCAAGAAGAATCTTGCCGGCACCGAACTGGAACGCCGCGCTGAGCGTATGTTCGAGGAAAAGAGTCTCAATTCTCAAAGCTGATTTCCTCATGAATAATCGGAGAGCGTGATTTGCCGGGCACCCAACCTGTCAAGGTAGCCCTTTTGTGGCACATGCACCAGCCGAATTACCAGGAACCGGATTCGGCGCGAATGATGATGCCCTGGGTGCGGCTCCATGCGCTCAAAGATTACCTCGATATGCCCCTGGAAGCGGCCCGCCATCAAGGGGTCAAAGTCACTTTCAATCTCGTCCCCTCGCTGCTCGATCAAATAGACTTATACATTCAGGGCGGCACCGACCCGCATCTCCACCTTTCGCAAATCAATGCTGAAGAATTGACCCGCGCCCAACGGATCGAAATTCTCAATACGTTTTTCAGCTGCCACGAACAGACGATGATCAAGCCGTATCCGCGCTATCGCGAACTCCACCGAAAAGTGAAAGACAACCTCAAGCAGGACATCCTGCCGTCCCTGTTCACCTCGGAAGAGATCCGGGACCTTCAGGTCTGGGCGAATCTCACCTGGGTGGATCCGATGTTTCGCGAGGAGGAACCGATCCGCTCTTTGTTCGCTAAGGGACGACACTTCACCGAGGACGAAAAAAATGGTATGCTCGAATGGCAGCACGAGTTTCTCAAGCGTATAGTCCCGACCTACAAGCGGCTTTTCGACGAGGGCCGAATCGACATTTCGTTCACGCCCTACTACCACCCGATTCTTCCTCTGCTTTGCGACACCAACGTTGCCTTAGAGGCGCTTCCCGGCATGACGCTCCCCCGCACCCGGTTTATTCATCCTGAAGACGCCGAGGCCCAGATACAGATGTCGGCCGAGAAATATGAGGCGCTGTTCGGCAAGAAAATGAAAGGGATGTGGCCATCGGAAGGATCAGTCTCGGAAGAAGTGGCGCGCATTATGCTTAAGCTTGGGGTCCAGTGGATCGCTACCGATGAAGAGATTCTCTATCATTCGGCGAAGAAAGCGGGGAAGGATCCGGCGGGATACCCGATTCATGCCGTTTACCAGTTCGGCTCGGGTCTGAAAATACTGTTCCGGGACCATCTGCTGTCCGACCGGATAGGTTTCGTCTACTCCGGCCTTTCGGCCGATATGGCGGTTACCGATTTCGTTTCCAATTTGCTTTCAATTCGAGAGCATCGCAGCAACGATCTCGAAAATACCGTCATCCCGGTTATTCTCGATGGTGAGAACGCCTGGGAGTATTTCCCAGAGGACGGCCGGGAGTTCCTTGGTAAGTTCTATGAAGCGCTCGCCAGAGAGCCGAAGATCGAGCTGGTGACGATGACCGAGGCGGCAGCCAGCATGCCTGCGAAGCAACTCGATCAGCTTTTCGCCGGCTCCTGGATCAACCACAACTTCCGTATCTGGATCGGACATCCCGAAGACAACGCCGCGTGGGACCTCCTCTCCCGAACCCGCGACCGACTGGTCGAATTCCAAAAGCAAAATCCAAATTTCGATCCGGTCAAACTGAAAAAAGCCTGGCGACAGGTTTATATCGGCGAAGGATCCGACTGGTGCTGGTGGTACGGCGACGAACATCGCGGAGAACACAATGAGCAGTTCGATCGCATATTCAGACATCACCTGATCGCGGTGTACGAATTTCTGGGACTGGAAATCCCGGTGCAATTGCTCAATCCGATCACTTCCAGCGATGCTTCGATCAAGCCGATCATGCCCGACGATCTGGTGACGCCGATAATCGACGGGCGGTTGACGCACTTCTACGAATGGACCGGGGCCGGGCATTATGAGGTCGCCGATACCGGAGGCGCGATGCACCGCGTGGAGAGAAACCTCTCGCTCATCTGGTTCGCCTACGACCACGACAGCCTGTATATTCGGCTTGACTTCGTAGACAAAAAGAAGATAGACTTACTTGAGTCGCCTCGTTGCGTCGTATCGTTATTGACCGATGGGACGAAGAAGCTCAAGCTTGATCTCAAGCAGAGACGCCCGGTCGTGAATCTGGCCGAGGGCCTCACATATTGTTGCGATGAGATCCTTGAACTGGCAGTCTCACGCGATTCGTTTCTCAAGGATGGAAACGGTCGTGTCGGTATAACCGTGACGCTGTACGACGGCGAGAATCGCCTGGAGAGTTGCCCGGAGGATGATCCGATCTCTCTCGTCATCCCCGAGCGTGACATGGAAATGTTCTGGCCTGCATAACGTAATCGGCAGGAGGATATATGAGCGAGTCATTTTTCAAAAACGATCAGCCGCAGCAGGCGCCGACGGGTGAAGTTCCCGAACTCGCAAAACCGATGTCTGCAAAGAAGGACGAGGGGGATGACGATGAATTCGCCGAAGATTTTCAATCGGAAGAAGGACGTATGGCGGCGATCATGTCATACATCCCGCTGCTCTGCTTCATTCCGCTGCTGAACATGTCGGACAACAAAGAAGCACGACTCCACGCTCGTCAGGGGACGTTGCTGTTTATCATTGAGCTCTTTGCCGCAGTCTTCCTGGTCGACGGCATTGCCCATTTCATTTTCAAAGCGATACTGATCATCGCGGCGGCATTTTCTCTGCTCGGAATCTTCTTCGCGCTGCAGGGTAGAAACTACAAGCTTCCTTTCATCGGTGAGTTCGTCGACAAGACGAAATGGTGATTTTTCTCGAATCACGGCAGAACCACTCCGAATTTCCGTGCCATTCATCACCTTATCACTACATTAGTGCCAAATTCCATAAAATGAAATTATCTATTCATGTAACTTATTGATTTTCTGTTTGTTACGCAGCGGAAAATATTTCCCAAAAAACCACCATTTTAGTTGACAACAACTTGAAGTTGCGCTAAATCACTCTCAGAAATGTGGGGAAAACCCCATATTCGGCTTAACATGCTGTTCAATATTCCGACAATAGTAACATTGTGTTGAATTTTGGGACGGCGAGTAGAAGTCGTTGTAGAAGTTAGAGATGGTTCAAGGAACTTGGAGTATTCGCAATATCGCTGAGCAGGGACTGAGCAACAGGTTGGTTGGTGCTACTGCGACTGCTTCAGGGAGATCCGAAAAACCGTCAGAAGAACGGTCTTGCCGCATCGGGAATGGGTTGGACCATAATCAGTTACAATCAGTTCTCCGGATTCGAGGGACTGCGGAGAAAAAGCCCGAACCACCGGATGGTTCCGGCATTGGCGTTGCGATTACAGCGGAAAACGCTAATGCTCACGAAAGGGTAGATTATGGGAGTCAAAATCGCTGTGAAGAGAATCCTCTTGGCCTGGGTTCTCCTGATTATTCTGGTAGCGTTACTCGGCAAAGTCACAGTCGCGGAGACCGATGCCGGTCGTACGGCGGCTGATTTTCTTACGATAGGGGTGGGAGCCAGAGCTGCCGGCATGGGCGGAGCGTTTACCGCTGTTTCCAGCGGCGCCATTTCTTCGTACTGGAACCCGGCCGGTCTGACCAGCGTCGAGGCTGGCGAGGTTTCACTCGGGCACTTCTCCTGGCTTCAGGATATGAATCTTGAACACGGATCGTTTGCCTACACCGTCTCAGATAGAACCACCGTTGGCGCTTCGATCACTTATCTCGGATACGGTTCGATCAAGGGATACGATGTCAACGGTGTGTATACGAATGACATCTCCGCCTACGACTGGGCGGGCGGACTTTCGCTGGGATACAAGATCAATCCGAGCTTCTCAGTCGGCGTCACCGGTAAATTCATCGGTCAGAATCTGGACAAAGTCAGCGGCTCGACAATCGCCGCCGATTTTGGTCTACGTTACGAATTCGATCGGGTGACCCTCGCCGGATTCGTCGGAAATCTCGGGCCGACGATGAAATTCGAAGGGATCGCTGAAAAGCTCCCCCAGGAGATCAGAATCGGAGCCTCGGCGCTTCCGCTCAGTAATCGGTCGGTGCTGGCCGCAATCGAATTCGACAAGCCGGTAAACGGCAACCTCGTGGTCCGGCACGGCCTTGAATTCAACTATAATGATGAATATTTCCTGAGAACCGGCTACAACTTCTATTCGCAGGACGACACCAAGGGGTTTGGCTCGGGATTGACCTTCGGAGCCGGGATGACGATGGGGAAGGCCGAATTCGACTATTCCTATACGACCAAGGATAAGTACTCGTCGGAGGACGTTCACCGGCTGTCGCTGATTCTCAAGTTCGGTCGCTGATCCGGTACATTATATAGATGCGGAAAGCCGGTCAATATAGACCGGCTTTTTCTTTGCACTCTCATTTCAACCCTCTGCGCATTCCGTTGCATCTATTGTGTCGAGAACGACAATCCAATTCACTTTTTTCTCCCTTCCCAAAAACGGACAGAATCAATCTCTGATAACCGCGAAAACGTGTAACGTAACATGTTGTGTGACAATAACGTAAAAATTCACTTCTTTGTGTGGATATTTTCTTCGCCGATCCCGGATTCGGCAAAACATTTGCTCAAGGCAGGTATATATCGAAGAAAACTTAATACTAGCCCAGATAATTAGTAACTGATTATGGAAAATCGACAGAACAACAATTTGGATATCAGAACAGAAAGCGCAGTGGCTTATCCCCGGGAGAACATGACCTACGGCATGGCTTCGAGCTATACGATTACTCGGACCATGGCCCAACCGGTACAGTCCTTGACTTTGGGTAACCAATTCAATTATTTCTTCAGCGAGTATTTCAAAGGTCTGTTGTTCGTGGCCCTGTCCTCGGTGTTTATTTTTGCGATGCCGAGAGTTCTGACCCGGCCGGGGACTTTGAGAGGGATTTTGACCGACGTTGTAAAGAGATTGATGGACATGGTGGGGGCAGTCGTGGGTCTGATCCTGACCTTGCCGGTATGGCTGATCGTGCCGGTCCTCATTAAACTCGATTCCAGGGGTCCGGTCTTTTATTCTCAGACCAGAGTCGGGTCCGATCGTCGCAAACGCAGCCGTCGGGTTTATCAGGATGTTGATGCCACCGACCGTCGGAGCCGCGACCGTCGCCGCGAAAACTATCATGGACAGCTGTTCGAGGTTCTCAAATTTCGCACCATGGTGAACGATGCCGAGAAGGCGTCCGGTCCGGTTTGGGCGACCAAAAACGATCCGCGGATTACCCGCCTCGGTCAGTTCCTTCGCAAGACCCGCCTCGACGAGATTCCCCAGTTCATCAATGTTCTCAGGGGAGATATGTCGCTGGTCGGTCCGCGTCCGGAGCGTCCGAAATTCGTCGAAGATCTTTCCCATCAGGTGGAAGGGTACACCGGCCGTCTGGCGGTCAAGCCCGGAATCACCGGCCTTGCCCAGGTTGAGAATGGTTACGATGACTCGATTTCTTCGGTTCGCCGGAAGGTAGCCTACGATCTGAGCTACATTGAAAATCAATCAATCTGGCTGGACATCAAGATATTGTTCAAGACGGTCAAGGTTGTATTCACCGGCAAAGGTGCTCATTAAGCGACGCATGCCGGGAGACAGCCACAAAAGCTCGAAAAGCCGTGCGAACCAACACGGCTTTTTTATTTGCTTGTCTTGATATTATGAATGTCGTATTTTCACCGATAATTAAGACGTGTCAGCCGTTACTCAGGAAAATAGATGGTACTGAAAAGGATTTTGGTCATTGCCATGATATTGCTGGCGCTGCCTGCAGCGTCGTGGTGTCAGGGTGCGTTCTCTGCAGATCTCACCGTTAATTCAACCCCGCCAGGGGCTCAGGTTACGCTCCAGGGGGAAGCACGGGTGGCCGGAATTACGCCTGCCCGTTTCCGCCAGTTGCTGATCGGCAGCTATGAGGTGGTCGTCCAGCAACCGGGGTATGAGACCTACAAGACCCGAATCTCCGTTGACCCGACCCGACCCATGGAAGTCAACGTGACCCTTTCTCCCAAGACCCGCTTCAAGGCTGCAGCCAGATCCCTATTCATCCCGGGCTGGGGACAACGATATGCCGACCAGAAGACCAAAGGATGGGCACTGACTTTTCTCGCCGCCGCCTCGGTTGCAGCGTACTTCGTGACTGACCATGATTTCGATACCAAATACGACCGATATATGACCGCCAGGCATGAATACGATTCTCTTTTGCACAACGGCAATATCACCGAACTTCAATCGTCTTACGTGACCTTGCAGAACCGGCAGCATGACGCCTGGGATGCCGAAAATCTGAGACGAATAAGCATCGGATCCGCCATCGGTACCTGGGGACTGAGCTTTCTCGATGCGCTCTTTTTCTTTCCCAACAACCGGAGCGACGTGTTCGTGAAGGGTTTGACGATTGCTCCGTCCGGGGATGTGTCCAAGGTTGGTCTGCAGTTGTCGTATAAGTTTTGATTCGGAGGAGATGCAAGCAAGTGACCCGGAAATATCTGTTCTTACTCACGGCGATGGGCCTCTTACTGACGACGGCCTGTAATCGGTACATCGACTCCAAGTATCCGACCAATTCGCCGCCCGACGCCGGCGCGGCTCCCAGCAATGTGCATGTATTCCTGGACAATGACGCGGTCAGGCTGACCTGGTCTATTGCTGATTCATCGATGTTCAGCAAGTATCGGGTTTACTATTCCACGACCGATACCCTTCCGACAGTCTTGCTGGATTCGAGCACCACGACCGAGATTACACTGACCGATCTCAAAGTAAACACCGTGTACGCGTTCAGAGTTGTCCCGGTGCTCCTGAGCGGTCTCGAGGGGCAAGGTTCGGCCGCGGTTGTTGCCCGGGTCGCCCACATGTCTATTACGATTAACGGTGGCGCCCATTATACCAGATCGCGTACGGTCACGGTTCAGTTTACGGCGCCGACCGGAGCAAGCGACGTCATCCTGTCCGAGGATTCAACCTTTGCCGGAGCGAATTACCAGGGGTACAATACCACCGTAAGTTTTGCATTGTCCGACGGCGATGGGAATAAGATTGTCTACTCGAAAATTCAGTTCTCCGACGGCGTGGAGTCGCTGACGCTGCTCTCGGATAGCATTACTCTCGACACCAGGGCCAGTATCGATTCGGTCTATTTCGGTCCGGCCAACACCATCTTTGCTCCCGGCGATACGATTACGTTCGGTTTGGACGCCGGGGAGATAGGCGGACAGGCCCGCGTGTCGTTCAGCGGGACTTCCGGGGTAAGTTTGTACGACGACGGTAACCTGCCCGACGGCGTAGCCAACGACGGCGTCTATACCGGCTGGTATATCGTTCCGATAAATGCCAATCTGCTCGATGGAACAGTGTCCGGCTCGTTTACCGACGAAGCCGGTAACTCTGCTCCCGCTGTGCTGGCGTCACCCCTTCTGAATATCAATACACCTCCGACTGCGGTGCAGCTGGTCGGTTATCTCGACGGTGACTCGGCCCGATTCAACTGGACCACCACCAACGATGCGGATTTCGAAGCATACCGTCTGTACCGATCGGGATCGAGCACGGTGGATACCAGCAGCACGCTTATAAACTATCAGCCGGGGAGCGGAGGCACTCAGTTCACATATCGCGTAGCCTCCGGCAACAGCTATTACTTCAGGGTATTCGTTTTCGATCAGCACGGTGCGTTCGCCGGTTCAAACACGGTCAGGATTTCCAATCCGTAACGGAGGATTCCGATGAGCTTGGTCGATGGAATTAACAGATTCATTGCGCTCTATGTCGATACGCTGAAGCAGATCGGTCGCGGGAAGATCTGGGGACTCCTGTTCCTCTATTTTATTTTTGACTGGCTCATTCTGTACGCTCATTACGATTTCTTTTCACCGATATTTTACGGTCTTGTCAATCCGTGGGTGCACCTTGTCAACGGCCGATATGCCACCGGGTTTACCCATTATCCTGGCCATTTCCTGACCCTGCCGTATTTCTTTGGCTGGGCCAAGTTCTATGCCGGAATCCTGGTCGAAGGTGCGGTGCTGGGTGCCGTGGCCATGATGTTCTATTACAGCTACGTCCGCTCGGCCGAGAAGGAAGAGAAGACGTTCGGTGGCGTCGTTTATGTCTGGCTGCAGTTGGTTCTCGCCTGGCTGGTCATTAACGGCATCATTCTTATCGTCAACGTGAAGCTCCCGGTCATGCTGCATACTCTGCTTACCGGGTCGCCGCGGAGAATATTCGTCTTTACCAATATGGTGCAGCCATTTCTTTACGTGCTGACCGTTGCCTTCTTCTTCTTTTCGATTCCTTATGTCGTGGTGCATCAGGTGAGTTTTGCCCGCGGCCTGCTCGAGTCGCTAAAGATCTTTCTCAAGCGTCCATTCATGTCGTTCTTCCTGTCACTCACCGTCATGTTAGTTCCGCTCATCCTTAACCTGGTCATCAATCAGGAAGACGCAATCGTCAGCAAGTTCCGCCCGGAGCTCATCTATTGGCTCCTTGTGATCGGACTGGTGGTCGATATGTTTGTCAACTTTCTCTGGATGGGTACGGCCACCCGATATCTCCTCGAAGAAGACTGATCGATCCTTCCATCCCATTTTGAAACAGTCGCTGCCGAATGAGCATCGGTTTGCATTGCTGATGTTCGCCGGATTCACGCATCTGTTCCGATGACCCGAAAAGCGGCGGCAACCGCGGAATTTTCTTCCGTTTTTCTTCAGAAAACCGTGCAAATTTTGACCTCCCTCTGTTCATAAAATTCAACTGCCGCCGATAATACCAGTGTACTGCAAAGCGTAGAAAAAGGGTTATGAAGAATATACTGCTTGTAGACGACGATCAAGACCTGTCCCAGTCGCTGGCCAACCTGTTTGACCCGGACAAATACCATTTCGATTTTCTCGACGATGGACTCGAGGTCGGCAGGTTCGTGAAGGAACATGAGAATGTCGATCTCGTGATGCTCGACGTTAATCTTCCGTCGTTGTCGGGACTCGACGTACTCAAGCAGATCAAGCAGATCGACAACGAGATGCCGGTTATCGTCATCTCCGGTTTCGTCTCCACCGACAACGCGATCGAGGCGATGCGCGAAGGCGCTTACGAGTATCTTACCAAACCGTTCGAGATTCAGAAACTTGTCGACTCGGTGAACAAAGCCTGCGGTTTCCATCATAAGCCGAAAAGTCTGTCGGATGTAGTGGAAGCTCCTGCCGTGGCCAAAGAAGTGGGCGAAATCATCGGACAGTCTCCGGAGATCGTCGAAATAGCCAAACTGATCGGACAGGTTGCCAAGACCGACGCCGCGGTGCTGATTTTCGGTGAGAGCGGCACCGGCAAAGAGCTGGTTGCCCGGGCGATTCACCGGAACTCCAACCGTCGCAGTAACGCCTTCCTGTCGGTCAACTGCGCGGCCCTGCCGGAAACGTTGTTGGAATCTGAGTTGTTCGGTCACGAGAAGGGTGCGTTTACCGGTGCGTATTTCAAACGGATCGGTAAGTTCGAGCAGGCTGACAAGGGAACCCTATTCCTCGACGAGATCGGCGATATGTCGATGCTTACTCAGTCGAAGCTTTTGCGCGTACTTCAGGAGAAACAGTTCGACCGGGTCGGCGGCAATGAGTCTATAAATGTCGACGTGCGCATAATCGCCGCCACCAACAAATCGCTCGTCCAGGGCATGAAGGACGGATCGTTCCGTGTCGATCTGTTCTACCGCCTGAAAGTTGTTTCCATATTCATTCCGCCGCTCAGGGAACGTCGTGGCGACATCGCTTTGTTGATCGACTTCTTCATCAAGAGGTTCGCCAATCAGCTCCAGCAGCAGCCTCGCAAGGTTTCCAAAAACGCTCTGCAGATGCTTTTCAAGTACAACTGGCCCGGCAACGTCAGGGAACTCGAGAACAACATCCATACCGCCATGGTCATGTCCAAGGGCGAGACCCTCCAGGCTGAAGATTTCCCCGTGTTTACCGAAAGCGCCGGCAAACTCGATGTCGATCTCGACGTGCTTCAGGAAGACTACACTGAAACGTTCAAGAAGATCATCGATCCGGTCATGCCCAAGTTGATTGCCAGTTCCCACGGCAGGATCTTCCAGTTCATGGAGTCAGCTTTCGAACGGTCCATCATTTCTTCCTGCCTGAAGCATTTCGAAGGCAATCAGGTCAAGACCTCGGAAGCCCTCGGAATCAGCCGGAATACTCTTCGTGACCGCGTTGCCCGCTACGACATTTATTAGTCCTCTCAATCCCCGTTCAGTTTTGTGATTTGTTTGCCGCTCCGCGCGCTGTATATTCCCGTGCATGAGAATCTGCCACCTATCTGACAGTCATCTGGGGGCCGGGGAAGGGCACTCCCGCCGGGGCGCCAGCGGCCTGACTCTTCGCCAGGAAGATATCATAAACAGCTTCGTGGCCGGAATCGACAGGATTATTGAACTCAAGCCGGATGTTTGTATTCATGCCGGCGACCTGTTTCATGTTGTCCGGCCGCTGAACCGGATCATGGCCATAGCGGGAGAACAGCTGCATCGCCTGGCTGCTGTTGCCGGTATTCCGACCGTCATTATAACGGGTAACCACGACGCCCCCAAACAGCCGCATATCGGCGCTGCGCTCGAAGTCTATCGGCAGATCGACAACCTCTATGTTTCCGCCAGTACACGCCTCCAGACGTTCGATATCGGCAACGCTCGGTTTTTTGCGTTGCCCCACTGCCTGACGAGTCAGATTCAAAAGGATGAATTGGCCAAGTGCGTTCCCGATCGATCGAAAGAGCACAACGTGCTTATCATGCACGGAGTTGCCGCCGGCATGCCTGAATTCTCCATGGCCGACCTGGGCGAACAGGAGCTTCCAATCGATGTCATGGAACGGTTCGATTATACCGCCCTGGGGCACTTTCACAACTATTGCCGGGTAGCCGAGCGCTCATACTATGCCGGCTCGACCGAGCGTCTCTCTCAGTCAGAGCGGGAATCGGCTAAAGGGTTTGTCGAGGTGACGCTCAACCCGTTCGGCGTTGTCTTTCACGAAGTGGCGTGTCGTGAGATGATCGATATGACCCCGATCGACGCGACCGGGCAGCGGGGGGATGAGCTTGCCAGCCTGATCCGGGAGCAACTCGCGAAGGTTGACAGCTCGGACAAGATTGTTCGGGTGAAAGTGAAGGGCGTGACCGAAGAAACGATGAAGACGATTCCTGCCGATGTTATCGCCGATCTCAGGCAGAAGTCGTTTGCGCTGGATATCTCGTTCGAGAAACAGAAGAGTACGCAGGATTCAACCGGATTCGGGCGGTCGGCAATCGGTAAACTTGACAAAGAGTTTCTTCGGTTCCTTGATACCATTGATCTGAAGGAGTTCGACGCAGACCGCTTGCGCCAGATGGCGCTCACTTATCTCAGTGAAGAGGAATAACCCAAATGGAAGCGCCGGAAGTCGCTTTACCTCCGGCGCCGATCCAAGCTGTCTCTGCTTCTGCTGCTACTTGTCCTGAGCTCCATCCGGACTGCTGTCGTTGCTGAAACTTCTCTTGTAACAGAAGATCAGGACGGCAATAATGACTACCCACGACAACAGCATGAAGATCCATCCGCCTGTAGTCATGACTCGTCTCCCTGGCTATCGGTTTCTTCAGGACGCCCCTTCCAGGCTCTGTATACCATGAACATGAGCAGGATTATGACGGCCAGCAAGACCAGTCGAATGCCGAGAACATACGGCTTGTTCTCGTCCGGGACATTTTTCATAGTGATCACCGGCCACCATTGGTCAATCAACCACCAACTCAGCATGATGATAAGCAGGGTGGGGGAGATGTACTTGATAATGAACTTGAAGATCTTCGGGACTCTGAGCAGGTGTCCTTTGTGAAGCTCATCCCAGGTCCGGTCGATCCCGAACACCCAGGCCATGAGGACAACTTCAAGCGTGGCGCCGAGGACAATGAGCACGGTCCCGCCCCAGAAATCCAGTTCGTCAAGAACTCCTCGGTGAAGGAACCAGACGGCCGGCTGACATAAAATGAACGCAGCAACGCCAAACACTTTGACCGCCTTCTGGCGAGTCCAGCTGAACTCATCTTCGAGGAAGGCCACGGTCGGCTGCGCCAGTGACACCGAGGAGGTGATCCCGGCGAGGAACAACATAAAGAACCAGAGGAAGCCGTAGATCCCTCCTCCGGTCACCCCGGCGAAAATCTGGGGCATGGTGATAAATCCGATATTGAACGAACCCGAGTTCGCTACCGCTTGAATGTTCATCGCACCGAAAAAGACGAACGCGGCCGGGATGACGATCGAGCCGCCGAGAATCACTTCGGCAAATTCGTTCGTCGCCGAAGCGGTCAATCCTGATAACGCGACATCATCCGATTTCTTCAGATAGCTTGAGTAGGTTAATATGACGCCCATTCCTACCGAGAGCGTGAAGAAGATCTGTCCGGCCGCCGCCAACCAGACATCGGGAGATTTCAAGGCCGAGAAATCAGGGTTCCACAGGTACCCCAATCCATTTATTGCATGTTGATCGGCCGGTGCGCCGGGAGGGGCGTCGAGCGTGAGCACCCTGATCGCGAGTATGATCGCGAAGAAGAAAAGGGTTGGTAGGGCGATGTTACACAACTTCTCGATCCCTCCGCGAATTCCGAAGTAAGTAACGGATACATTGAGAATAAATGTGATGAAGAAGAAGATGACACCCGGGCCGGAGCCTGAGAACGTCCCCGCAGATGACACCCCTTGATACCACTGAAGGAAGTGAATATATCCGGCAGAGGTGCCGAGACTGAGATGTCCTACGAGGGAATAGTAGGCATAGGCGAGGCACCAGGACTCAATGTAGACATAGTACATGTAAATGACAAATGGCCCGACAATCCCCATCACGCCGAGATACTTGATCGCTTTGTTTTTGCGCCAGAGAGATTGGAAGATGCCGGGGGCCGAAGAATGGCCGAACGACCCGCCGAATCTTCCGGCCGTCCATTCCACCCACATCAACGGTATGCCGATCAGTAAGAGGGCGACGAAATAAGGAATCATGAAGGCGCCGCCGCCGTTCTGCGCAGCCTGCGACGGAAAGCGAAGAAAATTCCCCAGGCCGACAGCAGACCCGGCCACGGCCAGGATGATGCCAAGTTTCGAACCCCATCGTTCCCTGACTTTTGCCATCAGATTTCTCCTGCTATGTTTTGCAATTGTATTCTCAAGGCAGTGTTCATATCGGAGTCCGACGGGACGGATGCGGCAGAGCAGAACGTTTTGCCGGACTTCCAGTTACGCAATATTCTCTTCAAGAATGCCCGCGCCGGTACAGCTTGTCAACTAATAACTAAAATGGAACCATATTTACGTTATCACGTTGAAAAAGGGTAATTTGCCGCGCTCGTTTGTAGTTGACAACCTTAACAGGGATAATAAGATTGCTCTGATATTTGAGTAAGACCAACAAGGAGAGAAATCGGTCATGAAGAAATTACTGCTCACGGCACTTTCTACTGTCATGCTCACTGCCACCGCAACCTACGCCAGCGATGCAGTCGGCTCTGGTTTTGGGACTCTGACTACCGCGAAAACTATTGGAATGGGGGTAGGCTTCATCGGAGGCGGAGTCGGTATTGCCGATGCTACCTCTGGATTCGGGACCTTCACATACGGCCTTTCGGCGCATACCGACGGTCAGTTGAAGCTTGGAATTATCGATGACAGCCATGTCGATGCGTCGATCGATCTCGGCGCTACTTTCAAATACCAGTTCATCGACGCCAACGTCAACGGACCATTTGATATGGCGGCCGGTGGATTTTTCGAGTATTACCATCCGAAAAGTAATGACATCGGCTTCTCCATCGTTTCGATCGGTGCGCAGTATCTGGGATCATATCCTCTCAAAATGGCAAACGGCTCGACACTGTCGCCATACGGTCGTTTCAATATCCGTTTGGAGCGAGTCAATCCGGACTTCACCGGTGCCACCAGCCAGACCAATCTCCAGTTGGGACTCAACGGCGGCGTCCAATGGCAGGTGAACAAAGATATCAATCTGTATGGTGAGTTCCAACTCGACGGAAACGATGGACTCTTCTTCGGGATCGATTTCAGAACGATGTAGTCCTTCCGTGATGAGATCGAACGCCACCTATTTCGCACCCGGGAGAAGACCGGTACTCTTTCCTAAAAAGGAGACGGTCGCTCAGTGCAGAACTCGGTGGCAGATCCGATTGATAGTCGCATGAGCGTAACCATTTCGAAAACCGTAAGAGCGCGGGGCTGACACGCTTTCCTCCCGGGACTAATCCAGGGAAGCTATGGAGGCTTGATGTCGCTCGCTGACCAACCCGCTGTGGAGTTATAAAATGAGCAAACTTCTGGCCTGCCTGGCTATCTGCTTCGTTCTCCAGTATGGAACTGTTATTGTCGGCGATACGACGGAGTCGGCAGCCGATGCAGGCGGATCAAAGAATCTTCACTGGGGCAATGCGATAGTATTAGGGATTGTCGAGGGACTCACCGAATACTTGCCGGTCAGCTCAACCGGGCACTTGCTGCTAACCGAGCGCATACTGGGGATGACCCGCACGAGCGAGGAAAGGGAAGCAGCCGATGCTTACGCCATCATAATCCAGATAGGTGCGATTTTCGCCGTATTCGGTATTTATCGGAAACGTATACTCGAAATGATCCGGGGATTATTCGGCCGTGACCCGGCCGGGCTTCGCCTGGCCATGATGCTGGTGCTGGGATTCCTTCCGGCGGCCGTTCTGGGGCCGGTTTTGGAACATACTATCAAAGCCCACTTGTTTGGACCCTGGCCGATCGTGGCTGCCTGGCTGGTCGGTGGAATTGCAATATTTTCAAACCGAACAACCGTGGGGGAGTATCGGTGAAATCCACCGAGGGCATAACATGGCAACACGCGTTGATCATAGGTCTTTTTCAAGTGACAGCGATGTGGCCCGGAGTCAGTCGAAGTCTGGCTACTATCATGGGAGGCATGATCGCGGGGCTGAGTATTGCGACGGCGGTGGAGTTTAGCTTCCTCTTGGGGCTCATTACTCTTGGGGCGGCCACCAGCTACGAAATGATGAAGCTGGGAGGAACGGTTGTCAGCGCGTACGGAATCGGTCCCTCGCTAACCGGGATAGTCTGTTCATTTATAGCCGCCTGGCTGTCCGTCAAATGGCTGCTGTCCTATGTGAGAAACCGCGGCCTGACCATATTTGGCTATTATCGCGTGCTCCTGGCTGCCGTTACCGCCGCGCTTCTCCTCAGCGGTATCCTTTGAAAGAGTATGCCCTTATCGAGAAGGGGAAATTCGAGTATTTCGGGTATTATTGCTTTGCGGCAGGGGTGCTGTGCCTGTATCTTTTTGAGTAAATGAACGAACATCTGCTCGTTATTCGCCTCAGCTCCCTGGGGGATATCATCCTGACATCGGCCGCCCTCACCAACCTGAGGCTGTCGTTTCCGTCCGCCCGAATCGATTTCCTGTGCAAGGAGAGGTTTCGCGAAGTCGCGGAGATGATCGATGGTGTCGACGAAGTCATCACGATTCCGGACAGGATGTCCGCGCTCCGGTATTACGCCTTCCTGCTGAAACTCGATAATCGCAACTACAGTCATATAGTCGATCTCCAGGGAAACTTCCGATCCTGGACCGCCAGAAAGCTCCTCACCGCCGATCGCAAGGTGGTCTATCCCAAACGACGTCTTGAGCGGGTTCTCGCCGTCAAGCACAAGACGATGCCGAAAGTCTGGCCCCATACAATAGATTTGTACAATCACACTGTGACGCAACTCGAGGGGAAGATCGCTGCCCGGCGCCCCAGGCTGGTTGTTAACCCTGAAGGGTCATCCGACTTTGCTACCGCAAGATTTGACAATGACTCACCGATTGTGGTAGTCGCGCCCGGTGCGGCACATGCTACCAAGCAGTATCCGATCGAGCGATTTGTCGAGGCTGCGGTGGTGATCCACGAGAAACACGCGGCCAATATTGTCTGGGCCGTGACTTCCGCCGACAACGATAAAAGCGACCCGAGGGACAGGATAAGCAAAGATCAGTTCGTCAAAGTCACGGACCTCCCGATTCAACATCTCGCTGCTACTATCAAGGATGCGGATCTGACTATCGCGAATGATTCCGGTATCGCGCATCTTTCCTCGGCCGTCGGCACACCGGTGATAGCCCTATTCGGGCCGACCCATCCGGTCCTCGGATTCGCACCAAAAGGGATCAACGATGTGATCGTGGAAGTTGATGAATACTGCCGCCCCTGCTCGCTGCACGGGAGCAAACCATGCTTTCGCGACGAGCAGTATTGTTTTACCAAAATCGCGCCATCGCGGATTGCGTACGTCGCCGACCGGATTCTTAGCAGGCATCTCACTGGCAACCGGGCTGTGTTTCTCGACAGGGATGGCACAGTGATCGTGGAGAAGCACTTTCTGGCCGACCCGGACAAGATCGAGTTCGAGTCAGGAGCTGTGGACGCGCTCAAGGAGCTTCAGCAGGCCGGGTTCAAGCTGGTCCTCGTGTCTAACCAATCCGGAGTCGCTCGAGGCAAACTTGATATCAATACAGTCGAGCGAGTCAATTCCCGTTTGCTTGAAATGCTCGCCGCGGAACATGTGCTAGTCGACGCAATCTACTATTGCCCGCATCACCCGGAGGGGTGTATAAGTGAGTACCGGATGTCGTGTGATTGCCGCAAACCGGCTCCCGGTATGGCAGAAGAAGCTGCCTTTCAGCTTGATATCGACTTGAGCCGGTCGTACGTGGTCGGTGACAAGCTTGACGATGTCAACCTCGGGAAAGTGATGGGAGGGCGCTCGGTGATGGTCAGATCAGGTTACGGAAAGACCCAGTGCGAACAGCTTGACCGGGAGCGGTTCCATCGCGATGTTGCAGTGGCGGAGAATTTGAAGGAAGCGGCGAGGATCATAATCGGTCAGGGATGACGCGATGATAAAGTCTGCGCAATACTACGAGAAACTCGACGACCAGATAGTCCGGTGCACTCTCTGTCCGGCATACTGCAAATTGACGGACGGCAAGGTCGGCATCTGCGGTTCGCGCCTGAACAAGGGGGGAGAACTGGTCACCGATAACTACGGTGAACTGGTGACGATCGCGGTTGATCCAATCGAGAAGAAACCCCTCTACCACTTCTATCCTGGCAAGGATATCCTCTCAACCGGCGCCAACGGTTGCAATTTTGCCTGTATCAACTGCCAGAACTGGACAATATCGCAGCGCAAGGTCCGCACGATGTATTTCCCGCCGGAGCGTCTGGTCGAATCCGCTAAGCAGCATGGATCGATCGGCGTCGCCTTCACCTATACCGAGCCGATGATCTGGTTCGAGTATCTCATGGACACGATGCCGCTTCTTCGCAAGGCCGGTCTCAAGACGGTGCTGGTCACCAACGGTTACATCAATCCTGAGCCGTTGCGAGAGCTGGTGAAATATGTCGACGCAATGAATATCGATCTGAAAGGGATCCGTCCTGAGTTCTATCTCAAAGTCTGCAAGGGGAAGCTGGAGCCGGTGCTGGACACTATTCGATTCGTTAAGCAGTCCGGCGTGCATCTGGAGTTGACCAACCTGATCATTCCCGACCGAAACGATTCCGACGATGATCTTTCCGCACTGGTGGATTTTGTTGCTTCCGTCTCGACCGACATCCCCCTTCACCTGTCAGCTTTCCACCCTGACTATGAACTCGACACCCACCCGACGCCGATGGCTACTCTGTTGCGCGCCAGAGAGATTGCACAAAGCAAACTTCAGTACGTTTATATTGGGAACGCCCGTATTGAGGGCGGGTCAGACACGTTCTGTCCCCAGTGTGGTCGGCTGCTTATCGGCCGCGACGGCTATTCCGTGGAAATAAAAGGACTTAACGGCTCGATCTGTGACGGCTGTAACTACGATACAGGGATTGTACAGTAGCAGTCGCTGCGGGCCGATAGAAGAAGTATGCCATTGTTCGCCCGAACATCAAAGACATCAGCGAATTACAGACCCCAGGAGTCCGGTGGTCGTGCCCGCGCCCGGGCTGGAATCCGGTCAGCCGCCCTGATTATACTGGCTCTCTGCCTTCTGGCAGGTTCGGCCTCGGCTCAGTTTTATTTCGGTAAGAACAAGGTCCAGTACACCGATTTTGACTGGCAGGTGATGACCACCGAGCATTTCAAGATCTATTTCTATACCGATGAATCTGACCTGGCAGCTATTGCTGCACGCTACGCCGAAGATTCGTACCGGGCACTCGCACAAAAGTTCAATCACGAGGTCGGCCACAAGATTCCGCTGATTGTCTATTCTTCACCCGGCTATTTCTCGCAGACCAATGTTGTCCCTGAACTGCTCCCGGAATCGGTGGGCGGATTTACCGAATTCATGAAGGGACGGGTGGTGGTGCCGTTCTACGGTCCCCTGTCCGATTTCAAGCACGTCATCCAGCATGAGCTGGTGCACGTCTTTACACTCTCGAAACTTGATTGGGCGACCGAGCGGAGAAGCCGCGTCCGCTTCAGTTATCCGCCGCTCTGGTTCACCGAGGGGATCGCCGAATTCTGGTCGAAGAAGTGGGACACGCAGGCGGATATGATTATCAAGGACATGGTCCTGAACAACCATCTATTCACTATTCCGAACCTGTATCAGATCCAGGGAACATTCTTCATGTACAAGCTCGGTGAGTCGATTTGCGGATTTATCGATTCCGCCTACGGCCCCGACAAGCTGACTCTCATATTCGATAACTGGTCGAAGGGGAAGACGTTCGATGATGTCGTCAAGATGACGCTCGGCGACGATCTTACAGAAGTCTCGAAAAAGTGGGAGTATTCGCTCAAGAAGAAATACTATCCGGAGATGGACAGTCTCGGGATGCCGGAAATGGAGTCATCGCGACTCACTGGCAGCGGCTTCAATGTCAAGGCTGTTCCTATCAAATGGGACGACGGCGATGGGCTCCGCGACTGGATCGTGTACAAGGCGAATCGTCTTGGCTACTCCGGCCTCTATATGAAGCAGGCCGATCACGAGGATCATCGGATCATCACCCTGCTCAAAGGAGAGAGATCCTCCAAGTACGAGTCGCTCTATTTGCTTCGCTCGGGAATCGATGCCAACGATTCAGGTCTGGTGGTGTTCTCTTCGAAGTCAAAAGAACGGGACGTCATCTACGTGTATGACATCCGAAAGCGGAACGTGATCAAACGCTTCGAGTTTCAGGATATAGTTGCCATCCGGTCGCCGCGCTTTTCTCCCGACGCGAAGCGAGTGGTCTTCACCGGCTTCAAGAAGAGCGGGTTTGCCGACCTCTACGTCCTGGATATCAATACGGAAAAGTACCGTCAGTTAACGGACGACATTTATTACGATATCGACCCGGTCTTTTCGCTCGATGGCAACTCGATCATATTCACTTCAGATCGATGCGCCGATGGCGACAAAGGAGCCGAGACCCTGTTTCAGATGTCTTTGAGCGATGGCACGACCACGCAACTGACCTTCGGGCAGTTCGCCGATGAAACTCCGGAGCCGTCGACGCGGGGGATCTTCTTTTCCTCGAATCGCGAAGGCACCTACAACCTGTTCCTCCTCGACAGCACCGGTGCCCTGACCAAGCAGTCGACCTATGCTACCGGGGCGTTCAACCCTCGGCTTTCCTCTGACGGCACTGATCTGGTCTACACCGGTTACCAGAATCTTGATTTCCAGATTTACAAGATGAAGCTGCCGGAAGCGCCGGCGCCGGTTCCTCAGCCGGTAGCAACCGGCGGATCTCTGTGGAAACCTCCGACGATTGCCTCGCAATTTCGCCAGGCGTCGATCAAGTATCGGACCAATTACTCTTTCGATATCGCCCAGTCTTCGGTGGGTTACGATCCGGTCTACGGATCTATCGGCGGTCTTCAGGTTGCGCTATCGGATGTTCTCGGGAATCATGCCGTCTATTTCCTCCTGACGAACACCGCCACGACCAAAGACGATCTGCTCAAGTCGTTCAATTTCGGAATGACCTACATCAACCGGGAGCATCGCCTCAACTGGGGGGCCGGTGTCTTCCATCTGTACGATGAGTACTACAACGATTACGATGGGTATTACTACGAGCGGCAGGCGGGCGGGATCTCGCTGTTCAGTTACCCGATCTCCAAGTTTCATCGGGTCGATTTCACGACGATTGCCCGGTACTCGAAAAAGGACCGTCTGTACGGTCTCGCGGCGCGTGAGAAATTTCTTGTCACGAATTATGTGAGCTGGATCTATGACAATTCACTCTGGGATATCTCGGGACCGATCGACGGTCGGAGGTACAACATCTCCGTCGGCATCACATCGTCCATAAACGACATGAGAAGTTACAGCCGCCAGTTCTCGGTCGATCTCAGACATTATTTCCGACTCGGCCGATACTCCGCCTTTGCCAACCGGCTGTTCGCGTATACGTCGAGCGGGATCGAACCGCAACGGATTTACTTCGGCGGCAGCTGGTCGTTCCGTGGCTTTGATCGGCGGGACTTTTACAACCGCAATATTCTGTTCGCCTCCAATGAACTGAGATTCCCGCTCATCGACAATCTGCTCATCGGCTTCCCGATCGGTGGGCTTGGCTTCAGCGCCATTCGTGGCGCCCTGTTCTATGACACCGGGGCGGCCTGGGATGATGAGTTCGATCAGTTCCTCGGATCTATCGGAGCCGGGTTCCGGGTGAACCTCGCGTATCTGGTCGTGCTGAGATTCGATTTCAGCAGAATCACGGACTATCACACGATCAGTCCGCACACGCATTTCAACTTTTTCTTTGGATGGAACTTTTGAACAGAATTCGCTACATGCTGCCGATGTTATTGCTCGGCCTTCTCCTGACGGTAGGCTGCACTCGTCGCTTCAAGCTGGATCGGGACGAATCCTCGCCGAGCGGATACGCCTGGCCGTTGTATCGGGATCTGCCGACTTCGCAAGCCTCCAAGGTCGAAGGGAATTTCTCCGGCAAGCTCGATGTCTGCTGGGAGCAGCGAAGCAATGACAAACCGGCCGGACCGCTTACGCTGTCATTTCATGACCTGATCTATCCGGGGACCCGCAACAAAATCAAGGTATATGCCCGTAAGGACGGTGCCTACAAGGGATACATCAAGGCGGGGGGGAACCCGCAAACCGGTATGGCCGTTGGGGATAGCCTCGGATTTTTCGCGGTCGGACCGTATCAAAACGATCTGAAATGCATCAACCTGCTCAACCGTAAACAGCTATGGGACAGGCGGGTAAAGGATGCCGCCGCCGGGTCGATAATAGTACAAGACCTCCTGATTGTTAGTTCGGGAAAGACGGTCGAAGCATTTGACCGGCAAACCGGAAAAACTGTCTGGAGTGTCACTGTCGACGGAAGAATCTCTGCTCCGGCTTCGTTCGCCGAAGGCAGACTCTACCAGCCGTCCGATGACGGCACACTGTACGCCCTGGATATCAAGGATGGTTCCGAGCTGTACAGGGTGAAGCTCGATGGTCCGATCGCAGGCGCAGTGGCGATAGGGGATCTTGTCTACGCCACCGACGTGCGAGGTGAGGTAGCCGGTGTCGATCCGGCTTCGGGAGAGATCCGCTGGCGGATCACCCTCGACGGCCCCATCTGGACTTCACCATCGGTAGCAGGCGGCCAACTGTACGTAGGACACAGCGGCGGAGGGCTGGTGGCCATCGACGGCGGCGACGGCAGGATCCTGTGGCAGTACGATGCGGTCGATGTCATCCGAGCCTCAGCGTTAGTGGTCAATGACTACGTGATCTTCGGAACGATGTCGGGGAAATTGTACTCGCTGAAACGAACCGACGGCAGCGTGGTGCAGAGTCGACAACTCAAAGGCGCCATCGTCCAGACTCCGGTCTCCGATGGAACGAACGTATACGTTGCGACCGACAAAGGATACATCCTCTGTTTTGGAGAATCACATGAGCCAGGTAGCCAACCCGACTAAAGAATCGACTCTTTATCTGAATCTGAACGATGCCGTCCACGCGCTTCTTCGCGAACTCGCCATGAGCTGCAAGAAAGTCTCGATTTACGGCGTGGGGCATCCTTCTTCGACACGCGCGGTCGAGAAACCGTTCCTGCAACTTCAGTCTCTTCTTCGTCTCAAAAGCTACCTGAACATCAATCTGCAAAGCGGCAGCCTCTACATCATCAATATCCGGCTTAAAGAGAGCGTCTTCACTCAGGAAATCATCAAGTACATGCAACTTCAGGATATCAACGCCATCCTGTTCAAGCAGGGACTCTCGATGCCGGATCTCGACAAAGTGCTCGGGAGATTCGTGCAGCGGGTAGATATTGCCGATCATGCCAATCTGCTCACGACGTATATAGACAAGATGCGGATCAGGACGGTCGAAGTTAACTCGGAGCTGGCATACCAGTTGTTCGAGGACAACAAGCAGTACCGCGGCGATGCGAACTATGATTTTTCGCTTAAAAACATGATCTGGCAGATGCTCCCGGATGATCTGCTTGGGCTTAGCCGAGCTGAGCCGCCGGGGCGCCGACTACGCGCTCAAACAGGGAATCGACTATGATTACCATCTGGTTAAATACATTCTCCCGGAGAAGCTCGCTTCGATCTTACCTGAAGCGATCGGTGATGAACTGATCAAGCTGTTTTCGGAAGTGAAATCGACGACCGACGACCGGAAACGAAATGAACTGCTGGAGCGGAGTCTCGCCATCTACCGCATGGTGGAGTACCATCCGGAACGCTTGAAGATCGTTAAGCGGCTCAACAAGCAGTTTGCTTCGGATGCCATTCCCGAAGAACTTGCCCGCGAACTCGAGTCACCTACCGGGAAGATCCGGATCGAATCGAGCCAGCGGATCGATGACCTGTTGAACAATGTATTCGCCGGCCAGTATTCATCGATCACCACCCGAGACTTCGTTGAGGTGTTCACCCGCCTGCTGAAGACCGGTCAGAAGGAGAAGGCCCTCGAAGTCGCCTTGCACCTGGTTGAAATGCTCAGTGTTGCCAACGCCGATTTCCGTCAGCGCGCCCTGACTCTTCTATTGGAGCTGACTAACGAACTCAACGTGACCACCGATCTTTCGCTGCTCACCAGCCTGATCCAGCTCATTGTCGGCAATATCGAGGAACGCAAGGAATCGTTCGAATATTCCGAACTGGCCTGGCTGCTCATGGACAAGTGTATCAACGAGCATAAATACGAACTGCTGCTCGAGATGGTCAAGGCGCTTGCCCTGAGAAGGAAATTCGAGAACGATGTCACCGTCTATGACTCGATGGCGATCAAGAAGATATTCGGAAATTTCAACCGCGCCGAAGTAATCAACGGCCTTATCAACGAGATGCTTTCCTCCGAGTTCGAAACCGCCTCGATCATTCGGCAGATTCTTATTACCGCCGGTTCGGAAGAAGTTGCGCTCGCCCTTTCCAATATTATATCCCACCCGAAGCGCTCGGTCCGTCAGCAGGCGCTCAAGATCCTCGGCGAACTGGGCAAAGCTTCGCTCAAAGTGTTCACCCAGATTCTGGTCGATGACTCGATGTTCGAGCGGGAGGCCGGCCGTCATGAACTCCCCGACAGTAAATGGTACATTATCAGAAATTCCATATTCGTGCTCGGATTGCTCGGGGATCCGCTCGCGGCTGTGCCGCTCAGGTTGCGCATCTCCGATAACGACGTGCGCGTCCGCCGCGAGATTATCAGCTCGCTCGAGAAGATAGACGGCGAGGAATCCTGCGACATTCTTCTTATGATGGCCGATGATCCGGTCAAAGAGATCCGCGAAAGCGCGGTTATCACGATCGGACTCATTGGCACCCACGACATGGCCCCGATGCTTATCGACCTGGCCCGGACCCATCCGCCTGTCACGCTCAAAGCGATTGCAGCGTTGGGTAAGATCGACGGCGATCTGGCCGATGATTTCCTGATCTCGTTGCTCGATGATCAGGGAGAGCTGGTCAAGCTGACTTCGGCCGAGGCTTCCAAAGACGACATCAAACTGGCCGTCATCAAAGCGTTAGGCACGATCGGCAAGCCCAGGACGATCAAGGCGATCAAGAGCTACAAAGAGAATCTTTCCACCACGCAGAAGATTTTCTTCAAGACATCGCCGGTCAATCGGGCAATCGACGACATCCTTTCTAAGTATTAATCCCCCCAGACTGCCACTTCAGCAGCCCCCGGACATTTTGGCGCTATGTATGTGCCATAACGGCGTATTGCTTATGCCAATATGACCACACAGACGTCCTCTGTGTTAACCGCAAAATGTTAACTATATGTCATACAACGCATTGTATCGTTTGGCACGGATGTTGATATGAATAATGGCGTGATGAGAAAAACAGACAGACAAAATAAGAACGGAGGTTTCAACCATGTTTAACGTAGTCACAAACAACAGACTGAACAGAGAAGTCGCCGACTTTAGAAACGACTTCTTCCGCTTCCTGGTCAATGGAAGCGAAGCCAGCGACTTTACTCCCAGAGTCAATATCAGGGAGACCAAGGATGATGTGAAGCTGACATTCGAACTGCCCGGCATGGACAAAAAGGATGTCAAGATCATGGTCGCTGAGAATACTCTGACCGTATCGGGTGAGAGGAAGTTTGAATCGGAGACGAAGGATGCTGATTTCGTCCGTAACGAGATCTTCACCGGTTCGTTCTCCCGCAGCTTCAGCCTCCCTGACACGATCAACGCCGAGAAGATTTCGGCTGAGTACAAGAACGGACTTCTTGAAGTAACTC
This sequence comes from uncultured candidate division Zixibacteria bacterium, assembly GCA_963711085.1. Taxonomy (GTDB): domain Bacteria; phylum Zixibacteria; class MSB-5A5; order GN15; family FEB-12; genus CAVQCT01. Next base: position 1,859,132 of record CAVQCT010000002.1, on the reverse strand, counting down.
TGGCGAAGAAAGAGGAAGTCAAACCGAAGGAAATCGAAGTTAAGGTTTCCTAAACCACTCCGGACTCTCAAGGTTGAGTGAAGTGTTGAAGCCGGTCTGTCAGAGGGCCGGCTTTTTTTCGGAAAGGAGAATTTACGATGAACAAAATCATAGGCATAGATCTCGGTACAACCAACTCGGTAGTCGCGATCATGGAAGGGAACGATCCGAAAGTCATTCCCAACTCCGAAGGTGATCGCACGACGCCGTCGGTTGTCGCGATCGACAAAAATGGCGAACGATTGGTCGGCACAGTGGCGAAACGCCAGGCTGTCACCAATCCGATGAACACCGTCTTCTCGGCGAAACGGCTGATCGGGCGGAAGTTCGATGAGGTCCAGGGAGAAATCAAAAACTATCCCTATAAAGTGACCTCGAACAGCTCCGGGGAACCGGTGATCGTTCTCGATGGCAAAGACTACGCACCGCAGCAGATTTCTGCCATGGTGCTGGCCAAGATGAAGAAGACGGCCGAGGAATATCTCGGACATTCCGTCAAGGAAGCGGTCATTACCGTCCCGGCCTACTTCAACGACCGTCAACGTCAGGCGACCAAAGACGCCGGGCGAATCGCCGGTCTTGATGTGAAGCGAATTATCAATGAACCGACCGCGGCTGCGCTGGCCTACGGTCTGGACAAGAAGAAAACCGGCAAGGTGGCGGTGTATGACCTCGGCGGTGGTACGTTCGATATCTCCATCCTCGATCTGAACGATGGGGTGTTTGAAGTACTTTCAACGAACGGTGACACCCACCTGGGCGGCGATGATTTCGACAAGCGGATTATCGACTGGCTGGTGGTCGAGTTCAAGAAGAGCGAAGGGATCGATCTCTCGACCGATCCAATGGCCCTCCAGCGGCTGAAGGAAGCTGCTGAGAAAGCCAAGATCGAACTCAGTTCGACCATGCAGACCGCGATTAACCTGCCGTTCATCACGGCCAACAGCTCGGGTCCGAAACATCTGAATGTCTCGCTCACCCGCGCGAAGTTCGAGCAACTGGTTGACGATTTGCTCAAGCGGTCAATCGAGCCGGTGCAGAAGGCGCTCGATGACGCGAAGCTGAAGATCAATCAGGTAGACGAAGTGATCATGGTAGGCGGGATGACCCGCATGCCGAAAGTGGTCGACTTGGTGCGCGAGTTTTTCGGTAAAGAGCCGAATCGCTCGGTTAACCCGGACGAAGTAGTCGCGGTGGGCGCCGCCATTCAGGGTGGCGTGTTCACGGGCGAGGTTCAGGATGTGGTCCTGCTCGATGTTACCCCGCTGTCGCTCGGTATCGAGACACTCGGCGGCGTGATGACCCGTCTGATCGAACGGAATACCACCATCCCGACCAAGAAGTCGCAGGTGTTCTCGACCGCGAGCGACAACCAGCCGCAGGTGGACATCCATGTGCTTCAGGGTGAACGGGAGATGGCGGTGGACAACAAGACGATCGGAAGGTTCGTACTCGACGGTATCGCGGCGGCTCCGCGCGGGATTCCGCAGATTGAGGTCAGCTTTGACATCAATGCCGACGGTATCCTCAGCGTGACGGCCAAAGACAATGCGACCGGTAAGTCACAGAACATCCGAATCGAAGCTTCATCCGGTCTGACCGAGAACGACATCAAGAAGATGGTCGATGACGCCAAGGTGCATGAGGCCGAAGACCGCGAGAAGAAGCGGAAGGTCGAAGCGCACAACCAGGCCGACTCGGCAGTCTTCCAGACCGAGAAGCAGCTCAAGGAATTCGGCGACAAGATCAGCGCCGATGCGAAGGCGAAGATCGAAGCCGGTATTGGTCGGGTGAAGGAAGCAATGAAATCCGACAACGTAGCCGAAATGGAATCTTCGGTTGAATCACTGAATCGAATCTGGCAGGAAGCCTCAGCGGAGATGTATCAGCAGGCGAACCGCCAGGACGCTCAGTCTTCGGCGGAACCCCACTCCGAGGGTCCGAAGAAGGACGACAATGCGGTTGACGCGGAATTCGAAGAAGTGAAGTAGCCTTTTACATAGATGGAGTCCGGCTGGAATGTCGGCCGACTCCGACCTTTTCGCGGCGGCAGCGTCGATCACGCCTCACAAGCGTGACCGGCGCGAGGCTGCGAATTATGAAACGGAATGCAAGTATTGTATGTTATACTGTAGACAATCTCTCCGACGTGAAATAGTGTAGGGCAGTTCCTTCTTAGAAACTGCCAGGGAACGAAAGCACCGATGGCACGTTCTAAGAAGGACGTGCCCTACAAGCTGTTGGCTCAGTTGTTGGATTGAAGTCTCTGTAGGGCAGTTCCTTCTTAGAAACTGCCAAAGAACGTAACGAACAGAGCACTAATGTCACGTTCTGAGAAGGACGTGCCCTACATGAGCGCGGGGAGAAATAGCAAAATAAGGTGGTGATACGATAACATGGCCCAGAATTTTTATGAAATACTCGGCGTAAGCCAGGAAGCCTCGCAGGACGAGATCAAAAAGGCGTTCCGCACGCTGGCCAAAAAGTATCATCCGGACAGAAATAAGGGGAATGCCGAAGCTGAGCGGAGATTTAAAGAGATCTCCGAAGCGAACGAGACCTTGTCCGATCCAAAGAAACGGACCGAGTACGATACGATGCTCAAGTACGGGGCATTCGCCGGAAGCGGGCCGGGAACGGGCCCTGGAATGGGCGGATTCGATCCCGATGCGTTCGCCCAGATGTTCGGCCAGGGGGGACGGGGCGGCGGGAACCGGACGTTCCATTTCAATTTCGGCGGAAACGCCGGCGGTACCGGCAGCGCCGGTGGTGCAGGCGGATTCGAAGACATTTTCTCTTCGTTGTTCGGCGGGAATCCGGGAGCCCAGCAACCGTGGACCCGTCAGCCGCAAAGAGAGCCGGATATCGCCGCGGATTTGTCGATCACGTTCATGGAATCGGCCAAAGGGGCGACCAAAACGATCACGATCGGCAACACCGGACGCAAATTGAGAGTGAAGATCCCTAAAGGGATCGGCGATGGCGAAAAGATTCGACTGGCCGGGCAAGGAGTGTCGGGCTATAATGGAAGCACAAGTGGTGACTTAATTATAACGGTGCATGTTATGCCTGATCAAAATTTCGAACGCAAGGGAAACGATATTTATACGACGGCCACGATTTCATTTATCGAAGCGATGAAAGGAACGAAGGTCGAAGTGAAGACGCTCACGAAGACGGTCAAGCTGACAGTTCCGGCCGGAACACAGCCGGGGACACGGATGCGTCTCAAAGGCCAGGGACTCGCGGTCGGCGGGAACGTGGGCGATCTCTATGTCGAGATCAAGGTGACGATCCCGAAGGATTTGACCGAGAAGCAGAAGAAGCTGCTGGACGAGTGGGAGGGGTAGGGGATGAAGAGAGTAAAGAAAGGGGAAATGACGTCGAGTAAAGTAACTAAGTGGATCATACCACTTATAGCATTTGTTTCCGGTGCCATTGCGAGCCCAATTTTGGCGGACTTTGCGCAGAGGGCTTTGATCTGGCTCGTTCCGCCTCAAATGAAGGTCACAGTGGATAGCATATTGTTCACGAGGTCAAAGGATGACACACGTGTGTTTGGTCAAATGGCCGTGACGATAAACAGCTCCGAATCAAAAGGTAGGACGATCGAATTCGTTCATCTTGAGAATGCGAACCTGGCGATTTCTCAGTCGCTCCCTCGTCGTTCGATTCAGGTACCTGGTCTCGGGATAAAGCATGATACAATACAGTTTGTATTAACGTCGGCGTCGAGCTTCTTCAATCGTCTCCCGTACAGACACGAAGAGGTTTGGCGAACAGACTACGAGGTCAGTGGCTGGAGAAAGTTGCGTCCAGTTGAACTGCCGAGTTCAGCTTTGGGTCGAATGTCCTTCATGCTAACGCACAATGGATCGATTGAAACGGCGCCGGATAGCGCCAAAATCCTAACATTCGAGAACCGGGGTTCTTATGTCTCATATGCGAATGGTGATACTTCGGAAGTGCAAGAGCACGAGTTTTCGATTAGTGTGTACCCTCGTGAAGAATTCCGTATGGTCGTAGACACTAATCTTGACGGAAATCCCGACCTAGAAATTCCAGCTGCTAGCTTTGGAAGGGCTGGAGAAATGGATAGAGAGATGGTTCTAGGAGTGAAGTTGAATCCGTACTTTTTACGAGAACCGTTTTCTGGGATTGTTTGTTGCTTCTATGCAAAGATTCCACCCGCGTACGCAAAAGCCCCAGAGAGAATTCCTGAAAACCTTCTTTCGTTCATGGATCCTAATGATTGGACGCAGATATTTGGGACGAAGATAGATGAACGGGTGAGTGGCTCACAGGACTATTTGTTGCTCGCGTATTGATGCAAATCATCTTAGGTAGTTCGGGTTCCGAGCGAGCTGTAAGGCGAGAGAGTAACCCGACATTGATGTGTAAGAAGATGTTCGGATGCAATTTTTTGAAGAAAGTTGTCGGGTTTCTACTTCAATCCCTGCCGGGATTTCATCCGGAACCCGACCTACTTCGGAAGAAGAAACCCGACATTGAATTCCGGGGTTAGAGGAGGGGATAGGCGGTTCGCAAAGCGATCCGCCAGTACGAAGAAAGTCGAGGTAACAAAATATGAATTTCAATAGATTTACTCAGCGTTCGATCGATGCTGTCCAATACGCCCAGCAGAAGGCGCAGTCAGAGGCGCACCCGCAGGTCATGCCGGTGCATCTGCTCGATGCCCTGCTGAAGCAGGAAGACGGCCTGGTCGAACAGATTATCAAGAAGATGGGTGCCGACTACGATACGATCGTAGCCGAAACCGATGATGCTATCAAAACCCTGCCCAAACAGCAGGGGGGACAGATATATGCATCGCCGGAGTTCACCCAGGTGCTCAACAAAGCCGAGAACGAACTTAAGAATTTTCACGATGAGTACGTTTCGGTCGAGCATATCCTCCTGGCCCTGCTCGAAGAAAAGAGCAAGGCGCAGGAGATCCTGAAGCGAAACGGGATCAAACGGGACGAAATCCTCAAAGCGCTGACCTCTATCCGCGGCAAGACCCGCGTGACCGATGACAACCCGGAATCGAAATATGCCGTGCTGGAGAAATACTCCCGCGACTTGACCAAAATGGCCCGCGACGGCAAACTTGACCCGGTGATCGGCCGTGAAGATGAGATCCGCCGGGTGATCAAGATCCTTTCCCGAAGGACCAAGAACAACCCTGTGCTCATCGGCGAACCGGGAGTAGGAAAGACGGCGGTGGTCGAAGGACTGGCGCAGAAGATCGCAATTGGCGAAGTGCCGGAGACGCTGAAAGACCGGCAGCTTGTCGCCCTTGATATCGGCGCGCTTATCGCCGGATCGAAATTCAGAGGCGAGTTCGAAGAACGCCTGAAAGCGATCATTAAAGAAGTGACCGATGCCGAAGGACGGGTCATTCTGTTTGTCGATGAAATGCACACGATAGTAGGAGCCGGTGCGGTGGGCGGATCGCTCGATGCCTCCAACATGCTCAAACCGGCCCTGGCCCGAGGGGAAATACGCTTCATTGGCGCAACTACGCTCGATGAATACCGCCTGCATATTGAAAAAGATGCCGCACTCGAGCGGAGACTGGCCCCGGTGCTTATCGCACCACCGTCGGTTGAGGACACCGTGTCGATCTTACGCGGCCTGCGCGAACGGTATGAGAATTATCACGGAATCAAGATTTCCGACGCGGCCCTCGTAGCAGCGGCGAAACTGTCAGATAGATATATCGCCGACCGCTTCCTGCCGGACAAGGCAATTGATTTGGTCGATGAAGCGGCGGCAGAATTGCGCATCTCGATCGACTCAATGCCGGAAGAGCTGGACTCGGTCGAGAAACGGATCCGTCAGCTTGAGATCGAAAAAGAGGGAGTCAAGCGCGAGAAGAACGCGAAAGAAGCGCTCAGACCAATCGAAGAGGAGCTGAAGAATCTCTATGCTCAGCGCGAGGATCTGCACAGCCAGTGGAAGAAAGAAAAAGACACGGTCGACGCGATCCGTGGCCTGAAAGTCGAGATTGAGCAGTTGAGACATCGGGCCGGCGAAGCCGAGCGCAGGGCTGACTATGAAACGGCAGCCAAGATCAAGTACGGTGAGATCGCCGATGCGGAAAAGAAACTTCAGTTGCTCACGCATTCGCTGACTGTCATTCAGGAGAAGCGCCAGTTGCTGAAAGAGATGGTTGATGCTGAAGACATCGCTGAGATCGTCTCCAAGTGGACCGGTATCCCCGTTACCAGACTGACGGAATCCGAATCCGAGAAGCTGCTTCGTCTTGAGGACGAGCTGCACAAGCGGGTGATCGGACAGGACGAAGCAGTTCGAGCGGTCTCCGATGCTGTACGTCAATCGCGAGCCGGACTCTCCGATCCGCATCGACCGATCGGCTCATTCATTTTCCTTGGCCCGACCGGGGTAGGGAAGACTGAACTGGCGCGGACACTGGCCGAATTTCTCTATGGTACCCAGGACGCGATGATACGAATCGATATGTCCGAGTATATGGAAAAGCACTCGGTCTCGCGTTTGATCGGTGCACCGCCGGGATATGTCGGCTACGACGAAGGCGGACAGTTGACCGAAGCGGTTCGTCGGCGTCCCTACGCGGTTGTCCTGCTCGATGAAATCGAGAAGGCGAATCCGGAAGTGTTCAACATTCTGTTGCAGGTACTAGACGAAGGACGTTTGACCGACAACAAAGGCCGGACAGTGTCGTTCAAGAACTCGATCCTGATCATGACATCGAACATTGCCGCCGATTACATTCTCAAAGAGTCTGAGAACATCGGTGAGTTCAATCGTGAGGTTGTTTATGAGAATATTAAGAAGAATGTCCTCGCGACTCTTCGCCAGTCGGTTCGTCCGGAATTTCTGAACCGGATCGATGAAACGATCGTGTTCGCGTCGCTGAACACCGAAGACGTGAAGAAGATTGTCAGACTGCAGCTGCATCATCTCGAAGATCTGCTGAAGGAGAAGGAAGTCTCGATTGTAGCTTCCGAACCGGCGGTGGAATTCATCGCGAAGAGCAGCTATGATCCGATGTTTGGGGCGCGGCCGATCAAACGGTTCGTGAACAAGCAGCTCAGCCAGCAGATCGCGAAAATGATCCTTGCCGGGCAGCTTCACGCCGGACAGCGGCTGCGTATCGATTATGCCGATAATGAACTTCAGCTTGTTGCTGACAGTTCATCGGCTCCTTCCGAAGAACATGTCGAGGCCTAACCGGCCTCGGCATTCTATTTAATTCTGCGTAGGGCACCATCCGTCTTCGGGGGTGCCCTTGTCCGTAGCCCGTTTCTTGTGCGGTCAGGAATCCTTTCCTGACGGCTCTTTTGTAGGGCACCCTCGTCTTCGAGCGTGCCATTACGCGCATGCCGCAGGGCATGTCACCCGAGCGAACGCGGGGGTCCAGATTCTCTTCGGCGCTTCGATTCCCTTGAATCCAACCAATACCCTCACCCCCGGCCCCTCTCCCGGAGGGCGAGGGGAGAAGAGAGAATTTCATTCTGCTGCTTTGTCCATCGTGAAGCAAATCGATCTTGTCTTTTCCCTCCAGCTCGATCGCTCACGACCGGGTACCCCACCGCTTGCGGTGGGAAATCGTTCCAAGGGATTTGTCATTGAAACATTCAAATGGCGGCCCATAAGAATGTGCCACCCTACAGCACTCATTGTCTCCTATCCGATGCACACTACTCGTGTCTGCTTCCTGAGACTCCAAATGCGATGAGTAGTATTTGAGAGTCATCCGGGAAAGCAGAAAAGTATACGTAATAGCGCTTCTCGAATCTTCCTGACCGGAGTCGGGAGGAATGGGTTCATACACTCCTTCAATTACCAGCGGGTACAGAACCACTCTGCGGGCGTATTGGGTTACACCTTCGCCTTCGTCAATTAGAAGGCTGTCAAGCGTTCGACAGGCGATATGCCATTCTTCTTCTGTCAGGGGGCGGTAAAGCCTGTCGCCAGCGGTTACATTTCCCGATTTAAACAAACCGCATGCGGGCAACGACACTAAAGTGAGAATCAGCGCAACTAAGAGTAGTGTTCGCTTGTGCTGACCGAGCATTGAACCCTCCAGAATTCTATTCCACAATGACATTTAACTTTTTCTCTCCGATCACGCCTGATTTTGCGGAATTACGCTTCTACTCTCCAAACGGTCGGAATTTATCATCCAGCCCTGTTCCGTAAGGATCGTAGTAACCGATCTTCTCGGCCAAAATCCGATTGACGACAGGGTAACAATGGCCGTTAGGAAGAATTCTGAGCGTAATTTTTCTTAATACGCCCGTTTCCACATACCAAACATAGTACCGGGCAAGATACTCTTTGGACTCTTGATCGTAGGTTAACCGCTCTTGATTCAATTCTGACGCAAGGCTATCTATGCGACGATCTATATGCTGGGACTTCAGCCCCCAATCCTCCAGCCAAGGGTTCGTGGCGTAGTACCTGACCTCATCCCGGTTGATCTGTTTGAGGTTCTTAGTACTGCTGACAAAACAGGAGTGACCCGGCAGCCAGGTGTAGATCTGCGTTGTCTTGACAACGAAGCGGCCGTATTCATAGACATCTGCATGATTCAGCGTCGGTGGGTGATTGTCGACAAGATCATTGAACTCATTCCGCCTGAAATTCAGCAGGTGGAATATGCGCCCTGACGAATCGATTGCGATGCGAAGAGGGGCGAGGTAGGGCGTCGGACAATATGGATGCCGCTCGGGACCGGGGTCTATCGTCAGCCCTGTCGTTACAATCGTGTCTTTCACCCATCCCATAGAATCTACCCAGGTGTATTTGTTTCGGCCATCCGACCTAGTGGTGAAGGTACTGTCTCCGACGGTCCATGTGCATGTCTCGACAACATCGGTTGGAATGTGACTGGTGTCGATCTCCAGAAAAGTGAGGCCAGGAAAGAATTCTTGTTCGAAAACCTTCGCGTCTCCTTCGGCCTGACTTAACAAACCAAGCATCGGCTTTAGTATCTCAAACGAGGTTGGATCGAGGGGAGTCCATGAAAATGCTTGAATTGTTGCTGCCAGACAAATTGCGAGAATTGTCACCGTACCCTCCTGAACCGGAAGCTGTCCCTGACCCTACTTTATAAAAAGACGTTCGATGCCACGTTTTTGTGCATCTCGGCCGTAAGATCGAAAACGAGTGTCTTTTGCGCAATCATTTAACTCTCGCGCCCTCATACTTCGAGAGAATCATTACACACATGCCTCCGGGCATGTCACGCTCGCGCACGCGGGGGGACCGGTTCGGCTTTTCTTGTGGGGGGTAGACCGGTCTTCGGACCGGCCGTTTCACTAAGGCTGAAAGGAATTATGAAGTCTATCGCTCGAACCGGGCTACGGACAAGGGCAGGCTCGAAGACGATTCTGCCCTACAATAAAATCACCGACTCTCGAACCAGACCGCAAGCGATGGCGTACCCGGTGCATATCAGCCGTTCGCAGGAATCCTGGGGCGCGTCAATCCTTCATCCCAAGGTCGCCCTTGAGCATGACGCGGAAGCGCTTGAGGCAGTCAAGATAAGAATGTTCGGCCCGGAATCGGGGATAGGTGCCGGAGATAGACAGATCGAATATGAAGACCTCCGACCCGCCGTCATAGTATGACATCATGACGTTTGGAACAAAGGCGAGTGAGTCGTTCAGATAAATCGTGCGAAGAATGTGCCCGTCGTTAGTCATGATCGGATCAACTTCGCTGATGCTGATCTCTTTGCCGAAATGCTCACGAATAGACGAGGTGTCGTTCGTGATCAACTCGTTTATCGAGAAAATCTTTTTCTGCTCTGCCTTAACCTTGAAAATATTCACCCCGATAATAACCGACGCCGATTTGTATGCTTCCCCATTCGGGATAAAAGCAAACGAGTAACCATCGTCCACCGCTTCATCGGAGACCATCTGGAAGCTGTCCGGTGGGGCGACAATGTAGTTCATCGTCCCGCCTTCATAAAAGGCGGAATTATTATCCAATGGGGGGTGTTTCTGTTCTGCCCGGAGCAAAGCGGCGCAGAACAGCAGGGGGATGAGAATCATTGTAGTCTTTCGCATACCCGAAATATCGGCAGTTCAAACCTTTAGTTCAACGGCTAATTCCGGTCCCGGATTTTCGGTAAAATGGGGCATTTGGTCGAGTTAGGTTGCGTTAATTTTCACATAGCACTTGTCATCGCGGCCAAATCGTCCTATTTTAGTCCCAATATTGGCCCAGAAATCAATATGAAACAGATACATTTTACCGGTAACCAGAAACGTTAGAGGTAGATATGGCAGGTATTGTCGGTTATGGCGCTCACCTTCCACGCTATCGCATCAAAGTTGAAGAGATCGCGAAAGTGTGGGGAGCCGATGCGCCCAGTTACAAGAAAGGCCTGATGCTCAGGGAGAAATCGGTTCCGCCTCCGGACATGGATACGATTACGCTCTCGGTCGAGGCCGCCAAGAACGCCCTGAAGCGGGCGGAAACTGTCGATCCGAAAGATATCGGCGCGATTTATATCGGTTCCGAATCACATCCGTACGCCGTCAAGCCGTCGGGCACGACGGTAGCCGAAGCGATCGGCGCCACCCCGGATATCCACTGCGCCGATTTCGAGTTCGCCTGCAAGGCCGGCTCGGAAGCGATGTTCGTGGCCCTCAGTCATATCGATGCCAAAGCGATGAAGTATGCGTTGGCAATCGCGGCTGACACATCGCAAGGCGCTCCTTCCGACGCCCTTGAATTCTCTGCCGCCGCCGGCGCCGGGGCGTTCATCATGGGATCGGAAAACCTGATCGCTGAGTGCTTGTTCACCCATTCGTATATGACTGACATGCCGGATTTCTGGCGCCGCGAACACCAGTTCTATCCGCAGCATGGTGGACGATTCACCGGCGAGGAAGCCTACTTTGCACATACTAAGGGCGCTTCGAATGCCCTCCTGAAAAAATCCGGCATGAAACCGGCCGACTTCCAATGGGCCGTGTTCCATCAGCCAAACGGCAAATTCCCACAGCGAGTCGCTCTTGAACTGGGCTTCACCCAAAAACAGATCGATCCGGGCTGGCTCTCGCCGACCCTTGGTAATACCTATTCGGGAGCATCGCCGATCGGGCTGACGGCTACGCTCGATGTCGCGAAGCCGGGTGACATGATTTTTATGTGTTCCTACGGTTCCGGCGCCGGCTCCGACAGTTTCATCTGGAAAGTGACCGATCGAATCGACAAGGTTCGTGACAAAGCGGTCCGCACCAAAAAACTCTTAGAAGAAAATCTGATTTACGTGGACTACGGTACGTACGCCAAGTTCCGCCGCAAAATCAGAAAGAATGATTAGGAGGTGTCGACCATGAGAGAAGTTTGCATAGTCGGCGTCGGTATGAGCGAGTGGGGAGAGGTGTGGCGGAAATCGCTTCGCGATTTGCACACCGATGCTGCCCTGGCCGCTGTCAAGAACGCCGGAGTCGATCACCTCGATTCACTGTATGTCGGTTGTATGTCCGGCGGTCTGTTTGTCGGACAGGAGCATCTCGCCTCGCTGCTGACCGACTATATGGGGATGCGCGGTCTGGCCGCGACCAGAGTTGAGTCCGCCTGTGCCTCGGGCGGCCTGGCGGTTCGCTCAGCCTTCATCGAAGTAGCTTCGGGGATCTCCGATATCGTCATGGCCTCCGGGGTGGAGAAGATGACTGATTGCTCCGGCAACGAAGCCACCTACGCGCTGGCCACGGCCGCCGATCAGGAATACGAAGTCTTCAACGGCGCGACCTTCCCGGGCCTGTACGCAATGATGGCCCACGCGCACATGGCGAAGTACGGGACGACCCGTAGAATGCTGTCGACCGTGGCGGCAAAGAACCATCACAACGGATCGATGAATCCGGTGGCGCAGTATCCATTCAAGGTGACGGTAGAACAGGTTGAAAATTCAGTGATGGTAGCCGACCCGCTTCACATCCTGGATTGCTCGCCGATTACCGATGGCGCCGCGGCAATCGTCATGACGACCGTGGACATCGCGAAGAAGCTGGGCAAGCCGTATGTGAAGATCCTCGGGTCAGGCGTCGGCACCGACACAATTCAACTGGCGCAGCGCGCCGATATGACGACGATCAAGGCTGCCACGATCGCGGCACAGAAGGCGTTCAAGATGGCCGGCAAGACGATCAAAGACGTACAGTTTGCCGAAGTGCACGACTGTTTCACGATCGCTGAGATCGTTGTTGCCGAGTCGATTGGATTGTATGAGCCGGGCAAGGCGGGGAAGGCTTTCCTCGACGGCGAGTCGGCGCTCGATGGCAAGTTCCCGATCAACTCTTCGGGTGGCTTGAAGTCCAAGGGCCATCCGGTCGGCGCCACCGGCGTTGCCCAGGTTGTCGAAGTCTACAAGCAGCTCACCGGCACCGCCGAGAACGGACGGCAGATTCCGAAATCGCCTAAGATCGGCATGACCCAGAATATGGGCGGATCGGGCGGATCCTCGGTCGTTCACATCATGGAGGTGGGATCATGACAATGTTCAGCTCGCGTAACTGGCGGGAATACCCGCATCGGTATCGCCTTGAAGCCTCCAAATTCAAGAAGAGCGGCAAGACCTACTTCCCGAAACGGACAGTCGACCCGGAAACGGGTGACACCGAGCAGGAAACGGTCAAGCTGCCGGATACCGGCAAGATCATCACCTACACGGTCATCAGGATCGCACCGGATCAGTGGGGAGATCAGTCTCCCTATGCTCTGGCGATCGCGGAACTGGCCGACGGCACCAGGGTGATGGCTCAGGTGACTGACTGCGATATTAACGATGTGAAAATCGGCATGGAAGTACGGGTGGAATTCCGTCGCTTGCAGGCCGAGGGCCATCACGGCGTCTTGAGCTACGGCTATAAGTTCGTCCCGAAGTGGTATTAGAATAGCATCGCCAATTTGCGATAACATAAGGCCGGGAGCGATTCGTTCCCGGCCTTTTTTGATGTGATGCGGTGGCGATAATGATTCTTTGTAGGGCATCATCCGTCTTCGGGGATGCCCTGGTACGTAGGATGTTTCGGCTGATGTTTCCAGCGCGCCTTTTGCGCGCATAATGGCCGCCTCTAAGAAGAATGCGTCCCTACGAATCTATTTCATCTTGACAAATATCGATTCAACCACATTTCTTTGAATACCGGATTGATTGGTCGGTAAAGATTAATAAGCGTGACCGGGCGGCATTTAGAATAGGGGATAGGTATCATGAAATTACTACTTGCTATGTCTCTGCTTTCTTGGATCTTTGGCGCTGTACTAATTCTTTACGCACGGACAAAATTCATTCTGCCGTCAGCCCCCGATCTGTTTGAGACCAATCCGATTTCGCCATTCTCGATCAAGCGGCATAAAGCCTGGTTCTCCGGACCGGGGTTCAGTCTGCACGCCACCGGCGCGATCTTGTTTCTGATTGGCTTTGTGGCGAACTTACTGTATTACGGGATTCTATTCGTTCAGGGCCGTTTGTGAGGATGTGGTGCGGATCCGCTCCGGGCCTGCCGTGTTCGACATACCGATTAGCAGAAAACTACCTCGACGAAGCGATGAGACAAAGACATCGTGGAGCGGCTCGATACCCAACACAGCTTCTTCACTGAAGACCCTCACCCTGTATCCCTCTCCCAGAGGGAGAGGGAAAAGAACCGGACTAAGTGGCGGTGGCAACGCCGAGTGTAAACCATGTATCCGGTCCAGGCTGTAAACCATAATACTGAACTTCCGCCGAATTAGTGGATACCTGGAAAGGATAGTATTGCGATCGAATCGACGTCAGCAGACCGCCCTTAACAAGCACTACATAAGTATGATGACACCCTCTTCGGTGTCGACATCTGACAGGGAGTGCGTATCCAACTCGAAGTGTCGCCACCCAAGAAGGTAGCGACCTACCTATGTGATGCGTCTAAATATTGACATCCAAGGGGGGGCAGCGCACTTGGGTAGCTTCCGAAGCAAGGGCTTTACAAACCGGACATTTTGACGTATATTGGCTTTTCGCTTATTGGAGCACTTCCGGGTATCTATTGTATCGCAACAGGTTAAAGGACTCTATCGCTTGAAAAAGAAAATCCGAATCGGAAACGCCGGCGGCTATTGGGGGGATGATCTCACCGCTCTCAAACGCCAGCTCACCGGCGGCCCTCTCGACTATATCACCATGGACTTCCTCGCGGAAATCACCATGTCGATCCTCCAACGCCAGCGTCAAAAGAACCCGGAACTCGGTTATGCTGTCGATTTTCTCGAGCAGCTCGATGAATGCCTCCCGATAATCGTAAAGAAGAAAGTCAAAGTTATTTCCAATGCCGGGGGGATTAATCCGATCGGGATGGGACGCAAGATCATCGAGATGGCTCAAAAGAAGGGCCTGCACGTCAAAGTAGGGATCGTCTATGGCGATGACATCGTGAACCATCTTTACGAACTGACGGCAGCCGGAGAAAGGTTCACCAACATGGAGACGGGGGAAAATTTCTTTGACGTTCGGTCACGCATCTCCTCAGCGAACATCTATCTCGGCGCCGAGCCGGTGGTGAAAGCGCTCGAGGCCGGGTGTAACATCGTTGTAACCGGACGCGTCACCGATACCGGCATAACGCTCGCCCCGATGATCTACGAGTTCGGTTGGGCGATGGATGACTGGGACAAGATGGCAGCCGGGATCATCGCCGGACATATTATCGAGTGCGGGGCGCAATCCTCCGGCGGGAATATCACCGATTGGGGAGACGTTGACAGTTACCATAATATCGGTTATCCGATTATTGAGATGGAAAGCTCCGGTGAATTCGTCGTTACCAAGCACGAGGGAACCGGCGGCCTGGTCTCCGAAAAGACGGTCAAAGAGCAGCTCGTTTACGAGATGGGGGATCCGTCGAACTACATCAGCCCCGACGGTATCGCCCGGTTTGATACGATCCAGCTGAAAGCTGAAGGTAAAGACCGGGTGCGCGTGTTCGGCATCAAAGGAAAGCCGGAGCCGGATAATTTGAAAGTCTCGATGTCGTTCGAGGACGGTTGGAAGTCGAACGGCGCGGTGCTCGTCTCCGGTCCGAGTGTCTATGAAAAATCGAAAGTCATTGCGGATATATTCTGGAAGAAGCTTCAGCACAAATACGAAGCGACCCGAACCGATCTGCTCGGCTCAGGCTCTATCTGGCCCGCCGAATTGACCTCGTGCGAAACGAATGAAATCATGCTTCGGTTTGCCGTACGAGATCGTAATCTGAACAAGATCAAAGATTTCGGCAAGGCCCTCTCGACGCTTATCCTCTCCGGTCCGGCGGGTATGGCGGTCACAACGGGTGGAAGACCCAAACCGTCTCTGGTCGTCGCCTATTGGCCGGCACTCATGCACCGCAGTCGCGTCAAAGCAAAGGTCCTCGCTGTGGATACTTCGGGAGATGAAGATTTCTTCGAGATCACCTTCCCGCTGAGAGTGCAGTCGACTGATGAAAGAGCCGACAAGTGCCGCACCAAAGCGAAGCGTGCCTCGAAGAAATCCACGGGCAAACACCAGGAAGTCAGGCTGCAGGAGCTTGCCTACGCCCGCTCGGGCGATAAAGGGGATACCTGCAATATCGGCGTCCTCGCTCGCACCCCGGAGATCTATGACTGGCTGGTGGATACATTTGACCACCGACAAGGTGAAGAAATTCTTCTCCGGCATCACTCACGGCAAGGTCATCCGGTACGAACTTGACAATCTGCACGCGTTGAATTTTCTGCTCGAAGAAACCCTCGGCGGTGGCGGCACAAAATCGCTCATGATTGATCCGCAGGGGAAGACCCTGGCCCAGGCGCTGCTCCAGATGAGAGTCAAAGTACCATCCTCACTTCTCAAAGCTAAACAGACGAAGAGATAGTCATGTATCGAATTGAATCGAAGATCGATCCCAAGAATCCTGTCTTCAAAGAGAACGTCCAAAAAAACAAAACGCAGCATCTCGAATTCAAGGAGCGCCTCGAGAAAGTAAAGCTCGGTGGATCGGAGCGAGCCAGACAGCGCCATACCGATCGGGGGAAACTGCTCCCGCGCGAACGGTTGGCCAAACTGCTCGATCGTAACACCCCGTTCATGGAGTTGAGTCCGCTCGCGGCTTATGATATGTACGACAACCAGGCGCCTTCGGCCGGTATCATTACCGGAATCGGTGTGGTGCACGGCCGCGAAGTTCTGGTCGTGGTGAACGACGCCACGGTCAAGGGGGGAACCTACTTCCCGATGACCATCCTCAAGCATGCCCGGGCTCAGGAGATCGCCGAGACGAACAATCTTCCCTGCGTCTATCTTGTCGACTCAGGCGGAATCTTCCTGCCGCTTCAATCAGGGACCTTCCCGGATAAAGATCATTTCGGACGGATCTTCTACAATCAGGCGAGAATGTCAGCGAAAGGGATTCCGCAGATCTCCGCGGTTCTCGGATCCTGCACGGCCGGCGGAGCGTATCTCCCCGCGATGTCGGATGAAACGATTATCGTCAAAAACCAGGGAACGATTTTCATCGGTGGTCCGCCGCTGGTGAAAGCGGCGACGGGCGAAGTAGTCACGGCTGAAGAACTGGGCGGCGCCGATGTCCATTGTCGCACATCGGGCGTCTCCGATCATTACGCCCTCAACGACGAACACGCCATTCAGATCTGCCGCAATGTCGTTCAGAATCTTAACCGTCGGCCAAGATTTGAAATTGAGTGTGATACTCCCGAAGATCCGTACTACGATCCGGAAGAACTTTACGGTGTCGTTTCGAACGATATTCGTAAGGCGTTCGATGTCCGCGAAGTGATCGCAAGAATTGTCGACGGCTCTCGCTTCCATGAATTCAAAGAGCTGTACGGCGCTACTCTTGTCACCGGATTTGCCCGGATCATGGGATACCCGGTTGGAATCGTCGGCAACAACGGCGTCCTGTTCGCCGAATCGGCGCAAAAGGGCGCGCATTTCATTGAACTGTGCACCCAGCGGCGCATTCCGCTGATCTTCCTTCAGAATATCTCCGGATTTATCGTCGGCCGAAAATACGAAGCCGGCGGGATCGCCCGCGACGGCGCCAAGATGGTCCACGCCGTGGCGAATGCCGATGTCCCCAAGTTCACGGTCGTCGTCGGTGGTTCCTATGGCGCCGGCAACTACGCCATGTGCGGCCGCGGTTATTTCCCGCGTCTCATGTGGATGTGGCCGAATGCGAAGATCTGCGTTATGGGCGGCGAGCAGGCAGCCGATGTGCTCGCCCAGGTGAAGATCGAGCAGCTGGAAAAAGAAGGTGGCAAGAAGCTCACCCAGGAACAGATCAGCGCCATCCGCCAACCGATCATCGACAAGTACGAAAGCGAATCGACGCCGTATTATTCAGGCGCACGGCTCTGGGATGACGGTATGATCGGTATGACCGAAACGCGACAGATGCTAGCACTCGGCATTTCTATGTCACTGAACAGTCCTATCCCCGAACAGAAATATGGCGTCTTTAGAATGTAGCTGCCAGGAATGACGATGAATTACGAGACTATAGAATATCAAAAGAAAGACTCGGTCGGTCGTATCGACTTCAACCGCCCTGAGATCCACAACGCTTTTAACTCAACGGTCATCCGCGAAATGCTGGATCTGTTTGGCAAGCTCGAACAAGATGCAGACCTTCGCCTGGTCGTTTTGAGCGGTAAAGGAAAATCGTTTTGCGCCGGGGCGGATCTTAACTGGATGCGCTCGGTGATCACGCAGTCG
Source organism: uncultured candidate division Zixibacteria bacterium (assembly GCA_963711085.1). Classification (GTDB taxonomy): domain Bacteria; phylum Zixibacteria; class MSB-5A5; order GN15; family FEB-12; genus CAVQCT01. The sequence continues at coordinate 1,841,347 of CAVQCT010000002.1, read as the reverse complement.
TTCGAGCAGAATCTGGCCGAATCGAACGAACTGGCTGACTTGTTCTACAAAATCTACACGTTCAAGCGTCCGATAATCGGTAAGATCAATGGCGCGGCTATCGGCGGTGGGACGGGATTCGTGGCTGTCTGCGATATCGCAATTGCTGCCCGATCCGCCAAATTCTCTTTTTCTGAAGTGAAAATAGGAGTCGTTCCCGCCTGCATCGGACCGTACGTCATCAGGAAGATGGGCGAGGGCAAAGCTCGTGAACTGTTTATCACCGGCGAGCGGATGTTGGCGGAGCGAGCCTTTCAGGTTGGATTGGTGAACAAGGTGGTCGATGACGATCAACTTGATGCCGAGGTGGACAAGCTGGTCAGTTCGGTACTGTCATCCGGCCCGGAAGCAGTAGCGATGGCCAAGAAACTGGTCAGCGAAGTGCCTTCGATGACGCCAGAACAATTCAAGCCGTACACAGCAGAAATGATCGCCCGTCTTCGCGTCTCCGACGAAGGCCAGGAAGGAATGGATGCTTTCCTTAACAAACGACCGCCGAAATGGGTGAAGTAGACACCGGGAACTGCCACAATGAATGATAAGCCAAAACAGTTATTCAAAAAGATCCTTGTCGCCAATCGCTCTGAAATTGCGGTACGAGTGATCAATGCCTGTAAAACGCTGGGCATCCCCTCGGTCGCCGTCTACTCCGATGCTGACGTAAAGAGCAAGCATTGCCTGCTGGCCGACGAGGCTGTGCATATCGGCCCTCCCGCTCCACGCGAATCATATCTGGCAATAGATAAACTGATCGAAGCGGCCAGACAAGTGGGTGCCGATGCCATCCATCCCGGCTATGGATTTCTTGCCGAGAATCCACGTTTTGCTGAAGCGTGCGCCTTGGCTGGTATCACGTTCATCGGTCCGAAACCGGACGCCATTCGCCTTCTGGGAAACAAAGTCGAATCACGGGTAAAGATGGCCGATGCCGGGGTACCGCTTATTCCCGGCATGAAGGGAGCTGAGACCGATGTAAAGCTGTATCAGAAGATGGCGGCGGAAGTCGGTTATCCGGTGATGATCAAGGCGGCCGCCGGCGGCGGCGGGAAAGGGATGCGCATCGTCCACGACGATAACCAGTTGGTCGATGCGATCGAAGCGGCCCGTCGCGAGGCCAAAAACGCGTTCGATGACGACACTGTCTATCTCGAAAAGTATATCGTCAATCCACGCCATATCGAATTTCAAGTCCTCGCCGACCAGCACGGCAACACCATCCACGTGTTTGAGCGGGAGTGCTCAATTCAGCGTCGCCACCAGAAGATTATCGAAGAGACTCCTTCAATCGCGCTGGATGATGCCCTTCGCCAGAAGATGGGTGCCGATGCGGTCAAGGTTGCCCAAACGGCCGGATATACCAATGCCGGGACGGTCGAATTCCTGCTCGATGAATCCAAACATTATTACTTTTTGGAAATGAATACGCGAATCCAGGTCGAGCACCCGATTACCGAGATGGTCACCGGTACCGACCTTGTCGTCGAGCAAATCCGTATCGCCGCCGGCCTGCCGCTTGGCGACCAGTTCAAGAATCTGACTCAGCGGGGACACGCAATCGAATGCCGCATCTACGCCGAGGACGGCGAGAACAATTTCATGCCGTCAACAGGCACGGTTCTGCATTACTCAGAGCCTTCCGGCCCCGGCATCAGAGTCGATTCGGGCATCAAACGCGGGGGAGAGGTGACAATCAACTATGATCCGATCATGGCGAAACTGATCGTCCATGCCCCCGACCGGAATCTCGCCATTCAGAAAATGATCAACGCCCTGAATCAGTACAAGATTCTCGGTGTGAAGACGTCGAAACGCTTTATGATCGATGTTCTTGCGCATCCGGAATTTGTTGCCGGGCGGACTTACACGAACTTCATCGAACGACACATGGGTGATCGCGATGTCGCTCACACCGAATTTCAAAATATGGCGCTGGCCGCTGCGGCCGCAGCCTCCCCGAGCGGTGCCGGTGTAGTTCAACCGGGATCAGCAGGCGGACGGGCGATACGTCCCACCCCCTGGCAGACACTCGGCAGCATGCAGATTGGAGACGCCATCCATGAGTAGCTTTGAATTTACCCTCAATGGCGAGCTGCGATCAATCGACCTTGAGAAGCAGGGTGACCGCATGATCTTCTCTTGTGATGGTCAGGAGTTCTCGCTCGAGCCATCCGGTGACAACCTGTTCAAGATATATGCGAACGGAGTCACGCACTATGCGGCTGCCGTACGGCACAAGGGCTCCATCTATGTCGATATCGACTCCGCTTTATTCGAATTGAAGGAACCTTCCGAAGACAGCTTCGCAGGCGGAGCGGCGGGAGGACACGGTGGGGCCAAAGACAAGATCTTCGCACCTATGCCGGGTAAGATTGTCAAAATTATGGTGGCCGTGGGGGATGAGGTCGAAGAAAAGCAGGCAATGGTTATCGTCGAGGCGATGAAGATGGAGAACCAGGTTGTCTGTCTGGCCAAAGGGAAGGTCAAGGCGGTTAATTTCGCACCTGGTGACCAGGTCGATACGGAGAGTCCGATTATCGAATTAGAGATCGAATAGCCATAGCTTCAGCGATTCGCTATCAAGCACAAAAAAACCGGAGCAATGCTCCGGTTTTTTTCATATCCGATTGAAAGTCACACTAGAACTTTAATCCGACTGTTATCGGCACGAACGACAGATTGTCACCGTTCGAATGAATAGCGACATAGGTCGTCTGCACGAACAGCTTCAGGCTCGGCCCGGCGTTGAATTCAAGACCGCCGCCGATGTTGTAGTAGAAGTTGTTGTCTGACGCAGACGGGAATGTGAGGCTGCCCACGGTTGTTTCACCAACTTTTGAGTGAGCCAGTCCGCCGCCGCCGAACAGGAACGGCTTGGCCGGAGCTGCCGGTACACCCAGGGAGAACCGAACATCGGCACCGAACAACATCGAGGTAAAGTCACCAAGCCCGGAGGCATCGGACGCGAACGAGAAATACTCGGCCTTACCGACAAACTGCATCATCGGCATGCTGCCGAGGCCGATCGCGGCCATTCCATGGTAACCGGTCTTATAAGCTGATTTGAATGTACCGTCAGGGGAGGTCGGCATATTCATGCCGCCGCCGACATAGAGACTGAACGGTTTGGACGGAACCTGCGCAAACGCGCCGGCCGCGATTAATACAATCATCGCCGTCAATAACACGATTTTTTTCATGATCATAGCTCCTTTGATTGAAGGCATCTTCTCTCCATAATTGTCGACATTTGTTACGCATTGATTTAGCTGAATCGCGGGAAATGTACCGTATCCGGCGCCCCGGAATCGTCCCGCTAACCCGGTACGGCGCCAAGATTTGTGAATAGATTCACTTGATTTGTCGGGGGGGATTGGTTATATAACGGGACAATTACGCTCAAATGAATCATTTTGGAGGTATATATTCATGGCTGAAAGACAAGATGCATATATCGTCTCTGCCTGCCGCAGCGCTATCGGCCTGCTGCACGGCGGCTTAGGTACGATGACCGCCCCGCAGCTGGGCGCGCTCGCCATCAGGGAAGCGGTGAAGAGGGCTGGAATCGACGTGAACGATGTAGAAGAAGTTATTATGGGTCAGGTGGTTCAGGGGGGAGCCGGACAGGCCCCCGCCCGCCAGGCGGCGATTCACGGAGGGATTCCGCCGGAAGCTGCGGCCCTGACAATCAACAAAGTCTGCGGTTCCGGGCTTAAGGCGGTTATGCTGGCGGCCCAGTCGATAAAAGCCGGTGATCAACATGTTGTTGTCGCCGGCGGTATGGAGTCGATGTCCAATACACCACTGGTGCTCTTCGGCGCCAAGACCGGAGTGAGGTTCGGTCATCAGAAAATGTGGGATATCATGATCACCGACGGTCTCTGGGACAGCTTCAACAATTTCCACATGGGAAGCGCGGCCGAGCTCACCCGCAAGAAAGCCAATATCACCCGTGAAATGCAGGACGAGTTTGCCTTCAACTCGCATCGCAAGGCGATCGCCGCGCAGGAAGCGGGGAAATTCAATAAAGAAATCTTCGCCATCGAAATCCCCCAGAGAAAGGGAGATCCGGTGGTGTTCAACAAGGACGAGGGTCCGCGGGCAACCATATCGATGGAGAGTCTGGCGAAACTGAAACCGGCATTCGAGAAAGATGGCACGGTCACGGCTGGCAATGCTCCGGGATTGAATGACGGCAGCGCGGCGACAGTCGTGGTTTCGGGCGAATACATGCAGAAGAAGGGCCTCAAGCCGTTGGCGAAAGTGATCGACTATGCCGTGGCCGGTACCCCGCCTGCGGATCTGTTTTTCTCGCCGATCTACGCGGTCGAGAAACTGATGAAGAAAATGCATGTCGATATCAACCATTGGGATCTTATCGAAGCGAACGAAGCGTTTGCGGCGCAGGCGCTGGCCGACGGTCAGGGGCTCAAGTGGGATTGGGACCGGGTCAACGTCAACGGCGGAGCGGTGGCGCTCGGCCACCCGATCGGCGCCTCAGGCACCCGCGTACTCACCACATTGATCTATGCGTTGAAGGATCGCGGCAAGAAAACCGGTCTGGCAACTCTCTGCCTCGGCGGCGGAAACGCCGTTGCGATGGCCATCGAGATCGTCTGAACAGCTTAGTCCGGGAGATTTGTCATGACAGTGAACGATATCAAAGAAGTTACCGTTGTCGGATGCGGCACTATGGGCAACGGCATCGCCCAGGTGTTCGCCGCCCACGGCTATAAGGTCCAGCTTGTCGATATCAAGAAGGATTATCTCGATCGCGCGATGGCCAACATCGCGAAAAGCCTCGACCGTATCGTGAAAAAAGGGGAGATGACGCCGGACCAGAAGACCGAAATTCTCGGCCGGATCAATCCCACCACCGACCTGATCGTGGCCAGGCATTCGCAGCTGGTGGTCGAGGCGGTTATCGAAGACCTGAGCGTGAAGCGGGACATATTCAATCGACTCGATGATATGTGTTCGCCCAGTACGGTATTTGCATCGAATACTTCCTCTCTGCCCATTACTGGCGTGGCTTCGGCAACGAAGCGCCCCGATAGATTTATCGGCATGCACTTCATGAATCCAGTTCCGGTAATGAAGCTGATCGAGTTGATTCGCGGCATGGCGACCTCAAATGAGACCTTCGCTCTTATCAAGGAGCTGTCTGAGAAACTCGGGAAGATCCCGGTCGAAGTGAACGATGCTCCGGGGTTCATCTCCAACCGATTGCTTATGCCGATGATCAACGAAGCGGTCTTTGCCCTGCAAGAAGGAGTGGGGACGGCCGAGGCGATCGACGATGTCATGAAGCTGGGCATGGCGCACCCGATGGGTCCGCTCACCCTGGCCGATTTTATTGGACTTGATGTCTGCCTGGCAATAATGCAAGTTATACACGATGGTTTAGGGGATCCTAAATACCGTCCCTGCCCGCTCCTGAAAAAAATGGTGCAGGCCGGTTATCTCGGACGTAAGTCCGGGCGCGGTTTCTACGTATACAATGCCTAAAGGAGTCTCTTGATGGATTTTAAGCTGTCCGAAGATGAACTTGACCTGAAACTGATGGCCCGGGAGTTCGCCGAGAAGCGCCTGTATCCGCAGGCCCTCGAGATGGACGAAGAAGGGACTACTCCGAAGGAGCTGATCGAAGAAACGGCGGAACTCGGATATTTCGGTTTCACCGTCCCGGAGGAATACGGCGGCCTGGGACTCCCGACTACATCGTTTATGGGAGTGCTCGAAGAAATCTGCGGCGGATGCGCCGGATTCGGGATCATGCTCTCCGTGCACAACTCGCTCACCTGCGAGATCATCAAATTGTTCGGCAGCGATGATCTCAAGAAGAGATATCTTCCCGCAATGGCGGCAGGGGAAAAGATCGGCGCCTATTGTATCACGGAACCGAATGCCGGTACCGATGTCGCATCGCTGAGCACGTCGGCCGTCGACAAGGGCGATCACTGGCTCCTCAACGGAACCAAATCTTTCGTGACCAATGCCATGTACGCCAGTGCCCTGATCGTCTTCGCCAAGACCCGGCCGAACGAAGGTCATAGGGGGATCAGTTGCTTTGTCGTGGATAAGGATTCCCCCGGAATAACCCTTGGCGCTCCGGAGAAGAAGTGCGGCATCAAGGCCTCGGACACGCGCGAAATCAATTTCGCCGATGTGAAGGTGTCGAAAGAGAACATGCTCGGCCAGCCGGGCGACGGATTCCGCATGGCCGTCACCATTCTCAACTCCGGCCGCATCGGTGTGTCCTTCCAGGCGCTCGGTATCGCGCAGGCATCGTTTAACGAAGCGCTGAAGTACTCCAAAGAACGCAGGCAGTTCAATCAACCGATCGCCAATTTTCAGGCAATTCAGTTCAAGCTGGCCGAGATGGCTACCAGAATCGATGCCGGGCGCCTGCTCGGTTATCGTGCCGCCAGCCTGAAAGACCAGGGTAAACCCTGTCACCGCGAGGCCTCGATGGCCAAGTTCTTCTGCACTCAGATGGCTAATTACGTATGTAATGAAGCGGTGCAGATCCACGGTGGGTATGGATACATCAAAGAGTATCCGGTGGAACGGTATTTCCGCGACGCCCGCGTGACCGAGCTGTACGAAGGAACAACCGAAGCCCAGAAGATGGTTATTTCTAAAGACCTGTTGAAGGAGTAGCACATTGGCTTTGCTGGAAAAGAAACATTACGAATTCCGCGAGAAGATGCGCGCATTCTGTCTTGAGAAGATCGAGCCGCTCGCGGAAACTCTCGATATCGAACAGAGATTCCCGACCGAACACATGCAACCCCTGACTGAGATGGGGATGTTCAGCGCCCTCTTCCCGGAGGAATATGGAGGACGTCCGATCGATACCATTTCGTATGCTATTGCAGTCGAAGAGTTGTCGCGCGTCTGCGGCTCGACCGGAATCATGATCGCCGCGCATAATTCACTCGGGACGTTCCCCATCTACAAGTTCGGTACCGAAGCCCAGAGGAAGAAGTATCTGCCACGAGCGGCGAAAGGAGAACTGCTGGCTTTCGGGCTGAGTGAGCCAGATGCCGGATCGGATGCCGGTGGTACCAAGACGATGGCGCGTAAGGTTGACGGTGGCTGGGTGGTCAACGGAAGCAAATGCTGGATTACCTCGGCAACGAAGGCATTCGCGACCATTGGAACCGCGAGGACCTCGGACGATCCCGAAGACAAAGCAATCACCACTTTCATCATGGAAAAGGATTTCCCCGGCTATGCGGTCGGGAAGAAAGAAAACAAGCTTGGTCTTCGCGGGTCTGACACCGCTTTTCTTCATTTCGATGATATGAAAGTCCCGGACGAGAATCTGCTCGGTAAGATCGGCGATGGATTCAAGCAGATGTTGATCACACTCGACGGCGGACGGATCTCTATCGGGGCGATGGCTCTCGGTCTCGGCCAGGGTGCCCTCGACTGCGCGCTGAAATATGCGGCCGATCGCAAGCAGTTCGGCAAACCAATCGCTTACAATCAGGCGATCCAGCACAAACTTGCCGACTCCGATATGGAACTTCAAGCCGCCCGTTTATTGATTTACGATTGTGCACAGCGCAAGGATGCGGGGGAGAAGTTCACCAAGTTTTCCGCGATGTGTAAGCTATACGCTTCGGAAGTCGGCCGACGGGCCGCCGAACGCGCGCTCGACATTCTTGGCGGGGTCGGCTATTACACCGGACCTTATCCGGCCGAACGGATCTGGCGCGATGTGAAGTTGTGCGAGATCGGTGAAGGGACTTCCGAGATCCAGCGCCTCGTCATCGCCCGCGAAATGCTCAAAGAAATCGAATAGACTATTCTTGTGCGGTGGATCCACTTCGGATCCGCCATTTTGATAGCACAAACTGCTACTCAATAACGGTGCCCCACAGCTCTGCTGTGGGTACGCTACGACGATTATAGCGCTGTCAGGAATCCTTTTCTGACAGATTTCGCTTGTAGGGCGGCCTCGTCTTCGAGCCCGCCGTTGGGGAGTAGTACTTGCGTGAAAAGCAAGAGGAACCTCAAGCAATCGGACGGGGCACCCGGGCGTTTAAGGTTCCGAAGTGGGACACAGAAATTCATATGAGTTCCTTTGTTTTACTCAAGAAAGAGGCCAACAATCTCATCTCTTCGGAGCTTCGTAACAGGGGCTTTTCCCGTAAAAAGGGGTACTTTAGAATCGACATAGCGGAGGAAGTCCAGGGAACAGCTGCATTGGGGACAGTCTCCGATGCTAAGCACAGGTATTATGCCGTGAATGTTTCAGTGGGGGTACGGCATACTTTAGTTGAGAGACTGGCTAATTCTTGGAGGCAGGATCTAGGGCGAGCTCGAGAAGAAAAATGCACTCCTACCACGATCTTCCCGCTTGGCAATCTGTTACCACAACGAAGTTGGAAGGAATGGCATTTTAATCTGGCTGAACCAAGCTTTCCGATTGCCACAGACATTGGCGATGCTGTCACTCAGTTTGGGCTACCTTGGATGACTCGCTTGAGGGACATTGATGCACTGCGAGAATGGATTGTGGAGCATGGAGAATTTGACGCGGACTCCTGGTATACCATTCCAGCCATTTACATACTCATGGGAGAATCTGCCAAAGCACGTATGCAGGTTCAGAAGGTAGTGTCGGAAATGGAACGGAGGAACGTTGAGCGCGGTTGGCCCTCTAGTTTTAAGCACTGGATATCGAACTACAAAGAAGTCATGAGAAGCATCTGATATCGGCAAAGGCACCCTCCGCCCGGTCGAACGGGGATAATGTTGCCTTTGGTGAAGAAATTGTTTCGATTGTAGCGTCATCCCACGAAAGAAAGCCGCACACCCCCGCAAATCCACTTGCCCCGACATTCGTGTCAAAGTAAATTCCTCCCTTTCCCGTATCAGGAATATAGGAGACGACCAAAATGAAATCACAGACCGCCGCACTCTATCGGACTTACAAGCCGAACTCACTCTGGATGGAACTCCCACTCCTGCTCACCTTCAACCTGTTGTTGGCAGCTTCGGCCTATCTGTCAATAGACCTCCCGTTTTCTCCCGTTCCGATAACTGGCCAAACATTTGGTGTCCTCTTGGTCGCGATGGCTCTTGGCCGCGTACGCGGCACAGCAATTGTCCTGGCTTATCTCGTCGAAGGGGGGTTAGGCTTGCCGGTATTCGCCGGCGGCACAGCCGGATTCGCCAAATTTCTCGGGCCGACCGGCGGCTATCTGATCGGATTTCCGGTCGCCGCTTATCTAGTCGGATATCTTGCCGACCGGGGCTGGGATCGTGGCTATGTGAAATCGGCCGGTGCGATGTTGCTTGGTACCGTGGTTATTTTCGCGGTCGGTCTGCTCTGGCTCTCGCGATTCACCAGCTCGTCGACACTTCTCGAAATGGGGCTCATTCCGTTTATGCCGGGTGCTCTCGTCAAAATCGTGATCGCATCGATCGTACTTCCTTCGATCTGGCGGTTTGTCGGTCGCTCGCGACCCCCACAAGCATAATCGTATCGTTCAGTAAATTACTGGAACAGAATTAGTTACTGCTCGTAAAAGGTGTGGTGAAGAGGTCATTCTCCGGGCGAAAAAGTGTATCTTTGCGACGATTTTGATTGAATTTGCCGGGCGCTTCTGTTATTTTTTCGAGACAGGTATAAGTGTAAATGATATTTCAGTTTAGATGGAGGCAGGTATGGCGATGACTCCGGTAGAATATATTTGGATGAACGGCGAACTGGTGAAATGGGCCGATGCCAAGATTCACGTTCTCTCTCATGTGATCCATTACGGTTCGTCGGTTTTCGAAGGATTGCGGGTATACAAAACCAAACAGGGGCCCGCCTGTTTCCGCCTCCGTGATCATACCGATCGCCTGTTCAACTCCGCCAAAATCTACCGGATGCAACTCCCTTTCACCAAACAGCAAATCAATCAGGCCATACTCGACCTGATCGGCGTTAACAATCTCGAAGCCTGCTATGTCAGGCCGATCGCCTATCGCGGCTACGGGACGCTCGGTGTCGATCCGACCCATTGCCCGGTCGATGTTGCGATTGCCGTCTGGCCGTGGGGGAAGTACCTCGGCGAAGAAGCGATCGAGAAAGGTGTGTCCGTCTGCTTCTCGTCGTGGAATCGCATCGCACCGAACACGATGCCGGCCATGGCCAAGGCGGGCGCAAACTACATGAACAGCCAGCTGATTAAACTGGAAGCGCTGTCGCACGGATATGTCGAAGGGATCGCACTCGATGTGAAAGGGCATGTTTCCGAAGGCTCAGGCGAGAATATCTTTATGGTCCGCAAGGGTGTGCTCATCACGCCGACTTTTTCAGCCTCGATTCTCCCCGGTATCACACGAAGCTCCGTGATTCGGATTGCCGGCGAACTCGGAATCAAAGTAATCGAGCAGAATATCCCGCGCGAAGCCCTCTATCTGGCCGACGAAGTTTTCTTCACCGGGTCGGCCGCCGAAATCACCCCGATATCCTTTATCGACAATATCCAGATCGGGGAAGGGGTGCGCGGTCCGATCACCGAGAAATTGCAGAAGCAGTTCTTTGGCATTCTCGATGGATCTATCGAAGACAAGCATGGCTGGCTGACCCACGTACCGGCCTACAAGGGCGTGACAGTGTAGATCTGTCGCTAACTCGATTTAGTTTGACCACCGATGCCGACGTATCGGTGGTTTTTTTTGTTGGATGGATCCCTCTTCGGTACCCCACCTAATTGAGGTCCGCGTTTCGCGGACCGTATGCAAGGTGGGTGACAACATCTCGTTCGGCCGATGCCGAATTTTGACCCACGCTGCGCCCTATCCGGCTATCGCCGAACCGGGCTGACGTGGGCTACAGAAGAGAAGATGCAGCGAGATCGATTGCTGAACTGCAGGGTGCCACATTTTTGTGGGCCTCCCTGCCATGAACGATCGGGACTTCATGCGGTACCGGAGCTACTCTCGCGTCGCCGCCTCTGCCGCCGCCAAGCCTGACAGCGCCGCACCTTCGATTCGTGCATCCCAGAATCCATCCCCGCACAAAATCAATGTCGCGGGTTCGCGGATGAGCAGATACGGTTCCGGATAAGTAGCGGTGGTGCGACTGTAATGCCAGCGGTGCAGATGACAACTGACAGGAATGCGCCCAAGCCACTCCTCGGTCTCATCGAGCAAACGGGTCGAGATTTCTTCGTCCGGTTGATTCCAGACCTGCTGACTGAAATTCGGTCCGGCGTGGATGGTGACGCCGTAGCCTGAATCGCAGATCCCTTTCATTCGACTGTCGGCCATCCAGAAGACCGGCTCACCGCCGAGTTCGATTCCGCCCGGCTCAGGTATCTTTGAAGGGCCATCGAGTACCGCCAGAACGGTGATACAGGGATCATAGGCAATCATCGTCAGCCCCATGCGAACATAGGCAGGAAGCTTGATGGTAGTCGTCTTGAGCAGTGAGAGGGTCTGAGGCATAGGGGAGGTGATAATGAGGCGGTCGGTTTGATAGCTGTCGCCCTGCTCGGTCGAAACGAGCCAGCTTGTGTTCTCAGGCGAAACATCGATGACGGTCCTCTCGAAAATGATATCGAGTGGTTCGGCGAGATGGCGGCAGATGGCCGACATTCCGCCCACGCCGCAATACTTGGGAAAGCCGTCCTGCGGCCGATTGCCCGGACGGGGGAATGATTCCGCCCACTGGCGGACAATTCCTTGTCCTTCCCATTCAGCGACGATTTTACGGAAGGCTTGATTTCGGGCCGTGAAATACTGAGCCCCATGATCGAATATGGCGCCTCCGACCTGCCGCGTAGCCATTCGGCCGCCCGGTCCGGTCGATTTTTCCAGCATAAGCGGCCGCCGCCCCTTTTCCCGAAGTGAAAGGGCCGTCATTATGCCTGTTATTCCCGCCCCGATTACAATGCAGTCGTGTTCATTTGTCACCGATGAAGCCGTTCCCTTGGTTGCGCCCGGACGTTCCCTGTCTTAGCCCTTATACGGGGCAAAGCCGGAATAATTGAATCCGCCCCTCGATTTTGTTGTGCGGTCGACTGCTCTTTGGTAGTCCTCCCGGTCACAAGCGGTGTTGACCTATCTGACAAAAACATATACATTTAGGCAAAATCCAAACCGGGAGTTTTGATTATGTCATATCTGCAAAAAGTCGATCCGGAAATATACGACGCGATATACAAAGAGACTCTGCGCGAACAGAATAAGCTCGAATTGATCGCTTCAGAGAATTTTGTATCCGAGGCTGTGCTCGAGGCCGCCGGCGGGGTGATGACCAACAAATATGCCGAAGGGTATCCGGGGAAGAGATACTACGGCGGATGCGAGTGGGTCGATGTCGCTGAGGATCTGGCGCGCGAGCGTCTGAAAAAGCTCTTTAACGCCGAGCACGCCAATGTTCAGCCGCATTCCGGCTCACAGGCCAATATGGCGGTCTATTTCACCGTTCTCACGCCGGGAGACCGGGTGATGGGGCTGGATCTGTCGCACGGGGGACATTTGACCCACGGCCACCCGATCAATTTCTCCGGCAAGCTCTATGAATTCAAAGGATACCAGGTCGACCCGAAGACGGAAATGGTCGACTACGATAAGCTCAAGAAAGATGCGATCGAGTTCAAACCGAAGATGATCGTCGCCGGAGCCTCGGCCTATCCGCGCTTCTGGGATTTCGACAAGATCCGCGAAGCTTGTGATGCCTGCGGTGCCTACATGATGGTCGATATCGCGCATATCGCCGGACTGGTCGCTGCCGGCCTACACCCGTCACCGGTGCCGATGGCTGATTTTGTGACTTCGACCACCCACAAGACCCTCCGTGGCCCGCGCGGTGGCGTCGTTATGTGCAAAGAGAAATATGCCGCCGATCTCGACCGCACCGTCATGCCCGGCATCCAGGGCGGCCCGCTGATGCACATCATCGCCGCCAAAGCAGTCGCCTTCAAGCTGGCGATGACCGACGAATTCAAGCAGTACCAGAAGCGGGTGCTTGAGAACGCCAAGGCGCTATCGGAAGCCTTGAAAGCAAAAGGGTATCGACTGGTCGCAGGCGGCACTGATACGCACCTGTTCCTCGTTTCGTTTATCGATGTCCCGAAACTTACCGGCAAGAAAGTCGAGAATGCCCTGGACCTCGCCGGTATCACAGTCAACAAGAACACCGTGCCGTTCGACCCGGAGAAACCGTTCGTGACGTCGGGCATCCGTGTCGGTACCCCGGCTGTTACTACCAGGGGGATGGGGAAGGCGGAAATGCCGGTAATCGCGGACTTTATTGATCGGGCAATCCAGAATCGGAAAGACGAAACCGCTCTGACCGGGATCGCCAAGGAGGTCGAAGCATTCTGTGCAAAATTCCCACTCTACCCGGAAAGACTGGAACAGTAACATGTTATTCCAGTTGACCATGTTTCCTACCGCTCACCGCTCGACATCGGCCTCTAAAGATGTCGCGAAAGTGATCGATATTATAGATAAGTCCGGTCTGCCGTATAAACTTACGGCTATGGCCACCGTCATCGAAGGGGAATGGGAGCCGGTGATGAGGGTGATAAACAAAGCCCGGATGATGCTTCATCGACAGGGGCATCCGCGAGTCTATATTATTATCACGATCGATGACCGCAAAGGCGCGAAAAAGAGATTAACCGGAAAAATCGAGTCGGTTGAACGACAGTTAGGAAGAGAGGTCGAAAAATAATGGATCATGTACGCGTTGCCTTCGTGACTATTCCGCACCACGATGCCCGACGGATGGCCAGAAGCCTGGTCGAGGCCCGTCTGGCGGCCTGCGTGAATATTATCCCCAGGATCCAGTCGGTCTTCTGGTGGGAAGGGAAAGTCCAGGAAGAGGAAGAAGCTCTCCTTGTCGTCAAGACCACCCAGTTGAAAGTGGAATCACTCATCAATTTCGTCCGGGAGAACCACCCTTCGCAGGTTCCCGAGATCTTGACGTTCAAGCTCTCGGAGGGTCTGCCGGACTATTTGAACTATGTCATTGACGAGATGGGGAAGGAAGTCGTCTGAACCTGTCACGGTCGAGAATTATCTGTTAGATGAAATGCCCCGCCTGCGGTTACGAAGAAGATAAAGTCGTGGACAGCCGTCCGGCTCAGGACGGCCTCGCGATTCGTCGTCGCCGTGAATGCCTCAAATGTCACGAGCGATTCACCACCTACGAGTATATCGAACAAGGTACTCTCACCGTTATCAAATCGAACGGTCAGAGAGAGCCGTTCGATCGCTACAAACTCCTCTACGGAATCAAGCTCGCCTGTAACAAGCGCCCGATCTCACCCAAGGAAATCGAAACGATCGTCGATGACCTCGAAAACCAGATTAAGACCAGGGGAAAGGCCGAGGTAACATCGCAGGACATCGGCGAGCTGGTCATGGAGAAACTTCGCCAGACCGATGAAATCGCTTACGTCCGGTTTGCGTCGGTTTACCGCAAGTTCAAGGACAAGGCGGAATTTCTCGAAGAAATGAAGAAACTCCTCGATTGAAGCTCAATCGACCAGTGTCTCGAACGGAATCACTACACCCACAACAAAGCTGAAATATCTCGCTGACTTCGAAACCTGGACGAGTTTCTTACCGGTGTCGTATTCGTAGGAATGGTCCAGATTCAGGACCCAGTCGTAATTGAATTCACAGGACAAGCCCCACTTAGCATTGAAAAGAAAGTCAGCCCCGCCAAGGGCGTGCCAGCCTACTCTCACCTGGGTGTCGTCATATTGGGCATAATGGTCCGCAAACCCGGGGACATCGAGGGTAGTCTCGGTATTGAAGACATACAGGCCCGGTCCCGCGCCGACATACGGCCGAAAGAACCCGCCCCGGCTGTTTGAGCCGAGTTGCGGACCGAACTGCAGGGCGGCCGCGTACTCGTTGATCGTCTGGTCGGCCGCGGTGACATAGGGATCACCGGAGACCCGAACCCGGCTTTCATCGCTGGCAAAGAATGACCCGTTGAAATTCACCCACCCGGAAAGCGCCTTGAATCGGTTGAGATGGCCGGTGAGACGGGCGTTGACCGTCCCGCCGAGATCGGTGTAACGGGAATAGTCCCCCTGCGGGTCGATTGCGCCGATATTGAAATGAAACTCGGCCAGCGACCCGGCAGACGCTCCCGAGGATATTGCCAGACTGACAAGTATTCCAAGCGCATAACTTCTGATCATATTCCACCTCCGTCTTACTTGCTGAACAACTCTGATCCCGGGTCCAAATATATGTTGCTAACCGGGTATACGGTACGACAAATTAGGCAGTTTCATGGCCGGGGATATTTCCGGAAAACGAAAGCAGAAAGCTGAATGTCCGAAGAAGTCGACAAAGAAGAAGGTTCGGCGCTGACGCCGCTGTTGGAACGGCTGGAAGAATTTCGATGGCGGTTGTTCAAATCCGCGATCGTCGTGGTGGTGCTGGCGATTGTCGCTTTCTATTTCTCCGATCATATCATGCGATTCATCGTCTGGCCGCTGGGGGATGTCAAGCTGCACAATCTCGAAGTGACCGGGACGTTCTACGCATACATGAAGATCTCGCTCATTCTCGGTCTGATGGCCGGTGTGCCCTTCCTGTTTTACCAGATCTGGGCAATGATCTCGCCCGCCCTGCCCAGGAGCCGCAAGCAGGCGGTAGTGCCGCTCGTGTTATCATCGAC
Source organism: uncultured candidate division Zixibacteria bacterium (assembly GCA_963711085.1). Lineage (GTDB taxonomy): Bacteria > Zixibacteria > MSB-5A5 > GN15 > FEB-12 > CAVQCT01. Next base: position 1,825,650 of record CAVQCT010000002.1, on the reverse strand, counting down.
CATTCTCTTTCTGATCGGGGTCGCCTTCTGCTTCTTCATTGTGCTCCCGGTCGCAATCAAATTCCTGGTGGGATTCTCAGATCAACTGATCATCAACAATATCACTATCAGCAGCTATATCAGCTTCATCGGGATTCTCTTGTTAGCCTTCGGACTCACGTTTGAACTCCCGATAGTTGCGTATTTTTTAGCCAAGCTGGGCCTGCTCACGACCCGGGGACTGAGGAAGGGAAGACGGTACGCCATCGTGATCATCCTGTTCGTAGCCGGAGTGGTGACGCCGACGCCCGATGTCTTCACGCAGCTTTGTATGGCGGTGCCGATGTATGTGCTGTACGAAGTCTCGATTGTGGTGGTCTGGTGGATCCGACGCAAGGACAAACCGAGCGAGCCTGTAGCTACAGAAGAAGTATCTGGCTCGTAATCCCGGCCGAGAAATTCAAGTCCGGGCACGGGGGACAAATGAATTGACAATCTACCCGCAACAGGCCTACTTTTGTGCCTATGGACAGCGATACCGATATCGTCCCGGCTCCCGGTAAGGGGAATATGCCCTTCCTGGAGCACCTTGAGGAGCTTCGCCGACGGCTTCTCAAGTCGATTGTCATCATAGTCGTGATGGCGGTCGGCTCATTCTATTTCTCCGATCATATCGTTCAATTTCTCAAGCGGCCGCTGGGAGATGTCCCGCTGTTCAATATGGAAGTAACCGGGACATTCTATGCCTATCTGAAGATATCCCTTATTACCGGTCTGGTGGTCTCGGCCCCGTTCGTTTTCTATCAGCTTTGGTCGTTTGTGTCTCCCGGACTGTATCAACGGGAGAAGATTGTGGTCCTGCCGCTCGTGCTGACTTCGACGGCGTTGTTCATTGTCGGGGCCGGATTCTGTTATCTCATGGTGCTGCCGATCGCCTTCAAATTCCTGATCGGGTTTTCCGGCGATCTGGTCGTCAACAATATCACGATCAGCAGCTATATCAGTTTTACCGGCCTGATGATGCTGGCCTTCGGCGTCTGCTTCCAGCTTCCGGTAGCGGCCTACTTCCTGGGGAAGATCGGCCTGATTAATGTCAGGATGCTTCACAAAGGACGGCGGTACGCGATCGTGATCATATTGATAGTGGGAGCGATCCTTACGCCTCCCGATGTCTTCACGCAGGTTCTTCTCGCCACGCCACTATATGCGCTTTACGAAATCTCGATCCTGATAGTCTGGCTGACAGGGAAGAAGAAGAAGCGGGAAGTGGAGGCAGATGCGGAGTAGGTTGACACCCTCTTGGGTGTCAACATGAACCTGCTCTTTCTTCCGTAGGGCAGGAATCGTCTTCGAGCCTGCCCATGTCCGCAGCCCGTTCCGAATTTTTGAATATCCGCGTATGAGGGTGTGGTACTCTAGGCTGTAGTTAATGGGGAAAAAGGTAGCGACCGAAGGAAAGAAATCTTAGGAGGGATAAACGCATGTGGCCAAAATTCTCCAATTTACAAGACCTATTTCGGAAAAAGGGACCAATCGAAATCACCTTCAAGGTGGAGCGAAAAAACAACGGTCCGTCCAAGCCTGCAACTCACGCATTACGCGCGAATGTCCTCAATTGGGGCAGCAAGCGGATCTGGATACAAGCGGTTGGATTCCGTAGCGTTTGTGGTAATTGGGATTTCAGGATTACCGAGGAGGATCTTCGCAGAGAATCATTCGGAATGCTCCCCGGCGTGCTCATCACCGGAAAGCCGGTCAGTGTGGCTCAGGACTTTGACTCAATGCAGCAATCGGTTCTTATGACACTGGGCGCCGGTGAGTGGGAAATCCTGACGTACGCAAAGTCCGGACAGAAAATTGAATACACAAGCAGGCCTGAAAAGATTCGTTGGCCACTGGATCAGGTGTAGCAACTCAGTCATAAGCTCGAACGAGGGAATCCCGGTTCATCTTTCTTCCGTAGAGCAGGATTCGTCTTCGAGCCTGCCCATGTCCGTAGCCCGCTCCGAGTATTGGGAGATCCGAATTCCGAACCATCAGTACGTGCCGCCCGGCGCCTCCGTGCTCTACGAGTGACCTCCTGCGAGGAACCGGTTACTTCCAGAGGAAATCAACAATGTAATCGCTAATAATTCGGTTGCCCGTCGTCCTTTTATCACCCATTTCCCCTGAATTGGTGCAGACTATGATTAAGGTATTTCGCGCCGGGAACCATCGCAAGACCGCATTCGGTCCCCAGCTCTCTGTGCCTCTTGTCCAAATCTCCTGGCCGTTCCCTGCAGTTGAGTCGCTGATGAACCAACCATGGCAGATTTTGATTCCCGACGTCGTTACATACGAAGGCTCAAGCATCTCTTCCACGCTTGACTTCGAAATCAAGTGATAGCTCGTCACGGCTCTCCATAACCGGTAAAGATCGGATGGTGTTGAGTACATTCCTCCGGATCCTATGAAGCCCCAGTTTCTCTGAATTGGATTTGTCCGATCGGCTTCGGGCTTCCCGGCAATATCACTCTTGCCAGCAGCCTCGTCCCAGAAGAAGGTGTTGGTCATACCGGCGGGAATTAGTACTTCTGTGCGCACGATATCCTCGTACCGACTTTTCAAAATCTTCTCGATTATAAGAGCGAGAAGCTCGTAGTTTTCGTTCGAGTAGCTGAAATTACTCCCTGGCGAAAAGCTCAGCGTATCATTCATCAACGCTCCCATCGCCTCCTCCGCATCGGTTATACCGTCACACACATAATTCTCGGCGAACCCCGACATGTGTGAAAGCAGCTCGCCGACGGTGATAGAACGCTTGTCGGAAGGGACGTTATCGAGATACTCCCCAATACTGTCTGAGAGGTGCATTTTTCCCTGTTCGATCAAACGGAAGGTCTCGATGGCGGTTATCGATTTGGTGATTGAGGCGATACCGAAGGATGTGCGCGAGTCTACCTTTCGGCTCCGAGATTCATCTACATACCCATATTCCGCCTGGAACAGAACAGAATCATCAGAGGCAATCAACACGGAGACACCGAACTGTGCTCCGATCTGCTTCTGTAACATGCTGTCTAATCCGCTGAAATCGGCCGAATCAGCAGCCTGTACGCGTGCACTCGGAACCAACAAAGCCAGGGTTGTAGCTAGCACCAAACAGAGGGTAATCGTCCTGAAATTCATTTTCCTTCACCTTTCTGATCGTACGCTCGACCAATCAACTATAACCAGAAGACTCATGATATGGATATACGCACGATTCGCGAAAGGGGTTCAAAGTCCGCAGTCCGCTCCGAATATTTCGCGCCGTCAGGAATCTCTTCCTGACGGCGATCTTCAATTGTCGATCGAACCTCGTTATCCCTCCGGATGTGTTCGCAGTACCGCGCGCAGCTTAATCCAATACCTTGCGCTCCGTTGTTCAACCGAGACATTCTGGCTGCCCGGTCAGCCCCGAGGACGGTTGTTGTCCAGTTTTGAATCGCGGTCGCTTGAGGCACCAAACCGGCAAAATCCACTTGGCACTGTCCCGAATAATCGATATCTTTATCTATACTGCCGCAGGTACGCGAAGAAGTCTCGGTAGCATATGACCGCCCTTCAAGGAAAGGGGAATAGAAAATGACCTCGGGATCCTGCTTAAGAAACATCGGCCTTTTGAGCATTGGTGCAGTAATCATTTTCGCGATAAGCTGCTCCACGAAGAAAAATAATCCGACAAATTCTGAGAACACGGCGCCCGATCCGCCGGCGCTCGATTCAGCTTCCGGTGCGCCGGGCTATCAATCGACCGGCCGGGCTTTGGTGGATACGTTGTATTGGACCTGTTCGGACTCCGACGGGGATGCGTTGACATACGATGTCTACTTCGGCACCGATGATGCCCCGCCGATCGTCAGCGAGGCCCAGACCGGCACAAGCTATATCACTGACTCGTTGAAGCCGTACACGAAATACTACTGGCGAATCATGGCGAAAGACGGCCATGGCCATGAATCCCTTTCCTGGATCTGGAATTTCATCACCTTTGCCACCGTACCGGAGGTGACAACGAAACATGCCGATTCGACTGCCTACAGAAACTCATGGGCAGGAGGAACGGTCGTCTCCGGGCGCGGTTCACCGATGACTGCGCGCGGCGTCTGCTGGAGCACCAATCCGGCGCCGACGATCAGTGACATGCATGCGACCGTCGCCCCGTCTCTTGGTATCTACCTCGGGGCTTACGATTGCGTGCTCACCGGACTCACTCCGAGCACGAAGTACTATTACCGCGCCTACGCGACCAACGGCTTGGGTACCGGGTACGGCAGTGTTGACTCTATCACCACGCTCGACGCGTTCGGGACGGTCACGGATATCGACGGCAATGTCTACCCGACAGTGAACATATTCGGTAAATGGTGGATGGCGGAGAATCTCGTGGTGTCGCACTATCGCAACGGGGATTCAATTCCCTATGTATCGGTTGACAGCGTTTGGAGTGCGTTGAATACCGATGCGTACTGCTACTATGCCAATGATCCTACTCACGCAGCTATCTTTGGTGCGATGTACAACTGGTATGCGGTGGCGGACAACCGCGGTCTTGCTCCTGAAGGCTGGCATGTATCGACGAACGAAGAGTGGCAGGAATTAATTGATTCTGCCGGCGGTGCGGCGGTCGCGGGAGGAAAGCTCAAGAAGAAGGGGGGACAATACTGGTATGTTCCGAATACCGGAGCGACCGATGAATATAGCTTTGCGGCCCTTGGGGCCGGTTTTCGCAATTTCCAGGGCTTCTTCCTGGGGCAGGGCGACTACGAGGATTTCTGGACTTCGCTATCGACCAGCTCAACCGACGCGAGAAGATGGAATCTCAGCTATGACAACGCTGGCATATACTGGTGTGAGCGTGCCGATGCAGAGCGGCTTCTCGGTGCGGTGTGTGAAGGATTAGGGGGGATCACTTCCTGATTACAGCCTGCATATACGTCACCCAGTAAGGGACGGGGTGGCCATCCTTTGTTGCCGGTTCGTATCTACGATGTTTTGCAGCCTCAATAGCGGCATTATCGATTCGCTCGTTTTCAGTAGATTTTGAAACAACTACATTTATCACTTCCCCAGATATATCTACCAGAACGCTGACTCTAACTGTTGACGGAAGTGCCAGGTTGTGATCGGGATCTAGCAGAACCGCAAAGATGCTGTCCCTGATTTTAGGCGCATTATCTACCGCCACAAATTCCCCGATTGTCGGGTAGTGTGGAATTCTAATGTTCTCATCCAAAAAGCGTCTAAGCCAGATTGAAGCGAAGATCTGATAGGGATTAGCAACTTCGTCTTCAGTCGCATTTAAGACGTTCCGGAAGTACTTTTCGGATTTGGCGTTTACGTAAACGGTGGTCTTGTTCTTGACGGTATCACTCGCGATCAGACCAATAAGGAATTGACTTCTGACGTAGAGATCTTTCTCGCCTGAGATTGAGCCGATTGAGTCAGAAATCGACTCGCACGCAGTCAAGAGGTCCATCTTATGCAGACTTGTATCCGTCGTTACCTCAATATATTCCGTTTGCCCATTCCGAAGCCCAAATCCATTTCCATTATAGCCCGCCAAGATAAGGAATTTTTCGTAGAGAAGGGCAGCCTTCTTGGCGGGATCATCAGAGTAAGTGCTCAGTAATCTGTTCAAATAACGCAGCGCGAAGCGCACGTCTTCAACTTGCTTCCAATCCATGTGCCAGTCGGGGGGAACGTAGGACCAAAGGCGAAAAGAAAGTTCATATTCCCTGTCGAACATGTAGTCTGATACTGACTGATTGATGCTAATAGCAAGCTCAGCGTTCACAAACTTCACTATCATCCGAACGAGATCCGCTTCACGGGAGTTGGGTGCATATTGAATCACTTTTCCCCAAAAGTAGCTAGTTCCGTCGTAGTTCTTCTCTTGACGGCAGATGTCACCGGTCAGGAACCACATCGTAGGGAAAAGAGTGGAATCTTTGGATGAATGAAGTTGTTCAATTAGGATATCCTTTGCCTTCTCGCTTAGTCCGGCCTTGGCGTAGTCCACAGCCTCGTCTATCCTGTCGACAGTTGATGCGGCAATATGATTGGCAAGACTAAAAGACATAAGCACCAACCATAGCGTGAACAGTAATGTAGATTTCATATACCCCTTGGAACTGATACTTTGTTATGATCAAAAGATAGGGGGAGCGGTGGGAGAGTCAAGGTTTACTTGGATCACAGCGACTTTTCTGCCGGTCATGCTGGCACAAGCCTTATAGGCGAGGCTCACAACTCCTTGTCCCTCCAAAGATTAGCGCGGCGGCATCCGCCCCCCGATCCCGGTTGACAAATCGCCCAACTTAGCCTACATTTAACCCGGTTTATCGCGGGCGTAATTCAGCGGTAGAATGCAAGCTTCCCAAGCTTGACGTCGTGGGTTCGACCCCCATCGCCCGCTTATTTTTTTATAGGATTTGTACGATGAGAATTCTCGCAGTCGATCCCGATTCCCCGCTGTTCGGCTATGTCCGGCCGGGATACCGGGTCAAAGCAGTCAATGGCTCACCGATAGCCGACGCGATCGATTTCCGGTTCAAGACGACCGAAGATCATGTCAAGATCGAATTCACCGATGACGCCGGCAAAGAACTGGAATTCCAGTTCGATGATCTCTATGCCGGTGATCTCGGGCTGACGTTCGATGACCGCAAGATCCGCGTCTGCAAAAATGACTGTATTTTCTGCTTCATCTCCCAGCAGCCCCAGGGGATGAGACGGATGCTCTACCTGAAAGACGAGGATTTCCGGCTGTCTTTCACTCACGGGAATTTCATTACGCTTTCGAATACGACCGAGCAGGAGCTGGAACGGATTATCGAGCAGCGCCTGTCGCCTCTGTACATCTCCGTTCATGCCACCGACGACAAACTCCGCCGGTGCATGCTCCGCAACGAAAAGCTCGCACCGATTGTCCCGCGCTTGAAATATCTGACCGAGAACGGCATCACGGTCCACACTCAGGTGGTCCTTTGCCCGACGATCAACGATGGTCCGTATCTTGAGAAGACAATCGATCAACTGGTCGACCTGCACCCCGGGGTGGAAACGCTGGCGGTTGTGCCGGTCGGTCTGACCCGGTACCGCGAGCATCTTCCGAATCTCCGGAAATATCGTCAGAACGAAGCTGCGGAGATCGTTGACTACATCGAATCCCGTCAGAAAGAGTTCCTGAAGGCGTTCGGGACAAGGTTCGTCTGGGCGGCCGATGAGTTTTATTGCGAGGCCAAACGCCCCTTCCCGAAGCGGACGGAATACGAAGAGATGTCGCAGTTCGAGAACGGCATCGGCATGGCCCGCGAGTTCATCACCATGTTCAACTACCGCAAGAAAAACCTGAAGAACCTCCGATCCAAAAAGCGCGTGCTCTTTCTTACCGGCGCATCGGCATACCCTATATTCGACGAGCATATCACTCCGTACGTCAGGGAAGAGCTCGGTCTTGAGCTGTCTGTTCACCAGGTGAAGAATGTCTTCTGGGGAGATTTGGTCACTGTCTCCGGTCTGCTGACCGGACAGGATATGCTTCGTCAGGCGAGAATCAAGGTCGATGAGTTCGACACGGTGGTTCTGCCTCCCAACTGTCTGAACAACGATGACCTCTTCCTCGATAATCTTTCCCTTCAACAATTCCGCACCGCCCTGGGCAAAGAAGTCCTGATCGGGCAATACAATCTGGCAGAGACGTTCAAAGAAGCTTTTGTATGATCCCGACCGTCGCCATTGTGGGACGCCCCAACGTTGGCAAATCATCCCTGTTCAACCGGTTTCTTCGCAAGAATATCGCCGTCGTGCACGAACAATCCGGCGTAACGCGTGATCGGAACTACGCCGTCTGTGACTGGAACGGAGTGCATTTCTATCTGGTCGACACCGGTGGTATCGTTCCGGACTCGTCGGACCTGATGGAGAAGGCAATTTCCGATCAGGCCGAGTTCGCCATCCACGAATCAGACCTGGTTCTCATGATCGTTGACACCAAAATCGGCGTCGACACCGTCGATCTCCAACTCGCTCGTAGATTGAACAAGGCTCAGAAGAAAACTCTGCTTATCGCGAACAAGTCTGACAACGAAGAACTCTCGCTTCGGGTGTACGATTTCATGAAGCTCGGCCTCGGTGAGCCGGTCCCCGTATCTGCGACGGTCGGACTGGGGGTGGGTGATCTTCTGGACAAACTGGTCGCCAGTCTGCCGGAAGAAGAGGAAGCCGAAGACGGGGAAACACCGATTCGCGTCGCTCTGGTCGGTCGCCCGAATGTCGGCAAATCTTCGTTCATCAACAAGCTGATCGGCCAGGAGCGATTGATCGTCACCCCGATTGCCGGTACTACGCGGGATTCAGTCGACACGCCGTTCGAGCTGAACGGCCGCAAATTTGTCATGGTCGACACCGCCGGGCTTCGCCGCAAATACAAAGTCACCGAGAACATCGAATTCTATACCAATCTCCGAACCGATCGAGCGATCGAAGGCTGCGATGTAGCGGTCGTGCTATTCGATGCTGCGGAAGGTCTTTCGTCCCAGGACCAGCGCATTCTCGACAAGGTGCTCTCAGTGCGAAGAGCGGCTGTCCTGGTCGTCAACAAATGGGACCTGATCGAAAAGGACTCGTTCACCGCTGACAAATACACGAAAGAGCTCAAGGATGTTCTTTCCCGGCATTCGTTTCTACCGGTCATCTATGTCTCGGCCCTGACCGGGCAGCGGGTCGCGAAGGTCATGTCGCTGGTGGAGAAAGTCCACGAAGAAAACCATCGCCGAATCGACACCCCCGAGCTGAACAACTTCCTCCAGCAGGCGGTGGGACGAACCCATGCACCGGCCCGCAAAGGAAAGCATATCAAGTTCTATTATGTTGCCCAAACCGAGGTTGCTCCACCGACGTTCGTCTTCTTTTCGAATTATCCTGAACTGATCGATAAGTCTTATATCGCCTATTTGACCAATCAGCTCCGGGCCGACTTCGGCTTCGAAGGGGTTCCGATCCGCCTGAAATTCAAGAAGAAATAGCCAGATAACCGAGGGGCGTAATTTCCTGCCCCCGAGCGGTTAGGTAATCCGGTGTAACTGTCGATATACCTTGCAGGTATGGAATCGACACAATACACCGAGCGTCAGATCGAGGAACTCGAAAGCCGGCTTGAGGCTAAACAGGCCGAAATCCGAGATCTGGCAACGATGGGGGCGGTAGTCACCTCTATCCACGAAATCGGCGCCGTTCTGTCTGTTGTAATGGATATGGCGGTGCGCCTGGTCGACGGTGAGGTTGGGGCGATCCTGCTTGAAAACGAGGGAGAACTTCACAATGAGATCTCGTGGGGGGTGGAAGAATCGTTCATCAAGTCGCTCATGTATCGCGACAATCTCAATATTGCCGACTATTGTTTCCAGCACGAAGAACCGATCGTCCTCTCCGATTTAGGACTTACCAACGACGACGGCCTGACGATTGACTCGATAATCGCAGCGCCGATCAAGACCGCCCAGAAATGCTTTGGTGTCATCGCTATCATCAACAAATCCGACGGTACCGGATATACCGACGAAAACCGTGAAACGCTGGAGATGCTGATGAATTTTGTCGCGGTCGCAATCGACAATTCCAACCTGATCAAAGACAAGTTGAGACAACAGAAGACGGCCCAGGAAATGGCGATCGCAAAACAGGTTCAGGAAACGATTCTCCCTCAGGATATCGACAACATCGCCGGCGCCGAAATAGGCGTTGCCTACTATCCGGCCAGAGAGGTTGGCGGCGACTTCTACGACGTCATCAAAGTCGATGATTCCAATTTTTTGGCTATTATCGGTGACGTCTCGAATAAAGGGGTGCCGGCGGCTCTGGTTATGTCGGCGGCTGCTGGTATCATCAAATCAACCATAGCTATCCGTCCCGATATCTCGATGTCAGATCTGGCGCAGTCAATCAACGATGTGCTTGCTGCAGGGATCATCCGTCACCGTGAGATGTTCGTGACGCTCTTTCTGTGCAAAGTAACCTGCAAGCGAAACAGCTGACCTACTGTAATGCGGGCCATCTTCCCGGGCTCTTGTGGGACCATACCGAGGGAACGATTCAGGAATTACCGCTAGGCGGTCCTATTATCGGTCAATTTCCCGGATGCCTCTTCAAAGAAGGGCAGCACCAATTCGAGACTGACGACCGACTCTTTTTATTTACCGATGGTTTGACTGAGGCGGCCGATGCCAACGACCAGTTGTTTGGACGCGAGCGAGCCGAACAGGTGTTCTCGGTCGAGATCGGACTATCGCCGAAAGAGTTCTGCGTCCGCGTCAAGGACTGGGTGGACCAGTATACCCAGGGGGGGAACGAAGACAGCATTGACGATTTCACTATCATGCAGATTAAGGTCGATTGAGTATGGCGACTTATCAGTTTGAGTACCCGTCGGTTCTCGAGTCCGAAGAAAAGATGTTGACGGACATCGAGTTAATCCTCCGGAGACATCTTGTCGATGGGCGGGTCGGTCGGGCATTTACGTTGGCCGTGTCAGAGGCGTTCACCAACGCCCTCACGCACGGCAACGAACTCGACCCGAAAAAGACGGTAACTCTGCGCGTGACCGTAAATAAAACGGACTTAGTTGCCGACATACGTGACCAGGGACATGACGCGCTGCGACGCATCGCCGAAAGAAAACCCGCACATTTACTTTCCGAGGGGGGACGCGGGGTCGATCTGATTCGGCACTATGCGACATCGGCGCGATTTGTAGAAATCGAATCGGGCGGCTTACTCGTCTCGATTCATTTCAGCAGGAAAGAAAAACAGGCATCAAGTGTTAGCTAAAAATACTGCAGTTTGGAGGAGATAATGGAAATTTCTATCCGCGAAGAAAGCGGCATTGCGGTGCTGCAACTTAAGGGGCGTCTCGATCTCGCCAGTGGTTCCGGGCTCAAGGAACAGGTCAAGCAACTTCTCGGAAAAGAGAAATCGCTCGTTCACCTGAACCTCTCACAGGTTGATTTCATCAACAGTTCCGGACTCGGCGTTCTCGTTTCGATCATGAAAGAAGTACGCATGCACAAGGGGCGGCTGACTCTGTCCGAATTGGTAAGCTACGTCCAGGAGATCTTCGAAATCACCCAGCTCTCGCACATCTTCGAAATTTATACTTCGCAGCAAGAGGCGCTGAATTCATACCAGTCGGTGAAGGTATCCTGATAAGGGGCGACAGGAAAAAGGGTTGGTACACATGGTAAGCACAATCGATCAGGTAAACGCGCTGCTCGCACAACTCCAGTCACCCGACTTCTACGAACGCGAAGAAGCGGTCCAGCAACTCGGCAAGTGTGACACGACCGAGGCTATCGCGGGACTCGTAATCGCGCTTGAAGACACCGATATGGGGATTCGTGAGATGGCGGCCGACTTGCTCTGCAACATCAGAGGTGACATTGCGGCGCAGTTACTCATCAAATTCCTCGCGCACGGTGATATCGGCACCAGAAACCTGGCTGCCGAAATTCTGGTCCGTTTCGGCAGCGAGGCGGTCCCGGCCCTGATCGCCGAGATTCAGAGTGACGATCACGATGTGCGTAAGTTCATCGTCGACGTCCTCGGAATGATCGGCGATGACCAGGCGACCGAGGCGATCTGCGGACGGCTGCAGGACTCGAATATCAACGTCGTCTGCTCCGCGGCCGAAGCGCTCGGAGAAATAGGTTCGGTCAGCGCAATCCCGGAACTGGTCGAAGCGTATCGCCGGACCCCCGACGTCAGACTTCAGGCGGTCGAGGCGCTGGGAAAGATCGGCGACCCTTCCACGCTGCGGTATCTCACCGAATTTCTCGACAGCGACGATCCGGTAGTGCTGTACGCAGCCATCGAGGCGCTCGGGAATCTGAATCAGCAGGAGTCGGTGGATCATCTCATGCGGTTCCTGGAACATCCCGACAGCACGATCGCCGAGGCTGCCCTTGCAGCCATTATCAATATCAGCATCAACAACGACGGACGGATCGGCCACGATCTGCCTCTGGACAAATTCACCGAGTTCCTTTTCGAAGGAGTCAGGAATCGGGACAGCCGTATTACCCGGTTCACGCTCGGACATCTGTCCCACTGGTACGGAAGCAAGGTGGTAAAATCTCTGCTTGATGTCGTTGGTTATGTAGATGAAGAGGACCTGAAGAAGATCGTCGAAATACTCGCCCAGATCGGTCCTTCGGCCTCGCATCTCATTCTCAAAAAATTCCCCGACTCATCCACGTCGGTAAAGCTCGTTTTCCTGAACATACTCAAGCAGTATGTCGATCAGAATATCGCTCGGAGTCTTATCCCGTTTACCCGGGATATGGATCCGGATGTGCGGCAGAATGTCGCCTTCACGCTCGGTCTGTCTGCATGCCAGGAGGCAGTGGCGCCGTTGCGGACGTTGACTCAGGACTCGGTCGGACACGTTCGTTCGGCTGCTTACGCCGCCCTCGGCTGGTTGTGCACGGAGGACGATATCGATGTCATCCTCGAAGGACTGTACGACCGGTATCCCGACGTGCGCGAAGCCTCGATGGGTGCGCTGCTCATTATCGGCGGACCAAAAGTCGTGCAGGTGTTCAGCCATGACCTGTACCATGAGGACACGGAAATCCAGCGGTTGGCGGTGATGGGGCTCGGCATGATCGGCGATTCTTCGGTTGTCGATCCGCTCCTGCAAGCGCTGAACCATCCGGAACCGGCGATTCGCAAATCCGCGGCTGACGCCCTCGCGAAGATTGGCGAAGTGGACAACATCAGTCCGCTGATTCTCGCGCTGAATGACGAAAACAGCGGTGTTCGCAAGGCGGCCATTTCCGCCCTTCTCTCCATCAAGGGGGAGGCGATTCTTCCGGAGATCAGGCTCGTGCTTGAGGATGAGGACGTGTGGGTGAGATACCACACGATCAACCTCATTGGCGATCTGGAGAATCCGGAATTCAGCGACTACATTATTAACTATCTGTCCAGCGAACACGATATTATCCGGCTCGCCACCATCAAGGCGCTTGCCCGGATGGGTTGCCGCGAGGCGCTCGTCGATATCGAGAAGCTCAGAACCCACAAGAATAAAGATATACAGGAAGCGGCAGCCTCGGCGGTGCAGGCGCTTCAAGGTGTCAAATGAACCAGAAACACTCGATCCTCGTCGTCGATGACGAACTGCTGATTCGGGACCTCCTGTACGATTTCTTCAGCAGCCAGGGCTGGGATATTTCTATAGCTGAAAACGGAGAAAAGGCGCTGCAGATTATCGAGAGTACGCCAATTGATGTCGTGCTCACCGATATCAAGATGCCGTCGATGGACGGATTGCAGCTCACCGAGCATCTGAAGGACAGCCACCCGGAGATCCCGGTCGTTCTGATGACCGGATTCCCGTCGGTCGATTCGGCCGTGACGGCCCTTCGCCAGCGGGTGGCCGACTACATTATAAAGCCGTTCAACATCAATCAGCTTTACAAGACGATCGAAAGCAAGGTTCGCGAGAAGTCGGAGAAGTGAGATGAACGCAATCGCCACACCGTACCGCATAATCGTCGCCGACAGCGACGAAGTCATACGACGGGACATCGCCCGCTTCATGACGGGCCTGGGATACGAAGTCGTTACGGTAAGGACAGCCGGCGATCTGCTCAGTGCAATGCACGAGGCTTCGTGTGCAACGGCGGTAGTGGACTGCTATCTGTCGGAGGGCGGCGGACTTAACATTATAGATACCCTGCTCAAAACGAATGCCGGCACGGCCATAGTCATGATGATGAGCGATCCCTCGGTCGACACCGTCATCAGCGCCTTCCGTAAAGGGGCGACTGACTTCCTGATAAAGCCTTTCGAGGCGGAAGAGATGAAGCAGGTAATCGAGCATTCGGTGGAGAAGCACCGGGTGAACGAGGCGTACGCGGAGCTTCTGATAAATATCGAAAAGACGCGACTTGTCAACGACTCCGTTGAGATGATCGCGGGCGACAAGTGATAACTGTGAAACGGAATAAGTTCTCCAAAAGAGATCGGGCTGATAGAAAAAAGGGTTGACTATGGAAATGAATCTCGTCACCGAACCGGAAATGTCGCTGGACGAGTTCATCATGATACGGGACTTCATCCACGAGAAGTGCGGAATTTTCTTCGCCGAGAACAAGATGTACCTCGTCAAGAACCGCCTCATCAAACGGATGGGGGAACTGGGGATCAAGAACTACCGCGACTACTTCTATCACGTGAAGTACGATACCTCGCTCAAAGAGTTCAACAATCTGATGAACGTCGTTACGACCAACGAGACCAGTTTCTTCCGCAATGAACCGCAACTGCTCTCGTTTTCGGAAGAGGTCCTGCCGCTCATCATACAGGAAAAAATGCAGACTCGGGGGCCCAAACACATTCGTCTGTGGTCGGCCGGCTGTTCCACCGGCGAGGAACCCTACACTCTGGCGATGATCCTCATGGAGGCTCTGCACAGCCTGACCGGTTGGAATATCGAGATAGTGGCCAATGACATTTCGGAAAACGTGCTCCAGAAAGCCAGGCGGGGGGAGTACAGTGGTATTACCCTGCGCGGCGTCAAGCCGCATATTCTCGCCAAGTACTTCACCAAGGCCGATGACATGTACCGCGTGAAGCCCGAGATCAAAGCGATGGTGAGTTTTTCCCACCTCAACCTGCACGATGCCCGCAAGATTTCTCTTAATTCGAATTTTGATATGGTCTTCTGTCGCAACGTGATGATCTATTTTTCGGACGAAGTCAAGAAGCAGCTTGTGAGAGGGTTCTTCAACTCGCTCAGGCCGGGAGGGTATTTCTATATCGGTCACGCCGAAACGCTACACGGCATATCGAAAGCGTTCAAGCTGGTCTATTTCAAGAACGCTCTGGTATATCAAAAGGAAGCGTCGGGCACGGCGAACCCGCCTGTTCCGACGATGCAGATGCCGACGTCAGCGACTCGTCCCGCTCCAGCCGGTGCCCCGGCCATGAGCGGCGCCGCCCGGGCCCTTGATCTGCTGGCCAAAATAAAAACCGGTAGCAAATAAGTGATGGAAAGATACAGGATAAGCTTATGGTAAACACAATACTCGTAGTCGATGACTCGCCGACAGTCGTGAAGTTCGTCTCGTTCTCCCTCAAGAACAAGGGATTTCGTGTCGTCACCGCGTGCGACGGCATGGACGCGATCGAGAAGATCTCCAATATGTCCGGACCCGTCGATCTGGTGATTACCGATCTCAATATGCCGAATCTCGACGGATACGGGCTGATCGATACCCTGCGCAACAACGAGAAATTCAAAGAGACCCCCATCATCATTCTTACCTCGGAAGAAGGGGAAGATGACAAGGAACGCGGGATGGAAGTCGGTGCCAGTTCTTACCTCGTCAAGCCGTTCAAGTCGAATTTGCTGCTGAACGAGGTGACCAAGTACTTAAACACGAATGAAAAGACTCAGGAATAAGGAGGCAACGTGGCGGAACTCAAGATTCTCGCGGTAGATGACAGCCCGACCATGCGCCGCATCATCATCAACACGCTTAAGCGAGCTGGATTCAACGACGTGGTGGAAGCCTCGGACGGCAAGGACGCCCTGGCAAAACTGAAAGTCGAACAAATCAATTTCATCATCACCGACTGGAACATGCCGGAAATGGACGGCCTGGCCCTGGTGACCACCCTCAGATCCTCGGACGAATTCAAGAACATGCCGATCCTGATGGTCACGACTCGTTCGGTGAAGGACGACATTCTCGAAGCCATGAAAGCCGGGGTGAACAACTACATCGTCAAACCATTCACCCCGGACACGCTGAAACAGAAAATCGAACAAATTCTCGGCAGCTGAGCTGTCTAAAGGAGTAGATAAAATGGCTGGAAGCGATATCATTCAGAACAAGATCAAGAAGGAGATTCTTGAGCTCTCTGCCTCGATAACCGAGATCGTGGAAGGATACAAGAGGCTCCGCAATCCCCTCATCGAGTCGCAGCAGAACGTACCGATAGCAACCCGTCAGCTCGACAAGATCAGCGAGCAGACCGAAGCTGCGACGCAGCAGATGCTCGATCTCGTGGAACAAATCACTCAGCGGGAGCAGGCAGTTATCGACGGTCTTGGTGTCATCAAAGCAAACGTGACGGCCGGCGATATGACGGAAGTCGTGAAGACGGTCGACGATTTGATCGAAAAAGCCAACACCACCTGCAACGACGCCTACACGATTATGGATGCGCTGCAGTTCCAGGACATTACTTCCCAGCAAATCAGCCATGCCATGAGCCTGTTGGAGGAGCTGGATTCAAAGCTGTCCAAGGTCCTCACCGATCTGCACGGGGCGCAGCCGGCCGAGACAACGACCAAGCGCAAGAAACGGGCCTTTGATCCACACGCCGACATGTACGAGAAGAAAACGGAGCAATCGGATATAGACAGCCTGTTCTCCAAGAAATAACGGTCATCACCGGAATTGTAAACATATGAGCAACGACGCAGATTTCGAACTGGATGAAATGCAGGAAATCGTCGACGATTTCCTGGTCGAATCGGATGAATTGATAAATTCGCTGGATACCAATCTCGTGAAACTGGAGACCACCCCGGGTGATCTTAATCTGTTGAACGAGATCTTCCGCGCTGCCCATACGATCAAGGGGACTTCGAGCTTCCTCGGATTCGAGCACATCACTACGCTTACGCACCGGATGGAAGACATCCTCAACAAACTCCGCAAGGCGGAAATGGTGGTGACCGCCGATATCATGGATCTGCTGCTCAGATCACTTGATATCCTGAAGGAGATGCTTGGAATCGTACGGGACACGCACGCCGACGCCGAGACCGATTTGACGGAAATCATCGCCAGCCTGACGGCTGTACTCGAAGGAGACGGCGCGGTTCCTGAGGCTCCCAAGGCAAGTATGGCGGCCGAAGCGCCTCCCGAGCCGGTCGGGGTCAAACCGATCGAAGACGAGACGATAGAAGAGGAAGAAGCGGTCGAACTGACCGTGACGGAAGTCGCCGTCACGGCTTCGGACTCAGCCTCCAAAGCAGAATCGGATCCCGGAGCGAAGGGGAATGCGACCAAAGCAAAAAAGCCGACCGGCGATCAAACGATTCGTGTCGATGTTGAGCGGCTTGACACCCTCATGAACATGATGGGCGAACTGGTCCTTGGCCGAAATAGCCTGCTGCAGACGGTAAACAAGCTGGTCACGGAACATGAAGGGCAGTTTGAGCTCGAAGATCTCGGACGGGCGGCCAATTCCGTTAATTTGATCACCACCGAACTGCAGACCGCTGTCATGAAGATGCGGATGCAGCCGATCGGCAAGGTGTTTAACAAATTCCCTCGTCTCGTCCGGGATCTGGCCCGTGACGCCCGCAAAAAAATCGAACTGGAGATCTCCGGTGAAACGACCGAACTCGATAAGTCGGTTATCGAAGAAATCGGCGATCCGCTGGTTCATATTATCAGGAATTCCTGCGATCATGGCATCGAATCACCCGAACAACGCCGGGCGGCCGGGAAGCCTGAATCCGGTACCGTTCGCCTGACCGCGAGTCAGGAGGGATCGAACATCGTCATCCTGATCGAGGATGACGGAAGAGGGTTCGATGTCGAGGCGATTCGCGCCAAGGCAGTCGAGCGTGGACTGGTTTCCAAAGCCGAAATTGACCGGATGCCCGATAAAGACGTGTATCACTACATTTTCGAAGCCGGATTTTCCACGGCCAAAGTCGTGACCGATGTCTCCGGTCGCGGTGTGGGAATGGATGTCGTCCGGACCAATATCGAGAAACTGAACGGAATGATCGAACTGGAGTCCGAACGAGGACAGGGGACTTCCATCAGCATCAAACTCCCGCTGACTCTTGCGATAATTCAAGGTCTGCTGGTGGAGTCCGATGATGAAGTCTTCGTACTGCCGCTTTCATCAGTACACGAGACTGTGAGAACCGATCACTCCGACGTCTACTACCTGAACAAGCGACCGGTCTTCAGGCTCCGTGATGAGATCATACCGGTGATAAATTTGAACAAAATTCTCCGGCAGAACCAGGGTGGGTTCGTGCTTACCGAGAAACCGTATATCGTAGTAATTGGCCTTGCCGAAAAGAAGCTTGGCCTGGTGATCGATCGCTTCCTGGGTCAGGAAGAAGTCGTGATCAAGTCCCTGGGCAGCTACCTTGGAAACACCGAGGGTATCGCCGGCGCCACGATTCTCGGAGACGGACGAATTCGCCTGATCGTCGACCTCATCGGATTATTCAGTATCGCTAAACGGATCAGTTGACCGGGATAGGACAGAGATGGTTGACAAACCTGCCGATCAGATAAGAGTGCTGGTGGTGGACGACTCCGCCTTCATGCGCAAAGCGCTGACGATGATGCTTGAGTCGGACCCGCAAATCAAGGTCATTGGCACCGCCCGCGATGGCGAAGAGGGGGTAGAGAAAGTCCGCCGACTGAAGCCGGATCTCGTTACGATGGACATCGAGATGCCCCGGATGGACGGCCTGGCGGCTCTCAGACAGATCATGACCACCAACCCGGTGCCGGTCATGATGATTTCCTCATTGACTACCGACGGGGCCACAGCGACGCTCGACGCCCTTGAGCTCGGTGCCGTCGATTTCATCCCCAAGCAGCTTTCCTACGTCAGCCTGGATATCGTCAAAATCAAAGATGACCTTCTGGCCAAAATCAAGGAGATCGCCCGGAGGAAAAGTACGTTGATGGCCCGGTACCGGACCCGCACGTTCGCACAGATCAAAGACGGAATCCGCCCGCGCGAGGTAGTCAAGCAGGCCCAGGAGTTCGAGGCTCCATCGAAAATTATCCACAAGCGGCACCACATCGTAAGTTTGATCGCCTTGGGCTGCTCGACCGGCGGACCGCCCGCCCTTCAGGCGATTATTCCCAAACTTCCGCGCAACCTTCCGGTCGGCATGCTGGTCGCACAGCATATGCCGCCGATGTTTACCAAATCACTCTCCGATCGGTTGAACGGCCTGTCGCAGGTCTCCGTCAAAGAAGCGGACGATGGCGAACCGATCGAAGCGGGGACGGTCTATGTTGCCCCCGGCGGAAGACATATGCTTGCGAAGAAGTACGCTGGCAAGGGGCGTATTGTTATTACCGACGAACCCCGCGATTCCTTGTACAAGCCGTCCGTGAACGCTATGATGACCTCAGTTGCCAACGAATTCGGTGGCGCCACGATTGGGGTAATCCTCACCGGGATGGGTAGTGACGGCGCCGAAGGGCTTAAGCTGCTCAAACAGAAGGGTGGCGTGATAATTGCCCAGAGCGAAGAGACCTGTGTCGTCTACGGCATGCCCCGCGCGGTCGTGGAAGCCAAAATTGCCGATCACATCTCACCAATCGGTGATATTTACGCTGAAATCGTCAGCTATTTCTAGCTCCAAAAGTTTTTGTTGAATTATACCCCCCTTAGTCCTAAAATCCTTCAATTGGACTGAAGGTTTATGTCATGGATGACAATAGCAAAGTTATTACAGAGTTAGAGGAAAGCACGTCCGAAGTCGGCAGATTCGCCGACTCCTATGCGTCCTTTAACCGTATCATCAACTCGCTCCAGCGCAAATACATAGAGCTCAAGGACGAATTTTCCGCCCAAAACGAAGAACTCGTTCGGGCCAATCGAAAGCTGGTATCACTCACCGCTCAAAACATCCAGGCAACGGAATTTCTCAACGGCGTCCTGGAATCCATCACCGCAGGAGTCATCGCGGTAGACAGCAACGGACGGATCACACATTTCAATCCTGCCGCATCCCTCATTCTTGGAATCTCCCGTCAGGAACCGTTGGGCAAGCACTATCGGGACGTAATTCTCCCCGGCGAGCCGTCGGATGCCAATGCGCTCCGGTCGGTAGAGACCGGCCGATCATTCGATGCGGTCGAGAAGAAGGTCGAGCTTGACGACGGTAGTTGGCTGCATTTGTCGGTCTCGACAGCCATCATCAAGGATCATGAGGGCATCTCTATCGGTGCAGTTGAAGTCTTTCACGACCTGACCAAGATGAAGAAGATGGAGAAGGAACTTACCCGACTCAATACCCTGGCGGCGCTGGGGGAGATGGCCGCAACGATCGCCCATCAGGTGCGCAATCCGCTCGCTGCGATCGGAGGGTTTGCTTCACTGCTCGATCGGGATCTCGAAGAGGGAGACCGCAAGAAGGAGCTGGTCGGCAAAATGATCAAAGGGGTAAAGAGCCTCAATGATACTGTCGAGACGCTGCTGAGCTATACTCGCACCGAAGAAATCAGCCGCTCCGATGTCGACTATCGAGCTTTCGTCAAATCGACCATCGAACAGTTCAAGACCGACAATGCTTCCCGACTCGCCCGGTTCGAGATTCAGTTCGGCAATGATGTGACCGGCGCGGAATCTTGCGGGAAGATCTCCGTCGACCGGATGCTATTCAGACAAATCTTCTTCAATATACTGACCAATGCTGTGGATGCCTGTAAGGAAGAGGGTACGGTGACTGTCGAAACGAGGACGCTTCCTCGTGCGGCCGCGCTGGCGAAATACGGCGAACGAATGATGCTTGGCGTGGACGAAACGGTGATGGAAACGGTCATTACCGACAACGGTCCGGGAGTCGACGCCGAACACATCAACCATATCTTCTCGCCGTTCTACACCACACGACGTGAAGGCACCGGCCTCGGACTGGCGGTAGCGTGGAAGATCATGAAGGCCCACGGCGGAGAAATCAAGGTCGAGAATGTCTCAGAGGGTACAGGAGCTGCGTTCTACCTGCTGCTGCCCATTCCCGTAAACACTGTATGTGCGGAGCAACAGATATGAAGTATTCGGTATTGGTGGTAGACGACGACAAGCTGGTCAACGAATATATCGTCGAGACACTGGTCCGAGCAGGATACCAGTGCCAGCCGGTCTACTCCGGCGAAGAAGCGTTGGCTCTGATCAAGCAAAAGCAATTCGATATCGTGCTCGCCGATCTCAAGATGAAAGAGATCGATGGCATTCAGCTTCTCCAACACGTGAAAAATATCAATGCCGACACCGTGTATATCATCATGACCGCTTACGGGACGGTCGAGACGGCGGTGAAAGCGGTGAAGCTGGGAGCTTATGATTTTCTGCTCAAACCGGTTCTGCCCGAGACGATCGAACACATACTGAAGCGCGTGACTGAATTCCTCGACCTCCGGGCGGAGAACGAGGCCATGCGGCGGGATCTGGCGGACAAATTCCAGAATATCGTCGGTAAATCCAAAGCGATGAAGACGGTCTTCGAACGGATCCAAACAGTCGCCGATGCCCGGTCCACGGTCATGATTACCGGCGGATCCGGGACGGGCAAAGAGCTGGTTGCGCGAGCGGTCCATTACAGTTCGAATCGCAAGGAAGGTCCCTTTATCAAGTTGAACTGCGCCGCTTTGCCGGAGAATCTGGTCGAGGCTGAACTGTTCGGATACGAAAAGGGTGCATTCACCGACGCTAAGAAGACCAATCGCGGAAGGTTCGAACTGGCCGACGGTGGGACACTCCTGCTCGATGAAATCTCCGAGATGCCCCTCAATCTGCAGTCCAAACTGCTCCGCGTCATCCAGGAAAGAGAGTTTGAGCGAATCGGATCAAGTACCACGATTTCAATCGACGTCCGGATCATTGCGACATCGAACCGGAACTTGAAAGAATATATCGCCGAAGGCAATTTCCGCGAGGATCTGTTCTATCGCTTGAACGTCATCCCGATCCATCTTTGCCCGCTTCGCGAGCGGATCGAAGACGTCCCGTTGCTGGTGGAGCATTTTATCGAGAAGTACAACAGGGAAAACGGCAAGCAAGTGATGGGGATCGATCAGGGCGCGCTCAATATGCTGATGAAATATCACTGGCCGGGAAATGTCCGCGAACTTGAAAATCTCATCGAACGGGCCGTGGTCACCGCCGGTGGACCCACGCTTACCGAAGATGATTTCCCGGTTGATCTGGTGCTCGGGCCAATTGGCGAAAATCTCCACGGACTAAAAGTACCGATGAAGTTGGAAGAGGGGAGTAAGTATCTGATACTCAAAACCTTAGAAAAGTTCAACGGCAATAAGACCAAAGCTGCCGAGGCGCTCGGGATCACCACCCGCACCATTCGGAACAAGCTCGCCGAGTACAATATCGGCGAACCCAACTGAGCCATTTGCCATCGAGTTATCGTTGAGGGCGGACTTCGTATCCGCCCTTTTTCATGCTTTCCGCGCCGCGCACGGACAACTGTTCAAAAAAACTTCATTTCGTCACGAATGTGCCGATACATAAGGCAACGGAAGTATTGTAGCACAACGGAACGAAATTACCGAACCTCAACGCGATGCGCGGATAGACAAACATGGATTTTGCAACCATACTTGGCCTGCTGGTAGCGGTTGGCGCCATCACCAGTTCATTTGTCATGGAGGGCGGACAGCTTGATTCAGTCTTCCTGCTCGGACCGATGACGATTGTAATTGGTGGAACCCTCGGAGCCACCATGGTCACTACTTCGATGCAGACTGTACTGCGCGTCCCCACGTATCTGCGCCTGGCCTTCTCCGGTCGGGAACGGAAAGTGCAGGACACCATCGATGAACTGGTGAAGCTCTCCGAAAAAGCAAGACGGGAAGGAATTCTCGGTCTCGAATCCAACCTTAAAGATATCTCCGAGCCGTTCTTCCGCAAGGCTGTGCAACTCGTGATCGATGGCACCGAAGTGACCGTGCTTCGGGAAGTGCTGGAGACGGAAATCGCGTATATCGAAGAGCGGCACAAGAAGGGAATCAGCTTCTTTCAGAAAGCAGGCGGTTTCGCCCCTACTATGGGTATCCTGGGTACCGTGCTCGGCCTGATCCACACCCTGGGGAATACTTCGGATGCCGCCAAGATGGCGACAGCCATCGCCGCCGCCTTTATCGCCACCCTCTGGGGAGTCGGTCTCGCGAACTTGTTCTTCCTTCCGGTCTCAGACAAGCTGAAACTCCGCCATGAAGAAGAAATCGCCCATCTGGAGCTTATCATGGAAGGGGTGATCGCGCTTCAGTCCGGTGACAATCCGCGCAATATCCGCACCCGGCTGCTCTCATTCATCGCCCCCCATTACCGTCACGCCGAGGTCTGATTATGCGGCGCCGTCGCAAACAAGACAACCAGCACGAGAATCTCGAGCGCTGGCTGCTTACCTACTCTGATCTGATCACTCTTTTGCTCGCGTTCTTTATCGTTATGTACTCGATGTCCCGCGTTGATGCCAAGCGATTCGGGAAAATGGCCGAAGCCCTCAACGGCGTTCTCAAGGGTGGAACCACCGTTATAAACAAGCAGAATTCTGAGAGCCAAAAAGGGCACGGCCTGCTTCAACTCGGCGATTTGAACATGATTCAGAAGCAAATCGAGAAACGATTCAATAAGCTGGGTCGAGAGGATGTCGTCCAGACCGAGATTACCGAGCGTGGCCTGGTGGTGCACATTATGGAATCGGCTCTCTTCAAAGTAGGTTCGGCCACCCTGGAGCCCAAAGCCAAAGATGTGCTCGACATTGTTTATGAACAGATCAAGGGGATACCGAATCATGTGCGGGTCGAGGGGCATACCGACGACCGACCGATCAACACGTCGCTCTTTCCGTCAAACTGGGAGTTGTCGACCGCTCGGGCCACGGAAGTAGTTCGATACTTCATCGACAAGTTCAATTTCCCGCCGGATAAGCTCTCCGCTCTCGGTTACGGTGAGTACCGGCCGATCCGCGCCAACAACTCGATCGAGAACCGGGCCAAGAACCGTCGGGTGGATATCGTGATCCTGACCATGGATCTCTCCGAGAAGGAACCGGGCTCGGATTTGTACTACGTCGGAAACGGGGACAGTACGGACAGTTCGCACGCCGCGCCTCAGACCAATCGGAGTCAAAAGTTCAGCCAGTCTGAATAATCCCTTCACGCCTGCTCGGAAAAATTTTCCTGATCACATTCGGTGTAGGGCCGGACAATCGGCTGTCGTATCTGACTAATCCCTTGTCATACAATCCAATAGCTATCGCATTGGCCCGTTGGCACAGCCCTTGCTTTGCGATAACACGAGAAACTCTAACTGGCTGATGATATGAACAATAAGATAGCACAGTTCCTGTTCGACGGTACCGGAGTGCCAAAAAACCAGAAGTACCTGGATTTGGCCTCGTTCCGGCACAAGCTGATTAGCGGCAATATCGCGAACGCTTCGACGCCGGGGTACCGGGCGAAGGAAATTGATTTCGAGTCCGAGTACAAACGGCTGACCAACCAGTCGGACCATGTGGACGGGATGATAACCAACCCGAACCATCTTCCGATCGGCAACAGCCCCGAAAAGCCTCCGACAGTCGATCAGGACAAAGTGAAAGTGGACGAACTCAACTCAGTGGATATTGACAAAGAAATCCCGAATCTGGCCAAGAACGAACTGATGTTCACGGTCGGTGCGAAACTGCTTCAGTTGAAGTTCGACGCTATCAAGAAAGCGATCACCAGCAAATAGGAGCTGTGATAATGGCAGGCATTTTCAGCGCATTCGACATATCCGCCCGCGGTTTGAGTATCGAGCGGATGAAAATGAACACGACGGCGAAGAATATCGCCAATGCAGAAACGACCGAGACCGAAAAGGGCGGACCGTATCGCCGCGAGCGGGTCGTGGTCAAGGAAGATCCAACCGAAGGGACGTTCTCATCGTACCTGAAGGGCGCCGATATGAACCTTGCCCGGACGAACGGCAAACATATGTACAATCGTATCCAGCAGGGGACCGAGAAGGTCAAACTTCCTGATGTCGAAGGGAAAGTAGTTGATGACCCGGACAGCAGCTACAAGCTGGTGTACGATCCGTCACATCCGGATGCCAACTCCGATGGATACGTCAAGTACCCCGATATAGAAGTAGTCAACGAGATGGTCGACATGATGTCGGCGTCTCGCGCCTACGAAGCTAACACGGTGGCTATATCGGCCGCCAAGAAAATGGCCCAGGATTCTCTCGATATATAAAGAGTAAGGAATATAAGATGAATATCAATCCGGTAGGAATTCAGTCGTATCAGCAAGTCAACGTCCGCGAGGACAACGCCAGGACCAAGTCATCTGAGAGCGCTTCGCAAAATCAACCGCAGGCAGTGTCGATTGAGCCACAGGATTTGGCGCCTTCGAAAGTCGCGGTGAAAGCAAGCAGTGGAAGTTACGCGCAGTATCTTTCCCCCGAAGAAAAGAATGCCCTGGATCTCATTTTTGCGCGATTCCAGAACGCCGAAAAGTTCGGTCCGGGCTACGCCGAAAACGAAACAGCGGCTGATTCCGGTACACTCGGTAAACTTATTGATGTAAAGGTATGACCACGTGAGCAGCGGCATCGGCACAATCAATCGGCTCGTACCGGGACTGATCGAAAAACTCAACCCGAATCAGGCCGAATCAGGCGGGTCAGACAAGCAGGCGCAGGGAAACTTCTCCGAAGTTTTCACGAACATGCTTAATTCGGTCGATGGCCTGCAAAAGGATGCTGCCAAAATCCAGGAATCGTTTATGAACGGAGAGCCGGTGGAGCTTCACGATGTCATGATCAAAGCCCAGGAGGCCGGTCTGGCTATGGATCTCCTGCTCGAAGTGAGGAACAAACTACTGAATGCCTATACGCAAATTATGCAAATGCCACTATAGATATAGATCTCTTCATGCACTGTCGGCCATGGATGGCTGAACTCATGACAGGATAAATAGGATTTACGATGGATGCGATTAAGGAATATTTCAAGAATCTGATGGATTACGTGAGCAGAATGACCCCGAGCCAGGTCATGATGCTTCTCGGTGTTGTGGCCGGCTCGGTTGTCGGTATCATCTTCCTGGTGGGCTGGCTCCACAGCGTGACCTATGCTCCGCTTTATACCGATCTCGATGAATCGGAAGCGGGGGAGATCACGTCGTATCTCGGTGACCAGAATATCCCCTACCAACTGGCGGCCGGTGGCCGGACAATCGAAGTTCCGACCGGCGACGTCTACAAGATGCGCATTGCGCTCGCTTCCAAGGGGCTGCCCAGTTCCGGGAATATCGGCTATGCCATATTCGACAAGAACAATCTCGGCATGACCGACTTCCTCCAGAATTTGAACTACCGCCGGGCGCTCGAAGGCGAGTTGACCAAGACGATTATGCAGCTCAACGAGATCAAGGCAGCCCGAGTACATATCGTGATGCCGAAAGACCGTCTGTTCAAGAAGGACCAGCAGGAAGCGACTGCTTCGGTCGTCCTGAAATTCAAGGGATCAACCGGTATCAACAAACAGCAGATTCAGGGAATTACGCACCTGGTGGCCTCGTCAGTCGAAGGACTCAAACCGAGCAATATCTCAATTATCGATTATGACGGAAACCTTCTCTCTTCCAATACCGAATCCGATCCGCTCGCCGGGCTGTCCTCATCGCAGCTCGAAGTTCGCAAACAGGTCGAGCAATATCTGCAGGATAAAGCTCAATCTATGATGGACGGCGTGCTTGGAGCCGGCAAGTCGGTAATTCGGGTCACCGCCGATCTGAATTTCCAGCAAATCGAAAAGACTTCCGAGCAATACGATCCGAACCAGCCGTCGGTCCGAAGCGAGGAGCATACCAAAAGTAGCACGACAACTTCGGATAAGTCTGCCGACAGCGCTGAAAACAAGAACGATGAAAGCAATGAATCGACGGTCACTAATTACGAACTCAACAAGACGGTTGAGCATATTATAAACTCCGTCGGTAATATCGACCGCCTCTCGATTGCGGTGATGGTCGACGGCAAGTATGTCCCGGCCGAAGGTGGTGAGGCCAACGCTGCTCCGGTCTACCAGCCGCGCTCTCAGGAGGAACTGGATCGCCTTTCCGCAATCGTGAAGAATGCGGTCGGGTTCGACCAGCAGCGGAACGATCAGATCGAAATGGTCAATATGCCGTTCGATCGGGATCATCTGGAGGACGACCAGAACTATCTCGATAATATGTACAAAGAAGACTTCTACTGGGAGGTAGGCAAGAAGGTCGGCCTGGGCGTGCTGATCCTGTTTGCTTTCCTCTGGTTCAAACGTAAATCCAAGAAGCTGTTCCGTGCCCTTTCCAGACTCGCGCCTCCGCCAAGACCGATTGTGGTGCAGGCCCCGACTCCGATGCAGGCTCCGATCCAGCCGGAAGAGGAGATGCCGGTGGTCGCGGAGAAACGGAAGCCGAGACTTGTCGATAAGATGCAGCAGGCGGCCAAAGAGCAGCCTGAAGAGATCGCCCGCGTAATTAAAACCATGATGATCGAGTAGGTGCGCGATGCTTGATTTTGCAAAGTTGAGTCCGATTCAAAAGGCAGCCGTTGCCCTGGTAGCCTTCGGCCCTGAAGTCTCAGCTCTCGTTCTCAAAGGAATGAAAGAGCAGGATCTCGAGTCAATCACGGTCGAGATCGCGAACCTCCGCGACGTTCCTCCGGAGATCGAAGAGAAGGTGATCGAAGAGTGTCACCAGATCTTCATGGCCCGGCAATACATCTCACAGGGCGGCATTGATTTCGCACAGACCATTCTGGAAAAAGCGGTGGGCAGTCACAAGGCTAAGGAAATCCTCCATCGCCTCGAGTCCTCGATTAAGTCCCGCGGCTTCTCTCTGTTGAAAGATATCGATCCAAAACAGCTCACCGGGTTCCTTCAAAATGAACACCCGCAAACGATCTCGCTTATTCTGACTCAGTTGAACCCGCAGCATGCAGCCGGTGTGCTTTCAGAACTCTCACCGGAACTTCAGGCCGAAGTCTCTCTTCGTATCGCCCTAATGGAGAAAATCGCGCCTGAGATTCTGAAGGAGATCGAACAGACTCTCGAAGGGCATTTTGAACAGACCGCCGGCGGCGAAATGTCGGCCTCCGGTGGCGCCAAAGCTATCGCCGAGATTCTGAACCTCATCGACGCTACCGCTGAGAAGAATATTCTCCAGTCGCTTGAAGCCGAAGACCCGGATCTGGCGGCGGAAATCAAGAATATGATGTTCGTCTTTGACGATATCATCCTGCTCGATGACCGCTCCATCCAGCGTCTGCTCAAAGAGGTGGAAACCAAGGATATCGCGATTGCCCTCAAGGCGACTACCGACGAAGTCCGCAACAAGATCTTCTCCAATGTGTCGGAACGCGTGGCCGTCATGATCAAAGAAGAAATGGAATTTATGGGACCGACGAGGCTGTCCGATGTCGAAGCTGCGCAGTCGAGAATTGTCGAAGTCGTGCGCGGACTCGAAGAAGAAGGCCAGATCATCATTTCCGGCCGCGGCGGCAAAGAGGAAATCATTGTCTAAACTTATTCGCTATACTACCGAAGCGCCGAGCGTCTTTATCGGCGAGCGTCAGCTCGATTCGACGATCGAAGCGAGGGCGGAAGAGCGGTTGGCTCAGCTGTTCCCGATTGTCGCGGTGGCGACCGATGCCAACGGTTCCCGGTTGATACCCATTCAGGAAATCTTCAAGATCGATCACCTGGTCCGTGAGGAGGTCAAGAAGGCTCGCGAAGAGGGATATCGGCAAGGGCACGAAGCCGGTCTGCACAAAGGGGCGGAAGAAGCTTCCAAGATCCTCAAAGAATTCGACAGGGCGATCAGAGATACAATTGAGCAGCGAGAAGCGCTCTTCAATGAATCGCGCGATCAGGTACTTGATCTGGTCACGCAAATCAGTCGCAAGGTGACGTTCGGAGCGGTCGAAATCGACCCGGACGTGACCCTGGAGATAATCAACGGGGTTATCAATACACTCATCGATCGCTCCCGGCTGAAAATCAAAGTCAATCCCAATCATCTGCCCATAGTGGAACAAAATATCAACCGATTCCTCAAAGGCTCAACCTCGATCAAAGAGATTACCGTAGAGCCGGACCCTCGTGTCAACTACGGAGGTTGTTTCATCGAAACGCCGACCGGGGATATTGACGCCCGATTGGAGTCGCAGTTCGAAGTGATCGACGAAGTGCTGAAACGTGGGGATGAACAGGTGTGAGCTTCATACCGTACGAAACATATGCTGACCGGATAGCAACTGCCCGCACCGTCAGACATTTCGGGAAAGTCACCCAGGTCGTCGGTCTGGTGATCGAATCCGCAGGACCGGCCATTTCAATCGGACGAATCTGCTCGATCGAGAACCGTGACAACGGTGCGCGAATCCCGGCCGAAGTAGTCGGCTTCAGGGATAATCGTCTGTTGCTCATGCCGCTGGGACCGATCACCGGAATCACTCCCGGAGCCATCGTTACCTCGACTTCCGAGCAGCTCCGTATCCCTGTGGGTAACGAGCTAATCGGTAGAGTGGTTGGAGGTCTCGGACAGCCTATCGACGGCAAGGGGATGCTTAAGGCGGTTACCACTCGCTCCATTCACTCTGAGCCGATCCCGGCGCTCAAACGTCGCCGTATCACCGAGCCTCTCCGCACCGGAATCAAGGCCATCGACCTGATGAACGCGGTGGGCAAAGGTCAGCGCATGGGCGTATTTGCCGGCTCCGGAGTTGGCAAATCAGTCATGCTCGGCATGATGGCCCGGGGGACCTCGGCCGAGGTCAATGTCGTCGCGCTCGTCGGCGAACGCGGACGCGAAGTACGCGAATTTATCGAGAACGACCTCGGCAAAGAAGGAATGAAGAATACTGTCGTGGTCGCCGTAACCTCGGATCAACCTGCGCTTATTCGAATCAAAGGGGCATTCGTTGCCACCGCCATAGCCGAATATTTCCGGGATCAGGGAAAAGACGTCTTGTTGCTTATGGATTCACTGACACGAATCGCCATGGCCCAGCGTGAAATCGGTATCGCTATCGGTGAGCCACCCACGACCAAGGGATATACTCCTTCCGTCTTCGCGCTGCTTCCGCAGCTCCTCGAACGAGCCGGACAGAAAGAGCATGGATCGATCACCGGACTGTATACGGTCCTGGTCGAAGGGGACGATTTCAACGAACCGGTAAGCGACGCTGTCCGCTCGATTATCGACGGTCACGTGGCGCTCTCGCGCCGACTGGCTTCGAGAAATCAGTATCCGGCAGTCGACATCCTCGAATCGATAAGCCGCCTGATGAAAGATGTCTCCACCGAGCAGGAAATCAAAGTTGCCGGTCAGGTGAGAGAGTTGATGTCGGTGTATCGTGAAGCTGAGGACCTCATCAACATAGGGGCCTACGTCAAAGGATCGAACCCGAAGATAGATCTGGCCATCTCCAAAATGGACCGCCTGAATGACTTCTTTAAACAGGGGATATTCGAGCTGGTCGATCACGACGAATCTTACCAACAGTTGAGCGCGATTCTTCAGGACTGACTGAACGATGAAGAATTTTCGTTACAGACTTGAGGCCCTGCTCAAGGTCAGGGAACATATCGAGCGGGAACGGCAGAAACAACTCGCCATCTCCACGCAGAAAGTACTCGATCAGAGCAAAGAACTCACCCAGATAGATCAGCATCGGCTGGCCACGATGGACGATCAGCGAGCCCGTTCCCTGCGGCCTTTTTCAGTCGCCGAAATGCTGGTGGTCTCACGATACCTTCAGAAGCTTAAACGCGAAACGCTGGTGGGACAGGAGATGCTGAAGGTGCTCAGGAAAGACGAAGAGGCGAAGCGAAAACAACTGCTTGAAGCTGCACGGGAGCGAAAAAAGTACGAGAAGCTGAAAGAACGGCAGCGCGACCGCTTCATGAAAGAATTCGAAAAGGCAGCAGCGAAAGAAAGTGATGAAATCGCTATCACCACTTTCCGCTACAAAAGAAAAGGCTGATAAAGAACTCGTTGAGAATTCAGTCTATGGGCAGGAGGGGGGAGGCGGACCGCTGCCAAACATCCAATCGACGAAATAGATCACGTCCGATATATCAACCACGCCATCCACGCTTCCATCCACGTTCGCTTCTTCCTCGCAGACCGGCCCGGGGCCACCACCAAACATGTAATCAACCAGATAGATCAGATCGGTGATATCGGCGACGTCATCGGGGCTGTTGTCGATATTCCCGCGGTCCCCCAGACAACAGGATCCCAGCTTGATATCCACATAACCGGGCACGAAACTTGGCGTAAAATACGTGTTCAATTCAGTCGAAAACGAAGTCGAAAGTGTTCTTCCTCCTACCAGGAGAGTGATGCTGTCGATTTTGACGACTTGAGGGGAAAGGCCCGGTATGAACGATAGGTAGAGGCTCCCCAAATAGTCGGAACCGGTGGGGATTGGATCAACGCCGATTGGCACGCAGTAGATGTCAATGGATGTTGCGGTGAGCTGCTGAAATCCTTTGTTGGGTACTCCTGCGACTTTCCCTCCCACGAAAGAGAAAGAGTCTATCATGACATCGGGGGAATCATAACTGAGCGTCACTTCAAGGCCAGCGAGCGGTTCATCGTTGTAGACATAGATCGGAATGGAGACTCCGTTGAACGAAGTGGCTCCGACCGAGTCCACATACACAGTGTCTCTTATGCCCGGATCCTGGGCTGCTGCCGGAGTGGAGCATACCGCCGCCAGGATAAGGGCAAAAACAAATCCGATAACGAATTTCCTCGTTTGCACATGCATATACTATCCTCTTTTCTTACACGCGCTACTCAAAGCAAAATCGGTGCAGTCTGGTGAAGGTAATTTCGTTATCGATAAAATGCTGTATAGCTGGTCCGTATCTGTTTGTAAGTACTTGAATTCTAAACGGCTTGAACGATGTAAATATAGGGGAGAAGGTTGATTTTTGCAACTCGTTTTTCGCCGACCCCGAGACCTATGCAAGCTGCTTCCTAAATTAGTGTGAAGGTAGAGTTGTTTGCGGGTTACCCAACATCGTTCTAAGGTTTCCTCCAATCCCGTCGATATTCACGATATGAACAACAAACCGGATCTGATCAAGAAGGCCGAACGCTGCGCCTATCTCAAAGTCTGCTTTCTTGCCGAAGAATTGAAGTGCTTTGGATACAAAACCGACTGTGCCCTCTATCGGAAATCCAATGGTGAGCAGCTCGATGAAGACTCCTTTAACGTGTCGATGAACAGGCTCATCAACAAGACGATCGCCAAATATCAAGACTTAGCCAAATAGCCTCTCCGATTCATCTCCCGGCAGCCTTCAGCGGAAAATTTTTCCCTTCACATCAAGTCATGACTTCCGATTTCCAAGCCTGAGACCCCGAAGTCAACATAAGTAACCGACTGTACAATAAACGGTTATCGCAATGGATTAAGCTTGGCACGGGCTCTGCTTTACGTATCCCCGGAGTATACTATGATTAAAGGAATCTATACATCAGCGTCCGCGATGATTCCGCGGATAAAAAAGCAGGAGTTGACGGCCAACAACCTGGCTAACGCTTCAACTCCAGGCTACAAGAAAGACACCCTCTTTACGAAAGAGTTGTCCCGTGCCGAGAAGAAGCGGGTTGCAACGAAG
Source organism: uncultured candidate division Zixibacteria bacterium (assembly GCA_963711085.1). GTDB lineage: Bacteria > Zixibacteria > MSB-5A5 > GN15 > FEB-12 > CAVQCT01. The sequence continues at coordinate 1,793,165 of CAVQCT010000002.1, read as the reverse complement.
TCCGATTGGGAGCAGCCGATGGTGGACGAAGTGTACACCAATTTCGCTCCCGGGGTATTCGATCGGACCGGCAACCAGCTCGATCTGGCAATCGACGGCGACGGGTTCTTTCGCCTTCAGCTCCCGGACGGATCTGTCGGTCTGACTCGGGCGGGGACATTTTCTGTAAACGCTCAGGGTCAGATTGAATTTCCGGGAGGCGCCCTGCTTATGGGCGAGGGCGGACCTATTGAAGTCGGACAGGGTGGAGATATCCTGATCGGTCAGGACGGAACGGTGCAGGTGAACGACAATATTGTCGGCAAGATCGTGCCGGTATCGGTTCCCGATGTCAGTCAACTTGAGAAAGTCGGCAGCTCAGTCTTCGCCGTCCCGAACGGGGTGGAGCCGCAAGCAGTAACGCACTCTCGCATTCAACAGGGATTCCTGGAAGAATCCAATGTCGATATCGTGCGCGAGATGATCGATATGATCATCTCCTTCCGGAATTACGAATCCGATTCCAAATCGGTGCAGGTGCAGGATCAGACCCTGGACAATCTGTTCAACCGGGTAGCGCCAAAAAGTTAGCACATAAGAGAATAAACATAGGAGGTTGAGATGATCAAAGCGATGCGTACCGCGGCGACCGGAATGATCGCCCAGCAGATGAACGTCGACAACATCGCTAACAATCTTGCCAACGTTAACACCACCGGCTTCAAGAAAAGCAAGGTGGAGTTCCAGGATGTCCTCTACCAAAACTTCCGCAAGGCGGGAACCGTGACGGCGGTTGGATCCGAAGCTCCGACGGAGCTGGCGATCGGCTACGGCACCAAAGCGGTGTCCACCAACCGGGAATTCACCGAAGGGGATTTGACATCGACGGGCAACCCGCTTGATATCGCCATCGAAGGCGACGGGTTCTATCAGATCCAGTATCCGGACGGCACCACCGCCTACACCCGTGACGGAACGTTCAAAATCTCCGGCGACGGAAGAATCGTCACGTCCGAGGGATATCCGATGCTCCCTGAAATCACCATTCCTACCGACGCCGAATCGATTTCGGTCGGTACCGACGGCACGGTCGAAGTGAAGCAGGTTGGTAACGACACCCCGGTTCAGCTTGGACAGATCGAACTGGCCCGCTTTATCAATCCGGCCGGTCTCTCGGCAATCGGACGCAACCTGCTGGTCAAGACCGTGGCTTCCGGAGAGCCGATCACCGATCTCCCGACCCAGAGCGGCCTCGGTCAGCTCAATCAGGGATATCTCGAAATGTCCAACGTCAAGGTGGTTGACGAGATGGTCAACATGATTGTCGCCCAGCGCGCCTATGAGATGAACTCCAAGGCGATACAGACGGCCGATGACATGGCCCAGATCGCCAACAGCCTGAAGAGGGCATAGCCATGAAGACAATTATCAGAATTCTCATACTCATCCTGATCGTGATGAGCCTTCTTGTGTCCGCCGTCCTGGCTGAATCGTGCGACCAGGCGATAATCGACCGAATCATGACCACCTATTCGCTCGACAGTTCGTCATATCAGATCGAGATTCTCTCAAACCGGCTCCAGTCGAAAGATATCCGTCCCGAGGATCTCTCGATCAAACCACTCACCCTGAGCGATCCGGTCGGTCTGTTCACCGTACTCGCGACCCTCTCCGTGAAAGGAGAGTCAGTCGAAACAGGCGAAGTCCGCACCCGGATCACCAAGTATGCCGATGTTGCGGTTACGACCGACACATTCAAGCGACATGACCGCCTTTCACCCGACCGTCTCACGATCCAGAGAATGGATGTCACCAATCTGCGGGAGCAGGCGGTGACGAATCTCGATGAAGTGACCGGGACCTGGGCGAAACGCAACATCCGCAAGGGGATGATTCTCACGCTGCCGGCGTTCGAGCAGGTTCCCGACATCCAGATCGGACGGGAAGTTCTGATCGTGTACGATGACGGACTCTGTCGCGTCACCGCTCCCGGTATCGCCATGCAGGAAGGGATCAGAGGGGATTACGTAAGGATCAAAAACAAATCAACCAATAAGGTGATTACCGGAAAGATTATCGACGACAAGGAAGTCGCCGTCACGCCATAGGACCCTAACAAAGGTGTAAACCAATGAAGAAATTTCTCGCAATTCTGATTTTGCTCCTGCTCCTGCCGTTCGCCATCAAGATCTACGGCGGCGATTTCGGGCAGGCTCGTTCGCTGTATTCTGACATCAAGGCGAACAAAGTGGGAGACATCCTCACCGTGCTCATTTACGAGCAGAACAAAGCATCGAGCAATGTCGAAACGAAAACCGAAAAATCGACCAAGTCCTCGGTATCCGGCGGCCCGGGTGTAGGACCGCTCGATTTTATCCCGTTGTTCAGCGCCGACGGCGCCAACAGTAATACGTTCGACGGCAAGGGGCAGAACACCCGCGACGGATCGCTCCGCGCCAAGATGTCGGTGACGGTAGTAGCTGTCAAAGACAACGGCGACCTGGTGATCGAGGGCTCACGTACTCTCGGGATCTCCAATGACAAGGAGACGCTGCATGCTGAGCGGAGTGGTGCGCCAAAAAGATATCACGCCCGACAACACGATAGATTCCTATCTGATCGCCGATGCCGAGATTCATTACAACGGCAAGGGAGCTGCTTCGACCGGAGCCCGCCCCGGCTTCTTCACCCGACTATTTAACTGGATATTCTAGGAGGAGCCATGATGCCACTTGCACTGAATCGACTGGCTTCGCCGGCCGGATTGTCGTTTGTCTTGCTGCTCCTGGTGACTTTCTGCACTCCGGCCCAAGCCTCCAAAGTCCGGATCAAAGATATCTGCGATTTTCAGAATAAGCAGGAATCCGATCTGATCGGCTATGGCCTCGTTATCGGTCTCGACGGATCCGGCGACGGTAACGGAACCCAGTTTACCACCCAGGCGCTCACCAACATGATGGAGCGGATGGGCCTGACGGTCGACCCGACCAAGGTCAAAGTCAAGAATGTCGCCGCCGTCATGATAACCGGCAAGATCAACAGTTTTCAGAAAGACGGGACCTATTTCGATATCACCGTCTCGTCCGTTGGCGACGCTTCGTCATTGCAGGGAGGAACCCTCCTGCTGACGCCGCTTGCCGATGAGGAAGGGAAAGTCCGGGCCATCGCTCAGGGCCCGGTCTCGATCGGCGGATTCAACGTCAAGGTCGATGACGCCAACAAGATCGTCAACAACTACACGTTGGTCGGAAGAGTCCCTAACGGAGGGAAAATAACCGCGGGGGTCGAAGCACCGGCCGGCAGTGAAAAGGAAATTTTCCTTGCCCTGAGAGATCCCGACTTCACTACCGCCAACAGAATTGCTCAGCAGGTCAATAACACCTACGGAACGACCGCTTATGCGATCGATGCCGGTACGGTTAAGCTCGAGCTGCCGGATTCCTTAAACGAAACCAACTACCGGGCCCGATTCATTTCCGATGTTGGCCAGTTGACCGTTACTCCGGACAATCCGGCCAGAGTGGTAATTAACGAAAAAACCGGCACAATCGTTGCCGGCGAACATGTGACAATCGAGCCGGTGGCCATTGCTCACGGCACTATTACGGTCAATATCCAGTCGACCCCGGTCATCTCTCAACCCGAGGCCTTCAGCCAGGGTCAGACGGTGGTGACGCAGGACTCGCGGATCAATGTGCAGGATGAGGTTGCCCACGTGGTGAATCTTGACCGGTCGGTGGAGCTGTCAGACATCGCCAATGCTCTGAACAAAATCGGCGCCACCCCGCGCGACATTATCGCCATCTTCCAGGCCCTGAAGCAAGCGGGAGCGCTCAGATCGGAGCTGATCATTCTCTGATGGATATTAGTTCGGCCACAGCCAGTATTGCGGCTCCATCGCTTGGCGATGTCGAGCGGCTTAAAGAGGAAAAGCCCACTACTCTCGAAGGGGAGAAGGCGAGACTCAAGAAGGCGACAAAGCGTTCGAGTCATTCTTCATGTACCAGATGCTGAAGACAATGCGCGAGACCATCCCCGACTCCCAGACCGAGAAGGACGGCCTGTTCTCTGGTGGTATGGGGAAGGACATCTTCACGCAAATGTTCGACATGCAGATGTCCGACAAGATGGCGACCGGTGGCCGCAACTCCATTTCTGAGATGCTCTATAAATCGATGGAAAAGGTGCTGGTGGCACAGGAAGGGGGAGTGAATAAGCCGCTTGACATAAAGCCGCTCAAACCGGAGAAAACGGGACCGATCGAGCTTCGGAAGAACGACTTTCAGCAGTTGACCAAACCGGAGAAGCAGATCAAGATCGACGCCAATCCGACCAAATTCCTTCCTGCCCCGAGCCGCCCGAGGTCAGTGGCCGGTGACACGATTCTTTCAAAATTCGGCCAGCATATCGATGAAGCAGCCAAACGGTCATCGCTCGATCCGGCGCTGATTATTTCGGTCATCCAGGCGGAATCATCGGGCAATCCCCAGGCCGTTTCGGCCGCCGGCGCGAAGGGATTGATGCAGCTTTCCGATTCGACCGCCACCGATTACGGCGTGAAGCAGGTTTTCGACCCAGGGGAGAACATCACTGCCGGCAGCAAATATCTTCGCAACCTGATCGATCGCTTCGGCTCGGTCAAGCTCGGATTGGCCGCTTACAATGCGGGACCGGGGAATGTGGAGAAGTACGGCGGCGTCCCTCCGTTTAAGGAAACGACCGACTATGTCAACAAAGTCTTGGACACGCTCAAGACGATCGCTGCCGGAACTCCGGCCGACCCGGCTAAAGTCCATTTTGAAACAACCGATAACTAATGTTGGAAACATCTATCAAGAAGTATAGGATATGGTCAACACTCTAATTGACATCATCGGCAAGGAAGCCGCTCTTTTCGAATCCTTCCTTGAACTCTTGGAGCAGCAGAAACGGATGCTGGTTGAGAACGACGTTGACGGTCTCACCCGCGTCACCGATCTGCAGCGCGAGAAGCTGATTCAGAGCCAGCTTCTTAATAAGAAGCGTCTCGAACTGGTGGAGGCGATAAAGACCGCCAACCATATCGAGGGAGACCTGAATGTGACCCGGCTGCTCGACATCGTGGACCAGTCGCAGGCCGACCGCCTTCAGCGCCTTCAAAAGATCATTCTCGATCTGAGCGAACAGATCAATAACACCCGCAACCAGAACGCGATGCTGCTGAACCGGTCGCGCGAATACATCATGAAGACGATGGAAATGCTTTCGCGCATTCAGGGGACGCCGGCAACATACTCCGCGTCCGGAAGTCAAAAAGAAGACAGCCGGACCGTCGCGGTAGACAGGAGGGCATGATGCCGGGTTTGTTCCAGGGATTGGAAATAGGACGGAGCGCTCTGCTAACCCATCAGCTGGCGCTTCAGACGATCAGCAATAACATCGCCAACGTAAATACGCCCGGTTATTCACGCCAGAGGGTCAACATAACCACCACTCTGCCCGAAGTGTCGGCCATTGGTATTCTCGGCTCCGGTGTCACCGTCAGTGATATCCAGCAGGCCAGAGATCTGTTCCTCGGCCAACAGTACCGTCAGCAGAACAAGTCGCTCGGGCAGTGGCAGTACAAAGAAAAAGTCTTTTCAGAGGTGGAGTCGCTCTTCAACGAACCGAATGACAACACCCTGTCAGATCTCATGAACAAATTCTGGGATTCCTGGTCAGACCTTTCGACCAGCCCCGATTCGGCCAGCAGTCGGGCTCAAATTGTCGAGCAGGCCAAACTGCTGACCAACGGATTCCACCAGATGGCCACCCAGCTGAACAGCCTGCGCAGTTCGATTGACGCCGACATGACCAACCTGGTTCAGGAGGTCAATCGGATCACCTCGCAAATTGCGTCGATCAATCAGCAGATCAAATCGCTTGAACTCGGAAACGCCAAAGCCAACGATCTCCGCGACAGCCGCGATCTGCTCCTGGACGATCTGTCCAAGATTATCGACGTGAACTCCAAAGAGCAGCCCAACGGCGAAGTAACGGTATATATCGGATCGATGTCGCTGGTAAACGGCAACGATACTATTAAAATCGATTCGAAAGTGAGCAATGTTGACGGCGCTGCTATCCACAGTCTCGTGTGGCAGGGTACCGATATTTCGCTCAAGAATTCCGGGGGGCAGCTTGCAGGTCTCATGGAAGCACGCGACAAGATCATTCCGGGCTATCTCGATAAGCTGAACAATCTCGCTTCGACCTTCGTGTCTCAGGTTAACAGTTTGCATCAAAGCGGCTACGGGCTAAACGGCACGACCGGTGTCGATTTCTTCAATCCGACTTTGACCGATGCCGCCAATATCGAAGTCAACAATGAAATCGAAAACGATCCCTCGAAAGTCGTGGCTTCGGCCTCGGGCGAACAGGGTGACAACACCATTGCCCTGGCCATCGGCGCCCTGCGCAGCCAGGGAGTAATGGATAACAACACCACCAGCATGAATGACTACTACAACTCAGTCGTCGGCGCCTTGGGCGTCGAGAGCAACGAGGCCCAGACGGTCTCGGCCAACTCCGATCTGCTGGTGCAGCAAATTGACTACGCAAGACAGTCCGTTCAGGGTGTATCTCTGGACGAGGAAATGACCAACATGATTAAGTACCAGCATGCGTACGACGCAGCGGCGCGGGTGATTACGGCCATGGATCAGGCCCTCGATACGGTAATCTCCGGCATGGGAATCGTTGGTCGATAAACATCTGAAACGACGAGCATGAAAACGCCAAGGAGGGTTACGTGCTTATTTTGACAAGGAAGTTGGGTGAGTCCATCAATATCGGAGACAATATCAAAGTCTCGGTGCTGGGGATCCATGGCCGACAGGTACGAATAGGCATCGAGGCGCCAATGAACGTGGTTGTCCACCGGGAAGAGATCTACGTCAAGATCCAGGAGGAAAACCGCAAGGCTTCGAAGTCTATCACTGGAGATCTCAAAGGTATGGTGGAACTCCTCAAAGATAAGATTACCGGAAAGGGGAAGGGTCAGCCGCCCGAAATCGACTACAAGGAAAAAACTCCGCCGAACCGGCGACCGAACCAGAACCGGACGAATGAATGAACAGAACTCAAGGGTGATCGAAGGACTGAGCTATGCGCGTAACTAATAACATGATGGCCGACCGGGTGACTACCAACGCCCAGCTGGCCTTACAACGGTTCCTCGACATGCAGACCCAGATGTCGTCGGGACGGCGGATCGATGCACCCTCCGATGACCCGCTCGGCATCCTCCGTGATCTGGGTTACCGGACGGAACTTGCCAAAACCGACCAATATCGAAAGAATATCGCGCAGGGCCAGAGCTGGAATCAGACCTATGATACCGTCCTCGCGGATCTCAAGAACATGGTTTCCAGTGCCAAAGAGATTGCTATCTCGATGTCGAACGGTACCTACGACAGTGCGGCACGGGAGGCTTCGGCCAACGAAGTCAAATCGTTGTTCGATCAGATGATGCAGCTCGCAAATTCACAGCAGCAAAATAAGTATCTCTTCTCCGGGTTCAAGACGAGCACCGAAGCCCTGAAAGCATCGGCCAACGGGGTGCGCTACTACGGCGATACCGGTCAGCTCAACTTCGAGATCGACACTTCAACCAACATGCAAGTCAACCTGGTGGGCTCGAACGTCTTCCTGAAACAGCTCTCTATCCTCGGAGAACATGCCGATCTCAATGTGGGAGTAACTGCGGCGACCGAACTTGCCAACCTACACAGTGGACAGGGAGTAAGCCAGGTACCCGGAACGATCACGATAACCGATCAGAATCTGGGAATAACTTCGACCGTAGATCTGAGCGGCGCCACTACGCTGGACGATGTGATCACCACGATCAATACCCAACTGGCAGCCGACGGCATTACCAATATGACCGTTGGACTCGGTGGAGAGGGGAACAATCTTCTTCTGGATACCACAGCCAACGGCCTGATCAGCGCCGTGACTTCTATCGACAAGCTGAACGTCGGCGCCGGTATTGATATGTCAACCGGAAAGGTTCGTGTCTCGGACGGCGGAGCCATTGACTTTAATGTCGATTTCTCCGGTTCAACCAATGTCGGTGACATTATCACCAAATTCAACACCCAGGTCGCGGCAGCCGGCGTGAGCAACGTCACCATGCAGCTCAACGCCGCCGGCACCGGATTGGAGATCGTCGATACGAACGGTACCCCGCTCGGACTTCAGATTTCCGATATCGACTCGGTAAGCAGCATTGCCAGTGATCTCGGAATCGCCGGCAACGTCGGTGCGCAACTGACCGGCCGGGCACTCGACCCGCAGGTGGCCTTCAATATTGATGAGGCCGGAGCGGGCACGACCGCCGCCGATCTCGGAATCAAAGGAGAAATCTCCAGCGACAAGGCAGGCGCAGATCTCAACCCGGTACTGCTGGCTACCTCGAATATGACGGACCTCAACAATGGTACCGGATTCAACCTGTCCAGTATCGTCATCTGGCAGGGGGATGCCACCCGGACCCTGGATTTGGGAAGTCCGTCGATTGCCACGGTCCAGGATTTGCTCGATACGATAAATAACTCGGGCCTTGACATCACCGCCTCGATCAATGCCGATGGCACCGGAATTCAAATCGTAAACAACGATCCGACTCGCTCCCTGACGATCGAAGATGTCAGCAACGGTACCACCGCCAAGGACATGGGGGTCTTCGGATCAAGCGACATGATGGGGTCGATGCTGGTTTTGGTAAATGCGCTGAACAACAACGATCAGACGGGCACCGGAATGCTGCTGCAGAATCTCGATGACAGCATCCAGAACCTGTTGAACTGGCGCGCTTCGAACGGTGCCAAAGGCATTCGTTTACAGGGGACGGACAGTCGGCTGACCGACCGTCAGCTTACCTTCACGCAGCGTCTGACCGAGGTGGAAGACGCCGATATGACCTCGCTCATTACGCAGCTCTCGACCTACGAGAATAACTATCAGGCGGCGCTGCTGGCGGCGTCCAAGATCATTCAACCGTCATTATTGAACTTTTTGCAATAGAAGCAAGGATAGGAACTATGATTGTCAACAGCCTGAGACTCGGGCAACTGGAAGTCCCGGATGACAAGATTATCTTCATGGAGAAGCCGGTTTTAGGATTTGAGCACCTGGCAAGATTCTGCCTGGTCGAGACTCAGGACCTGTTTCCTTTCATGTGGCTGGTCTCATCTGAGGATCCGGCCGTAACGTTTCTTGTGGTCAATCCCCGGGTGTTCTTTCCGGATTACCGGATCGAGGTTAACCCGAAGGAGATTGCTGAACTGAATATCCAGGATACCCGGACGGTCGAGACCTACGTCATCGTGACCATCCCGGAGAATCCCCGGGATATCTCCGTCAATCTGCAAGGGCCGATACTGATCAACACTGCGAACAATCGTGCCAAGCAGCTTGTACTGGTCAACTCGACCTACCAGGTCCGCCATCATATCATGGACATTATGTCGGGCGAGACGGTTCGCGCGGAACGTCAGTCACGGCAGCCGGTCGGCGTGTGATCGAAGCAACGGACCTGCACGATGCCGGTCCTCCCATTTGGGGAACAGATATAGGAGATCATTATGACTTGCAATACAGTCGAACAGATTCGCGATCAGGTCACGTCGGGTCAGCTGACCCTCGAAGATATCACCCGGACAGCCAACTCTCATCTCGCCGAGAACCGGCTCGAAGATGCCTTCGCGTGCATTGCCTTTCTGGCCGAAGCCAGACCCGATGACGCCGATACCTCTGTGACAGCCGGACTGGTCGCGCTTACCCTCAAGCGGCGGCCGGAAGCTATTACATATTTCGAGAAAGCCCTCAGCAAGAATCCGGGGCATTATGATGCCGCCTACAACCTCGCCCTGGCGCTGGTCTCCGATGGAAAGCAGGAACAGGCGATTGCCGCCCTCAAGAAACTGCTTAAGCGGAACCCCGATAACGCCAGTCTTCTCAGTGACCTGGCAGTTATCCAGGCGGAGGCGGGTAATCTCGGCGCCGCCGTTGACTATTGGTCTCAGGCGCTGAGGAAGGATCCCAACCTGGGCCTTGCCCGTAAGAATGCCGTTGAGATCCTCCTGAAAAACAAGATGCCTGCTCAGGCCGCCCGGTTGCTTGAACTCAACGAGCATCATGCCGGAGTCACCGCCGAATCCCTCGCAGACATTCAGGCGTGGAAAGCTGAAATCAATCCCGAGAACCATGCCGCCATACCGGAAACTTCCAGCCCGGAACACGCGGGCACTACACCGGCACGGCCGCCGCATAAACGCGGACTTTCAATCGCCCTGTTTGCCAGTATCGATACCTTCTTCAAAGATATCGCCGATTATCTCACCGGGCAGAATGAAATTACCAGGTTTACCGGTCAATCAGTCGAAGATATGCAGCAGATGCTTCGCCAGGCCGATCTCGCCTGGTTCGAATGGTGCGACCAATATTTGATCGAAGCAACGAAGCTCCCCAAGACCTGCCCGATCATCTGCCGGCTGCATAGCTACGAGGCCTTCACCGATATGCCCTCAAAGGTCGATTGGAGCAAGGTCGATCTTTTGATATTCGTCAATCGATCGGTCAAGGAGTTGTTCGAGCGACAGGTCAAGACCCCCGTCTCAAGCATCGTGATTCATAACGCCGTCGATACCGACAAGTTTGTCATTCCGCGCCAGAAGAAGATCGGCCGGAGGATAGCATCGGTGGGGTATATCAATTATAAGAAGAATCCTGCCTTGCTGCTTTATTGCTTCAAGAAGATCCATGAGTACGATTCAAATTACACCCTGCATATCGCGGGGGAGCACCAGGACCCGCGCATACAGGTCTATTTCGAACATTTCCTCAAGGAGAATCCGCTACCGATCTATTTCGATGGCTGGGTCGACGATATGCCCCGATGGTACGCTGACAAGGACTTTGTCATCTCGACATCACTGTTCGAGTCATTCCACTATTCGATCGCCGAGGGCATGTCGTGCGGACTGATGCCGCTAATTCACAACTGGTACGGCGCAGCGAATTTGTATCCGAAAGAATTCCTGTTCAACGATCCGGACAATTGCCTGGAGCTTTTGCTTAAGCTGGAGCGCGAAGATCGGATCAAACTGGCCGAGTCCAACCGAGAATTCATCCAGCACAGATATCACCGTAAAGACAAGCTCGAAGAAATCGACCGGGCGATCAAAGCGGTAATACGTACGAATCAAAGCAGTTCCCGGAGCATGGCAGGGGCACGGTCATGACCAGGGCCAACCGGAAAAAAGTCGCCCAGAAGGCATCTCGCGGGGCGTCGACGGCAAAGGTTCGGAAGCAGCAAAGTGCAACCAGGCCGGAACCGAATCTTAGTGAGCTGCTCTCGGTTCTCAGGACGAACCCCGACGACATTGAAACGGCTATCACGTTGGCCGATTACTACCGACGTCACAGCCAGGAATCAAAGATAGCCGACCTGCTGGAGCCGAGGAAAACGCAGACCGGGGCGTTGTCGAGCGCTCAGCGAAGTATGTTCAACGCGTTGCTGTCGTATGCCTATGCGATCACCAATAGATTCATCGAAGCGGAACAGATTCTCGATGACGGTCTCGCGGAAGACCCGCAAAGCCCGGATCTCCTGTATATCCTGGCTTATCTCAGATTGCATTTGAAAGATTATCCGCGCACGGTTGAAGTGGGTGAGCGATATGAACAGGCTGTCGATGCCTTGAAAGACAAGACGGCAGGAAGATATTTTGCGATCACTGAGGCCCACCGGTCACAGGTACGGAATTTTGTGGCCAATGCATATCGTGAATTGCGCGACGTCGAGTCGGCCCGAAACTGGTATGAAAAGTCGGTTAAGGCCGATCCGTCGAACCATCTTCCGTACCTCAATCTGGTAACAATGTTGATCTCAGTCGGAGATGCCAGTGCGGCGACCCAATGGATCAAGCGTGGTCTCAAGAACTGCCGCGACGTCCAGGAACTTCGTATGCTCGCGCAGACCCTCGAAAAATCATTTACCGTCAGCGCATGTATGATCGTGAAGGACGAAGAGAAGATGCTGCCTGGTTGCCTGGATTCTATTCGTGACTGGGTCGATGAGATCATCATAGTGGATACCGGTTCGACCGACCGCACAACCGATATCGCCCGGGAATATGGCGCCAGGTTATTTCATAAGAAGTGGACGGGGGATTTCTCGGCTGCCCGCAACCACTCATTGGAGCAGGCCACCGGTGACTGGATCCTGATTATCGATGCCGATGAACGATTTGTCAGGGAAGACGTTGCCCGAATGAAACAAATTCTCGGCGAGGCAAAACACCAGATTATCTCACTTAATGTCTTTAATGTGTACGGGGAGAAAGAAGAGACCACTACTTTTCTGCCTTCGATTCGTCTTTTCCGCCGCGATCTGGACCTCCGGTACGAAGGGATCGTACACAACCGTCTGGAGCTTCCTCCCGACGTTCCGGTGGTGAGAACGCCGGTTCGGATCAAACATCACGGGTATGATCTTTCTCCCGAAGAGATGCATCGCAAGTTCCTTCGCTCCAAAGCGCTTCTGGAGAAGCAGCTAGCCGAAAATCCTGACAATGTTTTTGCCCTGTTCAACTATGCGCAATTGCTCCGAGGGGAGGGCAGCGACTTCCAACGCAAAAACGCACCGCAGATTCTCAAGGCGGCAGGTCGGGCTGTCGAACTGACCGATTCGAAGAACATCATGCATCGCCACACCCACCTTATGTGTCTTGACCAGATTGCCTGGACGCATTTCTATCTCGGAAACAGCGATCTCGCTCTCGAATACGCCGATCGGGCGCTCAAGATTAAACCGGAATACCTTGATCCGCTTATGCTCCGGGGCCATATATATGGTAAGAAGCGAATGTACCGTGAAGCGAGCGACGCCTACCTTCAGTATCTGAAAATTCAGGCCGCGTTCGATCCGGCGGCCGAAATCGACAATATTATATTGGTGCATCCTGACAGCCGGGCGACCGCATATTACGGTCTGGCTATGCTTGCCGAACTACAAAATGACCGGGCGGCAGCGGTCGGCTATTATCAGAAGACGCTGGAGCTTAATCCGGAATATCTGGAAGCGAATGGAATGCTCGGCCGGCTCTATCTGTCGGATGGGAAAATCGAAGAAGCGATAAGTCAACTTTCTGCTCAGCTCAGACTAACTCCAGATAACAAAGATTATCTCCTTGAGCTTGCCAGAGGATACGAAAAGAACGATCAATCCGATGAGGCCGGGGAGACGTTGGGGCGGGCCCTCGAGCTTCATGACGATGACTCCGAGGTCCTCGTCGCCTACGTCGAGCACTGCGCCAGGGAGGGAAAGGCCGCGGAGATAGCCACGCTGGTCAATCGTATGTTGACAAACCATCAGGGGTCCACTCAGGCGTTGAGCGATCTAGCATCGACCTGCCTGAGGCTCGGATACTACCAGCAGGCGGCGGCTTTGTACGCCGATCTCGAAAGCCGAATTGCACTGCCAGCTGAACATCTGAACGATCTTGGCAACTGCTACTTCAAGATGGGGGAGTTCGGGGAAGCGGAGAACTGGTATCTGAAGGGCATGAAGACCCCTAATCCGCCGCTGGTCACCTTAAGAAATCTTGGATTGACGCAGGTCAGGCAAGGAAAATATGACGAGGCCGTTAAGCATCTGGCCCGATATGCCGATTCAAGTCCCAAAGATCAGGCGGTTGTGCAGGTAGTGGGCGACCTGTACGCGCGCCTTGGGCGATTTACGGAGGCAATTAACTTTTACGAACGAACTTTGAAGGCTAACCCCGAGGACGCCCTTGCGTTATTCGGCCTTTCCGATTGCTATCTCAATATGGGACATGCGGATTCGGCTATTTTGGGGTATCAGCGGGTTCTTCGGATTGACCCCGACTTCGAGCCTGCCCGTCAGCGCCTCAATCAGCTTTCCGGCGCCGCGGTCAGGGCCTGAGATCACGGACCAATTAGCCCAGAATTAATTTTCCCGGTCCCGACTCAAGCTGTTAAGGTGTGGGGATTTTTGCCGAAGTAAACAATACGACAAAAAAGGGAACGACTTAATGTCAACGAAGTCCAGGCACTACAGTAAAGGAGGAGAGCGAAATTGATCTTTCGACAGAGTCATGGGAAGTCAACTCTGTCTTCATCATTGAAACATCGGATGTGCAGTATTGTGTCGAACACTAAACCAATGAAATAGAAAACGGGGTACGGATACCCCAAATCCTTCAAGGAGGAATTGACACATGGCACTTCAAATCAACCACAACCTGGCCGCGTTGAACGCGCACAGGAATTTGTTGAACACCACCGATGCATTGAATGCGTCAATGCAGCGGCTGTCGTCTGGTTATCGTATTAACCAGGGTTCCGACAACCCGGCCGGTCTGGTGATTTCCGAGCAGTTCCGCGCTCAGATTGCCGGATTGAATCAGGCGATCGAGAATTCGCAGGGATCCATCAACATGGTGCAGACCGCTGAAGGTTCACTCAGCGAAATCAACAATCTGTTGACCTCGATGAGAGAACTGGCCATTCATGCGGCCAACGAAGGTTTCAATGATGCCGATCAGCTGGCAGCCGACCAGGCTGAAATTGCCAATGCGATCAAGACGATCGATCGTATTGCCGCCAATACCCAGTTCGGTACGAAGAAACTGCTGGATGGTACGAACGACAACGTCGCGACGATCACTTCCTCCAACGGTTCCGGCGTCCAGGTGAAAACCTCCCAGCTCAAGAACGGCACCCACTCGATCACGGCCACCAAGACCGCCGATTCGAGTGCAACGTTGAACACGACCTCCCTCGGTCTGTCTTTGAGCAACACCGACGGCGATCCGACCAACCTCGCTGAGAAAGTTTACAATCTCGACGTGGTCCAGGCCTCCGACGTCGCGAAGAAAGTTTCCGATTCGATCACCCTGGCCGATGCGTTCGGTAACAACCTGACCATCGCCGCCAGCGGCAGTGAATCGGCTGCGCTCGTTTCTTCGGCTGCCGTCATCGCTGCGGCGACCGCCTCCAACGTCGGTACTTACACGTTCGTTCTGAACTATCAGGAGAACGGTGAGTCCCCGACCGGTAACCAGTCTCTGAACGTCGACGTCGCGCTCGGCGACACGACTGCTACCATCGCGACCAAGTTGCAGACGCAGATCAACCTGAACGCCGCTCTGGCCGGTAAGATCACCGTGACCGGTACCGCCGCGGGCGCTCTGCGTATCTGGGCCGCCAACGAAGGCGCTCAGTATTCAGTGAAGACCGAAGCCACCTCGACCGACGCTGCCCAGGCTGCGTTCTCATTTACGGCCGGCAGTTCGCGTGGTGTCTCCGCCAACATCCTGAACTTCACCGCTAACACTGCTACCAACAGCAACGTCAGCGCCAACGTCACAGTCGGCGCCGGCACATACACCTCACTGAGCTCCCTGGTCACCGCCATCAACACGGCGCTTGACACGGCGTTTGGTAAGGTCTCCGGCGACACGGCCGTCAGCGATCTGGCTGCTACCCTGGTTAACACCAACCAGATCGAATTTGCCACCCGCGACGAGGGTTCGGACTATTCGCTCAAGTTGAACGCCGGTAACGACATCACCGGTAACCTGCGCAACGTGCTCGGTCTGACTACCGACACGCTGGCCAATACCGGTACCGATGCGTTGGTTGCGTTCGACAACTACACCAATACGATTACTAAGGTCAATTATGGCACCACGAACAACGTTACCCTGAAGAGCGCCGCCGACGGCAAGAGCAATCAGGGCACGGTTGATATGAAGGTTGCCAAGGCCCTTAACGGTATCAACGTGGGCAATCTGCTGCTCGACGTCCAGGCTGCCAAGTTCGACGTGCGCCTCGACGGCGGTCCGGCGACTTCAGTCACGGCCGGCGAATCTGCCACCGTGTACAATGCCGACCGGAGCGAGTCGCTCATTCTGAAGTACAGCCTGACCTCTCAGGGTGGTTCGGAAACCATTAACGACACCGACCGTTCGCTCGTCTTCCAGATTGGCGCCAACGTCGGTCAGACCGCCAACATCGGTCTGCGTAACCTGGCGGCTTCGTCACTGGGTACCAACCTGGCCGGCAACATGTTCCGGTCGCTCGCCCAGATCGACGTCACCACCGTACAGGGTGCGCAGGACGCTCAGTCCATCATTGATGCCTCCATTAACGAAGTATCGACGACCCGCGGTACGCTCGGCAGCTTCCAGAAGAACACTCTGGAATCCAACCTGAGAAACCTGCAGATCGCGTCACAGAACCTGACAGCCTCTGAGTCCCAGATCCGTGACACGGATATGGCCGCTGAGATGTCAGAGTTCACGAAGAACCAGATTCTGGTCCAGGCCGGTACCTCCATGCTTGCCCAGGCCAATCAGGTTCCGCAAGTGATTCTCTCGCTCTTCAGATAGTAGATGCTACAACAAGGTTTGGAGGAGGTTTATCCCTCCTCCAAACTCTCAAATAGATGAGACAGTGAAGTCGCAACAAACAGGAGTTTAGGATGGCCGGCTCAAATTCCATCACCGGGATAACTTCGGGCCTCGATACGACCGCCATTATCGACGCGATCATAAAATCGGAGCGTACCAACGCCGATCTGCTCGAATCCGAAGAAGCACAAAAGAAAGCAATCATCACCGCGTATCAGTCGCTGCAGGCCAAGGTACTCGGGCTCAGCTCTTCGCTGGCAACTCTCCAGAATGCCAGTAATTTCGACAAATCGACGATTAACATCTCCAACACCGATGCCCTCTCGGCAACTTCGACCGGACGGGTAGGCGCCGGCGCCTACGATCTCCAGATCCTGGCTCTTGCCCGGAACCATCAGATCGCCAGCCAGGGATTCGAAGCCAGTGACAGCTCCATTATGGGAACCGGGACGATTCAGATCAAGGTGGGTGATGGATCGGTGCGGACGGTTACGATCGACAGTTCGAACAACTCACTGCAGGGAATCAGGGACGCCGTTAATCCAGCCAAGGTAGGTGTGACGGCCTCTATCGTGAACGACGGATCGACTGCGCATCCGTATCGGCTCGTCATCTCCGCGGACAAAACCGGCGCGGCAAACAAAATTACGATCGACTCAGAACTGACCGGCGGCCAGAACCTGAATTACACCACGGCTACTTTCGATACGCCGGAACAAATTTCCGTGGACTCGTCCACAACTTCGAAAATGACTCTTGGCATGAGCGCCGCTTTCACCGGTACCCAGAACAAGACGTACACCTTCACGGTCGCCGGTACCGGCGCTCAGACGGTGGGCTCGGATAATATTGTATTGAACTGGACCGACGGTACCAACTCCGGTTCGGTCGTGGTCACCCAGGCAGACAGTGAAGTTGAATTGGTCGGGGCCGGCTCCGACGGTCTGACCCTTTCATTTTCGGCCGGTACCCTCAGCGAAGGCGATACTTTCAACGTCTCCACCTTCGCCCCGCTTCTCCAGAAAGCCGCCGACGCAAAAATTTCTCTCGGATCGAACGGGGGAGACGGCTCGCCTATCACGGTCACCTCGCAGACCAACGATTTTAAAGACGTCATCGGCGGGGTTACCCTGACGGCCAAGGCGGTCACCGATCCCGGATCAACCATCCACTTGACGACCGATGTCGACGTGAAGGCGGTCGAGGCGAATATCAAGGCATTTCTCGATGCCTACAACCAGGTAACCAGCTACATCGACGATCAGAACAAGTACACCGAGGGAGATACCAGCGCACCGACTCTGTTCGGCGATATGACGGTCTGGACGATTCAGAACTCGCTCCAGAGTGCAGTCGGTTCAATTGTTCCGGGCATTACCTCCAAATTCAATCAGTTATATTCGATCGGCATTCGCACCACCGGCAGCGGCGTTGTTGCCATTACCGATACCAACCGGCTTGAAGACGCGATCAGAAATAATCCTGATGACGTCATCAAACTGTTTACCGATTCGGGCAACTCCAGCAATACCGGTATCGAGTTTCTGTCCTCGACCTCATCGACCAAAGACAGCACGCCGTTTAACGTCAATATCACCCAGGCGGCAACTAAAGGCGGATTCACCGGAGATTCCATGATTTCTCCTCTGACCAATCCACTGAATATCACCGACACCACTGACACCATCAAGCTGAAGGTTGATGGTCTGGTTTCGGACGAAATTACGCTCACGCCGAAAATATACCAGACCCCCGACGAGCTTATTTCGGAACTGCAGACCCGAATCAATAACGACGCAAAGATTGGCAACCGTGGCGTCAAAGTGGCCTGGGTTGACGAAGGGAATGGCTACGGCCACCTGACGTTCAGCAGCTCAAGCTACGGGAGCACGTCCAAGATCGAACTCGACAAATCAATCGGCAACGCTGCGTACTCCGTGCTCGGGCTCAACACCGGTACGGTCGTTCTCGGCCAGGATGTCGCCGGGACCATTAACGGCGAAGCTGCCACCGGCCGAGGACAGATCCTGAGCGGCAATGACGGCAACAAGACTACCGACGGGCTGAAGCTGAAGATCTCGCTCACGGCCGACCAGGTGACCGACGGCAACGAAGGGACGATAACCATCGCCAAAGGAATCGCCTCGCGCCTGGCCCAGAAGGTTGATGATATCTCGAAGAGTTCGGACGGTCTGCTGGATCGGAGAATCACCTCGTATCAGAAGCAGATCGATGACATGGCAAAACAGGTGAGCGACATCGACGCCCGACTGGCTATTCGTCGCCAGACGCTCGAAGCACAATTTCAGCAGATGGAAACCACCCTCAGCCAGCTGCAATCACAAGGCTCATATTTGACAGGCCAGCTGGCCGGTCTCAATACCAATTGGGGCAGATGATAACCCACGCAACTCGGAGAGGCAAACCATGGATGGAAAAGTCGGCGCGTATCAGCAATCGAGCATTCTCGGCAAAACACCCCTTGATCTGGTAATCCAGGTATACGACGGAGCGATCGGCGCTCTGGAAAAAGCGGGGGACGCCATCCGCAAGGAAGACTTCAGTGCCTCGCGGGATCAGCTCGAACGAACCCGGAAATTCCTCACTCATTTGTACACGACGCTTGATATGGAACGAGGGGGGGAGATCGCCGGCAATTTGAGCCGTCTTTACGCTTTCGTAATTTCTCAGACCCACATTATCGAAGCGACCAAAGAAATGCGCCTGATTGACGATAATGTCAATATACTGAAAAATCTTCGGACCGGCTGGGTGACCCTTCGTAACAGCCAGACGGCCGAAGCCAGAAAAGCGGATATAGCCGCGACGACGGCCGCCCAACAGCTGACGGTCTCCGCGTAACGAGGGTGATAGATGGAAGCAATGAACCAGAACGCAATTTCTCAACTCGAAAGAGAACTGCTCCTCATTCTGAAAGAAGAATACACATTCTATCAATCACTCTATGTCCTGCTGGACAAACAGAAAGATCTGATCCGCTTCAATAAGGACGAAAAACTTCTGGACCTCTTCGCTGAGATCGAGCGGTGCCATATGCGGATCAAGAAATCAGAAGAAAAGATTACCGCGTTACGGGAGAAGAATCCGAAGCTCTTCAAGCTGGCGACGATCTCACCGGATGTCCGGAAGGTCCTCAACGGCATTATCACGCTCGTGAAGAAAAGTATAAGCGTGGTCAGCGACAACGAAGAATACCTGAGCTCGCGTTACGAACGACTGAAAGAGGAACTCGGTGAATTGAAGCACAGCGAGAAGATCCTCCAGTACGTCCGTTCGGAACAACCGTCGCCGCAGTTTGTCGACGGCAAGAGTTAGCAGATCAACGGGCCGCGGAAATTGGATGGTAATCCGCGCCGTTTGTGCCTTACATCGGAAGGAAGAAAGGTGCGCTCATGAAAGTTGATGCAAATCGGCTGCAAACCGTCAGTACCGGAACGGACCGACGGCAGCAAAACAAAAGAGAGTGTGCGCGATAGCGCGACGAGACAACCGGACAGTGTGGAAATTTCAGATGGTGGGCGGAAGCAGCTCGCCGAGCGGGCTGACGCCAGATTGAATGAGCCGGTTTCGCTCGGACCTGACACCGCCACTTATAGGCTCGAACAGATAAAACAAAAGGTGGATGCCGGTTATTATGACATTCCCGAAGTCCAGCAGCGGATTGTCCGCCGCCTCAGCGACGCGGTGATGATGCAGATCGGCTCGATACAACCGAACGAAATGGACCAATGACAACAGATACTACCATCGACAATAAGGTAAAGCGGGTCGTCTCCAACATACGGAATCTGCCTACCCCTCCCATCGTTTTTCACCAGATTCAGAAAGTGATCAACGATCCCAATGTGAACGCTGCCCAGGTCGCGTCGATCCTCGCCGAGGACCCGGCCATGTCCGTCAAGGTTCTCAAGATGACCAATTCAGCCTTCTACGGCCTGGCCCGTGAAATCGAATCGGTCCGCCAGGCGGTGGTAATTATCGGGTTCGAAGCTATCAAGAACCTTGTCCTGTCAGCTTCGGTGCTCGACATGTTCAAGGGAAAAAATATAGATGAAGAGTACCAGGAGAAATTCTGGCGCCACTCTCTTTCGACCGCCTTCGGCTGCCGACTGCTTGCCCGCAAGCTCCGTGACCGAGCGGTGATCGACCCCGATGCCGCTTTCTCGGCCGGGCTGCTTCACGATGTCGGTAAGTTGATTATCTGTTGTTATCTCCCGGAAGAATACGCTCAGTTTGCCGCTGAGCGGGCAAGGGATCGGGAGTCGCTCGATTATCAGATCGAAGAGAAAATATTTGGCTATCACCACGCGCAAATCGGCGGATTCCTCGCCGAGCAGTGGAAGATTCCTCATCGCCTCAAGGAGGCCATTGAATTCCATCACCAACCGGCCCTCGATCAGGGGGAAGAACCGATCGCCGGACTCGTCCACCTGGCCAACTATGTGGCCAAACGTACGTATTACGACCGAATCGATCAATACCTGGTCGGCCCGCTCGACCCGATGGTTTCCGAAGTTCTGGGTGTTCAGGAAAGCGAGATCGAGTCGTTCGGTGAACTGCTCAAGGATGAGTACAACAAGGCCGAGACCTTCATGCAGATGGTCGGTTTGAAATAGGCCGTTTCCTGTTGTATTCGGACATCTCCGGCAGCCCTCTCCGGTCACTTTAACTTATTCTAACGCAACCTCTTTTACCCCGTAAACGACCGAAAATAAGCCTTGACTTTGGGTCGCTTTCGTGTATTAATATACAACTGCCTTGGAATACTTAGGCTTAGAAGTGTTGGTGACGGGCGATTAGCTCAGATGGTTAGAGTACTTGCTTGACATGCAAGGGGTCACTGGTTCGATTCCAGTATCGCCCACCATATAGGTTCATAGGTTCACCGTAACGGCGGTGGGTTGCAAGGTTTTGTAACCCGCTTTTGCTTTTTTCGGTACAAGAGGATTATGGCACAGGTCAGATTGACATTACCCGATGGCTCGATCAAGGGATTCGACTCCGGTACCACCGGCTTCGAAGTCGCCAAATCGATCTCGCCACGGCTCGCGAAGGAAGCCATCGCGATTAAGATCGACGGTCAGGTTAAGGATCTGAACGCACCCATCCCAAAAGATGCGCCAGTTCAGATTCTGACGTTCGACGACCCCGAGGGACGAACCGTATTCTGGCATTCCAGCTCCCACATTATGGCCCAGGCCGTGCTGGATCTGTTTCCCGGAACCAAGCTGGCGATCGGACCGCCGATTGACGAAGGCTGGTACTACGATTTCGAAGTGAAGCAGCCGTTCTCGCCCGAGGATCTCGAACGGATCGAAAAGCGAATGGAAGAGATCGTAAAAGAAGATGCCGTCTTTCGCTGCGAAGTAAAGAACCGCCGGGAATCGATCGATTATTTCAAATCGAAGGATGCCAATTATAAGGTCGAACTGCTTGAGGGTATCGAGGACGATACCGTCACGTTCTACTACCAGTCGAGTTTCGAGGATCTTTGCCGCGGACCTCACATTCCGCGCACGGGGATCGTCAAGGCGATCAAACTGACTTCGACCTCCGGAGCCTATTGGCGTGGTGACGAGCACAAACAAATGCTGCAGCGGATTTACGGAATCTCGTTCCCGAAGAAGTCGATGCTGGACGAGTATCTGGCTCGAATCGAAGAAGCCAAGAAACGCGACCACCGGCTGATCGGCAAGCAGCTCGAACTGTTCAGTGTCTCTGAAAATGTCGGCGCCGGGCTGATTCTCTGGCTCCCCAAGGGTGCCCGGATTCGCAATGAGATAGAAAACTTCTGGCGCAAAGAGCATCTGGACTGGGGATACGATCTTGTCTACTCCCCGCATATCGCCCTCAGGGACCTCTGGAATCAGAGTGGCCATACCGATTTTTATAAAGAGAACATGTACGGGCCGATGGATGTCGATGAGCGGCTGTATCAGCTCAAGCCGATGAACTGCCCGTTCCACATAAATATGTATAAATCCCGCCTCTGGTCATACCGCGATCTGCCCCTTCGCTGGGCCGAACTCGGAACCGTCTATCGGTACGAACGACCGGGCGTGCTGCACGGTTTGATGCGGGTACGAGGGTTTACCCAGGACGATGCCCACCATTTTGTCGCCCAGGAGAAAATGGAAGAAGAGCTGTTCTGGATTCTCGATTTTTGTATCCATATCCTGAAGTCGTTTGGGTTCACCGAGTATGAGATATTTTTGTCGACCCGTCCCGAAGACTCAGTCGGCGCGGTTCCTGATTGGGAACGGGCGGAAGAAGGGCTGCGCCAGACGCTGGTCCGGGCCGGGCTGCCGTACTCGATCGATGCCGGCGGCGGTGCCTTCTATGGCCCGAAGATAGATATCAAGATCAAGGACGCGCTTGGGCGGGCCTGGCAGTGTTCGACCATCCAATTCGATTTTAACTTGCCCGAACGATTCGACCTGTATTATATTGACTCGGATGGGCAGCAGAAGCGCCCGTTCATGATCCATCGGGCCCTCCTGGGTTCGATCGAACGATTTTTTGGCGTGTTGATAGAACATTACGCGGGGAATTTCCCGCTCTGGCTGGCTCCGGTTCAAGTCAAAGTACTGCCTATCACCGACAGCTTTAACGAGTACGCGGCGTCTGTCGTCGATAAAATGAAGAAACGCGGCTTGCGCGTCGTGCTCGATGACCGGTCGGAAAAGATCGGAGCCAAGATTCGTGACGCCGAGCTGTTCAAGGTGCCGTACATGTTTATTGTCGGCGCCAAGGAAGCGGAAGCCGGCAAAGTGTCGGTACGCAAGCACGGTACTGGAGACCTGGGTGCCGAAGGAACCGAAGAGGCGATAGTCATGTTGGAGAAAGAAATCGCTTCACGGGGCCTTGGGGCCAACTCGTAAACTTGTTGAGGAGGATTATATAGCCAGCAAAGACTTACGGATTAATCACCAGATCAGGATCTCGCCGGTGAGGCTCATTGGCCCCGAAGGCGATCAGCTGGGGATCATTCCGACGGAAGAAGCGTTAGCACGAGCGCGCGAACAAGGTCTCGATCTCGTGGAGGTCTCACCGACCAGCCGCCCGCCGGTCTGCCGTATCCTTGATTACGGCAAACTGAAATACGAGCTAGCCAAGAAAGACAAGTTGGCAAAGAAGAAACAGCACGCCTTCCAGATGAAGGAGATGCGCTATCGTCCGAAGATCGACGAACACGATTTCAGTTTCAAGACCCGGCACGTGAGAGAGTTTATCGAGTCGGGAAGTAAAGTGAAGACGTTTGTTATGTTTCGCGGACGTGAGATGGCCCATACCGAATTCGGACAGAAGGTGCTGGAACGAGTAGCCCAGGAATTAGCCGATGTCGCCATTATAGAGTTCCCGCCGAAACAGGAAGGGCGCAACATGATCATGGTGCTTGCCCCCAACCAGGACGTACTTAAGGTCCTCAAGAGCAAGGGAACGAAGAAGGTAGAGAAAGAGCACTCGGACCACGAGATGCCGGAAAAACAGGAAAACGAGGTCGGACCTGACGAAAGTCCCGAGCCGGCCACACAGCCCGAAGAAGGCAATTCATAATAGTTGAGGATATAAGAGCGATGCCAAAGATCAAGACCCAGAGAGGTGCCGCCAAACGGTTCAAGAAAACCGGTTCCGGCAAGGTCAAACGAATGAAGGCGTTCAAGACGCACATTCTGACGAAAAAGACCCAGAAGCGCAAAAGAAATCTGCGGAAAGCAACGATGATTTCAAGTGCCGACACCAACCGCGTTAACCACATGCTGCCGTATTAGGTCGGTCGATTATTACGAAGGAGACAATGAGATATGCCACGCGCAAAAAATAACGTCGCCGCTCACCGGCGGCATAAGAAGGTCCTCGACCGGGCCAAAGGCGGCTTCAACGGACGCGGACGACTCTATCGCACCGCGCTCGAGACGGTCCATAAAGGGCTCAAGTACGCCTATCGTGACCGTCGCGCCAAGAAACGTATTTTCCGTGCCCTCTGGATCGCCCGTATCTCCGCCGCGGCCCAGATGAATGGCACAAATTATTCCACATTTATCGCAGGGCTCAAGAAAGCCGGCGTTAATCTCGATCGCAAAGTGCTGGCCGATATTGCCGCCCGGGATGCCGCGACTTTCACCAATCTCGTGAATATGGCGAACAGCAACTAACTCCGAGTGATATCCGATGTCACTTCTGGAGGATGTTGCCAGGCTAAAAGAAGAAGCTACCGAGCGAATCAGTAAGGCTGATTCGCTCGATATACTTCGGGAACTCCAGGTCAAATATCTGGGGCGTAAGGGAGAGCTTACGTCCATTCTCAAGAGCCTCAAAGATCTCCCCGACGACGAGAAGAAAAAGACCGGTGCGGCCGCCAATGCCGTGCGGGTCGAACTCGATCAACTGATCAATTCAGTCATAGCATCTCACGATAGCGGCTCCGGCGATTCTTCTTTCGATCCCACACTGCCCGGAACCGGTTCATCGGTCGGCGTACCCCACGTAGTCTATCAAGTCATCGACGAAATCTGCACCATCTTCCACGGCATGGGGTTCGAAATCGCCCGCGGACCGGACGTCGAAACCGACTACTATAATTTCGAGGCGCTCAATTTCCCTCCCGATCACCCCGCCCGGGATATGCAGGACACGATGTTCGTTGAGCACGGAAGGCTCCTACGCACGCACACGACTCCGGTGCAGGCAAGATTCCTGGAGAGTCACAAGCCGCCGATCAAGATTATCACGCCGGGATTGTGCTACCGGAACGAAGCGATCTCGACCCGCTCGCATGTAGCATTCCATCAGGTCGATGGATTCCTCGTTGACGAAGGGGTGTCGATGGCGGATCTCAAGGGTGCGATCGTGGCGTTCGCCCATGCCTTCTTTGGCGAAGGGCTCAAAATTCGTTTCCGCCCGTCCTACTTCCCCTTCACGGAACCCTCGGCCGAAGTCGATATCTCCTGCTTCCTCTGTCGCGGCGAAGGTTGTCAGGTGTGCAAATATTCTGGCTGGCTGGAAATACTCGGCTGCGGGATGATCGATCCAAACGTGCTGGAAAAGGCAGGGATCGATTCCGAGAAGTACACCGGCTATGCATTCGGTATGGGAGTCGAACGGCCGGCAATGCAGAAATACGGCATCAACGACATCCGCCTGTTCTTCAATAACGACATTAGATTTCTCAGGCAGTTCAGATAAGCTATGAAGATTTCGTACAACTGGCTCAAAGAGCTTAGCGGATTGGGCTGGCCGGCTCAGGAAATGGCTGACCGCCTGACTTTGTGCGGCACCGCCTGTGAGTACATCGATTCGACTTCGACCTACCTCAACAATGTAGTTGTAGGCCTTGTCCTGGACCTTAAGCCGATCGAAGGGGCGAGCAAGATTCGTCTCGCGACCGTTGACCTTGGCAGTGAGAAGCTCGAGGTCGTTTGTGGCGCCCCCAACGTCGCGGTCGGGCAGAAAGTCCCGGTTGCGCTCGAAGGTGCGAAGCTGGCCGGGGACATTGTCATCAAGAAAGCGAAAATCCGCGGAATCGAATCACGCGCGATGATCTGCTCCGAACGGGAGCTGGGAATTTCCGAAGATCACGCCGGAATTATGGTATTGCCCGAAGACCTCGAGCCGGGTGAGCCGATAGCCAGAGCGCTCGATCTCGACGATTATGTCATGACGTTTGAGTTAACGCCAAACCGGCCCGACTCAATGTGCGCAATCGGCATAGCCCGTGACCTGGCGGCACTTTCACGCGGCACGGTCAAGAAGCCGAAAGTGGAAGTAAAAGAGGTTGCCGGAAAAGCGTCTGAGAAAGTGAAGGTGTCGATCGAAGATCCGGACGCCTGCCCGAGGTACGCTGCCCGGGTCATTGAAAATGTCAAGATCGGACCTTCCCCCTGGTGGATTAAGAAGAAACTCCTTACGGCCGGTATCCGGCCAATTTCCAATGTAGTGGACATCACCAATCTCGTCATGCTGGAAACAGGGCACCCGCTTCATGCTTTCGATCTCGATCGCTTCGGATCGAACGAAGTTGTCGTGCGTCGGGCCAGACCGAAAGAGAACTTCACGACGCTCGACGGCGTGAAACACGAGCTCACGCCCGATGTATTGCTGATCACCAATGGCAAGGAAGGCGTCGCCGCCGGCGGCGTGATGGGCGGTCTGGATTCCGAGGTGGAAGAAGAGACCAGAAATATTCTGCTCGAAGCTGCCTACTTCAATTCATCGATGACTCGCAAGAGCCGTAAACTCCTCGGTCTGGTCACCGAGTCTTCGGTCCGCTTCGAGAAGGGAGCCGACCCCAACGGAGTCGAATTCGCTATTAACCGGGCCGCTTCGCTGTTGTACGAAATCTGCGGAGGTCAGGTCCTGGCGGGAATCGTTGACTGCTATCCGAAAAAAATCGAACCGTTGGAAATCAAGCTTCGCCCCGAGCGCTGCAATGCGATCCTCGGATTGAACCTGTCGGTCGATCGGATGGTCGAGATCCTGAAGCATCTGGAGTTCGACGTCAAAACGGGTTCGATACTGACAGTTAAAGTACCGACTTTCCGACCGGATATTGAAAGAGAAATCGATCTGATCGAAGAAGTAGGCAGGATCGAAGGATACTCCGCAGTTGCGGACTCGATCGAAAATATCGGCCGCCTCTATACCCCCATACATTATCTCGACAAGTTTCGCGCGGAGATCCGGGGACTTTTGATCGGTTCCGGATTCGACGAAATGATCAGTCACGGTCTCGCCGACAGCCGACTTGCCAGACTGCTCAACCCGGAACTGCCGAGATTGGGTATCGTCAATCCGGTTTCCGAAGACCTGGATATCATGCGTAATACGCTGATCCAGACGATGCTAACCGTGATCAGCCATAATATTGCGCATAGGAACCTTGATCTTTGCCTGTTCGAAATCGGCAAGGCGTACTTTCCTCCCGATGCCAAAGGGGAGTGGAAAGAGAATCTCCGTCTGTCCGTGGGAGTGACCGGACAAACTGCTCACACCTGGCGCGATCGACCGAGGCCTTTCGACTTCTACGATATCGCCGGTCCGCTAACACGTCTGGCCGAGCATTTTGGCTGGGGGGAGCTTACCTACAAGCCGGAAAACATGAGCTACTTCGATAATCAAATTGCTTTCGCTGTGATGGCCGGAGATGTTCACGTAGGCAGAGTTGGCAAAGTAACGCCGGAGGTGGCGCGCAAATTCGACATCAAGCAGGAGGTTCATATCGCCGAACTGGACCTCGACCTCCTGATTACCCTGAGTGGAAGAAAGCCCCGATACCAGCCGCTGCCGATCTACCCGGCCGCTCCGCGCGATCTTGCGATCGTTGTCGATGAAGGGGTGAAGGCGGGGGAGATCGTGAACCAGATTAAACAGGCTGCCGGGTCGCTGGCTGAATCAGTAGAGATCTTTGATCTGTACAAAGGAAAGCCGATCGAAGAAGGCAAGAAATCGATTGCGATCGCGATTACCTATCGGTCGTTGGAAGGGAATCTTTCTAGCGAGCAAGTCGATGAAAAACAAGCTATTGTGATAGATTACTTAAAGAATAAGTTGAACGCTCAAATTAGGGATAAATAGTATGGAAGACAAAGCTGAATATACTGTCAAGCAGGCTCGACCAGTTTATCGAAAGCTATGAACAACTGAAGCAGCAGAATCTCGGTCTGCACCAGGAAAACGAGCAGTTGAAAGAGGAAATCCAGAAGCTTCGCCGGGACTACGACTCCCTTCGCACGACAGAAAGTGATCGGTCCGAAGCGATCCGGACCAAACTGACGAGCATCTTGGGTCGGTTGGATCAGCTCGAGAACCTGGCCTGATCCCTCTTTTTTACTTGACTTAATTTATAGCGTTTTCGTACCATTTCAACTATGTAGTGGTGGGATAAGAGAATAGAAGGTTAGTACTTGCTTATAGGCCTGCGCTGATTGTATGAGTGAAAATAAAGTAACGGTGAAGATATACGGCGAGGAGTACCCGATAGTCGGGGGGAATGATCCATCGTATATTTCCAGAGTTGCGGATTTTGTCGATTCCAGGATGAAGGAGACGGCGCAAAGCAGCAGAGTTGCGGCGCGCGATAAAGTTGCCATCCTGGCGGCGATGTCGATAGCCTCCGAGTTGTATGAGAACCGGGATCGGTTGGATAAATCTCAGGAGCAACTTGGCGATCACATCGATTCGATGATCGAACGGCTTGACCGGGCGCTGGCCGGAAGAGCGTGAGCCATTAGCAAAGACTCGCTTTTCATATCCTATTTCTTCTTCCCACTTTTCTCAGAATAGATTGAACGTTCGACAGCTTCCGTGTCGGACGGGAGGACCTGATGACTGACACCATAATCCTAGTTGCGGTCGCCGCGGTTGTGGGTGTTGCCTCGTTCCTGTTGTTCGGTTATCTCGCGCGTCGGGCCAACGCGTCGAAACTGAGCGAAGCCGAGGCCGCAGCGAAGAAGATAATTAACGAAGCTGAAAATGAAGCCAAGATCCGGAAGAAAGAGGCGGTCCTTGAAGCGCGCGAAGAGTGGCTGAAACTCAAAGCGGAGTTCGAGACCGAGTCGGAGAAGAAGCGGCGTCAGCTCGAGGATCTCGAGAAACGGCTTGACACTCAGCAGGCAGGACTTCAAAAGAAACTCGACTTTCTCGAAGTCCGGGACAAAGAATTTTCCACCCGTGAGAAGAACCTGCTGGCCCGCGAAAAAGGAATCGAGCTGAGGGAGAACGAACTCACCCACATAATCGATGCTCAAAACGACAAGCTGCAGAAAATCGCACAGATGACCCCCGAGGAAGCCAAGCGGCAACTGATGGACAACATGATTCACGCCGCCAAGGCTGAGGCTGCCGCGCACATAAAAGAGATTAAAGAGAAGGCGGAACAAGACGCTGAGAAGGAAGTCAAAGAGATTATCCTCTCCGCTATCTACCGCTGTGCCGCCGACCATACGGTCGAATCGACCGTGTCCGTGGTCAACCTCCCGTCGGATGAAATGAAGGGGAGAATCATCGGTCGCGAAGGGCGCAATATCAGATCGTTCGAAACGGCCACTGGAATCGACGTGATTGTCGACGACACCCCTGAGGCTGTCATTCTTTCGGGCTATGACCCGGTCCGCCGTGAAATCGCCCGTATGGCGCTCGAGAAGCTGATCGCCGACGGACGGATTCACCCGACCAGAATCGAAGAGGTCGTAGAAAAAGCCCAGAAGGAGATGGAAGTGATCGTGCGCGAAGCGGGCGAGCAGGCCTGTTTCGAGCTCGGAATTCACGGGCTGCATCCGGAGATTATCTACCAGATGGGCAAACTGAATTTCCGTACCTCGTACGGTCAGAATGTCCTGGCCCATTCAAAAGAAGTGGCGATGCTCTGCGGCCTGATGGCGGCTGAGCTGGAACTCGATGCTCAGGTGGCCAAGCGATGCGGTCTGCTTCATGATATCGGCAAGGCAATTGACCGTGAAACCGAAGGGACACATACACAAATCGGCGCTGACTTCATGCGTCGCTTTAAGGAAAGCGACTACGTCATTAACGCGATCGAATCGCATCATGGTGATGTTCCCATGAACAGTCCGTACCCGGTGCTGGTACAAGCAGCCGATGCGATCTCAGGTGCCCGTCCGGGTGCCCGCCGCGAGCCGCTCGAGGCTTACGTGAAACGTCTGCAGCAGCTCGAAGAACTGGCAGACAGTTTCAAGGGAGTCGCTAAGGCCTACGCCATTCAGGCCGGGCGCGAGATTAGAGTGATCGTTGAAAACGAAAATCTCGATGATCTCGGCACAACTATCCTGGCGACCGATATCGCCGAAAAAATCGAAAAAGAAATGCAGTATCCCGGTCAGATCAAGGTGACGGTCATCCGGGAAACACGGGCAACCGAATACGCCAAGTAGCCTGCTCGTTTTGTATCACATAGATTCCGTAGGGACGGCGCTGCCGTCCCTGCTTAGAAAGACTGTTTCTGATGTCATCGTTTAATATTCTCTTTGTCGCCGACATTTGCGGTAAGGCCGGTCGTCAGGCGGCTGCTCACATGATCAAACCGCTCCGGGAACGCTACGAGATCGACTACGTGATCGCCAATGTCGAGAACGCCGCCGGTGGATTCGGGGTCACACCTGAAATGTCCCGCAAATTCTTCAGCTACGGCGTCGACATGCAGACCTCCGGCAACCATATCTGGGACCGGATGGATATTCTGAAGTATTTCGAAGAAAAGCCCCGTCTGCTCCGGCCGGCCAATTTCCCTCGAGGAGTGCCGGGCACCGGATCCTACGTCGATACCGTCGGCGGCGTGAAGGTCGGTGTGCTGAATCTCATGGGCCGGACCTACATGAAAGACATTGATTGCCCTTTCCGGACGGCCGAACGTGAGGTCGCAGCTTTGCGGGAGCAGACAGAGATCATCTTCGTGGATTTCCATGCCGAGGCTACCTCGGAAAAACAGGCCATGTGGTACTTTCTGGATGGAACGGTCTCAGCTATAATCGGCACCCACACCCATGTGCAGACGGCCGATGAGACAATCAGTCGGCGAGGGACAGCTTATCTGAGCGATGCCGGGATGACCGGCCCGCATGAATCGGTCATCGGCATGCAGATTCGTCCTTCTGTCGATCGATTTCTCACTGGATTGCCGATTCGATTCTCGACTGCGTCCGAAGACGTCAAGATCTCGGGCGTGGTGGTGAAGATCGATTCTTCCAACGGCGAGGCACTCCTCATCGAACGGTTTCGTGAGAACTTCGATATCTCCACCGTACAGGGAAACGGTCCTGATGGAGATAATGAAGCTTAGGCTTAGATATGGCAGCGCAACTTATTGACGGAAAAGAAGTAGCCAAAGCGATTCGCACCGGACTCAAGAGCCGGATTGAAGCCCTCAAAGAACGGGGAGTAACCCCGGGACTGGCTACGGTCCTGGTAGGCGATGATCCGGCGTCGGAGTCGTATGTATCGAGCAAGGCGAAAGCCTGCGATAAGCTCGGCATGTATTCCGAGGTGATCCGTAAAGATGCATCAATTCCTCAGAAAGAGTTGGAGCAGATTGTCCAGCGACTCAATCAAGACAAACGAATTCACGGCATCCTGGTTCAATCACCGCTTCCGCCGCATATGGACGAACTGGCGGTGACGTTGACAATAAATCCGGAAAAGGATGTCGACGGATTCCACCCGTACAACGTTGGGATGATGCTGCTGGGAAGAGGCGGTCTACTTCCGTGTACGCCGCATGGTGTTATCAAACTTCTGGAACATTACCAGATCTCGACCGAAGGGAAAGAAGTCGTTGTCGTTGGCCGCTCAAACATAGTTGGAAAACCTGTTGCCGCCATGCTCATTCAGAAGGCCAAGAATGCCAATGCCACCGTGACGGTGGCCCATTCCCGCTCCCGCAACCTCCCCGAGATCACTCGTCGCGCCGACATTCTCATCGCCGCCATCGGTCGACCCAACACCATTACCGCCGATATGATAAGACCAGGTGTAGTTATCATCGATGTCGGAGTGAACCGGGTCGAAGACAGTTCGACTGAGAAAGGGTACCGACTGGTCGGCGACGTTGATTTTGATGCATGCGCCGAAATTTCTTCGTATATTACCCCTGTTCCGGGCGGTGTTGGACCGATGACAATCGCCATGCTTATGACCAATACCGTTGTTGCCGCCGAGAACATTGCCTCAGCTAAGATTTGCTGACAGCTTGTTGACTGCAAACGGCTAGTTCATAAGTGCAACTGTTTACATATCGATCGCTTCTCTTCTCGCCTTATTCGCTTGCGTCTCTGACGTGATGGACAACGAGGGACCTGCCTGACTTCCTAAATACTTGCGTGTTAATTGGTTACCGATGTGGATATCTCGTCCGAAGGAGGATATTTATTCCGGCGCAAAATGCCGTCCAAAGCCCTCTGAGGCATAGACTTTGCTGAGATATTATGTACTATCTGTTGATCAAACTCCGTACGGTAAAAATAGTAGGCGCGCTATCGATGCAAATGGGTAAATACGCTCTTCTTCTGACACTCGCACTCCTCCTGCCTGTCGCTGTCCTGTCCCAGCCGATTTCGGAGCAAATTACCACTGCTTCGCGGGAAGATATCGATCAGCCTCACTCCACATCGCCTCAAGACCTGAATTGCGCTCTGCTTTCCAGGGTGGCCGGCCAAGAAACCAGCCTGAAAATTACTTACAGTATCCGGGCCGACAGCGTCCCCGACACTCGCAGTGTCTACCGTCTGATTCTGCCGGAAGGGTTTGACCTCTCGAAACTAAGTGCGCAGAATTCAAGCGGAGCGTCAGGCTCCCCAGACTGTACGATCGACCAGATCAACCCGGCAGACCGATCGATTGATTTTAGACTCACTGCGGTTGCAATCGCGGCCTCACAAAGTTCCGGCTCAACGAACCCGGACCGGATACAAGGATCGTTTGAGCTCCCGGGTATTATCAATCCGAAAAGAGCCGGCAGCTACGCGGTCGAGGTAGAGCCTCAACCTGAATTAGCGGGGCGGCCCAACCCTGGTTTCTCGCTGGCTTTTGCGATAAACCCGGCCGCTCTTGATTCGATTGTCGTGATACCCCACAATGACACCACGGTCAAAGCGGGCAGCAATATCACTTTCAGTGCTGTCGGGTATGACGAATTCGGCAATCCGATTCCCGGCCTGACTTTCGGCTGGACACTCGAAGCCTGTACCAACTGCATCGGGATATTCAACGACTCGGTGCTGACTGTGACGCGTGCCGGTACCGGTGTTGTCGTTGCGATATCAGGGGCCGTCTCCGGAAGGTCCGGCCAGATAACGGTTGTAGCCGGCGACCTGGAGCGGATGGTGCTGAATGTCGCCGACACCCAGTTTGTGGGCAAAGTCCTTCGCTCCGCAGCTTCGATCATTCTGTATGACCATTACAACAACCTCAAGAAGGATTACGATCTCGCGGCTAACCCGATCACGTTGGTTTCAAGCGACGGGCAACTGGTGCCGAGTATTCTCAGCAGCAACAGTTTGCAGATCGGTGGAGTTGTGAGAGTGCTGTCGGCCAATGTCCGCTATCTCGGCGCTACTTCGGCGGCTCAAATCTACGCCACCAATGGCAGCTTAAACTCAAACACGATTACCGTCCACTTCAACGGCTACGATATTGACGATGCCCTGGATCTTACCGGACGCACAGTTACCAGCGTTGTCGCGGGTCACAACATTTCCGTCACCGTCCCGGTACAAAATAACGGCAATCTGGAGCCCGATGCCCCGGTGACGCTTTCCGCCCGATTCAGATCCGGCGAAGGAGGAGCAGTTCAGACAAGTTTTACCGGCAGCGCTTCAGGTCAGGTCGACTCACTCCCCCTGCAGCTTCCCGTTCACGTGACCTATCCGGCGAGCGACACCCTCGTCTTTGTGCTATCATCGCATTTCACCGCCGATGGACTGGCTTACTCTGTTGCCGATACGCTTGCGCTCCCGATCGTGGTAACCGGACCAGCGGTCTTGAGCGTTGCCAACGGTTCTCTCAAGCCGGACACCATACTCTCCGGACATGGTTTCAATCTTTCGCTGGATATTCTCGAAGAAGGTTTCGAAGGGTCGATAGACAGCGTCCATCTGTCGGTTCAGCTTGCCCCTGACTCCGGCGGTACGCCATTCGCCACGCTTTTCGACGGATCCCCGACTTACTCCTCGATCGGGTCGGGTACTATAAGCTATCGCGACCTTCCCGTTGTTTACACCGACGATACACTGGCGGCGCCGACGACCTATTTCGTCAAGGTGACTTATCACATAATCAGCTCCGGTAATCTGTTTACGCTTGAAAACGAATACCCCGATTCAATTGTAGTCATTCCCGCGGTGAGTTTCTCGTATGTGAGCGGAAGTTTCGGTCCGTCGACCGTCTTCGCCGGAACTAATAGCGCATTCAGTTTTGATCTGGATCTGCAGAGCACCGTTCCGCTGAGCTATTGCCCGATGAACACTGATTTTCGGCTTTCAGGAGACGCATTCAATATTTCAACCCTCTTCCAGAGTCCCGATGACACCTTTATTCCCGGCACTAACACGCTGACGAGCATCAGCGTCTTCATTCCGGAGAATCAAGCCGGGAATAATCTCTCCACCGCCGCTTCGGTCCACTATTGCGTTCCGGGAATTCCCGACACCCTTTTGTACTATGTTCCATTTGACACGGTGGGCTTCCCGATCCATGTCGTGGAGCATCCGGTGGCGCAAATACTCAGCCTGGACGTCGTAGCTCCAAATGCCCCCCGGGTGAATACGTCGCAAAACTTCCAGTTGTCTTGCCGGGTCGCAAACACGTCTTCGACTCCGATCGATTCGGTTATCGTGCGCCTGACGTCCGACGGCGGTTCGATTTTCCAATCTGATCTGGTTGTTCATGACATAGGAGCCCATGACACTTCCGAAGTGCTCTTTGCTATCCAGGCGGCCAATGTATCGGTACAGGCAGAAGTCTTCCGAGCGGAGATCATCTCTTCCGACGTCGGCCAGGCTCCACCTATAGACAATATCGCCTTCATCACGATCGAGACGCCGGCCAATCTGAGCCTCTCGTACAGCCTCCTGGGAGCAAGTTCATCGGTGGTAGATTTCAACACCGCTTTCCAGTTGAGTGTCGTGCTGTCAAACAGTGGACAAGCCGATGTTACCGATGGAACTTACCGCATGATCGCAGGCGGTTTTGATCGGATAAAACCGGATACCACAACCGGGACCATTTCAGCGGACAAGCCGCTAAGCTTTTCGTTTGCTTCCCCGAGCTTTGACACGACCATTACCCTTGCTTTTGCTTTGACAGGTATTCCGAACGACGCAAATCTCGGTGGCCGGGCCAGGATCGGCGACACTACGTTTACGGTCATAGTTCGAGTGATCTCCTCCGAGGGCCAGCTGGTGGTGAATGCCACTCAGGTAGGTTCGAGCCTTATCCTTCCCGGCCGGAGCCAGAAGATCTTCGATCTCGAGCTGACGAACAGCGGCGCTTCGCCGCTTGCCGATCTCCTGATAAACACAATAGAAATCCTGGCACGCGACGGCAAAGGTGTACCTGTCGATGTCCGCAGTGTGATCAATATCGGCAACACCGGCTTTTTCGAAAACGGCATAAAAGTCGCCATGACCACCGCCAGTGATAACCGGCTGGTCTTTACCTTCGACCATTTCCAATTGGATGCCGGTGTGACCAGAACCTTGAATTTTGTCGCCGAGCTGAAGGACACGAAAGTGGAAACGCTGAATCTGGAGCTGGCCAAGGACCAGATTCAAGCCGTGTTCATAGCCGGACCGAACGCCGGCCAGGCGCCGGTAATAACATCCGATCAGCCGGGCAGTTCGATCATGGATGAGTCGCTGGCTATCAAAGGGGCGAGCCTAGAGTCGTCGTTCCTTGTTAGGAGCAATCCGTTTGACCCAACTGATCCGATCCAATCTCCCCTTGAATTTAGCTATGAGTTGCCGGCCGATGCCAGGGTCGAATTCCGCGTCTTTACCCTTACCGGGGAGATGGTCTACGCAAAAGACTATACCGCAGGCGGTGAAGGCGGACGATCCGGAGAGAACTTCATCTACTGGGATGGTCGAAACGATGACGGCATCATGGTCTTCAACGGCGTGTATATCGTGTCTATACGGGATGCTGCGACCGATGAGCATGCTCGTCTAAAACTGGCGGTGGTCAAATGAAGACGCGCGCATTTCTTTTGGCCCTGCTGTTCGGCTGTCTGACGGTGTCGGTTTCTGCCGTCAATCAGGCTGGGCAGGAAACACCCTTCTCCGTCGGTGTGGGCGCCCGGGCGCTCGGTATGGGAGGCGGGTTTACCTCCCTGGCGAACGACGCCAGCGCGATCTACTACAATCCTGCCGGCCTGGCCTCGCTGCAGTGGCAGGAATTTTCCGCCATGCATATGACTCTGTTCGAAGGCTCGATCTTTGACTATGGCGGATGGGTCTATCCCGATCTTAAACTTGGCGGCATCGGCATCGGGTACATGCGCATCGGTACGAATGACATTGTACGAAGAAACGACTATACCGACGAGGGGACGTTCGGCTATTCCAACTCCGAGGTCATTCTGGCGTACGGTAAGAATCTTCAGGGAAGCGTCTCCGCCGGTCTGAGTTTCAAGATCGTAAATCAGTCGCTCGATAATCTCTCCGACTACGGATTCGGATTCGACATCGGCATGATGGCTCATATCCGCAAGAAGGTCAGTTTCGGTCTCCTCTTCAGGAATCTTGTCCCGCCAGAGTTAACGCTCAAGAATTCATCGGAAACTTCGCCCATTTCGATCGTCGGCGGAATGGCAGTTCATGATCTGGCTCTTTCGAAAACGGACCGGCTGGCAGCCTCGTTCGATCTGGAGAAGATCGAGAACAAGGAGGTCGAGGTGCACACCGGTGTAGAATTCACCTTGTACAACAATTACATGTTGCGGGCCGGGTACGACCGGGATAATCTCTCGTTCGGGGCCGGTGTTCAGCTCGAACGCTTCAGGTTTGATTACGCCTACAAAATGCTCAGCTATATCGAAGACAGTCATCGCTTCTCGGTTTCTTTCCTTCTCGGCAAATCGATCGATCAGCAGCTGGCGGAACGGGAGAAGGCCGAGCAGGCGAAAGGATCTATATTGCTCGAAGACGAGCGACGCAAGCAGTTCGAGTTCTACAAAGACAAGGCGGACGAATTCTACAACCGCTTCCGGCTCGATTCCGCCCTGGCCTACTATCAGCGGGCCCTGGCGTTCAAGGAGCACGACGCTGAGATTATCGGGACGATAGCGGCGATCGAAAATTCGATCAACTTCCAGCAGGAAGAACAGAGACGAATCGAAGAAGCGCAGCGCGAACTCGACAAATCAGTCCAGGCGTATCTTGCCCAGGCCGAGAACTTCTTCGCCAAGAAATACTATCGCGCGGCTCTCGACATGCTTGACCTGATTTTCGATATCAACCCGAATCACGAAGCGGCCAACGAGCTGAAGCGGCAGATCGACGATGCGATGTCCAAGGATATCGCGGTCGAGATGGAAACCGCCAGACAGGCCGAGAAACAGGGGAATTACATCAGTGCGATCGAGGCCTATAACCGGATTCTGGATCTCGATCCGGGGAATGCCGAAGTGCTCGCCTTGCGCGGCAAGGTTGCCAAGAACCTCGATATCGCCCAGCAGATCAACAAGGGAATCGAGCAGTACAACAACGAACTGTACGACAAATCCAAGGCGACCTTCTCGGCCGTCCTTTCAGTCGACAGCAACAATCCGGTCGCGCTCGACTATCTTAAACGGATAGCCGTCACGGAGGAGAAGACGACCACGCTCGAGGATCTGCAGCAGGACAAGGATATCTGGGCGCTTTATCTCGACGGGCTCCGGTACATGCGCAACCATGAGTACCAGAAGGCGATCGATTCCTGGAACCAGGTGTTGAAAGCGTACCCGAATAATATCAATACGCTCAACAATATCGAGCAAGCCAAACTCCGCCTGAAATCCGAACAGTCGAAATAGACTCGCCCGGCGGGCTTTTTTAAATAGACGAACCATTCACTCTTTACTACGTTGCACCTATGTTTCGCCGCCCCATAAAAGAGATCAATGCCGAGTTTATCGCCGAGGAAAAGTACCTCGACGGCATCCAGCGCACGGTCCGGGAAAGCTGCATCGCCGCCTCCATGTCCAAAAAGGAGATTGCCGCGGTCATGCTGGCGATCGAAGAAGGGGCGACCAATATCATCCGCCATGCCTACCTCTACGAAAAAGGAATTATCCGGCTCAGGGTAGTCATTTACAAGAAGCTCGTCATCTTCTCGCTGATCGATTTCGGACGGTCGTTCCAGCCGGGCGGCAGCGGAACGTTCGATCTCCAGCGGCTGGTGGAATCGGGACGCAAAGGCGGGCTCGGGTTCTACATGATCCAGAAGATCATGGATTCGGTGGAATACATCTCGACTGCCGGATTCAACGAACTCCGCATGATCAAGCGAATCGGTGACACCGCGCCGGTCAGCCGTTCACTCCTGCGCCGTATGTTCACCTTGCGGGTGAAATTCTCGGTCTGGACTTTTATCATCATGTCGATTATCATCGGCGGCTCCATCTACTACTTCGATTTTCAAACTTCCCGCCAGATGTACGTTCACAAAGACGAGACGGTCAAATCGCTGGCCAAGACAATTGCCGATCAGGCCGCCGGGTACTTCATCAACCGTCGATCCGACGTGGAATTCGACGAGTTGATCGTGAGTTATCGCCGGGCCAACCCGGAACTCAAGTTGATCGTGCTGACCGATGATCAGGGAATAATCCGGGCGCACTCAGATGATATTCACAATATCCGGAAACCGTACGAAGATCCTCCGGGTGTCAGCCCGAGCATTGAGGGAGTCCCGCAGCCGCTCCGCTATGAAAACGAGAACATGCAGTACCTGAACATGCCGATCATGACAGGGGAGAAGTTGCTGGGCGA
Organism: uncultured candidate division Zixibacteria bacterium; assembly: GCA_963711085.1. Lineage (GTDB taxonomy): Bacteria > Zixibacteria > MSB-5A5 > GN15 > FEB-12 > CAVQCT01. The sequence goes on along the minus strand of CAVQCT010000002.1, from coordinate 1,754,221 downwards.
AGTTCATGTGACCTATTCCTCGGCCGCCATCTATAACAAGCTGCGAGAGGCCCGCCAGCGGATTCTCATCCTGACGGTAATCCTGGTCATGTTCGGAATCCTCGGCATCTATCTGCTCTCGAACTATTTCGTCAATCCAATTCATAAGATTACCAATCGCATTCGAAGGTTCACGTCCGGCGATCTCGAAACGGAGATGCCGCTGGAGGGCGCCGAGGAGTTCTTCGAAATCTCCAAAGCGTTCAACCAGATGATGACCCGTCTGTCGCAGGACCGCAGAAATATCATCGAGCGCGAGAAGATGGCCAAGGAAATCGAAGTAGCCTCGCAGATACAAAAGACGCTGCTTCCGAACGACCTCCCTGCCATACCACACCTCGAAATCGATGCTTTCTATCGTGCAGCGTCGATTGTCGGCGGGGATCTGTACGATCTGTTCAAAGTCTCTGAGGATCGATACTGCCTGGTGGTCGCTGATGTATCCGGTAAGGGTGTTCCGGCGTCGCTGGTTATGTCGATGCTCCGGACGGTCATTCAGATCTATTCGGCCGATGCCCAGTCGGCGCGCCATACCCTCATCAAGGTCCATCACTATTTGAAAGACAACATTCCGCCGGGCATGTTTGTGACCGTCCTGTTGGTCATTTACGACGCTACTTCGCGATCGATCAATTTCGTCTCGGCCGGGCACAATCCGATGCTGTTCTACCGGGCCGGCAGGAAGGCGATGCTTCAGGTCAATCCGAAAGGAATGCCGCTGGGTCTTCCGGAAACCGAGGGAACTTCGTTCGAACGTATTCTCGAAGAAGTGACGATGCAGCTCGAAGATGACGACTTGTTCTTTATCTTTACCGATGGTATCACGGAGGCGAAGGATCGCGACGGACAGGTATATGGAATGCCTCGACTCAAAGAGCTGCTTGAACGGATCCTGGCCGAAGATGAGCAGGTCGGCGTGGCCGAGATATCGAAACGAATTACGGCCGATATCGACGACTTCACCGGATTCGTCAAAGCTCACGACGATATTACCTTCATTCTGTCTCGTTGCCACTCCGCCGTGGCCCACCAGCAGCCAGTGGCCCGATCGATACAGCCGTCAGTTGACGTCAGGAACGTCTCGGATCGGCCATCTCAGCAGTAAGAAAGATTTTCCTTGCCCCGGACCGACCGGTGTCGCATTATTACCGCTGATTAGAACTTCCATACGAGTCGCATTATAAGTTTATACTATGGACAATATTTCAATATCTCTTCAGGAAGGCAGCCGGAACGAAATCTCCGAGATCCGGGTCGACGGCGTGATCGATACGCTGACGGCTGGCGAACTCGAAGAGGTGATTGATTCCCTTTTGAAAAGAGAGCGCTATCGCCTGATCATTGACCTCGCCGGGGTCGAGTATATTTCGTCCGCCGGCTGGGGGATTTTCATATCGCATATCAAAGATGTTCGTTCAAACGGCGGCGATATCAAGCTGGCCAGCATGGTCCCGAACGTATACGAAATCTATGAACTGCTTGAGTTTGACAACGTGCTGAAGGTCTTCCCGACGGTGGACGACGCGCGTGATGCTTTCGGGCAGGTACCGGCCGACGACGGAAAAAAAAAGTCCGGGATGTAACAAAACTCACCGTTCAAGACGCTCAAACGGGGGCGCGGCCCCGGACGATGTCCACTCAGACCGTGACTTTCGCCAGCGACGAGATCACCAATCAGGATGATCTCGAAACGGCTGTTCTCAAGCTTATCCGGGAAGATCCATTTTCGTCAATCGGTGAAATGAAGCAGGAGATCAACGTAAGGTCAGATGCCCTGCAAGTCGGCTGGTGGGAGCTGTTTTTCCTGCTCAAACGTAAGAAATTGCTGACGCGGCGGTCCAGGTTCCGCCTCTTTCGGGCACGATGACCTTGCTTTTAGGTTGATTCTGCGGGGCAAGACTCTATATTTATTATAGACAAATAACGATCAAAATCGGTGCGCTCATGTCGGTGCAATCAATTCTAATAATCGTACTTGTCGGACTGGTCCTGCTCCTCAGTGCGCTGCTCCTGTTGAGAATCAGGCGTGAGCGCCGCATGAGTGAAGCGTTCCGCAATATGCGGCAGAACGACTTCTCAGAATTTCTCCTCACCAACAGTCTGAAGGGGTCGATTGTCGAGGTCGCCCGGAAGGTGTCGAGCCTGCTGATTGAATCGTTCGGATGTGAACGGATCGTTTTCCTGCGAAAGAAACGCGGGACGCTCGAACTGAACTATTATCACGGTATCAACGGATTCCAGCGAAACGATTTCAGAATGCGCTACAGCGAGCCTTTCGCCAGCCGGCTTCGCGAAGACTTCTTCCCGCACCCGACCTCGGAGCTGGCCGAGCTCCTGCCGAACAAGCTGAAAGAGAGCCTGTCCCGGTTCGGAATGGATATCTATATCCCGATCTTCTGGCGAGAGAATCTCTACGGTGTATATTTCGTGCGAAGCACTGCAAGTACCGAATCGCCGGCCTTTCTGTTCCTGCTGGCAAGTCTGGCCCAATCTCTCTCCGCCGCCTACCATATCAAATGGCACGAAGCCAAATATGAGACCCTGTTGACATCAATGGAGGAGAGGAAGACCCCTCCGGTCAGAACAGGCGAGCGCGAGGAATCGGTCAGTAAGATTCTCAGGCTGGTACGCAACCGACGAACCGAAACTGTCGTACCCGGAATTGTGGATGCCTTGAAGGAAATCATGGGAGCCGACCGGCTGGTCTATTTGTATGCCACGCGTCTCGACAACGGCGGTACGGTTCTCGTCCAGCGCGGAATTACCAGTCCGATTCCCGGACCATCGATAGCGGCCCTCAAAGAGATCCTCGACCAAATTCAGGGGCGGGAGTATACCGAAATTGGCTCGATCGTACAGGGCCAATCCGAAACCCGGGAATGGATAAATTACGTGAACGACCGAGGACTCAAATTCACCGCTTCGTTTCCGCTCAGAGAGGACCGCCCCGGGCTGATTGCCTGGGCAGGAGGAGGCGAGGCAAACCAGGTGGTGGAGAAGCTCAAGTCGTTCCAGAGTTCGGCAATCGAACTGGTCGAAAACGCCGAATCGTTCGAAGTAATCGAAGAAATGTCGTACACCGACAATCTCACCGGTCTTGCCAATCAGCGCTACTTTTTCAAGCGTCTCGATGAAGAAGTCAGTCGCGCCCGACGGTATCAGCGCAATCTTGCTCTCATCATGTTCGATCTCGACGATCTCAAGTGCACCAACGACACCTACGGCCACCTGGCCGGGGACGCTCTCCTGAGTAGGATGGGGGATATTCTGAAAACCTCGATTCGGACTATCGATATTGTCGCCCGCTACGGAGGGGACGAATTTTGTGCCATTATGCCGGAGGCGGACGAAGAAACCTGTGTCCGATTTATGGAGCGCCTCAAGAACCGAATCGGCCGGGAAGAGTTCGCGGTTGACGGAATCGAAAAACCTCTGCACTGCACGGTCTCAATTGGCGGAGCGATTTTCCCCCATCATGCCGATGACCCCAAAAAGCTGATCTTTGCCGCCGATATGGCCCTCTTGAAAGCCAAGGAAACTGGACGTAATAAGTCGCTTATTTACACGCCGGCCATGTAATCCGGCAATCCGTTGAAACCCGTTGACTGATATTTTGTTTTATGCTTTACAGTGCTACCGACCAAATCTATATTTATGCCCAAAAGTAAACCCAAAATGTGCCGATTTTAGATATTATTGTATAACTGAGAGGCTCAGGGATGAGACAGTTTGCCATGAAAAAATATGCGTATCTATTCATAACCGGACTCGCCGTCCTCTGTCTGGCCGGCCTGATTCAGGCCGCTGAGTATGTAATCGGGCCGGGCGACGTGCTCGATGTCAGGTTCTGGCAGGACGAGACTTTGAATGCCCAGGTTCGAGTCGACAATGACGGTATGATCAGCCTGGATATTGTAGGATCGATCAAAGCGGCCGGGAAAACCCCAACCGAACTCCAAAACGACATTATCCGTCAGATGAGCCGCTTGAATACCAGGGTCTCTCAGGCCACGGTAAGAGTGGTTGATTATCAATACCAGTACGTCTTTCTGAAAGGGCAGATTAACAACCCCGGGAAGCATACATTCGAGGAAATCCCCGATCTGTGGACGGTGATAAACGAGTCCGGAGGAATCACTGAATTCGGTGACCTTTCCAGAGTCACGATTATCCGCGGCGGCGACAATGCAGGTAAAGTCGAAATCGTGAATGTTCTCAAGGCGATCGAAAGCGGCCAGCTGGACAAGCTGCCCAAAATCGGCCGGGGCGACACGATTGACATTCCGCGAGTACCGTCGGGGCTCCCGTCGGCTGAGATCGGTCCGCCGACTTCGCAGAAAAACGAAATCTACGTGATCGGCGCGGTCAACAATCCGGGTCCGATTCAATACCAGGACAATATCGACATCCTTCAGGCGCTGGCTCTTGCCGGCGGTCCGGCAGAGAATGCCAACCTGAAAAAGGCGAGGATCATCACGAAGGACGGATACTACGCCCAGACGATCGAAGTGAATCTTGACAAGTACTCCAAGACCGGTACGCCGGCGAGATATATCATGCGCCGGGAGGATACCTTCATCCTGCCGCATAGCGGCGGAGGCTTCCTGGGTGTTGGACTTGGAACGGCCGGGACGGCCCTGGGAGTGATTTCGACGGCCGTGCTGATATACACGGCGCTTCACAATAACAATAATAACAATAACAACAATACCTCGACTGCCCGTTAGGGACTTTCATTTATGCTCCAGCCCAAAGAAGTCAAATCAATCGATCTCAAAGACATCTTTGCGATAATACTGAAACGGAAGTGGCTGATTGTCGGGCCTCTGGTGGTGATTACGGCGATGGCTTACGGCGGAACATTCTTGTTGAAGCCGAAGTACGAATCCACAACCATTATCTGGATTGACAAGCCTGAGAATGCATCACGCGAATTGGCAAGTATTGTCGGCGGTAATCGTCCGGAGACCCGCGACGAACAGCAGAGCCGCCAGCTCGCTCTTCAGGCCGAGATTACCTCGCAGCCGTATCTGTACCAATTGATTCGGGACCTGAAGCTTGACGATGATCCGGATGTTACCCGCGAAGCGGCCAAAGCGCGCGAAGAGACCCCCGAGTACAGTCTCGATCAAATCAAGTACAACCTGCTCGTCGACAAACTGAGAAAAGAGATCGGCGTTTCGTTCTATGGCCTCGATCAGGTGAAGATTTCCGTTACCAATACCGATCCGGTCATGGCCCGCGACATGGCCAACCGGCTGACCGAGATTCTCGACCAGGAAAAGACCAAGTACGAGATGGAGAAGATCCTCGACAATCAGTCGTTTGCCGATGTTCAGCTGCAGAAGACAGAATTCTACTACCAGCAGGCGATTGATTCCCTGAATTCCGCTCAGAGCAAGCTGTCCAAATTGCAGTTGCCGGAGAATATCGCCTCGGAAACGAACCGGTTCAACATCGTATCGACGATCGACAAGATCGGCCTGGAGCGCGACGACTATTCCCGCGAACTCAATTCCCTCAAGCAGAAGCTGGCCGATTTCAACCTCGGCAAAGCCCGACTCAAATACAACGACTCTATCGTTGAGCTCCGTACGACAATCGACCAGCTGATCTCCACCTATGCCAACATGATGGAGAAGTACACCTGGGATGATCAGAACGTCATCAATGTGAACATCCGCCTCAACAACTACACGCAGTATCTCGAAGAAGCGGTGACGAGTTCCGCCGCCGAACAGTATTCTTCGTACCCGGCCAATCAACTGGCGATGCTTCAGCGGAGTTTTGTCCTCGAAGAGAATCTTGACATAGACAATTCCAAGCAGCAGCGATTACAGCAGAGTCTTGACGAAATCGCCGGCCGGATCAATTTGATCCCACGGCTGCAGTCTCAGATAACGGAGCTGGAGAACAAGGTCGCCGATGCCCGCAAGTACCGCGACGCGTTCAGGTCGGAAGAGGCGACAGTTGGAATATTGTCCGAGCAGGCCAAGGAGCGGACCAAGTACAAAGTTATCGAACCGGCCCAGGTGCCGCTCGCTCCATATTGGCCGAACAAGCGGAATATCATCATCATAGGTTTCGCGATGGGGCTGGTGCTCGGCGGAGCATTCGTCTTCCTGATTGAAATTCTGGACAATTCGTTCAAACGGGTCGACGACATCGAATACGAGTTGAACCTCCCGGTAATCGCGACCATTCCGAAGATCGAGAAACTTCGCAGGTAAAGACAGATGGAAACTTATCGTTTGAACAGCAAGCTGGTGGATGAGGAAAAGGAATATCTCATCAAGACCACCAACGACGTCAGCCTCGGGACAGTCGAGTCCGAGGTCTATATCAACGGCGCCCTCGCCGACACGATCGTCTTCCCGCATCCGGAACATATCAAGCCGGAAGAGGTGTTGTCGATGGTCAAGTCGACGCACGGGGAGAAGAAGAAAGAGATTGAGACGCTCCTGAACGCCTATCGGCACATGAAGGCTGAAGGCAGCCCGGAGATGATGTTTCATCTCGGCCTGGCGTTCTTCTACAAGAGATTTTATGCCGAAGCCAAGGACCTGTTTGAGCAGGCCATTCAGGCGAATCCGGAATATCACGAGGCGTACAGCCATCTTGCTCAGGTGGAGCTGGTCTACGGCAATGTCGAGGCGGCGCTGAAAATGTCGCAATCGGCCGTCGGCTTTCGAGCGGAATACGCGGACTATCGCAATATCTTAGGCGAAGCTTTCATGGCGGCGAAGATGTACAAGAAGGCGACCCTCGAGTTTGAACGAGCGATCGGCATAAATCTGTACTATAGCGATGCCTACTTCAATTACGGCCTCACGCTAATACTGAACGCTCTGGAGCGGAACGACACCGAGCTGTTCACTAATTTTCTCACCAAGTCGCAGGATTATTTCACCAAGGCGACTCTTATCAATCCGGATTACAAGTCGGCTATCTATGAGACGGGAATCGAAGCGCTCAAGGCGCAGGATCTCAAGCGGGCGTTCACCCTGCTGAGGCAGGTGCGCGAAGACAAGAAAGAGCAGCACCGTCGGAAATTCTCCCCCTATTACATGAAATATGCCCTTCATCCCCAGTGGGCCACCGAACGGGCGGTACAGGACAGAATCCGCTTTCTGCAATCCGAAATCGCCAAGAATCCGACCTATGTCGATCTCTACGCGGAACTGGCCCGCTGCTATCTGGAGCAGGGAAGAATCCTCTGGAAGAAGGGGATCGATCAATATCTGAAGACTCTCGAAATCAATCCGGCCCTTACCCGGCTTACCTCGTATATCGATGAGGCCGAGAAGGTGCACGAATCGGCAAACCGACTGGTCAAAAAGATCGCGGAGCAAGGTTGATCTATGGCTCGTTCTGAACACTCCATCATTGAACTGTACGACCTCGAATCCCCTTATGTCACCGAGTTTCGGCGACTCCTCTACAAAGTATTCGGCCGGGGTCAGGAACGTGAACTGAAATCGCTGATGATGACTTCGGCCATGCTGTCCGAAGGGAAGTCCACGGTCTGTTCGTTTATGGCTATCACGGCCGCGAAGAAAAAGGGATACAAGACCCTGCTCATCGACGCTGATCTTCGAAGACCCTCGATTCATCGGTTCTTCAAAATGACCTCCGATCCCGGCCTGGTCGAGATTCTTGTCGATGGTTACAACCACAAAGACGCCATCCAGAAGACTTCAATAGACAAGCTCGACGTCCTCACTTCCGGTCGCCGGTGCAGCAACCCGACCGAGGTGTTCGATGCCGATGCGATCGGGAATTTGATCGAAGAACTGAAGTTCTATTACGATCTGATCGTGGTGGACTGCCCTCCGTTGTTGCCCGTGTCCGATCCAATGATGCTGGCGTCGAAAGTCGACGGCATCCTCGTGGTCGTGAAGGCAGGTGCGACGCAGAAGGAAGTGGTCAAACGGGCGGTGGAGATCCTGAATTCCGAACGGGATCGCATCCTTGGCGTAGTGCTCAACAACATGACCGGCAGCCTGCCGTACTATTACGACTACAGCTACTACGACTATTCATCGAAGCCGACCGGTAGCGGCCAGAAGTTGGCGTCCAAACGCCCGAAAAGCCATAGTAAGAAAAAAGACAATCCCGGACAACCGGGCACGGTGTCCAAAGGGAGCATCGCTCCCAACGGCTGATCTTCGGCCAGTATCTCAGCATGCAGCAATTTCAAAATATCTTTACCATCGATCTTGAAGAATGGTTTGTTGTCGAGATCCTTTCGCAGCGGTACGATCGGGACGAATGGGCCAACCTGCCGAGCCGCGTCGAATCCACGTCGATGAATCTACTGCACCTGCTGAACCATCACAACGTGAAGGCTACCTGGTTCGTGCTCGGCTGGTGCGCCGACCGGTTTCCCGAATTGATTCAGGAAATCTTCCGCTCAGGACATGAAATCGCCTGTCACAGCTACTTCCACCGGCGAGTCGACCAGCTCTCGCCCGATGAGTTCCGCCGCGACACCGAGCAGGCGATCAATGCCATTGTCAAGACGATCGGCAATGCGCCGTTCGGTTATCGCGCTCCCAGCTGGTCGATCAGCGCCGACAATCCCTGGGCATTCGAGGTGCTTTCGGAGATGGGATTCCTCTACGACAGCTCAGTATTCCCGATCAAGCATGACATTTACGGCTGGCCGGGAGGGCCGCGTCTTGCCTTTAAAATGCGGTGCAAAAACGGAAATGTCCTGCACGAGCTTCCTGCTACCACCTTTCGAATGTTCGGCAAGAACATTCCGCTCGGGGGCGGCGGTTATTTTCGCCATTCTCCGTACTGGTATTCCAAAAACCTGATCAAGAAACTCAATGCCCAGAACCAGCCGGCTGTGTTTTATATTCATCCGTGGGAAATCGAATCTGATTTGCCGCATCTCGACGGCCTGAGTTTTGTGCAGAAATTCCGGACGTACAGTTCAACTTCCATTCTCCGTCATAAAATTGAGCGGCTGCTCCAGGACTTTTCGTTTACCTCGGCTGCCGATTACCTCCAGCTTTTCAAGAAGAACCGAATCGGATTCTGATTTCGTCGGAATTCTCTCGATCATCTCGGCCCGTATTCCCGGACAGTCGGTATCCGGAATCCGAATGTCACATACCTGTCAAAATCGCGGTGCATTGCATTAAATCCTTGACTACGAGTGTATAAGAATAAACCTTACCGGTGCAGAAGTGCCCCATAACCAGGAGGAAAAGGTAATGCGTAGATTCGTTATAGCAGCACTCATTCTGATTATAGCGGTGCCGGCCCTGCAGGCCCGCCGCGTAAAAGAAAAAGCCGGCGCCATTAAAGACGGTACCTTCACCGACAAAAAATTCGGGTACAGCCTCGTCCTGAACGACGACTGGAAAGTCAAGGTCAACGACAACGAAGACAACTACCGGCTCATTCTTACCAAAGTGAAGTATGACATTCCGCCGGACTACATGGATACTCCGGACTACACCAAGATTCCGCGGTTGGTCGTTTACGCCGACACCACATCAATGACCCCTGAAGTGTTCATAGACTCGCTCGTCAGCGAGACCTATAGCTCAAGTCAGAAGAACGATATTCTCAAGGACTTCGAGATTTTGAGCCGACACATCGGTGGTTCCGGTTTCACCCAGGAAGATCTTGTGCCGCGCAATAAGAACCTGGTGGAACTTGATGGCCAGCGCGGGGAGCTGTGGACCGGTCAGATCAAGTACAAGAACGATGTTGCCGTGTCGGCGTCATCTCTTGGCGGCAAGCGGGTCAACGGCGCCTATGGCGGCGCGATCGTCGCGGTCAAAAACGGCAATACGATCATTCTGTTCCACATTATGACCGAATGGAATTACTTCGATCATGAGCTCAAGGATGCGATGACAATCATCAAATCGCTCAAGTGGCAGGGCGGTGGCAGTAAGTAGCTACGTATTATTGGGTTAAGGCCGGTCCGTTTTTGGTTGACCGGCCGCATCCCGTGCGGTATTTTAACTGGCTATAGAAAACCGCTCTCTTGCAATTGGAGGACCTATGTGGGCGATTAGGGCAGTCTTGGTTGTCCTGCTGATCATTGTTGTTGTCGCTTTCGCTTATTTCAATTTCAATCCGGCTCAGAAGGTCGACATCAATCTGATTTATGCCCAGTATGTCGATGTACCCGTAGTCACCGTGGTGTTCTGGTCGTTTGTGGCCGGCGTGGGTGTCTCCATGCTCCTGTTCGTTTCGGTCTATTTCAAGCACTCCGTGCAGCTCAGATCTAGCCGGAAACGGATCCAGGCTCTCGAAGGTGAAGTTACGGTACTGAGAAACAGGCCGATCGATGAATCGATCGATCTGCTCAAAGGGGCCGACAAGAGACGTCTCGATGTTCACTCGCCGCTCGACGAAGGTGAATCATGATGGTGGAATATGTTCTGACGTTTTTCTTTCTGCTGGCCATATCGGTAGCACTGTTCTTGCTGTATGACCGCTATCTCCGTCCGCAGCCCCGCAAAGAGTCGGAGCTATATGTCGAAGCGCTGCGCGATCTGCTCGACAACCGCGAGGAGACCGCCTTTACGAAGTTGAGACAGGTGGTGGCCGAGGATTCGAGCAATGTCGACGCATACCTGCGACTCGGACAGATCCTCCGGAGCAACAAGCGTCCTGACCGGGCCCTCCAGGTGCACAAGGACCTCACTCTCCGCTCCGATCTCACCGTTGATCAGAAGGTGGAGATCCTCCAGCAGCTATATGCCGATTATGTCGATCTCAAGGATCACGATATGGCTCAGGCGGCCCTCAAAGAGCTGATTACCCTTCGCCCGCGTGACCACTGGTCCTATATCAAATTGCTGGAGCTGCAGCGCGACGCCCAGCGGTGGGATGAGGCGTATGAGACGGCGGTTATGTTGATGAAGATCGAAGGGAACAAGTCGAAAAAACCGCTGGCCGCCTTCAAGCATCACATGGGTGACGAGCTGTACAAGAAGCGGGAGTATCATAAGGCTCGTATTCTCTACAAGGAAGCGCTCGGTTTCGATCCTACCTATGTCCCGGCGTATCTGGCGATTGGCGATTCGTACATGGAAGAGAACCGCTACGAAGATGCCGTTAATTTCTGGAACAAGCTGATCACCGCCGTGCCGGATCAGGCGCACCAGGCGATCGGACGTCTCAAAAAAGCGCTCTTCACTCTCGGTCGCTTCGGCGAAATCAACAATATCTGTGACGACATTCTCAAGCACTCTCCGAAAAACATTGCCGCGAGGCTCTGTCTGGCCGAATTCTATGAGAAAAAGGGAGAGGCTGACCGCGCCGAGGGGCTCCTGCTCGGGATTGTCGATGATTATCCGGATGATGTCAAATCATTGACCGAGCTGCTTCGGATCTATGTCGAAAAGCGGGACCTCAAGAAAATCGATGCGCTCATCCGTAAGATTGAGAACCGTCGCACCAAGAAGCAGACGGGTGGGCCGAACCGCATGATAAATACTTCGATGATCGGCATCTGAGCCGATCACGATTCCGGATTTCACGAATGAAAAAGATCCCTCTCATATTCTGTGCTCTGATGCTCGTCTCCGCCGGTGTGGTCAAGGCTGACAACATCTACTCTCTTATCATGCAGGGACGAATCAAGGAGGCAACGGACTCCCTCTCTGCGGGCACGAAGGCGGCGATCCGCGACGGTGATCACCTGTTTTTCCAGGCCATGCTGGAACGGGATGCCGGGAAATCGGCGCAACTGCTCGAAGCCTCGTTGAATGCCGGAGTATCGGCCAGTTACCGCCAGGAGATTTACTACCGGCTCGCCCAGTACTATTTGCTCAAGGGGGACAACGACAAGCTTCAGAAACTTGTGGCCGACTATCGGACCTATTGGGAAGCGGGGAAATATCGCCCCGACATGTTCCGAATCTCGGTGCTTCTCGACGAACAAACGTCCGCTTTCGATGCTGCCGTGAAGGAAGTCGATCGCTATCTCCTTGAGTTCAAGGACGGCAATTTGAATCAGTGGGGTTTGATCGACAAAGCGCGAATCATGACTGAGTACAACAAGTCGGTCGCCGCCGCGAGCATGCTCAAAAAACTGAGCAGGGAACGGAGCGGCCCAGGGGTACCGCAGTCGCTTTACCTGCTGGCGATGGACGCGATTGCCGACAAGCGATCCGATGACGCGGTGTTCTACTATAACCTCCTTCGCGAAGGCTATCCTAATTCGGTCGGCCTCGAAGCTATCGTGAACAAGATGGAAGGGCTCGCCTCGGCCACCTACAAGGACAACACCGCCGAAAAACTCACCGGCACCTATTATGTCGTACAGGTGGGTGTCTTTTCAGAAAAGAAGAATGCCGAACGTCAGGCCGACATATTCAAACAGTACAACCAGAAAGTGGAAATCGGTACCAAGACCATTTCCAATACGAAATACAATGTCGTCTATGTGGGGCGCTTTTCAACTTACGACGCAGCTGATAGTTTCAAACGCAAACTGGAAAGCGATCGCAACGAGGCCTATCAGGTAGTTGCTCGATGATGCCGGATCGCGAAAGATCTGCCAGCCTTACTCCGCTGATGCAGCAGTACCACGCTGTCAAGGAGAAACATCCCGACAAAATTCTCTTCTTCCGCATGGGAGATTTCTACGAGATGTTCGGCGATGACGCCGTCAAAGCCGCTCCGATTCTCGGTATTGCCCTGACCTCCCGATCCCACGGTTCCGCGGAGACCATTCCGCTGGCCGGCGTGCCCTATCATGCCGCTGACAAGTATCTGGCGCGGCTTCTGGATGCCGGCCTGAAGGTGGTCGTGGTGGAACAGGTTGAAGATCCAAAGACGGCGAAAGGGATCGTCAAAAGGGATATTGTCGAGATCCTTACACCGGGGACGGCCACGGTCGATTCCAACGAACTCAATCCGCGACCGCTCTGCCTGGCTGCTATATATGAAACCGATCGAGAGCGGATGGGTCTGGCCGCCCTGGACATTACGACCGGCGCCTTCACGGTCGATGAGGGACCATCGGCCGAAATCCTCGAACGACTTCGCGTCCTGGAACCATCGGAGGTTGTCTATCCATCCGGCAAGAGTAAGGATGAGATTGCATTACGCATCGGATTGTACAACGGGTCGTGTTCGCTCACTGAATTCGGGGATTGGAATTTCGATTATCGCACCGCCGAGCGGGAACTGAATCAGCATTTCGGGACTTCGACGCTCGAAGGTTTCGGGGTCGGTGACAAGCATCTCGCCGTGGCTGCGGCCGGCGCCATCTTCAGATACCTCAGAGAAAACTATCGGGACAAACTCTCGCATATCGATAAGCTGTCACGATTCGATTCCGGATCCTTCATGGTGCTTGACTACAGCTCGGTTCGCAATCTTGAGTTGGTGCGAAGCATTGCCGGGTCGGATGACCGCCATACCCTGTTCTCAGTGGTTAACCGGTGCAATACCAGCGCCGGGTCGCGACGGTTGCTGACATCGCTCCTCCGACCATACAAGACGCGTGAACCGATTGAATTGCGGTTGGCCGCCGTTACCGAGCTGGTCAAAAATCGCGAGATGGCCTACGCCATCAGAAAAGAGACCCAGGCGCTGACCGACCTGGAAAAGCTGACCGGGCGGCTCGGAATCGGAAAACTCAATCCGCGCCAGATGATGAGCGTTTGCCAGGCGTTGGAAACTGCCGGTCGTCTCAAAGAGGTCCTCCACGAGGCCGCCAGTCCGCACCTCAAGCGGATTGCCGAAACCTTGCCGACCGGAAATGAAATCGTCCCAAAACTGCGGGCGGCGCTCACCGAAGACCCGCCGATGACGACCAACAAGGGAGAGATCTTCCGTCTCGGATATTCGCAGCGTCTCGATACTCTGAATGATTCTATCCGCGACGCCAGAATGTACATCGGCACCCTCCAGACCAAAGAACGCGAGCGGACCGGAATTACCACTCTCAAAGTCGGGTTCAATAAAGTATTCGGCTACTATATCGAAGTCACCCGGGCCAATTCGGGATCGGTACCTGATACGTACATTCGCAAACAGACGCTGGTCAATGCGGAGCGATATATCACGCCCGAGTTGAAGGAGAAGGAAGAGCTGATCCTCAGCGCCGAAGAAAAGATCTTCAAGCTCGAGGAAGATCTCTATGCTGAGCTGCTCGAATTCCTGAACGGCCATATCGGCGAACTGAAACTGTGCGCCGATCTCCTGGCGGAAATAGATGTCGTTTCCGGTCTGGCCGAACTCGCCGTCAAGCAGGGATACGCCCGTCCGGAGATTTTCGATGACACCCGGTTGGTGATCACGAACGGACGACACCCGGTAATCGAAGCGGTGCTTCCTCCGGGATCGTTCGTGGCCAACGATGTTCAGCTTTCGGCCGGAGACAACATGATTCACATTCTGACCGGTCCTAATATGTCGGGGAAATCGACCTATCTTCGGCAGATCGGGCTGATTGTCATTATGGCGCAGGTCGGTTCGTATGTTCCTGCCGATCGCGCTGAGATCGGTCTGGTCGATCGCGTATTCACCCGGGTTGGGGCGCTGGATAATCTGGCTCGTGGACAATCGACCTTTCTGGTTGAGATGGTCGAAACCGCGAACATTCTTCACAACGCCACCGAACGATCACTTATTCTTCTGGACGAAGTGGGGCGGGGGACCTCGACGTTCGACGGACTCTCGGTCGCCTGGGCGGTGGTCGAACGAATCAACGAGAATATCAGAGCTCGGACCGTGTTCGCCACGCATTATCACGAATTGACCGGTATGGCCGAGATTTACAGCGGTATTTCAAACTACCAGGTGGCGGTGAAGAAATGGGAGGACCGGGTGATCTTCCTGCACCAGATTATTCCAGGAGGATGCGATGACTCCTACGGAATCGAGGTCGCCAAACTGGCCGGCTTGCCCCGACCGGCGATTGCCCGGGCCCGCCAGATACTTCGCCTGCTCGAATCGGGCAAGTTCAACCAGAGTGAACTCGGGAAGGGAATTTATAAGGAACGGATCCAGCCAACCTTGTTCGACGCGAAACCATCGGCGGTCGAATCTCGTTTGAAGGATGTTGACATTAATTCGCTGACCCCGATTGAGGCGCTCAATTTGCTGAAGGAACTTAAGGAGGAGCTGGAGTGAACCAGCTGTCGAGTCGCGCTGAAAAGAGATGGATTCGCCCGCTTCCGGAACGAGTCATCAACAAGATTGCGGCCGGGGAAGTGATCGAGCGCCCGGCGGCTGTGGTGAAAGAGCTGGTGGAAAACTCCATCGATGCCGGTGCCGACCGTATCGACATCATCATAGATAAATCGGGCGCCAAACTGATCAAGATTGTCGATAACGGCTGCGGCATCCCCGAAGATCAGGTCGAAATCGCCTTCTCCCGTCATGCGACTTCGAAAATTCGTAATTTCGACGATCTCAACAGTCTGCATTCTTACGGCTTCCGGGGAGAAGCGCTCCCTTCGGTTGCTTCCGTTTCCCGTCTCCGGATGGTCACCCGCACGCCGGACGCCAAAGCGGGTATCGAGATTATCTACGAAGGAGGGGTGCTGCAATCCAAACAGCCGATCGCAGCTTCGCCCGGCACGATCATTGAGGTGGAGAATCTCTTTTTCAATACGCCGGCCCGGAGGAAATTCCTGAAGGCCGAGACCACTGAAGCGCGACACATTTCACGCACCGCCATGGCCCTGGCTATCGGCCGAGCCGACATCGGTTTCTCCTTCAGCATGAACGGCCGAGAAATTTTCTCTTTACCTCCCGACTCTTCGCTTCGAGACCGGATCACCGGCGTCTTCGGCGGAAACAAGAAATTCGTTGCGGTCGACGGAGAAAGCGGACCGGTGCGGGTGAGCGGATTTATCGGTGCTCCCGATGCGGTGCAGCAAAATCGCTATGGTCAGTTTCTTTTCATCAACAATCGGTATATTCAATCGCCCACCCTTGCGCACGGCTGGATGGCCGGATACGGCGAGCTGATTCCCCGGGGCAGTTTCCCGATCGGAGCGCTGCTGTTGACTGTCGATCCATCGGAGGTCGATGTCAACGTGCACCCGACCAAGGCGGAAGTTCGTCTTTCCCGAGAACGCGACATTCACGACGCGATATACAGAGTCGTCAAAGAGTCGCTTCGTGTCGACGGGATCATTCCTTCATTCAAATCCGATGAACGCTCCGGCGACCCGCACGAACCGGCCCGATTCACACCGGGGTTCGGCGACAGCACCAGAAGGAGCCCGTATATTCCCGGCGTCTACAGCCGGGAAAACGCCGACCCGAGTCTGCTTGCAAAATTGTATGAACCACCAGGCGCTCCGATCAGTGCGACGCCTGATATTGTTAGTGTCGATCGCAGTACCGGCGAAGTAATCGCGCCGGGCGAAAGCCGGTCTGTTCAACCCACGAATACCGGACAGACGGTCTCCGAGAGTTTCCGCCTGGTCGGACGTTTTTCGGATCTCTATCTGCTTCTTCAATCAGGCGATGACCTGTATATCGTCGATCAGCACACCGCCCATGAGCGGGTGCTGTACGAAGAGACGATGCGTCGCGTAGAGTCCAATTCCCTTCATGGACAAAATCTTCTGTTTCCGGTCCAGCTTGAGCTCGATCCGGAGCAGCTTTCGGTTTTCGATGAAGTCGAGCCGACTTTGAACGCTTCCGGATTTGCCGTTTCGCATTTCGGCGGACGCATGATTAATATCGAGGCGGTGCCTTCCATCCTCGGAACCAAACCGGTAGAGAAGATCTTCTTCAAGATTCTCGACGATATTGCATCGCTCAAGAAATCCGGATACGATCTCAAGAAGGCGATGGCCCAGTCGATTGCCTGTCGCTCGGCCGTCATGGCGGGGGACCGGCTCAATGACGAAGCGGCGCGGCATCTGCTGGTCCGCTTGCTCGCCTGCGAAAACAAATACTCCTGCCCGCACGGCCGCCCGACGTTCGTGAAGATTTCCAAAACCGATATTGACAAGCAATTCGGGCGTGCCTGACCTCCCTAAAATCCCAGCCATTTGCGGCCCGACCGGCTCGGGCAAGACAGCGGTCGCGCTCAGGTTGGCTGAGCATCTTCCCGTCGAGATAATCTCAGCCGACTCCCGCCAGATCATCAAACATCTGAACATCGGCACTGCCAAACCGTCTGAAGAAGAGAGGCGGAGAGTCCCGTTCCATCTGATCGATATTGTCGAACCGGGGGAGAGGTACTCCGCGTTCCAGTTTATCGATGAAGCGAATAGAGCCATCGGAGACATCCTCACACGGTCAAAGATCCCGGTCGTCGTCGGTGGCACCGGATTGTATCTTCGCGCCCTGACCGACGGTGTGGTAGAGATAGAGCAGGATGACATGGCGATCCGTGAACAGCTTGAGCAGGAGATGGAGGAGCAGGGTTGCGATGCGATGTATCGTCGCCTCGAAGAGATCGACCCGCTGGAGGCAGCCAGGACGCATCCGAATAACAAAGTACGGGTGATCAGGGCTCTGGAAATATATCATCTGACCGGCATGACCAAATCGCAGCTTGTCACCACCGGAGCCTACCGGAAGGCGTCGTACGATTTTGAGCATTACTGCCTGCTTCCCGAACGACAATTGCTCTACGCCGATATTAACGCACGGGTCGATGCGATGATCGAAGCCGGCTTGGTCGCCGAGCTGGAGACTTTGCGGGCCGCCGGACTGACGCAACAGATTCGGCAAGCCAACGTAATTGGGTATAATGAAGTGATGGACTATATCGAAGGCAACAGGAGCCTGGACGAAGCGGTCAGATTGATCAAGCAGAACAGCCGTCGCTATGCGAAGCGCCAGTATACCTGGTTTCACCACCAGTCGGACTGCCGCATTTTTCGCGACCGGGACGCCGCTTTTGAGGCAATACTGGCCGATTATGGCCGATTTGCAAATTGGGACACAAAAAACCTTGACTAACTATCTGGTTATTGATTAAATGTCAATAAGTTAGCTTCGGTTAATACTTACAGCGGTTTATCCGATACTACTAGTACAAAATGGACTTTTGCTATACAGGTGGAAGGATGAGACTTTCGAGTAAATCAGTATTGCGGATTTTTTTGATTCTCGGGGCAGTATGCTCAGCGGCCTTGTTTACAGCAGGATGTACCGGCAGAAAGACGATGGCCAACCCGGGACTGTACAGCGGCCCCCCGCCGACACCCAGCACTGCCGGCACCGAGAACTCCAACGACACGGTAGCGGCCGCCGAAGATGCCGGATCCAGTAAGCCGCTCATTGAACTTCTTCTCAACACCAAAGACTCCTCAGATACTTCAATCGCCAGTGATACCGCGGATTCGTCACAGGACGATGCAGACGATGACAATGCATCGGTCGTTGACGGCGCCGCCGATACGTACTACAGCGAAGCTGATTCCGATGACTCGGCATCGGCTGTCGACGATGACATCTGGAGGCAGTTCGATCTTGCCGAAGAATACCAGGCGATGGGTGTGATCGCGAATCGTGAGGCGAGTTGGGAAGAAGCGCAGTACTATTTCGAGAAGGCGCTCAAGATTCTGGCGAATCTCGATGTCGAAGGGGATTCTACGCTGACGCCGGAAGCGGCTAAATATAATTCACTCCTCGACAATATCGTCGCCGATTATCAGGTCACGCTTCGGTCGCTGGGGAACGTCAGCGATGACGTATCCTCGTCCGTGCTCATTGAACGATTCGGCGATCTCGCGTCTCGCCTCAAGAACGACTCGATGGTCGTCTACAAGGACGAGGGAGGATCGGTAGCCTACGATATCCCGATCGTGATGAACGATCGGGTCAAGTCTTCGATCATCTACTTCCAGACAGTTGCGCGCGACGCTTTTTACAAATACCTTCGCAGATCCCGTAAATACGCCCCGATGATGCAGCGCGTCCTCGCTCAGTACGGCCTGCCGAAGGACCTGGTTTATCTGTCGTTGGTCGAGTCCGGCTATAATCCGCACGCCTATTCATGGGCGAGAGCCATGGGGCTCTGGCAGTTCATGTCATCGACCGGCCGGCTGTACGGCCTCGATCGAAGCTGGTGGGTGGATGAGCGCAAAGATCCTGAAAAATCAACGGAAGCTGCCTGCAAATTCCTGAAAGATCTATATAATGAATTTGGATCCTGGGAACTCGCCATGGCCGCCTATAACGGCGGGCCGGGTCGCGTGAGAAGCACCATCAAGAAGCAGGGGACCGATGATTTTTGGAAGATGAGGCTGAAACGCCAGACGATGGATTATGTCCCGTTGATTATGGCGGCGACGATTATTGCCAAGAACCCGGAGAAATACGGATTCTATGATGTCGATTATGAAGACGAAGTGGCGTATGATACCGTGACCATCGATCGCTGTCTTGAACTTTCGGTGGTGGCCGACGAGATCGGCTGCTCGGTCGATGAACTGAAGGAGCTGAATCCGGAACTCCTGCGCAAATACACGCCGCCCAATGCCGGAAAATATGCGCTGCATATTCCCAAAGGAAAGAAGCAGAAGTTCTTCGCCGCCTATGACGACATGCCGTCTCCCAAAGAGACAAGCTGGGTCCGTCATACTATTCGTCGCGGTGAAACGGTCAGCACGATCGCGGCCCGATACGGAGTCTCACAATACGCTATCATGGAAGCCAATAATCTGAAGCGGAACGCCCGTATTATCGCCGGGAAGGAACTTATCGTCCCGGTGCCGCTGGACCATGAGTACGGCCGGTCGCCGCAGCCCCCGAATCACGATTATTCGACACACAATTCGATATACGTCGTGCGTGCCGGAGACACCATGTGGGATATCGCCCGGGCGTTCGGCACGTCGGTCGACGCTCTACGCGGCATGAATTATATAGAGCGTGGCTCGCGGATCTATGTCGGTCAGAAGCTGAAAATCCCGGGCAGTAATAGAGAGTTGGCGGAAGTCGACAGTCCGATATCCAATTCCGAAGGTTCGTCTGCGAGCGCGCAGGATGATAACGGGAAGTACAAGGTACGGGCCGGCGATACCCTCTGGGATATCGCGCGTCGTTTTGGAACCACGACCGCCAATATCCGCAGGCTCAATTCGCTCGGCCGGTCCAGCCGTATCTATCCCGGCCAGGATCTGATCGTTTCCGGGCAGGGGGGCGGCTCCAAATATGTAATCCACAAAGTACGGCAGGGGGAAACCCTCGGGTCGATTGCAAGAAAATATCGCACCACTGTCAGCCGAATCAGGGTCTCGAACGATATCGACGATCCCGATCTGCTGAAGATCGGTGACAATCTTAAGATCTATCTAAACTAGAGAGTATCGTATGGCAAGGAAGCGAGATGTCATTATCGGCGTCATTATCGCCGTAGTTTTTGTGATGGCTCTCGGATTTTTCGGCCTGATGTTTGTCGGGCTGCTATCACAAGGAAGTGATCTGGATTTTACCGGGACCGGCGGAAATGTCGGCCTCGTTGAAGTGAACGGTGTAATCGATGAAACGAGCGGCCGAGAAGCGATCCGGACGCTCGAGAAATACAAGGACAACGATGCGATCAAGGCAGTTGTCCTGCACGTCAACTCCCCCGGCGGTGGCGTCGCAATCTCCCAGGAAATCTACGATGAAATCAAACGCGTCCGGGAGTCCAAACCGGTCGTCGCTTCGATGGCTTCAGTGGCCGCCTCAGGAGGCTACTACATTTCATGCGGGGCCGACCGCATCATCGCCAATCCCGGGACTCTCACCGGCTCGATCGGCGTAATCTTCGAATTCCACACTTTCAAGGGGCTGATGGACAAAGTTGGCATCGGCACCGAGACTGTCAAATCCGGCGAACTCAAGGATGTCGGAACCTACTCACGTCCAATGACGGAAGAGGAAGGCCTGATGCTTCGCTCTGTCGTCATGGACACTTACGAACAATTCGTGCAGGTTGTGGCTGACGGTCGGGGCAAGAGCCCGGAGGATATCTATCCGTTGGCCGACGGTTCAGTCTACACGGGACTCCAGGCTTATAATCTTGGTCTGGTTGATACCCTCGGCGGCTTGAAAGAGGCGGTTGATCTGGCCGCAAATTTGGCCGGCGTGACCGGGGAGCCGAAACTGGTCCGACAATCTGATCGTAAGAAGGTGAGTATCTTTGACTTACTGGGGAATGTCAGCAACGTGGTCAACACCTCCCTGGATAAGTCAATGAGCGGTCCGCAGTTGATGTTCTTGTACCGCTGAGTCCTTTTTTTGAAAATTGTCAAAAAAAACTATTGATAATGCCATAAATTTCCTTTTCTTTCTGGGGAAAACTGGGTATCTTGTCCAGTCCCAAAGAGTTAGAAAATTGCATTCACCGTGCATCTGGCATAGAGAAAGAGACAGGATGAATATAAACAGTTCACTAGGGAGGATACTGTGACTAAAGCTGATTTGGTCGAAAAAGTCGCCGAAAAAACAGGTCTAACCAGAACGGACGTTGCGGTGGTTGTCGATTCATTCCTCGACACTGTGAAGAAATCACTCGAGAATGGTCACAACATCGAGATCAGAGGATTTGGGACGTTCAAAGTCAAGCTTCGTAAGGCGCGCAAGGCCCGAAATCCTCGCACTGGCGATGTTGTCCCGGTGCCCGACCGAAAGGTCCCGGTGTTCAAGCCGTCCAACGAGTTCAAGAACATGATTACCAAGCTTTCGATCTGACGAGAGCGAACCACGTCTTCAAAATGGAGGATTGATGCCCAGCGGAAAAAAACGTAAACGGCACAAAATCAAAACCCACAAACGCAAAAAACGCAGACGCGCTAATCGTCATAAGAAGAAACTAAGATAAGCTGATAACGACTACGAAGAAGAAAGCGCACGCGTTACTCGGAACATATTTCCTCATTTGTGGCCGTTACAAGCTTCGCGCGACCTCTATTTGAGCGTTTTGTTTGATATGTAACACCTGTTACAACAACAGGTTCAAAACATAAATCGCCGTTTGAAATGCCCGTCGACCCCGACGGGCATTTTCTTTGCCTTGCATCTCTGCGGTGAAGACTATCATGCAATACATCCTTCTGGCTACGCTGCTCATCGCGGTCGGCCGATTCTCCGCCTCTGCGGGGGAACGAACCGATTTCATGGTGAACGACGACGGCGGTCACACGGTGCAGAATAATCCCCGAATCGCTGTCTCCGGCGATCACACTTTCGTCATCACCTGGGTGGACAAACGCGAGGGGACCAATGATATTTACGTCCAGCGATTCGGCGCCAACGGCCTGCCGGTCGGACGCAATCGTAAGATCAACGATGACACCAACGCCTCCTACCAGTTCGAGCCGGCGATCGCGGTGGATCTCTCCGGACTCTTTTCTGTTGTCTGGCGAGACTATCGCAACGGCACCTATCCGTTCGATCCGGATATCTATTTCCAGCGATTCGACTCTTCGCTGACCGCCTCAGGCGTGAATCGCAACCTCACCACCGAATGGCCCGACTCCACCAAGGAAACTCCCGATATCGCGCTGGGGCCGCACGGCAAGGGAGTGGTCGTTTGGGCCGACTATCGAAATCAAAACTGGGATATTTACGGGCAATTGATCGATCCTTCAGGCGCGCTTATCGGCTCCAACTTCATGGTGAACGACGATGCCGGTACCAGTCAGCAGCATGCGCCGAGAGTCGCGATCTCCCCCCAGGGTTGGTTCGTGGTAACCTGGTATGACAATCGCATGGGAAACGACGATATCTTCGTGCGCCGCTATGACTCGCTCGGAAATCCGCTCAGCGCGAATATCAAAGTGAATACCGATTCTCAGTCGGCGCGCCAGGCCTTTCCCGATGTCGCCACCGACGCCGCCGGACATTTCACCGTGGTCTGGGTCGACTGGCGCAACGGCGTGTATCCGGCCAACCCGGATATCTATGCCAAGAAATACGATGTTTCCATGACCTCGGCCAACGGGGAAATCCGAATCAACACCGACCTTGGACTGGCGGCTCAACGGGAACCGTCGATCGCCTCCGATCGGATGGGAAATGTCGCCATCATCTGGTCCGACTCAGCCTCCGGATCGTGGGATATCAGCGGGCAAATGATCGATGCCGACGGCATCGTCCGCGAAGCGAACTTCACCGCCAATTCCTATACCGACAGCCTGCAGCTCCGTCCCGATGTCGCTCTCGACGGTGTCTACCGTTATATTACCTGGTCCGACAATCGGAACGGAAATCTGGACATCTATGCGTCGATTCAGAAATATAACGACCCGTCGCTCTGGGTGACACCGACCTCGCTCGCCTTCCAGATGCAATGGGGAAGCGCCCTGCCGGAAACACAGCAGATCATTGTCAGTCACAGCGGATACAATCCGCTCCACTTCAGCGCCCATGCCGACGTCTCCTGGCTCACGATCAATCCGTCGACCGGCACGACCACCGACACTCTCGATGTATCCGTCAATGACAACTCGCTCTCGGTCGGGACTCACCTGGCCGTCATCACTCTGGTCGACACCGATAGTCACGACTCTTCGCTGGTCCTTTCCGTGCGACTCGATGTGCACGGGATCGAGATCTCCAATGACACGTTGAAAGTACTGCCGACGAACGTTCTCTCGTACGACCATGGGAACACTTCGATCGTAGGTGTTTTCTCCAGCTCGGTCAGCGGTATACTTCTACCGTTACATTACGATACCTCGGCGATCCGGATCGACTCAGTCACAGCAGGCCTGGGCGTTCCATCGCAGACGTCGTTCTCCTGGGTCAACGATTCGGTCGGCGGGATTCTCCGTCTGGAATGGACGGTCATTACTCCCGGCGTGTATTTCTCGCTCGGAGAACAGCATCTCGCCGAGATGTACTTCACCGCCAAAAGCCTGATCACCACGGTTACGATCGACACCTTGAGTAATGATTCCCTGGCGTTGAGTCTGACGGTGCCCTCAAAAAAGATCGTTACCTCGCGATTCGTGCCGGGGCAGATCACCATTTCGCCAACGACCGATGTCGATAATCCTTCGGATAACGGCCTGCCGGGGAAGTTTCTGCTCGGCCAGAACAGCCCCAACCCGTTTAATTTATCGACCACCATTCGCTTTGAACTCCCGCGTTCCGCTCAAGTAACCCTTGAGCTGTTCAATATCATAGGACAGCGGGTCATCGTTTTGGAACAAGGGGAACTAACGGCCGGGGAGCATGTCGTCTCCTGGGATGGCCGATTCTCCAATGGTTCGGTGGCTCCCTCAGGTATCTATTTCTACCGTCTTCGGGCCGGGAGCATTTCGCTCGTCAGAAAAATGCTGATGCTGAAATAACTTTCCGCACTCACCAAAAACATACCAAATCTGTCTGCCCCGGTAACTTTTTCCACCGGATTACGTAAACCACAATAGGATAATATGTTGATTTCTCACCGGAGGCAAAGGATGACAGTGCTAAAGACCTTGACCTTAACATCCGTTTTTGTATTCACGACAGCTCTATGTTCATTCGCAGACGGCAGCAGCGGCCGAGTATACGGCACGCTGACCACTGTCGATGGCGATACCTATACCGGCCTCATCCGCTGGGATCGAAACGAACCAAGCTGGGTAGATGTGCTCGACGGAACCAAGGAGTTGCCGCAAACCCACGCCGAGAAGAGCCGAAGAAAGTATCATGAAAAAGAGAGTTCTATCGAGATCTTCGGGCTGAAAATAGGTAACTCGCATGTGAGCTGGGGCGACAATTTCTCCGCTCAATCCGGCATCCGGATGGGTCACCTGAAGTCTCTCGAGGCGATCGACGATGACAAGGCGATGCTGACCCTCAAGTCAGGGGAGCAGGTCGAGTTCGAAGGGGGTTCGACAGATATTGGGAGCGATGTGCGAGAAATCATCGTTGAGGACAACAAAGAAGGGGAGATCGAATTCGTCTGGAGCGATATCGACCGAATCGACTTCGCCCAGGCTCCGTCGGATGTCTCCTCCAATTTCGGCGATCGCCTCTACGGTACGGTGACGAGCCGTCGCGGCGACACCTACACCGGCTTTGTTGCCTGGGATGTGGACGAGGCGCTCGGCAATGACATTCTCGACGGCGAAGAAGACGGACGGGCGCGCAAGATCAAATTCAACAAAATCGCCTCGATCGAAAGATACAGTTCGAACGGCGCCACGGTGACTCTGAAAACGGGCGAGTCGATGCTGCTTCGCGGGACCAACGATGTCAACGACGAAAACCGCGGTATTGTGATCGGCGATCCCGGTTTCGGCCAGGTAGTAATTCCCTGGGACGAATTCGACAAGATAGAATTTTCGGAGAAATACAAGCCGGTATCATACGATGATTTCAAGCCGAGCACCCCGCTGTACGGCACCGTAACGACCGAGGATGGCAAGACCTATACCGGACAGATCCGCTGGGACGATGACGAGCAGTACACCTGGGAGCTGCTCAACGGCGAGTATCATGACATTCAGTTCGAATTGGAACTGGGACTGGTCAAGCAAATCGAGAAGCGCTCGTACCGTTCATCGGATGTCACCACGCTCGATGGACGGACCTTCAGACTCCGCGGCTCGAACGATGTCGACGAAGACAATAAGGGAATCTTTATCAAGTCCGGCACCGACGATGAAGTCGAAGTTGACTGGGAAGATTTCGCCAAGGTGGAATTCGCGAAGAAATAGTACGGGGAAGTAAGTTTACTGCAAATATCTCCGCCATACTCTTGTTCGATGCGCCGAAAGTGACCTCCGCTGACGGCGCATCTCTTTTTGCCTCAATCCCGTTGATAATGCCTTCTGCCTGAATGCCCCACCACTCTGTTACGGGTATTTCCGGCCCGACAGTATCTGCCTCCCCCGTGAATAGGGACTTCCAACTAATCCCTCTTCGGTAGGGCAGGATTCGTCTTCGAGCCTGCCCATGTCCGTAGCCGGTTTGGGTTGTTAGTCCGATAGATTGTTATCACGAGACGTCGGGTGCGCCGACAGGCGCGACAGCCGTGGCGATCTCTCCATTTCCGGTGCCCCACCCTGCGGGTGGGTATGTACGAAAAATAGATGACGGCGCGGGATCCCACCTGAAAGGTGGGGCACCCCGCGCTCTTTCTGCAGCAGGGCCGGATTCGTCTTCGAGCTTGCCCTTGTCCGCTGCACGTTCGGAGTACGATGCCTCCGTCAGGAAAGGATTCCAGTTATTGGTTGCAAACAAAAACCCCGCGTGAGTCGCTCTCACACGGGGTCTAAGTCTTGGAATCAACTCAGCAAGTTCGCTTACTGAAGCGATGCTTTCTCCTGAGCGTCCTTGAGATCTTTGATGTGCGATTGAGCCACCGCCACATCGTTCTTTGCCTTTGGATTGTTCTTCGCGATCTTCACGAACTTCTCCCAATTGGTGATGTTCGTGCCGTAGTTGTCCGGATTGGACGACTCCACCGCGACCGCATAGTTATAAGCGGCCCGGAAGTTGTCCGGGGACACGCCCAGTGCCGACTTGAAAGCGCCGGCAGCTTTGTCATACTTGTTCTGCGAAAGATACAGCTGACCGAGCGACGAATGCGAGTAGTAGAAGTCATTCTTGTTGGCGATCGATTTATTGTAGGCTTCGATCGCGTCGTTCGTCTTGTCTTCGCTTTCGTATGCCTTACCCTGGAGGTAGTAGGTGTAGTAGTCACCGCCGCCGAGTTCATTGCACTTATCCAGGGTCGAGATCACGTCTCCCCAGTTCTTTTTCTGGTAGTAGACTTTCGCGAGTTCCTTGTACAGGTCGGCGTTTTTACCATCGAGCGCGATCGCCTGTTTGAAGGCTGTCTCAGCTTCGAGGTATTTCTTCAGCTGATAGTTGACTCGGCCGAGATTGGCGAAAGCGTCGGAGCGCGTCTTGTCTTTCTCGGTTGCGGTTTTGAACATGTTGAGCGCGTCGGCGAACTGATTTTTCGCGAAATAGATCGCGCCCGCGTTCAGGTAGGCATCGACATAACCCGGATCCGCGTTGATGGCGGCCTGATAGGCAAGCAGCGCCTGGTCCGGTTTGCTGTCCTTTTCGAAATTGACACCCTTGTTGAAGCTTTCTTTGGCCTTTTCAGTGTCGGCCGCCGCGAACGCGGATGTCACCACGACTGCCGTCAGCGACAAGGCGGCGAGGAATAAGATCAACGGCGAACTAATCTGCGTTTTCGACATAGCGATCATCTCTCCCTTCGATTATTTAACTGTTGTACAAAAGTATATTCGAAACGATCCAGGCGAAGACTCACAACGACTTACGGTGCGTCTCCAGGGCTGCGCGGACTTCCGGATACTTGAGTGCAAGAATCCTGGCGGCCAGGATCGCTGGCATTTTTCGCGCCCGGCGAGCCGATCGCGACACCTGCCACCGGGATGCCCGGAGGCATCTGTACCACTGACAGGAGCGAGTCCAGACCATTCAATGCTGCCGGAAGGGGTACGCCAATAACCGGCAAGTTTGAGTGTGCCGCCGCAACTCCGGGCAAGGCCGCGGACAGCCCCGCCATCGCGACAATCACTTCGTACCCGTTCGATGCCGCACCGGAAGTAAGTTCACGGGTCTTGTCCGGGTGGCGATGGGCCGAAGTGACTTCAATTGTGCCTTCGATTCCGAAAGCATCGAGCTGCTTCTTACAGGTCTCGGCGTATTCCAGATCCGACTTTGAGCCGGTAATAATGAGTACCTTGGGCATAATTTTCGATTCCTATTTCTCTACCGGAGCCATCGCTCTGAATCCGATGTCCTTCCGATACATAACACCTTCGAACCGTACCCGGTTCACCATTCTGTACACCCGGTTGAGCGCTTGTTTGAGATCGGTGTCGAGAGCAGTCACTCCGAGCACCCGTCCTCCGGCCGTCAACCAGCGATCTCCCTTTCTCTCCGTTCCGGCGTGAAAGACAAGACAGCCCGGGTCCCTCACATCCTGGAGCCCTGAGATTGTCGCACCGGTCGTATATCTCCCCGGGTATCCTTTCGACGCTAATATTACACAGACGGCCGACTCATTCTTCCAGTTTAATTTGCCGATTGAGGCAAGATTCTGGCTGGAGACAGCCAGCATGAGCTCTGCAAGATCGGTTTTCAGCAGGGGAAGCACGACCTGAGTCTCCGGGTCGCCGAACCGGCAGTTGTATTCAAGGACCTTCGGTCCCGATTCAGATAACATGAGACCGGCATACAAGATACCCCGATAGGTGATCCCTTCCTGGGTCAGTCCGTTTATGGTAGGTACCAGCACGTGCTCAATGATTGATTCCATCGTCTCCGGGCTGATGAAAGGGACCGGGCAGTACGCACCCATGCCGCCGGTATTCGGTCCGCGATCGCCTTCGAGCGCCTGTTTGTGATCCTGACTCGGGAGCAGCGGAAGGACGGTTTTACCGTCGGAAATTGCCATAATCGATACTTCCTGACCGGTCAGGAACGACTCGATCACGATCCGATCCCCGGCTGGGCCGAATACTTTTTTGAGCATCATGTCTTCGATAACCATCTCGGCCTGGCTGACATCTTTAACGACCACCACCCCTTTGCCGGCCGCCAGACCATCGGCCTTGATCACCGCTGGGAATTCCAGGGCGCGACAGAACCCCATCGCTTCCGCCGCCGTCGTGAAAGTCCGAAACGGAGCGGTGGGTATGTGATACTTGCGCATGAATTCTTTTGAGAAGACCTTGCTGCTCTCCAGCTGGGCCGCCTTACGATCGGGGCCGAATATCTTGAGCTTACGCTTCTGGAATTCGTCGACAATCCCGGCCGCCAGCGATGCTTCGGGGCCGACCACGGTGAGGTGGATTTTGTTGCGGGCGGCAAAATCGGCAAGGGCGCCGACATTGTCGGCCTTTATGTTGACACACTTGGCGTTAAGGGAGATCCCGCCGTTCCCGGGCGCACAATAGATTTTGTCAACTTTTTTGGATTTGCTGAGCTTCCAGATCAGGGCATGTTCCCGGCCGCCTGATCCGACCACTAGAATCTTCATTTTCCCTCAAAATTCTGATGTGAAGCACAGATTATACGGGAATTCCCCCTAAAATACAACCAGTTTTTCCCCCGGCGTCGGCGGGACGGAGCTGTCGGGCAGGACTGCGCGGAGAGCTGTATTGCGGATCACAGAATACAATTTCCGGGCAAAACGTCGTGTCGGATCGGCCACGAATCGTTCGGCCGGTTGACTCAGGTAGTCTAAGTTGGTCTATTTTATCCTTGACAGAAAGACTCCTTGGTCTATATTGAAATTAAAGCAGGAATGGATGCTCTGACATCACCGAGTAACCAGATCCAATCCTTATACCCAATCTCACTCTCCTTACTTTCGGAGGCATGTCCATGGCTGCGACTCTCTGGCTTACGGTGCAGCACGCGGTGAAGTCAACTTGTAGGTGTGTCCGTCCGCTCTTGCTGCCGCTGCTACTTCTTGGCTATTCGCTGGTTCCGTCACATCAAGCGCTGGCGCAGTCAGGCTGTTGTACCGAACGGGGGAATGTAGATTGCTCTCCGGATGGTATCGTTGACATTTCCGATCTGATCCGGTTCGTTGATTTCATGTTCGGAGCCGGTGACTCGCTTTGCTGCCCGGAGGCAGCTAATATCAATGCCGATCCTGATGGAGTCGTTGATATTTCAGACCTTGTTCGGCTGGTCGATTACACGTTCGGCGGCGGGGCCCCGCTGGAGCCGTGCGGCCCCACCGGTCTGACCGACCAGGCCAGAGCGGCCTGTTTCAGCGCAATCGATAGTGTCTATGAGGGCCTTTCCGGGCCGGATGATTCGGTAGCGATGGCGTTGGTCGATTATCTAATGACGCGTCCTGAAATTGACACCGCAGCGGTCATCGACAGCATCTCCGTCTGGGCCTGGTTTACGGATGGACGGTATCTGGTAATTCCCAACAACCGGCCACCCGACGGCCCGGGTTTTGCCCCGGAGTTGTTCCTGAACCATCGGTCGACCCCTATATTCCGGATGACTTTGTGATTCCAAAGAGACGTTATCCTGATTGGGACGGAGTATCACCGCTTCCGGCGATGAATGCTTCGCCCGCGGCCGCCGACTACGAATTACCGCAGTCCCTGGAGGCCGTACTCATCAGTACTCTCGGCTACCCTTGTTTTGAAAAGAGTATTCCCCTGATTAAACCCTTGCTTGACAGTGGCGGCTACCACACCGTGATCACTAATACCGGAAGTGTTCCTGACCTGCTCACCATTAATGGAACGGTATCTTCTATCATGGACGCGCATGGTGGCCCCGGGTTTTGACGGCTACAACCAACTCTTCCTCGGCCATTGGACAGCCACTCCATACAGTGCGCATAATGATACGTTGTTCGATTCGCTCTTGAGCAGCCACGAGCTTGTATATATGTTAGCCCATGACAATTCGGCGGATTCGACCCATTGCGCCTGATGCATGGCGAGGTACTGCGTACACCGGGAAGTTTGTCGCTCAGTATATGACTTTTGCGCCGCAGAGTCTGATCTTCATGAATGCCTGCGACGGAGACAGCGTACCGTCGCTTAGGAACGGTTTCAAAGCGGCGGGGGCTTCGACCTTCTGCGGCTGGACAAAATACTGTCGAACGTCTATCCTTCGAATTCCGTCGGCAGAGTTCTTCTTCGACCGGTCGCTTGGAACGAACGCATCTAGTCTATTGGCCGGACGAATTTCCCGAAACAGCGGCCGTTCGATGCTGATCACGTCTGGCAGGATTTGATAAGATATCGGGCCTTGACACCGACTCCAGAATCGCAATCGAAATTCAAAGTGGAGCATCTGCAAGGGATTGCGGTCTCCTTGCTCCCAGTATCAGAAACATGTTCGTCCTCGAGCATACCGACAGTCTGGTTGTTATCGGGATGTTCGGGAGCGATCCCGGTTCGCACGGGACGTGTGATTTGTCGATAGCGTCGAGCTGCCAGTAGAGAGATGGTCAGCCCGCAGATTATCACCGCCCTGATCCCGAACAGCGGGCAGGGTTCGGCCGGACCGGTGACAGTCGAAGTCGATGGCCGGCAGGGCCCGACAGAATCCTCTCAAGCGAAAAAGCAATGTCGTCAATCTGACCGAGTGGCGAGGGGCGTTGAATTATGTAGAGCAGGATGCCGGAACGCTGACCGGCGCGCTCACCGTAAACTTCCACCTCCGGGCCGATGTGCATAACTACCGGGATCTGCCGGGCGGCCCCCCGACTTTCTATTCACTCATCAACACGGTAGCGGACGATTCTTACGGTGAAGCTACAGTCTCGGGAGAATACTCTTACACCTATCCCGAGTCCGATCCTCCGAACACCGACACCTGGACCTGGACCGGATCAAGTGTCGTAACTGGCGTCTGGGATTCAACAGCCACAAGTGTGTTCGCGATGACCGGACAGTTTTTCGATGATCCGCGGAAACTCACGGTGATGTTTCAGGCGGCTGCCTTTACCGGACTGTATGAAACGCTCATTAACTCTGAAAATGGTTTTGTCTATACGATACCATTTACGCTCGGTACGCCCGATGGAAGTCTACGACGCGTACCCGAACATCTACATGAATGTTGACAGCGTCTGGAATATTTTAGCCGGGGCAAGAGACTCCAGCACTTGTTGCTCGCATAATCCGGAGAACGATGGAACGGTGAATGACGTCCATCATTGGCTTTCGTGGTCAGAAAATTGACGCGCATTTCCCGCCCGATCCGGACGCGGCGCAATAATCGAACTTCACTTTTCAGGGTCGACCCCGTTTCGGAGGTCGACCCTGAATCATAATGTTAGCTTTCCGCTATTGTTGAGATTCTCAGGTTCCCCGCACCGATCCGGTGTACCGTTCAGATCCTAACAAGTACCAAACCGTACAGATTCTCGGTGCACGCCAGTCTTAACAATCCCTAACTCTTTGAAAAACAACAGGCAAACAGTCTGGCATAGCCATTGCTAAAGGCCCTGATCAGAAGACAACACGATGCGGGATCGGCCGACCGCCCGCATACAAGCAACCTGTTCAGGAGGAATGTTTATGTACCGCAAGTTTCACGCTTTTCGTTTCGGGCTGGTTCCAGCCCTGGTCGCTATCATGGGGTTCTTCGTCGCCGGATGTTCCGACAACCCGGTTTCATCCACGACATCGGCGACCGCTGACGGTGATGTCGCCACATCTCTTGCCAGCGCCGTCGGGGAAAACGATGGTGGCGCGGCTGACCAGATTGGCGACATGTCTGAATTTCTAGCTCCGGCGGCGGTTGGCAAGATAGCGGTCGGTGACTCCGGTCTCAGCAACCTGGGATGGTGCGACCAATACCTGGACCATTCAGGTTCAGCACGAGCGCGGCCTTGTCCACCGGACAATACTATGCGCATGTCACACGCACCTATCATCTTCGCTACAGCGATCAGCTCGGCAACGCGATGCAGTACTGGACGAACGGAACCGATACTGCTTACAGTGTGCAGTTCGATATCGTAAGTGGATCCGGCGAGCACCGTACCCTTCGTGTGTCGCAACAGTTGACCGGCCTGAGCGGCAGCTGGGTTGCCACCGGCGTGAACACCGATACCGTGACGATTAACGGAACATACTCACGTTCGGCCGTCGATACAATTACTACCCCTTTCGCCACTCGCACGCTGAATCACTCCATCAGCATGAATTTTGTTGACCTCAAAGGTCCGCGCGGAAGCCGGCTCGATCTGTCGCAGAATCTGAGCGGAACGGTCACCGGTGAGTACCAGGCACAGGTGACCTTCCAGCGCGGCACGGCTTATCGTGAACGCAGTGTCGATCGGAATTTCACGATCGTGCTTGGCGACGGCAGTGCTTCGATTTCGCTCGACGGAAAGCATTTCATGTCGAATGTCCAGACCGGCGATTTGGACTAGACTCACCGGAGGAATGACACACACGCAAAGGCGGCCCCGGTGCCGCCTTTTTTCTTGGATACCTAATCCTCATAAGTCGACACGCTTTAAGGTGTCGACATCCATATATACAATGATTCAACTTGAGAACACCAGGCAACGACATTTCCCCAATTTTTCTTTACATATAAACGGTTGACAAACCGTCACCTAAGTGTTTATTTCGAGTCTTTACGCAGCGCGAGATCTGCTTGTGGGGATCGTCTGCGCGAAATACAGAGGATATTGTTATTTAGTTTGAGGATACGCAGATGAAGAAACTGGTCATTGTAGCATCCGCTTTGTTTCTGGTATTTTATACCTTCGGCACGACCGTTCTGGCACAGGAAGAGGTTGTGGAGAAGGATGTTGCCGAGGTCAATCTCATAGGCGGGGTCAGCTTGCCGACCGGCGACAGCAAAAATTTCGGCGATTCTCTCGGCGCCAAGACCGGCTACCTGATGGGCATCGATATCGGCTATATCGCGACCCTTCAACTTGTTACCGGCTTCAACTTCACCTACTCTCAGTACAGCATCGACAACAGCCCGACCGACACGAAGGCTGACGGCCTGAAACATCGCTTGTACAGCCCGAATGTCTACGTGAAGTACTATTTGAACAGTCAATCCAACCTGCAACCGTATGTTCGTGGTTCGGTCGGTCTGGCTTTTCCGAAATTCACGACGTTCGTGAAGAACCCGAACGGAGATAGATATCGTCAGGTTTCCTATGACCCGGCGTTCTGTTACGGTGTCGGAGCTGGCTTGTTCTATTACACGGCCGACTACGGTGGCTTGTTCCTCGAAGCCAACTACATGCGCGCGGCGACCAAAGATGTCTCCGTCAACTATGAAGGTAACACGTACAAGTTTGGCAAAGACCTGTCATTTTTTGACATCCGCGCCGGTGTTCGAATCGTAATCGGTTCCGGTTCGTGATTTGATTCCAATGAATTTCAAACCCGCCCCGCAGGCGGGTTTTTTTATTTCCGCATCGCACCAAATCGAATTACCATGACAGGATGAAAGAGCTGAAAGTTCTCATTGTCGATGACGAACAAGCCCAGCGGGAGCTTCTCGCCGGCTTTCTCGACAAAAGAGGGTTGGCCGTCACGACCGCCGAGTCCGGGGAAAAAGCGCTGGAGCTATATCCGCATGTATTCGCCCCGGTCGCGATCGTTGACATGAAAATGCCCGGCATGAACGGACTGGAACTTATCGCCGGACTCAAAGAAATAAATCCGTTCATCCAGGTGATCGTTCTCACTGCCTTCGGCTCTGTCGAGACGGCGGTAGCGGCGATGAAAGCGGGGGCGTACGATTACCTCACCAAGCCGGTGGAGGATCTCGATGAGCTGATGCTCAAGCTGGAGAAGGCGGCCAGACAGAATCGGCTTGTGGTTGACAATGTCGTCCTGAGCGAACGGCTGGCCGAAGTATTTCCCACATCCGAGATCATCGGCGAATCGGCCCCGATCCGGAAAGTCAAAGAGCTTATCTCGCTGGTTGCATCCAAAGAAGCTACAGTTCTCATCACCGGACCATCGGGAACTGGGAAGGAGCTGGTCGCGCGCGCGGTGCACGCATTGTCGCCCCGATCGGAACGGAAACTTGTGGCGATCAACTGCGCCGCTTTTCCGGAGACGCTTCTTGAGTCGGAGTTGTTTGGATTCGAGCGGGGTGCTTTCACCGGGGCCGATCGAGCCAAGCAGGGGAGATTCGAACTGGCCGAGGGTGGGACACTGTTTCTCGATGAAATCGGGGAGATGCCGCTCTCGATGCAGGTGAAGTTGCTTCGGGTGCTCGAAGAACGAAAGATCGAACGGCTCGGCTCGGTGAAGGATATCTCACTCGATATCAGAATCATCGCCGCCACCAACCGGGATCTTCAGAAACTCGTCGAGGAACAGAAATTCCGCGAGGATCTCTACTATCGCTTGAATGTCGTGCAGATCCACATGCCGCCGCTCAAAGAACGGGCCGGAGATATTCTGCTGCTGGCCGAGAAGTTCATGGAGAAGTTCTCGCGACGGGCAGGGAAGGAGGTCAAGGGGATCGCCCCCGATGCCGCCGAGTTGTTGACGTCTTACGCCTGGCCGGGAAACGTGCGCGAGCTCGAGAACATTATCGAGCGGGCGGTCGTCCTTTCCACCGGATCTTCGATTACCCGGGCCGATCTCTCCGGTCTGTCAGCCCACACCTCTTCCGCCGCCGCAGCTTCCGGCGAACTGCTGCCGATGGCCGAAGTTGAGAAGCGGCATATCAAATTCTGCCTGGACAGCCTCGACTGGAACATGGCCAAAGCGGCCGACACGCTTGGTATTCACCGCAATACCCTCAGACTGAAGATCAAGGAATACGGGCTGAATCGAGACTGAGCCAACCCCCGGCACATATTCCGTGCCTGCAGCCTCCCCACACGCACAATTTTTGTGCATAATGTGTCCTTCAGCGCACAATGAGAATAGCTAACCTGTTGAAGTATAATGCTATACCTTGTTTGGCACGCAAGTTGTTTAATAGTCAGGCAAGGATAGACATATTGTAGAAGGAATTCATAGTATGAAGACGAAACTGATCACAACTCTCCTGGCCGCGGCGACCATCGCCATGACCGGCCTGATTGGCTGCAACGACAACAGTAACAACCCTGTCTATGATCCGGCCCCTCCCGCTCCGCAGGGAGTCTATTCTGTTACGGGTGACCACGCCGTCTATATCTATTGGAACGGCCCGTATGATTCCGATATCTCCGGGTACGATGTTTGGCGGTCGCTCGAACCTACTAACAACTACACCCGGATCGGCTCGGTTGATGCTCAGGCGAATCCGAATCTTGACCTGCTTATTTATGAGTACATCGATAATACCGCGGTCAACGGTGTCACCTATTATTACGCCGTTTCCACCTACGACCATGCCGGTAATGAATCGGATCTGTCAGCAGAGAATGTATTCGACACGCCGCGTCCTGACGGTGAAGTCACCCTCTTTGATGTCGCGGTGGATTCAAGTCTTTCGGGCTACAATTTCGCCGCGCAGATGCAGGTGAAACCGGCCAGCCCGGCGGCGGATATTTACATTGATAGAGTCAGCGGAGTCTTCTATATCAACGCCGGTGACGTCAATACGGATTTGCAGGATATGGGCTACACCGACAGTCTGGACGAGATTTCGTACGCTCCGACCGACGGGTGGTCGAACGTAGGTTGGTCAGAAATCATCCAGGGACATACGTATGTCATCTGGACGAACGATAGTCACTATGCGAAGATGCGGGTGAGATCGATAAATACGAATTCCGTAACTTTTGGGTGGGCTTACCAGACCGATCAGGACAATCCTGAGCTGGTGGCGCCGAATCCCGGCGCGGTGAAACCGGCCCACACCTCGGAGTACTTGGATAAGAACATTCCGCAGAGTAATCTGCGATAGAAGCCACAAAGAAAGGTGGACACCATGTTGCGCAAACTTTACAATCTTCTCGGCATGACGGCCTTTGCGGTTGTCATCACGGCGCTCGGCGTCCGGGCGCAGAACAGTGCCGCACAGGTGTATGATGACTCCGGCAACGATGATTACAGCGCCGACCAGTATTACAACAATACGAAGATCGACAGGTATCTCGATATCGATGTCTGGACGAATCATCCTGACGGCGATTTCTACATCGGAGACAAAGTCACGATCGACTTCCGGGTAAACCGGGATGCCTTCGTGGCGATTTACACGGTCGATACCAAGGGTCGTGTCAACCTGCTGTTCCCGAGCAATGAAGGGGACGACAACTATGTCAAGGGCGGGGTGACCTATCATATTCCCGGCAAGGGAGACAACTTCGATCTCGTCGTGAACGGCCCGGAAGGCACGGAGAACATCCAGGCGGTTGCCTCGCGCGAACGCTTCACCGTTCCCGACTGGTATCCGACGTCCGGCGTTGTGCTCGATCGTGACGACCGGTTCGATTTCATGGACTATGTCAACGGACGGTTCTTTGCCGGCTACGACGGTCAGCGGTTCGCTTTCGATCGTTCGGCGATCTATGTGGATAAGTGGGAAAACGATTACTATCGCCCGGTATATTATCCGGATTATCCTGCCTGGACGGTAACCGGTAACATCTATATCGACTATCCGTGGGGTGGCACCGTTTATGTCAACGGCGTCTATTGGGGTATTGCCCCGCTGTATATCCCGCGCCTCTATGTCGGCTGGCACACGGTCACGGTGTACGATCACTTCGGTTATTGCTGGGAGCACGATGTTCACATCACCCGGTACAACACGGTAGTCTTGAACAATAACGTTATTCACACCTCACCTTCGATCAGATCGAAATATAAAGAGGTGCGTGACGTTGGTTATCGTAATCCGGTCGGCAACGGATACCCCGGCTATAAGTCTTCCGATGCTGTCGATGCGGTTTTCCACGCCGGCACCAAAGGGACTTCCGGTGGCAGCGCTAAGACGTCCGATGTCTTTCTTCCGAAGAAGCATGTTCGGGGAACGACCGAAGTTATTCAGACTGACCGCGGCTATGAAACAGCCGGATCGACTTTGAGCGACTCGAAGCGTGATCGTACGACCTATCGTACTACCTACGAGGGTTCAGGAAGCAACCAGGTTGGCACGCGCTCCGGCTCAGTTGAAAAGCGGAGTGGTGCGGTTACGACTGAACGCGGCAGCAAGACGGTAGAGCAGAGATCGACCCAGACCAC
The DNA here is from genome assembly GCA_963711085.1 of uncultured candidate division Zixibacteria bacterium. GTDB lineage: Bacteria > Zixibacteria > MSB-5A5 > GN15 > FEB-12 > CAVQCT01. The sequence goes on along the minus strand of CAVQCT010000002.1, from coordinate 1,716,647 downwards.
AAAGCGGACTGGCAGTGCCGGCGCGACTCAGGAAAGAAAGGCCGAACCTAAGGCTCAGCCTAAGGTAGAGAAGAGCAAGGCTCCGGAACGGTCCTCGTCGAGCGTGAAGCGGACTGAACCGGCCGCCAAATCGGGCGGATCCGAGTCTCGCGGCGGCAAGTCAACCGAAGGTGGTAAGTCGACCTCCGGCGGCGGCAAGAAGTCAGGCGGCCGTCACTAGTCGCTGACAAGCCCAGGGAGAAGGTTGGAAATATGTCATCTGTCAGGCGCGAAAGCGCCTGACAGTGAAAGAGGTAATGAGCGATGAAGAAAACACTGGTGCTCCTGCTTGCCGGGTTTCTGCTGGTCACTTTCAGCAGCAATGTGAACGCTGTGGAGAAGAAGGAAAAGGCGACCGAGAAGGTCGAGAAGCAGAAGGATGAAAAGAAAAAGGATCAGCCCAAAAAGGACGACAGCAAAGACAAGAAATCAGAGGCCAACAAGTCGTCCAAAGCGAGCGATGATTCGAAAAAGAAGAGTTCAAGCAAGTTCGACAACTTCATCGACAAGAACAACAATGGTATCGATGACCGTCGGGAGAACCTGACCAAGAAAGAGGACCAGGCGAAGAAGACGGAAGCGAAAGCCAAGGATTCATCGAACGACAAGAAAGCTGCCGACAAGAAATCCGACTCCGCCAAAAAGGACGCAGACAAGACGGCAAAGAAGGCGGACAGCAGCAAGAAATCGGATAACGATAAGAAGAAATAGCGCAATCGGTGCCCTCCCGGCTCCTTGTGAGCTGTTTATCATAGATTCTCTACACTGTGAGGCCGACCCCTGATCGGGGTCGGCCTTTCGGTTTGATATTCGCAACTCATCTTCCGTATCCGGAATCATTTACGCTTGACAATTGTTATAAGAATCATGATCTTATTAGCACTCTGCCAGACATACTGCCAATGTGGCAGATTCATTCGAGGAAAGTAAATCGTGGCATTTGAGAATCTGACAGCTCGCGAAAAAGCAATACTCAATAACCTGATCCAGTATTATGTCTCCACCGCCGACCCGGTTGGTTCGCGCGTGATCGCAAACAAGTTCAAAATGGGGATATCCTCGGCCACGGTGAGGAATACGCTGCAGGATCTCGAGGAGCTCGGACTGGTCCAGCAGCCACACACGTCGGCCGGCCGCATTCCGACCGATCTGGGCTATCGTGTCTATGTGGACTATTTGCTGAAGCCGGATGACCTGACCGAGGCGGAGAAGGAACATATTCGTAAGTCGATTCTCAAAGAAGGGCGGGGGATTGGCGAAATCCTCGGTCAGACCAGCAAGATTCTCAGCGAGATCACCCGCCAGCTTGGCGTAACGGTGGCGCCACGATTTGAACGCGGAGTGTTGCGGCGTCTGGATCTCATTCCGCTCAACGATGATCGCCTGATGGTCGTGGTTGTAGTGCAGTCCGGGTTGGTGCGATCGGTGATTATCGAAGTTGAAGCTTCGTTCGAACCGCACTCTCTTACCGAATTGGAATCGATCCTCAATGAACGCCTCAGCGGGCTTAGTCTTGCCGAGATCCGCGACAGTATCGGCAAGCGCACGAAAGATATCGGCGGGCACGGCAAACTGCTCCAGTTGATCGTCGACAGCAAAGACAAGATCTGGACCGACAGCCAGAGTCAGGATATCAAAGTCTCCGGCGCCGACAATCTCGTCCAGCAGCCTGAATTCTCCGACTTGATGAAGGTATCCGAATTAATGCGAGTGATCGAGAACAACAAAGTACTCTCCGATTTCCTGGACAATGCGACGCAGGAAGAACTGGTCATCACGATCGGTCACGAGAACCGATTCCGGGAGATTGTAGATTGCTCTCTGGTGACATCAAAGTATAAAGTCGGCAATGTGGTCGGGACGATCGGCATAATCGGGCCAACCCGCATGGATTACAATAAACTGATTTCAGTAGTAGACTATACCGCAAGAGCGATTACCGAAGTGCTCTCCGGATTAACAGATAAGGAATAACGTGGATGTTTGAAGATAAGAAGGCAAGAGTCGACGAGAATAACGAGGCGGCCCCGGCCGGGCTGAACCCCGATTCCCCCGAAGAGACGGACGACGAGCAGTCCGAAAACGGGGAAGAGGCATCCGGTGCCCAAGGGCTTACCGAGGAGCGGCAGTTCGAAGGACAGATCCAGGAACTTCAGGACAAGCTCCTTCGCACGGCGGCCGAGTTCGACAACTACAAAAAGCGGGTGGCGCGCCAGTACGACGACATGATGCAGGCGGCCAACGACAAGCTCCTCTTCGACCTCGTGGAGATAGCCGACAATTTCGACCGTGCCCTTCAACACACCGAGAGCAGCTCGAACGCCGAATCTCTTCGCCAGGGGTTTGAACTGATCCACGCGCAAATCGGAAAGCTGCTTGCCAAGTACTCGGTGACGCCGATCGAAGCGGTTGGTAAACCGTTTGACCCGCATCTTCACGATGCCCTCATGCAGGTTGAGTCGGAGGAATACGATGAAGGGATCGTGGCGCTTGAAATGAGCAAAGGATACATGCGCGGGGAGAAAGTGCTTCGACACAGCAAAGTGGGCGTGAGCAAAGGGAAATAGCAGGTTCGTTACATTGAAAAACAGATCGTCACAAGACGGTGAAAAGATAGAAATGGAGCAATAGTAATGGGAAAGATCATAGGAATCGACCTCGGTACCACGAACTCCTGTGTAGCGGTTCTCGAAGGACAGGAGCCGGTCGTAATCCCGAATCTCGAAGGAGCCCGCACGACCCCTTCGGTAGTCGCCTTCACGAAAGACGGAGAGCGTCTGGTCGGGGCCGCTGCCAAGCGGCAGGCCGTAACCAATCCGGAAAACACGGTATTTTCCGTGAAACGGTTTATGGGCAGACTTCACAATGAAGTGGCAGCGGAAGAAAAGATCGTGCCGTACAAAGTGACGGAGAACGAGCGCGGCGCGGTGATGATCGACGCCGGTGGAAAGCGGTACACGCCTCCGGAGATCTCGGCGATGATCCTTCAGTCACTCAAGAAAGCAGCGGAGAATTATCTCGGTCAGGAAGTCACGCAGGCGGTGATTACCGTCCCGGCCTATTTCAATGACTCCCAGCGCCAGGCCACCAAGGATGCCGGCAAGATCGCCGGTCTTGAAGTCCTCCGTATCATCAACGAACCGACAGCAGCATCGCTCGCTTATGGTCTACAGAAGAAAGCGAACGAGAAAATCGCAGTATACGATTTGGGTGGCGGTACGTTCGATATTTCAATTCTGGAGATCGGCGATGGTGTGTTCGAAGTTCGTTCCACCAACGGCGACTCACATCTGGGTGGCGATGATTTCGACCAGGCCGTGATCGACTGGATGGCCGATGAGTTCAAGAAGTCGCAGGGGATAGATCTGCGCAAGGATCGCATGGCCCTTCAGCGCCTCAAAGAAGCGGCCGAAAAAGCCAAGATAGAACTCTCTTCGACCATGCAAACTAACATCAATCTGCCGTTCATCACAGCCGACCAGTCAGGCCCCAAGCACCTCGATCTGACGTTGACTCGTGCCAAATTCGAGCAGTTGACCGATCAGTTGATCCAGAGAACAGTCGGTCCGTGCAAGTCGGCGGTTACCGATGCGAAGCTTTCGTTTTCGGATATCGACGAAGTAGTTCTGGTCGGTGGCATGACTCGTGTGCCCAAAGTAGTTTCGCTTGTCAAAGAGCTGTTTGGCAGGGAGCCGCATAAGGGCGTGAATCCGGACGAAGTGGTGGCCGTAGGCGCCGCAATTCAGGGTGGTGTCCTCTCCGGCGACATGAAAGATATCGTGCTGCTCGATGTCACTCCGCTATCGCTCGGCATTGAAACGCTCGGCGGCGTGATGACGAGGTTGATCGAGCGGAACACCACTATCCCGACGAAAAAATCGCAGATCTTCTCAACGGCCGATGACAACCAGACCGCCGTGTCGATTCATGTCCTTCAGGGTGAGCGCAAGATGGCGATCGATAACCGGACGCTCGGGCGGTTCGACCTGGTCGGCATTCCATCGGCACCGAGAGGAATTCCGCAGATTGAGGTTTCCTTCGATATCGATGCGAACGGCATTGTACATGTAAGCGCCAAGGACAAGGCGACCGGCAAAGAGCAGTCAATCCGCATTGAGGTCTCTTCCGGCCTGAACGATGCGGAGATCGATAAGATGGTCAAAGATGCCGAGAAGCATGCCGAGGAGGACAAAAAGAAGGCTGACCTCATTCAGGCCCGCAACGAGGCTGACCAACTGGCGTACAGCACTGAGAAATCGATGAAGGATCTGGGCGACAAGGTCTCTGCCGATGAAAAGACGAAGGTCGAAGCGGCGATTAAGAAAGTCCGTGACGCTCTGGCCGGTGAGTCGATTGAGGCGATCAATTCGGCGAAGGAAGAGCTGATGCAGGCGTCGCATAAGATCGCCGAAGAGATATACAAGCAGAGTCAGCAGTCGGCTCAACAGGGTCAGGCAGCCGGACAGCCCGAAGGCAGTGGACAGGCCGGATCCGAATCAGGCTCGAACGGCGATTCCGGAGCAGTCGATGCTGACTATGAAGTTGTAGACGACGACAAGAAGTAAGTTCGGACTATGTCAAAACGGGACTATTACGAAATACTCGAGATAGAACGGAGCGCCGGCGAAGGGGAGATCAAGACCGCTTATCGCAGGATGGCGATGAAATATCACCCTGACCGGAATCCGGGAAATAAAGACGCCGAGGACCGCTTCAAGGAAGCGACCGAGGCGTACGAGATCCTCAAGGATCCGCAAAAACGTCAGGCCTACGATCAGTTCGGACACGCCGGAGTGGATCAATCGGCCGGGTTCGGAGGATACGGAGGCGGATTCCAGGGGTTCGATATGTCCGATGCCCTTCGCGCCTTCATGCGCGATTTCGGCGGCTCCGTCTTTGATGATCTCTTCGGCATGGGCGGATCCCCCAACGGCCGGCGAAAGCGCAATCGCGGCGATGATCTTCGAATCAAAGTGAAGTTGACGCTGGAAGAAATCGCTACCGGCGCTACGAAGACGCTCCGGGTGCGAAGACTCGAGGCGTGCGAAGCGTGCGGTTCGTCCGGTGTGGCCGCCGGATCATCGAAAAAAACCTGCCCGCAGTGCCGCGGAACCGGTCAGGTGCGGAATGTCACACGAACCTTTCTGGGCACGATCCAGCAGGTGTCAACGTGCGGCATGTGCCGCGGAACCGGCGAGATTATCGCCGATCCGTGCAAAGTGTGCCAGGGGGAAGGTGTCGTCCGTGGAGACACCAAGGTAGAAGTGAACATCCCGGCCGGCGTTGCTTCCGGCAACTATATGACGATCGAGAACAAAGGAAATGCCGCCCCGAATCATGGCGAGACGGGCGATCTGCAGGTTTTCTTCGAGGAAATCGAGCACGATCAGTTCACCCGTCATGGCGACGATATCATCTGCGAGATTCCGATCTCGTTCACGACCGCTGCCCTCGGCGGCAGTGTGAAGGTGCCCACTCTTGGCGGCGACGAAGAGCTGAAGATACCGTCGGGCACGCAGAACGGGAAGGTGATCAAAATGCGGGGGAAAGGCATTCCGCATTTGCATCACGGGGGCAAAGGAGATGAATTGGTGCGAGTCGTGGTCTGGGTTCCGACCAAACTGAGCAAAGAAGATAAGGACCTGCTTCAGCAGCTCGACCGATCGGAATCTTTTGAGGCCCCTTCGGGGAATAAGTCGTTCTTCTCGAAACTCAGAGAAACGCTGGGAGTATAGGCGGAATGGTGGAGTCGTCACAATATTTTGTCGAAGCATCGCTCGGTGTTCCGCGCGAGAAGGCCGACGCTATCTGTAATTTTATCATCGAGAATGTCAGCAGCGGGCTGGTCCTTGAGGATGAAGAGGGCAGCGACCTCACGATAATCAAATTCTACTTTCCGCAATCAACCGAACAGCACCACTCCGAGCAGCTTCGCGAATACCTGAACAGTCTTGCCGAAATCGGGGAGATCGATCTCCCGCTGCCCGAGGTCAGCGAGCGGTTGGTGGAGAACAAATCCTGGGAGGACGAGTATCGCAAATCGATCGCGCCCGTTCGCATCAGTGAGGATATTGTCATCCGCCCTCCCTGGAGCGAATCGCCCGATGATATCAGGTTCGATATCGTAATCGAGCCTAAAATGGCATTCGGTACCGGCACACATGAGACGACCCGAAGCTGCCTGAAGCTGGTTCGGCAGCATTTCAAAGAAGGTGAGACGTTTCTCGACGTCGGCTGCGGATCGGGAATTTTGTCGATCCTCGCCGATAAAATCGGCGCACGATTGATCAAGGCGGTCGACTACGACATGGATGCGGTCGAAAACTGCCGGGAGAATTTCGAGATCAACGATGTTGGCGCGATCAATTCTATTGAGCATGGTTCGCTGGAGCGATGCAGAGACGATGACCCTTACGATTTCGTCTGCGCCAATATTATCCGCTCGACTATAATCGAAATGCTCCCCGAACTGATTCGACTGACTGTCTCCGGCGGACACTTGCTTCTGTCCGGGCTTCTGGACAAGGATGAAGCCGAGGTGATTTCAGCTCTCAAGAAGAAGGGGCTGTCAGAGATCTCCTCGCTCGCCGACAACGAATGGCGCTCAATTCTCGTGCACAGGGTCTGACGATGGAACCGCCAGTATTCTTTGCCCCGCCTGCCAATATCACCGATAACGGAATCGAATTAGAGGCAGTCGAGAGTCATCATGCCACGGATGTCATGCGCCTGACTGCGGGCAAGCTGGTGATTGTTGTTGACGGTCTCGGGAACGCCTATCGGGGGGAGATAGCGAAAGCTGGGAAGAGTAAAAGCGTGCTCGTCAAGGTGCACTCCCAGATACGGAATTTCGGCGAACCGGCGGTGATTCTCACGCTCGCGTGCGGACTTTCGACCGGATACAAATTCGATACCGTGATTGAGAAAGGGACCGAGATCGGCGTGAAACGGTTTGTCCCACTTCTGACTGAGAAGTCGAAAGTCAAAGTCGATGATCCTAAGCGTGCTTCCTCCAGGGTCACCCGATTCGAAAAAGTCGCCCTGGCTGCTATGAAGCAGTGTCGAAGATCCTATCGCCCTGAAATCTCGCTTCCGCTTGCATTTAACGATTACATATCTCAAGCAGACCGAACTTCGGCCAATCTGATCTTTCATCCTTCGAACGACTCAAAACCGTTTCAGAGCCTCGACTTGAAATCAACCGTCAGACGAGTCAATATTCTGGTCGGTCCGGAATCAGGTTTTTCCGATTCAGAAGTAGCTCTGGCGGTCGACCGCGGATTCGTACCGGTCTCGTTAGGAAAGCGGATCCTCCGTACCGAGACGGCCGGACCGACTATTTGCGCTCTTCTGCTGGCCCGATTGGGCGAGTTCAGTTAATCGAATTACCGCCGATAATATTGTTACTATGCAAGCGCTCTATCTGACCGTCATCGGACTGTTCGGCCTGGCTATCGGCTCATTTTTGAACGTAGTGATTTACCGGGTACCACGGAAAATCCCGTTTATGACCTCGCGTTCAATCTGCCCGAACTGCCGCAATCAACTGAAATGGTATCATAACATCCCTCTCGTCAGCTATCTGTTCCTTGGCGGCAAATGCGGGTTCTGCAAGCAAAAGATTTCTGCCCGCTACCCGTTGGTAGAACTGCTGAATACGCTGGCATACCTCTACTTCTATTGGACCTATGGTATGTCGGTCAGTTTCTGGACTTACGCCGCGATCTCCTCGGCGTTGCTTGTCATCTTCTTCATCGATCTGGATTTTCAGATTATCCCCGATCTCATTACTATCCCAGGCATCGTGATCGGTTTGGTCGTCTCCTTGCTGCCGGGCGGTATTGGAATTGTCCCTGCCTTGATCGGCATGTTCGTCGGTGGGGGTGCGCTCTATTTGATAGCGATTCTTGGCGACTGGTTGTTCAAGAAAGAGTCGATGGGGGGCGGGGATATTAAGATGGCGGCGATGCTCGGCGCTTTTCTAGGCTGGAAGCAGGTCCTGCTGATTTTCATCTCTTCGGCCGTGTTCGGCCTCGTTATCTCGATAATCCTGATGGCCTTTTCGGCCAAGCTTCGCAAAGAGCGCGTGGTTCCGTTCGGACCGTTTCTGGCAATGGCCGCTATGCTCGCCATTACCTACGGTAATCGAATAATCGATTTCTACATCACCCATTTTATCTACGGCCGCTAACTTCCCTTCCCCGCTCATATCCATTCTTCAGTTACCGATAATCATAGCAGTGCTATGAAACGTCCAAGAGCCAGTTACACCACAGAAGTCCATCTCGGACTGCTCGTGATAATTCTCATTCTGCTTCTGCTGAATGTGGTTTCCAATTACACTATCTTTCAGGACCGAACTTCCAAACGGGACCATGTCTCTTCGACATTCAACCAGGCGGCCGTGGCCATTAGCCGAACGGTACGCCAGGATGTCGGGACCAGTCTTGACAGCCGGAACGACCGGGAGTTCAAGCTGGCGTTCAAGCTCAGCAGTATCATATTGATTCCGTCGAGACCTTCCTCCGAGGATCAGGAGTCTCGTCGCAACTGGTTCACCGGGATCGTGGGAAGCCTTCCGGCCGGGCAAGTACCGGATATCGCCCGCAAACTCCTTACGGGTGAATTCCAGACGCTCACGCGAGGGGAAAATTCAGAGTACTTCTACGTCTATCCGATCCCGACCTCCGCCGGGAAGAAGCTGCTGATCCTCTCGATGAATGTCCCGGAGCTGGCCTACCTCGACGATGCCAGCCATACTATCTTTGTCATCAGTATCGTGTCAGTCGTGGTCATATCTATTCTCTATCTCATGCTCTATCGTTTCATTATCTCACCTTTCCGAAAGATCCGTGACGAAGCTATCGGGGCGGGGCGTGAAGTCACCGGCGACGGAAACGATGTCGACAACATGGTTGCCGAATACCGTAAGATCATCGACGAACTCAAAGACAAAGAAGCGGATCTCATTCGCCTGAATGCGATCATTTCCCAGAAGGCGGACTCGCTGGAGCAGTTCAATCGATATCTGCTGGCGTCGACAACATCGGGTGTAATCATGCTCGATCCTCTTGGAAAGATCATTTCCATCAACGATACCGCGGCCCGACTGCTCGCACCGGGAAGTTCGATCGAGAAGGGGCACGCCGTTCACAACATGTGTGTTCACAGCGAGGCTTTTGACAGAACGATCGAGACGGCTCTTGCCGAGACGAAAGCGATTCCGTATAACGAATACGCCGTCTCCTGTAACGATGGCCGGGAGCTGCAACTCGGCATGTCGGCCGGACCGGTATTCGATGACGAGCGGAATGTTGTCGGGATCTCCATCCTCCTGAACGACCTGACCGAGCTGAAGCAGCTTCGAGCCGAACTCGAGACCAGCAAGCGACTGGTCTTCCTCGGGGAAATGTCGGCGGGGCTGGCTCACCAGTTACGTAATTCAATCGGTGCGATTCTCGGCTATGCTACGCTTGTCCGGAAGCGGCAGACGAGTGAAGGGGCGGAAACCGGATCTATCGAAGCGCTCGAAGCAGAAACTAAGGAAGCAGAGCTGCTTGTAGACAAGTTCCTGCACTTTGCGCGACCATTCTCCTACGAAGCGAGACCGGTTGACCTTCGCGAAATGCTGGGCGAAATCAAAGAAGGATTCGACATCCGCAAGGCGAAGCAGGTTGAGGTCGAAATCATTGTCGACCGATCCGTTCCGAAACAAATCGATGTCGACACCATCCTGCTCAAGCAGGCGATAACGAACCTGGTTGAAAACGCAGCCAACGCCTACGGTAACGAAGGGGGGAGAATCTCAATAACTGCCCGGCAAGTCGATCAAAATTGCCGCATCGACATTTGCGACTTCGGCTGCGGCATCCCTCAGGACAAGCTCGACAAGATCTTCACCCCGTTTTATTCCTCACGTCCATCCGGCACCGGGCTCGGTTTACCTCTTGTCCGCAAGATCGTGGATATGCACCAGGGACGCCTGAGCGTGCATTCCCAGGTCGGTCGGGGGAGCACATTCAGCATTATCCTGCCGATCCGTACCAACCTACCCGTTCCAGAACCAATCGAATCCGCATCTACCGGAGTATAAAAAAGATCTTGGGTTGCGCCCGATTTGTGTTATATTTGGGCTCGATTTCACAGGAGGATTTATGTATTCAGTGTCTGATTTTCGCAAGGGTCTCCGCATTATTGTCGATGATCAGCCGTATTATGTAGTTGAATATCAACACTTTAAGATGGGTCGCGGCAAGGCGAACATCCGCACGAAACTCAAACATATCAAGACCGGTGCGGTGGTGGAAAAAGTCTTTTCATCGAACGATTCCTTCAAACCGCCGGACATGGAATCCCGGAATATGCAGTATCTGTATGAGAATACCGGTGAGTTTGTATTCATGGATACAGCTACGTTCGAGCAGCTCACTATTCCGGAGGCAAACCTTGGGGATGCCAAGTGGTATATGATCGAGAACAGCGAGTACAAAGTACTTTTCCTCGACAACGAGGCGATTTCAGTGGATATACCGGCGTCGGTGATTCTCGAAGTGGTTGCGACCGAACCGGTCGTCAAGGGTGATACAGTCAGCAACGTGACCAAGCCGGCCACTCTCACCACCGGACTGGTAGTGAAGGTCCCACCGTTCGTTAAGGAGGGGGATAAAGTGAAGGTCGACACTCGTACCGGTGACTACCTGGAGCGGGCGAACTAAGCGATGACACCGGCCGGTCGTGTGGTTGGTGTTGACGAGTCCGGCAAGGGAGATTTCTTCGGCCCGCTCGTGATTGCATCGCTTCTGGCCGATGACGCCGAAAAAGCAGTACTGCGAAGCATGGGGGTGCGCGACGGCAAGACCCTTTCGCCGAAACGAATCGAGGAGATCGACAGCCAACTTCGTAGCGACTTCCCTCACGCCGTGATTGTAATTCCCCCTGACCAATACAACCAGCTTCACAAGCAAATCAAGAACCTCAATATCATGCTGGCCGAAGGGCATGCGCGGGCGATCGACGAACTTGTGCGCAAGCATCCGGCCGATATGGCAATTTCGGATAAATTCGGTAAGACTGAATTGATCGAGAACGCCCTGCGCAAGAAGGGACAGGAGATCCGATTGGAACAGATCGTTCGGGGAGAGGAGATCGTACAGGTCGCGGCCGCCTCGATTCTCGCCCGAGCCCGGTTCATGCGCGAGATGGACAGACTGTCCGAGGAACTCGGTTTTGAGCTTCCCCGAGGCGCGGCGGCGCACGTCGATGAAGCAGGGCGGAGGCTGGTTCACAAGTTCGGGCCTGAGATTCTGCTCAAGGTCGCGAAAGTTCATTTCAAGAACGCTCAGCGCATCGGAAACTATACCCTCTTTGCCAAATAAAAAAAGACCGGACGTTGGCGGATCCGGTCTTCTGAAAATGAAACGTATGATGAATTTATTTGGTATAGTACTGCTGGAGTTCCCCTACCACATCGCCGCTTGAATAGTTCCCTTCGGGGGTCCCCAGGACATATCTCACCAGTCCGATTTTCGGCACAAACCAGTAGTAGTTCTTCATGCCGGACTCCACAGCCTCATTGGAGATCCTCACCGCATTGCTGTAGTACGCACCATTCTCAAGTTTGATCTCCTCGACCTTTTCTACCACCATCGTTGAGGACCCCTCCGACGGGTACAGCTTCTTAAGGCCCGAGCCGGAGCTGTCATTCTCGCCGGTGATGATATCGGTGTAGTCGTCGCCGTACGTGTACGTTCCGGATTCAGGGAAGCGCGTCCAGTAGTGTCCGACCTGCAGCGGAAGTTGAAGGATCTTTTCACCGGTTGAGCTGGCGTTATCATAGAAATAGACCGCATCTGAGGTGACACAGATGTAGCTGCTGTCGGTCAGATGGTTTTTCGACGCTACCCAGATGTGGGCCGGCTGTCCTTTGACATCGACGACCTTGCCCATAGTGAATGATATCTGGTCAGACGTGCCGTCGGTGTTGTGAATGCTGTAACGGGTGACATATCCCTCGGTGGTGGGGAAATAAACCGAGGCATCGGACACCGAATTTCCCGAGGATTGACCACCATCGACGTAGGTCACAATCGTATCACTGGAACAGCCAAGCCATCCGCCGGCGGCGGTAATAACGGCCAGGAGAGTAAGGAAGAGTGACTTGCGGATGCTCATATAGGTCCTCCCTGCGCATAGTTCGGGTTGCTCTTGTCTTCCGCAAAATGTGCAGCAACCTCGATGCCGCCTGTTTGGCACAAGCCAAGACATGTCATACCATCAACTTAGGGAGAGGCGACTCGGATCGGCCTCCGGATTCACCCGGTGAAAGAGGGGAAGAATTCCCACCGGTTATTGGATTTTCCCTATAGCGATGCGGCTAAGAGTTTTTCTGGATTTGCCGATAATCTTCACAATAGTAATAACTTAGCCGCTGAGACGGAGTTTGTAGCATGCCGGTCCATGATTATCTCATAGTTTTGTCGTTGTTTCTTTCCCTGGCCGCCGTGGCAGCGCGCCGTAAGCAATTGATCGAGATCGATCGCGAAGGGTACCGTAATATCTCGGTCGGATTGGTCATCCTGAATTTTGCGTCGCTGCTTCGCATTTACCAGGAGCAGTCGATCCTTGCGAATATCCCGTTTCTCGCTGAGCCGCTCTTCTTCGAACTCGTCAACTGGACATTCATTCTCACCGGGGCCACGTTGCTCGTATCCGGAGTTTCCTCATGGCTGCCGATCGCAAGAAAGAGCCGTCAGCTAAGCACCGAACGGATCCAACGTCTGGAACTGCTGAAGAAAGTCCGCCAGTTGGTCCGGATCGAGTCTCGTATTCCGGTAGTCCTCTCCAAGACGCTTTCATACATGGTTAGTGACTTTGGACTCGAACGAGGATGCGTCTTCGTCGTCTCCCGGTCTAATGGATCGGCAAAGCTTATCAGTACGTGCTCCTCAAACGACGACAGTACGGAAAGGTTGTCTCCCGACGGTGAGATGGTGAGTCAGGCTTTGTGCGGAGTCGATCCGCACCAGTTCGAACTTGCGTGGAAAGATGAAGATGCTAAGACGACGCCTGATGAAACGATTCCGGTAATGGTAGGAGAGAAGCCGGCCGTTCTGTTTCTATTGTGGACCGCGAACAGACATCGTCTGCAGGATGACGACCGGACCGTTCTCAAACACGCCGCCGATACGATCGCTGATCAACTGGAACTTGCCAGGGGCCGCTCCAGATCGGAACTAACTCAAATGCTTGAACAGAGTCGTAAGAGCTTATCAGCCGCTCTGGATTCACATGCGGACTTCAAATCGGTGCTGCAGTCGGTCTCCGATGCCGCGCGTGGCGTCATCGATTACGATATCATGCAGCTCTCGATCCGATTCTCCGACGGCTCCACTGAGCGTCACACTATCGGTGAAAATCTGGCGCTGCTGAGCGAAAAGCACATACCATTCAGTGAAGCCGAATCTCTCCTGGGCTGTCTCGCCGACAACGAATCAGTTAGGGTACTGTCGACAGAATCCAATCGGGGACTAGCGGAGTGTCGAATTGTAAAGAGCGCCGACTTGAACACGGTAGCTTTGGTTGGCGCACGGGGCGCCGACAAGACGTCGCAAGCGGTCCTCCTGCTTGGCCTGGTGGAATCGGCGCGGTGCACCGCCACGCAAGCGGCGTTTTTGAACCTGTTATCCGAGTTGCTTTCCAATAAGCTGCGCTCAATCGAATTGGTCCGATCTCTGACCGGTGTCAGCACCAGATCGGAAAAGCTGGAACGCCTCATACATTTGTCTACCGACAATAGGCCGATTCCTGAATTTCTGGAACAGGTGACCGCGATCGTCGCTCGTGAGGTGCGGGCTGAGGCGGTGAGAATCGTGACCTGCGATACCGACGAGAATTTCGTGACCTCGCGGGCTCTCTGCCTCAATACCTCAGTCAGCGCAGTCACACCGGCGCATGGATCGCTCATTCTCTCACTGATGCCGAGCTTGACTGCCGTACTGGAAACCGGTCGCCCGATTGCGATCGATCAGGACGATCCCGAACGTGTTATCTCTACGGTCGAGGCCAGCCAGATGTTGATCCCCGATATGAAACTGGGCCTGATGGTGCCGATACCATTCAGTGGCCGGACAATTGGGGCAATCCTGGTTGCTTCGGCAGACAGAACTTCTCTCTCGGAGGAGTCGCTAAGGTCCGTGCAGACGGTGGCAGCGCTCATTGGAGTTAAGATTCAGGCTGCTGCTCTCAAGGACGACAATTCCGAGAGCACGTACCGAAGTGATAGGACAAATGCTGACATGAGAAATAGAATCCGGTCATCGCTGGCCGGGATTGTCGGATCGGTCGAATATCTCAGGGAGAAGAGTGGGTCGGCCATGCCGGACAATATGGAGAAATGCCTTTCAATCATTGATCGATCGGTCCAAAGACTTACCGATTATGTGACGCGGTAGTTCGCTTAAAGACAGGGCACTGAAACAAGATGAGATTGTTGACAACGCATGAGATCGGTGTGCTGAGAGGGGATCTGCACGACGTCGTCTTGCCCGATTCCGCCGAGCTGTATGTCTCGACCGGACTCAGCCAGATGTTCCGGCGGGTAACGCTGGAAGCCGAGACTGATACGTTCGAAAACTCCTGGCTGTACATTCCGCTTGATCAGGTTTTCTCGATCCGCCAGAACCTCATCGTCGCCGGAAGGAACCGGCAACATACGTATTTCGGCGCTGAGTCGGTCGAGATCGACGATGTCACCTTGTATCCCATCCTCATGAAGGGAATGGTTCGCGGCGTGATTGCAAACCGATCGCAGCGTCCGCTCAAACTCTCCGGCGAGGTAAAAGAAATCATGATGGGAAGTCTCGAAACCTATCAGGAAAATCTTGAGAATACGGCCGAGGATTCAATTGAGACCTTCCTCCAGAATCTCTATCAGCCGGAAACCTCCTTCGAATCATTTTCTCACCGCTTTCTGAATCTGCTAACGCAGACGTGCGATGGCGCCTGTGCGGGGTTGTATTGGAATCGTGACGGCGTCTACACCCTCCGACTCGTCGCCGGCGACCTGGCGAAGTTCGACCAGCTTCCGGGCGAATTGAAGATTTCCATGGCTCAGCAGTGGCTCGGACAAATGAGGCAGGGATATTTCTTCGGACCGGCTGACCTTCTCCCGCCGCATCCGGCGTTCCTTGCCGCTCCGCCGTATTTTCGGTTTGTCCATCCGGGATCAAAGTCCGCACAGACCGACTATATCCTTACCATGATCGTGAGTGCGGATATTTCCTATGCCGACTTGTACCGCATACAGAACCTTGCCCGCTACGCCTCATCGCTTTCCGATACGCAGTTTGTCCGCTCAGGAGATATACTCGGTCTCTACGGCCAATTTGTCGGGACAGCGAATCGCAGCGTCCCACCCGACGAGATCCTCCCCGAGCTGTTTGCCCTGCTGGCGAGTCAGGTCTCTCTGTCAAGACTGTCTTTGATCGAAGGCGGGAGGACCGGCCGAGTCGTCCGCAACCGTGTCGGTCAGGATCTCACAGTGGAAGAAATCTCTCCCGACACTGTTCCTTCGTTTGTTCGAGAGGCGCTTACGAGGGACCGGAGCTTCTGTATAAGAAACGCCTCGATTGAAATTGCTGACACTGCGCTCGCCAAAACATTCTATCTGGACAACGTCAAATCGGAGATTTACTTCACCGTTTCAGCAGAATCAGCCGAATCGCCCGATATTCTGGCGATAGGTACTCCGGTCGAGGGGAACTATTTGTGCAACCTGAAAGACTTTCTTGGCCGGGTTGCTCAGTTCGTCCGACATTACCAACGACACCGCCTGAATTGTCACTCGGCAGCCGTACCATCGTCAGGCTCGTCGGAGCAAAGGGAGCGAGCCGCGACCATCAAGAGGCTGGAAACGGTGGCAAAGCTATCCGGAGGTTATTTCCATGATATCCTGAGCCAGATGTCGGTAGTCTGCGGCCAAGCCGAGATAATTGCCGGCGATCTGCGTACCGATAATCCCCGTCTCGACACCGATCTGGTACTCAAAGGGATTGAGCGTTTGCTCGGTGCCGCCGATATCGCGACTGAATATGTCTGTAACCTCAGAGATCTCAGCCTTCTGTCCGGTGAAAAATTGTCTGGAAATGTTTCAGCGTCCGAACTGCTGAACAGCCTTGCCGATGTTACGAAAGGGTATGCGCGGCATATCAGGGATACCAAGAATGTTGTCCTCGATTTCGAGAGTCATTCGGCGACCCTGCTCGATTTTTCTTTCAGCGTTTTCGAGGTGTACGATATCGTCCTGCCCGTTGTGCTCGCCGTCATGGAGCATGCCGTCCGTTCCGGGAGGCTGTATTTCTGTCTCCGGTGTGACGGGCGCCGAGATAGCCTGGTCGTCCGATTCGAAAGTTCGATACTGCCGCATCTCGAGATCGACAACTTTCTGAACCGGATCTTCCCGGACAGCGGGGCCGCGACCGCCGCTCCGGGCAGTACGGAACGAGTACTCGGCGACCTCATTGTTTCCGGCAGTTCCACCGACGACCGGATGCTCGAAATCAGCATCTCCCGGTCGTCCAGCGAAGCTCCCGCAATAGCGAGGAGCCTTAAGAACAAGGAAAAGAGGCATTAGGATCACGGTATGTCTGAGTCGACATTTCTAATCAAGAGCTATCTGCACAGCCGTAAGGCCGGCAAACTCTCTTCGGTTATCTCCCAGACCGAAGAAGTAGCGGCAATTGTCGCCCGAATCCTTGAAGCTGATTTTGTCGCCGTCTTCTATCGCAGTGAAGAGGGCGAACGACTCATTCCTCTGGCCCTGCACAGCGACCTGCCGGCGGCGATCGCCGATATCAGGGAGTTGGAGACGCGTTGGCGGGACGCCGGAAACGAACTCAAAGCACTGCAGATGCATAGATCGGATATAGTATATAATCCGGACACCGGGACGGATGATCGGTTTGCGGAACGCCATGGGTTCAGAAAAAGGCTGGTGTGTCCGGGCTATGAGGATGAGCAGCTTCGCGCCCTGTTCGTGGCCTACTGGACCAGGGGAGACCTGCCGGACGCTATCGACGCAAACAGAAGTGCGCTGCTCGATACCGCGCTCAAACTTCTCGTTTCCACGATGCACAGCGTCAACGAGACCAGGATGCTTACGGACTATTCTCTGCGCCTCTCGGATCTTATCGCTATGTTTGAGATTCCGGTAGAGGATCAGACGCTGGACGAACTGGTCGGCGAACTGACGGGGCACCTGAGGCAGGTGAGTCCCCGGTCGGAGTATACGTTATTCCTGAAGGATCCGACTACCGGCGAATTTCGGTTCGACGCTACGGCATCCGGTCACTCGGGTCACAAGTTGATCAGCGACAAACTGAAGACTGAACTACCGGCGTATAGCGCTGAATTTGAGCGGATCGAAAGCATCAGCGGTACGTTCAAAGATGTCGCAGCGACAATCGGCGAGCCGTTTAGCTACGCCTACCTCATTCCGTTTTGCCGTGACAATGCGGCGAAGTATATACTTTGCGTTTGGTCGACGACCAACGCTCAGTTGTCCGAGAACGACCGGGAGCTTCTGTCGATATATAGTCTCTTTACCCAGATGATTCTAAAAGACGCCTTGCTCGTAAGGAATCTGACCCGGGCCAACCGTCTGCTTAAGAAGTCCTCAAGACAGCTTGCCAATCTCGAGAGTCTGGCCGCCCTGGCGGATATGACGTCAGGTGTGGCGCACGATTTCAACAATATGATCGGCGGAGTGGTCGGCCGGATTCAGCTGATGAAACTGAAGGTCAAAGACCCGGGGATCATCACCGATCTGAACAAGATCGAAGCTCAGGTGCTGGAGGGCGCAGAAACCATTCGCCGGATCCAGGAATTTACGACCAGCGCCAAGAATAAGAAGCTGAAGAAAATCGATCTGCTCGCCGCAATGAAGAGCTATTTCGACCGGCCCGATCTGGAGTGGAAGAAGGTTTCAGAGTCGAAAAATATCAGCGTGAGCATCAAGAGCTACGTTGAAATCGCCGAGATCGAGGGAGCTCCCGAGGATATCACCCTCCTGTTCGAAAAACTTATCGAAAATGCGGTGCATTTCGCAAAACATGATTCGACCGTCGAAGTTGTGCTGGCGGAGGAACGCAAACAGTTCGTGATTTCGGTTACCGACAAGGGACCGGTGATTCCTGAGTCTATTCGTAAGAAGATCTTCTATCCGTTCTTCACGACCAAGGGGAGCAACGGCGCCGGCATGGGACTCGCAATCGTTCACGGTATTGTCGTAAGACACGGCGGCAAAGTGGAGCTGACTTCGGACGAAGTCAACGGCACGACGTTCAGACTGATCATACCGGGATCCGACGCTCAGAACGAAGACTCCGATATTTCGCGCAAGCATGGAAAACTCGGAAGCTTGAAGATCATAGTGGTGGATGACGATGAACAGATTCGCGAGGTGCTCAGCGACATGCTCACTATCGACGGTCATCAGATTACCACTTGCGAGGACGGTTATGTCGCCCTCAAGCAGTGCCAGGAACATCGGTTCGATCTCATGATTACCGACCTCGGAATGCCCGGGATGTCCGGACTCGATTTGGCCGGTCAGGTGCATGAAAGTGATCCCACCATGCCGATCGCCATGATCACCGGCTGGGGAACACAGCTCAACCAGGACGAGGTAGCGCTCAAAGGGGTGAAGGCGGTGCTTCCGAAGCCGTTCCATCTGAAGGACATCAAAGCGCTCATCACCGAGCTGGTGGTCGAGGCCTGATCCAATTCGCCGTAACTCTTTATCCGGAAAAATCATAGCAAATCAGGGCGGGGCAAAAAAACAGTTGCCTTTTCGCCGAAGTCCCGTATAATAGGTGCAAACATTATCTTCGGGGCGAGGCGTAATTCCTCGACCGGCGGTGACAGCCCGCGACCCGGGATTCCCGGTTGAGCCTGTGAAATTCAGGTGCCGACGGTACAGTCCGGATGAGAGAAGATCCAAGAATGTACGGCCGTATGATGCGGAGTTGTGCATTATGTCTATGCCCCGGATTTCTGTCTGGGTTTTTTTATGGCTGAAAAGGTTGACAAGACATACATGCTCCGTGCCTTAGAACTCGCCGAGCGAGGTCGGGGAAAGACCGTGCCGAATCCGATGGTGGGGGCGGTTCTGGTCAAGGGGAATAAGATCATCGGCGAGGGTTATCACCGCAAAGCGGGAAGCGACCATGCCGAGGTAGCGGCAATCAAACAAGCCAAGGGCAAGACCAAGGGTGCAACGCTCTACGTCACCCTTGAACCGTGCTGCCATACCGGACGTACCGGTCCTTGCACCGAAGCAATCATTCAATCCGGCATCTCACGGGTCGTGCTGCCGATCAAAGATCCCAATCCAATTGTCAACGGCAAAGGGATCAAACGACTCAGGCAGGCCGGCCTCGAAGTGGTAACCGGACTCCTGAAGTCGGAAGCGGAGCTTCTCAACGATGCCTACCTCGGTTACTACCGACTCAATCGCCCCTATGTAATCGTCAAGTCGGCGCAGTCTATCGACGGCAGGATCGCGGCGAAGGGGGGAGATTCGAAATGGATAACGAGTGAGAAAGCACGGAAATTCGCCCATGAACTCAGGGCGGCCGTCGACGCCGTAGTAATAGGGAGCGGCACCGTGATTGCAGACAATCCAGCCCTGACAGTGAGGAATGTAAACGGAACCGATCCGTATCGAATCATAATTACCTCTTCCGCAAGGATTCCCGCCGGTGCGAAACTTCTGATGAACAATCGGGATATGAAAACTGTGGTTGCAACCTCCCGCAAGGGGCTGGCCCATTTGAGTCGGGGTGGAAAGAGTCGCAATCTCATCATGTGGGAGATCCGTACCGATCGACGTGGTCTGATAGACCTTCAGGATTTCCTGAGCAAAGCGAACGATTTCGGTATTCGCTCGGTACTTGTAGAAGGCGGCGGCAAACTGGCAACTTCGTTTGTGAAGGCGGGTCTGGTCGATAAATACATCGCCATCACCGCGCCTAAAATTATCGGCGATGGAGTCAACGCGATCGGCGACCTGGGCACGAAGAAGATCGCGCAGGCTATCGAGTTCGACGGTGCGCGATTCTCTGCCATAGGTGATGATATTGTATTCGTCGGTTATCCCAAGAGGAAAAAATAATCATGTTCACCGGATTGATTGAACAGACGGGCCGGATTCGAAAGATAGCTCTGCGCAGCAACTACCGGGTTCTCACTATTGGGGCCGAAGGTATGAGCGGGGAGTTGCAGATAGGGGAATCGATCGCCTGCGATGGCGCCTGCCTCACCGTGGTATCTTCCGATCAATCGCAGTTCGTCGTCGAAGCCTCGCAGGAGACGGCCGCCCGAACGATTCTCGATTCCTATCAGGTGGGATCGGAAATCAATCTGGAACGCGCGGTGCAGCTTGGCGAAAGACTCGGCGGTCATATGGTCAGCGGACATGTCGACACGGTAGGGGAGATCGCAAGGCTCAGACAAGTAGGTGAGTCTCTGGAAGTAGATATCTCATTCGATACAGCATTTGCTCCGCTGGTCATAGAGAAAGGATCGATTGCAATAAACGGCATATCACTGACCGTCAACACGGTTAACCCCGGTCGATTGTCGGTGAACATTATTCCGCATACCCTGCAGGCAACCACCGTTAAAACGATGAAGCAAGGTGCGAAAGTGAACGTAGAATTTGATCTTATTGGCAAATATATTCTCAAGTCATCCGGACTTGCTCCAAAGAAGGGATTGACGAGAGATAAACTGATAGAAAGTGGATGGTAACTATGAATGGACAATACATATTTAACACCATTCCGGAGGCGATAGACGATATCCGGGCCGGCAAGTACATTGTCGTCGTCGACGACGAGGATCGGGAGAACGAAGGTGACCTGATCATGGCCGCCGAGAAAGTAACCCCGGAGACAGTGAACTTCTTTGCCCGGCACGGTCGCGGACTGATCTGTGTTTGTGTGACCGAAGACCGGATTAGGCAGCTTCGTCTTCACCCGATGGTGGAAAATAACACCGCCAAGCTCGGCACCCGGTTTACAGTCTCGGTTGACGCCGTTAAGGACACGACGACCGGAATATCGGCGCACGACCGTGCGGTCACGATTCAGACAATTGTCAATGATGCTTCGGTTCCCGAAGATCTCGCCCGTCCCGGCCATGTCTTTCCGATTCAAGCGCTCAAGGGTGGGGTCCTTACTCGGGCCGGACATACCGAAGCCTCGGTTGACCTCAGCCGACTCGCGGGTCTCAAACCGATCGGTGTATTGTGCGAAATCATGGACGACGACGGCACCATGAAGCGGGTACCGAGATTGATGGAATTCGCCCGTGAGCATAATCTGAAGATTATCACGGTGCGTGATCTGATTGCCTACCGCAATCGTACCGAAAAGCTGGTACATAAGATGACGGTGGTCAACCTCCCGACCGAATTCGGCGAATTCAAGCTGCATCTGTATAGATCCGATACCGACGACCATCACCACCTGGCTCTCGTCAAAGGGGACATCGCCGGCAAGGAAAACGTCCTCGTTCGGGTGCACTCTCAGTGCCTCACGGGGGATGTATTCGGGTCGAGCCGCTGCGACTGCGGCAACCAGCTTCATAAGGCGATGGAGATGGTCGAGCAGGAAGGGACAGGGGTCATCCTTTACATGCGCCAGGAAGGGCGCGGAATTGGCCTTGCCAACAAGATCCTCGCTTACAAGCTGCAGGAAGAAGGGCATGACACGGTCGAAGCCAACGAGCAGCTCGGATTCGGAGCGGATCTTCGCGATTACGGTATCGGCGCCCAGATCCTTGTAGATCTCGGGCTGACCTCGATACGTCTGTTGACCAACAACCCCAAGAAGGTCATCGGTCTCAAAGGGTATGGCCTGGAGATCGTGGAACGGGTCCCGATTCAGATCAAACCGACCAGTTACAATATCGCTTACCTGGAAACGAAACGCGACAAACTGGGCCATTTGTTGAATCTTAAATAGTGTGCGGAGAATATCATGAAGCATAAAGTGTATGAAGGTAAACTGAAAGCGGACGGCAAGAAGTTCGGTATTGTCGTGAGCCGGTTCAATCATTTTCTTACCGAGAAGCTGCTCGACGGTGCGCTCGACTGCCTGACCCGCCATGGTGCGGATGAGAAAAATGTCGAGGTTGCATATGTTCCGGGAGCGTTCGAAATTCCTTATGCCGCCGCGAAGATGACTGCGAAATACGACGCGGTCATTTGCCTCGGAGCGGTAATACGTGGGGAGACGCCGCATTTCGACTATATCGCGGCCGAGACGAGCAAGGGTATCGCCAAGCTGGCGCTTGACAGCGGTAAGCCGGTTATTTTCGGTGTTGTGACGGCGGACACGCTCGAACAAGCGATCGAACGGGCCGGAACCAAGGCCGGTAACAAGGGATGGGATGCAGCGCAGGCAGCGATCGAGATGGTCAACCTCTATGATTCGCTGGCCCACTGATGCCAACGACACAGTCGCCCCGCCACCATGCCCGTGCTCTGGTATTGCAGACTCTATACGCGATCGAACACGGCGATATCGAGCCGAATGAGGCGTTTGACAAAATTGTCGGCGATCAGGAAATCAGCGACAAGAACCGCGAGTTCGCCAAGGCGCTGTATAAGCTGGTCCGCGATCACGGCCCCTGGGCCGATGATCTGATTCGGGGAATGGCCGAAAACTGGCGCCTGGAGCGGATTGCCGATATCGACCGGACCATCCTGCGCATGGCGATGATCGAAATTGAGCATATGCCCGATGTCCCGGTGAAAGTGGTCCTGAACGAGGCGATTGAACTGGCCAAGGAGTATTCGACCACCGAATCATCCCGATTTGTCAACGGAATCCTCGACCGCTTTGTCAAAAACCTCAAAAGCAGCTAGCCGGTACCGATTTTCAGGGCCGGCTTTGCCCCCACCAAATGGTTTGTCATTGAATTCAAATTTCATTATATTGACCGCCGTTAATCAGAGCCAAGCCAACAGTCTAAACAGGATAAGCGGTATTGCAACCTGACGACAATTCTGTTTCCTCCGGATCACCGAAATTCGACAGGTTGAACGCAGTCGTTGCCGGTGCGACCTGGCTGTTTACCCTGATCATATTTACGCTGACCAAGGCGCCTACTTTGTCGTTCTGGGATTGTGGCGAGTTTATCGCCACCGCTGCGACTCTGGGCGTGCCGCATCCTCCCGGCTCGCCGCTCTATGTCCTGATTGCCCGGCTCTTCACCCTGATTCCATTTTCCGCTGACATCGGTGTCCGCGTCAACATGCTTTCGGCGGTATCATCCTCGGTGGCCGCTCTGTTCGGCTATCTGGTCGCAGTTCGCATTCTGAGAAAATGTCTTCCCGATAGCCGGTCGGTCCTCAGCAGGGCGATCATGTATTGTGGCGCCGTAGCAGGAACGCTCTTTCTCGCATTCGGGCTGACCGCCTGGAACAACGCGGTCGAGGCGGAAGTATACGGGCTTTCCATGACGATGCTTCTCGCGATCGTCTGGCTCTCCTTCATCTATCTGGAGAACCGCGGATCAGCTTTTGGCGAGCGGCTGATGCTCCTTGTCTTTTTCATCGCCTTCGCCGGGGTGGCGGTGCACCTGACGACATTCCTTGTGGTCCCGGCCGTGGCCATGCTGTTCGTGCTAAAGAAAGACTCAAGCCCGGCGGCGTGGTTCGGAGTGGGCGTCTTCTTTATCATGGAACTGTACTTCATATTCGCCCTCTCTTCGCGACCTGACGAAGTCGCCTATTATGTACCGGTCCTGATATCGCTGATTTTCTATCTCTTCTATATCTTTTCATTCGAAGATATTCTCAAGATCCACATGTTCGTCGCGGTTGGATTCATTCTTGCCGCCATTCCCGTATTCGGGGTAGCGATCAACGGTGTCCGACACGCTATGAATCCGGAAACGATACCGATAGATCTCACGGCTCTGTCCTCAGTTGGAAAAGTATTCTTCGGCCTGCTCCTGGTTTCGGGAGTGGTTCTGCTGGTGAGGTATGTGAGCGACCGGAAAAACAATAAGGCCCAGCTACAGCACCTCATGGCCGTGCTGTTTATACTCGGAACCGGCGTAATGTCAGTCATGCTGCACCTGATCCGAGGTTACGATGCCTTCCTGTTTATCAGCGCCGCAGCCGGTCTTGCTCTGGTACTGGCGCTCTACAAGCAGATCAACTGGGCCGTGCTCATTGCGATAGTAGCGGGTTCCATGGTGATTGTCGCGGTTAAGCCGTTCTTTGTCGCATTAACCATTGCTACAGTTGTCCTGGTGGGCGGCGGACTCATGAAGAAGGTGCCGGGGTGGAAAACGGCCGCGGCGATTCTGCTGGTGTCATTGCTCGGGTACTCAATACATCTTTTCATACCGATCAGATCGGCTCAACAGCCGACCATCAACGAAAATAACCCGTCATCGAGCGTGGCCGCTACCGTAGGCTATCTCGAGAGAAAGCAGTATGGCTCCGAGTCGATGACTGAGCGGATGTTTACGCGTCGGGCAGAATGGGACAACCAGTTCGGGGTCTACCCACGGATGGGGTTTTGGAAGTTCTTCAACGAGCAGTACGGTCTGAAGGATGGACGCTTCATCGCCATTTTCATCATTGGTATTTTCGGACTCTGGGAAATAACCCGAAGGCGCCATCGCTACGGCATCCCCCTGGTTATTCTGCTGCTCATAGCATCGGTTGGCTTGATCTTGTACATGAACTTCGCCGACGGTACCAGGCAGGATCCGAGCAACGGACTGGGATATCTTGAAGTTCGTGACCGCGACTATTTCTTCACTCCCGCTTTCATGCTGTTTGGCCTGGCGATAGGCATCGGCATAAGTTTTGTCGTGCAGTTCATTCGAGAGATGGTCGCCCGGTTCCACGCCCCATCGAGATACGTGAGCGTAGGTGCCACTTTCGTTTTGTTCCTGTTGCCGATCTACGCAATCTCCGGAAACTACTTCTACGCCAGCCGCGCCGGAAACTACATTCCGTACGACTATGCCTGGAACCTGCTTTCCTCGGCCGACCCGAACGGGGTCCTGGTGACGGCGGGGGATAATGACACCTTTCCGCTGTGGTGTCTGCAGGAGGCCTACGGTATCCGCAAAGACGTAAGAGTCCTCAATCTTTCTCTGGCCAACACTCATTGGTATATCAAACAGCTGCGCTCAAGTATGGGCCTCAAGCTCGGTTGGACAGATGAACAGATCGATCAGCTCTACCCGTATCGCGATCCGCAGGGAACGGTTCATCGACTGCAGGATCAAGTCGTTTCGAACGTCATCCAGAATAATTATGCCACGACACCGATCGATTTCTCTGTGACCGTACCGATCTCTTCGCGCGAGTTCTACGGTCGATCGATTGATTCTCTGCTTGTCCTGAAGGGGATGGCCTATAGCATGGAACGTGTCTCCGGCGGGCCGCTGGTGAGCATAGATACCTCGATTGACCTGCTTACCAGGATCTTCAAATACCGCAGTTGTGCCGACCCGCGGGTGAACAAGGACGAAGCGACACTCAGAATAACCCGCAACTACGCAAGAACATTCTTGATCGTCGCCGATACCCTGAAGGCGTTGGGTGAATATGATCGTGCAGCCGGCCTTGTCAAGAAGGCGATTGCCGATGTTCCATATTCCGAGGACGCAATCAACTATCTTGCGAATTTCTACTATCAGCGCCAGCAGGCCGACTCCATAAAGGAGCTAATTGCTACCACCAGCTACGGGGACACGCTCGGCTTCAAGATTTACCTTGCCCGATTACAGCGCGCGGCGGGCAACGATAGCTCGGCAGTGGCCACGCTCAAGCAGATCATTTCCGAAGACGAGACATATAAACCGGCTTATGACGAATTAATGCGCGTCTATTACGAACAAGGGCGCGTTTCTGAACTTGTAGACTTACTCCACCAATGGATCAGGATCAAGCCGGATGACCAGAAAATGCGGGCGCTGCTCGACAATATTGAACATCAGATCCAGCAACAATCCGATTCTCTCAAAGATACGCTCCATGAAGATTCTGGCACTAAACTGGAATGACTTGAAAAATCCATACGGGGGAGGGGCGGAAGTCCACCTCGAGGAGCTGCTCCGAAGGCTCGTTACTTTCGGACATGAGGTGACTTTGTTCTGCTCCGGATTCAAAGGCGGAGCCGCGGAAGAAGTCATCGAAGGAATAAGGATCATCCGACGGGGCAATCGGTACAACTTCAATCTGGTCGCTCCGCTACACCTGAGAAAGCTGGCCAGTCGCGAGAAATTTGACCTGCTGGTGGAGGATATCAACAAGATCCCTTTCTACACTCCGCTGTATTTAAATTTGACGACGCTTGTTGTTGTGCCACATCTGTTCGCGACCACAGTCTTTCATGAAATTAATTTTGTCATGGGAAGTTACATCTATTTCGCAGAGAAGCCGCTGGTTCCGGTGTACAGGGGACGGCACTTCAATGTCATTTCGGAATCAACCGCCGACGATATTGCCGCCCGCGGCGTTCCGAGAAAGGATATCACGGTGATTCACTGCGGGATAAACCGTCGGCTCTACTCGTACGATAGCACCGTACCCAAATACGATCAACCGACGATTCTGTACCTGGGGAGAATCAAGAAATATAAGTCGATTCAACATCTGATTCAGGCTTTCGCAAAGGTTCTGGAGCGCTTGCCGGACGCGAGGTTGATGGTCGTCGGGGATGGCGACTTTCTTCCCCAACTCAAGAATCTCGCCGGGTCACTTGGCCTGACCGACAAAATTGAATTTCCGGGCTATGTTCCGACAGGGGAGAAAGTCGAACGGATGCGCAAGTCGCACGTAGCGGTGCTGCCGTCGCTTAAGGAAGGATGGGGATTGACCAATATCGAGGCAAATTCTGTCGGTACCGCGGTAGTGGCTGCCAATTCCCCCGGACTCCGAGATTCCGTACGAGACGGCGAGACCGGCTTTTTGTATGAATATGGGAATGTCGATCAGCTGGCCGAGAAGCTGTTGAAGATCCTTACCGATGAGCCGCTGCGCAAACGGCTTGAACAGGGAGGGATGCAGTGGGCGGAATCGTTCGACTGGGATTCGGCCGCCCGGAAATTCGAGAAACTTCTGTTTGAAGTTGCAGGAAAGAAATCGTGAACGCTAATTCGAAAAAGACTGTCTATGTACTGCTGGGGGTGGCCATCTCCGGACTGCTGATCTGGATGCTTTTCCGGAATATCAATTTTCACGAACTCTGGCTTGCTTTGAAGCAGGCTGATTACTGGTGGCTCATCCCGAATGTCGCGCTCATCGTTATCACTATGTACCAGCGGGCGTATCGATGGAAGTTCATGGTGGCTCCTATCAAAAACGTGAAGTTCTCTAAACTGCTTGCCGCCACCTGCGTTGGGTTCATGGCAAATAATGTTCTTCCCGCTGCGACTGGGCGAATTCGCCCGGGCGTACTCGCTGTCCAGCCAGGATAAAGACATATCCAAATCGGCCTCGCTGGCTACAATCTTTGTCGAACGAATGGTCTTTGATCTGGTGGCCCTCCTCGTAATCTTTGCGACCATTGTGACTTTTGCATCGAGCGTTCGGCATCATATCGACAGCGAAATGATCGCCGCAACTAAAGTGGCAGTTGCTATCGCTATTCTGGGAATCGCTTTTATCGTGATACTGGCGACTCGCCCGAGCCAGGTAGGATCACTGCTCGCCAGGTATCTGTTTTTCCTGCCGGAGCGGGTGAAGACTTCAGTTCAAACAATCGTACTCAAATTCTCCCGCGGGCTCGAGTTCCTCAAGGATTTCAAGCTCACCAGTTGGGTCGCTGTTCAGACTTTCCTGATCTGGCTGTTCATGGGGATCTCGAACTACTTCGTATTCAAGGCGTTCAATTTCCATATCCCGATCGATGCTTCGTTTGTCCTGCTGGTAGTCGTCTCGATCCTGATACTCACGCCATCGACTCCAGGGTTTCTTGGTGTCTACCATTATGGCGTAGTTCTTTCGTTGGGCCTGTACGGGATCAGCGGGGAAAGCGCCCTGTCCTGTGCCTTAGTGTTACATGCCGCACAATATATTGTTGTTACCGCCATGGGATTCTATTTTCTTAAGAAGGAACACCTCTCGCTCAAACAGCTGGAACATGGAATGGACGAGGAGATCGAAGTTCTTGACGCTTAAACAGGGAGCATAATGCGCGCAAACACCTTTCGTAACTGGGTTCTCTTCATACTTATCGTCGCGACGTCCTTAAGAGTAGGCTTCTTGCTCTCCGGCAAGGTGCTTCCAGTAATGTGGGACGCGCGTCGATATGTCGCCGGTGCGATTGCCATCATTTCGTATTTCGATCACAGTTATGACAGGAAGATTAACAACGATGCCGACGATCGGAAGGCGTACGCCCGTTACAGTGACAAATATATTCAGGGGGAGCAGGTTGACTGGCTCTTCTACACTCCGCATACGCTGAGCCAGGCGCGCGATGAACTGTATTTCAGTGGACCGCTCTACCCGGCCCTTCTGGCCGCAGTTTTCTATATCACGCCGACGGCAGATTTCACGGTCGCCCGAGTGCTTGGCGTTCTCATGGACATCCTTTCATGTATTCTCGTAATCGCGATAGGTGTGCGGCTGGTAGGGAAGTTCGCCGGTTTAGTGGCTGGGTTCTTATACTCGATCTATTTCCCGTTCGTTCTCGCTTCATCAATGCTCCTGCTGGAGACGTCCACTACATTCTGGTTGCTCCTTGCGGTTTTCTTCATTCTCCGGGGCTACGAAGAGAACTCCCGATTTTTCTACGTGGCCGCGGGAATAGTCACCGGTCTGCTGATCCTGAACAAACCGACCGCTATGCTTCTGGTCGTTCCGATTGCGATCGGATTTTTCTTCTACGCCCGCGGTAAACTACCCGGGCATCTGGTGGTAAATCGCCTCATCTTCTATCTGCTGCCGGTTGCGATTGTCTTTGTCGGATGGACGGCTGCAGCATCGATCAAGTACGGTCAGTTTACCCTCAGGGATCCGTCCTACGGCGATGCCAACCTGCGCCAGTCGTCCAACATCCTGTTTGAGGGGTACGACCTCGATATGGTGGAGAGCAACTTCTGGACATACTCAATCTCTGACGAGATACTCAGCGATCCGGGCGGATATGCCGGCCTGTTGGTTAAGAAATTCGAGCGCCTATGGAGCCGTCCGTTCAACGATTTCAAACTGAGTTTTCTCTTGCCCTATGCCGGGACGGAATATCTTCACCGGCTGCTGATGATCACCGGCCTCATAGGAATGTTACTCCTGCTGGTTTCGGATTTCCGCAACGGTATCTGGATTCTCCTGATCGCCGGGTATTATTCGGCGATTCATGTCGTCTTCCATTCAATCGACCGGTACAGTTTCAGCGCCCTCCCGTTTATCTTTCTGGCCGCGGCCTATATAATCGTCGCAGTTATCGCCAGATATCGTGTCGGTGCGCGTAAGCACAAGGCATTGCTTGTGGTGGCGGTGGCGTCACTTGTGCTGGTCGGCCTGATCAATACGTCCATGATCAACAGCATTTTCACCACCGGTGTCTCGTGGGGACTGGTCAGGCTGTTCTTTATCATAAAATATGTCGCAGTCGCAGTTCTCCTGTGGGGACTTGCACACCTGCTTCTGGGCAAAGCTGACAAGGGGAGAGCACTTGTGGTCGGAGTGATTTCGGCGCTTGTGCTGGCCGGAGTCGCCTGGTCGAGGGACCTTTCCCGCGACAGTTGGTCGGAGTTCTCCTGCCGCCTTGAGCAATCAACCCTCGAAGCAGGCACCCGGATATACATTTCAAAACCGCCGGTCCTCGGTGATTCTGATATGGTGGCGCTGGCGATTGACCTTAACTCAGGGCATGGACGGCAAAATACCTTCACTCTTTCGGGTCTCGGTTGGTCACAGGAATTCGTGCAGGGAAAGCCCCCCTTATCCGATCTGTTCTATCCCAAACCGACCTATCGGTATTACGCCCGATTCGAGGACATGGGGATCGAGCAGTTCCGCCAGTACGCCATAATTCCTGTCCCCGACAGCCTACTGAACGCCCGGTTGGCTGAGAATGGGTATATCGACATTACCTTGGCGATAAATCACAAGTTCGACGAACCGAACAACTATATCAATCTGTACGGCAATTTCTCTTCAGACGATACTCTTCGCTATATCCCGGCCTTTCGCTACACCTCGGTGGAGCGGTATGTCGATAAGGGGGATCCGCGCATTCGTTACCCGGTAAAATTCTTATCCGATTCCACGAATTCCTATTATATTACGCGGGACAGCAAAGACATACCGCGAAATGCCGACCTCTCTAATTCGCCCGGAATCCAGACCGGCCGATTTAATATCTTTCTAGTGCAGTTCCGTCCTGACGGAAGTTTCGCGGTCTATTGAAAGGCAGCGAAATGAACGTAGGTGTAATCGGCTGTGGGTATTGGGGGCCGAACCTCATAAGAAATTTCAGCGCCATGGACGATGTCCGGGTGGTTGCTGTTTCCGACAAACGCAAAGAACGCCTGGAGTTCATCAGGCGACAGTTTCCTGCGATAAAGACCCTTACGACTGAAGCAGACGAACTGCTGAGGGGGGTCGATATCGACGCTATCGTGATCGCCACGCCGGTCTCGACCCACTTTTCGCTGGGGATGGAGGCACTCGAAAACGGCAAGCATCTTTTGATCGAAAAGCCGTTTACCGCGACGGTCGAACAGGCGAAGAAGCTTATCGATGTTGCCGAGCGCAAGAACCTCCGTCTTATGGTCGATCACACGTTCATTTATACCGGGGCGGTCCGCACCATCAAAGACTATATCGAAACGGGTCAGCTCGGAGACCTGTACTATTTCGATTCCGTTCGCGTGAATCTGGGGTTGTTCCAGCACGATGTCAATGTCATCTGGGATCTGGCGCCGCACGATGTCTCCATTATGGATTACCTGCTGAATCGTCCCCCCCGGGCGATCGCGGCGACCGGAGTGGCCCACTTCGAGAACTCGATCGAGAATATCGCCTACATATCTGCCTATTACGACAACAACCTGCTTGGACATATCCATGTCAACTGGCTCGCTCCGGTGAAAATCCGCAAGACGCTCATCTCCGGATCCAGGAAAATGATCATCTACGATGACATGGAGCCATCGGAGAAGGTCAAGATCTACGACAAGGGAGTCGATGTCACGCACGACAAAGAAGCCATTTACAACGTCCTCATCCAGTACCGGACCGGCGACATGCTCGCGCCGCAGATAGATCTGACCGAGGCGCTGAAGCGGGTGAGTGCGGAGTTTTACACGGCCATTAATGAGAATCGGGCACCGCTGACCGACGGACATGCCGGCCTCCGGGTGGTGAAGATTCTCGAAGCTGCGAACAAGTCGATCCGCACCAGCGGACAAGTAGTGGAGCTGTCCTGAGTATGCCTGACAATGATTATTTCGTACATCCTTCGGCTCTGGTGGCGACCGATCAGATCGGCGCCAAAACCCGCATCTGGGCCTTCTGCAACATCCAGAAGGGAGTGAGGATCGGCGCCGACTGCAACATTTGCGATCATTGCTCGATCGAAAGCAACGTAATCATCGGGGACCGAGTGACGGTGAAGAACGGCGTCTCACTCTGGGACGGCATGCTGATCGAAGACGACGTCTTCATCGGACCGAACGCCGTGTTTACGAACGACATCTATCCGCGCAGCAAAGTATATCATGCAGAAGTCGATAAGACGCTGCTGAAGAAAGGTGCATCGATCGGTGCCAACGCGGTGGTAGTCGCCGGACATACGGTAGGTGTCTACGCTTTCATCGGGGCGGGTGCCGTAGTCACCAAAGACATTCCCGACTACACTATCTGGCTGGGCAACCCGGCAAGGCTTGCAGGCTATGTCTGCAAGTGCGTCCGACGACTCTCGTTCGATTCCAATACCAGCGAAGCGGTCTGCTCCTGCGGTTTGTCGTATATGCTTATCAACGGCGTCGTCAGGCCGAAATGAGCCGGAGTACTGTATTGATCGGCAAAGTTCTTGTCACCGTCCTCACGTACAACGAAGGGGAGAAGCTCCGCCATCTACTTGATCAATTTCCATCAGACGCCGACTACGATCTCCTGTTTGTCGATGACGGGTCGACCGATGGCACCTCCGACATTCTCAAAAGTCAATCGCGCGCGATCATCCGCCATCCGCAAAATCTCGGGGTCGGAGCAGGGATCAAAAGTGCGGTCGACTACGCCCGAGCGCACGATTACGGAGTCATCGTCATCATGGCCGGAAACGGCAAGATGCTGCCGGCCGAAATCCCGAGACTTCTGGCACCAATACTGAACGACAGAGCCGATTATGTTCAAGGATCGAGATATCTCAAAGGGGGAAGTTCGCCCAATCTCCCCCTTTTCCGACATATCGCGATCAAGCTGTTTACGTCGATTGTCAGCCTGTTCCTGGGATTCCGGGGCACCGATATCACCTGCGGATTCAGAGCGTATCGACTGGACATTTTCGATGATCCACGCATGAATATCGATCAGGACTGGCTCGGCCGGTATGAGATGGAATACTATATCCACTACCGGGTCGCACGAGGGGGGAAGAGGATGACCGAGGTTCCGGTGTCGATGGTTTATCCGAGCGACGGGAAGAACTATTCCAAGATCAAGCCGTTCGTCGGCTGGTGGTCGATGATCCGACCGTGGGTGTTCCTCGCCCTTCACATCAAGCGCTGAGTCATCCGAACGCATCACTTGATGCGGTCCCACGATTCATCTCCAAAAGTTCAAACTTGACACTGATATTCACCCGGAATATCCTCTCTTCATAGGTTGGAGCTTATCTGTATGAAAAAAGTACTGCTTCTCGTTGTCTTGCTGGCTTTGCTGCTCGGGGTGAGTGCGATAAAAACTTACCGCGAGCATCAGCAGCGTCAGGCGTCGTACGAAAAAGGTGAGAAGTCCGGGTCGAAAGAGCTGGCGCAGCTTCAGGAGGTCGCCGATTCATTGCAGTTGGCCTCCGGAAGCAGGGAAGTTGTTTTTGGGGATTCGCTTACGAAGCTGGCCAAGCAATACCGGGGAAACCTCGATTCGCTTGAGGACGTCATCGATTCACAGCAAGCCGCAATCCAGTCCCTGAACAAGAAGGTTGCGGTCGCCACAACCAAGGCACAAGCAGCGAACAAGGCGCCGGCCCAATCCGCTTTGTCGGCGCACGAGAAGATACTTGATTACTACAAGAAAAGATATGCCGACCTGCCCGGCGATCTTTCCGATTACGAAAAGAAAGTCGCAGTCAATGAAATTCGCGAGGAGACAGCCAAACGGTTTTCGATCTCCATAGCGGAGTTGGAGAAGATTAGACAGGCGAACAATCTGAACTACTAGGCAGCACCAAGCTTCATGATACCGCGCAAAGAGCACGAATTTGCCGAGATTCTTGTCGATAAGCTTTTTCTCGAGTCGTTCGCGAACGAACAATCAGCGTATCATGCGAACGGCGATGAGAGGCCTGCCGAATATTCCCTCGATCGGCTCCGAAACAAGCTGAGATACCATATCAAGAACTCGCTCTCACCACGTCAGAAGGAAGTCCTCAAATACTATCTCAAAGGGAAAACCGAGAGGGAAATTGCCCGGATTTTAGGAGTGACTCAACAAGTCGTAAATATTTATAAACAACGAGCCATCAAGAAGTTACATCGAGCAATCGCCGGCTAGGTGTATGTCAAACGGCTATTAATTGAGAATTGTACAAGTCAATAAGTACCCGCTAGCACCTAAACATTCATATTTTGGTTCCTCGTGAGGAGGTGGTATCTCTTATAAGCCGTGATCCCTATTAATTCACCGCTATCCATGTTTACCCGCAACTACTTCACATAGTGATAGGGGGGAATGTGAAAGAATAGGGAGTTGTCAGATGCCAAAAAGAAAAGAAGAAGAGAAGTTCGCAATTTTGGGAGAGAAGGACTGCTGGCATTCTTACAGCCTGCAGATGTTGACACCGGCGAAGTTTTCAAGCGTAGTCGGTAACATTTTGAATGGGAAGTATTCGCTCATCATAGCTAAACTAAATAAAGAATTGCCGACTGGGCTTCAGTAGTCACCGAAGCCGGTTGCATCATCACAGACGGAATAAGAGATCTCGGGGTTCATCGTAGGTGGACCCCGTTTTTTTTGCATGTCGCATCTCCCCGGCGTGCTCCGAATTAGCTTGACACTCCCGGCCGATTCCTCTTGATTCGGCCATATGCCGGAGCATCTCGTTCTCTACGCCATCATTATCTTCGTAATCGCCATGGTCGGAGGGATTATCACCCTGATCAGGCAGTGGTCGGACGAGCTTCTTCATATATTCCTGTCGTTCGGTGCCGGCATATTTCTTGGCACCGTTTTCTTACATTTGCTTCCTGAGGCCTTCTCCGAGTCGCAAGTAGCCATGTCGGCGCCGTTCGCGCTGGTCGGTTATCTCCTGCTTTTCTTCATCGAGAAGATACTTTTTGCCCGTCGCGACGGTGGCGCCGAACACGGACACATGGTGATCTCGATAACGGCGTTTGTCGGGTTGTCCGTTCATTCGTTTATCGAAGGGCTTGGTCTCGCGGTTGGTTCGGAATACCCCCGGATCGAATCTGCCATACTCATATCGATTCTGGCGCACAAGATGACGGCGTCATTTTCGCTGACTTCGTTGTTCGTATTGGCCAAGTTTCCGAAGAAGAAGAGCCTGCTGATGCTTACGGTCTTCTCACTTATGGCTCCCTTAGGGGCATTGTTGCTGGCTCCGGTGGTTACCTCGGAGAGCGGAGCGCTGCTGTCGCCGCTGGTCGGATTGACCTCCGGGACGTTTCTCTACGTGGCAGTAGGAGAACTGCTCCCCGAAGTCTTCCATACCCGTGATCGGCGATGGCTCAAACTCTCGTTGCTCTTTCTGGGCGCCATCATCATGGGTTTATTAAGCGTACACCACTTTCATTGAGCTACAATCCGGCGAACCGGGACCGGCTTTCGGAGTATAACTTCATAGTGGATTTGCTGTTATCCCGATCATTTTCGTATAGTAAAGACAGAGGCGGTTACCCTTTCCCCCCGCCTTAATCCGATTCGCATAAGGAACCCTGACATGATCCTGAAACAGATTCTCATCATCGTAGTGTTGGCGGCCGGACTCGGGCTCGTGGCCAACACGTTTCACCCCAACAAGATTCCCTATGTCGGTAAGTACCGGTCGCTATCGTCCGGCGAAGGACCGATCATCCCTCCATCGGCCGAAAAGGGTGATCCGCCATTTATTGCGATTGATGTCGCAGAGATGGAGCATAGCAATTCTAAGACGCTGTTTGTCGATGCCCGTGACCCGGAAGAGTTCGAGTGTGGAACGATCCCGGGAGCGATCAACATCCCGTTCGACTATCTTCCCGACAGCGATTTAGCTCCCTATTTTGACTCCGCTCTCGGCGGGGTGGCGAAAGATTTCCCGATTATTACCTTCTGCTCCGGCGAAGAGTGTGATCTTTCCCTCCAACTGGGCCGTAACCTCCAGGCACTTGGGTATACGAATGTCGCAATTTTCTTTGGGGGCGCGAGGGAGTGGGAGAAGTTCGGGCTGACCATGGAGAGGAGGAAGAATTGCGAAGAATAATCGACAATGATCTGCTGACGATGCTGGTCCGCCTGGCTATCGGAGGCGTCTTCATCTACGCTTCAATTTACAAAATACTCGATCCGGGATCATTCGCACGCTCGATCTGGTATTACCATCTCGTGCCCGGAAGTTTGATCAATCTCATGGCGCTCATCCTCCCGTGGCTCGAATTCATCTGTGGGCTCACACTGATACTTGGAATCTGGTATCGTGGATCGGTCGTGTTGATCAATGTCCTGACTGTCGTATTTCTCGCGGCCCTGGCGATTGCCGTCGTGCGAGGAATAAGTATCGACTGCGGATGTTTCAAGGCGGCCAGAGCGTCGAACTCTTCCGCCCTTGATGCTCTCTGGCGGGATATCGTGATGCTGATCTTTACGCTGCAACTGCTCTTCAGTCGGTCGAAGCGCTGGATGCTGAGCAAGTCCTGATTACGGCATTATTTTCGGTGTAATCAGGATTATCAGATCGGTCGAGGCTTTCTCTTTCGATTTCGAAGTGAAGAGCGCTTTACCCAGCAGCGGAATCGATCCGAGGAACGGCACTTTCTGACGTTTCTCGATCGTATCCTCTTTCAGGAGTCCGCCCAGCGCTGCCGTCTCACCGTCCTGAACCGTTATGCGGGTGTTCACCGAACGGGACGATGTGATCGGCTTTTGCGAATCGGTCGAGCCGACATAGCCAAGGATGTCGGAAACGGTCGGGACGACATCGAGAGTGATCTGGCCATCCTCAGAAATACGTGGGGTCACTACCAGAGAGATGCCGACCTCTTCATCATAGAAGGTCTGGATATCCTGAGTCGCCGCGCCTTCGGTAAATCGGGTTACCGTCGGGATCGGAATAACGGTGGTGATCTTTATCTCCGCTTCGTGATTCTCCAGAGTCGTAAGGTGCGGATCCGATATCAGCTTGCTGTTGCCGCTTTGTTCAAGCAGGCTCAGGACCATACCCAGCTGCTCGACATTCAGCGTCCCCCAGCTCCAGCTTCCACTGTTAAGGTTTATACTCCCCGCCACTTTCTCGGTGCTGGTATTCGTGGTGGTTCCGCTGGTGCCATCCGTGGTCGTCGTTCCGGTCGTAAGGTTCGCCCGAATTGCAGTCGGCCAGGAAAGACCGAGATTGCTCTGGTCATCGAGTTTCGTCTCGATCAGCTTCACTTCGATTGAAATCAACCGTTCTTTCTTGTCCATCTGGTCGAGAACGGTCATCATCTTTTCTACCATCTTGGGATAGTCGGTGATGAGCAGGCGATTCGGTTTGTACTTATCGCTCGCTCCGGCCGACGATACCACCGCCGATTGATCCAGAATAACGATCGTCCCCTTGTCGGAAACCATCGACTCAAGCGCTTTCTTGGCCGTAATCGGCTCAAGATACTTCAGCGTTACCACTTTCGAACTCAATTCGCCAAGTGCGACATTGGCAAGCGGTTTCACGACGATGACATCATCGTCGATATAATAGTTGTATCCGTTAGGGAAGAGGATGGTCTCGAGGGCGGTCTGCAAATCGACATCGTTCAGTCGGACTGAGACCTTACCGTCAACATCCCCCGATAGCACCACATTCAGGTTGTACTGTTTGGCGATCATGTTCAGGACCATCGGCAGCGAGACCGACTCCAGGTCCAGCGAGAGCTTCTCCTGGGTATCGAACACTCCGGTGCGCGCGGTCGAACCGAACATGAGGGCGAACATCAGGCCAAGTGAGAGTATTTTCAGTTTCATCGTACTATCCTTGTGAAACAGTTAACGTCATCCTGACACCGCCGGCTTCGAGGACGACCTGATCTTTATCTATAGAAATAACTTTGGCATTGTCTACCGAGTCGCCGATTCGCACCGGCTTCTCATTGATGATGGCGACCTGCGATTGGTTCGTGTAGATGATCCCGGAAAGCTGCCAGTAGAGGTTTTTGGTCGTCTGCGCGTCCTTGGTTGCCGGGATAGCAACGAGGTGAAAAGGATCGCTTCCCCAAGCCTCTTTTGATTTTTCTTGTACATTGATGGGGCGCGATGGCGTATTTACCGGAGTGCTCGTACTCTGCTCGTTTCCGGCAGTGATGCTTTCTGCGGGAATAGGGTGGTTCGCCGGTTTCCGGAAATTCGTATATCCCCAGACGGCGACCAGAATGAACAATACGAATACTATTTTCTTTCTCAGGCTGTCACTCATGAGGACCCCTTGTAGGTGCCGAGGAGAGCTTTGAATGCGAAATAGAAGGTCGGTTCTTTCAGGCCATCGGCGTTGGCATCAATCTGACACCGATTTACACCGCGGAAGTAATTCTCTTTTTCGAGGGCAGAAACGAACTTGCCGAAGCTGATATAGTCACCGCCCATCCGGACACCAATATTCAGAAATTGCGGCGTGACCGAATCAGGAATAATCGTATTGAGATACAGCAGCTCTTCGACCGGGGGAGTGATCTCCGTGACGGTGAGATTGCGTGTTGCCGCCTGTTCTTTGATCCGCTCGAAGAGATTGAGCACGTCTTCCTTGGTATAGAGCTTCGAGGTAAGATCCTTTTTCTGCTTGTCCAGATCATGCTTCTTCCCGAGATAGAGGGGAAGCTGCGCCAGTGTGGCCTGGAAATCGGCAAGCTGCTGCTCGTTCTCCGTTACCTTGATCACGCTCTGCTGCCGGCGTTGTTCGTTGGGCAGGAAGGCCAGGAAGATCCAGGCGGCGATAATCCCGATGCAAGCGGCGATATACATTTGGGTGGTCCGGTTCATACAATCCCCCGCATCTTTATCTGGAATTCAATCTGGAATCCGCCGGGGATAGCCTTCTTTACATACCTGACGATTGACACATTCTGATAGAAGGAGGAGGCGCCGAGGTCCTCGACATATTCGGCAAGCAGAACTTCGGGCGGGATGTCGGCCGAGGTCACCAAACCTTGCATATAGAAATTTTCCTGATCCAGCTCCGGCTGATAGTCCAGATGAAACAACCTGATATAAGCAGGTGTCAGGTTCGACAGCTCTTTGAGATTCAACCCAAAATAGCTGGGGGACTCCTTGATTTGACTCAGGAATTGCGTGTCAAAGGCGATTTCACGTTTCAGGACGTTGTATGTGTGATAAGCGTCAGAGCTGGTGAATTCGAGGACCTGATTGTCGAGACTTCTCACCCGTTCATCGAGTACCTGTGATTCCTCGTTGAGCAAGGCAAATGAAATGACGGCGGCGAGCAGCACCAGCAGGGCGGCTTCCTGGGAATACTTTTGAAGGCGCCGCTGTTTCCTGATCCGTTTCTCCGGCAGGGGGAGCAGATCGGCCAGCGAGGCCTGGCAGACGGCTGCGGCCAGCACCGGAAGGCAGACGGAGTATGTTTCGCTGAGCGCTTCATTAGTCGAATGGAGATTCCGGAGATTATCAATGGGAAACGGTTTGAGAAGAACTCCGCCTTTACTGTTGACCATCGCGAGCAGTTCTTCAGAATAGGCGAGATCGCCGTAGACATAGATCTGACCTGATGAACCCGATGAATACTGGCCGGAATAGAAGTCGAGCGAATTCTGAATTTCGTTATTGATTGATTCGGCGAAGAACTCGTATTTTGTCCGATCCGGCTTGTCGCCCAGAAGATTCGAGTTCAGAGCGCTGGAATGGGAAAATTCCAGCGTTGTGCCCCGATAGAACGATATCTCGCTTGATTGCACACCGATGTTGAGCAGGATGTAGTTTTTGTCCTGATCGAAATCAGACAGATGTTGCAGTAGCTGCCCTATTGCGTCCTGCGTGCGGTAGATATGCGAGACGCTGACGCCATTGGCGATAACCGGCGCCATCTGGTCGGCAATGTGCTGTTTCGTGGCCGCTTGAAGAGCAATCTTGTAACGCCTGGTCCCTTCACTCTGAATTTCGTAGACGGGTCGATAATCGTACACACATTCGTTAATAGGGAAGGGGATCTGTTTGCGGACTTCGAATTGTATGGCGGTAGCCAGGTCTCTCGGTTTCAGCGCCGGCATCAGGAATGAACGGAAGGAAGTCTCCGTCCCGGACGGAATGGCCAGAACGACCCGACTCCAGACCCCACCATGTTTTCCGACGAACTCCTGGATTTCCCGCTGGATTAACTGCTGTCTGGCGGCTGGATCGGCATTCCGTCGGGAGAAGTACTCCTTACGGACATCGAGGATCTGTCGGCGGGCGCCCAGATGACGGGCCACGGCCAGCTGAATCGATGACTCATTAATAGAGATGGCAATGGTCTTGCCGAATATTTTGTTTTGCGAAGGTGGTAGCCGCTTCACTTTGAAACGGTTGCTCAGCTCCGGCTGATTTGCCGACGTCACCGCTTCGGGAGTCTGTTCCAGCGCCTGTATGGTGTCTTCGAGTCCGTTCATGGTTTGCCAGGCTAAAAGGTTACGATAATGCTGTCACCGCCGCCGACCGAAATAAGCCGTCGGGCCGACGGTTGATATACATAGGGGGTCTTCCACGCATCGAATAGGTAACTTCCTCCGGAGCTGTCGATATACGGCCCGTTCCAGCCAATTCCGGTGAGCTTGTCATACGCAGAAATAGAATCGGGCCGCTTCGCGAGATCTTCGAGACGGGACGGTGGATAGCCGATATCCCCCTCGAATCCTTTGTCGACGTACTTTCCACCTGCGATCGCCTGGGCATTTCCTATAATCCCTCGCTTAAGAGTTTGCAGCTCGTCTTTGGTTGCCGTCTTCTTCGAATTCTCGGCGAGGTCCCCGAATTTCGGGATCGCCACGGCAGCCAGGATGCCCAGGGTTACGATGATGATGACAAGCTCGATCAACGTGAATCCACGCTGATCGAGCCTGCCTGAAAAATCATCGAGGTATCGAGGGGAGAGGGGCATTGTTTACCAGTTGTTCTCGCCGACCGAATTCGTATTCGGCCAGATTTCTCCGGTGGTGGCGTTGTACGCCCAGCCGCCTCTGGTTCCCACGACTACACCTTTGGTCACGCCAGTGACGATAGAATCCGGCGCGTTGGTGGTGGTTTGATACGGATTCTTCGGAATCGCCTGAGCCATGACGTTGCCGACAGTAGCTACATCGGAAAGCGCCGGCCAGGTAGCCGTACCTGTGGTTACCGCCTGATTGGCGTAATAGATCGTGATGCCCGAACGCAGCGAACCGAGCGCACTGCGGGCCGAAGCTTCCTTGGCTTCGGTCGAAAGGTCCTGATACTTCGGAATTGCCACGGCGGCCAGAATGCCGAGAATGACAATGATCATGACCAGCTCGATGAGCGTAAAGCCCTTCTGGTTCCCTCTGAATTTCATGATACCTCCTCAGGGTATGTTTAGTTTAAGTGAAAGCTGTTCATTCTTGTTATCGGTAATTTTTGCGCACAAATAAGCTCATCCGCCATTGAACACGTTGATGAGATTCCACATCGGTAGAAAGATCGCCAGGGCCATCATGAGCACAAAAACAGAGACCACCAGGGTCAGGATAGGCTCGAGAATGGCGGTCAGGTGCCGCGAGGTATACTGGACTTCTTTGGAATAATGGGCGCCAACCTCTTCCAGCATCGTTTCCAATGAACCTGATTCGAGTCCGATGGCGATCATCTGGCGGGCCATATCCGGGAAGAAGGCGAACTGCTCGGTCGACAACTCTGATTCGGCGCCGCGCCGGAAGATGTCCTCGATCTTCTTGATTTCCACGGTCATCCGGCTGTTCTTCACCGAGTCGGCCAAAATTTCCAGGCATTTGATAATCGGAAGTCCCGCTTTGAACAGAATCCGGAACATGAGGGAGAACCGGGCCACATTCCCTTTGGAAATCAATCCGCCGAAAATCGGCAGTTTCAACAGTTGGGTATCGATGGCCAGTCGACCTTTTGGATTAGTCAGCAGTTGTTTCATTCCAAAGGCGAGGGCAATCAAGCCGATTACCAAAATCGGCCAATAAGTGGTAAAGAGGCTGCTGATGGCAATCATGACTCGGGTCGGCAGGGGGAGTTGAGCATGGAAAGAAGAGTAGAAGGCCACGAATTTCGGGATAACGTAGGTCATAAGAACGACAAACCCCATCGCAATCACCGAGATGACGATGATAGGATACCTTAAGCCTGATTTCAGCAGCCGGGAAATCTCCATCTCTTTTTCGAGCATCGTCGCCATTTCATCGAGAATTTCCTCGAGCTTGCCTGATTCCTCTCCCGCGGCGATGCCGTTCAGATACACTTTCGAGAAGAGATCCGGATACTCAGCCATTGCCTGCGAAAGTGATTTTCCACTCTGTACGCTGAAGCGGATCTGTTGAATGGCCTGATTGAACCGCCCTCCTTCGGCGCCGACCTTGATTATCGAAAGTGCCCGGAGCAGCGGTATACCCGAGCGGTACATGGTCGACAGATTGTTCGTGAACATGATGAGATTGTCATAATCTGTGCCGCGAATGAAGCCGAGAAGGGAGAGGGCGTTTTTCTCCGAGCATTTGGCGATATTGACCGGAATAAGCTCATGAGAGTTGAGTTGATCGAGAACCTGCTCGGGAGATTCGGCGATCAAGACGCCCTGCTGGTACTCCCCCGAAGGATCGAGCGCTTTGTACTTATACCGGGTTGGCATTGGTTACCGCAGCTTTCACTTCCGTCGTCGCCGGATCGTACGATTCGCTGGTCGAGGTTTCTTTCAGCAGTTCTTCCAGACTCACCTTTCCTTCAGTCACTTTTTCCAGACCCATCTCGAACAATGGAACGAACCCGGATCTGCGGGCTTCTTCGGTTATCTGATGGAGCGAGGCGTTCTGTATGATCAACTCTGCGATTGGCTGCGTTATCTCGACAAATTCGAAAATGCCGGTCAGCCCCTTGAAGCCGGTCATACGGCACTGGGGGCAACCCATCCCATGTTTGAACTCGATCTTACCGGCCAGATCGATCAGTCCGGCGCGTTGCAGAATCGAATCGGCCGGACGATAGGGGATGCTGCACTCCGGACAGTTGACTCTGACCAGACGTTGGGCCAGCACTCCCTTCACTGCTGAGGCAACGAGGTAATTCTCAACCCCCATGTCGACCAGACGCGTGATGGCCGAAGGGGCATCGTTGGTGTGGATAGTCGAGAATACGAGATGTCCGGTCAACGAGGAGCGTATCGCCATTCGGGCGGTCTCGGTGTCACGAATTTCACCGACCATGATGATATCTGGGTTCTGGCGGAGAATCGATCTCAACGTGGATGGGAAGGTCAGCCCCGCTTTCTCGTTGATTTGCACCTGAATGATCAGGGGAAGAGAGTACTCGACCGGGTCCTCGACCGTGATGATATTTTTTTCGATCGAGTTGATATCCTGAAGGGTCGCGTAGAGGGTCGATGTTTTTCCGCTCGAAGTGGGACCGGAGAGAAGAACCAGCCCTTCCGGTTTGGTGATAACATTCTCCCAGCGCTCTTCGAGGCGTTTGGTGAATCCGAGCTTTTCGAAACTGAGCAGGAGGTTACGTCGGTCAAGAATACGGATCACGATTTTTTCGCCGTGAATGGTCGGAAGCGTGGAGACGCGCAGGTCGATTATCCGTCCATCGACATTGGCCACGAACCTTCCGTCCTGAGGGAGAC
The DNA here is from genome assembly GCA_963711085.1 of uncultured candidate division Zixibacteria bacterium. Taxonomy (GTDB): domain Bacteria; phylum Zixibacteria; class MSB-5A5; order GN15; family FEB-12; genus CAVQCT01. The sequence goes on along the minus strand of CAVQCT010000002.1, from coordinate 1,673,358 downwards.
GCTTTTCGGATACGTCAAGATTGGCGGCAATCTTGATTCGAGAAAGCAGTTCGTTCTGCATCGATTTCGGCGGCGCGCCTTCTTCCCGCATCGCTCCATCGATCCGGTATCGTATGCGAAGACGACTTTCTTCCGGCTCGATATGAATATCCGACGCTTTCTCTTTGACCGCCTTTGAAATGATCAGATTGACCAGTTTGACGATCGGCGCTTCGGATTGACCGTCGCCGAGCCCCTCCGCCTTGTCGTCTGCCTGTCCCTTGTCGTCCGATCCTACGCCGATGAGTTGGTTCAGGGTGTCGCTGACCGAGTAGTACTGGTCGATTGCATCGCGGATTTCGCTCGATCCGGCGATCGCCCGCTTGATATTCATGCCGGTGACGTATTTAATTTCATCGATCGCGATGATGTTCAGCGGGTCGGCCATCGCGAGCGTCAGAGTGTTGCCGATCTCGAATATCGGAATGAGCGTGTAACGACGAGCGATATCGACACTGACACGCTGAATGACCTGTGGATCTATAACCATCAGGTTCAGGGTCAGCTTGGGAATCGAGAGCCGTTCAGAAACAGTGTCGATCAGCTGCTCTTCAGTAATCAACCCCTTTTCGACAAGTATTTCACCAAGACGTTTCCCGGTGACACTTTGCTCCCTTAGGGCCTCGTCGAGCTGTCTGGCATTGATGAACCCTCTTTCGACCAGAATATCGCCGATTTTCTTTTTGGTCATAGCCTTTGTAATTGTTTAATATGTTTCTGGTTATCATGTTATCGGAAGGCTGATCGATACGCTTTAGCCCGCCTGCGGCGGGGATGAAACACCGTCAGGCCGCTTGCCGATACAGATCAACATGGAAGGGTCAGAGGAAAAACGTTTGAATTGTCGATGTTATCCCCGATTTGCGATGAAGCTGGTTCTGGTTTTACCCCTATTACTCGCAAATCCGTTCCGGTCAAGCCGGTTACAGGCGGAGGAGATCAACAACGCCACCGCCAACTCTCATTTCGAAGGTGTTACCATAGACTCGATTGTCATCGACAACCAGAACATCTTTGATACCACCCGGACTTCGTACGGAAATTTCATCTTCAAGCTGGCTAATCGGTTACACGTCAAAACGAAAAAATGGGTCATCCGTGACGAACTGCTTCTGAAAAAGGGGGAACCGTACACTGAGGAGTTGGCCGAAGAATCTGCGCGAAACATGAGAGAACGGCTGGCTCTGTACGATGCCTGGATCGAGACAGAGTCGCTTCCCGACGGGAAACTGCTGGTCCGGGTTGTCACTATCGATCAATGGAGCCTGGCCGGAGGGGCGGAGTATCTACGGGAAGGACATGAAACGACCTACAACTTCGGAATAGAAGAACGTAATCTGCTCGGAACCGGGCAGTATATCTCACTGAATTACTATGACAAGTCGCTTGAGGGGAATTATGTCGATGCCAGGTATCTGAATCAGCGGGTTATGGGACATCCGATGAGAGTCAGCTTCGACTACAGCAATGACCCACTCGACAAGTTCCGCGCCGTTCATATCGGACACCCGTACTATGACCTGAGTCAGCAGTCTGCCTATGATTTCGGTTTGGTTTCGGCCGGCGGGCGAAGGGATGTTTATAGAGACAACGACCGAATTGCAATGTCCGAGCGAAACGGTAATTTCACCTCAGCCCGAGGCGCCTATCGATTCGGAGACAGCCACCACAAGTTAGAATTCGATCTGGACTACTTATATCGTTTCGAAAAGAATTCCAATAAGACAATCGTCTCTTCCGAACCGCAAGACAGCCTGCTGGCCAGAGCATCGTTCCCCCAGGATTCCGTCTACCATCAGGGGCAGCTCACGGTCAATTTCTCGACTTTCCGGTATGTCCGTTTTCGCTTTGTCGACGGTATAGGATACACGGAAGATTTCAGCACAGGTCATTTCCTGACAGGTTCTTATGGTCGGGCATTCAAGTCTGACTTTAAAGGAGCGGTGTTCGATGTCGCCGGGTATTCTTATGCCCACAATCTTGCCAGCTCGAAGGGCATCCTGCTTTTCGATTATGGAAGTACTTACTGGTATCGCGGAGGACATCAGCTTCGCCACCAGCTTCGAATCGAGACCAAATACTATTACCGGGTATTTCCGTTGGCCACGCTGGCGGCCCGAGTTCTCTATGACTCGGACAGAAACGACCAGTTGGGGCAGACGTTGATTCTCGGTGGGACGACAGGAGTGCGGGGATTCCCGAAATTCTACCGAAGCGGCGATCGCAGATTGGTTTTGAATCTGGAGGCCAGGGTACATTCGAATCTTGAGATACTTTCATTGGTGCCGGGCGGCGTGATTTTTGCAGATGTAGGGAATATATGGGCCCCGGGTGCCAAGATAAGTGTGAATCGAATCAGCAAGAGCGTCGGCTTGGGACTCCGGTTTGGATTTGTCAACTCGTCCCGAAATATCGTCCGGATCGATCTATCTTATTCGGATGAGAAGACCTGGGATCTGACAATTGGGACGAAGCAGTATTTCGATGCCCATATCTGATTTTTGAGTTGACAATTGCTTGAAATTCAATAGATTATAGCTGGAAATAGTTGAGCGCAAAACGTTGAAACGTGATCGTTCAGGACCCCGGCCGATAGTCGGCCGACTACTCTCTCTCATCCGCACTTTTGTCGATTCGAAGGGTTGCGCCGTTACCGCCGGTAGTAGTTTGGTAAGATGAGCACATCAATCCGTAAGAAAAACTGGATCAAATCTGTCTTCGCGCTGATTGCTGTTAACGCAATTCTGCTGGTTGCACATGCGCCTGCGTTTGCAGATAGGCAGCCAGTTGCATCGGCGGTGGACCCGCTGAGTGTCATAGAGCAGGACTATTCTTCTGGAAGTCTCACTTTTGATCAGAAAGCGCTTCTGGAAGTCACTGCCATCAGGAACTACCACGCTCTTCCGGCCAAGTATCAGACGCTGAATCTGGCCGCCTCACAGCGCGTTGATACAAGAGGCGCGACGATGACCCTGGTTGATATTCGGGTCAACTGGGATAAACTCTCGTCCTCGACCCAGAACGCAATTGTCGCCGCCTTAGGCAGGCAGCCTGCCGACTCCGTATACTTGTCGCCAAGCGGATTCTTCGAGTTCCACTACAATCTGACCGGGACTGACGCCGTGCCGGCCGATGACAGCGATTTGGATGGTGTGCCTGATTTTGTCGAGAGATGCGCTGCTTACTGCGACACCGCTCTGGCCGTCCAGCAACAACTAGGCTATCTGATGCCCCCGTCGGACGGCACCCTTGGCGGGGATAGCAAGTTCGATGTTTACTTCCAGTCGATGGGTTATTACGGCTATTCGGTTCCGGAAGGTGTCGGACCGGAACCGTGGGATGACTATTACAGCTATCTGGTCCTGAACAACGATTTCCTTGGATTCCCTCCGAACAATGATCCCGAGGGACCGGTTGCCGGCGCGGCGAAGGTTACCTGTGCGCATGAGTTCCATCACTGCGTTCAGTTCGCCTACGATATCAACGAGGGAAGCTGGTTCATGGAGCTCGATGCCATGTATACTGAAGATCTTGTCTTTGATCAGGTCGATGATAACTATAACTATCTGGACATGTTTATGAATTTCCCACAGACCTCACTCATGGACAATTCCGATCACAAGTACGGGTGTTTTATCTGGGATGCGTTCCTCGCTGAAAAGTTTGACACTACTTTGCTGGTGTCACTGTGGGAAGGGGCCCGGTACAAAACGATAATGGAAACGCTGGCCGATACTCTCGGGGCGAAATACGGTTGGACGCCCGACTCGGCTGCTGCTGAGTTCTGCGCTTGGAACTATTGTACGGCCGAGCGGGATGATGGCATGCACTATGAAGAAGGGGCTGCTTATGCTCCGTCGGTATTGATTGGTCGCACCCACACTTTCTACCCGGTTGCGTTACAAAACTCACCGGCCAGCGTTGCCGGCTACGGGAGTTCTTACATAACGTTCTACCCGGGGGACAGAATCGGCAAGCTGCACATTACGTTTAACGGTTCCGATACCCGCAAATGGGGGGCGTATGTTATCAAGTCGACCAGCCCCACATCGCACAGCTTCGAAAAGGTCGTACTTACACCGATTACCTATCAGGGCGACATAACAATTCCCAATCTCCAGAATTACTACAGCATCACGCTGGTCGGCGTAAATACTACTGAGGCGTCATCGGGCGCCCTGTTTACCTACAGCGCAAACGTAATTCTCCCGTATGAAGTGACTTCAAAAATCATCACCGTGGATTCGATCATCTATTCCGGTGGTGCGAGAACGTTTGAGTACCAGGTGAACAACCCGTCGATCGTCAACAGTGTGTACTATGCGATCGCCTGGGATGATAACGGGTGGATCGGGCCCGATACGCTTGACCGGGCGATTTCAGCAGGTGATAGTACCGTCTTTGAGTTTTCGATACACCCGCCGGCAGGCACGCCTATCGGCGCCAATTCCACAATTCACTTCAAAGCCCAGTCCTGGGGAGATTCGACCGTCACCGACAGCCAATCGACAACCGCTTACGCGGTTCTTCAGCGCGGTGACCTCAATTTCGACGGCGCGATCGATGTGTCAGACCTGATTTACTTCGTGGATTACTCGTTTGCCGGCGGACCGACACCCCAGCCTGTTCTGGAATCGGCGGATTTCAACTGTAGTGGGAATGTCGATGTCGCGGACCTGATCGACCTGGTCGAATACTCGTTCAACAACGGCCCTTCTCCTGCCTGCAACCCCTACTGATCAAAAAACCAGTTTTTAGTTGACTCAATAGTTGTTGCCCTTTATCAAGCAAGGGTATAAGAGCAACTACCGAAATGTCACAACACGGAGGTTGGACATTCCGAAAGAGAGGGGGATTAATGACTGGCGGTTTTAGACCGAAGTTCTTAATCTGTAGCGAGTGTAACGAGGAGTTTGTTTTCACTGTTCAGGCCCAGGAGTACTTCGTGGAACGAGGGTACACCGAGGATCCCAAACGCTGCAAGACTTGCCATACCAAGTACAAGAAAATGCAGCGGGAGAACCGCCATATCGGCGCGCCTCAGCAGGAAGATTACAGCTATCCCGACTAAGAAAAACCCGGACAATGGTGAAATTGTCCGGGTCTGAGTAGTTCACGCGAGGAGGAAGCTCCTCGCGCAGTGTTGAGGTATGGCTGTCGCTAACGGACCAGAATCATTTTCCTGACCTGTTCACTTCCCGCAAGGGAGAGGCGATACAGGTATATACCACTGGCAACATCGTGGCCGGTGTTGTTCTTCCCATCCCATTCAAGCGTAGTCGTTCCCGCGTTCACCTGACCGTCGAGCAGCGTTCTGACCTTGGCGCCGGCGATGTTGTACACATCCATGACGGCTCGCCCGCCCACCGTTGTTGAGAAGGAGATCGTAGTCGTCGGGTTGAACGGATTCGGGTAGTTCTGTTTCAGGGCAATCGACGTGGGAAGGATGTCGGTGTTGTTGTCGTCGGTGCCGGCCGCGAACGCTACCTTGAAATCGGCGTGCATGGTGTCCGACGGCGCCGAGATGTTTTCAACGGCTACAAACGAGCCGCCCGAAAGATATGAATCCGAATTCGGCGTCGAAAGCGCGTTGAAGGTATCATTTGACGTGGAACCGGGCCATGGATCGCCTCCATCCCCATAATCGTATAAATGCTCCATGTCGTAGGTTCCATCCGCCTGTTCCAGGGCAACCTCGTAATGACTTGACGCCGGCATACCGGGGTACCACTCGTTGTCATTATTGGACTTTGAATCATCGATATGCCAGATAAGCAGCCCCTGACCGGGCAGATAGCTGTCATATCCGGACTTCTCGCGGTTCTCGACGAGGAAGTATTCATTACCCGTGGCTCCGGAAGTCCAGAGGCGGTAAATCTGTCCACTCTCTTTCACATCCGGAATCGCCTGAGAATCGATATTCGAAGTGACGTTTGTAGCAGTTGCGAAGCCGAGTTCTATGCGGCTCCAGGCACAAGGTTCAGCGGGACGTCCGCCACGGCTGCCCGGTCCAAGCCAGGAACCGTAAGCCATGATTCCCCAGCTCCCGATACCTCTTGAACCGTAGTCGGTGTCGTACAGATCGGGAAGGCCGAAGGCGTGACCGAGTTCGTGTGCAAACACACCGATCGTCATATCTCCGGGAATGCTCAGGTATTCCGGCTGGACCGTGTAGCTCGATACATATACTCCATCATTGGTCAGCTTGGGGTTAATTGCCCACTTGTGCGACCAGATGTCGCTGTTGTTGCCGGAATACTCCGCTCCGCGTCCGGCATGAATTACGATGAGAGCATCGACAAAGCCATTGCCGTCATTGTCATATCTTGAAAAATCTACGGACGGGTCGGCCAGAGTGACGAGGTCTTCGACCAGTTTCTGGGTATTATGCGGATAACTACCGGTTCCATTGGAGTCGTTCACATAGTAAGCATAAGTCTGCGGCGCCGTTCGCCAGCCGCCCGATGACGGCAGATTCACGGTGACCATATCGAGCTGACCATAAGAAATTGTTTTGTAATAATCGTTCACGGTGATCCCCACGCTGTCAAAGAGCAGTGAGTCGAAATAGACTGCAGGAGTGCTGGCCGGATTATCGCTGAACTGGACCATGAGGGCCAGCGCATAGAAGTTGCCGGTTGCGTGGGGTGAGTTCACCGAAGCGCCTTTGGCCGCAAGGAAAGCCCGCTCCAGCGTGTTGCGGGCGGTGCAGATCCCTTTGGCGTGCATCTGATTGAGATGCGTGGGAAAATAGGGAAGGGTCTTGGTCCCTTGTTCCACCTGCTGAATCAGGTTGGGGCTTGGGGGAACCGCGAGTATGCTCGGTGCGGCCAATGCAACCGTCAGGGCGGTGACCAGCGCTCCGGTCAGTATCTTATTGACAAATGTAATGTCCTCATTGTGCTGTCCTCGTCCTAAAAGTGAAGCCCGGTGGTTAAGGCGAAGTTGACTCCCTTGGAGGAGTAACCCGACAGACTGCTTCCGGTCACCACTGCGTAATCGATGAAGAAGAGGGGCAGATGAAAACCGGATCCGAAGGAGAAGGCGGAGTTGCGATTTCCGCCGGTAGAATATCCTAATCTCAGCGGCATAAAGCCGAGCAGACCGTATTCAGCGCCGAACGACAGACGCGGTTTGGACGACGAACCCGGAGCGGTACGGAAGCCCTGTTCCCAATCAACCGCCCAGAGAAGCGACCCGGATACGTTCGCCAGCCCAAGATTGAGTGTCGACGGAAGGGTCGTTTTGAAACTCGAGATGTCCTTCGTGTAATCATCCGACACGATGTAATCGTCGCCCATGTTGTCCACCGTCATCGTATCAAAATTGAAGAGGTACCCGTGCTCCTCGGTCTGTTTCGTCCAGTTGATTGAGCTGACGAAGTTCTTTATGCGGCCGCCGATGACATAGTCTTTGTTCAGTTGTAGCGAAGCGCCGAGGTCGAGACCATAACCCGAACCGCCGGTGGCGGTGCGAGCAATCATGTGACCTTCACCGGCAAATCCGGTAGCATAGGTTGCCGCGAGTCCTTCCATCTGGGTGACTTCTTCGATTGCTATTCCCCGGATGTACTTGGCGCTGGCACCTACGGCAAGCTGTCGCGCACCTGATGTGTAAATAGGGAATCCATAAGAGAGTGAGGCGACACCGTAGCCAATTGCTTCAGAATACGAACCAGTCACGTTCACGGTATCCGCAAAAGTATTCCCGTTGAGAACCAATTCCAGGATGTCCCGATTCAGGTTGACGTTAGCAGCGCCGATACCGGTGACGGCGAGTACTGTCGGCCCGAGAGAGATCGCCATCGCGGTGGCATCAGCTTCGGCCGTAAACTTCAGTCCTTCTTTAGGGACCTTATTCAAAATGTCCGTTTTGTCTTCACTGGTGAGGAAGGCGCCGGAGTACTTGTTGTAATCCGACAGCGTGAAGGCGTTGTTGGTTATGTTAGCTCCCACTCCGACCAGTTCGATACCGCTCTCGTGAAGAGAAGCAATACCCAGATTGGCCGGGTTGTAACGATAGGCATCGATACCACCGGCAAACGCCGTTCCGGCCGCGCCTAACGCAACCATGCGCGCGGATGACATTCCCTGCCCGAGAACAGTGCCGAACGAAAGGATCGTGCCAATCGCCAGTATTCCAAGAGTGCGTAATTTCTTATTCATGGCCGCCTCCTTTTAGAATTTCCCGTCGAAGCGGTACTCGACTTCGATTCGTCCGTTGATCGTGATGTAATCGTCTCCGGTCAGCTTCACGCCCGAAGTATCGGAGCCGGTGAGGAAGATGACGGGACGGATGAACAAGGAGTCGTGCTTGAGAATCTGAACATCGACACTGTCCAGATAAATCTCGCCACTGCTGACCGTTTCGGAACTGGCGATACCGGTTGAAAGGGACACCGGGGCCGGATCGGCGCGGAGGGTGTCGAGAGTAAGGGCCGGATTCGAATACAGCGCCAGCGAGTCGTTGTCCAGCATGACCACCGCGGTCACGCCGAGCGGAAGGTGATTCGTCACCGTATAAACGAAGCGTCCTTCGACGAAGTGGTCGGTAATTTTGTCGATATTCTCCTGGTCGATATGAGAGCTCTCGACCTTCAGATCGGTCACCTCAGCATTGTCGACTTTGACTTCGAGCGGAGCATATATGCTGACTTTGGCGGCTACGAAATCAGAGCTCGTTACCGTGCTCTGATAGACGCCATTGCCGAACTGTATCGTTCCGCTGACATCAATGGAATCTGGCAGCGGGGTCAGGAAGTCGGCCACCTGGCTGTTGGTGATAGAGGACAGGCTGGTGACTTCAGCCCCGCGCGCAGCTATGTTTCCGGAGAGATTTATCTGCTTGCCGTTGCTGCCGTTGATGGTGATGTCCAGCACGCCCGGGAGATCGACACCATTGTTGATCTCGAGAGTGAGGGCCGCCTGGACCAGACCAACATTGTCGAACCCATCCGGCACATCGAGAGCTTCCGAGATACCGTTGAAATCGGCGGTTGTGCTGTCAAAAACGCCTGAGACGGAGGCAAACCTCAGGCTGTTAAGCTGAGCATCCACCGCAAAATCATCGGTCTCATTGACTGTCACGAAGGAATTGCCTGATCCGGGGACCGAAGCTACGGCGTTGATATTGACCGAATCGGCGTTCGGGATCATTGTATATCCGGCGATATTGTCGTTGATATTGATCGTCTGATTGGCGGGGACGACACGAGTAGTTGAATACTGCGTGGCGCCGTTCTTCAGATTCGGTATCGTTATCTGTATGGTTGCATCCAGAGGGGTATTGTTCGTGACACCCAGAGATATCTGTCCAGAGGCCAGCGAGGCGCTGTCGATCCGTTCACCCGAATCGAGATCCAGTCCGATATCCTGCGAGAACAGTATGTCTTCGAGGGCCGGCACCTGCGCATTAGCCGAGGTCACCACCACATCACCCGGGAAATCCACATCGGTCTCCAACTGCTTTCCGTTCGGATCAACCGTACCGCCGTTGTTGGTATGACAGTACACGGAGACACGAAGATTGCTGGACACGCGCTGTCCGTCGATCGGGAGCACGAGGATCTGGGTGGTATTGTCCAGAATCGGATTCGCGAACGACCGGGTCGAAATCGTATCCGGGCTCGAAATATTCTCGGTATTGATAAGGCGAACGGTCGCCTGATTAATGTCAAATCCAAGATCGTTGGTGACGGTGATTCGGACCGCTCCGGAATCGACATTCGCCCAGTTGAATGAATTGAGGGTAACGTCATTGTTGGCGGTAAACGCTGTATCCGGAGGAACCATCACCTGCCCCCCGCCAATGTCGGTCGCCAAACCGGCAGTCAGCAAGTTGAGACTGACTGTTGAGGTGGGGACGGACGGCGGCTGGATGTTCACCTTGCCGATCTCCTGGGAGAAATTATAGGTGAGATCCGAGGTCGACAGATCCGACTGCGCCAGCCGGACCGTATCGAGATCCCGGTCAACGGAAAAGGCGACACCGCCGGAGGAGTCGATGAAGATCTCGCTCTGGTCTACTTTGTCGATCAGTTCCTGCATGCCGTAGGTACGGTTGATCACGGGAACGACAAATGTAGTGTTCCAGGTTGGAGCTTCCGGTTTTCTGACGGTGCACTGGGAGATCGTAAGAAAGACAACGATCACCACCAGTCCCAGCAGAATCCGGGAACTGAATTTGAACACAAAGGAGTGCCAGAAATTAACCGGCTCGGTCCGTTTGCGTCGATTGCGTTTGTTAGCCATACTCAACCTCTATCTTGAACTGTTTCTATTGCCACGCGGGTATGTTTTGCAAAGCCGGTGCCACCCCGCAAAACTCGTGTAACTTATGTGGCAGCAGTGGGTTGACTATTCAGCTTGAGCGTCATGACGGCGGATAAGGTAAGGGAGGGAGGGCGATGTATGGGGAGGCTCCCATAATGTCTTTACCGATTCGTCAAATCGCGTATATTAGTTTTCAGGGAGACTCTAACATGGGCATGAGTAAATACGATCGGATGCTCCACATCCTCAATCTGCTGAGGACGAGGCGAAATATGAACGCGGAACGTCTGGCGGAAGAATGTGGCGTGACCGAACGGTCAATTTATCGAGACATTATTTCGCTCTCGGAGATGAATGTCCCGATCTTCTATGATAACGGCTACAAGCTGGCCAGCGACAACTTCCTCCCGCCCCTCAATTTTAGCCTCGATGAATACAACCTGCTTAAGCTGGCGCTGGAGTCATCCCCCCTCATCCAGACCGACAAGTATCGCGAGATCTATCACGGGGTGAGGGCCAAGATCGAAAGCTGCCTCCCGGACAAGGTGCGCGAAGAGCGGAAGTTTCAGTCCGATACCACGAAGATCGATATCGCGGCGGGAGACGAGAGCGACACGGGAGAGAAGTACTACAGCCGACTGGAGAAGGCGATCTCGGAGGAACGACAGATCCGCCTGGTCTACCAGTCAATCCGAACCGGACGCACCGAGCGCACGGTCGATCCGTATTTTATAATCTTCAAGGGGCGTGCTTTCTACTTCGTGGGCTACTGCCATCTTCGCGAGGATTTCCGGACTTTCCGCATCAACCGGATAGTCTCGCTGGACGTTCTCGACAGTCGTTTCACTCGCGATCCAAAGATCCAACCGGAGACCTATTTTGCCGGAAGCTGGAATGTCTTCAGCGGCGAGCCGGTCGAAGTGATTGTGAGATTTAAGGGAGCGGCGGCAAAGGTCGTGGCCGGGTCGACCCATCATGAGGACGAGATTGTCGAGATCCTGACCGATGGCTCGGTTCGATACTCCATCATCACTCGGGGAATCGAAGAAATTCAACGGTGGATTCTCGGGTTCGGCGAGGAGGCGGAAGTGCTGGCGCCGGATGAGTTGCGGTCCCGCCTCGGACGGATCGGCACGTTTTTCCATTCTGCGTACAAATAAATGTTGACGGATCGCTGAAGTCCCGGTTCTTTGCCTGCATGCAACCGCTGAGAATCCGCGAAATCTCTATTGCCGGGCTTATTGCGGCGCTGTATGTCGTCCTGAGTCTCGCTTTTCTGCCGTTCTCTTTCGGTGTGTATCAAGTAAGAATTGCTGAAGCCCTGACGGTGCTTCCGTTCTTTACCCGGGCGGCAATACCGGGTCTTTATGTCGGCTGTGTCCTGGCGAATATCTTTGGCGGAATGGGTTGGCTTGATATCGTGATCGGTCCGCTGCTGACTCTGGTTGCGGCCATTGCGACACGATATGCGGCTCACCTTTCGTCGAGCCAAAAGACAACTCTGGTTGCCTCAGTCCCGCTGATCTTCATGTGGCTTGGCTCGATATATCTGCTGACCGAGTTCCGGGTTGATTTCAAGATCATGACCGGAGTCATTCTGACTATTCTCGCGTTCGTTGCTATGGTATTCGCGGTTCGAGTTTCGACCGAATCGAGCGAAGGACGACCGCTTGGACTCGCCATGAAACTGCTGTCCGTTTTGCTCGTTTTGGTGGGATGGTATATGATGCGCAGCGCCGCCGAACTGAAATTCGACCTGACCGGTCTCGGTCTCATGCTGGCAGCCCTGCTGACCTACATGTACCTGATGGAAGTACGCCTGAAGGGGCGGAACCCGAACATTCTCATAGCCCCCTTGCCCCCCGTTATTTTGAACGCCTTCGGCGTCTCGGCCTACCTTGCACCGCTGCTTGGATTCAACTACTGGTTCTCTGTCCAGATGGTCGGGATCGGCGAGCTTATCTCCTGTTACCTGATAGGCTTACCGTTGCTCATTTTGCTTCAGAAGCGGTCCCTTTTCCGTTGACTTTCCCCGGGCGCCCGGTTAATTATCCTTTGTGAAAACTAGTACGATTACGGCAGCGTGAGCCGGCAGGGCCGGGACTGTCTATTGCAACTGTAGAGGTAAGAGAAGATGAAGAGGATTTTGATAACCGGCTCGAATGGCCAGATCGGTTCTGAGCTGACCCGCGAGCTTCGCAAACAATACGGCGATGATAATGTCATCGCTACTGATATCCGGATGCCCACCGATAAGGATCTGCGCGATTCCGGACCGTTCGAATTTCTCGATGTGCTCGACTCGAATCACATCACCCGCGTGATGCAGATCTACAACGCCGATACGATCTTTCATCTGGCGGCGCTGCTTTCAGCCGTAGGCGAGACCAGACCAAGCCAGGCCTGGCAGATCAATATCAACGGACTGTACAACATTCTCGAAGCCGCGAGACAGTATCATTGCTCGTTGTTCTTCCCGAGTTCGATCGGGGCGTTCGGTAAGTCGACTCCGAAGGACAATACCCCGCAGGACACTATCCAGCGGCCGGACACCATTTACGGTGTCAGCAAAGTTGCCGGAGAGCTCCTCTGCGATTACTATCACAAACGGTTCGACCTGGACACGCGCGGGCTTCGCTTCCCCGGACTCATCTCCTACGAAACCGAGCCGGGCGGCGGCACAACTGACTACGCCGTGGCAATCTTCTACGAAGCAATCAAGCATAAGAAGTACACCTGCTATCTCAAGGAAGATACCTCGCTCGACATGATGTATATGCCGGATGCTATCCGGGCAATGATCGAGTTGATGGAGGCGGACCCGTCCCGACTGGAACATCGCAATGCGTTCAACCTGACGGCGATGAATTTCACGCCCAAGATCCTCGCCGATGAGATTAAACGGTTCATTCCCGAGTTCTCGATCGACTACTCGGTGGATCCGGTCCGACAGGAGATTGCCGACTCCTGGCCGAACTATATGGATGACCGGTGCGCGCGCGAAGAATGGGGATGGAAGCATGAGTATGATCTCGTAACGATGGTTGCGGATATGCTCGACAAGATTTCTCTGCAGTTAGCCGGTAAGAAGCCGACCAAGGGGAAATCCCACAACAACAAGAGGAAGAAGAGCCATGCCGTTAAATAAATTCGAACAGCAGCTAATTGCCGAAGTAGCGGAGCTTGAGAAGAACGGTCTCGCCAAGGGGGAAGAGGCGGTTGTAGTCAAGGTTATCAAGCCGAAAGGGAAGAAAGGTCCGCGCGTACTCCTGAAAGGCGGCGGGAAGAAAGAGTATCTCCGGATGAACTCCAACTCGTACCTCGGCATGGCCCTGCGGACGAAAGTCATCAAAGCGGAAGAAGCTGCAGCGAAAGAGTACGGCGTCGGACCAGGCGCGGTAAGATTCATCAGCGGCACGTATGATCTGCATACCAAACTTGAGAAGCAGTTGGCAAAGTTTCACAAGCGTGAAGCGTGCATGCTGACATCGGCGGCGTATACCTCGGTGCTCGGCGTCATCGCTACCCTGACGACGCCTGAGACAATCATTGTTTCCGACGAACTCAACCACAACTGCATCATTAACGCGATGAAGCTGGCCCGCCCTAAGGATAAGAAGATTTTCAAACATCTGGATCTTCAGATGATGGAGAAGCAGATTTCAGAGTCAGTCGGACAGTGTGATGGTGTTGTTGTTGTGACCGACGGTGTCTTCAGTATGCGTGGAGATACCGCGCCGCTCGATAAGATGGCTGAGATTGTAAAGAAGTACAGCGACAAGTTCCCGCGTGGAGCGGTGTTTGTGGTCGATGACTCCCACGGGGTGGGGGCGTTGGGTAAGACCGGCCGTGGGACGGAAGAAATGTACAAGGCTGATGGTGTGGATATTCTTGTCGCCACGCTCGGCAAGGCGTTCGGCGTGAACGGCGGGTATATCGTTTCCAGTGCCGCGGTCATCAATTATCTTCGCGAGAAGAATCCGTTCTACATTTACACCAACCCGATCACCCCGTCTGAAGCCGCGGCTGCTTCGGTAGCGATTGACATACTCCAATCGGCCGATGGAAAGAAGCTGCTGAAGCATCTTCGCGAAATGACCAAACGGTTCGAGAAAGGGCTGCTCAAGCTCGGCTACGAGACGATCCCGGGGGAACATCCGGTTACGCCGCTGATGGTGCGCGACACCGAAAAGACGCGCGACATGGTAAAATACCTTCGTGCGAGCGGCATCCTGGCGACCGGGCTGAACTACCCGGTAGTGCCGAAAGGTGATCAGCTGATTCGTTTCCAGATCGCCGCTGATCTGACGCCGTATGATATTGATTATGTTCTAAAAGTGCTTGAGGAGTACAAGAACTCGCACTGATAGATTTCGATGGCTGGGAACCTGTACGCCGGCGGAGGAGACTCCGGCGGCGTTTTTAGTTTGACTCGAACCAGTCATCCTGCTATAGGGTTCAATATGAATATAAGTCCTTATGATTCATTCTGGAGCTGATGATGACCACCTTTCTGGACCGGCTTTCGGAAATGTTCACGCTTAAGCCGGAAACAGTCGATAAAATTGTCGCCTCGGTAGCGATAATTCTCGGATTGGTTATTCTCCGGTTCATCGCCCTTCGGATTGTCTACCGTCAGACCGAGGATATTCGCAACCGCTACAGCTGGCGCAAAGGGGTGACCTATACCGCCGCTACGGTCGGTTTTCTGATACTCGGGCGGGTCTGGTTCGCCGGATTCCAGTCACTGGCCACTTATCTCGGTCTCGTCTCAGCCGGTCTCGCGATTGCCATGAGAGACCCGCTGGTCAATCTGGCGGCATGGATCTTTATCATGTGGCGACGGCCGTTCACGGTGGGGGATCGTGTTGAAATCGGCGGCCATAAAGGGGATGTAACCGACTTACGAATATTTCAATTCACCCTGATGGAGATCGGAAACTGGGTGGACGCCGATCAATCGACCGGACGAATAATCAGAATCCCGAACGGCAAAATATTTTCCGATACCCTCGCCAATTACAGCAAGGGGTTCACCTTCATCTGGAATGAAATCCCGGTGCTGATAACCTTCGAAAGCAATTGGAAGAAGTGCAAAGAGATCCTCAGCGAGATCGCGGCCAATCACGGTGAACATCTGTCCGAGAGGGCGGCCGAACGGGTGAAGGAAGCTTCGGCCCGAATGATGGTCTTCTATACGACACTGACGCCGACCGTGTACACTACCGTCAAAGACTCCGGCATCCTGCTGACGATCAGGTACCTGTGCAAGCCTCGGCAGCGAAGAGGAACGGAGCAGGAGATCTGGGAGGAAATTCTCACCCGCTTCGCCGAACACGAAGATATCGATTTCGCCTATCCGACCGTTCGTCGCTATAACAATATGTTCGAAGGAAAGCCGGGGGCCCGGGCTGATCTTCCTCGAAATGATCAGGACGGTCGTTCGGATTCCTGATTCTTCACGATGTCAATGCCCCGCCCGTGCCAGCGGCGGAAATTTTACTTTCAACGAATCCCATTCGATCTTTGACACCGCCTGTAGATTGTCGAACTGGTACAGGTAGTAAAGCGAGTTTGTCGAACACTCGCGCTCTCCATTTGCCACATTGCCGAGCGAGTCCATTGGAATAAGCAGGTCGGGGACGTTGGCGTTGACTTCATCGAATAAGCAGTTTTCCTGGCCGATAATCGCCTCGAACGGTTGCGGTGGAATGGCGCAGGCCGCACCACTGTAGACCAGGTGTCCCACCGAATCGCCGGCAGAAAACATGAGATTCAGTTGAAGCTGCTTGTGGATCATATCGATTGCCCCATTGTACGAATAGGCACCGAGCTCGACCGGATTCCAGGGGTCGCCGATACTGAACGAATCATTCAGGACCAGAGAGAAAGTACAACCGGGACTCGATGTGAAGGTGTGTGCTCCGCTGAAGGTGGCGCGCCCGCTGGAGTCCTGAAGGCCGTCTTCGAAAAGGTATTCGATAACATAAGGCGTCTGATACGGCGTTTCACGAAATGAGTGGGCATCGCCTCGGAAGTGAATTCCCATCTTGATGTCAGCAAGCAATGAGTCGGGACCCGATTTGGTATAGTGCATCTCGCCGCTCCATTCGGAGAGATTCACTTCGTTGCTTCGCTGATCTCCATCGGGTGGTGTCAAATCCTGTTGCGGCGTCACTCTTACCTGAATCGTCCCGGACGCTTTGGACCCGGTCACATCGAGATCACAGTTAATAGTATCCTGCGCCCAAAAGGTCACATTAAGCGGCTGCCCGTTGATGGTCACCCGTCTCTCGGTGGGACCACGGTCTTTTCCAATTAGTCCTGCGATCGTAAGATAGGATCGATCCCCTTGTTCGTTGACTGAAACAAACTCGATGCTGGGAGCGAGCAGGCCAAAGTGATCGCGCAGGGGAGTGCCGATAAGCGAGGCGCCGCTCCGATCCACGACCTTCCCGTTGTCCTCGAGATACTTCATGATACTGTATACGTCGAAGGGGCGTTGGGGTGGATTCACCTGAGGCGGCTCCGCATTGGTTCCGAGCAGGCAATCGAATATTCGATACACGAGGCTGCCGGCAAAATCATCGTGAATACTTCCGGTCCAGCCGAAATAGTAGGAAGCACCGGCGTGCTTGAAGGCGTCTCGAAACTCGTCGTTGTCGCTGCTGCAGGCGTCGATGTAGACCATGCTGTTCTGCGAGAATGTCATAAAATCGTGCACAAATTGCGGCGTGATGCCATAGTGTTTTACGACGGCACAACTCTGTGCGTGTTGTGTCGCATACAACTCTTCCATATAGCAAAGCTGACCGGCATTAAGTTCGTCGTTATAAAAGGTTTCGAGTCCCGTCCTGCAGCTATCACGGGTCCAAAGACCATAGAGCTTTGTGCTGTCTCTTAGCGTTCCTTCCCCTCCATGACCGTCGAAATAGAACACCCCGGCATCCTTCACCAGTTTCAGGGTGGCAACGGTCGCGGTTGTGGCATCAGATACGATGTACTTCTGTCTTTGCAGCAAGTTGCGGAGAGTCGGAATGGCATTGCCAAAACAGGGGTAGCTCATGCTGGTCATCAAGAACACCTCAGATGACGAAGGAAGATCGAGTTCCTGTCCGGCGGCGGCGATACGGGTTAGATCTCGGGACGAGCCTGCTCTGTAAGGTTGCACGTCCCCCGGCGATGGGGCAGCCAACTGCGGTAGGGTATCCACTATATCGCTGTCGGACGGATTGCCGGGTTCACGATTGTTGGGGATGATCAGAAGTCGGCCGTCGGTGAACCGGCCCCACACGGTGGTGCCGTCATTGATGCCGGCATCCTCGAACTCCGGGCGGGTGCGCAGATAAGCGAGCAGACCTTTAGCAATGGAGTCCCGGGAGAATGAGCTCAACTCTTCAAACTTCACCTGCACCGAATCGAGAGCCGCCATGCGAACCTCAGCCGAAACGGTGTCGCCCCCGTAGTTGCCTCCACCGCCAGGGTTGCCCTGCAAGGGAGAAGTTGGCTTACTGCTGCTTCCGCAACCGTAGAAGATTATCAATGGGACCAGGAGAATGATCGGGGCCAGAAGCAGGATAGTCACTCGGGACACGGACCCGGCAAACACCTGTTGCCAGGATAGCTGATGACGATTGAACGCCATAAGGACTCCTTGAACTAGTGAGAGAGAAGTTGAAGTTGCGACTGAAAAGAACGGTACATGAACGTTTCAGCTAATACGCAGCAAAGAAGGGTTTTGTAGCCTATTTTTCTCGAGAGGTGCTTTTGTTCTGCAGGGTGTCCACGAATAGATCCGACTGGCGTGCCGAACGCGATCCTTTAAGCATGCACAACCTGTTGAAAGACAGTGCAATGCGATGGGAGTTAGGGCCGGCGGTCGGATGCGAAAGTTGCCGCCGGACTCAGCGGGTGATCAAACGGGCCGGACTGAAGCATGATGGTTCGACCATTCCGGCCCACATTGTGGCGAATATTATGTTGACAAGTGGGTCGACTTATCGCATTATGAGTTTAAGAGTACCCAATTCATCCGGATTCTTCCCGAGGCACGTCCCGGACCGGTACTGACATCTGGCACTTTCAAGGCGACATCGACAGAACCAACGACTCAATAAATGTATTACCGGGAGGTAGCATGAGACAGGTGGCCATTGTCGTGAACATCGCGTTCCTTCTTACTCTGATCGTCTTTGCGTTCTACCGAGAGCTTACCCTTCCCTTGCTGGCCGGCGAAGTTATCTTCGTCCTCGGCACTCCGATTCTCAGCCTGATCGCCCTTGGGCAGATGCGCTATCAGCAGGAATCGCAGCGTCCGAGACTCCTCGGCACAGCCTTCACGCTGAATATCGTCTACCTGGCAGCTCTGCTTCTGTTCTGGGTGGGCAGCGTGACAGTCGCGGTATCGGGTGCCCCGATCGATTGGCGATGGGGGATAGGTGTGATCGTCGTAATCGGCACGGTTATTCCACTCGTTACGATTTTTACCCTCTGTGCCTGCGCGACACATTTCGTGAAGGTGAAGCAGGGAGTGGCGTGAGATAGATTCGGCTTTTGATCTCATGTCCGCAGAATGTTTCGGCCATAGCGTGGAGGCATGCCTCCGGCCTTGCCTGATGGCCGCCTCTAAGAAGAACGCGTCCCTACGTAATACGATTTCTCCAAAGATTATGTCTCGTAGGGCACGATCCGTCTTCGGGCGTGCCCTTGTCCGCAGAATGTCTCGGCTATAGTGAGGAGGCATACCTCCGGCCATGCCCAGTGGCGGCCTCTAAGAAGAATGCGTCCCTACGTAATACGATTTCTCCAAAGATTATGTCTCGTAGGGCACGATCCGTCTTCGGGCGTGCCCTTGTCCGCAGAATGTTTCGGATAGTACGGAGAGCCATGCCTCCGGCCTTGCCTGATGGCCGTCTCTAAGAGGAATGCGTCCCTACGGAAGAACACGGATTGAAAAATAGCAATCCTGGCGGTTATGGGTTTACACCCACCGGTAATTCGGTCCGTGAAACGCGAATCTCATTTTAGGTTGGCTGCCGAAGAGCGAATGATTCGTTCACAGAAGGAAATCAGTTGCTGTATCTGTCACACCCGTCCGCCGATGCGCGCGCGGACCTTCTTCCATGAATCAGTGATGAGGAAACTCTCATCCATATTGCGAACCATCCGCTCCAGCTTGACGATAGGCACGGCGAACGTGAGCACGTCGGCCGGCACGCACGGCCGCGCACTGATGTCGAACATCCCGATCACCCCGCGGGGACTGTTTGAATCGGCTTCACGAAGCGGCCAGCTTACGATCGAAGCACAGCCGGCTCCGAATGGCGCGACGACCGAATCGAGGCGCATGTCGTCGTAGTTCGCCAGCGTAAACAGCCCCGAAAGAACATCGGGTGTCGCGAAAAAGATAACTACCAGCGGATCATCATTGTCGGTAAGAGCATCCCAGCGTTTAAATATCAGGTATTTTCCGGGAGCCTCAAACGGGGGTTGCTGTTTCAGCCGTTCGCCCACCATTGCCGGCGTTTTGACATACCGCTCCCCTTCGAGCTTTCCTTCGATTCCGCAAGACAGGAAGTATTCGAAGTTTTCGCGAAGTTCCTGCGAGAATCCGGAATATCGCTTGCCGCCGGCACATCCGATATCTGTGTCCGCGAAACAGAGCGGTTTGCCGTTGCGCACTTTGGCCAGGTCGCAGATGAGGCATCGATGCCCTGCCGCCGTTTTGGCCCGCTCGATTCCATTCTCACTCTCACTGTAGTAGAAGGCGACCGGAAGTTCGGCGTGCGGGAAGTACTTCTCCCACTGCTGCTGAAACTCTAATCGAAATTGCTTGTCCATATCTTACCTCCGCTGTTTTCACGTACCTCCCGATAGCTCTTATACAAGTAAGCGTGACGACCAGGAAGGTCAAGATAATTGACGGAAGATCGTTTCTGGTGCGGCCCGCAATGTAGGGCATGACATTCTAATGGGATGCCATCACTATCGCAAATGGGCCACCGAATGCCTCTGCTCTTGAATGGCGCCCCCTAAGAAGGTGACGCCCTACGGCAGAATTCCTGGTTAACGTGTTATAACCAATAATAAACAGTAACAAACATAAATAAACACTTGACAAACGCCGATAAGAATACCATCCTTATGCAGGTAATATGTGGTGGAGGTAGGTATGTGGTTTAGAGATCTTTTCTCTCTGTCGTATTTCCCGGTCGTTCAGAATCGGGAAGAATTCCAGCAAAAACTGATCGAATCGGACGGGGCAGGCAAGCGAATCGCCAGTCAGTACCTGCTCATGACGATTTTTTCGTTCGCCTATGGTGTCATCATGGGGGCTTACAACAGCGTAATTCAGGCGGGCGTTGCCGGAATCAAAGTGGTCGTAGTGTTCACGCTTGTCCTCGTGATCTGTTTCCCGGCCTTCTTCATCATCCAGTTGATTTTGGGGTCAAAGCTGAAGATCCATCAGATGATCTCGATAATCCTGGCCGGATTCATGCTCACGGCGGCGATCATGATGTCGTTCATCCCAATTGTCGTATTCTTCCTGCTGACCGGAGGGAATTACTATTTCATTCAGCTCCTGCACATCGGCGTGTTTGTCTTCTCCGGCATTTTCGGGATGAAGACGATTGTCGATGCCCTCAAGTATTCGTGCGAAAAGAAGAACATCTATCCGCGCACCGGTGTCGTGGTCTTCCGATTCTGGATCGTGATCATCGCGTTTGTCGGCGTTCAGCTCGCCTGGAACCTCCGCCCGTTCATGGGAGATCGCAACGAACCGTTCAAGCTGTTCCGCAAGTACGAAGGGAACTTCTACACCGCCCTCGTGTATTCGGTAGAACAGCTGGCATCGCACAAACAACCGGGACAGAGCGAGACGAGCGACATGACGACTAATTCTCAGAAGACAGGTCCGGTACAGGTAGCCGATTCGTTGGCCGCGGATTCGCTTCTGAACGAACTCATGAAGCCGCCGAGAGGAGGAGGATCGCGGTGAAGACCGATATTATGACACTCGAAGAAGTGGCTGCGTATCTCAAGGTGAAGCCTCAGACGATTTATACCTGGGCACAAGAGAAGCGAATCCCGGCGGCCAAGCTGGGAAAAGAGTGGCGGTTCAGGAAATCGATTATCGATGAATGGTTCAATCGGCATATCGATGAGAAGTTCTCCGATGTGATGGAGCAGCTGAAAGAGTCACCGGGCAACGGTTCAGCGGAGGAGCAGCCGTAGAGTCGAATAAACTTGAGAGAATAATTGACCCGCACATGTACAAGGAATATATTGGACAAAATGGCTTTAGGCGCAAGGATCTATCGGTGAACGCCCCGCGGCTTCTGCTTACCCTGCTCAACAGATTTCTCTTCGCATTCTTCATCGTATTCATTATCCACTCGGTATTGACCTACGGATGGCATCTCCTGACTGAGGGTCAGGGGCGGTTCAACTGGCAGACCTCGTTTGTGATTGCCCTGATATTCGGTATAGCCATTCCCATCCTTGACTGGAGTCGAAAACGGAAATAATGTTGCCGCTAACGTGAGATTGCAGTCTCAGCAAGTTCATTAACCTCGGGAGGGAAAAATGAGTGCATCCATGACCAAAACAATCTTCGACCGGGACGAAGAGAATGAGAGATCGGTGATACCGACACGCTTTCTCGGATGGTTCCTGGCTGCCGGCGGGCTGCTCGCCCTTTTGCTTTACCTGCTCACGATTTATCGTCACGTTACCTGGTGGGAGGACGCCCAGAACAGTCTTGCGGCCGCCACCCTCGGGGTCACCGCACCTCCCGGGTCATTGTTGTTGACGATTCTTGGCTGGCTGGTGACGAAACTTCCCCTCGGGCTCAGCAAAATTATCGAATTGCACGCATTCGCCGGGTGTATCGCCGCGATGACTGCGATCGTGGTGGCGTTTACGGCCGCCCGGCTGTTGAACATACACACTCCGAACCAGCCTTCGAAAGAAGCGCGCGGATCCAACGGAATAATTACCGTGGTAGGACTTTCACTCGGCGTCATGCTCCTGTCCGCCTCGCCGTTGCTCTGGGCGTATGCCGTGCGCCTGTCACCTTACGGTCTCACCGCATTGTTCGGCGCATTGATATTATTCGCCATCATCAGTTGGTGGCGGCAGGCCGACTCCGGGGATGCCGGGGTCTGGCTCTTTCTGGTTATGCTGCTGTTCGGCCTGGATGTAAGCGTGCATCGCACGAATTCACTCATGCTTCCGGCCTTCCTGATCGTGATTCTGATTCGTCGGCCCCGTACTTTCCTCTCGATCAAGTCGTGGCTCAATGCGATTCTCGGAGTGGCGCTTGGATTGGCGTTTCATTTACTATTGATTCCGATCGCGGCCGCCAAACCGTTCATGAATATCGGCGACCCGAGCAACTTCTCCCGATTCTGGGAGTATGTCTCGCTCAAACAGTTCGGCGGCGGATTTTTGGTGAATCTGTTCCCACGAAAGGGTCCCTTCTGGGGATTTCAGGTCAAAGACTATCTCGATACTTTCGCCGCAAACTTCTTCAATATTCACGGTCCACTGCGGGTCCTGGGATTGCTCCCGGGACTGTTGGGGCTTGCCGGATTCATCATTGCCTGGAAGCGGAATCCTAAACTTTCGGCGGCAATGACGCTGTTGTTTCTCTTTATGAGCTTTGGCATGGTGGTCTATTTGAATCAACCGGCCAACTTCTTCCGATCGCTCGATCGGCACTATCTCAGTTCGTTTGC
Organism: uncultured candidate division Zixibacteria bacterium; assembly: GCA_963711085.1. Lineage (GTDB taxonomy): Bacteria > Zixibacteria > MSB-5A5 > GN15 > FEB-12 > CAVQCT01. The sequence continues at coordinate 1,650,308 of CAVQCT010000002.1, read as the reverse complement.
TATCTTCTCGATCTGGATCGCCTATGGTTGTGCATACCTGTTACACTGGTTGGGCCGGGGAGAGGCGTTCGGCAGGAGGATGGCGGTGGCGGTATTTACCGCCGTGATCGGACTTGCCGTGGTGAATCAAGTCTGGGGGAACTATGATCGGATCGATGGCTCCCGGCGAAAGTTCGCCTACAACTATGCCTGGAATTTCCTGACGGCACTGCCTCCGAATGCTCTCCTGTTCACGTCGGGGGATAACGATACTTTCGGCCTGTGGTATCTTCAGCAGGTTGAGAAATTCCGCACCGACGTGACCGTGTGTAATTACAACCTGCTGAACACCCCATGGTACGTTCGCGAGATGATGCACCTGGATCCTGGATTCCCGGCCAGATATACCGGCGATGCGATCGATTCCCTGGCCGTGCGACAATGGACCGACACAACCTTCGCGATCCCGGTCCCTCAGAACGCGGCCCAACTCGGGTTGCCCGATGATGCGGCAATCCCGGATACTATGAAGCTCGATGTTCCGCCGCCTTATGCGGATCATTATATTCTCATCTCGGATCAGGTGGTCTTAAAGGCGCTGATTGAAAATAACTGGCGCCGCCCGATCTACTTTTCGAGTCAAATGGTACGATGGCTGAATCCATATCTGCGTCCGGAAGGATTGGTCCTGCGCGTCATGCCCTCTCCCGATCTCACTCAAGATACCGAGTACCTTGAGGACAATCTGTTTCGCAATTACCAATATGACGGTTATGCCGACAGCACTCTCGCACTCGATCCTGCAACTCGCGCTACGGCCGGCGGATATGTTGTCGGTTTCCTCACTTTGGCGAATATGAAACAGGCCGAAGGGAAGGATTCGGCGTGCGTCCAAACGATGGCCCGATTAAAAGACGTTTTCATACTCGACCGGCTTGACCTCCCACCAAATTTGCGTCAGGCGATCGCACATTCGTGCGGTGCGAGCGGTTCAGCGAATACAAATTCGGACTGACGGATTTAACGGTTGCATTCCTGGCGAGGTTGCCGTATGTAATACGATTACCGGCGCGACGGGTATGCGGATGAAACATGCTTACCGGTTTCCGTGGTGCCTTATGTGAGAAAGTAACCTTGATTTCGGAGTGAAGTGATTCCGGGACACGCTTGTTCCGATATTGCTTGACCTGGAACTCAGCACAATACAGACAGGAGGTTTTTCGATGGACCAGGCCAAGACTGGACACACCGTAAAAGTTCACTACACCGGGAAGCTCGAAGACGGGACGGTGTTCGATACTTCGCGCGAGCGTGAACCGTTCAGCCTGACTCTGGGCAATGCTCAGGTGATTCCGGGATTCGAGCAGGGAATTATGGGGATGGAAGTAGGACAGACCCGGACCGTGACGCTGCCGCCGGATCAGGCGTACGGTGCGTATCGCGATGAATTGAAGATCGATGTTCAGAAGGCGGACTTTCCGGAGAACATTACGCCTGAAGTCGGCCAGCGCCTTCAAATGAATCAGTCCGATGGCAGCACGGTCAATCTGGTCGTAACTAACATGGATGGGGAAAGCGTCACCCTCGATGCCAATCATCCGCTGGCCGGGAAGACGTTGATATTTGAAATCGAATTGCTTGAGATAGGTTGAGACGAAGGGAGCGCAGCGCCGGTAGAAGGTGCTCGCTCGACTCTTCGGATATGTTCGATACGATGGGAGGAAGCGTGTGACTCCGCTGTGTCGTCTGGAATGGGGGCGGCGAGGCGCCGGTCTGGCCGCTGAGCGCGGTGATGTCATCGTTGTTGTCGACACCCTCAGTTTTTCCACCACAACTGCTGTTGCCACCGATCGCGGTGCACGTATCTACCCCTGCACAATGCCGCAAGAGGTCAAGACTCTGGCGCTTCATCACGATGCCCATTTTGCCGTCGGACGGTCGGAAGTTCCCCGGAAGGGACGGTTTTCGCTCTCTCCATTGACCTTCAAAGAAGTCGATCCGGGAACTCGGGTAGTCCTCTATTCGCTCAATGGTGCGTCCTGTGTTGATATTGTCCGACGATCGGGTCCGGTGCTGCTCGGAAGTGTCGTGAATGCAGAATCGGCCGCGGCCACCGCATTACGTTTGTCTCGTGAGACTGGAAAGGGAATCAGCCTTATTGCTTGCGGTGAACGGGTTGCCAGGCCGCACCACGATGACGATATCCGGCATGCGGTCGAGGATCTGCTGGGGGCCGGGGCGGTACTCGCCCACATCACCGGCGTCAAGACTCCGGAGGCGATGGTATGCGAAGGCGCCTTCCGGCACCATAAGAAGAACCTTCAGGATCTCCTCTGGGATTCCGAGAGCGGGTTAGAATTGCGGGAAAGGGAGTTCGGTGATGACGTCAGGTACGCCTCACAATTGAACATCATAAAGAGCACGCCGATTCTCAAGGGGCTGTTTTTCGAAAAAGAATCCGAGTAGGTGCGTCTACACCGGCGCCATCGCCAGCATGTATTCGAGCAGTTTGATCACGCCCTCCTTTCCGCCATCGCCCACTTCCATCGGCGGACCTATACAAGTCGGACAGCCGTCATCGCATGGACAGGTCCTGACATGCTCCAGGCAGGCTTCGAACAGCCGGTCGTATTCCCCGAACAGTTTCTCGCTCAATCCCACGCCGCCGGGGATGTTCTCGTAGATATATACTGTCGGGCGTTCCGTAAACGGTGCGCGGACCTGCGAAATCGATCGAAGATCCCGAGCGTCGCACATCACCCAGAGCGGGGCGATCTTGCCGAGAATATTGGCCAGTCCTCGCAACGCGCCGCCGAACTGCGCGCCGCTCAGGCCGACCCGAAACATGATATCGCCGGGGAAAGCGTACCAGAATGCAGTCGTGTGCATCTCGATTTCCGGAAGATTCAACTGTCCGGACCCGACATTCTCATGCGTCTCGAATTTGATCTTCTTGAACAGCACCGTCACGTTTGTTACAGTGACTTCGCCGTGGCACATTACTGCTTCATCAAACGACCGATCCTCGCTGACTGACAGCACTTTCAATTCGCTCTTGGTCTCGGCATCGGTGTAGTAATCGACATCGACCTCTTTGACGTATGCTTTCTTCCCCTCCCAGTCGAGTTTCGTCACCTGGTACTGCTCGGCGGAGTGGAGGTAGATGGCTTCCGGGTGGAGGAAGATGGGAGCTGAGAAATAGTCAACTTCGCCAATTACCTCGAAATTCTTCGACTCATTCAGAATGACAAAATTGTCCGGGGAGGCCGAGCGAAGTGAGATCTGCTGAGCCGGGTAGATCTCAGAAGACCAGTGATAGCGATCACCCGCCTTGCGGATGACATGCGATTCAGTCAGATAATCGAGGATCTGTCTGGTGCCGTCGTCGGAGGCAATGTCTTCCTCATCGAACGGAAGCTCGAATGCGGCGCACTTGAGGTGATTCGTTCGAATGACTAAGTTGCCCGGGTCAATTATCCCCGATTCCGGGGTTCGATCGAAAATATATTTCGGCTCCGAACAGAGGAATTGATTGATGGCGGTCGAGTTGGCCACCAGAATGGTCACCGCCGTCCCGCTTCTTCGACCGGCCCGTCCAGCCTGTTGCCACAGGGAGGCAATCGTTCCCGGGTAGCCTACGATGATGGATACATCGAGAGAGCCGATATCAACACCCAATTCCAGTGCGTTTGTAGAAACCACGCCGGTAATACTGCCATTGCGAAGACCGGCTTCGATCCGTCGACGTTCATTTGGCAGATAGCCGCCGCGATAGCCGGCAATATTAATCCCCTGTCCAAAGGAGCCCTTGAGTTCCCGTTGAAGATAGGTCAAGAGCACTTCGACATACAGTCTGAAGTGAGCGAACACGATAGTCTGGACTTTGTGTCTGAGAAATGTCGCTGCCAGCCAGGCCGCTTCATTCACAGCCGATTTGCGGATACCCAACTGTTTGTTGATTACGGGGGGATTGTAGATGATAAAATGTCGCTCTCCCGAAGGCGCTCCGTTATTGGCGATCAGCTTGACATCGCGGCCGATAATTCTCCTCGCCAGATCGTCAGGATTGGCTATTGTCGCCGAGCAACAGATGAAGATCGGATCGGAACCATAGAAACGGCAGATACGGCGCAGGCGCTTGATCACATTGGCGAGATGCGAACCGAAAACTCCCCGATAGTGATGGATCTCATCGATCACCACAAATTTGAGATTCTCAAACAGTTTGATCCATTTGGTATGATGCGGCAGGATGCCTGCATGAAGCATGTCCGGATTGGTGACCACGATATGTCCGGCCGAGCGAATAAGCCGACGGGCCGTCTGTGGCGTGTCACCGTCGAAGGTGTAGGTCTTTATATCAACATCGAGCTTCTGGATCAGATCGTACAACTCGGACAATTGGTCCTGCGACAGCGCTTTGGTGGGGAAGAGGTAGAGGGCTCGACTGTCGCGGTCTTTGATAATTTTGTCGAGCACCGGAATGTTGTAGCAGAGAGTCTTGCCGGATGCCGTCGGCGTCACCACGACAACATCGTTTCCTTCGGCCACCGCTTCAATAGCATCGGCCTGGTGCGTGTACAGCTTCTCGATCCCCCGGGCCCGAAGCGTATCGACGATTCTTCGGTCGATCCGATCCGGAAATTCAGCATACCGGGCCGGCTGCGGCGGATAGGTCTTCCAATGATTTATGCTCTCGCTGATCCGTCGGTCGGTTTTCAGGAGATCGATGAGTTGTTCAAGATTCATGGAGGTTGTGCTGTATCCCTGCGATCAGACAAGTCCGGTGAGCTGGCGTTTGCAGATGTCGCAGAATTTTTCCCCTTTGTTATCGATATCAGGCATCATCTGGCTGTAGTAGTGCACGCATCTGGGATTCCGGCAGGGGGAGAGATCGAACAGGTGGGCCGCCTGGTGAACCGCTTCTTTGAACAATCTCGGATAGACCTTGCTTTCGTCTTCAGGCAGTCCGTAGAATTCCTGCCGGATCTCGTAAAGGGAAATCACCGCCGTTCCGGAGAGGGTGTCGGCATAGCCGAGGATGTTGTTTTCGTCCGGCAGATAGAGATCTTCTTCGCAGACCCCGAGGACCTTTTCGCGGCTGTTCGCTTTGAGGCGTTCGAGTTTCGCCAGGATCACCATCGCATAGTACTGATTGCGGATTACGTTGAGCGCTTCCGACGGCATCTTCATTCCCTTGAGAATGTCGATCGAGCGATTGAAGACCGGTCCGAGATCGGCCGCCAGTTTGTTTACCAGCATGAAGTCGACATCGCCGAGAGGAACCACGACAATCTTTGATTTCAAAATACCCATTCTTGCTCTGCCGGAAATCATCCGGCGGTAAAAAACCGGTCGGCGGTGCCATCGGGCGACACTTTCACTTCAACCTTCGTCGCACACTTCGGACACCAACCGACAAACGCCGTCCCGCTCTTGTTCAGGTAAATGCGGGAGTACAAATTACAGCACTTAAAGTGCATACCGATAAAGGAGCGCTTGTCAGCCGGTTTTTTTTCGGTCACGATTAAAAATACGAAGATTGCCCTGTCAAAACAACCACATTCACACAATTTGTTGCCAAGAATGGAGTTACGATGAATCGTGGGATTTGGGAGACGGCGGTCAGGTCTGACCCGGCTGATCGACCCCGAGACTCTGCATGATTTCAACCGATTTCGAGCAGCCGAGACGCTGTGCCCCGGCTTCCAGAAGCTTTCCGCACTGCTCCGCGGTGCGGATCCCTCCGGCGGCTTTGATCTCCACCCTCTTGTTCACGATTCCGGCGATCAATTTTACCTGTTCGACAGTCACCCCTCCGAAAAAGCCGGTCGAGGTCTTGATGAATTGCGCGCCGGAGTCAAGGACCATCCTGGTCGCCTCGGCCTGCTGCTCTTCGGTAAGCAGGCCGCATTCGATAATCACTTTGAGCATCACGTTGAACGGGATACGGCGCTTGACCTCGGCGATCTCTTCTGCCGCAGCTTTGAAATCACCGGCCGCAAGCCAGCCGATATTAGCCACCATATCGATCTCCTGAGCACCGTCGCTCACCGCCTTCATAATTTCGGTGACTTTTACATCGGTTCTGTTTGCGCCGATGGGAAACCCGCATACCGTAACCGTCTTGACGATCGAGTGGCGAAGGTCATATCTCACCAGCGGAACCCAGATCGGGTTTACGACCACCGAATGGAAACGCCAACCCCGGGCTTCTTCGCAGACCCTTCGCACATTGACTTCGGTTGCGTCGGGGCGGAGGATAGTATGATCGATGAAGATGTTAAGATTGTTCAGGAAGCTGTTCAATGATTCTCTCCAGTGACGATGTCTGACAGAAAGGACTTACCGGGGAATGAATCTTTAAGCGCAAACCAATCAGCCAGAGTCCGGGCGACATCGCAGAAGCAGGAGCGAGTTCCCAGATCCACGCCTTTTACCATCGCGCCATAGACGAGGAGGGGGACGTATTCTCGGGAATGGTCGGTGGAAGTTTTGATTGTCGGATCACATCCGTGGTCGGCGGTGATGATCAGCATGTCGTCCTGCCGAAGCAACGGCAGCAAGCGATCAAGCCTTTCGTCGAACGCCTCAAGTCCGGCCGCAAAGCTCCTTTCATCGTTCCGATGTCCCCATTTCTCATCGAAATCGACGCAGTTGGCGAATACCAGCTGGTGCTCATTGTCGTTCTCGGTCGCTTCGATCGTGGTATCCATCACTTCGGTATTATTGGCCGTTTTGATTTTCTTATTCACTCCGCGCGCGGCGAACAGATCGGAAATTTTCCCGATCGCGAGCACCGGGTGTCCGGCCTGGTGCATGAGATCAAGCAGCGTAGAGGCATGCGGTTCCAATGAGAAGTCACGTCGGTGGGCTGTCCTGGTGAAATTGCCGGGAGTGCCGATGAACGGCCGGGCAATCACCCGACCTACGGCGTAATCCCCTTGAAGCAGATCCCGGGCGATGCGGCAGATTTCGTACAATCGTTCCGGAGGGTAGATATCCTCATGGGCCGCCAGTTGGAAAACCGAGTCGGCCGAAGTGTAGAGTATCACTTCCTTCGTTTTAAGGTGCCGCTCGCCCAGCTCCTTGATAATTTCGGTACCGCTGGCCGGACGATTCGCCATTGTCTTCACACCTGCCCTTCGCTCAAACTCAGTGACTAATTCCGCCGGAAATCCATGAGGAAAGACGGGAAATGGTTTTGGTGTGATGAGCCCGGCGATCTCCCAATGACCCGTAGTGGAGTCTTTCCCGGCCGATCTCTCGGCCATCTTGCCAAAGGCGCCCGCCGGGTGCTGGCTTCGGACGACTCCCTTGATCGAGATGATATTCCCCAGACCCAGCCGCGCACAGGCCGGCATTTTCAGGCCGCCGACCGCTTCGGCAACATGGGGGAGAGTCGATGATCCGGTATCACCGTACGCTGCGGCATCGGGCAGTTCGCCCACACCGCAGGCATCGATTATGATGATGATCGCTCGTTTCAAATTGCCAGAGTCTGCCTTTCGATAATCCTGTAGTTCACACTGTTGGGAATGTGCAGGTTCATTACTCTCTGATAAAGAAAAAACCGGCGGAAGTTCCGCCGGTTCCTATTTTTCACAGTAACAATTGGTCTTTTAGATACCTTCCACCTTCATCAGTTTGTAATCAACATCGTAGTCGGTATTGACCTTGAAGTTGACCATTTTCCCTTTTCGAAGCTGGCTCCGGTCCCCATCGATCTTCCAATGCTCCTTCTGTTCCACGACAAATCCTTCCGTGTAAGCAAAATAGAGCACGCCCGAGGTCTTGATATTATCGACGCCGCTTCGCTTGGTCGTATCGGCTGGATCAGCCTCGACCGGGATCAGCATATTGCCATCGTACTGAATTACGGCGCAATCGTACCCCCCTTCGCGGACAAGCGACTTGATGAGGAAGGTGGTCGAAGCTTCCATGCTCTGATCGGGAAGGACTACCTTCGTCGTCTGCGTCCAGCTATAGCCGGGGGCGCGCTGTCCTGAAGGGAAGATCGGTATTCCCTGTTCGTAGTAGTTTTTGATATAGGCAATGCGCGGCATATTGCTGTCGTCGGTGAATTTGAAATTTACGATCTTGCCGTTCGGCAGCATTTGGAGGGTTACCTGTTGTTTCTCCGAAACCGAGTCGGGCACACCGGCGCTGTCTTTGGAACCCGGCTTGACATAACTGAAGTTGTCCGTCTCAAGAATCTCGGCGGTGCTGTCGTCTATGAACCGGAGTACCTCCTGCTCGATTCCCACGTGATAAGACATGGTGTCGCGGTGAGTGACGGAATCGTGCTCGACAACATTGGAGTTACGCTTTGAGATCTGATCGTAGGTCAGCTTCATCCCCGGTTTGAACCGGAATTTGAGGCTTATCTTATTCTCCCCCTGGGTGCAACTGCCTGCCATAAGGCAGACCAGCCCGAGTGTGAGGATGGCGGTTGTACGGCGCAATGTTTCTCTCCTCTTTGGTGTTCGAAAGCTACATCATTCCGGCAGATTGTCCATCTCAAACATCAGCGCGAATCTGCCCAGGAAACCGGGAGAGCCCATCAGGAGCATTCCTTTCGCCTGATTGAGCCTCTCCGCCCTCGTGACGATCACGGTATTGTCGCTTCCAACCATATCCTGAATCGGAGCCACGCTGTATATCGGCGCTTCAGGTGCGGTCAGGCGTACGAAACCGGGACCCTTGTTCGAGCCGATCAACAGAGCGGTGAACAGGATGACCAAAGACGCAAACACCGAGACGAGCGAGCGGATAAACGCCTGCTTTTGTGTCGTGCGATTCGGCTCTACCGGGATTCGTTCGAGCGAAGACTCGACAGTCCGGGCAAGGATCAGGCTGGAGGTTTCGCTCCAGTAATCCTCGCCGGGACTGTAAACTGATTTTTGCCCGAGCAACTCCTTGACTTTGCTGATAGTCTCGACTTCCTCGCGACAACTCGGGCATTCAGCCAGATGCTTCGCGACCGCCTCCATTTGGGCGGGGGACAAATCCCGGTCAACATAATCGTCAAGGAGAAGCAAGGCTTCTCGACATGTCATTTCTACTCCCTACTTCTTCTAATCGTGTTTCTTTAAGCGCTGTTTTAATATTTTCTTAAGTTTCGTACGGGCGATATGGAGGTTGGATCGTACGGTCGCTTCGGGACAATTGAACGCTTCGGCTATCTCTGCTTTGGTGTATCCTTCGATATCGTGAAGGATGGCTGTCATTCTTTGTCTTGGTGGAAGCTCTTCAAGGGCCCGAGTAATTTCCTCCATTATTCGCTTATTATCCAGATCCTCGCTCGGAGTGCTCACCCGCCTTGAAAGGTCAACCTGAACATCGCCTGACAGGCCGGTGGCGTCGTCGCCAATGTCGCTGTGTCCCTTGCGCTTCCGCAGGAGATCGATCGCGTAGTTGGTGGCGATCCGAATGATAAAACTGGTAAAGTACTTTACTTCCTTTAATTCCTCTCGCTTACGGTAGACTCTTACAAAAGTCTCCTGTACAACCTCATCGGCATCCAAATGGTTGCCGAGTACTTGATAAGCCAGCGTGTATATTTTTTTCTGGAATCGGCCGACGAGCTCGGCAAAGGCGTTGTCGTCTCCTCCCAGAAACAAATCCACAAGCTCGGGAACGGTTCTATTCATGGTCCTCGAACTTGACATCAGCCATATTAGGGACGATTTCCGGCATCAGATGTTCAACTTTATAATTCCGGGAAGATTACTGTTGACTCTCCCGGAGTTAAAGGTTATGGTTTCGCGTATGATTGTCAATCTTTTTTTGTTCAATAACTTAGAGGAATGCATCGGTGCCGGACATAGACCAGATCTATCGCAATAAATACAAGCTTTTTACGGTCGGGGCGCTCGGGACGTTCATGGCCACCCTCGATGGTTCGATCCTGAATGTCGCCCTGCCGACCATTTCTGATTACCTCCATGTTTCAGTCAATGTAGTTGCCTGGGTAGTCCTGGCCTACTCGCTGACCTTAATATCGCTGATGCTGGCGTTTGGCGCCTGGGCTGGACAGCGGGGGTACTCTTTTGCCTATCGGTTTGGCTTCATCCTGTTTATCCTTGGCTCGACCAGTTGTGCCCTCAGTCATACTATCTACCAGCTTATTGCCGCTCGAATAATCCAGGCAACCGGAACGGCCATGTTCGCGGCTATCGGACCGGGAATGATAACGACTATATTTCCTGCCAATGAGCGGGGGAAAGGGATGGGCCTGATCGTCATGATGGTCTCGGCCGGCTTCATGATCGGTCCTCCGTTGGGTGGATTTCTGCTCGCTTTCTGGCCCTGGCAATCGATCTTCCTGATAAATATCCCGATCGGGTTTGTGGGACTCTACATGACTTACCGCTATTTCGGCCTGATGCCGGTCCCAACCGCCCACCGTAAGATTCCTCTAAAAGGGGCTGCCTCGATATCCACCGCCCTGGTGCTGGGAACCCTTACGCTCACTTTGCTGAACGACTATTCAGTATCAGATTACCGGGTCTGGGGAACGGCGACAATTTCGCTTGTGGCTGCTCTGTTTTTTCTGAAGTTCGAGTCAAATGCGCGGACCGCCATGATCGGGCTCGATATCTTTCGGAACCGGCAGTTCACCACCGCTATCGGAGCGATGGTATTCATGTTTATCGCTACCTCCGGAGTGCTTCTGCTGATTCCCTTTTACCTGCAGGAGATCAAGTTGTTCGTGCCGCGGCAGGTAGGCATGTTTCTGATTATCCTTCCGATCATGATGTTCATCATGGCTCCGTTGTCCGGGAAATTTTCGGACAAGATCGGCTATCGCCTCCTGACCAGTGCAGGGGTGCTGATACTGGCAGCCGGATTGTTCATGCTCGCCGGGTTGCAGGTCGAGTCTACCAGCGGATATATCATCGCCGCTCTGGTCGTGGTCGGTGCGGGAGTCGGTTTGTTCAGTACCCCGAATTCTTCGGCGCTCATGGGTTCAGTAACGGAAGGACAGCGGGCGGTGACTTCCGGTATCCTCGGGACAACCCGTAATATCGGTATGTCAGTCGGCGTGGCTCTGTGTACTTCCCTCTTCTCGTACTTCAGATCACAACACGCACAACAGTTCAGCAAGAATGAGGCGTTTATTCTGAGCTATCACCAGGTCATTTACATCGCCGCCGCGTTCGCTTTCATCAGCCTGATCTTCTGCCTGACGCGTCAGAACAAGCTGCAACCTGCGACAAAATAATCTGTTGACACGGTCGATATTATGACTATCATATACCTCTGCTATGGGGCCATAGCTCAGCTGGGAGAGCGCTTGACTGGCAGTCAAGAGGTCGGGAGTTCGATCCTCCCTGGCTCCACCAAATTTCACAGCCCCCGTATCTGCGGGGGTTTTGTATTGCAGGCGAATCACACGCTGGTTGGGAAGGGCCGCTAGATTATGTACACGTTCGAGAAGTTCAAACAGAGCACCTGGTCCCTGGTTGTATTGGCCGACAACAAGGTAGTCTTTCGGTCTCGCGCCAGAGGACTCACGCCGCTTCGCAAGCTCGTAAACAGCAACTTCTCGAGCGATCGCCGGCTCACCATTTACGACAAATACGTCGGTTGTGCCGCCGCCCTGCTCATGGCGCTGCTTAAGCCGTCCGGGGTCTTCACGCCAGTGGTTAGCGAGGCCGGCAAGGCGACGCTTACTCGTTATAATATCCCGCTCGTGGCCGAGCGCGAAGTAAAGTACCTGATGGGAATAGCCTCCGATGAGATGTGCGGCTGGGAGAAAATGAGCATCGGTAAAACCCCCGAGGAATTTTTGGCCCTGCTGGAAAAGTAGCGCGTCAGGAATCCTCAGTCACAATCTCGTAAGATTGTATCCGATCCAATCGAAAGGTTCGTTCCGCGCCGGCCTGTTCACAGAAGGCGTGGATATAGTAGTATCTCCCTTTCTTGATCACCTGAATCGGTCGAATTACCCGGGGAAGCTGAGGATCGGTTGACCCGCTATATACGATCTCAATCCGAACTTTCCGCTCGACCGCGTAGTTCAAGTCGGCAAATTCGTCCGGAAGCGTCGCCGTCTCATCCACCCAGTTCTTGAGGGAGTGCACGTAGAGGAATTTTTTGAAATCAGCCTTATTACCGAGAGAAGGAAATTTCTCGGAAGCAAGCTCGAACAGCTTCCGAACGAACAGGGCATCGCTTAACGCTCGATGCTCCTGCGAGTCGGCGAGCCGGAAGTGTTTAATCAGATTCAAAAGCGAATAGGAGGGAAGGCCGGGAAAGAAGCGATGGAAGATATCAACAGTGTCAAGGACCAGATTATCACCGAAAGCCATTCCGGCACGGCTGAGCTCATACCCGATGAATCCGATATCGAACGGTGCGTTGTGGGCTATCAGGATGTCATCGCCGCAAAACTCAAGAAATTTCGGAAGGATCTTCGCTGCGGTCGGCTGGCCGGATACCATGTCGTCGGTTATACCGTGCACGACGATGACTTCGGGAGGCATGACCCGCTCCGGATCAATCAGCGTCTGAAATCGACCGATTTCTCCATCTCCCAGAGTGAATTTCACCGCCGCGATTTCAACCACCCGGTTGACCGCCGCCCACATCCCGGTGGTTTCCGTGTCGAATGCTATAAACCTCTGGGACAAAAGGTATTCGCTGCGTTTTGAAGGAACTTCCATCCCCCCAATATCGATCCCTCGAATTCAATTGACAACCTGTTTTTCCGCTCTATCTTTCGGTGTGAATATCGGAGGTACGAATATGCATTCAGAGATTTTCCGGCCTTCTGGTGGATGCCGGGCGATCCGTCCGATGACCACTATCATGACCCGCTATACACCGGACTCAGCTTCCGGTCTGCAAGATACCTAGTTTCTGTCTCACCCCATTTCGCTGCGACTTTTCCCGGCGGAAGTCCGCCCGTTTCCGAAAAACTGTTTACGACGGAGTATAGATTATGTCTATCGTGTTGGATGGATCAGGTCTTACAATCGACAAGCTGGTACGTATCGCTCGCCATAACGAACCGGTCGAGCTGCACCCTGACGCCATCGAGCGAATCAATAAATGCCGCGCCATGCTCGAGAAGAAAATCACGGCGCGTGAAATCATGTATGGCGTCAATACCGGTATCGGCGAATTTTCCGAGGTTGTGCTCACCGATGATCAGGTGCAGCAGTTCCAGAAATTTTTGATTTACAATCATGCGGCCGGTATCGGCGATCCCATGCCGCTTGAATACGTGCGTGGAGCGATTGCCGGACGAATCAACGTCCATGCTCACGGCAACTCCGGTGTCCGACTGGAAATCACTCAGACCCTGATCGAAATGCTGAACAGGGGGGTGACTCCCTTTGTTTGCCAGAAAGGTTCTGTCGGCGCCTGCGGCGACCTGGCCCCCATGGCCCAGATTGCCCTCCTGATGATGGGCGAGGGACAGGCCTACTACAAAGGCGAGCTACTTCAGGGACACGAAGCCCTCGAAAAGGCGGGCATACCTGTTCCCGGCTTGAAAGCTCGCGACGGTCTGGCGGTGATCAACGGATCCAATGTCCTGACGGCGATGAGCGCGATCTTCATCTACGATGCCAATCGCTGGTTGAAGCAAGCGGAGATCGCGACCGCCATGTCGCTCGAAGCGCTCAAAGCCAATATGGGACCGTACACCGGGAAACTCCACGAAGCCCGTGGATTCGCCGGAGCAGTGCGCAGTGCCAAAGCGATCCGAAAAGTTGCCGAAGGGGGAGACCTGATCGAAGGACACGTCAAACACAAAGTCCAGGATGCTTATTCGATGCGTTCGACTCCCCAGGTAATTGGCACTGCCCACGATGCCATGAAGTTTGCCCGGACGCAGGTAGAAATCGAGCTGAACGGTGTCGGTGACAATCCGGTCTTTTTCCCGGATGAGAATATTCAGCTCTCGGGGGCCAACTTCCAGGGCACTCCGGTCTCCCTTCCTATGGATATGGCCGGCGCGGCCATTACGATGGTCTCAGTCCTGTCTGAACGCCGTATGAACCGGCTCAACAATCCTGCTCTCAGTGTCGGTCTGCCGCCGTTTCTGACCAAAGGAGCCGGGATGTTTTCTGGGCTGATGCTCAGTCAGTACACCGCCGATTCGCTAATTGTCGAACAGCGAATTCTTTCTATGCCGGCCTCAATCCAGTCAATTCCGGCTGCGGCCGATCAGGAGGATTTTGTCTCGATGGGCATGAACACCGCCATCAAGAATTTCCAGATTCTCGACAACGCCTACGGAATTCTTGGTATCGAGATGATGGCGGCGGCGCAGGCACTCGATTTCCGCGAATATAAGTTCGGTCGGGGAACAAATAAGGCGAAAGAAGTCGTGCGGAAGTATGTTCATTTCCTCGACGAAGATCGCCCGCTCTATCCGGATCACACCATGATGAAGAAGCTAGTGAAGTCGTGTGAGGTGCTCGAGGAAGTCGAAAAGGAAATCGGATCTCTGGAATAACTATTTGGGCTGGGATGGCACCGAAAGTTGCTCGGCCAGCTGGACGTATTGCCTGAGCCTGGCCTGGACCTTGTCGAAGATTGCCTGGTCGGCGCTGTCAAGATCGCTCGGTGCGACCATGACGGTGTCGCGGATTCCAAAACCGGCGCTACTGCCAACATCCTCGAAATAGAGCGCCTGCGAATCGATATAGCCGATCCGGTTCAGCACATTCATCACGGCAAATCCACCGTCGGTGTCCGGCAGATTCAGCAGGTTCCGGCCCCAACTCTCCTGGGTGTAGTTTCCACCAAGCAGCCCCATAAGGGTCGGGAGGATGTCGACCTGACCGCCATACTGCGTCATTCGCCTCGTGGAATCTCCAAGTATTGCCGGGGAGTATATCAGCAGAGGAATATGAAAGAAGCGGGGATCGAGCGCATAAGGACTGTTGGCGTAATGCCCGTGGTCGGAGACAAACAGAAAGATGGTGCTGTCGAAGACTAGCTTGCTGCGCATTTCGCTCATGAATTTGCCGAGGGCATAGTCGGCGTATATCTGGCTGTTGAACTGCTTGGAACTGTCTTCACCGTTCACGTACCTGCGGATGGATGAGTCGGGGAGATCGTACGGTTCATGGTTGGACAGTGTCATAATGGTGAATTGAAACGGACGCGGCAGGGAGTCAGTCAGATTTGCCACGTGGCCGAAGAGCGTTTCATCCGGAATTCCCCATTTGGAGAACCGCTCTGAGAATGGGAAATACTGCTGGCCAAAGAAGCGGTCGTAGCCGTGCTGGCGAAAGAACCCTTCGATATTGTCAAATGCAAAGTCACCGCCATAGGCGAAAGCGTTAGTATATCCGCGATCATGCAGGATCTCCGACAGGGTGATGAACGGTTGTCTCGCCGTGTATCTCTTGAGAATCGACCGGCCGGGGAGAGCCGGGTAGGAGCAGAGAACCGCCGTCAGTCCATACGCTGTGCGAGTACCGGACGCATAGAAATTCGTGAACAGGATTCCGTGAGCGGCCAGCGAGTCAAAATGGGGAGTGAGGCCGCGCGCATCTCCAAGCGCCCCGGTGTGGATCCCCTCCCAGGTTTCCATCACGACAATCACGATATTCGGCTTGAAGGCGATTGTTGAAATCGGCTGGGCCGTTCGACGCATCAGAGTGCTGTCCGGCTCGACCCAGGTGTCATTACTTTCCTTCAGGAGCTTCTGAACGGTAGCCAGCGCCTCCTCTTGGGGGACAAAAGGAAACCGCCGGTTTATCGGGACATTGCTCAGTCTCGGGTCATGATCCCGTTCCCAGAGATTGCTGCCAAGCGTGTAAATGCCGTTCAGGGCCAGTTGATTCAAGAACCGGTCTTCGCTGAAATAGGCGACTCCCCAATCCATCGGGGCCAGACCGACCCGTCCCCTTATCCCCACGGCGAAAAGCAGGAGATAGAGTACGAAATAGCCGACATGATTCCACCAGGGAAGAGCCCGATTTACCGTTCCCAACTTCCTAACGATGCGTTTGATTAACAAAACAAAGAGAACCGTTACCACCGCCCAGAGAAAAGTGTACAGCCAGAAATCCGGATCGGCGATCGCGAGATTCGTTACGAGTGCGTCGGTAAAGAGATTTTCATAGACCAGAAAATTCAAATGCGCATCGAAAATCGAGTAAAAGCGTACGTCGGTGAAGAGCAGGAAGAAGCAAAGGGAAAAAGTGACGCCGAGATAGCTGACGAGAATCCGCTGTGCCGATCGTTTTTGAAGATTGACCCACGGGAGAATGAGGACGAGCGGAGCAAGGATGGTCAGGATGACAATTTGATCGAACCGCCAGCCGATCCCGAATGCGGTCAGAATTTGCAGTGCACTGGCCTCTCCCAGGAGTCCGGCGTAGTTGGCCAGAAAGAACACGCGAAACAAAGTAAAGAAGAGTATCGCCAGCACGTAGATCCAGAAAATTAACGCGAACGCGCGGGGGGGAGCAAGTCGGGATGTATGGGCCGGTTTGGGTTTGGATTCAACCATGCTGCCAACGGTAACACTCTATAAGGATTGTGTCAAGCGGCGTCGACAGTTCTCTTGCCGCAGATCGATGCAATCAAAAACTGCCGGACGGCCGGCAGTAGGTATATTGTGCATGATAGGTCCGGGTTAGAGGTCCTCGACGATGACGGCGGTACCGTAGACAAGCAGCTCGGCCGCCCCCATCATCATTTCAGAAGTTGAAAACCGCACCATGATGATGGCGTTGGCGCCTAGTGATTCGGCGTCGGCCACCATTCGGTCGATCGCCTGCTCGCGCGATTCCGACATCAGCTTCGTGTACTCGACTATCTCGCCCCCGATCACATTTCTGAATTTGGCGGCGATATCGCGACCGATATGGCGGGCCCGGATCGTGTTTCCGCGCACCATCCCGAGGGTCTTGACCACTTTCTTTCCCGCAATGTTTTCCGTAGTAGCTACTATCATCTGATAACCTCTTTGTATCGGTCTCTTTTGTAAGCGAACAGCGTCTCGCGGATGAATGACACGGCCAGTACCACGGCGCCGATAGCGACCGCGGTGATTCCCACTTTTATTATCATGGGAACTGCCGGGTTAATATATATCCCCTCGAACAATTCGAAAACAGCAAAAGAAAGCAGGAGGATCGCGCCGATCGAAAACAGAATCCAGCCGAATCCGCGCTCCAGCTTGCGATATAAATTCTGCCAGTAATTCTCCCAGACTTCAAGCGGGAGATCGGCGTATGTGACCATCGAGGTAACCTCCTTAAGCTTCCTGAACTCATCCAGTTCCGCTTTCAGCTCCGGATCTCGTTCAAGTTCCGCCTCGAACGCTTTTCGCTCCTCTGCCGACAATTCCCCATCGACATACCCTGCGAGCAGTTCGCGCATATCTTTACTCATAGTATCGCCTCATCAGGTTTGCGAGTTTCTTCCGGGCATAGTACAGTCGTGACATGACCGTCCCTCTCGGGATCTTGAGGAGAGTGGCGATCTCGTCGTACGACATCCCCCGGAAATGCTGCAATGTGATGATCTCGCGGTCGTCGAAGGGAAGTTGCATGAGGGCTTGCCGAAGGATGTTGACAGCTTCTTTCTTTTCGAGCGAAGCTTCCGGGTTGTCCTCGGCCACCATCAGGTAATCGGCGGAATCGTAATCGACCATCTTGTTATCTCGTTTGGAACGCCTTTTGAGCCAGGTTCGGGACAAGTTGGAGATAATCGTATAGAACCAGGGCAGAAACGGCTGAGCAGAGTCATAGGTACCGGCCGATTTGTAGATGCGAAGAAACGCTTCCTGAGAGATATCGTGGGCATCGTCCTTGTTGCCGACCAGACCAAGCGCCAGGCCATAGGCCAGCTTCTTGTGGCGCTCCACCAGCTCTCCAAGGGCTTTCTTGTCACCTGATTTGATGCTCATAATCAAAGCGGTATCGGTAACCATGTTCTCTGTTTCCTTTCCTGACATAAATACCCTGCTACGCTTTGATTATTCGATGGTTTCGGTCGAAATCCAACAAAACGGATAAGTTGTTCGGAGACAAGCAAAAAAGTGGGAGATGGGAAGCCGATTTCAGTCTGCCGTAGGCCACCATCCGTCTTCGGGGGTGCCATTGTCCGCAAATTGCGTCATTCGGATTCAATCTACCCTCACCCTGTGCAAGCCGAACAACGGGTTAACACCCACCCTGCATTCGCATTGGCTATTGCCAATGCTCGTTTGAGTGGGCTACCGAAGACTGACATGGAACCGCCACGTGGGAACACACACCGCGTATTCTTCCTTGCCACCCCGCTTTGTTGCCCCTATTATAAATCAGGCACACAATTGGGCAGGAGGCGCAGTTTAAGATGGGCCGAAGGATCAGATACAAATGCATTTCCAATACGAGTAGCTGGTCTGCCTGGTTCAGAGCATGTCTGCTGATTCTTGCGGCCACGACATTGGCTGGCTGTACACAGCCGTTATATTACCGAGAGTTTTGGGTTTCATCAGATGTGGAGTACACCGAGTCCGGGCCTTCAGCGGGTTTCTATAACTGCGGAGCCTTCGCCGTCTGGCCGGCCTGCGATGTGAGCGTCGAGTCACCAGTGCCAATTGCTGACAGCATGTTTCGCGTCCAGTTTTTCGTCGTGCCAACTGACACAGGTCTGATGGGAAAAGAAAGATTCATTGAAGGTTTCATGGCTGACAGCGTGAAAGTCATCGACGCGAATTCGAGCGATACACTTGCTACATTAGTTCTCCTATCCGACACTCTAATAAATTCGCGTTCATACACTCAAATGACCTGTCGGTTTGGTGAGGTCATAATTCCTCAAAGAGTGGCAACCATCACGTTGATTGGATACGCGCATTATCTTGACTCAGCCTCGAAACGTCAAAACAGCACCATCCTTTTTCCAATGTATAGGCACGATGGTAAAGTGTCGGTTCTCAGCCATTGGTTTGCGGATTAGTACCGCTCGGGGAGATTAGTTGCTTGTGATGGATTTCAATATTTGCTTTGTTGAGCCGTAGCACAGGGAGAAAGCGGGTGACGATCATAGATAATATAAAGAAGAAACCCACCGCGAGCGGATGGGCCACCCAGGCCGTCCGGTCCAGGGCGTGTCTGCTGATTGCAGCAACGACTTTGGTTAGCTGCACACAGCCGATATATTACCGAGAGTTTTGGGCACAGCACAACGCGTCGTATGAAATGACAGCCGAACACTATTACATTTGCGGGTACTTTGCGGTGGCAGCAATTTGTGTTGTCGACTTTGAATCGCTGGTACCAATCGTTGATAGTTCTTTTGATGTCACTGTTTTTGTCGTTCCAACTGACACGGGAGAAGTAGGTAATCAGCAGTTTGTACGAGGATTCTCTGCAGACAGTGTGAAGATCGTCAATCGCAGCGGTCGACAGTACACTGTCCGTGCTGAGGTGTCAATCAGATTCTGTTGAGGACTGGCACGCGTACAACCGCAAGAGACTTCAGTTTGGCCGTCTGATCATTCCCGCACATGTCAAGAACATAACTCTAACAGGTTACGCACATTATCTGGACGCCAGTGGAGTAATCAAGGCTCAGGAATTCTCACTTCCCATGTACAGACACGATGGGAAGACGTCGGTCCCGACACCATTCTTTTCGGATTAGCGCATTTCCGGACTTACACTAGGGGTCCGGCTCACAGGGAGAAAACAGATGATGATGGGAACAATATGAAGAAGCACCTTGACAGAAGGGCAATGAGCAAGCATCTGCTCTTCGGTAGCCCACGTCAGCCCGGTCCGGCGATAGCCGGTTAGGGCGCAGCGTGGGGAATGTTCGGCCGCAGCCGAACAACGGGTTAACACCCGCCCTGCATTCGGATTGGCGAAACGCGGACCTCGTTTGAGTGGGCTACCGAAGACTGACATGGAACCGCCACGTGGGAACACACACCGCGTATTCTTCCTTGCCACCCCGCTTTGTTGCCCCTATTATAAATCAGGCACACAATTGGGCAGGAGGCGCAGGGAAATGGTAAATCGAAAAATCAGAAATCGCGAAGAAAGTGGGATCCAATGATGCGCATGGGCGCGCGTGCTGCACTATTCAACGGGATCCTGTTATTCATTTGTGTGGGGGCCAATGTAATCGCCTGGCAGTTTTTCGTGCGATGGTCTCTGAAAGTCTTTGCCTTATCGCTGATTCTATACACGTTCGGAACATGTTTCACGTTTCTATATTTTCGCTTACTCAGAAAAGAAGCCCGTGGCTACATCTGGAGCCGGCTAACATTCGGACTCTTTGTGGTTGCCAGCATTGCAGCAATAGCGTTCTTTCAAGTCGCGGCATTCATTGGCTTTGCAAGTGATGAGCCAGAACTCGTCCAATCCTGGGAAACGAGCAACAACGATTACGCGATCAAGGCTGAGTTCTTTTGTCCGGCCTTCGTAACAGGGAAGTGCTGGCTGACGATTGAGGCTACCGGGAAATCATCAGGAAAGACTAGCAGACTCTTGACCCTCGTCCACGGAGATTCCGATGCCGAATTACATCTCGATGATCATAACTTTTTGATGGCTGTGTCGAGAAGCGGGGGAGCACATAACTATTATCTCATACCGCTAAATCTCATGAATCGTTATCGTACGAGACTGGACCTGTACGGTATCGACAGCGTAATCTTAGACAGCGTCCTTAGCGGTTTATCGGCTGACGGCAACAGCATATGGGTGGGTCCAGTGAAAGACAATCCGGGTGTCATGGTTATAGCATCGAAGGACACATCCTGGTATCATTACGACTACGGACTCGTTTTTGCCTATTGTGCTGATCTCATCAGAGTAAGAGAGTATTCGGATGACTTCATGACGTTCTCTGTATCATGGCCGGGGGTGGGTACAAAGGATTACCTGTTTGTTTTCCGGGGAAGCAAACTGACGGAATTATGTGAAAGACGATAGAATGAAGAAGCAAACCATCGCGATCGGATGGGCCACGCGGACCTTTTGAAAGATGTATTTATGAGGAATGTGAGAACATGTCCAAACGCACCAAAGTTGTCATAACCGGTCCAACGAATTACATGGCTGATGACCGAGCAAATTTGACTGAAATAGAGGCAACACAAGAACTCTTGGATCGGAAGCAGCTATTCGTTTGGATTGAAATGAAAGACCGCAAGTTTGATTATCCATCGTTTCTGTTCTCCGCGCTGCAAAAGTTCCCTTCGGATTTGATTTTCACCCTGCACGATTCTGTAAATGCTAAAGAGGAGCAGCGAATATCTGATTGCATCGCTCCCGATCGGCTCAAAATTGGACGGATAGGCATTTCTAGTAATAGTGCGGGTCGGGTCTCCAGAATTAGCGAGTGTTTTTGCAAGAAAGTCCCTTGGTATACCTGGATACTTGCGGTACTGACAAACGAGAAATTTCCCTCTCTTAAGGAGGCAATTGAGAAGGGACTTGCTTTTGCTGAGGACAAAGACCCCGTTGGTGGCTTTGTTGAGTATAGCATTGAGTGGAATGGTGATCGCGGTCAAATGTACTGGCGCGTATACGATGAGAAGATCTACGACGAAGTAATTCGATTTGTTGAGTCGTCGTTTCCTGATGTGGAACGAAGATGACCCCCAGCGCCCCTTGGCGTCGATGCGGGATCGGTTCGCAGGGAGAAGGTAGATGATGATTTTCGATAACATGGAGAAGAAACCCACCGCGGGCGAGCGGATGGGCCGCCCGGGGTTGCGTAGACTTATTGTGCTCCTATTTCTGGGGATTGCATCGATGTTTATTGTCTGCACATTGCATCTCAATTGTGCTCCGCGACCGGCGTTGTTCCAAGTTACTTGTCTTGATACTGAAACTTTCGACCATTCAGTTTATCGAGTCAGATCGACAACCGGTAGTTCCTACATCGTCCTCTCAAAGGACGTTGCAATGCCACATGATGGCGACACTTCTACTAGATTGGTGTCCATTCAAGTGGGTCAACAATACTACCTCACTCTCCACCATTTCTATTCCAAACCGAACTTAGTGGTTATGTTAAGAGGAAAACTTTCAATGATCGAGGCAAGCTATATTTGTGGAGAGGGCTACGACGTTCAAAAAGGTATTTATGATGAAGTTCTGTTTTGGGAACACGGACGCATAGTAAGACCAGTGTACTGGGCTGAGCAGATAAGAGGAACACTAGTCGAAGAAAATGCCAGTCGGACTGGGCCTTAGACTTAAACTCGCGGTCAGGGTGGCCCGGCCGCTTGCGGTAGGTTTCAATATTGAGAGAAGATAAATTCGAAATTGACATTTAGTCGTGAGGTACCCACAGCAGAGCTGTGGGGCACCGGGCTCGGACAGTAAGGATGAGGAATATGATAATGAATAGTAGATTATTCTTGGCAATCGTTTTGTTGAGTATTGGCGGGTCGTCGTGCTTTGCCCAAAGTCGTGTTTTCGTTACTGACACATCTGTGGCTGATGGTCCCTGGTTCTCATTCGTAGGATCTGTGTGCGATCCTATGCCTGCGGACCGAGCTCAGGCTTTCTTTACAATAGCTGAACCTCTTTTTGTATCGATCGCAGTAGTTGATTCGTTGGGCGATACGGTGTATGCCTTTGAGCCCCGTAGGTACGAGCCGGGAAAGTACAAAATAGACTGGATGTTTGCTGACAGCAGGGTAGAGAACCTTCCATTTCTCCTTTGGTTCCAACTCGACGCCAGACCCTGGCCGACCAAAGCTCTGCGATACTACGCAAATGTCATGTTTTGTGTTGTGAGATAGACATAGTCGACTACCGTATTAGATAGGAGGGTGAATTGAAGTACGTCATTTATTCAGTAATTTCAATTGCAGTGATTTGGTTCCTGATAGAAATCGGCACCGTAATATTCAGTAGCGATCCAAGAGTGCGCGATGAACCCGAAGTGTATTATACATTGCTGGTGTCGATAGTTAGCTTGTTGCTATTGTCAGTTTCGACAGTACTCTACAGAAAGAAGAGCAAATGGGGACCAATAGTACTCGCAACTTGGACGCTCTTGTATTTTCTTTTGTGCACTACCTGTTATGGGTTAAGAATTGGTGAAGGTCTATTGCTACTTGCTCTTCCCCTGATAGCGCTTGGGTTAATGATTGTCGATGTACGTAAAACTATAGTCGGTAGGGTCAGATGACTCCCGGGTCTGGAGGCCCGTGCTTCTGCTATCAAATGGCGGGCTCGAAGCTGAACGACCCTACGTTGAATTCCGATCTTCGGTAGCCCACGTCAGCTCGGCCCGGCGATAGCCGGGTAGGGCGCAGCGTGGGAAATGATTCGGCCGAAGCCGAATAACTGGTTGCCACCCGCCCTGCATTCGGTCCGCGAAACGCGGACCTCGTTTGAGTGGGCTACCGAAGATCGCTGACAGCATGAAAAGAGATATGGATACGTGAGCTACCCACAGCAGAGCCTTGGGGCACCCGTGCGAAGAATCGGCTTCATGTTGGGGAAACAAAGATGGCGGGTCCGAAGACGGCTCCACCCTACAAGAGAATATTCGAAGAGATTGGGAATCTATTTCGGCAGGGCGACCATGCGGGCAAGCTCGCGGTCCTTGCCTTCGTCGGTGAGAGAGTGCACGGTGATCGTCGTGCGGCGGCTCTTGTCGGTCCCTTTCTCGGCGACAAAATGATGATCGGCTTCGCGCGCGATCTGATGAAGATGCGTAATCACGAGCAACTGACTGTCGGCGGCAAGCTTCTTCAGCTTCTTGCCGACCTCGATTGCCGTCTGTCCGCCGATACCGGCATCGACCTCGTCAAACACTAATAGAGAATGCTGCAGCTTGTTGTTTTTCTTCTCGGCTGATTTGAGCGCGAGGAGGACTCGTGAGATCTCACCCCCTGAAGCAGTCTTGACCAGCGATTTGAGCGGTTCGCCGCGATTTGCCGAGAACAGGATCCGTCCTGTCTCAAGTCCGTTCGGGCCAGGTTTGACCGCCCGATTTTCCATGATCACACCTTCCGGATCATCCTGATAAACAAACTCGAACTTGAAGCCACCGGAATCGATTGCAAGCTCGGTCAATTCTTTCGTCACCAGCTTCTCAAGATAGTCAGCCGCTTTCTTCCTCGTATCAGACAGAGCCAGCGCCTGCTGGGAATAGTCATCGAACAGCGCGAACGATTTCTTCTTCAGACTTTCAATATAACTATCAATATCCGGCGGGCTGTCAGCCAGTTTCCGATTGATTTCGTCAAGGGCATCTAGTATCGACCGCTCCGAACCGCCGTATTTCTTCTTCAGCTTGTAAAGCTCATCGAGCCGCAGATTGATTTCTTCGATCCGGGCGGGATCATCCTGCACCGACCCGCCGTACTGCTCGATGAAATTACGGAAATCCTGAAGTTGATAGATGAGCGAGGTAACTTCTTCGGTTCGGGCTTCCAGCTTTGAGTCAACCTTCGCCATCTTCTCAAGTTCTTTTTCAGCCGTCCCCATCAAAGTAAGAACGGAGTTTTCTTCGGAGTCCAGAATCGCCTGGATATTCGATGCCGCCTCCATCAACAATCTGGCCGAATCAAGCACTCGCTTCTCGTTGGTCAGCTCTTCTTCTTCGCCGACCGAGACAGCCGCCTTCTCGATTTCGTTTTTCTGGAACGTGAGCAGCTCGCGCTCCTTGACGATCCGATCCCGGCGTTCCTTCACCTGCTGATATTCATCGACCACCTGTCGCCAAGCATGATACTTTGCGGCGACTGACTCTTTGATCGAGTCGAGTGAAGCGAAATGGTCGAGAAAATCGAGATGGTTGTTTTCGTCCATGAGCATCTGATTGGCATGTTGTCCGAGGATCTCGGCGATCGGTTCGGTCACCGTCTTGAGCTGAGCCAGGGTGCAGGGATGGTCATTGATCTTAACGCGGGAACTTCCGTCGCGGGAGAACTCACGGCTCACCCGGACTTGACCGTCGAAGATTACCTCAGCGAATTCCTTCTTGTAGTCGGGGGAGAGCCGGGAAACATCGAATACTGCCTCGACTGAAGCGCTGTCGGATCTAAAGCGGATAAACTCCCGGTCAGCCCGGTCGCCCAGAGCGAGTCCGAGAGCCGTAACTATAACGGACTTGCCGGCTCCAGTTTCCCCGGTAAGGACGGTAAGCCCTTTGTCGAACTCCAGTTCGAGATTCTCGACAAGGGCGAGATTTTCAATCTTGATTCTTCTTAACATCTAAACCGTAACTTCGAATTTCGGCGAGGATTTGGTCGGCCCGCTTGGAATCGCCAACCGCTTCCGCCGCAGCAAGTTCCTTATTGAGGCGCGATCTTATGCGCTTATACTTCTCATCGACAAATAATCGGACAATCTTGCGTGTTTCTTCTTCTATTTTTTCCGGCTCCCATTCGGTCGAAGCGACCTCGGTAACAAGAGAAATGAATTCATCGTCCTGAATATTGTCAATTAGTTTTCGCGCATCGACTACCCCGACCGAACGGTACTGGCTCAGGATGGCTGAATAGAGTCGGGAGTAGGCTTTCGAATCGAAATCCTCGGGGGAGATCTTCTGAAAAATAGAGTCGATCGAACCGGGATTGCAAAAGAGAAGCGACAGGAAACTTGATTCGACCGCGTTGTATCGTTTTGTTCGGGCGGTTCGTTCTCTCGATGGTTGCTGCGGCGTCGAACGACCCAGCCGGAATACGCCATTGTCGACTCCCATGACGTTCGATGCTTCGGAAAAGAAGAGGCTTCGTCGGGTCGGATCGCCGATCTTGGCGCCGATACTGCCAAACTCTTTTATCAGCTTCTCTTTGCCAATTATCCCGGCTGACTCCCGGTCAAAATCCCGAACCCGAAATGGCACGAACCCAACTGCCTCATGACGGATCTCTTCGATCTTCTCCCGGCCAAATTTGCGCGCAGTCGTATCCGGATCTTCACCTTCCGGCGGCACCATTATTTTGACTTCGAGTCCGGCATCGTACAACGAATCAACCGATTTAAGCGCCGCGTTCTTACCGGCAGAATCGGCATCAAAAAAGAGAAAGACCTGCTCAGCAAATCTTGCCAGGAGCCTTGCCTGTTGCGAAGTGAAAGCCGTTCCGGATGAGGCGACGACATTCTTGACGCCGACCTGCCACAGAGAGATAAGGTCAAAATATCCCTCGACAATGTACACTTCATTCGCCTCGCGGATAGCATCTTTCGAGAAATTCAATCCATACAGGACATTCCCCTTGGTATAGAGCGGCGTCTCCGGTGAGTTCACATACTTGGCCGGTTCGCCCTTCTTGAGCGTCCGGCCGCCGAACGCGATCGGTTTAGCGCTCAGATTGAAGATTGGAATCATAAGTCGCTGTCGGAAGCGGTCAAAATGTTTGCCGGTCTTTTCAGAGTAGAGTGCGAGCCCTGCCTTGTCCAGATCGTCCACGTGCAAATCTTTCGTCGCGGCATATCGAATCAACCCATCCCAGTCTTCGCCGGCCAGGCCCAACTTGAAATACTCAATCGCTTCATCGGTGATCTGTCTCGTTCCGCGGAGGTATTTGTTGAGCACTTCGTAGTATTGCGAGCGATGAAGCGTCTTGACGAAATACTCCAGGGCCACCTGATTAGCCCAATGGAGTTTATCAAGTTGATCGCGCTGGAAGTCGGTCTGGCGGTCTTCCTGGATCGTGATGTTTGCCTTGGTGGCCAGATGACGGACCGCCTCGACAAACGACATCTTCTCATGTTCCATCAGAAATGTGATGACATTCCCACCTTTGCCGCAGCCGAAACAGTGATAGATCTGGCGTTCGGGGTTGACGTTGAACGAAGGGGTCTTCTCGGTATGGAACGGGCAGATCGTAATGTAATTCTTACCCCGTTTTTTCAAACGCAGGTATTCCCCGATAATCTGGACGATATCGGTCGCCTGACGAATCTGCTCTATCGTTTCCTGCGGGATCATATCAATCTTTCAGCTTCACGATCGTCACCCCGGCACCCCCTTCGTTCCAGTTGCCGAGCCTGATCGACTCAACCTCGGAATGCCCGCGCAAATACTCAGTCAGTTTCTTGCGGAGCGCACCCGAACCTTTGCCATGAATCACGTACACCTGCTTTACGCCGGCGACCACCGCCCGATCCAGAAAACGATCCAGCTCTTCGGTCGCCTCTTCGGCGGTCATGCCGCGAAGATGAATCTCCCGGTCGACCGTCCGTTCGGAATCGTAGGAAACTTTTACATCTTGTCGGCGCGATGGCGAAGTTGTGTCCTGCTGAACCTTGCGAAGGCTCCTGAGGTCGACGGTAGTAAAGACATTGCCGATCTTGACCCGGGCCTTGTCCTTGCCAATCAGGGCATCGACTTCGCCCCGTTGATTGAGGGAGACAATTTCAACCGTGTCACCGATGTTGTACGAGCCGGGATCGACCGCCACGTTGCCCGGTCGTTCCCGCCGCTTCGAAACGGCGCCCTCCGCGCTTCTCAGCGTGCGATGAAACTCTTTGACCGACTGTGGCGAAGCATCGGACGAGCGAATCTCAGCAACCAGCCGCTCGATTTCCTTGCGCGTCTTCTCTAGAAATGACTGGGTTTCCGCGACCATCCGCTCTTTTTCCGTTTTAGCTTCGTTCTTCAGATACTCATTCTTCGATTGATACTCGGCTTCAAGTTCTCGCGCTCGCTCGAGGCGTTCCGAAAGCTCGGACTTCTCCTGCTTGACATCCTTAAGCTCTTCTTCAAGCGACTGAATCAGTCGATCAAGTGATTTCTCTCCGCCGGTTAGCAGGGAAGAGGCCGACTTGCAAATGTCACCGGGCAGTCCGAGCCGTCCGGCGATTTCCACGGCGTACGATGAACCCGGGATGCCCAGTTTAAGCCTGTAAGTCGGTGCCAGCGTCTTGCGGTCGAAATCCAGCGAAGCATTTTCAAGTTGCGGGTAGTCCATGGCCAGCGTCTTCAACTGGGAATAGTGGGTGCTCGCGATCAATTTTGCACCGCGTGTGATAATGCTTACGATGATCGCCTCCGCCAGCGCCGCACCTTCGCGCGGGTCCGTCCCGGCTCCGATTTCATCGAACAGCAGCAGGACATCGTCATTCGCGTCTTTGAGCCCGGCAATAATGTTTGCGATATGCGACGAAAACGTAGACAGGGACATTTCAATCGACTGCTCATCGCCGATATCAGCATAGATCTCCCTGAACCGACCGACTTCGGACAATTCATCGGCCGCAATATGTAATCCGGACTGCGCCATCAGGACAGACAGGCCGACCGTTTTCAACAGGATGGTTTTCCCGCCGGTATTCGGCCCGGTAATGAGAACCGCCGAGCGGCCGTCATCGAGACTGAGCGAGTTGGGAATAACGGTCGCCTTGCTCTCGCTCTTCACAAGCAGAAGCGGGTGGCGGACGTTCTTTAGATCGAACGAGGCGTTATCACGCACCACCGGGCTGTTGCCGCCGATCTGCACCGAGAAGTTTGCGCAGGCATGCAGACAGTCCAGTTGTCCGATCAAACGGCAATTCTCAAGCAATGCTTCGGCCCGATTTCCAATCTCGGCCGATAGAGCGCGAAGAATCCTGATGATCTCCTGATGTTCCTCCTGGTAGAGCATGTGGATCCGGTTGTTCAGCTCCACCGTCTCCTTAGGTTCGACGAAAAATGTCGCCCCGGTCTGACTGCGATCGTGCAGGATGCCCAGGTCATTGTGATACTGGCTGGTCGGGATGCCAATCACATACCGGTCATTTCGCATTGTGACCACATCGTCCTGCCATCCGGACAGTTTGCTCTGCTTTGAAAGGATCTGTTCCAGCCGCGAGACGATCCGTCGCCGGCTCTCCGCCAACTCGCTTCGTATCGCTCGCAGGGCTTTCGAGGCCGAGTCTTTGACGTTGCCGTCGTCGTCGATCGCATGTGCGATCTCAGTCTTGAGCTCCGGGAACGCCCGTATCCGGGTCAAATAGTCGGCGATACGTGGAAATTTCTCACGGCCTTCCTTGTCGTAATGGCTGAGTTCAATCGATACCGAAACCAGGTGAACGATCTGCAGCATCTCTTTTGGTTCAAGAAAATGCTCGACCACTTTGGATTTGGAAATCAACTCGCGCGTGTCTTCGAGTCGGTAAAGCGGAAAGGGGAGACCGAATTTTACAATATCCCTGAGCTGGCTCACTTCCGCCTGGCGTTTGCGGATCGAATCGGCGTCATCCAGTGGACGGATCTCATCGACCTGTTCGACCCCGAACGGCGTGAGGCACTTCCCTCGGATCAGGGAGATGATTTTGGGATATTCGAGGACTTTCAGGCTATGTTCATTCACGGTTATTCTCAGTTTCTGCGATTAAAAAAGCCGGCATGAGCCGGCGTAATATACGGAAATCGTTCGGAAAGCAAAACCACTTTACGTGTGCTCAAGATCGGTCGAGAAGAATTTCTCCATTCGGAAAAGTGCGCGATGAACCTCGATCCGGTCCTCGTCGAGCACTTTGCTGTTCGGCTTTCCGTTGTCCTCGGGCATCAGCAGAGTCTTCTCCACTTTCTGCATGAAGTCGGGGCTTTTCGGATGTATCCTCGAGGTTCCCTCATACATCAGGGGAATCGTCTTGGCAACGGCGGGGCCGAAGAACGAGGACTCAAAGGCGAGATAGAACGAGTCGGGTAGAGGGAGCAGGAACACCAGAAAAGTCAGAAAGCCTATCGCCACCCAGCCTCTGAGAAATCCGATCAGGGCGCCGCCCATCTGATCTTTTTTGCCGATCGACTTGATGTTGGCGACTTTGTAGAAGATGATTCCGAGAATTTTGAACAGCGCGTACGACCCGGCCAGGAGCAGAATGAACGACAGGAAGGCCGACACCAGCGGGGATCCGCCCATCTTTTCGTGCACCCAGACGGCGAAGTTGTCAATGTAGTTGACTGAGACAATCACAGCGGTAAAGAAGACAATGAAGGCCATCAACTCGCGAATCAGTCCCTTTTTCGAGCCGACGATCACCGCCGTCAGAAGCAATGCGATCAATATCCCGTCAATCCAGTTCATACCCATTCTCCATCAGTTAATGGATTGTACACCAAAAGATGGATCGGGCCACAAATCGAATCAAGTTTTAATTTAGGGGAGAGGAAATACTACTTTGAAAGTAGCTCGGTTACCAGTCGGTTGACTTCCTTGCCGTCGGCCCGACCGCGTACTTTGGGCATGAGCACTTTCATGACCAGGCCGAGCTGCTGGGGTGATTTGGCGCCGCTTTCGGCGATCGCCTGTTCGACCAGCGAGCGGAGTTCATCCGCCCCGAGCTCTTCCGGGAGGTATTGCTGCATGATGGCCAGGCCGACCTTCTCGTGAGCCACTAGATCCGGTCGTCCCCCTTTACCGAACTGCTCGATCGAGTCTTTGATTTTTTTGACGTTACTGTTGAGCACTGCGATGACGTCGTCATCGGTCAGTTCGTCTTTCTTCTCGATCTTTCGGTACTTGAGGTCAGATTTAAGGCCCCTAAGCGCGGTAGCTTTTTCTTTCTCACCGGCTTTAAGGGCCTTGATCAAATCCTCGTCTATCTTCTTAAGAAGAGACATGGTCAATCTAATAGATATCGTTCAGATATTTCTGCCGTCTGGCTTTACGCTTGGCGGCAGCCAACTTACGTTTCTTCGTTTCGGACGGTTTTTCGTAATGCTGATGTTTCTTAATATCAGTCAAAATCCCGGTTTTTTCACAAAACTTATTAAAACGGCGGAGGGCTTTCTCAAACGACTCATCGTCGCGGACTTTTACGCCTGTCAATCGGTAACACCTCCTTTCGCCGTTTTTTCAAGTTCAAAAAGACTTACTTCGTACGCCCATATATTATTGAAATGTACCCATTTGTCAAATACTTAATTGGTGCGAAGCGTAAATATTCGCCCTGAGCGTCTCTAATTTATCGGCAAACCGACCCATTTCCTGTGAAACCGGAAGAAAAAAAGCCGTTATAAGAAACATGCCATTCACTGTTGCCCATCCAGCGATCGTCATTCCCTTCAAAAAGAAGTGGCCGAACTACTTCTCGCTGACTGGCCTCATGGCCGGAGCAATGGCCCCGGACCTGCTTTACTTTCTGCAAATGACCACAGTAAACCGCGGTTTCAGCCATTCATGGCCAGGCCTGTTTCTGTTCTGCCTGCCGGCAGGAATACTGTTTTCCCTCGCCTTCCACTGGTTTTTCAAGTATCCCTTCATTCAGAACCTGCCCGGTCCATTCGACAGAAGACTTTCCGGGCTGGCGATGAGCCGATTCAAACCAGAATCGCTCAGGTCGTGGTTGGTGCTGGTGATTTCCGTGATTCTCGGCGCAGTAAGCCATTTTGCCTGGGATTCGTTTACTCATGCCCAGGGGGAGATGGCTCAAAGGATTCCGTTCCTGCTGACTTTCGTCAAGATATTTGGTCACTATGTCCGGATGACCACCGTCGCCCAGCACCTTTCGACCCTGTTTGGTCTGAGCGTGATGACCTACGCCTTCGGTTCGGGGGCAATAGCTCCTGAACCGGATGATTCCCTGCCGCTGCGCCAAACTTCAGACAAACTGATCTTCTGGTTGTCTGCCGGGCTTGTGTCACTTCTTTCCGGATCGATATGGGTACTCTTCATGCGGACTATTCACCCACACTATCCGGTGTCAGCATTAACCC
This sequence comes from uncultured candidate division Zixibacteria bacterium, assembly GCA_963711085.1. Taxonomy (GTDB): domain Bacteria; phylum Zixibacteria; class MSB-5A5; order GN15; family FEB-12; genus CAVQCT01. The sequence continues at coordinate 1,618,733 of CAVQCT010000002.1, read as the reverse complement.
TGTTCGGATTGGCCAGCTGGGCCGGCTTCTTCTATTGCGTGTGCACGTATTCGGCGGCTAAGCGTTTGCTGGGTAGGCAGTTTGCGGAGGATGAGAGTAGTTGAGTCTTAAGATTTTGTCGAACATTTCGTGAGGTTGTGCGTTATAATAGATAGAAGAAGATAAGAAAGAGATGAACGATGGGAATTCGCGAGAAATCAAAAGACGATCCGTTTAAGACGTTGAAATATATCCTCCGCTGGATGCTTTCCGGGGCAGGAATCGGATATCTCGTCGGTGTTTCGCTTGACCAATATTTCTGGGTTGGGACCGGGTCAGTTATAGGAACATTGATCGGAATTGAGAGATATATGCGCGACGAAAGGAATCAGAAGTAGAAAGATATCGATAACGACGCAAGGGTTTGCGTAAGGATACACAAAACCCTCTTCAAGCACACGCATTGACCACACCGGCGGAGCCCCACACTCCGCCGGTTGTCTTTTTCCTGATCGTACCGTGCACTTTTAAGAGTTGTCAAATTCCTCGATTGATACATCACAGTAGCAGATAAACCAGATTTTCGGCCCCACGGTCGTGTTGCCGTGTGTCGGATTCCCCTTTCTTCGGTGGCCCAGGTCAGCTCGGTCCGGCGTTAGCCGGGTAGAGCGCAGCGTGGGAAGAGGTTCGGTATCGCCGAGCCGGAGGGTTATCACCCACCCGTCATTCGGCCCGCAATTGCGGACCTCATTTTAGGTGGGCTACCGAAGATCGCATAGCGCAAGCTTCATATTGGGATTCTTTCTTGGGTAGCCCACGTCAGCTCGGTCCGGCGTTAGCCGGGTAGAGCGCAGCGTGGGAAGAGGTTTGGCATCGCCAAACCAGAACGTTATCACCCACCCGCCATTCGGCCTGCAATCGTGGTCCTCATTTTAGGTGGGCTACAAAAAGGGGAAAAATAGATGTCTCCTCATCAGGAACCGAGACCTATTTGATTGAATAAACCAGATTCTCCACCCCGCGGTCGGAGAGGAAATGGTAATGGATGTGGTCGACTTCCTGGCCGAACCCGTTATTGATCTGAATGCGAAAATGATCGGTGATCTTCAGCTTCCGGGCTACTTCTTTCACCGTCTCATTCATCATCGCAAGGGTTTCTTCGGAGGTCTCATAGAAGTTCTTGGTGTCCGCTTTGGGGATAATAAGCAGATGGACGGGGGCTTTCGGGCGATGATCCGCAATCACGATAACTTCGTCTGTCTCGTAAAAGATCTTCGCCGGCAACTCCCGGTTGATAATGCGGGTGAATATTGATGCCATGCGGGGAATATAGGTGTCGCGACGGCAATTTTCAAGGTGAAGTAGCTCGGCGTGCTCTTCGGCATCAAAATTAGCTTAAGGTCGGTTTTGTCTATTCGGTTCCAAGCGGAGCCCTAACCGTAACCGCGACTTCTATTGATCCTCCGACCACATTTCCCCTTATCCACTTGCCTTACAGCATGATTTTGAGTAGATTAAAAATCGCAGTTTTTCGCGACGTTAAACTTCGTAAGGATACAGGAGAGGAGTCCATGTCAGGTCATTCAAAATGGGCGACCATTAAGCGCAAGAAAGGTAAACTTGACGCCGAGCGCGGCAAGATATTTACAAGGCTAATAAAGGAACTGACGGTAGCAGCTCGTCAGGGCGGCGGTGATCCGGACGGAAACCCGCGCCTTCGCACTGCTGTCGCCGCCGCGAAAGCGGCCAATATGCCCGCCGACAACATCAAGCGGGCGATCCAGAAGGGGACCGGGGAATTGCCGGGGGTTACTTACGAGTCAGTTACATACGAAGGTTACGGACCGGCCGGCGTGGCGATCTATATGGAAATTCTCACCGACAACAAGAATCGCGCCGTCGCCGAAATCCGACACCTGCTGTCCAAGTACGGCGGGAATCTCGGCTCCAACGGCTGTGTGGCCTGGATGTTTGAAAATCGCGGCGTGATCACGGTTGAACTGGATGCGGTCGATGAAGACACGTTGATGGAGGTAGCGACCGAAAACGGCGCCGAAGATATCAAGACCGATGCCGGTTCCTACGAAATTCTCTCGCAGCCGAACGATGTCGAACCGATCCGGACAGCCCTCGAGGCCAGGAAGATCCCGATGGTGTCGGCCGAAATTACGATGATTCCGACCACGACAGTCAAGCTGACGACCGAATCCGAAGCAAATTCGATGATGAAGTTGTACGATGCTCTGGAAGAAAACGACGATGTCCAGAAGGTCTACGCCAACTTCGATATCGATGAAGCTATTCTGGAGAAATTGGCGTAACCGACGTGGCAGGCTTCTCGCTGTCATCGATCGACGGGCTGTTGTTCGATCTTGATGGTGTCCTGTTTATCGGAGACAGCCGTATTGACGGCGCGAATGAGACGCTGGCGGCTCTCAGAAAACAGGGCATTCCCTGTCGTTTCCTTACGAATACGACAACCCGGTCGTTCGATTCTCTCTACGACAAGATCACCGAACTCGGGCTGAACATCTCGAAAAACGAGGTGTTCAGCCCTCCTCGTATCGCCGCCAGATACCTGCGCAAAATGGGCGCCCCGCGCTGTCTTTTGATCTTGGAAGAAGACACCGCAGCGGGAGTTTGCCGAATTTCCCCGAGACGACAAGCACCCGGAAGTGATCGTGATCGGTCATTACGGCAATCGATGGAACTACGATCTGCTGAACCATCTGTTCAAGCTGATCATGGATGGCGCCGAGATGCTGGCGTTGCATAAGGGACGGTTCTGGCAGACCGAAAACGGTCTGACGCTCGATATCGGCGCCTTTGTTGCCGGGTTGGAGCATGCAACCGGAAAGAAAGCAATCGTGATAGGGAAACCGTCGCCGACCTTTTTCCGCCTCGCCCTCGAAGATATGGGGGTCGAACCGGATCGTGCCGTGATGATCGGCGATGACATTATCAACGACATCAAAGGCGCCCAGGATGCCGGTATGACCGGAATTCTTGTGAAGACCGGGAAGTACCGTCCCGACTATGTCTCAAAATCAGATGTCAAGCCGGATCTCGTTCTCGACTCGGTAGCGGATCTTCAGAATTACCTGTGACACTCTGTGCTCCACTCGCTTTTCACGCGTCCCCGGAGTCACAACCTGACGCAAGAGGGGGGTTTTTATATTGATATTTCAGGCTTTTCCGGCTATGCTATCACCATGCGGATTCTAGGCGTAGACCCGGGGCTCAATATCACCGGATATGGCATTCTGGACGATACCGACGGTTGTGTGAAGGTGATTGAAGCCGGTGTGGTGAGGACCAAGGGGACGGAGCCGATGGCCCGACGCCTGCATGTAATCGGCAGGGAGATGGAAAATATCGTCCGGCAATTCCAGCCCGACGCGATCGCCATTGAAGAGCTGTACTCGCACTACGGTCATCCCCGCACCGCGATCATCATGGGACACGCCCGAGGTATTGTTCTGCTCAAAGCGGCGGAGGCGGAAGTAGAGGTCTTTCCGTACTCGTCGACTAAAGTAAAGAATTCGCTGACCGGAAACGGAAGAGCGTCCAAGCGTCAGGTTCAGCAGATGATTTGCTCCACGCTGTCGCTGCTGAGTGTGCCGGAGCCTCCCGATGTCGCCGATGCTCTGGCAGTCGCACTATGTCACTGCCGGATGCTGGCTCACCAGTATGAAGTTGAAGTATGATCAGTCGCCTCAAAGGAAAACTCACCCAGATCACCGAGCAGTATGCTCTTCTGGAGAATGCCGGTGTATATTACGAGATACTGCTCCCATCGGGGCTGGCAGCCAGGCTGAAAGATAACGGCACGATCGGTTCGGAAATCGAATTCAAAACGATTTACTATATCGAGGCCGGGGACAAGAAATCGAACCATTATCCGAAACTGGTCGGATTTACCGACAATGTCGATCGCGAATTCTTCTCGCTGTTTACCCAGGTACCGGGGATGGGGATCAAGAAGGCCTTGAAATCGCTGACCCTGCCTATCAGGGATATTGCCACCGCTATCGAGACGAAAGACGCCAGCACTTTGGGAAGACTGCCGGGTGTAGGCGGAAGGCTGGCTGAAAAGATTATTGCGGAGTTGCACGGAAAGACCTCGAAATATGCGCTCTCCCGTGCCGAAGAGCCGCTTGCCATCAAAGAGACGAAGAAGACCCTTGACCCGCTGGAGAAAGAAGCGATGGAGGTTTTGATCCAGTTGCAGTACAAGCGTCAAGAGGCGGAACAGATGATCGCCGATGCGGTCAAGTCGAATCCGAAAGTCAGCAAAGTCGAGGACCTGATTTCATTGATCTTTACCAACGAACACAAGCATCGACTGTAAGGAGTCTCCCCATTGACTCGTGAACGAATCGTAACCGGTTCCCAGATCAGTCCCGAAGAGGATGCAGTTCAGCTCTCGCTGCGCCCGAAATTTCTTCGTGAATATATTGGGCAAAACGAGTTACGCGGGAAACTTGAAGTAACGCTCGATGCTGCCCGAGGTCGGAAAGAAGCCGTCGAACATATCCTCCTGTACGGACCGCCCGGACTCGGCAAGACGACTCTGGCGCATATCATTGCAAATGAAATGGGGACGAAAATTTATGCCACGGCCGGTCCGGCCCTTCAGCGGTCCGGCGATCTGATGGGGATTCTCACTAATCTCAACGATGGGGATATCCTGTTTATCGACGAAATCCATCGCTTATCGGCAACGATCGAAGAATTCATGTATCCGGCGATGGAAGATTTCAAGGTTGATTTCGTCGTGGATAAAGGCGCCTTCGCCAAGGTGATCAATGTCCCGTTGAAACGGTTTACCCTGGTCGGCGCAACCACCAGAGCAGGTATGCTCTCGGCTCCGCTTCGGGACAGGTTCGGACTCTTCTATCACATTGATTTCTATCCGGTAGAAGACCTGACCGAGATTATTATCCGTTCGGCGCGACTTCTGGAAACCCCCATTTCGGAAGATGCGGCGAAAACGATTGCCGGGCGGGCAAGAGGGACACCGAGGATAGCGAACCGGCTGCTGCGTCGCGTCCGGGACTATGCGTCGGTGAAGGCCGACGGAACGATCACTCCTGAGATTGCGACGGTCGCGCTTGATGCCGAGGGTATTGATATCCTCGGGTTGGACAATCTCGATCGCAAAATGCTTCGGATAATCATAGAGTATTACCAGGGCGGCCCGGTGGGAATCGAGGCGCTCGCGGCCACATTAAACGAAGAAACCGACACGCTGGTTGATATGGTCGAACCGTACCTGCTGAAGATCGGTTTTGTTCAGCGAACCCGACGAGGGAGAGTGGTTTCTGAAGATGCAGCCCGGCACCTTGGCCTCAAACTGCCGGGGAATCACGGACAGCAGACGCTCTTCTGAGAATCCAAGATAGTTGAATCCTTGAAAACCTTGCGGCCGAGGCATTGTTACAAAGACCGAAGCCGGTGTTAATAATAACCACGGCAACGGAAAGGCATTATGATTCACGACAACGATTATAAACTTCTGATACAGGCCCTTGGCGGACAGATTCTCGACCAGCAAGCCGATTCCAATCCGGCGCTGAAAGCTCTGGTCGATGAAACTTTGAAGTTCCGTGATAAACTGAAAGAGGAGACAGGAGAAGTCCTTACCGTTGACGATACGCGGGTAGCCCTGGAGGCGCTCGAAGGTCACTTGCAGGGAAAGAAGTTTCCTCGGGGGCTTACTCCGGAACAGAAGGCTCTGGCGCATATTTTCATTGACCGCATCGTCTTGTTCAAGCTTCAGCAATGACAATGATGCCCCAAATCGGCAAAATGCTCATCATTCTGGGGGCGGTCACGATCCTGATCGGCATTGTCCTGCTATTCTCCGATAAGATCCCGTTTCTGGGCAAGCTGCCGGGTGATCTCAGCTTCACCAAAGGGAACTATCACGTCTATATACCGCTTGCCACCATGCTGCTTATTTCGTTGATTCTCACCATTCTGCTCAATCTATTCGGTCGTTGGAAATAGGTGGGCAGATTACCTGAACCACACTGAATTACGCTCTGCCAAAGGCTGAACTGAACTATGGATATATCTTCATTCGACTATCACCTCCCTCCTGAACTGATCGCCCAGCTTCCAGCGCGAAGGCGGGAAGACTCCCGCCTTATGATCGTGAATCGGACAGACGGTACAATCACTACCGGCAGATTCTCGGACGTTGTGGCCCACATAAATTCTGGTGACCTGCTGATCGTGAACAATACAAAAGTGTTCAAAGCGAGACTGTACGGTCAGAGAAAGACGGGTGGATCGGTCGAAGTTTTTCTGGTGCGGAAAACGTCAGGGGAGACGGAAATCTGGCAGGCACTCGTGCAACCGTCGAAGCGACTCGACGAAGGTGAGCGAATATATTTTGGCAAGGCCGAAACAGGCAAGAAATACGGTCTGTTGCTCAAAGAGCACGTGTCCGGGGGGAGCTGGCTGGTCGAATTTCCGTCTTCCGAAGACAGGGCCCTTATAATCGAGCAGTTCGGTCATGTCCCGCTGCCGCATTATATCAAGCGGGAGGACACGCCGAGCGATATCGAACGGTATCAGACAATCTTCGCCCGGGTTGACCGGGTAGGAGCGGTGGCCGCCCCGACCGCGGGATTCCACTTTACCGAGAGTATCGTCAGAGAGATCAAGAAGCGAGGAGCGGGATTCGCGGAGCTGACGCTGCATGTAGGACCGGGAACGTTTAAACCAGTTACGGTCGAACAGATCGAAGATCATCAGGTGGACCCGGAGTTGGCTACTCTGGAAGCTACGGTGGCTGAGCGTATCAATAAGACCAGAGCGGCCGGAGGCAAACTGATCGCAGTCGGGACGACTTCGGTAAGGACGCTTGAATCGGCCCCCGTAAGTGACGGAAAGATAGGCTCGTTTTCAAACATGGTTGACCTGTACATACGGCCCGGTCACGAATTCAGATTTGTCGATCACATGATCACGAACTTCCATCTTCCGAAATCATCGCTGCTCATCCTCGTTTGCGCGTTCGCTTCGCGAGAATTGATAATGAAGGCGTATGAACGAGCAATACAGGAAAAATTCCGGTTCTACAGCTATGGCGATGCCATGCTTATCCTCTAGGCGTGACAGGGAATGCTCGGTTGACTTATTTCGACAAAACGGAGTATATTGACTGATCATGAAGACGATTGCATTGATCGTGGCGGGAGGAAAGTCCGAGCGTATAGGCGGACCGGTTCCCAAGCAGTATCGGGAGCTGCGCGGCAGACCGATGTTGTCGTGGACTATCAGCAAGTTCGAGCGAGCCGAGAGCATCACACAGATCGTCGTAGTCGTGGCCGAAGATTACCTGCTGCATACGTCGGCAAAAATCGTCGATCCTTACGGATTCAAGAAAGTTACCAAAATTGTAATCGGCGGGGACACCCGACAGGAGTCGGTCCTCCACGGTCTGGAGGCGCTGCCGATCTCGACACAATTTGTCGCCATCCATGACGCCGCCCGCCCGCTGGTTTCGGCAGTCGATATCGACCGGGTGGTGAGAGTCGCGCAGGAATCGCGCGCAGCCATGCTGGCTGTACCGGTATCTGATACGATCAAACGCGTGCGGGGAGACTACGTGATCACGACCCTAGATCGCTCCGGGCTGTATCTGGCCCAGACCCCCCAAGTGTTCCAGTACGATCTGATCATACAAGCACATCGGGATTGCGCTGCCCAGGGAAGCAGCGAACCGGTGACCGATGATGCTTCGTTAATAGAAAAGCGTGGGTTCAAGGTGCAGATAGTTGAGCCTGCGACCTCGAATTTTAAGATTACCAATGCGAGCGATCTCTTCTTAGCCGAAGCGTTGCTTGCTCAGGAGAATTATGACTGGCCTGAGAGTCGGACAGGGATTTGACATACACCGATTAGTCGCCGGCCGCCGACTGGTCGTCGGTGGAGTGACGATACCATTCGACCGCGGTCTCGAAGGGCACAGCGATGCTGATGTCCTGTTGCATGCGATTATGGACGCGCTGCTTGGCGCGGCCGGACTTCCGGATATCGGCGAACATTTCTCACCGTCCGATCCTGAGTATCTCGACGCTGACTCTATCGAACTTCTTAAGAAAGTGCATCGCCTGATCAGCGGCGGCGGATACGATACCATCCACAACATTGATGCTACGATCCTAGCTGAACGTCCGAAATTCGCGCCGCATATTCCGAAAATGAAAGCACGAATTGCCGAAGTCCTTGGAATCAGCGAGAGTCAAGTGAACATAAAGGCGACCACAGCCGAAAAGCTCGGATTTGCCGGTCGCGAAGAAGGGATTGCCGCTATGGCAGTCTGTTTGATAGGCCGGAATGGGTGAAGATCCGGCCAAGATAAACCACCTGCTGGATCTGTTGTTTACCTACGGTCCGTTTTGGGTCTATCTCGTGATTCTGGTCGCCTGTTTTATCGAGAACATCTTTCCACCCTTTCCGGGAGATAGTTTTATTATCGGAGCAGGAGGTCTGGCAGCGGTGCACCGCCTGAACCCGGTATTGGCGTTCATTGTAATCGTGGTCGGCGGGATGGCATCTGTTATGGTTATCTATCTGATCGGTCGTCGATTCGGAAGGGATTTCTTTCTGGAGAAGAATTACAAAGTTTTTTCGGCTGACGATATTCACAAAGCTGAAAGAGCATTTTCCCGATTCGGCGTTCCCGTTCTGATCTTTTCCCGGTTTGTGGTGGGATTTCGTTCCGCCCTCTGTCTGGTTGCCGGTATCAGCGACTATAATGCAACGAAAATGTTCGTGTACTCGACGATCTCCTACATGATATTTACCGGACTGGTTATGTACCTTGCCGCCAAGCTGGTCGAGAACCTGCACGGGATCATGTACTATATCGAAACCTATAACAAGATTGTCTGGCCTGTCTTGATATTGCTCGTGCTGTTGTTTATACTCTACAAAGTCAAAACACTAAGGAAAAACAGGGTATGAGAATCCTACTTCTGGCCGGAGGTGACTCCAACGAGCGGTCCGTATCGCTCAAATCCGGCGAGGCGGTTTACCAGGGACTGAGCCGCCTGGGACATAAAGTCTATGTCATCGATCCTTCGACAGGAAAATCTCTGCTCGCCTCCGACGGTAATTTTATCGACTACAAAACGGATGCGACCAAGCAGTCGCTGGTGAGCCGGGGAAGCACCTGGTCGCTGGCAAACGCGCTCGGTTCGGCCGGATTCAGGGACATCGATATCGTCTTCATCACCCTTCACGGCGGCTCCGGCGAGAATGGGATGATTCAATGCTTGCTTGACCTTGCCGGCAAAAAATACACAGGCTCAAACATGACAGCTTCGGCCATCGCAATGGATAAAGCGATTGCCAAACGTCTGTGCAAGGCTGAAGGGATCCCCACTCCGCAATGGGCGTTATACAGGATGTCGGACAAGCTCTCCAGCGATGACGTTGTTGTGGACATAAAGAAGCGCTTCCAAATGCCAGTGATTGTAAAACCAAACGATGGCGGTTCAACTATCGGTCTTACGAAAGTTGATGATGTGAGCGGACTGGGAGCTGCGATCGAAAAGGCAGTGGCCGAATCGAAAAGTCTACTTATCGAACAGTTCATCAAGGGAAAGGAAATCACGGCGGCCGTGCTTGACGGCAAGCCGCTCCCGTTGGTAGAGATCCGTCCCAAGACAGGGCTTTACGATTTCGAGGCCAAATACACAAAGGGAAAGACTGAATATATCTCACCCGCGCCGATCGACGAAGAAGCGACGGAAAGAATACAGAAAGATGCCGCCCGGATATACGAAGTTATCGGGGCAGCCGGTCTGGCCCGGGCCGATTTCATCCTGACTGAAAGCAACGAACATTACTTTCTGGAATTGAACACCCTTCCGGGAATGACCGAGCTGTCACTTGCACCGATGGCAGCCCGGGCGGCCGGAATCGATTTTGACCAGTTGCTCGAAAGACTCATTCATTCGGTGCTTGGAGAAGTGAAAGCAGAAGCTGATGGATAAACTAACACCGAAAGCCGTGATTTTCGATCTCGGCTGCACCCTGATCGAATATGAAACGATCACCTGGGAGGAGATGGGCAAGCACTGCGCCGCGAACGTGAGAAAGTTCGTCGCCGAATCAGGACACGAGCTGCCGGCCGAAGATGAATTTTACCGGATGTTCGAGGAGGTCAAAAACGAGTACCGCAAGCTCGCCGATGAGAAGCTGATCGAGTGGACTATCCCGCAAGCCGCTCAGCGGCTCCTCAGAAAATTGAATGTGAACGAGAATGGCGACTTTATCGAGCGGTTGTTCGACGCCTATTACAAGCCGGTGGGTGACCAGCTGTACGTCTACGATGACACGCTGAACGTGCTGGAGCGTATCCGCGAGAAGTACGAACGGATAGGTCTCATTTCCAATACGATTTTTCCGGAAGAGGCACACATGGGAGAGATCAAGCGATTCGGCATCAAGCCGTATCTCGATTTCACCATCTTCAGCTCGACCTTCGGCTACCGCAAGCCACATCCGGATATCTTCATTCAGGCTGCCAACCTGGCCGGGTTCGCCCCGGCGGAGTGCGTCTATATCGGTGACCGCTATCGCGAGGACGTACAGGGACCGTCGAGCATCGGCATGTCAGCGATACTGAAAAAGCTCCCCACCCGCGTATATCCCGAAATGCCCGACTCGGTGAGGACAATCACCAGTCTGTCCGACCTCGCCGAGCACCTGGATATTTAGGTGGACTGGTTCGGGCAATTTACGTATATTCAAAACTTTAGCCCGGCAAAAGTAGACAAGCGAATAGAATCAGGAAGGCATTATGGATAATTCAGAAAAGCTGTTACAGGAACTTACCGATGCTTACGGCGTCTCCGGCTACGAGCACGAGATCCGCAAGATAATGGCCCGCCGCATGAAGGGGGTCGTAAACGGCATCGAGTACGATAAAATGGGCTCGGTTCTTGGCGTTCAGAAAGGTTCGAGCGAAAAGCCGCGTGTCCTGGTCGTTGGTCATCTCGACGAAATCGGATTCATGGTCAAGGAAATCACCGGCGACGGGTATATCAAGTTTCTCCCCCTCGGCGGTTGGTGGGGGCATGTTGCCCTCGGACAGCGGATGCGCATCATCACTTCGAAAGGTCCGGTGCTGGGCGTGGTTGGCTCCAAGCCGCCGCACTTGCTGCCGCAGGATGAGCGTAAAAAAGTGCTGGAGATCAGCGATATGTTTATCGATGTCGGTTGCCTTGAGAAGTTCGATGTTCCCAAGAAACTTGGGGTCAAAGTCGGCGACCCGATCCTTCCGGACAGCCAGTTCACGATTATGGGCAATTCCAAGATGTACATGGCAAAGGCCTTCGACAACCGGGTGGCTTGCGCTATCGTGATCGAATTGCTCAACAAGTTCGCCAAACAGGCGCACCCGAATACGATTCTCGGCGGAGCTACCGTACAGGAAGAAGTCGGGGTGCGTGGCGCCCAGACGATCGCCCAGCTTGCCGATCCGGATGTTTGCATTGTGGTCGATACCGGGATCGGTCAGGATATCCCGCCCGAAGGGTTCAAGAAAATCGAGAAGATGGGAGCGGGTCCGGTCGTACTGATTTACGACGCCGGCATGATACCGAATATCAAGCTCCGCGACCTGGTGACGTCGACCGCCGAACAGAAGAAGATCCCCTATCACATCTCGTATATGGAACGTGGCGCTACCGATGGCCGGGCGATTCATGTCAGCCGGATCGGTGTGCCGACGATCGTGATCGGACCGCCGGTACGATACATTCACAGCCACAATTCTATCCTCTGTCGTAGCGACTATGATAACACAATCAAACTCGTGGCCGAGGTGGTAAAGAAGCTCGATGCCAAAACTGTGAAAAGCCTGACCGAAGGATAGTTTCTACTATGTCATTACAAATCAAGAACAGTCTGACCAGGACGAAGGAAGAATTCAAGCCGATAGAACCGGGCAAGGTTCGAATCTACACCTGCGGGCCGACTGTTTACAATTTTCAGCATATCGGCAATTTTCGTACGTTCATCTGGGGTGATCTGCTTCGACGGTACCTCAAATACAAGGGGTACGATGTCAAGTACGTGATGAATATCACGGACATCGATGACAAGATCATTCGTGACTCCCAGAAAACGGGGAAATCGCGTAAGGAATTCATCGAACAGTACGTCACCGCCTTCTTTGAAGATCTCGATTCGCTCGGTCTCGAACGGGCTGATCTGTTCCCGTACGCTACGGACCATATCGATGGCATGGTGAAGATGGTTCAGCAGTTGGTGGAGAACGACCATGCTTATGAAGTCGACGGCAATTACTACTATCGCATTTCATCGTTTCCGAACTACGGCAAGCTGGCTAATCTCGATCTTGAAGGATTAAAGCCGGGAGCGAGAGTGGCCAGTGATGAATACGAAAAGGATTCGGTGTCAGACTTCGCCCTCTGGAAAGCCTACCAGCCGTCCGATGGCGATATCTATTGGGAGACGGCGATCGGCAAAGGGCGACCCGGCTGGCATCTGGAGTGCTCGGTTATGTCGATGCACTACCTAGGCGAGCAGTTTGACATTCACACCGGCGGGGTCGATCTGATGTTCCCCCACCACGAGAACGAAATCGCCCAGTCCGAAGGCACGGTCGGTCACAAGGTGGTCAAGTACTGGCTGCACGGCGAGCATTTGATTGTCGAAGGAAAGAAGATGTCCAAGTCGTTGGGGAATTTTTACACCCTGCGGGACATTCTCGAAATGGGTCACTCCGGCTTGTCGGTACGATATCTTTTGATCTCGACCCATTACCGGCAGCAACTGAACTTCACCTTCCAGGGACTCGATGCAGCGAAGAATGCGCTGGAGCGGTACAACGACTTCATCACGAACCTGAGTGATTTCCCGGGTGGTGAGTCTGACGGAACGGCCGATGACCTGATCGCAAAAGCGAAGCAGGGATTCGAGGATTCGCTCGACGATGATCTCAATATCTCTGCCGCGCTGGCGGCGGTATTCGACTTCATCCGCGATATCAACCGGCTTAAGAGCGAAAACAGCCTGTCGGTCGAAGAGCGCGATCGGGCTCTTGCCATGATCCGAAAATTCGACACCGTCTTGAACTTTACTTACGGCAACAGCCAGGATCTAGATGCCGAGATCGAGGCGTTGATTCAGCAGCGGACCGACGCCAAGAAGAACAGGGATTTCGCCAGGGCAGACAAGATTCGCGACGACCTGGCGGCCAGAGGAATCATTCTCGAAGATACCCCTCAGGGGGTTCGATGGAAGAGAAAGGTCTAGGCGTTCCCCGATCCTGTTGACAAAGGCAGGCGATAGAGGTATGTTCGCTTCCGCCCGCACTAGTATGACAGCCGGTGTAACTCAGTTGGTAGAGTAGCTGATTTGTAATCAGCCAGTCGGGGGTTCGAGTCCCTTCACCGGCTCTTTTATTTGCAGGGGAATGCGCGAGAATAATTAAAACTTGTCTTTGAGGCGGTCGTAATAGTTAGTTAGGACAAACAGGGAAAACAGTCTCTATTCGTATGAACGTAATCGTTGTCGACGATCTGATAAAAATCTACGAGACCCGCATGAAAAAGGGAGGAATTACCGCCCTCGACGGAGTTTCTCTCACCGTTCAGGCCGGGGAGATTTTTGGTCTGCTCGGGCCTAACGGGGCCGGCAAGACCACCTTGTTCAAAATTCTGCTCGGCATTACCCAGATTACTTCCGGCTCGGCCGCTATCGGAACGCTGTCCCCCTCGAATCCGGAATCGAGAAAACGGATCGGCTATTTGCCGGAAAACCATCGATTCCCCGACCATCTCACCGGCATCGGTTTGATTGAATTCAGCGGCCGGCTCTGCGGGATGACGGAAACAGCTATCCGGGAACGGGTCGACGGCCTGCTTCACCTTGTCGGAATGGACCGATGGGGGAGTCATAAGATCCGCAAATACTCCAAAGGGATGCTTCAGAGAATCGGGCTGGCCCAGGCGCTCGTTTCTGATCCGGATATACTGCTTCTGGATGAACCGACCGACGGTGTCGATCCGGTCGGCAAGACGGAAATTCGGGACGTGATGCGGAAGATGCGGGAAGAGGGGAAATCGATTATCCTCAATTCCCACCTGCTTTCCGAAGTAGAATCGGCGGCCGATCGCGTAGCCATTCTTTCGCACGGCAAAATCGCCAAAATCGGCACGGTCGATGAATTGACCAGTCGGAAAAGCCAGTTCGAAATTGAGGCCTCGTTCGGCGATCGCTTGATTGATATTCCGGAAGAGCTGGGGCGCAAGCTAACGCTGTCCACGAACAAGATGACCGTTGAACTCAAGGACGAAAAGAACATCAACGACATTATCGATATGCTCCGGCTCAAGCGGATAGACATCCGGGCCATTCGGCCGATCAAGATCTCGCTCGAGCAGTTCTTCATTGAAACGGTCAGAGACAGGGAGTCAACCCAGGTATGAGAGGTCTCACACGCGATTGCCTGCTGGAACTGCTTGATCGCAAGGTCCTCTGGATTTACGGCGCGATTACCTTCGTTTCGGTACTGTTCGCTTTTATCTCACGATCCGGAAATCTGACCGTGGATATTAATGGAAGCTCCGCGCTGGGCGCTCCTGATATGTTGAGTCCACTGATTATCCGGGGAATGGAAACCTATCTTTCGTTCCTGGTTTTCCTGACAATCATGGCAACGGCCGGACTGGTTCCGAACATGCTGGTGCGCGGAAGAGCAGACTATTATCTGTCCAAGCCGATCTCCCGGACCAGGCTGCTTGGCGGCAAACTGCTGAGTGTCTGGCTGGTCTATGGAGGGCTGATAGTGTTGAGCGGGTTGATCAATCTCGGCGCGTTCTTCCTGAGCGCGCACTGGTTCGAGCCCCGTGTTTTCTATCTCTTCGGGTTCGCGCTGATCAGCCTGCTGGTCTGGCTGAGTATAACCGGGTTCGCGGCCATTTCTTTCGGGTCCAATTCCCTGGCTATTATGACCGCCTTCGTCTTCTGGGTTGCGCAATGGCTCCTCCGCTATCACGATACAATCGGCGAGTTCCTCAACTCCAAAATCCTCAAGTACATTATCGATGGGCTTTACTATGTCGTTCCCAAAACCGGTCAAATCTCGGACCTGTCGGTCCAATTGGCCTCCGGATCACCGGTCGGGAGCTGGCAGCCCTTTATTACCACCATCGCATTTGCCGTAGTGGCCTATACCGTCACGCTCCAGCTTTTCAAACGGGCAAATTATTGAGGAACTTTTCCGCCGTTTGACGCTTTAGTTAGATTATCAGGACATGAAAATATGACCAACCAGAAATCTACCGACGACATTTTGGAGCCGTTCAGAATAGCCCTCGAGTTAGAGCGCGAAGGAAAGCAGCTTTTTTCCGAAGCCGCGGTATCGACCCCGAGCAAGCTGGCCCGTCAGACCTTCGAATTCCTGGCCGCCGAAGAAGACAAGCATATAGAGAAAATCGAGCGATTTTACGAATCAATGGAGCTTTCGGGGGAAAATGACCTTCCGGATACCGAGGATTCCGACGCCGAGCAGAAGCTGGAATCGTTTAACAAACGGCTCGAGAATATCAAGGACCAGTTCAAAGCGACCAAGAGTGATGTCGAGGCATACCAGATGGCCCTCAAGTTTGAAAACGGGGCGGAAGAATTCTATGCTGAGAAACTGGCCGATGCGACCAACCCCAAAATCCAGAAGTTCTATCAGTGGCTGATCGATGAGGAGACGATGCATTCCCGTTTGATCAAGTCCTGCCTGCAGTTTGTCGAAGATCCGGCCGAGTGGTTCAAGCGGCGCAAGAAAGTCTGATCGCACGCCGAGCTCACCTCCCATCATCATTCGATTCCGACATCCGTTCTCTAATAAGGGCTTTACAGGCGAAAGTGCGCATTCTATATTTCCGGAACATATATTCATTCTAAAGAGGAGCAAATCGAATGACCCCGTTTGAATACCTGAAACAGACTGAGAAGAAGAGATTTGACGACCTCTTCGAACTGCTTCGCTTCCCCTCAGTCTCCGCAAAATCAGAACATAAACCGGATCTGGTCGCCTGCGCGAACTGGATCAAAGATCATCTTAGCTCGATCGGTTTCAAGGCCACCGTTCACGGCACGGGAGGACACCCGCTCGTTTATGCCGAATACATGGTCGACAAGAAGCTTCCGACCGTCCTCTATTACGGTCACTACGATGTTCAGCCGCCGGAGCCGCTCAATCTGTGGAAGACTGCTCCGTTCGAGCCGCAGATTCGGGATGGATATATCTTCGCCCGTGGATCCTGTGACGACAAGGGGCAGACATTTGCGCAGATCAAGGGCCTCGAGGCGGTCATCAAAGCAACCGGGACCCTTCCTATCAACGTCAAGTTCCTCATTGAGGGAGAAGAAGAATCGCACTCGGTGAACCTTCCCGCCTTCATCAAGAAGAACAAGAAGATGCTGAAGGCGGATATCGCCGTCGTCTCCGACACCGCCCAATTCAACAAGACGCTTCCGGCAGTCACCTTCGGGCTGCGCGGCATTGCCGTGGCTGAGCTGTTCGTCTATGGTCCAAGCCGCGATGTGCACTCCGGTTCCTTCGGCGGTGCGATTGCCAATCCGATCAACGTCCTGTGCGAGATGGTGGCTCAGCTTCACGACAAAAACGGCAAAATCGCCGTGCCCGGTTTCTACAAAGATGTCAAGACCATGACTAAGTTCGAGAAGTCCGCGTTCAAGAAGCTTCCGTACAACGAAGCCGCATACAAGAAAGCACTCGGTGTCCCCGGTCTCCAGGGGGAGAAGGGTTTTAGTACCTATGAGCGGACCGGCGCACGACCGACGCTCGATGTCAACGGGATCACCGGCGGGTACCAGGGTGAGGGTGCGAAGACGATTATAGCGTCGATGGCCTCATGTAAAATCACGATGCGCCTGGTGCCGAACCAGAAGCCGGACGACATCTGCAGCAAGCTGGAGAAGTTTCTGCTCAAGATTGCGCCGAAATCGGTCAAGGTGAAAGTGACCAAAGGCGGCGGAGCCGAAGCAGTCATAGTTCCGACCGACGGACCCTGGCTCGAGGCTGCCGCAAGAGCGATCAAGACCGGGTTTGGAAAGACTCCGGTATTCATGCGAGAAGGGTGGATCCATTCCGATCGTCGGCGATTTCAAGAAGCAGCTGAATGTCGACACCCTGCTGATTGGATTCGGTCAGAACGACGACAACATTCATTCCCCGAACGAACGGTTCCGCGTGATCGACTTCGAAAGAGGTTGCCGCACGGCATCGGCGCTGGTAGCCGAGTTGGCCAGGGTGAAATAGAGTGGATCTCGGTCTCAAAGGAAAGGTAGCGCTGGTAACTGGAGCCTCGGGTGGACTTGGCGAGGCCACGGCCGCCGAGCTTGCTCGCGAAGGTGCCACCGTGTACATCAACTCACGGAGCGAAGCCAATCTCAAGGCCGCCTCCGAGCGTATCAAGAAGAAGACCGGCTATGGAGTCACCATCCTTCCGGCCGATCTGACGAAAAAGGATGAGATCGAGAAGATGAAAGCGAAGCTTCCTGCTGTTGATATCCTTGTCTCGAACACGGGTGGTCCGCCTACGGCACGGTTCTTCGACCTTACCGATGAGAAGTTGTCACTTGGGCACACCCTGCTCCTGGAGTCGGCTGTCCGTCTCACCAGGCTCGTGCTCGAGGGTATGATCTCGCGCAAGTGGGGAAGAATCGTCTACATAACCTCGATAGGCGTTCCTCAACCTACCGATGATCTGATGCTCTCGAACGTCTATCGCTCAGGTGTTACGGCGATGTGCAAAACGCTGTCGAATAATCATGCCAGATCCGGCGTGACGTTCAACTGTGTCGCGCCGGGATACACGGCTACGGAAAGACTCAAAGAGCTGATCGACGCCCGGTCCAAGAGCTCCGGCAAGAATGAACAGCAGGTGATCGACGGTATTTCGTCGATGATTCCAGCCGGTCGTCTGGGCCGGCCGGATGAACTGGCGGCATTGATCACCTTTCTCGCCTCC
Source organism: uncultured candidate division Zixibacteria bacterium (assembly GCA_963711085.1). GTDB lineage: Bacteria > Zixibacteria > MSB-5A5 > GN15 > FEB-12 > CAVQCT01. Next base: position 1,600,707 of record CAVQCT010000002.1, on the reverse strand, counting down.
GAACGGGCCGGCTATATAACCGGGACTTCGATTTCAATCGACGGCGGTTATGTGAAATCGCTGCTGTAGGAAGGGAAGAACCGGCCGAAGTGGAACCGATCTCTCTTACCGAAAACTCACGACCTGAACAAACCCTGCATTCGGCAGGGTTTGTTGTATCGGTACTACTGGTCCAGCAGTTGTTCGGAGCTCTGACCTTCCCGGTTGCGAAATACGGGCTGGCCTATATGGAGCCGTTCGCGTTCGCCTTTTACCGATTCGTGATCTCCTCGGTGATTCTGCTGGTCATGGTGAAAGCAAAACGCCATCGAATTCCGATCGAAAGGAAAGACTACTGGAAAATCATGGGGCTCGGTTTTTTGATTATTCCATTTAATCAGGCGATGTATCTCTGGGGGCAGTCGATGACAGCGGCCGGGCATGGGGCGTTGCTTTTTGCCACGGTGCCGATCTGGATCTTCCTGGCCGCTGTGATTCACCTCAAGGAGAAACTGGTACTCAGACGTGTCATTGGGATCGTAATCGCTCTTGCCGGAGTCGCGGTCATCATGTCCGGTGGGGCGATCCGCCTCGGCAAGCAATATTTGCTCGGCGACTCGATTATCCTGGTAGCGGTTCTGGCCTGGGCCTATTACACCATTCTTGGCAAAGATCTGGCGAGAAAGTACGGTGCGCTTCGAGTCACCGCCTATGCGCTGAGTTCGGGATCGCTCCTCTATGTACCGTTTGGGCTGTACATGGCCTCGAAAGTGAACTACGCACAGGTTCCTCTGTCCTGCTGGTTGTCCGTTATATATATCGCCATCGGGACTTCGGTAATATCCTATGTGCTGTATTACTGGGTGCTGAAGTATTTTGAGGCTTCGCGCATAGCGGTGTTCCACAACCTTCAGCCGGTGATAGCTTCAGTCGTAGCCCTTGTCTGGCTGGGGGAGCCGCTCGGCGCCACCTTTTTTGTAGGCGGCGCGGTGGCCTTAGCGGGAGTTATTATCGCGGAGCAGCCGTCGCTTAGATTCAAGCATCTGGCTCAGTGACCTTCGAGACTCTGGAAATTCTTGAACTGCGCCGAATCGGCAAAATCCTCCGGAAATCTCAGATACGACAACACGCCGTCGATCATGTGCACATGATTCCTCTCTTCATTGGCGATCATCGTGAGCAGCCGTTTTTGATTGGCGTCGGCTTCGTCGGAAGCTTTCTCGGAGTAAAAGGCGACCGCCTTTTCTTCGATCCTCATCGCCTCTTTCCACACACTCAGTTCATCCTCGCCGAAACTTCTACCTTGAGGGCCGTTCGATAGCTCCACGAAGATGTTCTTCACCTTGTCGAGCGTTCCGGACCCACCGCTGACTTCTTTCTCGGCAAGATCGGTCTTGCCGTCGCGGAGCTGGCGAAAGAAGTTGTAGTGTTTCTGTTCTTCCTCGGCGAGCATTTGCAGGATCTTTTTCAGATCGGCATGTTTCGTCTCCTGAGCCTTCTTCTCATAGAACGTTTTACCGTCCAGCTCCATCTGCATGGCGAAATCAAAAATGTTCATCAGTCTTACCTCTCCTGTTCGAAACCAAGGGGGACGGTCAGTCCATCCCCTCAGCTTTCAGATTCTCCGCCGAAAATTCCTTTTCCATCGTGGCGTCGGTGAACACGCCGTTCTTGCGGATCAGCTTGTCATCGAACCAGATCTCGCCGCCGCCATAGTCCTCGCGCTGAATCAGCACGAGATCCCAGTGGATCGAAGAGTCATTGCCGTTCGGCGCTTCATCATAGCACTGTCCGGGGGTGAAGTGGAAAGATCCGGCGATCTTTTCATCGAACAGGGTGTCCATCATGGGGTGGCGAATGAACGGATTGACCCCGATAGCGAACTCGCCCACATAACGCGCACCCTCGTCCGTGTCCAGAATCTTGTTCAGCTTGGCATTGTCCCCTGCACAGGTCGCTTTGACGATCTTGCCGTCCTTGAAAGTGAAGGAGATGTCTTTGTACACAGTTCCCTGGTAGAGGGACGGAGTGTTGTACGTAATCGTTCCGTTGATCGAATTTCTTACCGGCGCGGTGTACACTTCGCCGTCAGGTATGTTTCTCCGGCCATCGCATTTGATGCACGGTATCCCTTTGAGCGAAAAGGTGAGATCGGTGCCCGGAGATTTGATGTGAACCTTGTCGGTCGCCTCCATCAGCGCGAACAACCGGTCCTGGGCCTTTGACATCTTGGCATAATCGGCGCAACAGACCTGATAATAGAAATCTTCGAACGCTTCCTGAGAAGTCTGCGCCAATTGGGCCATGCCGTTGTTGGGATAGCGGAGCACCACCCATTTGGTTCTCTTGACGCGCTCCTCGAGATGCACCGGTTTGTAGAACAGGGTATTGAACTTGTCCATCTGCTTGCCGTCGATATCCGCCAGATCGAATGGATTGTCGGAGCCGCGCAGGGCGATATAGGCGTCGGCTTTCTGCATCAGGTGAAGATGCAGCTCCGCCTGCTTCTTGAACTGGTCATCGCTGGCGTTTTTGATCCAGTGACGGCCCAACGACTCGTCGTTGTAATACCAGAACGGATTTGCGCCCTTCTGGGTGGCGATACGAACGATTTCTTTGCCTAATTCGAGCGTATCTTTGCCTTTGATCTCGAGATAGAGGATTTCGCCAGGTTGAATCCTGACCGAATATTCAAGCAGTTGACGGGCGAGTATTTCGTTTCTCTTATCCTTCATGAGGGCTCCTCGTGTTTCGTGTTTGGGCCTTCAAAATAGTCAAATCCGGGGTCCAAATCAACCGCTGCCGCCAGAATATCTGGAGATTTACACCCGACTCGCCCGGAGGTATTCGGCGAACTTTGAAGGAGAGGGGAGGTTATAAAGAATATGATTTCGGAGAATGTGAGAATCGGGACCTCCGGTTTTGCCTACAAAGACTGGCTTGGCAATTTCTACCCGCAGTTTCTTCCCCAGGCAGATTTCCTTCAGTTCTACGCCTCTCGCTTTTTGACGGTCGAGATCGACTCTACCTACTATCGAATACCCGCCGTCTCCACCGTACAACGCTGGACGAAAGTTACTCCTGAAGGATTCGTCTTCACGGCCAAATTCCCCCAGGTGGTGACGCATGAGGGGGACGTCAGTTCGCGCCTTCAAAATTCGACCGCCTTTCTCGAAGTCATGTCACACCTCGGCAGCAAGGAAGGGCCGTTGTTGATGCAGTTTCCGTACAGCTTCAAGCCGGAAGAAGAAGGGACTCTTCTGAAGCTGATTGAGTCGCTTCCCGAAGATAGGAAATTTGCGGTGGAGCTTCGAAACAAGAAATGGCTGGACTGTCAGCGTCTGTTCGACCTTCTTCGTGAAAAGAATATAGCCTTTTGCCTGATAGATCATCCCTGGATGCCCAGGCTCGACATTCGTACCGCCGATTTCACTTACTTCCGGTTTCTGGGCGACCGCACCAAAATTGAGACCGATTTCAGCTATGTCCGCTGTGACCGGGCCGCTGAGCTTGAGCACTGGGGGGAGGTAATTGAACGGTATTCCCAGCAAGGTATCACCACTTTTGCCTACTTCAACAATCATTATTCCGGCCACGCTCCCACCACGGCCGACCGTCTCCGCGAGCTGTTATCTAAATGAACGCTTTATCTAATCAGCGAAACATTCACCGTGTCAAGAGATTACAATTATTTGTCGTGACTTACGCCGCCGTGCCTACAGGCCTAAAGGATTGTCGGTTAAGTGGCCATTTAGGTCCTTTATTGGTCAGTTGACAGATAAAGTTAGACGACCCTATGACCGATACTCTGTATACTGGGACCTCATAGTGGGCTCCTGTGATTTGCTTATGCTATCTAACTCAAAATAGGGGTAACGGCAGATGGAGAAGACGGCAGTGGAAATGAAAGAGAGCCGACACGGTACCGGGGCCGACGAACTGCTCCAGTTGGTATCCTTCAAGATCGGTTCGGAGGAATTCGGTGTCGAAATCCTCAAAGTCCAGGAAATCAACCGGATGGTCGAGATCACCAAAGTCCCGCAGGCGCCTGAGTATGTCGAAGGCGTTATCAATCTTCGTGGCAAAGTGATTCCGATTATCGATCTCAGAAAGCGTTTCAATCTTGAGATCAAGGAATACGATAAGAACACACGGATCGTGGTCGTTGATATTACCGGCAACATCATGGGTATGGTGGTGGATTCGGTCTCGGAAGTCCTCAGACTGCCCCAGAGCACGATCGAGCCGCCTCCCGAAATAGTGACCGGTATCAACTCCGACTATATTAAGGGAGTCGCTAAGCTGGAAGACCGTTTGTTGATCTTCCTGGATCTCTCAAAGGTCATCGATTTCCACGAGATGGCAAGCATGGTGGGATAAGGATATCCCCTTTTTGAAACCGGCCTTTCGGCCGGTTTTTTTTTGCCAGGTTAAACGCGATTCGCGAAGTTCGCCTCGGTCATGTTTTGCTTTTCCGCTCAAACTGTTGTAGCTTGCTCCCATACACAGGAGCAGAGCGATACCGTTTCCCAAGCTGACATTTCTGTACACCAATATCGGCCGCGGCCACCCGTTTTATCTCGATGGTATCCACGAAACGCTGGTTCGCCATGGCAAGGTGAGTCTGGTCCGCCGACAAACCAGTGTGTTCGATGAATCCTCGGGTCTGTCGCTGGCGGCGTGGAAGCTGGTGCGATGGCTTTATGTGCGCGGCGCTCGCGGAGGTATTCTTGGCCGCTCGTACGCAAAGCTTCGGGCCGGGCGGGACTATAATGCTGACAGCTTGCTTTTGAATATCCTGGCCCGGTCCCTGAGAAACGGCTTCACCGATTCAAAGGCTCCGGTAGTGGTGGCGCACCCTACGCTGGTGGCAGTACTCAGGGGAAAGTGTAGTCTTTCCTATCAGCACGGTGAATTAGTCGCACCGGGAGAATCGCTGGTGCGGGGCGCAACCCGCGTGTTTGTCCCTACCGAAGATGTCGCCAACCGCTTCATAGCGGCCGGATACACCAAAGAGCAAGTAATCGTCAGCGGCCTGTGTATCGAGCCGTCGTTGGCCAAGCAGGCCGATGACGCCTTTCACGCGCGTGTCGACCGTATCAATCGCCGAGGCCCGCTCACCGGCGCTTTCTTCAGCTCCGGCGCCGAGCCGCCCGATCATGTCGATTTGCTGACCAGGGCGGCCCGATCAACGGTAGATTCCGGGGACAAGATCATTCTGTTCTGCCGACCGAACGGACAATTCTTGAAAAGAGCCGAGCAGCGTCTGAACGATCCGGCCATCGAATGCGAGATAATCGACTCAACCGACTTCATGCCGAAGGACCTGCCGCAGGTGCTGATCGTGACCCACAATTCCCGTCGCGAAGAGACGATTTTCACCTCGCGGCTGTTTCCATATTTTGACTATTTTGCCGCCCCGTCGCACGAGCGCTCGAACTGGGCGCTCGGAATTGGTTTGCCGATGTTTGTAATCGGGCCAACTATAGGTCCGTTTTCTCCGCTAAATCGTGACATGCTCCTGCGAAGCGGTGTGGCTGAACCGATTGATCGTCCGCTTGATGCGCAGCAGTTCGGGGAAACCTTAATTCACCTGCGGCATCTGGGCAGATTGACCGAAATGGCGATTAACGGCTGGCACAAGTTTTCCATTGACGGATTCGATAAAATCGCCGATTTTCTTGTGAAGGTTTGTGAAACCGACCCGGCGTAATCCACGTTGCACGTCTATCCTGATGAACAAAATGAAAGACCCCGTATTATGAAATTGGTCGGCACCGACGGACGTCGGCTCTACTCGTGGGATCTCGAACCCGGAACCTACACGGTTGGCCGAAATCCTGATTCCGATTTCTTCATTAACGACAAGACGGTTTCCCGGGAGCATGCCCGATTTGAAGTGATCGAACCGGCCGGCTATCGGGTAACCGATTTGAGCAGTCGCAATGGCACCCTCGTGAACGGACGCCGAATCGATTCTCCAGTCGATCTGAAGCCGGGGGATATGGTCATGTTCGGCCAGGTGGAATTCAAATTGTCCAGCGGAGACGGAAGCGCCACCTCGACCACCAAACCGAAATCCCTTCTTCTGGCTGACCGCGATCCGGAGAAATCGGTCTTTTTGTCGATCAACGAAGCGCTGAAACCGCTTCCATCCAAAGTGACCGATCTTCCCGATGTACTTCCGACCATATTCGAATTTGCCAAAATACTGGTGCTTCAGGAGCCGAAAGAGCAAATGCTCGATCGGGCGCTCAATCTCGTGTCCAGGGTCATTCCGGCCCAGCGTCTCGCCGTGCTCTCGCGAGACGAGCAGGGTGAAGTCATTCCGGCGGCATGTATTCTCCCGGAAGGGAAAGATCCGGGAAGCTTCAATCTCTCGCGGACGATTATCGAGGAGATCCTAAACGAAAAGAACTCGATCCTCATCGATCCGCAGGACGATCCCCGGTTCGCCGGACATGAGTCGATCATCGCGTCGGAGATCAACTCCGCAATGGCCGTGCCGCTATTCGATGAGGGTGTAGTCCTGGGAATCCTCTATGTCGATACGACCAATCCGATCAGGCGGTATAACGACGATTATCTCAGACTGCTCGCGACTTTCGGGAATCTGATCGCCTCCCGGTTGCTGAACTACGAACTGATGCGCGATCGGGAAGAGAAGCAGGTGTTCGAGGCGGAATTGAAACGCGCCTCGACTATTCAGCGAAATCTGCTGGTCAAGGCGACGCCTACCGTCCCGGGATTCACGATTAATGCCTTCCAGGAACAATGCCGGATGGTCGGCGGAGATCTGTACGATGTCACGGTGCTTCCCGACGGCAAACTGCTCTTCATGGTCGCGGACGTAAGTGGCAAGGGGATGGGCGGAGCTTTACTCATGTCGAACATTCTCGCATCGTTCAGGATTCTATACAGCGAAGACAACTTCTCGCTCTCGCGCGCGGTGAAGCAGGTCTCCTTGCAGCTCCATCGTTACAGCGCGCCCGAAGATTTTGCCACCCTGTTCATCGGGCTGGTCGATCCAACCGATAATAGCGTGACATTTATCAATGCCGGCCATAATCCGCCGATGTTGGTTCATCCGGATGGAAAATTCGATCTGCTGCAACCGGGTGGGACGATGATTGGCGCTTTTGACTTCTCCGACTGGGAAGAAGGAAAAATAGTCATGAATACTGCGGACCAACTGCTGGTATTTACCGATGGTGTCGTTGAGGCCGACTGTCACGGCGCACAGTACGGTGACGAGCGGCTGGAAAGGATTTTGACCACTAACCGGAATCTGCCTCCGGCAGACCAAATTTCGAAAATTATGGATGATGTCATCTCGTTCGTACAGGATTCCCCCCGCTCCGATGACATTACCATGCTGATGCTGAAGAAAGGTTGACTATGCTCGAACCAGGTTCAAGATTTTCGCACTTCACTATTATACGAAAACTTGGCGAAGGCGGGATGGGCTCTGTCTATCTGGCTGAAGATCAGAAACTGGGGCGCAAGGTTGCCCTGAAAGTGCTCCTGGGAGAATTTTTCGACAACGCCGAGCGCCAGGAACGGTTCAAACGGGAAGCGACCACGGCGGCACAGATCAGCCATCCGAATGTCATGTCGATTTTTGACATCGGAACCGATGTCGACCAGGCTACCGGACGTGAGTTGAACTATATCGTTATGGAGTTTGTCGAAGGTCAATCGCTCAGCGAGTATATGAAAGAAAAACAACCGGACCTTGGCACCATGATGCGACTTGCGGAGAAGATCGCCGCCGGGCTGGCTGCCGCTCACAAACTTCACATTGTCCACCGCGACATCAAGGCCGACAATATTATTGTCGATTCCGATGGTGAACCGAAAATTCTTGACTTTGGGCTGGCCAAGCCCACTGATGCCCTCATGGAGAAATCCGAAGGGACCGCGACGGTTTCGCAAGAACTGACACGGGCTGGAAAGATCCTCGGCACGGTTTCCTACATGTCTCCCGAACAGGCGAGGGGAGAGACGGTTGACACTCGCTCGGATATCTTCTCTTTCGGGATTTTGCTCTATCGCATGGCGACCGGGGAGATGCCGTTCCAGGGGCCATCGCAAGTGTCGACGCTCGCTAAAATTCTCGAGACTCGGCATGAAATGCCTCGGGTAAAGAACGAGAACATCCCCCCGGAACTCGAACGGATTATCGACAAGTGCTTGCAAAAGGAACCCAACGACAGATATCAGGACACGCGTGACCTCGTCCTGGATCTTCGCAATCTCCGCCGTCAGTACGATAGCGGGATTACCGAGAGTGTGACGGGCGAAATCCCGCGCATGACGAGCCGTAAAGGGATGTTTGGATCGGCCTGGTTCAGAATCGCTTCGGCCGCGGTCCTTGTGCTGCTCGTTGCCTCGCTTGCGTACAAGATGTTCGGCGGCGAACGCGAATCAGCTTCCACAAAGCTCAATGCTGAAGAAAACAGCCTGGCTATTACAGGGTTTGAAAACAAGACCGGTGATACTGTCTACAATTGGATGGAAACCGGGCTTCCGGAAATTCTGCTCACCGATCTTGCACAGTCCAAGGCGCTACACGTAATCAGCCGCGAACGGCTGCTTGATTATTTCTCGAGCGGTCGTAACAATGTCCATTCGCACGAAGAATTCGTGAAAGCAGCTAAATCTCTCGGCGCTGTGCGTTTGCTCTCCGGCTCGTTCTACAAGCTGGGCGAGAAGATGCGAATCGACGCCCGTCTCGAGGATGTCGCTACCGGTCAGATCGTGCTGGCTGAAAAAGTGGTCGGCGATGACCCGTTCGGCCTGGTGGACAGCCTCACGCATAAGATTACCGTGTCGATGCACGTCACCGATCAGGGAGGCAGCGATCGAAGCGTTGCTACCTACGTTTCCTCCTCACCTGAGGCGTTCAAATTGTACCAGCAGGGGATGACCAAGATGGGGGCGGAACTGTACGACGAGGCGATAGATCTGTTCCAGCAGGCGCTGCAGATTGATTCCTCATTTGCGCTGGCCACCATGCGAATTGCCATGTGCAATGTATTCAGGGGGAGGCCGCAGGCGGGGGCCCGCTATTTCGCGTTAGCCCGGCAGCATGAGTCCAATCTCCCGGCCAAGGAACAGAGTCTGCTCGATATTTATGCGAATCTCTGGCTCGATGTCCAGTATGACAACGCGTTTATTAAGATGGAAGACTACGTTCGCAAATACCCTGACGACAAAGAAGCACATACCGTGTATGGCCTTCTTATAATGGGTTTCCAGGGGGACTCGACCAAGGCGTTCGCTCAGCTTGACACCGCATTGGCGCTTGACCCCACCTATCAGCTGGCGCTTTCGCAATACTCCAGAATGTACCGCGACCTGGGGAACTACACCGAAGCAACCAAATATGCGGAACTGATCGTCAAGTATCATCCGGAGTCGCCGTCCGGGTATATCGCATTGGGGAATCTGTACGCCAAACAGCTCAGGACCGATGATGCGATTCATGCCTACAATTCCCTGCTCGAAAGGATGCCAGACAACACGACGGCTATGTTTAAGTTGAGCGGTCTGAGCATTAAGAAACGTCAGTTCGATCAGGCCAGCAAATATCTGGAGATGGTGAAAGCGGCCAAGAGTGATGATCCCTTCTCCATGATGGATTACTACGATACGAAAGCGAATCTCGAAGCGTGGCAAGGAAAGTACCGGAACGCTCTGAGAATGTACCATCGCGAGCTGGATGAGGCCAAGAAGACACAGGATAGCACCCTGATCTATGCCTCTTACTCGGCGCTTGGTGGAGTGTGCTATTTCTATGACTTCATTGACAGCGCGAAATACTACTACAGAAAATCGGCCGATTACGGCAACGCCCTGCAAAAGATTGACTTCCCGCTGGAACTGGTTTCCGCCGACCAATCCGAGTGCGAGAAGGAACGAGGCGAGTTCAAGAAGATCATCACCGAAGCCCGCTCGCGGGTTCCGTCTGAACTCTGGTCGCTGGTGGATGAAATCGAGGGGATGTACGATGCTCTTTGCAAAGCGGATACCGCCCAGATAATCTCGGTGTACAAGAAGCTGGCCGATGATCGCAGTCAAACCTCTTCGAGGACCTCACAGCTTCGTCAGTTGGGCAGGATCCAGGTTCTGTTCCGGCAGTACGCCGATGGACGGGACAATCTCAAGGGATCAATCCAGGGTGAAGACGAGGTTATCTCGGCCAACACTTATCTCAGCAGCTTGTACTATCTCGGGCGAGCCGAGGAAGGACTTGGCAACAAAGATACTGCGGTGGCATACTATCGACAACTTCTTGATTTCTGGGGGAACGCCGACTTTCAGATTAAAATGATCAAGGATTCCAAGGAGCGTTTGGCCCGCCTGACCGCCTGATTCGCTCAGTGTTCGCCTTCGAATTAAGACCCGTTTTGCCCCGGCAAAACGGGTTTTCTGTTGCGCCCCCGAAGGGCAAATGTATATTCGAGGCACTATGTTTCACCGTCCGCTAAACTACGTTCGGCAGTTCGACCGAAATCTCTGGATTCTCTCGGGGGGGTGGTTCGTCAGTTCGCTCGGTTTTGCCGTCTCGATTCCGTTCATAGCGATCTATTTCCACTCCGATCTGAACATGAGTATGTCCGAGATCGGACTGTTTTTCGGCGCAATGGCAATCGTGAGGTCGGTGTTTCAGGTTGTCGCAGGGGAGATGTCCGATCGAATGGAACGGCGCTACCTGCTTATTTATTCGCAGCTCTGCCGCGCCGTGGCCTTTGCCCTGCTTGCGATTGCAATGTACCGAAATTGGGGGTTCTGGCCGATCGCGTTCTTCCTGCTCCTTAACTCCGCCGTTGGCGCCATATATCAACCAACCGCCAATGCGATGGTCTCCGACATCATGCCGAAGGCGCAGCGTCTGGATGGCTACGCCATAACCCGCTCCGCCGGTAACCTTGGCTGGGCGGTAGGACCGGCGATCGGCGGTTTTATCGCAGTGTATTCCTACGGCGGGCTGTTTGTTATCTCCGCTGCCGTAACTCTGGCCTCGGCCGTCATCTTCTGGCTCTTCCTGAGAACGCCCAAGACGGTGATCTCGTCGGAGCGATTCAGATTCCGCGATCTTCTCGCCATTAAGGACGACCCATATCTGGCCAGGCATTCGATTCTCATATTCCTGCTTTACCTGGTTGTGGCCCAGTTGATGGCACCCTTTTCAGTCTACTCCGTCAACATGGTCGGGATAAGTGAGCATCAGCTCGGACTGCTGTACACTCTCAACGGTCTTATGGTAGTGGCCCTGCAGATTCCAGTGACCAATCTCATGAGAAAGCGCAAACTTACCACCCAGCTTGGTCTCGGTGCTCTCTTCTATGCCGTTGGCTACGGTTCGGTGGGTGTACTGACCGGATTCCATTTCTTTGTGGTCGCCATAGCGATTGTCACCCTGGGGGAGATCCTCATGTCACCGCCGTCGATGACTCTGACCTCACAGCTCGCTCCGGAAGGCCGGACCGGACGTTATATGGGAATCTTCGGATTCTTTGTCGCCTCGGGTTGGTCGTTCGGTCCGCTCTATGGTGGTGTGGTGCTCGACAAATTCGGCGGGCATCCGGCCATCGCCTGGATGACCATAGCTTCACTGGCCATAGTTGTAGGACTTGCCTATTTCCGGTTTGGAAAGAAACTGCCGCAGCAGTACAATCGACGAGACGGTTAACGCCTCTTAACGGATGACAACGAACTTGCCCATCTGAGTCCCCTTGTCCGACTCCACGACCCAGTAGTACAAGCCGCTGACGATCAGCTGCGTGTTGCGCGTGATCAGATCCCACGATTCATGCATCGCTTCCGGCCCCCCCTGCGGGAAGTTGTGATCGATCGTCTTGATCAGATCTCCATCGAGGGAGTAGATCGAGATTTTACACACCCTCGGCAGGTTGGCAAAATGAATCAGATGGGAACGATCGGCGGCAAGAATCCCTTCACGGTTTTCATATCCCCGAGCGACGTAGTCATCGCTCTCTTTATAGGGATTGGGATAGACGTAGACGCTGAGATTTTCACTCTCGACCGAGTCCACCGATTGCAGCGGATAGGCGATGATTGCGCCATTGGCGACCGACGACTCCAGCGCCTTCAATCCGGACTTCGGTGAGCCGAAGTCAAAAGCGGTAACATTGACATAGTAGGGAACCGAAGGGAGCAGATTGTCGATCGTGTATTCGTACTCAAAGTACTTGAAATTTCCGTCGGGAGTGAGATCCTCCGCATCGGCTGAGTCCGGATTGAGCGTAGATGGGTACGGCTGGTTCGGATATACTTTCTGAATGGGAGTAGAGACTCCGAAGGTGCTGGCATTGTAATCCTGAGCCTCGAAATAGAAGACCGAGTCCGGATAGAGCGGATGAATATACGGTGAGGACCGAGTGTAGGACAGGGGATCGAATAAGCTATCAGCGCACGAGGTGCCGTAAAGACAGCGCAGACTGTCTATGGTAAAAGGGTCTTCCAGCAGCGAGTATCCCGGTTCCGGAAGTCGTTTCTCATTCCACACATACTTGTTGTAGTCCTGTCGGTCGTACGATGCAATCACCGAGAAGCTTGATTGCCGATTGTCACGTCCGATATAAATACGATATCCTTCGAAATCCGCAACACCGGAGAACCGATCGACGGCCAGCTCCGAGCGTTGACCGTTGAAGCGAATGCGCAGCGCTCCGACGCTTGGCTCGACCCAGAATTTGGGGGCAGGCGGGGGAGAAGCCCCACGAAAATCAGGCACGCCGTCACCGGCATAGTATGTAGTGTCGCAAATGTTGTACTGCCAGTACGTGATCGTCGTATCTCTTCCGCCGATAGTCGTGTCCACCGATACCTGGGCCGAGTCTGAGCAGCAGACGTGGTACTTGCCGGCGTAGCCATCGCTGTCCGTATCAACCCCCGGATTGTCGTACACCCAGGTGGCCCATCGGCTGTTATCCGCGAGTTTATCGAAATTGAGCTTGCTGTAATAAGCGTCCGGGCTGTAGGGGTTGAACGAATCGAAATCGGTCGGATTCACATGGAAATCCTCGCCGCCAACCCAGGCGAAAGTAATCGGCAGCTTCTCTCCCGGATGAATCTCGAACGGACCGAACGAAAGAAGGTACCGCACGTCGAAACCGTCAGCCAGGTCCTCGGCCCGCTCCGGTGGCGGCAACCAGCCCTCGGCGCTGTGATCGACTGCGGTGTACAGCAGATCATAATCGAATTCCGGGTGCCGCAGGACATAGTACTTGTTCTTATCGCCGGGAGGCGTCCCTAAGCGATCACCGAAGCTCCGGAACGGATCACTGGGCGTTCCCTTGCGCCTGGGGCCGAAATCGTGCGATGGATCCGAGTAGTCGGTTACCCACCAGTTAAACGAATACCTCAGCGAATCCGAGGGTGTTCTTACCAGCTTGACGCCTACAACACTTCGCGCCGACTTCTCATTCCAGGCCCCGTTCTCCGGGTCTCCGTCGTTATCCGCCGTATAGGCGATGTTCACGGTGTCGATGAACCCACAGCCTTCAGAAGAAGGATGGGTACGGAGGAAACCTACAATGTCGTCATTCCAGCCTTCGGGGCCATTCCGCGACGTATGCCAGACATCGCCATCGATGAAAATCCCCATATAGACATTTTTGAGAATGTCCTGTCCTTCGTTTTCTATCAGATAGTCGAACAGCACGAAGTCGTCGGCGTACGAGTAGCTCCAGGCCATCGAGCGCTGCGTGATTTTCAGCCCGAGGGGGATGTGGGGCCGGTTGTCGGTCGGGTCCGGGGCTACCAGATTGGGATCGGTGCGGCTGTCATCGTACTCGCAGATTATATCCTGCTCTGACCGGGCGTCGGGAGAGTAAAACGCACTTCCTTCATCGATCGACTCATACTGGAACCCTTCACGGGTTTTCGATTGGTCGGTAAACTCTTGGGTTGGCCAGAATTCAAGAGTGGTATACCAGTCCTCAGTCGAGCACGAAACGAGGGTATCGCGTCCGACGACCGCTCCAATCCAGAGGGCACCAACCCAGAGATAGACAATGTTGCTGTTTTTGGGATATATGCACGAAGTGATCTGATCCCCGGTGAAAGGGTCGGGGACATTTCGCCCGCCGGTACCGAAAGTGCCGTTGTTACCGATCGCGAGCTGCATATTTCCACGATTGTGAGCCGTGTATTCTAAAATAGGGTTATCAGAGGCAGCAGAATGGGATACGCCCAGCCTGAGTGAGGCAGATTTTGGATCAAGTTCCCCCGCGATTGCCGTCCGCCCGATGATCAGCAAGAGAAAGACCGTCAAAAACAGGAGTTTTTGCCGGTCTTTATATATAAATCGGACGATCATCTATGTTACATGATCAGCACAAGTTTGCCGATCTGAGTCGCTCCATCCGGAGATTCCACTGTCCAGTAGTACAGCCCGGACACCGGTGCCTGCGTATTGCGCGTGATCACGTCCCAGATTTCGTGACTTGATTCTGGATCAGTCTCCGGTTTGTCGTGATCAATCTCTCTGACAAGATCGCCGTCGAGCGTGAATATTTTGATCGTACACTTGGCCGGTAGGTTGGCAAAGTGTAATTCTCGAGATCGATCATCGGGCCGCGAACTCGTTCGTCCTTCGTATCCGAGTTGGCGGTAATCTCCGTTTCCGATATACGGGTTCGGATAGACGTAGACTTTCAGATCCTTGGCCTTGGCCACCTGGGACGAGGCCAACGCATAAGTTGACTGAGCACTCTGTGACTTCGGTGTTTCGAGCGACTTGAGACCGGACTTCGGAGAACCGAAATCAAACGCCGTTACGTTCACATACCACTCTACCGAAGGCAAAAGATTGTTAATATCGATCTCATAAAGGAAATACTTGAATCGGCCATCGACCAATTCATCCGCCTGGGCCGAATCCGGATTGAGGCTGGACGGGTACGGCTGATTAGGATAGGACTTCTCGATCGGCGTGTTCACCCCGAACATGGAGGCATTGTAATCCTGCGGCTCGAAGTAATACAATTTGGTAGGATCGTTCGGATCGACCAGCGGCGCGTTACGCGTATACTGCAGAGGATTCCAGGTCGTGTCGGTCACTCCTCCGGGGGCATACAATGTTCTCAGCGAATCCAATGTATACGGGATGTCAGTCAGTTTGAATTGCGTCCCGTCCCAGTCGTATCGGTTGTAATCCTCCCGATCGTATGAGGCATACAGACTGAAGCTGGACTCACGATCGTCACGAGCCAGATAGACTCGGTATCCCTCGAAATCGGCGACGCGCGAGAAGACATCCTTGGTGGTCTCTGATCTCAGTCCGTAGAAATGAACCTTGATGGAACCGTCCGACGGCTCCAGCCAGAACGAAGGAGCCGGGGGCGGGGAGGCGCCACGGAAATCCGGAATGCCGTCACCGGTAATATAAACTGTGTCAGGCTTGGTGGAATCGGTAACCCAGATGCCGCCGGTGAAGGTCGAGTCATAGAAGACCACGAACGTGCCGGCAAAGCCGTCGCTATCGGTATCGACTCCCGGGTTATCATATACACGGGAGGCCCAAGCAGCGTTGGTGCCGAGACTGTCGAAATTCAGATGGGAGTAATAAGCATCCGGGTTGTTTGGAAGGTTGTCAATGTTATTTTTGTCAGTATGGAAGTCCGCGCCGGCGACGTATGCGAACGAAATAGGGAGCTTTTCTCCCGGATCGATGTCGAACGGTCCAAACGAGAGAAGATACCGCGTATCAAGACCGGTCGACCAGTTTCCGGCCGATGCTTGAGGAGGTAGGAGCCACAGCGAATCTGTCGGTTGAATGGATGCTGTGCGAACCTGATCGAAGTCAAACTCCTGGTTGCGAAGCATGTAGTACTTGTTAACGTCACCTTCCGGTGTACCCAGGCCGCCCGTACGGAAGTCACGGAAAGCTTCCTTAAGTCGGCCTACGAATGGACGTTCACGCGGGCCATAATCAAGCGATGGGTTGCCGTTTGAGATCCACCAGTTAAAGGAGACATCGAGCGTATCGGCCGGGGTACGGACGATTCGAGTGCCGGTCACGGCCGGACATTGTTCGTTGGCCGGACGGCTTAAATCGCCATCATTGTCCGCGATCCAGGCGATGAATACCTGCTCTTTGACTTTGTGACCCTGCTCGTCGATATACATCGAGTCGACAAATCCGCAGACATCGTCTTGCGCGCCGTTGGATCCGACTACCTCGGCATAGACATCGGCGTCGACATAAACACCCATGTAAGTATTGTGTAGCGCCTGAACACCAATATTTTTGATTTCGTAGTCGAACAGCACGAAATCCTGAGCGTAGGGATAGGACCAGGCGTAAGACTTCTCAGTCACTTCGATATTCAGCGGAGTGTAGGGAGCGCCAAAAAAATCGGGGTCACGTCCTTCAGTAAGAGTATCGGCATACTTGCAAATGTAATCTTCCTCGGAAATCGCACCGTTGAACAAGTTCTCCTGGTCGGGGAATCGAATTGAACGGTAGATGATATCACCAAAGGGGGAAATATCGGGGGCAAATTCCCGACTGGATTCCCATCCGTCTGCGCCCACTGATACGAGGGTATCGCGACCCACAACCGCACCAATCCAGAAAGCTCCGGCGAACAGGTACCGGGTATTTGAGCCCTTGGGATATTCGCACGACTTGACCGTCTGGCCGGTGATACAGTCAATGGTCGGGCCGGCCGCGAAGCCGTCGCCGAACGTCCCGTTGTTGTTGATTGTCAATTGAATGCGACCGACACGATGGGCCACCAGGCAATAAGCCGGGGCGCTCGCCGAAGACATGTTGCGTTGGTCGAACTTGCCGTCGCTGTTGGAGTCAAAAAGCGCACGACCAATTACCGTCCCCGAAAGCATCACCGTGCATATGACAAGTAAACCCGTTAACTTACAAGCGTTCCGTGACATAATTCCTACACTCTAAATTGTGAAGTTTTATTCATTGACGAACCAGACGCCAAAACAGTTTAACGTTATTCTAAGCATAGCCTTAACGCGCTAAGCCTCAATAGTACGAAAATTGACCGGCCGAGGCAAGGAATTTCGACGAAAAAAAGACCGGCTGAATGCTTTGTCTTACACCAACTTTCATCACTTTCACCGCATTCGCCGAGAGCGTGCGATAACGGTCGATTGAGACCGGGTCGCGCCGGCGCCCGTCCCGGTCGGTATCGCAAAATTAGCGTCGGCCCGTCTGAATTGCGTCATCCTGCTCAAGCCGGGCGGTCACGGAAGTCGCCCGGCCAAAGGCAAAGACTTCACATCAGAATGACCAGCTTACCGATCTGCGTTTCGCCGCTGGCCGATTCCACCGTCCAGTAGTACAGGCCGGAAACAACCGCCTGGGTGTTTCGGGTGATAAGATCCCAGGTCTCATGGCTGGCCTCCGGATCGCCTGGATCTTTGTCATGGTCTATCTGGCGCACCAGGTCACCGTCAAGCGTGTAGATCTTGATGGTGCACCTGGCGGGCAGATCGGCGAAATGAATGGTCCTGACCCGATCATCGGGCCGATCAGACTCAGTCCGACCTTCGTAGCCAAGGGCGCGATAGTTTCCGCCGGCCCGATACGGATTAGGATAGACGTAGGCCTTCAGATACTGCTGACTGACTGTCTTCGCAGTCGAAAGCGGATAGGTTGGAACGGCGCCGGCCGAGCGCGGTGTCTCGAGCGAAGCCAGACCCGACCTGGGCGAGCCGAAGTCGAAGGCTGTGACATTCACGTACCATTCCACCGATGGCAGCAGATTGTCGATTTCTATTTCATACTCGAAATATTTCAAATAACCATCTTCGGTCACTTCGTCCGCCCGCGCGGAATCCGGGTTGAGCGACGAAGGATACGGTTGTTCTGGATAGCTCTTGCGGATCGGCGTGGTGACACCGAAGCGCGATGCGTTATAGTCTTGCGGCGTGAAATAGTAAACTTTGTTCGGGCTATTCGGATCAATGAGCGGATTATCGCGCGAATAGTCGAGCGGGTCCCAGGTTGAATCTTCGCATCCATTCGGAGCATAAAGGCATCGCAGTGAATCAAGCGTGAAGGGAATCTCCAACAGTCGGAACTGGTTTCCGTCCCACTCGAATCGGTTGTAATCCAGCTTATCGTACGATGCGAACAGGCTGAAACTGGTTTCCCGGTCATCCCGCGCGAGGTACACACGGTATCCTTCGAAATCCGCCACTTGAGAAAAAATATCTTTTGAAGTTTCGGAACGAAGACCATTGAAGCGGACTTTGATGGATCCGACAGCTGGTTCCAATCTGGTCTTTGGGGCCGGCGGGGGAGAGGCTCCCTTGAAGTCAGGCACACCGTCCCCTTTGTACCATACCCGTTGTGAGTCGAGCACCGGTTCACCACCGACATAGTTGGTATCGACAAACCAGACATAGCTGCCGGAGTCTTCGTTGTTGTTCGTGCTGACACCAGGGTTGTCGTATATTCTTGCCGCCCAGGCGGCATTGTTTGCAAGACTGTCGAAATTCAAATTGGCGTAGTAGGCGTCGGGATTATTGGGCAGGTTATTGATGTTGTTCGCATCACGATGAAAATCAGCTCCGGCGACATAGGCAAATGTAATCGGTAACTTGTCTCCGGGAACAATATCGAACGGCCCGAACGACAATAGGTATCGGGTGTCGAGACCGACCGACCAGAGACTGGCATATTCCTGTGGAGGATAGAGCCAGGTCGAGTCGGTCGGCTGAATTGACGCGGTGCGAACCTGGTCATAATCGAACTCCTGATTGCGGAGCATGTAGAACTTGTTCGCATCGCCGGCTGGTGTGCCCAGGCCGCCGGTGCCGAAATCACGGAACGGCTCCTTCAACCTACCCATGTACGGCCGTTCTCTGGGGCCGAAGTCCTTGGCCACAGTCTCATCGGATATCCACCAGTTGAACGACACCCTGAGACTGTCATTCGGAGTGCGTACCACTCGAGTCCCGGTAACGCCCGGGCAATGCTCGTTGGCCGCCCTGCTCAAGTCCCCATCGTTGTCGGCGATCCATGCAATGTAGACTTGCTCTTTGAGTTGGTGCCCTTGTTCGTTGATGTCGGTAGAGTCCAGGAACCCACAGACGTCATCACTCGAGCCGTTCGTACCGATCGCTTCAGCGTAGACGTCGCCGTCGACATAAATACCCATATAGGTATCGCGAAGGGTCTGGGTGCCGATATTCTTAACTTCATAGTCGAAGAGCACGAAGTCCTGAGCATAGGGGTAAGACCAGGCATACGATTTCTGTGTAACCTGTATATGTAACGGTGTGAACGGATTTCCGGATACCTCGTCGGGCTGCCGCCCTTCGGTGAGCGTATCGAAGTAGGTACAGATGTAATCCTCTTCAGAGACGGCATTTCGAAAAATACTCTCCTGATCCGGATGGGCGATCGAACGATAGACGAAATCGCCGAACGGGCTTTGATCGGGGGCGAATTCTCGACGAGGGAGCCATCCGTCGGCACCCACCGAGACGAGCGTGTCGCGTCCCACCACGGCACCGATCCAGAAAGTTCCGGCAAAAAGATAGCGAGTGTTGGACCCCTTAGGATATTCACAAGATTTCACCGTCTGTCCCGTTATACAATCAATAGCATCCCCCTCTTTGAACCCGATTCCGAAAGTCCCATTGTTGTTAATCATCAGCTCAAGTCGTCCGACATGGTGGGCCACGAGGCAGTAAGCGGGAGCGCTCGACGATAGGCTCTTCGAATCTCTCCACTTGGAACTCTCCTCGTCATACAGCCCACGAGCCGTCACCCGTGCGGACACTATAGCTATTGCAATGAGACATACTGCAGTCAGATTGACTGAGATACGGCGCATAGATCCCTCACCCGCAAATGTTGATTTCTACTTATGGACGAATCCACGTTAGAATTTGCTTAATGTCAAAAGCAGGACTGCGAAGACATTCGGTAAGATCTCAAACATGGGATGCGGGAGTGAAGTCGTCGCGGTTGTCGAGTGAGTCGAGAAATCCGGACAAGTCGGGCGGAGAAGCTACGGAAAGGATCAAATGAGAGAGAAGGGTGTCTACATTATGATAACGAATTTGCCGATCTGCGTCTCGCCTGTAGCGGACTCCACCACCCAATAATACAACCCGGACACGATCATCTGGGTATTGCGCGTGATCAGGTCCCAGGTCTCTTCAGACGCCGTGGGATCACCGGCCTCACGTTCGTGGGTGATTTCTCTGATCAAGTCTCCGTCCAGAGTGTAAATCTTGATCGTACACTTTGAAGGAAGGTTGGCGAAATGGACGGCCCGCACCCGGTCGTCGGGACGATCTACCGAGGTTCGTCCTTCGTAACCCATCCCTCGATAGTCAGCGTCGATTCGATACGGATTGGGATAGACATAGATCTGTTTCGAGGTCTTCTCGTTCTCCGACGCAGACGAAAGTGGGTAGGCCGACTTGGCGCCGTTGGTAACGGAGCTTTCCAGCGAAGCAAGGCCGGACTCCGGCGAGCCAAAATCAAAGGCTGTGACATTCACCCAATATGGAACCGACGGAAGGAGATTGGGAATATCCAACTCATATTCAAAATACTTGAAGTAGCCGTCGTCGGTCAGCGCGCTGGCATCGACCGAATCTTTGTTCAGACTCGAAGGGTAAGGTTGATTGGGGTAAATTTTTCGAATCGGCGTGGAAACCCCGAGGATCGACGCGTTGTAATCCTGCGGCTCGAAATAGGCAATGACGTCTGAGCCGATGTACGGCGAATTCCGCGTGTAGCTCAACGGATCAAAAGTCGAGTCGTGGCACGATGAGCCGTAAAGGCAGCGCAGAGAATCTATGGTAAATGGAACATCTCGAAGAACATAGCCGGGGTTCGGCCGCAGGCTCTCGTCCCAGACATACTGATTATAGTCTTCCTTATCGTACGAGGCCACCAGCGAGTAGCTGGACGCCCGGTCGTCGCGACCAATGTATACCCGATATCCTTCGAAATCAACAATCCGAGAAAAAACATCGCGGGCCGTTTCGCTGCGAAAACCGTTGAAGCGGACTTTGATGTTGCCAAGTTCCGGATAGAGCCACAACTGCGGAGCCGGGGGAGGGGCGGCCCCGCGAAAATCAGGCACCCCGTCTCCCTGATAGTAGACAGTATCGCATTGGTTGAACACGGGGACGTAGATCGTCGTGTCGTGCCCCCCGATAGTGGTATCTACCGGAACGATCGTGGTGTCCGAACAGAACACTTTATACTCGCCCGCATATCCATCGCTGTCAGTATCGATCCCGGGATTATCGTACACTTTTGCAGCCCAGGAGGAGTTCTTCGCCAGATCCGAAAAATTCAATCCGTTATAGAAAGCCTGTGGATTTCCGGGAAGGTTATCGATGTTGTAAGGATTTACGTGGAACGAGTCGCCGGCGACATAGGCGAATGATATCGGCAGTTTTTCCCCCGGTTCTATATCAAACGGTCCAAACGAGAGCAGGAATCTGGTATCGAATCCGTCGGCATAATTGGCCGCGGACTCCTGCGGCGGCAGCATCCACAGGGTGTCGGTCGGTTGAATCGAGGCGGCGAAAGGCTGGTCGTAATCGAATTCTCGGTTTCTCATCTGGTAATACTTGTTCACGTCCCCTTCGGGAGTTCCCAACCCGCCGGTTCGGAAATCACGGAACGGTTCCTTCCATCGGCCGACGTACGCCCGTTCTCTGGGACCGAAATCCAGGCCGGGCGAGCCATTGCTGATCCACCAGTTAAAAGAGACGTCAAGAGAATCAGCCGGCGTCCGAATGATCCTCATCCCGGTGACCGCCGTAGGTGACTGCTCGTTGAACTGTCCGCCGACCGGATCACCGTCATTGTCCGCAATCCAGGCAATGTTCACTGTTTGCGGGATGACGTATTTGCCTTCCTGAATGTCGTACTTTTCGATGAATCCGCAGATATCGTCGTTGTATCCGCTGGAACTCCCTCCCTGGAAGTAGACATCGGCATCGACATAGAAGCCCATGTAGACATCCTGGAGTCTTGAAACGCCGATATTCTTGACGGTATAATCGAACAGGATGAAATCCTCGGCGTAGCTGTAAGACCAGGCGTACGATCGTTCGGTAACCTCTATATTTAGGGGGATGTGGGGACGCCCAAAATAATCGTTGGCGATACCCTCGGTTAAGGTATCGGTGTACTTCATTATATAGTCTTCTTCGGAAACAGCATCCTGGTACCCCGGAGCATCAGGATACGTGATCGATCTCTTTATGGGATAGCCGAAAGGGGCAGGCTCCGGATTGAACTCTTCAGTAAACGACCACCCATCGGCTCCAACCGAAACGAGGGTGTCACGTCCGACAATGGCGCCGATCCAGAAGGCCCCGGCAAATAGATAGCCGATATTTGAGCCTTTGGGGTATTCCAGCGATGGGACAGCGTCGCCGGTGAAGAAATCTTGCGGAACGCCGGCAGCAAATCCCCGCCCGAAGGTCCCGTTGTTATTGACTGCCAGGACGATTTTCCCGATGCGGTGGGCGGCAATCGCCAGGGCTGGAGCGGCTGCTGAATGCGATTGCTGAAATCCCTTGTCACCCGGCCGGTCCAATTCCGCTCGCGACAGGACAGAACCGGACGTGAGGAGAAACATAGCTGTAACCAACGCTACGCGTTGAAAAACACCTGCTGACATCGGGTTAGTTACCTCGTTATCTCATTAAAACGGGATCCCCGCCTATTCTACCTGCGCGAAGGACCTCGAATCCCTATGGAGCGAAATATACTACCGGCAAAGTACAGTTTGCAAGGAGGATTTCTCAATTTGTCCCCATTATGGAATATCAAAAGAAGAAGCGCGCCCGGTAAGGACGCGCTTCGAAGAATCTACGACTAAAGTGTCTTCAGAGGTCAGCAACCGCAGGGAGCCGGACCGCCGGAGAACATGAAATCGGCCATGTAGACAAGATCGGAGATGTCTACCGATCCCGAACAATCTACATCGGACGCTTCAATCAGTATCGGGTCGGGGCCGCCATTGAATGAATAGTCTACCATGTAGATCAGGTCGGCTATGTCGACCGTGAGGTCGCCGTTACTGTCGCCACGTAACGTACACGATGTCACCGATACACTGCCGGGGCTCGAAGGCACGACATAGCTGGAAAGCGAACCCTGGAAAGTAGGGGTATAGCTCGAGTAGGCATTAAATGAAATCGGGCTGCTCGCTCCGGGGCTTCCCGATGGTGTGAAGTAGAGCTTGAGAATCAGGCCGTCTCCGGCGCTCAACTCAGGCTGGGTATTTGTAGTCGAAGGCTGCAGTTTGATCGTAAGTCTCCGATTGAACGGATCAAAATTGAGCAGGCTGGCCACTTCAAAATAGCTGGTCCGGCAACCAACGATCGACATTGAGTCGAACGACAAATTGGCCGGTCCGTCGTAAGTGACAGGGATTCGCACATAAGTGAGCGGAATCGTGTTGTTGGCCGACACGTCTATTTCAACCTGCTCGCCGGCCGGGGCAGAGGCTGTGTTTGCCTTGATCGTGTCGCCAAGAGCGACGATATAGTTGTGTCGCGTCACGTCCCGCGTATCCGCTCCGGAAGTCACCTCAAGAGAGACATCGAACATTCCCGATTCATTATACGTGTGAGCCGGACTCTGAATCGTGGCCGAGCCGCCGTCGCCGAAAGTCCATGACCAGTTGTCCACCGAAAGTCCGGACGACCCGGTGAACTGAACCGGCAGCGGAGCCCAACCGATCGTCGTGTCCGCAGTAAACGCTACCCCCATCACCTCGTTCACCGCTCCTCGGAGATCGGGGAGGGGACCAATGTGTCTTGAATCAGGAGCCTGAGGGGTACCATAGGTGGTGATCAATTGATGTAATCCGGCCTGGTCAAGAGGAAATCCATGTACCGCCTTCTGCACACCTTCGATACAGGCGCAAGCACCGACGATTATCGGTGAGGCGCTGGAGGTTCCCGAAAACTGCCCGGTGTAGTAGTTGTTGTTACTGCTCCCCCAGAGATCACCGTAGGCGAGGGAGTAAACATCCCATGTCCCGAACCCATGAACGTCAACCCTCTGACCATAGTTACTGAACCCGGCGGGCACATGATTGGAATAGGAGGCGCCCACCAGGACGGCTCCGGAGAAGCGATAGGTCGGATCAAAATCGAATCCATAGAGGGCAACATCGTCATAGTTTTCCGAACCGTTGCCGCCCGCTTCTACGACAATCCTTCCCGCCGCACAAGCGTTGTAAATGGCGTCAAAATTTTCCTGCCAGTATTCCATTGCGACATACCCCAGCTGGTCATCACGATCCTGGAAATTGTAATGCGGGCCCGGTGCGTGCAGCTCGATAAGTATGATGTCGCCCGGCTGGGTGTTGTTCATCGCGGTCACGAGGGCACTGGCCGTGGACATCGAACCGATCGAAACAGTTCCGAGGTTGACGTTGAAGGCGATTCCGGTCATCCCGAAATTGTTTGAATCGGCCGCGATCTCTCCGAGTACGGCGGTGCCGTGCATGTACCATCCCGGATCGTTGATAACGGTGCCGGCGATATGAAAATCGTCGGTTCCGCCGTGAAGGTCCTCGTGCGTCTGAATCCAGTTACCTTCGATATCGACAACCTTTATGTTATCTCCTTTTCCTCCGGGGAATCCCCAGGCATAGTAAGCGTCCAGACCGGTGGGAGCGGCGCTCAAATAGTATTGACCGGACTGGAAGGCAGGAGTCACAGCCTTATCCGGTGTGCTCGTTCCCGGATCAGGGGCTACCGCCAGAGCCGGCCTCGGAGCAGCATAGGCAATTTCCACGATATCCAGCTTGTTCAGCTCGTTGAGCATGTCGGTCGCCTCTTGCGAGGTAGCGCTCGCCGGAAGGCTTATCTCATAGTAAAGCGAAAGATCAGGCAATTGCTTCCCGGAGCGCTGCATACCTTCTTCACGAAGGCGATTCAGTGTCGCCCGGCTTTCGTTGAAGCGGGGGCGAACCGTAGAACTCTTGCCAGGCGAAGCCAGCAAAGCGTTTAGCTTGTCCCAGTCAGCCCCTTGTTTGACAAACTGGCGGCCGTCAAACTCTGGCTGTCCCATCCCTTCTTTCAGCTTAATGACAACCCGGTCAGTCGCCGACCACTGTGCCAGCGATTTGTAGACCGGTTTTTCCGGCACCGGACGTTTTAGCACCGGAGCATAAGCGGCGAAAGAGTCGGCGGAGAGAAGAACAAAAGTGAGGAGAAAGGTAGTAATCAAGGAGCGTCTAAACGGAGACATTTTGACCTCTATATTTTGACGAAAGGATTGCGTGAACTGCAATAAGATAAACAATGCTATGAATTTAGCAAGAACAAAAAAAAGGGGGCCGGGAACTGATAAAAGACTGAACAGGTCCGCACTACATCGGAGGCGGACCGTTGCCGAACATGTAGTCAACAAGCGCAATCAGATCGGCGACATCGAGAGTCCCCGAAGAATCGTAGTCGCATAAATCCGGATTACAATCGCCTACGGTTAGACCTTCGAACATGAACTGAGTCATGCAGATCAAATCTGAGACGTCGACTGAGCCGTTACCGTCGTTGTCACAGGTGATGAAGCTCACGGTGAGCGAGCCGCTGTGCAGAATCACTTGAGTCGTGTCAAGATAACCGTACGGGGTGGTGTCGACATAGACCGAGTCATAGCCGTTGGAACCGTCGGGCAACTGCTGATACACCCGACAGGTGTCACCCTGCCAGTTAGTGCATTGCCAGAAAGTACTATCGAATATAGTATCCGAGATGACCCCGATCGAATAGCCGTACGGATCGGAGAAATCGGTGGGAGTTTCAATCTGCAGCAGGGAGGTTGGGTCTAGCAACGACTGAGGGGATGCAAACACCGCCACGGGGACGCGTATGGCGATACCTCCCTGCTGAGGCTGGAAGCCGCTTCGATGTCCCGGGACATAGAAGACGTCCGCGATACATCGGAACCAAAGTTCGGTCTGATCGTGTGCACGATCGATCGCCTGCATGTACTCGAAACCGGAAGTCAGCGTGCCGGTGGAGTCAAAACCGCCATGACTGAAATCGAACTTCAGCAAGTCGGGATTAGACGATCTCAGCACGAATTGGAATCCGAAAATCTCGTAATGATAGTTGTCTATATAAATGTTGAGCAGGGCGTTCTGGGTCTGTCCTGAGACGGAGGTATCCGGAACATACAGTACAACTTCCGGAGTCTGGGCAGAACTATAGACGAACGGAGTTAGAACTACAAATGTCAGGGCAATCAGAAACCCGCAGCCAAACGATCGCACGAACGACTCCTCTTATGTGAGTACGAATGCTTGTTTAGCTTTTATGCGATACGGGTCTCCTTGAAGATTGGATAGTTGATAGGTCGCGTTACTGCCCTAGTATATGTCGGGGAATTCGGTTTGTCAAGCTCGAAAAAGAAAGCGGCCGAGTCCAGAGAACCCGGCCGGCAAAACCACAATTTCGAGCAAATACTATTCAGGTTTCGCGAATGCGTCGTCGGAAATGGGCGGATTGACATTGTACTCCGAGATGGAGATCTTTGCCGAAGTCTTTCCTTCGAGCATTCTGGTCGTAGTCATCGGGACCTTGATCCCTTTGATATCCTGGAAATCACTGTAGACTTCCTGGATCGTTCCCTGTCCCTGAGGCGAGTCACCCCAGTAGGATTTTCCGACCAATTTGCCATTCGTGTCGAACGCGAAACGACAGATCTGATCGCCGTCCTTGTTCATGATGGCAAGATAATCTACGGTGACATCATTGAGCGTTCCCGACCCGTCGTATACCGGCTGATAGGCCGGCTTGTCGGCGCTGCTGAAGATGCGGATCGTGTTGCGAGCCATATCATCGTCGCTCTGTGAAATGTCGTCTTCGGTCATCGCGACGACTCCGCCCTGACCGGTTTTCCAGCCGCTATTGCCATTTCGGATGCTGTACATCTTCTGTCCCATCATCGTCATGACTTGAGCCGATTTATCGGGATACACCGTCTTGGACTCGAAATTAAGCGGGAACTCTCGTCCCTGGGCCACGATCGTGATGACACCTTTGTAGGCAACTGAAGTTACCTTCTTGAAATTGGCGAGACCGCCGTTGGCCTGCACCGCTTTGTCCAGAAGGGCCTGACCCTTCTTCAGACTTTCGGGTGTGACGGTGACTTCGGTCTTCTGCTCGGCAGCCGGAATCGTGATGTCCACGGTCGTGACCGGACCGAGGCCGGCCTGGTCAAGCGGCATGTCGAAATCATCCCCTTTGCCGACGACGACGATATTGAGGTCATCCGGCCGAAGATTCTTCTGAGCCGCGGCGAGGACATCGGCCGAAGTAACTTTTTCGACCGCATCTCTTGTCTTGGTGAGGAAGTCCTGGGGGAGACCGTTGAAATCATAATTCATCATACGATTGACGATCTCAGCCTTCGAATCGAAATTGAATACGAACGAGTTCAGATACCCATCCTTACCCATCCGCATCTCGTCGGGTGTCGGCGCATCGACTTGCATCCGCTTGATTTCAGAAATGATCCCTTTGACGGCTTTGACCGTGGTTTCTGATTTCGTGGACGCGAAGCCGTAGAAGATTCCCGGATACTTGATGTTTGCGGTATACACGCCGAACGCGGAATAGGCGAGACCTTCCTTGGACCGAACCGAGTTAAACAGACGGCTCCCGAAGCCGCCGCCGAAGATGTTATTCATGACGATGCGATCGGGATAGTCCTGATCGGTCATCAGTCCACCGATATGGCCCAGCAGAATATTGGTCTGGTTGACATCGGACTTATTAATGTAGTAGACCTTATTCGATGCGAATTGATAGTCGATTTTCGGCAGGGCAGGGACCGGATCCCCTTCTTTGGCCCAATCGCCGAAGTACTTGTTAATCTCGGCGAGCAAGGAGTCCCGGTCGAAATCCCCCCAGAACGCCATTTGCACGTTCTGCGGGTGGAAGTATGCATCGTGGAATTTCACCAGATCATCGCGGTTAATCGCGCTGATAGTGGCGTACTCCGGAATTCTGGCGTACACCGACTCCGGACCATAGATCACCTTCTTGAATTCGCGCACCGCGATCTGTTGCGGATCGTCATTGCGACGAGAAATGCTGGTGCGCTCGCGGACCTTGGCGAGATCGATTTTGTCCTGATCGAACACCGGATAGCGAAGCACCTGGGAGAGAACGTCCAGACCGAGATCGGTGTAGTCGCTCAGAATATCAACCCGGGCGCTTGCGGATTCGAGGCCGATATTGGTCTCGACCGAGCCGCCGACCGCTTCGAGCTGCTCGTCGATTTCATCGCCGGTCCATTTCTTGGTGCCGCCGCTGCGCATTACCGTGCCACAAATGTCAGCGAGACCGACCTTGTCTGCCGGTTCCAGAAAGGAGCCGCAGTTGATTCGAACCGAAGCATTGAATACGGGCAGGCTCCGGTCCGGCAACAGGTAAAGACGAATCCCGTTGTCCAGAGTGATCTTCTCGACCTGGGGAATGGCCAGCTCGTGAAGTTTTGGATATTTCAGCTTGTCTACGTCCTGGGCCGACACTGACATGGCGAGGAGGCCGGCAAAGAGGAACGTAAACGCCAACATCAGAGATATTTTCGTTTTCATAGTATGCACAATCTCCTCATTAACTTCCGGAGGTATTCAGCTCGGCAACCGTGCGATTCTCTTCGGTCAAATACTGGTTGGCGACCCGTTGAATGTCGGCCGCGGTCACCGCATTGATCCGATCGAGTTCGCGGAACATCTCGTGCCAGTCTCCCCAGCGGGTCTCGTACGCGGCCAGCTGCATGGCCAGTCCGTTGTTGGTATCGAGCTGTCCGATGAACGACGCTTTCGCACGAGCTTTGATTTTCGCTACTTCTTCATCCGGGATCTGCTGCGATTTGACTTCTTCGACCTTGGCGAAGATTTCTTTCTCGACCTCGTCGTTATTGTGGCCGCTCGAAGGAATGGCGTAGACCGCCATCAGGGTGGGATACTTGTCGCCGGGGTATCCGGTGAAAGCAGCGACCTGTACTGCGATCTTCTTATCCTTGATGAGGTCCTTGTACAGAATCGAGGTGCGTCCCTGACCGAGATAGTCCGAGAGGGCGTCGAGGGCGGGACGGTCAGGACTGGTCGCTTCCGGGATGTGCCAGCCACACAGGAAAATAGGCTGCGACGGATCCTGGAGGATCACGCGGCGCTCACCCTTCTGTTCCGGTTCAACGGTAGCGATCCGGTCCGGGGCAGGACGATAGGGGATCCGTCCCCAGTACTTCTCGGCCAGTTTGATGACATCGTCGGTGTTCACGTCGCCGACAATGGCCACGGTCAGATTGGCCGGAGCATAGTACTTTTCAAAGAACGCCTTGGCTTCCTTCCGTGAGTAATACTGAATGTCGGACATGTAGCCGATGGTCGGAACGTGATAGGGATGCGCCTGGAAGGCGATGGAGACGAACTGCTCGATTAGTTTTCCGAACGGGTTGGAATCGGTTCTCATCCGGCGCTCTTCGGCGACCACATCGCGCTCTTTGTACATTTCGCGAAGGACCGGGTGGAGGAAGCGCTCCGATTCGAGAGCCATCCAGAGTTCGACTTTGTTGGAGGGGAGACTGAAGAAGAATACGGTCTCGTCGTCCGAGGTAAAGGCATTCAGGCCGACCCCACCTTCGCGCTCGATGATATTTCCGAATTCATTCGGAATGACTTCGTCGTAAGCCGCCTCACGGGCCGCTTCATACTGTTTCTCCAGCGAATCGACCTTGACCGTATCGGTGAGCCGTCCCTGGTCGCGGGCGGTACGAAGCTTCATGAAGACCGAGTCTTCGGCGGCAATCAGTTTCTCTTCTTTGCCGTAATCTTTGGTGCCCAACGTCGTCGTCCCTTTGAATGCCATATGTTCGAACATGTGGGCCAGTCCGGTGTAACCTTTGGGATCATCGACCGAACCGACGTTGGCATAGGTTACGAACGAGACGACCGGGGCGTCATGCCGTTCCATCACGATCACTTTCAGGCCGTTTGCCAGCGTATGCTCACTCACGGCGTTTTCGAGCTGAGTAAAATCGAAACTCAGCACCGCCGGGACGAGCAACATGACAAGACAGACCGATCGCGTGATCATACGAACGCTTGCTCTTATCATAGATTCCTCCTGGAAGCATTAAATGTTGAAATTGGTTTAGCAGCGAATAAACCGACGATGCAGTGGATTGTCAAGTGATTACTCTCGATCGACTGAGACATGACGCTCATAGACAATAGCTTACCCTTACGACGTTAACCGTCGTTCATCACATAGTACGAAGCTATCGGCGAAAAGTTCGTCAGATAATGGGGGATTGAGTCTCTGAATGCGAAAGCGGCACTCGCCCCGCTAC
This sequence comes from uncultured candidate division Zixibacteria bacterium, assembly GCA_963711085.1. GTDB lineage: Bacteria > Zixibacteria > MSB-5A5 > GN15 > FEB-12 > CAVQCT01. The sequence continues at coordinate 1,570,349 of CAVQCT010000002.1, read as the reverse complement.
CACCAACTGATAAGTTTCGGCCTAATGGTATGGGGGAGATTGGGGTTCTTCGGGACCACTCGCGCGGTTATGCCGAATCGACCGGTCTCTCGGCAGGTCACCTCGCCGGCAAAAGTATACACGCCGTCTTTGGTTTGCTCGGTCAGATCAGCATCGACCGGTTCGTAGTTTCTTATCTGTTCCTGCGAGTTAAGCTTACCCGAAATGATCTCAACGAATACATCATCTGGGGTGATGTCGCCAAGGAGGACCTTGATCTTGATCGGAAACTTTTGCCCGACATATAGCGTCCCGGTCATTTCGGGAATATCGACTTCCTTGATGCCGATACTTGCCCAGCTTCGCGACATCCGATCCAGCCACTCCGTTACTTTTCGGGTGACCTCGAAGCCGTTGTCTGAGAGTCTGCGGGATGAATCGTAAGCGCTGAGATAGAATTTTTCGGCGTAATCCATGATCATGCGATGAGTCGAAAACTGGCTGCCGGCCATATTGATCGTGTTTTTCATCTTCTCGATCCAGCCGGAAGGCAGCCCGATCTCGTTCAGATCATAAAACAACGGCACAACTTCGCGTTCGAGTACATTATAGAGCAGGTCAGACTCGAGGTGGTCCTGCATCTCGACATTCTCGTACTCCTCGCCATTGCCGATTTTGAAGCCGGTGTCATCACTGTACCCTTCGACCCACCAGCCATCGAGAATCGACAGATTCAGCACGCCGTTCAGGGCTGCTTTCATACCGGAGGTCCCCGAAGCTTCCTGCGGGCGGCGCGGATTGTTCAACCAGACATCGGCCCCCTGCACCAGATAACGGGCTACATTGATGTCATAATCCTCAAGGAAGATGATCCGATTGCGGAATCTGTCCTGGGAGGCGTACGAAACAATCTGCTTGATGATTTCTTTGCCGGGATTGTCCAGCGGATGGGCCTTGCCGGCAATAATGATCTGTACCGGTTGACGGTCACTATTGACGATCCGTTCCAGGCGATCCAGATTGGTGAAGAGGAGGTTGCCGCGTTTGTAAGTGGAGAACCTTCGCGCAAATCCGATCGTCAGCACCTGCGGGTCCAAAAGCTGGTCCGCCCGCTGAACTTCGAGCTGCGAGGCCCCTCTCCGCATCAATTGCTGTTTGAGACGCTTGCGGGCGAAGAAGACCAGGCGCTCACGACGGCGATTGTGGATTCGCCACAGCTCGGCATCAGGAATCTTATTTACTTTCTGCCATTTTTGCAGATTCTCAGGCTGCTCCAGGTAGCTGGCGCCGAAATACGATTGATACAATTCGCTCATGTCGTGCGAGATCCATGATCTTGGATGCACTCCGTTGGTGACCGCCTTAATCGGGACTTCTTCCACCGGAAGGTCCGGCCAGATATTGTGCCACATCTCGCGCGACACTTTCCCGTGCAGCTTTGACACGCCATTGGCAAAGGCTGAGTATTTGAGGGCGGCTACCGTCATGCAGAAGGTTTCAGATTCATCGTCCGGGAAGACCCTGCCGATTCCGAGAAAATCGCGCCAGCTGATTCCCAGGCTTTCGACATACTTGCCCAGGTATCTATGTACCAATACCGGGTCGAACCGTTCGTTGCCGGCCGGTACGGGGGTATGAGTCGTGAACACCGTGGTCGACCAGACGTACTGCGAAGCCTCTTTGAAGGAGAGATGTTTTTCCGTCATGAGGTGACGAATCCGCTCCAGCGTCAAAAACCAGGCATGCCCTTCGTTCATATGGAAGACCGCCGGTTCAAGATTCATAGCCCGAAGGGCTTTAACGCCGCCGATCCCAAGGACGATCTCCTGGCGAATACGCATATCTTTATCGCCGCCGTAGAGTACCGAAGTAATCTCGCGGCACTTGGTCGAGTTTTCAGGAATATTCGTGTCAAGCAGGAACAGAGGAGTGATACCGACCGAGACCTTCCATATCTGCAGCTTGACCGGCGTGCCGTCAAGTTCTACCACCACCCGGATAGGCTCTTCATGTTCGTCCTTGACCAACTGCACCGGCATATGGTACCAGTCGTTTTCCTCATACCGTTCCTGCTGCCAGCCGTCGCTGGAAAGAAACTGCCGGAAGTATCCGTATCGGTACAACAGCCCGATCGCCACCATAGGCACGCCGATGTCCGACGACGACTTCAGGGTGTCGCCCGACAGCACACCGAGGCCGCCCGAGTAAACGGGAAGTCCGGTGTCCAGACCGTATTCGAGGGAGAAGTATGCGATCGGGTTCTGGATGTATTCGGCATGCTTGGAGGGAAACCATTTTTTCGATTTGAGGTACTCTTTATACTTCCCGTAAGCCCGATCCATGCTGACCAGGAAACCGTCGTCCTCAGCCGCCTTTTCCAGAATATCCTGGGGAAGCCGTGAGAGCATCTCAACCGGGTTCTGCGAGCACTCCTCCCAGATCTCTGGACTGAGCCGGATAAACAGGTTGATGATCTCCCAGTTCCATGAATACCAGAGGTTCTGTGACAGTTCCTGGAGCGGTTTGATTCGGTCGGGGAGTTTGGGCAGGACCAGATATTGTTTAACTCGCATATTTTCTCGATGGTAACGGGTTGGCGACCGGGAGCCGAATATACCCCCTGTCGCTAAGTACTCTCTTTAGAACAATTTATCGTCCAAATCAACAAATATTTTATTCATCGCCGACAGATTTGGCCGATATAATTGCAGATAGCAGGCTGGAACCCGTGATCACGCTATATCCAGCCTCTACCGGTGTTTTTACATTGTCTCTAAACAGGAAAAAGCGTTAAAGTGAGTATGCGTAAATCAAAACTGAGAGTGGGTGTTCTTACCGGAGGCGGAGATTGTCCCGGCCTGAATGCCGTTATTCGAGCAATTGTCAAAACGGGGCATACTGAATACGGAATGGATGTAGTCGGGTTCCTCGACGGTTACGAGGGGCTGGTTGAGAATAGATTCAAGGAGATCGGAGCTCGCGATGTTTCCGGTATCCTCACCCAGGGCGGAACGATCCTCGGTACTTCCAATCGGGCCGACCCGTTCCGATTCCCGGTGCTACAGGACGATGACTATGTCTATCTGGATCGATCGACCCAGGCGATAAGAAACTTCGAAGCGCTCGGTCTTGACGCGCTGATCGTGATCGGTGGCGACGGCACCATGGCAGCCTCGGCCGGAATGATGAAAAAGGGCATCCCCGTGGTTGGCGTTCCGAAAACGATCGACAACGATCTCGAAGGGACCGACATCACGTTTGGATTCGACTCTGCCATGACGACCGCGACTGAGGCTATCGACAAGATCCACACCACAGCGCAGTCGCATCACCGGGTAATGATAGTCGAAGTAATGGGTCGGTATGCCGGCTGGCTGGCGCTTTATTCCGGGATGGCCGGCGGCGGTGATATAATCCTCATGCCTGAGTTCCCCTATGATATTAATGCCGTGTGCGAAGCGGTCAAAGAGCGCAATGCCAAAGGCAAGAACTTCTCCATTGTTGTGGTAGGCGAAGGGGCCACGGCGATCGGCGGAGATATGGTCGTGCAGAAAAGGATCGCCAATTCTCCCGACCAGATCCGGTTGGGTGGGATCTCTCATCGGGTGGCGGCGCAGATCGAGGGGTTGACAAATATCGAATGTCGTGTTACTATCCTCGGACACCTTCTCAGAGGCGGTCAGCCGACGCCCTTCGATCGCATTCTGGCGACTCGGTTCGGAGTGGAAGCTGCCCACATGGCGGTGCGCGGCGAGTTTGGCCGAATGGTCGGCTTGCGCGCCAACGAAATGTCCTCGGTGCCGATTGAGGATGTGGCCGGAAAGCAGCGTAAAGTGACGCTCGATAATCCGGTCCTGAGAAACGCGCTCTCACTCGGGATCTCGGTGGGACATCCGATTGAGATTCCGTTCGAAGAGTTTTACGCCAAGTCCTGAGATGAACCGGTTTTTTCCGCATCAGTGCATCGCAGATAGACCGAACGTATAGGATACATTCAGTGATTAATCTTTCATTTCACGGGGCGGCCCAGACTGTCACCGGGTCAAAGTATCTGCTTGAAGTAAATCATAAGAAACTACTGATCGACTGCGGACTCTTTCAGGGTCGCAAAGAACTTCGCCAGCGCAACTGGGCACCTCCCCAATTCGACCCGCGAGAGCTTGAAGCGATCGTAGTCACGCACGCTCACCTGGATCACACCGGGTATCTGCCGGTCATGGTGAAGAACGGATACTCGGGGCGAATCTATGCCACCGCCCCGACGATTGAATTGGTCCGCGTCATTCTCCTTGATACCGCCCATATACAGGAAGAAGATGCCGAGTACCGCAATCGGAAAAAGGCGACCAGTCATACCCCGGCCTTGCCGCTGTATACAGTTGATGACGCCAAGAAAGTATTTGAGATGTTCACGCCGATCAATTTCAACGAGTGGTTCACTATCGGCGATGAGTTCCGACTTAGATATCATCAGGTGGGCCATTTGCTCGGAGCCGGTTGTCTGGAGATTCACATGACCGATGCGGAGCGTAAGGCCAGCATCCTCTTTTCCGGCGACGTCGGAAGGTACGCCCTTCCTTTCGTCAACGATCCGAGCCCACCGCCCAGGGCCGACACGTTAATTTGCGAGTCCACTTATGGAGGGGTGGTGCATGAACCGCAGGATATCTATTTTGAATTTGCCAAAGTTGTCGATGAAGTCGTAAAGAGCAAATCTATCCTCCTGATTCCGGCTTTTGCCCTCGGGCGTACCCAGCAGATTACGTACATCGCGAACGTGCTGATGAGGCAGGGAAGAATCCCGAAGATGAACATCCATATCGATTCGCCGATGGCAATCCGGGCGACTGACATCTACAAGAAATTTCCGTCGTTCCATCAGATCAACCACGACCTGCTTAACGATACCGAAGACGGGTTTTACGGCAAGAACGTCTTCCTGCACCGCAAACGGAAATCATCGAAAGAGCTGAACAAAATCAAAGGACCGGCAATTATCATGTCGGCAAGCGGAATGATGACGGGTGGGCGCATCCTTCATCATTTGATCAACCGGCTTCCCGATCCCAATACGATCCTCCTGCTGGCCGGGTATATGGCAGAAGGGACGCTCGGACGGAAACTGCTGGAAGGGGAGAAATTGGTCTATATCCACAAAACGCCGGTCGAAGTAAAGGCGCAGGTCAAAACGTTGTTCGGTCTGTCCGGACATGCCGATACCTATGAGCTGGCACACTGGCTGGAGCCATTCCGGCCGGACCCGTCGAAAGTATTTATCACGCACGGTGAAGCGGACCGGTCGTTCGCCCTGGCCCGGCAGTTCACCGAGCAGCGAAGCTGGAATACACATGTTCCAACTTTGGACGAGAAAGTAGAATTGTAAAAAAGAGAAAGATAATGGCAGAAAAATTCAATAGAGCCAAATTGATCGAGCGACTCAAAAAGTCCGATGCTTATAAAATCGCGTATCACGACGATGACTTCATGGATCGCGACTCGCTCCGTCCGGTGCGACTTCAGCTCGAGCTGCTCAAACCCGAGAAGGGGTTTCGTCGGCACAAGGTTGTTTCGACAATTGTCGTATTCGGCGGCACCCGTATCCTCGAGCCAAAGCATGCTCAGGCCAACGTACGAAAGATCGAAAGGAAACTGCTCAAGAAGCCGTCCGACCGGGATCTGAAAAGGCAGCTTCGAAGCGCCAAATCGATCCTCGCCAAATCGCATTACTATGACGAGGCGAGAGAGTTTGCCCGATTGGTCTCGACCGAAGGTCAGGATAATAATCACAATAAGTATGTCATCGTGACCGGAGGCGGCCCCGGCATTATGGAAGCGGCCAATCGCGGAGCCTGGGAAATTGGCGCTAAATCTGTCGGATTGAATATCACGCTTCCGATGGAACAGGAGCCGAACCCGTACATCACGCCTGAGTTATGCATGCAGTTTCATTACTTCGCCATCCGTAAAATGCACTTCATGCTCCGAGCTAAAGCACTCGTGGCGTTTCCCGGCGGTTTCGGAACGATGGATGAACTGTTCGAGGCCCTCACCCTGTCGCAGACCAAAAAGATCAAGCCGCTGCCGATCGTGCTGTTCGGCGAAGAGTACTGGCGCAATCTGGTGAACTTCGAGCACTTTGTCGAAGAAGGGACGATCGATCCCGAAGATCTGGAGTTGTTCGTGTATGCCGATACGGCAATCGATGCCTGGAATTATATCAAGTACTACTACCAGTCCGAGAACGGCGACAACGGAGACGGAGTCGCGAAGGACGAGGACGATTGACCGGCTTAACGGATCATGAATCCTCGCCCCTGCAAGTATCTCAGCATGAAGGGACGCATCGCCGTGTCGTCTTCATTTGCCATTCTTCTCGCTGAATGTTCCGACCAGGAATAAGTCCCTTTGAAGTCAGGGTAGAGGTTCGGCTGAACCTGACGTCCGATCAGTTGTCCCGTTTCAATTACTTTTGCGTCATATTCGGCCACAGCCTGGTCGAACCCGGCATCGCTGTATTTTTCGCGATGATATATAGCTTCAAGGGGGAGGCGAGGTTTCGCATAGGACGGTGCGGCCGGATACCCCAGCGACATTCCCATCACTGCGTAAACGAGTTTGGGAAGTGACAGCAAGCGGGATATCTCCTCCGGATGATTTCGTATCGCCCCGACCATAACACCACCCATACCCAACGACTGTGCCGTAATGAGTGCGCGTCCGGCAACCAGGGCGGCATCGACGGTCGATACGATGAACATCTCAGTGGTGTCGCCGTTGAAATTGTATCCTTTGTTTTGATTGATCCGCGCCATGCGATGAAGATCGGCGCAGAACACCAGGAACAGCGCCGAGGCGGAAATATGCGATTGGTTTCCGCACAGTTCGGCCAATCGGTCTTTCGTCTCCTGATTACGTATGCCGACGACGGAGTAGCTTTGCAGATTTGACGAGGTCGGTGAACGCTGAGCCGTCCGGACAATTACCTGTTCCTCATCCGCGGATATCGGTTTATCGGTGAACTTGCGAACCGAGGCGTGGCTGTTGAGCAATTCCAGGTTATTCATCGGCCTATCTCCTTGTACAAAAAAGGCGTGGACAGTACGTCCACGCCTTAATGACATTCGTTCGCGACTCCGGTCGCAAGTTTGAAACGACTATCGCGCCAGCATCGAGTAATCTCTGCTTGCGCTCTTGGCCGCCTCGATTTGCCGGATGACTTCCTTGAAATGTGCTTTCGTCATATCGTCGATCTTGTTCGAATTCAATGCCTGTTTGGCACTGGCCTCGATTATGCTGAGGTCGTTTCCGGCCAGCGTGATCGCATCGTGCGGATAATCCATCGTGCTTCCAAGATAGATCGCGACAATCTGATTCAGGTGACTCAGCTGAAGCTGACGACGGAAGCTGTTGACATCGGTAGGTCCGTTCAGTTCCGTCCAGATCATCTTTCGCATGTCATTGAACATATCCTGCATCGTGTACTTCTCGTCGCCCGGTTTGACCCGCTCCAGATTGTTGAGCAAACGCCCTAAAATGTACGGGCTGTAGATTCGGCTGATCACCTGATTTTGAGCGGCCAGCGCCATCTGGTGAATCGGGTAATCGACCTGCGGAACGCTATAGACGGAGAAGAGGAAGTCGGGCATCCGTTCCGGCTGCAGCTTGTTCCAGAGATCGGACGACAGCTTGAACGCATCAGGTGCGAAGATGTAGTCACGAAGGAAAGCCATTGCCCGCTTCTGATCGGCCGCCGAGACCGGGACAAACGGTACCCGACCGTTCGGATCGCCGATATGATCGCGGTAGTGATATAGCCCGCCGATATACTTCGCGGCGAATCCGGCCGATTCGAAATACGACCGCCAGCCGGTCTGGAAGACCCGCATGACCTTCTCGTAGCTGTTGCCGGGCGTCTCGAAGTCCTTGATCGTGTTCTTCCAGAGATAGTTGGTCAGATCGATCTTATGTTGGCAGAAAAGGAGCGGATCGGGACCCATATCAAATAGGTTACAGGTCGGATCGACCGACTTCGGGCTGCTGCCAAACGCATCTTCATCGGTACCGTACGCGAGCTTGGGATCGGATGCTTTCGATGCGATCTCTTTCAGTTTGATATTCTGATCGGATACCGGCATATCGCCAAAATCCGAGTAGCCGTATTCTATCGCCCAGTCATCGTACGGACCCGGGACCGACTGATAGAATTCGCCCTGCGGTTTGTTCGGCCCGGCCAGATTCGGGGGCATGTAGTCCATCACCGAACCGTCGATCGAGTTCTTGGTGGTGAAGTCACGATCCTGCACCTGGTCCATCGTGTAAATGCTCGAACCCTTGAAGTTGTGGCGCAAACCGAGAGTATGCCCTACCTCGTGGGCGACCAAGGACACGATATAAGAGTGCACATATTCCTTGGTGAGCGAATCCTTATCGGCGAGGGTGTTAGCGACACTCGTAATGACGTCAAGACCGAACGCCGCTTCCTTTGCTGAAGCTTCTTCGTAATTACAGAATTCAGGGCCGGTGTGAAGGGCGGCCTTAATTGAGTCCTGCTCCGGGAAAGTGCCGTTGAACGATACCGGCTTGATGAAGTTCTGCATATTGCTGAACATATACCGGATGAAGTCGGCCGACACGCGGACATCGGCATCGTAAATCTGTCCGGTGAACGGATCGGCGTGGCTCGGACCGACCGCGTAGCCGCCGCCCGGCATTACGATCCAGCGGACGGTATTGTAGCGGACATCGGCCGGATCCCAGGTGGCGGTGTCAGGCATCTGCTTGGCCACGATCGCATTGCGGAAACCGATCTTCTCGAACGCCTGGTTCCAGAACTCGATACCTTCAGCAAACGCGTCGCGATATTCCTTCGGCACGGTGTTCTCCACCCAATAGACAATCGGCTCCACCGGTTCGGATATCCGCGCTCCCGGATTCTTTTTGCGAAGATTCCAGCGGTTGATGTACCGGACGTACGGTGATTCACTGTCCATATTGGTGTAGTCTTCGTACATAGTCAGGAAGTAGCCTACGCGATCATCGGCTATACGAGGAGTAAAGTCGGGGCTTTCCTCCAGCGTGGAGAGAGAGTAGTGGTACCCGTGGAACATTCCCCAGGGATCCTGCATTGTCTCGGCATTGATCGGTCGGGAACTGCGATAATGCAGCTTCACATCGATCTCTGTGTTCTTCGGGAACGACTTGACCGTCTCAAAGTAACTGTTCTGTTTGTCGAAACTTACCCCGAGCTTCGCCGACATGCCGAGGGAGTAGTTGATGTTCTCGGCGTCGCGGATGAAGAACTCAGCCGGGTCGACCAGTATCCAGCCGGAATCGTTCGGCTGAGACTTGACATCGGTTGAACCGTAGAGACCATCAGAGATTCCACGGGCTACCGCCTTTTCCATCGTTGAGGTCGAGTCGGCGCGGACGCGAAGGTTCTTCTCGATGAGCATGATCTGTTTACCCACCCGTTTGAAATAGAAGGGGAAGGACTGGCCCATCGAGCCATTGTCGAAAAACGCCCCTTCAGCTTCGGTCCGGGTCTCCCCGCAAAGATAGAGAGGTCCGATTTGACTCGGCTTAATCGCCATCAGCATGCTGTTGTCGGTGGTGTCCTGATAGAATGTGAACAGGCCGGAAATGACCACTTTGTCCTTAATCAGGTCGTCGTACGGCTTCTCTGAGCCTGGTTTCTGGGGGGCAGCTTTCGCCTTCTGCTGGTTCTGCGGATGGCCGAACAACCGGACATAGCGGCCGGCGAACGCATTCGCATTGAACATAAGCAGCACGGCAAGAGCGAGCACCGCGGTTCCTAGACGTCTCGTCTGCATGAGCGCTCCTTCATGTGATTTGTTAAATCTGCGTGATATTATATTATAGTTTATTGACTTAGATGGCGTTATGTCAGGGATCTTCACGGCGTGATCAAAATTTCATAAGTTAGTTTTTGGGACCCTCGGGGCGGCGGAAAAAAGCGAGGTATTCTTTTCCTTTTGGCGTCAAATCGTAATACGTATGATTGCGATGTTTGATCCATTTGCTTTCCACAATTCCTTTACGGTATTGTATGATGCGAGGTTCCACCCGTTCGATTAATTTCAGGCGCAGCAGTTTTTGGTGCCGATCGAACGCTTCCTGTTTCGCAATTCCCACTTTCCGGGCGACTACAAGAGAATAGTCAACGCCGTACTGAGCATGGTGACTCAGAACCGCGAAATCGGTCTCCTCAAGCTCGCCGTAGTCTAATTCCGGCTCAAACGGCGCGGACTCGGCTAGAATATCGTGCCAGACAAGCGACAGCAAACGCTCTGGCTCGACTTTCCTGAGTTCATCGCAGCCTGACCGGTGGACTTTGATAATCTTGTCATAACTGAAATACCCGGCGATCGGGTCGGGGGGGACAGGGGAGCAGCATTTTGCCAGCATGTAGTCTTCCTTCACATTGAGCCGCTCGGACATAGGATGGATAATAGCACATTGCTGGCGGGATGACTAGCGATTTGTGGACTAAATAGAGCCGGAACTTTGCCGGATCTTCCCGAGCATCGGGACGAAGCGTACCTGATAGAGGGACCGTTGGACCAGACCGTTGGCCGTCTTGCGGACTTTGATCAGCTCCTGACCACCATATTCGGGGTCTTCGATTGGAAGCACCATCGTTCCGTTCAGGGCCAGTTGATCGATCAACGCTTCCGGGATGCGGGGAGCAGCCGCTGTAATGATGATGCCGTCGTAAGGCGCGTGCTCGGGCCAGCCCAGCGATCCGTCCCCCTGGCGGGCGGTTACATTGCGATAGTGGAGTTCGCCGAACAACTGTGCCGCCTCACGGTACAGTTCAGGAATGAGCTCGATTGTGTACACATCTTTTGCGATCTCCGCCAGGACGGCTGCCTGATAGCCGCACCCGCTGCCGATCTCGAGCACACGGCTTCGATGAGTCAGCTCAAGATGCTCGGTCATTGAGGCCACCACGAACGGCTGCGAAATGGTTTGATCGTGTCCGATCGGAAGTGGTCCATCGTTGTATGCCTGAACCCGCAGCTCCTCCGGAACGAATAGCTGCCTCGGCACGGTGCGCATCGCATCGAGTACGGCCCGATCCTTGATTCCGCGCGAGACCAACTGCTCGCGGACCATCCGCTCGCGCAGATAATCGTAATCGGTATTGGTGCTGTTCTTACTTTGTAACATCATATCTTCATTGTATAATAATACATATTTGCTTGGATTTGTTCGAGAAAAATGCAGAGTAATCAATCCATCTAAAGAAAATGCGTTATTGTGCGCCGAACGCTCGGCGGCTTGTGAAAGGAAAGAGCAATATGGCAAAGCGATACTGGCTGCTTAAAACGGAACCGGGATGTTTCTCTATCGACGACCTCAAGAAGCGTCCGAACAGCACGGAGCACTGGGACGGCGTCCGCAACTATCAAGCACGGAATATGCTCCGCGATGACATCAAAAAGGGGGATGAAGCGTTCTTCTATCACAGTAAGTCGAATCCTATGGGAATCGCCGGAATTTGTGTCGTCACGCGTTCCGGATATCCTGATTTCACCGCCGAGAACCCCGAAGAACAGCATTTCGACCCGAAACACACGAAAGACAACCCGATCTGGTATATGGTCGATGTGAAGTTCAAGCGGAAATTCAAGGAATTGATCACGCTGGAGCAGCTCAAGAAGACTCCCGGACTGGAGAAGATGGTGCTTACCCAGCGCGGGAGCCGTCTCTCAGTGCAGCCGGTAACACCGACCGAATGGGAAATTATCATGAAACTGGCCGGCCGGTAAGCGGCCGATGCGTAACTTTCCGATCCAAATCTCGTAAATTGAATTGTGAATAAGATTCACAAGTGAGAGTATTTAGCAGAGAAGAGAGGGAGAGACAAATATGAAAGCTCTGCTCATTGTGGTCGGATTGACCTTTATCCTTTTGGCCGTGGCGCCAGGGATCCTCCAGTTGACAGTGGGAATTCTGGGCGGCCTCGTCGGATTGGCGGTCGGAGCGATCGGTCTGGTGGCCGGGCTCCTGGGAGGCCTGCTCGGTGTAATGCTTGCTTCAGTGCTGGTAATACTCCTGGTCGCCTTGCCGATTGTGATTGTCTGCCTTCTGGTCGGCGGGTTTGTGAAGCTGTTGACTTAGTCGACTCAAATCATCCGATGATCTGAGACAGTCATTTGACTTAACCGCAGTCGCTGAAGAGAGATAGCCCGATTTTTCTTTCTTCTTGACTAAAGTTCAAAATGTCATAATTTGGCCTTACTATGCTGGGGTAGCTCAGATGGTTAGAGCGCCTGACTGTGGATCAGGAGGTCGGCAGTTCGACCCTGCCCCCCAGTATTTTTTTACTGCAACTCTCGCTGAATCAATTTCGAAACAATTTACGACAAACGAGCCCTGAACCCGACCCAATCATTGCGGGCCGAAGAATCGTACTGTTTCTGGCCCGTGTTTGTGAACCGGGCCACGAATATGAATCGAGAGAAAGGGATTAATGACGATAGAAGCTAAATCATATCAAGATCTTAACGATTCGGCCCGGGTCTGGATTTACCAGGCCGACCGGCCGTTGAAGGGTACCGAGATCGAGGAAATCCGGGAACGTGGCCGTCTCTTTGTCGCTTCGTGGGCTGCCCACGGGGAGAAGCTCGACGCCGCGATCGAGGTACTTCACGACCGGTTCGTCGTGCTGTGCGCCGACGAAGCTCAGGTGAAGGCCTCCGGCTGCTCGATTGACCGATCGGTCGGCTTTGTCCGCGAACTTGAATCAGACCTTGGGCTTTCGTCTGCTTGACTGGCGGACGGTTGTTTATCGCGATGGAACGAAAATCATCTCAACCACGCGCGATGATTTTGAAGAGAAGTTAGCCGAAGGAGCGATCGGTCCGAATACGCTGGTTTTCAACAATCACCTGAACACCAAGGCGGAGCTTGAGAGCGCATGGGAAGTTCCGCTAAAGCACAGCGGCTATCGGGGGCTGCTCACGCGGTAGGTTGACGCCCGGATGGGTGACGGCAATTGTTATTTTTTTCCGATATCCGCAGCAGGTCGATACCCTCTTGGGTGCCGACATTTGTCAATTTCCATGATTCTGGTTCTTCGGCAGCCCGCGTCAGCCCGGTCCGGCGTTAGCCGGGTAGGACGCAGCGTGGGGAGAAGTTCGGTATGCGCCGAACGAACGACCGGTTGTCACCCACCCGTCATTCGGTCCGCAAAGCGCGGACCTCATTTTAGGTGGGCTACCGAAGACGGCTGACATTTGAGAGTCGTAAATGTTTGTTCGCTGTCAGGAAAGGATTCCTGACAGCACATTATCAAATCGAATGGCGGACCTTCAATCGAAACCCATGATTTGTAGCCCACGTCAGCCCGGTCCGGCGATAGCCGGGTAGGGCGCAGCGTGGGGAAACGGTTCGGCATGGCCGAACAATGTTTGCGCTGTCACCCACCCGTCATTCGGTCCGCGAGATGCGGACCTCTTTCATGGATGGGCTACTGAAGATGGCGCGACTCGAAGACGAGGCCGCCCCACGCTAAGACCACTCCCGTCGACAAGCTGCTACGGGCAACTCGACGGTGCAGGGCCGGAGCCGAACATGAAGTCGACCATGTAAATCAGATCCGCGACATCGAGAACACTGTCACCATTGACGTCAGCTTCGTCCGGACAGGGTGGGACCGGGCCGGGCGGAGCGCCAAATTGATAGTCGACCAGATAAATCAAGTCGGTGATATCAACCGTCTCGCTCGGATCGCGATCGATATTTCCACGTATCCCTACACAACAGGTCTCACAGGAGTCCCCGATCCCGTTCATGTTGATATCCTCTTGCGCCGGATTGTAGATCCCCGGACAATTATCGAGATTGCCGCAGATCCCGTCGCCGTCCTGATCGTTGTAAGGATCCGAAGGACAGGCGTCGCAGACATCACCGATTCCGTCACCATCGGCGTCCTCCTGCCCCGGATTAGACAGCATCGGGCAGTTATCACAGGCGTCACCAAAACTGTCGCCGTCGGTGTCGACCTGTGAGACGTTCGAGACATTGGGACAGTTGTCGATCGCATCGCACACACCATCGCCATCGGCATCCGGACAACAGACCGATGAATTGGTCTCGCCCTGCACTCCGATCAGGGGATAACCGGGGAGGTTGTCCCAGAAGTCGTACCATTCGTGCCAGGCGCCCATAAAGTAGTACCAGTTCGTACATGAATCAGGGGCCGAGGTGGTGTCGAAAAGCATCGAGGGATAAGGTCCCGAAGTCGTATCGTTGTACTCTACGCCGATGTAAACCGGTCCAGTCACGCACCAACCTGACGGAAGTGTCACCATTCCGATCTGAGGAGCACCGAAGGAACTTTGATCGCAAGACACATGATAGCGATATAACTCCGCCCCGGGCCCGGAACAGGCGTTAGCCGATGAGGTGTCAAACACGACGACATCCATCCCTACCGGCCAGGGGGTTCCCACGAACCCTATAAGTGAGAAATAGACCGACTGGATCTGATAAGGGTAGGCCGGACTGCTACAGGTCGATGGATCAAAATAAGTCACAATGCGATCGTCCGGTGATTGTCCGGTGGCATACCCCGAAAAGAAATTGCCATACCTGCGTAGAAAACAGGATGCCCTGGAAGAAGGCATATTGTTGGTCAGATTCTGACTGCCACTGTCTGGTTTGAAGCCGGGCTTCTGCCGGGACGCGGATGCCACCGAAAAGGCGAGCACCAGAGCAACTAACACTGAGATCGTTAGCTTCATCTTCATGGAATTGACTCCTTGCTTTCGAATGGGGTCGGACAACGAACTTCCGCCGGCCCTGGATCCCTCGCCGGGAGGCAGGTCGTCTTGACGTTTACTCAGGAAGCGTTACTGAAACATACCGCTTGACACTATGGCCGTCAAGCGGTTTCGCCTTCCAGGAGGTGCCAAAGTAGAGGGGAGAAGTCAATTATTTACAGTAAACTCGCGGGTGGAGGCAATCACGGCCGCTCCGACCGAGTCGCCCAGGACGTTGACCGTTGTGCGACAGCGATCCAAAAACCAGTCAATTGCCCAGATCAACCCGATCCCTTCAAGTGGCAGACCGACTGCGCTGAGCACGAAGACCATCGTTACTGTCCCGGCATGGGGAATGCCGGCGGCGCCGATCGAGGCGAGCGTCGCGGTCAGAAATATGACGATCTGCTGGCCCATCGACATATCGATCCCGTAGATCTGGGCGATAAACAGAGCCGCGACCGCTTCGTAGAGCGCGGTACCATCCATGTTTATCGTCGCCCCGAGGGGGAGGACAAAGGCCGAAACCCTTTCGTCAATTCCGTTCTTTTCCTCAACGCATTCCATTGTGATTGGAAGGGTGGCCGAAGACGATGCGGTGGTGAAGGCTGTCGCGAGTGCCTGACCCATATTAATGAAGTACACGAACGGCTTCCGCTTGCCGTAGAACTTCAGGATCAAGGGCAATACGACAAGAGCATGTATCAGCAGTCCGACGATTACTGTCAGCGTGTACATGGCGAGACTCGAGACCAGATGATTCACCGATCCCCGGTTCTCCGCCACGATCCCGCCGATAAGCGCCATGACACCGATCGGTGCAAAGTAGATAATGTAGGTCACCAACTTCATAATAGCGTGGTTGAGGCCGTCGAAAAATGCGATCACCGGCTTACCCTTCTCCCCGATAGTTGTCAGTACCGCACCGAAAGCGAGCGAGAAGACAATTAGCGGGAGGATGTTGTTTTTGGCCGCAGCATCGAAAATGTTCGACGGGATCAGGCTCTCGATTACATCGATAAGAGTCTTTTGATGGCTCTGGGCGACAATATCGGGGACATAGGCGCCGAAGTTCTCCACTCCGTGGCCCGGTTTGAGCAGGTTCACAAGAACGATCCCGATAATTACGGCAAACCCGGTAGTGACCAGATAGTACGCCAGCGTCTTGGCGGCGGTTCTCCCAAGTTTCCGAATGTCACCCAGGGACGCGACTCCCATGATCATGGAGGCCACTATCAGCGGGACCACGACCAGCTTGAGTGCATTCAAAAACAGAACACCTATAAATTGTAGATCCAGAAAGAGGTCGCTCAGATAGAGTCCACCGAGAAAGCCGAGCAGAGCCCCTGCGACCATTCCCACAAGAATGATATTGCCGGTTCTGCTTGTCATAATTGGATCCAATCGGAGGCAAAAGGGGACTTCATTGGCAATACATTAGTGATATAACTCTGTGCGTGCAAGTAATTTCTAGGGCGGCATCGGAGAATGCGATTGAAATCGCGGCTTGTATCCTGAAATTTAAGATGTTATCATTAAGCAGGTGAGGACGGTGTGCGTCTTTGCATAAGAGCAACTTGGGCGGTCCACTTTTAGTCAGAGATCCATTTGACAGATAACAGGAGGGATTCCATGTCAAAACGACTCTCGTTGATCGGATTGTTATTGTTGTTTGTGATATCGGCCGCGGTGGTCGATGTTCAGGCGACGAATGAAGTACGCATCCTGCCGACCACTTTGCACTTGGGGCAGTCGATGCCGGTGGAGATACAAGTTACCAACGATCGCCCGGCATATGCGATCGACATTGGCCTGTTGCTCCAATCGGTGGACGGAGGGGCCGCGCACTTTGACTCCGCGCAGGTTGTCGGAAGAATGTCCGACCCTTCGGTGTTGGACTATCGAGTGATACGGCTTCAGGGACCGGATACAACTGCCCAGGACTCCATCCGATGTTCCGCGATCAGAATGTTCGGACTCAACTTGCTGCCGGTTGGCAGCGATGTTCTCTTAAAGCTTTATCTGACGGCAGAGTCGGAAGGTGCGATACACCTGGACAGCACCTGGTTGCCGCCGGTGAGTAAGTTCGCGTTTCTTCTTGCGGGTGATACCGCTCACCAGTATGTACTTACCACTCCGGATTTCGTGAGTCCGGATATACCGATAATCGAATCAACGCCGCCTCCGGCCATTTCAGTCGGCGGCCCGGTTCCTATCGCCATTCAAGGGAACACATTCTCGTTTGACGTGAGTGTGACCGACCCGAATAATTATCCGTTTACGGTGACATTAACCAATATTCATGACATCAATCAGGACCAACGCACTCCCCAGACCTATCCGATTGTAAGTGGGACCGCTCCCGCCCGCGTATCGTGGACGCCGGGAGCGGGCGACGTTGGCGTCTGGCAGACGACCATTCACGCCTGCGATTCGGCTGGAAATTGCAGCGAGCGACAACTGGTTATTCAGGTTGTGAGCGATGAGTCCTATGTACTCGCTTTTGATCAGGTCGAGACAGGGGGGTTCGGTATCATGAATGATTTTGCGAGCGGCGATTTCGACAACGATGGCAGACCCGATTTGATCACAGCCGGCAACGGCTGGAACAATACGCCTTTTGTCGGTATCTGGGCGATCGCTTTGGACGGCACCGCGTCTATTGCCTATGACGACAACATACAATACTACAAGAGAGGACTTCAGCCGGGCTTCATCGACAGTGATAGTCTGCTCGATTTTCTGGTAGGGAATGTCAATCCCGCGAAGCCAGCCGTTGTCCTCTATCGCGGCGACGGGGATTTTGGTTTTCAGCCTATTACCGTTGCTCCCGACAAATACGTAGGATATGCAGCCAGCCTGGGGGACTTTAACGGCGACGCGGAACCTGATTATGCTTACGGTCAGGCCAAAACAGTGCAGGTCTTGCTGGGCAGTGACAGTGGTACCGTGGTTTACACTCAAGTAAGTTCATTCAGCGCCACCGACACCGTGCGTTCTCTCCGGGCCGCCGACTTCAATAACGATGGTTACGATGATCTCGCGGTTGGAACAACTAATTCCACCATGATCTATATGAACGATGGATCGGGGGAATTCACATTACAAGCGACCTATCCGCAGTCGTACGGCAGCAGTGACATCCAGGTGACCGGCGACGGAGCCGACATTAACAACGACGGCAAGTACGACCTCTGTGTTGCCGCGCCGTCGATAGGCGGGACCTATAGCAGCATCGTAATATACCTCGGCAACGGGGATGGTACTTTTGATACAGCTACGGTCGAAGTGGTAAGGGGACAGGCCAAGGCGAGCCGGCTGGTCGATATGAACGGCGACGGCGATCTGGATATCGTCTATCTGAATACGTCAATGCGATACGTCGGGATTCTGTATGGCAATTCCGCCGGTCAATTCGAAAACGAGACCCGCTACGCAGTCGATAAACCCAGCCCGATGTTTCTCGATTGTTTCGACTATGATCTCGACGGCGATATAGATGTGGTTGTTCCGGCGTTCAGTTACAACACCTCGTCTTCACTCTTTGTCCTGGCGAACCAACTTAACCCACAGAATTTCCGGCGAGTGTCGTTCCGCCTCGAAGCGCGGGACAACGCCGATTTGACGATCACCTCTGAGACCGGGGCCAGGTTGTCGAGAATAACGAACTCGATGCCGGCGGCGAAATACTATCAGCGCGACCTCGGTGGTAATTCCAGCCGGGACAGCTACGCCATGATTAACGGAGCACAGCCAGGGATGTACACTATCCACGCCGCTCCGCGTCAAGTGGCCAAGGCCAATGAGCCGTTCGGGCTGAGCTATACGCTTAACGGTACTCAATTCCGCCTGGCCGATCAGAGCTTGTTACCGGGTGACGGGGTGAATTTCGGGATTTTCCCGGCCGGGCAGTCGGCGGTGAGTCCGATCCCGGGCGTCTTTATCCGCAATCCGAAACCGTCCTTCGACTGGACCAACCAGGGTACCGTCCGTTTCCAACTGGCCGGCGATCTCGCTTTTTCCAACTTGATCGTTGACGCCAACGTTTCAGGATCACACTTTGATCTCGGACAGACCCTCCCCGGCACGGACACCACGCTGTACTACTGGCGGCTGGTTGGATCCGGAGATCCTAAAGATGCCGTTGTCTATGCCTTCAATCTGGTCAGCGGAACGTCGGGAATCTGCGGCGACTTTAACGCCGACGGCTTTGGACCGGATCTGGCTGATCTGGTGGCCATGGTTGACTACATGTTCAGAGGGAACTTCAACGACTACAACCCATTGCTGGGTGACGCCAACAGTGACGGCCTGATCGATATCAGCGACTTGATCGGCATGGTGAACTACCTGTATGCTCACGGACCGCGTCCGGGTTGTTGATCGATTGTCTTACAGTTTGAATACTCTACAGACGGCCGGCAGAAATGAATCTTGCCGGCCGTTCGTCATTTTTCTGTCATTTTTGCTTCAACTTGACTAAAATCAAGGGCGCTTTTCGGTCCATGTCCGATCTTGGGACCAACGGAAAGGAAACGACTATGACGGACACAACAACCAAGCCGGCGCCGGGCCGGGCTCTTCGCAAAAACCAGCGAAAATCCATTCAGAAATATCGATTCTACAGTCAACTGTTCTCGTTGGTAGTAAACGTGTGGATCGGCATACAATTCTACCTGTTTGTGAAATACATCGGAAGTCAGGGCAGTTCAATAGCAGTCTCGCGTCCCCCGGGTGTCGAGGGCTGGCTGCCGATCAGTTCACTCGTTTCCCTGAGATACTGGCTGCAGACCGGAATCGTCAATGCAATCCATCCTTCGGGACTGATCATTTTTGCGGTAATTGTTCTGACCGCCTGGCTTTTCAAGAAGGGGTTTTGCTCCTGGGTTTGTCCAATCGGATTCATCTCCGAACTATTGGGCGACATTTCGGACAAGATCTTTCGACGGAAAGTGAAGCCACCTCGATGGCTCGACTATCCGCTCAGATCGCTCAAATACATCTTGCTCGCTTTCTTCATTTACTCTGTCTTCATCTGGATGACACCGGAATCGATCAAGTCATTCCTCTTTTCTAACTACAACAAAGTGGCCGACATCCTCATGCTCCGATTCTTCACCGAGATCAGCCCCACAGCGCTGATCGTTATTGGCAGCCTGTTTGTGCTCTCGCTGGTCGTTCGGGGATTCTGGTGTCGGTATCTCTGTCCGTATGGAGGGTTGCTCGGTATTCTCAATTTCATTTCGCCGACCCGAATCATTCGCAATGAAAAGACCTGTATCGACTGCTCCGCTTGCGCGAGAGTATGCCCCGTGTTTATCAAAGTGGACAAGATCAAGGAAGTGCGTTCTGATGAATGCAGCGGCTGTATGGCCTGTGTCGACAGTTGTCCGGTCAGCCAGACCCTTCAAGTGCACCTGGTTTCGAAAAAGCGCCCGGTCTCAAAAGTCAAATGGGCTGCCATTCTGGTCCTGTTGTTCTGGGGCGGTCTGTTCGCATTCAAGCTCATAGGTCCATGGCAGAATGATATCACGGCACAGGAATATATGCACCACATGCCGCTGATAGAGAAGGGGCAGTATTCTCACCCGATGCCATAGCTGACCTGCAAAAATGTTGTGGACATCCGATCGAATAGACCCGACCTTGCCCAAAAGCACTTCACCAAGGACAAACCTGTGAGCAAACATCCCGCAAAATCATTCTTCGAGACCTACCCGACAGAGTACGACGCCCTTACCGACGCGGCATCTCGTGCCAGGCCGCACGGGCGAGAGGTCGATGCACTCATAGCGGCGTTCAGTCCGAAGTCGGTCCTCGATGCCGGCTGTGCGACCGGGTTGACCAGTTGGCTGTTTACGGAACGGGGAGTGCGTACTATCGGTCTGGATAAATCGCGTCCCATGCTGGATTTTGCTCGATCCAAATATGCCGGACAGGATGAAAAACTCGAGTTCAGGCAAGGTCAGTTCGAGAAACTGCCGAAATCGCTGAATGGGAAGTTCGACTTGATCGTCTGTCTGGCCAATGCCATCACCGGTGTGGGGGATCGCAAGGGGCTGCGCGCAGCCCTTGAAGGCTTCGGCCGTTGCCTCCAACCGGGCGGGACACTGGTCATCCAGATGCTCAATTACAAATCGATGGCCGAAGGACAGCTGTTCCCGATCAAAGCGACCTCCGACGGCAACATTGTCTACGAACGTTTCGCCGAACGGATCGGCCGGAGAATCAATCTCTATGTTACCCGGGCGGACCTGTCATCAACTCCGGTAAGCTTCGAAGTCTTCCGCCACGAATTCGACAATTTCAAGGTCGATCAGGTGAAAGAGGCGGTCAGGAAGGCTGGGTTTACACGGCTCAAGGCTTACGGAAATCTTATCCTGGACCTTCCCTTCGGAAAATCATCGCGAGATCTGGTGTTGCTGGCCGGAAAGCCAGCCGTCAAGTCGCACTAATCTTTTGTGTTGACGAACCTTCCCTTTTGCCTATCTTCTCTTCATCGTCATGAAAAACTGGATCATCTTATTAAGCATATTCGCTCTGGCTCTGCCTGCAGCCGCCCAGCGCTCTATCAAAAAGAGCGAGACGGTGGAGGAATATCGCCCGATCGGCGAAGTACGGGTCTGGACTTTTGAAGCCAAAGATTCGACTATCGGCAATCTGGTCTCCACGGTCAAGGACCGGGCCAGGGTAGACGGTACCGACGGAGTGGAACTGGACGAAGTGCTCAAGCTCGATTACACCAAGATCGGCTCGACGCTCAAGATGGATATCCAGAACTTGCAGAAAGTAGCGGAAAACGGGGCGTATCTCGGGAACGATATGAAGCTCGATGTTTCCGACCAGAAGGAGCAGTTGTCACTGCAACGGTCGGGGGATGAGATCGTCGGCTTTTCGACTCGGGGCGGGGAAAAGATCGATCAGAAGATACCCTGTCCAATGGATCGATTCGCTGTCGAGACGAATTTCATGGACCAGTACGAAATGTTCCTGGCGATGCACGATATTGCAGTGGGTGACACGCTTGTCGACAGCGTCTTTTCGCCCCAGTCGCTTACCTATACACGGATCAAGGGGAACGTGGTTTCCTTCCTGAATCTTCGGGTATATAACGAAGTGTTCGACTCCGCTTTCGCCATCCATTTGAGTGAGCCGCAGGAGAAGCTGCTCTATTTCACACCGGACAAGCGACTGGTGAAAGCTGTCATTCCGGCTCAGGATATCAAAATATATCTCGATGTAGTCAAGAAGCCGCCGAAAGCGGCGGAACCGTACAAACCGGTCAGATCGCTCACGCTTTTAATTGAGGCGTATCTCATCTACATATGTATAGGGGCTCTATCCGCCCTGCTGTTTATAGGCGGGGAGTTCAAAAATCCGCTCTCGTTTGTCGCCCTGCTGCTTGGAGGAATCCTCTACCTGCTGATGATTTACACGCAGGTTCCGCTGCAGATGCTGGTGGTAAGGAAGCTGTACACACCTCACGTAATCAGCGGCGGCTCGCCACTACTATGGGGAATACTTCCCGCTCTTGTAGTGGGAGTCATTCAGGAACTGGTCAAAACGGCCGGTGAGTACGGACTGCTCAGGATGGGATCTTTCAAGCGGAGCCGCATGATCATCTTTGGCGCCATGCTAGGTGTTGGGTTCGGAATTGTTGAGGGAAGCTACCTTGCGGCCGGAGTGACCTCCACTCAGTTGTTCGGCATCGGCGTTCTCGAGCGGGCTTTCACGATCCTCTTCCAAACAGCGGCAGGAGCACTGATCGGGTATGCTTTTGCGTCAGGCGCCAGAAAACTGCTGATCATCCTCCCGGTGACTATCTTACTGAACTCGCTGTTCAGATACCTGCCGGTTCTGGTACAGGCAAGGCTGTCCACACCCGGACTGCTGAACATCGTGCTCGCCTTCATTTCGGTTGCATTTGTTCTTGTTGTCTTGATTCTCTTCAAGAAGGAACGAAGGGCCTGATCCACAGTAGGCCGAGCCCGCCATACTTCGTCTCCGAACAGTCACATCGGATCTATTCAGCCCCTGTATACGAACAATCCAGCCTAATGTGCAATTAGTCCTTTGCCCACGCGCCCGTCAATGAGTATTTCGAGCGGACGGCTGAGCCGGATGTGCGAGATATATTCAGTGCGTTCGGCCACCGGCTGTTTCTCCAGCCAGTCAAACTCCAGTGTGCCATTGCTTTTATTTGGATTGACCGTGAAATAGCCGATCTGGAATGATGTAAGATTCTGGAAGAAATGCGTGCCGAACGATGGATCGGGAGCAAAGTCCCCATAAGCAGCTTCCATGATAACCTTAGCTTCGGATATTTGCTTCCATGCGACCGGAATCCCGAGCCATCGCTCGGTCGTTCCCCATCGTCCCGGTCCGATGAGCAGATAATTCCTCTGCGCCTCTTTCAGTTTCTGATTGAGCTCGCCCACCTGTTGTGCGATCTCGACCGTCTTGTTTCGATCGAATGATTCCGGCCTCACCAGAATGATGTCGGCGATCGCGGACGACCTCATATTTCCCAGAGTCTTTTCGCTTCGGGCGACAATTCGATCCTCATCGATGGCATTCAGGTCGACCGTCTCGAACAACGCTTCTTTGATCATCGGACGAATCTGAAGGAAATAGAACCGGTCAACACTGCTCTTATCCGGGCTGAGTGATACGGCGAACTCGATCTCGACCGGACAATTCAAACCTTCGCTTCCCAGTTGTAGCAGAAACTTCGTGATTTCCGGCAACGGAAACGTCTTCGATTTCAGGATCGGCGCGAAGGTAATGATGCGCGATCCTCGCTGGGAACTTCCGTCGTAAACACGATTATTCTCCACCGAGTAGGTCGAGCAGATCGGCGCGAGGGTACCGTCGTGCTCCGCATGAGTCACCGGAAGCCGGATCAGGCCGTCGTAGGCATCGTGCCTCAGCGCGGCCCCCGGGTGGGACAGGTCAATAGCGAAGAATTCGTGCTGTGAATTCTTCAACATATCCTTTACGGTGGCGAACTGAAGAAGCCTCTCCGGATAGCTGGGGGAGAAGCGAAGGCAGTTCATGCCTTCCACGATGGTCTTGCCGAACCCCAACGCCACGTACACCACACCTTCTTCGTGCCCGCCATGGTCGAGTGAGTAATAGTTGTAGGAGAGTGCAACACCTGAAAAGCTGGGATAGAAGACCCGGTCGTGCTGCATTCCTACCGCCTGTTGAATGATCACCGCCATTTTCTCTTCTTCGACGCGATTTCCCGAGGCCTCATGATAGGCTTTGGCGTTCTTCAGAAATGTCGAGGCATAAATCATCTTGATCGCATCTTCGAGCTGTTGTCGACGAACTTTGCGGTTCGAGTGGTTATTGGGCAGCATGTGCGTATCGTAGACGCCCGCGAAGGTCTGAAGATGCGAATCTTCAAGCATCGAAGACGATCTCACTGCAATCGGATACTTCACCACCGACAGCAGGGCATCGAGATCCGACACGATATCCTTAGGAAATTTAGCCTTTTCAAATGCGGCGATTATATTATCATCGGAGCGGTCGCTCAGTGCAATTTGAAGCAGTTCATTCGTCTTGATGAACTCGTCGAATACGTCCGTCCCAACTATTATCGAGGTCGGTACGGTGATCTGGACGCCGGGGAAGCGATTGTACAGCTTGTGTTGGCTGAGCAGGGCATTTATGAAAGCGAGGCCGCGGCCCTTCCCGCCTAGCGAGCCGCCGCCGATTCGGGCGAAGTCGGACTGCAGATCGAACTGCTTGCGGGCGAAATCAGAGATGACACCTTCTTGCTTATCGTGCCGAAACTCCCGGATGGTCGCAATCAGATACTGACGAAGCGAGGCGGCGTCCTTGAACTCGGAGACTTTTACCGGGCGGATTTTGCTTGCCAGATCGAATTCAGTGCGGGCCATCAGCCAGTTGGAGAAATGGTTCCGATTGGCATGATAGATCAGCGATCGTTCATCGATATCCCGTATACATTTTTCGAGGGACTTGAAATCACTGGCCAGCGCCATTGGAGCGCCGGTGTCGGGATCGGTAAAGACGAAATCGCCGAAGCCGAAACTCGATGCCACAAAACTGCTGAGTTCGGAATAGAGTGTCTGCGACCGTTTTGAAAGAAACCCAACTTTGTACTTCTCGGCGACGCCGGCGTTGGCCGCGTCGGAAGATTGCATCAACACCGGAAGATCGGGGATCTCTGAGCGGATTGTTTCGACCAGGCGGATCCCGGCATCTTCGTGTTCCGCACCGTTCATCTCGAAACTGAAATCGGATATGACGGCGAGCAGGTAGTTGCGATATTTCCGATAGGTTTCGCAGGCCTGTTCATACGTGTGGGTGAGGAGAATCTTGGGCCGCGCCCGCATGCGAAGAATCTTGTCCGAAATGTTCAGACCCTCGGTCATCAGTTCTCGCGTCTGCCGCATGATTTCGCTGTAGAGCAAGGGAAGATATGACGAATAGAATTTGACCGAGTCTTCGACAATAATGATCACTCGCACACCGACCAGTTCGGTGTCGCTGTCGACATTGAACCGATCCTCTACGAGTTTGATAATCGAGAGAAGAATCGAGGCATCGCCGGTCCAGACAAAGATCTCATCGATCGAGTTGCCATTCTTCTCGGCGAGCATTGCTTCCAGTTCACGCTCGTGATAGGCGAGTAGAATGACGGGCAGATCGGGATAGATGTCTTTGACCGCCCGCCCGAATGAGACAACATTGATATCGCTCACCCGCTTGAAGATGAGGACCATGTCGATTTCGGCGGTCTTGAGAATATCGAGCGCCTCCTGGGCATTGGCCGCCCGGCGAACGTTCGGACTGACGGTGAGATTGAGTTCCAGATACTCGTTGTAGATAAGGTCAGTTAGCTTACCGTCTTCTTCGAGAACGTAAGCATCGTATGAACTTGCAACGAGGAGAATGTGCTTGACACGAAAGCGCATCAGGCTGTCGAACTTGGCGAATTTCGACTCGAACTTTTCTATATTCAATCGGTCTGTCATGTTTGTCTTGTCACTTTGCTGTACGGAATAAACCTTTGCCTCACGCGCGAATCAATTAAAAAAGGCGGGGAGAATCCCCGCCTCGTATTGTCGAACCTGATATCGGGGAGTCGATCAGACTACGCCCTGATCGAGCATCGCATTGGCAACCTTCAGGAAGCCGGCGATGTTGGCGCCGTTGATATAGTTCCCCGGCGTTCCGTAACGCTCGGAAGCTTCGATACAGGAAGTGTGAATCGCAATCATGATGCCGTGAAGTTTCTTGTCGACTTCATCGCGCGTCCATGACAGCCGCTGGCTGTTCTGCGACATTTCCAGACCGGAGACGGCCACCCCGCCGGCGTTCGCCGCCTTACCGGGGCCAAACAGGACTTTGCTCTTCACGAACACATCGGCGCCTTCCGGCGTGGTCGGCATGTTCGCACCTTCGGCAACGCAAATGCAGCCGTTCTTGACGAGCGTCTCGGCATCTTTGCCGTTCAGCTCGTTCTGCGTAGCACAGGGGAGAGCAACATCGACCTTGACGTTCCAGACGCCGGTGCCGTCGACATACTTCGCGCCTTTGAACTTGTCGGCGTACTCTTTGATTCTTCCACGACGGATATTCTTCAGTTCCATCACGAAATCCCACTTCTCACCGGAAATTCCCTCTTCGTCAACGATGTATCCGGAAGAGTCGGACAAGGTCACCACCTTACCGCCGAGCTGATTGACTTTCTCGCAGGCGTACTGGGCAACGTTTCCGGAACCGGAGACCGCCACCTTCATCCCCTGGAATGATTTCCCTTTGGTCTTGAGCATTTCGTTGGCAAAGTAGACGCAGCCGTATCCGGTCGCTTCCGGACGAATCAGACTGCCGCCCCAGTTGAGACCCTTACCGGTCAGAACGCCTTCGAACGCATTGCGGAGTTTCTTGTACTGGCCGAACATATAGCCGATCTCGCGGCCGCCCACGCCGATGTCACCGGCAGGAACGTCGGTATCCGGACCGATATGGCGGAACAGCTCGCTCATGAAAGCCTGGCAGAACGCCATAACTTCATTGTCGGATTTTCCTTTCGGATCGAAATCGGATCCGCCCTTACCACCGCCCATCGGAAGCGTGGTGAGAGAGTTTTTGAAGACCTGCTCGAAACCGAGGAACTTCAGGATGCCGAGATTGACGCTCGGGTGGAAGCGAAGTCCGCCCTTGTACGGGCCGATCGCGCTGTTGAACTCGACGCGGAATCCACGATTGATCTGGACTTTTCCCTTGTCATCGACCCACGGCACGCGGAACATCAACTGGCGTTCCGGTTCGATGATTCTCTCAAGAATCCTGGCTTCCTTATATTCGGGATGTCTTTCAATAACTGGGGCAAGTGATTCCACGACTTCCTGGACAGCCTGATGAAATTCAGGTTGGGCCGGATTCTTGGCTTTCACATTTGCCATGATTGTGTCAACGAAGTTTGACATTTTCATCTCCTCAAGGATGTTTAGTATTACCTCCAAGTCCCATAAGGACAAAGAGAATCGGGTCGATTTCCGGTCATAGACAAAGAAATCTACGTAGCCGATTTATTACAATCAGGGAATCCCTGATTTTTGGCTTCGATAACCCTTGTAAATGGTAATATTACGTGAAATCCTTCACATTTGAGCGAATTCCGGCCGGCGTAAGGCGGGAAAAGAGTTATGGTTGGCGATCGCATCGCATTCGAGGCGCAACATTTTATACAATATCCGAGAATCGGACGAGTAGCGACTTATTGCTCCATAAACAAAAAAGGTCGCTGTTTCCAGCGACCTCTTCGTCTTATTCCAGCATCCAGCTATCCGCAGCTGCAATCGCCGCTTGAGCAGTTCTTGTCTCCGACCGTTACGGAATATCCGGATGTCCCGTAGGGGGTAGTAATGTAGTCTATGGTTATGCTTCCCAGGTTCTTAAGCAGTTTCAACAAGCCGGCATCGACATAGGCCGAAATCCCGTTTGATTCCAGCTTTTCCAGACCATCGATTGACTCATCCAGAGCCATTCCCAACGAGGGGCCGCCTCAGCCATATCCCTGGAAATAGATGACGAGCTGTTTGTCCTTGGCCGTTGTTGCGCCGAGCAGCTTGCCAAGTTCGGTTTTAGCGTTGTCAGTTACAGTAAGCATATTGGAAAACATCCTCTTTCTTTTTATATCGGATAGATTTACCCATAAAATGATGCAGGAAATCTTAAGAAAACAAGAGAATTCTCATTTGTTGTCTCAAGCGGCTGTTACGGGTCGAACGGGCGGACGCTCGGGACCAGCCTGATGCCGGGCCGTTCCCGCCGCCGGAAATCGCTTGCCCAAAAGTATTTAACATTTGATTTTAGGACACTTGCCTGAATCGGCTAAACAGCCGATACAGACCGAGAGACAGCCGCTAACCATTACTGCATAGGTGGAAGCTCCAAATGCCGATAACGATTTGCTTTTACGAAGACGACCAGTTCCAGAACTTCTACCCGCTGACCCTTACCCGTCCGGTCTACACCCTTCGGGCTGGCATTGTCCCGCTGTTCGCCCGGGCCAGCCGCCAGTTCCCCGGTAGTTCGATTGTGTTTACCTCGCGATCGCAATTGGCCGGTGTCCTGGCCGAGCAGTACAAGGAAATCCCGGTAAACATTGTCAAGCGATCGACCCCTTCGATCCTCCTGCTGAACGGAAGGATCCGTCAGTACGGCAATCTGCCGCAGCTGGCAAGCGAGACTCGGCTCTCCACTCGATTCGTTGCCCGGAACGAAACGGTCGCGATTCTGCTTATGGAAGACACGCTCAAAGGCATGTCGCCGGTTTGTTCGCTCGAAGATTTTGCCAAACAGATCGCAGCCGAAGGGGGCGACCTCCCGGAGCATGAAACGACCGCTACAATGTATCGATATATCTGGGATGTGATGGCAGATATCGAAACCGAGGTCACTTCGGATTTTCGTGCGATCGAGTCTTCGCTGCCGGTATCCAAGGGGATCAAAGTGCACGACGGCGCCTTCTGGGTGAATCATGACGATGTATACCTGGGGAACGATGTTGAGGTGCTCCCAGGTGCCGTCATCGATGCGTCGAAAGGTCCGGTCTATATCGGCGATTTGTGCCGGGTCGAACCGCACGCGGCCATCTACGGCCCGACTTATATCGGACCGAACTCGGTCGTATTGGCCGGGAAAATCAGCTCGTCTTCAATAGGACATACCTGCCGGGTGGGCGGGGAGATTGAACAGTCAGTCTTTCAATCGTATGTTAACAAATACCACGCCGGGTTCATCGGTCACAGTTATGTCGGTTCGTGGGTGAATTTCGGAGCGATGACGACCAACTCGGATCTTAAAAATAACTATTCGACCATTCGAGTAAACATGAACGGTCAACAGGTTGACTCCGGTTCGAATAAAGTCGGATCATTCATCGGTGACCATACCAAATTCGGAATCGGTACTTTGCTGAATACCGGAATACATATCGGTGTGGGGTGCAATGTCTTCGGCGGAAGTCTGGTGGCCGACAAGGAAATTCCTTCGTTCAGCTGGGGAACAACGGGGAGTTATACTAAGTACGATATTGAAAAGGCGATTGAGACGGCCCAGATTGTAGCGATGCGGCGACATCATACGTTGACTAACAACGAGGTCGAATTACTGAAGACCATAGCAGCCGGCAATGTTAGCGATGCCGGTGCGATGAATCTGTAGAAGCCGTGGGTAACTTCCTGTTGGAGACAGGCAGTTGACAATTGGCAGATATGATGATATGTTGACAGACCAACTGAGGAGATAAGATGCCGGAACTTCGAAAAGATCCGATCCTGGGGAGATGGGTAATCATCTCGACTGAACGCGGCAAGCGCCCTTCGTCCTACAGTTCGGTCTCGAAGCGGGTGGCGGCGCGGATGTGTCCGTTCTGCCCCGGACACGAAGATAACACGCCCCCGGAAATAATCGCGTATCGCAAACCCGGGTCGGAAGCGAACCGTCCCGGCTGGTCCTTGCGAGTCATTCCGAACAAATATCCCGCCCTCAAAGTCGAAGGAAGTTTGAATCGTGAGCCGAAAGGACTCTACGACAAAATGAGTGGTATCGGTGCCCATGAGGTGATTATCGAGACGCCGGACCATTCCAAAGATATGGTCGACATGACCGACGAAGAGATCCGGGACATTCTCTGGGTCTACCGTGAACGGATGATCGATCTCGAACGGGACAGCCGGCTCAAGTACATACTTGTATTCAAAAACCACGGCGAGGCCGCCGGTGCGTCGTTGGAACATTCGCACAGTCAGTTGATCGCCACGCCGATTATTCCAAAGCGAGTAGCGGAAGAGCTCGATGGATCCAAAGTCTATTTCAATTTCAAGGAACGATGCATTTACTGTGACATCGTGCGCCAGGAGCTTTCCGACAAAGAGCGAATTGTTTCCGATTCCGATGCCTTCATGACTTTTCAGCCGTTTGCGGCCCGGTTTCCATTCGAGACCTGGATCGTTCCGAAAGGGCATCAGTCAAGCTATACAGAGATCAGCAGTTCGGAATTCATTGCGCTCGCGAGGTGTCTCCGGGATGCCTTACTCCGTTTGAAGATGGCGCTCAACGATCCGCCGTTCAATTTCATGATTCATACGCGGCCGGTTTCGAAAGACTACGGCGAATATTACCACTGGCATATCGAGATTATCCCCAAACTGACCAAGGTTGCCGGATTCGAGTGGGGCTCCGGATTCTACATCAACCCGACCACGCCGGAAGAAGCGGCCGAATACCTCAGAAAAATCAAAGTCGACGAGTATACCCGGCCGGTGAATACCGAAGCCGCGGGAGCAGAATAGTCAGCCATGAAGATTCTTATAGTCGCCTCTGAGGCGACGCCATTTGCAAAGACGGGGGGCCTCGGCGATGTTATCGGAGCACTCCCGATGGCCCTGGCCAAACTCGGCCACGAGGTCTCGGTCTGTCTGCCGAAATACGCCGGAATCAGTTTCGGACCGTCCCTTCCCACGCCGGTTGAACTGAGCGGAACGATTAGGATTGACGGGACAGACTACCCGATGGCAGCCTCGACCCTGTCGCATCGTAAGAAATCCCTGAGCCATTTCTTTATTGAGAACGCCCACTTCTTCGATCGCCCCGAACTCTATCGTGATCCGGCGACCGGTACCGACTACGCCGACAACGATGAACGATTCATCTTCTTCAACCAAGCGGTGCTGGAGTTGGTCAGGCAACTCGACTGGAAGCCGGATATCATTCATGTTCATGACTGGCAGTCCGGTTTGATCCCCGCCTATCTGAAGACGTCGTTATCGCTCGACCGGTTTTTCGAACACACGAAAACGGTGCTCACGATTCACAACCTGGCCTACCAGGGGACATTCCCGAAGGAAAAATTCCCGCATCTGGGTTTGCCGCCGGAATTGTTTTATGCGACCGCCCCGTTCGAGTTTTACGGCAAAGTCAATTTCCTGAAGGCGGCGATCTCTTATGCCGACAAGATCACGACCGTTTCTCCGCGTTATGCGCAGGAAATTCAAACCGATGAAATGGGTGCCGGCCTTGACGGTGTGTTGAAGGAACGGACTGCCGATCTCCACGGGATCCTCAATGGAGTCGACTATACTGTCTGGTCACCGTCGCGCGACAAGAATATCTCGCACACCTATTATGGCGCAAACCTGTCCGGCAAACGTATCGACAAGGTGGACCTGGTCCGCGAATCGGGCCTACCGGTCAGGGAACGGACCCCGCTGATCGGGATCATTTCCCGTCTGGCCGACCAGAAGGGGTTTGACCTGATTGAAGAAGCGGCGGACCGGATTTTCGACATGGACCTGCAGATGATAGTGCTCGGGACCGGGGAGAAAAAATATCACGAACTGTTCACCGGGCTGGAAGCAGAATACCCGGACAAGCTCAAAGTATACCTTACATTTAATGATAAACTTGCCCACCAGATCGAAGCCGGCTCGGACATATTTCTGATGCCGTCGCATTATGAGCCGTGCGGACTCAACCAGATGTACTCATTGAAATATGGGACCTTGCCGGTAGTGCGGGAGGTTGGCGGGCTGGCTGACACGGTGAGAGATATTCGGGACGAATCATCGGAAGGCACCGGGTTCGTGTTCAAGGAGTATAGCGCCGACGCGCTGGTCGAGGCGCTGACTCGGGCGATATCGTTTTACAAACGGGTGAGACCCTGGACCGGGTTCATGAAACAGGCGATGAAGCAGGACTTTTCGTGGGATAGTTCCGCGAAACAATATGTCGCCCTCTTTCAGCAACTGACCGGTATTAACCGTTATTCCGGATAATCGTGAAGAAAAATCTTACCATATTGCTGCCGCTCATCCCGGCCCTGCTCATCTATGCCTTGCTGGTGCACATACACAATTTCACCCAGGATGATGCGTATATCTCCTTTCGCTATGTTGCCAACTACCTGCACGGGCACGGTCTCGTATACAATGCGGGTGAGCGGGTCGAAGGGTTCACCAACTTCGGCTGGGTGATCTATTCGCTTTTCTGGGGATCGCTGGGCGCCAACTTTATCTTCATAACGAAGCTGTCCGGATTCGTTTTCGGCGGTGGCGTGGTCATACTCACGTTCTTCATCGCTCAGGAAATGTTCGATGAGAAGGACAAGTGGTTCGCGCTGATTCCTGTCTATATTGTCGCATGTAACCAATCGCTGTCCTATTGGTCACCGGCCGGGCTGGAGACCGCGGCCTTTGCCTTCTTTGCCATGCTGGCCGTCTGGCTTTACCTCAGACGCAACTACTTGCTGATTTTCGCCCTTGCTGTTCTGGTGTTACTAAGACCGGACGGAGCGGTGGTGACCGGTATTCTGATCGCGGTTGAAGCAATAGAGAAACGAAAGCTCCCGATCTTTACCCTCAAGTGTACCGTGGCCGCTTTTATTTTCTCCTTACCGTTCGTCGTATTCAAACTCGCCTATTACCACTCGTTACTGCCTAACCCCTTTTATGCCAAGACCGGCCTCACCATGACGCAGCTCAAAAATGGGATTGAGTATACTACTCGATTCCTGCGGGACTATGGATTCTACGGGGCTGTGCTGATCGTTCCGGTACTCGTGATCAAGAGGATAAGTATCCCGGCCAGGAGTGTTTTGGCGTTCGTAATTCTGTTCATGCTGTACGTTACGCTGATCGGGGGAGACGTGCTTAAGGTACATCGCTTCTACCTCCCCATTTTTGGACTCACCGGCAGCCTCGTCTGTGTTGGTCTCCTCCACATAATAAAGGGAATCCGAAAAGCCCTCCGGGCAACTTTGGTGATCGTTATCAGCCTGATCCTGTGCGTATTGACATTTACACTTGCCGATGCATATGTAGCCTCATACAACCGTCTAGAGGTGGGATTCACGCGCAAAATGAAGACGCTGGCGGAAGAAGTGTCTAAAGCTGATCCTCGACATTTTTCGGCTGCACTTCCGACTATCGGTATCTTCGGTTACACCTTGCTCGACCACGACATCATCGATATGCTTGGGCTCACCGATTCCACGATCGCCCGCCATTCGGAACCTCCCATGCCGGGGATGAGTTCGACCTGGAAAGAGCAGAAATACAACTCGAAATATTTGCTGACCCGCCAGCCTGACTATATCATCTTTTCCACGGGCGTGAAGCCTTCGGCTCCGGCGGAAAAGTCTCTGCTGCTCTATCCCCAGTTTCTCGACTGTTATCGAACTCTCGGCTGGTTCTACGAATCAGATCCGTCACGTCAAACCGGGGCTGTACAGATGGTGTACAAACGAAGCTGCCCGATCACCGGCGATATCAAGCCAACTTATCCGCTGGCGTTTGTTGAAGATTACAAGACCGGGCTCGATTACTATGGAAAAGGCTTGAATGAGCAGGCAATTCAATATTACAACAAGGCGATTGCTGAATCTCCCCGGCCAGTCTACATCTATTTGCTTTATCAGAAGGCGTTTAGCCTGATGATGTTGGGCCAGTACGCCTATGCCGAGGCCCTGATGGACAGTGTAGTGGCGCGTGACTCCTCTATTTTCATGGCCCAAAAGGACCTCTATACCTTCGCTTTCCTCAAGGGTGAAAAGGAAAAGGCCACCATTCATAGGAATAAACTGCTTCAAATAGTCCCCTGGTATGTCCCCCGACTGGACTCGCTTCTGTCCCGAATGCTTCATCAATCACAACAGCTGCAACAAGGGTCAGCTCAGGAGTGATAATTCCGTTAAAAGCTGTTGACAAAGGGAGTTCGGGGCATATATTTGTGATACTTCATAAGCGGGAATAGCTCAGTTGGTAGAGCACCACCTTGCCAAGGTGGCTGTCGCGAGTTCGAGTCTCGTTTCCCGCTTTTTTTTATCGGCGGCATAGCCAAGTGGTAAGGCAGAGGTCTGCAAAACCTTTATTCTCCGGTTCGAATCCGGATGCCGCCTTATCATCTCATTCAACCCCGCATCGATATAATTACTTGACACAAAATTAGATGACGCCTATACTACTAGTACAGGGATCATTGTATCCACCTTCGCTGCCTCCGAATTCCTTCGCCGCCTCAAGTCAGCATCTTTGATCCTGAACCTCGACCAGGATCCAAACAACAGGAGGGAATATGCGCCACTTCAAGCTCTTAACACTGCTGGGACTCGCGGCGATTCTGGTCGCGGATCTCGCACAGGCGGGCCCGAGACAGTTCGGAAGTCATAAAACGCGTTCTCCTCACCGCCTGGGCAATTTCGGTCCGCTTTACGTAGCTTTAGCATTTTCAGATGACGGCCAATCGCCTGCAGAGGACACTTGTGCTGGTCAGTGGCCTGGCGACGTGAACAGCGACGGGGCTCTTGACATCAACGACGCCACCGCTCTTCAGAGCTTTCTCATCTGGGGAATGCCGATTCCGCAGCCGCTGTCGAATGCCGACGTAAACGGGGACTGCCGGATAAACATCGGTGACTTTGTCTGCCTGCTCAGCATGTTTTCGGGGGGAGCCTGCATCGTTACCTGCACCTGTGTCAATCCAGACACCACTATTTGCTGCTTCGGCGAGAGAGGAAATGTCGATTCCGATTGGCAAGACCAGGTTGATGTCAGTGACCTGATTTATCTGGTGGACTATTCATTCAACTCGGGATACGCACCCGTATGCTTTGAGGAAGCCGATGTGAACGGCGACCTTGAGGTTGATATCGCGGACATAATCTATCTCATTGATTATTCCTTCGGAAGTCCCCAGGGACCGGCACCCGTTAGCTGCCCATAAGATTATTGCCGCGCTACATGCGATGAGAGGAGCCGTCAAACGACGGCTCTTCTTTTTGGATATTGTCTCTCGCTCGGTGAGAAAAAATTCAGCGGAGACGAGGACAACGATAGGCAGCCCCTGAAATCCAATTTCGCCTTGCGAATTCCCCGTTCTATGTTACCTTGTGGGTAGTTACACACTTTAAGGAGCAGGGATGAAATCACTGATAACAGCTGTGGCGCTCGCAGTATGCCTGTCTCTCATTGCAGGTCTCAGCCGGGCCGAAGATCCGACTTATTCACAAGTCCGCGTATTTATCGACCGCAAGGATCAATGGGATATCGCCCGGAAAATGGCGCTCGATATGGTCTGGGATTCGACCGGATGTTTCGATGTGATGGCGACACCCAAGGATCTTTCCAATATCCAGGCCAAAGGGCTCCGATACAAGGTGATTCACGCCGATGTATCAGCGTTCTATCAAAGCCGACTCAATGAGAAGGTGACCATGGGCGGCTACCTCACGCTCTCGGAAATCTATGCCCATGTCGATAGCGTGATTGCGCTGCACCGGTCAATAATGACCGACCGTATCAGTATCGGTACTACAATCGAAGGAAGAGACCTCTGGGCGTTTAAGATATCCGACAATCCGGATGTCGAAGAGGACGAGCCTGAAGTGCTCTACACGGCGGCGATTCATGCCCGTGAAGTGATCACGCCGCTGATCCTGCTCAACTATGTTGATTCATTGGTGACTCTTTATGGAAGCAATCCCGAGATCACCGATCTGGTCAATAATCGTCAGCTCTGGTTTATTATCCCGGTCAATCCCGACGGATACTACCGTAACCAGGTCACCAATCCGGGCGGGGGAGGCATGTGGCGTAAGAACCGCAGGAACAACGGTGACGGAACTTACGGCGTCGATCTCAATCGTAACTATGGATATGAATGGGGATTTGACGATGACGGCTCGTCACCGATTACGAGTGATGAGACCTACCGCGGAACGGGACCGTTCTCGGAACCGGAGACACAGGCAGTGCGCGATTTTATCTCTGCGCACAACTTTGTGATAACGCTCTATTTTCATTCGTATTCAAACCTGATCCTCTGGCCCTGGGGATACGATCAGATCTACACTCCGGACGACGATATTTTCAGTATCATGGGGGATTCGCTGACCTCATATAACGGTTATACGCCGGAGGCGAGTTGGGGGCTCTATGTCACTAACGGCAGCAGCGACGACTGGGGATACGGGGAACAGACGACAAAGAACAAGAACCTCGCCTTTACTATCGAAAGCGGTAACAGCAGCGATGGGTTCTGGCCACCTCTTTCGCGGATAACACCGCTTGTCAACGAGAACTACGGCGCCTGCCTGTATATGGCGAGAGTGGCCGCGGATATCTGGACCATTCGTCCGCCGGAGAAGCCGCTGCTGACCGTCGCCGACACGGTCGAGGCCGCCGGTTATGAAGTCAACTGGCAACTTCATGACACCCTGAACCCGGCGCTCGTTTATGAACTCGACGAAATGCAGAACCTGGCCCGATTGACCGACAGCGCCTCGAATTTCGGCAACTGGGACAATCACCAATTTAAGATCGATACTTTCGTTGGGCATAACGCTCCCTCATTCTACTCCGACTCAGGTGACAATCTGTCGCACTATATGACGTCGAAACAGGCCATTCAGGTACAATCCGGCGATTCACTGAAGTTCTGGACGAATTACTCGATCGAGTCAGGCTGGGACTACGCCTATGTGGAGGTATCGACCGATGGTGTGACTTTCACGCCGATTCCGGGGAATATCACCACGAACGTCGATCCGCACGGCCAGAACCACGGCAACGGCATCACAGGGGCATCCTCCGGTTGGGTGTACGCCAAATTTGATTTGAGTGCCTATGTCGGTCAGGAGATTTTCGTCCGGTTCTCATACATTACCGATGTCTCCGTCACGGAGTACGGGTTCTATGTCGACAATGTCTACCCGGTCGAGACGTTCGGGACAACTAATGTCGTGTCGGCATCACTGGCGGATACCTCTTACACTTTTGGGAGTCATCCCGGTGGGTTGTTCTACTATAAAGTGAGGGGGAAGGACGCTCAGGACCAGTGGTCGGCGTACTCCAACATCCGGAGCACGTTTGTGAGAACCGAGGCGGTATGTTTCGATTCTGACGGCGACGGATTCGGCGACCCGGGTCATCCCGAAAACACCTGCCCCGACGATAACTGTCCGAGCATCGCCAATCCGGATCAATCCGATGTCGACAATGACGGCCTTGGTGATGTCTGCGATCCATGCCCGAGCGATCCGCTCAACGATCAGGACAATGATGGATTCTGCGCTGATGTAGACAACTGCCCGACTATCGCGAACGCCGACCAGGCGGATATCGACGGCGATGGAGTCGGCGACGTCTGCGACAACTGCCCGATGGTAGCTAACGCCGACCAGACCGACAGCAACGGAGATGGTATCGGCGATGTTTGTGAGTGCTGCCAGGGGATGCGGGGAAATGTTAACGCCGACAGTACGAACACAGTTGATATCTCCGACCTGATCGTATTGGTCGATTATATGTTCGGCGGAGAAGCAGCGCTGGTTTGCCCGGACGAAGGGGATGTCGACGGATCGACCGAATTGGATATCTCCGACCTGGTGTATATGGCTGATTTCATGTTCGGTGACGGACCGGCGCCGGTGGCGTGCTTCTAGGAATCGTCCTGAAATAGCGCTGTGGTGTATAATATGCTGAGCAAACGAAGGCAATTCGCGGTCGTGAATACAGGCTTTCCGGGCACGCTAATAACGGGTGAAAACCATACGGTTTGGTATAGTTTAATCCGTGTAAGTCGTTAGACTGTTTGCGTATAAAACGAATAATTTGCGAGTTACCTTCCACTATTTGTCTTGTGTCGACGTATATATGTCGTATATTGTCGACCGACCAGACTTATGAACCTAGAAACCTGGAGGTAATATTCAATGGCGATGAAAATAACCGATGAGTGCACGGCCTGCGGCCTCTGTCTTCCGGAATGCCCGACGGAATCGATTTCCGAAGGCGACATCTATGTCATCAATCCTGATACCTGCAATGAGTGCGAGGATCAGGATGACGGACCTCAGTGCGTCTCCGTGTGCCCGGTAGATTGTATAGAAAAAGCCTGATTGATTTGGTTTTACGATAGACCCCGCTTCGGCGGGGTTTTTTTATGCCTAAAAATGAGCTGCAAAAAAAAGAGGGCGCTACTCTGGTTGGGTAGAGGGGGCTAGGAAACTACCCAGGGACAGCAGAGAGTCACCCTCGAATCTTTTTCTTAACAGCACCTAATGTATGCCAAACAATAGAACGATGTCAAGACCTTTGTGAGCCTAAATTGTGGATATTTGTGCTCAATAACGTACTATTTTGATCGGTATTGTCAGGATTGTCGTGGTTTGATCATCCTTGGTAAGCTGCAGGGTCAAATTGGACAGAAAAGTGCCCGTTGTCAGACCTGGCGAAGGGGCAAATTCAATCTCGATGTTCTCACCTTTGTCAGCTTCTTTCTTGACGAAGTTGAAGCTAAAAGTAGTGTCGAACGCGAAACTGTCGGTGATTTCCATGTGGGAGTAATTAACGTTCGGAATTCTTACCACCTCCGAAGTCTTACCGGGAATGAAGAACAGCGACAGCGGAATCGGTTTGATGGCATTGAACCATTGACCGACTATTGACAGGCTGAAGAACTGTATCTCCGGAGCTTCCGGATTGTCAGTCTTCACTTTGAAAGTCTTGTTCGTCGGACCGTACAGATTGCGTGTGAACAGCGATAGCTTGAAGAAGGCGGTATCACCCGGATTGATTACGGTATCAGACGCGATTACATTCGAGCAGTCACAGGGGATATCCATCCCGAGAACGTGAATCGGTTTTTCCGTTTCGTTGATGTACTTGAAAGTGTGAATCACGGTGAATTCGATTCCGACATGACCAAAGTCGAATACCTGGTCGTTGTACTGCATAATCTTTTGTGCGTGCACGTCGCCGGACAAGAGCGCGAGGGAGAGCAGTAAGATTGATGACAGCCTGGCAGTTACCGAACGGACCATACTATTTGATCACCTCGGTCTTAGGTAGATAGCCATGCTGGCGCATCCAGGAATCATTATAGCACTTGCTCAGGTAGCGAATCCCCGCATCGGCGAATATCCCGACGATTATCGCGTCCGGTCCGATATCATGGGCGAGCTGTTCGATTGCGTACGCGACCGCTCCCGAAGAACCTCCGCCGGAGATCCCTTCGCGAAGAGCGATAAGTCTCGCCCGGTTGAATGAATCTTTGTCCGAAACGGTAATGACATCGTCGACAAGATGTGTATGCAGCGCCTTGGTTACGACATCGGAACCGATCCCTTCCACCTTGTACGCATAGGGCTGACCGTGACGGTTGCTCCGAATGTACTCCGCAAAGATGGATCCCTCGGGATCGACTGCAATCGTTCGAATCGAAGGATTCTTCTCCTTGAGAAACTTGGCCGTCCCTGAGAATGTCCCGCCGGTGCCGATACCGCAGACAAAGTGGGTCAGCTTCCCTTCGGTGTCTTCCCAGATTTCCGGTCCGGTTGAAACATAATGAGCTTCGACATTGTCCTGACTGTCATATTGATTCAAATCGAAATAGCCGTGTTCTTTCGCGAGTCTTCGTGCCACCATGAAGCAGCCTTCCGGGTCATCGTGCAGATCAACCTCAGGCGTGATGATAACTTCGGCGCCGTACGACTTGATCAGGTCGATCTTTTCCTGGCTGGTCTTTACGGGAGTCGTCACGATCGCTTTCAGCCCCATCAATGATGCGATCATAGCGAGGGCCGAGCCGGTGTTGCCCGAGGTGTTGTCAATTACCGTGTCACCCGCTTTAACGACACCGTCGTTCATCGCCTTCTTGATGATGTGATAGGTCATCCGGTCTTTGACCGAGCCGGTCGGATTGTAGAATTCCAGCTTGACATAGGCTTTCGGACCGTTCTCGGGGAGTCCGGTTCTAAGCCTCACCAGGGGGGTATGTCCAACCAAGTCCAGAATTGATTCGTGTACTCGCATGATTCATCCTAAAGGTTTGCAGATGTTATACAATTCCGGTCATAAATTCAACTATTTAATTTTGTCCGGGCAGGTGCTTTTTTAGTTTGACAACTTTCGCCGGCCTTCTTTAATATCAATTGTTATAATAAGATAGGAAGAGAATTGGACCGCACGCCCGATGGCGTCGGGCCTTAGGCAGGAGGTAGAATGAAGATTCGACATTATATGTACCTGTTTCTGATGGTGGCGCTGGTATTTGCCGGCTGTTCCAAGAAGAAGGAAGAGGCGCAGAAGCTACAAGACGAGATGACAAAACATGACACGGTGACCGATACGCTTGTGGATACGGTAACGGCCATGATGCCGGACACTTCACGGATGAAAGCGAACGCCGGGGCGGTGCCGAGCGACGAAATGCCATCCCAGTATATGCCGCGCCAGCCACAGGGAACCGGATATACGGTCCAGGTCGCCAGTACCACCGGTCAGGCCGACGCGAGGCGGTTAATCGATCTCTATACGAAACGCGGTTATGAACCGTTCATCACTCAGACAAACATCGGCGGTGTGACCTACTATCGGATCAGAATCGGCGAGTTCCAGACTTTGAGCGATGCAAAGCAGCTCAAGCAGGAGTTGTCGGATCGCTTCTCTCTCAGACCGTGGATTGCTGACCTGAGCGATTAACGGGAGCTATCGTGAACATTCAGATCCGGATATCGGTAACAGATATCCGGATTTTTTTATCGCATCGGTAAGGACGAATATAGTCGGAGAAAGGAGCCACGGTGAAGAGTCATACTGAATATCTGGTC
This sequence comes from uncultured candidate division Zixibacteria bacterium, assembly GCA_963711085.1. Classification (GTDB taxonomy): domain Bacteria; phylum Zixibacteria; class MSB-5A5; order GN15; family FEB-12; genus CAVQCT01. The sequence continues at coordinate 1,529,426 of CAVQCT010000002.1, read as the reverse complement.
TTCAACACGAAAAAACGGCGTGAGTATATCAACATTACTCGAGAAGTCGAAAGGATTCTTCTCGAGAGCGAAGTGAAAGAAGGGTTGATCCTCGTGTCGGCGATGCACATCACCGCCGGAGTTTACGTGAACGACGCCGAAGACGGGTTGATTGCGGATATCGACGAATGGGCCGACCGCGTAGCTCCCAAAGGGCCTGATTACCGGCATCATCGTACGGGCGAAGACAATGGTGACGCTCACCTGAAGAACCTGCTGATTGGATCACAGGTAGTGGTACCGGTTACCAAAGGTAAGCTGGATTTTGGCCCCTGGCAGCAGGTGTATTATGCCGAGTTCGATGGTCAGAGGCGCAAGCGGGTAATCGTGAAGATCATTGGCGAATAGCATCCGGAACACAAATGAAACGGCCGGATTGTATCAAATCCGGCCGTTCGCATAATCAACATTGCCTGTGGCTCAGTTCTCCATCTTCATGTTCGGCTTCTGAAGATACTGATTGAAGAACTTTACTTGCTTCTCATATTCCGCGACGACATTCACGCGTTTCGATGCTCCGTGACCTTCGTCCGGGAAAATCAGCGAGTCAACCTGACCGCCGTTGTGCTGGATACCGGCGATAATCTGACGAGCTTCGCCCACCGGCACCCGGGGGTCATTCTCTCCGTGCACCACCAGAAGCGGAGTCTTGATCAGATCAACTTTGTTGATCGGGGAGATCTGGTCGAGAAACGCCGAATCGGAAAGCGGACCGTATTCTGACTCACGAAGCGCCCGACGGTACGGCGCCGTGTTCAACAGGAAGGTCTTAAAATTAGCGATGCCAACTTCGTCGACAGCCGCTGAGAACAGATCCGGGTACTCGGTGATCATGCCCAGGACGACATAGCCACCGTACGATCCACCGCGAATGCCGACCATTCCCTTCTGCGTATATCCCTGCTCGATCAGCCAGTCCACACCGGCCTTATAGTCCTTCAGGGAGTTCTTGCGAAGTTTGTAATTGTCCATGTTGAGGTACTCAAGGCCGTAGCCGGAAGACCCGCGCGGATTAGGGGCCATGATACCGTAACCATTCAACATCAGGTACTGGAAATTACGTAAAAAGGCGGGCTGGAACTGACCTTCGGGGCCGCCGTGAGCGTCGATCAAGAACGGGATCGGTGTGCCCGGCTGGTAATTCGGAGGAAGGTACAGGAACGCCGGGATTTCAAGGCCATCGAAACTCTTATAATGAACCAGGGTCGGTTCGGTGAAGATCTTCCGATCGATACCGGCATAGGTGGCGAAGGTCAGTTGCTTGAACTCGCCGGTTGTCGGATTCCATCTCCAGATATCCGGGGCTCTGGTTGGACCGGTGAAAGAGGTCAGACAGGTGCCATTCTTATCAAAAACACCGCCTCCCTGAATGCCTGCCAGCGGAGGGGATTTAAGAACCTTCCTGGAGTCGACCTCACGAAGCTTCAGATTCACATAACCGTCTTCGTTAACCGTCGCCGACATGTACTTGTAATCCTGCGAGAAACCGAGCCCGTCGATTTCCCACTTCGGATCGATCCATCCGTCGTTCTGGTACTCCACTTTGGGCGATCCGACTGTCATTTTCGCCAGGCGCGAGATTCCGTCCTTGTTATCATTACAGGTAAGCCAGATCGTTTTGTTATCCGGCATAAGGGTAGGAGAACCGTAGATGACGTCCCCTTTGTCGTCATTCAGTTTCTGGAATTTGCCGTTCGTAAGGTCGAGCAGGTACAGATCGCAGTTTACGTTCGAAGAGTAATTCACGAGCAGGAGCCTGGTTCCATCGTGAGAAACATCCGCCACTGCATTGTAACCGGGGACTTCGCCGAACACTTTCTTGAACGATCCGTCCGCGATATTCATTTCATAGATGAAGAAATCAGTCTTGTTCTCTTCGTTCGATCGATAGTAAATCTTGCTGTCGTCCGGTGACCAGGCAACCGAACCCATCTGTACGCCGTCGAACTTGGTCAACTGTACCACGCGGCCGGTCATGGCGTCCATGAGGTAGAGCTGCGACTGCTCCGAGCCGCCCACTGAGGCTCCCACGATGGCGAGATTTGCGTCGTGAGAGAGGACGAAGAAATCGATACCGTCGGGGAAGGCGCTAAGCTGGTAAGGCCAGCCTTCGTCGTTGATGCGATATACCTGAGGTGCCCCTGACATGGTTGAAGTGAAAAACACCCTGGTTCCGTCCCAGCTGTAGCCGGCAATGCTGTTGCCGCCGATCTGGAGGAAGGTCGAAATGTCCGGGATGTACTGGCCCTTGTTCAGAAGGTTCTTCTCACCTGAGGTGGCGCCTTGTCCAATGGATAATGAGAAAGCAAAGAGAGATAAGATGATGAGGGGAATCAATACCAAACTTGTTCGCTTCATCGTCAACTCCGAATATGTCCGAAGACGTTCAATTGTTTGCTATATTGACGATGATACGGGCAAAAAGTTTGGGGGGCAACTCCAAAAAGCAGAATCAGTTGTTCAATTGATTGGACGGAAATTGTCTTGATTTGCGGCAGGTCGGGTCAGACGGTGTCTGGAATCGGTAGCGGGCAGAGTGGTCAGTCCTTCTTCGTAGAGGCGAACTTGAAGCTTGCCTCCTGATCCTGTTCGAAAATTACCCGCTTATAGAATTCGCAGGTGTGGCAGAGGCGACGTCCTTTTGGGCTTGACTGAACACAAGCGGAATCAGGTACCATCCAGCAGGCTCGTCCGGCGCCCAGCCCCTCGTTGAGGCCGTCGAATTTCATAGCCGATGCGACCGGACATTCGCCGAGAATCGGCGTCATCAAACCATCTTTCTCCCGGCCACAGTTTTTGAATTCCCAGCAGTTCATGAGTTTCGGCATGGTGTCAGAATCCTAATGCATGTCCACGATTTTCTTGACGGTGTCGTATTTGCTGTTTTCGGCGAATCTCGTCTTCTGCTCTTTGGAGGCGTACTCCATGAATTTCTCATAGCTCTTCTTGACGTTTTTGTAATCGTCGGCAGCGAGGTAGGCAAGAGCGAGGTACTGATGAACGATCGCGTTGTGTTCGTCGATCGAGCGGGCATTCTTGAACTGTTCGATCGCCTGCTTATATTGTCCCTGACGGTAACGAGCTTCACCAATGCCGAAATAGGCCTGGAAGTTTCTCCGATCGAGATAGATCACCTTATCGTAGTCACCTATGGCTGCCAGTTCTTCCCCTTTGTTCATGTAGGTGGCGGCCCGTCCGAGATATGCGGTGACCGATTTCGGATCGATATCAATAGCGCGGTTATAAGCGGTGATTGCCTTGTTGAAGTCGCCTTTGATCTGATACAATTCGGCAGCGTGCACGAAATCATCGTGAGCGTTGGACACTTTGAGCAATTTGCTATTAGCTTCGCCCCTCTGGAGGAACGCATCGGCGCTGCTTGGTTTGCTCGTGATATATTGTGTCAGGTCATGGACGGCCGTTTCATAATCTTCGTTCTTGATTGCGTTCAGCCCGGAGTAGTAATAATCATCGTCCTTCATCGTGGCTTTCTTTTCGGCCGTCTGCAGCGGAGAAAGTGTGACCGTGAGGGTTTTGCTCTCGCCCGATGAGAGGCTGAAGGACCCCTTTGCGGCGTGATATCCATCGCTGGAGACCACGTAGTCATGAACACCCGACTTGATCTTCTTGTAATTGAGATTTCCGGCCCCGATGACGCTACCATCGACTTCGAATTTCGCCCCGGCCACGTTGGCCGCCAGCGTGACATCGCCATAATTGTCTTTAGAAGCTGTGCGGGTCGTTTTGGTTGTGCGATTGGTCGAAGTCTGGGAGGACCGGTCATCTTGTATCTGCGAAGTCGGCGGCGGAGTCTGCTGCTTCGTCACCTGAGGTTCGTGCTGAACCGGCGTGGTGGCCACGGTCGTGGGAGGGGTAGCGTTTGTCCGGGAGGCTGCCTGGGCTTCCTCCTGCGTCGCCGGACGGAGGAAGACGGTGCTGATTTCATTGCTTGCCACGGTGGCATAGTCGGTTTTCAGAATATTGTTACCGACGATGTACTCAATCTTATGCGTGCCGGCCGGAATATGATCAACCTTGAAGAATCCCATCTCGTTTGAGCGGACACTCGATCCGAGTTCCGGGAAGCGAATGGTTGCTCCCTGAATATAGGGGGAGTTGTTGGAATCAAGCACGGCGCCTACGATCTCTCCGTACCCGGAAGTGTCTCGGATGAAGAACGAGGCGGCCACCGCCAGGAGGATGACGAACGAACCGACAGCGGCGCCCATCAAGTATCCGCGTTTGAGCCGCTTCGGTTTCAGAATGAATTCTCGATTGTTTACGACAATCTCGTCATCCGGACAGATGTCGCCGGCACCTTTTAGTTCGATGTAATTCTTATAGAAATATGCGATTCCTTTGCCTCTCCTGGCCATCTGAGGCGTCGGCAGGTCGCCGCCGTCGGCCGGGTCAGATGATCGATGATCATCGGCGGCATGATGAACTTCCGGGTGCACCGGACTGTCATGGGCCGCAGCGACGGTCGAGGCCGCTTCCCGTTCCGCTTTCTTGGGCGGAACGATGGGAGCGTTGCCGAAAGGTACCGGCTCGATCTCTTCAAGCTTGTCGATCAAGGCGCTCTTCTCCCGGTCGCTGACGTAGGTCTTTGAACCGTACAGATTGCGTTCTATAGTCTTGAGCTCTTCTTCGGACAGCCGTCTGATTCCACCGCTGTCGGCCGGAGATTTTTCGGCAGGCTTTTCGGACTGAGCGGCTGAAGCAGCAAAGGAGGTGTCGTGATCGTCGTAAGCAGGCGGGGGAGGGGGCGGCTCGGATTGTCCGATTGGCATGTGCTCGGTATGACTGTGCAAACTATCAAACCCGCCCGTGTCAGAGTTGTGGCTTGCCTCCTGCTCCATCAAATTGGCGGTCGTTTCAATACCAAGATCGTCGTCGCGACGGGATATTCCGGAGGCATGCTCATCGCCTACGAGATCCCGTTTTTCTTCATTGGCCTCGTAGACGACAAAATCGAGGTCATCATCATCTGCCGGAGTGTCACCACTGAATGCTGCCCTGGAGTCAAAACTGTACCCGCAGTAAGCGCAAGAGGTGGCACTATCCGACATCTGTTCGGCTTTGCAATTTGGACACTGTTTCAAGATTTTCACTCCCTTGCCATTAGAACGCGATTTTATTGAATTATCGACTTTTAGGGCAGATTTCTTTAGACAGAGAGGCCGCTCCACGCGTCTGTCAAAGTGAGATAAAATCTTTTTTATTAAGGACTTGACAAGGTTGCGAAGGTGGTGTTATTATTCTCACTTCGTATTTTTGAGCATAAGTTTTCCGGAGAGACCGGAGGAGGAAATGATAGATGAAGCGTAATAAGTTATTGTTTTTCTTTTTCTTAGCCCTTGTCTCCGCTTTGACGTACTGGGGGTGCAGTCAGCCTCAGGATGTCCTGACTCCGGTAAGTCAGACCAAGCTTTGGCTTCACGAAGAGCGGATGCCGACCACTCCTCCCAATATGGTATATGAACTCTGGCTGGGTAATATTACGCAGACCGACACCGTTATTATCAAAGATGCCGTGTCGCTCGGCCGTTTCAAATACGACTATTCTCAACGTGCATTCGAGACGGAGACCGGAGCCGACCGGCCCGATTCCAACGAATTCCGTATCAATCACGATATTCTGAACTATAATTCGATTTTCATGACGGTCGAAGCGTCGAACGACCCGCAGCCGACCGTCCCCGGTCCGATCATGCTGATCGCCAGTGCCACCGATCCGACCATTCGTATGTTGTTTCCAATGTCAGACACCCTCTGGCAGGCAACGGTCTGGTACAACATGCAGACTCCGTCGGACGGAAGCGATCCTTCCGGTATTGGAGAGGGGATCTGGTTCAGCATTTACAACTCCAAGACGGAACCCTTTGCGGATACGATAGGAATATCGGGATGGACTGTTGACTCATCGCTTGATTCGAATCTTGTAGATGGGATGGTAGATACGATCATTGTCGGTGTAGATAGCTCGACCATTGCTATTGAGACGCTTCAGGTAATAAAGGGGCTCGACACTTTGCAGCAGATAGTTACGAGATATGAGGCACTTCACGCCGTACAAACTCACAGCCCATATTACTCTACGAAATTGAATGTAGATTTTGATGTCGTTGATCACGGCACCATTCACTGGGATGATTTTGGTCAGGGTGAGAACAATGGTGACTTTGGCTTCCCGATCCTCAAAGACTGGGGATGGAAATACAAAGGCTGGGTGGTTGCGCCGCAAATCCCGCAGAGTGCGGTAGGGAAGATGACCAAACCGGCCTGGTCGGTTCAGAACGTTTATCTCGATCAGACCGACGGCGGGCTGATCAGTACCGGCACGTTTTACGATGTCACCAAGCCGGACAGCGCCAATCCGTACAGTGCGGGAACGAGAGTTCCTCCGTATCCGGGAGAGGACTTCCTCCAGAACCTTCCTCCGGGAGTTCCGACGCCGCTTAATCTGATTCCCAACGCCACAGGCGAAAATCCTGGACGCGTGTTCATCTCGCTGGAGCCGACAAATGCACAGACCGATACGACCAACTTCCCGCTTATCCTGTTTGTCGGTCCGTTACCCAGTTCGGCAAACCAGGTGCGGGCTGCAGCTACGCAGCAGTATGTATTACGTGGCTGGATGCAGACCGACGATCCGTATCGCGGTTTCCCGGCAATTACCGTCGAGATACAGCGATTCTAATTTGCCTGACAAATATGAACTTCGAGAAGCCGACCGCGCAGGTCGGCTTTTTGATTATGGACTTTTTCTGTAAATTTAACTTGCCATGAGGGCATTCTGGGGATATATTCGGGGTCTAATTTCCAAAGCGGTAAAATTATTGTAACTTATTCACTTACATAATCTTGACAGGAGACTACTGGATGGACTATGGGTTATTGTCTGCCGTCATCGGACTGGTGGGCCTTCTCTTTGCACTGATCTTGTTTACCTGGATTAAGAGCAAATCCTCCGGCACCGACCTTATGCGGGAGATATCCGGCGTCATTCACGACGGCGCGATGGTATTCCTCCGACGGGAATACTCGATCCTGATTTTTTTCATCATAGTGGTGTTCGCGCTGCTGGCGTGGAAGATCAATGTGCAGACCGGCTATGCCTTCCTCGGTGGAGCCGTTTGTTCGATGCTTGCCGGCTTCTTCGGCATGAAGGCGGCGACGCGGGCTAATGTTAGAACCGCAGCTGCGGCTAAAGAGTCGGGTCAGCCGTTAGCCCTCTCGGTGGCTTTCTCTGGCGGAGCCGTCATGGGAATGTCGGTCGCATCCCTCGGATTGGTCGGGGTTGGGATTACCTATTATTTCTTCGGCGACAATCCCAGCGATGCGGCCATCATCAATGGCTTTGCGATGGGCGCTTCCTCGATCGCGCTGTTCGCCCGCGTCGGCGGCGGTATCTTCACGAAGGCGGCCGATGTCGGTGCTGACCTTGTAGGGAAGGTCGAAGCCGGTATTCCGGAAGACGATCCTCGCAATCCGGCCGTGATTGCTGACAATGTGGGTGATAATGTCGGCGACACCGCCGGTATGGGTGCTGACCTGTTCGAATCGTATGTCGGTTCTGTGATCGCGACGATTGCAATCGCTGCTACCTCGCTGAGTCCGGCCATTGCTTCGAATCGTCCCGCGTTCATGGCCCTGCCGCTGCTCATTGTGGCATTCGGCGCCATTGCTTCCATGCTCGGTATTCTGTCCGTCAAAGTATTTACAAAGCTGAACCCGGCTTCGGTCCTTCGCCTCGTCACCTATGTAGGTGCGGTGGTGATGCTGGCCGGCGCTTATGTTATCATCACTCGCTTTGATCTTGGCGAGATCGGTAACGATATTTTCTGGGCGATCCTCGCCGGAAACCTGGCTGGCATTCTCCTTGGTCTGTTGACCGAATACTACACGGCGGCCAAGCCGATCCGGGATATTGCGGCTGCCTCCGAAACGGGTGCGGCTACGAATATCATTTCCGGACTGGCTGTCGGTATGGAATCGGTACTACTGCCGATTCTGGTCATTTCCGCCGCCATTTACACCGGGTACTACTTTGCCGGTTTGTACGGAATCGGTATCGCCGGAGTCGGCATGCTGGCGACTATCGGCGTGACGATGTCGGTCGATGCATATGGGCCGATTGCTGACAACGCCGGTGGTATTTCCGAAATGGCCGGACTTGGTCCGGAAGTACGGAAAATCACCGATAAGCTCGATTCGCTTGGAAACACGACAGCGGCGATCGGCAAAGGATTCGCCATCGGTTCGGCCGCTCTTACTGCTCTGGCCCTGTTTTCTGCTTACTCGACTTCGGTTGGACTTGAAGTTATCAATATTCTCGAACCGAAAGTCGTAATTGGATTCTTCATCGGTGGTGTGCTGCCGTTCTTCATTGCCGCGTTGACAATGACGGCGGTTGGACGGGCGGCCTCCAAGATGGTGGCCGAAGTTCGCCGCCAGTTCCGTGAGATTGCCGGTCTGATGGAAGGTAAGGCGAAACCGGATACAGCCAGGTGTGTCGATATTGCCACGCGCGGAGCGCTCCGGCAGATGGTTGTGCCGGGTCTTACCGCCGTCTTTGCTCCCATTATTGTTGGCTATGTCCTGCAAAAAGAAGGGCTGGGCGGTATGTTGGCCGGTGCGACGATGTCCGGCGTGATGCTTGCCTTAATGATGGCTAATGCCGGCGGTGCCTGGGATAATGCGAAGAAGTACATCGAATCGGGCGCTTTTGGCGGAAAAGGCTCACCGGCTCATAAAGCGGCGGTGGTTGGTGATACGGTCGGTGACCCGTTTAAGGATACCTCCGGACCATCGATGAATATTCTCATCAAACTTATGGCGATTGTGTCGCTGGTGGTGGGATCGCACTTGTTCCGTTAATCTTTTAGTCAGTTAAGATTGTCTCATATGAGGGTACGTCTTCGGGACGTACCCTTTTTCGCTTTTCACGGTGAATACGGCGGAGTATCTTAAGTACTTACTCAAAAAGCGGACCCCTTGTGAAACTTTTAGTTAGGCGGTCCGTTAATTGAAACGATGATGGAGGAAGATACTGTGGAGCAAGCAGGATTCGAGCAGGCTGTCCCGATCAGGGAAAAAGAAAGCGGGCTGTCGTTAAAGGGGCTGGCGGAAGTTCTCTACAAGCCGGCTGAATTCTTCTCGAGATTGAAGAACGATCCGAAGGTGCTGATACCGTACCTGGTGCTCGGTGTCGTCGTCATCGCGTTTTTTCTGTTAGCCAGCGATTTGATCGTGAAAATAAGCATGGAATCGAAAAGTTTCCAGGATCGCATGCAGGGTCAGACGGTGACGCCGCAGGTCGAGAAATTCATGTGGTACAATATAGTGATATTCGGAAGTCTCGCTTATCTTCTGTCACCGCTGTTGATTGCCGGTTTGGCTTATTTCTGGGGATCGTTCGTCATGGCGGGCAAAGCGCGATACAAACAGATCCTCTCCGTTACTCTCTATTGTGAGTTTATCTGGGCGCTCGGGATGCTTCTGGCCGTGCCGTTCATGCTGATGAAGGGATCGGCGATGTTTTCATTTTCGCTCGCGATACTGGCCGCCCAATCGGGGCCGGAGAGTCTGCTCTATGTCGCATTGTCAAAGATTAACTTATTTCTCATATGGGAAATCATTGTAGCCGGGATTGGATTCTCAATATTATTCGATATGCCGCGCAACAAAGGCTACTGGATATCGGTCCTATCGGTAGGACTCATTTCGTTCGTACAGGTTGCGTGGACTGCAATATCACAATTGATCTTTTGAAGGAGACGATGCATGAGGTTTCTCTCATTTCGGGTTGTCACGATGCTGCTGGTGGGGATAGTGCTGTCGATCGGCGCGCAGGCCGGTGAGCTTTCACTTGACGATTGTATCCAACTGGCGATGCAGAACCGCGCATCGGTGCTTGCAGCGCGGGGAAGTGAAGAACTGGCTAAGGCGACCCAACGCTCGGCGCTTGGAGCGTTTCTGCCAAGCGTAAGCGCATCGTACTCGCGTTCCTGGGACAAGACCAGGGATCAGAAAACGAGCATCGGTGACGCCCCCTACACTGACCGTCCGGATCAGAACGGTTCGGGCAAGGGACTGGGTTTGTCGGGCAACATGAGTCTCTTCGATCTGTCCAACTTTTTCGACTATTTCTCCGCGAAGGCCAGCCGGCAGCAGGCGGGACTGGATGTGCTCAGCTCCGAACAGGATCTCATTTATTCAGTGAAGCTGGCGTACTACGCCTACCTTGCCGCAGCGCAGAATGTCGATGTTCAGACGCAGGCAGTGGCAAGAAGTGAAGAGCAGCTCAAGCTGATCAATTCGAAATATGATCTCGGTTCGGCGTCGGTTTCCGACGTGCTAAAACAGAAAGTTCTGTACGGCAACGATAAGCTGGCGCTGTTAAGAGCGAATAACACCGTGGTTACCTCAAAGGCGAACCTGGAATATACGATCGGAGTCGATCCCAACAGGGACTATGAGTTTTCCAAAACGTATCAGACGAGAGAATACGACGGTACGCTCGACGATGCCATTAGCTACGGCATAGGCAATCAGCCTTCGCTGCTCGCGGCCGAGAAGGGCGTCGAGGCGGCGAGACACTCGGTGCACTCCCGTCGCGCTTCATATCTGCCGAGCCTCAACGGGTCCGGGTCATACTCGATTTCCAGCGGCACATCGGGTGACACTCTATTGTATAACTCGAAGTCAAAGACGCTCCGCTATGGTTTCAGCGTCAACTGGAACGTGTTCGACGGTTTTCTGAGGGAACGATCGCTCACGTCGGCCAAGGTCGGGTTCAACAACGCTCGTGCATCGCTGGCCGATCAAAAGAATCTTCTCAAGCAGAACATTAAGACGGCGTATTACGATATTGAGCAGCAGAAGGAAGTTAAGAAAGTCGCGGGCGAAAACGTGGACGCGGCCCAGGAAGATCTGAAGATCACTCAGGAGAAATACAATCTCGGTGCGGCGACCATTCTTGATCTGCTCAACGCCCAGGTATCGCTGAAACAGGCGCAGGTGAATGAGATTCAGGCTGATTTCGACTTGAATCTGGCGATTGCGCAACTTGACAATGCGATGGGTAAAAGATAGGAAAATAAAGACCTGAATTTTGTATAATTTCCCAAGAGGCAATGTAACATGAGTAAGAAAAAGGTCCTGTTGATAGTAGGTATTGTGCTGGTGGTAGCAATCGTTATCGTCCTGAATCTCAAAATGAATACCACCAAATCAACCAAAGTGCAGGCTGAAGTTGCGACGCCTCGGGAGTTGGTTGAAAAGGTATCCGCATCCGGCCGGATTCAACCCCAGACGAAAGTAAACATCACATCGCAGGTGAACGGCGAGATAATCGCCCTTCCGGTCAAAGAGGGAGATCATGTCAACGTGGGACAACTGCTTGTGGTGCTGGACACGGTTCAGTTGAGGTCTGATGTTGATCAGGCGAGTTATGCGGTTGCCGAAATCGAAGCCCGAGTAACCGGAGCAAAAGCTCAGCTCGATCAAGCCAAAGAAGAGTTCGATCGTCAGACCAAGCTCTTTGATAACAAGTTGACTTCGGAGACGCAGTACAACGACGCCAAATACACCTATCAGAATCAGAAAGCGTCGTATGATGCGATGTCGGCCCAGGCCAAACAAATGGAATCGCAGTACGAGAAGCAGCTTGATAACTTGAGCAAAGCCAAGATTGTCGCGCCGATGGCCGGAATTATTACTTTCCTGGACTGCGAAGTCGGTGAGATTGCGGCCGCCCAGACGGCATTCACACAGGGGAAGACCCTGATGACCATTTCCAACCTCGAAGTGTTCGAGGTTGAGGTCGATGTGGACGAGACGGAGATCAATAAAGTCGCGCTGCATCAGCCGGCAAATATCGAAGTCGATGCCTTCCCGGACTCTACTTTCCCCGGCCAGGTGGTTGAAATCGGCAATACTGCCATCGTGTCGTCGACCGGGACGCAGGATCAGTCGACCGATTTCGCGGTGAAAGTGATCTTTACCGATCCGAATGTGAAGATTCGCCCCGGAATGTCGGCCACGGTTGACATCATCACGAACAAGAAGCCGGAAGCTCTGGCCGTTCCTTATGCTTCGATTGTCGTCCGGTCATTCGATCTCGATTCGCTCGAGAAGGCGAAGGTCGGTGCCTCGGACTCAGGCGCCGAAGCGGGCGGGTCCGAACTGCACGCCGCCGATAGCACTGCCGGTTCTAAATCCATGGACGACGAAAACGCTCGTAAAGAACTCAAAGGAGTGTACGTTATCCATGGCGGCAAGGTTAAATTCGAGCAGGTGGAGACCGGCATTGCCGACCAGAAAAATATTGAAATCACCAGCGGATTGAATCCGGGCGACTCGGTGGTCTCCGGACCATACAAGATACTCCGGACGATCAAAGATGGTGATGCAGTAGAAGTTACCAAGGAGGCTGCCGCAGCCTTCAAGAAAGACTGACCATGGCATTGATTGAAACGAAAAATCTCTGGAAAACTTACGTGATGGGTTCGGAGAAGGTCCACGCCCTGAGCGGTGTCTCCATGCAAATACAGAAAGGTGAATACGTCGCCATCATGGGACCATCGGGGTCCGGGAAATCCACGCTGATGAATCTCATCGGCTGCCTGGATACACCGACCGAGGGAGAGTATTTGCTGAACACCAAACCGGTGAGTCATATGAACGATGACGAGCTGGCGAACATCCGCAATCGCGAGATCGGGTTCGTGTTCCAAACTTTCAACCTGCTACCCCGGGCCACCGCTCTGCACAATGTGGAATTGCCGCTGATTTACAACGGCACAGCCTCCAAAGAGCGGGAAGTGAAAGCCAAGCGGGCGCTTGAGCGGGTCGAACTGACCGAACGGATGTACCATAAGCCGAGCGAACTGTCCGGCGGGCAGCGCCAGCGGGTGGCTATCGCGCGGGCTCTGGTAAACTCACCCTCGCTGCTCCTTGCCGATGAACCGACCGGAAACCTGGACAGCAAAACCTCGATCGAAATCATGCGGCTCTTCGATGAGTTGCACAGTCAGGGGAATACCATCATTCTGGTAACCCACGAACGGGACATCGCTCTGCACGCGCATCGAGTCCTGTCGATCCTTGACGGTCAGATCGCCACGGACGAAAGTATCGCCGCCCACCAGCAAAGAGACGTTCACTAACTATGGTAGTACCATCACTGTTTAAGATCGCGATAGACGCACTTCGGGCAAATAAGCTCCGAAGCGGCCTCACCCTCCTGGGCGTGATTATCGGAGTGACTTCGGTCATGACTATCATCTCCGGTCTTGAAGGGATGGGAAACGAAGTCAAAAAGCAGTTTGCTTCACTCGGCCCGACCAGCTTCGTGGTTGCCCGCATCGGTGTGGCGACCTCTCACGAAATGTTCATGGAGAAGATCAGAAGAAAACCGATCGATTACGAGGCGGTCGAGCTGATCAGGAAGGGCTGCCCGCTCATTGACAAAGTCTCAGCGCATGCCGATCGATCCGCCACTGTGAAGTATGGAACAAATGCGTTGGAGAATGTCGACGTATCCGGGGTAGAAGCGAGCTTTATCGATATCAATGCGCTTGACGTGGTTGAGGGCAGATTCGAATCGGAAGAAGACGATCTGTATCGCCGCCCGGTTGTTTACATCGGCGACCAGATCAGAGAGACGTTTTTCCCGACGGTTGACCCGATCGGCAAAGAGATAAAGATCGACGGTCAGAAATATACCGTCATCGGGGTGAATAAGAAGATGGGATCGATGTTCGGTGACAATCAGGATAATTTTGTCATCATCCCACTAGTGGTGTTCAGCAAACAGTTCGGATCGCCCCGTCACGGTCTTACGATATTTGCCAAAGCGAAATCGGTCGACGTTCTTGATCGAGGAATGGATCAGGTCAGGATGGTGCTGCGGGCAGAGCGGCATGTGCCCTTCGACAAGGAAGATGACTTCGACATGCTGACCGCCGACTCCATTCTGGAATTACTGAACTCGCTCACCAAGATCTTTCGCATGAGCCTGATTGGAATTTCTTCGATTTCGCTGGTCGTCGGGGGTATCGTGGTGATGAATATCATGATGGTTTCGGTGACCGAACGTACGCGAGAGATTGGCATTCGCAAGGCAATTGGAGCAAAACAGAAGCATATTCTGGTTCAGTTTCTCTTTGAGTCTTTGCTCCTCACACTGTCCGGGGGCCTGGTAGGCATTCTTTCAGGTTATTTGATTGCCAAGGTCCTGGTGGGAATGATCAATATGCAAATAGAACCGTCGATGTTCGCAATCGTGGCCGGACTAGTTATCTCCACCGGTACGGGACTGATTTTCGGAATTTACCCGGCCATGAAGGCAGCACGGCTGGATCCCATTAAAGCGCTGAGTTACGAGTAAATAGTCATGATGCTCACTTGGGTTGAAATCAAAGATGGTATGCTGATGGCCCTTTCGGCCATTCGCGGAAGCAAACTGAGGGCATTTCTCACGATTCTGGGAGTGATGGTGGGAGTAAGCTCGGTGATTGGGATAGCGTCGATTATCGACGGCCTCAACGGTGCGGTGGATCAGCGCATCGAAAGTCTGGGCACAAACGTCATCTGGATATTCAAATTTCCTCCCGGGGTCGATCATGACGAGCTCTCCAAGGAGATGCGAAACAGGCCGCCAATTACCGTGGGAGAGGCGGAAGCGGTTCAGAAATCGGCCAGTCTTGTGGACGGCGTCTCGCCGCAGAACTACTACTTTCAGCGCGGTGGAAATATCGTCAAGTTCAAGAATAGAAAATTCAACCAACCGATGTTGATGGGATGCTGGCCGGATTATGTCCGTGTTAACAACAAGGATGTCAGCCAGGGAAGGTTCATATCTGAAGTCGACCAGCAGTTCCGTACCCAGGTCTGCGTTATCGGACATGATATTGCCGATGTTCTTTTCGAGTCCGAGAATCCCATTGATCAAGAGATCCGGGTCAACGGAAAGAGCTTTAGAGTGATTGGCGTCCTGGAAGACGTGAAGTCCAGTCTGGGAGGCAGGACCGAGAATAACGTAGTTTTCATCCCCTTGTCCACTTTCCAAAAGATGTATCCGGATGAGAAGGAATTGTTCCTCGCGGTACGGGCGGTTTCTTACGACGATATCCCTCTGGCAATGGATGAAATCACCGGCATTCTCCGCAATTACCGCAAGGTCCCGTTTGGCGATCCTGACAATTTCGCATTGTCGACGCAGGATCAGTTCAAGGAAGCGTTCGGAAACATTGCCAAGTACCTGTATATCGCATCAATCGTGATTACATCGGTCGGTCTGATGGTCGGCGGCATCGGCGTCATGAATATCATGCTGGTGTCGGTCACCGAGCGGACTCGGGAAATAGGCATTCGAAAAGCTATAGGGGCAAAGCGTTCAAATATCATTCTTCAGTTCCTGACCGAAGCAATGACACTTTCAGGAGCGGGTGGACTTTTCGGTGTGCTCTTCGGTGTGGTAATCGGCTTGATCGTTAATGGCGTACTCGATTTCCCCCTGACAATTTCCATCGTTTGGGTCCTGGTAGGATTTGTCGTATCTGTCTCAGTCGGCTTGATTTCCGGGGTTTATCCTGCCATTAAGGCTGCCTGGCTGGATCCGATCGAGGCGTTGCGCTACGAATAGGCTACACGAATCCACACCCCTTCACGTCTCTTTTTTAATGTTGCCAGACAATAGGTTGACTCGTACTATGGGAACGAGGAATTTCCATATTTGTTAAATATGTATGATTAAGCGTATTCTCGTAATCGCCTTTGCCCTGTCGGGTGTGATTGTCGCCGTCAACCGGGCCGGAAGCCAGGAGACGTTCGATGTCTTCAACAGCAAGGGGACGACGTCCTACTTCGAGGTTGACAACGCCGCGTTCAAGTCGAGCATCCCGGGAAAAGTCCATCTCGAATTGTATTACCAAATCTACAATACCATCCTCAACTTCGTGCCCAAAGATGATCTGTACGAGGCCGAGTACGAACTGGCGGTCAAAGTATACAATGACGATGACGAACTGGTAGATTCGTATCGTCAGTCGAAGACGGTGAAGGTCCCTGATGAAGTGCGCGCGAAATCGCGCTACGACTACCGGACCAGCCAGGTAAGTTTCGATCTGGTCCCCGGCAAGTACAATATCGATTTTGTACTGAGCGATCCGAACACGCGGGTGGTCCAGAACAAGCAGATCAAAGTGAAGCTGAACGACATGGAGCACGACCGGCCGAGTCTCTCTGATATCGAGTTAGCCCAGGCGGTGGACACGCTTCAAGACAGCGGTACGACCGAGTTTGACAAGGGGAATCTGATGATCATTCCGTCGGTCACCCATGTATTTGGCAATGACGACAAGCTCCGCCTGCTCTTCTATGTCGAGCTTTATCAGGGAAGTGATTCGTCCAAAGAAGTACGGGTCGAGGCAATGATTCGGAACGACACCAAAGGGATGGTCTACCGCGACTCACTCACGACCGAGTTTACCGAACCGGTCAAACGCCAGTTTCGGGAAATTTCGTTGGACAGCCTGATTCCGGGTCGCTATGAATTAAGCGTCGCGCTGATGACGCCCAGACGGAAGAAGATTGATGTCGAATACCGGGATTTTACTGTATACTGGTCACAAAACGCCATGCTCAGGTTCGATTACAAGTCGGTCCTGGGGCAGCTTGCCATCATTGCGGATCATCAGGAAATGGAGCTGCTTAAGAAGGCGGACACCTACGAGGATCGGGTAAAGGCCTTCAATGCCTTCTGGGACGGGCGCGATCCGACTCCCGGAACGGTGGTGAACGAAGCCAAGTCGGAGTTCTATCACCGGGTGTATATCGCCAATCAAAATTTCACCCACATGTACCGGCAGGGATGGAAGACCGATCGGGGGAGAATTTACATCATGTACGGGGAGCCGGACCAGGTGGACGACTATCCGGTGGTGCCCGACCGACATCCTTACCAGGAGTGGCACTATTATCGCGGGTCAAAATACCGTAAATTCATTTTTGTCGACGTCCTTGAGGATGGCGACTATCGGCTGGAGTATCCGTACGACGGACTATATCAGCGACCTGATTAAACGAGGAGAGTAACGAGATATATGCTTCGCAAGATATTGCTGGTGCTATTGTCAGTCCTGGCGGTCGTCGGACTGGCCAACAGAGGGCGCGCGGCCGTGGGAGAACCCCTGGCAGTGTATGCGGGAGATATCGTTTACGCCAATCCGATTTATGATTCGGTGGCGCTTGTCGAGTTTCCTTTCACCGTGAACCGGGACGAATTTCAGTTTTACCACCCCGACTCATCCGGCGACAATTTTCTGTACGCAAGAGTATTCGCCCAGGTTGACCTGATAAGCACCGAAGGGTATCCGGTAGACTCCGCGAGAACGCTCTTTTCGTTGAAGGTCAACGATGAGAAAGAAGCCGCGGCGAAGAACTTCCGTATCTTCAACAAGTTGATTCTCATGGTCAAGCCGGGAATCTATACCGCCCGTCTGACGGTCATCGATGCCAAGAGCAAGCGTGAAGGATCTTATTTCATTGACAAAATCACGGTTAATCCGCCGGTCAAAAGCGGCATTACGATTGGAGGAAGCTTCCTGGCGTATGACCTGAAGTACGTAGGTGAAGACGATCCCCGGTACAATCCGAGGCTGGCGAAGAACGGGTTCAACGTTCTCATCAACCCGATTAACATTTTCTCGGTCGACGATACGCTCATGTATCTGTACAGCGAGCTCTATAACCTGCCGGACACCCTGAGCGATCCGCGCTATATGTTCGGGCTGACGATCTTCGATGACAAGGGTGGGCTGTTTCGACCGCTCGGATCTTTGGTGCGCAAGTCTCAGGCCACAACGACCGTCGTGACGGAACCGATCGATATCAAAAACTGGCCGGCGGGGAATTACCGACTTGAGATGGTGGCCACTGATGTAGCCGAAAAAGTGAGCGACACGTTCAATATTCCGTTTCATATTATTTCGCCCCAGGCGGTGCAACTGGCTGCCGCCAAAGTCATGGGGGGGCAGAACTCCTACGACAGTCTGTCGGTCGATGATAAGGTCCATCTCGTGAAATATCTGCTCACGCCTGAACAAGCCACGGCGCTTAATTCACTCACCGATTCCGGCAAGCTTAACTATCTGGCCCAGTACTGGCGAGAGCACGACACCGATCCGACTACTCCCATAATAGAAAACCAGATCGAAACTGTGCGCCGGTACGAATTCGTCAACCGGTTCTTTTCAACAAACGCCGCGAAGACCAACGGCTGGCTGACCGACCGAGGTCGAATTTACATGACCTATGGTCCCTGGGATGAAAAAGACGATTTCGAAACCCCGCGTATCGGTAATCCGTTCGTTGTTTGGTATTACCGGTCAATCAAAGAGGGGAAGCTGTTCATTTTCGAAGACTACACCGGCAATTCGGATTATCGCCTCGTGCACTCGAATGTGAAGGGGGAGGTGTACAGCAAAGACTGGCAGGATCGTATCAACCAGGGCTTTATCGATATCGTTGAGGATTGATCGAAAAAAACTTGGACAAGACCCAATCACCAACGAAACCGGGACAGGCGTTGGTGATCGGTGGGTCAGGAATGCTCTCAGGCGTTTGCCTGTGGCTGGCTGGCCGATACGATACGGTCGCCGTCATCGGTCGTGATATCGACAAACTCCATCGACTTACATCGCAGGATCAAGCCCACCTACTCCCGCTTGCTGTTGACTACACTGACAGCCCGAGCCCTGTCATCGAGAGATTCGATATCTCTGTAGCCGGGGACGAATCGACCTGGTCGTCGGCTGGATTCATAGTACCGCACCGGAAGCCCTCGATACCATAGTTCAAGAGATAGACCGGAGCCAGAGCAAAAGCTGGAGACTGTTTCATGTCATATCCAGTACTTCGAGCCATTCCGAGATCGTTCGGGAGATCAATGTCCCCGGAAAACTGCCAGTATTATCAGGTGCAGCTGGGGCACCATTCCGAGGGTCCGTCCCGGCGATGGCTCACTGACACGGAGATTTCGCGAGGAGTAATCAATGCCGTTCGGTCCGGGGATCCGTATACGCTCGTCGGGTCGCTTGATTGATAAAGGTTTCTGGATTGAGTCCGGTTGAGCTGCAAAAAGAACCGTCCCGAAGGACGGCTCTTTCATGATTTCTCAGTAGAGTTGCTCTACTAACGGCCGGTGCCGGCGGCGTGCGTGGCTTCGCTTGTCTGAATGCTCGGCCGGACGGTCCGCTTGACCGGGACGGTAAACCGGGTATGCGATGAATCGCTGAGCTCGATAGTGAATGACTTCTCGAAATCCTTCGACAGGACCTCTTTACCCAGCATCAGTTTCGCCTCGGCAGCTTTGCCGGGATCGATCGATGACGGCAACTTGACCGTGAAGAAACCGGGAGATTCACTTACTACCGAAAGATTCAACTTCTGGTCCGAAACGTTCTTGATACTGAACGTCATTTCGTCGCGTACCTTGTCACCCAATTGCGTCATGTCCAGCTTGTACGGCTCGACAATAATCGGATATGTCGAATCGGGACGCGCCTCGACCTGGCAATTGATTGAGACGAACTTGTCCGGCGGACCTTCGCTGGTCTGAATTTTCGGCCGCTTCGTCACGTGACCGGTATACGACTTCGTGTTAAAAATAATTTCCAACTGAGTGCTGTCACCGACAGCAAGCTCCTGTTTCGAAAGAGGAGCCTGGGTGCATCCTCAGCCAGGTACCACCTTGAGGATCTTCAACGAGTCATCCCCGGTGGAGTGGAGCCAGAAGATGTGGGATATCTTGGCGTTCTGCGGGACATTTCCGAAATTGAAGTCGGTTTCCGGAATTGTCAGTCGCGGGGCCGCGAAAGCTGTGCCCAGCATCAACAGCACAACCAGGATAGTCCCCAGAAGAAGTAGCAGTCGTTTGTTCATACTGTTGCTCTCTATCCTTAGGGTTCTTACTTTAATTTGCAAGGGAAGATGATTGTCCACTCTGATAAATCTTTCTCCGGATCGGCAAAGTCACCCGGGTGGCTTTCTCGTCGTCCATCAGCAGCGTAATCGATCTCTTAAATTCTTTGTCGAGAAAATCGGGGCGAACTTTAACATAGCCAGCCACCGTGCCGCCTGCCTTCACCGTTGAAGGGACGAATATGTCGCACTCTTCCAGCGGGTAAGACACAACGCTTATCCTCAACTCTTTATTCGATTGATTCTTGAGATTGAACGAAATGCTATCGATTGCCTGATCTCCGTACTTCGTAAGTTCAAATTTGTAGGGGCTAATCGACAAAGGCCGAAGAGAGTCGCCGGACTTAACAACATAACCCGTAAGGTACATACGATAAGGGTCGGCCTGGGCGTTGGTGAAAATATAGGGAAACCGGCCTATCGCGTTAAGATCTTTACCCATTTCCCAGTATATACCGATCTTCATGCTGTCGCCGGGAGCTATCCACTTTTGCTCCATCGGCATCAAAGCACAGGTGCATCCGGTCTTTATTCGGTCAATTTTCAAAGTATCGGTTCCGGTAGACTTGAACCAGAAAAACTGACTTATAGTGCAGTCCTGGGGGACATAACCGAAATCGAACGATTTGCCGACGATCTCAAGTTGCGGTTGAGCAAGCGCCGGGACGGTTGCAAACCCCAAAAGCAAAAGAATGAACACCACTGCCGTAAACTGTCGCATACTATCCTATTATAATGCTCGTGGTTAAAATTGTTCCATGATTACATAAATATATCACATATAACCACTTAGTCAAGCCAAGTTTCCCAATAATTCTTGTCAATCGGGCCCGGTTCGGGGTCACCCATGACAGGGAGAATCGTTCATCGGCGAACAGAAAAAGGGAGAGAAAAAAAGAGAACCGACTTTCACTTTCGGTTCTCTTATCAGGAGGCTACTGATGCCTGTTCCCGACAGGCAAAATCAGTCAATCAATGGCTGCTTGCACCAGTCTCCGCCATGCTGGTCTGAGCGGCGGGGCGGACCACTCGCTTTACCGGGACGGTAAAACGGGTATGGGCCTGATCGCCAAGCTCGAGGGTAAACGATTTCTCGAAATCCTGATCGATGGCCAGTTTGGTCAGCTTCAGCTTCCCTTCAATCGCCTCACCCGGGTTAATGGAACTCGGCAGTACGATCGAAAAGTAATCCGAAGGCAGGCTGATCACGGAAATGGGCAGCTTCTGGTCAGTGATGTTTTTGACGTTGAAGGTCATTTCATCGCGAACCTTGTCGCCGAGCTGGGTCATATCCAGCTTGTAGGGATCGACAACCAACGGGTAACTTGAATCAGGCCGTGTTTCAACATCGCACTGAATCGACACGAACTTGTCCGGCGGACCTTCGTTGGTCTGGATTTTCGGCCGCTTGACCACTTTGTTGGTGTAACTTCCGGTCGAGAAGATGACCTCGAGCTGCGTGCTGTCGCCGCTCGACAACTCCTCTTTATCGAGAGGGGTTTGAGTGCACCCGCAACCGGGGATGACTTTCAGGATTCTGAGCGAATCATCGCCGGTTGATTTCAACCAGAAGACATGGGAGACCTTGGCGTGCTGGGGGACGAAACCGAAGTCGAATGTCTCCTCCGGCAAGGTCAGCTGTGGCGCTGCCATCGCCGCCATTGCAACGATCGCCACCAAAACTCCGGCCCACAACACCGGTCGCAACTGTTTTCGCATGTAGGAATTCCTCCACTTTGAAGGTTATCGTGAAGTGTACCGCGAAACTCCAGAATCATACAACCCGGAAGCAATACGCAATACACAGGATTTCAGAATGGAAATATACGACCTGATGATTATAACCGCAATTCTCCCTGTCGTTCCTAAACAGATGCACGATACCAACGCCATCGGTGAACGGATATCAGTGCGAAGCAAACGTAATCGGGCAGGCCGATGGAGTCGGGCCCGACGCAAACATGTAGTCGACCAGATAGATCAGATCGGATACATCAATCTGACCATCCCCGCTGCCATCGACGTTGGCGGCCGCATCACACGTAGGAGCCGGTCCGGAAGCAAACATGTAATCAACCAGATAGATGACGTCGCTGATATCTACCACGTCCTGCGAATCCTGATCGACATTGCCGCGGATTCCCTGGCAGCAATTCAGATTGCACTGCGACGGAACGCCGTCCGGAACGATTTTGTACAAACTTCCGCCAAGGTCAACGATGTAAATCTCTCCGGCCGCGTCTTCGCCAAATGAGGAGACCGAAAGATTGCTGATGCCGAGTTCACTGGTCCGATCCTGAAAGTTCGTCAAGTTGGTACCGTCGTAGCGAAAACTCCAAACGTGACCATAGCAATAGTCGGCATAGAAATATGTGCCGGATAGATCCGGGATAGCGCAGCCTCGATACACGTATCCGCCGGTGATCGAGCAAGGGCTCCCCGGGTCGGAGTGATAGTAGGTCTTGATCGGCATAGTGATGCCGCTGGTGTCGCAGTTGGAAGAAGGATTGTAGCAGCGGTCTCCTTCCATGATGTGCCAGCCGTAGTTCTGACCGCCGGAGCCGGAAGCCGGCTGGAAGTCAACTTCCTCAACGGCGTTCTGACCGACGTCCCCGATGTACAAATCGCCGGTTTGGCGATCGAAGCTGAACCGCCAGGGATTTCGCAATCCATAGGCCCAGATTTCGGGTCGAGCGTTCAAATTGCCGACAAACGGATTGCTCGGCGGAATGGCGTAAGGATCTCCTGAGTTGACATCGACTCTCAGCAATTTGCCGAACAAAGAATCCAGATTTTGCGCCCGGTTTTGCGGGTCGCCGCTCGATCCGCCATCCCCCAGCCCAAAATAGAGATACCCGTCGTTAGGGCCGAATGCCAGCATGCCGGCATTGTGATTGCTGTACGGTTGATTGACAAAGAGGATTAGTTTCTCGGTCGAGATATCGGCCGAGTCCGGGTCGGTTCCCGACACGGTGAATCGGGCAATGTGAGAATCGCCGTTGTGATCGGTGTAGTTTACGTAAAAGTATCCGTTGCTCGCGTAGTTCGGATTGAATGTCAGGCCGAGCAGCCCCTGCTCAGATCCGCCGGTAGTGATCTCAGAGGAGAGATTTATGAAGGGACGGGAAAGGACAGATCCGTTCTTATAAATCTTGATCCGGCCGGTCTTTTCGACAATAAACAGGCGGTCCATGTCCCCCGGCGGCGAGCAGACGAACAGGGGTTGGCTCAACCCGGAAGTTACAAGCTGAGCCTTGATCGGCGTTGCCGCCGGATTCTGGACAGACTTAGCATTGCTGTTGTCATCGGAACAGGCTACCGCAGGAAAGATCAGGGCCAGTAATAGGCATACATACAGACGGTTCATACAAGAGGCTCCTCAGGTTTCATCGCAGAAAAGTAATTAACTCCCAGTCCCCGAAACAGAGAAGTTCGAGGTAAATCGCAGACAGTAGTATTACGTATGGAAACAGTCGGTATTGGCGGAATGTTTCAGGCCGGGCGGCCCATTTCAATTAGGGGATGGTTAAAGTCGAGACTATAGGTCGAATATTTTGCCGGGGTTGAGGATGCCGGCCGGATCGAATTGCCGCTTGATCTTGCGCATTAACTCCACCGAATCACCGTGCTCGAGCGGGAAGAGGTCCTTGTGTCCGAGGCCGATTCCATGCTCACCAGAGATGGTGCCGTCCAGTTCGATCGTCTTGCGGATGATCTTGTCATTGACGGTCATTGCCCGGCTCCATTCATCGACATCTTCGCGCCTGGCCAGAATCAGCGCGTGCAGCAGCCCGAGTCCGACATGCCCGAAGGTATGAATGAGGATGTCGGATTCTTTTCCCAGCTTGTGGCAATACTCAACCATTTCGGGCAGATGAGAAATAGGGAAGGCGACATCGTTGCGGATTATTGTGTATCCGGGGCGGCGATATTTGATCGCGTCGGTGACGAAATGCCTGATCTCCCAGGGACGTTTCCCTTCGCCCAGTTCAAGGCGAGACCCGTTCAGTTCTTCGCAGATTGACTCGGCCAATTCATTGTTCGATTGGGTCACAGCTTCCGGTCCGTGAAACTCAAGAAAGAGCGCCGGGACTTCCTGGAGATCGTATCCCTTAAGCATGTTTAGCGCCTGCATCACTTCGCGATCGAGGAATTCGATAGCGGCAATATCCAGCCCATACTTGCGCATCTCCGACACCGCCCTGGCCGCATTCTCCTCCGAATCAAACCTAAAGGCGGTTTGAAGTCGCCCTTCAGGTAGTCCGGCTAACTTAATGGTAATAGAAGAAATAACGGCAAGCGTTCCTTCTGATCCCGAGATCAGATCGACCAGATTATACCCGCTTGACCGTTTGATAGCCCGATTGCCCAGGCGCATCCGCTCGCCGGTTCCGGTAACAATGTCCAGCGCAAGCACGTACTCACGAGTCCCGCCGTACTTGACCGAATAGATACCGCTGGCGTTCGTCGAAACCATCCCCCCTACCGTGGCGATATCGCCTGACCCTCCCGGCGATGGAGGGAAGAAGAGGCCCTCGTTTTTCAGCTTCTCGTTGAGATGATCGTAGATGATCCCCGGCTCGACCTGTACCTGCAAGTCATCCGGCCAGAGATTCATGATCGCGGTCATCCGGCTGACATCGAGCACGATCCCGTTCTCGAGTGGAATAGTGGAGCCCTCGAGGGCGCTGCCGGCTCCGCGAGTGGTAATCGGGACTTTCTCTTCATAACAGGTTCTTACGACGGACGCGATCTCGCCGGCATCGGCTGCCCAGACGATGGCAAGGGGCGTGACGCCGGGAAGCGTCGATTCATCGCGTGACGCCACCGCCAGGCTGTCTGCATGTGTCGATATTCTATCGGACGGGACCAACCCGGCCAGTCTTTCGAGAATGCTCATTTACATTCAGTTCAGGTTACGAAGAGCCAGGAAGAACGGCTCCCAGTCGGCTATTTTATGAGGCTTCTGGGTGAACTTCTTCTGGTCATCCTGACTCAGGAGGCTCTTGTCCAGAACAATCATCAGGACATACTGGTCGAACCAGTCAGGATACATGTACCAGAAACCCTTGTCACCGCGCTTAGTCCCCCAGCTGTTTTCGACCAGCCACTTGTCGGGGATACCGGCATCGGTCGTATCTACGCCGGTAAGGACCATCGCGTGGTTCGGGGAAATTTCGTGGTAAGTTATCCGATTCGCTTTTGAAAGGATGAAGTTCATTCCGAAGGTCGTATTGTAATCGTAAATCTGGTCTTCCATGAGTGCCGAGTCGCGGTAGTTCTGCTGACCGACATCGCAGGCGAACCAGACGGCCTGGCTGTCAAGCAGCGACTTGAGAGCGTATTGCTCAAGCTTCTCAATCGGCAGGTTCAATACCACCTGGTCGGGCTTTTCGTAGATGTTCCGGCTCTCTTCCAGTACGTACAGTGTATCGTAAGGCATGGTCGGGTTGTTGACGAGGGCGACATAGTCGGGAATCGAATCACCCAGGAATTCCTTGAAGAACGACTGGGGTGTATACGTTCCCTCCTTGATCGAGTTCACGGTGTCCTTCTTGCTTTCGTATCTGAAGGAGAATTGTTTGGGCGGCTCGCCATAGTTGTAGACCATCAGCTTGTAGATTTGGCCCAGGGTTTCTTCTTTCTTCTGGCGAAGCTGCTTGACCGACTTGCCCTCTTTGGCCATTTGCCGGATGTCGGCCGCGGCCCCGCGAAGGATCGTTTGGGCAAGATTGTTAATATTGCCGGTTGAGGCCGATTGATGCGTTTCGGGCATGACAGAAAGCGGCACCACTCCGTACTTTTGAACCAGATCCTGGAAATAAGTCCACCAGCCCCCGTCGCCGAAGGCATTGTCGATTTCTCCCTGAACGGAGCGGTCGTCTATGGGTTTGTCCCGGAGTTCAATCATTCGTTCCAGAAAGCAGTTGGCTTTCTCCATCTTGTCGTAGAAGGTGAGATACGGTTCGGAGAGTTCGAACTCGGACATCTGCAGTTTGGTCATCATCTTCGGCGCGTAGATGTTGTTGCCGGCAAACATCCAGCACCTTCCGGAGTTCTGTTGATTGACAATACCGGCCGTCTTGAGCTTGAAATTGAAAAGTTTGTCGTTATCTATCACTTTGGCCCGGTTGAGCGACAGGCTCTTGATATCGTTGTTGGCGACGGCGTTGATAATCCTCTGCGTGGAAACGCTGTCCGGCATCTTCTTGCTGAATTGATCGAGCAAGCTCTGGTCAAGCGCACCATCGACAGCCAAAACTGATCCCGCCGAGACAACGGCGAGGATAAGGATGGCGAGCAGTCTGATTGTGTATCTCATGGATGCTCCTTTATTTTTCGAACTGAAAGGTATATCTTGATCGTGAAAAACGCAAGCGAATGCTCCCTGCGCCACGCGCGAACCGACACATTTTCGTTGCGCGCGGCGTTGAAACACGTTAGTAATAGTCCCGCCATCGAACGTATATTTTTTGACGTATAACACTGACCTTCTTACTCGACCTGGAGAAAACCTGAATGGGACTATTTCGCAAAGATGTCCTCGGGCATATTGTCCTGCTCAAACGGCTTCTCTTTCTGTCGGTCGGAGTGGTCACCTATCCGGGGCTGCAGTGGTTCAACCGACTTCGCGTCTCGGGGACCGATCATCTGTCACGTCTTCCGAAAAATAATGTCCTGTTCGTGTCAAACCACCAGACCTATTTCGCCGATGTCATCTCGATGTTCCATGTCTTCAGCAGTGTAAAGTGGGGCCTTCGGGACAGCATTGCGAATCCGGCTTACCTGCTCGATCCATACCTCAATGTCTATTTCGTGGCAGCCGAGGAGACAATGCGTTCGGGGCTCGTTCCACGAATACTTGCCTATGCCGGCTCGGTCTCGGTCCAGCGGACCTGGCGGGACAAAAACCGCGAAGTGAAGCGTCAGGCCAAGATGAGCGATTTCAGCAATATTGCGACTGCTCTCGAGAACGGCTGGGTGATCACTTTTCCCCAGGGAACCACCACTCCGTTTGCCCCCGGTCGAAGAGGGGTGACACACATTATCAGGCAGTACCACCCGACGGTTGTGCCGGTTGTGCTCGATGGTTTCTCCCGCGTCTTTTCGAAGAAAGGTATACGCCTCAGGGGGATCGGCAAACGGCTGAGTATGAGATTCAAACCGCCCCTCGATATTGCTTATGACGAAGATCCTGATCTTATGCTCGGCAAAATAATGGAGGCGATCGAGCAGACCGCCCCTCACTCCAAGACGCAGAGCTGACCGACTACCCCGGCTGTGTCCGGCTCGTTTTACCGGTAAAAAACCGGTTTCATTTTTCTTTGAAATCCTCTACATTGGGCGCTTTGAAGCAATTCGATAGTCTGGTTCACAAGGTATGAGTAACGATAAGCAACGCAAAGTAAAGCCGCAGCTGCTTAAGGGATTTCGAGATTATCCGCCGGCGGAGCAATTGGCCCGGGAGCGGATGATTGCCAGAATCCGCCAGGCAGTCGAAATGATGGGCTTCCTGCCCCTTCAGACGGCTTCGCTTGAGCTGGCCGAGACCCTGCTCGGCTCGCATTACAATCAGGATTCACTCAACGAGCTGTTCGGATTCCGGGGGCCGGACGATGTCGACATGGCCCTCCGGTATGAGATGACGCTGTCATTGGCCCGATATGTCGCCTCAAACCAGGATCTCGCTCTCCCGTTTCGGCGCTATCAGTACGGTAATGTCTGGCGAGTCGATAAGCCGGGACCGGGACGCTTCCGAGAATTCATGCAGTTCGATATCGATATTGTCGGCGCTCAGAATTTGCTGGCCGATGCAGAGATTATCGCGGCGATGATCACTACCTTTGAGCAGGTTGGTATTGAGAGATTCAAAGTCCGGTTCTCGAATCGCAAAGTGCTCAACGGACTGATCAAATATGCCGGCATCCCGGTCGAGAAAGGGCAGGATGTCATGCGGGTGATCGATAAGCTCGACAAGCAAGGACAAGAAGCGGTCGTCGAGGAACTGGGGGACGGTAGAGTCGATATCTCCGGTGATAAGATAAGGGGTCTTGAACTCGAAACTTCTCAGATCGACCAACTGGTGAGGTTTCTTGATATCGCGAAAACAAAGGGGGTGGCTGCACTCGACGAAGCCGAAGGATTACTTGGCAAGATCGAAGCATCGGAGCAGGGACTTGGAGAGCTGCGGCAGCTTCTGGATTATCTGGGCGACATGGGGGTGGACAAGAGCAAAGCGGAAATCGATCTGACGATAGTAAGAGGTTTGGGATATTACACCGGCCCGGTATTCGAAACGGTGCTGCTCGATCTGCCCGAATTCGGATCGGTATTCGCCGGCGGAAGATACGATAACCTGGTGGATCGATTCTCCGGGCGATCACTTCCGGCGGTCGGTGCTTCGGTAGGCGTGGATCGTCTGCTTGCGGCGCTGATACAGCTCAAAAAGGTGGCGCTGACCGAAGCTACTTCGCAGGTGCTGGTCACCGTCATGGATCGGGAACGTCTGCCGGATTATCTCAAAATCGTACGAAAGCTGAGACAGGCGGGAATTCCGTCGGAGATTTTCGCGGGAGACACGAAGAATCTTACCAAGCAGATCAAGTACGGAGACAAGGTTGGAATTCCGTTTGCGGTAATTGCCGGTTCGGATGAGTTCAAAGCCGGAACGGTGACCGTCAAAAATCTAGCGGCAGGAAAAAAGAAGGCGCTGGAAACCGAAGACCGGGAAGAATGGTTGAAGGCGGAAGAGATACAAGAGACCATCGCTGCCGACCAATTAATCGAATATCTCAAAGAGCAAATAGCTGCTAACTGATGTAGAACGAATAACGGGAAGATGTGTTAGTGCAATAATGTCTCAAGAAAAAGTATATGCCGGAATCGATATCGGTGGCACGGCGATCAAGTACGGGCTTTTTGACGCCACCGGCAAGATTCTCCATAAAGAACAACGACCCACGCTGGCGGAAAAGGGGCCGATGCCGCTCATGCACCTGATCACAAACATTGCCGAGCGGCTCCTTTACTATGCGGCCGAAGAGGACTTTCAGGTGAAGTACCTCGGGGTCGGCTCGCCGGGGGCGATCGACAACAAGACGGGAAAGGTGATTGGACCGTCCCCCAATATCGAAGGCTGGCAGGGGATGGAGATTGGCGAGACTCTTAGAGATCGCCTGAATCTGCCGGTAATGGTGGATAACGATGTAAATGCGATGTCGCTGGCGGAACTTCGATTCGGCGCAGCGTCCGGTTCAAAGTCAGCCGTCTGCGTAACGGTCGGGACCGGAGTCGGCGGCGCGGTGATCATCGACGGTAAAGTCTGGCATGGTGCCAACTACACGGCCGGAGAAGTCGGGCATATGACGATCAATTTTGACGGCCCGAAATGTACCTGCGGAAACTATGGCTGTATCGAGGCCTACTGCTCATCGCAAGCCATTATTGAGCGGACGAAAAGAAAAGTCAAAAATGGTTTACCCCCGATTCTTCAAGAAGTACTTGAAGGTAACCTGGAAAACCTGACCGTAAAGAAATTGTTCACTGCACTGAGAAAAGGGGATGAAGCTTCGCGCGAAGTTGTGATGGAGACTGCCCGGTATCTTGGTATCGGCCTGGCCGGAGTGGCGAACTTGCTGAATCCCGAGGTCATGGTCATCGGTGGAGGTATTACCGAGGGGGGCGGCGGTTTTGTCGAGGCGGTCGGCGAAGAAATCAAAAAGCACGCTTTCAGCTCAGCTTACGAGAAACTCACGGTGACCAAAGCCGTACTAGGTAATGACGCCGGTTTCATGGGAGCCGGCCTTCTCGGCGACGTAGAGACGTTTACGAAAGGATAATAATGGCAGACAAGCAAGACGATCGTCCCTTGATCATGAAACTGGCCGGATGGTACAGCTTCATTTTTGCAGTCGTATATCTCATCTACGGCGGAGTGGAAATAATCCTGAGTTTTCTTGACCGGAATTATGCGGCCCTCATGGCACCGATCATTTTCACCATCGTCGGACTTGTGCTCGTTTCCTTTGCTTACGCTTTCAAAGAACTGCGTATGTGGGGATGGTACGGTCTCATTGCGATCAATGCGTTGGTAGTTATCTATGGTGTGGTCGGTTATCACCAGTATGAGAATATAGTTCTCGCCGTGCTGTCACTCGCTACCCTGGCGGCTCTGTTTATGCAACCCACCAAAGAGTATTTGGCGCGGCACCGATAAATTTCATTGACAATCCCCGATATCCGTGTAAATTGGCTGTTTCAAAACAGTTATAGAAGTCGGCGCCCTAGCTCAGTTGGTAGAGCAACGGACTGAAAATCCGTGTGTCCCCAGTTCAACTCTGGGGGGCGCCACTTTTTTTATCCCACCGTGATTGCTATACGCCTTTCAATAGATTATATAACGGCAGCGGACTAACCCTTGTCGGAAGGGAGAGCCTAAGGTATGAGATTTCTGAAGATTGTTCTGCTCCTGGCGGCAATCTGCTGCCTGGTGACCCCGGGTTCTGTTATTTCCTCGGATAAGCCGGGGACTCGCATCGATGCGGACAGCCTGCCTGACTTCCACCTGCTCTGGAAGCGTGTTGAACAGGCTGACTCGACCGTTGACTTCACCCAGGTCAGAATGGCCTATACGAGGACTTCCGACTATGATCCGTACGATGGCACCTCCCAGGACCTCCGGTCTGAAATGGATGCAGCTTTCAATAACAACGATTTCAGCACCGCCATCGATCTGGCAAAGAAACTGGTCAAGCGGGACCCAATGCAGACAGATGCCTATATCGTGCTGGATGTTTCTTACGAGCAAACAGGAGACACGGCCAAAAGCCGCTTCCACCATTTCGTGGCGAACGGTCTGATTCAGTCGGTGCTCGCTTCCGGCAGCGGACGAACCCGGGAGAATGCGTTCACCGTGATTTCGACCGATGAAGAGTATATAGTTTTGAATTATCTCGGCGTGAAGCTCATTCAGCAGGCTCTGGTCGAGGAAGCGAAACATTCCTACGATGTCATGACGGTAAAGGACCCGGACGCTGACTCAAGTTATGAACTGTACTTCAATATCGATCTTCCTATGAGAGCGCTCAACCGCCAGTTCAAGGATAAAGATTAGCCCCAGGCCCGACCCGTGGCGGATTTCTCTCTCGAATCTACTATGAAGATAATGCAAACGGCGCTTCCCGGAGTTCTCCTAATCGAACCAACGTTGTTCCACGATAATCGGGGTTTCTTCCTGGAGACATATCGCGAAGCTGCCTACCGGAAAGCAGGTATCGATGCGCGCTTCGTGCAGGACAATCACTCCCTGAGCATAAGCAAAGGAACGATAAGAGGGATGCACTATCAGCTCAATCCTAAGGCGCAGACGAAGCTGGTGCATGTCGTCGCCGGTGCTATCACCAACTATGTGGTCGATATCCGTCAGGGGAGTCCCTCATTTCTCAAGTGGATCAAAGTCACACTATCCGCCGAAAACCACTTACAGTTGTATATTCCGCAGGGGCTGGCCAATGGATTCATCACCGAGAGGGAGAATACCGAAGTGGTCTATAAAGTAGATCAGGAATATGCTCCCGATTACGATCGGGTCTTTGCGTGGAATGATCCTGAGATCGGTATCGACTGGGGGGTGGACACGCCTGTCATGTCGGATCGCGACAGGAGCGCCCCGCTTTTCGCCCGGGCCGAGCACAATTTTACATACAAGGGGAATCAGTGAGCACGGTATTGGTGACCGGGGCGGGCGGGTACATTGGCACGATCCTCGTCGGCAAACTTCTCAAGGCGGGTTATCAGGTAATTGCGGTAGATCGATTCTATTTCGGTCGGGATAAGCTCTCAACCACCGAGAACCTCCGGATTGTTGTCGAGGATACCCGCAAACTCGATCCTTCGTTGTTCGAAGGCGTTGACTGTGTTGTCGACTTGGTGTCGATCTCGAACGACCCCAGTGCGGAACTTTTCAGCGAGCAAACGATGGAGATAAATTTCCGGAGTCGCTCAAGGACCGCCAATCTTGCCCGCGATCATGGGGTGAGACGGTATATCCTGCCGTCGAGTGCATCGATATACGGCTATCAGGATCAGATCGTAGACGAGAAGTCGTCGACCAATCCTTTGACGGTTTATGCTAAAGCTAACGAGATGGCCGAAGGGGACGTGCTTGAGCTTGCCTCGTCCGACTTCGTGGTCACCGTCATTCGACAGGCCACCGTGTTCGGCTACAGCCCGCGCATGCGGTTCGATCTGGCAATCAACGGGATGACCTATGGAGCCTGGAGGAACGGCAAACTTCCTCTCATGCGCGATGGAAAGCAGTACCGTCCGATGGTGCACGTTCAGGATACAACCGATGCCATTCTCAGGCTGCTGGAAGCGGATGCGTCTGTCATAAACGGGGAGATCTTCAATATCGGTGCTGCCGAGAACAATTTCCAGATCGGCCCTCTGGCCGAGCGGATCGCGAAGGTGGTGTCGGCGCGAATCGGCAAACGGGCGGAGATCGAGTGGTATGGTCATGCCGATGTCCGGAGTTACCGGCTCGATTTCACCAAAGTCGAGTCACGGCTTGGCTGGCATGCGAAATGGTCGGTCGAACAGGGGGTGAACGAGATCATCGATCATCTCGAATCGGGGAAGCTGGAGTATTCCCCGCAGACGATTACGCTCGAATGGTACCGAGATCTTGAATACTGGTACAAAGTAATCAAGGAAGTCGAGAAGTATGGCGGCATACTCGATATCAAGGAGTGAATAATTTTGACGAAGCTACTGCTGCTTGGAGCACGGGGACAGCTCGGCAGCGCTATACAGAAGATCGGAGTTGCTGACGGTGTCGAAGTCGTCGGGCTGACCCGCCAGGAGTTCGATGCCGATTCCGATGATGTGATGGAGGTGTTGCCCGAGTATGGTGACGCCACCCATCTGGTAAACTGCATTGCGTATCACAAAGTCGACCAGTGCGAAGATGATTTCGAGCAGAGCATGCAAATCAACGCCGATTTGGTGATGCAACTTGCGAAGTACTGCTCGATCCGCGCTATGACGCTGATCCATGTCAGCACCGATTACGTTTTCGACGGCTCGAGGCGAGAAGCATACTCGGAAGTTGATCTGCCGGCGCCGGTGAACGTATACGGTGTCTCCAAGCGAGCCGGCGAACTGCTGGCTCAGGCGTACTGTCCAAAGCACTATGTCGTCAGGGTATCATCTCTTTTCGGTCAAGCTGCTTCCGCGAACGCCGCTCCGAATTTTGTCGAGAAGATGATTCAGGCGGCCCGCGAAGAGCGACCGCTGAGGGTCATCGATGATCAGATCATGTCACCCACATTCACCGAAGACGCTGCCCGTGCAATACTCTTTCTGGCTAAATCGGCATCGGCCGAGCCCGGGATTTATCACGCCTGCAACAGGGGAGAGACGAGCTGGCACGATTTTGCCAAAGAGATCTTCAGGATGACCGGATTGAGCAATCGGTTAACGCCGGTTCGGTATACCGAGTTTCACACTCACGCCCGCCGCCCGCAGTTTTGCTCTATGGCCACCGATAAAATCAGTGCGGCTGGATTCGCCGTCCGGTCATGGCAGGAAGGGCTCCGGGACTATCTCAACCTGCGGGGATTCTCGCCAGTTTAATGTGGCGGACTGCACCGTTCGGAATTAGGTTTAGGCATGGCTTTGGAAATCAGAAAAGGGATTATCCTGGCGGGAGGAAAGGGGACGCGCCTTTTTCCGCTGACCAGAGGAATCACAAAACAGCTTCTCGCGGTGTATGACAAGCCGCTGATCTATTATCCGCTGGCCGTGCTTTTGCAGCTGGGGATTAAGCAGATACTCATCATCACCAATCCAGAGGATACGGAGCGATTCCAAGCCCTGCTCGGTTTTGGCAGTGATCTTGGTATTAGAATCGAATACGAATCGCAGGAAACTCCGACCGGAATCGGCTCGGCATTTCTGATCGGGGAGAAATTCATCGATCACGATAATGTCGCCCTGATTCTCGGCGACAATATTTTCTTTGACAGCGCCGAACTCAAATCCGGGCTTGATCGGTTTAACGGGGGCGGTATGATTTTCGCCAAGGGAGTCGATAATCCGACCGAATACGGTGTGGCCGATGTCGACGGCAAGGGGAAGATCCTCTCGATTGTGGAAAAACCGACCGTCCCGAAATCGAACCTGGCGATAACCGGCGTGTATTTTTATGACTCCGAAGTGGTCAATGTCGCGAAACATCTGCCCGCTTCCGACCGTGGCGAACTGGAAATAACGGACATAAATCTCGATTATCTCCACCGCGAGCAGCTGGAATTGGTGAAATTGAGTAAGAATCTGATCTGGTACGACGCCGGGACGCCGAGGGGAATGCTCGATGCCGGCTGGACGGTGGCGCTGAATCAAAGTCCGACCAAACAGATTTGCTGTCCGGAGGAAATCGCTTACCGACAGGGGTTCATTTCGCTCGATCAACTTCAGCGAGTGGCGGAGAAAATGCCGGACTCGGATTATCGCGCATATCTCTCTCGCTTACGTTAAGATAAGTCTGGTTCAGGGGGTAACTTTTCCGTTGATTTTTTGGTCCCATTGATATATTATGGCCAGACCTGTCAGGCGACAGGTCGACAAATCATCAAGTTGGTGGGGTTCCCGAGCGGCCAAAGGGAACAGACTGTAAATCTGTCGGCGATGCCTTCGAAGGTTCGAATCCTTCCCCCACCACTTTGAGCGCGACTTTACCCCCGAAATCTCAATCACTCAACCGCAAAAATCACTTCCGCTTCGTTCTGATTGACTCTGAAGCCGATTTCTTCGTACAGCCTTCGAGCCGGCAGATTGTCGTAGTCAACCCAGAGCAGCACCCGCTCGGCCCCGCGCCGTTGAAGTTGATGAATGGCATGACGAAGCAGATTTCGCCCCCAGCCCTGATTACGAATCGCTTTGACCACCCCAAGATCGCGTACTACCCAGCACGAGGGATGGTCAGCCTGCTGCGAGACGCTGACGAAACCGGAGATTCGCTGCTCCACGGTGAGCACCCAGACATTCCTGTCGGAGTCTTCGAGAGAGGCGGTTAGGTCCTCCCGGCTCAGGTTAGGGAAGTGAAAAATCGAATCCTCGAGATTCAGCAGTTCATCGAGCTGTTCCGGCCGTATCTGATGGACCTGCGGACAAGTTGTCCCTTGCTTCTCCATGGCAGGAAGTCCATGAAGTAACCTACATAGGTGGCCCGGGGATCGTACTCCCATTGGGAGATCAACAATCGTTTCGAGATCACGGCCTTGATATCGCCGGCATACCTGAAGATAAACCGGGGATAGTCACGTCGGACTTGGGCCAACCCTTCGCGCAGCCGCTCGATCCCGTTCACGCCCCAGAGCAGTTCGTAGTCGATATTGTCATCGGTCCCCAGCGCAAAAATACCGTCGCTGGTTCGGTAGACCCGCTCGATCTTTCGATAATCTTCCCAGAAAAAGTTCTCCGGAAAGCGCCGTCCAAGGCTATAAATTTCGTCGCTTCGGCTCACATCCTTGATTACGAAACTCTTTGGTTCTGGTTCCGCTTTCTGCAGAGCTTGCTCAGGGGCAAGGGCAACGGGTCAAAAAAGTATCTTTTCCCGCTCCCGCCTGCCTGCTATATTTGATCTTCACAGGGATATCAAAATGAAAGGTGAATCGAATGCGCATAATCTCAGGACGAAGATCAAAATTAATCTCCCGCGTCGCAATTGGAGTGTCGATCCTGGCAGCCTGTCTCGCTATCTACGGCTGTTACGTCAATCCTGCCACCGGCAAGGAGCAGTTCAGCCTATACAGTGAATCGCAGGAAATTCAGATGGGGAAGGACGCCAACCAGGAGGTCGTGACTTCTATCGGGCTCTACGAAGACAGCAGCTGGCAGACTTATATTCAGTCGCTGGGGATGTCGATGGCATCAAGAACCAGCCGCCCAGAACTCCCCTGGAGCTTTCATGTTGTCGATGATCCGACCGTCAATGCCTTCGCTCTCCCCGGCGGGTACATCTACGTTACTCGCGGCATTTTGCCGTATATGAACAACGAAGCCGAGCTGGCCAGTGTAGTGGGGCATGAGATCGGCCATGTGACTGCCCGTCACTCGGTAACTCAGATGACCAAACAGCAAATTATCCAAATCGGGGTGACCGCCAGCACGATTGTCGAGCCGAAACTCGAAAAATACGGTCAGCTTATCAATTCGGGGCTTGGTCTGATGTTTCTGAAGTTCAGCCGGGACGATGAAAAGCAGGCGGACGATCTTGGTTTAAGGTATATGTATGGCGATGGTTATGATCCCAATCAGATGGTTCACGTTTTCGAAGTCCTCGATCGGATCAGCGCCGGCTCCGGCGGCGGTCGCATTCCGGAATGGATGTCCACCCACCCGGACCCGGGGAATCGCGCTCAGCGGATTCGAGCTGAGATCGACACGATCAAGACCGGGACGACCGGAAGAAAAGTTTCCCGCGACACCTATCTGGCCCGCCTCAAAGGACTGGTCTTTGGCGATGATCCTAGAGAGGGATATTTCGTCTCCAATATGTTTTACCACCCTCAGTTAAAGTTTCAGTTTACCTTCCCCGAAGGCTGGAATACGCAGAATCAGAAACAGGGAGTGCTGGCCGCCAGCCCCAAGCAGGACGCCGTAATTCAGATCACACTGGCCCAGTCGAGCGCCCTTGAGTCGGCTGCCGAGAAGTTCTTCACGCAGCAGGGGGTCACCGCCGGACCAAGACAGATTACCACAATCTATGGTCAGCCGGCCACGAGCGCAGAGTTCGTAGCCGCTTCACAAGATGGGAATATCAACGGTCTGGCCACTTTCGTTGCCTACAATGGCCAAATTTACCAGATCCTCGGTCTGACCGGTTCCGACGGCTGGGCTACTTACCGGAGCACGATGGCCGGTTCGTCAAAGACGTTCGCACCGTTGACGGACAAACGAAGAATCGCAGTCGAACCGAAACGGATCGATCTGGTCGTTCTTAACAAGGATATGACTCTTGAGGAATTCTCGAAAGCATATCCGTCGACCGTGTCACTCGACCAGCTCGCGATGCTAAATCAGGCTGAAGCATCGACGATGCTCAAAAAAGGGGAGATGGTGAAGCGGGTGATCGGCGGCATGTAGGCTTGAGTCCGCGTAGGGCATCATCCGTCTTCGGGGATGCCCTTGTCCGCATGATGTTTCGGTCTATGGGATTGAGCGCGCCGTCGGCGCGCATGGTGGCCGCCTCTAAGAAGAATGCGTCCCTACGAAGAGATGGTCACAATTTTCGCGGCCCTGACATATTATCGATATCCGGCCCGCAAGTTCCGCGCTCACGGGCCGGTCTGTATTTCTAAACGAAAAGAGTCCGTCGTAGGGCACGTCCTTCTTAGAACGTGCCGAGGAACGATCGGCGATGATAACCCGATGGCGGTTTCTAAGAAGGAACCGCCCTACAAATGGGTGCCACGAATGAAAGCGGTCAGGAAAGGATTCCTGACCGCACAAGAGAGAAACCGGTCTGTATTTCTAAAGGAAAAGAGGGGCGAGCACGAGCGTGATCGTGGAAAGAAGTTTGATCAGAACGTGAAGCGAAGGTCCGGCCGTATCCTTGAACGGATCGCCGACCGTATCGCCGACCACCGCTGCGCCATGAGTCGGATTCTTGATTTTGGAACCGTCGGCGATCGTGAGATACTTACCGCCGAACGCACCCGACTCGATATACTTCTTGGCATTATCCCAGGCACCGCCGCCGTTGTTGAGGAAGAGTGCGAGGAGAATGCCGGCGATCGTACCGACCATCAGCATAGCCGCCACCGCCTGTGCGGAGATCAGCCGATCTCCTTCGGTGATGAACATCTTAAATGTCAATCCGACCACCACAGGGGCCAGCACCACCAGCAGTCCAGGCAAAACCATCTGTTTGAGGGCAGAGCGGGTAACGATGTCCACGCAGGTGCCGTACTCAGGTTCGAAATCGTCCGGGAACTGGATCATGTCGTTCACTCGGGGAAGTTTCGCGTACTGGCGCCGCACTTCCGCGATAATCGCCTGAGCCGCCTGTCCAACCGCCTTGATGGCGAGGGAAGTAAAGAGGAAGACGAGCATCGCGCCAAGCAACGCACCGACGAAAATCACCGGACGGGCGAGGTCAACATCGAAAATCTTGTCCACGCTCATGCCGGCATACTGCATGACTTCATCGATGTATGCCTGAAAGAGCAGGAACGCTGCGAGGGCGGCAGACCCAATCGCATATCCTTTAGTGAGGGCTTTCGTCGTGTTACCGACTGAGTCCAAACGGTCTGTCTTCACCCGGACTTCTTCCGGTTGCTGGGACATCTCAACAATTCCACCGGCATTGTCGGTGATCGGACCGAATGTGTCCATCGCCAGGATATAGGCCGCGGTCGAGAGCATGCCCATCGTGGCCACCGCCGTGCCAAATAATCCGGCATTAGGGATGCCTGCAGATTTTCCGAGATAGAATGAAGTTAGGAGTGCCGCTCCAATCACCAGAGTCGGGAGTGCGGTGCACTCGAATCCCACCGCCACCCCGGAAATGATGTTCGTGGCGGGACCGGTGGTGGAGGCCTCGGCAATCGATTTCACCGGGCGATATTTGTATTCAGTGTAATACTGAGTAATGTAGACAAACGCTACCGATGTCAGTACGCCGATGATCCCGCACAAGGAGAAATGCCACCACGCATTCGGGGCGGCCGGACTGTTAAGCAGCCAATAGGTGGCAAAACAAAATCCAATGATAGCCAGTACCACGGCGACATAATAGCCGCGATTGAGGGCCGTCATCGGGTCCATCTTCTCTTCTTTATCGAGCTTGACGAACATGATGCCGACAATCGACGCGATAATACCAAGCGCACGAGCCATCAGCGGGAACATGATCACGCCGACTATTCCAAGCGAGAAAGACATACCGGATTTCTGGGCGGCGGCTGCGAGCGAAGCTCCCAGGATCATCGCGCCGATATTCTCTGCTGCGGTCGATTCGAACAGATCGGCGCCGCGACCGGCGCAGTCACCGACATTGTCGCCGACCAGATCGGCTACCACCGCCGGGTTGCGCGGGTCATCTTCCGGGATACCGGCTTCGACTTTGCCCACAAGATCAGCACCGACATCGGCCGCCTTCGTATAGATCCCACCGCCCAACTGGGCAAACAGGGCGACAAACGAAGCTCCGAAACCGTAGCCGACAATAAGCAGGGGAATCCGGGTCGTTTCGACTTTGCTGATCGCCTCTACCAGCACATACAATCCCGCCACACCAAGAAGGCTCATCGAAACCACCAGCAGGCCGGAGACCGCCCCGCCGCGAAGAGCGATGCGTAAGGCATCGTTGAGACTTGATAATGCCGCGTTGGCCGTACGGATGTTGCTCCGGATCGAAACCCACATCCCGACATATCCGGCAAAGACCGAGCAGAGAGCGCCGAATATGAAAGAGACGGTTATCCACGCGGCCAGTTCGAACGAACTGCCGACCGGATCAAAGTCACGATGGCTCCGGATGATCCCATACCCGAAAAAGAGGCAGGCCGCGACCACCAGTGCCAACAGGAGGATTGTCCGGTTTTGACGTCGGAGGAAGGCTTCGGCACCCGACTTGATCGCGTTCGAAATACGATTCATCGCCTCGCTTCCGGTCGGTCTCGCCAGCACCCACCGGATCAGATAGTAGGCGAACGCCAGACCGAAAAGACTAATGGCGATTACCAGCAGAATGAGAATACTCATACCCTCAGTCCTTTAACGATTTGTTATGATTCCGAAAATGACGGACTAACCAAATCGACACCGGGCCGTCCGTCAAGCTAAAAGATACGGCGGGCGGAACGAACCGTGGGTCCCTCCGTATGGATAAGACAATGGCCGAAAAAAGCGACCTATTAGCGCTTTGAAAATCGGTCCCGGTTGGGTATTATCACCTTTCCGCTGAGGTACTATGGCAGAGACAACGAACAAGACCAGGACAGACTATACCGAGGGATCGGTAATCGCTTCGATCCTCAAGATGGGGCTGCCGTCG
Source organism: uncultured candidate division Zixibacteria bacterium (assembly GCA_963711085.1). Lineage (GTDB taxonomy): Bacteria > Zixibacteria > MSB-5A5 > GN15 > FEB-12 > CAVQCT01. The sequence continues at coordinate 1,489,336 of CAVQCT010000002.1, read as the reverse complement.
ATGTTCGGTTTCCTGGCGCAGCATATCTATGCCATGGCCGATATGTTCTGGGTCTCCCGGCTGCCGGCTTCGGAGTCAGCCGTGGCGGCCATTACCTTCTTCAGTAATCTGATGTGGTTTCTGTTCGCTTTCAACTCATTGGTCGGGCCGGGGTCGGTGGCGGTGATTTCCCGAAGATACGGGGAGAAGCAGTATGACCTGACCGAGAAGGCGATCAAAGAAACCCTCCTGCTCAAGCTGTTCTTCGGCTCATGCCTCGCGGTGGTCGGTTATGTGATTCTTCCCACGGCGCTCAAGCTGCTCGGCGCTCAGGGTGACTCCCTGCGGCTTGGAATCGCCTACGGTCGGGTGATGCTGCTTGGCCTGCCGATCATGTATGCTACTTACTCGATATTCACGTCGCTCCGGGGGGTCGCCAATCCGCATGCCGCGATGGTCCTGATGCTGCTTTCGAACGTGATGAATGCGAGTCTCGACCCGATCTTCATCTTCGGTTATCTCGGCGTTCCGAAATTCGGCATAAGCGGGGCGGCCATTGCCTCTGTTACCAGCTTCTGTCTGACTTTCATAATCGGAATGTACTGGCTGATGTCCGGCCGGGCGAATGTGTCGATCCATCTGCTCGGGAAGGCGAAAGTGTCAGTTGCCTCGATGTGGAAGATCGTGCGGATCGGCATCCCGGCCTGGGCCGGCGAACTGATGTTCTCCGGATCGCGTCTGCTGATCACCCCAATCATCGCAGGATTCGGGACGGCTGTGGTTGCTGCTTACGGAGTCGGAATCCAGGTATTTGCGTTCGGGATTATGATCATTGTCGGCATGGGACTCGGGCTGTCATCGCTCATAGGCCACAATCTGGGCGGACAGAAGTACGAGCGGGCGAAAGAGACCGCCGGCAATGCGATCCGCCTGGGGATTGCCATGATGTCGGTTATGGCGGTGCTAGTATTCTTCTTCGGCAAATGGTACATGGGACTGTTTTTTGAGTCGCCGGAAACCGTTTCGATCGGCGGGCACTTTTTGAAGATTGTGGCAGTCGGACTGCCTTTCTTCGGCGCCTACATCACGCTTGAGCAGATCCATTCCGGCGTTGGCCTGAATATGCCTTACATGATCTTCTCGATGATTCACGCGTGGGGGTTCCAGGTGGTCCCGGCCTTGATCGTGACGAAGGTCCTTCATTTCGATGAGACGGCCGTTTGGTGGGTTCTCACCTGTTCGGGGATGTTCACCTCGACTTTGTTCTATCTGTATTACCGCCGGGGGAGATGGCTCACGGTGAAGGTGTAGGGGGGCACGCATCCAATTGCCGCAATGTAGGTCGGTGTTCCGACCGAGTTCTTCCCTTTTTGAGGGACAAACGAGGGAGAAACCCGACATTTGATAGAGAGTTCAAATTGACTGACAGCCGCCGTCAGTTCTCAATTCTATATTTGATTCGAGGGCCAAAAACAGATGTCCTGTGGGACGGTTACCACGAGAGGTGTCGGGTTTCTACTTCAATCCCTGCCAGGATTTCATCCGGAACCCGCCCTACCTCGGGCTCTACATTTGGTTCGGGCACAAACCCCGATCAACTACTCCACTTGCCTTTTCTACAAGAAACGCTATATTTGAATATCGAAACCCTGTGCTCGGAGTTTTGTCTGAAGAAGATACTCGCCATACTCTCAATCACATTCCTGCTGACCGCATCGGTGGCCAGCTATGCCCAGTACTGCGTCTTTGCCTACAAAGTTTGCCAGCTCGGGACGGCGAGCGAATCGCAGTGCCCTCACGAAGCTGCCAAAGCCGAGCCTGAAAAGGTAACGGGATGCGGGGGAGAGCCGAGATGCCGGGCGGCCGAGTCCTGCGGACAGCAAGCAGCGGCCGACCGAACCAAAAAGTGCAACGGCGAGAAGAACTGCGGAGACGAGAAGGACTGCAAGCCGAAACTCTGCAAGATCAGCCTTCCTCTAGAGTCGGATCGTCCGAACCGGACGCTTCCGCAAACCCCGCCCGCGTTTGCATGTGGTTTCGTACAATTCCAACCCAGCCTACACCCGTTTGACTATGAGTCATCGCTAGCTTATCATCCGCCCCGAGGCGTTCATCTCAGCATCGCTACATCGGTTCTCAGAATTTGAGGAGCCGCAACGGCCATGAACTCGCGTGGCCACTGCGAATTAGCTATAATCTGTGTAAATTCTAATTTTAAGGAATCTTCAATGAAGAGAACTTCGCTCCTCATAGTAGTAGTGTTTGCTATGTTCGCAGCTATCAGCCTGGTTGGCTCCGTCCACGCAGGTGATAAATGCTGCATTCACAACGGCAAGACGGTGAAGGCATCGTGCGCGGTGCAGGATTGCCCAAAAGCTTGCCAGGATAAAGGTAAGTGTAAACTGACTTGTGAGTCCAAAGACTGCAAAGGCAGCGGACAATGTTCCGAAGCCTGCAAGGCAACCTGCCCTCAGAAAGCGGCTGCCGAGAAGAAGCAGTGTGGGACTTGCAAACCGGGAGCATGCGGCCAAACGGCATGCAAAGGCGCCCCGGGAAAGTAAGTCAGGGCACATATTGTCGAAACAAAAGGCTGCCTCGATTGAGGCAGCCTTTCATTTGATTCGAATGTAACTCGAATAACCTTGCCGGTCCACAGATCCTTACTTGATCTTGAACTGACCCACCATCCGCTGCATACCTTCGGCCTGACGGTTCAGCTCTTCGGCTGCGGTCGCCGACTGCTCGGCTCCTTTCGCCGTTTCGCGCGAGATGGTCGCAACACTCTCGACATTACGAGAGATCTGTTCCGCAGCCGCCGACTGCTGATCAGCCGCCACCGCCATTTGCGAGATCATGTTCATGACCTTCTGAGCTTCATCCACAACCCGTGACAGGCTGGTGCCGGCCTGGTCGGCGAGCTGACGACCCGACTCAACCGCTTCGATACCGGTATTCATCGAATCGACTGCCTCCTTGGTCTCTGACTGGATCCCCTTGATCATATCGGTGATTTCACCGGTCGCTTTGCCGGTCCGTTCGGCCAGCTTGCGAACTTCGTCGGCCACTACCGCGAATCCACGACCCTGCTCCCCGGCACGCGCTGCTTCGATCGCAGCGTTGAGGGCGAGGAGGTTGGTCTGGTCAGCGATGTCATCGATTACGCCGATAATCTCACCGATCTGCTCGGCCGATCCGGCCAGCTTGCTGATCGATTCGGCTGACTGACGAACCCGTTCTGTGATCGTCCGCATCCCTTCGATCTGCTGTCCAACAATCGAACCACCTTCGCCAGCTGTTTCCGAAGCTCTGCGGGCGCCGTCAGCGGCGTCGCCGGAGTTCTTCGAGGACTCCACTATGGTAGCGGTCATTTCTTCGACTGCCGTCGTAATCTGGCCCATCTGATCGGTCTGCTGCGAGACGCCACGGGACATTTCTTCGGCCGATGACGCGATTTCATTCGCCGCTGAGACAAGTTGTTCGGCGTTCTCAGTCATTTCACGCACCATGGTGCGGAGATTAGCCGACATAGTTTTGAAGCTGTTGCCAAGAACGTCTTTCGCGCTTCTTGGTGTTACCGTCACGGTCAAATCGTTGGCAGCGATCCGTTCTGAGGCACGGGCAATCTCCTTGACATAGTCGATCAACGAATGGAACGATCTCGCCAACTGTCCGATTTCTCCGGAGTAGTTGGTATCGATCTGGTGATCGACGTCCCCTTCGGAGATATTGACAGCGATGTCAGCGATGGTCTTGATCGGTTTTGCGATCGAGTTAGTCAGCCAGAGGCCGACAAGCGATCCGATGACGAGGGCCAGAAGCGCTACGAAGAAGACTGTATTTCGTACTTCGTTGGCTCCGGCAGTGAACTCGTCCAGGTAGCTGCCGCACGCGACGACCCATTTCCAATCGGCAAAATAACGGTAGGCAACGATCTTGGGTGCCATTTTGCCGTTGCGATCCCAGTCGTACTGGATCCAGCCGGTTTCTCCGGCGCGAAGATTCGGCGCTTTGGCAATGATCTCTTTCGCGAAATCATAGCTGGTAAGGTTCTTGCCTTCGCTGGTCGGATGTATGGTGAGATCGCCGTTGAGATCCATGCAGTAGAGATAGCCCGTCTTTCCAACCTTAACGCTCAGAATTGCGTCGCGAAGGGCCTGTGCGTCCTTCTCCTTGACGCCGCAATAGAGAATGCCGATAACCTGGCCGCTCTGGTTGCGGATCGGTTCATAGGCAGTCGTATACCAGTCGTTGACAACCCAGGCACGACCATAGTACGGTTGACCGTCGCTGACAACCCGCGAGTACACTTCGTCGGACACAGCTGTCCCGACGGCCCGCTGGTTATTGGCGTCCATCACATTGGTCGAGATTCGAATTGCCCTGGTGCCTTCCACTTCAAAGATAGTGGCCGTCCCGCCAACAAGATCTTTGACGTGGTCGACAAAAGTGAAGTTGTTATTCAGAATTACCGGGGCCTGTTCACTTCCGATAACCAGATTGCCATCGACTATGCGAGCATGATTTCCGCCTTGATTGACGAACAGATCATGCGCCACATTTAGCGTCTTTTTGACGTTGTCGACAGATTGCTGGGCGTACGCCCGGCACAGCTCATCAGCCTGACCTGCCATATGGTCAAGGTCCGTTCTACCGGCCTGGATGAGATTGTTGTAAGCTCGGTTAAAGGCAATGACGCCAATAACCGCAACGCAGGTAACGTTTAGTCCGATTATCGTCACCAGTAGCCTCTTGCGAAGCGTCCAGTTTATTCGCACGGAATCCTCCTGCGTAAACTAACAATAGTGGTGTTTGCTGATAGGCGGCTATCAAATTCCTTTCTTTATAATGTTCGGAATAATCCATGAATACCTTTATCCACAGCCGCGGCAGTTCGGGCTGAGTCGTTCGCGAACCATAGGCACGTCCGGTGCAGAGCAACAGGTTATCCCGGTGGAGTCGGCAGGCAGAACCTCTTGACGGGTGCGATTGTTCAGAAAATGCCCACGGTCGAGGTATCCCCAATAAGCTCGCGGTACCTGGCGGCGGGGAGACCGGCCCGGTGGGTGGCGCAAGGCAATTTGGTGATATTGGACGGAATGGACAAAAATAGTCCAAAATGTACTTGACGGATCGATCCCGGGAATGTATTTAATAAGTAGGTTAATTAACAGATTGGTTATATACAGTATGACACAAGATCAACTCAGCACCGTATTCTCGGCCCTGGCTGACCCGACCCGCCGAGCGATCCTGGCCAGCCTGACATCGGGTGAAGCCTCGGTTCAGGATCTGGCACGCCCGTTCAAGATCAGCCTGCCGGGCGTCTCGCGGCATCTCAAAGTACTCGAGCGGGCCGGACTCATTGAACGAAGCCGAGAAGCCCAGTGGCGCCCGTGCCGACTGAAAGCGGAGCCGCTCAAGGAAGTATCCGACTGGGTCGAGCACTACCGCCGTTTCTGGGAGGAGAGCTTCGACCGGCTCGATGACTACCTCCGCGAACTCCAGATGAAAGACAAAGGCAGCAATACCAACAAATCAAAGCGAAACCGGGCCTCGCGAACCAGTAAGAAAGGAAAGAAACATGTCGCAAGAGACTAGTCCACGGGTGGGTGGAGCGAGCAAAGTGTTTACGATAGCGAGAACCTTCAATGCCCCCCGCGATCTCATGTTCCGGGTCTGGACCGAGCCGGAACATCTTATGCATTGGTGGGGACCGAAAGGGTTCAAGATGAAGCATGCAAAGATGGACCTCCGACCCGGTGGGATGTACCTCTACGGTATTGGAGCGCCCGACGGTTCCGACATGTGGGGGAAATTCATATTTCAGGAGATCGTCGAACCGGAGAAACTCGTGTTCATAACCTCCTTCTCAGATGAGAAAGGGGGGACGACGAGACACCCTCTGAGTCCGGACTGGCCGCTGGAGATACTAAGCGAGATTTCTTTCAAGGCTCAAGGTGCCAGGACCGAAGTTACCGTCCAGTGGCAGGCGATCAATGCCACCGACGTCGAGGTCAATACCTTCAACTCAGGATTCGCCAGTATGCGTCAGGGTTGGGGTGGTACGATGGATCAGCTTGAGACCTACCTTGCGGCTCAATCCGGGCCAGGCAGGGCCGAGCTCTAACAAGGGTCTATGTGTTAAGAAGGAGATAACCGATGAATTCTAAAATCAAATCCGATTCCGCCGATCGCGAGATCAGCGCGGTAAGGCTGTTCGATGCTCCCCGCGATCTCGTTTACAGGGTTTGGACCGAACAGCAACATGTAGAGAAATGGTGGGGACCGACCGGATTCACGACGACTACAAGTGAGATCGACGTCCGGCCGGGAGGGGTGTGGCGGTTTGTCATGCACGGTCCCGATGGCCGCGATTTCAAAAATAAGGTCGTATTCAAAGAAGTGATTCCGCCGGAACGTCTGACTTACTTACATTCGGGCGAGGATGATACGGCCGATATCGTGTTCGATGTCACGGTTGCGTTCGCGGCCAAGGGCAACAAGACGGAGATTTCGATGCGTATGGTCTTTGCGACGCAGGAAGAACACGATCGCGTGGCGAAGGAATTCGGCGCGATTGAAGGTCTCAATCAGACGATGGCTCGCCTGAAGGCATACCTCGCGACGATGTAGCGGATCATAATACGCCTCTTACTAGTGGGGTGTCGAACAAGCAAGCGAAGGGCGGTTCTTTTTGAGGAGCCTCCCTTAGCCGGCGTCGGAGGAAGGCCCAAGTTCGAGCCGCCGTAGGGTAGTTCCTTCTTAAAAACTGCCAGTCACAGACTCGGCAGAATTATCTCAAAAAAACGGAGAGAACATGCAGAAGATCACGACATTTCTCTGGTTCGACGGACAGGCGGAAGAAGCAGCTAATTTTTACTGTTCCATTTTTAAGGATTCCAAAATCACAGGTATGAGCCGATCGGGTGAAGAAGGGCCCGGACCGAAAGGGACGCCGCTGGTGGTAGTATTCGAGCTGAACGGTCAACAATTCTATGCCCTGAATGGTGGCCCGATGTATAAGTTCAGCGAGGCGATATCCTTGCTCGTCCACTGCGAAAATCAGCAGGAAGTTGATTATTACTGGGAGAAGCTGTCCGCAGGCGGTGAGCAAATCCAGTGCGGCTGGCTCAAGGACAAATATGGCCTTTGCTGGCAGATCGTCCCGACTGCGTTCATGGAGATGATGCAGGACAAGGATCAGGCTAAGGTGGATCGTGCGATGAAGGCGATGATGCAGATGATCAAGCTCGACCTTACCGCGCTGGAGAAGGCGTATCGAGGGGAGTAGGGGGGATTGATGCCAATGGAAGTTTTACATTAGATATTTGGCAGGTCTCTATCGTCACAAGTGACAGAAGAAGGGAGAATGAATATACAATATTCTACTGTGATAATCGCTGCTTGTCTCGCGATGTTTGCGAGATCGCGAAATCAGTCGCCTCTCAGAGAAGATCACTTGATACCGGTATCATTTGCTCGTTATGCGGATAGCGGTTCTTACGTGATGCCTGCCTATTGTGATTCGTTGATCGATTCGAAATCACCACCCGATGTCTGGATGCTGGCGGAACCTGCATTCTGGGCGGAATATGCTCTGGTCATTCGAGCCTCTTTGCCCACGGAGCCTACTCTGCCTGGCAAGCAGTACCGCGTCGAGTACAACTTCGCAGATCCGCCAGTCTGGTCCGCGTCTGATTCGACTTATCCGATAAGGATCGGACGCATGGCCGCTCTGCTCCCGGATTCTGTAGCTCTGCGACTTATTGCAATCTGGCGATCGGTTGTTCGGGAAACTCGTAAAGAAAAGGAAACGTCGATCGGAGCCGATGGCGTCACGTACATTTTCTTTGCCGAGCCGAACCTTCTCGGACAGATTTGGAGTCCTGAATCCGGAACCATGAAAAAAATGGTAGACAGCAGCGACCTGTTGGTGGAATATGTGAAGGGGTCTCCGAGTGAACAATCTGAAACCTTGAACCAACTGCTGAATCTACTGGAAAAGATTGAAGCAAGAAGGATTGATAGTTCCGGAGTAAATGGGAATTGACTTACCGCCTCGTGAATAATTGATCCTACGGTCACTGCCCGCAACTTAATCGTCCTTCAAGTCGTAATACGGTAAAAAAGGATCGCTATGAAATCCCGTTCACTTGTTCTGATCTGTTGCGGTTTCCTGCTCGGTGCAAGTTCACTTCTCGCCCAGGACACCACAAATTGCGATTGTAAATCGGTATTCGATCAACTGACGAAGAAGTTGGAGAGCGACTATATCGGGTATGCGCTGAGAAAAGAAGAAATCGGAGAGGCCTATCGGAAGCGAATAAGCGAGTTCCACATGATGACCAATGATACCAGCGCTTTGAGCTGCGCCGCCACTCTTCAGAAGTTTCTGACGTTCTTCCATGATGGTCACTTGTTCGTGTCACAATTTCCCAAATACAGCACCGGCGAGAAGGAAGCCTTCAAAGCCTCGCTCCGAAATCGGTTGTACGATGTGTCCTCGGTGGAGGCGTACCTGTCGGGCAACTCCAAACCGGTGGCGGCAATCGAAGGGGTCTGGACCGATGGCACGACGCGTTATGCGATCATGCGAAATGGCGACAACCGGTGGCCCTATCAATATGTGGCAGTGGTACTCGAGTCACCGGATTCTGAGAAGGTCGGTGAACTAAAACTCGGCGTCAATCTGACCGATGGCAAATATGCCGGAGTCTATTATTCCAACGACTATTCGCCGCGTTATATGGAATTGGATCCGGCCAAAGACAACACTTTGCTGGGACTCTGGGGAGGACTTCTCTGGGGAAGAGTCAACTATTCGGACCGGTCTGGAATCATGTCAGCCGCTCTGTATGATCCGACCCGCCCGACGGTGAATCGTATCGACTCAATCTCGATGCTTCTCACCATACCCACCTTCCTCGTGGATAAGGCGGTTTTCGACAGCGTACTGATAGCGAATCAGCAGGATTTGACTTCGTGCAAATACCTGATCATCGATATACGAGGAAACAGCGGGGGGAATGCTATCTATTTCGATCTTATGTCGCTGTATGCGGAGAGACCGTTGACCAGTGAAATCGGATTCGCACTTGCTTCCGACGACAACATCGCATATTTCAGCAGATATGCCACCGATGCGCCTGACGATCCTTATCGCCCGGTTGTAATTGACATGAAGACAGGCACGCGGCAAGATTGTCAAAGGACCGCGATTCATCGATTCAGAGCTTCCGACCTTCCCTTCCAGTGTACGAAAGGTCGCTATCCTTACCGATAAGTCCAATATCAGCGCGTGCGAGACATTTATTCTATACTCAAAAGGAGCCAGCGACAAGGTAGTGACTATCGGGACCAATACCGGAGGGTGTGTCGACTATAACAATATCAACATGGTGAGGCTTGGGTGCGAGCGGCTCGGATTCTATTTCGGCTACCCCACCTATACTCTGAATGATCACATCCTGAAGGACGGCTACAATGGAAGAGGGATTGCGCCCGATGTCTACAGTGACAAGAAATCGACCGATTTGATCGCGTTTGCGGTTGCATATCTGAGCAAGTAGTTCGGTTGCGTTACAGCGGCGATAAAATAGTCTCCAGATGCCACCAAACATCCTGAGGATGTGAAGGATTGCGGTAGATTTAAGGTAGATCCGGTCATCGACAAGCAGGACGAACGAAGCAAATGATATAGAATTATTGGCCGAGGGCTAGGCATCGTGAAAAATCTTCTCCAGCGCCCCGCTCAATACCGGGTATTTGAACGTGAATCCCGCCTTGAGCAATCTGTCCGGCAGGACCCAGCGGCTTTTCAAAATCAGCTCGGTCTCTGTCCGAATCAGAACGGCGCCGATCTCCAGAAGCCAACCCGGCGTAGGAAGGCCGAAAGGAATTCCCAGGCTCTTCCTGATCGCAGCCATGAACGATGCATTATCCACCGGGTTAGGCGATGAGCAGTTGATCACCCCTTCGAGGGCGCTGTCAGATTGCAGGAACAGAATGACGCGATAGATATCTTCGACGTGGACCCAGCTGATCATCTGTTTTCCATTCCCCTGACGCCCACCCAATCCTACGCGGACGAGATTCGCCACCGGCTTAAGCACTCCGCCGTTCTTGCCTAAAGAGATCGCCATTCGTAAAGCGATTTGTCTGGTCTCCGGCAGCTCAAAATCGAACAGCGTCTTTTCCCAGTCCCGGGCAACCGAGACCGAAAACCCCGTGCCGATTTCCCCTTCGGCCTCGGTCATCGGCCGATCCTCGGCATGACGGTAGATCGTCGCCGTGCTGGCGTTGACCCAGAGAGCAGGGGGGCGCTTGCAATTACCGATAAGCTCGCCGAGCTGTCTGGTGGTCTCGGTCCGCGAACGCCGGATCGCTTCCATATTTCTTTTGTGGTAACGGCAATCGACCGATTTTCCGGCGAGATTGATCAACATCGCCGAACCTTCCAGAGCTTCAGTCAAGCCTCGGGAATCATGCCAGGGGAGATGGTGCTTTTGTCGGGATACTGTGATAACGTCATTGTCGTCTTCTCGAAATCGGCGTGCCAGATAGGTTCCGATGAATCCTGAAGCTCCTGCTATGACGATTTTTTGTCTCATCACGCTTACCCTTCGTTTGCGCGACTGCCCAAACTGGTCATATCGTTTGATCGCATTCAGTAACGTCAACCAGGAGCGATATGTTCGGGCGAATATGGAATTGGGGAATTGAAGTTCAGTCACTGACTGAAAGTTCATCTTGCGTCATGATCGGCGGCTTGTTATCCTGTTCCTGCTGCCGGAGTGGTGGAAGTGGTAGACACCAGGGACTTAAAATCCCTTGCTTCGAAAGAGGCGTGTCGGTTCGAGTCCGACCTCCGGCATTTTGTATTTTTCACAATCCATACGAAATAAGGCAAGGCGAGATTGCCACGTCGCTATGTCTTCGCTATCGCTCGACCTCACGCTTCTCGCAATGACTTTTACAAGGAATTCCGCTATTGTCAATGTCGGCCTCCCCGGCGGAACAGGCGCGGTCCATCTTTTCTTTCTGGGTCCCCGCGTTCGCGGGGAAGGCAGAGAAGAGGAAGGCAGACAGGAGGAACGCGAGATTGCGACGGCTACATGCCTTCCGGCGTGTCCAACGCCTCGCAATGACTGAGAAAAGTGGGAATCCCGGGTTCTAAGAAGGACCCGGGCTGCGAGAGCTTGTGGATTGGGGAAATGAGTCCCGGGCCTATGCTTCCGCTTTGGCGGGCGGACGGTCGACCTGACGGCGCTCGCGCTCCAGGAACCACTGCACCCAGCGATGGACATTGTTGCGGCGGACTTCGGAACGCAAAATTCGCATCCGGCGCTGGCGTTCCTCGGGCGACATAACATACGCCTGGTAAATTGCATCGGCCGTGTTCTCGACATCGTACGGATTCACCATCAACGCGCCTTTTGACAACTGATCGGCGGCTCCGGCGAACTCGGACAGAATCAATACGCCGTTATTGTCCACCGATGACGCGCAGTACTCTTTCGACACGAGATTCATGCCGTCGCGAAGAGGGGTGATGAGGGCGATCTCACAGGCTCGATAGTAACCGAGCAATTGTGTGCGGTCGAGCTCCCGGAACATGTAGTGAATGGGGACCCAGCCTCCCTGCGAGAAGCGGCCGTTGATGTTGCCGGCCAGGGTGTCGAGTTGCTCCTTGAGAGCTTGATATTCCGGGACGTGCAGGCGGCTCGGGACGACAATCTGCACGAGCGAGATATTGCGGTGAAGTTCCGGGTATTTCTCCAGCGCCCGCTGGAAGGCAAGAAATCGTTCGGGCATGCCTTTGGTATAGTCGAGCCGGTCGAGTCCGAGCAGAAGCATTCGTCCCGGCAGATTTTCATGCGTGTACCAGGCCGCCTCGGCCACTTCCTTGCTTTTGGCATCACGATTGAATTCGTTGAAATCGATACTGATCGGATAGGTCCCCAGCATGATCTTACGTCCTTCGAGATGGACGATCGACTGCCGGCCGCTCGAGGTTACCCGGGCGTTGGGAATAAGCATGCGAACGCACTGGATGAAGTTTCTCCGGTCATGGGCGGTCTGGAATCCGATATGATCGTACTCCAGCAGGCTGTAAATGATTTCATTTTTCCAGGGAAGGCGGGCGAGAAGATCGGCGGATGGGAAAGGGATATGCAGGAAGAAATTCAGGTCGACCGAGATCCCCATCTCGCGAAGATAAAAACCGACGAGCATGAGTTGATAGTCATGAATCCAGATGAACTGGTCGGGACGGTGGAGTCGCGCGATTTCAGAGGCAAATTTTTCGTTGACCTTGTTGTAATAGTTCCACTGCTCGAGATCGAACGTGCAGTCGCCGAGCAGATCGTGAAAGAGCGGCCAGATCGTCTGGTTGGAAAATCCGCGATAATAGCGATCCACTTCGGTCTCATCGAGCGGCACCGCCCGAAGTTCATACCCCTGCTGAATGCTGTGCTGCTCCAGGAGCGGCTCAAGCGGAGCGTCCCCTTCGACTCCGGCCCAACCGAGCCAGAGGCCGTGATTTTGTTTCATCAACGGATCCAGTGCGGTAACGAGTCCGCCTGAACTCGAATGGATCTGCCACTCGTCCGATTCCTTGGCGACAATGATCGGGAGGCGGTTCGATACGATAAATAAACGGCGTTCGGTTTGTATCATGAGTAGTTTCCGGCTCCTTTGGCTTGGCAAGAAGAGTATGCCTGAGCGTCCCTGTCTACAGGCTGCCTGTTACTATTATACGAAATTTCAAGGCAAAAGGCAAATAGAGGGGCGGGGGGAGGATTTGCTATGAGGATTTGCTACAATGGCGCTGGTATGAGATTGCCACGTCGCTTTGCCTCGCTGCCGCTCGGTTCTGACGCTCCTCGCAATGACTTTGATATTGAGCGCGGGGTGCCCCACCTTCCAGGTGGGATCCCGCGCATCGGTCATTCTGCAGGCAAATCCCACCCATAGGGTGGGGCACCCGGGCGATCAGATCCATCGTCTCAGAAACTCGATCAATTCATCGGGGGGGATCAACCAGATATCCGCGGCGGTGTCGCGGAGTTCTCCTCGCACCAGGACTTTGAGGCCGTTGGTGTCGAGTGCTTTGAAGGCATCTTCGTCGGTGAAATCATCGCCGCAATAAGCCATCACCGATCCTTGCACCGATTCCTCGAGAATCGCCGCCACCGCGTCTGCTTTGGAGATTTCATGCATCCGGAATTCCATCCCGCCATCGAATTCATAGATCGCCAGTCGATAATTCTCGATATTTGTGCTCCAGCGCTGCCTGATCATTTCACGGATGCGACCGGCCTCGATTTCGGGCAGTCCCCGCCAGTGAAACGCGATCCCCGAAGGTTTCCGCTCGACATATTGTTGCAAGCCGTTCGCCTGGATCCATTCTTCGATCAGCCCGAGTCCCTTCTTCGAATCAGGATTGAGCGGTTGCAGCGAGTACCTGCCATCGCTCGTTAAGTGCTCCAGACCGTGACAGCCCCAGAGTTCCGGGAGCTTGTCCATACCGAGCAGCATTTTAAGCATCTCGACCGATCTTCCGCTCACAATAATCATCCGTGTCTTCGATGAGTCGGCCAGTTTTCTAAGGACGGGGATGACTTCGGGGTACGGATAGGCGTGATCCCGTTCGTTGCGGAAGGGAGCCAGCGTGCCGTCATAATCGAGCATAAGCACCCGATTGTCCGACGCGGTCAACTTCTGATAAAATTCATCGAGATTAAGGGAGCGGTTGAGCACTCGCATGGAGGAAAGTTACACCGAAATGAGGTCGTTGTCCAGACCCCGTTTGAGGCCGAGCAGAAGGGTGAGATACTCGCGCAGATGCCGGGTGAGCAGGAAATTCTCTTTGACGAAATTATGAGCGGTTCTTCCGATTCGATCGATGCGTTCCGGCTGACGAAGAAGTTCGCGGATGCGAAGCGCCGCCCCTTCGGGAGTGTCGACCAGGTATCCGGTATGGTGGTTGTGAACCTGCAGTCTTATCCCGCCGGTATTGCCGCCGATAACCGGTTTCCCCTTCCACATCGCCTCGGTGACGGTCAGGCCGAACCCTTCCTGAATCGACTTCTGGATGACGATCGTCGAGCCGCGCTGAAGGGCATTGATCGTCCGATGCGCGTCGCTCGGAAGCATCAGAATCCGAATCCGCGGATCATCGCCGGCCGTATCAAGAACATCCTGATAGACGCGCGCACCCTCGGGATCATCGGTAGCTCCGCCACCGGCCAGAACGAGCTGGGCGTCGACCGAACCGTTCAACATTTTGAATGCCTCGATCACGCCGATCGGATCCTTGAACATGTCGAACCGGGATACCTGGGTGAGTACCGGTTTGTCCTGAGCGATGTCGTATTTCTTCAACGTACCATCGATCTCGTCTTCAGACAGCTCGCAGTTTTTGTCGCTGAGCGGATCGATACTCGGAGCGATAATGAACTGCGGGTGGGGGAGACGCTGGGCGAAACTGGGCATGGAGAAGATGCTGGCGTCGAATCCTGAGACGGTACTGCGGACATAGTTCCAGATCTTTCGGTTGGGATGACTGGCATCGATATGACAGCGCCAGATCCATTTCCCTTTGCGGTTCGGACAGAGATCAAACAGAAAGGCCGGTTGCGGATCGTGGATGAAAACATAATCTGCCTGCTCGAGCGATTCCCGGAGCCGTTCGGCGTTGCCCGCCACGGTGTCTTCGTAGGTCTTGCGCATGGAATCGGTGAAGGGGACATGGTTTCCCTGCAGGCCGTTGTGGAAGGCCTTGGTGACATTGAAAAACGGTTCGTTCCCCTCGATCACTTCCCAGGAGCACTGCAGGCCGAGATCGTTCATCAGCGGCATGAGCCAGTGCAGGATCTCAGCTACACCCCCGCCCGCTTTGGTTGAATTGACATGAACCACTTTGGCGCCGGAGAGATCATCGGCCAACTGCCGCAACTGCGAGATCGCCGTGTGTCCGACAATCGGTTCGTACATGGAGAGTGATTTATCCGACATGCTGCCCTTTCTGGAAGAACGGCCGGGCAGTTCTTATAATCGCATTTTTGAGTTCGCGGAGGGTGAGATAATAGAAGTCGATTCCGCGGAAAGCCTTGATCAGGTCGTCGTGCTCATCGCCGAATTCGTGCAGCCAGGCGGAGAAATCATCGACTCCGTTCGGCGTCCGTCGGCGCGCCTCGATAAAATGGTAGTATACCGCGCTGGTGCTCATTGCCGAGATCGCCTTGACCAGACCGCGCGGGGTCTTGATCGTCAGGTCGGTATCGAACACGATCGTAGTCGCCTGCATGAACATGAACTCGTCCCCTTTGGGGACAGACAAGACATAGGGGAGTTCGCTGATCCGCTCGTCAATTACGTCGGTCACCGCTTCCCTGAGATCTTTCAGCGAGCCGAGAGCGTACGGGTTAATCACACCGAGTCGTTCGGCCAGGACCCGGTCGCGAAGGGTATATGAGGACCAGACGGCGAAATCATTGCGGAATTCAGGATCATCGAAACTCGGCCGCACGAGCGTTTCCGCGAAATGGTGAAAGAGGCAGGCCTCGGGGCAGGTGAGCAGGCGTTCGCGGAGTTCTCGGAGGTTAACGGCAGCGGTTACACCGGCCATGCGGGTGATCAAGGTGCAGTCTTTGACGCGAAAAGGCATATTCTTTGTGTCGGACTTCCCTGTCATATCTTTAGAGTCTTCCTCTTTTCGTTCAACGAGTTAATAATAGTAACAGCCGGATCGCGGCAGAGTTCAAACTTTTTGTGCGGCGCACTTTGACAGGCCAGGATGACCTGATTGCACCATTATACCGCTGCTGATCCGAGGGCGAGAATCGAGTGTTCGGCGAGCATCGGACCTTGAATTCGGCGGTGATTTATGTCATGACGAGACGGATGATTGAGTGACTGAAACGGGTTGTGAGGCAAGGGAATTTGCCGATAGACGATTTATCTTGACCGAAGCCGAAATATTGTTTTATTCAGCCTTCGAGAAGAGAGTAGTAATAAGCCACCGTAGCTCAGCTGGTAGAGCAACTGATTCGTAATCAGTAGGTCAGCGGTTCGATTCCGCTCGGTGGCTTTTGGTATTGCAGGCCCGCTGCTATTTCGCGAGGCGAAAATCTATTGGTGAAAGAACGTGACTGATACCAATTGATCCTTATTGATACTTGTCGCTTCAGAGTCCGAGTCCAGCGGTAGAACGTAAAGTTGATCGCTCGTTTCCAACAGAAGTCGGCACTTCAGCTGATGCGATGCAGTGTCATTCTGGTAATCGTGCTCTTCCTCAAAAGTTCCAGGACCCTTCAGTTGTAGTACCACATCGCTCGGCCGTCCCCCGCCTAGGCTCGCGGGTATCTTGGAATAAATCCGTGTTGGAAAACTCGGCAAATTTAAGACTACATATACGAAGGTGACAGCAGCGAACATAGCCGCAGTGATTGGTAGCGAAGGTCTCCTGGGTGTAGCTCTTGCAGAATGGCCCGAGGCAGGTAAACGAGCAAACACGCGATACTGGGCCACAGGAAGTATTCGATCGCCGCTTTCAGATCGTGACTTTAATTAAAGGCGAAAACAGAGATGCCTCCAAGTACGACGACAGAGAGAGTCATCACCGATGTGAGTATCAAAAAGATAAGCGCGCTTAGGTCCTCACCCACATCCAATCGAAACAACTTCTCTAAGACTATTATGGAAAGAATCACTATCGCAGCAAAAATTATTGGAGTGAAGAACCAGACTCCGGCTACCATATATTGCGTTCGAATCACGTCAAATGTCAAAATCCCCCAAGTTGACCAATACAGGGAAACAATTACGTAGCCGAAGGCATAGCAGAGTGCCGATAGCACCGCCAAGAGGCCGAGGGAGCTACTGAGAGCGGTCTCCCGAATAACTCCGTCGCTCTTCGGATTACTCGCCTGTTTAGATGCAGTTTCTTTCATGTCAGGTCAGTTAGTAGCAGCTTCCATTAAACAGTGATTCGCCTGAGACTCGCAATCGCCAAATGCCCTACATCTCTTCTGTGGCAAAGATATATGCAATAACCAATCTACAAGTTTGCGCCGACCAATCCAAGAGGAATATCGCCACGTCCAACCACGACCTCTTCGCAAGGCTAAAGAGTGTTGGTGTTCCCGGGCCATGTCTGGTGTCATATTGTGGTTGTGTCTGGCCCCTCTATCATAAACGTCTGTTGGAACAAAATCCGTTACAGCCCAGCCTATTAAGCTCGTCGGTCTTGCTTCCTGTATGCTAAGATAAAGCTCTCGATATCTGACAGGTAGTTTCGGAGAGAATCTTCTTGGATCACACCCCCCTTAGGCCAATCCGCGTTTTCGATAAGTTTGCTCATAGGATATCTGAGCTTATCTACTGGACCGGGGCGACAAAGTAAGGATTGCTTGTAGAATTCAAAGGCGACCAAATCGGCCAGTTGAAGCTCAACATGTGCTGACTTTTCCGCAAACGTCACTGCCCCGATGCCCGCTCGCTTTCTGAATTCTTCAAAGCGTGCCCAGTGCATAGTTCCACGAAGTACCAATGAATGTGTGTTTTGTCCTGATTCGAATGTGATAGCAACAGGAGGCATCCGGTTTCTGCGCATCGCTAAGTTGCCAATTAGGGCCAGACACCATTCACAGCAAATCTGATATGCTGTTACCGGTACTTCCGGAAAGTCCTGTTTCACCCTTTTGAACAGGTCAGTCCACAGGGAATGCGCAACTAGTGTAATGGATTCTTTCCTGGTGATTTTCAGTAATGTCTCTAGGAAGCCTCTTCTCGTATTTTCATTCCAATTTCTATAGGGCCCTCTGAAATTCGCCACGTCTGTAGCGTGGAAATAGGGTACATCATATTTTTCAAGCACCTTGCACCACTGGCCAACTATGGATGACCAGCTTGACTGCCTAGATAATGCGCCGGCAACTACGGTGACCTCAGAGCCTTCATGTGTCCCGCTTTCGTCTAAGAACGCCGCGAATTTTGCCACATATGACCCCACAATCTTTGGATTGTCTTCTTACTCCACGTCTGGAAGCGATGAATCCTGGCCAATACTCGGTATTGAAGGATCTTTATATGCCAACATATTGAGACCGTATTTCGTTGTCAAGACCGACGATCGAAGCGAATCGAATATAGACTGACGCTTCCCCTCATTCGAACTTCCAATCCTATGGCCAACGGTACCTTGCCCGCTTCACTACTGCTCCCCTACAATCTTCTCTTGCCAACTTGAAATTAAACCGTAAATTATGTGAAAAATGTCACAATTATTGTCTGCTTAAGCGAGGAATCTATGGCACTCGAAAAACTGGCCAAACTGGCTAAAGATAAGAAAATCGAATTCGTCGACCTCAAATTCGTCGACCTGATCGGCCTCTGGCATCATATCACCATCCCGGTCTCATCGCTCACCGCCGACCTGTTCAAGTCCGGGGTAGGGGTCGATGGTTCCTCTCTGCCCGGATTCTCCAAAATTGAACGGGGGGATATGATCGCCCTGCCCAATGAATCGACCGTGTTTGTCGATCCGTTCTTCGAACGGCCAACCCTCTCGTTCATCTGCGATATCATGGATGTGGCGGATGAAATCGAACCGTACTCGCGCAACCCGCGCCGGGTGGCGGCCGATGCCGAGAAGTACCTGGCGAAAGTGAAGCCGGGGGTGAAGTCGATTATCGGGCCGGAGTTCGAGTTCTACATGTTCGACAAAGTCAATTTCTACCAGGGGCCCGACCAGGCGTTCTATTATCTCGACTCGATGGAGGCGGAATGGAACGCGGCCAAGGACGAAGAAAACCTCGGCTACAAAATCCAGTACAAGCGGGGGTATCATGCGGCGCCGCCGATGGATCGGGCGTTCAATATGCGCTCGGAGATTGCATCGATGATGGCCGAGGTGGGAATCGGATTGAAGTATCATCACCACGAAGTCGGTTCGGCCGGGCAGCATGAGATCGAAGTTCAGTTCATGCCGTTGCTGAGAATGGCCGATGCGGTGATGCAGGTGAAGTATTTCGTCAAGAATTTTTGCTTCCGGAACAAGAAGTCCGCGACCTTCATGCCCAAGCCGCTCTTCAACGAGCCGGGATCGGGACTGCACGTACATCAGTACCTGGCCGATGCGAAAGGATCGATGTTTTTCGATGCGAAGGGTCCGGCGCGATTCTCGAAGATCGGGCTGTACTACATTGGTGGAATTCTGAAGCATGTCGATTCGCTGCTGGCTTTCACGAATCCATCGACCAATTCCTTCAAGCGGCTGGTGCCGGGGTTTGAGGCTCCGGTGGCGGGGACCTATTCGGTCGGCAACCGGACGGCGTGTATTCGCATTCCGGGGTATCAGCGGAATCCGACGACCATGCGATTCGAGTTCCGTCCGCCCGATGGGACGATGAACGCGTATCTGTCGTTCGCGGCGATGCTGATGGCGGGGATCGACGGGATCAAGAACAAGATCGACCCGGGGCTTCCGTTCGACCGGAATCTCGATGAACTCACCCCGAAGGAGCTGGAAGATATCCACCAGCTGCCTACTTCGTTGAACAAGGCTTTGAATTCGCTTGAATCGGACAACGCCTATCTGCTTGAGAACGGTGTGTTCACGGAGGATCTGCTCGAGGCCTGGGTCAAAATCAAACGCAAAGAAGTAACCGAGATCCGTGTCCGCCCGACCCCGTATGAGTTTGATTTGTATTATGATGTGTAGGGGGTTGCCATACAAGACGATTGCCGGACCGGGCTGGAAGACCGGTGGTCCGCCCAACAAAAGACGGCATTAGGCGCTGTAAAAGATCCCGTACTTCTTCATACGATAGACGAGCACGTGCCGCGGTATTTTCAAAAATTCCGCGGCTTTTGATTTGTTACCGTTTGCTTTCCGCAGCGAATTCTCGATCAACTGTTTCTCCGCATCGTGAAAACTCAGATTCGACGAAATGCTGTCGAGTTGCCCCGGTCTGGCACTTCCCGGAGCGATGCCTACCGATCCGAAATCGCCGGGGAGGTCTTTGACCGAGAGGACATCGGAGCGGCGAAGAATCGCCATCCGCTCCATCAGGTTCTCAAGCTCCCGGATATTGCCGCGCCACGGATGCTCCATGAGCATATCCATGAGCGATGGATCGACCGAGATCGGCTGGTCCGGGCTGAATTTATGAAGGAATCCGTGCACCAGAGCGGGGATATCATCGGTCCGCTCTCTGAGCGGAGGGATGAGTATCGGAATGACATTCAGCCGGTAGTAGAGATCCTCTCGGAAGGCACCGCTGGCGACGAGGTCTTTCAATGAGCGATTGGTCGCCGCAATCAGGCGAATATCTATTTCAATCTTCGACTCGGACCCAACCGGCTCGATTACCCGTTCTTGAATCACGCGAAGGAGCTTGGCCTGAAGCTCTATCCCGAGTTCGGAGATTTCATCGAGCAGCAACGTGCCGCCTTCGGCCAGCTCGAATTTCCCTTTCTTGTCTTTGACCGCTCCGGTGAACGCGCCTTTCACGTGGCCGAACAGCTCAGACTCAATCAAGTCCCTCGGAATCGCGGCGCAGTTGACTGCGACAAAGCTGTGATCAGAACGGAGGCTTCGTCGATGAATCGTCTTCGCGATAACTTCTTTACCTGTGCCGGACTCACCCGTGAGAAGCACGGTGGCATCGGTCGGCGCAATCTTGTCGACCAGCGCCATCATTTCCTTGTAGGCAGCGGAGACGCCGGGTATATGAGAACCCTCGGTTCGCGAATCAAGCTGTTGCTTGAGCATCCGGTTTTCGTTTTCGAGCTTCTTGAATTTGAGCGCCTTGTCTATCGTCACGAACAGTTGATCGTCCTCGAACGGTTTGGGGAGATAATCGAAAGCGCCCAGTTTGATTGCCCGCACCGCCTGATGGATGTCGGCGTACGCTGTAATAAGGATGACTTCGAGCTCCGGCAGGATACTCCTGGCCTGCTCAAGCAGTTCGATACCATTCACTCCGGGCATCTTCATGTCGGTAAGCAGCAGATCGAACTCTTCGCGCTTGAGCAATAATAAGGCAGCGGCGCCGTCTTCGACCGCCGTTACCTGATATCCGCGCTGTTTGAGCTTGAACTGAATCACCCGGCGAACGCCCGGATCATCATCGGCCAGCAGGATCCGTATCGGCATCAGTTCCCGCCTTTCAGCAGCGGCAGCGTTACCGTCACACTGGCACCCTGTTTCGGTATGCTTCGGATCTCAATTTGTCCGTCGTGATGTTCGACGATCGACTTGACCAGGGCAAGACCAAGTCCGCTGCCGGAATGCTTGGTGGTGTAGAACGGTTCGAAAATTCTGTCCATATCCGGTTCGTTGATCCCCTGGCCATGATCCTGAATGTCGACAATGGCCCTACCGTCTGCATTTGTGCGCAGGGTTACCTCGATAGTCGCGTCATGGGGTGACGCTTGAATCGCGTTCAGCAGCAGGTTGAGGAAGACCTGATGCATCTTCTCGTGATCGCCGTTGATGTATATCACGTCCTGGATTGTCGATTCAAACCTGACACTCTCATTGGCCGCCTGGTTTTCCAGCTGTTTTATCGATGCATGTAAAGCGGCCGACAAATTCATGCGGGCCATCTTCGTTTCTTTGGGGCGGGCGAAGGCGAGGAATTCGTTGATGGTACTGTCGACCCGCTTGATCTCGTTCGATGCGATCTGCTGAAATTCTCTTTTGTCCTTGAGGTCGGTCTGGGGATCGGAGACGATTTCGAGCGCACCCTTGATTGAAGCGAGCGGATTTTTGATTTCGTGCGCCACCCCTGCTGCCATCTGGCCGATCAGGGAAAGTTTCTGGGCTCGTTCGAGCTTCAACTCCGCTTCCTCTTTCTTCTTCCGAATGATCAGATCGCGGTCGATCAGTCCGCCGATCAACCCGCCAAGGGCGAAATAGAATACCAGCTCGACAATTTCCTCGGAGAAGTTGCCCATGCCGTGGAGGAAGAGGATGTAGGGGAGAACGAGAACCGAGATGGTAGCTGCCGAGATGATCCCGCCGCGAAGGCCAAACCAGGAGGCGGCGATCACGATTGGCACATAGCAGAGGCGGCTGTGAATCGCATGGATCCAGCTGTGATGACCGAAAATCGGCTCCAGTATCCAGCCATAATGGGTGGCCACTGTCAGCGCCATCAGGCCGGCCACCGTCAGGATCTTGACCTTTTTATCTTTCAATATCTTCTCGTTTATGAGATGCGTTGCCATTCTACTTAGTAAATTTCGTGCCGTCGCGTGACGGTCAGTTCATTCCGATTCAATTCGATCACAAGCTGTGATTCCTCAGTCAGATACCTTTTCCGGTCCAGACCCGAGGCAATCACTTATACGATCAAATCGACATTATTCTCAAGTATATTATCGGGATTCGACAATATTGTCAATACAGTAACATCATCCGAGCTATTCAAAAATAGTGATGCTATTGTAAGTCATACGGTTATGCTGATTCTGAAGGGTTGGCACACCGTTTGACTATATAGAGAGCAATGAAGACGTTAAGCATCATAGTAATTCTCCTCGTCCCGGTCTTCTGGGGGGCGATTTCAACCGAAGCAGCCGAGAACAATCAGCCGACCGATTCGGTGGCCGGCCTGAACGGATTTACTCTCAGTGACTATCTGACCTACGCCGCGGCGAACAGTCCGGCGGTCAAGGCGGCGTTTTACTCATGGCAGTCGAAAGAACGGCAGATTTCGATCGATCACTCCCTTCCTGATCCGCAATTCACCTATACCAATATGTTTAACAATACCGGGGATTTCGCTAATTTCGAAAAAGAGAAATTCGGGATCAGTCAGATGTTTCCCTGGTTCGGGACGTTGGGTGCGCGGAAGGATGTAGCTTCAGGCGAGGCGAAAGCCGCTTTTAACAAATTCGAATCTGAAAAGCTGAGAGTCTTTTATCAAGTCAAGTCCGCCTATTACAGCTATTACCTACTCGGCCGTCAGATTTCGATCACGCAGGACAATTTCGACCTGCTCAACTTCTGGGAGAAGGTCCTTCGGGCGAAATACACGGCGTCGATGGCCAGTCAGCCGGATCTTATCAAAGTGCAGGTTGAGCTTGGCAATCTGGAGAACGAACTCATCTCGCTGCGTCAGAAGCAGCCGGTCGCCGAATCGGCGCTGAGATCAGTGCTCAATCTGCCGGACAGCGTAACCCTCCCGTTTCCGGATTCCATACGGGCGTACGAGGCCTCGGTGGAATCAGGAACCATCAGGCAGGAGGCGTTCACCAACAACCCGGACCTTCAGGCGATGCAGAACCTGGTCAGCAGCACCAAGGCCACGGTGAACCTGGCATCGAGGGAGTCATATCCGAACTTCATGCTCGGTGCGATGTACACGCAGTCGCCGAGCAGCCCGAATCAGTCGATGGGAACGACAATGTATCCATGGGAAGTGAACATCGGCGTGAGTCTTCCCATCTGGTTCGGCCGCAACAAGGCGAAACGGGAGAAGGCGCGCGCGCTGTTCAACTCGGCGCAGGAGTCTTACACCGACAGTCGTAACCAGCTTTCCGCATACATCGATCAGGTAGTGTTTGAATATCAGGACGCGGATCGTCGCCGGCAACTCTACGTCACCGGCCTGATCCCGAAAGCACGGCAGGCTCTCGATGTCACTTATGCTTCTTACCAGGCGGACAACAGTGATTTCCTGAGCGTGCTCGATGCGGAGCGTCAGCTGCTTAATTTCCAGCTTGCTTACGAGACCTCACTCGCCACCCAGGCCACCAAGCTTGCTGAAATCGAGATGGTAACAGGCAAAGAACAGGTCACCCAGTAATTCAAGTTAGGAGAGAGGACAAAATGAAGAAGGCCATCGCAATTTTAATCGCGTTTGCGGCGCTGCTGGCAGTTCAGGGCGTCTTAGCTTCGGATGAAGCGAAGAACGCAGATCCGCAGTCAGCCGTCCCGCAGAAAGAGCTGAAACATCAGACCAAATGCCCGGTCATGGGCGGGGATATCGACTCCACTCAGTATACCGATATCCAGGGGCAGCGAGTGTATCATTGCTGCTCGATGTGTTCTGAGAAGCTGAAAGCAGATCCGGACAAGTATTTCAAAGAAGCAGCCGCTCAGGGAATCCTGTTTGAGAATATCCAGACCGCCGATCCGGTTTGCGGTATGGCGTTGTCGGAGAAAGATACCCATGTCGACTACGATGGCCGAAGGGTTTACTTCTGCAGCACCGATTGCCGCGATACTTTCATAAAAGACCCGCAGAGATATTTGAAGAAGCTCGACGAGATGACCAAATCGTCGTCCACCGACAAGCCGGCGAAGCCAGAGATGAAGCCGATGCATCACGACGGCGATAAATCAGGGGAAAGCCTTACGCACTGACCAGAGGTAGGGTGAGAGGAAAGTCATGAATACAGAATCGAATAGCAAGCTGCTCGGCGTTCTGCCTCGTAAAGGGGTCGGGCCGATCCTGCTGATAGCCGGACTTATCCTGGCTTTCCTCATCGGCCACTGGAGCAACGGTAGTGACGACGCAACCCGGCAGGATGAGATAGCGACAGCTGCACAGACGAAGGCTGATTCGGTCAAAGCGACGGTATGGACCTGCTCCATGCACCCTCAGATCCGTCTGCCCGGACCGGGCAAGTGCCCCATCTGCGGTATGGATCTTATTCCGCTGGTCAGTTCGTCCGAAGGGGGCCTGGCGCCCGATCAGTTGAGGATGTCGGCCGATGCCATCAAGCTGGCCGAAATTCAGACCACACCGGTGGTTCGGCGTTTTGCTGACGCCCAGGTAAGAATGGTCGGGAAAGTCTCTTACAATGAGACCGCGCTGGATAACATCGCCGCCTGGGTCGGTGGTCGAATTACCAAGCTTTATGTAGACTATACCGGGGCTTCGGTTCGCAAAGGTGATCCAATGGTACAGATCTATTCGCCCGACCTTTATGCCGCGCAGGAGGAGTTAATTAACGCCAGGAAAATGGCGGATCAGCTCGGGAGTGCATCAAGCACAACTCTGGCAGAAACCGCGAAAACGACTCTTGACGCCGCGAGAAAGAAACTTCAGCTGCTCGGGCTAACTGAGGACCAGGTGAACGATATCGAATCTGGACATCAGCTCGACGAATATCTGACCATAAATGCACCTTCGAGTGGCGTCGTGATTGACAAGCAAGTAAAGGAAGGAATGTATGTCCAGACCGGTTCGCCGATTTATTCTATCGCGGACCTGTCCGATGTCTGGGTGATGCTGGATGCGTACGAGACCGATCTTCCGTGGATCAAACTTGGACAGGAAGTAACGTTCACTACGCCATCGTTTCCCGGCGATATCTTCACAGGGAAAGTGAGTTTCATTGATCCGGTTGTTAACAATATGACCAGGACGGTCCGGGTGCGGGTCGAAGTCGCCAATAAAGATCTGAAACTCAAGCCTGATATGTTCGTCAGCGGTGTGATACAGTCAGGCATGGGAAGCATGGCTCATCCCGCTGGCAGCAACAATCCACCTCTGATCATCCCGGCATCCGCGCCGTTGATCACGGGCACCCGTGCTATCGTCTATGTCCAGGTTTCCGATTCGACCGAGCCGGTGTTCGAAGGCCGAGAGGTGGTACTCGGTCCAAGAGCGGGCGATTACTATATCGTCAAGTCGGGGCTTGCAGAGGGAGAGTTGGTTGTCACACACGGAGCATTCAATATCGACAGTGAGCTGCAAATCGAAGCTAAGCCGAGCATGATGACTCCTCCGGAAGCTGTGACAACGACAGCGAAGTCTTCGGGAGAGTCCAATGTGGCGAACATGACAAGCAGGGAGGCAGATGCGCGCGTTAACGGGACAGCCTTAGCGGCTCTTGAACCGGTGTACGCGGCTTATTTCAATGTACAGGCTTCGCTTGCGGGCGATAATCTGGAGAAAGCGACCGAGGGATACAAAAATCTATCTGCGACGGTGAAGCGCGTGAACATGGAACTGTTCAAAGGGAACTCGCACATGGACTGGATGAAGATCTCCTTGAGCATTGTGCAGGCGGCCGATTCAGGTGCCGGCGCGACTGATATCGCCGTGTCCAGAGACGCCTTCTATTGCCTTTCCAACGCCATGATCGACCTGCAGAAGACGTTTGGTCATACCGGCAACGAAGAACATTACCTCGCATTTTGTCCAATGGCCCGTGATAAGGCAGGTGCGTACTGGCTGCAGACGGATAAAACTATCAACAATTCATACTATGGCGCGAAGATGCTTCGCTGCGGTTCAATCAAGCAGGAATTTGCCGGCACCAGGGAAGGCGAAAAGTAAAGCATGTCTGATCCTCGCCCACAGGCAGAACGACCTTCGCTGATTGACCGGGTAATCAGATACTGTCTCGAAAATAAGCTCATCGTAGCACTGGTCACGGTCGTGTTCATCGGCTGGGGACTGGTGGTGGCCCCATTCGACTGGCACCTCGGCCCGATTCCTCGGGACCCGGTGCCGGTCGACGCAATTCCTGACATTGGCGAGAACCAGCAGATCGTCTTTACGGAATGGCCGGGGCGATCACCGCAGGATATGGAAGATCAGATTACCTATCCACTGACAGTCGCGCTGCTCGGTGTTCCGGGTGTGAAGGACATCCGGAGCTTCAGCTATTTCGGCTATTCCAGCATCTATCTCATTTTCAACGATAATGTTGATTTCTACTGGTCCCGATCACGTATGCTGGAGAAGCTCAATTCGCTCGCGCCCGGCACCCTGCCGGCTGGAGTCAAACCGACACTTGGCCCCGATGCCACGGCTCTCGGACAGGTCTACTGGTACACCCTTGAAGGACGGGATAAGAATAACAAGCCTACCGGGGGATGGGATCTCAATGAGCTCAGGTCAGTTCAGGACTGGACGGTCAAATATGCTCTTCAGTCTGCTGACGGGGTGGCCGAAGTGGCCTCGGTCGGCGGGTATGTTCAGGAGTACCAGATCGACGTAAACCCGGATGCGATGCGGGCTCACGGCGTTACTCTGGAAGACGTATTCGGGGCAGTCAGGCAGTCGAATGTCGATGTCGGTGCGAAATCTATTGAAATCAACAAAGTTGAATACATAGTGCGCGGACTCGGCTTCATAAAGAATGTCAAGGATATTGAAAATACCGTCGTCAAAGTAGCAGATAATGTCCCGATTCGAGTGAAAGATGTCGGCGTGGTAACCATTGGTCCGGCCATGCGTCGCGGTTTACTCGATAAAGGCGGAGCAGAAGCGGTCGGAGGGGTGGTCGTAGTTCGGTATGGGGAGAATCCCCTCCGCGTCATCAAGAATGTCAAAGCCAAGATCGCTGAAATTTCTCCCGGTTTGCCCACGAAGACTCTTCAGGATGGTACCGTGTCACAGGTTAAGATCGTTCCGTTCTACGATCGCACCGGACTTATCTACGAAACACTCGGCACGCTGAACACGGCACTGATCGACGAAATCCTCGTGACCATCATTGTCGTGATCATCATGGTGATGCACTTCCGGAGTTCACTGCTCATATCCGGTCTGCTGCCGCTCACCGTTCTGCTTGCGTTCATTGCGATGAAGCTGTTCAAAGTCGATGCCAATATTGTCGCTCTGTCCGGCATTGCTATCGCAATCGGCACAATTGTAGACATGGGAATAGTTATCACCGAGAACATCCTCAAGCATCTGGATAAAGCCGTTCCAGGTGACAACATGCTCGAGGTGGTCTACCGCGGAGCTTCCGAAGTGGGCAGCGCCGTACTGACCGCCATTTCTACCACCGTGATATCTTTCCTCCCGGTGTTTACTATGCACGCCGCCGAAGGGAAGCTGTTCAAACCGCTGGCGTATACCAAGACATTTGCTTTGCTGGCATCGGTCATCATAGCTATCACGATCATTCCGCCGCTGGCCCATCTGATTTTGACGAAGAAGCCGTCGAAGCGCAGCATGAAACGGTACATTCCCACCGGCTTGCTGCTGGCCTCCTTGGCTTGCGCATTTCTACACCTCTGGCTGGTCGGTCTCGTTCTGATTGGAATCGCGGCCTTTCTCTTCTTTAGAGAAATAATTCCGCAACGGATCAATGCGATGATTCCAAGGATTTTCAACTATGTCGTCGTTTTCGTTGTAGCCGTTTTCTTAACCAGGCACTGGATGCCGCTTGGTCTGCAACACAGCATGGCAACCAACTTCATATTTGTTGCGGTCCTTCTGGGTGGCATCCTGTACCTTTTTTCCTTACTCCAGTCCGGTTACGAGACGATTCTTCGCTGGTGTCTTGCCCACAAATTGATCTTTCTTTCTATACCCACGGCGTTGGTTCTGCTCGGAGTGGTGATCTGGCTCGGTTTTCATCGCGTATTCGCCTTCATGCCGGAGTTTGTTAAAACCCATCAGCCGTATGTCGCCTTGAACCACACCCTTCCCGGTATAGGGAAAGAGTTCATGCCGAATCTTGACGAAGGCTCGTTCCTGTACATGCCGACGACGATGCCACATGCATCGATTGGCGAAGCGGAAGATATCGTATCAAAGCAGGACAAGGCTTTCAATAACATTCCTGAGATCGAGTCAGTGGTCGGAAAGGCAGGGCGAGCGGACTCGCCGCTTGATCCGGCTCCGATTTCGATGTTTGAGACGATCATTAACTACAAGCCGGAATACATTATCGATAAAGACGGTAACAAGATTCGGTTCAAATACGATCAGAAGGCTGACAAGTATATCAGAGATGATCAGGGAAATCTCATACCGGATAAGGATGGGGAGCCGTATCGACAATGGCGTAGTTTCATAAAGAGCCCTGATGACATCTGGAAGGAAATTGTCAAGGCCGGTCGGCTCACGGGCGTGACTTCGGCGCCGAAACTTCAGCCAATCGCCACACGAATCGTGATGCTTCAGTCGGGGATGCGTGCCCCGATGGGAGTCAAAGTGTACGGTTCTGATCTTGACACCATCGAGCAGGTCGGTCTCAAAATCGAGAAATTTCTGAAAGAAGTCCCCGAGATTGAACCTTCGGCCGTGCTTGCAGACAGAATTGTCGGACAGCCGTATCTTGAGATCGCGATCGACCGGGAAAAGATCGCCCGTTATGGCCTGCAGATTCGCAACGTGCAGGATGTTATCGAAGTCGCGATTGGGGGAGATCCTCTGACGACAACGGTAGAAGGACGGGAGCGATATCCTGTCCGAGTACGATATCAGCGAGAACTGCGGGACAATCTCGAAGCGCTGAAGAAGGTCTTGGTGCCAACGCCAACCGGGGCTCAGATTCCACTGGAGGAGCTGTCCGAGATCAATTATGTCCGGGGTCCGATGGTGATCAAATCGGAAAACACCTTCCTGACCGGCTACGTGATATTCGACAAGAAGCCGGGATACGCTGAAGTCGACGTAGTTGATGCTGCCAGTCAGTATCTCAAATCCAAGATTGCGGACGGGGAATTGATCCTGCCGGCGGGTGTCAGTTATAAATTCGCCGGCAGTTATGAGAACCAGGTACGCTCACAAAAGACTCTGGCAATGGTGCTTCCGCTTGCCCTGTTGCTTATCTTCCTGATTCTCTATTTCCAGTTCAAGGATGTCCCGACCAGTCTGCTCGTCTTCTCGGGCATATTCGTTGCCTGGTCGGGCGGGTTCCTCATGCTCTGGTTGTACAGCCAGCATTGGTTCTTGAATTTCTCGTTGTTCGGTGTTGATTTGCGAGAGCTCTTCCAGATCAGAACATTCAATTTGTCGGTTGCCGTGTGGGTTGGTTTTCTGGCCCTTTTTGGAATCGCAACGGACGATGGCGTGATCATCGGTACCTATCTGAAGCAGGTCTTTGCCGCCAACAAACCTTCGACTATCGACGAGATCCGTGAAGCAACGGTGCTTGCAGGCAAACGCAGGATACGGCCTGCCTTGATGACGGCCGGAACTACCATCCTGGCCTTGATCCCGGTCCTTACTTCGACCGGCAAAGGAGCCGATATCATGGTGCCGATGGCGATTCCTTCATTCGGCGGGATGACGGTTGTATTAATCACGACTTTCGTGGTGCCGACTCTTTATTGTGCGCTGGCGGAACGAAAGCTGCTCAAAGCGCTCAACACCAAATTAGTAATCGAACCGTCCTCCTCGTCCGCAGAAATTGACTGAACGTCCATCCCCTACTCTCCCGGATCCTCCATCGATCCCGAAGTACCTGATTATGTCGAACGGCGAATGCAATGTTATTTTTCTACAAATCAAAGGGATATCCGGCACATTTGGCGGGGTCGATGACAGTCTTGTTACTCAATTCACAAAAAACCTCCTTTTGTATTGTTTTTGAGGGGCGGATTTTCTATACTGAAAATGAGAATACTGGATTAGTTGGTACGTTTTGATGACCAGCTCCGAGTCGAACCAGATCAGGAAAGGACGGAGTAGTTATGTTGACTGAACAGAAAGACAGAGCCCATGCCGACTTGTGGAAGATAGCTCCGCATGTCCTGAAACTTGAATCGTCGATAATTCGCGAAATCCTCAAAATATCATCTCAGCCCGGCGTAATCTCTTTTGCCGGAGGGCTGCCGGCGCCGGAACTGTTCCCGCTCGAGGATCTTCGCAAGATCATGCACGATGTGGTCGATATCTACGGTCCGACGGCATTCCAATATGGCCTGACACGCGGCGTGAACGAGCTTCGCGATGTTATAGCGAAACGGGCAAGCGAACGCGGAACCCCGAGCAGCGTCGAAAATATCCTGATCACGGCGGGCGGGCAACAGGCAATCGAACTGGTCGCGAGGGCGTTCGTCGATCGCGGCGACTACATCATTACCGAGTATCCGACCTATGTCGGTGCGCTGCAGGCATTCAACTATTACCAGGCGAAGTATGCGACAGTCGATATGGATGACGAAGGGATGATTACTGATCAGGTCGAGGACAAGATCAAGCAGTATCGCCCGAAGCTTATCTATACCGTCTCCAACTTCCAGAACCCGACCGGCATCACGATGTCTGTGGAACGGCGGAAGGCACTTGTCAAAATCGCCGCCCAGTACAACATCCCGATTATCGACGACAATCCGTACGGCGATATCAGATTCTCCGGTGAGCGGGTGCCGACTCTCAAGTCGTTCGGCAATGATGAAGTGATCGCCATTCGCACGTTCTCGAAGATTATCACGCCCGGACTTAGAATCGGCTGGATGAACGGACCGAAAGATGTCATGGGCCAGTTCGAGAAGGTGAAGCAGTGTACCGACCTTCACACGAATACCCTCTGCCAGTATATTATTTACGAGTTTATCAAACGCGGACTTACTCGAACCGCATATTCAGAAGATTGTCGCCGATTACCGCAAAAAGCGGGATGTCATGATAAAGACGATGGAAGAGACCTTTCCGGAGGGAGTCCATTGGACCCATCCCGAAGGGGGGTTGTTCCTCTGGGTCGAGCTGCCGGAGCATATGTCAGCCAAAGAGCTTCTGCCTAAGGCGGTGGAGAAGAAGGTTGCCTATGTCTACGGTCAGCCGTTCTTCCCGGACGGCCGCGGCCTGAACACCTTGAGGCTGAATTTCTCAACAGCGAGCGCCGACCAGATCGTTACTGGAATCGGCCGGCTTGGCGAGCTTTTCAAAGAGAACATCTAGTCTTTGGATCGAACTTTCCGGGCCCGCGTGACGGCGGGCCTTTTTTTATTGCAAACGTAACCACTTGGATTTATCCTCTGCTATGCTGATTCCGTTCGAAAAATACCATGCGCTCCGGAACGACTTCCTGGTGATCGACCGGTCCAGGGTCCGATTAACCACGCGTCAACTCACCCTGCTGTCACGCGCGATATGCGATCGCAAGTCGGGAGCGGGGGCCGACGGTGTGATTTTCCTGTCCGAATCAAAATCCTCCGATCGCCGATTCGACATCTACAACGCCGATGGAAGCTGGGCGGAGAAGTCCGGCAACGGCCTTCGAATAGCCGGTCTGCATGAGTATCTCAAGAACAAACCGAGACGGACTTTCACCTTTGAGACCGCCGTATCGGTCGACCAGGTTGGTGTGGTCAAAAAGGAGAGCGGTGCATACCTGATGCGGTGTGAACTGGGACGGCCGGCGTTTGAATCGAAGCACGTGCCGATCAAGACGCGCAAGCGGTTCATGATAAACTCACCGTTGAAAATCGGCGGCATCGAGTTTCCGGTGACCTGCCTGTCGGTCGGTAACCCTCACACGGTATTGATCGTGAGCGATTTCAATTTCGACTGGAAGGCGCTCGGCCGGGAGATCGAAACTCACAAATCGTTTCCGCATCGGACCAATGTCGAGTTTGTGCGGATCGTGAATCGGCGCAAAGTATTGGTGGCTGACTGGGAACGCGGAGCGGGAGCGACCGGGTCATCCGGTACCGGTGCAGCCGCAGCCATCTGCACGACTGTCCTCATGGGACTTACCGAAAGAAAATGCGAGGTTGTCTTTGAGTCCGGTTCACTGTTTATCAACTGGAACGAAGCATCCGGTATTATCGAGCTGACCGGGCCGGTAGTTCCGGTCTGCTCCGGGAGCTTCCTGTTTTCATGATTTCTCTCAACGAAGTAAAGAAACTGAACCGGAAGGGGAATGTCATTCCGGTCCACGTCCGTATCCCCGCCGATCTTGATACTCCCGTCTCCGCCTTCATGAAGCTGGCGGCCGGCAAGAAGGAAGCATTTTTGCTGGAATCGATCGAAGGAGGGGAGAAGCTCGCCCGCTACTCGTTTATTGGATTCGATCCTTTCCTGACAATCGAAGGAGGGCGCGAGAAGGTGCGGGTCAGCAGCGGAAACAATTCCAGAGAGTATGAGGCCGAACCGCACGAATTTCTGGACGAGTTGTTTTCCGTCTACAAGCCGGTCAAAGTAGGGGACCTGCCGAGGTTTACGGGAGGAGCGGTCGGTTATTTCGCATACGACACCATCCGCTGGCTTGAGAAGCTGCCTGATGGCAATCCCGACGACATCAAGTTACCCGAGATGAGGTTCGGGCTGTTTAGCCGAATTATTGCCTTTGACCATCTTCGTCAGGAGATCGTCGTCATCGCAAATATCCTTCATGACAACGGCAAGCCCGGTTTGAAATCGAAATACGATGAAGCGGTGGACAGCCTTGAACAGATTGTCCGTCAACTTGAGCGTCCGCTTCGGAAGGAACGCTCCGGCGCAGCGACCAAACCGAAGCTGACCGCCCGGTACGACCGCAAGCAGTTCTGCTCCATGGTGACTGAGGCGCGGAAGTACATCAAAGAAGGGGATATCTTTCAGGTGGTCCTTTCGCAACGATGGGATATTCAGTCAAAGCGTTCGGCCCTCGAGGTCTACCGACGGCTTCGTCGGACTAACCCGTCGCCGTACATGTTCCTCATCAAGTTCGGCAAAAATGCCGTGATCGGGTCCTCGCCGGAAATGCTTACACGGGTCGAAAACAGAACGATCGAAACGAGGCCGATCGCCGGTACCCGCCCAAGAGGAAAAACAGAGGAAGAGGACCTGAAAATGATCCGCGATCTGCTGGCCGACGAAAAGGAGCTGGCGGAGCATACGATGCTCCTGGACCTGGGCAGAAACGATCTTGGCCGGGTCTCCCGACCGGGGACAGTCGAGGTACAGGATAATATGATAATTGAGAAATATTCCCACGTAATACATATAGTCAGTTCGGTTATCGGCAAGCTCGACAACCGGGTGTCTGCGCTGGAAGGTCTGCTCGCCTGCTTCCCGGCTGGGACCGTGTCGGGTGCTCCGAAGATTCGAGCAATGGAGATTATAGATGAACTGGAGAAGCTTCGCCGCGGTGTCTACGCCGGAGCGGTGACATATCTGGATTTCTGGGGAAATCTCGACTCGTGTATCACTATCCGGACGGTTGTGAAGAAGGGTGAGACCTATTATGTACAGGCCGGAGCGGGCATTGTCGCAGATTCTAAGCCGGTCCGGGAATTCAACGAAACCGAAGCTAAGGCGAGAGTTATCATAGACGCCATAATGAAAGATTGATTCTGTGATCCTCATGCTCGACAACTACGACTCATTCACCTACAATCTGGTGCAGTACCTCGCCGAATTGGGTGCTGAACTCGAAGTCTATCGCAACGATGCTCTAACGGTTGACGAGGTCAGGAAGAAACGACCGGCGGCAATCGTCTTGTCTCCGGGGCCCGGACGACCCGAAAGAGCAGGGATGATGTGCGAGTTAATAAAAAATGTCGCCGGAGAGATGCCGATACTCGGCGTTTGTCTCGGTCATCAGGCGATCGGTCAGGTGTTTGGAGCAAAGATCGGCTATGCTCCAACCCTTATGCACGGCAAGACCTCCGAGATCGCCCATAACGGTACCGTTCTGTTCAAAGGGATACCGTCGCCGTTCATCGCCACCCGGTATCACTCGTTAGTTATCGAACCGGATACTGTCCCGACGGAGTTTACAGTGACCGCGAAAACGGCCGATAACGTAATTATGGGAATTCAGCACAAAAGTATGCCGCTTTACGGTGTGCAGTTTCATCCCGAGTCGATTATGACGTCAAGCGGGAAAGACATTCTCAAGAATTTTCTGGAATCGATCTGATGCTCAAGCCGTTTATCGCCAAAGTATCCGCCGGGGAAGACCTGAGCTTCGAAGAAGCTTGCGAAGCTATGGACGTTATCATGCGTGGCGATGCTACCCAGTCGCAGATCGCAGGATTGATCATCGCCCTCAAACTGAAGGGGGAGAAGGTCGAGGAAGTGGCCGGATTCGTCAACACTATGCGGCAGCATTGCATCAAAGTGAAGGCCCCTTCGGATATGACTGTCGATGGCTGCGGGACAGGTGGTGACAGCTCACACAGCTTCAATATCTCAACAACGGCCGCAATTGTAGCCTCGGCTGCAGGGGTCGTGGTGGCGAAACACGGTAACAGATCAGTGACCTCCAAATGCGGTTCGGCCGATCTGCTGGAAAAATCGGGCGGCACTATCGATCTCGGACCGGAAAAGGTCGAAGCGTGCCTCAAGGATATTGGATTCGGTTTTATGTTCGCCCCGAGATATCACCCGGCCATGAAACATGCAGCGGTGCCACGACGAGAGCTGGGTGTTCGTACGATTTTCAATATCCTCGGTCCTATGACCAACCCGGCCCTGGTCAAACACCAGGTGCTTGGCGTATACAATATGGAGCTTCTGCCGCTGGTGGCTCAAGTTCTTGCCATGACCGGATCGAAGCATGTGATCACCGCCCATTCCCGGGATGGGCTCGATGAATTTTCCGTGTCGTCGGAGACCCGCTATATCGAACTCAAAGAAGGCTCCATAACGAACAAGGGGCTGCATCCTGAGGATGTCGGTCTGAAATCCTATCCGTCCGATGCGCTTGCCGGCGGCGATGCCGAGATGAATCTGGCGATCCTTCATTCGATATTCGGCGGCGAGCCGTCGGCCTATCGCGATGCCGTGCTGTACAACAGCGGTGCTATCATCTATGTTGGCGGGAAGGCTGAGTCGATCAGGGAAGGAGTTGAGATCGCTCGCAAGGCGGTTGATAGCGGAGCCACAAAAGAACAGTTTGCACGGTGGATCAAGGCTTCCAATTCCTGATATATGAACGCCGCCCCAATCGATACTGACTCCCTGTCGCCTTCACCAAACGGTTTGCTTGAGAAAACCGCGACCGGTATTCGCGATTACATCTCACATCTCAGAAAATTCACCCACAATGCCTGGTTGTATCTTATCGGATCATTCCTGATGGGAGTAACTTTCAATGTCTTCCAGTTGCTGCTTAATCTCTATCTAAAAGACCTCGGATTTGTCGAAGGGAAAATAGGCGTCATAATTTCATCACGAGCTGTTGGGATGACGATCATAGCCATTCCGGCCGCCATGCTCTTGAGTCGGATCCGTCTCAAACCGGTTCTATTGATTAGTGTCGTCTTGTTTGCCCTGTGCAGTTATTTTCTGAGCAGCCTGAGACTATTTGAGATGCTGGTGCTGTTCTCGGCGCTGGCCGGAATGGCGTTCACTTTCTTTCGTGTCGGGGCCGCGCCATTCTATATGCGGAACTCAGCCGGGGATGAACGAACCCATCTATTTTCGGTGGCTTATGGTACGATGCTGGTGGCCGGGATGGCCGGATCGGTCGGTTCAGGGAAGCTGGTAAGTGTTATAACGCAGCATACCGGGAGTGAGATAACCGGATATCAATATACGCTCTATTTGGGAATTCTCATCGGGCTCGTAGCTCTGGTTCCTTTTGCCATGATTAAGGCATCGCGACCTTCAAAGGAAGAGCGTCGCATCTCTTTGAGCAGACAGCAATTCAAAGAACGCGGAGGATTCTACTTCAAGCTCACTCTGTGCAACTTTCTGGTGGGGTTAGGGGCCGGACTGATCATTCCGTTTCTCAATCTTTATTTTCGTGATCGGTTCAATCTCTCCCCGGCCACCATCGGATTCTACTATTTCGTTGTGCAGTTCTCGATGCTGGCCGGATCGCTGGCCGGCCCGGTGCTGGCGAAGAAATTCGGACTCGTTCGCGCGGTAGTGCTTACCCAATTGGCCTCGATTCCGTTTATGCTCGTTCTCTCCTACTCATACTTTCTGCCCCTGGCCTTTGTGGCTTTCGTGTTTCGAGGCGGCTTGATGAACCTGGGACAGCCGATCGTGACCAACCTTGGTATGGAGCTGTCAAGTCGGGAAGAGCAGGGGCTGGTCAATGCCCTGCTCATGATCGCCTGGACCTCCTCCTGGATGGTCTCAGCCGCCTTGGGAGGAAGCCTGATTCAGTATTACGGATATACGGTGACGATGAATATCACGATAATTCTGTATGTGATTTCCACGATCGTCTTTTATATATTCTTCAGAAAGTCGGAAGTCCGGCACAAGTCAACCGCCGGTTGGACCCTGGTAAGAGAAGTGGTGTCATGAGCAGCATACTCGAACGAATCGCAGAAGAAAAACAGGAAGAGGTAGAAGCGCTCAAGCTGAACCTTCCGTTGGACAATATCCTCGCCGACCTGCCTCCCAAAGGAGTGCACAGGTTCAGAAGTGCCCTCAGTCGAAAATCCGAGATCAACATCATTGCCGAGATCAAAAAAGCTTCGCCGTCGAAAGGAATCATCAAGGATAATTTCAACCCGGCCGATCTCGCGGTTAAATATCGCGATGGTGGGGCGGCGGCGCTTTCTGTGCTGACAGAGACAGCCTATTTCTTTGGCCGGTATGAATACCTGAAGATAGCTTCGGAGGCGAGCGGACTGCCGATTTTGTGCAAGGATTTCATTGTCGACCCATATCAGATCTATCATGCCAAATATATGGGTGCCGATGCGATTCTATTGATCGTGCGGCTGCTCTCCCGACGACGTCTGACTGATTTCCTCTTTCTCGCCAATGATGTCGGTCTCGATGCCCTGGTGGAAGTTCACGGCCCTGAGGAGCTTGAAATTGCCAATGATTGCGGCGCAAATATAATCGGAGTTAACAACCGGAATCTGGATACTTTCGAGGTCGACATTGAGACTTCGATAAGGTTGGCCGGGGCGATACCTGATGAGACGATCAAGGTCGCTGAGTCAGGGATTTGCGAAAGGAAGGATATCGAGACACTCGCCGACGCCGGCTACAACTGCTTTCTGATCGGCGAGGCGTTGATGAAATCGGATGATCCGGTAAACTTGCTGAAGGCACTGCGAGGCGCATGATCCGATTCAAAGCAAAAGTGTGCGGCATTACGAGAAACTCCGATGCCCTGGCCGCCTGGGAGTGCGGTGCCGACATGATAGGATTGATTTTCTATCGCCCTTCCCCCAGAGCTGTGAGCAGCGCCAAAGCTCAGCAGATTGTCAAAGGACTTCCTCCCACACTTGAGCGAGTAGGCGTGTTTGTCAACGAGAAGGTCGATACGATACTGAAACTCGGTGAGCGGCTCCAGCTAGATTACATTCAGCTTTCCGGCGACGAGTCCGAAAGCAGTATTGTGAAGATCCAACGGGAACGGTACAAAGTAATCAAGGCGTTTCATGTCCGGACGAGGGAAGATTATCACGAGCTGCTGCACACCCAGGCCGACATCTGCATGCTCGACAGCCG
Organism: uncultured candidate division Zixibacteria bacterium; assembly: GCA_963711085.1. GTDB lineage: Bacteria > Zixibacteria > MSB-5A5 > GN15 > FEB-12 > CAVQCT01. The sequence continues at coordinate 1,451,288 of CAVQCT010000002.1, read as the reverse complement.
GTCCGGGGATCAGTTCGGCGGTACCGGCAAGCCGTTCGACTGGACGGTGCGGCCGCCGAAGAAAATACGCAACTTGATGTTGAGCGGCGGGATTACAGTTGCTAATGTGGCCGAAGGGATCCGGCTGTTCGAGCCGTTGATTGTCGATGTCAACTCCGGTGTCGAAACAAAACCGGGGGTGAAGTCGCCAAAGAAACTGGCAGAGTTCTTTCACACCATCAATGAGATCAGATATGGCAAAGCATCCGAAGAAACTTCCTGACCGCAAAGGGAGATTCGGCCCTTATGGCGGTCGATATGTTCCGGAGACGGTCATATTTGCTCTGGACGAGCTTGAGGCGAGCTACCGGAAATACCGCAGCGACCGGAAATTCAAAGCTGAACTGAAGGTTCATCTGAACGATTTTGTCGGGCGCCCCAGCCCGCTGTATTTCGCCGAGCGGTTGACCGAGTATCTGAAAGGACCGAAGATCTACTTCAAGCGCGAGGATCTCAACCACACAGGCGCGCATAAGATCAACAATACGGTCGGGCAGATCCTTCTGGCGATGCGGATGGGGAAGAAGCGGATTATTGCCGAGACGGGAGCCGGTCAGCACGGTCTGGCGACAGCCACCGTCTGCGCCCGGTTCGGTCTTCCCTGCGTCATATACATGGGGGCGGAGGACCTGGTCCGGCAGAAGCCGAATGTTGAAAAGATGAAGCTTCTCGGCGCCGAGGTAGTCTCTGTCGAGTCAGGATCCAAAACACTCAAGGATGCGACCAGCCAGGCGTTGCGGGACTGGGTGACCAATGTCAGAGATACTTTCTATATCATCGGATCAGTGGTCGGCCCGCATCCGTATCCGATGATCGTGAGGGACTTCCAGTCGGTCATCGGCAAAGAGACCAGACAGCAGGCCAGAAAAAAATTCGGTCGATTGCCGCATGCGATCATTGCCTGTGTCGGGGGAGGCTCGAATGCGATGGGTATCTATGATGCCTTTCTGAACGACAGAAAAGTCAGGCTGTATGGGGTTGAAGCTGCCGGCCTTGGGCTGAATACAAAGCAGCATGCGGCCCCATTGGCTAAAGGAAAGCCGGGCGTGCTGCACGGGTCTTACAGCTATCTTGTCTTTGACGAGGACGGTCAGGTGGTCCTGCCGCACTCAATCTCGGCCGGGCTGGATTACCCGGGAATCGGACCGGAACATTCTTATCTGAAGGACATCGGAAGGGTAACGTACGGTTCCGTGACGGACAAGCAGGCGGTGGAAGCATTCAAACTGGTTTCAAAGCTTGAAGGGATCATTCCGGCGATGGAAACGGCGCATGCTTTGGCCTTCATGATGTACAATACGAAACTGTTTAAGAAGAACGAATATGTAGTGATCAGCTTTTCCGGCCGTGGCGACAAAGACATGGGGATCATCCAGAAATGGGACGGCGAACATGCCGAATAGAATAAGTTCCCGACTCGAAAACTTCAAAGTCGGAGAGAAGCTGCTTGTCCCGTTTTTTACGGCCGGTTTCCCGAGCATCGAGTCATCGGCGGACTACGTCCAGGCTGCGGAGCAGGCGGGAGCCGATTTTGTCGAGATCGGGGTGCCGTTCTCCGATCCATTGGCCGATGGTCCCGACATTCAATTCTCCTCGTACGCGGCGCTTCAGAACGGCATTAGTGTGAAAATGATACTGCACATGGTCGAGCAGTTGCGGAAGAAGACGAATATCCCGTTGATCCTGATGGGATACTTCAATCCGATCCTTGCTTATGATCAGAAGAAATTCATCGCCGATGCCTCATCGTGCGGAGTCGACGGCCTCATTATCCCGGACCTTCCGGTCGAAGAAGCGGATGAATTCATCGCCGATGCCCGAAAGTCGTCGATCTCAACAATCTTTCTCGTCTCGCCGACCTCATCGGAGGATAGGATCAAACTGGTGGCTTCGGCCTGTTCTGATTTCGTGTATGCGGTGACAGTTACAGGAGTAACCGGAACCGGAAAGACTTTCGACAGTGGTACTGACCGCTATCTCAAACGGCTGAGGATGAGGCTGAATAAGCCGTTTGTCGCCGGTTTCGGGGTGTCATCGCCCGAGACGGCCGTTCGGTTGGCCAGAAATTCCGATGGTGTGGTGATCGGCTCAGCTTTGGTGAAGCTCATTCGAGCGAGCGCCTCCCCCGCGCAGTCGATAGCTCAGGTCGAGCAGTTTCTCAGTGCCATTCGCAAGGCGCTTTGACCGGTTTTTTAATTCTGGACAATTTGGCAATAATGCCTTTATTTACTCCACTTATGTCTATCCCGTTGAACCTTTATAAGTAAACAATGCTGAAGAACAACTACACCGAAGAGTTTGCCAGGGCGCTTGCGACCGCATTCCGTGAGGTCTATCCGGCCAAGTTCAAAGAGATCGGCCCATCGGAGGTCTTCGACCCTGAGTTCATTCAATCAGGGCTCGAGAAGCCGAAGGATCCTTCAATGGGGCGGTTTGCCTTTCCGGTTTTCAAATACTCCCGATTGTTGGGCGAGAAACCGCCGGAAATCGCATCGAAAGTTGCTTCGGCCGCTGAATCAGCTCTGAACGGAAGCAGTCCGCTGGTCCGAGAGATTACTGCCGCCGGAGCCTATCTTAACGGGAAGACCGATTTTGTCACTGAAGCCGACGAGACGATCCGAGACATTTTGACGAGTGATGAAACTTACGGCAGCTCAGAGATTGGCAAGGATCACCGTGTGCTTGTCGAGTACTCCTCGGTAAATATCGCCAAGCCGTTCGGCATAGGCCACTTACGCACCACTATTTTAGGCAACTCTTTAAGGCGCATCTTCCTGAAGCTGGGCTATGATACCATGGGGATCAATTACCTCGGCGACTGGGGAACTCAGTTCGGGAAAATGATTGTCGCTTACAGCCGTTGGGGTGAAAGCGATGAACCCTCGATCGCTGAATTGATGGACTTGTACGTCAAGTTCCACCTTGAGGCAGAGAAAGATCCGCAGCTCGACGATCAGGCGCGCGAGGAGTTCAAGAAACTTGAAGACGGCAACAAGGGCGCGAGCGATCTCTGGGACCGGTTCAGAAAGATTTCCCTCAAGGAGTTCGACCGGGTTTACAAGAAAATGCGAATCGAGTTTGACTGGATCACCGGCGAGTCATTCCTGAACGACAAGATGGACGAGGTGATTACCAGACTCGAAAAAGCCGGGTTGGCGTCAGTCTCTGAAGGCGCCCTCGTGGTCGATCTGCACGATCCGCAGCTTCCGCCGTGCCTGCTTCGCAAGGCTGACGGCGCGACGCTGTACGCCACCCGTGATATCGCCGGGTTGCTCTATCGCTGGAAGACATATCCGTTCGACGAGATGCTTTATGTGGTGGGTTCGGCGCAATCGGATCACTTCAAGCAGGTTTTCAAGGTTGTTGAAATGCTTGAAGAAGCTGAAGGCGTTCCCCCTGATAAACGGGTGACCGGTAAGGCGAAGCATATCGAATTCGGCTGGGTGAAATTCGGCGACCAGATGATGGCGACCCGCAAAGGGACGATCATCCTGCTGGACGATGTACTCGATCGGGCGATAGAACTGGCCCGCGAGAAGATCCGTGAGAAGAATCCTGATCTGAATAATTTCGAAGCGACGGCGGCGATGATCGGCATCGGCGCGGTCATGTTCTCGCAGCTTTCGGTTCGTCGCCAGAAAGATATCAATTTCGACTGGGACGAGGTTCTCAGTTTTGAAGGTGAAACCGGGCCCTATCTCCAATATACCCATGCCCGCCTTTGCTCCCTGATGCGCAATTTCGACGGTGAGATAACCGACAAAATCGATGTCAAGCTGCTCGATCGTGAAGAAGAACAGCGTGTGATTGAGTTGCTTGCCGATTATCCCGTTGCGATCGTCGATGCGGCCCGGGCGTACGAGCCCAATTTGATTTCGACCCATTTGTTGAAAGTGGCCGGGGCCTTCAATAAAGTATATCAGCGTAAGGACGAAGCCGGCCGGATCGACCGTATAATATCCGATGACCCGAAACTTACCGCTGCCCGTCTGGCGCTGGTAAAGTCGGTGCAGATCGTTGTTCGCGACGGCCTCGCCCTATTAGGGATGCAGGCGCCGGAAGAAATGTGATCTCGGTCCGAACCGGAATGAAAAAAATGCGGATGGCGGATTGGACCGCCGCTCCGAGGAGAAATAGATGTTAATCGTAATGGAAACCAAAGCTTCACCGGAAATGGTGGAGAAAGTCTGTAAAGTTGTCGAGTCGATGGGTCTTCGCGCCCACCCGATCCCGGGTGCCCAGCGAGTCGCAATCGGCGTGACGGGCAACAAAGCGCAGGTTGATTCGGATAAGATCCTCGCCCAGCGAGGGGTGAAAGATATTATCCACGTCACTCAGCCGTTCAAACTGGTGAGCAGGGAGTTCTATGCGAACGACTCGGTGATCGATGTCAAAGGGGTCAAAGTGGGCGGCAAAGAGTTCGTGGTAATGGCCGGGCCCTGCTCGGTCGAGAGCCGGGAACAGTGCATGACGATCGCCGACCATGTTTCCAGAATGGGCGCGAAGATCTTTCGGGGCGGGGCCTATAAGCCACGCACCTCGCCGTACAGCTTCCAGGGACTCAAGGAAGAAGGGCTGAAGATTCTGGCGGAAGTACGCGAGAAATACGGTCTGGCCATTGTGACTGAAGCTATCGATACCGAGACTATTGACATGGTGGCCGACTATGCCGATCTCATCCAGATAGGCGCTCGCAATATGCAGAACTACTCGCTCCTCAAGCGGGCGGGACGGACCGGCAAACCGATACTGTTGAAACGTGGCATGTCCGCCACGCTGGAAGAGTTTCTCATGGCCGCCGAGTACATCATGGCCGAAGATAATCCTCAGGTTATTCTGTGTGAACGCGGGGTGCGTACATTCGCCGATCACACCCGCAATACTCTCGACCTTTCCTCGATACCGTTCGTCAAGAAGGCGAGCCATCTGCCGATCATCTCTGACCCCAGCCATGGAACCGGCCGCCAGGATAAGATCCTTCCTCTGTCACGGGCATCGATTGCGGTCGGCGCCGATGGTCTCCTGATCGAAGTTCATCACGATCCGGCCAATGCTCTTTCCGATGGTCCGCAGTCGATCACCCCGGAAATGTTCAACGAACTGATGGGGGAGATGCGCGCACTGGCGCCGGTGGTCGGCAGGACCTGTCAATGATCCGAAAGATCTCTCCGATCAAGCGGTTTGGCGGTACGATTCAGGTCCCCGGAGACAAATCGATAGCTCACCGCGCCGTGTTGCTTGCTATTCTTGCCAGAGACACGATTATCCGTTACCAACTTTCCTGACAACGCCGACTGCACCAGTTCGCTCAATGCCGCGAAGGCGCTTGGAGTGCAGGTGGATGGGTCGAGCGGATCGTACAAGCTCACCCCTCCTCAGTCGCTGAACGTTTCTCCCGACACGATCGTTGACTGCGGCAACTCCGGCACTACCGCCCGACTGCTCTCCGGCATCATCGCCGGTTCAAACCTCACGGTGACTCTGTCTGGGGACGAATCTCTGTCGAAACGTCCCATGAAGCGGATTATCGATCCCTTAACGGCGATGGGCGCAGAGATTTTTTCCGATGGCGATCATCTTCCAATTAAGATTTCCGGCAGGAAGCTCCTGCCGTACGAGTACCGCCTCCCGGTAGCTTCGGCTCAGGTCAAGTCGGCTGTACTTCTGGCTGGACTCGCTTCATCCTGCTCGGTGGAGATTCGTGAAGACTCGATCACCCGTGATCACACCGAACGAATGATAGCCGAGCTGGGGGGAAATATCGAGTCGACCGAGATCAAGCCGGTCCTGGTACCCGACCCGGTCGATCCGCGTAAAAAGCGCCAGGAGATGCCGGCCGACTACAAGAAGCAGATTCGGCTTGCTTCGCAGTCCCATCTTACGGGCGGCGAGATAAACATTCCGGGCGATATTTCAACCGCCGCATTCTTCATGGCTGCCGCCGCAATTTCTAAACAAACAATTACGATCGAGAATCTCGGACTCAATCCTACCCGAACTGAATTTCTCGACCATCTGCGGACGATCGGATGTACGGTCGAAATCAAAAATCGCTCGGTCATTTCGAATGAGCCCCGAGGAACGGTGACGGTCACCGGCAACAAACTCAAGGCAAGAAAGCTGGGGGGAGAGGCGGTTGTCGGTATGATCGACGAAATACCAATTGTCGCAGTCATGGCGGCATTTGCCGAAGGAACCACCGTTATCCGGGACATAGCAGAACTCAGAGTGAAGGAATCGGACAGACTTACCGCCATCGCGGAGAATCTCCAGGCAATGGGTATCAAGTGCGGGGTGTTGGAGGATGGTCTGGCGATCGAAGGGGGGAAGGAACTCCCGGCTGCCGACTTCAAGGGCTTCGGCGATCATCGTATCGCCATGGCCTTTTCGATCGCATCACTCTTTTTGGTCGGGCCATCGACAATCGACGATGATTCTGTGGTCGCCATTTCCTGTCCCGGCTTCTACGGCATTCTGGAGAGAGTGACCGGTTGACGAAGAAGTTCACATACGGTCTGGTCGGCCACCACATAGGCTACTCAAAATCCCCCGACATTTTCAGGTCAATTTTTCAGCGTACCCAGGTCGATGCTGAGTTCAGGCTGATTGATCTGCCTCCCGAAGAGTTTGCCGGAAGGTTCCCTGCGTTACTGACCGGCGATTTCAATGGGCTGGCCGTCACGATCCCATACAAGAAGCAGGTGATCGAGTTTCTGAACGAGCTGGATCCGATTGCTTCAGTGCTCAGGGCAGTCAATTCGATTACTATCAAGGACGGCTGGACGTCTGGGTACAACACCGACTGCTTTGGATTCTCTCTGCCCTTGAAAGATCATGCCGACAAGCTTAAACAGGGGACAGCTCTGATTTTCGGATCGGGGGGAGGCGCGAAAGCAGCAGTTTACAGTTTACGGACGGAGTTCCGTGTGAGTCGCTTCCTTGTTGTTGGCCGGTCAAAGGAGAACCTGACCCGGTTCAAGAGCGAACTCGAACAGAGCATGGACATCGGGAAGATCGAGATCGCCGCTTCGTCTGAAACTGACCGAGTCTTGTCGCTCGATTACGATCTGGTCGTGAATTGTACGCCGCTGGGAGGCCCGAACGCGCCGAAAAGCTCCCCTCTGCCCGATAACTTTCGCTGGCGGGAAGGGAAGATCTACTATGATCTGAATTACAACAAAGGAAATGTTCTTGTTGACGAAGCCAGGCGACAGGGGTTATTCTCTATTGAAGGGTCAGCGATGCTTGTGGGGCAGGCAATTCGTTCATGGCATCTCTGGACTGGCCTTCATGTCGATTTCGACCTGATATACGCAGATCTGTTCGCGCGATGAGAGGAATCAGTATGGAGTCCAAGAAAAACATCTTTCTGATCGGCTTTTCGGGGTCGGGCAAATCCACGGTCGGTCCGTTGATTGCCAAAAAGCTTAAACTCCGATTCTACGATACCGACTTGATTATTCGTCGCAAGCACAAGAAAACCATCGAAACTATCTTCAAAGACATCGGCGAAAAAGGATTTCGCCAGCTCGAGGAAAAAGTGATATTCAACGTAGTCACTTTCATTCGACCGGCCAAAGTGATCGCTCTCGGCGGCGGCGCTTTCCAGAATCGCAAAGTGGTGCAGCTGGCTCAGGAATCCGGAATAGTTGTCTATCTCAGCTGTTCTCAGGCGGAATTGTTCAAGCGGATGAACCGGGTGAAGGACCGTCCGATGTTAAAGGTCGATGCCAGGACCGAGACGAAGCGGGAAGAGGCCCTGAAAAAGCGAATCAGCTCGCTAATGCGTCAGCGTCAGGATGGGTACGCTAAAGCTGATATCAAAATCTCCACCAGCGATAAGACACCGCTTCAGGTGACGAACGCATTGGTAAAGAAAATCAATCAGAAGTATGCCCAGGATTAACCTCCGGCTCAAAAATTCAAGTTACAGCATTACAGTTGGTTGTCACATAGAAGATAAACTATTGGTTTATCTTCGGCAGCAGCTCGGGAAGCGCAGGCTCTTTGTTTTGTACGATGCGAATTTCTTCGCCCTCTACGGCACAACTCTTTCCCGCTTGCTCGGTAGACTCAAGGGCGCGACAGAACTGGTCCTTCCTTCCGGAGAGAAAACCAAGTCCGCGAATGAACTTGGCCGAATTCACGATTTCCTGCTCGAACAGAAGATCTCGCGCTCCGATTTCGTTCTCGCGGTCGGTGGCGGGGTCACGAGCGATCTGGCCGGCTTCGCCGCCGCGACCGTCCTAAGGGGGGTGAAGTGGGGCGTGATTCCTACAACGCTGCTCGGCATGATCGATGCCGCTATTGGCGGCAAGACCGGGATCAATCACTCGAGAGGGAAGAATCTGATCGGCGCGCTCTGGCAGCCTGAGTTTGTCTGGTGTGATACTTGGTACCTGAACACGCTTCCGGAGCGTGAAATGGTCTCAGGGACCGGGGAATTACTCAAATACGCTGGTCTGATTGGCCGTCCCATGATGGAAATGGTCGCGAGATACCTAAACAACGGGACACTTATTGACGAAAAGAAAGTAGGACCGCTTATCGCACGGTGTGCGAAGTATAAAGCAGAAATCGTCCGGCAGGATGAACGCGAATCAGGAAAACGAATGGTATTGAATCTGGGTCATACATTCGCCCATGGGATCGAAAATTCGCTCGGCTACGGAAAACTTCGGCATGGCGAAGCGGTCATCCTCGGCCTGCTGGCCGCGACCGAGTTGAGCAAGCTTCACGGTTCGCGCAATGTCAAGTCCCTTGACCGATATGCTGAATTGGTCAAAATTGGCGTGCAATTGGTCCCGAAAGGGAAGCTCTCGCCGGACAAGATTATGGCCGCAATGTCGTTGGACAAGAAACGGATAGGGCGGAAACTGCATTTCGTCTTGCTTGATCGGCCGGGAAGGCCTATCATTGTCGAGGCACCGCCCGACAGGGATGTGAAAAAGTCGATATTGACGATGCTTGATTACTATGAGAAACATGGAGGTCAGCGTGCGTAAGGTTCTGATTGTCAATGGTCCCAACCTCAATCTCCTCGGCGAGCGAGAGCCGGACATCTATGGCAATCAGACGCTCGATGAGCTCAACGTCCGTCTCAACGAGCTGGGCAAGGAACTTGACCTCGAGCTCGTCTTCTTTCAGTCAAATTCCGAGGGAACCCTTATCGACTTCATCCAGCAGGAAGGGCGCGATGCGCTTGGAATGATACTCAATCCGGGGGCACTGACCCATTACAGTTATGCCCTCCGCGATGTTATCAGCGCGGTGAATATCGAAACGGTGGAAGTGCATTTGTCCAACATCTACTCACGAGAGCCGTTCCGGCAGCATTCGGCGATCGCCGGGGCCTGCCGCGGCCAGATCACGGGGTTCGGCTACTACGGTTATGCCATGGCGCTGTCATACTTTGCCGACACCGATCGGAGTTCGAAGTGAAGTTCCGGACGCTTGCTCTAACCGCTCTCGCTCTGGCCATGACGCTTGCGTTCGCCGGCTGCAAAGAGAAGCAGTTGACGAAACGGGAAGTGCTGACCAGCCTGAACCAGGTCGAAGCAAAAATCAACTGGCTGGACTACCGTCTTGCCCGTGAAAACTGGTGGTTTTACACCACCGGACAATCAGATTCGCTGGATTTCTACGAAGCGCTCTACAATCGGGTGGTCAGCGATCCGAATACCATCGCTACTCTTCAGAATGGAAAATCACTGCTCACCGATGAAGCGAATGTCCGTCGTTGGGAGTTGATCCACAGTGTCATGGTCGGCGCCGGTATCGAGACCCAGCCACTGATAGCGTCGCTCAGAGATTCCCTTCTTTCTATTCATATCAATTATCGGGCTGAGTTCGACGGCGAAATGCAGACTGACAACTACCTTTACAACGAGTACCGCACTAACGCCGATCGTAGCCGCCGTGAATCCGCCTACCGAGCCTGGTCATCGGTGGGGGATGAAATGGCCGACGGTCTCAGTCAATTGATTCGCCTGCGCAACCAGGCCGCCCAGCGAGCCGGCTATAACTCGTATTTCGCACTTTCGTTCGATCTGGATAGATTCGACCTCAAAGAGTATCTTGCGATACTGAAGCGGCTCGATTCGTTGAGCGAGGGACCTTACCAGAAGATTCTTGAGAAAGTCAAAGTCAGGCTGAAGATTCCGAACCCGGAAGTCTGGGATCTTTCCTATGCTTACAATGGCATCAACCAAAAGATCGACAGTTACTTTCCGGTCGATTCCCAGATGAACTTCCTCGAGGAGGGTCTGAAAGGAATCGGTTTTGATCTGAACAAGTTGCCGATATACTATGATCTTGATTCTCGCACGGGGAAATCACAATTCGCTTACGAGTTCACGATCAAGGCGCCGTATGACATGCGGGTGCTGGCTAATCTTACTCCCGGTATCTACAGCGAGCGGGTGCTCACGCACGAGACCGGTCATGCCCTGCACATGGCTTTCGTCTCCCAACCGGATGACATTTTCTCCAATATTGTTGCCGGAGCCTGGGAAGAGGGGATGGCCCAGACGGTCGCGGCCATTGTGGACGACAAGGCCTGGCTCACGAACATTGCCCATGTTCCAGCTCCGGTGGTCGATGAGTATCTTGCGGCCAAGCAGGATCAGGACATCATCTATCTTCGCATAACGCTGCTTCGGCTGACCTTTGAATTCGAAGCCTATCAGAACTCCAATCAGGATCTTAACAAGCTGTACTGGGATCTGTTCGAACGGTTCATGCACCTGCCGAGACACGACGATATTCAGCCCTGGGCAGCCATCATCCATTACACGACCCACCCTGTCTATTTGCAAAACTATCTGTATGCCGACATGGTCGCCGCCCAGACAATGCACTTTCTGTACAAAAGCTACAGTACCGTTTCAGACAACCCTCTGGTCAGATCGTTCCTCGTTCAGAACTATTTCCGCTTCGGCAGCCGCTATAACTGGCGCGATCTGCTCAAGCGCGGCACCGATGAAAAGCTGAACCCTGATTATCTCATTCAGCGGCTCGGGATTAGTTCGGCCGCCGGCTTCTGAACCGGGCGTTCACCTCTCATTTCACAAATCATCTGAAAACTTTCGTATTCTCTTGAATCCATCATAGTCAGAGGGTAGATTGGCGGCGAAAGTATAGGAAAACAGATGTCGCCGGAAGCCATAAAGCAGAACGAGATAGATAACCGAGTAACTTCGGGTCCGATCCCACGAACGATTGTGTCGCTAGCCCTGCCGGTTGTGCTGGGGATGTTCATGGAGTTTGCACTTTCGACTACGGACTACTATTGGGTCGGCAAGCTGGGTGCAAATGCTCAGGACTCGATTACCTCATCGATGGTCCTTATCTGGACGATGTTCTCGCTCATTTCGATAATTTCGGTCGGAGTGACGGCGCTGGTTTCGCGAAGTGTGGGTGGGGGAGATTTCGACAAGGTTCGCTATTTCATCAAGCAGGGGCTGAGTTTTGCGGTGATTCTTGCGATCGGATGCATGGCCGCCGGATATTTCTTCGCGCCCGGAATACTCCATTTCATGAACACGTCCGATGCCACCTTCGCCTGGGCCTTGCCGTATCTTCGGGTGTTCTTTCTATCGTCGCTGCTCTTCTGGTGGGCCGAGATTGTCTATGCGGTTTTCCGTGCTTCCGGAGACACCCGAACCCCGACCCTGGTAGGCGTGTTGTCCGTCGTGATCAACATGGTCATGGACCCGATGCTCATATTCGGAATCGGGCCCTTTCCCAAAATGGGAGTGGTTGGTGCCAGTGTTGCGACTGCAATTGCGGTATTTGTAAGCACAATTACGATCACGACTCTACTCCTGCGTGGAAAGCTTGGATATCGGGTTGAGAAGCTGTTTCGTCTCCGACCCGATTTCAAGGCAATGGTCCGTATCGCCAAAATCGGGATACCGGTCTCCAGCCAGCAGCTGATATTCGTGATTGTCTACTGGTTCCTGATAAAGATCGTGCACGATTTCGGCGACACCGCCGGGGCGGCAATGGGGATAGGCAATCGAATGGAGTCGTTTTCGTATCTAACCTGCTCAGGATTTTCCGTGGCCGCGGCCACGATGGTCGGGCAGAATCTTGGAGCCGGCAAACCGGGCCGGGCTGCCCGGTGCGCCTGGGGATCGGCCGGGATTGCGGTTGCCATCACCTTTGTCATCACCATCCTGTTCATCACCCTGCCTTCACAAATTGCGTCGGTCTTTACGAACGATCCCCAGGTTCACAAGATTGCCACCGACTACATATTCATCCTGGGGCTGTCACAGAGTGCGATGGCGCTTGAGATTGTTCTGGAAGGCTCTTTCGGAGGGGCGGGGGATACTTTACCTCCCATGCTGGTCCTCGTCCCATTTTCGCTTGCCCGCGTTCCGCTGGCATACTTTCTCGCATTCAAGGCCGGCTGGGGGGTGAACGGGGTCTGGTGGACCCTGACTTTTACGTCGCTGGCTAAGGCGGCCATTCTGTCCGGCCTTTTTGCGCGCGGGAAGTGGAAGCTCAAACAGGTCTGATAAAATGTTGCGCTGTCATAGCTAAGCACGTTTATTCCGAATATCGCCGTGGGCGATGTGACTGCTACGATAACCTCTCTACATGGGAATGAGTTTATGTCGGAAAAATACATCCGCTATCGCAAGAATGACTCGCCGGAGACCGGATACGGGCTTCTTTCGGACAGCAAAGTCGCTGTTCTTAAACGGGCTCCCTGGTTGGGTATCGAAAAGTCATCGGAACAGCTTGATCTGTCAGAATTGACGCTTCTGGCTCCGGTGGAGCCGTCGAAAATTGTCTGTATCGGACTGAATTACCATGCCCACGTTCAAGCGTCATTTTCCGCCGACAAGGCGCCCGAATACCCCCTGATATTTCTAAAACCACCGTCATCGATCATAGGCCCGGGCGATAAGATCGTACACCCCAAACAATCGGAGCGGGTCGATTACGAAGCTGAGCTCGGAGTCATTATTGGCAAAGAATGCAAGAATGTCTCGGAGAGCGATGCTGAAAAGTACATCTTTGGGTACACCTGCGTGAACGATGTCACGGCGAGGGATCTACAGAAGAAAGATGGCCAATGGTCGCGGGCGAAAGGATTCGATACATTTTGTCCGGTCGGACCGCATATCATTACCAACGTTGACTATCGCGACCTGCTGGTTGAAGGAATATTGAATGGCGAGATCAAGCAGTCGGGCAGGACTTCGCTCATGATCTTCAAGATACCCTTCCTGATAAGCTACATTTCTTCGGTCATGACCCTCATGCCGGGCGATTTGATCTCAACCGGAACGCCCTCCGGAATTGCTCCTATGGTTTCGGGGGATACGATCGAGGTGCGGGTAGAGAAAGTCGGCAGTCTGACCAACAGCATGGCCTGATCGAAAACAAACTTCCTATTTTCAGCGGAGTAGAAGAAGTAGCCCCTGAATTTTAAATGACAGTCCAGGAATAGTGTGACAGAGAGACTCTACTATATCGACCCGGATCTGCTCGAGTTCGAGGCGGAGATCGTCGCAACCGGCGAGGATTCCGGCAGGCATTTCACCATTCTCAAGCAGTCCGCATTTTATCCAACCTCGGGCGGACAGCAATATGATGTAGGTGTTCTCAACGAGGTACCGGTAATTGAAGTGACTTGAGGATGAGGCGCACGAGGTTCGGCATATCACCGAAACCGAGGTCGGCAGCGTGGGCGATCGTGTCACCGGTAAAATAGACCGGGACCGTCGCATGCGCCATCGTCGCCAGCACACCGCTCAGCATATCCTGAGCCAGTCGTTCATTCGGTGCTTAAGTGCGGAGACGGTATCGGTGCATCTGGGCGAAGAGTACGGTGCGGTCGAGCTGAACCGCGATGAATTAAGTGAAGATCAGCTTGAGGAAGTCGAGCGGTTCGCCAATCGGATTGTCGCCGATGGACTGCCGGTCAAAATCCTCTTTGTCGAAGGGGATGAACTGGATCGGTTGCCACTGCGAAAGATACCTCATCGGACCGGACCGCTGAGAGTGATACAAGTGGGTGAATTTGATTACTCGGCGTGCGGCGGGACGCATTGCGTGAACAGTTCCGAAGTCCTCGGGATCAAACTAATCGGTACCGAGAAGATCAGGGGGCATCTGCTGGTGAATTTCCTCTCCGGCGAACAGGCGTGGGAAGACTACCGCGCCCGATTCCGGGTGACGAGTCTTCTCTCTCAGCAGCTCACCTGTCACATCAACGATCTCCTCGTAAGATTCGATAAGCTGACCGAAGAAAACAAACAGCTTCGCAAAGAACAGGCGGAGGCCCAGAAGCAGCTTTTGCCGATCAAGGCTTCCCAGCTCGCTTCGAAAGTCAAAGGATCACTGGTCGCAGAGGATATCGGGCCGTTTGACAAGAAGCTCATTGGCCAACTTGCCGGCATGGTCGCCTCCCAGATCGAGGGACTGGCGCTGCTGCTGTCCGAGGAACGTCTGACTGTTGCTGCTGCCGACGGGACGAAGTTCGATGCCGGTGAGATCGCGAGGCGGCTCGGTTCGGAATGCGGACTCAAAGGGGGTGGCAATGCCCGGCAAGCTCAATTGGGCGGAGCATCACCCGAGCAGTTTTCGCGGTATGTCAAAATCGTGAATGATGTGATGGCCGGGCATGAGTAAGCACCTGTTCGTATTCATACTGATCTTGTTTACTTCCGCGGGCTTATCCGCGCAGAATACAAAAACCGACAAGCTGGTTCTTGACCATTCCGATCAATTCGAGGTCGTAATGGGAAAGAACGGCTATGTCACCTATGTTGTCGGACATGTCAAATTCAAAACGTCTACCGGCTATATCTATTGCGACTCGGCCCGCTGGCAGCGGGGGGAGTATGTCCGCCTGAACGGCAATGTGCTGGTCGATGATGCCGACTATCGCCTCAGCGGCGATTCCGTGCTTTACAATATGAGGGCCGACGATATGCTGGCGCTCGGCCAGCGAGTGGAACTCTGGTCGTACAAAGATTCTCTCTATGCCGTCGGGGTGCACGCCTACTACAGGCGAGGCGACAAATACTTCGAAATGGAGCAGCGCCCCACGATGTATATCAACTATCCGGACACTGCATCGATGATCGAAGTTGTCTCGAACACGTTGCGATACGATGCCAATACTAAAGATGCCCAGGCGATGGGGGACGTGAAGATTAATTCAAAGGATTTCGGCGCCCACTCGGGATGCGCCCGGATGCAGACTGACGGCGACGTGCTTGATCTTTTTCAACAGCCAACAGCGACACGAGGACAATCGACTATTTCCGGCGAGTTGATCTCCGTTTACTTTCAGAAGAAGCAACTTCAGTATATAGATGTAATAGACTCCGCCAACGGGGAATTCAAAGAACCGGTCGATTCGACCAAGGGATACTACGACAAGTCAACCCTGAAGGGTCACCGGATTCAGATGTACTTCACCAACGGCGAGATGAGCAACATCCTGACTTACGGACAGGCATATTCTTGGTACTATCCTTCGCCGCGCGGAGGTACCGATACGCATGAAAATTCAGTCTCCGGCGACACTATTAGATTCACCATCGACAATGAGAAGCTGCAGAAGGTCGATGTGGTCGGCGGAGCGATCGGATCTTATCTGAGCGGCAAGATACAGGTCGAGGACTCGGTTGCGGTCAAGAAAGTAGACACGGTCGATTACAAAGGGAGATGGATTGAGTACGCAGTAAACGACTCGCTGATTACGCTTCATCAGGACGCCCATGTAAATTCCGGGACCGTCTCGCTCGATGCCTACGAGATTGAATTTGATACTCAGAAGGACCTGATCGAGGCATATTCGGGTTACCTCGATACCCTGAGCGACAAGTACAGCATGGCGGCCCAGATTCAGCCGAACTTCATTCCGGTAATCCTGAAAGACAAGACCGAGGAGATTTTCGGCGACTACCTCCTCTATTCGGTCAATACGCAGAAGGGCCGAATAATCCAGTCAAAGACGAACTATCAGACCGGCTATTACTACGGCAAGAAGCTTTTCCGCGAACAAAAGGACATTTTCTATGTGGACGATGGTCGGTATACTACCTGCGATGCCTCCGAACCCCACTACAACTTCTATTCCAGTCACATGAAGGTAATCCAGAACGATAAGTTGATCGCCAAGCCGGTGGTATTCTATGTCGAGCGAATCCCGGTGTTTGCTTTGCCGTATTATGTCTTTCCCCTGAAGCGAGGGAGACACTCCGGATTTCTCCCGTTTACGTTCGGGCAGTTCGAGCGGGGAGAACGATATGTCAAGAATGTCGGTTACTATTGGGCGGCGTCGCAGTATTACGATGTACGAGGGGCGTTCGATTACTTTGAACAAAGCCAGACGATCAATTTCAACGGTCAATTCAACTTTAGAAAGATCTACGTACTCGACGGCTATCTGAACGGCAATTACACCCGAGTGACGAGCTACAACTCTTCGATAGCATCGGAATCGAAACGCACCCGATGGACCCTGACGGGAGCTTATAACCATACTATCACGCCGAGCTTCCAGGTGAGAGCGTCGGGTGATTTTCAGTCTGATAAATCGTACTACAGCGATTATTCCCAGAATCAGGATGAACTCCTGAACCGGGACACCAAATCCCAGATCTCATTTTCGAAGCGGTTTTCAAATACCGTTTCGCTAACCGGTTCGGCGAACCACTATGTCAATCTGGATCAGGACTCACGGACCGACCAGATCCCGAATCTCAATCTGTCGCTGCCTACTATCTATCCGTTCGGGAGTGGGGGCCGGGATGCGAACGGGCTGTCGACCCAGAGCTGGTATCAGAAGCTGACTCTTCGGTATAGCCCCAGTCTGACAAATTACGCGAGTCGTATAAGCGTCGACTCGACCTTCCAATCGATCGACTCGATTCTGGTAGACAGTCTGGGGCAGCCGATCGATACGACCTTTATGACCGATACCCTGTCGCATTACAGCCGGCGGAAGTACACGATCATAAATCACAATCCGTCGATCACACTGCCGTCGCTCCGATTCGGTAACTACTTAAACATTGTGCCCCAGTTTGGCTACGCTGAGACCTGGATCAAGGTATATAACACGGATCAGTCGAGAGCGGCCGGCATTGATGCAGCGACGACCTATCGAACCTACTCCTATAGTGCCAGCGCCACTGCAAACACGAAACTGTACGGGACGATCTATCCCAATGTTTTTGGCCTGACCGGTTTCAGACAGGTACTGAGTCCGACCGTGACATATTCCTATAGTCCGAAAATCAATAAACATCCCGAAGTACGGAGTTATGTCGGCGGAGGGGCCGCCAGTTCAAAAAGCTCTCGCTTGAATTTCAGTCTCAACCAGCTCTATCAGGCAAAAGTGAACAAAGGTGGTACCGAGCGGAATCTTGAACTCCTCTCGATTACCTCCGGATTCGGCTATGACTTCGAGCAGGATACGCGAAAACTATCGGACCTGAGCACCTCGTTTCAGTCTTCGGCACTTCCTATTATCTCAAGTCTGAGTGGTGGCATGGTGCACTCGTTTTACAAGCCGGGGACCGACGAAGTGCATTTCTTCAAGCCGTATCTGCAGAGCTTCAATGTGAACGCCTCACTGAATATTGTAGGCAAGAACTTCTTCTTCGATGACGCGGTCAATACCGGGATTCCGCATGGCGCCGATTCCGCTTCGCAGGTGGGACAGGCCGCCAACCCCACCTCGGGATGGAGCCTCTCGGCTACTTACAGTTATACAGAGAGCGGGCGGGGAAGCAGTTGGAGCAAATCAAGCTTCGTTAACCTGAACCTCCGGTTCTCACTGACTCCGACTGCTTCGGTTACTTACACGCAGATGTACAACATTGCCCGCAACA
The DNA here is from genome assembly GCA_963711085.1 of uncultured candidate division Zixibacteria bacterium. Classification (GTDB taxonomy): domain Bacteria; phylum Zixibacteria; class MSB-5A5; order GN15; family FEB-12; genus CAVQCT01. Next base: position 1,433,382 of record CAVQCT010000002.1, on the reverse strand, counting down.
TCACGGTGCGGAACTCGGTAAACATAGTCAAGACTTTGCACTGCTGGACCGGATCATTGTACTGGGTGCCGATCGGCACCAATCGGGGATTCGGATTCCGTCTGTATGTTACGGCGTTGCCTGAGGTCAAGATCGACAATAACTACGGAAGCTTCACCCAGGCGCTCCAGCGGTAGACCGAGAGCCCGCCCGGTTTTTATATTGACATAGGAACTGACGAGGACCTAGTTGGTCTAGGAACTGCAACATTCAACTCATAAAACCCACGGAGGGGTATATGACGAAAGATGAAATGATCGCCGCAATGTCGCAGCAGGCGGGAATCTCCAAACGACAGGCAACCGAAGCGCTCCAGGCATTCATGTCCGGTGTAACCAGCCAGTTGAAAAAGGGGAAGAAGGTGAGCTTCTCGGGATTCGGGACGTTCACTGTCTCCCGGCGCAAGGCCAGAGCGGGAAGGAATCCGCAGACCGGCGCCGCGATTACCATTCCGGCGACCAAAGTGCCTGTGTTTCGCGCGGGTAAGCACCTGAAGGAAGCAATCAAAAAGTAGCTTTCTTCGGATAGACTTTGCTGGGCAGGGAGTTATCCCTGCCTTTTTATATGCACTTTTTTTAGATTGCGTTTTCCGGGCGTAAGGCCCACTATAGATAGGTTATGGCAAAAAGTAGGAAAAAAAGCGCCGCCGAGAAAAAACGGAAGGTTATCGGCGCCGGACTATTTATCGTTGCTCTGCTGTTGCTGGTCTCGCTGATCAGCCATCGAGCAATCGACGATGTCCGCATTATCGGAGAGGTCGACCACAACCTCAGCCCGTTCGAGATCAATTACGCCAATCAGGGCGGTATGGCCGGAGCCTACTTGTCGTATTTCTGCCTCACCCTGCTTGGCTGGCTCGCTTACTTCCTGCCGCTCGCTTTCGTGCTGATCTCACTTCGGCTTTTCAAGTCCGAAATGACCCAGAAACTGAATTTCAACACCTTCCTGCTTTTCGTCATCTCGCTGCTTGTCACTATGATATACAACATCCATCTGGTTGCTGCCCGAGTACTCGGAGTGGACCAGGGGATTGCCGGAGGGTATTTCACCGAACGCCTGACAACCCTGGCCGTTAAATTGGTCGGCGATCTCGGATCCTATCTGATCCTGAGCGGGATTGTGTTCATTTTGCTCATGCTGTATACATCGATAACCCCATTCCTTTCGACTCATCTCAAACTCCCGGGTGCCGGGACCTTCAAAGCAATCTACGGCGTGATCGCACGGGTGATCGGCTCGGTCCTTTCGTTCGGCTGGCTGAAACGGTCGCCGAAAGCAGAAGGCGAAGAGGGCGATGAGGACGAGGAAGAAGAAGCTGAGTACGGTCAGTTCCAGGCCCATCTCGACGAAGCTCACGGAGAGCTGCCGGATGAAGTAATCGACGAAGACGATTCGCTTGACGAGGATGATCAGCCCGAGAAGAAAGTCAGCCGGAGAAAAGAAAAGTCGGTCAAGACGGCGCCACAAGTTTCGATCAAGTCGATCAATTATACCTATCCTGGATTGGACCTGCTCAAGGAGAATCCCGTTACCGATGCTTCGGTTAATGCCGAAGAGCTGAACATGACGGCCCGGATGCTCAGGGAAACACTTGAAACCTTCGGAATCAGCATTGAAGGTGAAATTGAGAAATATCCCGGACCGATCATCACCCGCTATGAGTTCAAACCGGGGACCGGCATAAAAGTAAACCAGATCATTAATTTGTCGGATGATTTGGCTCTTGCCCTCAAAGCCAAGCGGATTCGTATTATCGCACCGATCCCGGGAAAGGCAGCCGTGGGGGTCGAGATACCCAACCGAACTTCGCAGATGGTATTTCTCCGAGACATTCTGTCGGCCCGCGAATTTCAAAATATGAACGTTCGTCTCCCGCTGGCGCTTGGCAAGACCACGAGCGGCAAACCGTTCGTCACCGATCTTTCAAAAATGCCCCACCTGTTGATTGCCGGAGCCACCGGTTCAGGAAAATCGGTCTGCATGAACGCGGTCATTACTTCGCTTCTCTATCGACTGCACCCCCACCAGGTCAGATTCATCTTCATAGATCCCAAGATGCTTGAGCTGTCCGTTTACTCAGGCATTCCCCACCTTGGACGCCCGGTCGTGACCAATCCGAAGCGAGCCGAAAAGGTGCTGGCCGATGCTGTGGTGGAAATGGAAAAGCGGTATCGCCGTCTTGCTAACGTATCCGTCCGTAACATTGTCGATTTCAACAGCAAGCAATCGAACGAAGAAGACAAGCTCCCCTATATTGTAATTTGCGTTGACGAACTGGCCGATCTGATGATGTCGGCGACCAGTACCAAGATAGAGATGTTAATCACTCGCCTTGCCCAGATGTCGCGGGCAGTCGGTATCCATCTGATTCTCGCCACCCAGCGACCTTCGGTTGATGTCATCACGGGCTTGATCAAAGCGAACTTCCCATCGCGAATCGCATTCCAGGTCTCCTCCAAAGTCGATTCCCGTACTATTATCGATGCCAACGGAGCCGAGAAACTTCTCGGTAACGGAGACATGCTCTTCCTGCAGACCGGGCAACCGGAGCCGGTCAGAATCCATGGCGCCTATATCTCCAGCGAGGAAACCGATTCGATCGTCTCGTTTATCAAGGGACAGGGAATCGAGATGATGGCCCTCGACACAATCAGCCAGTCTGAGGGGGAAGTCACGGAGACCGAGGTCGACCTTGGCGACCCGCTGTTCCGGGAAGCCTGCGAAGTTGTCATTCGCCACAAACAGGGTTCAGTATCGCTGCTTCAGCGCCGTCTGGGGATCGGATATCAACGGGCAGCCCGATTGATCGACAAACTGGAGGAAGCAGGGGTCGTGTCGCCTTTCGATGGTTCCAAAGCAAGAGATGTGCTTGTCGACAAGACCTATCTCGAGACAATCTTCGCCAATGCCGACCCCGGCGCCCACGTCAAATCCGAGCAGAACTGATCGTCTGTGCTTACGTATAAGACCTGCATGCGAAACGTCTTAGTACAATCCCTGACCGCTGTCTTTCTGATCGGGCTGACTGCTTCGGCCGACAGCTTTGACCGGATCAAAAGCGAGCTGGCCTCTCCCGGTTGCCGGAAGATCGAGTTTCTCAATACGGTCAATTCCCAGATTTTCGATGTGGTAGACTCAACCTATGGCACCGCCCTGCTTTCATCGGACGGTCGGTACAATATTTCTATCGGCCCCAATCAATACGTGTGCGACCTGAAGCACGTGTACAGCTACTCGGAGGACAACAACCAAGTCGTTATCGAGGCAGCCGATAGCGCGACTTACTCCGATGATGAATTATCCTTCGTTTTGAAGCTCGATGATCTATACACGACAAAAGTCCTGAAACCTAATCTTCTCTACCGTCTGACGAGAAAAGGCGACTCCGAAGGAGATTTCCCCGACTCGATGGTAATTACTATCGATAGCGATAAACTGCTCCTCAAGAAGATCGAGTATTACGACGTAAACGACGAACTGAACACAATTACTCTCATCAAACAGGACTACCACGCCGTATGTAAGCAGGAAGAGTTCGAACCGAATTTCCCCGATTCAGTAGAGCGAGTGAGATTATAAGTGAAGTTCTATATCCATAAGTTAGGCTGCCCCAAGAACGATGTCGACGCCGATTACATTGCGGCCCGACTCATTTTCGAAGGACATCAGCCGGTAAAAGATCCGAACGACGCCGACTCTGTAGTGGTAAATACCTGTGGCTTTATTCTTCCGGCGAAGGAAGAGTCTATTGGTGAATTGCTCCGATTCGGGCGGCTTAAGAAGTCCGGGACGTTGAAAACGCTTTATGCTTCCGGCTGTCTTGCCCAACGTCATGGGGACGAGCTTATCAAGGAAATGCCGGAAATTGATGGGGCATTTGGACTGGGAGCCCTGGATTCGCTGGCCCGGGCGGTTACCGGGTCGACGCACGAAGAAAAGGCGATACGGATCGAGGCACGGAAATTAGGCTATCTCACCTGGAACAACCGGTACATTTCCGATGACCTCCCTTATTCGTACCTGAAGATTTCCGACGGATGTGATCGCGGCTGTACCTATTGTGCCATCCCCGGCATGCGCGGCAAATTTCGAAGCCGCCCGCTCGATTCAATTGTCAGAGAAGCGGACTACCTCGCCCAGAACGGTAAAAAGGAGATCATCCTCGTTTCTCAGGAAGCTACTCTCTACGGTTACAACTACAAAGGGGATGAGCGACCCAATATCATTACATTGCTTCAGGAGCTTGAGAAGATCGACGGCATTGAGTGGGTCCGATTGATGTACTTGTATCCGGCCCAGCTTGACGATGCCGTAATTGAATACATGGCCTCGGGCACCAAAACGCTGAACTATTTCGATCTTCCGTTCCAGCACGTAAACACCCGGGTGCTCAGGGATATGCACCGTCGAATCGACCGCCCCGGAATCGACCGCCTGCTCGAGCGCATCCGAAAGAGTGCTCCCGATTCAGCTGTGCGGACCACTTTCATTGTCGGATTTCCCGGAGAGACGGAAGCGGAATTCGAGGAACTGTACGATTTTGTCGCCGAGCAGCAGTTTGATCGGATGGGAGTCTTCACTTACTCGGCCGAAGACGGGACTCCTGCGGCAGAAATGCCGAACCAGATCCCCGAACAGGTCAAGCAGGACCGTCTGGATGCCCTGATGACCCTTCAGCAGGAGATCGCTTTCGAGAAAAATAACCGCTTGATAGGCAGTATACAGGATGTTATCATTGATGCCGTTAACGGCGACGGCAGTGGTGCGGGCCGGACCAGGGCTGACTGTCCCGATGTAGACCAGGAAATCATTGTGACCGGCCAGACAATCCAGGTCGGTGACCTACTTAAGGTTACGGTAACTGCTGCCGAAGGCTACGACTTGAAAGGCGTTGTGCTCGAAGGATAAGCCATGATTCAGTTTGACAAATTAGGGATCTTTTTGTCACGCCCGATCGCATTTCTGCTGGTAGTGGTCTATTTCCTCCAGTCGGGACTTCTCGTCTATCTGATCAAAGACAAGTTTGAACTGCAGAAGCAAATATCGTTTCAGCAGAAGCGCATTTCGGAGCTTGAAGAGAAACTGCAGATTTTCAAGGCCATCGATGATTTCCAGATCGGCTTCAATCAGGACGAAGTCGGCCAGTTGACTTCGGTCATATACAGCGAAAGTAAAAAATACGAATACGATCCGATGTTTCTCTTGGCCGTTATCCTGACCGAATCGTCTTTCAAGAAAGGATCGGAATCAAAGGCCGGCGCCCGGGGACTGATGCAGGTGGTACCGTTCGTCGGCAAGGATGTCGCCAGCCGGACCGGAATTGACTGGGAAGGCTCAAAGACGCTCTTTCAGCCGGAGACGAACATCAAACTCGGGACCTTTCACCTTTTCGAACAGATCCTGAAATTTGGAGATATCAAGAAAGCCCTGCTCGCCTACAATCTCGGCGAAAGCCGTCTTCGCGGAATGATTCGCGAGAAGAAGCCACTGCCCAAAAGCTACCTTAACAAGATCATGGAAAATTACAAGATGCTCAAGGAGACCTATAAGGTTTGACTCCCCGATTTCGCTACGCTGCGATCCTCGCCCTGTTGACTGTCACCGGACTGGCTTTGTTCGGCTGCGGAGGCGGGAAGCTCTCACTCGCAAATAAGTCGGCCCAGGAACTTTTCACTCTCGGAAAAGAGAAGTTTGACGCGGCCAAGTATGTTCCGGCGGTGAGCTATTTCCAGACCCTGGTATACAACTATCCGGGCGAACCGATAGTCGATACCGCCCAGTATTATCTGGCGCTTTCGTATTTTCGCAACAAGGAATATGCTCTCGCCCAGGTCGAGTTCAATCGTCTGGTGCTCAACTATCCGTCATCGGCCTACTTCACGCAATCGGTGTTCATGAAAGCTGCCTGTTTCTTTGAAGGAACGCCCAAGAACTACGGCCTCGATCAGTCAGACCTTCAAACGGCCATCCAGCAGTTCGAGGATTTCATAGTGGACTACCCCGAATCTGAGCTTATTCCCGATGCCAAAAAATATCTGCTGACGGCCCGGACCCGGATGGCCCAGAAGTTCTATGAGTCGGGTGAAGTATACGACCACGTCGGGGCATACAAATCGGCAAAAATCTACTTCCAGAAAGTCATCGATGACTACACCGATACGCCGTTTGCATCGCAAGCAACCTTCGGTCTCGCCATGATGGACTATAAATTGAAGAACTTCGACGATGCCCGTGACAAATTCGAAAAGTTCGTCAAGGTTTTCCCCAAAGATGAACTGGCTGCGAAAGCCACTGAGCTGACCGTAGAATCTGCCTTCAAGGCTGGAGAGAAGGCGTTCAAGAGCGGCAACCTCGATCTCGCCAAGGAGCGATTCGAGTCGTTCATAAAGAGTTTTCCTGATAGTAAACGCAAGCAGGACGCCGGTGAATACCTGAAGAAGATTGAGCAGACCTCTCTGACGGAAGCCGGGGAGGGGAATGCCACATCCTGAGCCGGGAGAACGGTGGGGGATTCTCGGTGGGACTTTCGATCCGATACACCAGGGGCATATAACGCTTGCGCGTGATATCAAGGCCGGTAAGACTCTCAACGGCGTGCTCCTGGTGCCGAGCCTGCACCATCCCTTCAAAACTGGTCGTGCCGAAGCTTCTTTCGATGACCGACTCAAAATGGCACGGCTTGCGGTCGAGGGTGAACGGGGTCTCGAAGTCAGCGATATTGAACTCCAGCAGAATCTTCCCGGTTACACCATAGACACCATCCGTGCACTCAAAGACCTCTATCGCGATACAGCTTTTTGTTTCATTATCGGTGCGGACAACGTCAAACAGATGAGCGAGTGGCGCTCACCTGAGTTGATTTTCAATGAGGTCACGGTGGTCGCCGGTAACCGACCAGGCTTCAAGCCGGCAGGATGTGATGGCATCGCCGCCCGAATCGAATATGTTGAGACATCGGCGGTCGATGTATCTTCGACAGAAATTCGGCAGGCAGTGAGGAGTGGTCAGGACCCGAAGCTATTGTCGCGCGCGCTCAAGCCGGAGGTACTTGCGTATATCAAGCAGAGGAGACTGTACCAGTGACCGGAAAGAAGAAAGGCAGTTTGTATCTTATTGACGGTTCCGCCATCGTCTACCGCTCCTACTTTGCTTTCATCAGGAATCCTCTTATCAATTCCAAAGGGGAGAATACGTCGGCCACGTATGGATTTATCAACTCGCTGCTGAAGATAATCAACGATGAAAAGCCGGACTACATCGCGATCGCTTTCGACACCCCCAAGCCGACCTTTCGTCACGAGCAATACAAAGAATACAAGTCGACTCGCGCCAAAATGCCCGAGGACCTTGTTGTCCAGCTCCCAAGAATAAGAGAAGCGGCCGAAGCACTGAACATTCCGGTATTCGAATTGGAAGGATACGAGGCCGATGACGTCATCGGTACGATCGCAAAGAAAGCGGAAGACGATGGACTCGAGGTCTGGTGTGTAACGGGAGATAAGGACTACTTCCAGTTAGTGACGGATAAGCTTCGGATTTATTATCCCAAGAGCGGATCGAATGAGGCCGACAAGATGGGGCCCGAAGAGGTAAAGACTAAGTTCGGTGTTTACCCAGATCGGGTGATCGACAAACTTGCTCTCATGGGGGACAGCTCGGACAACGTCCCGGGCATCCCCGGCATCGGACCCAAAACAGCTGACAGTTTGCTTGAACAGTTCGGGTCGCTGGAGAAGGTTCTCGACGGTGCCGATCAGATCAAAGCGAAAGGTGTGAGAGAGAAGGTAGCTTCAAATAAAGAGAGTGCCCTCTTATCGAAACAGCTCGTTACCATTCATACTTCGGTCCCGATAGAATGCGATATCGACAGCCTCAAGCGCAAGGAAGTAAATTACGAAGCAGCCAAGAAGCTGTTTCTGGAACTTGAATTCTCCCGGCTGCTGAAACAGGTGATGCCGGAAGGGGAAATCGAAGAGGTGGTTGCAGATCAACCTCAATCGTCGAAGGCTGACTACATCCAGGTCAAGTCGATGAAGGAATTGAAAGAACTGATCTCGGAATGTCTGAAGGCAAAGGAAGTTGCAATTGATACCGAGACTACTTCGCTGAACACCCTTGAAGCGGAATTGGTCGGTATCTCACTCGCCATGAAAGCGGGGACGAGTTACTACATCCCGGTCGGCCACGCGGAAGATAAGAAAAACAATCTACCGTTCGACGAAGCCCTGGCCGAAGTCAAGAAACTGACTGAAGGAAAGAAAGTCCAAAAGTTCGGACAGAATATCAAGTATGACCTGGAAGTGTTCCATCGTTATGGTGTCGATATCGATCCGATCGGTTTCGACACGATGCTGGCGTCCTATGTACTGGATCCATCGGCACGCGAAAACTCGCTCGATTTCCTCGCCATGAAACACTTCGATTACAAAATGCAACCGATCACGGACCTGATCGGATCAGGCAAGAACCAGAAGAGTTTCGCGACCGTCCCGGTTGAACGGGCAACGTTCTATGCCGCCGAAGATGCTGATTACACGTATCGTCTGCGCGGCATCCTTGCCCCGAAGATCAGCGAACTTGAGCTGGAAAACCTCTACTACAATGTCGAGCTTCCGCTTATCAAAGTACTGGCCGATATGGAAGAGACCGGGATTCGGATCGATACCGATTTTCTGGCCGCGCTGTCAAAAGAGATGGAGAAGAAGATTGACGCGCTCGTGAAGGAGATCTATCAAGTCGCCGGCGGTGAATTCAATATCAATTCGACTCAGCAGCTCTCTCACATTCTCTTCGAAAAACTCGGACTGCCGACTAAGGGAAAGACAGCCAAGAAAACCGGGTATTCGACTGATGTGAAAGTGCTCGAAGAACTGGCGATGATGCATGACTTCCCGAAACTTGTCCTCAACTACCGCCAGCTCACCAAGCTGACGAGTACGTATATCGATGCTATTCCAAAGCTGATCAACCCTCAAAGCGGCAGAGTCCATACTTCGTTCAACCAGACGATCGCTGCCACCGGCCGTCTCTCATCCACCGACCCGAACCTCCAGAACATTCCGGTGAGAACAGATGAGGGGAGAGAGATTCGCAAGGCTTTCATCCCGGCCGACGACGATCACAAACTACTGGTCGCCGACTACTCCCAGATAGAGCTGCGTATCCTCGCGCACTATTCCAAAGACAAGGGCTTGATCAAGGCGTTCAAGAACAAGGAAGATATCCATTCGCGCACTGCGGCTGAAGTGTTTGGCGTTGACATTGCCGATGTCGAGCCGCACATGCGTCGCGCCGCCAAGACGGCCAATTTCGCGATTATCTATGGCGTGTCGGCGTTTGGCCTTTCCCAGCAGTCGGGATTGACAGTAGAAGAGGCGAAAAAGTTCATCGATACCTATTTCGAACGCTATCCCGGAATCAAAGACTATATCGAATCAACCAAGCAGTTTGCACGTGACAACGGGTATGTCACCACTCTCTTCAAAAGAAGACGATATCTGCCTGAGATCAATGCGAAGAACTTCGCCGTCCGACAGTTCGCCGAAAGAACCGCGATCAATACGCCGATACAGGGAACGGCAGCCGACATGATCAAGATCGCTATGCTGAACATCCACAAGAAGCTTACCGGGATGAAGTCGAAAATGGTGCTTCAAGTGCACGACGAATTGATCTTCGACGTCCCTGAGTCGGAACTCGATGAGATGAAGAAGCTCGTGCGAGATGGTATGGAAAAGGCAGTCAAACTCGATGTTCCGGTCCTGGTTGACCTGGGCACCGGTGACAATTGGCTTGACGCCAAATAGCTCACTCGCTATTGTATCGTTGGAAGGAGGGTCTCATGGGTAAGAGAGTTTACGCGCTTTTGGCCTGTGCCCTTTTGTTCTGCGGCGTCATCACTGCTCCCGTAACAGCCCGCGATTATAGCTTTCACGATGAAAAGGTCTCGGATTTCGATCCGTACTGGGTCGTCTCGGCGGGAGTGTCGGCTCGTCTCGATGAGCGTGAATGGCAAGAATCATCTCCTACGTACCATCTGGAATTTCTGCGCTATGTTGCCGAGCCGGTCGGCCTGAAATTCGGCGCCGAGTATACCAACTCGACCAAAGAGAAAGTGGTCTATCAATTCACCGGCATGCCCGAACAGAGCCAGATCAGACATTTCGCGTTCGGGGCCGGCATCCGTTCCCGGTTCTACAGAAAGACGGTGGCACCGTATTTCGAAGGCAACCTTCAGTTCCATCGGTATTGGATCGGTGACCTTCATGCCGGAGAATCAAAGCTCGGTTTGAATTTTGGGGTAGGTACGGAGATTCATGTATCGAAAAGTTTTTCGGTTGATCTCTATCTCAATCATACAGTAAACAGCATCGCCACTTCTCAAGCGGTCTACGCGGCTCCTGCTTTCCCTCATGACGTGGTCTACGGTTCAGGTCCGACGTTCAGTTCGCATCTCTTTAACCCGACCAGCGTCAGATTTTCTTTGACACAAAGACTCTGATCGATCAGTGCCACGAAAACGTTTGTATGAGGCGTCATATAAAGTAACGCCTTATATTATACGTATAACATGCTGGCACAAATACTATTAGAATATCTTACGAGCCCCTATGGGTTAACGGCCAAGTGATGCCTGCCCAAACTTCACCTTGTCATTTACTCAGCATTTTTGTTTCTTCCCCGCTATGACACTTGGCCTGACCGGTATGATTGGATCCGGAAAATCGACAGCAGCAGAGATTCTCAAGAAGCTCGGCGCAGAGGTTGTCGACGCTGATCAGATTGGGCGTGAAGTAGTCGAAGAAGATCCCCGGGTACTTCACCGCCTCGCGCGGCAGTTTGGCGACAGTATCCTTACTCCCTCCGGCCGGCTCGATCGCAAGGCGCTGGCCTCCCTGGCTTTCACCAACGAAAATTCCCGCCGCCAGCTCAACACGATAGTTCATCCCCCCTTGCTTCGACGGCTCAAAGACGACGTAAGACAGCTTTCCAAGAGACATGACCTGTTAGTGATTGATGCGGCCTTGCTGCTGGACTGGTGCCTGGACCGGCTTGTTGATTATGTCATTGTGGTTCATGCGGCCGAGGCGACCAGAATCAAGCGCCTGGAGAAGCGGGGGATAGACCGCCGTGACGCTCTCGCCCGGCAAAGGCGCCAGCTCCCGTATGCCGCATACCGCAAGAAGGCTGACTTTATCGTGTTCAACCGAGACAGCGAGCGCCAGCTCGAGCTCAAGCTGAGGAAAATTCTCAAATCTATCGGCTTCGGGGTTGATTTCTGACCCGCTTTTCGTACCTTATCGTAATGATAGACAAGTTATTAGATGATGGCACGAGGTGGCGTTCCGGTGTCGACACTCCACGAATCTGAAACGCGCAAACCGGGCGACTATTCGATCGAGCAACTGATCGAACGGGCCCGCTATATGCGTGGCCTCGATCTGATCTCCCTCTGCTCCGCAGGCTCCGGTCATTCCGGCGGAACGCTCGGCATCATGGATATATGCGCGGCCCTTTATCTGCGGAATAGCAAGACATAACCCGGCCGATCCGTACTGGGAGGATCGTGATCGCATCATCTGGTCAGCCGGACACAAGGCGCCGGCTCTTTATGTATCACTGGCCGTTTCAGGCTATTTCCCCGAAGAAGAACTCATGAAACTCCGCATGCTGGAATCTCCTTTTCAGGGACACCCGCATCGCAAAGATCTCGCCGGGGTAGAGATTTCTTCGGGCTCGCTTGGACAGGGATTCTCAGTGGCTGTAGGTGTTGCGCTGGCGGCCAAGCTGGATGAGAAGGAACATCGAGTGTTCGTTATCTCCTCGGACGGAGAGCAGCAGGAAGGCTCTATCTGGGAAGCGGCGATGGCAGCGGCGCATCATCAGCTTGACAATCTGATCTTGATCATAGATAAGAACCGTTTGCAGATCGATGGCAAGATAACTGATGTTATGAATATCGATCCGCTGGGCAAGAAGTACGAATCTTTTGGCTGGAAGGTACTTGAGGCCGACGGACACGACCTATCCGACCTGGTGGCCAAGCTGGACTCTGCTCGTAACCACCCTGAGCCGGGACGGCCCACGGTCGTAATCTGTCGTACGAACAAGGGGCGCGGTGTTTCGTTCATGGAGAACGTGGTGGGATGGCACGGGAAACCGCCAAATCGGGAAGAGCTGGATCGAGCGCTGGAAGAACTCGGGTTGACCGGGACATTCGATGTAGACAAGCTCCTTGACTATGGAAAGAAATATCAAATTGAAGTCGAATCCAAGCTCACCGATAAACTTCCATCGTTTTCCAGAAACTACTGGTGGAACGAATCGGGCACGATGCTGGTGAAGATGGATCCGACACGTAAGGGATTCGGGCGGGCGCTGGACAAGTATGGCGATGACGAACGGATAGTCTGTATCGGTGCCGATATCTCAGACTCGATCTGTATCTCGGACTTCTACAAAAATCATCCGGAGCGCAAGGACCGATTTATTTCCGTCGGTGTGGCCGAGCAAAACGCCACGACAATAGCAGCAGGTCTGGCCAAGGAAGGGAAGATTCCCGTATTCGGTACTTACGGCGTGTTCGCGTCGGCGCGCAATCTCGATCAAATTCGCGTTTCGGTCTGCTATGGGGACTACAATGTCCTCATAGTAGGTGCGCATGGGGGGATCTCGGTCGGACCCGATGGTGCCACGCATCAGGAGTTGGAGTCGATGTTTCAAATTCCGGGACTGCCCAATATGCACATGGGCGTACCGTGCGACTCAATTGAAACCGAAAAGATGACCCGCGCGCTGCTCTTCGATGTCGTCGGACCGAAATACCTTCGCTTTGCCCGGGAAGCAACACCGATCGTCACGCGCGAAGACTCCCCCTTCGAATTCGGCAAAGCAAATATCTACAGACTCCGGCAAGAGGCCAAAGACTTCATTGATGCATTTGAGATTCAACTCGCAGCTGACTATATCGATGAGCGCGAAGAGCTGACGATAGTTTCCTGCGGACCGGAACTTGCCGAGGCTCTCCGGGCAGCCTGCATTCTGAAAAAGGAATTTGGCGTTGAAACACGCGTAATCAATATGCACACAGTCAAGCCTCTGGACGAAGGTGCTGTCGTCAGGGCGTTTCATGAAACAAAGGCGGTCATGACTGCCGAAGAGCATCAAGTCGGCGGGTTCGGGAATCGAATCGCCGGAGTGATCGCGCGGGCGTCCGCCTCGCACCCGGTGAGATTTGACATGATTGGCATTGCGGATACGTTTGGAGAATCGGGCAAACCGTGGCAACTGGTCAAAAAGTACGGATTGGCTGCGGAACATATTGCTACCAAGGCTAAACAATTACTTGAGATATAAGGCAGGGACTTACTATGCAATACTCGGAAAAAATAACAAAGCTTGGGACCGAAGGCGCTTTTGCGGTACTCGCCAAGGCCAAACAACTTGAGGCTGAAGGGAAGTCGATCATCCATCTCCAGATCGGAGAACCCGATTTCGCTACACCCGCTAACATTACCGCCGCCGGAATCAAGGCGTTGAACGCCGGCGAGACCCACTACAGCCCCTCGGGCGGACTTCCGCTCGCGCGCCAGGCGGTCGCCGAATATTACAATGCCCACCGCGGGTTCAATATTGGTCCGGAAAACGTGATCATAATGCCGGGAGCAAAGCCGGTCATCTTCTCCGCTCTCTGCGCGACGATCAACGAGGGGGACGAAGTGATCGTGCCCAACCCGGGATATCCGACCTATGAATCAGTCGTCAATTATCTCGGGGCCAGGCCGGTGTTCGTGAAGTTGCTGGAGTCGAAAGGATTCAGGTTCAATGTCGACGAACTGAAAGAGCTGGTCACTCCCAAAACGCGAATGATCGTCATCAACTCCCCGCAAAACCCGACCGGCGGTGTGTTGACTATGAGCGATCTGGAAGCGATCTACGAACTGGCCGAAAAGCACAACCTCTGGATCCTTACCGATGAAATCTACTCGAGGATTCTCTACGATACCAAATTCGAATCAATCGGCAGTATTCCCGGCGCCCTGGATCGGACGATTATTGTCGATGGCATGTCCAAGACCTATGCGATGACCGGCTGGAGGCTGGGCTATGCCGTGGTACCGAAGAAACTGGCCGACTATCTCTTCACGATGGCGGTGAACAATTTCTCCGGCACCAACACGTTCATTCAGTACGCGCTTATTGAAGCTATAACCGGACCCCAGAAGGCGGTCGACGACATGGTGGCTGAATTCAAGCGGCGGCGCGATGTGATCGTGGCCGGGCTCAACGATATTCAGGGAATCACCTGTCACAATCCGCTCGGTGCATTCTATGTCTTCCCGAATATCACCGGAACAGGGCTCAGCTCCCGTGAATTCGCCGATATGATGCTCAACGAAGCCGGGGTGGCATGCCTGGCCGGAACCTCGTTCGGGAAATACGGTGAAGGGTACATTCGGTTCTCTTACGCCAATTCGGTCGAGAACATCAAAGAGGCGCTTCGTCGGATCGAACACACGCTGGCCGGAGTCAAACAGGCGTAGCATGTCTTATTTTGACGCTTTGAGCCGGACCGGATGCCATCCCGTCCGGCTTTCTCAATGGTTTTTTAATTGTTTGAACGACTGCAAGCATCTATGATCCAATCATGAAGTATGCCTTCGTGAACTCCAACCTTCTCGATTTGTGGACGGAGCCAAGATTTAACTCGGAACGGGCAAGCCAATGTCTGTTTGGTGAAGTGGTCCGTGTTCTGGGCGAGAAAGATGGGTACACGAAGATTGAAGAACGCGACGGTTACTGGGGCTGGGTCAAGAGCGGTCTTTTGGCTCCTGCCGATGCTGCCGCTTTCAAGTCGTACCCCGGTAGCAGCAACTTCTTTCTCGCTACCAGCTCGGCAGCCGTACACGATCTGCAAAATAATCGGCTCATCGAGCCATACTTGCTATACTATGGAACCCGGTTGACCGGTACCCCGGTGTCCAATGGTAGGGTCAAAATCCGCTCCGGAAAGGGTTTTGCCTTTTCGGTCAAGAAGGCGCATTTGAGGCCGATTAATAGACGAAGGGAGGCGCCGGTCACCGGACGCGATCTGGTTACCGAGGCCCGCCGGTTCTTAGGGGTGCCATATCTGTGGGGAGGAATTACTTCGGTTGGATTCGACTGTTCCGGCCTCGTCCGGACGGTGCTTTCGAGATTCAACCTGTACGTGCCCAGGGATACCAAAGACCAGGTGGTCGCGGGAGAGAGAGTCGAACGCGAGTGTATAAAAACAGGAGATCTGCTGTTCTTCAAACGGCATGTCGGAATTGCGATAGGCCGCAATCGACTCATCCACGCTTCGGTCCGCGGCAACGGGGTAAGAATCAACTCGTTACTACCGAGTGATCCGGACTATCGCGAGGATCTTGACAGGGAGTTTGACCAGGCAAGGAGAATTCTATGATGCATTTGGCAACGATAAAAATCACCGTACCGCTCAAACAGAAGTTCGTCGTCTCCAAAGGCGAGGCAACGTCGAAAACCATCTATCTTACCGTGCTGAACAATCGCTACAGCGGCGAAGCTTCAGGATCGGTTCACTATGGCCCGACCCAGGAAGAAATCGAACGGGACCTTGAAGCGGGACTCAAAAAAGTTGCCAAATTCAAGAACGTCGACATGAACGCTATCGAAGAAGTGGGCAAATTCAAGATCGACCCGATTGCCAAGTCGGCACTTGTCGGTATGCTGCTGCACTATATGTCGGGAGAATCACGTCGCTATCCCTGGGAAATTCTTCAGCTTGGTTCCCCGGTGGGAATAAAGAGTTCGATGACGATCAGTATTGACAAACCGAACGAAATGATCAAGGCGCTCGAGAACTGCGACTATCCGATTATCAAGATTAAGATGGGCAACGAAGAGGACGTCATGATTCTCGATGCCCTCGACAGCCTGCAGGGCAAAGAAGTGCGAGTCGATGCGAACGGCGCCTGGTCGTGCGCCAAGGCGGAAGAAATGATCTTTCACCTCTCCCGCAAAGGCGTGAAAGTCATCGAGCAACCGACCGACATCCAGTTCGTCGCCGAGTGGCCACACTTGAAAGGGAAGACGGGGGATGTCCATCTGATCGTCGATGAAGGCCTCAATACGATGGACGATTACCGGAAGAGTCTCCGACTTCGTAGACGGCATTAATATCAAGATGGAAAAGAGTGGCGGCATACTCGAAGCTATGAGGCTGGCGACTCAGGCACGCGAAGACAACAAGAAGGTCATGCTCGGATGCATGGTCGAGTCTTCGGTCGGGATCTCGCAGTCGATCTATCTCTCCTCGCGGGCCGATTACTACGATCTCGATGGCCCCTTGCTTCTCGAAAACGACATCGCCAATGGAATAAAATATGACAGGGAGTCAATTCAGGTCGACCGGGAAATCATCGGCGGCCCGAAACTTAAACGTGATGTGGTCGAAAAATATCTTATCGAATAGTTCAATTGTTGCTGTTTGCACTTTCTTCTTCTGCGTCTCGACCGCGATAGCGCAGACTGCAGACCTCACACCTGACAGCATCACCGATCCGAACGCCCAGATCAAGGTGGTCTATCCCAAGGAAGGACAGACTCTGGGTACGGTCGACTCTGCTTTTATCTTCGGCAATGTTCCGCCGGAGAATCATGACTATGCATACAAGCTGTTTATTGACAGCCAGTACACCGAGGTGTATCCTGACGGCGGATTCATCGCCTTTCTACCAATAATTCCCGGGCCATACCAGTTTCATTTGACCGCCTTCCTGGTGAAGAAGAAAGATTACAGATTTCTATCGGCGAAGAGTCACATTCAGGATGTTAACATGGCCGACGTAAAGAGCAAACTGGAGCTGGTGCGCACGGTGACCGCGCCGACACCTCTCACGACTCCGCCGTGCGACTCACTTGCGATTGTTCAGGAATACCGTCCGCCCGGCAGCCCGTTGTTTTTGAAAACAGGGGATAGGCTCGCAGTCAGTTTTCTTGGTACTCCCGGCTGTCATGCCTGGTTTCAGATTCCCGGAGTGGCTGATTCGATTCCGATGGCGGAGAACCCGCCGGCGTTACAGCCGTACTGGGGTGAAGCTGTCTTTGGGGCCGGCGCTGTACCTGACTCAGTCAAGATCGCTGGGATCTACACCGGATTCTACGACCTCCCTCCCGATGCTCACTGCGATTCGGTAATCGTAAAATACTTTCTCTCACCTCCAACGAGCGAGGAAATTCTCTACCGCATGCTGACTGGATCACCTTCGGACAGCCTCTCTCATGTGGCTAAACTGCTCAATCTGCCCCTGACCTTTCGTGCCACCCATTTCGGTTCATTCAAGCTGAGCATCAACAGCCCGGCTTTCCCTGTGACCGTCCAGTTTACCGACTCAGTACAGATCCTTCGCTATGCCCCCCGTAAAGGATATTTCGCTGTCTTCCAGCCTGCTGGTGTGCAGGCGCTGGCAACTGGCGCCGAAGGAGACTGGTATCGCCTTCAGCTAGCCAGCAATCAGACCGCCTGGGCGGCCAAGGTTTCTGTTACCCCACTGGCAAGAGGGATCCTGCCTCCGACTTCTTTTGTCAGCTCGATTCGATTCTACAGCCAGCCGGACAAGCTGCTGATCGAATTTCCGTTGGCCGGTAAGCAGCCGTTCCGGGTTATTGAGGATGACGAGCGCAATATCCGCATCCAGCTCTTTGGCGTGACGACCGATACCGACTGGATCCGCTATGACTTTTCTGATCCCCTTGTCGATCTGGCAACCTGGTCGCAGCCGGAGCAGGGGGAGTATGAACTCAAGCTTCGTTTGTCGCAGAACATCTGGGGATACGACGCCTATTACACCGGCAATACATTTTACTTCCAGTTGAACAAGCCGCCGAAGGATGTCGGCAGCCTTAAGAACAAAGTAATCGTAGTCGATCCGGGGCATTCCAAAGATCCCGGTTCAATCGGCCCGACCGGTTATTGCGAAAAAGACGCCAATCTGGCCATCGCGCTGGTCGTTGCCAAGAAGCTGACTGACAAAGGGGCAAAAGTGGTCATGACCCGTTCGGATACCAGCGATGTGCCGCTTTACGACCGGCCGAAAATAGCGGTCGCCAACGATGCCGATCTTTTTGTCTCGATCCACAACAACGCCCTGCCGGACGGGATCGATCCGTTCGAGAACAACGGAACCTCGACTTTCTATTATCACCCGCATTCAATTGCTCTTGCCAAGCGTATTCAAACCGAGTTAGTTAAAGCGACGGAACTTCCGGACCACGGCCTGTACTACGGCAATCTGGCGGTCGATCGCCCGACCCAGTACCCGGCGGTGCTTTGTGAGTGTGCGTTCATGATTCTGCCGGAGCAGGAAGCGATGATCAAGACGGACAAGTTCCGGAACAAAGTAGCCGAAGCGATAACGAAGGGAATCGAGGAGTTTCTCAAGGATTACGAGCATGAGCAATGAAGGATCCGCAAGTTCTTCCAGGAATAACGCTATCTGGCTGGTCTATCTCGCGCTTCTGATTTCAGGAATTCTGCTTCTTTCCGATGCTTATCATCTGGTGGCGCTTCAGCGATGGACCGCCCGTATCGGCATCGCACTCGTCTTTTCCGCAATCGCTCTCTACGTTGGTAACGGGCGCAAGGCCGGTTTCATTTCGGTCGTCATCATCTGGCTCACAATCGCTGCGATCTATTTGATTTAATGTTTCCCTCGATAGAGGGAATCCCGCCTGGACTTTCTTCGGTAGGGTGGAGCCGTCTTCGGACCCGCCCATGTCCGCAGCCCATCGCGGGTTCCAAGGTATATTCCTTTCGTAGGCCCGCCTCGTCTTCGAGCCGGGTCTTGTCCGTAGCCCGGCGCGGTTTCTTCTTTAGCATAGTAGGTCGGATTCTGACGGAGAGAACCTCGCGAAGCGGACGAACGACGGAAAAACCCGACATCATTTTGTGAAATGGATTATTGCGGCAAGACAGATGTCGGGTTTCTCTTCAATCCCTGCCGGGATTTCATTCGGAACCCGACCTACTGAACCCTGACGACGGAATCTCGGTTGGTCTTTCGTATGTAGGCCCGCCTCGTCTTCGAGCCGGGTCTTGTCCGTATCCCATTACGATTTGTGTGATGGACGAATGGCGGACCCGGTGCGGAACCACCTTACGATTAATAGATCTTGGTTTCATACATGGAGGTATTGACTCATGCCTAAACTCTTACTCACTCTCGCCGTATGCCTGCTGATCGCGTCTCCAATTCTGTCTGCGGACCGAACGGCACTCTCGGCGGCTGATATGGCTAACACATTTTCGATCGTTTGCTATGATTCCGCAACCGGGGAATTCGGCGCGGCGGTTCAATCGCATTGGTTCAAGGTGAACGATGTCATCTGGGCCGAGGCCGGGGTCGGTGCGGTGGCGACCCAATCTCTCACAGAGATCTCATACGGTCCGCTTGGGCTTGATCTCATGCGGGCAGGGAAGACCGCGAACGAAGCGCTTGCCGGCTTGCTGGCGGCTGATTCCAATAACGCCGTTCGTCAGGTGGCCATGATCGACATACATGGCAATGTGGTAGCGCATTCCGGGAGCAAATGTATCGCGGAATTCGGCCAGCATATCGGCAAGAACTATTCCTGTCAGGCGAACCTGATGGCGAAAAACACCGTCTGGGATGCAATGGCGAAAGCATTCGAGTCAACCAAAGGGGATCTGGCCGCAAGGATGATGGCGGCGCTCGAAGCGGCCCAGGCGGAAGGGGGAGACATTCGCGGCAAACAATCGGCGGCGATGCTGGTAGTAAGCGGCAAACCGACCGGGAAGAGCTGGGTCGACCGCACGGTGGACCTTCGCGTTGACGACTCTCCCGAACCCTTGAAAGAACTGCGACGGCTCCTTGACATTAACCGCGCCTACGATCACATGAATCATGGGGACGAATATATCGCCGTCAAGAATTGGGACAGCGCGGCTTATGAATATCAAACCGCCGCCAGGCTCGATCCGGGCAATATGGAGATTCTCTTTTGGTATGCTGCGTCGTTGGTGACCGCCGGACAGGTGGAAAAGTCGCTCCCGGTTTTCAAGCAGGTCTTCAAGTCCGGCGGCAACTGGCGTCAACTTGTCCCGCGCCTCGTCACCGCCGATCTGTTACCGAATGACAGCACGGTGATCAAGCGGATTATGGCACAGTAGGGCAGACTCGCTTCGAGCCTGCCATCAAGCGCATGCCTGAGGCATGTCATTCCCTCGCACGAGGGAATCCCGGTTGATCTTTCTTACGTAGGGCAGGATTCGTCTTCGAGCCTGCCCATGTCCGTAGCCCATTGCGGTTTCTTCTTCGCAAAGTAGGTCGGGTTCTGACGGAGAGAGTCCCGCGTAGCGAACGCTCGACGGAAAAACCCGACGTCGTTGTGAGAAGTGGATTGATGCGGCAAGACAGATGTCGGGTTTCTCTTCAATCCCTGCCGGGATTTCATTCGGAAGCCGACCGCTGGGACTAATGCAGTACGCTGGAAGGCAATCACCGTTGTTTAGAATCGTATGTGCGCAATTTTCCATTGCTGGGATTTATTAAACGCTGTTCAACATTGAGGAAATCCACTTTGAAAGGATGAAAAGGAAGTGGGTGATGCCAGAGTTTAGGTTGTACCTCTTCGAGAGTGAGCGACTCCAAGCCGGCGACAGCGAGTATTCCGCTCACATTCCGGTTCCTGTATCCGTGTTCAGAGTGGATTAATGCTCCTTTGTCGTCTCTCGTCACCGACCCTAGACTCCACCCGTCCGGAGAGAGTACATATTTGCAATTCTCTCTTCCGAATAGAGCATAGAATATAGTCTCGTCACTGGCAGAAAGTCCATTCCGCATGCTGTTGATCACTATCAAGTAAGGTAAATTGAGCAAACCATACCTGTTCGCCTTTTCATCAATTGCGTCCTTAATTGGCTTGGGCTCGTCGGCTAGAATAGCAATTTCATCATCTGAGCCCAAGTCATCCTGTCGGGCATTTTGGCTATCGAATACCACGCTCACTTCCACAAAGAACTCAGGTCTTTCGCACTTGAGTGCGATGAAGTCCGGCTTCTTCCGCGTTCCAGCAATTCTCGGATGCACCACAGAGGCATAGACATTGAGACTGAGCAAACGGAATATGTAGAGCTCAGTCAGAGATGACAAGTGTATCGCATTGTTTTTTGACCTTATTCGTCTCCGCAGAACTTTGGTATCAGCCTCGCTTTGCAGTTTCTGATACTCGCTGAACCACGACTCGAGAGTAGTCCGTGCACGGTTGGCTCTGGCGCTTCCAGAACAGTTCAAGAAACGGAAATGTGATTCTCCGCGTTGCCGTCTGACCCTATCTGTGAGGCAACGATTATCGAAAAGTGTCGAACTCATACGTCATCCCTCTCAGTGCTCGTACATATCAAAATATTCTCTTACCCTCTTGTGCCAATCGATAATCTTGTTTTGAAATTCAGCATACTCTTTGTCAGAGACAATAGAACATCGATGAGGATAGTATCCGCTTGCGGAACCGTGTAAATCAACGATGATATTCACCGTATCGACCGTGGTTCCGCGAAGGACGTATCTCCCACCCAACATTACTTTGCTCCAACGGCTTTCTTTGACGGGACTATCTGAACTCAATCCACCATAAGGCAGTGCGGTCTCAGCATACTGCACCAGATCTAGGTAAGCAGGTAAACCCTCCGGATCCTTAAGGTACTTCTCAATGGATTTGGTGGCTTCGCTATAGACTCTGGGGAACTGAATCCTATAAGGCGTCGCCGGACAACTGTACCATTTGTCCTGCAGGTAAGATTCATAGTAGTTCTTGATGTGACTGGTTTTCAAGACAGGAACCTCTGGGAGCTTGGTTGTATCGGCTGGCGTACTACATAGTAGAAGTT
This sequence comes from uncultured candidate division Zixibacteria bacterium, assembly GCA_963711085.1. Lineage (GTDB taxonomy): Bacteria > Zixibacteria > MSB-5A5 > GN15 > FEB-12 > CAVQCT01. The sequence continues at coordinate 1,411,433 of CAVQCT010000002.1, read as the reverse complement.
CTAGTGCACCCGGAATGGACTTAAGTATGTCGTAATCGTTACTCTTCCAATTCGACTCACCTTTCCAAATGAGATCGCCACTATCGGCACTCACTTCCAGCGTCATTGAATGTACGTATGCGAACTTGATCTTGGAATTAGAGAGTGACGCGATTTGGGTGGCGATGGCAATTCCGGAGCGACCGCCAACTCCGTAGCCGAGAGATGATTGTTTTGTTGACGTTTCGTACTCGTTGAATCGATCGGTACGATATTGAAGGTGAGCCTTTGCTGGACTTGTGCTGTCGATTAAGTATCCTCTGCGAAAGAGCAGCATTTCCAATTCCCTCCGAACATATTCGTTGAGCAGGGATTCACTGCCCATAGATGAATCAGAAATACTCTCCGCTGAAACTGACAAGCTCATCCCAGGGACCATCTGGCCCGTTCCCACAAGCTCCCTGGTCCATGGCCGATTGACCATCTTGCTAGGCACCATAGTCCCGCAAGCGACCAATATCAACAATGTCAGGAATAGTCCAATTACCTTTAGCATTCAGGCAAACCCCTTTCCACCAAAAATACCCCCGTCAGGAATCGAACCTGAATTTCCGGCTCCGGAGGCCGACGCGTTATCCGTTACACCACGGGGGCAATCTGCGTTGTGAACAGCATAAATAAAGCAACCGACCCCCAAAAGCAAACACTTTGTTAGAACCTTGTACTCGGCCGGTCCACCTGCTTTTTTCGTTGCGCCGATCCATAATTTCACTATTATAGTCAATTCCGGCCCTGATCCCGGTAGCCACGATAATTCACTGAAGGATAAGGAATAACAATATGCGCTGGTCCCGAACATACATACCGACCCTCCGGCAAAATCAATCCGAGGCCGAACTGGTCTCGCATCAACTCCTGCTCCGCGGAGGATACATCCGCAAACTCGCCTCCGGCATCTATCTTTACCTGCCGCTGATGCAGCGGGTGATCGAGAAGTTCGCCAATATCGTCCGCGAAGAAATGAACCGGGCCGGTGGGCTGGAGATCACCATGTCGGTGCTGTGCCCGTCCGAAGTCTGGCAGGAATCGGGAAGGTACAACACGATCGGCAAAGAGCAGATGCGCCTCAAAGACCGCCACGATCACGAAATGGTCCTTTGCGGTACTCACGAAGAAACGGTCACGACCCTGATCCGGGGAGAGGTCAAAAGCTATCGTCAGCTCCCGTTGAATCTATACCAGATCCAGGTGAAGTTCCGCGATGAAATCCGCCCACGATTCGGACTGATGCGTGGACGCGAGTTCATCATGAAAGATGCTTACTCGTTCGACGCTACCGAGGAATCTTTCGCCGAGTCTTATCAGAAGATGGTCGATGCCTATTTTGCGATCTTCAACCGGGCGGGGATCGATGTCCAGAAGGTTGAATCGGATACCGGCGCGATGGGCGGCAAGGCGGCCCACGAGTTCATGCTGCTGGTCGATACCGATGCCGGCGAAGAGATCATTATGAACTGTGAGCACTGTGGCTATGCGGCCAATGTCGAGAACGCAACGTTTAAGGACCTGGCTGCTGTCAAACAGGACTCAGATCAGAAGGCAATGGAAACGGTCGATACCCCGGGCGCGGCGACAATCGAAGAAGTGACCGCCTTCCTGAAGGTCGATGCCACTCGTCTGGTCAAGACCCTGCTGTATATGGCGGACGGCAAGCCGGTGGCGGCTCTTGTCCGTGGTGATCGGGATGTCAACGAAATCAAGCTCAAGAATGCGATTAAGGCGGTTGATCTCGAAATGGCCACTCCGGATCAAATTCTGAAATATACCGGTTCGCCGGTAGGGTTCTCCGGGCCGGTCGGGTTGAAGGATATTCCGATAATTGTCGATGCGATGGTCCCGCAGATGGTGAACATGATCGTCGGAGCCAACCAAAAAGAAAAACATACCCTGAATGTGAACATCGGCCGGGATTTCAAGGCGACCAAGGTGATTGATATCGTCAGTGCAAAAGCGGGCGACGGCTGCCCGAACTGCGGCAAGCCGATGGTTGCCAAGAGCGGTATCGAGGTCGGCAACACATTCCAGCTCGGGACCAAGTATTCCGATGCGCTCGGGGCTAAGTTCCTCGATGCGAACGGGGAAGAGCACCCGATAATCATGGGATCGTACGGTATCGGTATCACCCGTACCCCCCAGGCGGTACTTGAGAAATACTACGACGACAAAGGGATCATCTGGCCGAAAGGAATCGCGCCGTATCTCGTTGAGTTGATTCCAATTAGCATGGAAAGCGAGGCCCAGGCCCAGGCGGCTGAGAAAGTCTACGCCGAGCTGACCGAGGCCGGAATCGAAGTCCTCATGGATGACCGCTCGGAACGGGCCGGGGTGAAGTTTAACGACGCCGATTTGGTGGGGTTACCTATCAGGTTAACGATTGGTGACAAGTCGTTAAAAGACGGCAAGATAGAAATGAAGGCGAGAAGCCGCGCCGAGGTCGAGCTGGTCGATATCAACCAGGTCGTGGCGGCGGTTAAATCGTTGGCGGAGCAGCTCAATTAAGAAACAAAATCGTTGCTTTTGGCCGGCCGCACCATTATCTTTCTAAGCTTGAGTGGGTTAGCGCCCACTCTTTAGTTTATGGAGCGGTATGAATATAGACGAGCTGAAGGCTCAAATTATTGATTTGCTTACAGAACCTCTCGCACGGGAAAGAACGGAAATAGCCGATGTCGCTTTATCGCGGTACAAGAACAACTGGACGTTGCGGCTCTTCGTTTATTCCGAGCAGGGGACCACGATCGATGAGTGCGCTCGCCTTTCCCGAATTGTCGGCGGTATAATTGATGGAACCGATTATTTCGAGTCCGGTTATACATTAGAAGTCTCATCTCCGGGACTTGATCGTCCACTCTCAACCGCGACAGATTTTAAGTTCCGCAGGGGTGAAACCGTTCGCGTCGAGTTCGTCGACCGCTCCCGCAAGAAAGTCACGGGCAAGATTCTGGACGTATCCGGTGACAGTGTGATTTTCGCCGGCGACACGGAAGAGTTTACGGTCAGGCTCGATGAAATAGAGAAGGCAAAAATAATTTTTTGATGGAGATATGTGAATATGGCGTTTGATATGATCGAGGCGATGACCCTCATTGCCCGTGAGAAAAACATCGAGTTTGACGCCGTGCTCGAAACGCTGCAGCAGAGTCTGCTTGCGGCCGCGAAGAAGAAGTACACGTTTACCGACAATATCACCTTCAAGTTCGACCGGAAAAACAACGAACTCCTCATGATCGTGACCAAGAAGGTGGTGGAGACGGTCGCCGACTCCAACCTGGAAATCTCGCTCAAGGATGCTCAGGAAATCGATCCGGAAGCGGAGCTTGACGATGAACTGGATCTGTATATCGACTACGAGTCGGAATTCGGCCGCAATGCGATCCTGACCGCCAAGCAGATCCTGATCCAGAAGGTGCGCGAGGCGGAACGCGACCGCATCTACGAAGAGTATATCGACAAGGTCGGCACGCTGGTCTCCGGCGTGGTCCAGCAGATAGACAAAGGAAACGTGATCATCAACCTCGGACGGGGCGAGGGGATTCTCCCGATCAAAGGAGCAGATCCCTCGTGAAAAGTTCCGCCAGGGGGATCGCGTCCGAGCATACATCCAGGACGTCCAGAAGTCCCTCAAGGGACCGCAGATTGTCCTGTCGCGCGTAAACAACGAGTTCCTTCGGGCGTTGTTCGCGCTCGAAGTTCCTGAGATTTACGAAAGAGTTATCGAGATTCGTGCGATCGCGCGCGAACCCGGCGAACGGGCCAAGATCGCCGTTTATTCATCGGACGACCGCATCGACCCGGTCGGCGCCTGCGTCGGCATCAAGGGTGTCCGGGTGCAGTCCATCGTCCGCGAACTGAACAACGAGCGGATCGATATCGTCCCGTTCTCGTCGAATCCTGAAGTGTTCGTCACCCGCGCCCTGGCTCCGGCCAAGGTTGCGTATATCGATGTATTCGATGCCGAGAAGAAGATGACGGTGGCGGTCGAAGACGAGAAGCTGTCGCTGGCGATCGGCAAGAACGGTCAGAACGCGCGACTGGCTTCGAAACTTACCGGCTGGAAAGTCAACATCATGTCCGAGACGGAATACAACGAGGCTCGCAAGCGTGAAGCTGAGATGTTGGTGCCGGTTGGACAGCTTGAGGGAATTGGTGCGAAGATCTCCGAGCGGCTTTCCGAAGCGGATATCAGTTCCATCCAGCGCCTGGCCAATGCTTCGGTAGAGACGCTTGTCAAGATCGAAGGAATTGGTCAGAAGACGGCGGAGACTCTGATCGAAAAGGCGAAAGCGTTCGTCGCGCAGCATGAAATTGACTACGCCAAGAAGGAAAAAGCGGCCAAGCAGGAGGCCCAGAAAACGAAGCCGGCCGATGATAAGCTGACCGCCGAGGATGTGTTCGCCGACGACGAGGATGGGTACGTGACGGAGGAAGACGACGTCCGCCAGGCGATCGCACCTGACTTAAGTGAAATTGAGGAAGAAGAAGAATAAATAAGAGTGTGGCGGCGAGGTACGCCGCGATAGTCCTTCGAGAGGAGGTGAGTTCTGAATGGGTAATGTACGCATTTATGAACTAGCCAAAGAATATAAGATCTCTTCAAACGCGATGCTCTCGGTGCTTAAAGAGCTTGGGTTCGAACCCAAGTCGCATATGTCCGTGGCTACCGATGACATGGTGACGGCCATCAAAGGGAAGTTCACCAAAGAGAAACAGGAAGCCAAAAAGGAAATGCAGCACAAGGAACAGATCAAAGAAGCAGTGCGCAAGAAGACGAATGTCGGCAGTGTCGAAATAAAAGATTCCGATTCATCGTTGGCCGGTCTGGTCCGCAAATTCGAAAAGAAGCAACGCAAGAAAGATCGTCGCAAAAGGAAGGTCCGTAAAACGGTGGACAAAGAAGAAGTCGCTCGCAGTTTCCGCTCCACGATGGCCAACATCAGCGGAGCAACCAAAGGGAAGAAGCGGTACAAAAGAGGTCCCCAGGCGCAATCAGCCGAGCTGGAGCTTCCGGAGAACGTCATTCTCGTCAACGAATTCATGTCCGTTGGAGAACTCGCCAAACAGGTCGACCACAAACCGGCCGAATTGATCGCCAAGTTGTTCGAAATGGGTATGATGGCGACGATCAATCAGCGTCTCGACATGGACACTATCGAAATGCTGGCCGGCGAATACGGCTTCGAGACCCGGCTGATCGAGGATGTCGGCGAGTTTGCCAAAGAGCAGGAGCACGAACAGGATCTGCAGCGTCGCGCGCCGGTCGTAACGGTGATGGGACATGTCGACCACGGCAAAACTTCGCTGCTCGATTATATCAGAAAAACAAATGTGGTATCCGGCGAAGCGGGTGCCATTACTCAGCATATCGGAGCGTATGAAGTCATCTGCAACGGCGAGCGGATTGCGTTTGTAGATACTCCCGGTCACGAGGCCTTCACGGCTATGCGCGCCCGGGGAACACAAATTACTGATATCGTCGTGCTCGTGGTCGCCGCCGATGACGGCGTGCGTCCGCAGACGATGGAAGCTATTGACCACGCCCGGGCTGCCAATGTCCCGATTATTGTTGCGATAAACAAAGTCGATAAACCGGCGGCCAATGTCGATCAGGTCAAAACGCAGCTTTCCAAGGTGAATCTTATCCCCGAGGATTGGGGAGGCAAGACGATCATGGTCGAAGTCTCCGCGAAGCAGGGGACAGGAATCGAAAAACTGCTCGAAATGATTCTGCTTCAGGCGGAAGTGATGGACCTTCGTGCCGACCCGCTCATTCGCGGTCAAGGCGTCGTAATTGACGCCAAGCTCGAGAAGGGACGCGGGCCGGTTATTACCGTGATGATTCAGAAGGGGACCAGTCGGGTCGGTGACTCGGTGGTGGCTGGAATGTACAGCGGCCGAATCAGAACGATCACTGATGACCTCGACCAGAGACTCGACTCGATCGGCCCGTCGACCCCGGCCCAGATCACCGGTCTCAACGGTGTCCCGCAGGCAGGCGACAGTTTCATCACCGTCCAGAACGATCAGGAAGCGAAAGAAATATCGACTCATCGCAGCCAGATCAAGCGGGAACAAGAGTCCCGCAAACGGGTCGGTGCGGTCTCCCTGGATCGGGTATTCGAGCGAATCAAAGAAGGTCAGATCAAGGAATTGCGTCTGATCATCAAGGGGGATGTGGATGGCTCGGTCGAGGTGCTGTCCGACACCCTCGGCAAGATCGCGACTGACGAAGTCAAGACGAATATCATTCACCGGGGCGTCGGCGCGGTGACCGAGTCCGACGTTCTTCTGGCCTCGGCATCGGACGCTATCATTATCGGATTCAGCATCACGATCGATAGCCGGGCGCGCGATATCGCGAAACAGGAGAAAGTTGACATTCGGCAATACGACATCATTTACGAGGCCGAGAACGATGTGAAGAAAGCGCTCGAAGGACTGCTGTCACCGGAACTTAACGAGCAATTTGTCGGTATGGCCGAAGTGCGAAATATCTTCAAGGTTCCCAAAGTGGGAACGGTGGCCGGTTGTTATGTCAAGGAAGGGCGGATTAGCCGCAAGGATCGGGTCCGGCTCATTCGCGACGGCAAAGTCATCTTCACCGGAAATATGAGTTCGCTCAAACGGTTCAAGGATGACACCCGCGAAGTCCGGGAAGGATTCGAGTGTGGTATCGGCCTGGAGAACTTTAACGACGTGAAGGTCGGTGACAATATCGAGGCGATTGAAATCGTCGAGACCGCCCGAACACTGAGTTAGTAAGTTATTGGTTACTGTAGTATTGAAAGTTCGCCTGGACATTCCGGGTATCGGTTCATTGAAGGAGAAACGACGCATACTGAAGTCCCTCATCGCCCGTTTACGCAACGACTTCAACATCTCCATCTCAGAAGTCGGCGATAACGACCGGATTCGGTCGGCCGTACTGGGTGCCGCGATAGTCTCCAACAGCAGTACATTTGGGCATCAGGTTGTTAACAAAATGATGTTCAAGCTGGAATCGTCACCGGAATTTCATGTGATCGAGAGTTCGATAGAAAGTTACTGAATTGAAGCAATATAAGCGCTCGACCCGAGTGGGCGAGCAGATCCTGAGAGAATTGTCCGGGCTTTTTCTGCGCGAATATGCCGGGAAATCTCCGGTGATGATCACCTTCACTCACGTGAAGTTGACGGACGATCTCAGATACGCGACTGTCTATTACTCCTGTCTCGGTTCGGCCGAGGAACATCAGGTGGCAGGCGAGTATCTGGAGAACGAAAAGAAGAAGATTCGGCAGATGGTCAGCCAGAATCTGCGCCTGAGGTTTGCCCCGGAATTGACCTTCAAGTTCGATCCATCGATCGAAGAAGGTATCAGGATCGAGAAGCTGTTGAATGAAATCAAGAGTGACACAGAGAAGTAATCAGACCTTCACGACGGCCGAGCCGCCGATCGAGGAGATGCTGGCGCTGCTTCAGGAAGCACGAAATGTCCTGGTCGCTTCGCATATCGATCCGGATGGCGATGCCCTCGGGACACAGCTTGCCTTTGCCGCGTATCTTCGCAGCGAAGGGAAGCAGGTCACCCTTATTCGCGAGGCCGGAATCCCCGAAAAGTACCTGTTCATGCACGGTATTGGTCAGATTCCCTGTATCGATGACTACCACGGCGCGCAACCGTTTGATACGGCCGTCATTCTCGAATGCCCGAATGTCAAGCGGATAGGTCGGGCCAGTCAGCTTTTGACGGAGAATACGGTGATTTTGAGTATCGACCATCATCGCGACAACGATGAGTTCGGGGCGATCAACTGGATCAACACCAAAGCCTCGTCGGTCGGTGAAATGGTGTATGAGTTTTTCGAACGTGTACGCTTCACCATCAACAGCCACATTGCCGAACAGCTCTACACGGCCATCCTGACGGACACCGGTCGGTTCAGGTTTTCGTCGACTTCGGGCCGAACCATGGAAATCGGCGGTAAACTGATCGAAGCCGGCGCCAACCCGCAGGAGATCTGTGACAGGGTCTATTTCAACATGAGCCCGGCAACGATCAAACTGGTCGGCAAGGTGCTCAATGGAATCCGCTTCTACAAAGACGAACAGGTTTGTGTCATATCCCTGACTCGCGAGATGCTCGACGAGTCCGGGGCGAAAGATTCCGACTCTGAAGGATTGGTCGACTACACGCTGTTCACCGGAGGGGTGAAGGCGGGGATGCTCCTGAAGGAGATCGAGCCAAAAGTGACGAAAGCGTCATTAAGATCGAGGAATAACATAAACGTCTCAGCCATTGCAGCGCGATTCGGCGGTGGCGGACATTTTAATGCTTCCGGGTGCACTCTCAATCTGGGGCTGGAAGATGCCCGGAAGGAATTGGTTAAAATACTAAGCGAGGTCATTGATGAACAGGACGGGTAGACCGTTTAACGGGATTCTCTTGCTCAACAAACCGAGCGGCATTACCAGCCATGATGCGGTTAGCGAGGTACGTAAGATCATAAAGCAACGGCGGGTCGGCCATACCGGGACGCTGGACCCGCGTGCCACCGGACTGCTGGTCGTTTGCGTAGGGCGGGCGACCAAAATTGCCCAGTTTATTTCTGATATGGATAAGTCGTACGAGGCGCGTATATATCTTGGGATGAAATCGCGCACGTTCGACGCTGACGGTGTCGACGAAATGCAGCAGCCGATGCCGGTGCCGGATCTGAATCCGGAGATTATCAACGCGCTGTTAAGCGATTATATCGGCGTGATCAAACAGCGAGTGCCCATCTACTCGGCGGTCCGGGTACAGGGGCAGCGGTTGTACAAAATGGCTCGGAATGGCAATGAAGTTGAGCCACCCGAACGCGAGATTGAAATCAAGGAAATCGAACTTCTCGAGTACAAGAAACCGGAAATGACGATTCGCGTGACCTGCTCCAAAGGGACTTATATACGTACCCTCGCCAATGATATCGGCGAAAGACTCGAGTGCGGCGCTTACCTCTCGAATCTGAAACGAATTTCGGTAGGTCACCTGAATATCCGGAACGCCTATGATTTCAATGACATTCGCGAGGCCTGCGAACAGAACACCCTGCACACGATTTTGTTGAGATACCAGCAGGTGCTGAATTACCCGGCCTTCCGCATCTCCGACGAATTCAAGCCGTTCGTGATTTCAGGCAAAGATCCGCAACGGGCCGATATCACCGCCGTACACGGCAAATTCAAAGCGGGCGACCGTATCGTGCTGCGCGACTCTCTCGGCCGTAACCTGGCGGTGGGGACCGCAGAAATCGATTCGGACAAGATTGACGAAGCTGAACCGGGCGTAAGATTTTTCAACTATGTAAGGGTACTGAATTGAGCGTGACTTTCATCAGAGGACTGCAGAACTATCACCCGAAGTCGGGACAGTCGACCGTGGTCACGATCGGAACCTTCGACGGTATCCACCGGGGTCATCAGGAAATCCTGCGACAGGTTCAGGAACAGGGCCATCGCTTGAAACTCGACCCGGTCCTGATTACTTTCGACCCCCATCCCCGGGTGGTGGTGACGCCCGAGAACATTCCGCTGCTCCTGACGTCGATCGAGGAAAAGGAGAAGTTCATCCCGGACTTCTTCGAAGGAACCGTCCTGATCATCGAGTTCAACGAGCGTATCAAGGAACTGACCGCCGAGGAATTCATCAAGACAATCCTGGTTGAGCGAGTCGGAGCCGCTAAAGTAATTGTCGGCTACGATCATGCGTTCGGCAAAAACCGAAGCGGCAATATCCAGTTGCTTGAGCAATTAGGTAAGCAGTACGGGTACGAAGTTGAAGTGGTCGGTCCGGTGCTGTACAAAAACGAACCGGTTTCATCGTCGCGTATCCGCAGGGCGCTCCAGAACAACGACTACCGCAATGCCCTTGACTTGCTCGGTCACGACTATGCAATTTATGGTACGGTTGAACGGGGTATCGGTCTGGGCCGACGGCTCGGCTATCCCACGGCGAATGTGCGCTACAGTATCAGGAAGCTCTTGCCGGCAGAAGGCGTTTACGCATGCTGGGCCCAGATCGGGGACGAAACCAAAGACGGCATGATGTTTATCGGTAAGAACCACTTCAACCCGGCGCAACGAATTACGGTCGAAGCTAATCTGTTCGACTTCGATCGCGATATCTACGATCAGGAGATTATCGTGTTTCCCACCCATTTCGTTCGTGGGAACCAGAAGTTTACTTCGACCGCCGATTTGATCAAGCAATTAGAACGAGATAAAATAAAAGTACTCGAAATAATCGATAAGGAGAAACAAAATGGCAATGACGAAAGAGCGAAAAGCTCACATTATCTCTGAGCACCGGCTGCACGATATCGATACCGGCTCGCCGGAGGTTCAAATCGCTCTGCTCACCGATCGGGTCAATTATCTGACCGATCACTTAAAGATGCACTCAAAGGATTTTCACAGTCGCCTGGGTCTGTTACGGCTGGTCGGGAAGCGTCGTCGCTTGCTCGATTATCTGAAGGATACCGATCTGGAAAGCTACCGGCAGGTAATCGGCGATCTCGGAATCAGACGTTAGGAGCGACAGTAATTTATGTCACACAAAGTAGAATTTGAACTCGGCGGCCGCACGATGACGATTGAGAGCGGTAAGCTTGCCAAGCAGGCAAACGGAGCCGTCACGGTTCGTTACGGCGACTCCATGGTCGTATCGACGGTCTGCGCTATGAAGGAACCCAAGGAAGGACAGGACTTCTTTCCTCTGACAGTCGAATATCGCGAAAAGTCGTACGCCGCGGGCAAGATCCCCGGTGGATTCTTCAAGCGCGAAGGACGGCCGTCGGAAAAGGAAATCCTCTCAGCCCGTATCATCGATCGCCCGATCAGACCGCTGTTCCCGGATGATTACAAAGGGGAGACCCAGTGTATCTCCTACGTGGTCAGCCATGATCAGAAAAACGATACCGACATCCTTGCGCTGATCGGTACTGCTTCGGCGATTGCTGTCTCGGATGTGCCGATACAGAAGACTATCGCCGGTGCGAGAGTCGGCCGTATTGACGGTCAGCTCGTGATCAATCCGACGATCGACCAGATGGATGAGAGCGATATCTACATCACCATGGCCGGTTCCGCGGACGCCATCACGATGGTCGAAGGCGGCGGCCGGGAAATTCCCGAAGCCGACATGATCGAAGCTCTTATGTTCGGACATGAGCATATCAAACAGATTGTCGCCAAGATTGAAGAATTGAAAGCGGCTTGCGGCAAACCGAAATTCGAGTACACGCCGGTCGCGCTCGACGAAGCGCTCAAGGCGAAAGTCACCCAGATGATCGGTACGAAGTTGAATGACTTCAACCGCATCGCCGACAAGGACACTCGCCGGTCTTCGAAAGAAGAAACGCAGAAGGCGATTATCGAAGCACTGGCGGAAGAATTTCCGGACAGCGGCGGCGCCATCAAAAATATCATTCACGATCTCGATTCCGACTCCATGCGTCGCATGGTTCTGGACGAGAAGAAGCGCATCGACGGGCGTAATCCGGACGACATCCGTGACATCACCTGCGAAATCGGCTTCCTGCCGAGAGCCCATGGATCGGCCCTCTTCACGCGCGGTCAGACCCAGGCTCTGGTCGCAGTGACGCTCGGCACGAAGATGGACGAGCAGCGGCTGGACGAACTCGAAGGCGAGTCGACCAAGAGCTATATGCTGCACTACAACTTCCCGCCGTTCTCCACCGGTGAAACGAAAATGATCCGCGGTACCTCCCGCCGAGAAATCGGCCACGGTGCCCTGGCGGAACGGGCGTTGTTCCCGATCATTCCGACAGAATCGAGTTTCCCGTACACGCTCAGAATCGTATCCGACATCATGGAATCCAACGGATCATCGTCCATGGCTTCCGTCTGCGGCGGCTCGCTGGCGATGATGGATGCCGGAGTACCGACCAAGTCGGCGGTCGCCGGTATCGCTATGGGCCTGATCAAGGAAAACGACAATGTCGTCATTCTCACCGATATCCTGGGCGACGAAGATCACTTCGGCGATATGGATTTCAAGGTAACCGGAACCAGCGAAGGTGTAACCGCTATCCAGATGGATATCAAAATCACCGGACTGGATATCGAGATCATGCGTGTCGCCCTCGACAAGGCCCGCAATGCGAGGCTTAAGATCCTCGATATCATGCAGGCAACCATTCCGAAACACCGCGACCAGCTCTCCGAGTATGCGCCACGAATTATCACCATCAAGATCAACCCGTCTAAGATCGGCGAGGTGATTGGCCCCGGTGGTAAAATCATTCGCGGCATTATCGAAGAGACCGGCTGTAAGATCGATATCGATGACGATGGCACCGTGCTCATCGCCACCACCGATGCTGCCGCCGGACAGCGTGCCAAAGAGCGAATCGAAGCTATCGTTGAAGAAGCGGAGATCGGCAGGGTGTACGACGGCACCGTTCGCCGCGTGACCAACTTCGGCGCTTTTGTCGAGATCATTCCCGGAACGGACGGACTCGTTCATATCTCCGAGCTGGATACCAGCCGGGTGAACCGGGTCGAGGATATCTGTCGGGTCGGTGACCGGATCAAAGTGAAGGTGATCGATATCGACGGCGACGGCAAGATCCGCCTGTCCCGCAAGGTCCTGTTGACCGGCAACGGCGATTCCGCCGGAAAGAGCGACGAGAGGGAAGGAAAAGCGAGACAACGCTGATGTCCCGTTTACACACTTCCTCCGATACGCTGTTTCAAAAGACCGTATTACCGAACGGATTGAGGGTACTGACTGAACAGATTCCCTCGATCCGTTCGATTTCTGTCGGCGTGTGGATCGATGTCGGTTCACGGCACGAAACGATCGAAGAAAACGGCGTCTCCCATCTGATCGAGCACATGCTCTTCAAGGGGACGAAGAACCGGAACGCCCGCCAGATTGCATCAGTTCTGGAATCAATTGGGGGATCACTCAACGCCTTCACGTCGCGAGAGCAGACCTGCTACACGGCGCGGGTACTCGATGAGTACCTCGACGTGGCAATCGATGTCCTGGCCGATCTGACGTGCAATGCCACGGTAACTCCGCTGAATCTCGCCAGAGAGAAGAAAGTCATCCTCGAAGAGATCCATGAGAGTCTGGAGACTCCGGCCGACCACATCCACGACGTCTTTGCCGAGACCTATTGGGGAGGCCACCCTCTGGGACGCTCGATCCTGGGTACGGCCGAGGGAATCAGCCGGATGCCGCGTCATCGCATTCTCAACTATATGCGGAAGAACTATCGCGCCGGCTCGATCGTCATATCTGCAACCGGTTCGGTATCTCATAAGAAGCTGCTGAGGTTGGTCAAGGAGAAATTCCGTTTCGCCGAAGGGACCTCCGTCCCATTTGACCCGGCTTCGCGAATGTTGACAACGCGCTACACCGTCAAGCCGAATGACAATAATCAGATTCATGTCAGTCTCGGATTCCCGGGAGTCGAGTATGGCTCGGATCTCCGTATGGCCGCGCTTGTCGCCCATACCTATCTGGGGGGCGGAATGTCGTCGGTCCTGTTCCAGAAGATCCGTGAAGAAAAGGGACTGGCGTACTCGGTGTACACCTATAACGACTTCTATCGCGATGCCGGCATTTTCGGCGCTTACATGGCTACCGACAAAAAGAACCTGCAGCAGTGCATTGAGATATCGTTGAAAGTTCTCGATGGGGCCAAGAAAAAGAAACTGCCGTCGGCAAAACTCGACACGACCAAAGCACAGGTTAAGGGACATCTCACGCTGGCCATGGAATCGACCGCCGGCCGACAAAACCGCCTCGGTCGAACTGAATTGATGATCGGACGGCATATCACGTTGAAAGAGACGCTCAAGGTTATCGACCGAGTGACGGCGAGTGATGTCGCTGAGTTTGCCAACCGCTGTATCGATCGAACGCAGATGGCCATCGCCGTTTTGGGGCCGGCGCAGGCAAGCACCATCAAAAATGTCGCCGGATGACCCCGATCATCGCGCTGGTTCGGCATCGAACCCGATAGCGGTGCTGGCCTTCCATAAACTTTTCGATAAGTTCAGCTACAGCTCAACCAATTATTCGCCGCGGCGCTTTATCACGTTGCTTCGACAATTGGCCGGCGCCGGCTTTTCATTCGACCCGGATTCCATCGACCCGAAGACCCGCAGCGTCCTGATCACCTTTGATGACGGTTATGCGCATCTCGCGGATATCCTTCCTCCACTGATAGGTCGATTTCGCATAAAGCCCGTCATATTCATACCTTCGGCCTTCATAGGTCAGGATAACGGGTGGGACTACAGCCATTGGTTTCAAAGTACACCCCACCTCAACAGGCAACAGATCCGTGAATTAGGGAGCATCGGTGTGAAGTTCGGCAGCCATGGACATACTCATGTCTCGCTCACCGGGCTCAGTCACGACCGCTTGGCCGAGGAACTCAAGCGTTCTATGTCGATTCTTGAAGATATCTCCGGTCAGGAAGTTGATGCGATCAGTTACCCGTTCGGTCGGGTCAATGATCGCGTGACTGAGGCTGCCTCGGCGGCCGGTTATCGCCGCGGATTCACCATGCGGTTCCCTTCGAAGGACGATAGTTCCTTGCGATTAGGGAGATTCGCGGTTTACGGGTTCGACAGCAGCTTTACTATTCTCCAGAGGCTGAACCATGGTCCCCTGTATCCCTTTGAGCGGGCCAAGGCGGGATTCGCGAACCTGCTTTCAGGCGGAACAGTCCTGTTACACCGGTTGAGCGGCCGGGGAGAGACTAAGCCACCCGGTTCGGGAGCTAAGCGGTAAAAGCCTTGCGTTTGGAGCCCCTTTTTGCTACTTTTTCTGCTCGTACATAACGATGACAAGGTGTTGGTATTATGGAAGTAAAGCTCGACAGATACAATTTCAAAGAGATCGAATCGCGCTGGCAAAAGACCTGGGATGAGACCGGCCTGTTCAAGGCGCCAGAGATGCCCGATCCGAACAATAAATTCTACATGCTGGTGATGTTCGCCTATCCTTCGGGGGACATCCACATGGGACACTTCCGGAACTATATCATCGGCGATGCGGTGGCCCGCCGCCAGATGATGATGGGCAAAGCAATATTGCACCCGTTCGGTTGGGATGCCTTTGGCCTTCCCGCCGAGCGGGCCGCTATTAAGCGCCATATCCATCCGCAGGATTGGACGTTGCAAAATATCGCGGTATCCCGGAATACCCTCCAGCGGGTCGGCATTTCGTTCGACTGGAGCCGCGAAGTTACCTCATGCCTGCCCGACTACTATAAATGGACCCAATGGATGTTTGTCGAGCTGTTCAAGAAAGGCCTGGCCTACCGTAAACGTGGATTCGTCAACTGGTGCCCCGAGGACAAGACCGTGCTGGCCAACGAACAGGTCAAGGACGGTAAGTGCGAGCGGTGTGGAACAGTCGTGGTCAAGAAGGAGCAGGTGCAGTGGTACTTCAAAATCACCGATTATGCCGACCGGCTGATCGACGACCTCGACGCGCTTCCTGAATGGCCCGACAATGTAAAAACGATGCAGAAGGAATGGATCGGCCGTTCCTACGGTGCCGAGATCGACTTTACTATTGAAGAAACCGGTGAAAAGCTGCCGGTCTTCACCACTCGTCCCGATACTATTTTCGGCGTCACTTTCATGGCAATTGCTCCGGAAGCAGAGATACTGACTCACTTGAATTTGACCGGTGAAGCCAGGAAACGGGTCGATGATTACCGCCGGATGGCGCTGTCCCGGACCGACATCGAACGAGCGGCCGTGACCGACGACAAAGATGGCGTCTTTACCGGCAAGTATGCGATCAACCCGTTCAACGGCGAAAAAGTTCAGCTCTGGGTGGCCGACTATGTTCTGGCCGGATATGGCACCGGTGCGGTCATGGCTGTACCCGCCCATGACACGCGCGATTTTGCTTTCGCGAAGAAATATGACATTCCGATTAAAGTAGTAATTCATCCCGACCAGAATACCACGCTGGATGTCAACAAGATGACCGACGCTTTTACCGAGTACGGTCCGATGGTGAACTCGGGCGAGTTCGATGGTCTCTCCGGATCAGAAGCAATCAGGAAAGTAACCGAGGCCGCCGCGGCGAAAGGTTTCGGTCGCCAGAAGGTGAACTACAAGCTGAAGGATTGGTCGATCTCCCGGCAGCGGTACTGGGGCTGTCCGATCCCGATTATTCATTGTAAGAAGTGCGGGGAGATCGCGGTCGATGAAAAGGATCTGCCGGTTCTGCTGCCGAAAGTCGAAAATTACACGCCTAAAGGACGGTCGCCGCTGGCCGATGTCCCCGAATACATGCACGTCAAATGCCCGAAGTGCGGGGGAGAGGCCGAGAGGGACCCGGATACGATGGATACGTTCGTCTGTTCGTCCTGGTATTTCCTCCGATACACCGATCCGCACAACGATAACGCCCCATTCGATAAGAAGAAGGCGGCCGCCTGGATGCCGATCAATTTGTATGTCGGCGGCATTACCCACGCCACCGGACATTTGATCTATTTCCGGTTCTTCCACAAATTCCTCCAGGATATCGGTTGGGTCAATACACCGGAACCGGCCACCAAATTGTTCAATCACGGAATGGTGATGGATTCCAAGGGTGAAGTTATGTCCAAGTCCTTGGGGAATGTCGTCTCACCGATCGAACTGATGGACACGCACGGCGTCGATGTTACCCGGCTGGCAATGTATTTCACTGCGCCCTCGGAAAAAGAAGTCCTCTGGAGCGATGAGAGCCTGACCGGAGTCGAGAAATTCGTCCTGAACAAGTTCTATCCGCTGCATACGATGCTCCGAGGCTCAAAGCCTGACTTAAAGCGTTACTTTAAGCGGTCAGATTTGACTGATGCTGAGTGGTCGCTCTATATTAAACTGAATCAAACCGCTCGAAAGGTCTCCGAGTCAATCGACCGGCTTCAGTTCAACACGGCAATCGCCGCTTTGATGGAATTGGTGCGTGATTATGAGCCATCGAAAGTACCGAACGACGAATTCAACGATTACTTGATCCTCAAAGCGGTCCAGCTGATCGCACCGATGACTCCGCATCTGTCGGAAGAAATCTGGAGCCTGGCCGGCAATACAAAATCCATTTTCAAGTCGGGTTGGCCGGATTTCGATCCCGAGGCCGTAACCCTGGATACGATTGAAATCGGCGTACAGGTAAACGGTAAACTTCGCGATTCGGTGCGCGTACCGGCTGATGCCGATCAGAAGCAGGTCGAAGAGGCGGCTGCGCAAAGCACCCGGGTCAGCAGCTTCCTTGAGGGTAAGACGGTCGTGAAGAAGATCTATGTTCCGGGTCGAATCCTGAATATTGTAATCAAAGGATAGAGTCCGGGAATAGTCGGTCAGCAGATCTCAAGAAATGCCGATCAAGTTCATGTAATGATAACGTTTGAGTTGGTAACATAAGTTAACATAATATATCTTATGGGACATTGCGGCGGGTCAGAATGAAGCTTTCCATTGTTATCCCGGTATATAATGAAGTCTCCACTATCGAGGAAATCGTCCGGCGGGTAAAAGCGGCCCCCATTAAGGACAAAGAGATTATTCTCGTCGATGATTTCTCTACCGACGGCACCCGTGATCTGCTAAAGTCGAAGCTCGAGTCCGAAGTCGACAAGATCGTTTACCAGAGCAAGAACTCAGGCAAAGGATTCGCTCTCAAGACCGGTTTCGCCCACGCTACCGGTGATATCGTTATTGTCCAGGATGCCGATCTGGAATATGACCCGAACGAATACCCTTTGATAATCAATCCGATAGCGGCCGATCAGGCTGATGTTGTGTATGGCTCACGTTTCCAGGGCGGTGGCCCGCATCGGGTGGTCTACTTCTGGCACTATGTCGGGAACAGGCTCCTGACGCTGCTTTCCAACATGTTCACCAACCTTAATCTTACCGATATGGAAACCTGCTACAAAGCCTTTCGCCGGGAGTTGATTCAGTCGATCACTATCGAAGAGAATCGGTTCGGGTTTGAACCGGAGATTACCGCCAAGATCGCGAAGCGACGGGCTCGAGTCTATGAGATTGGAATTTCCTATTACGGCAGGACGTACGACGAAGGCAAAAAGATCGGCTGGCGTGACGGTCTGAAAGCAGTCTGGTGTATCCTGAAGTACAATCTCTTCAGGTGAAGTGATACTTTAAGCCCAGCCGCGGCGAGCCAGATCCCGGCGCTGAGCTTCGTAAATTTCCCTGCGCTTGACAGCTTCCAAATACCACTCGATATTCCGTCGAATTCCTTCTTCAAGTGATACTTTAGGCCTATATCCAAGCAACTTCGTGGCCAGACCGATATCCGCCACGAAAGTCGAAATCTCACCCGTTCGTTTTTTGCCGAGTTTGATCTGAGAACCTGAGCCCAGTTCTTTAATGATGATTCGGGCGACATCGATAATTCTTGCTCCCTTTGCCGGCCGTGATATTGATGGTGTTGGGAGCCACTCGATCGAACTTCTGAACAATCCTCACCAATCCGTCGATGGCGTCGTCCGTGTACGTAAAATCCAGCTTCTTTTCTTCGCCGAATATGCTGATTTCACGATCTCGCCTGGCATAATAGATAAACAATGGCACGGCCCGTTCGGAGACATCGAACCGGCCGTAGACATTTGACAGCCGGACGATCACCGGTCTGATATCGTAGCACTCATTATAAGCATGTATCAGCGACTCGGAAGCAAATTTCGAAGCTGTGTAGGGGGATTTAATCCGGGTAACGTGGGTGGAGTCTTCTTTGCGCGGCCTCTGCCCCGGTGACTCACCGTACACCTCCCGCGAGGATGAAAAGACAAACCGCTTCACCCCGCGTTGGCGGGCGAACTCCAGGATATTATGGGTCATGACGTAGTTATCGAGCGCCTTCTGGGGATCGACTACCAGGTCATGGACCCGGGCGTTAGAGGCCAGGTGAATGATGATATCCGGGATCTGCCTGAGACGCAGGTTGGTCAGCGGTTTACGAAGGTCGTGATAAACGGTTGCCTTGGCGATCCGTTTGTCCCAGTAAGTCGGTTTAATATCGAGAGGGATCGTCCGGTATCCCCGTTCCATAAGTTCCTGAACAAGCGCGGTGCCGACTGTTCCCGATGAACCGGTGACCATGACGGTGCGAATCATAGCTGTGAATCGATCCTTTCATTCGACGACGGCACCAGCAACATGGAGCAGATGACCGTACGTTTATCGCTTGAAATATCGGATAATATAAGAGATACGGGGAAATTTCCTAACGGTAAATTCCGTCAGATCTGCTTGTAGCCCCAGTCAATGAGCTTGCGGGCAACGCGGAAGCGAAGCCGGTCCCCCGGGACGCCCAGCACAACCAGGGTCAGCCTCTCCCCCGAGTTGTTTTTCACGAGGGTGGTGAGACAGTAGTCGGCGGCCCGGATATATCCGGTCTTTCCGCTCAGCACCTTGTACGGCGAGTACATAAGCAGATTGGTATTGGCCAGTTGAATATACGTTCTTTTACGATTAGCTACTTTGACGCGGGCCCGCTTGGTCGAGGTTATCTTTTTGATAAGCGGGTATTCGTAAGCATAATGAAGAATCTTGGCGACCTCATGAGCGGTCGAGACATTTCTCGAATCGAGCCCGGTCGGCTCATAGAAACAGCTGTTCTTCAAACCGAGCTGCTTCACCTTCCGGTTCATCTCTTTCGCGAAATCATCGAACGATCCGCTGGTCGCCCGCGCCAGAGCCCTGGCCGCCCGGTTGTCAGAGTTAAGCAGCGCGCAGTACATCAGGTCCTGCACGGTGAACTGATAGCCAACTCGCAGCCGGGATTTGGAGGAATTCCTGGCATCTTCGCGAGTAATCGTCATAACCTTGTTCAGATCAGTCTTGTTGTCGATAACGACCATCGCCGTCACCAATTTGCTTATTGATGCGATCGGGCGGACCTCGTCCGCCCCTTTCGCATACAGGACTTTTCCATTATCATAATCGACCAGGATGGCCGCCTTCGTATTCAGATATGGACCCCCATCCGGGACATGGTCGAAATCGAAATGATAGCTGTCAGTGTTGAGGGTGGCAGCCGCCGTAAGTGTCCCGGTATCTGCTTCAAGGAAGTAGACTGTGTTCGCAGAAAAGAATACGAACGCCGCCAGAAAAAGCAGCACTTTGGGGAGTGTCTTACGTTGAATCAGCATTTGATCAATACTTCACCCATTTAATGATTTCCGGAAGGGTCGGCCGCTTTCCGTACATGAGGATTCCGATCCGGAAGATCTTGGCCGTCAGCCAGACCATTCCCACCAAAGTTATCACGACCAGTACGAATCCGAGCAACGCCTCGCCGATGATACCGCTGAACAGCGAGTACGAAGTGAGGCTCGGCGCCAGGAATACCACCCGCATCATCATCATGGTCGGCGTCAGGAACGGTATAAGCGAGAGCGTCACCGCCAGCGTCGAATGCGGCTCCTGGATTATGTTGATACCAATAATTATCGGCAGAATGATGATCATGGCAACCGGCATCACAAAGCTCTGGGCTTCTTTCTCGGAATTCACGATAGATCCGATCAAGGCGAAAATGGTAGAATACAGTATGTAACCGGTCACGAGATACAGTACGAAGAATATGATAATGGCCGGGTTGAAGATCATACGATCGAGTGCTGGAGTCACCGCCAGGGTCGCTTTCATAGAGTAAACAATCGCTCCGAGCGCAATCCAGATGGCCACCTGAGTGAAAGTCGCGGCGCCAAGACCAAGCACCTTCCCCATCATCAACTGGAACGGCGACACCGATGACACCAGAACTTCCATGATACGCGAGTTCTTTTCTTCAATGACCGATCGCATGATCATTTGACCATAGCCGAATATCATCACATAGATGATCATCACAAACGTAAAGGCCGTGAAGTATTTCACCTCGAACGGAATCGCCTCCCCCTTCGCATCGCGCAGTTCGAGATTGACGGCTTTCGTGAGCTTCAGGACTGAGTCGACTCCAACATTGACATTCGAGTCTTGCAGCCGAATGGTCGAAACAACATTCGACAGCTTGTTTTCGAAACGATTGATGCTGACAAAATTGTCAGAGTTCGTTACCAGGTACATATTGCTGTCGCTCATCTGTGCGTTGGGCCTGACGACCAGATAATACTTCAGATCCTTGTTCAGGATCAAGTCGCGTAATGAGTCATTAATCCTGGTGAACTCATCCCCCTGATCTGGCTGCAACTCAAAGATCTGATCGACATTATAGTATGGCACGTCGGTCTTGTCGATCTTGTACTCGGCAATCGCCTGCTTGAATTGTTCGCCGATGTGCAGGCCACTTTGATCAATAATGGCGAGCTGTTCAGTGGTCGATGACTTTGTCTTGGACATCATCGCCGGAACCAGCACGAAAGCTGCCATAATTGCCGGGGTCAGAATGATACCAATGATGAACGATTTCTTTTTGACCACCTGAGCATATTCCCGCTTGAAGATCACCCAGAATTTAGACATGGCTGCCCCCTTTGATCTGATGAAGTTCCGAGGAATCAATATTGGCCATATCTATGAAAATGTCATACAGGGATGGCTCGACAATCTCAAATCTTCGCACCGACACTTTGTCAACCACCGCCCTGAGAATGGCATCCGGCTTGATACCGTCTTCGAGCTGAAGCTCGATATAGTTGTTGAACTCCGTCATCTTTTTGACTCCGGGGAGTGACGACATGAACAGACCGTCGCCGTCGATATCGAACTGCACCGAGTTCGATCCGAACTGCGCTTTCACATCGGTCAGACGGCCGTCGATTACCTTCTCCCCTCGCGATATCATGCAGATATGATCGCACAGCTTTTCCGCCTGCTCCATCACATGAGTCGAGAATAGAATCGTTTTGCCCGACCGCTTAAGATCCATGATAATATCTTTGATCTTCTCCATATTGAGCGGGTCGAGACCGGAGAAGATTTCGTCGAGTATGATCAGCTCCGGTTCGTGAAGAATGGTCGTAATGAATTGAAGTTTCTGGGCCATACCTTTGGACAGTTCTTCGACTTTCCGGAATTTGTATTCTTTCAGGTCGACTTTATCAAGCCAGTAATCGGCCTTCTCATTGACCTTAGCCGTTGGATACCCCTTAAGATTGGCCATGTAAGTCATGACTTCGAGAACGGTCATCTTTTTGTACAGGCCTCGCTCTTCGGGCAGATAGCCGACCTTATCCCTGAAGTGTCCGTTGGCCCGCTTTCCTTCGAAGAGGACTTCCCCCGAGTCGGGAATCGTGATGTCCATAATCATGCGGATCGTGGTGGTTTTGCCGGCACCGTTCGGTCCGATAATGCCAAAAATGACACCTCGCGGAACGTCCAGCGACAGGTCGTTCACCGCCACTTTCTCGTCGAAAGCCTTTCGAATGTTAACCAGTTTAAGGATCATGGGTTACCTTTTCATCTCAGGTTGCGTGTAAATAATCATTGCGGCGTGATCGGTCAACAAAAAAGTCTGTCAGACTCAATCACTCCCTATCATTTTCATAAAATCTGAGGCGTTCCTGGCCGCCTGGCCGAGATGGCAATTATTGAAAAAGACATAGACCTTCTTGACCTTTTCTGCCAGTTTCCGCACCTTTTCTTTCCATTCCTTCAGCTCTTCTTCGGAATACGAATAATCGTAACGGAGTGGCCCTCCGTTCCACCAGTGCTCTTTATTGCGGCCATGGAGGCGGATATAACCGGTCTCGGTGGTGGCGAAAGAGTCCGGATTGAGCAGTCCCGGAAGTTGAGGTTCATCGACACAAACATAGCCAATGTGCTCTTTGCGAAGATAGTCGTACATCGGGCGGTTCACCCAGCCGTTGTGGCGGAACTCGACGAAAAGCGGATTCGGATCAACCATTTCGCGGCAAATTGAAAGATACTCCAAAGAATCCTGACTGAACTTAAAAGAGTATGGAAACTGCGCCAACAAGCCGGAAAGCTTGCCGGATTCCTCGAACGGCCGGATCGCGTCGCGAAAGGCTATATGGTCCTTTTCAAGATCGGTTCTTCGGTGTGTGAACGACTGGGGAACCTTGAGAATGAAGTCGAACCCATCCGGAGCTTTCTTGACCATATTGGCCATAACCGCCGGATGCGGAATGCGATAATAGGTCGAATTGACTTCGACAGTCGGGAAGAACTTGACATAATAGTCCAGCATCTTCCCTTTTTCGACGTCCGCGGGATAAAACTTCTCCCACCAATCCTCAAAGCTGTACCCCGAAGTTCCAACTCTTATCTGTCCGTTTTCAGGCATAAGCCAGGCGATTTACTCCCGTGCAAAACTATGATCGACTGCGCGGATCCGTTTCTAATTTGCGGCTAAACGAAAAGAATACTTTGGATACGAAGATATATTCGAGCGAATCGGAAAGTTATCACTTTTTTCGTTCCGGTTGGGAGCGCTGAAAGCGAACGAAACCACATTTCGGACAGACCCATTTTCGTTGTTTGTGGAAGCTCCGTTTCCGCTCCTCCATAGCGGCTTTACAGCGCGGACAGGTCATCGCTCAATGGGTAAGGTGAAGGAAGTCGCTGAGGATGAATTCCATACGACCGATGAAGGTTGACATTCGGGACATCACGGTATAGCCGAAGGTAGTGCCGAAGAATATCATCAGGAAATAAGTTCCGAGACGGGCAAATTTGCCGAATGCCCCCTTGTGTTCTCGACTGAAGTAGAAGTACGCCAGGGTCGCCAGTAATCCGAGTACTACTACGATCCCTGAGAAATTGACAGTTCCACTCTCAGTTACAAACGGAGTGACGGTGGCTGACATCTGTTTCAGCGTCCGAGCGTAGAGCATGGCAGGTATTGCCACGCCGGCGCCGGACCCGATCATTACCGCTATCGGAATACGTGAAAAGGCCGATGTTTTGCTGCTGAATCGGCCGAACATCAGCAGGCCAAGAACTAATGGAATGATCAGCCAGAGATTTGAGCCGCTGAAGAGAGGTGCGAAAAGAATCGAGACGAGCGTATTGGTCCAGGTAATCACGAGGATATACCCGATTGAGACGCCAATCAAAAGCGACTCAGCCGCCCGGTAAATCGGGTTGTCGCGATACAGAAATGAGAGGATCGCCAGGGTCAGAAGACCTGCTACCAGAGTTCCGACCGTCATGATCCCCCTCGCTTCTTCTTCCGGCCCGAGAAATAGACGACATTCCCAATTATGATCAGCAGAATGACATAGAGATGCGAGCTGGATTGCGCAAGCATCCCGCGAGAGCCGCCGCCGCCGATTCCAAGCAGCTTTTCGTATTCGGCCGCTCCGACCAATCCGCCAACCATCGAATAGAGCTGACCGGATGCCAGGTACGGGTCATAACTCGTAACCATCGCAGCCGTCACCGCTGCAAGCACTCTGACATGGTACCTGGCGGCACCGTATTCAATCCAGTGAGTCGTGAAATTCCCATCGGCAATGGAGATCACCGCCGCGACATCGTCGTAATTCCTGACCAGTTTAGTCAATGGATAGCTGGCGTATGGCTGCCCGAGATAGTCTTCGGGATACGTTTGTTCGATCGACTCCCCCATTGAGAGAATTGCCGCTATATATTGTGGCCTGAACCCGAGATAGACATAGTCTTTGCCGTATTCACGGCCGTACTCTTTCGCCGTGTTCCTCATCATCCTGTAACCGATCAGGGTCCCTTCCGACAGCAAGGATACGCCAATCAGCTTCAGATCTTTCTTGAAAGCGTGGCGAAGGATAGCCTGTGACAACGGCCGAATCTCAGGAAGAGACGAGGCTTCGTGGTCGAACGAAATTATCACCACGGATCCGGCCGGCAGTGAGTCGATATAGTTAAACATCTTTTGGGTATTCGGAGAGATTCTGAGGGTCATCGGGATGTGAACCAACATCGCGGCCGTGACGACCACAAAAAGCCCGATAAACGTCCAGTGTCTTGACTCAAGCTTCATTACTTCTCCCCTCCCAGCCACGTCCGTTCAATCCCCACGATAACGCGGAGCGAGGTGGTAAGCGAGCCCAGGCCGATCCCTATCAGGACTGCTCGACGAGCGGCCATTGAAGGATAGTCGCGCACCCACTGGGCCCATTGAGGAAGCGGGTCGGAGAAGATCCAGCCGATATTCGATCGGCTCAGGAGGATCAGCAGTGCGGAGAGCAGCAGCACGGTGGCTGGCAACGATCGGGCACGAAATCCTCGATAGGAAGCCGAAGCAACAAAGAATGCAAGCAGCGCGAACACAGTAGATTGCATGGGCGCCTGAACATTTTCGAACATCCACATGAACGGTGTGTCGGCCTTGATTCCCCAGAAGATCGCAAGCACCGGCATTGAAGCGCAACCGAATAAGGCGATTAGACGGTATGGTCGACCATGCCCGCGCTGGAATTCGACAAGATTATTTTTGGCAAAACTTATTACCCCGACAATCAGTGCGAAGGCAAAGATGATCTGCCAGTATTCGAGGATTGTCTGGTTGAGTTTACGGGCGATCGGATGCTCCGAGAAATATTGAGCAAACATCACCAGCCCGAATATGAAGCTGACGACCAGTGGGATCCGACGGTTCATCAGAACACCCACCAGCTACTTAGCGGTTGTCCCGAGATCGCCTGCACTGTCGCCCAGACGACCGCCACGATCAGGGCAGCGGCGATTATGACTTTCATGATGTCCTGCGCTCGGACTGAGGCCAGGATCGACGGATTTCCGGAGAGGTATCCCGAAGCTGCGAACAGTTCCTCCCCGATCAGAGTATAGTCGCAAGCGACTATGAAGAATGCCAGCTGGATGGTCGAGTCGGTCCCTGCGATTTGAATCGCATTAATCGAGTTCCCGGTCTCAGCCAATATTAGCGACTCAGCTTCGAATGTCCCGAGAAGAAATATCGAAGCCGGTTTGGTTCGGGAGATCAGGCCATCGACGGCCGCGGCATAGCCAAACTGCGATGAAGATACGTAGGTGATATCCTCTGCTCGGTACCGATCCGGATATCCGGCGGCGGAATATGCTCCCCGGACAACCTCCTGAGCAACCGCCATGATGACCGGGTCATGGGTCGGGAAGATAAGTTGACAGTCATACGAAGCAGTCTTTTCTGCAACATGGCTCAGAATATTCAGCGAAGCGATTGTGGTCGGCCGCTGGATGTCGCCACCCCATCCGGGCGTGTAGAGGACCGGCCGGGCCATCTCGGTCGCCCGTCCGATGGCGTCCTCCACAGCATTCAATCCGGCAATCTTGCGGACTTTGTATTTGTCGCGGCTCTTGCGATGAAAGGTCGTGAACATCACGATTGCAATACTTATCACGGAAACAACGAGAGTCGCCATCGTGTCCATATTGAACCAGGCGGTGTTGGCATCTAGCAGTAAAGGCATGTGCATGGGAAACATACGGAAATGGAACGAAGGCTAAGGGCGGGAAGCAACTAAAAGAATTGTGTCACGCCGGTGGATCATGAAGCCTCTCGGCTGCGACAGCTGCGCGCCAACCCACAGTTGACTGCCTGATCTTTCCCGGTCTGAGAGTCCTCCGAACCGTGTCGTCAGGAATTCTGTCCTTACGACGTCCTGCCCGATACGCCTGCCTGCATTTTTTTAATTGCCCTCGGCTCCCCTCCCCATTTTCTTGTGTAAAACTGTCAAACAAACGAGGATATACTTTTATGAAATCTAGATCTCTTGTCATAGCTATTGCCTTGCTTTTCATTCTCGGCATCACGAAGGCTTCGGCCAAAACAACGGTAACCTGGTGGCAATTCTGGACAGACCCGGATATCAAACCGGTGATCGAGTCGATGGTCTCGGATTTCGAGAAAGCCAACCCGGATATTTCGGTTGAGTTGACCGATCTCACCTGGGCCAACGGCCACGAGAAGATCGCAATCGCCTTCGGTTCAAATACGGGCCCGGATATCGTTGAACTCGGCTCCGATTGGATTGCCGAATTTGCCTCGAATGGACTGCTCAAAGACGTCTCTTCGGAGATCTCCCCGGACTCAGCCAATTTCCAGGGCTGGGGAATGGCTACCTATCAGGGAAAAGTGTACGCTGAACCGTGGATTCTCGGTACCCGTGTCCTATTCGCCAACAGAGACCTGCTGACTAAAGCCGGATATGCACCGGACTGGGTCCCCGTCAAATGGAACGAGTTGATCTACGCCGCCAAGAAGGTCAGTAGATTAGGCAAAGGCTATTATGGCTGGGGTTCCAATACGGCCGAGAAGCACCGCCTCTACAAAAAATTCCTTCCCTTCTTCTGGTCGAACGACGCGAAGATCTTCTCGGATGACGGTAAGTACTGTCTGGTCGCCTCGGACAAAGCGGTCTATGCTCTCACGTTTTACAAGCAGTTGAATGACTCGGCCGGATATGTGGACACCCAACGGGGGATCGAAGATGCGTTTCTCGATGGAAAGATCGGCTTCATTCTCTCCGGCGACTGGCTGCTCAAACGCATCGAAACGGAACATCGCAATATCAATCTGGTCGCGACCCTGATGCCGGGGCAGCAGTTTCCCGGCCGATCCTTCCTTGGCGGCGAATTTCTGGCAATTAACGCCGCGAGTAAGAATGCCGAAGCGGCTCAGAAATTCATCAAGTACATCACCTCTCCGGAAAACCAGGTGAAGTTCTGTAAAGCGAATCGTTCCGCCAACCCGTCGAGCCGACAGGCGCAGGAAGATCCGTATTTTACATCGAATCTCGTGCTGCAGGCATTCATCAAGCAGATCGCTCTGTCCAAGCATCCGCCGGTCGACCCTGACTGGGTGTACATCGAGGACGCTATCGAGAAGGCGGTCGAAGAAGCAGTGTTTGGTGGCGATGGCTTGATAGCGCAGCCACTGCTCGAAGCTCAGCAGAAGATCGATAAGATCAAGCATATCGAGGAATGAAAAATCTACGCTCGGTCGCGCTCCTTCTTGCCCTCCCCTGGGTGATCACCTTTGCGGCCTTCTGGCTCTTCCCTATCGTCTATTCGCTGGTCGTCGGATTTACCGATGCCCAGCTTCTCGCAAGGCAGACCCATTGGGTCGGTTGGGACAATTACCGGGCGCTGTTTCATGACCCCGATTTCATCGCTTCGCTGAAAAATACTTTTCTGTTCGTCATTGTTACTATTCCGATCACGACTGTGATTTCGCTGAGTCTCGCGTTGCTTGTGAACAAGCAGTTCAAGGGCCGGGGATTGTTTCGAGCCGGCTACTTTATTCCGTCGATCACGTCGATGGTGGTGATCGCGCTGATTTTCACCAGCCTGTATCAACGAGGCGGCTATGTCGCGATGCTGGCATCGATGGTCGGTTTCACACCGCCGCAGAACGGTTTTCTGTTCAACAACTCGACCGCTCTGTACTCGATAATGGGAATGGATATCTGGATGGCGGCCGGATACTACATGCTGATCTTTCTGGCCGGGCTCAAGTCCATTCCGGATGAGCTGTATGAAGCGGCGGAGTTAAGCGGCGCGGGCAAAGTGAGGCAGTTCTTTTCGATTACATTGCCAATGCTCAAACCGGTGGCACTGTTCATCCTGGTTATCAATTCGATCAAATCATTTCAAGTGTTTGTTGAGATTTTCGTGATGACCAGCGGCAAATTCGATACTTCCACAATGGTTTACTTCATATACGACACCGGATTGACGACCAAATTCCAGTTCGGCTATGCCTCGGCTGCAGCTTACATTCTGTTCGTGATTATCGCCATATTCTCGGCCGCGCAGTTCTTTATGATGCGGAGGAAGCAGCCATTATGGTGAAGAAGGTTTTGTTCGGTGGCACTCGATATGTGATCCTGTCAATCATCCTCCTGGTGATGATCTTCCCGTTGCTCTGGATGTTTCGGGTGTCGATCAGTCCCCCGGGATCGAGCGTGGGGATTGCAGATATATTAACAACGAGCATCTCTTTGCAAACCTACGCCGATCTGTTCCGAGCGAGTCATATGGGACGGTATCTATTCAACTCGGCATTCGTCGGCATCGTGGTCACGCTGGGGAATATTCTCTTCTCGTTCATGGTCGGATATACGATCGCGCGTTACCGGACCCTGGCCAACAAGATCATATTCTTCACCGTGATTGCCATTCTTATGATTCCTGCTCATATCATAATCATCCCGCTGTATGTCCTGATGGTCAAGTCTCATATGTACGATACTTACTGGGCACTGATTCTTCCCTGGCTGGTCAACCCGATCGGGATATTTCTGGTCAAGCAATATGTCGAGACCATACCGACCTCGATGGAAGAAGCGGCGCGTATCGACGGTGCCGGTGAAATGAGCATTCTCTTTCGGATTGTCATGCCGATGTGCCGACCTGCGCTGGCGGTTCTTGCGATTCAGGTCTTTTTTACCAACTGGAATTCCTTTCTTTTTCCCTTCATATTAACACAAAGCGACACAATCAGAACGCTTCCGGTCGCCCTGGCGCTCTATCAGGGGCATCAAGCGATCGACTGGCAACATCTTATGGCCGGATCCACAATAGCGGTGATTCCGGTACTCTTGCTCTTCATTATCATGCAGCGACAGATCGTGTCCGGCATCACCGCCGGGGCCGTTAAGCAATAGTCGGGCAACCACTTTTTTGCTTGCGCTGGCTCGGAATTGTAGCCTTCTTGTATAATTGGTAAGGCATTGACGATCCAAACCTAAAGAAAGGAATCTATTGTCATGAGAAGTTTACTTGTCAGTGTTATTATTCTGAGTCTGCTCTTTATCGGCTGTGGTACCAGTAAAGACTATGTCGCCCAGCAGATCCAGCAGTCAGAAGCAAAACAGTCGGCACAGATAAGCTCCCTTAGCGACAAGACAGACGCCAACGCTCAGCAGATCGCCAAACTTCAGTCACTGGCCAGCGACATTTCGGCCAAGGCCGACCAGGCAATCAACAAAGCCAAAGGATTCGAGAACTATCAGATCATCTGGCAGGGTGAAATAAACTTCGACTTCGACAGCTACAACGTCAATCCGACCGCCGAACAGATCCTCATGGAATGCGGTCAGAAGATGGAAGCCAATCCCAGTTCACTTATCGAGATCGCCGGCAATACCGACCGGGTCGGATCTCCCAAGTATAACTACATGCTGGGAATGGAGCGGGCCGATGCCGCGAAGCGGTATTTGTCGTCGAAGTTTGGGATCTCCCTCTATCGTATGTTCGTGATTTCCTACGGCAAAGACAAGCCGGTCGCCACTCCTGGTGAGACCAAGTCGGCTTCGAAGAACCGTCGCGTCACCCTCACTGTCTGGGGTGAACTGCAGTAATTCAAATCGTAGGAAGCAAATGTGTAGAGGCAGGTTTTCGAACCTGCCTTTTTTTTGGGCGGAAAGTTCCTTCCGCCAGTTTCTATGAAGGAGCAGCCCACAAGCGGGCATCTCTTTTGTAACGCTGTTGAAATTGAAATGGCCGGATCAACGCGGACTGAACGGCACTGTGGTCGAACGCTCATCGCGCGACAGCACAAAACTCATCGGCTGGCTGTGTCGGGAACCATCGCTTGAATCGACCACGACCGCAACAAAGCTGAGTTTGATGCTGTCGGCTTTCATTGGAATCGGAATTCCCTGGTCGCCGAAGAAATCAAAAATCTTGCCGTAGATATGATGCCAACCATCCTGATTGTACGGTTGGACCCGGGTTGGGTGCCTCCAGACGGAGACATTCGATGTCTCCGACGGATCGGCGACGGCAAATTCGATACGAGCAGAGTCGATCAGTAGATCCGAAGTACGATAGGTGTTTTTGTCGCATTTGGCCAGCATGCTGAGATAGAACAGATCCGGGTGAGGCATCGTCGACACATCTTTCACATCCCTGTACGCCACTACCTGTGGAGCCATTAATTTCCAGGCTCCGATGTCATAAGTGAGTTCGGCTTTCTCTTCCGGAACCACATACTGCAACGTATTGACCTGGCATCCCACAAGCAGGGCACCAAAAAGCGCCGCCAAAAGACAGACGCCCTTACGAATTGACTGTGTGTACTTCATCCTGATATAAAATAGCAAATGTTAAATACCGGTGCAACTTTTCTTGACGCTCAATATCCGATGGCGTGTGAGTTATTTGAAAATCATTTGAATATCGGCCGTTTCGAATCGCGCCCGCACGGCCACCGTATCGGCATATGCGCCGGTCGTTTCAGAATAGGTGTACGGGAAGATCGAGCCGCGATCTCGCTCCCCGTTGAGATTCGAATCAATAAATCCTGACATGAAATACTTCCCGGCCGGAAGGTCGACTGAAAAGGAACTTCCTGATACCGGGAACTGGAATCTCTGGCCATTACTGATCTTCAAGAACTCAAGCACGGTTTGATCCTGATGCTTGGATGGAATTTCGATTCTGATATTACCGCTGACCGATCCGACCGAGTCACGGTCGATTATGCTGAAAGGATAGGTCTTCAGCGAGTCCCCCATCTCATTGCCGGCGAGATCGGCGATGTCGAACTCTGCCAGATTGAAACGATAGTCGGTCCCCGGTTTCAACGAGTCGGAGCGCACCGCCAGGTGGAACGGATCTTTCCAGATTCGCTTAATCGCCACCGAGTTGGTGTCCTGATCGATCAGAAAAAACGTTTGGGCCGTCAGCTTTGATGTATCGATCGGCTCGGAAAAAGTCAGGCGAATATCGAGATCTTTCAAAAATACCGGTTCGTTCGACGGCGTGAACCGCACCACTTCGGGGGGCGTGTTATCTTTGCCGTCCTCCACACGCAGACTGTCGAAACTCAGCGGCGGGTGGTCCGCGTCGAAGCCCAATTCCGCCCTGTACGTTCCCTCGGTCAACGGTCCCACATAGAATGTCAGCAGTCTGCTCTCGGTCGTATCCGATTCCAAAAGACCTCGGGCCGGAAAGATCTGGGTGGTGTCAGCGGCCGATCTGACAAGAAAATTCGAAGGCGATGTTCTCAGCAACCCCAGATTGATACTCCGGGAAAGATTCACTTTGATCAGTTTGTCGGTCGTATACGATGCCGCCAATATCGAAGGAGCCGTCGTATCCTGCGAGGTAAGCGGGAGATAGATTTCATCGAGCGGGAGAGGTCCACCGACGATTATTGGCCGATCGGGGACGGCAAACTGCTCGCGCGAAGGGCTGAATCGTTCGTTATGATTGTTGTCAGTAAACGCAATCATCCGGTATTCGCGGTTGGGAAGGTACTGAAATGAAAAGTTGCCGTCTTTGTTCGATTGTGTCAAATAGGTCGGATAGATCGAATCGATCGGTTCACCGCTGTTGAACAGACTCGTGTCGTACAGTGCCACCAGTACGCCGGCTGCAGGTGTTCCAACATTGACCGTGTGCCCGGAGATTTTTCCGGAGTCGATACTTGGCCCGGTCGAAAAGGCTATTACGACATTGCTATCGATGCCGTTATTTCGAAGGTCTCTTATGTCGGCCCCAAGGGAGATGATATAGGTCTGACCGACCGTAAAACTGTCCGCGAACTTGATGACGATATAGTCCGATTTCCACTTGATCTGAGGCGGTGTCTGCGGTCGCGGAGATATGTAGATAGCCTGCTTGCCGGTCGGTTTTACGATGCGTTCTGAAAACCGCAGCGTCACTTCGTCCCCTCGTGCGACGTTGACATCTCCATTTGCCGGAATCGAGGCAATCACGAATGGGCCGGTCTTGTCGACTTCACCACCGGGCGGCGCACCGATCTCGGCGCAACCGAGAATAACAAAAGTTAAGATGAAGGTGAGGAAGATTAAGATATCCCCGCCGTGACGGCGAGGAGTCGGATGTGCATCCATGCTCTGGTTCAGTTACCCAACTTCTCTTTGATCTGAGCGTCGTTCGGGGATAAATCCAGGGCTTTCTGCCACCAGACCCGGGCATCGCTCAGATTTCCCATTGCTTTATACGTGTCTCCAAGATGATCGAATATCTGTTGGGTCGCTGTCAAGCGAAACAGCCTTCTTCAGTTGCTTTAGAGCGTCTTTGAAATTCCCCTGTCGATAGAGCACCCAGCCGTAGCTGTCGAGATAAGCTGCGTTGTCCGGTTTGGCTTTAACCGCCTTCTCGATAAGGGTGCGAGCATAATCGAGCTTCTCCCCTCGCTCGGCAAGCATATAGCCGAGGTAATTCAGCGCCGGAGCATAATCGGGAGAGCGGGCGATAATCTCCTCGAAAGTCGACTCGGCCTCGTTCACCTGGCCGGATTGTTCGTATGCCGCCCCCAGGGAAAAAAGCAGGTCAATCTGATTCTCGTCCCCACTGACATGCCCAAGCGCCGACTTCAAAGCTGTGATTTCCTGGTCGTATTCCTTGAGCTGCTGATAGGCGAAAGCCAATCCCATCCAGCCGTCCATCGCGGTATCAACCATTTGAGTACATACTGAGAAGCTTTCGGCGGCATCCTGATATCTCTTCTGCCGGATCGCGATCTGACCCAGAAAATAGAAATCGGCCGGATTCTTTTCCCCCAGAGTCAGGATGTTGAAGAGGGAGTCAGACTGATGCAGGGAGTCAGCTTCCATGTAGAACATGGCGAGTCGTCGGGTCGCGCTCCGGTCGTCAGGTGACAGCTCAACCAAGCGCCGGGCATATTTCAGAGCCGGCAGGAGTGAATCGGTGCGGTAGTAAGCCACGGATAATTCTCTGTTAAGCACTACGTTATCTGGATCGAATTGAATTGCTTGTTTAAATATGGCGAGGGCCGAATCATCTTTTTCCTCAGCCTGGTACACTGCCGCCAGTCCAAGATACGAGAGCATATTCGAAGCACCGTTTACTTGCTCCAACGATTGTTGGAAAGAGTATTTGGCCCCTTCGTTGTCCCCGGCCTCGACCTGAAGCCTCCCTAACTCGCGCCACTGGCGATCGTTGTCGGGACGAAGACGCGTCAGATGCTGATAGGCCCAGATAAGCGAGTCCAGTTTCCCCTGATTGCGATACAGACTGGCCAGATAGGAATACCCCATCGTATTGGTCGGATCCACCCGAACCAAATTCCCAAAGGCAATTTCGGCCGAATCGGCGACTCCCAAGGACAGGTACGATGCTCCCCGCAACGTGTACACATCGGCATCTTCCGGTTCAATTACCGCAAGGACTGAGATAACATCGTGAAATTGCTTTAGCTGATAGTAAGCTTCTCCGAGCGAGTAGCGAATCTGGTACGAGTTGGGATGGTACTGGAGGGCGTCGGTGTAACTCTCGGTTGCCGCCTTGAAATTGCCGATCTCTTCGTAAATGAGCCCGTTTACATAGAGATTGTATGCGCGGGGATCGATATATTCTTCGATAGGTCTGGGCGCCAGATGCTTGACAATCGCCGGCCTGGCTTCCTCAGCCGGTTGGGTGGCGGGTGACAGAGTCTTCTTGGAGCATCCGGCCGCCAACATTCCTGCCAGAACGAGGAGGAATATGAACCTGCGGGTATTTCTAGTTATTATGTCGCTTGTTAGCATTTCCATTTTGTAACAGCCCAACCCGCCCACGGTTTGCAGGTCTCAGGGGACTAATTTCAGAAATCTCCGTTTGCCCACTTTGAGGACCATTTCATGGTCCAGTGAAAACTCAAAATCGACATCGGTCACCTTCTCATTATCAATTGATACGCCACCAGCCTGAATCAGTTTCCGAGCTTCGGAATTCGATTTCGCCAGATCGTTTTTGGTCATCAAGTGAACTAGATAAACGTTCTTCGGATCGATCTCCTGTTTCTTCAGAAACTCAGAGTTCGCTTCCGGCATCTCATCCGGTAACTGGCCTTTCGAAAATACCCGCTCGAACTCTTCCCGGGCTTCTTTTCCGCTGCCCGCCGGGTGATACATATCGACCAGCGTCTCGGCCAGCTCCTTCTTTAATGACATCGGATTTGTTCCGGAATCCTCAAGCCTGGACTTGATTTCTGTGAGTTTTTCCGCCGGGACCTCTGTGGCCAGCTCGAAATAGGTCAGAATCAGATTGTCGGGAATGGACATAGCCTTGCCGAAAATCTCCTTGGGTGATTCGTCTATCCCGATATAATTCCCGGTCGATTTCGACATCTTCTTCTCGCCGTCCAGGCCGACCAGCAGCGGCATCGTCAGAATACACTGTTGCTCGACACCATAGGCTTCCTGAATCGTCCGTCCGCACAGCAGGTTGAATTTCTGATCCGTTCCCCCCAGCTCGATATCGGACTTGATCGCCACTGAGTCGTACCCCTGCATCAACGGATAGAACAGCTCATGAATTGAGATCGGCGTACCTTCTTTGAACCGCTTGCTGAAATCATCCCGCTCGAGCAGCCGCGCCACGGTAAACTTCCCGGCCAGCTCCATGATATCGGCAAAATTCATCTTGCTGAACCATTCACCATTCATCCGTACTTCGGTTTTGGATTTGTCAAGGATGGCAAAGAACTGCTTCAGATATGTTTCAGCATGCCTCGTCACTTCGTCGTACGACAGTTTCGGCCGGGTGACCGATCTTCCCGACGGATCTCCCACCATTGCCGTGAAATCTCCCACGATCAGTACAATCTGGTGTCCGAGATCCTGAAACTGTTTCAGTTTCCGAATGCCTACTGTGTGTCCAAGATGGATGTCCGGGGCGGTTGGATCGAACCCCTGCTTTATGCGAAGCGGTTTATGCTCTTTGATCGATTTCCTGAGTTTTCGCGCGAATTCATCCTCAGGAAGCATGTCAACTGCCCCGCGCGAGATAATATTCCACTGGCGCTCGAATTCTTTCTTCAGTTCGGGACTGTCGGACTCAGTCACGGGCGGCTCCTTTTTGAGAATCTTTCCCATCCTATCGGCATATAACAGACGAGATTGATTTATGTCGTTTGCGGAAAGAAGGAAAAAAATAAGCTCGTGGCAATACATAAATTAGCGCCACACTCGCGGTTAGGTCGGGCCTGTTTTAACTTGACTTTGACATCCCCAAAACCAAAACTGAAAGTCCTATGCCTATAGCAGGAGACAAACAGCGGCTTCGACGAGCCCGGATCCGTAACTGGGTCATCAGCATCTCGGTGGTGCTGGTCGTGCTCATTGTATACGGCAGCTATAAGCTCACGTATATCTACGAGAACGAGCTGCCGTCGTTCGAGCAGCTGCACAATATAGAGCCGAGTCTCAAGACCAAGGTCTACGACCGCAACGGCGTCCTGCTGAAAGAGTTCTATTCCGAAAATCGCGTCCTCACCCCTTACAAGGACTTCCCCCCCTATTTGGTCAAGATGCTGATCGCGTCGGAAGATCGGGAATTTTACAATCACTGGGGAATCAACGTTCGGCGGGTAATGGTCGTGGCCGCCACCAACCTGCTCAAATGGCGCATCACCGCCGGGGCGTCGACTATCACCCAGCAGCTTTCGCGCATGCTCTTTCTGAATCGCGAGCAGACGCTGGATCGAAAAGTCAAGGAGGCGCTGACGGCGGTTAAACTGGAACGGACGTACGCAAAAGACGAAATCCTCGAGATGTACCTTAACCAGTACTATTTCGGACGGGGGGCGTACGGTATCGCGGCGGCGGCTCACATCTATTTCAACAAGCCGGTCAACGAACTGACCATCAGCGACTGCGCCGTGATAATCGGTCTGCTCAAAGGTCCGAATATCAACTCACCGTTCAACGATCCGGAGAAATCGCTGCAGGCACGAAACCGGGTCCTTTACTCGTATTACGATTTCGGTGGAATGCCTCGGGAGGAGTGCGATTCGCTCCGAGCGCTTCCTCTGATGACCAGCCCGCCGCAGGAAGAAGCCGGTCTCGCGCCTTACTTCACCGAGACCATCAGGAGATACCTGCTCGACAAATATGGTGAAGAAGCCCTGTACTCCGGCGGACTAAAAGTGTTTACGTCGCTCGATGCTGATCTTCAGAAGGATGCCGAAGACGCGGTCTATCGCAAGGTCGACTCGCTTCGCGCCCGAATCGAACGCTCCTATCCGATCGATAACAAAGTATACACCAGATACGAGCCGGATACGGTCGATGCTCACGGTGACTCGATTCGCGTCTACAAGAAAGTGCAGGGGGCGTTCATCGCTATTGACAATAACAATGGCGATGTTCTCGCGATGGTCGGCGGACGTGATTTCAAAAACACCGAGTTCAACCGGGCGGTGCAGTCCTACCTCCAGCCCGGTTCCTGCTTCAAGCCGTTCATCTACACGGCGGCGATCGACAATGGTTTCCGAACCACCGACATAATCGATGACAACCCGATTGTGCTCGACATCCCCGGCGCTCCCCAGTGGCGGCCGCACAATTTTGATAACAAATTCCTCGGACCGATTACCATTAGAGATGGTATCAGGCTGTCCCGAAACCTGGTCGCCATTCGGTTGATCCTGAAAGTTACACCGGAACAGGCGGTCTTCTACGCTCGCCGCATGGGGATTACCGCGCCGCTCGACGCTGTGCCATCGCTGGCTTTGGGAACATCGAATGTCCGACTGATCGAAATGGTCTCGGCCTTTTCCGTCTTCCCCAACAAAGGGATTCATATCCCCTATCGCCTGATTCACAAGATTGTCGACAGATATGGACGGACAATCGAAGACAATACCGCGGTGCAGAAAGAAGAAGTCCTCTCCGCTCAGACGGCGTACGTCATGGTCAACATGATGCAATCGGTCGTCGACAACGGTACCGGCCGTCGTGCTCGATGGATGGGCTTCACGCGTCCGGCCGGCGGCAAGACCGGAACCTCGAATAACTTCTGTGACAACTGGTTTATCGGCTACACCCCGCAGATCACTGCCGGTTGTTGGGTGGGATTCGATGAGAAGATTTCTCTCGGCCGCAATCAAGACGGCTCCAAAAACGGCGTCCCGATCTGGGCCGACTTCATGATCAAGGCGTGCGATTCGCTGCCGGTGGAAGATTTCGAGGAACCGGACGGGATTGTCCATGCCGATGTCTGCCTGGAGTCTGGCGAGCTGGCGACTGACCGATGCACACACGTTCGGAGCGAAGTCTATATCGCCGGCACCGAGCCGACTACATACTGTCATCTTCATCCTTCCGCCGGCAAATTCAATCCGGCCACCGCCCGCACTGAAGATTATATCCCCGAAGACACTACCGAAGAGCCGACCCGGTTTTAGGGTGATCTCTTCGCGTTTCCTATTCACAACACGCTTGGATTTTGTAGCCCACGTGCAGGAAAGTCCTGCGTGGGGCAGTCTCGTCTTCGAGCCTGCCCATGTCCATAGCCCGTTTGTATTGATCGCTTTGACAATGGCGGACCATTAGAATGTGCCATCCTATGGCTCATGAATTGTAGGTCCGACCATTCTTATGGCCGGACGAGTGAGACATGCCTACGGCCATGTCATTCCCTCGAACGAGGGAATCCAGGTTTCTTCCATTCGCGCGGGCTCCCACCTGGAAGGTGGGACACCCCACGCGCTTTCCGCTTTACGGCACGAGAATCGGGTCATCACATAAAAGGGACGACAGGTTATGGCCCGCTCCGCCTCACACATGCCTACGGCCATGTCATTCCCTCGAACGAGGGAATCCCGGTTTCTTCCGTTCACGTGGGCTCCCACCTGAAAGGTGGGGCACCCCACGCGCTTTCTTCCGCACGGCAGGAGAATTGGGTCATTGCGTGAAAGCCATAAGCGTTTATGACCCGCTCCGCCTCACACATGCCCACAGGCATGTCATTCCCTCGAACGAGGGAATCCCGGTTTCTTCCGTTCGCGTGGGCCCCGTTTCCCACCTGAAAGGTGGGGCACCCCACGCGCTTTCCGCATTACGGCACTTGACATTGGTTAACGCGGCTATTAATATGGGCACTGACAATTCTACCTGTCACGGGTATTGCCGGAGTGGTGAAACTGGTAGACGCAGGGGACTCAAAATCCCCCGATGGCAACATCATGTCGGTTCGAGTCCGACCTCCGGCATTCATAGACTTTAACTCCCCCCGGTAATCGTTGAAATAACATTGCGCGGTTCTCTGATCGTGGCTGACTTCAATCTTTCCCACAAATGCTTGTAGTAGTTCGCGTTTCTTAGCGAGCGGAGCAGTGTCAAACCTGGTCTCAAACTCCGAATAGAAGTTCTCTGCTCGTCGCAGAGCCTCTCTGGTATCGTCCGGCCTGTCCAGTCGATCGGTCAACGTGAACCGCTCGGCGATAAGATCGTCCCGTTCTCG
Organism: uncultured candidate division Zixibacteria bacterium; assembly: GCA_963711085.1. Lineage (GTDB taxonomy): Bacteria > Zixibacteria > MSB-5A5 > GN15 > FEB-12 > CAVQCT01. The sequence continues at coordinate 1,372,250 of CAVQCT010000002.1, read as the reverse complement.
TTCTAGCTTGTCAATCCTGTCTCTGATAAAGTCTACCTGAAGTCCCTTCTCTATGCTGTCCTTGATGTTCTCCAGTGAATCAGTAATTTCCGACAAGCGAGCCTCGATTTCGGCCGATCGAGGATCAATCTGAAAGGATCTGCTTGTTCTCAACCGAAGGAGTTTCTCAACCTTTGACATGTTTGCCGACCCGATCACGCTGTTCCGTATCACGTCGACCACATATTCTTCGATCGAGTCTTTCGGTATGTGGAAAGACGAACATACAGATTTCCCACGGGCGTAGAAACCGCCGTCTTCGTAGTATCGCCATTCGCCGAACTTGTTCTTGTGGATATGTCCCTGAAAGTTGTATCCGCAATCCAGGCACTTGATGAGTCCAGAGAGCAGGTAGGGAGATTTCGTATTCCGGTATTTGCCGGCATTTCGTGGAGAGTGGTTTCTCACGGACTGTACCTTGTCGAACAAGTCCGGAGCAACGATTGGCTCGTGGGCGCCTTCGCAGGTGACTCTCTCCGATTCGGGATGAAACCGCCTGTCAGGATTCTCATATTTCACCCAGCCACCGCTCGCTTCCCGATTGTAAGTCCAGTCGCCTTTGTAGACAGGATTCCTGAGGATATTGTAAACAGTATTGCTTCCCCATTTGCCCGGTTTGTTCTTCCCTGGACGAAGTCTTCCCGGACCGAGGGGCCGGGACCCCAAGACCGTTCAGGTAATTCGCAATTGCCAAATAGCCAGCGCCCTCAGCCCTCATAGCAAACATCTTCCTGATGATCCTGATCTCTTCAATGTCGCCCGGTACCAGCTTCACGCGCTCGCTCTTTTCTGATTTGTGCTGCCCATGTTCCAGGATCCTTATTGGCACTCCGTCCGCAGAAACCAGTTGGCGTTTGAAGCCATAGGGAGCAAAACCTCCAACACGGTAGCCTTCTGCGGCTCGCATCTTCGAACGCTCTCTGACCCGGAGAGACTGCTTTCGGCTTTCCTCTGTGGCAAGCTCCTGCTTGATCTTCTTATTCAGCCTTCCGCCAAGTGATCTATCATTCAGCGATTCATCAAGAACATATCTAACTCAACTCCGAGTCGTCTGAAGTGATATTCCCAATAATTCGATTCATCCGGATCGGTCGGTCTTCCCCAACGGTCAACATCGTAAACAAGAATTTGACTAAAATCGTTGGCGCCGGACTCGACCAGGCGGAGCATCTTCATAAACCCCGGACGCTTCTCAAAACTTGTCCCGCTCTTTCCTTCGTCCTCAGCAAACCAAGTCGTGATCTCCAGATGATTCTCCGAGGCGTACTGCTCGATCACCCTCTTTTGATCTGCTATCGACTTGTCCTGCTTCTCCGTGCTGCACCGGAAGTACACTGCGGCTTTGTCTTTCATAGCCATCTCCTATTTGCCGCTGAGGCAGTAAAGTAAAACGCCCAAGCCAGAAACCCAGTGGTTTGGTGTTGAGACAATCCACACGGAGCTTAATAAACTGACTTGGGCGGAACCTTGCAAATAAAAATGCTCCGATCCCGGATTGTCTCAACAGTTGCAATATAGCGTAGTTTGCTGATCTTGTCAACAAAGCAAGGACGCCAGATGCTAGTTTCCATAATCGAGCGATTGAGCATTTCAAAAGGTCGGCACAGGATCGGACAGTATGCCTCAACCCTGTGCAAGGTTTATCGCTTGTATGACAATAACCAAGCGTGTGTTTGAACCACACACCGACCTGTTTAGTTACTTGATTCGATGAAGACTGCGATGCCCCAAATCCCTCACTCCAGCCGATTTCCATTAAGGACAAACATGGTAGTTGGTAATCGGTACTTGGTTTATGGTAAGAGGTTGCACCGAAAAGCACTCGATTTAGGACCGCACGGAATACGACAGCGGAATTGAATTCGGACTTGTCATTTGGTGATTGGTACTCCAGTCTGCGGTTCAATGATGGAATCTACCACGGAGTACTGCAAATGAGCAGGCATGAGCTTACCATTGGGAAATTTCCGCTTGGAATCTCTCACCAGTATGGTGAACAACCTGTTCTTAAATACTCCCAGACGCATCGGTTCATGACGTTCAGGCCTCCTGCCAGCAGCCAATGTCCATTGCGTGGTGAACTTCGACCTGGCGCTAGGTCTCTTGTCCGCGTGATGACAAACCATGTACAATTCAGTGCCGTGGTATTCCAAACCTTGTATTCTGAACCGAAAATACAGATCCTCTCTACCACCATAGCTGATCCCTCTCTCAATCTTGTAACAAATGGCGTCATACTCACCGGGCTGTATTCGTGCTGGGAGCTTGTCCAACGTCCAATCGTCCTCGGTCTTCTTCTTCGACACTTTAGTCTCCTTGACCTTTAGTTTCAATCCGATCGGAACATATGATCGAACTGGGCTCTGGTCTGGTTAAGCTCAATATTATCACATCAGCAATCCACGACTCCAGATCAAATGAAGCGTCAACTTCCTGACCAGAATCCCTCGCCGAGCATTCTAACTTGAGGTGACGCTTTGCTGACTTTGATTTCCATGACACAAATTTCCTGCGAGTTTCACTCGCAGTTTTGTCCGGACCGATCTGGTACCTTGACCTTGGCATGATCCTTCTGATTGTCGTGTGAATTTCTTGCGAAACGGCCGTAATTTGGCTGTTCTCCTGGCTCTCTCAGACTCCGTCATCTCAGACCACTGCCGGTGCCTGGCCCATTCCGACTTGGTCATTCCATCCCGTTCGAGGTCTGCTCCTTCCGCCAACCTTATCCTGAGCCGCTTGCTGAGGGTACATTTCGGTTCGCCTTGGAGGCGAGTTCGCTTGTCCTGATCCGGGTCAAGGGGACAAACTGGTGCAGAACAAACAGCGTATCTGGGACATTTTGTCATTGGCCCACCGGCTTCAGGCTCTCTTAAGTTATTGGTAATAAACGTCTTCATTTGCTTGTCTCCCTCGATCGATGTGGAATAAAGACCAACTCATAAACAAAAAGGGCGACGGTTTTTTATGCCGTTGCCCTAAGTAAGCTAAATACACTCAGCTGTCACTCTACTGATTAAAGACACATTCGGTAGAGACAATCGTAAGGATAGGCGTACGCTTTGGGAGATCTTCCAGCCAGAGGAGGGGTGTTCTAAAGAATGTTCGGGTATCCCTCACTCTGGAGGTTCTCTATTCGGAGAAAGTCACTATACAACTCGTCAAATTCACTCCTAAAATGGTCTCTGGATCCCCAATAGGTTGCCTGGACCTGCTTGATCGCAAGTTCAAGGTCGACTGTCGATTTCCTCTTTCTGCTAGAACGCACGAGGTAACCTCGTTTACTGTAAACAATTCCAAATGCCCTCCGTCTTACCTGTTTGTACATTTGAAATTCGTCTTTGAGATGTATGCGAAAAGTTCGGAGTCCATAAACAATTTCCAAAACTGGATCAATTCTGGACGGCCCTGGCATTTGTTTCGGAAAACCACAGAAAATGAATCTCCAATACGCCCGCATGCTACTAACTCTCTCGTTGAATTTCCTCCCCTTGAACGCATAGTAGGCTTCCTTTACCTTGTTCTCCTTGTACTTTTCGCCCTTCGATGCCTTCGCTAGCAATTCAGCCGCCGCCCAGATGGCCTTTTCTTCAGTACCTTCTGATACGAGATGCTTGAGCACAAGCTCATGACACTTCCTGTCACTCAATAGTGCTTTGCCAAGTGTCTCTGTGCTCCGGTTCCCCCTCGTGGCTACATAATCTGCGAAGATGCGACTTAATTCTCGCCTCGATTTCTGAGTGTTCTCCTTGCGAAGAGTTTCGATAGCGTCAAGAACCCACCATGCCCTAAAAGCATATGGGGACAGTCGACAAAACTTACGTAAGGCATCCTTCTCACCCTTGGAGTACCGCTCTTGATAAAGCTTGCTTGTTCCAACGAAGATCCCTAAGTCGCGTTCAGGAACTAGCCACATCTGGACAAGTGGAAAGGAAGAAGTGCTCACTCTTGGAGATATCTCGACATCGTCCTGGAAATTCACGGCGTCGTCGTCATCCAGAACATGGGATATCAGCATCTCCAGTGCATACTTCTCCGGATAGAGTTCGTTCAGGCACCTGTCAAGATATTTGAATCGAGGTCTCATGCTCCTGAGGCGTTCTCCTGGCGGTACGATTTCCGATTACCACTCACCATCAACCAGTATGAATTGATAGTGAGCGGAAAACAAGCATACATCGTTCGTCCAGTGAGATTGGGGCTGAGATAGCTAATTTCCCTTGCGCAACCATTTGTCGGACACTATCTTCTGATTATCCATCCGCTGGCACCAAATTGCGATGGGCTGCGGCGGTCTGAAATTGACGAAAACGACCTAGATCAAAAGCTGCGGGGACGTGATTTCGCATGTGGGACATGGATTTTCGGGGCAGCAATTTCGCTCAGAACAATATCTCCCCAATCGGAAACTTAAGATCTTTGTGCCAGCCCGATGGACAATTCGGACCGGACGCTGTCCACGGCTACCACTTTTGAAATAGGATTTGGACAAGAAACAATGTTTGAGCAGGCATTCAAGAATATCGATGATCTCCTCCGAAAGGAGGCTGGCTGTACAACCGAGTTGGACTATACTGAACAGACCTCATGGCTGCTGTTTTTGAAGTATCTCGACGGCCTGGAGCAGGACCGGGCCGATGAGGCCGCGATGAGCGGTAAGAAATACGCATTCATTCTTGATAAACCCTACCGCTGGGAATCCTGGGCGGCGCCAAAGACCAAGGATGGTAAGCTTGATCACAATCGTGCTATGACCGGTGATGACCTTCGCGATTTTGTCAATCAGAAGTTGTTCCCTTATCTTAACGGGTTCACGCAAAGAGCCAGCGGGCCGGACACGATCGAGTACAAGATTGGGCAGATTTTCGGCGAGATTAAAAACAAGATTTCCAGCGGGTACAATCTACGCGAGATTATCGACTATATAGACGAACTGCGGTTCAGATCTCAAAACGAGAAACACGAGCTCTCAAGCCTGTACGAGGGAAAGATACAGCGGATGGGCAATGCCGGACGCAATGGCGGCGAATACTATACCCCACGCCCTCTCATTCGGGCCATTGTGAACGTTGTAAAACCGCAGATTGGCGAGACATTATGATGGGGCGGTTGGATCAGCAGGCTTCTTGTGCGAGGCGTTTGAATACATGAAGGCCAACAACAAGCTCACCACCAAAAACCTGAGTACGCTTCAGATCACGCACCTTCTACGGCAAAGAAAAGAAGTCCCTTGCCTACGTCATCGCTATCATGAACATGATCCTTCACGGAATTGAGGCCCCGAACATTCTTCACACTAATACCTTAACTGAAAACCTTGCCGACATTCAGGAGAAAGACCGCTATGACGTCATATTGGCTAATCCACCGTTTGGTGGCAAGGAGCGGAAAGAGGTTCAGCAAAACTTCCCTATCCGCACCGGTGAGACGGCCTTCTTTTTCTTACAGCACTTCATCAAGATGCTCAAAGCTGGAGGACGAGCTGGTGTGGTCATCAAGAACACGTTCTTGTCCAACACCGACAATGCTTCGGTAAGCCTTCGCAAACTTCTTTTGGAGAGTTGCGATCTGCACACGATTCTCGACTGTCCTGGCGGCACGTTCCAAGGGGCTGGTGTAAAGACGGTCGTTCTCTTCTTTAAGAAAGGCTCTCCGACACGCAAGATATGGTACTACCAGCTCGACCCCGGCCGTAATCTGGGCAAGACCAATGCTCTCAACGACGATGATCTCTCTGAGTTTGTCAAGCTCCGAAGCTCCTGGCTCGATCTCCAAAGAGCTGGGCTGTGGATATCAAGGCCGTCGATCAAAGTGACGTTTGACCTTTCTGTAAAGAACCCAAATGGACGGGATGAGATCGCTCACCGCAGCCCAAGCGAGATAATTGATCAGATAGCTAGACTTGACATGGAAACTCGGAAGGAACTGGAGAAGATCAAGGAAATGATATGACTAGGGAGTGGCAGACTAGTCCCCTAGGAGTTTTGCTTAAGATAAAAACCTCTACGTCTTCGATTCGGGGAACTCCAGTACCTCCAACGGAATTCATCTGATTAGGATTCGCGACCGCAAGAATGGTTCCTTACTGTATCCGCTACGCCGGTGACTACGATAGCAAGTATATCGTACATTCGGGCAACTTGCTTATCGGAAGGACGGGGAAATCCGATGTTTTGAATGGAAGGGGGAACCCGGCCTACTCAATCAGCGGGTTTGTAGATCGGAAGAATTCGCATCACACTTGTTGCCGAGATTCTTGGTTTATGCCTTTACTACCTACTTGACGGCTATTGAAGACGTTACGGCGACAGCACGGGAAGCACCTCTCTTCCCGCCAAATTCTCGACGTTGAATTTCCTATCCCCCTCTCCCCGAACAGAAGCGAATCGTCCGCATCCTCGATGAAGCGTTCGCGGCTATTGATATCGCCAAAGCCAACACCGAAAAGAACATTCAGAATGCCAGAGAGCTGTTTCAAAGTTATCTGGATTTGGTATACAGTGAACATGGAGCAAATTGGACGACCTTCCAGTTAGGTGAATTGGTTACGAGCTCAGAAACGGTATCAATTTTACCAAATCCAGCCGCGGAGGCACTGTAAAGATAATGGAGTGAAAGATTTTCAAACAATTTCTCGGTTGCTGTCAACCATTTGGAGGAAGCGACTATTGACGGGAACCTCACGAATACTGACCGAGTAAGGAAAAATGACATCTTATTTGTTAGGTCAAATGGCAACATTGATTTGATCGGACGTTGCCTCTTGGTAAGATCTGTCTCGGACAATACTAGTTTTCCGGTTTCACGATCCAGCACGTCTCCGGAGGCAAGACATTATGCCGGAGTTCCTCTGCCATTTCTGCAGTCAACCGATACTCGAAGAGAGATGATATCTTCGGGCACCGGAACCAACATCAAGAGTCTGAACCAAACAGTGCTCTCGTCTCTAAGATCCCGGTGCCGCCTAAAGAAATTCAGATGGAAAGCATAAATCGAATCGAAACCACTAAAGCAGAGACGGAGCAGTTGAAATCGCTACTCCAAAGCAGGATCTCCAAGCTAGATGCTCTAAAGTTGTCAACGTTGCACTGTGATTTTGCGGGGGAATGTGATCTTGAGTACATTGAAGCTTTTCAAGTTTCGTCCACTCACTAGTGACCTGGAGCTAGAACGTGCCAAATATATTCTAGATTAAGGGCAGTTTTGGTGCTCCACTTTTGACACGCTCAATGACCCTATGGAGGGTGTATTGAGTGGTTCTGTAACGGGTGTGTCAATTTCGTATAGCAGAAAAGCACATACGAAGTCTGTTCATTTTGCGGAAAGGCCGCCTTTGCCGGACCAGTCATCTGGGCGCACTATGCGGGTGGATTCCGGGGTTTGGCTATCGAGCTTTTGGTCGATCTGAGTGAAGTACGGTCCATCACGTACGTTAATGACGTTCCGATTGTCGACGAATTTGAAACGGCAGGGAGAATTCAGCGAATTCTATCAACAAAGCTAGCACCTTGGAAAGATGAGGATGAATATAGATATATTGTAGAAGATGAAGCAGGATATGAAGCGATTGGTCAGATCACAGCCTTATACTTCGGTGATCCCTATGGCGCTCTGGACAATTCGGATGAGATTCTGTTGAGCAGTCAACATTTGCGGGACTACCGAAGAAGGCGAGCTGAATTGATTCAAGTCGCATCGGACCTACCATGTTTCTCTGTAACGATCAAGAGATGCAAGGTAGTCAACACGGGCCCCTAGCTTAGCGTCGCATTCAAATTAAAATGAATTAAAATGAACGAAGCTGAAACAAGAGCTGAATACATTGACCCCGCTTTGAAGGACGCTGGCTGGGGTGTGGTGGAAGGAAGCAAGATCTTCCGAGAGTATCCCATCACCATGGGTCGGATTGAGGGACACGGAAAAGGGGCAAGCCGTTGACGGCTGACTACGTGCTCATGTATCGCAATCGGAAGCTCGCGGTGGTCGAAGCGAAACCGTATGACAAGCCGGTCAGCGAAGGAGTGGGGCAAGCGAAAAACTACGCTGGGAAGATGGCCATTCGATTCACATACTCCACAAATGGTCGTGGAATCTATGCAATCGATATGGAAACGGGTAAGGAAGGAGACGAAGCTCGCTACCCATCCCCTTCCGAACTTTGGGATATGACATTCGCTGAGCAGAACGCCTGGCGCGATCGGTTCTTAGACGTGCCCTTCGAAGACAAGGGCGGCGCTTTGGGAGAACGATATTTTCGCGACATTGCCATTGAACGAGTATTGGACGCCATAGCAGAAGGCCAGCCAGAATATTGCTCACGTTAGCAACCGGTACCGGCAAGACCATGATCGCTTTCCAAATAGCCTGGAAGCTCTTTCACAGCCGCTGGAATCTGAGCCGCGAACCTTCGCGTCGTCCACGTATTCTCTTCCTGGCAGACCGAAATATCCTGGCAAACCAGGCATTCAACGCATTCTCATCGTTTGCCGAGGACGCTCTCGTGCGTATTTCTCCGGAAGACATCCGAAAGAAGGGCCGTGTTCCGACCAATGGCAGCGTCTTCTTCACAATATTCCAGACGTTCATGAGCGGTCCCCTTAAGGATGGGAAACCATCACCGTATTTTGGGGAATATCCGCCTGACTTCTTCGACTTCATTATTATCGACGAATGTCATAGAGGGGGGGCGAATGATGAAGGCAATTGGAGAGGCATTCTTGAGTACTTCTCCCCTGCCGTTCAGCTTGGTCTGACAGCTACGCCAAAACGCAAAGACAACGTCGACACCTATGCTTACTTCGGCAATCCTGTCTATATCTACTCTCTCAAAGATGGGATCAACGACGGCTTCCTCACACCGTTCAAGGTAAGGCAAATTTCGACTACTCTGGACGATTACATATATACGCCTGATGATACGCTTGTAGAAGGTGAAATTGAAGAAAGCCGAATCTACAAAGAACCGGATTTCAACAAGATTATCGAAATCAAGGAACGTGAAGCTCATCGCGTGAAGATATTCATGGACATGATCAATCAGAACGAAAAGACCCTGGTCTTCTGCGCGACGCAGGATCATGCTCTGGCCGTCCGTGACCTGATCAATCAGATGAAAGCCAGTTCTGATCCAAACTACTGTCAGAGAGTCACAGCAGACGAAGGGGCACTTGGCGATCAATACTTGCGTGATTTTCAGGATAACGAAAAGACTATTCCGACAATTCTGACAACATCACAGAAGCTGGCCACGGGCGTTGACGCAAGGAACATTCGAAACATCGTACTGATGCGCCCAATCAACTCGATAATCGAGTTCAAGCAGATTATCGGAAGAGGCACCCGTCTCTATGACGGAAAGTACTATTTCACAATCTATGACTTCGTCAAGGCATATCACCACTTCAGTGACCCTGAATGGGATGGTGAACCAGTGACACCTAATGGAGATGACGAAACATGTCCCAACTGCGGGTGCCGACCCTGTCAGTGCGAAAAGCCTGATCCCAAACCGTGTCCGGTATGCGGCAAGCAACCGTGTGAGTGCCCGAAAGAACCCTGCCCAAAGTGCGGCCAACGCCCCTGCATCTGCAAGAAGAAGACAAAGATTAGAGTGAAGTTGGCCGACGGTAAAGAGCGGACGATTCAACACATGGTATCGACCAGCTTCTGGCACCCGGACGGCACTCCGATGTCTGCTCAGCAATTCATGGAAGCGCTCTACGGTAAGCTGCCTGACTTCTTCAAGAGTGAAACCGAGCTACGCGCTATTTGGAGCTTGCCAGATACCCGAAAGAAACTCTTGCAGGGCCTTGCCGAGAGCGGATTTGGGCCGGAACAGCTATCCGAGATGCAAAGATGATCGATGCCGAAAAAAGCGATCTCTTCGATGTCCTGGCATATATCGCCTACGTTCTTCCCCCTCTTACGCGCGAGGAAAGGGCTTCCAAAGCACGTGTGGAGATCCACACGCACTTTAACACAAAGCAGCAGGTATTCCTTGAATTTGTGCTTCAGCATTATGTCAACGTTGGAGTGGAAGAGCTCGACCAGGAAAAATTGACACCACTACTCAAATTGAGATATCACGACTCGATCGCCGACGCGATCGCTGACCTCGGCCAGCCTAATCTGATCGGCAAGGTATTCTCAGAGTTTCAGAAGTATCTATATGATAAGCCGGAGGTGGCATAGATCATACGACTCAGGCTATGTGTCCGTGATCCATTCGCTCGGTCCTGACTGATTCTTGAAGGGAGCTAAAATGACTGAAGAACAGTTTCCTGGTTGGTGTGATTGTAGTAGTTCTGACCCGGATCTCGTAGCCAGGAGATTCTATATCGCCCTATGCCTATTGATTTCCGCAGCATCAGACTATAGAATTGGCTTAGAACTCAAGGACACCCGAAAGTTGAATTGGTCGTGTACTTGTAGTTACTACTCTATGGTTCACTCCGGGCGACTCATCGCGTATCTCGCCTTGGGAGGGTATCCACACTGTCACAACCACCTCATACGCATGTTATATAGTAGCACTGGAAGCGATATCACTTAAATTGTCCGCTTATCACCGACGCGCAAGCGGTAGAACACAGCGTATGTCGGCCGACCGCTTTGATATGAGGCTGATGATTCAACAGCCCGATCAGACGGCTACTACATCTAGATTAGACTGGTTCGGTAAGGTGTTGCTGACGGCGCAAAAGATTCGAGAGGACGGCAACTACGAGTCACTGATCATTGCCCATGAGTATAACCACGCTTATGTCACAGAACTCTTTGAGTCACTATCTGAGGAAATGAGCAAATGCGCCAGTAGTGCTTTGGCTCTCGTAGTTAAGTGTTTCATGTCTTATCACCATTGGGAACTCACCAGGTTAGATAATGGTGACGGGTATTGTCACTTTGTCGCAAAATACGTCCAAAAAGGATCCTTGATCAGGTTGCCTATCGTTGTCAGCAAGAAAATGTCCAACATTTGCATGAGCTTCTCTCACCCTTGTTGGCACTCGAAGTCCGCGACAAGAAACTAGCGTTAGAGTCATTTAATAGAATTGAAGAAATGGTGAGCCTTGACAGGTTCGGAGGCAAAAAAGTTCTGATGGATGACTTTAAAGACAAGCTCAACAGTCTAAGGCAGCTCGGAGCAACTCCAAGCCAAGAGCTACGACCTGAAACTGAGGAAGGTTGACCTGCTTGTATGATTGTTTTCTTACGGAATGTATTGGATTGACTCTTCCATAGGGTGACGGTTTGATGGCTACTGAGCGCAAGTGGGACAAGATCAGCGACCTACACATGGAGAACAGACCTCATGTGGTAATATTGGGCGCGGGGGCGAGTCGTGCCGCTTTTCCCAATGGAGATAGGCATGGGTATCCGCTTCCACTTATGACAGATTTGATCCAGTTGATTGGACTGGATGATCTGGTCGACGACCTTGATCTTGAGCACTATACAACGAATTTTGAAGAGATTTACTCGCATTGCCACGAGTCAGGCCAGGTTGAAATTATGAAAGAAATGGAGAGAAGGACATACAACTACTTTGATGACATGGGAATAGGAATGTCCTACTCTCTACGACTTCCTGATCTTGTCACTGCGCGCGAAAGACCTGATTGCTACATTCAATTGGGACCCCTTGCTGGTGCAAGCGGCGGGAAGGAACTCTAAGTTCGTTAAACCACCCAAGCTGGTATTTTCTTTACGGAAATGTCGCTGTCGGATATTGCGAAAAGGACCTCCAGGCTGGTTCTAAATACAGAAGTTGTCCTATGTGTCATTAAAGGTTTACCAAATCCGACCTACTGTATCCAATACGACAAAAGACCTATGCTCAGCGACCTTTCATTAGAAATGAATGGGCCGTTCTAGAAGTACTTCTCCAACGCATTTGTGCTGACAGCCTTTGGGTATAGCGCACCCGATTCTGATGCGGAGGCCGTCGAACTGATGAAAAGAGGTTGGGGAAAACCGGAAACTCGAGCATATGAACAAACGGAACTGGTCAATCGCGAGCCTGATGATCAACTGAGACGAAAATATCAGCCGTTTATTCACTCCAGTCATTACGATGTTGTAGACGACTTCTACAATTCGTGGATCGCTAGACACCCGAGACGGAGTTGTGAGGCGGTATGGGCAGAGACACAGGAGCTAGCCATTCTGGACAAGAGTAGAGTAGGTTTCCCCTCGGACTGGGACGAGTTGTATACGATGCTACAGCCGAAGATCATAGCTGAGAAATCCGCAGAGACAGAAGAATAGTCGACGCTCTGGATATCACTCCTCCCTCATTCATGACCTATTTCCTACTGTGGCGTCAAATTTACGACATTAGAAATCATACCTGCGAACAGGAAATCTACTAGAACTGTCTAAGAGTCGGTGCACCAGGACGTCCGATACCATTGCATTTAGGTTTCTTACCTTTTCGTGTAACTCCGAACTTACAGGGACCACTCCTTCGTGAAGTATCTTGCTACGCAGGCCATACAACGTCGAAAAACCTCGACCCGCCTCCTCCCCCAGTTCCTCTGTCGCCAGCCTTTTACAGGAGCGGCCGATCGATTCTCCGCGCATGCGATTCAACTGTGACCGGATCGAGTTCCGGTCTTCTTCCTCAAGGTCAGAATCCTCTAGCTGGACCTCAAATCCGTCAACTAGCGATTGCACGTCCTCCCCTAATTTCCGTGGGAAGGCAAGCGACTCAAGTGTTGCCATCAGCGTAACGTAGCGTGAGCGGACGGAATTCTCGAAGTTTGCCAGGCCGAGTAGTTCTAAAGCAAGCAGCTCGCTATCATTTGGTCTTCTGATTGTCCTGAACGCCGATTCTAAACGTTTGACAAACTCTTCTGCACTTGGTCCTGTTGTGAGGCTCGCGTTCCAAACTTGGAGCCCACCACCACACGGTCCATCGAACACTTCAAGGCCGAACGAATCATGGACGTGCTTGTGGCCCGTAGAATACCGATCTGTCAAAGAACTTTCCCCCTCCTTGATTGGGAAGCCTCCAGTCCCTACGTCGATACCGAACCCCAAACTTGTCGCCGTCAAGACCACGCTCAGAGCAACCCTCTGGCCACACACTTTTGCGTCCGATAACGACTCAAATCCTCCTGCGATGAAATCCCAGTAATGGGCGTCTCTGATCTTGTCCTTATCCACCGCCTGTAACACCATTTGTTTTTTTTCCAAGACGTTTGGAATTTCGAGGACTTCAGATTCTACAAAAAGGTGCTTCTGATCGGAAACCCTAATCCGGAACCTGAACCAGGCTTCGCCCGGTTCAAAGTCCGTCGACTTTATTCTGTTGTTCATTGCTCGGTCTCCATCCTCCATCGATCAGCCGTGTCGAACTTACCCTCAATCAGGCCATGATCCTAATTTGCCAATTCCAATATAATGTCATCAGGGACATCGCACCGTATGTCGCATTGTGCCAAATAACTTAATGCCAACATCTCATTTTGAAAGCCGCGATAAGCTAGTAGTTTGGACATGAAATAGGAGCAGAACCCCCAGCAAACGAAAAATCCACAAGATAAATCAGATCTGCAGATGTACTCTGCACCTGAACCGTCGACGTCGGCTTCCTGAACACAGATCGGTGCCGGTCCGTTGGAAAAAGATAGTCCACCAAATAAACAATATCACCAACATCAATCGTATTGGACAGGTCGTTGTCTACATTGCCACGAAGGCCAGTGCAGCACCGGTGCGCAGGAATGTTGGTAAGGTTTTTCAAAACTATCACATTGTTAGTGTACCAATTTGCACGGCTAGGTCGTTGTCTCCATCATTGTCAAAATCTGATCCAACAACCGACACCGGTGATAGTCCAACTCCGTAGTGCAACGCTCCCGAAAATAAGCCTTCACCATTGTTAGCCAGTATTGCAACCCAAAACGGGGACTCGTTAGTCGCGGCCAAATCCTCATCACCATCACCGTCAAGATCTGCGGCAATTACACAAGAATTCCCGAAGTTGCCGAATACTGGCGCCTGAAATGTTGCATCTCCGTTGTTTAGCAAAACTGAACAAGTGGAAACAATATCTTCGTCCCCATCTCCATCGAGGTCGACTGTGTAGACTGAAAAGCTTCCGCACATCTCGTATTCGCCAGCTTTCTCATAACTCGCACTACCGTCATTTAAATAGATCAACGCATCTGAGTTAAAACTTCTCCCCACCACTATGTCAGGGCTATTATCCCCGTCACAATCCGCAATGCAACTGAATCACAAGTGTGGTATCTATAACTACAGGTTGTGAGAAAGAGCCGTCACCCTGATTCAGCATTACGACCACTCCAATAGTACTTACCAGTACAATGTCGTTGTCATTGTCTCGATCCAGGTCCGCTGCTACTACGGAACGTGACGGCCCGGGGGCACCTCCAACACCGTAGTTTTCAGCAAGATTAAACTCGCCCAGTCCATCATTTATAAGAATCGACACTCCATTACCGCTGACAATCAGATCGCTGTATCCGTCCCCGTCAAGATCCGATGCATAAATCGATGCTGCTCCTGCTGGTATACATAGTTTATAGCCTGCCCAAGTAATCCATTTCCGGTGTTAGTAGTACAGATATGTTCGAGGAACCGGAGTTGGCCACGGCGAGGTCAATTTTGCCGTCCGCGTCGAAATCTGCCGAAGCAAGCGAATTTGGGTTTTTGCCCACCAAGTAGTTGACTCCGGCCTGAAATGTTCCGTCGCCACTATTTTCTAGCACTGAAGCGACTGATAGAAGTGAACTCACTTCGATTAGGTCATTATCCCTGTCGCCGTCGATGTCTCTGGCAATAAGTGAGCGAGGGTCACCCCCGGTGGCATACGTTGGTGAAGTGATGTGAAATCCACCACTACCGTTGTTACTTAAGATTTCCGTTCCACCACTATCAGCAACTACCAAATCACAATCTCCGTCACTGTCTAAGTCAGAAGCGAGCACTAGGGCACTCCCAAGTCCAACGTTGTATGATACCTGTAACTGAAATGTACCATTCCCTTGGTTTCGGAACAGTGACAGGCGTGCAACATGAAACGACGAGATCAATATCACCATCCAAATCAAAGTCGCATGCACAAACTGAATTCGTTCTGTCTCCTATCACATAGGTAGTGGTGTTTTGAAGCTTTCCATCTCCGTTATTGAACAGAATGGATACGTCGTTGGATGAGTAGTTCGCCATAGCTAATCTATGTGCCCATCTCCATCAAGATCAGCCGCGACAATCGATCGCGGAGCACTACCTACAGAATAGCCCGAATCCTGAAGAAATGTAGCATTACCCGTGTTTCTCAATATAGAAACATCGTCAGAACCGCTGTTACAGACTGCAATGTCAACGAATCCATCTCCGTCGAAATCCGCTAAAGCCAGAGATGTTGGATTAGTTCCGGTGGCATAACCGGTTGAGTTCAGAAAAGTCCCGCTACCAGCATTAGTGAGCACATATACGCTATCGAGCACACTGTCCACAAATTGCAAGATCACAGAAACTGTCTGAATTGAGGTCTGCGCACTTGATTTGTGTCAATCGTCTTGTGTAATGATCACCAATTCCATAGTTAATTGCGGTACGAACGTCCCGTCGTGCAAATTAAGGCAAACGTACAATGTCTGCCAGGGGGCGGCTGCCACTAAGTCAACATAACCGTCACGATCTACGTCAGCGAGATCTGACTTCCCACTCAAAGGGCAAAGAGTAGTCAATCCTCGAAGCAAACCACTGATTTGCGGACCGCACGTGGACTGCCACTAACAGAGTCAAAGTCTCCGCCAGTATCAAAGTTCTCAGGAATTTTCGAAAATCATACGCGGCCTCCAGGCTATTTTTTAGTGCCGAAATCCCCAAATAGGTTGCCGGGTCTATGACTGCGAAAGTCAATACTTGCGGGGCATACTTTCGGCCCCGGCCCATCATAGAACGAATAGTCCACTAAGTAAACCAGATCGGATACGTCAACGGCCCCATCTCCGTTGACATCCGCTTTCTCCTCACACTGCGGTCCGGGACCACCCTAGAATTTCTCTTCGACCAGGTAAACTAAGTCAGATATGTCCACCTCGCCATCACGATTGACATCGCCTTTAAAGACACAGCAGCCAGGTACGCCCTGATTTGGCAAATTCAATGTATCGTCAGGCTGACCAGACATATCATTGTCTACTAGTATTCGGAGCGAATCATTGTTATTGCGCCAATCTGTTTGTATAATTTGGGAAGATGATGCCGCCAACTCAATGTTCGCGTGATAGAACGAAGTGTCGGTGGATGATGCGTGGATGGTCACATGAAGATCGTACTCTGTTGGGCTACCCCAGTTAGATATCCTAAATGTTCCTTGTGATATACTGGAAATGGATAGAGAATCACCGCTTGTCATGAAAATTCCGGTCACATTGACGACTACTTCTGAGTCGGCAGCGGTTATTTCAGAGGTAAACGAGCATTCCCTAGAATGCCCTGATGTTGTATCTCCAACTTCGGACATGAATTTCTCCGCTATCTGTAAGAGTCGCCTCTTCTGTTCTGGGACTCTTAGTGACGCCGAGTACTTCGATAATGTAAGACTGCAGTGTCTGCGAAAATAGATAAGTCAAAGGTTGAGTCAATACCCCCAGCAAAATAACAGTCGATCGGTCCTGCCGGAACAAAGTAGCCAATAGGAGGCGTGATTCTTCCGGTCATGGGTTGTATCGGGTGACCCTGCGCACTTGTACGGTAACATGAGTCGGAGTTTTGGCTATCACTCCTCCGGATATGCTCAACAGTGCCAAAATAGAAGCGGTTACATAGATACTAACAAAATCGCCATTCTGGTCACCGGCTGTCTGCTCCGTAGAGGAAAGCTGCTTGAAATCATGTATCCAGAACCTTGGGCGGGTGGTGTACGAGCTTCATAGGCTCGCTAAGATATAAATTCCACGATCCACCCCAATCGTATTGCGGTTCGTAACTCCAAGTATCTGTGGCTGAATCGATAATGACCTTCTTCGTTATGTCGTCTGGATAATTGTTATCGTACACATAGATGTACCACCTGCCAGCAACAGACTCATCATGCTCCATACGGTACGGAACCACTGAATGCCCACCGTCTCCATGATTGTTGAACAAGCAGAGAACCCTGAGAAAAATCTAAACTGGAGGATTCCGACAGCATTTCATTACATTGTTCCAGCGTCTGCCTCGGACGAACATTATACCATACGCTATCCCAATACTCCTGATGGTAATATCCGTACTGATAGAGCCAGTATCTGTTTACAAAGGAGCGTGATCGGTCATCTATAACAATGTTATTGACTTTGGAGAATGCGGGAAAGCTATCAGATAGGCTTATCAGATTGTCATAGAACAGCAGGGAAGACACGGCAAAGCCGAAACAGGATCCCTGCCATTGCCACCCCAGTGACCTCTTTAGCATATTCCAGCGATTTAGTCCGCCCAACATGTAGTTGATGTACCCGGGCGGCGGATCCCAGTAGCATTGATTCTCCCCGAAGGCATCGACAAACAATGGCCAATCAGGAAAGTCCGATGGTCTGTAATTATTACAAGAATCCCTCCACTCTGGAAGATACGGATATCCGTGACAGTAATCGAATTGGGACCACCAGGACTCGGGCCACATGTTGTCGTAGTTGTTTTCGAATCGCCATCCATCCGTAGTCGGACGGAAGCCTGAGTCGTAGTCCTTCACCTCAAGTTGGAGGGAGTCTTCTGATGACCAAGTGCTGTCATCGTCCATGACCATGAAGTATATGACATGGGTTCCCATTGATAAGCTGTCACATTGGAATGTCGCCTGAATACTCAGCTGACCCTGTATACTTGAACGCCAGCTGTATCCGACAACGGTTCCGTCGATGTCTGCCCCATGTCCTACGAAATTGACGTTTTCATGAGGGTGAGCGGGGCTCGGACTGATGTCATCAATTATTGCTGTCGGAGGTTGATTGTTGCGGTTCCATTTGGAAATGGAAATTGCTACCTCGTCGCCCGCGGTGGCGAATTCGCCAGATGCGACAAGATCTCCATTAAAGACTGCAAATGTATTTATGGACCCATTTGTGCCGGAGCCCAATGGTGTCCAGATAAGTCCATTCCAAGAGGCAATATTACTTACGTTCGTTCCATCCGCTGATGAAAAATCACCACCTGCCACAAGTGCGCCGTTGTAATCTCCAGGGCGTAGACCTGACCTGCAAATGAAGCTGGTGAAGACCAGGAAGAGCCGTCCCAATAACTCGTAGCGCCAGCTCCCCCTGCCACTAATTGGTCGTTTAGAACTGTCAAAGAATATATAAAGCTGACTGAGGGCGTTCCAACAGGCGCCCAGTTTGCGCCATCCCACGAGGCAATATACTCTACGGCAGTGTCACTGGCACTCGAAAACGCACCGCCAACCATTAGAGAATTACCGTAAAACTCGCAGGTGCATAGATGGAACTATTAACGCCAAGGTTCAGCGCTGACCAAGTTGAACCATCCCAAGAAACGATATTGTTCACAGTGATACCGCCTGCAGTTGAAAACCCCCTCCCATAATCAACTCACTATCGAATTCTTCTAGAGCGAACACTTGACCGATCGGCCCCCCAAGATAAGTCCATTTTGTATCATCCCACCTCCAAGCACCTAAGTCTGAACCAGCTATGAGGTCACCACCATATTCAATCACTGCGTGTACATTTGCCGGTATTCCTGAGCCAAGAGGCGACCAAGTGCCACTTCCATCCCAAATTGCGACATGATTAGCTCGGATACCTCGAATTTGTTCAAAATCGCCTCCAACTATCAATTTATCTTCATAGTTTGTAAGGCAATCAATTGAGATACTAATTGTTCCCGTGCCAAGAGTCGCCCACGAGCTATCCTCCCATGAAGCAACCGCAGCATGGCCGGTTGTGTATAAACTTTTTTGCCACCAAACTGCCGTCAAATACGGTCAGAGCTTTGACAGCCCCAACAGGCGCACTTGCACTCGTCCCCAGCCTAGACCAGGTAGAACCATCCCAGACGGCTAAGAGGCCGGTGAGAATCCCTCCAGCGTAGATAAAAAGACCAGCGATTACCAATTTGTCTTGATAGTCAACGCACGAATAAACCTGACCATCTGTCCCGGATCCTAGTGCGGACCAACTGAGACCATCCCAAGCAGCAGTGTTGTTGGCGCTGATTCCTCCTGCGTTTCCGAAGTCACCAGCAGCGATTAAAGAGCTGTCATACGTAGTTATGACGTAAACTCGACCGTCTGTTCCCGAACCTAAAGCTGACCACTCGGAACCGTCCCAAGATGCTATGTTGTTCGCAGAAATACCTCCCGCAGTTGAAAAGGTCCCTCCAATGACTAATTCATTATTGAACTCTCCTATGGAGTTAACAACACCGTCAGTTCCAGTTCCTAAGGTAGACCAAACCGAGCCGTCCCAAGACGCAATTCTAGCGGCACCAACGTTGCCCGCCATCTGAAATGCCCCACCGACTATCAGTTCATCGTCGTACTGGTACATAGCCAGAACATCGGCATCCGTCCCGGATTTGAGACTCGACCATTCTAGCCCATTCCAAGAAGCAATATTGGAAGCGCTCACTCCACCAGTCCACCTCAACCCTCCGGCCACTACTAAATTCCCATTGAAGACAGACAGAGCGCTTACAGGACCATCTGTTCCTGAGCTGAGAGCAGACCATGCTTCTCCATCCCATATCGCCACGTTATTGGCAATCACATCACCGGCAACAGTAAAGGAGCCACCTACAACGAGCATTCCATTATACGTTGTCAAAGCATATACACTGCCTCTCACTCCCGGGACCGATGGAGAAAGAACGTTGTCCCAAAAAACATCGTCGGGATTATTCGATCTTGTGTCATTGCGAGAGTATTGTGTCGCGACAGCAGCTTTTGGTTTATTGTACACTATATCAAAAGTTGATGAGTCACTCGCATTAGCCCGTCTGGTCATTCCCGACCCCGCGCAATCAATAGGTAATAAAGAAACAACAGAAACGAGGAGACATAGACTTGTTGTGAACTTAACGAATGGTCGCATTTTGGCCCTCCGCCGAATGTGAAAGTGAGGCTTGACGAGAGATCGGCCCCAGCCGAAATCCCCCTGCCCTAACGTATCTGCGTTAAGTCAAAGATAGGTACAAACATCTACCCTCGCAACTGGTTTTTCTGTTGAGAAAGACTATCGTTCAACTAGGCGGCCGCATTGCTAATCAGATCACACGCCTTCTACTACGGTCCGACTGACCTATGGATAATCTTCCGGAATCGGGTACTTTCCCTCTCTATAGGCCGTGTCGGCACAATCCGTACTGGTCGCCGGTTTTCAGGACGAATTTCGAATAACCATTGCGCTTCGCGGTAGCTGGTCAGGCCCAAAGTCTTGGTCAGAAATTCGTCTTCACCATCAGGGAGACTCTGTATTTCGTTGTCACTGATGGGCAGTGTATTGTTCATTTCCTCTTCCGCTTTCCGAGTCGCCTCTTGGAGCAGGTGTATTGGGGCATCGGTAGGAATCGGCGCCTCTATCTCTGCCCTTGCCCATTCTGGTAGCTCGATTTCGCCTAGATCGGCCCGTAACAATGCGATGAGTGCGGCATCGGAGATAAACGGCAAATTGTACGCTTCGCGCCTGGCGTCTTGGAACTCCTTGAGGTCCCCATATCGCTCGATCTTGTTTTCAAGCTGAACGAGCCGTTTCTTGTTCCGGTTCATGGTTTCCCCTTACTTGATCGAGTCCAAAATCGCTTCTAATTTGGCGAGTCGGTTCTCCACCTCAACCTGATCCACAGCCTTAAGGACAATTTGGGCCAGGTAGCCTGCAGGATTGCCAAATTCGAGGCTCAATTTCGCGATTCAACAGGCCAGAGATCAGATGAGAAACTAGTTGTCTCACGTCCTCCGGCGTGGCCAGTTGTAGTTCAACCGGCCAATCGGAACGTTTCGGCGCACTCGTACGTCCCCTCCGTCCGCCAGCAGACTGAGCATTCTTCCTCTCGCTGGCCCGGCGTGGATCGTGGAAGAAGCAGAAATCGGAACCAGTAATTGGCCGACACGAGCATTTCTTCCCTGTCCTGGTCTTGCCCGTACATCGATTCTGGTGAGCTTTTTTCATTATTTCACTCGCCTCACAATCTACTTAAGTAATGGGGGGTAACCTAAGTAGCCTGGGTAGACCAGCCGTGTGAAAATCGTCAGATTCTTAGTCATTGACGGCCCGCCTCCGAGGACGTAACTTCAAGGTGCTCACAATGTATAGTTCG
Source organism: uncultured candidate division Zixibacteria bacterium (assembly GCA_963711085.1). Classification (GTDB taxonomy): domain Bacteria; phylum Zixibacteria; class MSB-5A5; order GN15; family FEB-12; genus CAVQCT01. The sequence goes on along the minus strand of CAVQCT010000002.1, from coordinate 1,350,920 downwards.
GAGTTAAAGTCGGTATCCAGTTCCGACCTCCGGCATTCATAGACTTTAACTCCCCCCGGTAATCTGTTGAAATAACATTGCGCGGTTCTCTGATCGTGGCTGACTTCAATCTTTCCCACAAATGCTTGTAGTAGTTCGCGTTTCTTAGCGAGCGGAGCAGTGTCAAACCTGGTCTCAAACTCCGAATAGAAGTTCTCTGCTCGTCGCAGAGCCTCTCTGGTAACGTCCGGCCTGTTCAGTCGATCGGCCAACGCGAACCGCTCGGCGATAAGATCGTCCCGTTCTCGTCCTAGCTTGTCAATCCTGTCTCTGATAAAGTCTACCTGAAGTCCCTTTTCTATGCTGTCCTTGATGTTTTCCAGTGCGTCAGCAATTTCCGACAAGCGAGCCTCGATTTCGGCCGATCGAGGTTCAATCTGAAAGGATCTGCTTGTTCTCAACCGAAGGAGTTTCTCAACCTTTGACATGTTTGCCGAGCCGATCACGCGGTTCCGTATCACGTCGACTACATACCCTTCGATCGAGTCTTTCGGTATGTGGAAAGACGAACATACAGATTTCCCACGGGCGTAGAAACCGCCGTCTTTGTAGTATCGCCATTCGCCGAACTTGTTCTTGTGGATATGTCCCTGAAAGTTGTATCCGCAATCCAGGCACTTGATGAGTCCAGAGAGCAGGTATGGAGATTTCGTATTCCGGTATTTGCCGGCATTTCGTGGAGAGTGGTTTCTCACGGACTGCGCCTTGTCATACAAGTCCGGAGCAACGATTGGCTCGTGGGCGCCTTCGCAGGTGACTCTCTCCGATTCGGGATGAAACCTCCTGTCAGGATTCTCATATTTCACCCAGCCACCGCTCGCTTCCCGATTGTAAGTCCAGTCGCCTTTGTAGACAGGATTCCTGAGGATATTGTAAACAGTGTTGCTTCCCCACTTGCCCGGTCTGTTCTTCCCCGGACGTAGCTTTCCGGACCGAGGCGCCAGGACCCCAAGACCGTTCAGATAATTCGCAATTGCCAAATAGCCAGCGCCCTCAGCCCTCATAGCAAACTGTACGTCGTCAGACAAATCGGACACGGTTGCACGTCAAGTTAAGACACACTTTGCCTGTTTGCAATAGCCTTTCGATACGCTGCTCGTCGTCGCTTCATCGTCTCCCGCTTCGTTCTCTCCCGCTGCTCTAAGATCGCCGCCGACCGACCGTGGTAAACATCCGCCGGAGTCACATTGTCCAGCGACTCATGGTACCGCCGGTGGTTGTAGTGGTCCACAAACCGCGCAATCTCCGCTTTGAGGTCATCCGGACAGTAGTAGTTGTCCAGCAGCAGGATGTTCTTCATCGACCGGTGATACCGCTCGATCTTCCCCTGCGTCATCGGATGATACGGCTTCCCCCGGGTATGCGTGAACCCCTGATCGGCCAGATACCGCTGCAACTCGCCCGAGACATAAGGCCGAACCGTTGTCCGACAACAGCCGCGGCCGGTGCCGGACGTACACATGAGCAACCCCACTGGCAGCAATGGCCGCATCGAGCGTTGCCGTGACATCCGCAGCCGTCATCCCCGAACAGAGCCGCCACGACACGATGTACCGGGAGTAGTCATCCAGCACCGTCGACAGATAGTACCACCCCCACTGCACTACTTTCAGGTAGGTGAAGTCGGTCTGCCACAGCTGATTGACCCTGGTCGTCGGCTGATCGAACTTGTCTTTCGCCGACAGCACCGTATAGGCCGGTGAGTGATCAGGTCGTTGACTTTCAGGATCCGGTAGACGCTCGACTCCGAGATGAAGTACCCCTGAGTATCGGTCAGATACCAGGCCAACTCCCGTGGCGATTTGTCCAGATGCTCCAGCGCCGTCTCGACCACTTTCTTCTTTACCCACAGCGGGATCGCATTCCAGAACCGGCGTCGGTGTGAGATCCGGTCTTCCAGCCCCGCCGCGCCATGCCTGAGATACCGCTCATACCACGCGTAAAACGTACTCCGGTTGACATCCAGCTCCCGCAGGGTCCGTTTCACCCCCAGCGACGATTCCTCTACCACCCGGATGATCTCCAGCTTCTCCGATGGACTGTGCCGCATATGACGCTGCCGCCTCACTCCAGCCCAGTCAGACTTTTTTTCAGAAGCCGGTTCTTCAGCGACAGCTCCGCCACCAGCTGCTTGAGTTGCTCGTTCTCGGGGGAAGACCGCTCACTTCGCCCGTGGTCGCCTCGCGCACCGTATCCCCTTGAAGGCGCTTCTTGCCGGCCTCAAGGAAGTCCTTGCTCCAGCGGTAGTACAGGTTGCTCACGATCCCCTCCCGACGGCACAGTTCCGCGATGCTCGTCTCCCCCTTCAGACCCTCCAGCACGATCCGGATCTTCTCCTCGGCACTGAACTTCCGCCGGGTCTTCAGACGAATGTCCCTGACCACGGCCTCCGGGTTCTGACCCTGTTTGCCACTCATCGAACACTCCTTTCGCTAAGACCAAATTACCAAAACCACGTCTTAACAAAAAGCCCTTACGTGTCCGACTCTTGCTGAACCGATACAGTTTTTCTGTTGAGAAAGACTAGCGTTCAACTAGGCGGCCGCTTTGCTAATCAATATGACACGCCTTCTATTACGGTCCGACTGACCTATGGATAATCTTCCGAGATCGGGTACTTTCCCTCTCTGTAGGCCGCGTGGACAAAGCCGTACTGGTCCCCGGTTTTCGGGACAATCTCGAATAACCATTGCGCTTCGCGGTAGCTGGTCAGGCCCAGAGTCTTGGTTACAAATTCACTTTGGGTATCTAAGATGTTCTGTATCTCTTTGTCGGTGATGGGCAGTGTGTTTTGCATTTCTTCTTCCGCTTTCCGTGTTGCCTCTTGGAGCAGGTGCTTTGGGGCAGCGGATGGAATCGGTGCCTCTATCTCGGCCCCTGCCCACTCTGGCAGCACAATCTCGCCTAGAGCGGCCCGAAATGATGCGATGAGGGCGGCGTCGGAAATAGACGGCATGTTGTACGCTTCGCGCCTTGCGTTATGGAATTCCTTAAGGTCCCCGTAGCGCTCGACGCATGAAAATGGAGTTCGACTATTCCCAGGAACTCGGGAGGCAGCCAGCTCGGTATTTGCTATTTCGAAAAGTATCACTACATCTGTCCGCAGACGACCGGGGCCGGTCCGCCGCTAAACGTGTAGTCCACTAGATAAATTAAGTCAGAGACATCGACAGAGCAACTGCCATCAACATCTGCTATGATTAGAGGATTCGGCGGATCTCCCGAACTGAACATAAAATCGACGAACAGGACCAAGTCCGATATGTCAATAGAGTGAGAAAAATCGAGATCCCCAGGCAGCCAGGTCCAGAAATGTGCCACATTTGAAGAGAGGGTTGAAATTCCGGCCCTGTCGGTCGCGGTCACACGCCACCAGTAATGAGTACCCGGAGAAAGCGAATCCTTTAACACGTATGTTGTAGATTTCAGTGAATCCTCGCTATTCACGAAAGTGAAGCCGGGATTGATTGAGACTTCAAGCTTGTAAGTGACGGTATCAAATGGATCAGGGTCGATTGATGGAGTCCAGGTCATTGTCGGCAATAGACTGAACACCGGCAGGCCCCCAGTATCCATAGGGAGAAGCGCATCCGGGGCGGTTGGGGGTTCCTCTAGCTCATTGACATAGAACGATGAACCTGAAAAGGGTGTCCAGCCGGAGAACTCAAATCCGTCGAACGAGCGCGATCTCCAAAAATAGTGCCCGTTCTCTTCCAAAGGAATCGGCGGAGTCCAAGAAGTGGAGTCAATTCCTTCGCTGATATCGGGACTGTCCTGGGAATCGGGCCCCCCAATTGTGGTCGTGTCTGTTGTAACATAAAACTCATAGGCTAAAGAATCCGCATCGGCATCTGCGGCATTGAGGACGTAGAGTGTCGGCTGCGAGGACACGACTTCGTCCAAAGTAGGATCTATGATTGTAGGAGAGCTGGGTCGAGAATTCGTGTGAAAGGGCAGTTCGTACCACTGAGACCAGATTCCGAATTGCTGAAATCTCGCACGAAGCCAATAAGTCAGGCCTTCCATCAGGACGGCGGGCGAAATTTGAAATGCGGTATCCGGGCTCTCCAAAGCACTGGAATCCCAAAGCATGGTCGACAGATTACCTGGCCCATTGCTGATTTCTGCGTCAAAAGCTTGTTGCGTCAAACTATAGCCGCTCCCGTCATAGGACCAACTGACAACCGCTGAATCGACAGTTACGTGACTATTCTGCTCTGCTCCGTTCAAGTGTAGGCCAATACCATCCCAAGCCAACCACGCGATTTGAGTTGAATCCAGGGCTCCGTTGTAAAGTCGCACGTCGTCAATAAGACCGGGGAAGCAATACCCGTTGGAGCTGTTATACCGGCCAATTTCCAGAGGATAGTTACTCACGTGTATCGGCCCATTATAGGGTACAGCAGCGTCAAGGGCGCCATCAATATAAATCGACAAACTAGTTCCGTCATATACACATGCCACGTGAGACCAGACGTTAGCCGTCAAATGTTGCGCTGAATAAAAACCTACTTCATTTTGGTCAGTCCCTGTTCCATCCGGGCTGACCGTGAATTTGACACGATCGCCACTGAGATGCATTAGAAAACAACGATCCACGGTTGTGGCATAATTCCATTTGCCTACTATCCCGACATATTGATTAGGAAGGCTCGAAGGCTTGATCCAAGCCGTGACGGTGAAGGGCCCCGTAACGTTAAGCGAGGAGCTATCCGGCACCAGGACTACGCTCCCGCTTTGCGGGCCGTTGAACTCGAGACAGGAATTTTCCTGGCCTTGCACCCAGGAAGCTGATTGAATCGTACCCATTGTCATGGTATGCTGAACGGTCATGAGCGACAGTACCGACACCCTCGTCGAAGCTCCAATCCCCGACCAAATCTGCTCCGACGGAGAGTTCTGTTAATCCCAGCCAGCATAGAACAATCGCTCCAAGGAGCAATCTGAGTGAATCTAATCTGCACATTTCCATCCCTTTCTAAATCTGAATGGTCTTTGCCATTCGAACACGGATACACCGAACCAGCTCTCATTTCACCTCGATCCTGCAGCCGGCCCTGAAGTCCACCGTCCACACTCCGTCGACATATCAAGTCCCGGAGAGATACCGCGAGAGCCTAAGACCTACATTTTACAAACTATCTGACGACAGGCGAAACGAAGGTGATTCTGTGAATCTCCTCGTGCGCCGTATGTGGATTCTGTAGCGGTATCCACTCAGAGCTGTATGATCTGCAAAACCAAAACTCTCTCCCTTATTGACACGAGGGCTTTAGCAATGAGAATGTCCCCACATCAGCTTCCACAGTAAATACGAACTTGTCGCCGGGATTGACGGGAATTCTGCCGGTGACAAGCGTAGTCCGGTGGTGAGAATCTGTGGACGAAGAACAGATCAGTAGAATCGAAACGCAAAATCCACAATGAGTCAATGTTGCTACCGTCCGCTCTCATTTCCGAAGCGCCTCTGAGTGTCCACTTGAGATAACCCGAATTGCCGGAAGATCCCGCCGGTGCGGCTGTAAAACTTACATATAGACTAATCGAATCGAGGTAGCCCTGAACAGATGGACTAAAGGTTTGGGCAGCACCAAGACCGGACACGGAGGCATAGCTTCCAATGAGTATCCCGTTGAGTATAAGCTGGTCTTGAGGCAGCAGGAATGTTGCCGCGGAATCATCTCTGGATCTCCAAGATTATCCCAATAAATGGTCAAATCCGTTTGCGCAGAATCCACTCGTCCGTTAAGGCCCTTTACCCATACTCTTGGATGAATTTCGCCGAGCAAAGAGTAGGCATGTGTAGTTTTCCCGTCGAATGTACCGTCATTTGAAGTCGCCGTTTCGATATGCCTGCGTTCCGTCGCCAAAATCAAAGTGATACTCTCTTATGCTATCCTCGGGGGTGGAACGCGATGCATCTAGCACAACATCCGAATGCAGCAGGGCTTCGAAAGAATCCACGGAGATATGTGCCTCCGGTGGAGTCGAATCCTCGTTCCTGCTTGAAGTAGGGTTGCTTCCGCACCCTACAAGGTATGTCATCGCGATCCAGACAGCCACCCAAATAGCAGCCCGGCGTATTGACTTTGCACTGCAATTCATTTGTCCCTCCTCCAGCAATTAGAGAGAACAACCGTAAAAACAACTTATCAGTTATCCTCCAGTACCATATACAAGTTAAGCAACATCCCCTAGCTGGCGAATCCGTGTATGCTCGCAAAAGGCTTCTACAGCTCTTGGGCAAACTCACCAATCTACGGACATGACACCGGCGCCGAACCGCCATTGAAGGAATAATCCACAAGGTAAATGAGATCACTGATGTCTATGGCGCCGTTGCCGTCGACGTTAGCCTCATCTGGGCATCCCGGCGTGGCAGCATTTTGCCCGAAAGAATAGTCAACGAGAAACAGGATATCTGCGATATCTACAGCGCCGGCCGGATCGCCGTCGACGTTGCCCCGTATCCCAATGCAGAACATGCGTCTCCAATCCCGTTGCCATCTGCGTCAAGTTGATCCGGGTTGTAAGCATTCGGGCAATTGTCACAAGCATCACCGAAGCCGTCCATATCGGCATCTTCCTGTTCGGCATTGGCGATCGAAGCGCAGTTGTCACAAACATCGCCCACACCATCCGCATCGGCATCGGCCTGATCGGAATTAGCTATTCCCGGGCAATTGTCGACGGCACAAGTGTTCGCCTGATAGCCCGGATCACCGTATCCGTCACCGTCAGTGTCGGTACAGAAATCACAGACGTCACCAGTACCATCATGGTCGGCGTCAGTCTGACCGGAGTTCGCAATGGACGGACAATTGTCAATAACGTCTACCACGCCGTCGCCGTCCGTATCAGCGTAGAATGTCAACGTCAAGGAAGCTGTATTATCAGACTCATTCGATTCTATGATGACATTATCGGGATCAATAGTGACCGCAATGTCATACGTTCCCGCCGGTCGATTAATCGCTGTCGATAGAACTACAGAACCTTGCGCGAGAATATTGACATTTGCGGAATCGAGCAATGTCGATCCATCATAGATAATGACCGGCATATTGGTGTAGTCGATGTCCCCGGTATTGTGTATCGTTGTAATTATATAGGTGGTGGTATTAGCAACAGGGTATCGACTTGACCTGACAGTAGGAGTAGCATTGCCATACCAATCCAGAGGGAGCCAGTTTCTTACTCCCCAGCCTGGGCCCGAAGGACCGTCGTACTGAAATACAGATTTTATTGAGTCAAAGTCAAGCCCGGATGCTCTTCCGAACATATCTATGACGTTCATATCAACGTTGTATCTCGAGGTCCCGCCTTGCTGCCACAATTGGTAAGCCTTGTCAATCGTTCCACGGTTCTTGTCAATTATATCGTAAAACCTGCTCCAATCTATATTGTAGTTATCGCGCAACATCGAATACATCCATCCTGAAATGTCATAACCTTGGCTTGACTGTATTTCATAGTTTCCCCCCGGGTAAGTGTCACGGTAATCGATTTGCAACATAACCATTCCAATTCCAATAAGGAGTCCCATTGTGGTTGTACTCATCAGCAGTTTCTTGGTTTATATCTCCAAAGTGTGCAAGTACATTATACTGATTGTACTGAGCGAATCCTTCTGTGATCCATGATCTTGAAAATATAGGGATTGGTGAGATTGCATGGGTAGTCTCGTGAAGTGGACCAGTCATATAATACCAGTGATCTCCAAGCTCTCCAGGATTTCCGTATTGAGGGTTACCGTTCACATAATACTGCTGATTACAAACATTTTGGTTTGATAGGTTATAATACAAAAAAACATGTGATTCTCCGGGTATTGAGTATCCGTACCAACATGAAGATGTTGTGCTGTCTATGTAAATCTCTAGTTTGCTCCCACTGTATTCCTCTGAACTCCAGCCCGTGAAAGATTCGAGATAATTGAAACGGATTTCGAATTGGTTTAAATAAGTTAGAATTTCGCATCGTGGTTTGCGTTGTAGAAGCCCTCACCGATGTACACATCAAATCTATTGTAGCTTATATATACCCACGTTTCGGCAGGATTTGCTTCGGGATCTGGCTGGGGTTTACTCGGCTCGATTCCGCAGTTAGACACGGAATCCACAATCGGTTCTATCTTGCCTCCTCGATAGTAAACCTCTGTCGTCCCGGTATCAAAATCTTCTATCTTCTCTAGACCTTTTTCAGTTCGGGTGATTCTCACTCCGCTACGACGGACATGATAGGCGAGCCGCCCGTCCGGCAACACAAAAGAAGTTTTCGACTCTACAAACGGACGATCCGGTACCGAGTTGGTGATCACTTCGTTCCGATAGTACGGCTCTTCTTGCGTCTTTTCCGGATTTTGGTACAGGACATGGGTGATCGGCTCTCGGGCCGTCTCCGCTTTCACCCGTTGGATTGACGGGTTTTTCGCTTGAGAGTCCGAAGCCGACGCTCGTTGTGTCGTTATGCTCGCCAATGCTGCAAGAATAACCGTGAAGACAACACTCGTTCGCATTTTGGCCCTCCGCAGTACTGAGATAGGCGTTTGATGAGGGATCGGCCCTGCCGGCGTCCCTTTGCCCTAATTAGTTACATTATATAAAAAATACTGAAAAATCTACACGGTAGCAACGGCTTTCTTCGCCGATCGCGGTTTTGTGGGGTGTAGTTCCTTTTTGGCCCCATGCTCTGATTAAGCCCCTCACAACGAATCCCCTATGGATAATCCTCCGGAATCGGGTACTTGCCTTCTTTGTAGGCTGTGTGAACAAATCCATACTGGTCCCCGGTTCTCCGGACAATCTCAAAGAGCCATTGGGCTTCGCGGGGGCTGGTAAGCCCCAAGGTCTCTGTTACAAATGTCATCAACTCTCCGTGAGATTGTTCAAGTTCCTTATCGCTCACCGACCGCGTATCCTCCAACTCAGCGGCCGCTTCTCGGCTAGCCTGGCGCACGAGGTCCTTTGGAGCGTCCGCGGGAATCGGTGCCTCAAGCTCTGCCGCCGCCCAATCCGGCAACTCAATCTCTCCAATATCTGCTCTGATGGCCGCGATTAGTGCGGCATCGGATATTGAAGTGAGGTTGAATATATGCCTACGAAGATCGCGAAATAGTCTGATATCTCCAAGACCCTCGAGCTTGTGCTCCAACTTTGATACCCTCCTCCGAAATCGACCCATCTCAACCTCCCTGTTCAAACTGGTCCAGGATAGCCTCGAGTTTGGCGAGTCTGTTCTCCACTTCAACCTGATCGACTGCCTTGAGGACGATTTGGGCCAGGTAGCCTGCAGAATTACAAATTCGAGGCTCGATCTCCCGATTCAACAGACCAGAGATCAAATGCGAAACTAGTTGTCTCACGTCCTCCGGTGTGGCCAGTTGTAGTTCAACCGGACAATCGGAAGGTTTCGGCGCACTCGTACGTCCCCTCCGTCCGCCAGCAGACTGAGCCTTCTTCCTCTCTCTGGCCCGGCGTGGATCATGGAAGAAGCAGAACTCGGAACCCGAAATAGGCCGACACGAGCATTTCTTCCCGGTCCTGGTCGTCCCCGTACATCGATTCTGGTGAGCTTTTTTCATTATTTCACTCGCCTCACAATCTACTTAAGTAATGGGGGGTAGCCTAAGTAGCCTGGGTAGACCAGCCGTGTGAAAATCGTCAGATTCTTAGTCATTGACGGCTCGCCTCCGAGGACGTAACTTCAAGGTACTCACAATGTATAGTTCGGAGTTAAAGTCGGTATCCAGTTCCGACCTCCGGCATAAACATATTAGATGATAGCAATAGAGGGGCAGGAAATTTGGAAAGGCTGTATGCCTGTACGCAGCAAGGACAAGGAAATCATTGATCTCGCCAAGGAAGTATTCCAAGACGTCGAGCGGAATAAGATTGATCCTGATCGGCTACTTCTGAAGGCGAGTCGACTCGCGCTACTTCAATCCAACGAAGACATATCATACTGGTTGTCCTGTGAAAGGAATGGATACAATCCGAATCTTGAGAGAGACAATTCCATAATGAGGAACATGTTTAGATTCGACTGCACTGGAAATCGTCACATTTGGGAACCCCTACCGCAGTTGTGGCATATGCTAAATACATCGAAAACCAGCTTCAAGCAACTAAGCTCTCCCGGAGCTCCGGTGATGTCTCAGCTTAATGCCCAAACCGAAAGACAAAATGCAGCGACCTATAGCAGGGTCATTGACACTGTCTTGGCGAGCATTCATTCTTATGCCAGTCAAACCTACTACGAGAAACTCTTTAGTAATCTATCTGAGACCATTTTTGAAAGATATAAGACCAAGATTGATTCATTGCTAGCCAGCAGAGCAGGGGACACATTACAGAAAATTTCCGCAGTTTCCGAAAGGCTATCGTCCGGGGATTCCGAGGGGATTAGTCAGGGGATGAGCACCTGCAGACGGCTGATCGATAATTTCGCTGACTCGCTCTCCTTGCCTGAACAGGCTCAGATAATGATTGGAGAAGAAGAGTTGGATGTATCAAAGGGAAGAACAAAGAATCGTATCCGAGCATATGTCCATCGTAAGACGGATAGTGATGGTCAGAAGGCCAAGTTGAGACAGAACTTTAACAATTTATATGAACGAGTCTGTAAGGGGATTCACGGAGAGATATCCTCTAATGAAGCAAGGGCACTTCTGCTGAACACTTACTTGTTACTCGGCGAAATCATTGAACTCTGAAAGACCATCTTCACCATACTTCCCCCATGCCTTCAACCAACACCACCATAACCAACCTCTTCTGCCCCAAGTGTGGCAGTAAGTATGACGCGAAGAAGCCGATCAATCTGTGCGTCTGCGGGGCGCCGCTGCTGGTTGATTATGACTACGAAAAGGCTGCGAAGCTGCTTATTAAAGAATCGCTCCGCGACCGTGAGACAACCATGTGGCGATATCGCGAGGTCCTCCCGGTGTTCGCTTCAGAAAATATCGTCTCGCTCGGCGAAGGGAGCACGCAGTGTCTGGAGTCACGGCATATCGGGCCATCGCTCGGGTTCAAGCGTCTCTACTTCAAAGACGAAACGACCAACCCGACCGGGTCATTCAAAGCCCGAGGTCTCGGCATGGCAGTCTCCAAAGCCAAAGAACTCGGCATCACCAAACTGATCATTCCGACTGCCGGAAACGCCGGCTCCGCCCTATCGGCCTACTGCGCCCGGGCTGGACTGACAGCGCGTGTGATCATGCCGGCCGACTCCCCCACACCGTTCGTAGTTGACTGCAAAGCATGCGGCGCGATTGTCGATATGGTCCCCGGAACGATCAAAGACTGCGGCGAGAAAGCAGCCGAGCTGGTCAAATCCGAAGGCTGGTTCTCGGTCGCAACCCTAAAGGAACCGTACCGCATCGAAGGCAAAAAAACGATGGGGTACGAATTGGCCGAATTCTTCCAGTTTGATCTCCCCGATGTCGTCATCTACCCGACCGGGGGCGGGACCGGATTAATCGGTATGTGGAAAGCGTTCGATGAAATGCAAAAGATGGGATGGATCGGATCTTCCCGTCCGCGCATGATCTCAGTGCAATCGGAAGGCTGCGCCCCGATGGTGAAAGCATTCGACGAGGGCAAGGATCAAGCCGAAACCTGGCCCAATCCACATACGATCGCATCGGGACTTCGCGTCCCCGGCGCAATCGGTGATTTCCTCATTCTACAGGCGGTGCGCAAAAGCGGCGGTTCGGCCCTGGCTGTTTCCGAAGATGAGATAATCCGGTGCACAAAAGAACTCGCGGCCAAAGAAGGGATCTTCCCTGCTCCCGAAGACGGCGCCGCGCTTGCCGCCCTCTACAAGCTGCTTGAGCTCGATCAGGTAAAGCCAGACGAACGCATTGTCGTCTTTCTCACCGGCAGCGGCTACAAATATCTCGACACAATCGAACGCCTTCTCTGACACCTCAGGCATCAACGCAGATTCTGCTCGCTGTCCCATCCGGTTTTTGATTGACAGATCGTGGAGTGTTTTGTATGCTATATATGCAGCGCAACATCATAGGTTGATACACCTTAGCTTTCACAATTCCCATTGACCGACAACTGAACCTCGATCTTTCGCAATATAAGGCGTGGATACCATTTTGTCCGGTCGACGACGAATGCCGGAAGCGCACGCTCGCTGCCCGAGAGAAAAACGCAGAGTCCATTTATCAAGGAGGTTGGGGATGAATTGCAGCAAGATGCTTTGGCTACTAGCGGCATCGACCCTGATGATTGGCGCGACGGTCTGCGCTCAGACCGAATGGCTCGAGGGGCATTACAGCCTCGTCAGCGAAGGCAAGGTCTCGTCGGTAAAATTTCAGCAAGGAGGCACCTGCTGGACGCACGGAACGATGGCTTCGATAGAAAGCAATCTGCTCGTCACCGGCAACTGGGCCGCCGCGGGTGACACCGGAGAGCCGAATCTCGCCGAATATCATCTGGACTGGTGGAACGGCTTCAACAAATTCAACAGCGATGATATGCCGGACGGCGATCCGAGCGGTCTCGATGTTCACGAGGGAGGCGACTACCTGGTGGCCGCGGCTTATTTAGCACGGGGCGAAGGTGCGGTGCGAGATGTAGACGGTCAGTCATTCGACGACCCACCCGAGCGTCGTGACAGCAGCTTTCACTACTACTATCCCCGCAATATCGAATGGTATACCATGGACGACAGTCTCAACGGGATGGCGGCTATAAGACAGGCAATCATTGATTACGGGGCAGTTGGCACCTGCATGTTGTATGATACGCTATATCTCGATGGATACACTCACTACCAGCCTCCTATGGCCGGCGGCAAGCCGTCGCATGCCATCGCGATTGTCGGATGGAACGATGACCTCGTCACTCAGGCCCCTCTGCCCGGGGCGTGGATATGCAAGAACAGCTGGGGTGCGGGCTGGGGACAGAACGGATATTTTTATATCTCCTACTACGACCGCTGGTGCGGAAGAGACGCCACCATGGGAGCAGTGTCATTTCGCGATGTGATCCCCTGGCAATGGGACGCCGTGTACTATCATGACTATCACGGCTGGCGCGATCAGAAAGAGGACTGTACTGAAGCATTCAATTCTTATGTATCCCGGGGCGGCGAAAAGATCACTTCGCTCAGTTTCTTCACCGCCGTTGACAGTGTCGAATATATCGCGAGAATCTACGATCGATTCGCTACCGGGCAGCTTCAAGACCTGCTGACTGAATTCTCCGGATCTATTCCCAAGCGAGGGTTCCATACGGTCGATCTTCCGAGTCCGCTCTATCTGACCACTGAAGGGGATTCGTTCTACGTCTTTCTCGACCTGTCACAGGGAGGACAGCCGTATGATCGAAATTCCGAGGTGCCGGTCCTTCTGGGATCGAAAGCCCGCCCAAGGATTTCCTCGCGGGCTTTTCCGGGCGAAAGCTACTATCGCAAGGACGGAGATTGGCACGATATGTTTGCTTACGACACGTCGGCCAATTTCTGTATGAAAGCGCTCAGCAACTACTGCGTGAACTATGAATGCTCCCCGACGATTGGTGTTGCGCCGCTGAGTGTCGATTTTCAGGCCAGGTCCTATGTCCCGGTCGACTCCTGGACCTGGGACTTCGGCGAGGGCGGTTCCGCCGCCGGCGATTCAGTAAGCTATGAATTCAAGGAGCGCGGATTCTACACTGTCACGGCGACCGGGATTCGTGACACTGAGAGTTATCCGATTGCGAAACCGCGTCTCGTCACCGTGCTCGCAGATACCCTGACTGTCAGCGATATTACAGCTTCACCCGGGCAATCAATAGCCATATCTATCTCAGGGACGAATCTGATCCCGGTAACCAGCATGACCATCCCGGTTCAGATCTCCGGAGAGTTGCAGCTAAGTTTCGATTCCATCAGCACCGTGGGCTGTCGCACGGATTACTTTGTCACCAGGCGGTTGGTGAATTTCGATCCGTTTAGTCATAGATTTACGATACTGCTCGATGAGTGCCCGGTTGACACCATGCCCGGCCTTCCGGGCGGCAACGGCAAACTGGTCACCGTTTGGATGAAAGTGAGTCCGTCGGCTCAGACGGGAGAGTTCGCGACGGTTTCGCTAGACGGATATTCGAACTACCGTCCCGAATACTACTGCCAGGGTATCAATTATGAAGCCGGCGTCGTGTCCGGTACGGTCACCAACGATGTCTGCTGTGTTGGATCTCGCGGGAATGTCGACAACGACGAAGCAGAGACGGTTGATATCACAGATCTGGTCTACCTTGTGGAGTATTCGTTCAGCACCGGTCCTTCCCCTATTCTGTCTGAGTGAAGCAGATGTCGATGGCAGCGGCGAAGTTGATATCAGCGATGTGATTTATCTGGTGGAGTACATGTTCGCCAATCCGCACGGTCCGGCACCGGTTCTCTGCGAATAGCGCCAAGCCTGGAATCGGTGTGGGGCAGTTCCTTCTTAGAAACTTCCCTCGGTCTTCGGACGACGAATGCGATTAGGAGGAGACTGAGGCGGTCAGTACCGTTCTACCGAAGGATCGACATCGGTAGACCAGGCATCGATCCCTCCGGCCAGGTTACGCACCCGGTCGAACCCGGCATTGATTAGCAGCCGGACCGCCTCGGTGCTTCGAATCCCCAGATGGCAATAGACCACGATGTTCGAGGTGGCATCGAGTTCCCGGAACCGGTAAGGCAGCTCATGAACCGGGATGAGCTTGCTCTCAGGAAGACGGCAGAGATTATACTCGTGCGGCATCCGGACGTCGAGCAGGACGATACGATGATTGTGCGCCAGCTCGGTCTGCAGTTCTCTGGCGGATACATCGACAATCTTCACACTGTCAAAATAGAAGGTCATACCCTTGTTCCGTCCCCTGTGATTGTTATGCCCGGTGAATCTTTCCCCCTAAGTTGCGCCTGAAGTTATTGAGGTGTCAACTAATTTTTACCGGACCGATCGGCACCCAACCGGGCGGAATTCAGAGATTTTCCTCCAAATTGCAATTGACCACTCGCCCACTTTGATATTGATTACCTCACGCAATGATCCCAGAATTAATGGACACATCGGAGGTGCTATGAAGAGACTGCTTGCGTTACTCTGCCTGCTGATCCTCTCGGTCGGACTCGTTTCGGCCGAGGAAGCCAGACTCCTTCGCTATCCCGACGTCAGCAAGGACAAAATTGTCTTTGTCTATGCCGGTGACCTGTATACCGCCCCCCGATCAGGAGGTGAGGCGACCAGATTGACCAGCGATGACGGACTGGAGCTGTTTCCCAAATTTTCACCGGATGGAAGTAAGATCGCATTCACCGGGCAGTACGACGGCGACTGGTCTGTCTACGTGATGGGGGTCGACGGTGGCGATCCATCGAAATTGACCTACCACCCCGGAGTTCAGAATACCAGCGACCGGTTCGGTCCGGAAAATGTCGTCATGGGCTGGACTCACGATGGTACCAAAGTGCTGTACCACTCACGCAAAGACTCGCGCGACTGGTGGCTCGGTCAGGTCTATCTGGCCGATCTCAAGGGAGGTCTTCCCCAGCCTCTACCGATGGCGCAGGCAGGATTTACGTCGTTCTCGCCCGATGAAAAGAAGGTTGCCTTCTGCCCTATCTATCGTGATTTCAGAACCTGGAAACGGTACAAAGGCGGCATGGCCCAGGATGTCTGGATATTCGATCTGAACAGTCTGGAATCCAAAAAGATCACCGATTGGGAAGGTACTGACAATATGCCGATGTGGTACCAGGATCGGATCTACTTCAATTCCGATCGCACCGGTACCCTGAACTTGTACTGCTACGAAGTCTCCAGCGGCGAAACCCGCCAGGTGACCAAGTTCACCGATTTCGATGTTCGCTGGCCGTCCCTCGGCTCCGACGGCATCGCATTCGAAAACGGAGGCTATGTCTATGTCCTTGACCTTCCTTCGGAGAAGCTGAACAAGGTACCGGTTGACCTTATCACCGACGCCCATACGGTTCGTCCGGAGTGGGTCGATGTCGGCCGTAACATTCGCGGATACGATCTTTCGCCCAACGGCAAGCGGGTGGTTTTTGACGGGCGCGGCGATATTTTCAGCGTCCCGGCCAAAGACGGCAACACCAGAGATTTTACCAATACTTCAAATGCGAACGAAAACTCCCCGACCTGGTCACCCGACAGCAAGTGGATTGCCTATCTGTCCGATGCGACCGGCGAAGATGAATTCTACATGGTTTCGCAGGACGGCAAAGAGACGGTGCAGTTGACCAACGACGGCAAAGTGCATCGGTACGGCGCTCTCTGGTCGCCCGACAGCAAGCAACTGGTCTTTTCCGACAAAACGTTGAAGCTGTATTCGATTGATATAGCCACTAAGAAGATCACCCTGCTCGATCAGTCGGACCGCGGCGCCTTCCGGGATGTAGTCTTTTCACCTGACAGCCGGTTCCTGGCCTACAGCAAGAACCTCGGCAACGACATCTCGGCGCTGTTCATCTACTCGTTCGATGACCATAAAGTACATCAGATTACACGGGGCTACACCAACGACTATTCTCCTGCCTTCGATCCGGACGGCAAATACATTTACTTCATCTCCGAACGGGCCTTCAATCCCATTCTGGGAAGCTACGAATTCTCCTTCGTCAATAACTCGATCGATGACATTTACGCTATCGTGCTGACGGCCGACGGCAAGTCGCCGTTTGCGCCGACAAGCGATGAAGCGATCTCGAATGATAGCTCGGCCTCGGACAAGCCAGAAATGGTGAAGGGGGACAAAGGAAAGGGAAAGGACAAGGATAAGGGCACTGACGAGAAGAAAGCGCCGGTTCAGGTGAAGATTGACTACGACGGCATTTACGATCGCCAGGTTGCTATCGCAGACATCCCCCCGGGGAACTACGGCGATCTGTCCGCCGTCAAGGGAGCGATCTTCTACGTCTCAGGACCGATCCAGGGATTGAACGGGCGAATCACCACGGATGAACGAACTCTTCATAAGTACGACTTCAAGTCAAAGAAGCATCACGAATTCGCCGATGGCGTCGGAAGGTATACACTTTCGGCCGGCGGGGACAAAATGCTCCTGTCCAAACGCGGATCGTATTACATCGTCGATACCCAGGGACCCAAAGCGGACATGGAGGACAATCAGGTCAACACCGGCGACATGAAGATGCTGGTCGATCACCGCCAGGAATATGTCCAGATGTACAACGAGGCCTGGCGGCGGGAACGTGATTACTTCTACAACAAGGAAATGAACGGTGTCGACTGGCAGAAGATGCCACGATCGATATGCCGCCCTTCTCCCTTATGTCTCGATCCGGTACGACTTCACCTACATTATGGGCGAACTCCTCGGCGAGCTCTGTAACTCCCACACTTACGCCGGCGGGCCACACGATGAGCAGAAGTCAAGCGAGATCGGCCTGTTCGGGGTTGACTTCGCCGTCGACAAAGTAACCAATCGGATACAGATCAAGCACATTCTCCAGGGAGAGAACTGGGACGACGATCTCCGTTCTCCGCTGACCGCCCCCGGGGTGATGGTCAAAGACGGCGACTATCTGCTTGCCATAAACGGCAAAGAGATCACCTCGGCCGTTAATCCTTACTCATTGACGGCGCAGACTGTCGGAAAGCAGGTGACTCTGACCGTCAACAGCGCCCCATCGATGAAAGGTTCGCACGACATCACGATCGTACCGATCGCATCGGAAGAGCGGCTGCGCTATTACAACTGGGTGCTTGCAGAGATGAACCGGGTCGATTCCCTTTCCGAAGGTAAAATCGGTTATGTCCATATCCCTGACATGGATTCGTACGGCCTTACTCGATTCCTCAAGATGTACTATCACCAGCTCCATCGGCCGGGCTTGATTATCGATGTCAGAAACAATGGCGGTGGGTTTGTCGCCGACCTGATTCTCGAGCGGCTGCGCCGCGAGGTGGTCGCCATGGGGGTCGCCCGGGATCATGCCAACGAGTCGATGCCCGGCGACGCTCCGCACGCACAGATGATTACGCTCATGAACCAGTACTCCTGCTCCGATGGTGACTACTTCCCCTATTATTTCCGTGCTTACAAACTCGGACCGCTCATGGGACGACGGACCTGGGGCGGAGTAGTCGGCATCAGCGGCTACACTCCATTGCTCGACGGCGGCTACTACACCGTGCCGGCGTACGGCATTTACAGCCTCGATGGACAATGGGTGATGGAGAACGAAGGTGTGCATCCTGATATCGACGTGGAGAACACGCCGACCAGTCTGGCTCAGGGACACGATGACCAGATTGATGCTGCCATCAAGAATGTCATGGATCGCCTCGCCAAGGATCCGATGACGCTTCCTCCCACGCCCTCGAATCCGCCCAGTCCGCGTTGATGCGCATGTAGTCTTAGTGAAAAGGAGATCAGGCCGAATTCCCTTTCGGGATTCGGCCTGATTTTATGACGGGAGGAATGCCGTAAGTCGCTAACGACCTGTCTTGCGGATATAACTCACCACAATATCGGGTGATTCGTGTTCGGTCCAGACTTCAGCGCCCTGGGACGAGAGCATGTCTATCATCGGAGCGGGAACGAACGGCGTGATCAATTTGAAAATGCTCCCCTCGGGCATTTCCTTGACCGCCCGCAGGACAGTTGCCAGGGGATGCTCTCCCCTTTCGATTAGCTCTCTTGCATCCAGTGTGTCATGGACGCTCGATTGATTCACCCAGTCCGGCCGACCCAATGCCGCTACTTCAGATTCGCTTGTCTCCTGGTCCAATGTATCCTGGCCGACTTCATGTCTCAGTCGATTGACCAGCGCCGACACTGACAATTCGCCCACCGCGGCAGCCTGCCTCAGGCTGGTCAGTCTTGCCACTGTCTTGCGAAGAATCGGATTGCGAAGCTTCTTAAAAGCCGGAGCAATCTCAACGAGAACCGCTTCGAGTTCCGGATACACTTCCAGCAAACGGCCGACTTTCGTCTCCGGAGTGATATGGAATGTCTCTTCTCTGTTCATACCTTACTTCCTCTCATAAGTCAGGAGCCGCTGTTCTCCTTCAAGACTTCGCTTCGCCGTCAAATCCTGGCTGACTTCGAGCGTACCCAGGTATTCCCCGGTCCGGCTACGCAGGGCAAAGTACTCGATGTGAATGAATCTCCCCTTGAGATTGATCCAGAAAGGAGCCGACTCAGCCCGACCGGACTTAAAATCATCGAGAATTTTCTGAACGATATGTACACTCGACGGTGGATGGCAGAGTTGCACTTGCCTCCCTATAATCGAACGGTTGCGATCGAATATCCGTTCCGTCCCCTGGGTGAAGTACTTTACCCGGTCGTCTTTGTCGACGAACGTCAAATCGAACGGAATCGTATTGAGGATAGCCTCAAGCTCTGCGGCATTCAAATTCCCGGAGGGAAGCTGAATACGGTCCGGTTCCTCTTCCGCTCTATCTTCCTCAATCTCGAACACCGATGGCGTCCAGATATCGGTTGGATCAAACAGGCAGTAGCCGATCTCATCGCTCTGTTCATCGATCTTGTACCACTCCGAATCCGAAAGGGTATCAAGGCACATCGGAAATAGAATGTCCGTTTCCTTGGAGATCATCTCAGAGATCGCTTTGGTAGCCGGGCGGAAGACCAGGTCGATTACGGGAACAATCTCCTCGGCAGTAACGGGGCCCTCCTTGAGGGATGCCTCAATCACCTCGGAACTGTTCTTGAGCAGCGCTCGCGCTTCATCGTGCTTTCCCCACATCACCTTCGGCGGCCCGCTGATACCATGAGCCTCCAGAAATGGGAAGAGGAGATTTTCTTTACGACGGTAATGCTTGTCGACGTCCTGCAAAAGTCCAAAGCGTTGTCTTAGCTGCCCCAATTCCTCGACGACTTCGCTGCCAGAAGCTTTGACGGCTATTCTTCCGAAGAGCTGTTCGGCCAGCGTGATTTCACCGACCAGCGCCTCGTTCTCCCGCCGAAACGTGTCGATCGGATGACCCGGAGGAACAGGTTTGGCGTTACTGGTGTCAATCGCCCCTCGCATCGCCGCCGTATGGATATCACACAGTTTCAGCACTTCTTCAGTCGGCAGTCCTTCGGAAATCAACTCCTGCTCGACTTCAACCACATCGCCGTAGGGCACTTTGCCCAGGTGGCTCAGCAGTTCCGATTTCACCTGTTCCGGCTCTTTCCCCTCGTGAAGCTGAAGGATCAGTTTCTTGAGAATCCCTTTCCGCTTCGCCGCGTTATCTATCAGTTCGCTCATCCCGTCATCTCCTTTCACTGGCAATGATACCCCGAATATCGGTGATCTTTGCCATGATTGCCTTGATCTAAGTCAATCCGCCCCGAGATTATTAGACATAACCGGTCGATTTTGGAGTCGGGGAAACGCATTCTTTTTTGTAGACATTTGATTTCAATTAGTTATATTTTTTGAGATCATGGCTGGCGCCCACAACCAGCCGTCATCCTCGATTTCAACAACTTGCTTATCTGCGGCCAATGCGCCGCGCGTCTTTGAGAAAGGAATAGTTATGCCGCGTCTTTGGGAACGTACCGCGGGAACCCGGACTGCCTTTTCTTCCCTGGTCATGTTGGCGCTGCTGGTGCTCGGCCTGGTCTTGGCCGCAAGCACGAGCTACGCTCAGTTGACCGATGATGACATCGCCGCTTTGAAAAAACAGGGCGAAGAAGAAGGCTGGACATTCGAGGTTTCGAAGAACGAAGCGACGCAATACCCGCTCGACCAGATATGTGGGTTAAAACCGCCGGCCAACTGGCAGGAAAATGCTGTCTATGTTGACTTTCCGAACAAAGACAACCTGCCGGCGACGTTTGACTGGCGGACCGCCTCCGGTCTTCCGCCGATCAGGAATCAGGGCGGCTGCGGAAGCTGCTGGGCTTTCGCCTCAGTAGGACCGCTTGAATGTGACATCAAAATCAGAGATAACGTAGTCGTCGACCTGTCCGAACAATGGCTGGTAAGCTGCAATCAGTCGGGATGGAGCTGCGATGGCGGTTGGTTCGCCCATGATTATTGGATGAACTCGACCGACGCTTGCGGCGGCAGCGGCGCAGTTTATGAGTCGGACTATCCGTACACCGGCTCCGATTCCCCGTGTGCCTGCCCGGTCAATCACGATCAGCATATTAAGGGTTGGGCCTATATCGGCAACGGCAATTCTATCGCCAGCGTCAGTGCGATGAAACAGGCAATCCTGGAATACGGCCCGATCAGCGTGGCCATTTACGCCAACAACGCCATGCAGGCGTACCACGGAGGCGTCTTCAACGGATGCGCTACCGGTCAGATCAACCATGCCGTCACGATCGTCGGCTGGGACGACAATCAAGGACCGAGTGGCGTCTGGTTCCTGAGAAATTCGTGGGGAACCGGCTGGGGTGAAAGCGGATACATGAGAATTCCCTACAACTGTAATCAGGTCGGTTTCGCCGCCTGCTACATTGATTATGACATTTCAGGCCTCTTCTTCACGGCCGACTCTTCATGCGGCTGTCCTCCCCATGACGTGAATTTCAACGCCTCCTCTCCCCTCGAAGTTACGAGCTGGACGTGGGACTTCGGCGACGGCGACTCCTCTTTTGTTCAGTCACCGAGCCACATGTACATGCAGCGGGGATGTTACAACGTAACCCTTCGGGCCGAAACCAATGTCGGTGTAAAGACACTCGTCAAGCAGGATTTTGTTGTCGTTCAGGCCGATACTCTCAAGGCCGAAAACCCGAACAAGACTGCGTCTGCCGGTCAGTCGGTTGAATTTATTGTCACCACTACCAACACGGCACCGCTGCAAACGATTCGGATTCCCGTAGAGTACGGCGGCGACTTCACCATGACGTTTGATTCAATGTCCACCGCCGGTTGTCGGACTGATTATTTCCAGGATCAGGGATTGGTACATTACGATCCGTTCAACCGTCGCTTCACTATTCGCTTAAGCTCCTCCACGAGTGGCGGCGCACCCGAATTAGCCCCCGGCACCGGCCCGATCGTGAAGCTTTATATGACGATACCTTCGGATGCCACGGCGGGACAGACAGCTGCCTTGACTATGGATGGCTACGATTCCTATCAGCCCACGTTCGCCAACGAGAACGTCAGCTACAAACCGACTTCTACTACTGCGGTCGTGACGGTCGAACAGACTCAGTTGAGAGGAGACAGCGACGATAACGGTACGGTTGATATCGCCGATGTCATTTTCCTGGTCGAGTACTCGTTCAATGAGGGTCCGGCCCCAACGCCAGAAATCCTGAGCGATGTAGATTGTTCCGGGGCCGTTGATATCTCGGACCTTATCTACATGGTAGACTATATGTTTAGTGGCGGTCCTTCTCCTTGCACCGGCAACTGAGCCGCCCACCCAAGAGCGCATAACTGGTGATTCCGGAAGGCCGTGTCGTATGTTTCGACACGGCCTTTCTGCTTGGAAATGTTAGGTAGAGTTCTTCAGCCTGTGCAGTTTCTGCGCAGCTTGAAACGCTCTGCCACAACCGTCGTAGTTTCAATATGAGTTGTCGAACTCAGGAGGTATCGGTGTGCATAATGTGCGCAAACATCATTATTGAGTTGACACAAATGGATTTTGGTGTATACTTTATTGCAGTTGTATGAAGTAGATCAAGAATCGTTACTCAAAGCCGACAATATAGTTACGATGGTCTAAACGTGTTTCCAGGGAAGAGTTTGCTATGGGTTTTCGTGTTTCCCCCGGTTACTTCCATGAGTTCGGCTTTGTTTCCACAAGTACAGCACAAAACATACTGCCAGGTGGCAGACAGGGCCGGGCTGCCGGTGATTTATCTCTACCGCGGTTGATCGACGGTATCCGAGAGTAGCACTCTCATTTCCTTGGTGGCCAGGGTCCGACTTCTTTCTACCATAGGCAGATTTTAAAACGTTGCGTTAAATAGAACAACAAAGTGGAGGAGACTCTCATGATGCGCTCAGGAAAAGCTAATGTATTCATGCTGCTCCTTTGCGTGCTCCTGCTGGCCGGTTACACCTTTGCCTCATCTGGACACCAGATTGACAGGCGGAGTATCGGCAACGAAAAGGGTCTGCAGGTGAGCGACGCAAAGGCACAGAAACTCAATGAAACCCCTCAGCACCTCGAAATCCAGGGTGAGGTCGTAACGCCGGTTTATCACCGGACCGAACCTCTTTCCAGTGTCGTCAACACGCTTCAGGGCGGCGACAACATTGGTTCGGCCACGGCGATTCCCTCGATTCCGTTCAGTGATGCTGGAACGACCAGCGGATACGCTGACGACTACAATGAATCGTGCGTCGGGGCAACCGGCAACGCTCCGGACGTCGTTTATTCCTTCACCCCCTCGGCGGATATCCATATCGATATTTCGCTGTGTAATTCAAGCTACATGACCCATCTCTGGGTGTATGAAAACAGCACCGCCACGGTGGTTGCCTGCAATCGGTTCAATACCATGTGCACGCTCCCGCGTTCCGGGGTGACGGATGTTGTCTGCACGGCCGGCAACACCTATTACATCGTCATCGACGGTGAAAACGGACAGAACGGTGCCTACCAGATTGATATCACCGAGACTCCTCCTCCCCCGCCGCCGACTTTCGCCGGATTCCATCCTGCGATCGGTGACGGCCAGACCGGATACAACATGGTAGCGTACGAAGATCCGACCGGCACGCTGTTCACCGATTCAGTGCTGGTCTGGTTCGGTACCGCGGATGACTTCGGCACGTACAGCGATGTCGTTGCCTACAACTTCGTCGGCACCCCGACGTATCCCGGAATCGACTACTTTGGTCGTGACTCCGTCTTTTATGGCACGATCGTCCCTCCGGCGACCGATAACTCCGGTGGCGCCACCTATCTGATGACGGCAGTTAACGCCAACGACCCGAACGGTTATAACCTCGGTTCGTGGAACTGGACGACGTACGGCTGGCACGATATGAAGATGGCCGCCATTGCGTGCGATAGCACACAGAAAATTGGCGCGACCAGTGACTATCGGTTTGGTATTATCTCAATGGTGACCAGCTCGACATATCCGACTACCCCACTGGTCAACGCTCCGCATCTCTTCTATCAGACGACCAGCGCGACTCAGGGTACGATCAGCTGGTACAACGATCTGAACGGTTGTAACTCCACTTCCTGCGACATCGACAATATCACGCACTTCTCGTACGCAGTGTACGATTGGTACAACCCGACCGATATGCAGTGGCAGTTGTTCGCCCGCCGCGATGTGTTCGGCAACCCGAACGACACCGTGTACAGCGGCGGCTGGACCCACTCGCTTACGGCCGGCAACAATATTTATGTTCCGGTGGTCGCGGCCAATAACGGCAACGTGCTCATTGCATCCGAGTATTACGCCGACGGCAACGAGAGCGACCATGACATTATCTGCTGGTATGATCCGACTCATACCGGATCGCTCGACTCATTGGAAATCAGTGTGGTCGTTGCGTCCACAGCCGATGAACGCTTCCCGCAGATTGCCTATATGAACGGAAGCAAGTTTGTAGTTACATATATTGCCGATCAGAAGCTTTACGCCGTGACGACGCTCGATGGCGGCGTCACCTGGGGCGCTCCCAGAGCGATCAGCCTTGTCGACGATCAGGTCGTCTCCGAATATCGCGCCGACGATATCGCTGAAAAAGGTCACAAGATTATGTACGAGTACGTCGACGCCATGGGTGGCCCGGACACTCTGCTCAGACTGCTCACGACCGATTTCTACAACGATGACGATGCCGATGGATACGCCAACTACGAAGACAACTGCCCGACTATATCGAACCACGACCAGGCCGATGCCGACGGTGACAACGTTGGTGACGTTTGCGATAACTGTGTTTCGGTAGCGAACTCCGATCAGGCCGACGCCGATAACGATGGCATCGGTGACGTCTGCGACGTCTGTACCGATACGGACGGCGACGGTTTCGGTGACCCGGGCTATCCGGCTAACACCTGCCAAGTCGACAATTGTCCTGGTATTCCCAACCCGGATCAGGCCGATGCCGACAACGATGGTCTTGGCGATGTCTGCGATAACTGTCCGAACACGACTAATATCAACCAGGCCGATGCCGACGCTGATGGCGTAGGTGACGCCTGCGACAACTGTGCCGCAATCGCTAACGCCGGACAGGCTGATGGAGATTCTGACGGTTTCGGCGATGTTTGCGACAATTGCCCGGCTGTCGCTAATGTTGACCAGGCCGACGTGGACAACGATGGTGTCGGCGACGTCTGCGACAACTGCGTTGCCGTGGCCAATACTGACCAGACCGACGGTGACGCTGACAATGTCGGCGACGTCTGTGACAACTGCCCGACCCTTACGAACGTCGATCAGTCGGATGTTGATGTTGACGGTGTAGGCGATGTCTGCGATAACTGCCCGACTGACTACAATCCGGATCAGGCTGATGCCAACCACAACGGCATTGGCGATGTTTGCGACGGATGCTGTGTCGGCATTCGCGGTAATGCCGATGGCGACGGCGCGGATGCGGTCGACATCAGCGACATCATTTTCATGGTTGAATACTCATTCAACAGCGGTCCGGCTCCGGCCTGCTTCGAGGAAGCTGACGTCAACTCTGACCTCGCACTTGATATCGCCGATATCATCTACCTGGTCGAGTACTCCTTCTCGTCCGGCCCGGCTCCGAACTCCTGCCTCTAGGAATGACATTCAGGACCGGCATGCGGTTCTGATCTGAATACGGCGGATGTTTCTTCTGAGACATCCGCCTTTCTTTTGCATCTCACCATTCGATATTTGGTGCAAGAAAAAGGCCGTTCCTGATGGAACGACCTATAGCTTGCAATATGGAGTAACGGATCACTCGGAGTTGCTGAACCAAGAGGGTGCGAGATGCTCCGCGGCTCGAATGATCGCCCGATCCCGGTCATCCAGCGCACCGCGTTCGACCAGCCCGTCGATTGCATGATGCAGCACCACCATCCGCCCCTGGATCGGAATCAGGGCCGGGTAATACTCGTTGAGGAAAAAGATGCGGAATCTTTCCCGACTGTGTTCGTCATCGAGCCAGCTGCCAATCGCTCTTTCCAGTTCGGCCCCCTTCTTGTCGATGAAGCCTGCCTTGGGCGAACTCATCCGACCGGCTGTGTGCTCGATCCCCTTAGTACAATTGAATACCATCTGCCAGCATTCCACCATCCCGAGCGAGTTTACGACCAGAACATTGACGCTGATTTTATTCGTAGTCTTGTCCGTACTGACGCCTTCCATGTAAGGAACGAAATAGTTGTCCGTGATAGCGCCGAAGGCACTAATCCCGCCCGAAAACGGATCGTCGAGGATGTCATCAATCGTGAAGTAGGGCTTCCGCTCGAATCGGGCGTCCTGTATCTGCATGAACTCATCTTCGGTAAAATGGAACCGTTCCTTCCAGAACCCTTCCGGTGAAAGATCTTTTCTGGTGAGGGCCGATTGGCTGGTCAGCATACCGATCGCCTGGCCGCCCCGCCACACCAGCGGAAGAACACCGACCGCCCATTCCGCGGAGCCACCGATCTCGCCGATCATGGCGTTGAGTCCGCGCCCGTTCGGGAACTGGAGTCCTTCAAGGCCGAGGATCACTGCCGGCATCAGATCGCCGTCCTTATCGAACGGGGTGGCGACGTTTCCGGCATTGAGCTGATCCATCGCCATGTAGTGTCGCGACCGATCCAGGAAGAAGGCACTGAGCTGATCCACCCCTTTGAAACCGTACGATGACGCGAATAGCTCGGCCGTTTCCATCAACCCGGTTTCTCTGGGATTGAACTTTTCAAACCGGGTGCCGGCCATCCAGCGCTGTACGTAGATGTCGGGCAGGTGCCGCTTGACGTTCGCCTCGGTGACGAAGAGAGCGGTGAGACTTGAATGCTGACCTTTGATCGATTTAGTCGTGCCGTCGATCACATCGTTTCCCATCGACAAGAGCGTTACGTTTGTAGGCATCTGCAGGCCGTATTGGGCACGATGCTCTTCCTTGCCGAACGCCGCGCCGACGCCGATAGTCGGATTTCCACCCGCCTCTTTGCCCGGCTTCACACGGACGCCTTCGGTGATAGCCGACTCGATCAACACTTCTTCGCCAATCGGTAAAGTCTCCGTTGTGATCTGAAGCACTTCCGCCATGACCTGGGCCGCCGTCCGGTCATTTGACCGCTTCAGAGATTCCGCCAGTTCTTTCGTCTGCTGATCCGGCGGATAGCTGTTCAGGGCACCGCGACCGTGCAGGGCAACCGCGATTGCGGCCAACGCAGCCGAAAGAGTCACCGACTGTCGAACCTGACGATTTCGCAAAGCCCCGAGATTCGACTCATAATTGACCCGGTTAGCCAGCGTGATGATGTCGCAGGCCTCCATCGAAAGATCGTAGCTCTTCAGGGCCGCCTTATGACGATGATTGAATTCGATAATCCGGTCGGAATCGAAAGTAAACCGCTTCTGCTTTCCTTCGTATTTCAGCCGTTCATCGGCGATATTGAATCTTAAGTTATTACTCATGGGATTATGCTTTACCTATAGTGATACAACGTCTTATTCCGCTGATAGAGAGATACGTCAGCCTGCATGGTAACCTCCCCTGTGACTTTTATCAAGTGGAAACTTGGAGCTTGCTTCAGCCGGCAGAAATCTGATCGCTAAGTCTCTCACCTATGCGCTCGAGATCGGCGCCTGCCGGACTCTGGTAGACTCGTAGATCGAAACGGGGCACGACCGCCAGGATGTGGTCGAATATATCCGCCTGAATCGCTTCGTAGTTCACCCACTCCTGATCGCTGCTGAAAACATAGATCTCAATCGGCAGGCCATGCTCTCCCGGGGCGAGATGCCGGACCATAAAAGTCATGTTCTTATTGACTTTCGGATGGTTCCTGAGATAGGCTGCGACATAGGCGCGGAAAGTTCCGATATTGGTCATGCGCCGACCATTAACCAGCTCGGAAAGGTCGATCTTCTTCTCGACATTGAAATCAGTGATCTCCTTCCGTCGGGTACGAACATAGTCGGTGATCAACTGAAATCTCTCGTACCGGTCGAGCATTTCCTCGGTGCATAGCTTGATGGTATTCATATCTATATTGACCGCTCGCTTGATTCGCCGCCCGCCCGATTCCGACATCCCCCGCCAATTCTTGAACGAGTCTGAAATCAGGAAATACGCCGGGATGTTCGTATAGGTCTTGTCCCAGTTCTGGACCTTGACAGTCAGCAACGTGATGTCTACCACATCGCCATCGGCTCCATACTTCGGCATCTCGATCCAGTCGCCGATCTGAACCAGATTATTTGCGGAGATTTGAATCGACGCCACCAGCCCGAGAATCGAGTCCTTGAATACGAGGATGAGCACCGCCGTCATCGCCCCCAACCCGGTCAGTAAGAAGCGGGGATCACGATTGATTACGATCGAGACGGCGATAATGCCAACGATCACTGAGAGAATGATGATCGTAATCTGAATATACCCTTTGATCGGTTTCTGGCGGGAGATATCGTATCCCTGATAAATGTCAGCTACTCCGTTGAGAAACGCGATTGTGGCATACAGTCCGGCCAACATCATGTAGACGACCGAGAGGCGCTCGATTATCACTGAGATTGGCGCAAAGATCGGCGCCGCATAGTAGAAGACGAGCGCCGGAGCCAGATGAGAAAGGCGCGAAAAGACGTTGCGCTCGAACAGTATGTCATCCCACCGGGTCTGGGTCCGCTTGACAAAGACTGCGATGAGGCCAACGATAACCCGGCGGGCAATATAATTCACGAGCCAGGCAACCAGAATCAATCCAACGGCGAGTATTAACCAGTGAAATATATGCGATGGTCCGGACGCAATCCCCTGTCCATTGAGCCATTGTTCGAGCTGATCAGCCATTTCGCTCCACTCCTTCGATCATCATTTCACCTTCTGCCTGTTAAATTCAGCCTTTCGCAGCAAAAATGCAACCCGAAAATTCGAAGTCCCTTGCCAGCCTCGGGAAATCATAATCGGTTGACCGAAACCAATATCAGGACTTATCTTGAGGTGTCACGCAACATATATCCAGAGATTCAGAATACTCACAATCGCACTCCTGCGCGGGAGAGTACCGTATGAAGAAGTCGATAGCTATACTCCTGGCTCCATTGACTATCATCTCCGCACATACAGCTTTGGGAGCCATTCACGAAATCAATGTAGGCGACAGTTTCTCGCCGCAAGCAACGACCGTGATGCCGGGGGATACCGTTAGGTGGGTTCTCGCGTCAGGAACGCACAGCATCGTCTCGGATCCTTCGAGTCCGAAAACATTCGCATCCGGGGAACTGACATCTGTCGGACAGAGTTTCGATGTCGCCTTTCATCTGGCCGATGGCCCCGGACCGTTCCCGTACCATTGCGGTGACCACCCTGAAGTCGTTGACACGATCTACACCACCGATATCTGTCTGGCATCGTTCGATATTAACGGCGACGGTTTCCCTTTGAGCGTTTCCGATCTGGTAGCGCTGATAAGAGAGATCAAGGACATTGAAGCCGGTACGGTACCGATTCCGGACAATCTGTATCAGGCTGACCTCACTGCTGATTGTGTAGTCGACTCCAATGATGTCAACTTGCTGATTTCACTTTTCCAGAATGGCTTCTCTATCGTTCCGCACTGGCCCGTACCGACCTGCTGCTATCCGACACTTGGCGCATTCAATTGCTGTCAACTGAGAGGTGACATCGACCACAGCGGCGGCATTGATATTTCCGATGTAATCGTCTACGCTGAATACATGTTCCTGGGAAGCGGATTTGGATTGGAAACCTGTTCGGATGAAGTCGATGTAAACGGCGATGGGGCCTTTGACGTATCTGATCTGATCTATCTGATCGACTACAGTTTTACTCCGGGTTCACCTGCGCCGCCGCCGTGCTATAGCGTACATTGATAGAAATACTTCTGGGGCCTGTTTCTACAGAAACGGCCCCTGTTTGTCTGATGAACTTGACTCTAATTTCGTCTACGGATTTGGGAGGCCGATTTTGAAAAAGCTGTTAGTTCTCTCCCTATTCGCTTCTGTACTTATTGTTATATATCAAAGTTCAAGCGCAATGGTTCACGAGATATATGTGAGCGACAGCGTGACACCGACGGGGACGATGGTCAGCCCGGGGGATACTGTTCGATGGATACTCCAATCAGGGACACATCGTATTATATCGGATCCATCAAGCCCCAAACCTTTCTCCTCGGAAGAACTCAGTGTTCAGGGTCAGCAGTTTCAAGTCGCCTTTCACTATGACGACGGGCCCGGGCCGTTTCCCTATCACCCCTCAGATCAACCCGAAGTGGCCGACACGATTTTCGTGCCGGATGAATGTCTTGCGGAATTCGATTTGAACGGTAACGGAACGCCGCTGGAGATCGCCGACGCTGTCTTGCTTTCAACCTACCTTGCCGGCTATGGGTCGATCCCTGATCGCCTCTATCAGGCCGACATCAATGGAGACTGTGTGGTCGACGCCGCTGACCTGGAAATGGCGATCCGCATCGAACAGGGGAGCGACGATGTCCCGTCGGTATGGCCCGTCCCGACCTGTTGTTTCCCCAGCATCGAAATTGGCGCCTGCTGTGTGGACGGCGTGTGCAGCGTCAGATCGGAAACCAATTGCGAAGCTTTCGGCGGATCTTTTCTGGGTATCGGAATCTGGTGCCGACCCGACAATCCCTGTCCCTGCTGTCTGAATCGCGGCGATATAAACCACGATGGCGAGCTTGACCTGCCGGATCTGATTTGCGGTTTCGAGAACCTCTTTCTGAGTGGCACGCCGGCATATTGCGATATTTCTTGTCCTGATGAAGCTGATTTCAACAATGATGGCAGGTTTGATCTCGTCGACTTGATACGCCTGATGTTTTACATTTTCCTTCCCGGCGCACCGGCACCGGCGCCCTGCGCCGGTACATAATGTTGCTTAGCACGAATCTCTTTCGGCAATTCCACCGAATTTCCCAATCAGCTTTCGACTTCCTCGCCGAATGGTGCTTTTTCTGGCTGAGCTGTGCCACCAAGATTACAGAATCCTGCAGTTGGGCCGATATTAACAGGATAAGGCTGTAAACTATGAGCACGAGAGCAGAGCAGGCGGCAGTATACGGTTCTGTCCTCTCCGAGTCGGAGCGTTCCCGGCTCGAAGAGCAGCATCCGCTTGCCCAAAAACGACTTTCTTTCCACTCAACTCCGAGCCAGCCTTCCTCCAACGGCAGCTTTCCGGTTGTTTTTGTCGACCTTGACAATCCTTCGTTTGCCGATTCGGCCTTTCTCCTTATGCTCAAGACCTACAACAAAGAAGCCCGTTTAATCGGCAAGACGACCGAGCCTAGTCTGGACCAGGCGATGCGGGTTGCCCGGTTCGGCGTTTCCGAAATCCTTACCCCTGAGCAATGTCTGAAGCGACTGGATGAGTTTCTCACCGAATTGGAAACCCTGGCCCCTGCACCTTCCTCGGAGAAACCGGCGAAACTGGGAATCGAGGCCCTCGTCGGAGTCTCACCGCAGATTCGTGAAATTCGCAGGACGGTCAACCTGCTCGCCGAAGTCGATTTCCCCAGCGCCCTCATCCTGGGAGAAACCGGTACCGGCAAGAGCCTGATCTCAAAGATCCTCCACAATACCGGCATCCGGTCGGATCATAATCTGGTCGAGGTCAACTGTTCGGCTATCCCGGATGAGCTGTTCGAATCGGAGCTTTTCGGTCACCGCAAAGGGGCCTTTACCGACGCCAAAACAGAGAAGATGGGATTGTTCGAGTATGCCGAGAACGGCACCCTGTTCCTCGACGAAGTCGGCAATCTTTCCGCGTCGGCCCAGGCCAAGCTCTTGAAAATACTTGAAGACAAGAAGCTGAGGAAAGTCGGCGATGTCAGCGAAAAGGACATTAACGTCCGGGTGATAACCGCTACCAACCTTGAGCTTTCTCAGGCAATTGAACAAGGGAAGTTCCGCGAGGACCTATATTTCCGGCTTAACCTGCTGACCATTGAAATCCCGCCCCTGCGGGAGCGTCCCGAAGATGTTCCGGAACTGGTGGCCAATTACGTCCGCTTCTACTCTACTATATATGACAAGCCGGGAATCGATTTCACCGAAAGTGCTCTCGCCGATATGCAGGGACATCCCTGGCCGGGCAACGTTCGCGAACTCTGCAATGTAGTGGAAAGAGCGGTGCTCCTGGCCCAGGGTGGTTCGATATCCTCAAGAGATATCGAGGCTGCCCTCAAGAGAACTCGGATTACGGCTGCTGAGCGCCAAAAATTGACCCTCGATATTCCGGCCCAGGGACTTTCAATGGACCAGATAGAGCAACAGGTGGTCAAGCACGTCCTGAACATGTTCGGGTGGAACAAGACCGAGGCTGCCCGCTTCCTCAGTATCTCCCGTCCGCGTCTTCGCCGTATCCTCGATATGTCCGGGCTCGAATCAGACCGCCGTAACCGGTAACTTTGGAACATTTTGTTCCAGCCTCTCGAAACAGCTCTAACACTTGATCCAATCAGAGATTAGGTCCCCTGCTTAAGAACCACCGTGGCCCAATCTATTCCAAAGGGCGATTTGTTGGTCCGTTTTCGATACCCCCAAAGATCATACTAACACCTTCTCCTGCGGTCGCTTACGCGGAATTGAATGAAGTGGCACGTCAATTGCGATACCAGATATCACGACAGACGATAGAAGCTCTTCACTCTTAAAGGAGGAACGGATAAATGAAACAGGTCAACTTGAGCAGGCTCTCTCTGGTGATCGTGGCCCTCGTGGCGATGAGTGCGCTGTCCTTTATAGGATGCTCGCATTCGCCGCTGGCCCCCACCACGACCACTTCGGAACCGCATCTTCTGGCCCGCGCTGCATCGAAGGTCGCTTCGGCGCAGTCTTCTTCGGACAACTTCGCTTCGGCGGTAATCCCTGCGGCTACCGGTGGCGAACTCTCTCTTCTCGATGTAAAGCTGGAAATTCCGGCCGGCGCCCTGGACAACGACACGCTGTTCAGCATCACCATTCCGGACATCAACGTGTTCTACAACGAATTCGGCACCAACGGCCTGGTCTTTAAGAAGCCGGTCAAGGTAACGATGTCGTACCGCGATGCCGATCTTTCAGGGGTGAACGAATCGACGATTCGGATTGCCTGGTACAACGATCGCACCGGCAACTACGAGGACATGATTTGTTCGGTCGACTACGTGAACAAGGTTGTTGTCGGCTATGTAAACCACTTCTCCGCGTATGCCCTGATTTCCGACTGATGAATGTATCCAAAACGGAAACCCGAAAATGATTCTGGAAGGGAAAATGAAAGACCTGATCCTACATAAGACGAGTACTGATCTCTGTTCCGGGATACATGACGGTGAGACACTGCTGGAA
Source organism: uncultured candidate division Zixibacteria bacterium (assembly GCA_963711085.1). Taxonomy (GTDB): domain Bacteria; phylum Zixibacteria; class MSB-5A5; order GN15; family FEB-12; genus CAVQCT01. Next base: position 1,317,447 of record CAVQCT010000002.1, on the reverse strand, counting down.
CTCGCCCGCGGCTGGCTCAAGCAGGGAAACCCGGTCGTAGCGTACGAATTGCTCAAGACGGCAATCGAATCGCGCCAGGCCGAGACTTCTCCCTTGCTCAGAGCCCAGGTGCTGAAAGAGACTGGCCGGGCATTCATGATGCAGTCGGACTGGGAAAAGGCTGACAGCTACTATCTTGAAGCTCAACGTCTCTTCAAAGAGCACGGCAACAGCAAAGGTGCCGCTGAATCGGCCCGTAACCGCGCCAATCTGCTCTTCCAGCGCGGCCGGTACGCCGAGTCCGAGGATCTTTGCGAGCAGGCTCTTGAGTGGGCATCGGAAATCAACGACTACGAGCTTCGAGCCACGATTTTGAATACCCTTGGCGCTATCAAATCCGCCACCGGCTATCTCAATGAGGCTGTCAAAGTTCTCCGGCTCTGTCTTGCCGATTTCGAAAGCTCCGGCAACAAAGCCCGACAGGGATATGTGTTACTCAACATCGGTCTGACCCAGACCGAACTCAGTGAATTCTCAGAGGCCATCGCCTCGCTGAACGGTGCACTTGCTATCGCCCTGGAGATCAGGGACTTGAATCTGGTGGAAATCTGCTACCAGAATATCTCGCGGTGCTATCTTTCGCAGAACGAAACGGTATTGGCCCGCTCGGTTTGTGAAACTGCCCGGAAGATCCTCCCCGGCCTCAACTCCAAGGCGTTAGAGATCGAACTGTGCGGTATCGAAGGTAAAATCTCCCGGCTGACCGGAGATTTCCATACCGCAGAAGCGCGGCTGCAGTCGGCCTACCAGCAGGCTTGCGAGAACAATCTCCAGGCGCTGCAGGCTGAGCTGCTTCTGGAACAGGGACTGCTGTATCGGGATACGGGCAAGACTCCTCTTGCCATATCGAAGCTGAATGCGGCGGTCGACCAGTTCAAAGCTTTTGGTATCGAAAAAGGATTCAAGGAAGCGGTGCAGGTGCTGGAACAACTGAACCGCAAATCGCAACGCTGAAAGAGCGCAAGGAAGGTTATCGATGAGCACGGATACGGATAGAATCCTTGGCGCGACCCAGTCCGGCACAGAGCCGGACTGGATCGCCACAATCAAGAACCTGATGACGCTGGCCAAGGAGGCGAACAACTCCTTCGACTTCGACCGAGCCTACTCCTATCTCACCCACCTCGAACAGATCTGGGATTCCAAAGGGCTCCCCGAGTTTTCTATCGACCTCCGGTTCGAACTCTACCGTGAAAAAGGAAAGGTGTTCGCCTCCCAGGGTAAACACGAGGAAGCTATTCGCGAGTATCAGAAGATCCTCAAGTACTGCCGTGACAGTTCCCATCTGGGCGTGAAAGCTGAGACCTTCAACCAGGTCGGGCAGCTTCTCGCCAAAAAGGGCGATCACGACCGTGCTCTTGGATACCTTCAGCGGGCGATCGGCGCTTATCGAAGACTCCAGGACAAGCCGGGCATGTGTAAGACGCTGAGAAATCTCGGCGTCATCTACATGCAACTCGGCGAATTCGATGAAGCTGAACTGAACTACAAAGAAGCGATTGCGCTTGCCGAAGAGATCGGTGAACGAATGCTCTATGCCGATCTGGTCAATAATCTCGGGGCTATCAAGAATATGAAAGGAAGCTGGGAAGAAGCGCTGGAACTGTACCATGAATCGCTTGAGATCTATGAAGCGCACAAGGAAATTCGTAAGTGTGCGTACACCCGGAATAATCTCGCCATCACCCTGTGTGAACGAGGCTTCTACAGCCGGGCGTTCGAGTATTTCCTGCATGCGCACAAAACCGCGCTTGAGATCAAAGACCAGTCCCTCGCCCTCATCGTGGATATCAATCTGGCCGATCTCTATTTGAAGGAGAGACAATACGATAAAGCACAGGAACATTGCCAACGGGCCGAGAAACATCTGTTGAAGTCGGAAAGTGTCAACGGCAATCTTGTGGAGACATGGAAGACGGCGGGCAAGATCGCTTTCCAAAGGGAAGAATATGACGAGGCTTTGAATTATTTCAACAACGCCCACAAGACGGCCAAAGAGATCGGCGCGAAATTCCTCGAGGCGGAAGTCCTTATGGAACGCGCGATACTCCACCGCCGCATTAAGCGCAATTTCGATGCTCTGAGCGATCTCGAGGCTTCTCATTCGATCTATACCGCGTTGAAGGCGGAAGGAAAAACCGAACAGACGGAGAAAGTAATCGATTCCATCGAACGTTTGTATCTCGAAGTTTTCGATTCAATGGCTCAGGAAGTGGACGGGAAAGACGAGTATACCAAAGGGCATTCGAATCGGGTAGCTTCCCTCGCTTTTCTTCTGGCTCGCGAAATTGGGTTGCAAGGTCATCCCCTTAAGGCCATCGTGGCCGCCTCACTGCTTCACGATATCGGCAAGCTGAAGATCGAAAACACGATTCTCAGGAAACCCGGTCGGCTGACCGATCACGAATTCGATTGCATTCAAAAACACCCCGAAGTTGGCGTCGAGTTGCTTCGCCGCATGGAATTCCCCTGGGATATAAAACCTCTCATCCTGCATCATCATGAGAAACTCGACGGTACCGGGTATCCGCTCGGTCTGAAAGGAGAGGATATCCCGCTCGGCGCCAGAATAATTTGTATCGTGGAAGTATTCGATGCCCTTACTTCGGACCTCGTCTATAGAGCCGCATACGATATCGAACGCGCCTTCGCGATCATGCAAGAAGGATCCGGAACCTCATTCGATCCGGTACTTCTGGCTACCTTCGCGCAGCTCATAAGAGAAGGAAAGGCCGACCGGATAATCAAGCCGGGGACGAGCGACGAGGAATTGTCCGGAATATGGTCCCGATGCCTTGAACCAGAACCTGAAGCAAAATCGGAGGTTCAACCGACCGCTCCCAGCGTTCCGGCATAAATATGCTCCTACGGGAAATCCTATAGGCCCTAGCCCTCCCTGTTGCTTGCCACCTCTCCTGTTGTTTCAGGCGGCCCGACCTGACCGGTCCTGCCGCCTGACTTGTTTCTGAAAACCATCCGAGGGACGTGCTCCGCACCAATTTTCTATTGTGAATGGGCCTGACTGATATTATCATCAGACATCATTATTCTACTGGTCAGTCCGCAAACTAGAAAGGCTGCCGAACCTGTTTATGGCCAAGAATTTCGCAATCACCGGAGTCTCGGGGTATGTCGCCCCGCGTCATCTGAAAGCAATCAAAGAAACCGGCAATAATCTCATCGCCGCCCTTGACCCGAATGACTCGGCGGGCATACTGGACGGATATTTCGATAACGTAAGGTTCTTCACCGAATTCGAACGCTTCGATCGATATATCGAAAAACTGCGCCGTTCGGACGAATCGAAACGTATCGACTATGTGAGCATTTGTTCGCCCAACTATCTGCACGACGCCCATGCCCGCTTTGCGCTGCGAGTCGGCGCTGACGCCATCTGTGAAAAACCGCTGGTGCTGAACCCGTGGAATATCGATGCCCTGCAGGAACTCGAAGACGAAAGCGGCCAGCGAATTTATACCATTCTCCAACTCCGGGTGCACCCATCGCTCATCGCCCTTCGTGAGAAGCTGCTCGCGGACAAGTCGGGAACGAAGAAGGATGTCCACCTGACCTATATTACATCCCGCGGCCCGTGGTATCTCGTCTCCTGGAAAGGACAGATCGAACGATCCGGAGGACTGGCGACCAATATCGGTATCCACTTTTTCGACCTCCTCATGTGGTTTTTCGGGTCGGTCAATCGATCCGAAGTCCACATTTCTACTCCTACCCGAACCGCCGGCTTCCTTGAACTCGAGCGGGCCAATGTGAAGTGGTTCCTCTCGGTCGACCAGAATGACCTGCCGGTCGAGATCAAACAAAAGAACCAGCGCACCTATCGGTCGATCACGATCAATGACGAGGAAGTGGAATTTTCAGGCGGATTTACTGATCTGCACACGATCGTCTATCAGGAAACACTGGCCGGACGGGGATTCGGACTCCAGGACGCCAAATCATCGATTGTACTCGTTCACGATATTCGGGAGGCGCCGCCGGTAGGTACTAATCGCAATTCGCATCCCATCCTCGCACAACTATAGCGTCCCCTCGCCCAGGTGCGAGCCCGCTGAGGAGGAGCCATGCTCCGCAAAACACTACTTCGACTTGAAAATCGTCTCAAAGACACTCACCTCAAAGAGGTGCTTCTCGCAGAGCTGACGGCGGCCCTTGTTGACCGGCCCTCGGACGTTCCCGAAGATGAGTTTCTTGCTGCCGCCGCCAGTGTTCTGTTGTACGATCTCAAAATGAGAACCGAGCACGCCCGAACGGCGGGGAGCGCGACTCCAGTCAGACTTGCCGACCACGGATTGCTCGGAGATCATCCAACGGCTGGTTATGGAGATGCAGCGCGATCTCCAGCAGTGCAACCTGCAGATGATTCACGCCCTCGGATGTGCTGTCGCCGAGCGCGATTCCGGCACCGCCGAACACAATTTCCGCGTTACGATTTACGCCGTCCGACTCGCCGAGAGAATGCACCTTCCCAAAACAGAGATTCAGTCTATTATCAAGGGCTCCTACGTGCATGATATCGGCAAAATCGGCATCCGCGACGGAACGTTGCTGAAACGGGGCTACCTCTCCCCCGACGAGTACGAACATATCAAAGAGCATGTGATGCTTGGTGTCAAAATCATCAAGGATGTCGTCTGGCTGGAAGATGCAATCGATATCGTACTGTATCACCATGAACGTTGGAACGGCAGCGGCTACCTCAGAGGTCTGCGAGGAACAGATATACCGCTGAATGCCCGGGTATTCGCCATCGCCGACGTCTTCGATTCATTGACCTCAAAGCGGCCGTACAAAGAAGCCCTTCCGTTCGATGTTGCCTATTCAGCGTTGAAGAACGGACGGGAGGTTCTGTTCGATCCTGATCTGCTGGATAACTTTCTGGTGATTGTGGGAGATGTCTACGGGGATATCAGCCGCAAGGGGTACGACCAGCTGGAAACCGAAACGCGCCAGCTCTCGGCGGGCTATTTCGACATCAATCGCCCGATCTAGCAGCCTGTCAAACAGTCCGTTATCAGCCTTGTCCCCACGGACGCGAAAATTCAGCCGCAGATCTTGTGACTCCGGTGTAATCTCTTGCTCGATCACGCAGACTTCCGTATCTTAGGGGCAGGACGATTCAGCTATTCCGCACTTTCTTCATCGAGCTGTAGTACAACAACATAAATCAAGGAGCGCATGATGCGACTCATGACCGCGGCAGTCTGTATCCTGATGATAGTCATCGGCCTTGCTATCGTGGCAAGCGGCACCCCGCCGCCGCCAACCAACGTTCGTATCACCAATATCCCGCAGTTGAACAATGAGGAGCAAGTCTTCCTCTGCCCGACCGACAGCAACATAGTCATCGCCAACTGGCGCGACTTCCGTCTAGGTTTCCGGCAGGTCGGAGTGGGCCGATCCACTGACGGCGGGCAAACCTGGGTAGATTCCCTCATTCCGTTCAGTATGGAGTATTTCTCCGTAGATTCCAAACAGTCGGACCCGACCATGGCTGTTGATCGATTCGGTAACTATATCATGTGCGTCCTCGACTATGACGCCAGCTTCTCGGTCAGTCACTCTGTCATTTCATTCTACCGGTCGACCGACAAGGGGATCTCCTGGACCGGACCTTACACCAACAGCGATGGCAGTCTACCGGTTTTCGAAGATAAGCAGTTCATTACAATTGACAACACCGGCGGTCCCTATGACGGTAATGTCTACTGTTCCTGGACCCGCTTCCCTAACCCCGATCAAATTATGATCATCCGGTCGACCGATCAAGCCCAGACTTTTCAGCCCCCGGTCGTCGTGGGTCCCGTCCAAACTTCCACGGGATGCGGCGCCAATGTTATCGATGCCGGTCAATTTTCTATTCCTCTGGTTACTTCAAATGGGAATGTTCACGTCTTCTGGCAGGGATATGCCCTGGATTCAGGAGGATCCTGTACCGGACGAACCGTCATAAAACATGTAGTTTCTACTGACGGTGCCCAGACCTTTACGCCGGAAGATACTGTCCTCACTGTTTCCGGATACACCTATGCGAACGGTGGTATTGACACTTATTCAGAGCCGGTTGCGATGTCCGATATCACCGGTGGACCGTTCGATGGAAATATATACGTCACCTTTACCAATCAGGGTCCGGAGGATGCCGGTTACACCGACGTAGACTTCATCAAATCAACCGACAATGGAGCGACCTGGACTTCGCGTCTTCAAATTAACGATGATCCCAACTCCGAGCTATTTGACAGCTTCCACCCCTGGCTTGTCTGCAATGAGGATGGGATCCTGATAACGATCTTTTATGATGAACGTTTTGGTGCTCCCACCTACAATCTTTTTGATTTGATGGCAGCGTATTCCTTCGACGGAGGCGAGACATTTACCACGAATCACCGGATCACGACTGTCTCTTCGTCGCCCGGCAGTCTTAAGCATGCCGCCGGACCGCCTCCGTTTGTTATCGGGGACGATGGGATAGTACAGCCGTTGAGAGTGGCCCCCCAGGGAGGTTTGATCGGCGAGTATATCGGAGTGACCGCTTATCATGACAAGATAGTCGCCGTCTGGACCGATTCCCGCGACGGCAATTCGGAAGTCTATACGGCCAATTGGCATCTTCCGCTGCTTGAGCCCAGGCTCATAGCGCCCGTCACCGAAGACAGCGTGCTGGTCGGTCCGACGCTGAGTTGGGCAACTTCGTGGAAGAATAATCAGGATCAGTATCGCGTGGAGATATCTTCGAATCCGAATTTTGCTCCCCTGGATACGTCAATCATTACAGATACGAATTTCACCGCTTCAGGGACACTCTCATCCGGCCTTCATTACTGGCGCGTCAAGGCCATCGATCAAACCTCGGGTGACAGCTCGGAATACTCCGGGGTCCGTGACTTCTATGTCAGAATCTGTGGTGACATCAACAATGACGGCACCGGACCGGACATTGCCGATCTCATCTATCTGGTCGACTATTCCTTTGGCATGCCACCAGGACCGGCGCCGGCCTATCCTGATCTGGCCGATGTCAACGGAGATGGTTCGCTGGATGTCGCCGATGTGATTTATCTGGTGGATTATTCATTCGGCATGCCGCAGGGACCGGCGCCGATCTGTCAGTACTAGTAGCGTCCGAAGAGCTTGTTGATCATACCGTGAAAACGGTGAATTCCGGTGGTCGGCTCTGCATACATCAACGCGCAGCGCCCGCTGACGGTTGAGAGACCTGCTTCGCGTGCAATTGCCTCAGCTTCGGAGAAGTCTGCCCCCTGCTGGTACCAGAGGTGCGTCATACCGTGTCGGATGGCCTCTTTGGTGGGGTTGATTGCATTGGCAGGTTTGACACAAATGACCGCGGCCCGGACCGATTTCGGGAGATCATCAAGCGCGTGAAAACACCGATCGCCGCCGAACTCCTTAATCTTCGGATTGACGGGATATACTCGATATCCTTTGGATTTGAGCGTTAAATAAAGCGACCCGCCGAAATTCGTTCGGGATGTCGATACGCCTACGACGGCGAATTCCTCGTTAGCGAAAAACTCCTGAATTCCCGGCTTCATGTTTTACAACCCATGCTAAAGCGATAGTGGCGAAATCCTCTTCAATTTAGTCTTTCCGATCGCTTTGTCAAGCAGGGCCGTGATGGCTAGAATGACCGCAACCGCGGCAAGGATCGTCGCTCCATCCTGAATCCGGCCTATTGCCTGAACAACAGTATCGATCAACCCAAAGTGGCTTTCCCCCGCCGCTTCCACCAGTGCTCCGGTCGAATCGAATATCCAGGAAGTTCCGAAGAAGTACACCGTGGCGACTACCATAGCCGCTATCGCACCGATTGCCGCCCAGACAATTCCGCGATTTCCTTGTTCGACCGGTTCCGGGAGAGCGCGCACAGCTTTCATCGTACGAGCGGTGAAATCGCTCGAAAGATTCACTTCATCCGCTTCGACAAGACCACGATACAGCAAACGATAATGATGCAGCTTGGCCCGACATTCTCCGCACTGGCGAATATGACGGATCAGCACGATATCTCGCTTGCTGTCCCGGTTATCCAGATACTCCTGAATTTGTTCGTCAGATATATGCGCTACCGACATAAGTCCTCCTGGCTATATTTCGCCATCAACCTATCTTTAAGCAGCTTGCGCGCCCGAAACAGGTGGCTTTTAACCGTCCCGTCAGGCAGGCAAGTCACATCAGCAATTTCACTATACGACATATCCTCAAGGTGATACATCGTAATGATTACCCGATACTGTGCCGGAAGATGGCCGATCTCTTCGGCCAGTATGTTTCCCAGCTCCGATTCTTCGAACTGCCGGTCGACTTCGACTCGGTCATCAGCAAACGAATCACAACTCTCTTTATCTTCCGGATCATCCCCCAAAAGCGGCACCTGGTGCTTCTCCAGATGGTTCAGGCAGGTGTTGTAGGCAATCCGGGCTATCCAGGTCGAGAGCTTTGAGCCGAACTGGAACTTGGCCAGATTTTGATATACTTTCAGAAATACATCCTGACAGAGGTCCTCCCGATCCTCTTCGACCCGAACCATCCGGCCTACGACATGAGCAACTAACCGCTTGTGGTCATTTATGATAACCTCGAACGCATCAACTGTCCCTTCAAGAACAGCGGCGATTTCCTGCCTGTAGTCATTGTGCTCTTTCATCTCCTATTCTATACGACCGCTACGGCCAAAAGATGTTGCAAAAGATTTCGGATATTTCCCCGCAACATTTCCTCCAGCCGACTGTCTGCTTGACTAGAAACAAGAAAAACAGACTGATCAATGAGAGGAGACAGGTATGCAAGAAGCGATTCAGATGCTGGTGGTGTTCGGAGCCTTCGTCCTGATGACGAAGATCATAACCGACACGATGACTCGTCACCGGATCATCAACAAGGGGTTGGTCGACGAAAACGTGAAGTACCTCTTCCAGAATTATGGACGGAAGTGCACGCACAGCAACATCAAATGGGGAATGGTCCTGGTCGCCATCGGTATTGCCGTCCTGGTCCGCCAGATTGCCCCATACTCGGTGACCGATGAAATGATGGTCGGCCTGATGTTCCTGCTGGCCGGTATCGCTTTCCTCATCTACTACGCCGTCGCCAAGAACATGGACGAGCCATCGCGAAGCTAAAAATTGCCCCCATGCAATGACAAAGCGGCGATCATCTCGGATGATCGCCGCTTTCTTGTATCTGTCGACTATCTCTATTTCATCATGCCTAATACATACAGCACAAAAGCATATTCAAACGCCGTGTCATGCAGGTAATCATACCTTCCCATCGCGCCGAAATGCCCTGCATCCATATTCGTTTTGAGCAGGAGCAGATTATGATCGGTCTTGAGGGCGCGGAGTTTCGCGACCCACTTGGCCGGCTCCCAGTAGGAAACGCGGACGTCGTTCAGGCTCGTCTCTACCAGCATATTCGGATACTTCTGGGCCGTGACGTTTTCATAAGGAGCATATGACTTGATATAGTCGAAATAATCCTTCTCGTTCGGGTTTCCCCACTCTTCGTACTCCGTGACGGTCAGAGGCAGGGTCGGGTCGAGCATGGTGTTGAGGACATCGACGAACGGAACGTCGGCTATCAGCGCCTTGAAGAGGTCCGGCCGCATATTAGCTACTGCTCCGATAAGCAGCCCGCCCGCGCTCGCTCCCTCGGCCACCAGTTCCTTGGGATTGGTATACTTCTGATCGATCACATACTGGGCGCAAGCGATGAAGTCGGTGAAGGTATTCCGCTTATTCATCAACTTCCCGTCTTCATACCAGGCTCTGCCCATTTCGGCGCTTCCCCTGATATGGGCGATAGCGAAGACAAAACCACGATCCAACAGACTCAATCGGTTCGAGTTGAAGTACGGATCGATGGTCAGCCCGTAAGAACCATAGCCATATAAGAAGAACGGGTTTTCCCCATTCTGGACGAGACCCTTCTTATAGACGATGGAAATCGGGATCTTCGCACCGTCCGATGCGGTCGCAAATATCCGGTCCGCCGTGTACTGATTCTTGTCGTATCCGCCCAGAACCTCGTACTGCTTCATCAACTCCTGCGAGTGATCATCCATGTGATAGTCATACACCGTGCGAGGGGTGATCAACGACGAATACGTGTATCTCAGCACGGTGCTCTTATATTCCGGATTCTCGTTCTGGTCGTAGGTGTAATCCTTTTCCGGGAACTCAACCATGTACGACTTCTTCGACTCCGGATTGACGACCGAGATCTCCTGAAGTCCGTTCAGGCGCTCATATACCACAATGTAGTCCTTGAACATGTCGAGACCATCGATATAGACCGAATCTGTCCCCGGGATGAATGTCGCCCAGTTCTTGTAGGCCGGATCCTTGGTCGGCGCCATCATAACCTTGAAATTCTTGGCGTCCTGATTCGTGACGATGTAAAACTCCTTGCCATGGGAATAGACCGAATACTGAATTTCGTGTTCCCTCGGGCGAAGGATCTGGAATTTGTCCTCCGCCTTGTCGGCTTTGAGATACCGCACTTCCGACGTAGTGTTGCTCTCAAGATCCATGAGCAGGTACTGTTTGTCCTTGGTGAGACTGATCGAAATGTCGTACATCTGATCAGGCTCTTGGTAGACCAGGACGTCCTCACGGTAATTTGTGCCAAGCTTATGGCGGAACAGTTTGTAGGACCGCTTAGCGTCGTCCAATGTGGTGTAGAATACGTACTTGTTGTCCGACGACCAGGCGAAAGACGTGGACGTATTCGGAATCTCATCCTGAAGCAGCTTTCCCGATTTCAGATTCTTGAAATGCAGAGTGAAGGCCTCGGCTCCGGTTGTGTCCACCGAGTAGGCGAGTATCTCCTGATCCGGACTGATATCGAAAACCCCCACATTGAAGAATCCATGACCGGCGGCCAGCTCATTCTGGTCGAGAACCACTTCTTCCGGAGAATCGAGACTCCCTTTCTTCCGGCAATTGATATGATATTGTTTCCCTTGTTCCGTCTTGGTGTAATAATAGTAATCCCCGTCCTTAACCGGTACCGAGAGATCCGTCTCCTTAATTCGCCCGAGCATCTCCTTGAAGAGTTTGTCCTGAAGCTCTTTGGTCGGAGCCATGACGGCTTCCGTATAGGTGTTCTCTTCCTTGAGGTAGTTGATAACTTCGGGATTGGTCTTCTCCCTCAACCAGTAGTAGTTATCCGTCCAGGTTTCCCCGTGAAGGGTATTCGTCTTCGGTTCAATCTTGGCAATCGGCGGTTCCGGCTTCCGCCTCTCGACACACGAAATGCACAATCCGAGCGCGATGACGATGAGTAATAAGAGACCTGCTCTTTTGGATCGATACATGCTAAAACTCCTCTTGAATGGTCAATGAGTCCAAAGGTAAGGCGCGATCAGAACCGTGTCAATCGAGGAATGTCGCGAGCGCAGAACTTACAATTGACAAAGATTCAAAATGATCTATATTTACAGATAGATTACCTGGGAACATAGGTTACATCTCAAATCCATACACAGCCTTGAGTTCTGCTCGAGACGCAGGAAATTAGTCTGTCAGACATATCAGAGGAGTAGGTATGACGAATTGGGTAACACGACGCAGCACGTTCGTGCTGGGCATCACGCTTTCCGTCCTGCTGGTGGGCATCCGGCTATTCGCGGGGGAAAAATCCGAACCTCCCTATAAACATGGGGAAATCATCGCTCAGTTAACCACGCCTCAGGCTGCCTCCAGCCTCCAGGCCGCATTTACCGATGTTCGGCTGAGACCCGTCAAACAGCTTTCCCGCAGCATGAACATCTGGCTGTTCAGTTTTGATACAACCATGGCCAAATCGGCCGACGAAGCTTCCGTGTTGAATCGGGTCCGTTTCGACAACCGGGTGCTTCTCGCCCAGTTCAATCACTATGTTTCTCAGCGTGCCACTACGCCGAACGATCCCAGCTTTTCCCAGCAGTGGGATTGGAATAACACCGGTCAGACAGGTGGTACTCCCGACGCCGATGTCGATGCTCCCGAGGCCTGGGATATCACAACCGGTGGCGTTACCGCCCTCGGTGATTCCATCGTCGTGGCGGTCATTGATGGCGGGTTTGACCTGACCCACAGCGATCTCAATTTCTGGAAGAATACCCACGAGATACCCAATAACGGTATCGATGATGACAATAACGGATATATCGATGACTACAACGGCTGGAATGCTTATAACAGCAACGGCACAATTCCCAACGACAACCACGGTACTCACGTAACCGGCACCGTGGCCGCCATCGGGAATAACGGCCAGGGTGTCACCGGTATCAACTGGCATTGCAAAGTAATGCCGGTTGCCGGTTCGACCGGCACCGAGTCGATCGCTGTCGAAGCGTACACATACGTTCTCGATATGCGTCGCCTGTACAATCAAACTAACGGCGCGTTGGGCGCTTTTGTCGTCTCAACCAACTCTTCCTTCGGTGTCGACTATGGCAATCCGGCCGACTTCCCGGTCTGGTGCGCCATGTACGATTCCCTCGGATCGGTCGGTATTCTGAGCGCGGCCGCTACTGCGAACATCAATTTGAACGTCGACGTACAGGGAGATATCCCTACGGCCTGCCCCAGTGACTATCTGATCGCCGTCACCAACACGACGAACACCGACGCCAAAAACAGCGGCGCCGCCTATGGCCTGGTCAGCGTTGATCTGGGCGCCCCCGGAACAAACATCTACTCAACTGAATCCGGCTCCACCTATGGTACCCTGACCGGTACGTCGATGGCCACCCCCCACGTAGCCGGCGCTGTCGCGCTTATGTGGTCGGCCGCCTGCCCGTCGATGCTTTATGCCTATCGCAACGATCCGGGCGCCCTCGCCGTTCAGATGAAGCAATTTCTGCTCGATGGTACGGATCCAAAGTCTTCGTTGGCGGGGATCACCGTCAGCGGCGGACGTCTCAACATCTACAATTCGATTCTGCTCGTTCAATCTTATCCCTGCGGAGTTGCCATCGATCATACGCCGCTTACCGATGTCCGTGACAGTTTGAACGATTATCAGATTACCTGTACGATTACTTCGGATACTACGCTCAATCCCGACTCACTTTTGATCTTCTACAACCCGGGATCGACCTGGTACACTGCTCCACTCACGAGCGATGGTCATCCGGACGAGTTCACCGGATACATCCCCGCCCAATCTCCCGGTACGGTGATTCAGTATTACCTGTATGCGGTGGATATGGAAGGCAAAGCCGATACGACCGACACCTACACCTTCCGGGTGATCGATTACGGGGTCACGCTGGCTCCCTCGGCCGACTCCGGTCGTGGCGCCCCCGGTGACACGATCATGTACGATCTCACCGTCACCAACAGCGGTCTGTACGGTGACTCCTACGATCTCACCCTCGGCTCGACCGTCTGGCCGACCGCGCTGCTCGATGCTTCGGGAACGACCCCGGTGAGCAACACCGGCACCCTGTTGGCCGATGACACCTTCGATATGAAGGTGAGAGTCATCGTCCCCGCCTCGACTTTCGGTCAGTTCGACACGGTCAGAGTAACGGCGACTTCGACCGGTGACAACAGCTATACCTCATCGTCGCTGCTCAAATCGACCTCGGAAGGTTCACCGCTTTCGGTACCGTTCAGCGATGAGTTCCCGAGCACGACGATCGATCAGGGGAAGTGGGTGAAGAACTACGGCTGTGTCTCCAGTTCGGTCGGTCTGGCTGAACCGTCGGCTCCCTACTCGCTCAACCTGAACGGTAATCCGACCGGAGCCGACACCCTGATGTCTCAGGCGATTGACCTGTCGGGCCAGAGCAACATCATCGTCCGCTATTTCTATGAGCAGACCGGCGGTGGTGATGCTCCCGAAGCCGGGGATGATCTGTATATCGAATGTCTCGATTCGACCGGCACCTGGATACTGCTGGGTCATCATCTCGGGGCTGACACGAGCATGACCGAGTATGAAGAAGTCTCGGTCGAGATCCCGGCGACCGCCTATCACAAAGGCTTCCGTCTCCGCTTGAGAGATAAAGGGACAACCGGGAACTTCGATGACTGGTTTGTCGACAACATCTATGTCGGTGAACCGCCGGCCTATGAGGTGGCCCTCAGTCCGTCCTCCCAGAGCGGCTATGGTCCTTCCGGTCTGTCGGCCGTCTATTACCTGAGTGTCCATAACAAAGGGCTGAACACAGACACGTATGATCTGTCAGCTGCCCAGAACAGCTGGGGAGTGACCTTCTACGATGCCTCCGGTACGAGTGTCATTACACAGGCCGGTCCGGTGGCGGCCGCCGATTCCCTGACCATTCAGGCCTGGGTGGCGGTCCCGGTCAATGCTCAGTCGAGCGATATCGATACCGCCCTGGTGACGGCGACCTCGATCAATGACATGGTAGCGACCGCGACTTCCCTGATCGCGACCACCTCAGCCGGTCCTCCCGGCGGTTTCCCCTGGTACGAACCGTTCCCGACCGCCAGTATCGACACCGTCCGCTGGATCTACAATCACGGTGCGACCGTTTCGGGCAGTTCGCTCAATCCGCCCTCGGCTCCGTACGCGGTCAATCTCGATGGCGGGATCGATACCCTGGCTTCCCAGTTGATCGATCTGTCCGGTCAGTCGGGAGTGATCCTGAGCTTCTCGTATGAACGGGGTGGTTCGGCCGATGCTCCGGAATCGGGTGAGGATCTCTGGGTGGAGTACAAAAACAACCTCGGCGACTGGGTGGAAGCGGCTCATTACCTCGGCTCCGGTCCGGTGATGGGGACGTTTGCCTCGGTCAATCTCGGTCTGCCTTCGGATGCCTATCACAGCAACTTCCAGCTGCGGCTGAGATCGTTCGGTTCGGGCGCCGGTCAGGACAACTGGTATGTCGATGACATCCGGGTGGACTATGCGCCGTCGATGACGACGAGCCCGGCCAGCATGAGCGAGAACCTGGCGCCGCAGGATTCGGTGATGAGTCCGCTGATTATCGGCAACGATGGACCGGGGAGCCTGATCTGGACTTCGCGGGTCCAGCTGACCCTGAACAAATCAAGCCGGTTCGCGCAGCTTCAGGCGGCCGGTGAGGTGGCACCCGCCCGCAGGAATTACCCGGCTGAGTATGCCGACTACCAGGAACCCAAAGGGATGAGCGATACCCGGACCGGCTATCCGGCCGACAAGAATGCCGGTGGTCCCGATCTGTTCGGGTATGTCTGGATCGATTCCGATGAACCGGGCGGTCCGGTCTTCGCCTGGCAGGAAGTCAGCGGCACGGGAACCGATGTCGCCTCCGGTCTGGGGGACGACAACTTCGTCGGCCCGATCAGTCTCGGGATGGACTTCACCTTCTACGGCAACACCTATCACCAGGTGTATATCGGGTCGAACGGGATAATCGGCTTCGACACCACCGGGATGAGTTCCCGCTTCAAGACCCCGCTGCCGACCCTGAGCACACCGAACAACCTTCTGGCCTGGCTGTGGGATGACCTGAATCCGCTCGATGCCGACAACCTGGGCGCCCACGTCTGGGTCGATACAACCGGCGGCCGGTGCGTGATCGAGTTCGTGAACTATCCGGAGTATGGGGCCAATCCGGGCGATGTCATCACCGCCGAAGTGATTCTGCATGCCGATGGATCGATCGTCTATCAGTACAAGACGATCGCTCCCGGATTCGATATCCTGGCCAACGCCGTCGGGATCGAGAACAGCGATGGCACCGATGGTCTGGAGGTCTCCTATCTGAACAGCTACCTGCATGACAGTCTGGCCGTACAGATCAGCGCTCCGTACCGGTGGCTGACGACAGCCACTTCGGGCGGCACCCTGGCTTCGGGTGAAGCCGATACGGTTGCCTGCTGGTTCCATTCGGGCGACCTGGCCGGCGGGACGTATCAGGCGCAGATTATCATCAGTTCGAACGATCCGAGTCATAACCCCTATCCGATCGATGCCACCCTGACGGTCTCGACCGCGCCCACCTGGATCTGCGGTGATATCGACAGCAACGGGGTTGGTCCGGATATCGGCGATCTGATCTACCTGGTCGACTACATGTTCAGCGATCCGCAGGGACCGCCGCCGCCGGAAACTCAGGCGGCCGATGCCAACGGTGATGGATCCCTCGATGTCTCCGATCTGATCTATATGGCCGACTACTCCTTCAACGCCGGCCCCGCCCCTACCTGCGGCCTGTAGGGACGAAACACGATCGCATTCGCCAATCAAAAAGGTGAGCAGACCTAACTCTGCTCACCTTCTCTTTTGCAATTCATTTTCAACAGGTGCTCTCTTAGTACCCTCCGACCCAACGACTGCGTGAAGAGTTTCACAAGCGGAAGACGAATTCCATTATCCATCGAGGTAGTTTCGTTCGTTGAACGTAATAAGTTACCGTGTGCGAATGGTGAAGGATCTCTGGTGCGATTTCTTGCGGAACTGTACCATTTTGAAACAGAACGGATACGCAAGGCGGTGGATTCTCTTCAACTTGCCGTAACCGCTTGAGAAATCTCGGATAGTGCCGAAAATACTGGGAGATGCGTAGTGCTTTTGGCTTGACGTCCGGGTACGAATCCGGTATTTTTATACTGTCCCGGAGCAATCGTCTACAGTCAAGCGAACTTCTTTGCCGGAGCCTCTGGTGAATCATATTTCAGCCTTGGTCAACAACATACGTTGGATTGTATCTCTCGTTCTGATTCTTGTTGGTCTCAGCGTCATTACCGTAAGAGTCAACGCTCTCGGCGACGCGCGGACCACGACGAATCATACCGCTGATTTAGCATCGCAGCCGGATGCCGCCTTTGCCTTTATCTCGAATGCCGGGCAGTTTCCGTCGAATGTAAGATTCATGGCGGACGGAGCCGGCACGAGACTCTGGTTCACCACACGCGGCGTCGTTTATCACTTCACCAGACTGATCCAACAAACAAGCTCTGATCCATTGGTCCAATCAGGATGCATCCTCTCAGATCAACCGGATTCGATCGAACACCTGGCCATAAAACTATCCCTCATCGGATCCAACAGCAACCCGATCGTTCAGGGTGGCAATAGTGCGATCGGGGTTTACAGCTTCCTGATCGGCAATAATCCATCGACCTGGCATCACAATGTCCCCGCGTACAGCGACGTCTCCTATCTGAGTGTCTATCCCGGAATAGATCTGAAGTATTACGGCACCAGCCGTCAGATGGAGTATGATTTCGTCATCGCTCCCGGAGCCGACCCGGGACAGATTAATCTTGCTTACACCGGGATTCAGGATCTGTCGATTACCCCAGAGGGCGATCTACAGGTGACCACACAGTTCGGCACTATGCTTGAAAAAAAACCTGAGATTTATCAAGTGATTAATGGTTCCAAAGTGCAGGTCGCCGGCGGATATCAACTCACTGGGGCGAGATCATTCAAGTTTCAATTGAACGACAGCTACAATCCCAATGTCCCCCTCGTCATCGATCCGGTACTCATCTACAGTTCGTATCTCGGTGGCGGGAAATACGAATATGGACGATCCCTGGCGCTGAATTCCACGCACAACGCCTATATTGCCGGCTACGTAAATTCGCTTGATTTCCCCCTGGCCAACCCCCTTGACAGCAGCTTCAGCGGTACCACCGCTTCCGACTACGACGTCTTCGTCTCCGAGTTCTCACCCGGTGGAGACACGCTTCTGTTCAGCACGTACATCGGCGGTAGCGGTGATGATCGCGGGATGGATATTGCCGTAGACAATGCCGGTGGAATCTATGTTGTCGGCGGGACCAATTCGAGTGACTTTCCAACTGTCTCCGCAGTCCAGTCAAGTAATGCCGGAGCGAAGGATGCGTTCATCCTCAAGCTCACAAGCACCGGTACGAACCTGGCATACAGCACCTATCTTGGTGGAAGTCAAGACGACGCAGGTGTCGGATTAGCCCTCAACGGAACTGAGGCCTATGTAACAGGCTACACGAAATCGGCCGATTTTCATTTGTCCGCGTCTCCTTATGACAATAGCCTCGGTGGAACTCAGGACGGCTTCATCGCAGAATTGAATTCGAGCGGATCATCGCTCTCGTTCAGCACTTTCTTTGGCGGCTCAGGAATCGAGGCCGGCTCGGGAATAGCGGTCGGGCCAGCCGGGGACATTTTCATCTGCGGCTATACCAAGTCCACTGACTTTCCTGTCGCCGGAGCGATTCAGAACACGCTGTCCGGTGGCTCCGGCTACGGCGACGCTTTTATCACGAGACTCAACTCCTCGGCCTCTTCGCTCGTTTATAGCACCTATCTTGGAGGAATCGGAGACGATATCGGTTCGCGGATTCGGATCGACGATAGCCTGAACGCGTATTTGGCGGGCAGCACCTACTCACCCGATTTCCCAACCGCCGCGGCCTATCAGCCGGCAAAAGCTGGTGGATTCGACGCCTACTTATGCAAACTTCCGCCTGACGGCTCGAGCCTGATTTTCAGTACGTTCCTGGGCGGGAATGTCGATGATTTCGGAACGGATGTAGCCGTAGACAGTTTTCACCAGACATACCTGGTCGGAACGACGAATTCCTCGAACTTCCCGGTGGCTAATCCATATGACGGGACCTACAATACGCATTACGACGTTTTTGCTACCTTCTTCACAGCTTCCGGCAGCAGCCTTCTAAGCTCTACGTATCTGGGTGGCTCAGCCGCCGACTTCGCCTACGGTGTCGCTGTAGACACGGAAACAGTGGTCTATCTAGCCGGATACACCGGCTCTGCGAACTTCCCGGTGGTGAATGGCTTCCAGGGAGTGAACGGAGGGGGATTCGACGCCTACATAGCCAAGCTGCGCATGGCCGATATTATCTGCGTTGACTCCGATGGTGACGGTTTCGGTGATCCGGGCCACCCGGAAAACCAATGCCCGACCGACAACTGCCCGTCAATTTCCAATCCCGACCAGGCCGACGCCGACGGGGACGGGGTCGGCGATGCCTGTGACAACTGCCCCGGCATGTCCAATCCGGACCAGAACGACGGCGATGGGGACGGGATTGGCGACGTCTGCGACAACTGCCCCGGTATCGCCAACGTGAGCCAGTCGGATGTCGACAGCGACGGCGCCGGTGATGTCTGCGACAATTGTCCATCGATCTCGAACCCCGGGCAAGCCGACACCGATTCAGACGGTTTTGGTGATGTTTGCGACAACTGCCCGTCCGCCTACAATCCCGACCAGCATGACGCCGACGGGGACGGCATTGGCGACAGCTGCGACGTCTGCACCGACACTGACGGAGATGGTTTTGGCAATCCCGGTTTCCCGCACAATACCTGCACCGTGGACAATTGCCCGACGGTCTTTAACCCGTCTCAGGCTGACTCGAACAGCAACGGTATCGGGGATGCCTGCGATGTCGGTTGCTGCGTGCCCCCACTTACGGGCAATATCGATGGAGACCCGAACGATGAGATTTCCATCTCAGATCTGCTTTATCTGGTAGATTACTTTTTTGCTGCCGGCCCCCCCCCGCCCTGCCCCGAGGAAGCCAATGTCGACGGTAGTCCCGATGGTACGGTGGATAGCAGCGATCTCATTTGGATGGTCGAATACATCTTCTCGGGTGGTCCGCCGCCTTCCCCCTGCCAGTAGCCGGATAACCGGTCTGACGCCTCCAAACAGCATCCGTAATCGACAAATCTAATCTATATTCATTTCTTTACGGAGAGCCGTTACCTGCCACTGTGGCAGGCCGCTCCGGCCTCACTTTGTATCGGGTAGAGTCCCTGATTTGGGGTTACTTGTCGACCCGCCTTGTCCCCGTTTGTTACCATGCTTGAGTCAGTGCAACAGGCTCGGGCTGCTGACCTGGGTGCGAGTCTCGATGCTCGCCGGTCTCATCACGGGCCAATGCTCAAGAAGGAATTTCTTCATTCTTTATCTCCGATCAGGGAGCCCCAAGGGAATCCTGATTGATTCTCTAGCCCGTCCCTGGCATCTTCAAATGCTCGGGTATCCAACGAAGCAAATGGATTGAACTAGAACCATTTTTGTGATTTTCTTCACAATCATTCCCTCGAAATATCCTTCTCTCTGGTATCCGGGTTCTGTAGCCCGAGGTTTAATTATGTGTCCGGATGACCCTGCCTGCGCTATCCTGAGTGTCAACGATATTCAATCCTCAGAAGCTCAGGAGTGGGTGAATTCACTCCGGTAATGAGGTTGGCGGAGAATGCCTGGGGCCTGTTATGTTCAGCGTTCTTTTGCACCTTACTGCAGGCTCAAAGGGGCTCAATTCTGGTTGTTTTGACGTTGGCAGTAGCGGGCGTTGGTCGGCGAATCAAAGGGCACTTTCATTACTACGGGTGATCGTATTGTGGTGGTGTAGAGATTTTTCTTGACATTTTTTTAGAATTGAGTAGTTTGTTGGTGTCTAGGGAATTAGTTGTAATGCGAGTTGCTTCTGATTCGGATACGGAGTACCTTAAGATAACTGAAGAGAGATCTTTAAGTTATCGCACAAACCACGATCGTTTCAGTTTTCAGAGGACATGAGTAGCTCTTAGGGGTAGAGATTATCCTGTTGGGCATTCATTCGTTCTCGATAGTTCCATCTCATCACAGCAGTAGACGGACAGTCAGTTGGCCCGGGGTAATCTTTGGGTTGATTGGGTGTTTGTTGAAGGATGTGTTGGGAGGGGTTCCGGTTCCCTGTCGAAGGGCGAAGAATCGGATTTTCACGGATCTTGTTAGCGGCCGTAAGCGGCTTGCAAGTTCCGCAACTTACAATGACCTTTAGCTGATTAAAGGAGCATTCTAATGATGCAAAAAAGAACGTTATATTCTTTGTTGCTGATCTCCTTTATACTGGTATTTGCGATTTCGTATGCGCAGGCGCAGACGGTGTCGTTTGAATCGAAGACGGTGACCCGGTGCGAGAGCACGGCGTTGAACGTGTCGGTAGATCCCGGCACGGACGTCAGTGCGATCGAGGTGGTGTTCGTGGTCAGTTCGACCTCGGGCGGAGCCTTCTTCGACGCGATGTCGGTCAATTGGGCGCCTGGGTTAACGCAGCTGACCAACCGTATCGTAGACATGTCCGGAGTGGATCATGTATCCCCTGATACGGTTCGTATGGCCGCGATGCTGATCAATAATGGCGACGTATGTCTGCCAGCCGGGCAGACGACGATAGCGACCGTTAGTTTCACTATGAGCAACACCTGTTCAGGTACGGTGACGCTGGCCGGGGGGAGTTTCTCCTGCCCCAGCTTTACTGTGAGCAGCCAGTTTGTGGACTGCGCCACGACGGCGGTACTGCCGGCGTCGGTGACCTCAGGGGTGGTGACGGTGGTGAACGATCCGCCGACGATCGCCGCGATTCCGAGCGCAACCATCCACTGGGGTGACACCTATGTGGGGACGGCGGTCGGATCGGACCCGGATCTGGCCAATGGCTGTGAGCATTTGACTTACAGTATTGTGTCGGGCCCGGCCGCGATGACGATCAATCCGAATACCGGTACGATCAATTGGACGACGACCGGAGCTGACATATGTGAGCATCCGGTGGAGATACAGGTAGCCGATGGCTGCGGGGCGACCGCCTCGACCAGTTTCAGTATTTGTGTCCAGAACACGCCGCCGACGATCACTTGTCCGGCCGATACGCTGATTGCCCTGGGGACTTCGGTCACCATGGATGTGTCGGCGGTCGATCCGGATCATGGTCCGGGCGCGTTGATTTACAGTCTGATCGGCTGGACCGGTCCGGGCACGCCGACCTTGAATGCGGCGACCGGCCAGTTCCAGTGGCAGACTTTGCTGGATGAATCCTACAAAGGCTCCTTCACGGCGACCGTGGTAGCGTCCGACGGTGCGCCGGTATGCGCCGGCTGTTCACCGGCCAGCGCCGACACCTGCAGTTTCACCGTGACCGTGGTGAACTTCCTGATTACTATCCAGAAGACCCACCAGGCGATTCAGGGTCAGGAAGAAACGGTTGACGTCTACATGCAGGACAACAACTTCCAGAATTACCCGATGGGTGGATTCGACTTCCTGTTCCAGTACGACGCCTCGGCGTTGACCCTGCAGAACGCGGAAGCCGGCCAGTTCCTGACTGACTGTCAGTGGGAATACTTCACCTATCGCTATGGTCCCAATGGCAACTGCGGCGGCGGCGCCTGCCCGAGCGGCTTCGTCCGGGTCGTGGCTATCGCCGAGACCAACAACGGTCCGAATCACCCCACCTGTTTCACCAACGGTGATCCGGGGGTATCGAACCAGTTGGTCGTGCTGCACTTCCTGGTGACCAACGACCGCACCTTTGAGTGCCAGTATGCCCCCGTTCGGTTCTACTGGTACGATTGCGGCGACAACGCGATCTCCTCGCAGGATGGTAACTTCCTGTTTATTTCCAACCACGTCTACAACTTCGAGGACACCACCGGTGCCTATAGTGTTGACATGGCCGACCCGACCGCCGCTTTCCCGAGCGCCTTCGGTGCCAACAACACCTGTAACGTGGCTTTGGATGACGGCAAGCCGGATCCGCTGCGCTTTATCGACTTCGTCAACGGCGGTGTCGATATTGCCTGCGCCGACTCGCTCGACGGACGTGGCGATATCAACCTGAACAACATCCCGTATGAAATCGCCGACGCCGTTCTGTTCAGTAACTACTTCATCTATGGTATCGGAGTCTTCACCATCAACCAGCCAGGCCAGATTGCCGCGACCGATGTCAACGCCGATGGTCTGACCCTGTCGGTGGCCGACCTGGTCTATCTCATCCGAGTGATCCAGGGCGACGCTCCCGCTTATCCTAAAGAAGTGGTTCCCGGTAACGCCAACTACATCCACGCTGCCAACGGTGATCTCACCGTCCAGGGGGATGTCCAGGTCGGCGCTGCCTATGTTGTGGCCCAGGGGAATGTCGTTCCCGAACTCAAAGCCAACAACATGGAGATCAAGTACGCGTTTGACGGTCAGAATACCCGCATGCTGATCTGGTCCCTCGAAGGACACAGCTTCAGCGGCAACTTCCTGAATGTCCCCGGTCAGATCGTCTCTCTGGAGATGGCCGACAACCTGGGCAATCCGCTCGCTGCCAAGTGGGTCCCCGACCAGTTCGAACTGCGTCAGAACTATCCTAACCCGTTCAACCCGACCACTACGATCAGCTTTACTCTGCCGATCAAGGCCGCCTGGCAGTTGGATATTTATAATATCAACGGTCAGCGCGTCGCTTCCTACACCGGTGATCACGAAGCCGGTCTGGTCGAACTCAATTGGGATGCTTCCGCTTCCGCCTCGGGCGTGTACTTCTACAAGCTCCAGGCCGGCAGCTTCTCCGCCACCAAGAAAATGGTCCTCCTCAAGTAATTCACCTGCCTGAGAAGGTTTACCATAACTCTCGCCGACGCCCCCTCAAAAGGGCGTCGGTTTCTTTTGGGGGGCTGCGACCGAACCCCCGAACAATAATGGACGAATTTTGCCATGCCCGCTGCCTCATTGGGTTTGACATTTTAACCTGTTTATGATATTATGCTTATTCTGTTTCGGAATTGAATTGACGCCCTGAGCGGGAAATACATAAGTACGTGGAGGTTCTGCGGTGAAGGAATATACTACCGAAAAAATTCGTAACGTCTGTTTTGCCGGCCAGCGGGGCTGCGGGAAAACCAGCCTGGCTGATGCCGTTGCCTTTTGTGCCGGCATCAACACCCGAATCGGAAGAGTCGACGAAGGCAGCTCGCTGTTGGACTACAACGAGAACGAAGTTGCCCGAAAGACGTCAATCACCTCGAAACTCCTCGCGGTCGAATGGGATAAGACCAAGGTCAACCTGCTCGACTGCCCCGGCCACACTGATTTCATCGGCGAACTCCAGGCCTGTCTCAAAGTGTCGAACAGTGTCGGAATCGTGATCAACGCCAACGCCGGAGTCGAAATCGGCACTCAGATTCACTTCAAAGAGATAAATCGCCTCAAAGTCCCCAGATTCTTCTTCGTCAATAAGATGGAAAACGAGAACGTCAAATGGGAGAACAACCTCAATTCCATCAAAGAAGCATTCGGCAAACAAGCGGTGGCCGTACAGCTTCCGATTGGCGAGGCCCAGTCGTTCAAAGGGCTGATCGACCTGCTGCACATGAAAGCTTACGAATTCGACGCCAACGGTCAACGCTCCGAAGTCCCGATTCCGGCTGACATGAAGGCCCGTGCCGAATCCGAGCGCGAGGCTCTGGTTGAGGTAGCCGCCGAAGCGGATGACGCCCTTCTTGAAAAGTTTTTCGAAAACGGCACCCTCGATGACAGCGACGTACTGAAGGGCCTGAGGCAGGGGATTATCAGCTCGAAGGTCTTCCCCGTCCTGTTCGGTTCGGGAGGAAAAAACGTCGGGGTCCGTGTCATGATGGACTTCATCGTTGATTACCTCCCCGCGCCAAATCAGATGCCTGCGATCGCCGCCGTCAAGACCGGATCAAAGGATACCGTCCAGCTCCCTTGCGATGCTTCGGGCAAGTCAGTCGCCTTCTGTTACAAAATAGCTTCCGAAGGCCACCTCGGTGACATGACCTTCATACGCGTCTTCAGCGGTACGGTCAAACCGGGTGACGAGCTGGTGAATCAGACCAAAGGACAGGCCGAACGAATCAACCAGATTTACACCTTTCAGGGCAAGAACAGGGTCGAGACAACTTCGATTCCGGCCGGCGATATCGGCGTGCTGGTGAAGCTCAAAGATACTCACATCAACAATACGCTGTCCGATGGCTCATTTTCAGTGACGGTACCGCCGATCGAATTCATCAACCCTGTGATGGATGTCGCGATCAGGCCGAAATCCAAAGGGGACGAAGAAAAGATCGCGAGCGGTCTTCACAAGATTAACGAAGAAGATCCTACCTTCAAACTGATCGCCGATGCCGCGCTCAAGCAGCAGGTACTCTATGCTCAGGGTCCGACGCATATCGATGTTCTTGTCGAGAAACTCAAGACCCGATTTGGCGTCGAAGTCGATCTGGTTAAGCCAAAAGTTCCGTATCGCGAGACGGTGAAAGGCAAAGCCGAGAAACAGTACCGCCACAAGAAACAGTCAGGCGGCCGCGGCCAATATGGCGACGTCTATCTCAGAATCGAACCGAACAAACGCGGGGCCGGATTTGAGTTTGCCGACGAGATCAAAGGCGGCGTCATTCCCAACAAGTATGTCCCGGCTGTCGAAAAGGGCGTGGTCGAGGCGATGGTTCACGGCGCGCTGGCCGGCGCCCAGGTGGTCGACGTCAGAGTGGCGCTTTATTTCGGATCCTACCACGACGTTGATTCTTCGGACATGGCGTTTAAGATCGCCGGCTCGATGGCGTTTCGCGAAGGTTTCCTCGAAGCTAAGCCGATCATTCTCGAACCGATTTACAACGTTGAAGTAGTCGTCCCGAGTGAATTCGCGGGCGATGTCATGGGTGATATCTCTTCCCGCCGCGGCAAGATCTCCGGTATGGAGCCGGACGGCAAGAATCAAGTGGTCCGGGCGACCGTGCCGCAAGCGGAGCTGTATCAATATTCCGTGGATCTTCGTTCGATGACTCAGGGGCAGGGAGTATTCTCGATCGACTTCTCGCACTACGAGGAGGTTCCTCACGAAGTCGCCCAAAAGATCATCGAAGAGGCCAAGCGGGAGCGCGAAGAAGAAGGCTGATTACTGACCTTATGAATTCCGACGTAGATGACGGGCCACCTTCCATTCGGAAGGCGGCCCGCTGTCGTTTTCAAGAGAAATGCAAGGCGCTGGACTATTTCGAGCTGTCAGCGCTGTTCATCGTACTGTCTGAAGCGGGGGGAGGTGACATCTTCATCGCCGGTTCTCCAATTCGGAAACTGACCGACTTCAGGATATTCCCCTGGGCATCTTCGATCTTCACTTCCCAATTCCCGGACCATTTCGGGATCCGGCTTTTGTAGCTCCACGTACGCCAGTTGGAACTTCGGACCGGCAGCGAAACCACGGCGATTTCTTCGCCGTCCCGCATCCAGACGTCAGTGATCTCAGTGGTATCGGTGGCACCGGTGAGTTTGGTCCAGAGAAAGACAGTATCTACATCGGCGCTGAACACCGAATCTTCTCCCACAGGCATTCGATCGGAGATCCCGCTACAGACGGCGGTTTCGATTGACGTAAACGGGCCGGACATAGTCGAGTCTTGGGCATAAGTCACTCCGGCAACCAGCACGACCATAAGGACGGCTATTCGGAAAACAGACATAAGACATGGCCTCCTTTCAAACTACTTAAGCTGAATTAATTGGACAGGCTGCCCCTTGCGGACAGACCCATTCCCATACCGCATCCAGGATTGGAGAGCGGCTCATATACCAATTCAATGTGACCGAAAGCAGGCTGGAGTCAGTCGGCCACCCGGGTCGCCGGTTCGGTCTCCTCGGGACAGAATCCGGGGACTATCTCCTCGATATCCTTGCACGGTATCGCGGTCCAGCTTTCGATCTGGAAGGCGCCGTACGCACGGCTCAACAATGAGACGACGGCGGCGGTCCTTTCATCGGGAGCCTCGTAGACGTCCATGAAATCGTACGGACCGAGCAGAGCATAATGCGCCAGAAATTTTACATCCGGGCACTTTTTCTGGATCTCGTCGATCCGCGCAGGACTGTTTCTCGTATGGCGCTTCATTTTGTTGGTGATGTCGATGATGTCGGCGTCATGCGGTGCAATCTTGGTCATCATTACAAAGGTTTTCATAAGACCTCCGTTCTATTTGCGAACTCGGTACTTGTCCTTTGTCAGACGATAATCGCGCCGTGGGAAGTGCAGAAACGTGAATATCCGCAACCTGACCTGAACATTACTAATATAGCCTCATTACACTACTTTCAAACAGTTTTTCTGAGCCGGGGTCGCTTTTCGCCCTCTATTATTTAGCGTGACACTTGACATATTATTCATATGGCACTGAAACCCAGCGGATTCGCGCAAGATCACATCCTGAGGCCAAACTACCGATTCTATATTGACATATACACAAATGAGCAGTATACTAAGATCGCGCAATGTAAGGAAAAGGAGTTACCGATGGTCAAGATCAGTTTGACTGACCGGCAGCGGGAAGTTCTGGAGTTTATCCGCGAGCATGTCACGGCGCATGGATCACCGCCGACTATCAGAGAGATCGGTGCCCGGATGGCGATAAGTTCGACCAACGGCGTGCGCCAGCATATCAGGGCCCTCATCAAGAAGGGCTACCTCAAAAAGCAGGAGTTTGTGGCGCGCGGCCTTGAGTTAACCTCTTCCCTGGCCGGCGATATCAAGCGCCTGCCGCTGGTTGGATCGGTCCCGGCCGGTGTGCCGATTGATGCTATCGAGAATCTTGAAGGCGAGATTGTAGTTGATGCTTCTTTCCTGCCGAAGGAAGACGCCTTTACATTGAAGGTTGTTGGCGATTCGATGAGAGATGCCGGCATTCTCGACGGCGATATCGTAATCGTTCAGAAGCAGCAGGTGGCCCGAAGCGGCGAGATCGTGGTTGCCATCATCGGCGAAGAAGCCACGGTCAAGCGGTACTTCCCGGAGGGACAGCAGATCCGCCTCCAGCCGGAGAATGATCAATTCAAGCCGATCCTGGTGAACAAAGGCTCGAAAGAATTTCGAATCGCCGGAAAAGTAGTCGGCCTCCTGAGACGATTCTAAGCGGAGTCGCAAACGAAAAGCCCGACGGGGGCCGTCGGTCTAGTGCGTTCAATTTAAGATTCGGGACGAAGGAGCTATTTGCTTTCGGCCGACTGAATCATTTCAAGCTCAAGGTCAATCGCGACTTCGTTGCCCGCCACCAGGCCACCGGTGTCGAGCGTCTTATCCCACATGATATTGTAATCCATCCGATTCAGCTTGGTCGTGGCCGAAAAACCGGCGTGCATATTTCCCTGACTGTCCTTGATGGAACCGTTGTACACGCAGTCAAAGGTCACCGGTTTGGTGACATCCTTGATGGTCAGATTGCCGCTGAGCTTGAAGCTCTCCCCCTGAATGTCGGAGACTCCAGTCGAGACAAATGTGATCTGCGGAAACTTCTCGGCGTCGAAAAAATCCGGACTCTTCAGGTGGCTGTCGCGGCGGTCGTTGTCGGTACTGATCGAGGGAACATCGATGGTGAATTTCGCCGATCCTTTGGACAGATCAGTCGGATCGAACTCAGCTTCCCCCTGAAATGTCTTAAATTCCCCTTTGACGTTTGAAATGACCATGTGTCGGACGCTGAATCCGACCGATGAGTGATTCGGGTCAGCTTTCCAGGTCCCGGCCATTGTCCCGCTTGCCAATAACGCGGTGAGTAACAATGCCTGAGCGACTCGATTGAACATGCGGCTCTCCTTTTGACTGTTTTTGACTGTTTTGCTAACGTGGATTTTCTCTCTCGGAGATATAACAGCACAGAAACATGCTAGTTCCTGAAACTGGGTGTAAAGCATCGACTAAGTCAGGAGGCCCCGGCATGGTTCAGGGCCACGATCATTCCGCCGGTGAGGTAAGCAACGATCCACCAGAGGTAGGCGATTCGGGAGTAGGTATGCAGCGCTTTTGAAACTCGTTCTTCTGCCCCACGGCTCAGACGGAATCGCCAGATCAACAGAGTGTCAACGATCATCGCCGCGAGCGACGAATACCCGAGTATTCCGTGCAAAGTGAACGGAGAGTTTTCAGATCCGATTATCATACAAGTCGTGGCCGTGATATCGCAAATCACGCCGATCGTGAGAAACGTGAGCACCCGATTTGAAATGAAGTGTCGTCGTTGTTCGGTGATGATCGCAATCGAGTAGCTTATCAAAGCGGCGGTGACGATTATCGTTCCGGCCAGAAGAATCGGTTTCACGGATACCCTCTCAGTTTGGTTGCCTGTCGCTCCGGGTGTAGATACTATATGAGGGTCGATGACACAAACGATAATCCGCTGACGAGGCGGCTTCGGAGGGTTGACAAATTTTCAACATCGTGTTACATTTTCGATGACTACCAGTCAAGCCGAGTCAGATTTCATCTGGTAACAGATGAGTATTTTCACGTTGGCCCTGCCATTCCTCCCTCAGGCAGGGCTTTTTTTACTGACCCGTCACTGCGTGGCTTCTCACCCAGCACAAACGCAACAGCAACAATTATGAGATTGGTAATCAGAGACATCAGGGCCAACTGGCCGGTTGACGGAGGCGGTGGTGCAAACAGCTGCCCCGCCACGGTTCCGGCCGTCAGCATCAGTGCAAAAGAAATTATCAAGGTCGATCGGAGAGATCCGGGCTTCATTCTCAGCTGATAGCAGACCAGTCCTCCAATGACAATGATTCCCTCAGTGACCATCGCCACAGGCAAGCTGTTCCAGAGAGAAAGTCCTAGATGAGTAGATTTAGCGCCAAAAAGCGGGAGTTCCGGGATGTGCACGAGCAGATCGAGCAGCCAATGAGAGAAAACGGCCAGACCTATTGCCAGAACAATGCGATTGCGTCGCGACGAACGTCGAGCCAGGATCCAGGCAATCCCCGATCCAAGTAGAGCCCAGGCAAGCGCGGATGCCAGCCCGTGTGAGTACGGAAAGATAAATGTCAGATAATGGAGATGACTGTAATCACTCGGTATTACTACCCTCTCGGCTCCCAATAAGACCAAAGCCCAGAGAACAATATCGAGCCATAGCGCCGCGAGCGTCATATAGCCCAGGTTTACTCGCCTCTCTGCTCCGCTCAAAGCGAGGGCTGCTCCGAAATGTCCTGCGAGCATGGTTGCTAATTATTCCTGATTCCGATACGATGAAACGACTCGAGTTTCGGTCGAGTCCTGATCCTATTTGCGATGACTCCGCTGCCTGACCGCTTCGAACAAACAGACACCGGTGGCCACCGAAACATTCAGGCATTCGACGCGGCCATGCATCGGGATTTTTACCAGGTGATCGCATGATTCCATCGTGAGTCGCCTGAGGCCCTCTCCTTCGTTGCCCATTACGATCGCGATAGGACCGCTAAGGTCGAGATCGTAGATAGACTGCGTTGCCTGATCTGCCGTACCGACCAGCCAGTAACCGGCTTCTTTCAATTGAGCCATCGTTCGTGCCAGATTGGTCACCTGTACGAACGGTACATTGTCTGCACCGCCCGTAGAAATCCTTCTGACAGCGTCTGTAATGGCCGCTGAGCGATCTTTGGGAGCAACCACGGCAAGGACACCGGCGGCATCGGCCGAGCGCAGGCAGGCCCCCAGATTATGCGGATCCTGTACATTGTCGAGAATCAGAAGCAGACCGGGAGTGGGTGAATCTGCTATCAGGCGATAGAGATCATCTTCGGAGCGGGGCTTCACCCGCTCGACATCTCTAACATGGAAGGTCCGTTCGCGTCTCTCCCCCGGTCCCGGCCGCGGCACGGGCTTTGGCCTTGACCCTGACGCGGGCTTTTGTACGGGCTTTGGTCTCGGTCCTGGCTTAGCCTTTGGTCCCGGCCGGGAATTCGTCCGTCGGCCCCCGCTTTCCTTGCCTCGATTCGACCGCATCAGGCCTTCTCCGGATTTTGGGAAAAATCACTCAACCGTCGCAAATGAATGTAGCTGATCTCGCTGAGTTTCCTGTCAAGCCAGTACTTGTGATCCAGCCCTATTGTCACCAGCACCAGCTTCCCGGGATACTGACCGACCGTTTCGATTATCCTTTTGAAATACCGCTCGTTCCACTCGGTCCAGATATGGTGGAAGTCGGGAAAGAACGACTCGAGCACATCGTGTCTGGGCGCCACCGACAGCAGATGATAGGCTTCGGCCTGCACCAGATCGAGCGCGTCCGGTTGACGGACCAGCTCGTACAATCGGCTGTAGCTTTTCGCCACAAGCAGCTCGATCATGTCCATACGGGTCTTGAGAAGGACGTCATCGGCAATCTTGTGCTCTATTTCTTGAAGCCGGTCCTCCAGCTCTCGCCCGTCTTCAAGTTTCGGAGGCATGGGAACCACCGGGATATCCAGCCTCCTGGCGGTCGGAAGGATTGCTGCCTCGTACTCCGGTTTCGATCCGGTGGCCATTTCTCCGGCCAATTGTTCCGGGCTAAGTTCAGAGCAGATGACGGCGGGCGCCAGCAGTTCGATTACCTCTTTCAGACGACGAATATAAAACGGCGCTTTGCGCTCGTCCAGATGGAGCGTCCCCAGTACCAACAGATCGGTTTTGCCTGATTGTGAAGCCATGGCCGGAAATATACGTTGCCCGAACGCATCCGAACAGTGAAAATATGCGGGGACGACCATTTCCTCAAGCATATTTGGCGCACCGATTCGATTGTTGCAACTGTCCGCCTCGTTCGTTTGTTAGATAGGTATCGGATACAGTCTGATTCCCGCAATCAGCAACTTAATGAACGAGTTCGCATGAAGGAGGAAGTATGGATAAATCCGTGGGGATGTGGGTCGATCACAAGAGGGCATATCTGGTCCAAATAGTCGACTCGGAAGAAAGCGCCAAGGAGATTCTCGCTACTCACGAGGATATAGAGGTCCAGCAGGGGAAAACCAAATCACCGACGGGATACGGCCTTCAGGAATTTTCACAGGAAAAGACCATCCAGCATCGCCGCCAGGCGGAGCTTCGCAACTATTATCACCGCATTATGACCGAACTCAAGAGCGCCAGCCGCATTTACATTTTTGGCCCCGGAGAGGCCAAGAACGAACTGGTGAAGGAAATGCAGAAGACGAACGGAATCGCCGGCAAAATTGTCGCGGTCGAACCGGCCGACAAGATGACCTCCAACCAGATTGCGGCGAAAGTAAGAAAGCGGTTCATCCGAAAGACCATCCCCGGCGTGATGTAGATTCTGATTATCTATGTAAGTGCAGGGCAAATCGTTCTTAGAACTGGCCCTTGACGCGCAGTAGTGGCAATCTTTGAGAATATGATGCCAAAACCGTAGTGGTTTTGCCGCAGTCGGGGATGAAGGAGACAGGGAACATTTCTTGTTGGGTATATCATGTCCGTCAAATCAATCCTTCTCTTAGGCAATCCAAAGCTGTATGAACTCTCTTCCCCGGTCTCGCACGATGAATTGGGGTCGATCAGACGGGCCGTAACCGATCTCGATGACACGATCACGCATTTCCAGCGGGCTTTCGGCTATGGCCGAGCGATTGCTGCGCCGCAAATTGGCGTTATGAAACGGTTGATCTATATGCGTATCGATGAACCGGTGGTCATCATCAATCCGGTGCTGGAAAATCTCAGCGAAGAAATGATCGAACTCTGGGACGACTGCATGTCGTTTCCTGACCTGATGGTCCGGGTGAAGCGACACAAAAAGTGCACCCTGACATATCGGAATCTCGATTGGAAAGAAGTTCGCTGGGAGCTTGCCGATGATATGTCTGAACTAATTCAGCACGAGTACGACCATCTCGACGGTATCCTCGCCACCCAGCGGGCGGTTGACGGAAAGGCGTTTGGGTTAAGAGGGGAAGTTAAGGGGTAAGTCCTTTACTCAATTGCCCACATCCCCCTTGATTTGACAATTCCTTGTTGGTTCATCATCGCAATTTTACCATTTATCATTGACTCCACACTCCATTTCCTTATATTCATCTCATCGGGACAGGCTGCCCGTGCATGAACGTATCGTAAACTGGTAGTAAAGGGCTGAGCGGATTTCATAGCCGCCGGTTGCAGAGCCTTTTCTGCGATCACAGAAAGTGGGGATCTTATGACCCGGATTACTTCTATCTCCGTGCGCGTGCTTTTCGTATTTTCATTTCTTGCCATGCTCACTGCCGACTGGTTTCTGCTTGGAACCGGCCTAGGGTTCATTACTGATTTTCTTGGTTTTTTTGGATTTGTAACGTTCGGCATGTTTTCAGCGATTTCACTGCGACAGAAACATCACAAGCTGGCAGGCCTCGTCCTGTTACTGCTTCTCACCGTTGCCTGGATAAACCTTGAATCGGAAAGCGAATGGCTTGGCTATCGGCTCTACCTGGCGCGACACGGCGAAACGTTGGAATCTGTAATTAAGCCATCGCCTAACGCGACCTCGCCTGACTCTGTTTTGCAGGCGGTCGGGGTGCATGCCTCCTGTACGAACAACAATGCGCTGGCTCTAATGATAGCGAATGACGACTTCAACTCCCAGGGATGTCTAATCTATTCACCGGATTCAGCTCCTTCGCATCAAATACTCTATAATCTTGGTCTTCACTGGATCCACGTCGAGCCCCGGCATCTCGTCCGGGACTGGTATTATTGCGAGGAAGCGGTTCAATAACCTGTTCGCGACTGATAGGCCACATTCTTCTCGACGGTACATGGTATGCAGCGTCCACCTTGACATGACTGCGTGGAGATGGTATTTTGGATACAAGGGAAACGCAAATGCATAAGGGCTGTCTCATGAAGAATACATACCGATTGGAACTCGGCCTCCTCGCTCTGGCTATCGCCCTGGTCATGGCCGGCTGCGGTGACTCCAATCCGACCGGCCGGGGTGGCGACACCGGTCAATTCCTCCTTGGCGCGGTCTGGGACCGCGCGGCCTCGTATCGTCTGCACGACGTCGTTCGCGGTCCGACCTTCTATTTGGCGGTCGGTGACAGCGGCTATGCGGTAGGCTCAAACGATGGCATTCAATGGAGCGGTGGGAACCAGAAAGGTTTCCCCAACTTCACTTCGGTATCGTACTGCAACAATTACTTCTACGTGTTGGCTGACAACGGCAATATCTATCGCAGCGGGCTCCAGATCGGATTTATGCAGATCGGCAACACGGCCTACCCTGACGCCCGATTCGTGAAGCGGACTCCCGATCCGGTCATCGTTTTACCCGGACAGCCGTTTTTTCTCCGATCACGAGACAGTTTTACATTTCAGCCTGAGACAGTCGATCTCGACGGTACCATCTCTGACCTCGCGGTCAAAGACAGTATCTGGGTGGCCGTCTTGAGCACGGGGATCTATCGCTCCATCTACGGTAGCGGATGGAACCGGGTCGATACCACAAGCGGGCTGACATATATCGAATCATCCGATTCGATTTTCATCGTATTCGGTAGGGCAAACCTCATCTATCGATCATACGACGGCGTGCACTGGGTGAGGTCGGCCGAAGTCGACCATCCTGGATTGACCGCTCAGGACCCGCAATTTGCGGGCGGTCAGTTCTATTCCTTTGAAGGCCCGAACATTTGCGCTTCCCATGACGGCTATACCTGGAGTGTGGTGAATTTCGGAAGATTCTGGCCCCCTTTCAGCGCGGCAGGGTTGGGCAGTACGGCGGTAACCGTGTGGCTGAACGGCGATGTATTTACCAATACCTCGGGTGACTGGGATACCTGTTCAACAGGCACGATGATTTACCCGCTGAATCACCTGTTCAAATGGAAAGACAACTACTACACGCTGGGCCAGTCTGTCTGGGGAATGTCGCAGACAGGCCGTAACTGGAGATTCAAATACGTCAGCGATGCCGCGACCGACGGGTACACTTTCGGCTACAGTACATCCAGTCAACTTCTCTTCTACCGGAACAACACGGTCGACGTATCCACCGACGGCGTTTCGTTCACCAACGAGGTCACCAACATTTCTGACATATACGAAATGACGACGGTGCACGACACATTGTATGCGACGGTGGCATCGACAGATCTCCCGAAGAACGGCGTCTATTGGTCGACCAACGGTACTGCCTGGTTCAAGGCCTTTCCGTATTCAGGCCGTCCATTTACGCAAATCGCCTATGGCAACCAGGCAATTGTAGCATCCGACAGCCGATCCGATATCTATGTATCCCGCCCCGGCCATCCCTGGGCAACCGATACCACACTGAGCTTCTTCGTAAATTCAATCACCTTTGACGGTCATCAGTTTGTCGCTGCCGGCCTGGGCGGCGGTGTGGCGGCTTCGCCCGACGGCTCCACCTGGCAGCTGATCGCGCCGGGGCTTTCAGCGAATATTCTCAAACTGGTCAATACCGGATTTGCCTATGTAGCGATAACGGACAACAAGGAAGTGTATACTTACGACGCCGGTCAGGGCTGGGTGCTCAGATATTCCGGTGACAATTATCTGTACGATCTGTATACCGATGGGACCCGGTTGATCGCGACAGGCGAGAACGGCGAAATCCTCTTCTCCTGGGACAAGATCGATATCGGTATTTAATCGAGTCGTCGGCCTCCTCCGCACTTCCTGTAAATGGTCTCAAAGACTCCAATATACGTCTCCGCTACTCCGTATAATTCCGTGAGCAAGTCTGCCGGCACAATTGCTGGGCAATGCGATAAATTACTCTAAGAGTCAAAAAGGAGACCCTATGAAGCAGGCATGGACCGCCCTCTTGATAATCGCTCTGATTCTACTTCTCTCCCTGGGATGTTCCACCAAACAGCAGCTTAAACCGACCGAAGGTTTTCTCAATATTCATGGCGGCAAGGTCTGGTATCGCATTGTCGGAACCGGGAGCGGGACTCCCCTGCTGGTTCTCCATGGTGGTCCGGGTGTCCCCAGCTACTACCTTAAGCCGCT
Organism: uncultured candidate division Zixibacteria bacterium; assembly: GCA_963711085.1. GTDB lineage: Bacteria > Zixibacteria > MSB-5A5 > GN15 > FEB-12 > CAVQCT01. Next base: position 1,281,874 of record CAVQCT010000002.1, on the reverse strand, counting down.
GGCCGGGCTCGGCGCGGATCGTCCGGTGATTTTCTATGATCAGCTCGGCTGCGGTAAATCGGAAGGAAACACCGACTCGACCCAGTGGACGATTCCACAGTTTGTCGATGAGCTGGCCCAGGTCAGACAGGATCTTGACCTGAAGCAAGTGGATATCTACGGCCACTCATGGGGTTCTATTCTCGCGGTGGAATATCTCAAGACCAATCCCAGGGGCGTAAAGAGTGTGATTCTGGCCGGTCCGGCCCTCAGCATTCCTCGCTGGTCCCACGATGCAGACAGTCTCAAGATGACTCTCCCCGATTCTGTTCAGGCCGTCATCGCCAACAACGAAGCCGCGGGCACTACTGATTCGCAGGACTATCAGAACGCGGTGGGCCTGTTTTACTCTATGTATCTGGCGAGAAAACAACCCTGGTCGTCGGATATCGACAGTGCTTTCATGCAGATGAATCCGGCCCTTTACGGTTACATGAACGGGCCGAGTGAATTCGCCCTGACTGGGACATTGAAGGATTATGATTGTACCGCCTATCTGCCTGAGATCAAGATTCCTACGCTTTTCATTTGCGGGGAATACGACGAAGCGGTTCCGGCAACGACCCAGTATTACCAGAACCTCGTACCGAATTCGCAACTTGTTGTCGTTCCTAACGCCGGACATCTGGCGATGGATGATGACTCCACATATTATGTTGACGCCGTTGGGAAGTTTCTCAAAGAGGTGGATACGAAGTAGTCCAATGTAGGGCGGCTTCGTCTTCGAGCCCGCCATCCTCATCACGCGGTGTGCGGACCCTCTGCCCGGACATGAATGGCCATACTCTATCCCTGATCCGGGATCTCGGGCTCGACCAACAACGTCAGCAGGGTCAGCGATTGCTGCCAGCCCAGGTAACACATCTCCACCGGGATGACGTCCGGTATTCCTTGCTGAACGATCCGAATCTCCGTTCCACAACTGACCTTCTTGAACGTGATGGTCGTGAGCATTTCGCCCGGCAAATTAGGGTCATCGAACTTGTCGGTGTAGGCTATCTTTTCATTGGGCACAAGCTCGACGAAAGTGCCGCCGAAAGAATTGCTTGTGCCGGTCGTAAAATTGGTGAACGACATTCTGTACCGGCCGCCGACTTTGGCGTTCATTTCGAGCATTTTGGCTGTGAAGCCGTGGGGCGGGAGCCATTTCACCATGGCATCGGGATCGACAAAAGCGCGGTAGACTCTTTCGGGCGGGGCGGTGAGGACGCGATGGAATTCGACTTTTCCGGGCATGCTGTGTTCCTTATGGCTGGGGGATTTGATTTTACTTATTACGTTTGAAACTGAGGTTTGATTTGAGATATGGATCGGTTCTTTGGCAGGGCGGCCTCGTCTTCGAGCCGGCCATCCCAGCGATGCCAGAGGGCATGTTGTCTTGACGTAGGTCGGCGTTCCGACAGAGCGCGTGTCGTCAGACGCGTGCGACGGAGAAACCCGACATTGGGATTGAAGAAGAAACCAACCGCATTCGGATGGGCCAGCGGGCCGAGACTTGCCTACGGAGCTTTAGTGGCTGCAAGTTCGTCTTTCTTGCGGTCCTTTACGTTCCCCCACCAATAGAGATAGGAGCTATCCAGAACTTTATAAGTACAACTCTGGCATCCCCAGGACCCGTTCAAGTCGTAGTACTTAGTTTTCGCATACGCATTCTCAGGGATCAGGTGGTCCTGTGCGGCACCAAATTGAACCAAGGAGAGAGATCGCTGCCTGTTTGAATACCCCGAGATCTCATACTCGACATGATCGGGGTATTTCTTGATCATGTAGATACCCAGCCTGTCCATCGCACTTTCCAATGACCTTTTCTGTTTCGAGAAAAAGACGTCCCAATAGTAGATCGTGTAGAACGGCTCGGTCGATTGATCTCGTAAGAATTCGTCCTCTCTTTTCACTTCAGATACGTATCTTGTCAGCGAGTCAATGTCAGCTTGATTTGTGTGTAAATAAATCGATGCTTTCGCCTGGTCGGAAAAGGTTCCGTATATCGTGCTGAGCCCGATATACAAGAGGATTCCGTACAGGACAACCGGCCTCCTGAGTTTTGTCATTCGGCAAAGTAGCACAAAGGAAATGAACATTAATAGGTATGAGAGAAAAGACAGAATTACAGAGCTTGCCGGTGAATGCCCACCCAAAGTGCCGGCCGTCAAATCGACAATGAAATAGAAGAAAATCGAGAACAGTACAAACAGGATTTTCTTCTGGTTTGCCAGGTAGAAGGAGCGCATGCAAGATGTTCTCGGCCTGGGAACGGGTCATCCTTACCGCGGAGGAGCCCACCTTTCAGATGGAAATGTCTGGAAATCTCGGCTGTACAACCGCCAAATACGTCCGCCGAGCCGGAAGACCGGACCGCCCTACGTAAGACAATCGATTCATAAAACCCCTTCTTCCGTAGGTCCGCACAATCTTATGGCCGGACGTACGCAGGCATGCCGAAAGGCATGGCACCATAACGTAGGTCGGTGTTCCGACGGAGCGCGTGTCGTCAGACACGTGCGACGGAGAAACCCGACATTCGTCCGGTAGGGCAGCCTCGTCTTCGATGTATGGTGTCAAGAGATAGGTTACACCTTGTGTCAGGACATGGGTTACAGTCCATTATTTCGGCCTGGCTGGAGGAGGGTGCGATGGAGAAACCCGGTATTCGTCCGGTAGGGCGGCCTCGTCTTCGAGCCCGCCGTTTCACGGAAGTGCCAGAGGAATATCCGGAATAATCCGAGAAACCTGATTTTCACTGACATCCCCTGTCAGTGACTATTCATATCATCCGCCCATGTCGAAGCTCCTGCGCTATTTTGCTCCGAATCAGTGCTGTTTTGTCACAAGCGTTACGGCCGATCGCCGGCCGTTGCTCACCGAACACTGCGACTTGCTTTACAAATCGATCCGGCACGCCCGGGGCCGGTTTTCCTTTGACCCGATTGCCTGGGCGGTGCTCCCCGACCACTTCCATTTGCCAATGAATTGCCCGGACGGCGACACCAATCGAATCGTTCGTACGATCAAACACTCATTCGGGATGAAATGGCGAAGTCTGACGCATCAAACCGGACCGATCTGGCAGGGACGGTATTGGGATCACATTGTCCGGGATGAAATAGACTTCAAGAGGCATTTCGATTATGTCCATTACAATCCGGTAAAGCACGGATACACGAGAGGGCCGGGCGATTGGACGCTATCTTCGTTTCATCTGTATCTCAAGCGGGGGATATATCAACCTAATTGGGGAGTTGAGGCACAATCGTACGTTGGGGATTTTGGTGAGTGAGCCGATGGGATTGCGGGATCGGCGAAACAAGATGAATGGCGGGCTCGAAGACGAGGCCGCCCTACAGCGGAGGGCACTGTTGAACAAGACATCTGCAGCGCGGACGGGGAGCTAGGCCGTAGATCGATCTATGAGCGCACATCGGTAACATCGTCAAAGGCCAATCCAAAATCGTACGGTGTTCGTCGTGCCTGCAAAATTGATGTATGAGGAAATTCTCTTCTTACGACACTCATAATCTCATCCCGGTGTGCTTCGCTGATTTGACATCCAAGGAGGACCCTTGTGATCGCATCCACGGGGATAGGGTTCGGATCGAAGTCGATCTTTCCGTAAACCACAAATCGCCATTCTTCTTCGTAACTCCATTCAAGCGACTTATACTGTATCGGCGCAAACAGCTGGCCATCTGACTCAAGAATCGCCGGCCGAATTATGGGCATGTTTTCCCTATAGATTACCGAGAAATCTACGATATCCGCACCATTTAGATACGGTTCAAACTTGTTCCTTAGATGATTCCTGAGTATGTCCATGTCGATTTCAACGCAGAATCCTTGATGCGACTGTGCGTAATTTAGCCACATGAGATCATTTCGCAAATTACCAGCCAGACACAGCACCCTTACATCGCCTACGAAATCTTGCAGGATTCTGTCACCCACTCTTCGTATCTACCGGGATTTTTGATCAGATCGATTTTCTCTTGAACTTCGGCGTCAATTTGAGCATGATTCCAGCCGGTCAGGCCGGTGACTCGCATTGAAGTAAGTACATTCCGAAGAGTGTCAATGTCCTCTAAGTCATATCTCGGAGGTATTCTACAATCAAAAGGATCATTAAATTCCTTCGGCGACGCGAAGTATATTTCCCGGTGAGTCAGCAACCTTCGGTGGCAACATTCGCCCCAATTTCGAAACTTGTACCCTTTCATAAACTCATCATAGGATTTCGCCTCGCCTTTCGCAATCACAAAAAAACCCCTCTTGTTTTCACAAGAGGGGTTCATTTTAACCCGGCAGCTTTCTACTCTCCCACACGGTCTCCCGAGTAGTACCATCGACGTAGACGGGCTTAACTGCTGTGTTCGGAATGGGAACAGGTGTGACCCCGTCGCTATCGCCACCGAGAATATTTTCATAGCGTTTTCTGATATGACTCAGCATCGCCCAACAGGCTGCACGCTGCATAGTATTTCCGATTCTCTCTGTAGAAATTTATCGGTTAAGCCTCACGACCGATTAGTATCACTCGACTGAACGTATTACTGCGCTTACATCTGTGACCTATCAACCTGGTCATCTTCCAGGGGTCTTCAGGGACTTACGTCCGGGAAATCTAATCTTGGAGTGGGCTTAGCACTTAGATGCTTTCAGCGCTTATCCCTTCCCAACGCAGCTACCCTGCGATGCGGCTGGCGCCACAACAGGTGCACTGGAGGTTGGTTCAACCTGGTCCTCTCGTACTAGGGTCAAATCTCCTCAAATTTCCTACGCCCGTATCAGATAGGGACCGAACTGTCTCACGACGTTCTAAACCCAGCTCACGTACCACTTTAATTGGCGAACAGCCAAACCCTTGGGACCTTCTCCAGCCCCAGGATGTGATGAGCCGACATCGAGGTGCCAAACCCCCTCGTCGATATGAACTCTCGGAGGAGATAAGCCTGTTATCCCCGGAGTACCTTTTATCCGTTGAGCGACGGCATTTCCATGCACAACCGCCGGATCACTAAGACCTGCTTTCGCATCTGCTCGACCTGTAGGTCTCGCAGTTAAGCTCCCTTATGCCTTTACGCTCTACAGCCGATTACCATCCGGCTTGAGGGAACCTTTGCGCACCTCCGTTACAATTTGGGAGGCAACCGCCCCAGTTAAACTACCCGCCTGACACTGTTCCTGAACCTGATTCAAGGCTCAAGGTTAGATATCCGATAACACAAGGGTGGTATTTCACCGATGGCTCCACCGATACTAGCGTACCAGCTTCAACGCCTCCCACCTATGCTACACATGCGACACCAGACACCAATGTCAGGTTATAGTAAAGGTTCACGGGGTCTTTCCGTCCCGATACGGGAAAACGGCATCTTCACCGTTGCTACAGTTTCACCGGGCCTCATGTTGAGACAGTGCCGCAATTGTTATACCATTCGTGCAGGTCGGAATTTACCCGACAAGGAATTTCGCTACCTTAGGACCGTTATAGTTACGGCCGCCGTTTACTGGGGCTTCAATTCAATGCTTCGCCTTGCGGCTGACATCTCCTTTTAACCTTCCAGCACCGGGCAGGTATCAGTCCCTATACATCGTCTTATTAGACTTAGCAGAGACATGTGTTTTTAGTAAACAGTCACCGCGGCCATTTCTCTGCGGCCACGTTCAGCTCCATACGAATGTACTTCACCTACTTGTGGCACTCCTTATTCCGAAGTTACGGAGTCAATTTGCCTAGTTCCTTAACATGAGTTAACCCGAGCACCTTAGGATACTCTCCTCGCCTACCTGTGGCGGATTGCGGTACGGATTACAGAGCAACTAGCATAGAGGGTTTTCTTGGCAGCATGATTACGGTCAGTTCAGGACTAAGTCCACCCCATCGCACCTCGATGTTAGGATCACGGATTTACCTGCGATCCCCACCTACATGCTTAGACCGGCACAACCATCAGCCGGCTGACCTTCACTTCTGCGTCGCCCCATAGCTTAAAACGCGACTCTACAAGTACAGGAATTTTAACCTGTTTGCCATCGACTACGCCTTTCGACCTCGTCTTAGGACCCGACTAACCCTGGGAGGTTTAGCCTTCCCCAGGAAACCTTAGGCTTACGGTGAGCAAGTTTATAGTCTTGCTTTATCGCTACTCGTTCCGACATAATCTCTTGTCTGTCGTCCAACCGACCTTACGATCGACCTTCAATCGACAGACAATGCTCCCCTACCGCTTGACACAAAGTGCAAACCCATAGCTTCGGTGTCATGCATAGTCCCTTGAATTATCGGCGCAAAATCACTAGACTAGTGAGCTATTACGCACTCTTTAAATGGTGGCTGCTTCTAAGCCAACATCCTAGCTGTTTAAGTAATTTCACATCCTTTACCACTTAGCATGACTTTGGGACCTTAGCTGATGGTCTGGGTTGTTTCCCTCTCGGCAATGAAGCTTATCCCTCACTGCCTGACTCCCGGCAGAACATATCACGGCATTCGGAGTTTGATTGGGTTTGGTAACCTGGGAAGGCCCCTAGCCCATTCAGTGCTCTACCTCCGTGATACTATAAACCGAGGCTAGCCCTAAAGTTATTTCGGGGAGAACCAGCTATTTCCAAGTTTGATTGGCCTTTCACCCCTATGCACAGCTCATCCCCCAATTTTTCAACATTGGTGGGTTCGGACCTCCAGTTCGTTTTACCGAACTTTCATCCTGGCCATGCATAGATCACTTGGTTTCGGGTCTACTCCCTGCCACTAATCGCCCTATTCAGACTTGCTTTCGCTACGGGTGCGCGAGAATTTCGCTTACCCTTGCAACAGAGAAGTAACTCGCCGGATCATTATTCAATAGGCACGCCGTCAGTCCGGCAGATCCGAAGACCTGCCTTTCCTCCGACCGCTTGTAGGCATACGGTTTCAGGTACTATTTCACTCCCCTCACGGGGTACTTTTCACCTTTCCCTCACGGTACTTGTTCACTATCGGTCACAGAGTAGTATTTAGCCTTACCAGATGGTCCTGGTGGATTCGAACGGGATTCCACGTGTCCCGCCCTACTTGGGAAATCCGACGGGAGTCACCTGCATTTCGGTTACGGGGCTATCACCCTGTCTCGGCGCACCTTTCCAGATGCTTCACCTATACATGTGATTTGTAACTCCCTGATCTGTCTGACAACAGACCAGTCGGCTCCCACTACACCGGTAGCACAACGCTGTCAGGTTTTAACGTGCAGACCGGTTTAGGCTCTTCCCTGTTCGCTCGCCGCTACTTGGGGAATCACAATTGTTTTCTGTTCCTGCGGTTACTTAGATGTTTCAGTTCTCCGCGTTCGCTTCAGACGCCTATGTATTCAACGCCTGATGACTGGACGTAAACCCAGTCGGGTTGCCCCATTCGGAAATCTCCGCCTCAAAGGTTGTTTGCACCTAAGCGGAGCTTATCGCAGCTTACCACGTCCTTCATCGCCTCTCTGTGCCAAGGCATCCGCCGTATGCCCTTAGTAGCTTAACCGAATTTTAATTTGGTTAACATAAGAGCATCTTTAATACTGTATTATTGCAACGATACAGCCTATTGGAAGATACTTCTGACGTATCAGAAAAAAACACTATGAAGTTGTCAAAGAGCAGTCGACCCACGCCGGGCGTGGCGTCTATGTATTTAAGTCAATACACTTCTTATTTGCTTTACTGGAGATGACCGGGATCGAACCGGTGACCTGTGGCTTGCAAAGCCACCGCTCTCCCAACTGAGCTACATCCCCGATAAACTTGTCTTTTTCAATGGGCCTAAGTGGAGTTGAACCACTGACCTCGCGCTTATCAGGCGCGCGCTCTAACCAACTGAGCTATAGGCCCGATCAAACACTTTCTGCCCACGCGCCGAAAATAAAACGCGAACAAATTTATATAAATAGCCACAGAAATCAAGAGTCGGAGACTGTTTCGATGTCGGTTGACTAAGTAATGTTGGATTCACAGTATGAATCCAAGCACACCTACTCCTTAGAAAGGAGGTGATCCAGCCACAGCTTCCGCTACGGCTACCTTGTTACGACTTAGCCCCAGTCGTCGGTATCACCTTCGGCGCCGCCCTCCTTGCGGTTAGGCAAGCGACTTCGGGTGCTCCCAACTTCCGTGGCTTGACGGGCGGTGTGTACAAGGCCCGGGAACGTATTCACCGCTGCCTGCTGATCAGCGATTACTAGCGATTCCGCCTTCATGGAGTCGAGTTGCAGACTCCAATCTGAACTGAGACCGGTTTTGGGGATTGGCTCCACCTCGCGGTATTGCAACCTTCTGTACCGACCATTGTAGTACGTGTGTAGCCCTGGGTGTAAGGGCCATGAGGACTTGACGTCATCCCCACCTTCCTCCAGCTTATCACCGGCAGTCTCCATAGAGTCCCCAGCATTACCTGATGGCAACTATGGACAAGGGTTGCGCTCGTTGCGGGACTTAACCCAACACCTCACGGCACGAGCTGACGACAGCCATGCAGCACCTGTGCAAAGGTCCCCGAAGGGAAAGCCGACTTTCACCGGCGGTCCTAAGCATGTCAAACCCAGGTAAGGTTCTTCGCGTTGCCTCGAATTAAACCACATACTCCACCGCTTGTGCGGGCCCCCGTCAATTCCTTTGAGTTTCAATCTTGCGACCGTACTCCCCAGGCGGGGTACTTAATGCGTTAGCTCCGGCACCGAAAGGGTCAACGCCTCCCGACACCTAGTACCCATCGTTTACCGCTATGGACTACCAGGGTATCTAATCCTGTTTGCTCCCCTAGCCTTCGCGCTTCAGCGTCAGTATCACGCCAGAAAGCCGCCTTCGCTACTGGTGTTCTTCCAGATATCTACGCATTTCACCGCTACACCTGGAATTCCGCTTTCCTCTCCTGTACTCAAGACCGACAGTATCAAATGCAGGCTGGCAGTTAAGCCGCCAGTTTTCACATCCGACTTGAAGGTCCGCCTACGCGCCCTTTACGCCCAGTAAATCCGAACAACGCTAGTCCCCCCCGTATTACCGCGGCTGCTGGCACGGAGTTAGCCGGGACTTCCTCTGTGGGTACCGTCAGGCACAGGGCAGTTACTCCACGTACGTTTCTTCCCCACTGACAGGGTTTTACACACCAAGATGCTTCATCACCCACGCGGCGTTGCTGCGTCAGACTTTCGTCCATTGCGCAATATTCCCTACTGCTGCCTCCCGTAGGAGTCTGGGCCGTATCTCAGTCCCAGTGTGGCCGATCACCCTCTCAGGCCGGCTACCCATCGCAGCCTTGGTGGGCCGTTACCCCGCCAACAAGCTAATGGGACGCGGACTCATCCATAAACGGCAGGTTGCCCCGCCTTTGACTACAGAATGATGCCATCTAGTAGTATTATCCGGTATTAGACCTCCTTTCGGGGGCTTATCCCAGATTTAAGGGCAGATTGTCCACGTGTTACTCACCCGTTCGCCACTTTACTCATCCAACCGAAGCCGGATTTTCTCGTTCGACTTGCATGTATTAAGCACGCCGCCAGCGTTCGTTCTGAGCCAGGATCAAACTCTCCGTAAATATCAATAATATGTATTTACCGTTTGAGCTCCCGAATCAGCACATTTAGAACGCGCGATTCAGAATTTACTGTAAAAGTTATGTCATCAAGATTTGGGTAAATCTTGGACCCGCGACATCGTCGAGTCTTTACGACTCTTGATTTCGTATGGCTATTTAGTTGTCAAAGAACTTCAATTCAGTCGAAAAAAATACTGCCATTTCTGTGGCAGACACCGAGTATATACAGCCGGCGTTGTAGAGTCAAGTGCTTTTTTTAACTTTTTTTCGTTTCGCCTTTCCGGCCGGACGCTGTGCCGCCGTAAGGCCTGAGCACTCACGCTGCTGTCACATATTCGGCAGGTAATAATAATACGTGAGTTTTGGGTTGTCAAGTGGCTAAAACCGGAAACAACAACCTCCCGGGAACGGTCCCTCCATCACATCAATTTGAACCAACTGAGCCAGTGTGGCGCCCCCCGCCCGATTTCACCCTTTTCATAACCGTTAAAGCGACTTATAATTGATTCATGTCTTTGAAACGAATCGTCCAACCATTGGCCCGTCGGGCCAACTGGCTGGTCCCCTTGCTCATATATATCGCGGCCTTCTCAGTAAGGCTGGTCTACCTCAGCCAGATCCAGGCCATGCCCACTTTTTCGCATCCCGTCATGGACGAGAAGTATCATGTCGAGCTGGCCAAACAGATCAACTCCGCCGAGAATCTTCCCGCCGAGCCGTTTTATCGCGCCCCGCTGTATCCATACTTTCTGGCCGCCGTATTCCGGGTAACCGGCGGTTCGCTCTACGGATCGCGCCTGATCCAGATCGTACTCAGCTCGTTTCTGCCCGTCCTGATCTATCTGTTAGGGATCAGGCTATTCAGGCGAAAGACTGCCTTCTGGGCTTCCGCGCTTGCGGTCTTCTATCCGACTTTGCTTTATTTCGACAGTACCCTGCTCATCACCTTTCTGATCGTCCTGCTTTCCATTTTGACGGTGATGTGGCTGTACCGCCTGGATGCCCGTAAGTGGTATCACCTGGTAATCGCAGGACTCCTTCTTGGCACAGCGGGACTGGCCCGGCCTAACATTCTCTTGTTCGGACCGGCGCTCGCGATCTGGGCATGGCTTGAAGTGAGACCCAAAGTCGGACTGAAGCGCGCCCTAATCGGGTATGCGCTTATTGGACTTGCTTCAGTTATAGTCATCCTCCCGGTGACGATACGCAATTACGAAGTCTCAGGCGATCCAGTGTTTATCGCCTGGCAGGGCGGCTTCAATTTCTTCATTGGAAACAATCGCCGGGCTTCAGGTTGGTCGGCAACCGTGCCTGGTATCGACTTCAGCTGGGAAGGTGGCTATCGTGAAGCAGTCTCGTTCGCAGAGAAGGCGACGGGAAGGAAGCTGACCAAATCCGAAGTTTCCGACTTTTGGTATCAGCAGGCCTGGAACGAAATCAAAGCTTCACCACGCAGCTTCATCGCGCTCACCGTCCGCAAGCTCGGTCTCCTGTTCAACGGCTATGAGATTCCGAACAACCAGGATATCTATATTGCCGGTGAGTACGCGACTATTCTCGAACCGCTGTTGTTCAAGAAGCTGATCTATTTCCCTTTCGGCATTCTGGCGCCGCTCGCCCTGATCGGTATCGTGCTCTCTCTCCGGGAGTGGCGGAAATACCTGCTCGTTTACCTGTTCCTCACAGCGTACACGATTTCGTTGCTGACTTTCTTTGTCTGTGCCCGCTATCGTCAACCGATGATACCCTTCCTCTTATTGTTCGCGGTATTCGCAATTGAAAGGCTGGTTGGATTCATCCGTAATCATAAGAGTGGAAATGCAGCCCTCTGGGGTTTTACGTTCGTGCTCTTGTTGCTCGGGAGTAATCACGACATGCTGAAGCTGGATCCGCATCGGACGAAAGCTGAGGATTATCAGATGTTCGGCAATGCGTATCTTGAAGACGGAAACCTTGCCGCCGCGACAACCGAATTCAAGAAGGCGGTGCTGGCGGATTCGACCTACGGCAATGCCTACAACAACCTCGGCCTGATCAGTGCGCGACGCGGGGATCTTACCGGGGCGGCCAACTACTTCTACAAGGCTATTACGGTTGATCCCAATGTAGTTGAAACTTACATCAATTACTCCGGCATCCTGATGGACCGAAACGACCCCGCCTCCGCCATCAAAATATTGGAACAGGCTCGACAGCGCTTCCCGCTCAACGACAATGTCATGCTGAGGCTTGCGTATGCATATGCACGATCGGGAAGGCAGGAGGATGCCAAGAAGGCCGTTCAGGAGTGTCTCAGACTCAACCCCCAAAACGGCGACGCACTCCGCCTCTATCAGCAGATATTGAAAAACGAAGCGGGCGGCTGATTTCGGAGCCTCAGGATGCGGAGATCTTCCTCCGCGGCAGCAGGACTCCGAATAGACCGAGCATAAGCAGCGTGCCGCCGAGTCCGATCTTGCCGTAAATATCCCACGGCGCTTCCGGCATCAAAACCGACTCAGCCGGATTTGACGGATCATAATAGACCCTGACATAGCTCCCCTCCGGATGCTCCTGCGACAGATCCCTGGCAACTTCGTACTCCTTGCGTCCGTTGCCGAAGGTCGGAGCCTCCAGTGTGCTGCTGTCGGTGTACGACACCCCGCCGACATCGTACGAGTACACAACCAGAGGACGAATGGCCTCGGTGCCGTGAACCTCCGATTCGATCACGCGTCCCGGAGCGGTCGGCCATGATTTTCGGGCACTGAGTCGGGTGAGCCGGTCGGCATTGTAACCGACCAGGAAGAGACCCAACACGGTCAGCACAATACAGGAATAGAAAAGTGCCGTCGAGATCTGCGGAACGTTCTTGAGCAGGCCCATAACAATCCGCACGACAAAAATGACCAGCACGCAAGCAGCGATAATGATCCACTTAAGCAATTTCTGACTCCCGAGCTTATCGACGTTACCTGTATCAAAAGGCTAAACAGCCGAACAGGACAAAAGTGGCACACGAGCAGGATGAATTCAAGAGATAAGGCGCGATTTGGGCAAAAAAGATTCCCCCCTGAACGAAGTCAGGGGGGTTACATAAACCTTTGATATGTTTTCCGTAAGCTGTCCGCGTGGTCTGTCACTTTACGTGGCGAGAACGTCTCACTACGTCCTCAATCGGCGGACCTTACGAACCTAATATAGACTGCGCAGGCGATATTGTCAAGCAATATTTGCATCGGTCCCGTTATCGCAGCGCCATCAACCGGTTACCACTGGTTGAAAACCGCATCTTACATGTGCACTTTGTCGCGCACTCCGTCGACAATCGAGTCAATCGCGTCGCTCGCCCTCTCGCGCAGGTTCAGTTTGCTCTTCTGGATCGCCTTTTTTATCGTGTACGCTTCATGTTCTCTTCCCAGAAAATACCCAAACGCAAGACAACCGACCATTGCCCCCGCGACATACATAAGTGTATTGCTTTTCATGATTCCTCCGGCTTTATTGGTTCGGAACGGATCAGCGGGTTGCAGAATCAATCTGAATGAGAATCTCCACGGATCCGTCACCTTTATTTGATTCTATAACCGAATTGATTGATGCTAAGTTCCTCACGATGAACAGAGGCCGGTATATATGAAAGAGATCCGCACAGAGATCGTCATTGAGGCATCGCCAGAACAGATCTGGCGAGTTGTTACCGATTTCAAAACGTATCCGCAGTGGAATCCGTTCATCACCGAGATAACCGGAGAGGGAAGCGTTCGCTCAACCATCAGGATCCGGGTCCGGCTGTCAGAAAAGCGAATGATGACATTCCGACCGAAGATCTTTCGATTCACAGCTAACCGGGAGCTCCGGTGGATCGGGCGACTCATTGTTCCCGGCCTGTTCGATGGTGAGCACCAGTTTGTGCTTGAAGCAATCTCTCCCGGCCGAACCAGATTTGTCCACTGCGAGAGGTTCAACGGTCTGTTGGTGCCGATTCTCTGGGGGATGATGGGCCAGGATACTGAATCAGGCTTTCACAAAATGAACGAGGCGCTCAAACAGCGGGTCGAGCGCCTCCAGTAGTCCGGCTGAGGTTGCGACTATTTCGGCTCCGGTGCCGTCAGACGCTTGAATTCCGGGTCGGAGCGAAGCGACGACAGGTCGGCGTCTCCTTCCGCCTGCCGGGACAGCTTTGGATTGATCGCGATGGCGTCCCGTAGCGCATCGAGGGCGGCCCCCTTCTCTCCCGCCGCCAACCGAATCACGCACAGGTCATAGAGTACTTCGGCATTGTCAGGCGCCATCTGCGCCGTACTCTCCATCAGCGGGAGCGCATCCGCAAATCTCTTCTGGGTGAACGCTGTCCAGGCTTCATTCCACGAATAATTCATCTCGCCGATCTTGAGCAGTCGCCCCAGCTCGGTGAACGGGTCGGGATTGTCGTCCACGCGAATATCAATCGCGCGATCATTGTAACCGCCATATCCGGCGCCTTTCCTCACGACTATCAATGCCGCCGACTGCTTTCCCCGGGAATCTCCCCCGGCTGAATCCCCAGCCAGCAACGCGGCATACATTCGGTCGGCCAGGGTACCATCTGTGTTCAAGAACGTTGTTTCCATCCGGGCCACGACAGAATCACCGGTAAGGATATTTCCCTGTATGGCATATCCCGGCCCGGACCTTCCTCCAGCCCAAAACGAACAACTGTCACCGGTGTATGTGAATGAACTTCCATCCGCGGCGACCATCCCTACCTGGCGCCGCGATGGGTCCTTGTCCGTTTTGAGCATGCTGTCAAGGGCGGCTTTTGGAGAGAGCCCGACGGCCATCAACTTAAGCCCCTCCGGTCCGAATGTCGTGTTGGCGTACGCCTGGGTAGCAACCGCACCAATATCAGCCCTGGCCCAGGGCACAACACTGCCGACGGCAAAAAATCGTGAAGCTACCGCAACTCCCAGTTCTCCCCTGATCGTATCACACGCCACGATCGAGAAAGTGGCAACAGTCTCCGGATGATCCGGTATCCGGGAAGTTGAACGTGCCGATGATGCGGTGAATGCGTAACTGAAAACCGTGAGCAACATCCCAGCCGCCAAGGTTCTGCTCGTACCAAGCAAACGAATTTTCATCCCGTGACCTCCTGTCTTAATAAATCATCAACCCGGTCTTTGCGACAAAATACGGACGGTCACAATCCACGGCAACAAGAATGCGATTAGCCGATCGTCAAACGCCGACAGGACGGTCAGTTTTTGGTTGACCTGAATGTTGGCGTGTGCTAGGTTTTGTAGTTACCGAAGATAATAAGGGATTTTCGACGATGAATAGTCTGTCAACCGCCCGCAAGATTCGCATCGCCGCTCGCACCGGCCTCAATATCATGATCGGTCGGCCTATTACCGTCTCATTCGAGATTACATACAACTGCAACGCGCGATGCTCTCATTGCGATCTTGGGGAGTATGTCGAAGAACCTCGGATGTCGGGGGAGGTCTTCGCCGATTGGCTTCAGGAGTTGAGACCGGCAGTTGCACAGATTTCAGGCGGCGAGCCGACGCTGCGCAAAGACCTGGTGCAAATCGTCCGTGCGATGCGTGACCGAGACCCGGTAGCCGTCTTCGTGATTACCACCAATGTCCAGAACCTCAATGAAGGTCGTTACCTGGAACTTCGCGATGCCGGTATCGACCAGTTTTCATTTTCGTTGGATTATCCGGATGGCCGTCACAATATCTTCAGAAACCTCAAGAACAACTTCCAGCATATCGCGGAGATAATCCAGATCATCGTTGCTCACGGAAACGATGACGTCGTCCTTGCCTGCGTTGTCCAGAGCGACAATTTCAGGGATCTTCCCCGCATGGCGGCCCTTGCCCGTGAATGGGGGGTCGCAATCAACTTCAGCACTTACAATTCTCTTCGCACCGGAAAAGAGCACTATCTGATCAACAAACCGGACGACCTTGCGGAATTGAAGGAAGTTGTCGAGAAACTGATCGCAATGCAAGAGTCTGGCTACCCGATCATGTCATCGGCCTGGACGCTCAGACAGATGGTAAAATTCTTTGCGACCGGAAGAAGAGAGGATTGTCGGGCAGGCAATCGCTTCCTGATTGTGACACCGTGGGGAAAGGTCAGCCCGTGCGGAATGAATCGCCAAGGGTACGATTCGCGCGAACAGCTTCGACGCGAGTTCAGCACGACCAATCTCTGCGACCAGTGTTACACTGCGATTCGCGCCAATTCCGAGAAGTCGCCGTATCGACTCCTTCTCGATGGTATCCGCGCATCGGCCCGCACCAGATAAGCCGTTTCAATCTAGAATACGCTGAACTTGAAGTACTTCCTCGGGTTGTCCTGAATGTCCGTCACCAGCGTATTCATGCGCGCCATCAGATTGGTCATTTCCACATACAAGCCGGTATCGTTCACCAAAAGGCCGAGACTTCCCTGGGCCTGATTCATCTTCTGAAGAATGGTATCAAGTTTCGCAGTCGACAGGACGAGGTTGTCGTAGAGTTGAGGATCGTTGACCAGTCGGCCGACCGTCCCGGTGTTTTCGTCGACCTTCCTGCTCAGGCTCTCGAGGGAATTAGAAGTTTTCTCGATCGAGCTGGTGATTGAGGCCTGGTTCTTCTGAAGCTCGGTCGTCAGCACGGTCAATTTGGCGAGCAGAGCGACGATTTCGTTGTACATCCGGTCATCAGTCACCATCTTCCCCAGAGTTCCTTTACCTGCGTTCATCCCGGCAAGCAGCGTATCCAAACGCATCACAGATCCTTTGGCGTCATTAATGGCCATCTCACCAGCCTTGAATACCCTCGTCGCACTGCCCGCATCGCGGGTCTTGATCACAGCCATCTGCTGGATAGGTGGGCCCGGCTCTAATCCCGGAATGATTTCGATATACTTGTCGCCGAGAAAACCTATCGTACCCAGTTGTACCCGGGCATCCGAAGTCAGTCGATTCCAGACTTCCTTCTTTACCCGACAGACAACCTCAACCTGCCTCAATGAATCGAGGTTGACAAAAGTAACGGATCTGACGTTACCTACCTCGACACCGGACATCCAGATCGGCGAACCGGGAACAAGCCCCTCCACATTATGGAAGTAGCAGACAAACTTCCCTTTGGATTCGAAGATCGAAGTGCCGCCGCCGCTGAGCGATGCCCACAAGAGGGCAGCAATGACCAGGGTGAGCAATAGCCCGATCTTGAGAGAACCCCATTTGATAACTGTCGTTCGTTTCATATTACAAGCCTCTATGTTCGATTCATACGGGCAATATTCGATTCATTACATCAATTATCTTTTCGTTGGCTACTACCTTATGAATTTTCGATCGGCGACTCGCCCAAACGACTCAATGAACGGGCCAAGAAACTCCCGTACCCCCGGGTGAGTCGAGTCGCGCAATTCAATCAGACTACCGTCGAAAGCCACCCGTCCATCGAGAATCACCACGAAACGGTCGGCGATCGAAATGGCATCGGCGATCTGGTGTGTCACGACAATAGTGGAAATCTGTCGTTCGTTCTTTAGCTTGGTTATCAGGTGCAGTACGTTGTCGGTCGACTGCGGGTCAAGCCCGGTTGTCGGCTCATCGTAGAGCATAATCTTCGGGTCGGTTGACAGCAACGCTCTTCCTATCGCCACTCTCCGCTGCATTCCACCGGAGAGCTGCTCCGGAAGTTTATCCTGGATCTCCTCGGCGTCGAGCCCGACGAATCCCAGCATCTCTACGGCTTTCTGTCCGATCTCTTCGACAGGCATATCAGTGTGCTCCAGAAGGTAATATCCCACGTTCTCCCAGACCGACAGCGAGTCGAACAGAGCGCCGTCCTGAAATACCATCCCGATCTCTTTGCGGATCTCCCGCTTGTCCTTTTCCTTCATGGTACAGATATTCTGGCCGTCGATCAATATTGCCCCGGACTGCGGACAATTGAGCCCGAGGATGAGGCGAAGGATGGTCGATTTTCCTGAACCCGAAGGTCCCATGATGATACACGACTCGCCGGTCTGGACGACAAAAGAGACATCCTGAAGGACCGGTTTCTCGCCATAGGAAAAGGTTACATTTCTCAGCTCGATCATAACAGCCATCCCTTAATGAGCGAAAAGACGAGCTTGGTGATCAGGAAGTTGACGACCAGGATCGAAATTGAAGAAAGTACGACCGACTCAGTGGTAGCCCGTCCGACACCTTTGGTGCCACCTTCGGCGGAGAATCCTTTGTAGCAAGACACGAATGCGATTACGAACGAGAAGACAAACGGCTTAAGCAAGCCGACAAACATGTTTCCGAAGGTCAATCTATCCCTTACTGCCGTCCAGTACATGGTGGAGGTCACGTGGGCGATGAGAAGGGCGACGATATACCCGCCAATAAGTGCGATCGCATCGCACGCCACGGTCAGAGCCGGCACCATAATTATCAGCGAGATAAGCCGCGGTACCGCCAGCTTCTTGATTGGATCGATGCCGAAAGCCACCATGGCATCGAGCTGGTTTGAGGCCTTCATGGCGCCCAGTTCTGCCGTGATGCCGGCAGCCACGCGCGCGGCGATCATGAGTGCCGTGAGCACCGGCCCAAGCTCCCTGAGGATCGCGATTGAGAGGATTCGGCCGAGATAGTCTTTGGCGCCGAAGTCGGCCAGTTCTACTGAAAAAGCCAGCGCGAACCCCTGCCCGGCAAAGATTCCAGTGAGAGCGACAAGATAGAGCGAACCGATGCCAATGATATACATCTGCTCACGCGTCTCCATCAGATAAAAGGGACCGCTGAACAGTCCTCCAACCATGCGGAGCGAGAACAGAAAAAGGCTCTGCGTAACGTACGCAAAGTGCTTAAGGCCTCTATTAAGCCAGGCGAGAATGGGCTGGTCCTTTCAGGCTACGGGGCGTTTGAGCGCTATAACGTCTTACTTCACATGAAGTTTGTCAGGAATGAAATAATAAGCTGAAAAAAATTCAAAGACAAGCCCTTTGTCATTCGTTATACTACAGCCTGACGGTAAGAACAACGCCGGCAAACAACCTATGTATAACAATGCTCACGAAAAACGCGGCCATGCCGTCGCCCTCTTCTCAGGCGGGCTCGATTCCGCCCTCGCCATCCTCCTGATGCTCCGGCAGAATATCGAGGTCACCGCCCTTACCTTCATGACCCACTTCGGGTGTGATCTTGGCGATCGCTCATCCTGTGGCTCGAATCCCTATCCAGCGGCTGAGAAGTTCGGATTCAATGTCAAGCTGATGCACCTCGGCCAGAAGTTCGTTGATATCGTGGAAAACCCGAAATTCGGCCGCGGCAAAAACATGAATGTCTGCACCGACTGCCGCATTCTCATGCTCAACGAGGCTAAAGAATTCATGGATATGATCAACGCCGACTTCATCATTACCGGCGAAGTTATGGGGCAGCGGCCGATGTCGCAGGTGAGAAACAAGATGAACCTGATCGAGAAGGAGACCGGCCTCAAAGGGAAGCTGGTCAGGCCGATGTCGGCAAAACTGCTTCCGCCGACCGAACCTGAGCTCAACGGCATGCTAGACCGCGAGAAACTCGAAGGAATCCAGGGACGGAGCCGCAAACGGCAACTCGAGCTGGCCGCAGAGTTCGGTCTTGATGATTATCCCTCCCCTGCTTCCGGTTGTCTGCTGACCGATGCCGGCTATTCAAACCGCCTTAGGGACCTTCTGGCCCATTCGGGCAGGCTCAGTTTCGAAGACCTGAACCTTCTGCGGGTCGGGCGACATTTCAGAATCGACAGTCAGACGAAAGTGATCGTCGGACGGGACGAAACTGAGAACAAGCAATTACTCGCGCTTCGCAAACCGGAGCATGTTCACCTTGAGGCGCTCGGAGTTGGATCTCCGGTTACTCTGGTGATTGGGAATACGAGCGAAGGGAATCTTCAAAAGGCGGCGATGATTACGGCACGATATACGTCGGCCAAACATCTGCCCGAGGTTGCGGTGACCCTGATGGACGGTTCCGAGTTGACGGTCACTGTCCCCCCGGCACGAGACGAGGATCTCCAGCTTGTGGTAATCAAATAGTCGCCCCAGAAATTCAGTTTAGAATCTGATGCAAAACAAAAGGTCTCAACAGATGTTGAGACCTTCTCTCTCCTCACCATCCAGGACAAACTTGATAGCTCAACCGCCAATAAAGCCATCCAGTCTTTTCGGGCAGGTTGCGGACCGCCTTCGCGTCCCGGAATACTTTTAATACAATCAAATAGCATGCCGGGCCGGGCGCCATCGCATAACACATTATTTTACATCAGCTTACAATGCGACATCGAAATACAAGACAGGGCCGAAGTCGGCTAATTCGCAGGAATTGTTGAGATTATGGCGCAGGATATAATTCGGGGCAAAAAATGAGCCCTTTCCCGCTTCAAAGGAAAGGGCTCCGAATACTTTATTGAACTTTATCTACGACTTACATCGCTTTACTAATCGTCACTTTCGTTACTCAAGACTACTTCAGCATGACCATTTTTTTGGTCTGCGAGAAGTTGCCCGCCGAAATGTGGTAGAAATAGACACCGCTGGCGTAGCTCGCGCCGTCGAATTCGACAACATGAGAGCCGGCATCCATATTTTCATCGACCAGAGTTGAGACTTTCTGTCCCAGCACATTGAAGACGTCAAGCGTCACCTTGGCGGCTACCGGCAGGTCGAAAGAGATCTGGGTCGTTGGGTTGAACGGGTTCGGATAGTTCTGCGAAAGGGCGAACTTGTCCGGGAGACCGTTACCCGCCACACTGGACAGGGCCACGTTGACACCGGCAAACTCCGGTTTGGTTGTTACCAGGCTGTTGTCTTTCGGGTTATGAGAGACAAACATCAGCTGGTGATTCGGGTCCTTCAAAACTACCGTCTGGATGTTGACATCCTTCACGGTCGGATCGGTCACCTCAAACACCAGATTGGCAACGACACCGCTACCGACGGCAAGTTCCGGCTTTTTCACCGGAGAGAACTGAGGCAGCAGCCCGATAACGACGGTATGTTTGTCGTTATTGATGTTGGCTACTTTGAAGTCGAAATAGGACACACGGGTGTCGGTAAAATCGACCTGCTTCAGAGTGACTCCCTCAGAGAACGAAAGCGGAATATCGATACCGGCAAGCGGGACGTCATTGCTGATTACCAGAGGTACAACCACAACGTTATCGGCAACGTTGTCGGCCTGTTTAGCGACAGCTTGGCCAACGCTAAACGCATTGGTGCCGGCAAGAATCATCGAAGGCACCAAAAGCGCGACAGCGACGACGAGAATCAGGTAAAGACGTTTTGTCAAGGTTCACCTCCTCAACGGGTTTGTGTTGCTTTAACTGCTGTCACGTAGATTCACTCCATTGACTGCGCGAACATGACAGCTATTCCATCCGTAATACGAAATTTACGTACTCAGTTCTTAAGTTACTCTGTGAATTAATATCGCGTGTCGAAAGATTACCTATTTCCTCGATAATAAAATAGAAACCACGTTAAACATTGTCAAGTTTTATTGTCAATCCTACAGATATTGCGAAAGCGTACGATGCGATGCCCTGACATGATTCGTTCCCACAAACGTGACCGGAGCATGTCCGGCTTCCAATCTTCTACAATAACGATACTCGGTTCGTTCCCGTTTTACACTATTTTAACAGAAGATTAAAAGTATATTCCGGTCCCTTAATTGACGCACAAACTGCGCGAAATGTGGTACCGAATCCGACGGCATGCGAAGACTTTCACATGCGATGACGACTGAGGGCGCGGCGGACGGTTGGACAAGGTTGTTCGTCCCCCTGACCGGAACTAAATGCTTGACATCAAACGACTCACCCTTATTCTTAGAACCACTTATCACGAAATTTCATATCCAAGCTGGAGGTAGAGTGGCACAAAAGCAACAGGACCAACAGGCGTTCCAACCATTCGTCCCGGCCGGCCAGAGCATGGCTGAAGTGACCTGGAAGACGATTATTCTTGGCTCAATTATTTCGGTCGTATTTGGCGTGGCAAACGCCTATCTGGGATTGAAATTCGGCATGACCGTGTCCGCCTCGATTCCGGCGGCCGTTATCTCAATGGCGGTGCTGAGGCTGTTCTTCAAGAAGGTCACGGTACTCGAGAACAACATTGTTCAAACGATCGGCTCAGCGGGAGAGTCGCTCGCTGCCGGTATCATATTCACGATCCCGGCTTTCTTCATCTGGAGCGCCAACCAGTCGCTCGTCGCGGCCGGGTACCATCACGAAGTGACCAAAATGCAGATATTCTGGCTGTCCATGCTGGGTGGTGCCCTGGGCATCCTTATGATGATTCCCCTCCGCAAGTACCTGGTCGAGCGCGAACACGGCAAGCTGGCGTTTCCCGAAGGAACGGCGTGCGCCGAGATTATCATCGCCGGCGACGCAGGGGGCGGCAAAGCCAAAATGGTCTTCACCGGTATCGGTCTGGGCGCCCTGTACAAGGTCCTCATGAACATGCTCAAAGCATGGTCGGAGTCGGTCAATTATGACTTCAAAGGGATTCTCAAAGGCGGAACGATCGGTGTCGATGCCACTCCGGCCCTGCTTGGAGTCGGCTACATCATCGGCCCGCAAATATCGGCGCTTATGCTCGCCGGCGCCGTTCTTGGCTACCTCGGAATTGGTCCGTTGCTTGCCTTTATCGGCCATCAGATCCCCGGCACAATCATCACTCCCGGCACCATTCCCCTGTCCGATATGAGCCCGGATCAACTTCGTGATTTCTATATCAAATATCTGGGTGTCGGTGCTGTCGCATTGGGCGGATTCATTTCTCTCATCAAATCCTTCCCGACGATCATATCATCGTTCGGCAAAGGATTCGGCGAATTGATCGGCTCCAAGCACGAAGCCGCGAATATCGCTCGCACTGACAGGGACATCCCCATGAAGTGGGTGTTGCTCGGCATCCTCGCCTGTGTAATCATCATCTGGGCGCTTCCGAACACCGACCTTCACTTCCTCGGCGTGGTCATGGCGGTGTTGTTCGGATTCTTCTTTGTAGTCGTCGCCGCTAGAATTGTCGGTATTGTCGGGTCGTCGTCTTCACCCGTCTCGGGAATGACTATCGCGACCCTGTTGGTGACCTCTTTGATCCTCCTCTACTTTGGAGTTTCTGGAGTCACCGGAATGATCACCGTGATGACCGTTGGCACAATCGTCTGTATCGCCGTGTGTCTCTCCGGGGACATTGCTCAGGATCTCAAGACCGGCTACCTGCTCGGCGCCACCCCCTGGAAACAACAGGTTACCGAGTTCATAGGGCTGCTTTTCCCGGCAATCGCGATGGGGTTCACCGTCTTCTTCCTGAATCAGGCATTCGGCTTCGTGCCGGGAGCGACCGAACGCGCGCCGCTCCTCGCTCCGCAAGCCAATGTGATGGCTACGGTTGTGATGGGGGTAATGAACGCGAATCTCCCCTGGCTGCCGATCATCGTAGGCGGGATGATCGCCCTAGCGGTCGAACTGCTCGGGGTGTCATCGCTGCCCTTTGCCATCGGATTATATCTCCCCCTTTCGCTCTCCACTCCAATCATGACCGGCGGCCTGATCGCATGGATTATCAATAAGGTTTCTAACGAGACCACTTTCAAATCGAGAAATGAACACGGCATCCTGTTCGCATCGGGACTCGTGGCGGGTGACGCCCTGATTGGAGTGCTGGTAGCCTTCTTCATCGGGACATGGACGTCGTACGAGCATTTCTATGACGATCATGACGGGATGATGGCGACGCTGACCGGATGGTTCGGCCCCTGGCTGTCTCTTATCATGTTTTTCGGCCTGGCGATCGTTATGGGATGGCTGGCCTATCGCGGTTTCGAAAAGAATTCGAAGTAGTTTCGCATTCCAATCTCATTGAAATAATTGACCGGCTCTTACCGAGCCGGTCTTTCATTTTGAGCGCGGGCCAGGAACTCTGGTCCGGCCGGGCTGTTTTGAGAACAAAGCTATAGACTGGAACAGACTTACGAAGGGAAATAGGGTATGCGAAAAAGATTCCGAATGCGATTCGCGTTGACGGCCGCGTCTTCTGCTCTCGCGATTAGTCTTCTGCTTCTTGCCGGGTGCTCCAAGAAGAAGGACTCTGACCAGGCGGCGCAGAAGGAAATGATGGAAAGCGAAGCTCCCACGCTCAGCGCTCAGCTCGACAGCAAGAAAGAGGCCTGGCTTAAGCGGGCACCGCAGTCACAGGTTGATGCCTTCGAAAAAGGTGTTCAGGAACTCAAGGAGTCGGGAATTCTTGAACGGGCAATTCACGAAGGAGAAAAGGCCCCCGATTTCAGGTTGCCCGATATCCACGGAGACACCGTCCAATTGTCCGATCTTCTCAAATCAGGCCCGGTCGTCATCATCTGGTACCGGGGAGGCTGGTGTCCATACTGCAATCTTCAGTTACGGGCGATGACCAAGGTAGCCCCGGAGATCAAGCGGCTCGGGGCGACTCTCGTTGCGATCAGTCCGCAGCTTCCCGACAGTTCGATTGCCACCGTCATGAAAGACACGTTGAATTTTTCTGTCCTCAGCGATGTGGGAAACAAGGCAGCTTCGGAATATCGCATTGTCTATACTCTTCCCTCAGAAGTCCTTGACCAGTTCCGCGGTCACCTCGATCTGGCCAGCTATAACGGCTCAGATTCCACCCAGCTTCCGCTGGCGGTCAGCTATATAGTCGACACAACTGGAACAGTGAAGTATGCTTTTCTCAGCGCCGACTATAGAGCCCGGGCTGAGCCTTCGGACATTGTCGATAAACTGAAAAGTCTGGTGAACGGTTCGATGTAGTCAGAACGAGAATTCGAATCTGAACAAAAGAGCCGGGCGAACAGGAAGTCGTCCGGCTCTTTCATTTCCGTGATTATTTCATTTCTTTGTTCATGACGGCGAGTTTAGTTTTCGTCCAGAATTCCTGCTTTGTCATCGCTTTGCGCATCTGTTCGCCGCCGGGGCGTTCGCCGCGCATGCCGCCACCGCGTTCCATCCCTCCGTCATTGTCACCGTCTCCCCCACCCATCATGCCGCCGCCACCTCCGGGGAAGCCGCCGCTGAGACGCGGTCCACCTCCATCGGGTCCGCCCATCCCTTCGGGTCGTCCGCCCCATTCGGCGCCGAAACCGATTTTCTTGCCCGGCTCCAGACCGAGGCCGTAGTCTCGGACTTTGCTCTGGGCCAGAGGAATACTGAACTCATAGACATAAAAACCATGATCGATCCCCCAAGCAACTTTTGGGCCATTTGCTCCGTCGATATTGATGGTGGCGTCGATCAGTCCCTTTTTATCGAAATAGGAGAACAGGGTGTCATCGCGTCCGCGCATTCTGTCCTGGTTCATCCCTTCGCGCGGAGAGCGTCCCTCACCCTGCCATCTCTGCCCATCCGATGAATCCCGACCGGGCGAAGCTTCTCTGATCTCAGCGAAAGTCGGGCCGCCGACGAATTTTAGCCCGATATTTTTGTTCTTGCCGCCATCGGCGTCCAGATACAGGGTCAACCCGCTGCGATGAATCGCGCGGGCCCAGATCGCGTCGCGAAAACGGACCTGAACATACAGGTTCTCACTATCGTTGGCCAAACCGATAACCGCCCCCTGATCTTCGAGGAAGGTGGTCGGAAGACCGCTCCAATCATCGATATTCCCATCGATATAGATAGGCTTGTCGGTCCAATGAGGGGATATTTCCGGCGAACCGGCAATTGCAGGGCGAGGCGACACCGCCAGGGCGATTGCAAAAATCGTCAGACTTCCGAATAGAATCCGAGGCTTCAAAACGGTTCCTCCTTGTTATCGATCTTATGAACCTCCATGCGGTGGAATTCGGGAGGTTCTAATTAGTAACGATATTCCCAATAAGACAGTTTAGCCATTCGGTCAGATTAATACACCGGACGCGACCGAAAGTCCGTTTTTTCGTTGTCACTCGAAAATCCAGCCATTTAATTGTACCTGAACGTAACGTGAGGGTATTACAATGTACAATTTCGTGAAATCGATAAGCATGGCATCACTGGCAGTTATTATAAGTGTCGGACTGTCTTTTGCCTGCACCAATCTTCTCGTGACCAAGGGTGCATCGGCCGATGGCTCGGTGATGATCACCTACACCTGCGACGGGGAGTTTCATCCCCACATGGAGCGTTTGCCGGCTGCCGACTATATGCCGGGAGACTCGCTTCAGATCACCGACTGGAGTGGCAAAGTCCGCGGCACGATTCCCCAGGTTCCGCACACTTACGCCGTTGTCGATTACATCAACGAAAAGCAACTGGCGATAAGTGAGACGACTTTCGATGGCCGCATAGAGCTTCGGAATCCATCGGGATTATTCCACTATTTTGATCTGATGCGCCTTGCGCTTCAGCGAGCGGCCACGGCCAGAGAAGCTATCAAGGTGATGACAACCCTCGTTGACCAGTACGGCTATCGCTCGACCGGTGAATCGATTTCGATCGCCGATCCGAACGAGGCCTGGATCCTTGAAATCATCGGCCCGGGACCGGACGGTCATGGCGCCGAGTGGGTAGCCGTCAGAGTTCCCGATGGCTACATTTCGGCTCACGCCAATAAGGCGCGAATCGGGGAGTTCCCCCTCAACGACCCAGACAATTGCATCTATTCCAAAAACGTCGTCTCGTTCGCGGTCGAGCAAGGGTATTACGATCCTGAGTCCGGACAGCCGTTTCGGTTTTGTGATGCTTACTGTCCGGCTACTCCCCGCAACCAGCGGTACGCCGACAGCCGCGTCTGGAGCCTGTTCCGCCGCGCCGCTCCCTCGATGAACCTCTCCCCCGACTATACCCGGGCCGAGGACGGTGCCCAACCCTATCCGCTCTGGATCAAACCGGACAAAAAAATCTCGGTGAAAGACGTCTTTTCGCTCATGCGGGATCATTACGAAGGGACGCCGTTTGACATGACCAAGGGAGTCGATGCCGGTCCGTTCGGTTCACCCGAGCGCTGGCGGCCGATGAACTGGACAGTCGATTCGGTCGACTACATGTGGGAGCGTCCGATCTCCACGCAGCAGACCGCCTTTTCGTTCGTGTCTCAATCGCGGAGCTGGCTGCCCGATCCGATCGGAGGAGTCCTCTGGTGGGGCGAAGACAATACGTACACGAGCTGCTATTTCCCGCTTTACTGCGGCATCGACAGCATCCCCCAACCGTACACGGTCGGCAGCCTCAACAAATTCTCCTGGGAGTCCGCCTGGTGGGTATTCAACATCGTGGCCAACTATGCAGAGCTGAAGTACTCATACATGGTTCCGGAAATCGTCAACGTCCAGCAGGAGCTTGAAGGCCAGTTCCTGGCGATGCAGCCGCAGATCGAGAAGACGGCCCTGCAGCTTGCCAAGTCTGATCCATCGATGATGACCCAATTCCTGACTGACTACTCGGTCTCCAAAGGAGACATGGTAGCTTCGCGTTGGAAGGACCTTGCCGAGTATCTGTTCACCAAGTATAACGACGGCTACGTGCAGGACTCCCTGGGCCGTCCGCAGGAGGTCGGCTATCCGGAAAGCTGGCTGCGCGAGGTTCTCCAATCGCGTCCCTCTCAATTCAAGGTCAAGACGAAAGTCAACGAAGTTCCGGAGACGCGACTGATCGACTAAATTTCAACGGAGGAGGGGTTGACCACCCCTCCCCAGCCGATTTATTTCTTGCCCCACCTCTCCATCTTGTCTACTTTCAGGCTACCCGTGTATAACAGAAAAGCTAATATCCGTACATGACAGAGTTTCTCAAAAAATACCGTTGGCCCCTGGTTGTGGCGGTCGTGGCGATTGCCGTTCGGGTCATCTACCTCTGGCAGATCAGTCGTGATCCCGGCTTCCAGGTCCCGATGGTCGACGAAAAATGGCACTGGCTCTGGGCCCAGGATATTCTGCACAAGTCGTTCTGGGGGGAGGGGTCATATTTTCGGGCTCCGCTTTACCCGTATTTCCTCGCCGCCCTCGCCCTCATCACTAATAGCTCGATCCTGTGGAGCAAGATCCTTCAGGTACTCCTGTGCGGAGGCACGGCGGTCTTCCTGTACCGGCTTTCGGAGCATCTGTTTAACCGGAAGACAGCAATTGTCGCCGGGTTCATTTACGCCTTCTATGGAACGCTGGTGTTTTACGAGGCGATGTTCCTGATTCCGGCGATATTCCTCTTCCTCGTTGTCTGGGGGATCTATCGGTTGCTGGTGCACCAAGACCGTCAGGAGTGGTATGTCCCTTTGATCACCGGTATCGTTCTGGGATTGGCCGCTCTGGCTCGGCCGAATATTCTTCTTACCGTTCCATTCCTCATGCTCTGGATGTACTTCTCGTCGAATTTAACCACAGGATTACTCTCACGCAGCCGGAGGCCGCTGATTTTGCTTCTGGGAGTTGTGCTGACCGTACTGCCGGTCACTATACGCAATAAGATCGTCACCGGGGATTACATCCTGATCTCCTCGCAGGGGGGGATCAACCTCTACCTGGGGAACAATCCGGATGCCGATGGTTTGACCATGCTCATGCCGGAGGTGCAGCTTAACGAAGCGGTGAGCTGGGACCAGTTCGGCGAAGTTACCCGGGCGGCGGCCGAGCGCGAGGCGATGCACCCGCTGTCGGATGCCCAGGAGTCTTCGTTCTGGTCAACCAAAGCGGTGAAGTTCATTGTGCACAATCCCGGCAAGTTCCTCGATCTCATTTGGCGCAAGACCGTCTATCTGTTGGATGGCTTCGAAAACAGCGACAACGCCGATATCTATTATCAGCGCAACCGATCTTCACTCTTCTCCGTGCTGGTCTGGCACAAGTTGATCTACTTCCCCTACGGTCTTCTCCTGCCGCTGACGATTGCAGGAATCTATCTGACTCGTGAGCGCTTCAAATCAATTCTCCCGATCTACATCTACCTTGTCGCGTACATACCGTCGATCGTCCTGTTCCTCGTCACCGCTCGACACCGACTCCCGCTGGTCCCATTCATGATCATGCTTTCGGCGGCTGGAGTGGTGAAACTTTTCAGCGGATCGGTCAGAACGAAATCGGTTGCCATGGCGACTCTCCTCTTTGCCATCCCGTTGGTGTTCCTGAATATGACTTATTACGACGAAGGAGAGTCGAGCGGTTTTCAGGTGCACTTCAACAATGGAATCAAATACGAACAACTCGGCGACCTGGTCCGGGCCGAACAGGAATACCAGCTGGCCGACGATATATTTCCCTCATCGCCGACCTTGCTCAATAATCTGGGGTACACCCAGTTCCGGAACGGAAAGTACGAGCTGGCGGCCGACAACTACCTGAGAGCAATTGCGCTGAAACCTGGTTACTCCGCGCCGTATAACAATCTCGGCCTGCTTATGCTGAAAAAGAACGCACCCGATTCGGCTATCAGTTTGTTCAGACGCGCAATTTCGGCATACAAAGAAGATGCTGCCCGGCCGAACGAACTGTCACAGATACATGCGAATCTGGCCGACGCATTCGACAAGAAGGGGATACCGGACTCGGCGGTCGCCGAGTATAACGAGGCGTTCGCGACGGGGCCGCAGAATTTCGATGCGATCGTGTCCGGCGCCAATTTTTACATCAAGCAGGAGAACTTCCCGCTGGCCGATTCACTCTTCGCACGGGCGCGTCATCTCCATGATCTCGACGGTACCGACTATTTCAACTGGGGGTTGACCTACTTCAAGCGGAAGAATTATGACGCGATGATCATGATGATGTTCCGCGCCACCAAGCGCGACGAAACATTGTCACAGGCTTATTACGGCCTGGCCCTGGGCTACTACATGAATGGCTACCCGAAAGATTCGCTGAACAAGTATCTGGATATCTGTCTGAAGGGGGATCCGACTTATCAGCCGGCGATCGATATGAAGAAGCTGCTCGCCGAGAAGAAAGATTAGTATTTGCGGCGACGCTCCACCAGGTAGTTGGAACCGTCCTTGGCCTTGACCGCTTTCTTGAGGTCGGCCAGCATTTTCGACATCTCCCCGATATGACTGAACTTGCCGTTATCGTTGATGATAACGGCGATCGACATCGTGAGCAGAGGAAACTTCTCCTGAACTCCTCGACGATTTACGGTCTGGATGAATCCGCGCTCCCGGTCCTCTTCCATATATTGATAGGGAATCAGCCGATCGAAAGTCTCCAGCACCTTGCCGCAGATCCGGTCGACATCGTCGGGCGGAATGATATAGATGAAATCGTCACCGGCGATATGCCCGACGAATCCTTCGCGACAGAGGTCAAAGACGACATCCTTGATCACACGGGAGGTCAGACGAATGATCTTGTCGCCGTAGTAATAGCCGTAGTAATCGTTGAATGCTTTGAAATTGTCGAGATCGGCATAGCACACGGCGATCTGCGAGCCCATATCGATCTGTCGCATGATTTCACTCTCAATGATGTTCGGTCCGGGGAGATGCGTTGAGGGATTGATTGACAGGTCACGGCGGCTCCGCTCGATTACACGCCGGATTCGTACTTCGACCAGCTTCTCCCTCCAATCACCATAGATGAAATCCTCAGCCCCTTTCTGATAGGCCGCAATCACCACGTTTTCGTCCGGCTCGGCGTGGAACAAAATGATCGGGATGATCGACATGAAAACGTTCTCTTTGATCGATCTGACCAATTCAACTTCTTTGATGAAACTCCCTTTTCCGGCGATCATGATAACGTCGACCGGGAACCGCTGGCAGGTGGTAATCAGCTGCTCAAAGGTATCGAACAGGTGGACGGAGATAGCAGTAGACTTGAAGAATTGTGAAACGTGGAAATCCAGGTTCAACCCACTTTGCTTGATAGCAAAGTGGTACACCGGCTTACGAGGAAGTTCGATGTCTTTTGGACCCGGCCAGTTCTCGAGGATGGTACTTCTTGTGCTCGGCAACTATGTAATCCTGGTCAATCGTCGTATATATCTGTGTTGTAGATATATCGGCATGTCCGAGCATTTCTTGCACGATTCTAAGATCCGCCCCTCCCTCAAGCATATGCGTGGCGAAGGAATGGCGAAAAGTGTGCGGCGTCACCTTCTTGGTAATACCGGCCTTGGCGACGATCTTCCGGACAATCTTCCACAGCCCAACCCGCGAGAATTTCTTGCCTATCTTATTGATCACGACAGAATTAGAAACCACCGGCGGTTTCTGTTGCTCCCGCGCAAGCCAGTAATCATCAACCGCCTTACGAGCGTACTCGCCAAGAGGGACCAGCCGCTGCTTACTCCCTTTGCCGGTGACCCTGATAAAGCCTGCCTCCATCTCGATATCCGAGATCTTCAGATCGATCAGCTCGGAGATTCGAAGTCCCGAGCCATAGAGCAATTCTATGATCGCCCGGTCCCGCTTACCGGCCATCGATTCGGTCTCAATTCCGCCGATAATCCGCTCGATCTCGTTGACACTCAGATAATGTGGATGGTAGCGAACAATCCGCGGAGCCGAAAATGAAGCCGTCGGACTTTCCTTAATTGCACCATTTTCCAGGAGATACTTAAAGAACTGCTTTAGGGACGAAATCTTCCGGGTGATCGTCGACGGCTTGCGACCGGCTTTGGCAAGCGACCCGACATAGGCTGTCACGGCTGCCTGGGTGATGTTGGTAGGACTGACCTTACCGACCGCCGTAAGGAACGCCTTTATATCTCGTTCATAAGACGAGATCGAATTCTGCGACAATCCCTGTTCCAGCTTGAGATGCTGCAGATAGTCGGCGAGGAGCTGTTCTGAAAGATTCATGCTTAAATATGATGCGCGATGGACAAAACAGCCACTACTTTATACCCCCCTCTTTCCAGCACCCGTTTCGCTTCCATAACCGTCAGCCCGCTGGTTACGACATCGTCGACCAGAATCACCGACTGAGTTCCATCGCCTGGCTTATCGAGCTCAAATACCCCTCGAATGTTCCTGCTGCGATGCTTGAAATCGAGTCTCGCCTGTTCTTTCCGACGCCTCACTCTAGAAATGACATCGGTTGCAACTTCAAGACCTAGCCGTTCTGCAAGGCCGTTGGCGAACAGTTCTGCCTGATTGTATCCGCGGACATTCTCGCGGGTCGGATATAAGGGAATCGGGATGAGCAGCTCGCAGTCCAGTTTACGAATCTTTTCTTCGAACCGTCCAGCCAACAGGCCGGCCATCATAGCGGCCGGACCGGTAATCCCCTTGAATTTGAAATGGATGATGATGTCCTTGAGCGGCGGCGTATAATTGCCGTACGCGAACAACGCGAGCGTGTCATCGCCGCAGAAGGCACACCGGACTCCTTCCGGTATCTGCCGTGAGCAATTGAGACAGAACGGCAGATCGTAGTCTTCGATTTTCTGTCGGCAAATCTCACATACGAAGTCGGCGTCCTCGGTATACTCCCCACACCCGAGACACAACGGCGGAAACATCAGGTCAAGAAATCCGCGCACCCATTCATTTTCAAGGACATGCCAGCCCACGTTTATATGATACTGAGAATGAAGAGAAAGGCAAGTCAATTTGTGGCCGAAAAATTCAGCGCCGGAAGCGCGCAAACGCCTTCTTCAGGGAGTAGTAGATGATTCCGAACGAGAGGACTATTGCCGCAATGATCGACAACGCCGAACTTGATTCACCGGCCGAGACCGGACTAAAGTGAATCGAGATATGAAGCAGGCGGTAGAGAGCATCCAGCGCTACACCGCAGAGAATCGATACTGTTACGATCGTGAGCAAATAGGTCGCCAAAGCGCCCTTCTTCAGGATCTTGGTCACCACCGTGAGCGAAGCTATATTCGTGGCCGGACCGACCATGAGAAACACCAGCAGAGCTCCGGGTGAGAATCCGGCCGCCCACAGAACGGCTGCCAGTGGAGTCGAAGAAGTCGCGCAGACATAAAGCGGGAGCCCGATCAACAGCGCACCGAAATAGGCGGGCCATCCGGACCGAAGCATCTCCGGGACTGCCCCGACATTTCCTCCTAGAAGTGCCGCGACAGCACCGGCCAGCACATACCCGAGAAGCAGATATGGAGCCAGGTCGGCCAATAGATCACTTACCGAATACTTAACCAGCGATATCAGCTTCCCTTTCAAGTTACTTCCCGACTTGGCCACCGGAGCGGAACAGCCGCAAGAGTCACATCCACACCCCTGAACGGGGACCGGTGTCGCGGCAAGCGACCGGCTGTCGGGTATCAACATCCCGGCCGTAAGGGCGGTGACGAAAGCAGCAATCGGGCGTGCCACCGTCATCATCGGATCCATCATCGAATAAGTCAGGAGGATCGAATCCACGCCGGTCTCGGGAGTGGCGATCAGGAATGCGGCCGTCGCTCCCGGTCCCACACCCGATTTTCGGAGTTGGTCGGCCACCGGAAGAACGGAGCAGGAACAAAGCGGAAGGGGAATTCCGATAAGGGCAGCTTTGAGCACAGCGCTTTTCCCTCCGTTTACCAGCAGCTTATCAATCTTCTCCCGATTGAGAAAAAGGTGGATCACACCGGCGAGAAGTAGACCTGAACACAAATAAACGGCCGAGTCGAGGAGCATCGTCCACACCGACCCGGCCAAATGTGTCAAAAATGCAGCTATGTCAGCCACCAATCTCTTTCAGAAGTTCGTGCGCTTTGTCGGCCGCAGTACCTTTCGGATCGAGCTTAAGGTACTTGTTCCAGTAGTATCGAGCGGAATCATTCTGATTCAGGCTGTAAAAGACGATTCCCATATTGAAATTGGCGATCCCGTGGTTCGGGTTCTGCGACAGCACTTTTCTGAACTGCTCCATCGCCCGGTCGGTCAGGCCCATGAAATGAAGGCACGCCCCGTAGTCGGTGCGTAGATCCAGCGAGGATCCATCGATTGCCAGAGCCCGACGGTAGCACTCGGCGGCCACCGGGTAATTGCCGGCATCCATATTATTGTGACCGGCCTCAACCAGCGAGTTGTAATCCTGCGGAAGGCTGTTGAGCACCCGCATCGCAGTCGAATCCATCCCGTTGACGTCAGGATGTCCCGGAGGCATACTACTCGCGCTGTTCATCTGAGTTTGGGGCGGCTGAGGAGGCGTCTCCGGACTCATGA
The DNA here is from genome assembly GCA_963711085.1 of uncultured candidate division Zixibacteria bacterium. Lineage (GTDB taxonomy): Bacteria > Zixibacteria > MSB-5A5 > GN15 > FEB-12 > CAVQCT01. The sequence continues at coordinate 1,248,213 of CAVQCT010000002.1, read as the reverse complement.
AAATGAAATAGCCGACCGCAATCAATATGATCGCGCCGGCAATGATAGCAGTGTCTCGAAGGCCCCGTTTCGAGGCTTTCCCTTTCGCTTCCGAGGCTGAGCCGAGCCTGGCGCCGCACTGAGGGCAGAACCTGGCCGTCTCGCTTACCTTCTGGCCGCACGCTGCGCAAAAGTTTTGAGGCATATGCTGTACTCCATTCTCCAATTCAAGACTATGTGTATCTATTCAGCTTCCAATGTAGCGGTTTGCGACCTGTCCGACAATTCAAAAATTGCTGACAAGCTGCCCCGCCCCTGGTATATTGTGCCGTTTGATTCTACCTACAAAGAAGGGAATCGTATGAAGAAAACAGCGTTGATCGTTCTGCTTTTAGCGCTTGCTCTTGCCTCCAGCGCATATAGCCTTACTTCCACATATACCATTACTGCCGATTCAGTATTCCGTCATGTCGCGGTGCTGGCCGATGACTCGATGGAAGGGCGCGAAATCGGCGAACCGGGTGAGTGGAAGTCGGCCATGTATATTGAGAGCGTCTTCAAATCGGCCGGCCTCGAGCCTAAGGGAACTGATGGTTACCTCCAAAGTTTCAATTTCCTCAAAAAGATCGAACTTGGTCCTGACAATAAACTGATTGTCAACGGCATCGAATTGAAATTAGGTGACGAGTACGAACCTTTGAAACAGTCGGCATCGCGACAGTTCTCGTTCAACAATGTGGTCGATGTCGGTTATGGTATCACCGTGGATACATCGGACGGCCAATACGATGACTACGCCGGAAAGGATGTTGCGGGGCAGGCGGTACTTATCGCGCGCAATACCCCCGAGCAGGAAAAGTACCCGCACGTCGATTTTGACCGGTACAGCACCATCCCCGACAAGATTAATATGGCCATCGACCACAAAGCAGCTGGAATCTTCCTTTACACCCCGTCGAACAAAGACGACACCCTGGCACCGGTCATCCCTGCGTATATCAATTTCAAGGATGTCCCAATCGTATTACTCAAACGAAAAGGTCTGGAACGGCTGAAAGTAGGGCTCGATGAACCGATGATTTCGTCCATAAAAGGTGAGACGCAGCTCTACAAAGTACGCGACACAGGCTACAACGTAATCGCATACATTCCGGCAAGGACCGACACCACCGTGATTATTGGCGCCCACTACGACCACCTCGGCAGGGGCGGGCCGGCGTCAATGTACCATGGCCCGGTTCCGGAGATTCACAACGGTGCCGACGACAACGCTTCGGGGGTCGCCGCCCTTCTCGAACTGGCGCGATATTTCGAGGGTGCGCGAGATCAACTCAAGTATTCGTTGCTGTTCATTTCGTTCAGCGGCGAAGAAGCGGGGCTGCTCGGCTCGACCCATTTCGCCGATCACATGACAATCGATTCTACCAAAGTCCGGATGATGATCAATATGGATATGATCGGACGGCTCAAAGACCAGGAGAACGGCCTGGCCATTCTTGGCACCGGCACATGCGAACAGTTCAAGAATTATTTCGATTCGCTCAAGTCAGACGGTGTTAAGATGACCTTCAAGGAATCCGGCATTGGACCCTCGGATCACACTGCCTTCTACAATAAAAACATCCCGGTGCTCTACTTCTTCACCGGCCCGCACGCCGACTACCACAAGCCGACCGATGATATCGACAAAATTGACAGCCACGGGATAGTCCAGGTTGCCGACATTGTCGGCGGAATCATCACCCACTTCGATCAGTACAGCGGACCGCTCGTATTCGCGAAAACCAAAGGTGGTACCGAGGGTCACCGACGTCCGCAATTCTCCGTCACCCTCGGTGTAATGCCCGACTATGTCGCGGAGACCAAAGGGCTGAGAATCGCCGGTGTCATGCCTGACCGTCCGGGTGAAAGAGCCGGAATTCAAAAGGGGGATGTCATCGTAAAGATGGGAAATTATGATATCGGAGATATTTCAGACTACATGAACGCACTCTCGAAATTCAAAAAGGGAGACAGTGTTCAAGTAGTGGTGGAACGAGGCGAGCAAACAGTTACGCTTCCCGTTCAGTTTTAGACTTGGAGTCGAAAGAGTAGTCTATTCGGTGGAAGTATCGGCACCTTTTTCTCTCACGATTGAGAGAACTCCCTTGACCTTGCGGACCTTGTCCAGAACCCGGTTAAGATGCGAAAGGCTTGAAACTTCGACCACGAATTTTCCGATGGCCGTCGAGTCCTGGGCATACATCTCGGCCCCCCGGACGTTGGTATCCGCATCGGCGATCGCCTGCGAGAGGTCCCTCAACATATTCTTGCGGTCCTCGACCGTCACCTTGAGTTGGACGATGAACGATTGCCCTTTTGCCGTATCCCAGCTTACGTCGATCTTGCGTTCCGGGAAATCACTGAGCAACTGGGTCGCCGCCGGGCAATCGGTCCGGTGAATCGTGACGCCTCTCCCCCGCGTGATGAACCCGATAATGTCTTCGCCCGGTACCGGCTGACAACATCCGGCAAACCGGAACATCATGTTGTCCATGTCATGGACTTTAATCCCCTTCGATCCGCGGATTCGGTCGACCACCCGGTTTATGAATCCGGCCGGCTTCTCGTCTTCTTCGGGGGCAATCAGCTCGATCAGCGCCCGTGAAGTCATCGACCCGTTCCCGATCGCCGCAAACAGATCATCGACCGTCTTCTTGTCCAGCTGCTCCGCATATCCCTGCAGGATATCGTCTCCGGGCAATTTGACCCGCAACTCTTTGAGCTTCCGCTCGACAATCTGCTTGCCAAGCACAACCGACTGTTCGAACCCGGCCTGCTTAAGCCATCGGCGAATCCGCGCACGGGCGGAGGACGTCTTTACCAGTTTGAGCCAGTCGTGCGATGGGACCCGGTTGGGGTTGGTGATGATCTCGACAACATCACCGGAATTCAATTCAGTCGAGAGCGGCTGGAGACGGCCATTGATCTTTGCACCCGCACAGTGAATACCGACTTCGGAGTGGATCTGGAAGGCGAAATCAAGCGGTGTCGCCCCCTTGGGCAGATGAATCAGCTTTTGATTGGGGGTAAAGACGAAGATGTCTTCGGAATACAGGTCGATTTTGAGGTACTCCATAAAATCGGCCGGATTGGTCATATCCTTCTGCCACTCGAGCACATCGCGAAGCCAGACCATCTGCCGGTCCGACTTGCTCATCTGCTGTTTCCCTTCTTTGTACAGCCAGTGGGCGGCGATTCCGTTCTCGGCGACATGGTGCATCTGATGAGTTCGGATCTGTATCTCGACCATCTTGTTCTCGGGTCCGAACACGGTCGTATGCAGCGAGCGATATCCGTTCGGTTTTGGATTGGCGATATAATCGTGAAACCGGTTCGATACCGGTTTCCACATCGAGTGGATGATGCCGAGCGCGTGATAGCAATCCCGTTCGGTGTTCACGATTATACGAATGGCGAACAGATCGAAAATTTCCTCAAACGGCACCTTGCGAACCTGAATTTTGCGAAACACCGAGTCCAGGTGTTTCGCCCGACCGTAGACATCCGCCTTGATACTGTCCTTGACCATCGCGGCCTTGATCGGCGCCACCACTTTTTCGATATACCCCTCCCGCTCTTCCTTTCTCTCTTTGATCTTCTGGGCAAGGTCGAAATAGATTTCCGGCCTGAGATATTTTAGCGACAGATCTTCAAGCTCAATTTTCACTTTGTTGATACCGAAGCGGTGAGCGAGCGGGCAGTAGATGTCTCGGGTTTCTTCTGCGATGATCTTTTGTTTCTCGGGAGGCATGTGTTCGAGCGTGCGCATGTTGTGCAGCCGGTCGGCCAGTTTGATCAGGATGACCCTGATGTCCTTGGCCATCGACAGCAGCATCTTGCGGAAATACTCGACCTGTTGTTCTTCCCGCGAGGCATAGTGCACCGCGCCGAGTTTCGTCACACCGTCGACCAGATCGGCGATCTCATCGCCGAATTCCGCCCGGAGCCGTTCCAGCGGGATGTCGGTATCTTCGACTACGTCGTGCACCAGGCCGGCTGCGATGGTTGTCGAATCCATGTGCTGTTCGGCCAGTATGAAGGCAACTTCAAGGCAATGCTCCACGAACGGCTCGCCGGACATCCGCTTCTGTCCGCGGTGAGCCATGTCGGAGAACTCGTACGCCTTGCGAATCAACGGAATGTTGACATTCGCGTTGAAGGCCTCGATTCGTATGATAAATTCGGCAAGGTTCATGCTTCGCTGCGGTATTTCTTTTTGAACATGGCCAGCACTTCATCGGCCACCTGTCCCGGCGTGATCAGCGACATGCACGTGCACTGTTTGTGCGGACACTGGCACTCGACCCCTTCCGGTTGTATGACCCGGCCTTTGCGACCGATCGGACCCCAGCGAACCGGGGACATCGCTTTGCGACTCGGATACAGCCCGACCACTTTGGTATCGACCGCAGCGGCCAAATGTAATGGCCCGGTGGAATTTGCCACGACTACTTCGGCCAGCGACAGTACGGCTGCAAGAGTTCTCAGATCGGTATCGCCGGTAATTTTGCGGATCGGCACGCCCAGCTTCCGGGCAACGTCTGTAATCATAGCTCCTTCCGGATCAGACCCGGAAATGACCGGATTGGCCCCTTTTTCGTCGAGCAGTTCGTACAGCCTGATGAAATTTTCCATCGGCCAGCATTCCGCTGAGCCACCCGATCCCGGGTGCAGGACAATGAAGCGATCATCAACTCCGGCGTTAGTAAGAATTCTGCGAGCGTTGTTGAGTTCTTTATCGCGAAGGTGCACTTTGGAAAAAGTTATCTTCGGGCCTTTATGGAAGAACTTCAAAAAGTCGAGATTATATTCGAATTCGTGTTTCAGATTCTTCTTACGACTGTGAATCAAATGAGTGTTGAAGAAGATCGAGTGGAATCGTCCGGCCGTTCCAATCCGAGTGGGAATGCCGGCGTCATAGAACAGCCTTGAGATCTGCCGCTCCGGGTAGAGCACGACCACCAGTTTGTACTTCTCCTTCTTGATTTTCTGGAGGAGATCCTTTTTGTACAGCTTATTGGCCAGCAGCTGATCGTTCTGAACGCGGAGAATCTTTCCGACACTCTCGTTGTTTTCGAGAATCGGCGAGGCATAGAGCGATGCGATCACGTCGACCCGGCACTCGGGGTAGCGAGCTTTGATCGTCTCAACGAAAGGGAGGGCGAGAACCAGGTCTCCCAGCCGATCAGTACGACTGATGAGGATCCGATCTCCCGGCTCCAAATCTATCACACGTGGCATATTCAATCAGTTCCTGTTTTGCGTTTCATTCGCTGGATTTCGCGAAGCTTGGCATATTTTACCATTACCGCCGAGCTGGACAAAATAGAGACCAGGAATCCTTCCAGGCCATCGCGAAAGCCTTGCCGGACAATATAATGCTTTAGAAAAGCAACGTAAGGTTTTATTACGATGTCAAACCAACCGGCCCGCACTCCCTTTCGGAACGCTTCCTCAGCTCCCAGCGTCGTGTAGTTGTTATACTTGCGAAAATAATCTTCCAGCGACGGATAGCTGAAGTGAAGCAGATCGTGTTTCAAATATCCGGTCGATCCGTCCACCAGCACTTTCTCATGCACGACCGACTCGGTGAATCCACCTTTCGTCCGGTCGAACAGCCGGAGAATGTGATCGGGATACCAGCCGCAGTGCTTGATCCATCGTCCCAAAAACTGCGTACGTCGCGGCAGGAAGTATCCCGAAGCGGGGTTCGGGTCCGACAGGACCGACTTGATCTCTTCGGCAAGTTCCGGCGTTACTGCCTCATCGGCATCCAACGAGAGTATCCAGTCAGACCTCGCCTGGGCCACTCCTTCCTGCTTCGCCACCCCGTACCCTTTCCAGACCGGGGAGAAAATTCTGGCGCCATGTTTCTGAGCGATCTCCAGGGTGCGATCGGTCGACTGGCTGTCTATCAGCACGATATCATCGGCCCAGGAAACAGACTCCAGACACCTGCCGATATTGCGTTCTTCGTCCCTGGTGATGATGACTACCGAAAGCGGCCTCAATGCTTCGCCTCCAGTTCTTGTTTCAGTACCGTACTGAACGTGTCGAACACCTGGTCCACCGTGATATCAAAGATGTTGTCGTCGTTGCCGGAAACCACCGCACCGGTCGCTTGATCGTACGGGCGCCACAAGAGAAAATTCTTCATATACCGGCTGTACAGTCCAACGACCGGTACTCTGAATGACCGGGCAATATGAACCAGCGAGGTATCAGGGGAAATGAGGATATCGAGATGCTTGATGATGGCCGCCGCGCCGGCCAATGACAGACCGTCAGGCACCAGCTCGACATCACCGTTAAGTAGCTGCCGAAGTTTCTCTGCCCGTTTTCTTTCCGGTGGAATGGTGAACAGGATAATGCGGCAGTTGTCATAATGCTGCACTATTCGTTTGAGCAACTCGATGGCCTTCTCCTCAGCCCACATTCGGGTTGGCGATCCGGCCGACATGTTGAATCCTACTTTGAACGTCTGTTGTCCTGAGCCGTCCAGACTTGAAATGAACCGCTGCGCCTGATCGATCTCTTGCCTTTCAAGATACGGCGTGGCATAGCCGGAGACCCTGGTGCTGTCGATCGCGAAGGCGTCCAGCAGTCGTAAGGTATTTTCTATGATATGTCCCGTGTTTCCCATGCGATGGTCGTAGTTGAAATCGTAGTACTCGCGATACTTGACCTTGCCGACGCCGATCCGCGGTTTGCCTGGGGCGCAAAGTTGAGACATAAACAGGGCAGTGACCGAGTCGTTCCCGATCATATCGACCACGCAGTCGTACTTCTCCCGACGCATCGCCATGAGCTCTTTAATGTCATGTAACGGGCTCTTGCGATAGATATAGACTTTGTCGAAGCGGGGGTCATTCCTGATGATCTGGAAATTAGTAGGCGACCCGAGAATGGCGATTTTGATATGCGGAAAGCGGGCACGGAGACCATCGAACACCGGAAACGAAATGACCATATCACCGATCTTTTCAGGACGGAGGAAGAGCACTTTTTTAATTTTGTTCCCATCGAGCGGGACGAAGTCCTTCTGTCCTTTCTTCAGGAACGAGCGGCACACCTGGAAGAAAAACGCCTTGAATTTGTGTTCGAGCGGTTTGAGGCGATCAAACTTCATGTATTCGCACCTGCCTTCTGAAGCTTTCTTCCACCCGCTCGATCATATGTTCATACCTGAACGATTCGCTCCATCGTTGTCTTCCAGCCTTCCCCATTGACGACATCTGGGAACGATTCATACCCGCTTCAAGCACTGCACTCGCCAACCGGAACGGGTCAGCGGCCTCGCACAAAATTGCCGTCACACCTTCAGCCACTACTTCCGGAATCCCGCCGATCCGGCTGGCCACCACCGGCAGTCCCGCCCGCATCCCTTCGAGAACGGCGATGCCGAACGGCTCCTGAATCGACGGATGTATCATCAGATCGACTCCGGGGAGCAGCTCAGCGACATCGGAGCGCATTCCAGCCAACAGGAAATAGTTTTCCAGTCCTGCGCTCTCAATTTGTCTTTTGAGATCGGATTCCAACGGACCATCACCGAGAAAGAGAAATCGGATTGCCGGCAGCTTGCGGACGATCTCCTTCGCAGCCGCAATCAGATAGCGATGACCCTTGTGCTCGACATATCTGCCAACCGTCACAGCGATAATACTGTCTGAAGGTAATCCAAATTCAGATAACAAATGCTCTCGGGCAATCTTATGGTCGGATAAATCGGCAGCGTCCGGAATGCCGATCGGAATTACTTCCACCGAGTCCGGCTCGATATATCCCGAAGCTACAATTTCATTCTTAAGTGCCTGTGATGGCACGATCACCCCGCTGACCAGCTTCGGGGTAAGCCATCGATGAACAGCCTTATCACTCGGTAATATTCATGCCGAGCGACCAGATAACCCGGGTATTTCCATTGAACAGGGCAGCCAGGCCGCCGAGTCGGACATCCTTGTTGAAGTTCACCGACAACAGGTCGATTTTCTTTTCGGAGAGTATCCGCTTAAGTTTGGAGATGGTAACCGGGTCGAAATCGCCGGCGATTCGGATTGCCTCCACGGCAATTCCAGACTTCGCGGCCATAACCCGTTCAAGGAACTTCGAACCGGATCGGCCAATCACGGTTATCGCGTGCCCTCGCGCCTTCAGACCTTCGGCCACCAACCGGATCCATTCTTCCATTCCACCGTAGGTAGTCGTCTCGATTGAGTCAAGGAATGCGATATTCATCAAATATCCCTGAATTGCATGGAATACAGCCGGGCGTACAGGCCGTTCGTTTCCAGTAAAGCTTCGTGCGTTCCGCACTCGACCATTCGGCCCCGGTCGATCACAATAATCCGGTCAGCGTTCTTAATCGTTGAAAGGCGGTGTGCGATGACCAGCGAGGTACGGTTCCTCATCAGGCGGTCGATTGCCTCCTGTACCAGAACCTCGGACTCGGTATCAAGCGCCGATGTAGCTTCATCGAATATGAGAATCTGGGGATCTTTAAGCAACGCTCGCGCAATTGCCAGGCGCTGGCGTTGTCCGCCGGACAGCTTGACTCCCCGATTGCCGACCTGAGTGTCATACCCGTTCTCAAGCTCCTGAATAAAGTCATGGGCGTTGGCCATCTTCGCCGTTTCGATCACCTTCTGCTTGTCCACATCGGCAAGGCCATAGGCGATGTTATTGAAAACCGTATCGTTAAACAGGTAGGTCTCCTGTGTCACGATCCCCATAAGCGAACGAAGTGATTCAAGGGTGACGTTCCGGATATCATATCCGTCAATGACGATACTCCCCTGCTGCGGATCATAGAATCTCGGCAGCAGGTCGAGCAATGTCGACTTCCCTCCTCCCGAGGGTCCGACAAATGCAATCACCTGTCCGCGCTCGACCGTGAAAGATACATCTTTGAGGATCGTATCGGAGCCATTGTAGCTGAAAGTCACGCCGCGATATTCTATTGACTTCTCGAATGAAGTCAGCGTCCGGGCATCGATCGCATTCCCAATTTTCTCGTCCGCATCGAGTACTTCAAAGATACGCACAGAGGCTGCCATACCTTCCTGAAGTTTGATATGAATCTGGCTAAGCGATTTGACCGGCTTGATCATCGAGAACATCGCCAGCAGATACGTCATAAAATCACCGGCGTCGAACTCCCCCGTCCCGGCCACTATCTTGCTGCCGGCATAGAGCAGGATGATGACTCCTGCGATCGTGGCGAGCGTGTCGTTTATCGGCGAGGCCAGATGGCGAATTCGCGTCATGCGAAGCAGCGCGCGAAAATAGTTGTAAGTCGCGGCAAAGAATTTCTTGATTTCGAAATTCTCCATCGAGAACGCTTTGACAATCCGGATATTGCTGACCGATTCCTCAAGGACTGAATTCACATCGGACATCCGCTCCTGGGATCGCTCGGAATACTTGCGGAGCTTCTTCCCTATGTACCAGATGAATCCAAAAATCACCGGCAGGATGATCATGGCCAGCAGGGTAAGCTTCCAGCTCAGCACGATCAGGAAAAAGAAAAACACGAGCACGGTAATGGAGTCGGTTACCAGTCGGTTGAAGCCAAGGTCGATCGATTCGTTGAGTACCATGACATCGTTGGTCACCCGCGAGATTATCTGTCCGGTTCTTCGCGAATGGAAGTAATCGAGCGACAATCGCTGATACTTTTCGAACAATCGGTCACGAAAATGTCGCACGACCGACTGTTGGACAAATGCCATGAAGAACCCCTGCAAGTACAGGAAAAGATTCTTTGCTATGACGACGAGCAGAATCGCCCAACAGAAACGGATAAGCGTCTGCTTCCTGTCCGCACCCGAGACGATAGCGTCAACCCAGCCCTTCATTGTCTCGCGTATCTCCGCTGCTGTCCGGGTAAGAGCAGCCATGAAACCGGTCTGATTCACCAAGCTGGTATCGGCCGGGATAACTATTTGAGTCTGACGGCGAGGCGGCAGAGCCGACGATCGGAAGGTTGTTCACCTGAAAGAGAGTCATCAACAACGGCCCGAACATCCAGACCATCAGCCCGGAAAAAATGGCGTTGAGGGCCGCCGACACCGAAGCTGTGGTCAGTTGCTTCCAATATGGCCAGAGGACCGAAAACGATCTCTTGTACAGGTTCACTCAGATACTCCTAATTAAATACAAGAAAGTAATATCGATAATTCAGGGTGGCAAGTCAACGGGTATAACCGCGTGACAATCAGGGGATTATGCGAGCATACGAAGCGGGGACGATGATTTGAAAGCGGCCCGACGGGACGGTGGCGTGACCCTTGTAGATCCTTCGCTTTCCGGAGAGCTGGTTGCCGTGACCATCGTCGAATTGGAACTCCTTGACGCGCCATCCGGCATCCTGTCGATCGTAGGTCGCGCTGAGAGCCCAGGGGCAACCGGCATATGAGACCTTGAATTGCGGCTGCGCGGCATCGGAGTAATCTGATTCAATCTCTCGTCTGGCGGTCCTGTGCGATGCTGTCGGGCAGCGCGCTGAACAGCGCAAACATATTTATCTCGGCCGTATCACCGAGGCATGCAATCGATCCGATAAGGGCCGGAATCGTTTCGTATAGGTATTCATTAGTCGCTGGGAATAACACTTTTATGCTGTCTCGCGTCATCCATCCCTTGAGCGCTCCTTTCCCCAAATACCCCCGGCCGGTGAGCGCCATAATCGAGTCGGTTTGATAAACATCGAGACGGAAGGTATTACGTTTCTGCCCGCGAAGTACCACCGCGTCGAACAGATACGCCTCCACTTGAACGTCGAATTCAGGCACACGCTGCTTGTTCGCCCTCAACCCGTACCATCTTGCCGCCACCACACGATGCAAGTATCAGTGCGATCGGCAGAAATGCCATGACTCGAACTATTCGAAGCATCTTAACCTATCCGGATTCCGGAAAAAATGTAGACAACGGCGGAAATGAATGGACCGAGGATAAACCAGAACCCGCCGATCATGATCAGACCGAGCAGGATGAACGGTGAAAAGCGGTCGAATTGATTCAGCGACGCTTCATACCGGGGTGGCAATATACTCCTCAGAATGTGGGAGCCATCGAGCGGGAACAACGGGATAAGATTGAAAAAGGCCAGCGAGACATTGATCATGATCATGAAGAACAGGAACAGGTGCACTGCCTCGGGCATCGGTGCATTTGTCGTCACGATTGCCCGAAAGATCATGCTGGCGATGAAGGCGAGGCCAAAGTTGGAAATGGGCCCGGCCGCGGAGATCCAGAAGTCCGCTACGCGAGGATTCTTCGTCCTGAACGGATTAACCGGCACCGGTTTGGCCCAGCCGAACCTGAACCCGGAGAGGAACATCATGATCGTCCCCAGGACATCAAGATGAGCCAGCGGATTGAGCGTCAGCCGTCCCAGATCACGGGCAGTGGTGTCCCCGAATCTCAGGGCCGTCCAGGCGTGGAAATACTCATGCACAGTCAGCGAGAAGAGTATCGCGGGGGCGGCGATTATTGCTTTTTGCCAGAAGTCGGGACCAAACATCTATAAATCACTCCTCGGTCGGTTATACAATCATACTGCAATCAGTCGTCGAAATACAAGCACAAACGATAACAAAGGGCGGTTCCGACAGATCGGCACCGCCCGAGTTCATTTCAATAATTGTGCGCTTCCAGCGTGAATCAGGAATAGATGCCTCGCAACTGGACGACATCGACCACTCGCGTGATCGCCACCATAAACGCTGCGATTCTCAGGCTGGTCTTGCTCTTGAGCGCCATTTTGAGCACATCGCTGAACGCCGAGACCATCTTCTCTTCGAGCCGCACGTTCACTTCTTCTTCGGACCAGAAGTAACCAATGCGGTTTTGTACCCACTCAAAGTAAGATACAGTGACGCCGCCGGCGTTGCAGAGAATGTCCGGAATCACGAGTATCCCGTTTTTCTCAAGAATCTTGTCCGCTTCCGGAGTGGTCGGACCATTCGCACCTTCGGCCACGATCTTGCATTTCAGCTTTCCGGCGTTCTTTTCGGTAATCTGATTCTCCAGGGCCGCGGGAATTACTATGTCGACCTTGGCGTAAAGAACGTCTTCAGGCTTCACTTCCTTGACCCCGGGGAAACCGAGAATCGACTTCGTCTTTTCGACATGAGCGATGAGCTTATTGATGTCTATGCCGTTCGGGGCGTGGATGGCGCCGTTGACATCGGCGACATAAGTGAACCTGACGCCCAGTTCGTGCAGAAGCTTTGCCGATATCGATCCCACGTTGCCGAAGCCCTGAACCGAAGCAGTGGCTCTGGATAAATCCAGCTTGAGGTGCTTGGCCGCTTCTCTCACGGCGATCATGACACCGCGGCCGGTCGCTTCGGTACGTCCGAGCGATCCGCCCATATTGATCGGCTTGCCGGTTACGACACCGGGGACGGAGTGGTTTTCACGCATCGAATATGTATCCATGAACCAGGCCATGACTGTCGGGCCGGTACCGACATCGGGAGCCGGCACATCGTCATCCGGGCCGAACAGATCGATCATATCGGCAACATAGCGGCGGGTCAATCGCTCGAGCTCCCCCGTCGACATCTTGAAGGGATCGCACACGACCCCACCCTTGCCACCGCCGAAGGGGATGTTCACGACAGCGCACTTCCAGGTCATCCAGGCCGCCAGCGCCTGGACTTCGTCCAGGGTGACATTCGGATGGAAGCGGATTCCCCCTTTGGCCGGGCCGCGGGCAATCGAATGCTGCACCCGGTATGCGGCGTACATCTTGAACGTACCGTCGTCCATACGGACAGGTAGATTGACGATCGTGGATCTTCTCGGCATCTTGATGAAGTCGAGCAGCGACTTGTCGATATTCAGCCTCGCCGCAGCGGCATCGACCTGCTTCATCACGTTGCCGAATACCGAAATCGGTATGGTGATGTTCTTTCGAGATACCACCGACTTGGAGTGTTCTTGTCGTTTGTTGTTAGTGCGTGTCGATTTAGCACCGACTTTTTGTGGCATGGTCATCCATCCTTGTTTGGCTTTATGGATTCATTTCGTTGTTATTTCAATTTCACTTTTGTATCAGCGTCAACAAAACGCCACGGATGTTCCGTGGCCTGGTTAATGCCGATGCGCGGCGATGTCTTGATGCTGACTGGTCGACTCGAGTGCTCTTCGAGATAAATAACATCACCGGTCAAATCGAGCCCATTCTGCTCCCGGGTCAGCCCGAAAGAGCGGCAGAACTTTCCCGGTCCCGAAAGAAGGTCGAGCGGTTTCTTTCCCGCCGAGTGTAGCAACATCAGGTCCGTCCCCACTACCGGTTCGGCTGCTCGTATCAGTACCGCCGCCGGCTGGCCGATCGACTCCGTCACGACATTCAGGCAGTAGTACATGCCGTAGATGAAATAGATATAGGTGAAACCCGGTTGCCCGAACATCACCTCATTTCGCTCCGTCTTTCCTCTTGCCGCATGGCAGGCGGCATCATCCTGCCCGATATATGCTTCGGTCTCAACTATCCGCGCCGACATCGTTCCTTCCGGAGCATGGTACACCAGGTGTTTCCCGATGATCTCCCGAGCGACTTCAAGAGTCGGCCGATCGTAGAAAGACCGTCTCAGTTTCTTATGTGTTCTGATTGTCGAGTGCACCTGATTGCCCGGCGTTATCAGTCGAGGCATCCTTGTACGGTGTCGGGAATCAGCGAAGTTGCCATTTCGAAATCGTATCCCACCTGTTCCGGCTTGTGCGCGTCTGACCCCAGCACCTGGACGGACACTCCCGCCTTCTTGGCGAGATTGATGATTTCCATGCTTGGGTAGTACATTCCGCGGCCGTGACGCATCCCCGCTGTGTTCACTTCGATACCGGTCCTCCGACTTTCGACGAGGGCTTTGAATAATTCGTTGATATACGGTTCGTGGGCGTTGTCGATCGGCTCTCCGTAATATCGCTTTCCGTATTTCACGTAGTAGTCGAGGTGCGCAATATTGTCGAATATACCGGTGCGCGCAGCCTTGACCGCCTGGGCGAAGTACTTCTCGACAAGCTGTTCGGCCGAGTACCCGGCGAATGCCTTCTCGTAAGTGGAGTGGCAAACGATGCACATGTTGTCGATCTCGTGGATGCCGCACAGCATATAGCTGAAGCCGAATCGCTCGCGCAATTTGAGCGCCTGGTCTTCGCATCCTTCAAACCAGCCGAACTCAACTCCGCACTTGACCGAAAGCCCGAGCGGATAAAACTTCTGACCTGCCCGCGCCACGTCTTCGACATACGCAGCCAGATTATCCGGCGTAACCGACTTGATCTCACCGTTAATCCGGATGCCGGTCTTCGTACCTTCAAGCTTCGGATTGGCGTCGTAGTGCGTGGTGAAACAGATCTCGGCCAGATTACGATCCAGTGCCGCCTCGCAATACTGCTCGATACTTCCTTCGGCATCGGGCGAATAATCGCAATGACAGTGGTAGTCCGTTACGCCTTCCAGATGAAGCGGCTCAATTTTGATATTTTCAGACAAAGTAATTTCCTTTCAGAAACGGATTATTCACGCGCTCAGCTCCGATAGTGGTACGCGGCCCATGTCCCGGATAACAGACAATGTTGTCCGGTAGTTTCAGAAGTTTTTCATTGATCGAGGCGATCAACTCCTCAAACGAGCAACCGGGAAAGTCGGTACGGCCGATTGACCCGTAAAAGAGTGTATCCCCGACAAACGCCTGGCCCCCCGACTCGTCGAGTAGACAGATTCCCCCCGGGCTGTGCCCAGGAGTGGCCAGAACTTTGAAGGCAAGATCATCTATCACCAGCAGCTCTTCATCATTCAACCATCTGACTGGTTCGTCCACCGTGATCGGGGAGTCGAAAAAGGTCGACATATTCGCATTCGGGTTGGCCAGAAGTTTCTGCTCTCCGTCACCCGCCATCACTGGAATCCCATACTGTTCTCTGATGGGACCGACCGCGCCAATATGGTCAGCATGGCCGTGGGTCAGCAGTATTGCCCGGGGCGTTATTTTCAAATCAGACACGACCGCCTGGATTCTGGCATCATCCCCTCCCGGGTCAATTATCACACCGTTACCCGAGTCCTTCCGGTAACAGATATAACAGTTGACTTCAAGTGCCCCAACCACAATCGTTTCGACTTTCATATGGGGGTCAAAATAAGTCATGGACCAGTCTTGTCAACTCTATTCTGAATTCTTGAGCCGTGCGGGCACAGTGATATTGGATTTTGGAGGAAGCCGGAGTAGTAAATTTTTTTTGGACATAGCTGAATTTTACCCTTGTATATGTGAAAAAAGTCACATAACCTTGCTGTTTACATTTGACCTTACCGGATAGAATGTATATATTTACGCTTAATTTAACGGAGAGGAAAATACGACAATGTTGCTGGCGGATATAAAGTACCAACTTCCTGACTACAAAGAGAAACTCGACAAACTAGCGAGGTATCTTTGACATTGAAGGTCGTCAAGTCCGCATAGCCGAACTCGAGAAGCTTACCTCCGCACCTGCCTTCTGGGATGATAATCAGGCCGCCCAGGCTATCCTCAAAGAGGTCTCCGTCCATCGCAAATGGGTCGCATCGTACGGCAAACTGAAGTCCGATTTGCAGACGGTCAGCGAATTGCTTGAAATGGTGAGCGATGAGGAATCCGAGGATGCCGACGAACTAAAGCAAACGTACGAGCAGGTCGTCAAGGAAGTCAGCGACTTTGAGTTCACCTCCCTCCTTTCCGGTCCCGATGACTATCGCGACGCCATTCTTACCATCCACCCCGGCGCCGGCGGCACCGAATCCCAGGACTGGGCCGACATGCTGTTCCGGATGTACAACCGGTGGGCGGAGCGTAAGTCTTTCACGGTCGAATTGATGGATCTTCAGCCGGGGGACGAAGCCGGTCTCAAGTCGGCCACGCTGAAGATCAAAGGGGATTTCGCCTACGGATTCCTCAAAGCGGAGTCGGGGGTACATCGGTTGGTACGCATTTCTCCCTTCGATGCCAACTCAAGACGGCACACCTCGTTCGTGTCGGTGCACGTCTTCCCCGTTGTCGAAGACAATATCGAAATCGAAATCAAAGAAGAAGATGTCCGGGTAGATACATTTCGCGCTTCCGGCGCCGGCGGTCAGCATATTAACAAGACCTCTTCGGCGATCAGGATCACTCACATCCCGTCCGGAATCGTGGTCACCTGTCAGACTGAACGCAGCCAGCACAAGAACAAGGATTCTGCGTTCAGCGTCCTCAAAGCGCGGCTCTATCAACTGAAGAAAGAAGAAGAAGCCGCCAAAATGCAGAAGTTCGAACAGTCCAAGAAGAAGATCGAATGGGGATCGCAGATCCGCTCCTACGTCTTCCATCCTTACAACATGGTGAAGGATCACCGAACCGGCGCTGAGACCTCGAATGTCCAGGCGGTCATGGATGGGGATATCGATCAGTTCATTCAGGCATACCTGAGCGATCCGAACTTCAAAGAGGCTCAAGTTTCGACCTAGTTTATGTTGTTTGATCAAGTTCAACGTGATTGGAGTGAATCATGGATGCGTTATCAGTAATTAAAGATAAAGCGAGACAGAAGCACCGTCGGGTCGTCCTTCCCGAAGGAACCGATCCGAGAGTATTCGAAGCGGCCAAGAAGCTTCTTGCCGAAAAGCTGGCCGGAGTTACGATTCTTGGCGAGATGAAGCAAATCGAGAAGCTGGCCAAAGATGCTGGGCTCGATCTTTCAAAAGTCGAGGTTATCGACCCTGCCCATGGTCCGGACCATGATAAGTTCGTGGCCGATTTCATGGAGCTTCGCAAAAAGAAAGGGATCACCGAGACCGAAGCGAAAGAAACAATGAAGAAACCGCTGTTCTATGGTGCGATGCTGGTCCGACACGGTAAGGCTGATGCCTCCGTGGCCGGCTCCTTAAGCACGACCGGTGACGTTCTTCGCGCGGCCATCCAGGTGATCGGACTTAAACCCGGGATTACCACCGTATCAAGCTGCTTCATGATGACGGTGCCAAAGTATCGAGATGAAACGAACAAGATTTTGATGTACGCCGACGCTGCTGTCGTTCCAAATCCCACGGCCGAACAGCTGGCGTCAATCGCCGTCTCTACCTCCCAGACCATGGTTAACCTGTTGGGTATGGACCCGAGAGTGGCGATGCTGTCGTTTTCGACCAAAGGCTCGGCAACCCATCCCGATGTCGACAAGGTTCTCGAGGCGATGAAGATATTGAAACGGGATTATCCCGAATTGAAGGTCGACGGCGAGTTGCAGCTCGATGCTGCGATCGTGCCGGAAGTTGCCAAAAAGAAATGCCCCGATTCTCCGATCGGAGGCAACGCTAACGTTTTGATATTCCCAGATCTCGATGCAGGTAATATAGGCTATAAACTGACCCAGCGGCTGGCCAACGCCATTGCGACCGGACCTATCATACAGGGACTGGCGCTTCCGGCGAACGACCTGTCGCGGGGGTGCTCCGCTGACGATATCGTTGATGTGACCGCGATTGCGGTGCTTATGAAAGGGTAGGTATGAGTGTAAGCCAACTGGCACGTGAAATCAAAGAGTCGCCGACACTGCGCCTGAACGAACAGGCTCGGCTGCTCAAAGAGCGGGGGGAACCGGTGATCCACCTCGGCTCAGGGGAACCGAAAAGCAAGGTCCCCTTAGACGCCATCCTGAGTTGCGCGGCCAAACTTCGCACGGCGGACATCCGTTATACGCCGACCGAAGGGATTCCGGCGCTGATTCAGGCGATCGTTCGGTACACTGAAGAGAATTACGACAAAGTAGTCGGCCCGGAGAATGTTCTCGTCTCGTCCGGAGCCAAACAGGCCTTCTACAACTTGATGATGACGATCATCAATCCGCAGGACGAAGTCATCATCCCGGCTCCCTACTGGGTGAGCTATCCGGAGATCGTGAAGATGGTCTACGGCGTCCCGGTGATCGTGAAACCGGAAGACGGCCGATTCCATCCGCGGATGAAGGACATTACCCAGGCGGTCAGCTCTTACACCAAGGCCATCGTCATCAACTCACCGAACAACCCTTCTGGCGCGGTCTACTCCGCCGATTTCATTCAGGAAATCGTCGAATTCTGCGAAAAGAAGGGGATCTACCTGGTGATGGATGACATCTATCACAAGTTGGTGTTCGATGATACCACCGCCGTATCCTGTTACAAGTACGCGAAGGACGAGTCTGAATCGTCCAAGCTGATCGTGGTCAACGGTGTCTCGAAAATGTACGCCATGACCGGCTTCCGGATCGGCTGGACGATCGCCAACAAGAAGATCACGGCAGCGATGATCAATGTCTCGGCGCAGAACACTTCCTGTCCTTCCGTCATCCTGCAGGCGGCCGCCGCGGGTGCGCTCAACGGCGTGCAAAGCTCAGTGGAGAGCCTTCGCCTTACCCTGGAAAACAGCCGCAACGTCATGGTGAAAGAACTCAAGTCGTTCACGGGCGTGAAACTGATTCAGCCGCAGGGAACTTTCTACTGCCTGCCTGATTTCGGTGCCTATCGCATGAGCTCAAGCGATTTGTCCAAATTCCTGCTGGAAAAGGCGCTGGTCGTCACCGTACCCGGCGTGGAGTTCGGCATGGAAGGACATCTCCGCCTCAGCTACTGCGGGACGGTCAAGGAAATCACCGAAGGTATCGCCCGCATCAAGTGGGCGCTCGATCCTGAATCACCCAATGAAATCTACATCGGCGACCGCAAGATGAGGAGGGACTGGAAATGAGTCACTACATATTGGAACTCAAAACCCCCGCCCTGTCGATCGCCAAAGCGGTCAAATCCGAGTACGGTCTCAAGAACCACGGGTTCAGAAACCTGCATAACGTCTACTGGAATCTCCCGACCGAAGCGCTTTACGAAGAAGCGATCTTCCGCTCCGAAGGGCAGATTACTTATCACGGTCCGCTGGTGGTGAACACCGGCAAGCATACCGCTCGATCGGCTAATGATAAGTTCGTCGTGCGCGAAGTTGACAGCGAAAAGAACATCTGGTGGGGTGAATACAATCGTCCCTTCGGAATCGATAAGTTCAATCTCGTCTTCCAGCGTCTCCAGGGATTCCTCCAGGGACGTGACCTGTTCGTTCAGGATTGCTATGCCGGCGCCGATCCGAATTACCGCCTGCCCGTTCGGATCATCACCGAATACGCCTGGCACAGCCAGTTCGTTCGCAACATGTTCATTCAGCCGGAGAGCCACGATGAGATGCGCCGATTCGTACCGGAGTTCACCATCATCTCTATTCCCTCGTTCCAGGGACTTCCCGAGATCGATGGCACCCTGTCTGAGACATTCATCCTGCTCAATTTCGACCAAAAGGTCTGCCTCATAGGAAATTCCGGCTACGGCGGAGAAATAAAGAAGTCGGTCTTTACCGTACTGAACTATCTGCTCCCGCTCGACGGTGTCCTGAGTATGCACTGCTCCGCCAACGTCGGGAAGTCCGGCGATGTCGCCATCTTTTTCGGCTTATCGGGAACCGGCAAGACCACGCTTTCGGCCGATCCGAATCGATACCTTGTCGGAGACGATGAGCACGGTTGGAGCGACGAAGGAGTGTTCAACATCGAAGGCGGTTGCTATGCCAAAGTGATCGCGCTCTCCCCCACGGCCGAGCCGGAGATTTATGCGTGTACGCGCAAGTTCGGAACGATTCTCGAAAATGTCGTGTACGACCCGGTCTCGCGGCTGCTTGATCTCGACGATGAGCATTTGACCGAAAATACACGCGCGGCATACCCGCTGGAATTTATCGACAACGCCGTGCCGACAAAGATGGCCGGTCACCCGAACAACATCATCATGCTGACCTGCGATGCGTCCGGGGTGATGCCTCCGATCGCAAAGCTGACGCCGGATCAGGCGATGTACCACTTCATTTCCGGATATACGTCGAAAGTAAGCGGTACCGAAGTCGATCTGGGCAAAGAACCGGAGATCACCTTCTCCGCCTGTTTCGGGGCCCCGTTCATGGTGCATCATCCGTACCATTACGCCGAGATGCTCAAGAACAAGATCATGAAGCACGGCGTCAACTGCTGGCTGGTGAACACGGGTTGGACCGGCGGCCAGTACGGCATCGGTAAGCGTATGTCGATTCATCACACGCGCACCCTGCTGAATTCGGCCCTCGACGGTAAGCTGCTCGATGTCGAGTATTACACCGATCCGGTCTTCGGCTTCCAGGTCCCCAAGAAGTGCGAAGGTGTTCCGGACAAGGTCCTGAACCCGGCCGACACCTGGGGGGACAAGGCAGCTTACGAGGACAAGTACCTCCAGCTAGCCTCGCTATTTATCGAAAACTTCAAGAAATTCCGCGACAACTGTCCGCCCGAAATTGTCAAGGCCGGGCCACGTCGCGACGTTTCATTGAATTATAAGAAGTAGTAATACCGAATCGCTGCCATCGGTCGGACCGGTGGCAGCGGTCCTCTCCTGTCGACCGATCGGTCAAGCGGCCGCACGTGCCGGTTTTGCGGGGCGAACTTTTTTACGGCAGGGCTGTTACAGCACCGTATTACTATCGAAGTGCGCTGAGCAACAACCTGGCAAGGAGTATCAATGCCCACTTACGAATACCGCTGCACTGCCTGCGGTCATGAATTTGAAGAGTTTCAGCCGATAAGCGACCCGCCGATCACCATCTGCCCGAAATGCAACGGCAAAACGGAGCGGATTATCAGCGGCGGGAGCGGACTTATATTCAAAGGGACCGGCTTCTATATCACCGACTACAAGAACAAGGACCGGGCCGCTCACAGCAAAGACAGCGGCATTACCAGCCCGAGCAGCTCAAAGAGCGATTCGAAACCGGCTTCGTCAACCAAGAACAACGACTAGAGTGAGTTACCCGCAGTGCCTCCCAGCCTCACAGATTTCTCGTCTCTCGGCAGGGCACTGTCGAATCCTTCCCGGCTGGTGACCGAAGTTGCCGACTATCAGGACTACTACCACGATGCCACCCCGGAGTCGGGAGAACCCGAAGCTATCCTGTTCGCGGAATCCGAGACCGACATACTTGAAGCCGTGCGCTTCTGCACCACCCACCGAATCCCTATAGTCCCGCGCGGAGCCGGGACCGGTCTCTCCGGTGGAGCTGTTCCGGTTACTCCAAGTCTCGTGCTTTCAACCGAACGGATGAACCATTTGCGAATTGATCCCCGCAATTCGATTGCCTACTGCGGACCGGGGGTCATCACAAAGCATCTGCTCGATGCCGCGGCCGAATACGGTCTCACCTATCCCCCCGATCCAGCCAGCTACGAAGAATCAACTCTGGGCGGGAATGTCGCCGAAAACGCCGGTGGGCTTCGGTGCAAACGATTCGGCGTGACCCGCGATTATGTCATTGGCCTCAAGGCGGTCACCATCGACGGAAGGCTGATATCAACCGGCGTGTACGTGTCGGAAAGTGGCTTCGGCTTTGGCGATATCCTGGTTGGCTCGGAAGGGACGCTCGCCATTATAACGGAGATAGCTGTCAGACTTATCCCCATTCCCACTCCCGGCACAACTATTCTGGTCGCGTTCGACAGCCCGAAAAACGCCGCCCAGACTGTTACCGATATCACGCGAGCCGGGATAATTCCCACCGTGCTGGAGTATATCGACGGCGACGCCGCTGCCTGTTCAAACCAGTACGAACCGGCCGAAGGCCTGGACAAAGCCGCCGCGATACTCTTGATCGAAACACCAGGAGAGCAAAAGGAATCGATCGCCGCACAAATTGGCGAGATATGTGAGGCAAACGTCTGCTCATATATCCGCGCGGAAAGTGACCCGGCCAGGGCCGAACTGATGTGGAAAGTCCGGCGAAACATATCGAAAGCGGTCAAATCAATGGCTAAGATCCGAATTTCCGAGGATGTCGCCGTCCCGAACTCACAATTCCCCGTGCTGATTGAGTTTGTCGGCCGGCTAAACGCCAACAGCCCACTTCGTATAAATTCCTACGGCCATGCCGGCGACGGCAACCTGCACGTCAATTTCATGGCCATGGCCGGCGGTAAATCAGAGCAGAGACTCATCGACGAGCTTGTCCCGGTGCTCTTGCGCAAGGCAATCGACCTGGGCGGCACGCTTTCGGGTGAACACGGCATCGGTCTGGCCAAGCAGAAGTACCTGGATTTTGAGTTCGATCGACCGACCCTCGCCGCGATGGAGAGCTTCAAGACCACTTTTGATTCCTCCGGTCTTCTCAATCCGCAAAAGATTTTCCCGATCCGGTCCAATTAGTACGATTTTAGTCTTATCCGCTTGACAACAGTGCACCGTTATTGTAATATAACGCAATGTGAAATGTTTCACATAATTAGGATTGGTAGTTAGCTTCCTAGTAAACCTTTTGATACAACAAAGGAGTTTTTCATGGCCAAGACCCTGAAGGAAAAACTGGCCGGTATAATCCCCAAACTTCGTGAAGAACGTAAAGAACTCGTCACGAAATACGGCGACAAGGTCATTTCCGACGTGACCGTAGCCCAGGCTATCGGTGGTATGCGTGGCGTCAAAGGAATGGTCTGCGACACATCAGTCGTAGAACCGGATAAAGGACTTATCATCCGCGGCATGCCGATCCTGAAACTTAAGGACAAACTCCCCGAAGAGATCTTCTGGTTGCTCATCACCGGTGAACTTCCCTCCGCCGACGAGCTCGCGGGTTTTCAGAAGGAATTGAAGAAGCACGGCGAAGTTCCGAACTACGTATGGAAGGTCCTCAAAGCGATGCCGAAGTCTTCGCATCCGATGGCGATGCTGGATACCGCTATTCTCGCTATGGAAAACGAGTCGATCTTCCGCAAACGCTATACCGAAGGTATGGGTAAGGAAGATTATTGGGAACCGACCCTTGAAGACGCGATGATCATTATCGGCACGATCCATACGATCGCCGCCGGTGTCTATCGTATCAAATACAAAAAAGCCGAACTGATCGAGCCGTCATCGAAACTCGACTGGGGCGCGGACTATGTCAAGATGCTCGGCCTTCCGCCCAAGAAGGGACAGACCGCCGAGATGATGCGCCTCTACCTCACCCTGCACTCCGATCACGAAGGCGGCAACGTCTCCGCGAATACCTGCCATACGGTAGGTTCGGCGCTGTCAGATCCGTTCTACGCGGTTTCGGCCGGTCTGAACGGTCTTGCCGGCCCTCTGCACGGTCTGGCCAATCAGGAATGCCTCGGCTGGGTTCTCGACACGATGAAGAAATTCGGTGGCGTCCCGAGCGAAAAGCAGATTGAAGACTACGCGTGGGAGACGCTGAATGGCGGCCAGGTGATTCCGGGTTACGGACATGCAGTGCTCCGCGTGACCGATCCGCGCTTCACCGCGTTCAATGAATTTGGTAAGAAGTATCTGAAGGACGACGCCGTCTTCCAAACGGTTGACCGTGTATTCACGGTAGTCCCGAAAGTGCTGGAGAAACAGGGCAAAGCCAAGAACCCGTGGCCGAATGTCGACGCTGGTTCCGGCGCTCTGCTGTATCACTACGGTCTGAAAGAGTTCGAGTATTACACTGTGCTCTTCTCCGTGTCGCGTTCGCTCGGTATGCTGTCACAGCTGGTGCTCAATCGTGCTCTTGGCACGGCGATCACCCGGCCGAAATCAGTATCGACGGCGTGGCTTAAGGCCCAGGTTACGAAGTAACTCCTCCTGTATATATTTCCTATTTGAAATAGAAGCGGCCCTTTCGGGCCGCTTTTAGTTTGCAATTGCGAGGCAATGTCACTGGGCGGGAAGCGTGATTGTGAAGCAGGCGCCCCCTAATTCACTCACTTCGTACACAATCTCCCCTTCCATGTCAGAAACGATCTTGTAGACTGTGGACAGACCCAGACCGGTGCCTGACTGTTTGGTCGTAAAGAACGGCGTGAAGAGCCGCTCACGAAGCGATTCCGGGACTCCTTTGCCGCTGTCTTCGAATCTCATGATCGCCCGATCGCCGTCCAGACGAGCCGTAACACGGATCTCCCCGCTTTTTCCCGACAGTGATTCTTTGGCATTGTTGAACAGATTTACCAGGATCTGTTTGATGCTGTCGCGGTCGCCACTGATGGTGAGATTCGGTTCGGCTTGCGTTGAAATTTGCAGGTTGAGCTTCTCAGCTTCGAATTTGACGAGCCCGATAAATTCATCGAACAAAGGTGCAAGCAGTATTGGACTCCGGCGCTTCTGCTCTTCCCGCGTAAGCGCTAAGAATCGCGTAATAATCTCGTTAAGTCGGCGTGTTTCGCCCTTGATTTGATCGGTGAAGGCGATGAACTCTTGCGCGTTATCGGACGGCCGGAATTCAGACGCCAGTCGCTGGATCGCGATCGAGATCGTATTCAGCGGATTGCGGATTTCGTGAGCCACTCCGGCCGCCAGATTTCCCATCTCGGAAAGTCGTTCCTTGCGGGCCGACCGCTGCTGAAGCTCCCGATACTGCGTTACATCGTAAAGTACCGCGACGATTCCTCGAAAATTGTCTGCTTCAGAGAGCCGTGAAACCGAAATGAGTAAATCCTTAGGCTTGCCGTTGACGTCGGCGGCGATCTCCTTTTCCATAGAAAGCTCACGACCGGCTGTAAATGTCTCAAAGCTCAATGAAGGTTGCACCAGGACTTCATTCCACGGTCGCCCGGTCGCATCTGGCGACTCGAGGATCCTCTCGAATGCCGCATTCGTCAAGATGATCTTGCCGGCAGCATCGGTAGCGGCCACGCCGATCCGCATTTCATCGAAAATGCGATCCGAAATCGACTTGATCTCTTCGTACTGGCGGGCAATCTCTCTTCGTTTGGTCCGGCTGTTAAGGTAGAGAAGCACGATGATAACGAGCACCAATAACGTCGTGGCCAGAGTAATAATCTGTATGTTGTATCCATTGATGATCGCATTGTAGCGTCTCAAGGAGAGACCGACCCGAAGAAGTCCGACCGGATAATCCTTGGTTGCCAGCGGCTGCACCAGTTCAAGTACTTTGATATTGTTGAACAGATAGTCACGGTGCATGACCGTATCCCCGTCCAGGGCTTTGCTCAGAAACGGATCGGAGGCTATCGACAGCAGTTCTCCGGTCTTCCTCGAAGAAAATACGATGCCGTCTTCGGACTGATAAATGATGTATGCCACCCCGTTTTCTTCCGCCAACTTCTGGGCGAGATATCCGATCTGGGTCTTCTTGAGTGCCTCGACATAATAGCCGGCATCGGCAACAAGCAGGACCACCCGATCGAGTTTATTTGACATCTCTATATAGTAGTGCACCATTTCATCCGGGCTGTCCCCCTGGTCAAGCAACAGGATGTAGTTGGATTGCGGATTCGCAATCAGGCTGTCGACCTTGTTTACGACGTATTCAGGCGGGCGAAGCACCGATCCTCTCGCGACTCCCCCCGTCACCAGTGTTGAATCCATGCCGTACACGAAGATCGCGTACAAACTGTGCGTAGCCGCGATCTGCACGAGATCGGTATCGCTGAGTTTACTGAGATCGATCTGGGTGATATCGGTGACAATTTCGCTGAATCGCTTATGGACGAGGAAGTCAAAGAAATGCTCCGATTCGATCGCATTCTCGGCTGCGTGGGTAAGGGCCTCCGTGAACGCGGTACCCTGCATCACCAGGAGTCGGTAACTGTCGGCCTGACTCTCCCGGATACCGAACCAGGTCAGGCTGAGCAGGGTAAGGGCAAGCAGTATGACGATGGCGGCGAAAAACCGCTGATTCAAACCGCCGCGGGCGGCCGAAGTTCGGGGATCCCTGGACATGGAAGGAAGCTATCCTGACCTGCCGAAACTGGCAACAAAAAGTTACATGGCCGGCGATGACGCCACGCTGGTACCGACCGGCTGAGTCGGAGCATCCGCCTGTGTCTCCACATGGTTGATCGGGATAAGACAGGAGAACCGGGCCCCTTCGGTCCGGGTGTACGCGATATCGGCATTGTGCAGGTCGATGATCTTCTTACAGGTTATGAGGCCGATTCCATGACCGGTGGATTTGGTCGTGAAGCGACGTTTGAACAACCAGCTCTCTTTGTCGGGTCGTACTCCCGGACCATCATCCTCAACTACGATCGAAAGGGAAGGCGTACTCTCGCGATCGACCAGTTCGGTGGCGATCCAGATATGTTTCTCCCCGTCCTTTTCGGCCAGCGCCTCGGAAGCGTTGTAAACGAGATTCACGACAAGTTGCTGAATCTGTCCGATATCCACCTCTACCAGAGGCAGCTCGCCGCCCAGGTCGGTGATCACCTCGACGTCATCGAACTTATTCTGCGGCTTTAAAAATGCCAGCACCGTCTCGACCAACTGGTTGATATCGATCTTGTCGAATTTGATATTTCCGTCGTTTACATCCATGAGACCGTCGGTAAATCGGGCGATCTTATCGACCGTTCCCTTCATCAGATCCAGTTTCTTGCTGATCTTGTCGGTGTCCCCCTTCTTGAGGAAGAGCGGCATCAGTTCGATATTGCCCGACAAGATAGCGAGGAAATTGTTGATTTCATGAGCTATATCGCCGGCCATTTCCCCTTTTGTGTAGTATCGATCGAGTCGAATCATCATTTCCTGAAAGCTCTTGCTGTCGGAGATATCCCGAATAATGAACATATATGCGGACACTTCATCGTCCCGGGTGATGACGCTCGTGGCTGTCACATACCCCGGGAAAAGCGTATCATCGCTTCTCTTGCACAATAGCTCCATATTCACAACGCCCGTTCCCTCAGGCTGCCAGTCGGTATCGCTGGCCGTGTTTCTGAAAAGCGCGCGGATGTTGGTACCGCAAGTGTCCGCTTCACTCATACCGAAGACCTCTTCGGCCTTCCGGTTGAAAACCGTGATTACGCCATCGGTAGTCGTTGAGATGATGCAGACCGGTGAACTGTCGATTAACGTCTTGAAGTGTTCCTGCGAGTCGCGCAGCATCCGATTCGCTTTTTCCAGACTGGCGTTGTACTTCTCCAGCTCGGTGTGACTGCTCCAGAGGCGTTGCGACATGGTGTTGAACGCCGAAGAAAGTCGACCGAGTTCGGCGTCGTATCCCTGATTCGCGAGATAGTATAATTCTCCGTTGCCGGTTCTTTCGAAGCCATCGATCAGAATCCGCAGGGGGTCACGGAATCGTTTGTGCAGGAGGTAGACCGCAAGCAGTGACACGAGGGCGGAAGCCAGGAACAAGAGTAGAAGCAGATAGGCCAGATGCGGGCGGCTTGCGAGCACATAGGCGTGATTGACTACTGTAGCGAGGACCAGCGGCTGACCGTGCTCACCGTCGAAACGGTAGTAGTAGACGGAATGATGCCCGTACAGATCCATCGGCAGCAGCACCCGATCTTTCAGACCAAAAACATAGTCAACAGCGGCAGGGTCGATCAGATCGATTTCGCTTTCGGACGCTTCGCGCTGCTCCCCCCTGCTCCGATCAGGTATCGCCGGAAGAACCTGAGTCGGGACACCGACCGAATTCTTAGCGTATACGCGAGCATCGGAGACCAACTCGGAGCCGAAGATGGATTTCAACCCCGCCAGGGCACTTTCATTCCAGAGCCGACCGGCCTTATCCGGCGATTGGGCGTAGATTGCGGAATCGACTATCTCCCCCAACTGGTTGAATCTCCGATTGAGCGCAAAATAGTCCTGCCCGTCCGGGATGTCCTCTCCCGGATAGAATACAATCATTGCAGTAGCCGCAAAGATAAAGAGAACCTGGACAATGATAATGTTGCTGAGTCTGGTTAATAATCCTGGCTCAAATTTCATGGCAAGTATTTCCCGTCGGTGAACAGGTGCTATTTACCTGTATATCGACAGTGCCCCGGTATTTTTGATTTCGATAGAGAACAAAACAGAAATAAAAAATGGGAGTGGTGGAGGGGGGATGCCCGACTCTAACGTCAGGTGGCTGGAGAACCAGCACGCACCACTCCCAAATTTTTGAAATATGTCAAAACTACAGAAACGTGAAATGCAAGAGTTGTGCCGTAAGAAACCGGTAGTAGTTGGAAAATTACGTGAATATGATAATATATAACCTATTGATTGGCAAGAGATAAAAGAATGTGCTCCAACAAACGGTTTAAACTTACCGGACCTTGTTCATCCCGGGCGTCACATTATGCAAACGCTTGCGTCGAATCACGCGAAGATATGGTGCTTGTAGCCAAGCCGGGCAGATTCCCCGGAGGCGCGTGTAACTAAAATTCTGACAACAGCTTATTAAGCTGCATATAATACGGCGACAGGCTCAAACTCGATGGGCTATTTTGTCTTCTAAGGACTCGATATATTTCTCCGCCGCAACTGCTGCGGTGGTACCATCCCCTACGGCGTTGGTTACCTGGCGTACAAGTTGCGCCCGAACGTCACCACATGCAAAGATACCCGGGACTGAAGTCTCCATTTTGAAATCAGTGATGATATACCCGTTCTCGTCGGTCGCGAGCTTCTCTCTGGTAATTGTCGAGTTCGGCTTAAATCCAATGTACGGGAAGATGGCCCCTACTTCAAGCTGACTTTTCTCGCCCGTCTTGGTGTTGCGAAGCGCCAGGTGAGTCACCTTCCGGTCGTTCCCATGAATTGATTCGACCACCGTGTCCCAGATGAACTCTACCTTCGGATTGTCGAACGCCCGCTGTTGAATAATCTTGGCAGCACGAAGCTGATCGCGGCGATGAATGATGTACACCTTCGAAGCGAACTTAGTCAGGTAGGTGCCTTCTTCGACCGCGGCATCTCCGCCTCCGACAACACCGATTATCTGTTCTTTGAAAAAAGCGCCGTCGCAAATCGCGCAGTAAGATACGCCCTTACCGGCGAATTCTTTTTCTCCCGGAATATTGAGAAATACCGGCGAACCTCCGGTCGAAAGAATGACCGCCTTGCCGCGATAGATATTGCCCGAGGCACATCGGGCCGTACGGTATTCGCCATCGACATACACTTCCTCGACTTCTTCCATCTCTATTTCAAGGCCGAACTTTCTTGCATGATCGCTGAATTTCAGAGCCAGCTCGGCTCCCTGAATATGTTCGAATCCGAGGTAATCTTCGACCTCGCCGGTCACCGCGATCTGTCCTCCCGGCAGATATTTCTCCAGGACAACCGTCTTGCGATTAGCTCGCGCGGAATACATGCCGGCACAAAGTCCGCCCGGACCACCACCGACTATGACAACATCGTAATCTTTCACTTCGGCCATATTTCATTCACCTCATCTTAGGTACTTTCTCAACCCGTCCTCGAATCGAACCGGTTCAATGCCAAACAGTCGCCTCATCTTTTCTGTTTCGCCGATATTCTCATTAACCAACATGGTCAACTGATCGGTCGTCAGCGGTGCCGGCTTAAAAAGCCCCTCCATGACAGCAGCGACCATCTTCATCAACCAGAGCGGCAAATGGATGTTCACTCGGCGCTTGTTCAGTACGCGCTTAATAATATGCAGTATCTCTGAATATTCAAGTCTTTCGGGTCCGGCCATCTCGATAATTTCCTTCGAGGTCGCCGGATTGTCGACACACTGGGCCATGGCATTCGTCAAATCATCAATATAGATTGGCTGGAGCCGATATTTTCCGGTACCAATTACCGGCGTAAACGGCAAACGGCGAATCAGTCGGGCAAGCAGGTTCACGAATCCGTCCCCTTCGCCATAAATCACGGAGGGACGCAGAATGGTCCAGTCGAGACTTGATTGCATCACCGCGATTTCGGCCTGATGTTTCGCCCGGTGGTACTTGGTTTCGGCATCCGCGGCCGCACCGATCGCCGAAAGGTAGACAATTTTCGACACCTTCCCCCTGAGACAGGCATCGACCAGCTTTCGCGTGGCTTCGACAACGGTCAACGCAAAGCTCTTTGTTCTCGTCTCTGCAATGATCCCTACCAGATGAAACACGATCTGGTTCCCGGCGCACAGGTTGAACAACGCTTCGCCCTCTTCGACAGAGCCATGGATGACCCGAATTCCCGGGGGAAACGGCTTCCGACCTCTCCCGGAATGTGAGAGAACCGTGAGCTCGTGTCCGTCCTGAAGTAATCTCTCCACCAGATGAGATCCGATAAATCCAGTGGCACCGGTGACTGCAATTTTCACCAATCAATCCCCTTTTGGGCCAGGATTCCCTTCTGATAGGGATGTTTGATCTCGGTCATTTCGGTGACCAGGTCTGCTTTCGCCATCAGCGAATCGGTGGCATCGCGTCCGGTAATCACCAGATGCTGCTTTTCCTGGCGGGCGGCCAGGATTTCATCCACTTCCTCATCCGTTACTAACCCGAGATTGACAGCTACATTCAGCTCATCCAGAATCACCAGGCGGTATTCTTTGCTTCTGATCTTTTCAATGGACAGCTTTACTCCCTTTTTCGCCGCCTCGCGATGCTCCTCAAACGACTTCTGATCGTCGACAATTCCCACGAAGCCTTCACCCACCGTAACCAGTTCAACATTCGGTTCCAGCCGTTTGATTCCCTTGAGCTCGCCGTATTTCCAGCTTCCTTTGACAAACTGGATTATACAGACCTTCCAATCGTATCCGACTGCCCGGACACACATGCCGAGCGCCGCAGTGGTTTTCCCTTTTCCGTTACCCGTATAGACTATAAGCAGCCCAGGTTCCTTTGAGTCGGTATTTTCGGTCATACTTGCCTCGTTTTTTGGTTCTTTGCGTACATACTTAATATCAGAGAAATTTAGCTCAAAGTCAATCCCTTAATACTCTAAGACTTAACAATTATCACCTGCTGGTAACTTGTGAAAAAAATAACCAAATTATATTGACATGGAAGTCTATCTTTCATATACTTAGAGCAGATAATATGGAGTTTGTATAACACTATAGCATTCACCCCGCAGGTGGGTTACAGTTCGTAGCTGAAAGAAGGTTGCCATGCAGTTTACAAAGGCTGAGGAATACGGGATGCTTGGAGTTCTCTATCTCGCCGACAAGGACAACAGTTCGGTTACACCGTTGTCTGAGATCTCAGAGGCGAAAGAGATCCCTGAGAAATTCCTCGCTAAGATCTTTCAGTCACTTTCTCGGTCTGGCATAGTTCGTTCACATCGAGGAGTCCGGGGCGGTTTCACTCTTGCCAAGCGGCCTGAAGAAATCACAATCAAAGAAGTGCTGGAATCGATTCAGGGGCCGTATCATTTGATAAAATGTATCAAAGATACGGACGTCTGCAACAAAAGCGATTTCTGCGCGCTCAGAGAGTTGTTGGTGATGGCCGAAGAACAATTGGTTGCCGTGTTCCAGGGACATACCCTTGCCGACCTCGTACAGTGGCAGAAAGACCGTACCGTAAGCGTGTAGTGTGGACAAAAAAACCGGCTTCACCGGGCGATTCTGGTTTACATAGTTTGGCAAAACGTTTATCTTCGGACGACCAAAATTGAACCCGTGAAGAAGGATGTGTGATGCCGGTCAAATCGGATCGTTGGATCATCGAAATGGCCCAAAACCATCAGATGATCGAACCATTTTCTGAGACGCAGGTGCGTCAGGGAATCAGTTATGGCGTTTCCTCGTACGGCTATGACATTAGTCTGTCCGACGAGTTCAAGATATTTGACCCCCGGGGCCTGTCAGAGGTAAACCCCAAATCTGATTTTTCGGCGCATTTCAAGGATGTTCGGGCCGATTCCATCCTTATCCCGGCCAACTCGTTTGCGCTGGGACGTACCCGGGAGTATTTTAAGATCCCCCGCGATGTTGTAACGGTTTGCTTCGGCAAATCTACCTATGCCCGTTCCGGAATTGTCGTTAATGTAACCCCGTTCGAGCCGGAATGGGAAGGGTTTGCGACAATATCGCTGTCCAACACCACCCCCCTCCCGGCGCGGGTGTTCGCCAACGAAGGGATCGCCCAAATCCTCTTCCTGGAGGCGGCTGAACAATGCCTCCGGTCGTATAAGGACAAGAAAGGAAAATATCAGGGTCAGAAGGAAATCACCCTGTCAAAATCGGAGTAATTTCCGATAGTATACTGAGTATGTAAGTTGTAAGGTATTATTACGAGATGTTTGTATTTTTCAGGAGTTGATG
The DNA here is from genome assembly GCA_963711085.1 of uncultured candidate division Zixibacteria bacterium. Taxonomy (GTDB): domain Bacteria; phylum Zixibacteria; class MSB-5A5; order GN15; family FEB-12; genus CAVQCT01. The sequence goes on along the minus strand of CAVQCT010000002.1, from coordinate 1,216,120 downwards.
ATGTTAGAAGAAGCTGTCACAGATAAAAAATCGCATGAGTCTAAATCGAATAATCGTAAGCGCCGGATGGTGACGATTGATGGCAATACGGCCGCCGCTTATGTTGCTCACGCGACCAACGAAGTTATCGCGATTTACCCGATTACCCCGTCATCGAATATGGGCGAAATCGCCGACGAAAGATCCGCCGCCGGATTAAACAACATCTGGGGAGTCATCCCCGATGTCGTCGAAATGCAGTCTGAAGGGGGTGCGTCGGGTGCCGTTCATGGCGCCTTGACCGCCGGAGCCCTGACGACGACATTCACGGCCTCACAGGGGCTGCTGCTGATGATCCCGAACATGTTCAAGATCGCCGGCGAACTGACTCCCACCGTGTTTCATGTATCGGCCCGTGCGGTCGCTTCTCACGCCCTCTCGATATTCGGTGACCATTCCGACGTTATGGCGACGAGATCGACCGGATTCGGCCTGATGGCTTCCGGCTCGGTGCAGGAAGTCATGGACATGGCGCTCATCGCCCAGGCTTCCGCTCTGGAAAGCCGCATTCCGATGATTCACTTCTTCGACGGTTTCAGGACGTCGCACGAAGTCCAGAAAGTCGAAGAGATTTCGTTCGACGACATGCGCGATATGCTCCCGGAGAATCTGATCGTTCAGCACCGCCAGAATGCCCTCTCCCCTGATCGTCCGACGATCAAAGGAACATCGCAGAATCCTGACGTCTTCTTCCAGTCGCGCGAAACGGTAAACAGATTCTATATCGCAGCTCCGGATATCGTCCAGCGATGCATGGACAAATTCGCCGGAATCGTCGGCCGCCAGTATCGGCTGTTCGACTATTTCGGTCATCCGAATGCCGAGCACGTCGTGATCATCATGGGAACCGGTTCCGAAGTTGTCCATGAGACTGTCGATCAGCTGGTGGCACGGGGAGAAAAAGTCGGGATGATCAAGGTCCGGCTGTATCGGCCGTTCTCGACTGAAGCCCTGGCCGCTGCGCTTCCGTCGTCCGTCAAATCTATCGCCGTTCTGGACAGAACCAAGGAAGCCGGCTCGGTTGGCGAGCCGTTGTACACCGATGTTCAGACTTCAATAAACGAAGCTCTTGATCGCGGGATCGCAAAGTTCAAAACCCACCCGCATGATTGTCGGCGGACGCTACGGACTCGGGTCCAAAGAATTCAATCCTTCGATGGCCAAAGCGGTTTTCGACAACCTCAAACAGAGGACGCCGAAAAATCATTTTACGGTCGGCATCAAAGACGATGTTACGATGACCTCGCTCGACTCGGATCTTTCGTTCGAGATCGAGGGCCAGAATTTCCGCGGGATGTTCTACGGATTGGGTGCCGACGGTACCGTGGGTGCCAACAAGAACTCGATCAAAATTATCGGTGAAAATACGGACAATTACGCCCAGGGCTATTTCGTTTACGACTCCAAGAAGGCAGGCGCGGTAACGGTTTCTCACGTGCGTTTCGGCAAAGACCTGATTCGCAAGCCGTACCTGATCAAATCGGCTCAATTCGTTGCCTGCCACAACTTCTCCTTCCTCGAGAAGTATGACATGGTCGACAAGCTGATTCCGGGCGGCACCTTCCTGCTGAACTCCCCGTTCGGCCCGAACGAGATCTGGGACAACATGCCGATCGAAGTTCAGCAACAGATCATCGACAAGAAGGCTGAGTTCTACGTAATCGACGCTATCGCGCTGGCCAAGGAACTCGGGCTGGGTGCCCGCATCAATATGATCATGCAGACGGCGTTCTTCATGATCTCCGGTATTCTCCCCAAGGATCAGGCGATTGAAGTCATTAAGAAGATGATCGTAAAGACGTATGGTTCCAAGGGGGAAAAGGTCGTGGCCATGAACCACGCCGCCGTCGACGGAGCTATCGCTGCCATCAAGAAAGTGACTTACCCGACGAAGGTGACCAGTGTCGTTCACCGTCCACCGATCGTCCCGGACTATGCTCCGGACTTCGTCCAGACCGTCACGGCTGAAATCATCGCCGGTCGCGGCGACGATCTTCCGGTGTCGGCCTTCCCGGTCGACGGTACGTATATGACCGGCACGACCCAATACGAGAAACGTAATATCGCGGTCGACATACCGGTGTGGGACAAAGAGACCTGCATACAGTGCAACATCTGTTCGATCGTCTGTCCGCACGCCGCGATTCGTCCGAAAGTATTCGAGGAGAAGTATCTGGCCCAGGCTCCTGAAGATTTCCTGTACACCAAGGCGATGACGAAGCAGTTCGAGGGGCTGTACTATTCGCTGCAGGTTGCGCCGGAAGATTGTACCGGCTGCGAAGTCTGCGTGAACGCCTGCCCGGTGGTCAAGAAAGATGAACTGGGCAACAAGACCGAATTCAAAGCAATCAACATGCACGTTCAGGCGCCCATCCGCGAACGGGAGAAGAAAAACTGGGACTTCTTTATCAACGTCCTCCCCGACCCGGATACCAAGCTGTTCAACATCGAAACGACCAAGGGTTCGCAGTTCGTGAAGCCGCTGTTCGAATTCTCCGGGGCCTGTGCCGGGTGTGGCGAGACGCCCTATGTAAAGCTGATGACTCAGCTGTTCGGCGATCGTGCTCTGTGTGCCAACGCCACCGGATGCAGCTCGATCTACGGCGGCAACCTCCCAACAACGCCGTACTGTCAACGCGCCGATGGCCGCGGACCGGCCTGGTCGAACTCGCTGTTCGAAGACAACGCCGAGTTCGGTATGGGTATGCGGTTGACCGCGGATAAGCTCCAGGACTATGCGTTCCATCTCGTGAAAGAACTCGTTCCGGAAATGTACGATGACCTGCACAAGGCTGGTCAGCATTCGCAGGAAGAGGTTGAACAGCAACGCGAGCGCGTCCGCATCCTGATGAATAAGCTCGAAGGTCTGAAGCAGGATGAGAAAGTCCTCGCTCTTCGCAATGTCGCCGACTTCCTCGTGAAGAAATCAGTCTGGATTATCGGTGGCGATGGCTGGGCGTACGACATCGGATTCGGCGGGCTGGATCATGTTCTCGCCAGCGGCAAGAACGTGAACCTGCTGGTGCTCGACACCGAGGTCTACTCCAACACCGGCGGTCAGATGTCCAAGGCGACCCCGCGCGGTTCTATAGCGAAATTCGCGGCTGCGGGCAAACCGCTTCCGAAGAAAGACCTCGGGCTGATGATGATGTCCTATGGCAACGTCTATGTTGCCCAGGTGGCGATCGGCGCCAGTCACAATCAGACGGTGAAGGCAATGGTCGAGGCGGAACGGTACGATGGTCCCTCGCTGGTCATCTGCTACAGCCACTGTATAGCTCACGGTATCGATATGTCCCTTGGACTGACAGAGGAAGAGAAGGCGGTCAAGTCGGGACACTGGATGATGTATCGCTACAATCCGGAGCTGATCGATCAGGGCAAGAATCCACTGCAGCTCGACAGCAAAGAACCGTCGATCCCGTTTGAAGAATACTCTTACTCGGAGATTCGGTTCCGGACGCTCCGGAGCAAGGATCCGGAACGGGCAAAAATGCTGGCCAAATTGGGACAGCAGGACTGCGACCGTCGCTGGAAGCTGTACTCACAGTTGGCCAAGCTCGACTACACGCCTATACAGCACTAGGTAAGTCTTTTATTGATATTATGTTGAGGCGGGTCATCCGACCCGCCTTTTCCTTTGCCCGCCGCGCTTTTTGCTGAAGAATCTCCCCCTTTCATCCGATAACTATAAGAGCAAACAAATAACCACTTTAGGAGGCATTATGCGTTTCAAATCTCTGTTCGCCGTGTTGGGCGTGGTTGTCCTGTTCTGCTCGTCCGTGGCGACGGCCCAGAGTCAGGAAGACGAAGTAGTCCAGCAGTACCTCAATCGGATGACGAAAAAGCACGCCCAGAAGCTGACCTATGTTTCCGGTCACTTCGAAATGAACCGTATCAACCGTAACAATGATTACAACAAATTTGCCACGAACCAATCTGCCAACCTTCAGGGTGGCTCGCTTCCGTGGCTGTCACAGGCCAAGACGGTGGGCGGCGACTTTGGTATCGTCTTCAGTCAGAAGTTTGCCTGGTCGATCGGCGGCGAGTACTGGCTCAAGATGGGTCAGTCCCTGAGCGGCGATTACTACTACGCTCCTTCCGGCACCACCATCTCCAATCCGAAGTCGGAAATTCAGGTGTACGGCTTCTCGACCGGCATCCAGTACTATCTCCTCAACCATCCGCAACTCAGCGGCGCGCTGAATGACATCGCCGTGCGAGTGGGTGGAACCGCCGGATTCTATCAGGTGAGCTGGAAGCTTTGGAACGAGTATCAGAATCTCAATCTGTCCACCGGTTTGAGCACCGGCTCAAACACCACGTTTAAGGACAATGCTCCCGGTTTTGCGGTTAACCTCGGCATGGACTATCCGCTGAATTTCCACAACATGGCTATCGGTGTGGACCTGAGTTACTTATATCTGAACTTTGACAAAGTTGCCTGGTATAACACTCAGAACGAAGAGGTTGTCGCGACCTACAACAATTCTCCCGACAGCCGGGTCGATCTGAATTTTTCCGGGGTAAGAGGCAGAGTCGAATTGAAGCGGTTCTTCAGCTTCTAATTTTTCGACAGCGCTATTTCGGTTGACAGTACCTTGATTACCCTTATTTTTCGGCAAAACCGAGAACCAGAAAACGGAGATCCAATAGTGAGACGAAGACTCCCCCTTCTCCTGATTATCGCTCTGGGAATTAGTACTATTTTTGCTGTTTCCCCCTCTTTCGCGGCGGACAAACTTCCGGCCGAACTGGCGGGGACAATAGGTCAGCCAACCGGAAAAATCGCGTTTATTCGCGACGGCGACGTGTACGTCATGGACGCCAACGGCCAGAACCAGATGTCGGTCTGCGAGTCGAAAAACGCCGATGGCCGAATGTCCTGGTCGCCCGACGGCAAGGAGATCATCTTCACGAGATCAGGTTATGTCGACCTCAAGGGGCCGGACATGCTCGGAGGCAAGCACAAGGTCTACGACCTCTTTCTGTGCTATCTCGACTCGGCCAAGGCCAACAACAAGTTGTATTGGTTCCGACTCACCGATGATCTCGGCAACCGGGGACCGGAGTGGTCGGCCGATGGCAAGACGATCGTGTTCTGGAAGGACATGAACGCCAACAAAGCAAACGCCGCCGAGCCGAATTATCAGATCTGCACCATGGAGCCGGACGGCAGCAATATCGACCTGCTGCGTAAGGACTGGGCGAATTTCAGTCAGCAATTCATGATCGCCCCCAGCATGAACAGCCAGGGACAGATTGCTTTCGTCTATTTCGAGAAGCAGCCGATCGGACCGGCAATTCTTCCCCGCACTAACTTCATGGTTTCGCTCGATTCGATCAAGACGATCGCGAACAAGAATTCCGGTTATGTCGCACCGGTCTGGTCGCCTGACGGAAAGTGGATAGCGATGGTCAGCAACAATATGAACGATGCCGGCCTGTATCTCGCTACCCCCGATCTAAAGAACGTGTATCTGATTACAAACGCGCCGGTGGGAACGTATCTGAACACCTTCGCCCCGTCGTTTTCTCCGGATTCGAAGTGGATTACGTTTTCAACCACTGACGGTTCGATATGGATTTGCGACATCGCCGGCAACGGCCTTCGTCGCATGACCGGACCCGGGACCGACAAGGCACCGGCCTGGTCCAAAAAATAGCAGACATTTGAACATACGCATAGAAAGGCCGCTCTCGCATGAGAGCGGCTTTTTTTGATTCATGCTCCGGCCGATTTACAGCTTTTTCCAGGACGAAAGCATTTCGATGAGCAGTCTGGTGCCGATCCCCGTATTCCCGGCTGGAATGTACGGTCGGCCGGACGGCTCAACATCGACATACGCAATGTCTATATGCGCCCAGGGATATTCCCCGATGAAGTTCTCGAGAAAAGCCGCCGCGGTCAGAGTCCCGGCCGGTCGACCACCCGAGTTCTTCAGATCGGCTATCGATGATTTCATCCGGTCCCGGTAATCATCCCACAGTGGCATCTCCCAGACGCGCTCGGCTGTGACATCGGCAGCCGTCTTGATTTGACGCATCAATTGAGAGTTGTTGCCTACGATCGGGGCCCCAGAATATCCCAGGATGTAAAGCGTTGCGCCGGTCAAGGTGGCAATGTCGATTACCGCCTGGGGTTTGAACTTATTGGCGTAATCAAGAGCATCGGCCAGAATCAACCGACCTTCGGCGTCGGTGTTGATGATCTCGACGGTGAGTCCCTTGCGCGAGGTTACAATATCCCCAGGCCGGGTTGCCGAACCGGAAGGCATATTTTCGGTGAGCGGCATCAAGGCGACGATGTTCTGCTGGACACGCAGTTTGCTGGCGGTAAGAATCGTTGCCAATACCACGGCGGCACCGGTCATGTCGGCCTTCATTTCGTGCATGTCGAGCGCTTGCTTCAGTGATATGCCGCCGCTGTCGAAGGTCACACCTTTCCCGACAAGCACAATCGGCTTTTGTCCGGCCCGGCCGCCTTTGTATTCCAGAATGACAAAGCGCGGCGGCTCGGTGGAACCCTTGGCCACGGCCAGCATCGCACCCATTTTCTCGGCAACGATAGCCTTTTCATCGAGCACTTTGACCGATACTTTATGTCCTTTCAGGATCTTCTGGATCCGGTCGACGAACATTTTTGGAGTCAACATATTTGAAGGCGTAGCCGCCAGTGTGCGCACCAGGATCTGTGCTTCGGCAACCATCTCTCCCCGCTCCACCGCCTTCTGCATTCGCTTGAGTGTTCGGCCATTTTCCGTGACAAAGATCAAATCCGAGAGGACCGTTTTGTCTTTGCTGTCGTCTCCGGACTTGAATTCAAGGAGCTTATATCCGCCCAGGATCAGACCCTCGACAGCCGCCTGGAAGTACGCCTCTTTCTCGGTGACGCCGAGCAGGAAGGCCGCTTTCTTCGTGCCGGTCAGGGCCTTGTGCCTGGATACAGTACCGGCCGCCTTGCGCACACTGTCAGCATCGACCTTGGCGCGCTGGCCCAGTCCGACCAGAAGGACCCGATCGGCCTTGAACCCTTGTGGCTTGTAGAGAACGGCGGTTTCCGAAGGTTTGCCGGAAAACTCCTGCGAGTCCAACAACGTAGACACAGCGCCGCCAGTGGCTGAGTCCAGCTGTTTCAGCCGTTTGTCACTTACCTTGTCAAATTGAGAGGCAAAATAGACGAGCGTGCCGACGGCCAGCTCCTGGCATTTTCCCTGAGCTGTAGTGCAATTTCATATACCTGCTCCTTATCCTTGGAGAGCATCCGAGGGGATCAATACTGGTTAACTGGGATAAATGTGCAGAACAGATAGGATCGGGGAAACAAAAAAACAACGGCTATATCTCGGTTCTGAGATAGGCTTGATAGGCCCGTTCAATCTCCATCATGTTGTCGGCGCCGAATTTCTCGAGGAAGGCATCGGCCAGAACGAGCGAGGCTGCAGCTTCGCATACCACTCCGAGCGCCGGGACCACGCAATTGTCGGTGCGCTCGACCATAGCTTCGGCAGGCTTCTTGGTCACCATATCAACCGTCTTGAGCGGCTTATTCAACGTCGAGATCGGTTTCGCGGCCACCCGAATGACCAAATCTTCGCCGTTGGTCATCCCCCCCTCCAATCCTCCCGCGCGATTGGTCCGACGATAAAAATGCTTCTTCGTGGGATTCGAGCCGGACTCATAGAAAATCTCGTCGTGAACTTCGGAACCCCGCATGGACGAAGATCGGAATCCCAGTCCGATCTCGACTCCTTTCACCGAGTGAATAGACATAAGTACGGAGGCCAGTCTTCCGTCGAGGCGCCTCGACCACTCCGAGTATCCTCCCAGGCCCACCGGAAGTCCCCGGACAATCAGCTCTACCACTCCGCCGAGGGAGTCACGACTCTTCTTTGCCTCCTTGATAGCTTCAATCATCTGCTCCTCGGTCTCCTTATTGAGACATCTGACTTCGGACTCTTCCGTGACTGAGATAATTCGTTCGAGATCCGAGATGTCATACCCCTCCGCCAGCTCAACATCGCCGATTCGAACTACATGTGAGGCTATCTTTATGTTGAAATGCTCCAGCAGTTGGCGTGCTACTGAACCTATAGCCGTCCGGGCCGCAGTCTCCCTCGCGGAGGCTCGCTCAAGAACATTGCGCATATCTGTCTGGTTGTATTTCACCGCTCCCGGGAAATCAGCATGGCCCGGCCGAGGATAGGTGGTCTCATAAGCGAGGCGCTTTTCTTTTAGGTTGAGATCCTCGGTAATCGGGTTAACCGGGTCCATAATTCGGGTCCAGTTTTCCCAGTCTTTATTGTGAATGATGATCGCGACCGGAGATCCCAGCGTGACACCGTTGCGCACGCCGCCGACAATTTGGGCTCGGTCCTGCTCGATCTTCATCCGACCGCCCCGCCCGTATCCTTTCTGACGACGGGCCAGTTGAAAATCGACCTTTTCGATATCGATCTTCAGTCCGGCCGGCATGCCATCGAGGATGGCAGTAAGCTGCGGGCCGTGAGATTCACCGGCGGTCAGGTAATTGAGCATGTGGGTAATCTATGTGTAACGACTGAACTGGTCAACAGAGGAGATCTGCATGGATCAGGAGGGCACCAGCGGTTCATCCCACCGTTTCTGGGCATTCATGGCGGCCAGACGTTTTTCAATAAGGTCGTCTATGTTCAGCGCTTTCGACATTTTATCGAATTTCTTCTGATCGATCGGCGAAACCTGTTTCATTTCCTCGATCACCGCCACGATTTTCTTCACCGACTGCTCGATCCGGTTGAGCGTTTCCGGCATCTCACTGATGATGCGATCGACATCCCCCTTCTTGAGCATCATTTCCACTATCTGGGAACGGCCGTAAATTCCCATAACGGCATTATTGAGATAGTGCGAGAGAGTGGCCATGGCGATGTTTTTCGATTCCACCGCACCCTTGGCTCTCTCTTCCTCCAGCAGGTTCCTGGTAAGCTCCTGACGCTCTTTGAAGAGGTTTTCTATGATCAGATACGCCTTCCAGATCTCCTGGTTTGCAGTGGTCAGCATTTCCTCGATATTGCCAATGTCCACGCCGAGATATTCAGCTATTTCAAACGTCTCGGTCAACAGCGAACTGGATATCTCGTCAACCTGCTGTTTCGATAACGAAAGTTGCTTGCTGAGCAGGGCAATCTGATTCAACCGGTCTTCGAGCCGTACTTCGTATCCCGTGAATCTTTCACGGGTGAGAGCGACCGCCAGCCTGAGGATATTCTTCAAGGCCGAGGAATTCTTGTCCGGTGAAGACTTATGATGGCCGGAGATGGCGTTCCTGATGTCGACAGGGATCTTCCACATATCGGCAAGATGATAGCCGATCTCGGTGTGATCGACACCGAAGATGGCCACTTCGGCCTCCACCAGCGACCCGGCCTTCACTTCCCCTGAGAGGACCCTGTGATACTCCCGGGGATAATGGTGCAGCAAGAACATGAGGCCGACATCGTTAAGCAGTCCGGCGATAAATGCCTCCTCCGGACTCGGAAAGGAGGTCGTCTGGGCGATCTTCTTGCACGCCGCTGCCACCGACAGGATGTAGCCGAAGAACTCCTTCGGATCAATACCGCTTTCTTTGGCTATTTTATCGGAGTGGAATATCGACGATGACAGCGCCAGGCACTTCACCGTGGTAACGCCGAGCATGGATATTGCTTGATGAACAGTTTTGATCTCCGTGTAGCGCTGATAAAAGGCAGAGTTGGACATGCTCAGAATCCGGCTGGTAAGAGACGGATCTTTGAGTATGATTCTCGCCAGGCCATCCGGCGAAAAGTTCTCCTTTCCGACTTCCTGCAGGATTTCAGAGAGCACCTGCGGGAGGGAAAGTAGGTTGTTGTTCCTTTGTATCTGTTCGAGGAGGGCGATTTTATCCATACTACACCTACTTGGTATTATCGGAAAAGAGCGCTTTTCATTTACTGGAAAATGATGGATTTGGGCCCTGGGACTAGCGAATTCCGGCCAGAGACGCAATAATATCGGTCAATTGCTCTATTCTAAACGGCTTGTACAGGACATTGGTAATCCCGGCCGCCTCGAGCTGGGCAGGGCTCAGATTGACCTCCCAGCCGGTGACGAGGACAATCGGAAGGTTCGGTTTGCGTTTTCTGATCTCCCGGGCCATTTCGAGCCCCGACATTCCGGGCATGGCCAGATCGGTCAGAATGATATCGAACGGCTCGCTCAGTGCCAGCTCAAGCCCCTGCTGGGCGGTGTCGGTAGTTCTGACGGAATAACCGGCCGTCTGGCACATGGCGGAGAGCAAATCGAGAATAACGGCCTGATCATCGACTGCCAGGATTCGGGCCCTTGATGAGGATGCGGATTCCGGTCTCTGGCGGGACGCCCTGATCGGAAACTTGAATGACAGATAGGAGGGGTGACTGGCTGTCTGATCAAAGGAATAATAGCAGGTCTTTTCTCTGACGTGTTCCAGAAAGGTATCTGACGGCCTGAACTTGAGGACGTCGTCGGCGAACTGATAGGTTCCAAACTCCGCGACCGGACGAACCGCCGGGAAGTTGCGGTGGTGAGACGAAATGTCCAGATAGAGATAGTCCCCCCGGGTGTAGGTGGCGACCGTTATGACATCGTCGTCCGAAGTCATCGAGCCGAACCTGTCCAGGGCGCTTTCAAACAGCTCCGCTATCGCCTCGGAGCTGAACTCCACCTGTTCCGCCGAGTCGAGGGATCGATTTATCTCTCGGGGCCGTCCCCCAACCATGAAAAGATTTTCCGAAATGCGGTTTCGATTCAGCGTATCCAAAATCACCTGGCTTATATTCGTTACTCCGTCAGCAGCCGACTTGTCGGAAGGTGGAAGGGACAGAGATCCGGTCCTGCCTCGAAGGAAATTGGCTGCCGCCTCTGCCTCCCGAATGATGCTCCTGAAGTGTGCCGTGACATCACCCGAGAGATCTCCGCGGACGGCCGCCAGCTCGGCGTTCCCGATAATTGCCGAAAGATGATTATTCAATTGATTGAGCGTCTGCCCCACCCGATCCGCTTCTTCGGAAATTTCGGCTGCCTGTGGCTTCCGCGACAACTCCCCGATAGTGAGCCGGAGCGAATAGAGCCCTCCGGCCAGAAGCAAGAGGCGCTGCCATTCTCCACGGTCCGCCTCCGACACGTTAAACAGGCAGATGAGAATCGCTCCAACCACAGAATCCAGCGATGAGACCGGGTTGATCATGATCAGGTTCGGAAGGCCCTGTTCATCGAACGCCTGCAGCAGAACATCCCGCTGGCTCTCGTGAAGACCGTTCAGGAATTCCGACACCCGAGAGCGACCGTAAAGAATTCGCGGCTCGGGAGAAGACACTGCCTTGCCGATCGTTCCTTCGCCGGGGAGCAGATGCAGCTCACTCGTCACGGATTGCTCGACATTGAGACCGGCCACGCCTATGAAACTTCCATCCGGCTGTTTCGCGAGCGTGACGCCCACCGATCCATCGGGAAGAAGCCCGGCAATGTGCTCCAGGAAAAACGCCGGCTTCGTCTCGAACGTGTTCTTCGGGTCGAGCCGCAACAATTGCAGGATAATATCGAGTCCTTTGCGACGGGTGATATCAAGGCGGCTCATATCCGCCTGATTGAGTACGGCCGAAGCCAACCTGGCGTAAATGCCAAGAAGCGCGAGATCATCATCGGTGATTTTGAAGACCGACGAATCTTTGACCATAAGAATAGCAGCCTGGCGTTCGGCCCCATGAATAGGATATATAAGGGTCGAGCGAACGATGTAGGATCTTCCCTCGCTCCCCTGACCCTCCTGATTCACGATAAGCGGCTTGCTTCGATCAAGCGCCTCGATCAGGGCGGTCCGATAATTTTCCGAGAGATCCCAGAGGCGATCACTCCCACCATAGAAATGAAGACTTCCGTTCTTCAATCCATACAGATGCACCGACTGACACTCGGCCAATCCGATCAGACTCTTGCAGAAAGTCGACGGCGAATCGGCGGTTGTAAATGCCGAAGTCGCGTCCGAGATATGTTTCGCAAGACTCCCCTGTCTTTCCGATGACTGCTGGAGTTCACTTTTCGCCGAGGCAAGTTCACGGGCCAGCCGGGCCGAATTCACTTTCTCCGCAAGCCATTCAGCAACCGGCCGAAGATGTCTGATCTCACCCCGGGTGAAAAGTCCCTTGCTCTCGGAGAAGAGGACCATCCCACCGATTCGTTCCGAGCCCGACACCAACGGGAGCACGAGACAGCTCGCGAATCTCGATTCCGTTTTCTTTCCTGCCGGATCCACGAATTCGAACAGGTCCGAAATCATCGGCTCCCCCACCTCGATAGATTGTGTGATGATATTCTGACCGAGCGGATAATGTTCAAGTGCAGCCGTCTCGGCCTTTGACAGTCCCACCGTCGCAGTCAACACGATTTGTCTGCGCATCCGGTTGACCAGGAAGATTGCTCCGGCCGTCTCCGGCGTTCGACTGACCACTTCTTTCAGTGAGATTTCAAGCAGTTCGATCAGTTGGTAAGGATTATGAGAAACCGACTGGAGGCTGTCAAGAATCGTGAATTGACGATCCCGGTTGACCAGATCGTCTTTGCGTGTTTGCCAGAAATCGGCGTAGAGGGCAAGTCCACCGGTTACCAGCAGGACTCCACCTACCAGCACAATGAGCTGGATCAAATCGATAAACGGATAAAACGACGGGACAAACCAATCGACGTACCCGGTCATGCTTCTTACGACCTGCCAGCAGGAGGCGAGAAATACCAGGCTCGCTCCGGTCAGGAACAGGTATCTGCCCGATATCTTTTCAGCCGAAAAAAAGGAAAGACGATAGGACAAGAAGATCGTGATGAGGGCCACGAGGATCGGGACAACTATGGCGTAGACGAGCGCTGCCATCAGGTTGGCTCCACCACCTCTCCGTGGAGAGTAAAAGCATCAGCCGCAACTATCCGAATGGGGACCACTGTGCCAACGGCCATCTCAGCATCGTTCTTGAAGAGCACCGTCTTGTTTCCTTCGGTACGGGCTCGATAAACCTCGTCGCTTCTCCGGGACTTCCCCTCAACCAGACCGAATCGAATCTGTTCGAGTTCTCGCTGGTTCTGTTCGTAGGAAATCGATTGCTGAAGGCGAATGAGCTTGTTAAGCCGTCGAATCTTGTCTTCCTCCGGAACATCGTCTTCATAGCGTGCAGCGGTCGTTCCCGGGCGTACCGAATAGCGGAACATGAAAGCGCTGTCATATCGGATCTCGCTTACGGCGGTCAGCGTCTGCTCAAATTCTTCCTCGGTTTCGCTGGGGAATCCGACAATCAAATCGGTAGTGATGACGACGTAGTTCATGTTGCGGCGAATGTAGTTGATAATCTTCATGTAGTGTTCAAGCGTATAGATCCGTCCCATTTTCTGAAGCACCCGGTCGCTGCCCGATTGCAACGGGAGATGAACGTGCGGCATGAGCTTCGGCTCGCTCGCGAGAACATCGACCAGCTTACGCGAAAGATCCTTCGGGTGAGAAGTCATAAATCGAACCCGCTGAATACCGGTCTCGCGGGCGACTCGTACCAGAAGATCCGGAAAGTCCGTTGACTCGAACTTGTAGCTGTTCACATTCTGTCCGAGCAGGGTAAGCTCCACCACTCCCTCATCGACCATCTTCTTCACGCCGTCGACGATGTATTGCGCTGAGTGCGCCCGTTCTTTGCCGCGGACGTACGGTACGATGCAGTAGGTGCAGTAATTGTCGCAGCCGCGGGAGATCGTTATAAACCCTGAGTAGGGAGTTTCGCGGATCGGTTCGATCATGTCCATATTCTCATGACCGAACGCCGTCATGACGAACTGCGTCCCCTCGTGACCTTCGATCACATCGGGCAGTTCGAACAACCGATCGGTGCCGAGGACATAATCGACATAAGGAACCCGGGCAATCAGATCATTGCCTAACCGCTGAGCCATACACCCGACCACCGCCACTTTGAGATGAGGTTTTTCTTTCTTGTAACGGGAGATCTCCCCTAACCGTCCGATTACGCGCTGTTCCGCCTTTTCCCGGACCGAGCAGGTATTGAGAATCAGGAGGTCGGCTTCTTTTTCGTCGGCAACGCGACGGTACCCCCGGGAAATGAGGGTTGACGCCAGAGTGGATGAATCGGCCAAATTCATCTGGCAGCCGAAAGTGGCAATATGGAAAGTCTGTATCTGCTTTTCGTTATCCATGGCGTGACCTCAGTGAGAATATCGCGGTAAAAAGTACACCCGGCTCGAATTAGAGAAAATACTGCCCTTCAGAGTGAATGTAAACAAAAAGTTTTTGCTGCTGTCCTGAAGGCAATCGCACCCAAAGAAAAACGCCCCTGAAAAGGGGCGTCTTCGTAAGTCTCAATTACCAACCTAATAGGTTAGGGTGCGCAACCGGGGACCGGAGCCGGGCCGCCGGCATATTGATAGTCGACCAGATAGATCACGTCGGCGATATCCACGATACAGTCACCGTTGACATCCGCGGCCGCCCCGACAATGGGCAGCGGACCACCGTTAAACATGAAGTCGGCCAGGTAGATCAGATCGGCCACGTCGAGGGAGCCGCTTCCGTCGACATCACCCGCAAGGAACGAACTCGGGGCGATATGGATCGAGAACTGAGCTTCAGTAAACGTGTTGAAGTTAGTCTCAGTCACCCGGACGGTAAACGTGAAGAGTCCGGTATCGGCCGTCGTCCCCGAAATGATCCCATCCGGGCTGATGCTGAAGCCGGTAGGCAGCGCGCCGGCCGAGATTGATGCTACCAGATTGGTGGCGCCGCGCGCTTTGACGGTATCCTGATACGGAACGTACTGCTGACCATCGCTGATCTCGTCGGGCAACGTGACAATCTTGAAGGTCCAGGACCCGGCAATAACCGACTTGAGAATCCAGGCAACAGGATCAAGCTGAACGTTGTTCACCTGGGTCGGGAAAGTCAGGTGAAACAGTTGATTTCTCTGATTGATGTCCAGTCTTACTGTATCGGCGCTTCCCAGACCGGAGGCGGGAGAGAAAGCGAATTGAACCGGCATATGGAAGACCTGGGGGTTCGACGACTGGCGCTGCTCGACATATAACCAGAGGTCATAACCACCGCCTGCCGAAGGCTCCTGATAGTAGGAGTAGCGATAGGTCGGGAAGTACGTACCGTAGATCCAGTCCTGGAAGAAGTCGTTCAGATCGTAGCCGGTGGCGTTTTCCATGATATCGCGGAACTGCTCCGTAGTCGCCGATCCATACTGGTACTGCGAGCTGTAATAGTCCCGGATGCCGGCGAAGAACAATGAGTCACCGACCATTCCCCGGAGCATGTGAAGCACCCAGGCCCCTTTATCGTAAACGATGGAGCCGAATATTATGTTTACACTCGACGTATCGGTGATGTAGATCGAGCCGGAACCGGTGAACCGCATCCCGTTCATATAGGTGTGATAGGCTGCATTCCCCTGCGTAGCTTCGAAATAAAGGGCCTCGCAATAAGATGCAAATCCTTCGTTCAGCCAGATGTGCGGCCAGCTCTGGCAGGTAATCATGTCGCCCCACCATTGATGACCCATTTCGTGAACAACCGTCGAAGCGGCGAAGCCGAACGAGTTGCCGATCATCGAGGTCATAGTCTGATGCTCCATACCTCCACCCCAAGTGAAGTTGGAGTGCCCGTATTTTTCATCTCGGAACGGATATAAGCCGAAATCATTCGAGAATATTGTCAGCGCAGCCGGCGAAATGCCGAAGCCGGTAAGGGAGTTCGCATATTGATCCGGGAAGACGGCATGGATCAGGGGCATCGTATCGGCGCCGTTGTTGTACACCCATTGATCGTACCACACGTGATATGGCGAGATCGCCACGCTGAAGAGGTACGATGTCATCGGGTGATGCTCTTTCCAATAAAAAGTGTGGGCATTGCCGCCGGTGTAAACAGTCGAGTCGAGCGTGCCATTCGAGCCGCAGTAGAACGACGTATCGACAGTAATTGCTATATGGAAAGAGTCGGCTTTGTCGTCGGGACGGTCCTTACAGGGCCACCAAGTACGTGCAAAATACGGTTCGGACAGACTGCTGATCACCTGTTTGCCGGAGTAAGTGTCGAAGGCAAAGGCTTGAAATCCCCCTTCGACCGGGTGCCCAAAATAGTAAATGGTAAATTCGAAATCGTCGCCCGTATTGTAGGGATGACTGAGATTTACGGTTACAACATTAGAAGCGCGTGAGAACGTCAGCTGGCCGGCACTGGCATCGACTATCGAATCGATTACCATGTTGCTGTACAAATCCACCTGCACCTGGGAGACATTGTCTTCTGTCGCTGCTGAGACGGAGTGCACCGAACCGAAAAGCACCTGGTTGGTGTCATCCACGCGGATAGCGACATCATAGTACTTTACGTCGTAATTGGTCTGGGTACTCACCAGGGCATTTTGCGCCATGAGATTGCGGGCGAGTTCTTTGTCGAAATGGGCAGAGGCTTTCGCCTGCCACATTTTCTGGTGGATGAGCGAAGGCGGAGCTTCGTTCCAGTTGATAGTATCCTCGTCCTGCGCCGCCGAGGCAACCGAGACCATCCCGATTAGCAACAGCACAAGCGCGATTCTCCCCGTAATCGATAGCTGTGATTTCACACTTTCCTCCAGGCGTACCTTGGCTGTGGGGACCGACCAGTCAGATTGAGTGGTAGATCGTGTTGACGTGTAATAGTTTATACGTAATCAAAGGTACGCCGAATTTGGATTTTGTCAAGCTCATAGTTCCACAGAGCAAAAAAAGCGCCGTTACCTAAGATAACGGCGCTTGGACTCAGAAGCTTGAGCAGCAGTCTAGTACGGATTCCCGCAGGGGATCGGTCCACCTGAGAAGGAATAATCGACGAGGTAGATCAGATCGGAAATATCCACGATCAGATTGCATTGCATGTCCCCTACCCGGAGTTCCGGTTGCGGGGCCGGCCCATGGTTGAACTGGTAATCAAGGAGATAGATAACATCGGCAATGTTTATCTCCCCGTCATAGTTCACGTCGCCATGGAACCGCCAGACCTGGAGCGTCAGCGTGACCTTCTTGGGACTGTTCGATGCACTTGGGGCTACCACGAAGAAGGAATCCTGGTACTGACCGAAGGGGATGCCGACGGCATTCACATCCAGATCCAATATGCTCGGTACCTGTCCCGAGTCCGGGTCAGGATAGAACCAGGGAATGTTCTCCTGAACATTCCATTCCATGCACCCGCCGTACCTGTTGTAAATCTGATAGACTATCGGTTTGAGTGGTCCCTCGTTCTCTTGTGTCGGAATGTTGTAGTGATCGGATACCAGCGAAATTTCAGGCGTCTGACTACCCGGGATAACATTGTAGTTGACCACGACAACCTGAGGCGAGTTAGCCGCCTTCTTCGATGTCACCAAAATGGTATCTACATAGGTTCCCAATGGCAAACGCAGCTGCTTGGCCGTGACCGTCACGAATTGAGGGAGCAGCCCGGAATCTATATCGGTCCGAAAATATGTGGTGTCGTGAAGCAGCTTCATCGATACACCAACATCACCACCGTTGTTCTGAATGTTGATGTAATTTTCCGTCATCGGCTTGTTGTACCCCTGATCGCATTCGTACACGTTCAGGTTGAGCGTATGCGGGCTGACCGAAAGCAACGCCGGGTTCTGAACGAAGTGGAACTGGAACACCACCGGGTACGGTGAATTCGTCGCCTCGGCTGAGGTCACGAACACCGTGTCAAAGTAATCCCCCACTCCACCGGATGAGATCTTGAATCCAACCGAGACATCCCCTGGCGCAGTCCCCGCATTCGGGGTCAGCGAGAGGATTCGCGGTGAGTGCTCCGATAGGGTGAAATTAAAGCTGCCGGCACCGGAGTTGTAAATATGGATGTTACGGGGCGGTATGGTAGAGGCCCCGCCCGGCACGATTATGTAGTTGAACGATGAGTCTACAGCGATGATCGGAAGGTCCGAAGCGACCGACAACGATACCGGCACTCGCTTTGGGCTGTTAGTGGCATTCGGATCGGATACGACAATCGTATCGTAATAGTCTCCAAAACCGAGACCGGTGATATCCACGGACAGCGTGACATCGCCGGAGTCAGTTCCCGAAGTCGGTGACAGCGACAACCAGGACTGGCTGTTGGAAACCGACCAGTTCAAGGTCGATTGTCCGATATTCTTGATCGTCAGAATCTTGTCGGCCGGATTCGATCCACTGGCAATAGCGTTGAATACGAACGAGGCAGGACTTACGCTGATAATCGGTGGCGGCGGGGTCACGACCAGCGATACTTTCACCCATTGAGGCGAATTCCCGGCAGTAGTCGAAGTCACCTCCATGGAGTCAAGATAGGTGCCCGCCAGAAGACCAATCGTGTTGATGGCCGCGTTAATAGTTCGAGGCGTGGTGCCCAGTATCGGTGTCGGCACTAACCAACTGCTGTTTTCGACAATACTGAAATTGAGCGGATCCCGGTCCGATGTTATGTCGAAAGTCTGGGATGCTACCGAACCGCCTTGAACGACCGTAAACGCGAGTGAGTCGGTGGAAAGCACCAGGTTGCTCGGTTCCGGCGGAGCATTCGGATCGAATATCGTGAAGCTATAGGGACCTCCCCAGCTCGGGAAAGCGTCGGGGCCGGCCCACTTCCACCGGCCGATTGGACGATAGAAACTCGAATCGAGAACGATCGTCTTGCCGTGGAATGACGGATCGATCGGTCCGATTGTCATCGTGTACGTGACCGAGTCGAATCCAGGGGGCAGACCGCTACTATTGAGCGGATTGTAAGACCCGCCGAATCCAATCGTGTCTGCTCCGGCACCATCGATACTGAACGAATTGATAGAGAAGATCAGTCCGAACCATTGATACCAGTGCAACGGCAGCGTGTCCCCCACCGTTGAACCCCAGGTCGCACCATCGGGGGAATAGATGCGGAATCCGTTGGCGATTCCGTGATAGAAATTCGTATCCCCCTGGATCCGAATATAGAACGTAATTGGCTGACCGACCAGAATCGTGTCCGGTCCGTGGAGACCGGTAACATGATCGAGCATGATACTCTGCCCGAATGCGGTTCCGGCAAGCACAAGCAGACAGGCTGCGAACAGACTCAACCTTTTCATGGCTCCGATTGCCTCCATGCTATATGTGAGCGCTTTGCGTTTCGTTCGTGACAGTGGTCCGATACGACCTCCTGAGGACGATACATGAACTGGAATGAGACCCCGCAACCACCTAAAGAGTCAGTGCACACCTTGCCGACATAGGCGATATCAGGTGCCGGGAAAATTCTGTAAACATGCTGATATTCACACCCGGGTTAACTGCAAGTGCTCAGACTGACTGCACTGTGATCGCGTTTCATGGGTACGGAAAAGATATATCGTCCTGTAAGAAATCCCGGTACCTTCACCATTTTAATAAAGATACGGGGATGGGATTTGTCAAGCGATTTCAGGATGAGAAGCGTGCAGACACTGCATTAGCGCTTCGACTTGGCAGCTCTCGTGCGTGACTTTGACGGTGTCGTGCGACGGCGTTTGCGGGCTTTTTCTATCTCTTCGGCAAAAATTTTCTCAAGTGTGTAAGCCGAAGGTTTGAAATCGAGCAAACACAACTCAAACAATTCGTCCACCCGTTCGAGGAAAGTGAACTTGGTCTTGCGCAGGATCTCTTTAGGAAGGTCCTTTATGTCCTTTTTGTTTTCCTTCGGGATGGCCACCTGATATATGCCCGCCCGATAAGCCGCCGAAACTTTCTCTTTGATTCCACCGACCGGAAGTACCTTCCCTCTCAGGGTGACCTCGCCGGTCATCGCAATA
Organism: uncultured candidate division Zixibacteria bacterium; assembly: GCA_963711085.1. Classification (GTDB taxonomy): domain Bacteria; phylum Zixibacteria; class MSB-5A5; order GN15; family FEB-12; genus CAVQCT01. The sequence goes on along the minus strand of CAVQCT010000002.1, from coordinate 1,196,216 downwards.
TCGTTGCGGATAGGACGTTCCGCCATCACCGATGCGATCACGAGGCAGACGGTCACGCCGGCCGATGGACCATCTTTAGGGATCGCGCCGGACGGGAAATGGATATGAATATCGAAGTCGTTGAAGTCAGAGAAGTCGATGCCGAGAATATCCGCTTTTGATTTGATGTATGAATGCGCCGCCTGAATTGATTCTTTCATCACTTCGCCAAGCGAGCCGGTGGTCAAAATCTGCCCCTCTCCCTTCATCTTGAGCCCCTCGATAAACATCAGATCGCCCCCGGCCCCGGTCCAGGCCAGCCCGGCGGCGATGCCGATTTCAGGGCTCAATTCAGCCTTTTCCGGGATAAACACCGGTTGACCGAGGTAGTTGGGAATGCTCTTTTCGTTAAGCGTCCAGATCTTCTTTTGTTTCGAAACCTTCTCAAGCGCTACCTTTCGGCAGACCTTTTCAAGCTGCTGGGAGAGTCCAAGCAGCCCCGCCTCCTGGGTGTACCGGTTGATGATGTACGCCAGCGTACGATCACCGAATTTCAACTCTGTTCTTGAAATGCCGTGTTTCTTGAGAAGTTTAGGTATCAGGTATCGCTTGGTGATAACGATCTTTTCCTTTTCGATATATCCCGGCAGTTCGACTATTTCGAAGCGCGGGATGAACTGCTCAGGTACTTCTTCAAAAGACCTGACCGAACATATGAATACGACTTTACTTAAGTCGAAGGGTACGCCAATATAATTGTCCAGAAAGCGCGAGTTGATTCGATTATCAATCGCTTCAAGCAGCGCCATATTGACCGACGAATCGTTGTCGATGTTGAAATAGTCGATATCCTCGATCAGTACCACCGGATCGCAGGTGCCGACATCACGCAAGGCCCTGATCAACTTACCCGGCATCGCGCCAAGAAACGTTCGGGTCGTTCCCTTGATCTCGGCAACATCGGAGATTCCACCGACCGAAATTCGCACGAATTCCTTTTTCAGTGCTTTCGCTATCGCTCTTGCCAGGGCCGCTTTACCGGTTCCCGGAGCCCCGATCAGACAGAGCGTCGGTCCCTCGTTAATACCCCCGAGAAGTTTCCTTACGGAAAGGCGCTGAAGGATTTGTTCTTTCAGGTTGGTCGGGCCATAGTATTCCGATGACAGGATCTTTTCGACGTCTGAAATCTGGTAGTCTTCGGTATGACATTTTCCCCAGGGAAGGGCGAGTACCCAGTCCAGATAGTTTTTGGTGACGCCGTATTCTGCCGACGCCGTGGACAACTGGGAAAGCCGATCGGCTTCGATCATCGTTCTCGCCACGACTTCGTACGGAAGACTCGGATTCCCTTTTATGATCGCCTTGTATCGGTTGGCTTCCTTTTCTTCGGTGAAGTCTTCGCCCAGCATTTTGCGGATTTCGAACAACTGCTGCCGAAGGAAATGCTTCTGCTGTTCCTGCTCAATAGTGTTGTTCACATTGGTATTGATCGTATGAACGGTGACGATCCGATTTAGCTCCAGATTCAGGAAGCTGAGCAGGCGTTCATACCTCTGGTCCAGCTTGATCGTTTCAAGGATCTCCTGTTTGGCCGCCAGCGTGAAATGAAAGAGCGATGCTACGGTGTCGGCAAACAGCGACGGGTCCTCGTTGATCATTTTGAGCACATATAGAAGCTCGGGTGAATAAGTCGTATCGAGCTGCGTGATCTCACGGATAGTTGCGATTACTTCGTCGACCTGATCCTTGATCGAGGACAATTCATCTTTGGGGATTTCAATAAGACTGGCCGCAGCGGTCATAAACGGTTCGGTTTCGATGACCTTGGTAAGGGCAACCCGACGGCGTCCTTCGATCGTGACCAGTTCGGAATTTCCCAGCCCGGTCCTGATATCCCGGATGACCGCGGTCACTCCGATCTGATGGACCGGAGAAGCGGCGCCATTGTTTTCACCCGCCGGTGAGTATGAAGCGATGAACTCTTTGTTCCCTTCGCGACAATGCTGGATGAGCTGCAGGTTTTCCTGACGCCCTACCTGGATAGTAAACATCGTTCCGGGAAAGAGTACACCGGTACGCAGCGGTAGAACCGGGTATTTGTCTTCCCGGTCCGAGATCAGAAAAGGGAGGATATCTATACTTCTAATAATCATTTAGGTCTCGTTTTCGTATATTATCGGCGGCTGGCCCGACATCTGAATCAATGCAATCGGAATATAAGATTTTTGTCAATTGGTATTTTCCCGGGCGGTATGGATCTATCTATATAACATGGAGCAGGAGAAGAAGTTTTCCCGGTCAGATAACTGCCGGCAGGGATACTCCCTGCCGGCAGCGGTGGAACAACGAACCAAGTGGGGGATTTTGTGCGTACGGTCCTGTCTGACCGACTTAATTGACCGTCCTCAGTTCATTATTGGTGACCAGCTGACGGACTTCGAAATCCGGGTGGTTCCTGAGGTTGTCGATATTAATATCGATTCTGGACGGATCGACATTCAGCCGGTAATACCCGAGGCGGTTATTCTCGATAATCGGCCAGGAGATATTCAGCCCGTCGGTCAGCTCTCCCTTCATCCGATAGAGATATCTCGCCTGATTAAAGCCGATCTCGATATCTTCTTTGTAAATCCATCCAGAATCACGGTTTACTCGCGACCATGCCAGCTTGGCGAAGTACTTAAACGATTTCCCGGTCAGTCTCACGGGGAATCCGTTGATCTTCACCAGGTAGCGTTCCCGCTCGAACGTACCGTCGATAACGACTGAGTCCGGCTCGAGATAGATCGATGGTGCGATATGTCCCGGGCGCATCTGTGATAGATTGGTTCTGGTTGCCATGTGAACCTCCTGTTTAAGCTCTTCAATTCTTTGCGTTACTTTGTTCAGCTTTTCTTTGCCTGTTATCAGCCCGGATAGCTCCTCCGGCGGGAGGGCACATATATCTTCAAGACTGCTCACCCCGGCTTTGTCGAGTTGATCGAAATCAGACCGGCTCAGCCAATTCCCCAGCCGCTCGTGGATCGGTTGCAGTTCGAACGGCAAACCGTAGCGCACTTCGAAAGCCAGTTGCCGCAATTGTTCTTTGAAAGGGGTTTCCCGGTCGAGGGCGGCGATAAGCTCCGCCACCGAGCGAAGCAGGTGGGCGGCGGTCTCCCCGAGATTGAGGATCTGCCCCAAGTGCATCTGGTAGCGCTCTTCCAACCGCTGCACCGGAGTCAACTGCCGCCAGTCTTCGAGCAGGAGAAACGCTTTCAACGATGCCGCCTGGCGGTACGACAACGGCTCATGAGATTTCGTCGCCTGCCCGCTGCCGAACAGACAGGAAGCCTCGGAAATCAGGTGGTCGAACTGACGATAGAGCAGTTTCAATGGAGCCTGTTGTATTTGCTCGACCCGGGTGAGAATGGCCGGTGGCAGATGCCACGATTGTCCCTGAAGCACGAACGCGACCCAGCCTGAGCTTGAGTCGGGATGCTGCTCCGAGCACCGAGTCAGGTAGTGAATTGCCTGACGGACCGTCAAACCGGTCCGGGCCACCGCCTGCCCCATCGAACTGGCCGATACCGCCTGCGTCGATTCATCGATCAGGACCAGCCCGGATTCATCGAGAAATCCCAAAGCTGCGGAGAAATCGAACCCTCCCTCCTGCTGGCCGATATGGGCGCACAAGGTCTGCTCAAACAGCGACTGCATCCCCTGCTCGCCGGCATCTTTGAGAAGCCCGCTGACAATCATATCGAGCAGCCAGTCTTCGGGAGACATCGATCCAAACGCCGATCTCATCGGTTCAGGACGATCCGCAGCGATATATGTCTCCCAGAGGATATCCCGGTCGAACTCCGACTCGGCGATGACGATCGCACGCCCCGGACGGGAAGCTTCGCGCTTCATCCCCAGCCGTCCGGCCCGTCCGGTCATGTTGTCGAACTCCGCTTTCGAAACGGGAATGAGCGAAGGCCGGTCATCGTACTTGCCCGAAGCATACTTGACCGTTTCCAGATAGACCGTGTCGGCCGGGAGGTTCACTCCCATAGCTAAAGTAGTAGTCGAAAAGAGGACTTTAACCTCCTTCTCTACAAAAGCTTGTTCGACAATTTGACGTTGATTCGGAGAGAGATCGGCGTTATGGAAAGCCCCTCTCCGGCTCAGCGACTGACGAAGAGAGCGGACGAGAAACGATGGCTCCTCATCTTCGAGCCGCTCCAGCGCCTGTTTTGCTTCGGGCCAGTTCACTTTCGCCGCCAATTGAAACGCCCGGTCAACCGTCTCCATGCGGGATTTCAGAAAGACCAGCGTCGAGCCATCGTCACGTTTGAGCTGCTCGACAAACCCTTCGAACGGGTCATCCGCTTCATTGAGGTGAACGAACGGTTCGGAACCATCGAGACCGTTGTTGAAGAACCGATACTGATAGGACCCTTCGACCGCCACTCCCCGCATCAGGTCGACCGGCCGCATCGTTTCTTCGACCAACACCGCATCGAGCCAGTCCGCCAGACGTCCGGCTGACACTGCGTCATCGCCGATTACGGCGGACAGACCGACCAGCGACGGTTCATAGACCGAGGCCTTAATCTTGGTGAGCAGCCGTTCAAGCACCGCCCCTCTTCCGGGTTCGGAGATGGTCTGGATTTCATCGACCACCACCAGACCGACTGTCGCGAGGGCATCGAGCGAAGCTGTCAGCAAAAGGTCGAACTTTTCGTAGATGGCGATAGCGATCTGATAGTCCCCGGCGGCGAACCGGGCATCGTTCTCTGGATGATCGCCGGTCACGATCAGGATTTTCACGCCGAGATCGCCGTAGGTATGCGTAAACAAATCATACTTCTGCTCGGCCAGCGATTTCAGCGGCATCAGCAGGATCGTCTTCTGACGCATCGTGAGCGCCCTGATCGCCGCCAGCTCAGCGCAGAACGATTTGCCGGACGATGTCGGCGCCGATATCAACATCCTGACCGGTTTCGGCTCGGCAGTGCCGCCCGGCTCACCGATCAGTCCTTTGCGCACCGCCCGACCCTGAACCGGCAGCAAAGAGTCACCCTGACGACCGCTCCAGCGTTCGATAATCCGCGACGGTATGCCCCATTTCTCAAGCTCGCCCACTCGCATCTGAACAACTCATCCTTTCCGGGTGTCCGAACACCCTGTAAGCTTCCCTTGATCTATGCCCATGTCTTGCTCAACTGCTGCAGCTCGCGAACCCGCACGACGGACAGCTGAAACAGTTTCCCAGTTTGACCATCCCCCCGCCACAATCAGGGCAGGAGGCGGCGTTGACGTACGAATAATCCTGGCTGTTGCGCACGACCGGCGAGAACGCACCAAACGGATGGTGGTAGTCCTCGACCAGCTCGGCGGAGAAACGACTGCTCGGATGATTGATTTCTTCCATGTCTGGTTTTCCTTTGAATCGTTTATGAGTCGTTTCGGGAGGTTACCCGAAGCAGCCCGATGACCGTTTCCTGGTATTTATCGGCTCAAAACTAAAATACTGCACATTTGTGCCCCTGTCAAGTTGAAATTGGATTTCAGGCATAAAAAAATTGCCCGGCCGGGCTGGCATGAGATAAGTTATTGAATGGTAATGCCGTAGATTCTTTTGTAGGGCACCCTCGTCTTCGAGCGTGCCAATTACAGACATACCTGGAGGCGAGTCATGCCCTCGCGCAGGCAAATCCAGATTTCTGCAAGCACAGTCAACACTATGTCAAAACTGCAAGAGTTTTGAACTAACCGATGCAAGCCGAACCGTGAGGCATCGCGGAACCGTGGCATCCGGAACTTGTCGCAAGACGAGCGCTGATCAACCCTCCAGATCGAACTCCACCGTATACTCTATCCAGATGAAAATCGGCTGACCCTTTCGCATGGCCGGGATAAATTCGTTCCCTCTGGCTGCCTCCACTGCCGCTCCGTCGAGTGCTGCGGTTCCTGACGATTTTCCAATCATGGCATCTGCAACCTTGCCCCTCTTATCAACCAGCGCCTTTACCGTAACTGTACCGGTTATGCCCGCCTGCCGAGCAAGTCTTGGATACGGCGGGATTCGCCATGACAAGAACACGGGCTGTCGGTCAGCTACAACAGTGTCGGTCGGCGAAGGAAAACGATCGCTGTCCGCCTGAATATTGTTCGTGCTGCCAAACCCGATTGGCAATGAATCAGGAAAACCGATCAGGGCCGCGAGTTGACGCATCTCGGCAAACGTGACGCTATCTGTATGGGGACAGTCGTCCACCACCGGCTTCGGAATCGATACGAGAGGAACGATACGACAGAAGATTTCGCCGAGGCGTCCACCTCGGATAAAGAGATTACCCACGACCGGCTCACCGTTATAAGTGATCGTGACCGAATCATGAGGAACGTAATCGGTACGAAAACAATGGGCTTCAGGACTTATGAGAATAATCACGGCCGAAAGAACAGCGAGACCGAATAAACCAGGCGTGAATGCTCGCCGCGCCGGAGAGATAGCGTTAAATGATCGTAACATAACAGCTCCTTCCTCAAAGTGTTGACAATCGTGAGGTCGTTCATGTAAAGCAGGTCAACACCGTCCTGGGTGTTGACGCCATCGAACCGGGCCTGTGCCCCGAAGACACCGGACGAGTGGCAGGCTCGAAGACGAGGCTGCCCTACAGCCGATATCGAAACCGTACCGTATTAAATCTCCGAATGTTGACACCCAAGAGGGTGTCAACCTACTCAATCACAAATTCAACCGTGTAAATAACCCACATGTAAATCGGCTGGCCGTGGGAGATCGCCGGTGTGAACTTGTTCTTGTACGCGGCCGCCACCGCCGAATCATCGAGTCCCTTCGTGCCCGACGATTTCACGACCTTCACATCCTTCACATTCCCCTCTTTGTCGATCAATGCCTGGAGAATGACCTTGCCGGGGATCCCCGCGTTCTTGATGAGCCTCGGATACTCGGGCTGCTCCTGGTGCACAAACTCAGGGATCTTGTCGGCGGACACGAATTCCGTTTGCGACGGAATGTAATCGGTGTCTTCGGGCGCGATGTATATGCCGCCTTTGTCGCCCTCGTCGGTGTCGAATCCGCCGACGATATCGGCCAGTTCTTCCTGAGTTGCGATCGTCACCGTGTCCAGCCAGTCTGAGTCATCGGAGACCGCAACAGGTATTGATCCGCGTCGTTCGTTTGGCGCCGGTGTCGGTCGACGTTCCTGTCCGTACACGACAGACGGGGGCGGCACCGGATGGGCGCTGACCAGGGTCGAATCAAGTGTGCTCACGATCACCGGCCTTCCGCCGATATCCGAGCCTTCCTGGGAGAAAACGAAGCAGGCGATTACGATTAGTCCGACTGTCAAGCCCAGCAGCAGATTGCTCAGGAGCAGGTTCCGCTGATATTTTGCCTTCAGCTCATAAGCACCGTAGGGCAGATACAGAGCACTGTTCGAACAGCTCATGGTGGCTCCTTCCCCGGGAGGTTGTGAATAGTGTGAGGCGGATGAAGGGTGCGAGGTATCGGGTGGGATTCCTGCTGAGACACTGTACCTCTCATCAAAGAGACGAGTGCCCCGGTCGTGGCGTTCATTCCGGGCAAAGAAAAAGGGCATCTCTACCTTTGGTAAAGATACCCTGTATCTAAGACAGCGTGTCTTGACGGCTTAGTTGTTCAGTTCAAAGACCACTTTGTATGACACCCAGACGTTGACAGGACGTCCGTTCTGAATGCCGGGTTTGAACTTGTTCTTCTTCGCTGCCGCCACCGCGGCTTCGTCCAGGGAGGCCGTGCCTGATGTTTTCGCGACCATCGCGTCACGCACGTTTCCTTCCTTGTCGACCAGCGCCTTGACCCAGACCACGCCGGTGATACCGGCCTGCTTGGCCAGTCTCGGATATTCCGGGGTCTCATAATAGACCATTTCAGGCTGGATCTCCACCGGGACGAATTCGTCCGGAGCCGGCAGATAGTCCTGGTCGTTAATGTCAACGACGATGTTGTCGCCGTTGCCCTGGGACGAGATATCCGGGGCCACGATTTCAGCCAGTTCCTCACGGGTAGCCAGGACGACGTCTTCGTCCTGAACTTCATCGTCTGCTACCGGTTTCGGAATGCCTACTTTCGGTGCGGCCACGTTAGGCTGCTGGACCTGAACCTGCGGCGGTCTTTTGGCCACGCTCGGAGGCGGTCCGAGGTCGGCCACCGTCTTGATCACCACGGCGTCGCTATTGATCGCGTCCAGATCCCCGCCCCGGATGACTGAAATCAGCCATGACGTGAGCAGAATCAGGGCCACGACCGAGAAGGTAATCGCCGTACCAAGCAGGAAATTCCGCTGGTACTTCGCCTTCATCTCAAACGCGCCGTACGGTGAGTATAATACATTCGGATGAGCCATTATAGTTCACCCCTTTCGTGTGCTTGTTGCACCGCAGCTTCCATAATCTTCGTATCGCGGTCTTCCCAATCGCCGACCGCGTAGCGGTATGAAAACTTCTGATCTCTCGGAATCTGATCCACTTTCACGCCCAATTGCTCGGCCGTGTAAGCGTTCCAGCTCCGCTCTATCTGGTCGATTTCATCGAGGATATCAACCATATCTTTATACGGAGCTTTCCGATTAATGAGTATCAAAGTATTCAATTTATTATTCAATCGATTCTGAGCGACCAAGAGGCCCTGGAGCGTATCCGGGTTAAGCTTGTACGTAACCGTGTCGGTCGGACTCAGGGTAGCGCTCGGCAGCAACAGTGGCAAATTCTCAGGTGTCGGGGTCTTGAGATTCCACCAGAACCGACCATCCTGATCGACTCGTATAGTCAGGAGGTTCGACTCTTTGACCTCGATATCCTGATTCTGGTCGGCGGGCGGAAGGTTAATCTCCATCGCCTGAGGCATCGCGAACACCGTCGTCACCATATAGAAAATCAGAAGGAGAAAAGCGATATCGACCATCGGTGTCATATCGATACGAATGGAGATACGACGTTTGGGTCTTCGGAGACCCTTCTTTCCGCCTTTCTTTTGCCGTTCTACTACATCACCGGCCATCTATTTTATCACTCTCCTCTCACTATATATAACACCGGAGGACCCCGGTTTGATTAACATTTTTTGGACCCACATGGTTGTATCACACCTGCTCTTATGATTTGGTCGTTTCCTTGTCGGTGAGGATCAGGAAGCGTTCCAGGTGATTTTCCTGCATCTGCTTCATAATATCCTGCATCGCTCCGAAACTCGCTCCTTTGTCGGCCTTCACCACCACCAGCGCCTTGAGGTTCTTGGCGCGGGCGCGGTTGATCTCGGCCGCCAGGTTGTACAGATCGACGCTTCGGACCCTGCGAACCGTGGTGTTCACTATTTCGCCGTTGATTTCGATGTCGGCTTTTTCGACATAGTCGACATACATCGAATCAAGTCTGGGTGAGCGTGACATTGATCACGTCCTTATCGGGCAACTTGATCTGCGAGTGCGACTCCGGCAGGTCAACCGCCCGGGCTTCCGGTGGTTTGAACTGGGTGGTCGCCATATAGAAGATGAGCAGAAGGAAGGCGATATCAACCATCGGCGTCATGTCGATGCGGACCGCAATCCGCCGCTTTTTCTTAGTCGACATCTTTTAGATTCCCTCTTTGTCTTTCAGGATCTGCATAACTTCGAACGTCGCTTCATCGGTGGTGTAGTTGAAGGCATCCACTTTGTTGACGAAGAAGTTGTAGAAGAAGATACCGAGAATACCGGAGGTCAGACCGCCGGCCGTGTTGACCAGGGCCTCGGAAATACCGGTCGCCAGCTGGGTCGCATCGATAACACCGCCTTCGACGTTACCGGTGGCGGCGAAGGCACGGATCATACCGATAGTCGTGCCGAGCAGACCGACCATGGTGGCGATCGAAGCGATGGTCGAGAGCGCGATCAGATTCCGCTCAAGCAGCGGTCCTTCCAACGCGTTGGCTTCTTCGATAGCCGACTGGGTCAGCTGAATTCTCTTTTCACTGTCGATACTGGTGTTCCCTTTGACTTCGCGATACCGGTCGATACCGGCGCGAAGGACGTTGGCGGTCGTGCCGCGCTGTTTGTCGCAAGCGGCCAGGGCGCCTTCGAAATCATCATTCTGAATCAACGTGACCAGCTTCTTGAAGAAAACCTGAACCGAACTCTTCCCCTTAGCATTGCCGTACAGGGAAATGTACCGTTCGATCACGAAAACGAGAAGCATGAACAGGATCATGATGAGCAGGACGACCAGCGGACCACCCTTATAGATCGAGTGCACAATCGGCTGTTCCGATGTTCTGAAGACTCCGTACCAGAGCCCGAACCCGATGCAAAATGCTATGATGGCATTTAGAGTGATGAAAATCGTTTGCTTAACCACGTGACAGTAACCTCCATTATTTAGGATAAATAAGCTTTTTTCATACCTTAGATCTCGACACCTTTTGCGCCTGTCAGAATGAACGCGCTCATCGAAACCAGTACTCCCCAGGAGATCGAACCGAGAAAGACCCCCGGCCCGTAACTTGAACCGATGCTTGAATACGCCTCGGCGGCATTGAATCCATAGTCACCGCCGAAAAACGAAAGCACCAGCGCAAGAACAAAAACCAACAAAGGTATCCAATTGAACCGAAGAAGCTTCTTGAGATGCAGCGCCCTGACGTCGGGAGTCCCTTTGGCTCCGTAAAGGCCGTAGAGCGTCGTGATCGGAAGAATGATACAAAGGAGCGTGTTGATGAGAAAGAGGATCGAGGTAATGGCCAGGGACATCCCCGAAGAAAAGAGATAAGAACCGAGTGATCCCAGCGAGAGCACGGCCCCGAGGCCGGTCTTGTCGGCATAGATCCGTTCCACTTTCTTCTTGGCAACGTACGAAGACAGGACCTCTTCGCCGGCGGACTTGCTCACCACGGTACCCTGGGCCGGCTGTCCGGCGTTTGCGGCCGGGACATTCGGGGTCGTCGACCCGGTCATCGCGGCGGTATCAGCGTTCATGGCGAGACCCGCCGAATCGCTCGGAGTCATCATCGCCCCGGCGCTGTCGGCCGGCTGGGCCGATTCAGTTGCGGCCGGCTGGGCTTTGGTCTCGACCACTTTCTCGTTGTACACCGAATACCACGGCAAGAACAACGAGAGAATCACGACCACCGACGCAATCGTCAAGACCAGACGATCCAGACCGGAGATTCTTTCTTCAAGAAGAGTGCACTGCTCGCGCAGCAGTTCTCCCTTGGCCCGCTTTGCTTGATTCAGCTCTTCGTATTTCTTCTTTTCAGCATCAGATTTGAAAAGTTCTTTCGGCTTACCTGGAAAAACATCGAATCCGATATACCGAAACCGGTCGGAATCGGTAATCCTTTTGGTCGAATCAGATTTTTTTTCTTCAGCAGCCATCAATACTCCCAAGATAATTGTTTATAACCCAACATTAATCACACACACTAACTACCGAATTCGAACCGGGTGTCGTCCTGACCCTTTTTCGCATCAGCATTGTTCGGCTGACACTTCAGAACTTTGCCGTACCAGTTGTAGGCATTCTTGAAGTCGTCATTCGCATTTTCCTTCTTCTGCGATTTGGCCACCGCGCGAAGATGGTAACACTGTGCGATCCAGAGTGTCAGGCTGACATCGGCACACTCCCCTCCGGATTTCGTAAGGCAATTGTACGCATCGTTGAGATACTCGAGCGCTTTGCCGTAATTTATCGTACAGATTCCACCCGCAAAATAGGCGTAACCGATCGACTTCTTGGCTTCGCAGTTGCCGGGATCAAGTTCCAGTACCTTCTGATAGTACTTCACCCCGTTCTCACAGTCGGTCATTTTGTAGAGATAGTTGTAAGCGACCGCAGACGTAACCTTGACATCAGTGCTGTCAAACTGCAGATACTTGGTCAGATAATCAGTCGAGAGCTTAAAGTAATCGACATTCGAGTCGGCAGTGTCAGTGGCCACAGCCGGCGGAGTCGACCCGCCGTTCTCCAGCTGATCGATATCAAGGTCCTCATCGCCGCCGGCGGAACTGTTGGTAGCGAGGTTCAGGGCGGCGTATCCGGCGTTCTTATAGATAGAGGCCGAAGTTGAATCAATACCAAGAGCAATTCGCTTGTCATAGTACTCAAGCGCCTGCTTATAGCTTCGAACACTGTGGTAAGCGATCGCAACATTCTGTAACAGACGGGCCTGGTCCGGATTGACGGCCAGGGATCTCTTGTAGAAATCTATAGCTGTGGTAAAATCTTTCGGTTTCTTGTAGAAGTAGTCATCGCCGAGCAGTTGAAAAACCTCGGCGCTGTCGACCGTCGGCTTGTAATCCGGCCCCTGCTGTGCCGCCCACTCAATCTGCTTGTTGAGCATGGCCGCACTGCTGTCATACTGCTTGGTATAGAAGAGCGCCTTGCCATAGTAGAAATAGATATCCCGGGGGACCATCGGGATCGATAGCACCTTCTGGAAATAGTCCACCGCGTCTTCGAAGCCATAAAGGTTCGAATACGACATCGCCAGCTCGTAGTACACTCTTACGTTCGAGGAATCCGGAGTCGCTTTTGACAGATCCAGGTACTTTTTGTAAGACCCGATAGCTTCTTTGAAGCGGGCATCGCGATCCTGCCTCGTGCGTGACGACAGACCGGCCTTGAAATAAATACCGCCGGCCCGCATCCAGGCTTTGGCAAACGTACTGTCTTTTGAAAGCACTATCTTAAGCTTCTCGATCGCGCAGTTATAGTCCTTCATCTCCAGACAGGCTTCGGCCCAGTGATAGTAGACCTCGCTGGAAGCGGTGTCTTCCTGAAGGGCCTTTTCGTATTCGGTGATGGCAAGCGATGGGATCCCCTGATAGAAGTTGGCGTCGCCCAGATGAATGTGATAATTGGCGTTCGAGGGATCGTCGACCAACGCCTGGCGGAACAGGCGGTCAGCTTCCTGCCAGCTCTTCCTGGCAAGCATAACCTGACCGAGTCCGTCTTCGAATCGGGCTTTGTTGGTCTTGTCTTTCTTGACCCCGGTCTGCATATTGGCCTCGGCCTTATCAAACTGGCCCAGTTCTATATAGCAGAGCCCCTGGTAATAGAGGGCGTCGTAGTCCTTACTCTTATGGTCCAGGGCGATCTGGAATTGGTCGGCCGCTTTACCGAACTTTCCCTGGTTGTAATAGATCATCCCCAACATGTAGTAGTTGAAGCTGTAGGCCTTGTCGACCTGGATCTCCTGATTGAGGAGGTTAATGGCCAGGGTGGTGTCACCCTTGTCCAAAGCAGTGGCAATTTCCGGCTTGAGTTCCTGGGCAGAAGCGAATGCGATGAGCGAGATGACGGCGGCCGCCGTCAACAGGAACACGGCCTTGCGGCTATGTTTCATTCCTCTCTTCAAAACATAATCCCTTATCATAACTTCAATTAAGACAACCATAATATAACTTTCGCCGGTATTGTCAAGCGAATTGTTGCGCCGCTATCGGCTCACAGAACGCCATCTCCGCCTGAGAAAGTCATATCCGTTCTCGATCTGCAACCCGGAGTAAACCACTACTGTCATCCAGAGAATTCCTACTGCGATCGGCGAGAGCACCGGGCCAAAGGTCTCGTGAATGTAGGCACCGGTGACGACCATTATGATCGCCGAGAGCACATTCAAGGTTCGCGTCGCTCTTTCCATACTCTCGCTCTCCTTCCTTATACAGATGAGAATCTTGTTTCTTCCCGGTTAATCTGCCCCCTCCCCGTACCGTCCCAGATGTGCACAACATTCGTGCCAGCATGCCGCTACAGGGCGTTTTTGCAAAATTATCACATTGTATCACAACCGATTAGAATGCCAGATTTGCTGTGAACGATGATCTGCACAGAGCATTCTCGCAGAATATGCGCTATAGGGGTTGACAGGAAACCTTATGAGCGGAAAGTAAGATGATGATTAGTAGGAGGTTAAAGCGACTGTGCTAGCGAGAGCTATCCTGGAGCCAATTGTAGTCGATTCGTATATTCGTTTGATCGTCCGCGGTGATATAGATGAGTCCTTGATATGGACGAAGTCGGCCATCGAATCCAATCGCCGGGAAAAACTTCATCGAACGCAGTAACGAGATCACCTGCTTCCTCTCAGTGGCGCCCATCCGAATCAGCGACCAACTGGTCGTGGTTCCGGTCGAGTCGATATTCAAACCGGCCGAGAACCTGGAATACAGAGAAGGAGCCACCGTCCGGGGATACGTATCCCCCGGAACTCGGCGAGGCAACGGCGGACTGAGCAAGCCCAGCTTCGCCGGCAATAGACGGATCTGTGCCTTCGCCAGCAGACCGGCCTGCCAGGCGGTATCGGCCTTCCAGCCCTGGTTCGGATAGCTGATCGAGGGAAAGAACGAAACCAATAGATATGCTTCAGAAGCGATTCCCTTATTCTTGATACGCGCCGGCTCGAACCTGGCATATTTCACTGCCGAAAGGACCTGGTGATCGAATGTCGGGTAGGTACTTTTGTCGATCCTGGCATCGGTCAACTGTCCCTTCTCGTCCAGTGCGATCTTGAGAAGGACGTACGGGTAAACCTCCAGGGTGTCGGTGCTGTGAAGGGTGGCCGAGTACGATGGAAACTCAAGCACGCGGGGAAGCATAACCTTGAACGACCTGACGGCGTCCGTGAACATCGACAGGTCATTCACCGCGAGGTTCGTATCGACAGGAAAGTAGAAATCCGGCACGGCAACTCCCGGACGCAAGCGAACCGAAACGGGGAGAATCGACCTGTCCGGCTTTTCCCTTACCGAGGCCGGTACAAACGTAAGCGATGTCAGATACGGGCGGACGTAATTCACATACATGCTGTCTCCGCGTAATTCGGTCGTCAGCTTGCCGACCGAGCCGTCTTTCTTAACTTCGAGCGAAAGCCTGAGGATTCTTTCCAGCGGTGGTTGAATTCTGAATTCGGGGGAGGCGAACAAAGGAAGACTTGTCGGATAGGCAGGCGCGAAACCGTACAGTTGTGGTCGATCCGAGGCGATGACGCCTCCAGCGGCGAGATTGAGCGCCAGGCACAGAAAGAGCAATAGGGTAAAGCGCATACGTCCTTTTTTTGTTAGATACATACCTGACAGCATATTATACTGCGGTCGCTCCCGATAAAAGTCAAAAAACCTGGAAAGGATAGGCGGTTGTCTCGAATTGGCCAGCAGTTGATGCGGAATATATTCATGTCCTGGGCCGGATATCTGATCCGCCTGGCCATCGCGTTTCTCTTTGTCCCATACATCTCGTCAGTCTACGGTGACTCACGCTACGGTGTGTGGGTTATCCTGTTCCAGACGATCGGCTATTTCTCGATGCTCGATTTGGGGCTCGGGTCGGCTCTTACCCGCTATGTCTCGAAACATCTGAGCAAATCCGATTATCCCTCAATCAATCGCGTGTTGTCCACCGCAACCGTACTTTATAGCTGTATAGGAATTATAGTCTTCTGTGGCGTCTGGTTGTTTTCAGCCCACTTTTTCCAGTATTTCAAAATCGATGACCCGGCGCTGATGGCCGAAGGGCGGCATGCCCTCATGCTTCTCGGAGCTTTTCTTGCCCTGACATTCTTTCTCTATCCCTACGGTAACTCCCAGGCTGCTTTCCAGCGCCACGATGTCAACCGGTTCCTGGTCTCATGTGAAGAGATCATTCGTACAGTCTTGATGGTCGTACTAATCTGGCAGGGGTACGGTCTGGTGGCCCTGGCTTCGGTAATCGTAATTGTGGCGCTGATTCGGCACATCGTAGGCATCCTCTGGCTCAGACGGGCCCATCCACAGGTGCGGTTCTCCCCTGCTCTGGTCGAGAAGGCTACGGCGCGTCTGTTGTTTAGCTACTCTCGCATTTCCTTTGCCGTGAGTATCGGCTGGCTGATCATGTTCAACACCGACAGTTTTCTTCTGGGCCTGATAACTTCATCAGCGGCGGCCGGAATTTACAATCCGGGGGCCCAGCTCATGCTGTCGTTTCGCAATCTGGTCAATGCTATCGGCATTCCGCTCATTCCGGCTGTTTCCCATCTCGAAGCTGAGAATGGATGGGAGCAGATTCGGCAGATTTATCGACGGGGGGTCAAGTACGGCTCCTTCCTGTCGTTTGGCCTGACTGCCGGTGTGATAGTTTTTGCCGCTCCCTTCGTGCACCTCTGGCTGGCGCCGGAGTTCTTTCCGTCGGCCAAAGTCATGATCATTCTCGCGGTCGGGAATGCCTTCTTCCTGCCGCAAATACTCGGCAACTCGATCCTGTTCGGCATTGAACGCCACAAGTACATTCTGTACGTCGTCGCATTGGAGTCGGTCACGAAGATTGCCCTGGCGTTGATCCTGATCCCTCGGTACGGCACCACCGGCATGGCCCTGGCAAACACCGTCCCCCAGGTGATCCTGTACTCGACACTCTATCCCTTCTTCATGGCACGGGTGCTCAGGAGTTCGTTCGCCGGAATTGTCGGCACCGGATTTCGTTACGGGCTGCTGGCGGTGGTCCTGGTACTGCCTGTTTCGTTCGCTGCAAATTATATCATACGACCAACTACATGGGTCACGCTGGTCGGCGCGGCGCTTCCCGCCTTTATTGTAGCCGCTGCGGCCGGATACTGGATTGTAGAACCGGACGATCGATCAAAAATCAAATCATTCCTCCGAATAGGTCAATGAAAAAAGGCTCCGCCGAAGCGGAGCCTTTTGATTTCTTCGGTAAGAGATCCTAGAAATTGTCGTGGAGATTTTCGATAGCCGCGACAATTTTGTCGACCGTCGGCAGACACGAAGCATCTCCGTCCATTCCATAGGCCACGCGGGCATCGATCGCCGTCACCATCTTGACCGGGGCCTCAAGATCGTACAGACCTTCGCCCTGGGTGATGACCGACGCGATCGTCGCAGCGGCGCCGCCCGGGAAACGGTCTTCGGTCACGACCAGAACCTTGCCGCAATCTTTGGCCGTCTTAAGGATCGCTTGCTCATCCATCGGCTTAACCGTACGAAGATCCACGACGCGGACGTGAATGCCTTTCTCGCGCACGATCTCCGAGGCTTTGCGACACATATGGAGAGTAGCACCGTAAGTAATGATGCCGATATCGGTGTATTCCTCGTCGTAGACTTTGGCCACACCAAACGGGATAAGTTCGTCAATTTCCGGCAGCGATGTTTCCATCGGGACACCTTCCCAATCGCGACGGTTATACAGTGCGACCGACTCACAGAACAACACCGGGTCATCGGTGGCCCAGGCTGTCTTGAGCAGTCCAGCGGCATCGTAAGCGTTCGATGGAACTGCGATCAGCAGCCCGGGGATGTTCATCCAGGTGCCGAGATTCCCTTCGGAATGCCAGAACGCTCCGGCTCCCTGTTTGTACCCGCCGTAAGTCGTCCGGATAACCAACGGCATCTTGAAGAGTCCGCCGGAACGCTGGTAGGTGGTGGCCACACGGTCCTTCAACATCTGATAGGCCGGAGACATATAGTCAAGGAATTGGATTTCCGGTATCGGACGGCGCCCCTGATAGGCATGTCCGCCGGCCCGGCCCAGAATTCCCGCTTCGTCGAGCGGGGTATTGAAACAGCGGCTGTTGCCGAATTCCCGCTGGAGATTCTTGGTGACCAGGAAGACGCCACCTTTTCCCTTGAGCTTGGACTGTTTTTCGACGTCATCGATCATGTGCCCGGAGAAGTCGGCGACATCTTCACCGAACAGGATCACATCCTCGCTGAGCATGAACAGATCGAACAGGGTATAGTTGATCGCGAACCGCATGGTCATAGGACCGACGTTCTCCGGAAGCTCCGCTGAACTAAAATATCCTTTTTCGTGAAATTGCTGATATTTCGCTTTCCGATCGACCTTGCTCGCATCGCGGTATTTCTTCCAGTTCGCTTTGGCGTCGTCAAAGTTGTATGTCCCGACATACTTCATGATGAACTCGGCCGTCTTGGGCTGGAAAGTCGAGACTGCCTTCTGGGATTCGGCCGTCACCGCTTCATCGAGTTCATCCCACATCTTCTTGATTTCCTGAGGGGTGAGAATACCGTCTTCGATAAGGGTATTGCTCGTCTTGAGAACGCAGTCGTTGTACGTATGCCAGTCCAGTTCGACCGGGTCCATGTAGAACGACTGGTCGTCCGAACCGGAGTGGGAGCCTTCGCGGGTCGTCCGGATATTCATCAGCACGGGGCCCTTGCCCGCCCGCGTGTATTCGATTCCTTCAGCCACCTTGGCGAGCGAGTCCTTGATATCGGTGCCGTCAACCTGCATGATTTTCAGGCCGAACCGCTGGAACCCTTCGAATGGCGTGGTCGGATCTCCTTCGGGGAACTGCTCTTCGACTGAGACCGAGATCGCCCAGCCGCAATTGTATATCGCCGCAATAAATCTTGTCTTGTAGAACGCCGTGTAAAATACCGCGCGGGAGAACTCCGCTTCGGAGGTTGATCCTTCGCCGATACTGCACACGGTGATAGCGTCCGTAGGATATGCTCCGCCCGGCAGGTGGGACTGCTTGGAGATCGGCAATGGGTGCTTGATCGCTTCGCTCAAGCCGGCTGCTTCCATGGCATGACCGCCGGTCGGCGATGACTGCGGAAGAATTCCCAATTCGGGATAACCGGGATGGGCTGGGATCTGCTGCCCTTTATTCTTGGATCTGGGGTCGCCGATCGCCTCGAGCATTTTATCTTCGAGAGTCGAACCGCGGTGCAGATCGAACGCTTTGTTGCGGTAGTATCCGACCCAGGGGTCGGAATCGCGAAGAGTCTCGGCAAACACGACATCGATCATCTCCTTGCCGCCGCAACCGATGAAGAACCGGTTGTATCCTTTGCGCAGGAGCAGCTTTTCTTCGCGCTCGACCCGACGAGCCTTAAGCATCGTGTACAGCATTCCCCGTAACTCCGCTGGGGTTTTGCCTGAATACGCCTCGAGGGGGGTGTTGTCTTTCGGTCGTGACTTGACCTTGCTCTCAACCTCTTGCACCTTGTCTATAATCGCGAGGACGTCCAAGTTGATATCTCCTTGTTATTTATTGACTAAATGTTGTTATCGAGTGAACATTTCCGCTGAGTATAACGCCATCGGGCAAAGTTTGCTCCACAAAATATGCCATTTGACCAAAAAATGAAATCAAATTTTCCCTCGGTCCACTTTTTCCCGCTTGCGCCGACCTGCCGATGCTGCTTAATTGACTCAATAGATCAGCGATAACTACAAATGACGTTGCCATACAATTAGTTAGATAAGGACTGCACCATGCCACAAAAGTCGACCTCCAAAGTCTCCAAAAGACTGCCGATCTCCGGAACCGATCTGTTCAAACTCCGGATACCCAACTCGGTCGCTCTGTCCCCCGACGAGCTCTCTATAGCATACGCCGTAGAACGGATGGACGAGAAGGAAAACAAGTACTTTTCGAACCTGTATATCTACGATATGGCTAAGAAGAAGAGCCGCCAGTTCACTTTCGGCAATCAAAACGACGGTGCTGCGATCTGGTCACCGGACGGCAGCCGGATCGCCTTCCTATCCACCCGGGAGAAGAAAACCGGCATCTACATCATGCCGATAGACGGCGGTGCCGAACAGAAGGTCGTCGAGATCGACGGTTCAATCGGCAATCTGTCCTGGACTCCCGACGGCAAGCGCTTCGTCTTCTGCCTGAGGTACAATGACTCCCATTGGATCACCGACGAGAAGAAAAAGAAAGAGGCCCCGGTCTTTCGTCACATCACCAGGTTGTTTTATCGACTCGATGGCATGGGCTTCCTGCCTAAAGACAGATTCCAGATTTGCACTTTTGATATCGCATCCCGAACCCTCAAACGCCTGACCAGCGGAAATCGGGATAACACCTCCCCTTCGGTATCGCCGGACGGCAAGTCGATTGTCTTCGTGTCCAACCGGTCGAAGAACCCTGACATGGAAATGATGCGCGATGACCTCTTCGTCATTCCGATCGATGGGGGCAAGGAAAGACGCATTCCTACTCCGGCCGGCCCGATTGGTGTGCCGAGATTCTCTCCCAACGGCAGGATGATTGCCTATGTCGGCCACGATAATCCGAACGACGAATGGGGCGTCACGAACATGCACGTCTGGACGGTGGGTGCTAAGGGTCAGCCGAAGGCGAAGGACTTGATGCCGAAATTCGACCGGATGGCATACGATCAATCGATCACCGATATGGGCGAAGGGCATGACCTCTCCCCGGTCTATTGGTCGGCTGATGGGAAGCGGATCTATTTCCTCTCCTCCGACACCGGAGCAACCAACCTGTATTATCTGCCGGCATCGGGTGGGAAGCCGACCCGAGTGTTCAAAGGAAAGTGCCATATCAAAGCCTGTTCGCTTAACGGCAAGACCCGTACGGCCGCTTTGATCTACGCCGATCTCGAAAACCCCGGCGACATCATGACCTGTCCGACCCAGTTCGGCGGCGAGAAGAAGGCAAAACGATGCACCAATCTGAACGGTTTTCTTAAATCCGAAGTACAGCTTGGCAAGACTATTGATGTCATGTTCAGGTCGTTTGACGAAACCGAAGTTCAGGGGTGGATGGTGCTGCCTCCGAATTTCAATCGCAATAAGAAATATCCCGCCATCCTTCAGATCCACGGCGGCCCTCGGGTTCAGTACGCCCATTCGTTCTTCCATGAGATGCAGTACCTGGCCGCGAAAGGCTATATTGTCTTCTACTCCAATCCCAGAGGCGGCTCGGGCCGAGGTGAAACCTGGGCCGATGCCATCGCCGGCGGTTGGGGAGATCTTGACTACCGTGACTGCATGGCGGCCGCCGACTACATGGAAAAGCAAAGGTTCATCGATCAGAAGCGGATCGGCGTCACCGGCGGATCATACGGCGGTTATATGACCAACTGGATGATCGGCCACACCAATCGATTCCGCGCCGCGGTCACCCAGCGATCGGTGACGAATCTGATCTCGATGTTCGGGGCCTCGGATATCGGTCACTCCCTTTTCCGCGAGTTCCACGGCTTCCCCTGGACCAATAAGGAAAATTACGAGAAGTGCTCACCGATCACTTACTTTAAGAATGTCAAAACACCGGTTCTCATCATTCACAGCGAGCATGATCTCCGCTGCCATATCGAGCAGGGAGAGCAGATGTATGCGATGCTCAAGTGTATGGGTAAGACCGTTGAGATGGTCCGGTTCCCGGAAGAACCGCACGGCCTTTCCCGCCATGGACGACCCGACCGACGGATTGCTCGTCTTGAATGGATGGAAAAATGGTTCCGACGGTATCTTAAGAAGTGATCAAGGCACAGATGAAGGTCGAAGTTGCGATAAATGGGCGGCCTGCTTAGCCGCGCTGCCCCATACCATTCGGCGATTTGATCTTGAAGCCCTGTTCCTTAAGGAACTTTTCCCCCTCGTCACGAGTGCGGAAGGTCCTGGACATTTCTTTCGTTCCGCCTCGTTCGAACATTTTCTGGAGCTGGGCAAAGGTCACGGTGTTGTTGATAATGTTCACTGACCAGACCATCTGGTGATCCCGGCACCACTCCAGATGCCTTCCGATGTTCGCGATAACTTCGGGCGAACCAGTCTTCCAGTTGCTCAGATCGCAAAGCTTCGCCCACGGCTTCTTGATCAGTTCTTCGGTCTCGCGTTCGAATTCCTCGCTGTAATGTTGCGCCGTACTCAGGCGCCAACTTCCATAGATCTTCTCGTAGATAACGCTGTTCTCCAGGTCGACGTCGAACGAGAACTCAAAAGCCCACTTCCTCATGATAAATCACCTGTCTTCTTACGTGGAAATTACGACAAAATATACCCGAAAGATGATTTTATATATCAAGTGAACATCCTCACGTCAACATAAATAGTACTTTTCTTCACAATAATTTCGACTTTGTGGATACATTTCATCCAATGAAAAGTAGCACCCCCCCGACGACCGGTCGAAGGTCGTTACGGGAGGGCCCTCCGCTTGGTGCCAGGACCTAGAGAATTCCCAATCTTCCGCTCAAAACGAACCGCCTGCCTGGCGACGGGTAGTCGTGATCGAACAGATCAAATCCGAATTGATCAGGACGCTTTCTGTCGGTAAGATCGAGACCGGTTACAGACAGTGTCGCATTCGACGTTACCCGAAGTGACAGCCCGGCATTCAGCTCGTAGGCAGAGCTGATAGTCTTCGTGTAGCTGCTTATTACTAGAGAGCGCTTATCGGTGAAATCGAGACCAATATTGTAGGCAATCATACGATGCGTTCCGGACAGTTGCGCACGCCATTTGAAATCCGGTACATAGTTCGCTTTGACAAAATCATCGCCCTCTTGCGATGTCTGGCGGGCGCGTTGCCAAACTCCTCCCCACTCAAGAGAGATCTCCTTTCGGAATTCATACCCCAGACTCACATCGAGACCGGTCGAACGGAACCGATTCACGTTAACCGGAACCGATTTGCCTGAGACCGGCTGGTATTGGTATTGAATGAGCGAATCTACGTTCTGGTGAAACAGCGTGGCGGTCAGAGATCCCTTGGTGTCAGACGAGCGAATATCAAGGGTCCCCACGAGCGAATGCGAGACTTCCGGATTCAAATCACGGTTCCCGGCTGTGAAAAAGTCTTCGGCGAATTGTTCGGCAATCGACGGCAGCCGGAATGCGTAGCCATAACCGAGTTTCAATCTAATGTTCTCGCTCACCGAGTAGATGCTGCCGAGATTGTACGACGGCTGGGCCCGGCGGTTCTTTACAAGCTGAATTCGGCCGCTTACATCGAATTCCCAATTGGGTGTTGTCTGCCAAATGATATTTGACCAGAGATCCACCTGTTTTTGCGACGCTTTCCACTCGTTGTTGGAATCGTAGCTGTAATCGTACGGAGCGAACGGTCCCACCGTATTGGCTGCGATATCGTGGTCCGCCGAACTGGAGCGTATTGTCCCGGACAATAGGTCGACCCCGCCGGCAAGGGTGGCTGGGCCGACACGGTTCATATAGCGCGCATTGAGCCCGGAAGAGCGCTTATCGTACAAAGTGGTCGAATAAACATCGACCGAGTCATGACTCAGCAACGAATCGACCGGCACTGAGCTGGTGTCGAACGTGAAGTAGTCGTATTGATAGTTGTACAGCGAATAGTAGTCCAGTTTCTTCTTCTCCCAAAACAGACCGAGACCGAATTGTCCGTCCCGAGAATGATCGAAGCGATATTGAAGATCGCCGGAATAGTCTTTATCCTGTTGGTGATCGTATGTAGAATATGATTCCGCGGAGCCGTAGGCCGGGATGTTGCCGGCCGCCGGCATCGGACCGGGGACGCCGAGGCTGTCATTGAAATATCTTGCGGTTGCGCTCAGGTGATGATGGCTGTCCCGAGAGATGAAATCCCCGCGAAGATTGAACAGATACCTTTCGGCGCCAGCGTTATCCCGGTTGTTGTCCGCCTGTGTGAACTCACCGTAGCCACCAAATCCGAATTGCCCCAGGCGTCTGTCAATCGTTGTCTCGTACGTATGAAGCCCCTGGCTTCCCTGGCGTGTGGTGACATCGAATTTGTCAACAAGCGTGCCCGAAGAGATCAAATTGATCACGCCGCCGACCGCATCAGATCCGTAGAAGGCGGACTGCGGTCCTTTCAGGATTTCGATCCGCTGAAATTCATCCGCGCTGAAGTCCGACAGATTGAACCCGCCAAGCGAGTAATCTTTGACCGGGCGGCCGTTGTAGAGCAGGAGCATATGGCGGTTGAACACACCCCAGTTCGACAGCGTGGTCAACGATCCGATGCCATTCTGATTGCGAACATCGAGCCCCTGACGGCCGTCGAGGGCGGATGCCAGCGATCCTTCGCCGTTCATTTCGTTCCGGGTGATGAGGACGGTTGGCCAGACCGATTTCTCGGGCGTCAGGCCGAATCGGTTGGCGGTTACGATGATGCTGTCCGAAAGTGTTCGGACGGATGAAGACACTTCGGTAGTGTCATTGGCTGCCCGGGCTCCCGTCGCTCCCAGGACAGCGCTCAGAAGGATAAGAAAAATGCGCCTCACGGCATCCTCCGAGGAAGCAGTCGGCGCGGCATTCCGGCCCGGTCAGCCCGCGCTGACGGCTTTCGCATGATGTTGCTCATGGCAGGTTTCCTGGCTGAGGCATCAAATCCTCCGAAGCGCCTTCCCGGTCCAACCGGTGGCACAGTGCTCCGAAAGTAGCCTTTCACAGTAGCGGGGCTGCGACGGACTCGCACCGTCTTCCCTATTACCCGTTCGGATGAACGGCACCATGAGATGGTATTGATAAGTTAGCGCTTGATATCAATGAGTGTCAAGCGAAGAATGGTTCTGAAAGTCAGGAACGCATGGCGGCCGACCTGCGGTACTCCACCCCGTGTGGCAACATCCGTCTTAGGGGCTGCCCTGTTACGCCTACTGCTTCTGTCGAGATGAAAGAGCGTGCTCGGGGCCGCCTCTCAGAAGTATGCCCCTACAGAAGATTCGAATCGTATGTGAGTAGCTCGAAACCGACGCGCAGAACGGGCCTACCGCTCTACATACACAACCTGCCGCTTGTAATCGACCGTCATCTTAAAACGATAGAGAAAACTTGCTCCAATTATCCCACTGAACTGCGCTCTCGGAATTCTTCGATGAAACGCCGACAGATCCGTTACAACAGCGGGGACATTGTCAGACTCGACATTATCGCTTAAAGAGATGCTCGGGACCGATACTCGCGCACCGTCGGTGTCGCCCAAACCGAGGCTCCTGGCGAGCGGAAGATCAAGAGTAGTGTAAGATGCGCAGTAGTCCAGGATCATAGGAACCGTCGTATCACCGATAACGGCATCGACCAGGATCAGATGCTGATACTGACTGAAATCGATCCTGTCGTACTGCTTTCCTGAGAGAAATTTCGGTTCGAATGAATACAGTTCCAGCGTGCGATTCGGGTAGTCGATACAGACGAAGAACTGCCTGAGGATGTCTTCGCCGATAAGGCCATCGGGCATGCCGCCAGTGGTGTCGCGGGTCAAGGCCGACATATCAACGGCAGTAGCGCTGAGATTGTACAGAGTCTGGTCATCTCCCAGCGTCAGAGATCGAAGCGAAACATAGCCCGCCTTGGTGGACCCCTCGATTCCGACAATACTCTGCTGCCCGGCCCCATTCAGGATTTTCAGATCATTGTCCGTCGCAAATGTCCTGTCTATATACAGCCGGTCGGCGCCGGTGTCGATGCCGAACTTGCCCTTAACGATTCCGTTGATGGTGACCGGTACCTCGACCAGGCCTCTCGACGGATCGAACGTAATTGTCTCAGCGCCGGCCCGGGCACAAAGCCACAGTGAGAGAATCGCTATTATTGTCTTCATGAATAAGATTATCGACCTCGAACCGGTCAGCGTTGAGAGATAATTCGAGACTTCAGGCGGCGCTGCTAAGCTCTGACCGACGGCGGAGATAGACGAGGATCGAACCGAGCAGAACCAGCGTGGTACCGAGCCAGACAAGATTAATGATCGGCTTCTTGGAAATATCGAGTATCAGCCGGTCAGGCGGACCCGAAGCAATCAGGCCGGGAATATGCAGCATGACGCCTCCCTGATCGGCGAGGATCTGCGCTACAGAAATAGTATATTCATCATTCGGACCGAACTTGGCCGGAAGATCGATGGTTCGATTCCCGTTCGGCGATGGCACCACTTTTACAGCCGGAGCGAGGTGCATAACGTCTCCTGCTTCGGCGACATCGATATTCACCACCACCGTCATGCCGCTGTCGGCGTTCTCGTGGCTTCCCATATTGAACCCGGTGAAAGTGAATTGGTACCCGGCGACTGTCTTCGGTTGGTTCTTGATAAGAGTAAGATCATTACCCGAAGGCAGGTCCTGGATCTGCTCCGGCGAGAAGTAGAAATCATAAAGGAGATGCTTCTCGATAAACGGACGGCGCATGATGCCGTTGAGACGTTCCGAGTAAAACAGCTCCGGACGAGCGTCGCTGGTCTGTCCACCTTCGGTATATGATAACAACAGGCGATTCTTGGGAAAATCTATGTCGTTTTCCATGCCGTTGTATACGACCGACAGTCCCATCGCTTCTCCCCCCTGTCCGCGCGGCAGAACGAGTTTGTCACTGGTGGTGAAAGCAGATGACGCCAGAATCCCGATCAACATGAACCCAAACCCGGCATGGGCGAGCTGTCCACCCATGAGATTCCACCGCCCCGGCAGGAAGTCAACGACCGACTGGGTATTGGCCACCAGGGCCATCGAAACGACCCCGAAGAACAAAAGAAACATGTAGTCGTGCACTCCGACCAACAATGATATTGCTATTGCCGCGATCAGGCCAACCAGAGGCAGCAGAAGTGATTTGCGAAGGTCCGATTTGAGCAGAAACATGAACAGTCCACAGACGACAATGGTAAATACGACGGCAAAAACCATGGTGGCGCCAAGCATGAAATGGAACAGACCAAATCCAAGCAAAAGTCCGACGACTGCAGCAACGGCAAGTTTGCCCATCCACCCGGCCGGTTTGTAATTCGTGAAATTGGTGGAAGGCGAAGCTGCCAGGAAAAGGGCGTACAGAATGGCGAACGGCACGGCGAAATCGTTGTACGTAGAGACATCGGCAGCCCGCGGATCGGCGCCCACAAGTTTCGTGAGCAAGGGCAGAGAGGTCCAGAAAAGGACCACGACGGAAAACAAAAAGAGCAACATCATCCCACCAAACAGGAAGAACTCTCGATTGTAGATATTGTAGCTCATCGGAACATGACCCATCGCTTTTATTCTCGGGAAGAACAGGATCAATGTCATCAGGGCAAAGAATACGAGAAATCCGATGAGGTATTGGTTGATGCCGAGATCAACAAAGCTGTGCACCGAGAAATCAGCCAACACGCCGCTTCGCGTCAAGAACGTTCCATACACGATGAGTACGAACACGAACGCGGTCATCAAGACGTTCGATTTCCGGAGTGCGCCGGTTCGGCGCTCGATCACCAATCCGTGTATGAGCGCCAGCGAGACAAACCAGGGGATGAACGAAGAATTTTCAACCGGATCCCAGGCCCAGTAGCCACCCCATCCCAGGGTCTTGTAAGCCCAGTAACCGCCGAGTATATTTCCTCCCCCCAGCATGATAGCGGTGACCGCCACCCAGGGGAATATTCGCTTCACCCAGCCGGAAAAATCGTTGATAATCAGAGCAGACATGGCGATTGAGAACGGAATAGCCGACATCGCATAGCCAATGAAAATGACCGGCGGGTGCACTACCATCCATGGATCCTGCAACAGTGGATTTAACCCGGCACCGTCGGCAGCCTGAAATTTCGTCAGCGCGAACGGCGAAAGCTTCATCAGGATAAGCAGGAAGAACAGATTGACCAGAGAGAATACCACCATCGCATAATTGCGGTACTGGCCGCTCTTGTATATCAGCAAATATCCCAGCAAAACGTTGAAGAACAGCCAGAGCAGATAGGTCCCTTCCTGTCCCCC
The DNA here is from genome assembly GCA_963711085.1 of uncultured candidate division Zixibacteria bacterium. Lineage (GTDB taxonomy): Bacteria > Zixibacteria > MSB-5A5 > GN15 > FEB-12 > CAVQCT01. Next base: position 1,168,767 of record CAVQCT010000002.1, on the reverse strand, counting down.
CCAGAACGAAGAGAGGATATAGAAAAACGGGAGTGACCGATCAGAGTAGTCATAGACATACCGGATCATGAAATTGTGGGTGAAAAACAGATAGTAGAGATAGGCAACAGCCAGTGTTATACAGATCGCCAGGACATTGTAGCTCCGCTTGGCCAGACTCTCGTAAGATGTCTTTCCTCTGGCAATCAGGAAGAACAGTACACCGACGATAAGATTGAAAGCGAATGCGAAAAAGATCAGGAGGTCGCCCGGGAGATTAGGACTCATTGTCTCAGACTCCGGCCTTCCCTACCGCGTCCTCATGCTTCTTGATATCCTGATACTCGGAACCGTCCTGTCCTTGATATTTCGACGGGCACTTGACCAGCATCTGTTCGGCCACGAAATGATCACCCTCGGTCTTACCCTTGAGCACCACCTGCTTGGCCTGATCGAAATTCCCGGGGACAACGCCATAGTATATGACGTTCATGGTCTCGGCGCCGACCGCACTGTCGGCCGTAGCATCGTAAATTGCGAATTCGAGGCGGGAATGATCGGCATTGTAATTGACTTTGCTGAAGTCGATCTTTCCCATCACCTGCACAGTCCGATTGGTATGCATCGCGTCATCGATCGAAACATACTGGTACGTGGTCTTGAAGAACGCCGATGCTCCCCAGACCATGAACAGCACGATGACTACGGCACCGATAATATACTTAGCCTTCATTTGCTCTTTTCCTCCAGTTTTTTGATTCGCTTGTCAAGCCGGAACAGGAACCAGAATAATCCCAGCCAGACCGCCAGAGTCACCCCAAGGGCGACATAGTTTCCGTCCATCTATTCCTCCAACTCCTGCCTGGCTCGTTCAAACTGCCGGACCTTCCTGGCCAGGGTGAACATCCAGAGAAATAATACGGTAAACAGGGCCAAAGACGATGAGAAAATCAGACCTTCCGTCTGGCCCATGGTTATCTTCAAATTGCTGTTTATCACGGAGTCCGACGGGTGCAGTGAGGGGACCACCCGCGGGACCACGAAAACCAAAAACGGCACCGTCACAAAGGCGAAAATCGAATAAACCGCCGCCAGCGACGCCCGCTTTTCTTCTACGTCGATCGCCCCTCTGAGGGCGAAATATGCTCCATATATTAACAACAGAATGAAGATCGAGGTTTCTCTCGGATCCCAATTCCAGAACGACCCCCAGGTAACCTTGGCAAAAATAGAGCCGGTCAGGGCCGCCAGAACGCAGAAGACAAATCCGAGTCGGGCGGCCACCACCGCCTTATCATCTTCGGCCAGCTTCTTGTTCTTCAGATAGCGAATCGAGAAGACCATCGACATGGCAAAGGCGATAACGCACATCCACGCCTGAGGAATATGATAGTAGAAAATCCGACTGGCTTCGCCGATTACTCTTTGCGGGGGCGGGGTGATGAAACTGAACACGATCATCACCGACATGCCGACCAATAATAGTAATTTCCACCACATCTTTAGACTTTTCTTACCTCTCTAAATTCTTGTAAGCAATTATACAGTATAAGACTTAAAAAGCAACAAAATTCAGCAGTTTGGTCGTTTTTTCACAAGCTCGCTATTCTTCCCAAACAAATTTGAAAAGCAGAAATGAGGCTGTTATCATTATAACGACATAGGCTACCAGAAACTGAAGTTCTGTGAGAATATCACCTAATGCTTTGCCATCGAACAGTTTTTCAGTCGCTCCCACCAGGATCATCAGGAGCGTAATCAAAATCGGAAATGAGAGCACGGCAAACAGGGCTCCTTTGACCGAGGCTTTGGCAATAATAGCGGCTACAATAGTAGTCGCGCTGCATAACCCAAGCACGCCAAGGATCAGGACTAGAATAAAATTCAAGATGTTGCTTGTCGGGGCATCGGTAAAGATAAAGAACAGCGGCGTGATAATTAGGGCCAGTGCCGAGAGCAGAGTCAGATTGAAAGCCAGTTTGCCAATATAGACCGAATCCGGATCGGCAGTGAGCCGCAGCGCCAGCGAGGTCCCGGTCTCCTCTTCCCTGATGAAGCTCTGAGCCAGGCCCGACATGGCCGAGAAAAAGATGATCACCCAGAAAAGGGCAGACCACAGCTTGGGAGACAGCGAACTCTGACCGAGCGAAAAAGAGACGACCGTCAACGTCGTCACCCCGAACATGAGAATCGCGTTCAGCGCGTTCCTGGTCCGGAGTTCCAGCCGGAGGTCCTTGACGTAGACCGCAAACGATTTACCCATCAACCCGGCAGAGTTGCTCGGCAAGACTGTACTCCTCTTTTTCGTTGGTGGCGATAATGATAATCGAGCGGCCGCGATATTCTTCGACAATATTGTTCACGACTCTTTTTCCAGCTTCGTCGAGATTCGATGTCGGCTCGTCCAGAAACAGGTATTTCGGCTGATTGAGCAACGCCACGGCATATTTGAGGCGCTGCTTCATACCGGACGAATATCCGATCACGAAATCTTCCCCTCTTCCCTCGAGGCCGACTTTGTTCAGCAGCGAATTGATTTCTTTCCCGGTGATATTGGATCCGGCGACCGTTGAAAAGAACTTCAGGTTCTCCTCGGCGGTCAGGTGATCGTACAGGTTGAGATACGGGGCGACAAACGAAACCGCCCCCCGGATCTGCCCGTCCGACATCTCCTGTCCGTCCTGCAGATACTCGACTTTACCCCGGGTAGGGCGGAGGAGCGAAAGCAGGACTTTGAGCATAGTTGATTTACCCGAGCCGTTCGGTCCAACCACCGCCAGGGACTGTCCGGTTTCCAGTTCAAAACTGATTTTCGTAAAGACCTTTCGGGTCTCGAATCGCTTTGATAATTCCGTAACCTTAAGCTTGTGCATAGCTGTCGCCAATAACGCAATTAGGCCGGGTAAATCAAGCTTAAATATAGACAGGTCTGGTCAAAGAGAGGGCCGCCCGCGATTCCCGCTGGCGGCCCATTACTGATTCGTACGACGTTGACCGGGTCAACGGCAGCTCTATTGTGAGGAGCTCGGCTTTACGCGATACATCCGCTTGACCGGAATGCTGAAGCGCGTCATTCCGTCATCGTTTATCTGGAAGGTCGCCGACTCTTCGAAATCCTTTTCAATCGCGTCTTCATGGACTTCGATAAATCCATCGACCGTCTCCCCGGCCTTGATCTTCTTGGGGAGGGTGATGTCAAAATCCTTGTTCTTGTCATCGACTACCTGGATGTCATAGTCTTTATCAGAGGTATTCGTCAGAAGAAACTTGGCCTTCCGTCGCGGCAGCTTAGTAAACTGGGAGACATCGACCCGCACCGGATCGATCTTGATCGGGGACATGACCTCGTCATCAGGGATCAGCTCGCAATCGATCCGAATATACTGTTTATCTACGGATGAGTTCGTTTCGACATACGGACGTTTGGCGACATAACCACGGTACGACCGGGTCGAGAACTGTATTTCAAGAGCGACACTGTCCCCCGGCGCGACCACCGAGTCGGACAGCGGAGCCTGAGTGCAACTCCACCCCGGTACTACTTTATTGATTCTCAGGGTATCCGACCCTACCGACCTGATCCAGAAGGTGTGGTTCAGCAGCGCGTGCTGGGCCGCCTTTCCGAAATTGAAGCCCGGTTCTGAGAATTGAAGCTTAGCCTGGGCATGAACCGCCGGCACCGACAGAAGTGTCAGCAGCAACAGTACGACAATTGTTGGGAAAAACTTCTTCATGTGTCCTCCATAGTCCTCGGCCGTAAGATCGACCAATCAGGTGCGGTCAACGGATTATGGTAAACAGCCTCCCCCACCGCACTTTCTGGAAAAAGTGCGCTCCGTTGTATATGAACATTCGCGGTACCGACAGCGGGTCGGTCACGGAAACATCGGGCGACTTGTAAATATCATCGTTCCAGGACCAGTGAATGATCATCGCCTTTCCCAGAACCAGTTCGTTCGGGACCACTCCCCAGAACCGGGAATCCCACGAATTGTCCCGGTTGTCTCCCATCATAAAATAGCAGTTCCGTGGGACCACGAACGGCCCGAAATTATCGCGGCTGTCCATTCCGCCCGGTTTACGAGGCTGAATGACCAGCTGGCCGTTAGCGGTGGTATCGATATATTTGGCATGCAGCGGAAGTTTCATCTCCACGCCGTTCACATAAACGATTTTGTCTTTTACCTCGACGGTGTCTCCCCCGACAGCGATGCACCGTTTGATATACTTGGTGACGCCATCGCGGGGATAGATGAAGATCACGACATCCCCTTGCTGAGGCTCGGAGATCGCGGGCAGACGCCAATTCACGAATGGCAGGCGGGCGCCGTATACGAACTTGTTCGCCAGAAGGAAGTCTCCCACCAGCAGGGTGTCTTCCATCGACTGCGACGGAATTTTGTAGGCTTCGACGATCGATGTTTTGATTATGACGGCGAGGACAACGGCCAGCAAGACTTGCTTAAAGTTGTCCCAGACTGAATCTCCCAGGCTTCTCTGACTCATACTATCCCTAATGTAAAATATTCCCTTTGCTCTTTGTTATACTGAAAAGAGGCCGAATTGATTCACAAGAATAGCTCATGCCGGTCGACATCAATATCCTCTTATGACTCTGAGGATATCGTTGTAGGTGACCAGAATGATCACACCAAGCAGGAGCACGAGCCCGACCTGCTGCGCAACCATTCGGGCTTTTGTCGAGAGCGGTCCTCCCTTGATTTTCTCAAGAGCCAGAAACAGCAAATGACCACCATCGAGGACCGGTATCGGCAGCACATTCAGCACCGCCAGGTTTACCGAGAGCAGGGCCATAAAGAAGAACAGGCTCGAGGCACCCTGGCGCGCTTCACGGCCCGATTGCTGGGCGATAAACAGAGGCCCCCCGATCATCTTGGAAGAGACCTGGCCCGAGACCACCTTCTTGACGAACTTGAGGGTCTCCCAGACGATCACATGGGTCGTGAGGAATCCCTGTTGGACCGACGACAAAAATCCGATTCGTTCATATCGGATCGGTTTTTGGTTGAATCCGATCAGTCCGATCGTATCCACGCCGCCGTTCATATTCGGAACCTGTTCCGCCCGGGTGATGATGTTTTTCGAAATCGTATCGTTCTGGTGAATCCAGGTCAGCTCGACCGGCTTTTCGACAACCGAATTAATGCCGACCCGAAGCGAATCATAGCTGGTAACCGGTGCGCCGTTCAGCGCGATTATCTGATCGTTCTCTTGCAAACCGGCTTTGTCCGCGGGATCATCTTTGATCACCTGACCGACTACTATTTTCCCCTGATCGTAAATCGGTTTGCCGGTGAGATAGAATACCCCGATCATAATGCAGATCGCCAGCAGGTAGTTCATGAATGGTCCGGCAAAGATCACGGCGGCCCGCTGGCCGACTGTTTTGGCCATGAACTCATCCGGGGAGCCGGTCGATTTATCGTCCGGGTTTTCGCCGGCCATCTTGACGAATCCGCCGAGCGGAATAATGCCGATAGCATAGACGGTTTCACCGAATTTCTTCGAGACAAGATTCGGGGGGAAGCCTAGTGAAAAGGTCTCGACTTTGATACCGACCTTCTTGGCAATCAGGAAGTGCCCCAATTCATGTATGAAAATGAGGATTCCGAGGACGAAAATGAACGAAGCTATCGTGAGTAGCATGTACTATTTCCTTATTTGGTCGCTGGCGAACTCCCGGGCCAGTCGGTCGGCCTGCAGAATATCATCCAATTGAGGTTCTGATACAATATCTGCCTTTTGCAGTGTTTTATCAATAATATCGGTAATGTCAGTGAATTTGATAGCGGAATCAAGAAAAGCTGCTACCGCAACTTCATTGGCGGCGTTAAACACAGCCGGAGCGGTCCCCCCCCGGGAGGCGACTCGGTAGGCAAGGGCCAGAGCCCGGAATTTATTCATGTCCGGTGGCTGAAATGAGAGGTCGAAGGCTGAAGTAAACTCCATTCGGCCGAACTCGGATTCGACCCGTTCCGGCCAAAATAGCGCATAGGTGATGGGCAGTTTCATGTCAGGCTGGGACAACTGCGCCAGAATCGAGGAATCGTTGAACTCTACCATTGAATGTATGATCGATTGCGGGTGAATCACGACCTCGACTTTGTCCACCGGGACCGAGAAGAGTACCACTGCTTCGATAACCTCGAGTCCCTTATTGGCAAGGGTTGCTGAATCAATCGTAATTTTCGGACCCATCTTCCAGGTTGGATGATTGAGCGCCTGTTCAACCGTGATCTTGTCGAACTCTTCGACAGGAAGGTCACGGAAAGGGCCGCCCGAAGCAGTGATGATAATTCGCCGGAGTTCCTCCTCTTTGCCGCCGCAGAGCGCCTGCCAGATGGCCGAATGCTCTGAGTCGATAGGGAGTATCCTGGCACCGGTCTGCTTCAACAGAGGAGGAAAGAGCGGACCGCCGCAAACCAGTGATTCCTTGTTAGCCAGGGCCAGGGGTCTTCCCAGACGAATCGTCTCAAGCGACACCCGAAGACCGGCCGCCCCTACCACAGCGTTGACAACCATATCGACTTCGTCAAGAGCGGCCAGGCGGACCATCTCTTCTTCACCGACTAAGATCTTGACCGGCTCGCCGGCCAATCTCTTCTTCAACTCGTCGGCCATTGCCTGATCGACAATACAAGCATACTCGGGCCGAAACTTGCGGCACTGCTCGGCCAGCACATCGACATTGCGCCTGGCAGCCAGGGCCCGTATCAGGAAGGCGCCGGGATGTGCATCGACAACATCCAGGGTGGACCTTCCGATCGACCCGGTAGAGCCGAGAACAACGAGTTTTTTGGCGATCATATCGGTTATAACGGAACTTTCATTGCACTGTTCCAATCGGTAAACGGGCGCAAATTAAACGGCGGGATGACGAAAATCCCGCCGCTTGAATTCATCTATACGGCCATTCCGCCCGAGATATAGAGCTATTTTATCTCATTTCCGAGCGAATCAGAGACGAAAACCTTACGCAGGTACACTTCCTGTTTCGGTTTCGAGATTTCGCTCGGGTTCATCGGGCTCGGACCGACCGGAACGGATCCAAGTTTATGCAGGGTGTCGAACCCTTCGAGTAATTGCCCAAACACGGTGTATTTGCCGTCAAGACCGGCGGTCGCCCGATTACGGGCCAGCACGATAAAGAACTGACTCGACGCGGAGTTGGGATCGGTAGCCCGGGCCATCGACAGAGTGCCTTCCTGATGGGGCAGGTTACTGAACTCTGCTTTCAGGGTATACCCGGCGCCGCCCATGCCATTGCCTTGTGGGTCGCCGCCCTGAATCATGAAGTTGTCGATGATTCTGTGGAAAATCGTGCCGTTGTAAAATCCGTCACGGGTCCGGGCGAGAAATGAATCGACATGGGCCGGGGCGACATCGCGGTACAGCTCGAATGTCATGTTGCCGAAATCAGTCACCATCGTCACGAACGGGTCTTTCGGATCCCGGATCGGATAGTGCTTGGCCGCCAGCGAATCGCTCGTTGCCGGCTTCTGCATGTTCTCCGCGGCCTGGGCTTCGTTATCGTTTGCCATCTTCTTTGCCTCGCCCTCCTTCTGTTTGGAGCATCCTATCGATGCAAATACTAACATCAGGGCGACCATAATTGCCATCGTTGATCGTTTCATGCTTCATCCTTGATAATCTGAATGCTTATTGGTTTTCGCGACGAATATATTCGCGGTGGCTAAAAGTGTCAAGGTTGAAAACGGAGTCATTTGGGACCGACGTACCGATGATACCCACGATCGGCGACATCGCGGTTTACGATTTTCCCATTGCCGACGACACGTTCCTTCGCTGGATTTGGATTCGTCACACTGTTAAAGAGGTGTATCTCGTGGATAATAGTATCCAGGACCGGGATACCATTAAGCTGCTGCGTGTTACCGTAGAAAACGAGTCCCTCGTTTGCGTAACTGATGAAAATCGGTGGATCGGGCGGATCGTAATAAATGGTGTCGGGATCTCCATAGATGGCTCGAACGGCCTGAAGGGTCGAACCAACACCGATCGAATCTTTGGTCTTTCCCGAATAGACGGTATTGACGATGATCGCATCCACATCGGCACTGTCCACAGCGGTGCTGTCATGTTTTACATCGGGCAAGACAAAAACCACGCCCAGCGACTGCTCGTAGTTCGCGTACACAATCCAGCTGTTCGGGTCGGGATCGACACTCGCAGGCAAGCCGTTATAGTGCTTTACATCCCTGTACTTGTCCGACAAAAGAATGTACTGCGCCTGTCCACCATTTCCCGGAATCAGGGTATTGGCCCTCACATAGACCTGCTCGGAGTCGACGCCAGGCACTCTCGCCATAAGAATGGCATCCCCCCGATGGCCGTTGAACGCATAGGGAAAAGTCACCTGGCCAAGATTGTTTGTCTTGAGCGAATCGGAAAGTACCGTACCGTCGCCGACTAATCTCACGCATTTCACGGTAGTGTTAGGTGCGACGACTCCATTGTCGTCACGTACGGTGAACTGAAGAGCGGGTGAAATACTGGATGTTCCCATCACCGCTTTGTAGTAAAGTCCGTTGTCAGCAGTTATGCCGCTCGGCGCAACCGGCGGGGGAGGTTCCGGACCGCTCTTCTTGCTGCAACTCGACACCGCAAATAGCAGCCCGACAGACAGCCCATAGCATAGCAAACGCCTGAGCGCTGCCGAACGATCACTCAATTTCCGATTGTCTGACTCGATGCTACGACTCGTCATGCCTTAGTATCTGAAATAGTATTTGATGGCGCCACCGATATTGAGGTACCGGGGTCTGAGCTCGGAACCCAGGATCTGGTATTCATTGACGCTCGAAATGGTCATATACGCGGCATCCGACGGAGCGGTCCAGATCTTGAGGTCGGCTCCGAAGTTAATTCCCATACCGAAGACCAGATCCGACTTAGTATCGATGATTCGGCCGGTTGCCGAAATCAGTCCGCCGTGAAATCCAACGCCCAGGTACGGAGCGACGATCGACTCCCATGGGTCCATCAGAAACAGGTTCACATTGAGGTCGGCGTCATACAGGTCAAACCGGGGAGTCTCAGGAGTGAGCAGATTGAAGTAATTCTGGCTAACAAAGAATGTATCAGGTGTCTTTACCCGAGTGTAGTGAAAGCCAAAGTCCAGGCCGAGGCGACCTCTCACCTGTCCATAGCTTACCGCGAAAGAATAGGTGGGGTCGTATACTTTGTCGGCATTCAACTCAACGATTCGCCGATTTTCGTCAAAGAAGTTCCACTCATTGATATGATCGTACTTCCCTACGGCCTGAGCATACCCTCCGTAGAATTGAAGGTAGTTGTACGATTTTGACACGCGCACGATGCCGAACGATGTCGCCGGGACACCGATCGCCAGCGCCAAAGCAAGTGCTATCAACCACTTAATCTTACTGTACATGTTGTCTCTCCCGTTCCCGGACATTTCAGAAGACAGGCTCTACATACGCAATTAAGAGCTTGTTGTCAAATGTAATGAGGCATGTTGGTCTGCCCTGTGTACACCCGAAAGGTCCGAATCGATTCAGGTTATTGTCAGTATGTTGGCCGGGGGGCCGGCGACCATCTCTTCTTTGTGCCGAAACGTCCGATATAATGAAAAAGCCTTGACTCAAGTGAATTTGTTACTAAATTCACAAGGTACATTTGAAAGGACATGTTCATGGCAGGCTCTAAAATAGTCATTATAGGCGCCGGCGTTATGGGTCAAGGACTTGCGGAGGCGATCTCTCACGCAGGTCACGAAGTCACTCTTATAGATAAGACAACCAAGCTGGCAGAACGGGGTATTCAACGAATCTCCGAATCGATCGATCGTGAAATTGAAAAGTGGGGTCTCACCCGCTCGGATAAGAAAGCGATTATGGCGCGCGTCTTTCCGTCATCGGATCTGTCCATCGCCGAGACCGCAGAAATTGTGCTCGAGGCGATTCCCGAAGATCTGATGATGAAACGCGGCTTGTTCGAACGGCTCGATAGGATCTGCGATCCGGACGCGCTGTTGATTACCAACACCGGTACCCTCTCGATCTCCGAGATCGCGGCCACCACCGAGCGGCCGGGGAAAATTATCGGAATGCACTTCCTCAACCCGGTGACCAAGATTCCGCTGGTAGAAATCGTCAAAGGTCTCCGGACCGACCAACAGACCTTTGACAAGGCAGTCTATTTTGCCGAACTGCTCGACAAGAAGTGGATCACCGTCAACGAGTATCCCGGTTATGTCACAACCCGCATTATTGTCCCATTGCTCAACGAGGCGATGCACGTACTAATGGAAGGAGTGGCGACCGCTGAGGATATCGACACGGCCATGAAGCTCGGGTTCGGATTCAACGTTGGGCCGCTCACCATGGCCGACATGATGGGACTTGATGTGGTCATGTCCTGGATGGAGAATCTGCTGAATGAGCTGTCCGAGCATAAATACAATCCCTGTCCGCTCCTGCGCAAACTCGTGCGGGCCGGGCATCTGGGAGTAAAGACCGGCAAAGGCTTCTTTGAGTACGATCAGGACGGTAACAAGATTGAATCAAGCGGGATAACCAGCGGCCTGGTTAACGCGGGGAAATAACCATGAAGATACTCGTCATCAATTGCGGATCATCGTCGGTGAAATATCAACTCATCGACACGGAAAGAGAACTCGCGTTAGCCAAAGGGATGGTCTCTCGAATCGGCATGTCGGCTTCAGTCCTGACCCACAAACCGTGGGACCGGCCCGAAGTCAAAGTATCGGGAGAAATCCTCGATCATATCGTGGCGGTCGAATATGTCGTGTCGATCCTGATGTCGGAAAATCATGGCGTCATTAAGGACCGTTCCGAGATCGGCGCGATCGGTCACCGTGTCGTTCACGGCGGTGAGAAATTCACCGATTCGGTGCTGATCACTCCGGAACTGATGTCGGAGCTCCGCAACCTGATCGAACTGGCGCCCCTGCATAATCCGCATAACATCCGCGGCATCAACGCCTGTCAGCGGGCACTGCCGGGGATTCCGATGGTCGCCGTGTTCGACACCGCCTTCCACTACAAGCTCCCCCCTTACGCCTACATCTACGGCATTCCGTACGTCATGTACAAACGGTACGGGATTCGCAGGTACGGCTTCCACGGCACCTCGCACAAGTATGTCAGCGAGAAAGCGGCCCACATGCTAAAACGGCCGATTGAGGAGCTGAAAATCATCACCTGTCATCTTGGCAACGGAGCCTCGGTAACGGCGATCGACAAAGGGGTGTCGGTGGACACATCGATGGGGTTCACACCGCTCGAAGGTCTGATTATGGGGACTCGTTCCGGCGATCTCGATCCGGCGATTATTCTCCATGTGATGGCCCGCGAAGAACTGACTCTTCACGAGGCCAACACCCTGCTCAACAAGCACTCCGGCCTTGCCGGCATCTCCGGGGTCTCTTCGGATATGCGGGAAATCGTCGACTCGTCCAAGGACGGCCATTCCAATGCCAAGCTTGCGCTTGAGGCATACTGCTACCGGCTGAAGAAGTATATCGCCGGCTATATCGGCGCCCTGGGCGGTTTGGACACGCTGGTCTTCACCGCCGGGGTTGGTGAGAACTCACCGGTCGTACGGCAGAAGGCGTGCGAAAAACTCGAGTTCTTCGGCATCAAACTGAACGAAGAAAAGAACAAGCAGGCGATCGGCAAGGAGATGGATATCTCGGCAGATGACGCTACCATCAAGACTCTGGTCGTCCCTACCAATGAAGAATTGGTAATCGCACAGGATACTCAGCGGATAGTCGAAGCGGCCGAGTAGTCTCTATCACTTATCAGGTCAAATACAACGGGCGAGTTGATCCGGTCAACTCGCCTGTGATTCTTTGCGTTTCACCAGTACGAAAGCAATCAGAGCGACTACGAAGAAGATAAGCAGCGCCCAGGCCATCCCGCCGAGCGTCTGAATGATCGTACGATAGATTTCCAGTCCCCAGTACTCGGGCGTTAACACCGGCTGAGTAACACCTTCGGCCGGTGGTTGGATGAATCTTTGCAGTTCCCAGATGCTGACACCTGATGAAACACCGACAACAAACAGCGCGAATGTCAGAAACTTGCGCCAGGCAGTCGCCAGATCTTCCCCGATAATCCGGCTGAAAATCTTGTCGATCGGCTTGCGGAAGAAGAAAATGACAAGCGAAGCGGTCACGACGGCGATTACCAGTGTGACAATTAAAAGCAGCAGGAATTCCATACCGGGACTCTCCCTCTCTGTCAGAATTTTGCATAACCCAGGACTCGGATCTGTCCAAGTCCGGACTAGTGATAATCAGTCGCGGACGGTTCGCACAGTCAATAAAAAAGGGAAGGCCCATGGCCTTCCCCAACCGAATCGGAAAAACGAAACAGAATGACTATTTCATGTTGTTAATGATGTTGGTCGCAAACTCCGAGGTCCCGACTTTCTTGGCGCCTTTCATCTGGCGCTCAAGATCGTAGGTTACCGTCTTCTTCTTGATTGTCGTCTCAAGAGCGTCCTCGATCATCTTGGCGGCCTCGATCCAACCGAGATAATCGAGCATCATGACCGCCGAGAGAATGAGCGAACCGGGGTTGATGACGTCTTTGTCGGCGTACTTCGGAGCGGTCCCGTGAGTTGCTTCGAACAGTCCGATAAAGTCACCGACATTGGCGCCCGGAGCCATACCGAGACCGCCAACCTGCGCCGCGCAGGCATCGGACAGATAATCACCGTTGAGATTCGGGGTCGCGATCACGCTGTACTCATCCGGACGAGTGAGGATCTGCTGGAACATGGAATCGGCAATACGATCCTTGATGACGATCTTCCCTTTCGGGACCTTGCCGTCATACTTCTTCCAGAGATCATCCTCGGAGATCACTTTGGAGGCGAACTCTTTCTTGGCGACTTCGTATCCCCAGTCGCGGAAAGCGCCTTCGGTGAACTTCATGATGTTCCCCTTGTGCACCAACGTCACGGACGAGAGGTTACGATCGATCGCATGCTGGATAGCCTTGCGGACAAGACGCTTCGTGCCGGTTACCGAGATCGGTTTGATACCGATACCCGAATCCGCCCTGATGCTCGTCCCCATCTGCTTGTTCAGCATATCGATTACTTTCTTCGCCTCTTTCGTCCCCTTCTTCCACTCGATACCGGCGTAGACATCTTCGGTGTTCTCACGATAGATGATCACGTTCATCATCTCGGGATGAACGACCGGTGAACCGACTCCCGGGAAATATCTCACCGGGCGGATACAGGCGTACAGGTTGAGAACCTGACGGAGGGTGACGTTGAGCGAGCGAAAGCCGCCGCCGATCGGAGTGGTGAGCGGGCCTTTCAGCGCTACGATGTACGTCTTGATGGCGTCGATAGTCTCTTTGGGTAGCCACTCTTTGTACAGTTCATTGGCTTTCTCGCCGGCGTAGACATCCATCCAGGCGACCCGCCGTTTTCCCTTGTAGGCTTTCTCCACCGCGGCATCGACCACCCGGCGAGTCGCCTTCATGATATCGCGACCGATGCCGTCCCCCTCAATCACCGGAATGATCGGGTTGTTCGGCACGTTCAGCTTCTTGTTCTTGATCGTGATCTTAGCGCCGTCTTTCGGGACGACCACATGTTTCATCTTTGCCATTTATGCATGACTCCTTTAGTAGCCGAGAATCTTCAGATGTTCCTTGTAGGTGGCGGCAGACTTCTGCAGCGCCGAGAGTTCAGCCTTGCTCAGTTTCAGTTCGATGATCTTCTCGACTCCGCCGGCGCCAAGCACGATCGGCACGCCGATGTAGATATTCTTGATTCCGTATTCACCGGTCAGGAGGGCCGAAGCCGGAATGACCTTCTTTTCATCGTTGAAGATCGCTTTGCACATATCGACACTGGCCGCCGCCGGAGCATAGTAGGCCGATCCGGTCTTGAGCAGTTTCACGATTTCGCCACCGCCGCCGGCGGTACGCTCGGAAATGGCTTTGATCCGATCTTTCGGAATCAGTTCGCCGATCGGTACGCCGGCGACGGTCGTATATCTCGGCAGCGGAACCATCGTGTCGCCATGGCCGCCCAGCACCATCGCCTGGACATCGGTCATCGCCACATTCAGTTCCATCGCCACGAACGTGCGGAATCTGGTTGAGTCGAGCACTCCGGCCTGTCCGAGCACACGGTTTTGCGGGAAACCGGTGATCTTCTGCATGTGGAAGGTCATCAGATCGAGCGGATTCGAGACGACGACCACTGTGCTCTTGGGAGCATACTTCTTGATATTGTTGGCGGCATCGGCCGACGATCTCGGCGTTCTTGGTCAACAGATCTTCGCGTGACATCCCCGGCTTACGAGCAAGACCGGCCGTCATGATGACGATATCGGCGCCTTTAATATCGGCGTACTTGTTCGTTCCGGTGACCATTGAGTTGTACCCGCGAACCGGTCCAGCCTGGCTGAGATCCAGAGCCTTACCCTGCGGCATCCCTTCTACGATATCGACCAGAATGATATCGGCGAAATTTGCTTCGGCCAGATACATCGCAACGCTGGCTCCGACATTCCCTGCACCAATTACTGCTATCTTCTTGTTCATGTTACCTCCCGATTAGGGCATTTACATGTTGGTTGTTACGTTCGTAATACCGTGTTACCGGCATCATGTACTATCGCAATTCTGTAATTATCTTTTCCCGTTGTTATCAGCGAATTCAGATCAGTCATCGGTTCATAGAATACTCGACGCACCTGATCTTCGGACAACTCGCAGTGAATTGCCGGAGCTGATTCGTTTTCGCATTTCATTCACCCGCGACAGCTTGTGCGACCCGAAATGGAGTCTACCGTCCCCCGGACGATTGTCCTCACGGTTCCACCCATTGGCCAGATCCCAGAAATGCTGCGACCCTATCCCCTCGGCGCACGCCGAGATTACCACTGCAGTGCCGCCGTCGGCGACCGCCTGCTGGCAGTTCTCCAGCCCCTTCTGCGCCTGATAGAGGTTTCCATCGAGCGGCGGAAGAACTTCGCACATGACCGTATCATATCGATGTC
This sequence comes from uncultured candidate division Zixibacteria bacterium, assembly GCA_963711085.1. Taxonomy (GTDB): domain Bacteria; phylum Zixibacteria; class MSB-5A5; order GN15; family FEB-12; genus CAVQCT01. Next base: position 1,153,727 of record CAVQCT010000002.1, on the reverse strand, counting down.
TGACGGTGTGTCCGAAGATACCGGCAGCGCAATTGACCGCCTTCTCGAACGAATCGTTCAGGTCCCCGGCGAAAACACCGGCGATCGCCCTGTTGGCATCCGTAACAATCTGGAGGCTGAGACATTTGGACGTGTCAACCAGATCAAGCATCTCACCAAGATGTTCAGCTACCGGGTTCCCCTTCAGCTTCATCGGGGCAGCGTCAAGCGAGTTAGCCAGATTATGGTTTCGCTCTACTGTCTTGAAATCCGAAAGTCCCGGAATAAGCGACTTCCTTCCCCCGGTGTACCCGGCAAAGTAGTGTGGCTCAACCGAACCGATCGCACAAACGCTATCCGCCTCGAAATACGCTTTGTTGAGATAAACCGCCTCCCCGAATCGATCCTTGCCGACAGGCGCCATCGAGTTCATGTCACGACAATCGTGCCATCTCACCCGCCTTACTACTCGATCCCGATGTGGGCCAAAAATGTCATCCAGATGTCTGGTCGTGGGTTGACCATGTGTACCGGTTGAAATGATAAATCCAGAGCGATCCAGGAGGGTGCGATCGAGCTGATCCAGCCAGGTAAGAATCTGAGATGTCGGGGTATTGCGATAACCGTCGTTTACGACAAAGAGCAGATTGCTCGCACGAAAAAATGAATCGGCACCGCTCTCGGAGAGTACTTGGCGAAACGCCGCGAAATCGACCGGATCAGTTCCGGTCGCCGGAGCGAATACGTCAACTTCAATATTATCCGGAATGTCGAGCTTTATCGAACTTTTTCCGTAGGCCAACTCAACTTCCATTTCGGTGCCTGACTCGTTACCTTACATACTCCGGGTTCGTCCCTAACGAACCCGGAACAATCATCTGCCTAAAAGAAGAATCCGATTTCCTTGGCAGCGTTGTCGTCGGAATCGGACGCGTGCACGGAGTTCTTTTCGATATCCCGGGCGATTTCGTAACGGATAGTCCCGCAGGCGGCCTTCGACGGATCAGTGGCGCCGATCAGCGTGCGAAGCTCCTGTACCGCATCTTCCTTTTCCAGGACCATCGGAACGACCGGTCCGGACGTCATGAATTTCACGAGCGAATCCAGGAACGGCTTTCCTTCGTGGACAGCGTAAAACTTTCTGGCTTTCTGCTCGTCCAAACGCACCATTCTCATCTCGACGATTTTGAAACGTGCTTTTTCCAGTCGCGAAATGACATGCCCGATCAGGTTTCGTTCGGTCGCGTCCGGCTTGACTATCAAGAGAGTCCTGCTCAAATTAACTCCTGCATTCTTTCTATTTCTTCACCTTCAGTGCTTCTTCGTAACCGATGTCGATCGCCTTGCGATTCCGATCCTCCGTCCCCTTGGGGGCGCGGGCCAGGACCGCATCGGTCAGCTTATCTTTAGGAACGATCCCGGTCAGGGCACAGATTGCTCCCAGGGCCACGACATTAGCGACCATGATATGACCGGCTTCCTCGCGGGCGAGCCGCGTGAACGGCAATCCGTAGTAGTTGTCGGTCGGGATTTCCGTCACCAGCGTCGTGTCCACCACAAGCGTCCCATCTTCTTTGAGATCGGCGTAGTACTTATCGAGTGCTTCCTGGGTCATCGCCAGAAGCAGATCCAGCTTCATCGCTTTGGGATAGTAGATCTCTTCTTTGGAAATGACGACGTCGGCTTTCGATGCCCCGCCGCGGGCTTCCGGACCGTACGATTGCGATTGCACCACATTCATGTTCCCGGTCTGCCCAACCGCTTCACACAGGACCACCGATCCGAAGATCATTCCCTGTCCGCCCGAGCCGGAGAGGCGAATCTCGAAGCGATCCTGCGGTACCTTGATTCTATCTAAAAATTTCGTTGCCATAACATCCTCTCTAACGCCGACTCGCGATGTCGACAACATTCTGGTATTCGTCGCAGAATTCAGTCTTCTCATTGTCTTCGTGAAGAACGCCGAGCACGAACTTACCCTTGAGATCTTCTTTGCTCATATTCTTCGCTTTGGCGAGATTGACCGAATTATCCTTGAACATGTTCAGCATTGCGCCGGCATCTCCCTTGCGGTTCAGACGGCCGTAATAGGTATGACAGTTCGAGATCACCTCAAGCAGGGAGAACCCTTTGTGCTCGAGAGCTTGCATGATCATTTTCTCCATCTGGGGATAATGATACACCGTGCTTCGTCCGACGAAACTCGCGCCGGCCGCTTCGGCCAGGCCGCACGGATCGAAATGCTTCTCGCTGTTGCCGTACGGTGTGGTGGTTGAAAAGGCGCTCGACGGCGTCGTCGGCGAACCCTGACCGCCGGTCATACCGTAGATGAAGTTGTTGATCAGGATGGTCGTGATGTCGATATTCCGTCGGCAGGCGTGAATAAAGTGGTTCCCGCCGATTGCCAGCGCATCGCCATCACCGGTGATCACGATGACTTTCATATTCGGACGCGCAAACTTCACGCCGGTGGCAAAAGCCAGGGCTCGGCCGTGAGTCGTGTGCAGCGAATTGAAGTCCAAGTAGACCGGCATACGGCTGGTGCACCCGATTCCGGAGACCATCGCGACGTTGTCTTTATCGTAGCCCAGTTTATCAATCGCGCGAATGAGCGCGCCCATGACGATGCCATTGCCGCACCCCGGACACCAGACAGAAGGAAATTTCTTCTTCGGTCTGAGGTAATGAAGCATCACGTCCGATTTCTGTTTCTCAACGGTAGCCATTAGAGTACCTCCTCCAGCTTCGTCAGAAGCTGCATCGGGGTGAGAATCTCGCCATCGTACCGTTGCAGAGGGACGACTTCGATATCACCGGGAAGGGCGTATCTGACTTCGTGAATGATCTGGCCCATGTTCAACTCCCCGACAATCACTTTGCGGCATTTACTGCAGAGTTCGCGGATCTGATCGTACGGGAACGGCCAGATAGTGTAGAGTTGGATCGTACCGACTTTCACCCCGGCCTCTCGGGCAAGTGATGTCGCCTGGAGGGCCGCCCGTGACACCGAACCGTAGGAAACGAACACGATCTCGGCGTCATCGATATACTCGGTGCGGAGCTTATATATCTCGTCTTTGTAGTCGTTAATCTTGTGGTTGAGCTTGTCGAGCTTCACCTGAATTTCGTCGGCACGATTGGTGGAGAAGCCCATCGGATCGTGCGTCAGACCGGTCACGTTGTACCGGTAGCCCTCGCCATACGCCGGCATCGGCGAAACATGATTCGCCGTCAGCTCGAACGGAACGAAATCTTCGGGGGCCACGGTCGGTTTCACCCGATCGACTATTTCATATTCACCCGGCTGCGGGACCTTAACGATCTCGCGCATATGTCCCATGACCTCGTCCAGAAGAACGGTCACGGGCGTTCTGAACCGCTCGGCCAAATTGAACGCACGAATAGTTTCGGTGATCGTGTCACCCACGGTCGACGGAGCGACGGCGATGGCGACATAGTCACCGTGCGTCCCCCAGCGCGCCTGCATGGTGTCGGACTGGCTGACCTTGGTCGGCAGACCGGTCGAAGGACCGCCGCGCTGAACGTTGATAATCACGCAGGGAGTTTCGGTCATGAAGGCATAACCGATATTTTCAAGCATCAGGGAATACCCTGGTCCCGATGTTGCAGTCATCGCTTTCATTCCGGAGACGGAACCTCCGACAACCGCCGCGATCGAACCGATCTCATCCTCCATCTGGATGAATCGACCGCCGATCTTCGGCAACAGCCGGGCACATCCTTCCGCGACTTCAGTCGATGGCGTAATCGGGTAACCGGCATAAAATCGCATCCCGGCGTAAATTGCGCCTTCGACGACTGCCGCATTACCCTGAAGGAGTTTTCTCTTTATATCAGACATCGTACTGCCACCTTATTTGTAATTTGACGTTATCGCGAAATCCGGACAGTGCACCCAGCAGATCGTACACTGCGTACAGTTCTCGGGACGCGCCTGCACCGGTTTGCCGTCCCGATCCGGTTCGAACACCTGCTGCGGACAAAGGGCAATGCACACATTGCACGCTTTGCACCAACTGAGTTCGATACTCAGCGGAAGCGGTCCATCCGAATAGTCGAACTTGCTTTTCACCTTTGGAGTCGACCCGGACGAATCCACTTGATTGGTTTCAGACATGAATATCACCTCGAATCAAATTGTAATACCTAATTATCTCACTCAGAATTGTCTCTTATACAATACTATCTTTTTCTTTTTCCACCAATCGCTTTAGTCTTTCCGGCGGTAGTTTTTTTGCGCGCCGTCGAAGACTTAGCCGCACCGGACTTTTTCGAGGACTTTTTGGCCGCCTTTTTCCCAGTTGTCTTTTTGGAGACCGACTTCTTCTCTGCTTTGCTCTTTTTGCCGGCCTTTGGGGCTTTCGACTTCTTCCCCAATTCTTTCAGCAGGGACGGAATCTCGGTCGGCGATCCGGCCACCGGAATACCGACTTTGTTGAGGGCTGCGATCTTCTCGGCCGCCGTTCCCGAACCACCGGAAATGATCGCACCGGCGTGCCCCATCCGCTTCCCGGGAGGAGCGGTCTGTCCGGCGATGAAGCTGACCACCGGCTTAGTGACGTTCTTCTTGATGAATTTGGCCGCTTCTTCTTCGTCACTGCCGCCGATTTCACCGATCATGACAATCGCTTTGGTGGCGCTGTCTTTCTGGAAAGCGTCAAGGCAGTCGATAAAGTTCGTACCGATAACCTGATCACCGCCGATCCCGACGCAGGTAGTCTGTCCCATGCCGGCCGAGGTCAGGGCCCAGATCGCTTCGTACGTCAGGGTGCCGGAGCGCGAAACCACGCCGACGGTCCCCTTCTTGACGATAGTTCCCGGCATGATGCCGATCTTGCACTCGCCGGGAGAGATCAACCCGGGGCAGTTCGGCCCGATCAACCGGGCGCCATGTGACTTTACATATTCGTAAACTTTCATCATGTCGTTGGCCGGAAGTCCTTCCGTGATGCACACGATCAACTTGATTCCGGCATCGACCGCTTCGTAGATGGCGTCCACGGCATATGCCGGCGGGACATAGATAACCGAAGCATTCGGATTGGTTTTGGCAACCGCTTCTTCCAGCGTGTTAAACACCGGAATGCCGGCTACTTTCGTACCCCCTTTGCCCGGAGTGACACCGGCCACGACATTCGTACCATACGCTTTCATCTGTTCGGCGTGGAAAGATCCGTCACGCCCGGTAATTCCCTGGACAACCAGTCTCGTCTTCTTATTGATGAATATAGACATCTTTCGTTTCCTCTATCCGCTTAGTGATTTACATTCCGGCCAGTTCAATCGCCTTCTTCACGACTTTGTCGAGCGTGTCCTCAGTAGGCAGATTGATTGATTTCAGAATCTTGTTCGCTTCCTTCTCGTTGGTTCCGGTCAGCCTGACCACCACCGGGACCTGCGGATTGAGTTCCTTGAAAGCGGCAACGATTCCGTTGGCGACATCGTCGCAACGGGTGATTCCGCCGAATATGTTTATCAGGATCGCTTTGACGTTCGGGTCGGACAGGATGATCTTCATCGCCGTGACGACCTTTCTCGGGTTCGAAGATCCGCCGATATCGAGGAAGTTGGCCGGTTCGCCGCCGTACCGCTTCACCAGATCCATCGTCGCCATAGCCAGTCCGGCGCCGTTGACGATACACCCGATATTGCCTTCCAGTTTCACGAACGAAAGATCACCTTCGCGCGCTTCGACCTCGGCCGGATTCTCGGCGTCCAGATCGCGCATGGAGGCGACTACCGGCTGGCGATACAGACCGTTGTCATCGATATTGATCTTGGCGTCGAGCGCGATCACATCGCCGGCCGTATTCACGATCAGCGGATTGATCTCGACCAGCGAAGCATCGACTTTCCAGAACACCTCATACAGTTTCATGATGATATCGGTCGCCTTGCGGACCTGATGGATATCACGATAGAGCTTGTAGGCAAGATTGCGCGCCTGGAAGGTCATGAGCCCGTCGATCGGGTCGACATAGAACTTGAAGATTTTTTCGGGCGTTTTTTTGGCAACTTCTTCGATATCGATGCCGCCGGCCGGAGAAACCATGATGACCGGTTTTTTCGTCACACGGTCCAGGATGATGCCGACATACGACTCGGAAATAATATCTTCAGCCGCGGTGACCAGCACTTTTTTCACCGTGAGGCCCTTGATGTCCATGCCAAGAATCTGAGTGGCGAGCACCTTGGCCGCTTCGGCGTTCTCGGCGTACTTGATTCCGCCCGCCTTTCCGCGTCCGCCAACGTGCACCTGCGCCTTGACCATTACCGGCTTGTGTACTTCCGTAGCAATCTCAAATGCCTCAACCGGACTGTTTGCAACCCTGCCTCCGGGCACCGGAATCCCGGCCTCCGCAAAAATCTCTTTCGCCTGGTATTCATGAATCTTCATAAGTCAGTTCCCTTGTCACTGTTATTCCTCGTAATATGACTTTGATAAAAATCTTTCGCAATTGATTCCAAGTTTTCTCGAGTATTAGCCGACGGATCGTCGAGCACCACTTCCATCAGGTGGTCCAGAATTCGTCCAATCACTGGTCCCGGTGCGATATTGAACAATCGCATCAAGTCGGTACCGTCGATCGCCAGATCGGACAGACTGAAAGGCGGCTTCTTGTCAAGCTCCGATCGGATATCCGCTTCGAACTTGTCCACGTCGTCGGTCTTCCCCCCCATCCCCTGGCCCTCGACATCGGCCCGACGGAGATTCAGGAGATCGAAGATCAAGTCCACTCCTACCCGCTTCACAAGACGTCGGAGTCCCTTGTCGGTGACGTCCGTTGTGAACATGTGACGTTCCACCAGAACCGACACCTGTTTGATGAAATCAGTCGGATAGCGCAGCCGCTTGAGCACTGACACTGCGGTCTTGGCACCGGAACCTTCGTGACCGTAAAATGTCGCCCCTTTCTCGACCAGACGTTTATGTTGAGGCTTGTTTATGTCGTGAAAGAGGGCTGCCATCCGGACCCGAAGCACCGGCGGAGCGGCATCGACCACGCGGATAGTATGTTCGAACACATCGTATTTGTGATACCCGCCCGGTTGATCGACACCAACGCAGATCTCGAGTTCGGGAAGGATTTCTTTGAGCAGACCGGTAGTTTGCATCAGGCGGAATCCTTCCGACGGCTGCGGGGCAAGCAGCAGGAGTTTGTTGAGTTCCTCGGCAACCCGCTCCGATGAAACGGTGGCGATAAGACGGGAATTCTCCCTCATTGCCCGGTATGTCTCCGGCTCGATTGTGAGCTTGAATCTCGCCGAGAGTTGCACCGCCCTGAGCATTCGTAACGGGTCATCCTGGAAGGAATCGGGATAGACCATGCGGAGTTGACGATTGTCAACGTCGACGCGGCCGTTGAGTGGGTCTATCAGTTCATCGGTGTCAAGCGCGAGAGCCATCGCATTGATCGTGAAATCGCGTCGACTGAGATCGTCCTCGACTTTGAGCTGCGGATCATAATCAACCTGGAAATCTTTGTGCCCAATTCCGGTGGAGTGTTCGCGGCGCGGCAGGGTGATGTCGAAAGTATACGGTTTGCCGCTGCGCAATTGGGTGAACTTAATCACGCCGAAACTCCTCCCGACCAGATCGACTCTTCCGTGATGCTTGAGAATCCGTGTCAGATCGTCGTACGAAACGCCGGTGACCAGATAGTCGCGGTCTTTGATCGCCTGATCGTGCAACAGGAACCGATCTCGGACGGCGCCACCGACTTCGTAAATCCTCCCTTGCCGGAGAATATCACTCACTGTTTCCTGGGCGAGTTTACACATTCTCAATCTGGTACTATCCATGTTCCACCGTTGCCGTGAAGAGCGGCGTGTGCGTTTTCCAGAGATGAAATGGTCACCAGATGGCCGCCATTGTCAATGAAGTTGATCGCCGCTTTCACTTTCGGTCCCATCGAACCGGCCGGAAAATGACCTTCCGCATGAAGTTTTTTCAATTCAGACACGGTGATCTTGTCGAGATCCTTCTGATTCGGTTGGCCGAAGTTGATTGACACTTTATCCACCGATGTCAAAATACTCAGGACATCGGCACCGATTTCTTTAGCGAGGACCGAGGAGCCGAAATCTTTGTCGATCACCGCATCGAGACCTTCGAAATTTCCCTTTTCATCAACATATACGGGAATACCGCCACCGCCGCCTGCGATAACAATCGTACCATCTTCGACCAGCTTCTTGATCGCGGCCGCGTTGATCGCCTTGATCGGAACGGGCGATGGCACAACCCGGCGCCAGCCCCGCGTCCCGTCTTTCTTGACCTGCCACTCGCGCGCTTCGGCAAATATCTTCGCGTCTTCTTCCGAATAGAACTGACCGATGAATTTGGTCGGATTGGCGATCGCCGGGTCATTTTTGTCGACCAGCATCTGGGTGATGATCGTGACAACCGGGCGGTCGATTTTTTCGAAGCGAAGTCGGTTCTGAAGTGACTGCTCGATCATATAGCCCATGCCCCCTTCAGTATCGGCCACGAGCACGCCGAGCGGCATTATCGGGGCTTTTCCCCGGGCGAGTTCAGTGCGAAGAAGGGCGTCCCCCACCTGCGGGCCGTTGCCGTGAGTGATCACGAGCCGGAAGCCGTCGCGGGCCAGCTCAACGATCCCGTCCAGCGATTTCCGGGTATTGGCAAACTGGGTGTAAATCGTGTCGACTTCACCTGCGCGCGTGATGGCGTTGCCGCCGAGCGCTACAACCGCTGTCTTATGGTCTGTCATGTCTGATTCGTTTTATCTCAACACAAGAGCGGGCCGACTTTCGCCGGCCCGCTCGAATGTCGCTATTTCTTTTTCGCCTTCTTTTGCGAGCCTTTGATGAAATCACCAAGTACAGTGGTCAGGTTCGGTGTTCCGATTTCCTGCAGACTGTAGAAGATTCTCACAAACGGCTTCTTGATCGTGAGCACGCGGCTCAGGTCGATCGGTGTGGCGACGATAACCAGATCGCATTTGGTTTTGTCGATCGTCGTCTCGAGATCCTTCACCTGCTCCGGACCATATCCCATCGCCGGCAGCAGAATGCCGATCTCAGGATATTTCTCGAAGGTCTTGGTTATTGATTTGACCGTGTACGGTCTGCGGATCGACCAGCTCGGCCGCACCGTACTTCTGGGCAGCCACGACTCCGGCGCCATAGGTCATTTCGCCGTGCGTAAGAGTCGGTCCGTCTTCCACAACCAGCACCCGCTTGCCGCGAATGGCGTCCGGTCGGTCCGCTTCGATCGGCGAGGCCGCCTCGACCACGATCGCTTTCGGATTGTAGGCCATGATGTTCTCGCGAACTTCGGCGACACCATCGGGATCGGCCGAGTCGATCTTGTTGATTACGATCACATCGGCCATAAGCAGGTTGTTCTGTCCGGGATAATACGAAATTTCGTGTCCCGGCCGATGGGGGTCGACCACAGTTATGAGAAGGTCCGGCTTGTAGAACGACATATCGTTATTGCCGCCGTCCCAGAGGATCACATCGGCTTCCTTCTCCGCCTCGCGGATAATCATCTCATAGTCAACACCGGCGTAGACGACAACACCGCGGTTTATGTGCGGCTCGTATTCTTCGCGCTCTTCGATCGTGCATTTGTGCTTGTCGAGATCCTTGAGCGTGGCGAAACGCTGACAGGCCTGTTTGGCCAGGTCACCGTACGGCATAGGATGACGAATCGCAACCACCTTCTTGCCCATCGCCTGCAGCACCTCGGCCACCTTGCGTGTGGTCTGCGACTTGCCGGAACCGGTGCGAACGGCGCACACGGCGACAACCGGCTTGGTCGACTTGATCATGGTCGGCTCGCCGCCTTCCATCGCGAATCTCGCGCCGGCCGACATCACGTAAGCCGCCTTCTCCATGACATACTGATACGGTACGTCGGAATAGGAGAAGATCACTTCGTCGATGTGGTGCTGTTTGATCAGATCAAGAAGTTTCGCTTCTTCGAAAATCGGAATGCCCTTGGGATACAGCTTGCCGGCCAGCGAGGCCGGATACTTGCGGTCGTCAATATCAGGAATTTGGGTCGCGGTGAACGCTACCACTTCGACTGAATCGTTGTCACGATACAGGGTGTTGAAATTGTGGAAGTCGCGGCCGGCCGCACCCATTATGATGACTTTCTTTCTGTTCTTTGTCATAGTCCTCTCCAGGCGATTATAGTTCGTTTTCAATCCTTGTTACTTACAACACGTCCGGTGAACGGGACAGTCAGATGGACGAAGCCATCCAGATGAACAGGATCAGATACCAGAGGAAACATCCGGGGTGTCGTCCGAGTATGAACTTATCTTGTCTCATCTAATATCAGCCGCCGAATCATTCTCTCAGTTGTTGTCAATCTGCGCACGCTGGAGGACACCGGAGAAGTCGACATAGATCGATTTCCATTCGCTGTACACGTCGAGCGCCGCCGTGGCCGCCTCGCGATGTCCGTTTCCGGTCTCTTTTGTGCCGCCGAACGGCAGATGGGTCTCGGCTCCGATCGTGGGAGCATTGACATAAAAGATACCGGTATACACGTCGCGCATCGCGCTATAGGCCTTGTTAATATCCTGGGTATAGATCGAGGCGGACAGGCCGTAGGGGGTATCATTGGCCATCTCGACCGCCTGATCGAAACTATCGAAAGTGGCGATACTGAGCACCGGGCCGAAGATCTCTTCGCGCCAGATCCGCATCTTCTGATTGACTTCGGTAAACACAGTCGGCTGGACAAAGAAGCCTTTGGCATAAGCACCGCCGGTCAGCGCCTCGCCGCCGGTCATGAGCTTCGCCCCTTCTTTCTTGCCGATCTCGACATATTCAAGCACCGTCTGGCGCTGGCCTTCGTTGATGCAAGGTCCCATCTGGACGGAATCATCCAGGCCGTTACCGACCTTGATTTTCTTCGCCCGTTCCACCAGCATGTCGGCCATCTTTTTCGCCACATCCTTGTGAACGATCAGGCGGCTGGTAGCGGTACAGCGCTGACCGGTAGTGCCGAACGCACCCCAGAGCGCGCCGTCGACTGCAAGTTCCAGGTTGGCATCGTTCATGACGATCTGGACGTTCTTGCCGCCCATTTCAAGACAGGAATGCTTGAATGTGCTGGCGCAGCCTTCGGAGACTTTGCGCCCCACCGCAGTCGATCCGGTGAATGACACAATCTTGACTGCCGGATGCTTGATCAGTGCATCGCCGAGCGCTCCGCCCGAGCCGGTCACCATGTTGACGACACCCGGAGGGATCCCTTCTTCTTCACAAACCTTCATCAGATGTACTACCGACATCGGAGTATCGGTCGCCGGTTTGATGACGATAGTGTTTCCGCAAATCAGCGCCGGCATCATTTTCCACGACGGAATGGCGATCGGGAAATTCCACGGAGTAATGAAGGAACAAACGCCCAGCGGTTGACGGATAGTCATGTTGAATTTCTTGACCATTTCCGAAGGAGTGGTGAAGCCGAACAGGCGGCGTCCTTCGCCTGCCATGTAGAACGTCATGTCGATCGCTTCCTGCGTATCGCCACGAGTCTCGGCAATCACCTTGCCCATTTCACGGGTCATGTCGCGAGAAATCAGTTCTTTATCTTTCATCAGCCGGGCGCCGATTTTGTATAGGATCTCTCCCCGTTTGGGAGCCGGCACCAACCGCCACTTTTTGTAAGCCTCAGCGGCCGCAGCTATAGCATCGTTGACATCGTCGGCGTTCGACTTTTGAAAAATGCCGACAACATCGTCCGTGTCGGCGGGATTTCGATTTTCGAAGGTCTGTCCGGATCTGGAGGCCACCCATTTTCCGTTAATGAAGTTCTTATACTCGACGGGACTGCTCATAACCTACTCCAATCACTGATAATAGCATCTTGCGGATTGTGAATTTATTCACACTCGCGAATCCAAATACAAGACGGTAATATAGCGGATTAATGTGGCTTGTCAACCGGTTTTAGTCCGGGGGATCAAGTTTCGTCCTATGTCTTTCAATAAGTTACGCGGAATCCGTGGGGGCCGGCGCGCTCGCGTGGTAAAATAGCCCATTTACTCCTGATTTACCCAATTCCGTTGCCGCAAAAAAACTTAGCTTTCGCAAATTTCGTACGCAAATGTATCAACTTTACGGCGGTCTGTTCGTTTATATTGCAGCAAGACGACGAAGGGAGTCAGCATGTACGCACTGATACTGAGTACGCTACTTAGTTTACCTCTGTACCCCCTCAACCCCACCGCCCAGGATACCATCAACACGATGAACCTGCACGTGACCATGGGTTACATTGGTCGCGGCGAATCGGTCTCGGCCGGCCCGGAAGCCACGCTGAAATTCGAAACGGTATTACAGCATCCGTTCATTCTCCGGGCAGCCCTGGAGTATCGATACGGTTCGATCGTCTCCAACTATCTGCCGCACGGCAACATCAGCCGAATATTGATCGCCCCCGAGTTCATTTACTATCGCGGTACAAGGAAACTTACAGCTTATCTGGGCGGGGGGCCGGTCTATTCGTTCGACTATTACAGCCCGAGAGCTGCCACCATGGATTCCTTGCGAGCCCAAACGGGTGTCACGAGCCTGAGAGTCAGCGACGTTTTCGGATATCGCATCACGCTTGGCCTGCGCTTGCATCGGATCTACTCGCTCGAGATCGGCATCACGGAACTTCACCCTGATTTCGTCTTTCGCAAGGATTACCCGGCCAATATTTACAGCGTCAGATCCGAGGAATTTCGGTTCAATGATTTCCGGGTTTCGGTTGGCTATTTGATTCCGCTCAAAATGTAGCGGTTCAGTTCGGACCGGAGTTGTACTTGTCCAGAAACTCGCGTTCGGAATTGTCCGAACGACCCCTCTTCAATCGCCCCCCTGATCGAACGCATCAGCTTCTGATAGAAGTATGTCGAGTGGTATGTAGAAAGCACCATCCCCGTGATTTCTGATTGGTTGTACAGGTGGCGAAGGTAGGACCGGCTGTATCGCCGACAGACGCGACAGTCACAATCCGGGTCGAGCGGTTTGTCATCGCGGATGTATTCGGCGTTCCGGTAGGTGATCTGGCCGCGCGAAGTAAACACGTTACCGGTGCGGGCATTGCGCGTCGGCAGAACGCAGTCGAACATGTCCACCCCGTACGATACGGCCATCAGGATGTCTTCGGGATATCCTACCCCCATGAGATACCGTGGCTTGTCAGCCGGTAGAAATTCAATCGTGCGAGCCAGCATCTCTTCCATCTGTTCTTTCGGTTCACCGACTGACAAACCTCCGATGGCATTCCCCGGAAAATCCAGGGATACGATCTGTTCTGCGGAGGTTTTGCGAAGTTCCGGATAGACCGACCCTTGCACAATTCCGAAAAGCCGCGCGTGGGAATTCTCACGTGCCGAGAGTTCCAGATGACGTGCCAGCGATCGCCTGGCCCAGTCAAACGTCCGGGTCACGCCACGCTGCGCCTGTTCTTTGTCGGCCGGATAGGGCACACATTGATCGAACGCCATGATAATATCCGCGCCGATATCATGCTGAATCTCCATCACTTTCTCCGGGGTGAACATATGGTAAGAACCGTCGTGATGTGACTGGAACTTGACCCCTTCGTCAGAGATCTTCGAAATGTCCTGCAGGGAGAACACCTGGAAGCCGCCGCTGTCGGTGAGGGTGGGTTTGTGCCAGGCATTGAATTCGGCCAGCCCGCCCATCCCCTTGATGACCTCGGTGCCGGGGCGAAGATACAGGTGGTAGGTATTCCCCAGTATGATTTCAGCGCCGCACGCTTCGAGATCCTCGCACGTCAGCGCCTTGACCGCGCCGCTCGTTCCAACCGGCATGAAAGCCGGAGTCTGAAACACACCGTGTGAGGTGCTGACCTCTCCCCTCCGGGCAGCCTGATTCTTCGTTTTCAATTTGTAGATGGTGTCGGACATGGGCAAGTTATCAGAGGACTTCATCGAGTGCCTGTTGTATGCTGTCAACACCGGTCATGGCGATCGATTGCGTCCCCAGTTTTTCGATATGGGAGCGCGGCAGAACTACCCGCTTGAATCCCATCTTGGCCGCCTCATTCACTCTTCGGTCGGCCTGGGTGACCCCGCGTACTTCGCCGGAGAGACCGACTTCACCGACGATCAATGTCTGTGGATCTATCGGTTTGTCCCGAAGGGATGACACGATCGCCACAAGGAGCGGAAGATCAAGCGCCGGCTCGGAAAGCTTCAGACCACCGGCTACCGACACGAAGACGTCGTTTACCCCCATCGGATAACCGCATCGCTTTTCAAGGATGGCTAGCAATAGCGCCAGTCGTTTGTTATCGATACCTCCGGCGACCCGTTGGGGGGTGCCGTAGTTGGCCGATGTGACCAGCGCCTGTACCTCGACCAGAATCGGTCGATTTCCTTCGCATACGGCGGTGACGATCGAGCCACTTCGACGGTCCCGATAATGCTCCGACAGAAACAAGGAAGACGGATTGCCGACTTCGACCAATCCCTGCGGCATCATCTCGAACAGACCGATCTCGGCCACCGAGCCGAACCTGTTCTTGGTCGCCCGAAGCATCCGGTAGAGCTGCGTGCTGTCGCCTTCGAAATAAATGACTGTGTCCACCATATGTTCGAGGAGTTTTGGTCCCGCTACCATGCCGTCCTTGGTAACATGTCCAACGAGGAAGAGCGCAAACCCCTTGCTCTTGGCCAGTTGGATCAACCGGTGGGCGGTCTCACGGACCTGGGCGACTGTCCCCGGCGGCGAATCGAATTGGGCGCTGGAAACTGTTTGTATGGAATCCAGAAGCACGACATGGTAATCGTCGTGAGTAACGGTATCGATAATATCTTCGAGGAGATTGGCGTTGACCGCCGTGATATTGGCCCCTTCGACATCAAGGCGCTGAGCGCGGAGTTTGAGTTGAGCGAGCGATTCCTCTCCGGTAACATACAGAATACTCAACCCCTGCCGCGAGAAGGCTTCGGCCGCCTGGAGAATGAGCGTTGATTTACCTATTCCCGGTTCCCCCCCGAGTAGTATGGTCATTCCGGGTAGCAACTGCCCACCGAGTACCCGATCAAACTCGATAATACCGGACCGATACCCGTTATCCGGTGGAATATCCTCAATATCGGTGAGCTTCACCGACGCCGCTGACTGCTTGCGGGCTGACTTGCTGTGACTGGCTGCGACTTTCTCTTCGACCAGCGTGTTCCACTGGCCGCACTCCCGGCATTGCCCCTGCCAGCGGGGATGTTCCGCACCGCATTGGGTGCAGAAGAACGCGGTCTTGACCTTCTTACCTGCTATCATTTCTATACCGTTATCGGCCCGTGGGAACTGCCGCTGATGAATTGCCTGACTACCGCATTGTCAGTGGAACGCACTTGATCGGGGGATCCGTCGAACTCGATCTTCCCCTTGTAGAGCATCACGATCCGGTCCGCAATCTTGAAGGCAGATTTCATATCGTGAGTGACCGAAATCGACGTCACTGTCAACTTCTCATTCAGTTCGACTATCAAATCGTTGATCATATCAGCCGTGATCGGATCCAGCCCGGTGGTCGGTTCATCGTAGAGCAGCACTTCCGGATTGTTCGCGATCGCACGGGCAAGGCCCACCCGCTTGCGCATCCCTCCGGACAGCTCGGCCGGACTCTTGTCTCCGGCATCGGCCAGACCGACCATCTTCAGCTTTTCCTCGACTTTCTCCGCGATCTCCTTGCGGGAGTACAGGCGGGACTCTCTCAGCCCCAGACCTACATTCTCAGCCACCGTCATCGAATCGAACAACGCCGCCGACTGAAACAGCATGCCGAACCTCTGGCGCACGGCACTCAACTCTTTTTCCCTAAGTTCGCCAATATCCTGGCCGTCGTACATCACTTTTCCGCTGTCGGGTTCCATCAGGCGAAGCAGGTGCTTCAGCAGCACTGACTTACCGGTCCCGGATTGCCCGATAATGACGATCGACTGACCGGACGAAATATCCAGATCGACCCCGTCGAGAACGATCGTCTTTCCAAAGCGTTTGTGCAGATCCTGAATTTGAATAAGGGGACCCGGCATCATTGTATCCTGAAGAGTATGACGGCGAAAAAGAAATTGAAGATCAGTATCAGGACCATGGATATTACCACCGAACTGGTAGTTGCCTGACCTACGCCCTCGGCGCCACCTTTGGTGTTGAACCCTTCGTAGCATCCGACCAGTCCGATGACGAATCCGAACACACCCGCTTTGATCATGCCGTTGATGAAGTCGCGGATGTTAAACGAATGTTTGAATCCGTTGAGAAAGGTCTCGGAGGAGATGTCGACACCGATGATCGATACGATCAGGCCGCCCATGATGGCCACGAAGTTGGCGAAGATCACAAGAAACGGAACCATAAGAATGCAGGCGATCACTCTCGGCATGACGAGATAGCGGATCGGGCTGATGCCCATTGACTCGAGGGCATCGATCTGTTCGGTCACCCGCATCGTCCCCAGCTCGGCGGTGATTCCGGCGCCGACTCGACCTGCGTACACAATCGCCGAGAGCACCGGGGCAAGTTCGATCACTACCGCTTTGCCGACGGCGTGACCTAACAGCCGCAGCGGAGCCCCGATAAATTTGAACTGGTAGGCAGCCTGCCAGGCCGACACCGCTCCGACAAACACCGAGATAATCAGTATCAATGGCAGCGATTTCACACCGAGAATGTAGAGCTGTTCGAGAATGAGACCGAACGAACGATGAATCTGCTTCAATGAAGCGATCGTTTTGCCAAGCAGGATGACCATTCCGCCGACCGTCTTGACGAAACTTACGCCACCATGACCGAGTTCTGTGACGCCGTTGCTCATGCAGTCTCCTAAAATGGAGTGATATTTTGGCCGTCGACCGGTTCAACCCCCGGCGGAAGGTCACGATACCCGGCCGCCTGGTTCTCGAACCGGGCGAAATCCTTGACGAAAGTGAGATTGGCGACCCCCGTCGGACCATTACGCTGCTTGGCGACGATGATCTCGGCCTTGCCTTCGACTTCGATATATTTCGGGTCGGTCTTCTCCAGATGTGACATGTAATGTTCCGGGCGGTAGACGAACATGACCAGATCGGCGTCCTGCTCGATCGCACCCGATTCCCGAAGGTCGGCAAGCTGCGGCCGCTTATCACCTCCGCGCTGTTCGACCATACGAGAGAGCTGTGAGCAGGCGATTACGGGGATGTCCAGTTCCTTCGCAAGGATCTTCATTCCACGCGAAATCGAGGCGATCTCCTGCTGGCGATTTTCATGACGGCCGGATGCGTGCATCATCTGGATATAGTCGACAATCAGCAACTCAACATGATACTGCGCCTTGAGCCTTCTTGCTTTGGCCCGCATCTCAAGTCCGGTGAGCGTCGGCGAGTCGTCGATAAATATCGGCGCTTCCGACAACGCGCCACCGAAAGACGAAAGGCGCGACCATTCTTCGTTACGGAGTTTTCCGGCCCGAAGCTTCTGCTGCGACACCTTGGCTCGACTGCAGAGCAAACGCAGGGCCAGCGATTCGCTCGACATTTCAATCGAGAAGACGCCCACCCCTTTCTTGAGCTCGACGGCGACGTACTCGGCGATATTCATCACCAGCGCCGACTTTCCCATCGAGGGACGTCCGGCGACGATGATCAGCTCGCCGCGGTGCAGGCCGTTAGTGAGTATGTCGATCTGTTCGAACCCGGACTTCAGCCCGACCAGATCGGAGTGTCCGGTCTGGAGATTCTCGATCTGCTCGAATGTCGACGGGAGCAGGTCCTTGATCGAGGTGAATCCCTTGCGGAGACGGCTCTCCGAGATAAAGAAGATGTTCGATTCGGCGGCGTCGAGCAAATCATCAACCGGCTGCTCGTGCGAATAGCAGCTTCGAATTATTTCGTTCGAGGTCTGGATCAGCCGCCTGAGAACTGATTTCTCGAGCACGATATTGCAGTGCGTGGCGATATTGGCCGTTGAGGCGATCGCTTCGGCGAGTTCCACCAGATAGACGCGCCCGCCGATTTTGTCAAGGATCCCTTCCCGTGCAAGAATATTCGCCACCGTGGTTATGTCACAGGGTTCGGCTTTCTCGTACAGTTCCAGGATCGCCCGATAGATCATCTGATGTTTGGGATAGTAAAAATGATCGGGAGATTCGAGCAACTCGATTGCCCGCGACACGGCGTCGACATCCTTGAGAATCGAACCGAGCACCGCCTGCTCAGCATCGAGCGACTGCGGCGGCTGAAGGTTGTCGGCCGTTTTGTTATCCTGCGTGCGATAAGCCATTTATTTTAGACTGTCAAGACGGGCCTTGAGCGTCTGCATATCTTCCCAGGTATCCCGCTTGTACGCGGGGAAACGCAGAAGAGCCGCCGGGTGGTAGGTTACGATTAATGGAATGCCGCGGAAATCATGCCAGCGTTTACGCAACTTCCCGAGCGGCGTGGTCGTCTGAAGCAACGCCTGGGCGGAGATCCGCCCGAGGGCACAGATAAGTTTAGGCTGAATCAGCCGAATCTGCTCATAGAGATACGGCATGCACACGGTCATTTCTTCCGGAAGCGGGTCGCGGTTGTTCGGCGGGCGGCTCTTGAGAATATTCGTGATATAGACTTCTTTCCGCGACAGCTGAATGGCCGCGAGAATCTTGTCGAGCAACTGCCCGGCCCGTCCGACGAACGGCTCCCCCAGACGGTCTTCATCCGCTCCCGGAGCTTCGCCGATTATCATCAGATCGGCTTTGGGATTGCCAACGCCGTAGACGAACTTGTTGCGGGTGGCATGCAGCGGACAAAGAGTGCAGTCTTTGATTGCCTCGCGGTGTTCTTCCAGAGATGCGTACTGTACTGTCGATTCCGTTTCCATCGTTCCAAAAAGCTCCTGGGGTCGGACGATGCTCGTCTGTTCCGGGCGGCCAATACTCGATGCGGCCTCGGGTAACGGCTCGACCGGCCGCGGTTTCACGATTAATTCGCCGAGGCCAAGCTCCACCTGCGACATCATGGCCCGGTACAACAGGTGGCGGATGTCAGTCGCATCGTCTTTCATCTGTCCGTGGCTGGTTTCCTTGCCTAAAGTAAAGAACTCACATAATGAACTATGCGGCGGGCGATGTCAAGTTTACTTTGAATTTCCAGTTCGATTGGTTCCCCCTTGCCCATTATTAACGTCACGCTATTGGTATCGTGATCGAATCCAGTCTCCGAAGTCGGCTGGTTGAGCACGATCATATCGAGCTTCTTTGCCTTGAGTTTCTCGCGAGCGTTCCTGACGCCGTTTTCCGTTTCCAGGGCGAACCCGACAACGATTTGCCCTTTCTTCTTCCGTCCCGATAAATCCTTGAGAATATCTACAGTCGGTTTCAAGGCTATCGACATCCCGGTATCGCTCTTCTTGATCTTCTGACCCGCCGGCTTTGCGGGAGTGAAGTCAGCCGGTGCCGCCGCCATGATAAGACAATCAGCGTCGCCAAACTCTTCGGTAACAGCTCGATGAAGTTCTTCGGTGGAAACAATCGTGCGGTAGTTGGCGCCTGCAGGGGGAGTTAGACTGCTGGGGCCGCTAATCAGGGTGACATCGGCCCCGAGTTCCAATGCCGCCCGGGCAATTGCGAATCCCATCTTCCCCGACGAATGATTGGTGAGATATCTGACCGGGTCGACCGCTTCACGGGTGGGACCGGCAGTGACGAGAATCTTTCTACCGCTTAAGGCTTTTTTTTTTGAGCCTTCCGCAAAGAAGGCCTGAATCGCCTCGAATATCTGCTCCGGTTCGGCCATTCGCCCGACCCCGTAGTGATCGCACGCCATATTCCCTTCGGTCGGATCGATGAATCGATACCCGACCTCCCGAAGCGTCTTGCAATTTCGCTGCGTTATCTTGTTCGCCCACATTTGTGGATTCATGGCCGGCGCGATCATCACCGGGCGGGCGGTGGCGCAAACAACCGTCGTCAACAGGTCATCGGACACCCCCGAGGCAACTTTTCCCAGGAAGTTCGCGGTGGCCGGTGCGATCACTACCAAATCGGGCCACTCCCCAAAATCAATATGGCGGGTAGAGACGAACTTATTGGCCGGGAATAACTCGGTCGCAACCGCGCGATCAGAGACGCTCTCGAGCGTCAACGGAGTGATAAATTTCGTCGCCGCCTCGGTCATAACCACCTGGACTTCGACTTCCTGCTTGCGAAGGAACCTTACCAGATAGGGGACTTTGTAGCAGGCAATCCCACCCGTCAGTCCTACCAGGACCTTTTTACCCTTAAGTCCGGACATAGTGATTTAATTGACAGAAGTGGGCTGATCGGCCCGAATATCAATCAACGATTGATCCTCGAACCCGTCGAAATCATCGAACACCACGGCCGAAGCGATCAGTTTGATCTGATCGAGCGACATCGGCTCGGCGTTGAAGAACGTTATCCGTTCAATGATCATTTCAAGCTGTTCGTCGGTTATGACATTGCTGTCCAGAAGCTTAATCAAGAAACTGTACGCTTCCGGGCTGATCCGAAGCCGCTCCGCCTCGGTCAGAACGCGAATCGATCCATGACGAGCCGGGAAATTGGAGAAATACTGCTCGGTTGCGCCGTTGTATTGATCCAGAAACCAGGTATAGGCGGTGGTTATCTCCTGCTCGGAGTAACCCATATTTTGAAGAGCCGATGACAGCTCGTCGGGGGCCGATTTATGATCTTCGTTATCTCTCATGAAGTCCATGAGGAACAAAACTATCTCTAATATTCGATTTCTCATGCATCTCTCACAGTTAGACCGTCTTAGATTAGAAGATAGTACCCTAAACAATCCTTTGCAAGAAATGTTTAGATGCGGCGCGGAATTTACTGTTTTTCGACCCAGTCGGGGAGTTGTATCCTATCGCCGGACAACCCTTTACGTGCGGTAAAGATAACCGATACATCAATAGTCTCGGCCAGTTTCATGAAGAGCGCCTTGGGACGCGGGATGCCGTAGTCATCGAGCTTCACCGAGAACGTCGCAAAGACCATTATACGCTGGATGAGTCGGCATCGGCAGGCAGTTCAAATTGGATTTTGGGGGTGATTTTTCGCTTTACGCCGTGAATATAAAAGTAACCATCCCCCGTTACGGAGTAGACCTGGCCCGGTACAATAGCCGTCGGCATACTGGTAACCGAAAGGAGCTGGAAGTATGCGTTCGGGTATTTGTCGGTCTGCAGGTGCTTTTCTCGCATATGTTCATCGCGAAGCTCGATTCCGGTCCGGAGACTGGCAAGATCGACAGACAGGATCCCGCCGACGATACTGTCCGGCCCCGCCGGATCGAAATCGAAACTGCCGGAGATCTTTGTCGTCGTCCCTTCGATGAATTCAAGGGAGGCACTCGATGCAAACGAAACTGTATCGGTTGCAGGATTACCCGTGACCGCATAGGTCGCCGACCAGGATCGCGCGGCAGCAAAGGTCACTGCGACTGTGAGAATAGCTCTGATGAGTCTTCGCATTTTCAATTGTTCTGGGCTCCCTGGTTAATCCAATCTCTAATCAGGTTGATCTGAGTCGTGTTGAGAAAGGGGCCTCCGTTGGGCATCCGATTGCCGAACGGGGGCGTATCGGTCACCTTGAGATACATATTACTTGCGTTTGCGTTCCCGGAAACGACGATTTTTCCGTGGGTCCCGCTTGCCGCCAGGACCTGGCTGTACGTTCCGGAACCAAGGGTCATTCCCCCTTGCGATGATCCGGTACCGTGGCAACCGCCGGCAGTACATCCGACCGAAGTGATAATCGGCCGAATGTCGACCGAAAATCGGGCGCCGTCGTTGTCCCAGATCGTTCCTTCCCCGGCCGCTTTTGCAATCGTGGCATTGGTTGGAGACGTAATGGTCAGATTCATCGTCCTGGCCTGCTCGATCGTGGTGTCGTCAATTGTGACAACCGGTATCACGACTCCGGTATTGCCGGCCGGCACCGTATCGGTGCCGGAGACGGCCGTGAAATCATCGGAGCTCGTCGATATATTCGAGGTGGCATAGGTGAAGGTGATGTCGTCGGTCGAGGTTTCACTGAGCTCCACGACAAACAGTATCGTGCCTCCTTCAATCGAGGTCGCATCGGCGACTGAGAGCGACACGGTCGGTCCGCCTCCAGTCCCTCCGCCGCTATCGGTCGGAGATTTGCCACCATCTGAGCAGCCTATCGCAAACAGTGTCCCCACGACCCCGATCACAAACAGGCGCTTGAATTGCATGTGCAGTCCCTTCTGAAGCGTTTCGTATCCCATCTAATAGCCTACATGAATCATCAGGAAATAATCGTCGCGGCCGGCGTTCGCACTGCGGGTATACCGGGTATAGCTCGGCCGGAATTCCACGAAAGGTATCGGGTAGAACTCAGCCGAGAATCGCAAATATTCGTCCACCCCGGACTTGATGTGGCGGTCCGGATCGATAAAATTGTATTCGGCGACGGCGTACAAACCGAAAATCACTCTGGTTGAGAATTCGCCGTAGGTAATGAGAGTATCGTTGGATCGGCCGACCAGGTCCAGTTCTCCGAGAGCGGTAAAGCGGTCGTAGGAGAGTCCGCCAAAAGCTGATTTTGCCACCGGAACCGATCCCGTGCTGCCGTCGATGAATTCGGAGTATTGAACCGAACCACCGGCCAGATAGCCAATCGGCTCGATATAGCCTGTTCTGAAGAGATGGGCGATATAGGCGCCCCGTCCGGCATTGTCGTACGCACCCAGAGAGAAGTTCACGCCGGCCAGCCTCATCCCGGCCTCGGCGCCGTCGAAGAATGTCCCGGGTCCGTGTCCGGTCAACTGGCGATTGAACGAAGTGTGGTCCTGCTCGTGGATGCCAAACGCCGGCGAGAACCGACCCGCCATCACCCAGAACTTCTGACGATCGAAATCCAGCAAGGCGTAGTTTTCACTGATCCCCGCCTGGCCGAATCGGAACAGATAGGTGAATCCCTTAATCGGTTCCACGGCGGCATAAAAATCAGTCTGCATGCGAAAGGTGGAAAGATCCTTAAGCACCAGGCTGCGGGTATCGAAACCGAAGGTCAGGGCGTCGGTCAGTCTCGGGGAATGGGCGCGCGATACGATATATTTTTTGGTGGCCTGGAGCGTAAGCTCATTCAGCGCTACCGAATGATTGCCGTACTCGTTGCGCATTCCCCCGCCGTTGGGGTTGACATGGCAGCTTTGACAGGGTTCGGAGTGGTCGGTGGCGAATTTCGGCAGGGAGAGAACCGATGCAGCCATCAGTAACAGGAGGCCGGCCAACGCCGGGAGAAGTCTTTTCACGTAAGATAACCTTTCAGGGCGAATTCGGGTTTTGCCTATACCCACAGGCGGACCCCCACGAACATCCCCTTTCATGGATATCGTCTGTCTATCCTATCTCCTTTAGCGAGATTCTCTGTACAGAGCTGCCGCCCCGCCATTCCGTACACGCCCGTCAGGAGAATACCGGGTAAAGAAAAAGCCTGTCCGGCAAGCGCCAGACAGGCTTGAACTATCTTAAGAACATCGCCTCAGTGCTTGAAATGCCTGATTCCGGTAAAGACCATGGCGGCGTTCGCTTTATTGGCCGCTTCAATCGCCTGTTCATCCCCTTTTGATCCACCCGGTTGAATGATAGCCGTGACCCCGGCATCGGTCGCTACTTCAACCCCATCGGGCATCGGGAAAAACGCATCGGACGCCATTACCGCACCTTTGGCCCTCTCCCCGGCCCGTTTGACCGCCATGAATCCTGAGTCAACCCGGGAAGTCTGGCCCATCCCGATTCCGACTGTCGCACCGTTCCGGGCCAGCACGATCGCATTGGACTTGGTATGCTTGACGATCTTCATGCCAAAGAGCAGGTCGGTAATCTCAGCTTCGGTCGGCTTTCGAGCGGTAACGACCTGAAGCATCTCTCTGCTCGCTGCCTGATCATCGGCCGTCTGGGCAAGCACTCCACCTCGAATGAAACGGTAGTACATCTCCCCGGCCGGTCTCCCCTTGCTGATGTCCGCGAGAGTCAGCAGGCGCCGGTTTTTCTTCTTCTTGAGCAAGGCCAGCGATTCAGCGGCAAACGAGGGTGCAATGATGCACTCCACAAACGGAGTTTCGTGCAAAAGCTCCGCCGTCGCCAGGTCGACTTCTTTGTTCAGCCCTATAATGGAACCAAAGGCTGACAAAGGATCGCTCTCGTAGGCTCGCTTGTAAGCTTCGGTGAGATCCTTACCAATGGCCGCACCGCACGGATTAGCGTGCTTCACGACACAGGCGAACGGTTCTGGGAAATCGAGAATCATCTCCAGGCAGGCGTCCAGATCATAGTAATTGTTAAACGACAGCTCCTTGCCTGCGTGCATCTCGGCATTTATCAAGGTCGGACCGGTGAATCCGGTCTGCCCGTAAAGCGATGCCTGCTGATGCGGGTTCTCCCCGTAACGAAGTTCCGCTTTGCGGGTGTATTCCAACGACAGATCCTGTGGGAACAGCTCCGCGCCCGAAGTTTCGGCTGGCTTACCGTGCGCAAAATAGTCCGAGATTGCCCGATCGTAGACAGCGGTCAGCTCAAACGCCTTGCCGGCACACTTCCGTCGAAAATCGTAAGTCGTCGCACCATCGTTGGATTCAAGCTGCTCGATGAGGGTGGTATAATCCGAGGGATCAACTACAACCGTCACGCTTTCGTGGTTCTTCGCTCCGGCGCGGATCATCGAAGGTCCGCCGATATCGATATTCTCGATAATCAACTCGTCGTCGGCATCCGGTTTGGCAACGGTCTGCTGAAACGGATAGAGATTCACGACTATGAGGTCGATCGCCCGATAATCGGAGTGGCTCATCACTTCGACATCTTCAGGAACGTCTCGCCGGTACAAAATCCCGGCATGGATCTTCGGATGCAGGGTTTTAACCCGCCCTCCCAGAATCTCCGGCGCACCGGTGAAAGTCGAAACGGAAATGACGTGAGCGCCCGCCTTGCGCAGGGCTTTCAGGGTTCCGCCGGTCGAGATGATCTCGACTCCGAGTTCGTTCAGTTTGAGCGCCAGAGCATCGACTCCGGTCTTGTCCGATACCGATATCAAGGCTCTCTTTATCTGTACTGTGTCAGCCATCCTCTTACTTTCCGGTTAGGAGTTTTTGCGCCTGACGATAGCGGGCGGCCGAGGCTTCGACAACTTCCGAAGGAAGTTCCGGGGCCGGTGGTCTCTTGTTCCAGTCGAGCTGGTCGAGATAGTCGCGGATCGGTTGTTTGTCGAACGACGGCTGCCCCTTACCGGGAGCATACCGATCGGCCGGCCAGAACCGGCTGGAATCGGGCGACAGAACTTCGTCGATAAGAATAAACCGACCGTCCTTGTAGCCGAATTCGAATTTCGTGTCGGCGATGATGATTCCCTTGGTCAGGGCGTAGTCGGCCGCCTTCTTATAAATGGCCAGAGACTTGTCACGACAGAGCTGAGCCGTCTCCTTACCCACCAAGTCGACCAACTGATCGTAACTGATATTGGCATCGTGGCCGGAATCGTTTTTGGACGACGGCGTGAACAGCGATTCTGGCAGTTTGCCGGACTCCTGAATATCGGCCGGGAAAGTGAAGCCGTGCACAACATTGCTTCCGCTCTTGCGAGCCTCTTTCAGCTCTTTCCACATCGACCCTGAAATGTAGCCGCGCACAATACACTCGGCATCGATCCGGTCCGCTTTCGTCACAATCATCGAACGACCATCGAGCATTTCGCGATACTTACGCAACGGCTCCGGATACTTGTCGATGTCAGCGGTGATCAAATGATTCTCGACCACATCGCTTAAGAAATCGAACCAGAACAGCGACATCGCCGTCAGCACTTTCCCCTTTCCGGGAATGCCGTTCGGCATGACGACATCGAAAGCCGAGATTCGATCCGATGCGATAAACAGGAGTGAGTCTCCCAGATCGTAGATATCGCGAACTTTGCCGCGTACTTTGAGCGGGAATTCCTTTATGTCGGTGCGAAGCACCACGTCTTCAGTTTTTGTCATGGTAATATCCCTTTATCAGTTTTTCGAGTACTCGGGGGTAGAGGCGATGTTCCTGGACGAGAATCCGTGCCGCCAGCGTCTCGGGCGTATCTCCCGGTTCGACCGGTACCCGGACCTGTTCCAGTATTCGACCGTGATCGTAGATCTCATCGACCAGGTGCACCGTCACCCCTGACTCGTTTTCTTTGTTTGCGATTACAGCTTCGTGAACGAAATGCCCGTACATCCCCTTGCCGCCATATTTCGGAAGGAGGGCCGGATGGATATTGACTATCCTGCCTTGGTACTGCCGAACGACCTCCGATGGCAGCAGCTTCAAATAGCCGGCAAGGACAAGATAGGCGATATCGCGCTGCCTGAATATCTCAAGCAAATGCGCTCCGGCAGCGTCTTCCGATTCGAACTTTTTTGCGCTGAACACCATCCCCTCGATATTTTCCAATTTGGCCCGTTCAAGACCGTATGCTTTCGGCGAGCTGGAAATAACCAGGGCGATATCGGCGTGCAGGATCCCTGCCCTGGTTGCGTCTATGAGGGACTGCAAATTCGTTCCGCCGCCGGAAAGGAACACGGCTATTTTGGGGCCCAGTGATGGCATAGTTAACCGTTCAGCCTTTTTGTTAACATGTCGTTTACCAGTTGTGGGTTGGCCCGACCGCCGGTCGCTCGCATGACTTCACCCACCAGATGCGCCAGAACTTTCATATTACCGCTTCTAAACTCCTCAACCGGCCGAGAGTTCCGCGCCAGGACCTCATCGATCAGGCCCGCAAGCTCCGACTGGTCGGATATCTGGTCCAGCCCCTTTTCCTGAACAATCAATAACGGATCGTTACCGGTTTCGAGCATTTCGGCCAGCACAAGTTTAGCGATCTTACCTGAAATCCGGGCTGACTCGATCATCCGAAGCAGTTCGGCAAACTGCCGAGGGGTAACCTTGCACTCGGAGATTGACTGACCATGCCGATGAAGCTGTCCCAGCAACTCCGTGCCGATCCAGTTGGCCGCCTGAACAGGATTCTTGAAATGCCGAGTGACTTCTTCAAAGTAATCCGCGAGTTCCCGGCTGGCCGTGAGAAGTTCGGCGTCGTAATCTCGAATGCCGTACTCGGCCTGAAACCGGGCTTTTTTCGCGGCCGGAAGTTCCGGGAGTGACTGTTTCACGTGACTCGATCTGCCCGGAGTTTATCAGAATATGCGGAAGGTCCGGCTCCGGGAAGTACCGATAATCCTCCGATTCTTCTTTTGTTCGCATCAGTTCGACCTGCTGGGCCGACTCATTCCAGAGCAGGGTCGCCTGCTCGACCTGGCGGCCCGACTCGAGCACGGCGATCTGCCTGTTTATCTCAACTTCGAGCGCCCGCTCGACCGCCTTGAACGAGTTCATATTCTTGATCTCTGTTCGCACGCCGAGCCGGCTTTCGCCGGTCTTTTTCACGGAGACGTTCGCATCACATCGGAGTTCTCCCTTCTCCATGTCAGCACGGGAGACTTCGAGATACTGCAGTAACTGTTTAAGCGCATTAAGATAACTATATGCTTGAGCGGGGCTTGCAATTTCAGGTTCGGTCACGATCTCAAGCAGCGGCGAGCCGCATCGATTAAAGTCCACCTTGCTGCACACTTCGTCGGACTCCGGGTGGAGCAGCTTTCCTGGCATCCTCTTCGAGATGAATCCGCGTGAGGCGGCATTCCTCGCTCTCGCCATCTCGACCGGTAAACGACACCTGTCCGCCGGTTCCAATCGGGCGGTCGTATTGCGAAATCTGGTATCCTTTGGGAAGGTCGGGATAGAAGTAGTTCTTTCGTGCGAAGACCGATTCCCCATTAACCTGCCCGCCGGTTGCGAGGACCGTTCTAACGGCCATGTCTACAGCTGAGGAGTTCACAACCGGCAGACTACCCGGGAGTCCAAGGCAGACCGGACAGGTGAGGCTGTTCGGCTCTGCACCGAAGCTGGACTGGCAGGAGCAGAACATTTTTGTCACGGTGTTGAGCTGCACGTGAACTTCAAGCCCGATGGTCGGCTGGTAGTCGCCGAAGGCTGGCATTACCGGATTTCCTTTCTCTACTGGGGCATCTGCGGGTTTCCGGCGTAAACGGTAGTCGGAAAGACGGCGTCTCCCTGGTCGTAGGGCACGAACTTCTTAGAACATGCCGCGGTCGAAGAGGCTATTTCCAGACCTTCTCACTTTGGCAGCTGTAGGGCACGTCCTTCTTAGAACGTGCCACCGTCGAAGGGCCTATCGCCGGAACTATCTTGTTTGGCAGTTTCTAAGAAGGAACTGCCCTACAACACAACTGCCCTACAATGGAACTGGTCTACCGTCATATCTCAACGTGCCGTTACGCCGGAGGATAGAATATAGCAGGAATCGGTTCGATGTCAACCCAATCGGTGATCGACCGGAAGCGTCAGGAAGCAAGCTCAGCAGCATCAAGAAACGCTTTAAGGTCCGCCCGGAATCTGTCTGGAATTTCAAGATTTACGATATGCCCGGTGTTCCCATAGACGATCAACTGACTGCCGTCGATCAATTGATGCAGCTTGTGAGACAGCGGCAGAAATATCCGATCCAATTCACCGATCTGGATCAATGTTTTCACCTTGATGCGATCCACCACCGCCAGATCATCTTCGCGCCGGTATTTCCCTCTCATCGGGTCCTTCCAGAACGCTCCGGAGTGATCCTCGATCATCGACCTGATCAGATCGCGCACCGGCGCCAGGTCTTTCTTGTACCACATCAGGGCTACCTCCATCCACTTCTGCTTGGCCTCATCCGCTCCCTGTTCACGGGCAAGTTTGTCAAGATGCGCGATTCGGGGCCCCGGATCGAACCCGGCTGCCGAAGTCCCTACCAGAGTCATTGAGGCCAGCCGTTCAGGATATTTGAGCGCGAAGCCGAGAGCGGTTGTGCCACCCATCGACAGTCCGACCATGTGGACCTTTACCAGACCGGCTGTATCCAGGAACCCGACCACATCCTCAACCCGGTGAGCTCGGCTGTACCCGGACTCAGGCGCATCGGACTTGCCATGTCCCTTGAAATCAAGGATCAACGTCCGGTACCATTGCCTGAAGAACATCGCATCCTCGAGGAATGACCGCGTGTCCAGCGTGTATCCGTGAAGGAAGACGATCGGATATTTACGCTCCTGCGAGGACGAGGGGAGGTCTTCGTAATAGAGACGGTGGGTTTTGAGATCAGCGTAAGGCATACGGTACTTTCAATGCTGAGCTTGTTCGAGAACTTTTGCCAACGCAAAGAGATCTTGCTCGCGAAATGGACGGGTCATCAACTGCACACCCACAGGGAAACTGTCCGATAATCTTCGAAACGGTATCGAGATCGCCGGAATGCCGGTCAGGTTCGCCGGCACTGTGTACACATCGGAGAGATACATTGCCATCGGGTCATTCAATCTCTCCCCCAGTTTGAACGGGAGGGTCGGCGCGGTCGGAGTGAGCAGTATGTCTACGGACTTGAAAGCTTGTTCGTATTCCAGGCGCATCATTTGTCTTACTTTCGAGGCATGCACATAGTATTGGTCATAGTAACCGGCCGAGAGGACGAAAGTGCCGAGCAAAATCCGGCGTTTGACTTCGGTCCCGAACCCTTCGGCACGCGTTCGGCTGTACATCTCGAACAGGTCTTTGTAATCCGTCGCCCGGTGACCGAACCTGACGCCATCGTAGCGGGCAAGATTCGAAGACGCCTCGGCGGAAGCGATTATGTAATACATCGCTATCGCCTTGTCCGTCAGAGGGAGAGTGACATCGACTATTTTATGACCGGCATCTTTGAGCAGACTTTTTGCTTCGTCTACTCCGGAGCGGACTTCACCGGACAATCCTTCCCCGAAATACTCTTGAGGAACGCCGATCGCGAATTTTCGATTCTCATCATCCGATTTGGGATTCCATCGCACGTCCACCGAAGTTGCGTCATGTTCGTCCTTGCCGGCAATCACGCGATAGACCAATGCCAGGTCATCGACCGTCCGCGCCATCGGGCCGATCTGATCGAGCGATGACGCGAAGGCGACCAGGCCATAACGGGAGACAGTGCCATAGGTTGGTTTGAGCCCATAGACACCACAGAACGCGGCCGGCTGCCTTACCGATCCTCCGGTATCCGATCCAAGCGCAACCGGAACGATTCCCGCTGCGACGGCTGCCGCCGACCCGCCCGAAGATCCGCCCGGGACGAGCGATTGATCCAGCGGATTCCTGACCGGTCCGAAGAACGATGTTTCGCTCGAAGACCCCATCGCGAATTCATCCATATTCGTCTTGCCGACGATCACCGCTCCCGCATCGACCAGTCTCTTCACAACGGTGGCATCATACGGTGGGACGAACGCCTCGAGCATTTTCGACGCACAGGTTGTCGGGTAGTCTCTGTAGCAGATATTGTCTTTGATCGCAATCGGCACCCCGGCTAACGGAAGATCATTTCCCTTCCCTTCTTTCACCAACCTCTCGACCGACTCCGCCTGCTTGAGGGCTTTGTCCTCGGTGATCGTAATGAAAGCGTTGAGGGCGGGCTGGGCTGTTCGATTCCAATCTGGTGCACGATTCGACTATTCCTACAGGATCCTGACGCCTTGATCTGACAGCGTCAACGATCTCAAGTCGCGCTCTGGAATGCTCGCGTTGCCATGCTGCCCAATATAGCGGAACAGATGAAGCGCGCAAGTTACTGCAATAAAATCGGGCAGCCTCTTGATCGAAGCTGCCCGATAGATATTACTAACGTGCCGGGTCGTTACAACAGCGGCAGGTACTTGTCAGACTCGTACTTGCTGACATGGATGCGGTACTGATCCCACTCCATCCGCTTGTTCTCGATCAGCTTGTAGAAGATATGATCGCCAAGCGTTTCGCGGGCCAGGTCCGACTTTTCGAATTCGTTGATCGCATTCTCCAGCGAATCCGGAAGGGTCTCGATTTTGTATTTCTTCTTGGTTTTGTCGTCCATGTGGAAGATGTTTTCTTCGACCGGGTCAGGCAGCTTGTACTTTCCTTCGATCCCCTTCATACCGGCCGCGAGCATGCAGGCGAAGGCCAGATACGGATTGGCGGCCGGGTCGGGGGAGCGAAGTTCCACACGGGTGGCCTTCTCTTTGCCGACACGGTACATCGGGACGCGCACCATGCTGGAGCGGTTCCGGTTCCCCCAGCTTATATAAACCGGAGCCTCGTAGCCGGGCACGAGCCGCTTATATGAGTTGACCCACTGGTTGGTCACCAGGGTAAATTCCTTAATGTGCTTGAGAATGCCGGCCACATACTGCTGGGCCGTGGTCGAGAGGTTGTACTGCCCTTTCGGATCGAAGAAGAGGTTTTTGTCGCCCTTGAACAACGACTGGTGGCAATGCATCCCGCTGCCGTTCTGTTTGAAGATCGGTTTGGGCATAAAGGTAGCATACAGGTCGTTTTCCAGGGCCACTTCTTTGACGACGAATTTGTAGATCTGGGCGAAATCGGCCATCACCAGCGCCTCCTGGTATTTCAGGTCGATTTCATGCTGGCTGGGGGCGACTTCGTGGTGCGAGCATTCGACCGCGATATTCATTTCTTCGAGCGCACGCACCGTCCGCTTGCGCACCATCGTCCCGACATCGACCGACTCATAGTCGAAATATCCGGCCTGGTCGATGACTTCGGGGCCCTCGCTCGAACTGAAGTAGAAGTATTCGATTTCGGGACCGACATAGAACGTCCAGCCCTTGTCGTTGACTTTCTGGAGATTCTTTTTGAGAATCCAGCGCGGGTCGCCGGCGTACGGAGTGCCGTCGGGATTCTGGATGTCACAGAACAACAGGGCGATTTTTTCGCCGGCGATTTCCCAGGGAATGACGCGGAAGGTAAGCGGATCCGGAATCGCCATCAGGTCGGACTCTTCGATTCGGGCGAATCCTTCCACCGAGGATCCGTCGAACCCCTGACCTTCCTCGAGCACCTGCTCGATTTCAGAACGGGTAATCGACATCCCTTTGATCTTTCCGAGAATGTCCGTGAAGCAAAGGCGGATATAACGTACCCCGGCTTCATCTATCATTCTTAGAATATCTTCCTTGGTCTTGGTCATCTTTGCGGCTCCTCCGGTAAGTTTTTATAGGGTAACTGGGGCTATTAATAAGCGACTAATGTAATCTCTAAAGCACCAAAAACAATAAAAAATTGAAAAAGTTCGGTTACTGACGATTTTCTAATACCAAACTGATCAAACAGTTGCGAGAGGTTATTTCGACGCCGTCAAAAATCAGGGAAACCCTGATCCAGTTTCTTCTGAAAAGTCTGAGGCGAAGATCGCCGAACGGTGCCGGAAGCTACTCTAACGAGAGAGAAATCTGTTTGTGCTCCGGTTTGAGCTGGCGGCAGGCAACTCCGGCCATCTCGAAAATGCGCCGGGCGGCGACAAAGATCGGTTCGCCGTTGTATTTGTCGGACAGATAGACGACTTCCTTAATGCCGACCTGCACGATCAATTTTGCACACTCATTGCAGGGAAAGAGGGAAACGTAGATTCTCGCACCTTCGAGTTCGGTCTTATTCGAGGAGTTGGTGATGGCGTTCATTTCGGCGTGGCAAACATAGGCGTATTTGGTCTCCAAAAAGTCCCCTTCGCGGCTCCAGGGAAGTTCGTCGTCGGAGCAGCCGATCGGAAAGCCGTTGTAGCCGATGCCGATTATTCGGTTCTTGGTGTTTACGATGCAGGCGCCCACCTGCGAGGAGGGGTCTTTGGAGCGTTTGGCGGAGAGCTGGGCAATCGCCATGAAGTATTCTTCCCAGCTAATGTAGTCGGATCGTTTTGCTGTTGTCATGCCGGGAGTATATTGGTTTACGAAGAGGATTTCAAGGGGGAAATTTATGACTGGAATTCCCCTAAAAAAGTGGACAGTTTTTTAAGGTGGGTTCTGCTGTGCGTTCGAACTCTTCGGGACTTTTCTGGCCGAGAGTCGAGTGCCGCCGGACCCGGTTATAGAAGACTTCGATATATTCGAACAGAGCAGTTTGTGCTTCTCGCCTCGTCGCAAACCGCTTACCGTGAATGCTCTCTTTCTTCAGTGACGCAAAAAACGATTCTACCACCGCGTTGTCCCAGCAGTTCCCCTGCGGCTCATGCTACAGGTGATCCCGTTGTCGCGCAGCAGTTGCCGATACCGCCTGGCCGCATACTGTTTCCCCCGATCGGAATGATGCAGCGGTCCCCGCACCACCCGACGCCGCTTCAATGCCCGGTGTAACGCTTGAAGCGTCAACTCCGTGCTGATCCGTGAACCGGTCGCCCATCCCACCACCAGTCGGGAATAAAGATCCAGCACCACCGCCAAATATAACCACCCCTCACTGGTCTCAATGTAGGTGATATCCGAAGCCCACACCCCATTCGGCCCAGCCGCCTGAAACTCACGATTCAGCAGGTTCGGAGCAATCGGCTCACTATGAGCGGAGTCAGTCGTTACCCGGTATCGACGCGGCGCTTTGGCGCGTAGCCCCGACTCACGCATCAATCGGGCAACCCGATGTTCACCACACGATAATCCCCGGGAACGTAACTCCTCCGCCATCCGCGGCGAACCGTACCGCCGGTCATAGCCCCGATGAATCGCGCGCATCTCCGCCACCAAACGGGCGTTCTCCCGCGAGCGCTTACTCTCCGGTTCCTCCAACCAGGCATAATAGCCGCTCCGGCTCACTCCCAACACCTCACACATCAGCGACACCGCATACTCCTTGTGCTCACCAATGAATTCATAGCTCACTCGTCCCGACGGCTGAAAACGGCCAAGGCTTTTTTTAAAATGTCCCGCTCCTGGGTCAACCGAGCCACCTCCCGGCGTAATCGCTTCAGCTCCGATTCAGCCGATTCACCCGTGCCAACTTCTTTACCTCCCGAGGCCCCGTACTTCTGACGCCATCGCCACAGATTGTTCTCGTTCATCCCCAAATCCCGGGCTACCTGCGCCACCGTACGGCCCGACTCATAACTCAATCGAACCGCCTCCCGCTTAAACGCTTCATCATACTGACGACGATCTGACTCGCTCATGTGAACTCCTCCTGAAAACAATATAACCTTGCTTCAGTCTGTGTCCACTAATTCGGGGGAACTCCAGACAGTCTTTGTCAACCGTAGGGCACGATCCGTCTTCGGGCGTGCCCTGGTACGTAGCCCTCTCCGGGTTTATAGGACAAGGCATGCCTGATGGCCGCCTCTAAGAAGAATGCGTCCCTGCGATGAAGATTTGTACTAAAGATTGAATGATCTTCCGTAGGTCCGCATCGTATTCGATCAGGACGTACCAGACATGCCGGAAGACCGGTCCACCGTACCTGGAAACACGGCGATTTCTCGTAGCCCTGCCCGCAGCCGTAATCTTTATAGGTCCGACCATTCTTATGGCCGGACGTATGCGAACATGCCGTGTGGCATCTGCTTGATGGCAGGTCCGAAGCGGACCTTCCCTACGGTTTGACAAGGCGCTTCGGGCTACGGACAAGTTCAGCCCCGAAGACGGATGCTGACCTACGAAGAATACAATTCCATTAACAAAAGAGCCGTCAGGAATGGATTCCTGACGGCACATGATTTCGCCTTCGTTTGACGACGTCAACACCCAAGAGGATGATGACCTACGAACTGATTAGCTTTGCGACTCTTTCGGGGTATTCCCGTGCAAATAGCCACGCACCGCATCGAGCAGATCGATCGGGACCGGGAATATAAGGGTCGAATTCTTCTCGGCCGCCACTTCGACCAACGTCTGAAGAAATCTCAACTGCATCGCATTCGGCGAGGTCGCGATAACTTTCGCGGCATCGGTCAGCTTCTGCGCCGCCTGGAATTCGCCGTCGGCGTGAATGACTTTCGAGCGGCGTTCACGTTCCGCTTCGGCCTGACGGGCGATCGCCCGCTGCATCTCCTGCGGCAAATCGACATTCTTAACTTCCACCATCGATACTTTGATACCCCATGGTTCGGTTTGATCGTCGATAATGTGCTGAAGTTTAGCATTAATTTTGTCACGATTGGCAAGCAATTCATCCAACTCCACCTGACCGACAACCGAGCGGAGGGTCGTCTGTGCGATCTGCGATGTCGCTTCGAAGAAATTCGCGACCGACACGATCGCCTTGTTGGCGTCGAGAACCTGGAAATACAGCACCGCGTTTACTTTGACCGAGACGTTATCTTTGGTAATGACATCCTGCGAGGGGACGTCGTGAGTGATAATACGCAAATCGACTTTAATCAGTTTATCGACGATAGGAATGAGCAGAATCAGACCGGGTCCCTTGGCGCCGATCAGCCGTCCGAGCCGAAACACCACGCCTCTTTCATACTCTTTCAGAATGCGAACGGCGTTTACAAGAATAAGAAACAGAAAGAACGCTATTACGCCCAGGACAGGAAACGATGTCATACTATCTCCCCTTTCGCTAGGAGGTTATCTTCTTAACTTTCAATGTCAGTCCGTCGACACTCAACACTTCGACCGCATCGTCTTTCTCCAGCCGTTCATCGCTCAGCGCCTTCCACAAAGCGCCTTCGACATATACGAACCCGTCATCCTTGACATGGCCGATCTTGCCCACCAGTCCCTCGTTACCGATGAACGGCCGACGCTTCGCCGCCTTAATCACCAGGTATGACGCAAGTCCGACCGCGGCTCCCACACAGAGGACGACTGTCAGGAGGACCGATTTCGATATCTCCATACTCGGATCTGCGGTATCTATCAGCATAACACCTCCAAAAAACAAAGATATCAGTCCCCCAATTGTCAGAATTCCGTGACTGACGACTTTAATCTCAGCAATGAACAATATGGCGGCAAGGACAATCAAAGCGACCCCCGCGTAGTTAATAGGTAACGTCTGGAAGGCGTAGAACGCCAGAATCAGACAGATTGCGCCCACGACACCGGGAAGAATCGCGCCCGGATTGTAAAGCTCCAGCAGGACACCGAGTCCGCCGATTGACATGAGTATGAATGCGATATTCGGGTTCGTCACCACTTCGAGAAATCTTCGGATGAACGACTCCTTGATCGGCTCGACACGGTATTTGCTGAGGTGCATCGTACGATTGCCGTTCGGTGTTTCCGTCTCCCGGCCATTGATCAGGGCGATCAGGCTGTCTAGATCCGGGGCGACAAAATCGACCACATGAAGTTTCAGCGCTTCCTGATCCGGTATCGATACCGACTGACGCACGGCTTTCTCAGCCCATTCGATATTTCGTCCGCGACGCTGCGCCGTTGCTTTGATCTGCGCGACCGCATCGTTCGTGATTTTCTCGTTCATGATCGAGTCGATCTTTTCCCCTTGCGCACCGACCGGATGAGCCGCGCCGATATTGGTCGAGGGGGCCATGGCGGCGAAATTGGCGGCATAAGTAATATACACACCTGCCGAAGCTGCTCGGGAGCCGGAAGGAGCAATGTACACACAAACGGGGACTTGAGAGTTGAGAATCGTCTTGATAATATCCCAGGTCGACTCGGTAAACCCGCCCGGGGTGTCCATATAGATCACGAGCAGGGCGGCATCGTCCTTAACGCACTTTTCCACCGCCGACTTGATCCGATCCGATACCACCGTTCCGATCGGGCCGTCGATTGTCATCGTTTCGACCAGAGCTGTTGCTCCGGTAGACTCGTGCATCGAGCCGGTATCAGCGACTGTACTGTCTTCTTTGGATGTGAGCGTGTCGGCCTTCAGGGAGCGAAGCGAGAATGAGATGATCGGGCTAACAAAAAGAAAGGCAAAGAGAAACAGAATTATAGAGCGCTTCATTCGCATATTTTAATATGCCCTGCGCTTAATCCTATGTCAATCTAAATCGGAGAAAGTGAGAATGCGATCAGCGAGCCGCTTACCCGAAAGCGGGCGCGCCGGGCCGGCGGAATTTCAACTTCCCGTCCAAAACGGTAGCCAGGACCTTTACATCGTAGAGCTTCATGGCCGAAATGCGACTTATGTCTTCTGACAGTACAACAAAATCTGCCGGGTAGCCGGGTAGCAGATAGCCCCGGAAATGGGCTTCGCCTGCTGCAATGGCTGGACCCACCGTGTAATAATACAGCGCCTGCTCGACACTGACGCGTTCGTCCTTGTAAAATACGTCACGGCTTCCCTTTCTCGCCCGGTTGACCGCTGCCGCGATCCCATCGAGCGGCTTAAGCGGCTCGATCGGGCAGTCCGATCCAAAGGCCAGGTCGACGCCGCTCCGGAGCATACTTTGAAAGGCGTAAGCGTTCTTCCCTCTGGCCCCCCAGTACTTGCGGACCATTTCAATGTCCGAAGTACAATGCGTAGGCTGCACCGAAGCTACAATTTGCATCCGCTTCATTCGCGCAATGTCTTTCCGACGGATCAACTGGACATGTTCGATACGATGCCGTGCTCCGAAATATGGTTTCGGAGACTCTTCGAAGGCATCGAGCACATTAGATACTGCCTTATCCCCGATAGCATGGATCGCACAGGGGAAGCCCAGCTTTGCCGCCGACTTGACCGCCTGTGCCATCTTTTTGGTGGAGAGCACTTCAATCCCGTAGTTGTCTTTTGACCCGATATACTTGCTAAAGCAAAGCGCCGTCTGACTGCCGAGAGAGCCATCGGCAAAAAGCTTTATCCCCGCCACTCTGAAGAAGTCGGTTCCGGTACCGTAGTATGTGCGGTTCTTGTGCAACGTGGGTAGCATCATCGCCGGAAAGTAGTAGGTCACTCTGAGACCGAGCTTGTTCTTCTGTGCCAGATCCGACATGTAAACGAATCCGGCTTGACCATCGACCGAATGGACGCCGGTGACGCCATTTTCGTAGGCGAATTGTGTTGCCTGACGGAACAGCTTGTCGATTTTGGCTTTCGAGGGCTGGGGGATCAGTTCGAACACTCTTCCGTACCCGGCACCTTCACGGAGAATGCCCGAAGGCTCTCCGTTGGGCAACCTGACGATCTCACCCCCCTGTGGATCTTTGGTCCTGGCGGTAATGCCGGCAAACTCAAGCGCACGAGAATTTACCCAGGCGGAGTGCTCGTCTTTTGAGAATACAAACGCGGGCCGCCCGCCTGTCACATTGTCGATCTGATACCGGTCAGGTTCCTCTCTGTTCTTGAATTTATCGGGCGTATACCCTTCGCCGACCACCCATTCGTTTCTGCCGAGACGCGCGGCATGCTTCTTGAGAATGTTCAGACAGGCACCGATTGAGTCGGCCTCGTGAAGAACGGCGCGTCCGAGCGACAGGGCAAAATAATAGAAATGCGTATGTGCGTCGACCAATCCCGGAACGACCGTCTTGCCTTTCAGATCGACATGATGAAACCGGGCGAAATCAGGGTCGTGTTGAAGATTCGTGCCAACCCCGACAATGCGATTCTTGTAAACAGCCATAGAATCGGCCTTCACCCCTTCGGCCTGGGTCAGAATCTTTCCGTTATACAGCAAATTCCGGGTCGTCAAATCTTGCTCCTTTGATTCTTACATCCCCTTCTCTTTGCGTCAACCGTATCCGATCGGTTTCTTCGAGAATGGGAATTGCGTACTTTCGACTGAATCCAAACCGATCTTTCAGGTCGGCTACCGAAAGGTTGTTGGTCTCATTCAATCTCTGCTTGAGAAAGTGCACGACTTCATTCCATACGTCGATCAGGAAGATGAAATCGGCGCCGCACTTGTACCCTTCGCCGGTCTCCAGAATGAACTTGATCGCTTCCTTGTGGGACTTTCCCTTGTTGGAGAAACCCAACAGATTCGGAGGAGCGTACGGTTCCAGCTTCAGGATTGCCATGATATCGTCGTGGGCGGCCTTGATCGGTCCCTTCAGGCTCATCCCTCGGCCGAGCAGATTGTACTTGTCGGCGACCTTGACCATCTCGCCGTTTTTGATAAGAAATCTGACAAACAGTTCGGTCTTGGACTGGCTCCGTCCGCCAATCGCAGTCAACTGTTCGGTGCTCAGCCCTTTCAAGTGCGGATTCTCCTCAAGATATCCGGCGACCGCCGACTTGAGTGAAGCCAGTGCCGCCTCCATGTGTTCTGGATCGTAGGCGCACTCTTCAAAGAGACGGATCCGTTTCTTCGCCCACAGGTCCTTGACCGCTGCTTCAATCTCTTCGTCGGAGAAATCCGAAGCCTCGAGCAAGCCCTTCACTGGAGCAATCGTTTCCTTTTCAAGCTCGGAAAGAATCAGCTGATCGAGGACGACCGGCGTGCGCTTCTGAAGATAGCTAAACTGACTGATATCTTTCTTGCGCGGGAAATGTGACAGGTGATCCAGGACCTGACCCCCACCGAGAGTCACCATGGGAGTAGGCAGGCGGACGATATATCGGTCCCCGATAAAGGCGAGCATCGGTTCATCCGGCCGAAAGAAAATCATCCCTTTCTGCCCTGGACGAATTTCCTTTTCCCGGTAAATCCGAGCTTCCCCTTCGACCTCGGTCGTTCCGACGATCACCAGAATCCTGCGCCGCTCAGTGAGCGGTACTTCGGCATCGTTCAACAGTTCCACCGACAGGGCGAGGATCGGGTTGTCACGGTAGTACCTGAGATCCTGTCGGCCGGTGATCACGCCTCCCCTGACCAAAACTTCCTTATCGATCCCGGTGAACGAGACGGCGGTCCTTTGTCCGGGGATCGCCTTTTCGACATCGCGGTTGTTCGAATGCAGCGTACGCACCTTTGCCGTCAACCCCGAAGGCCAGATTCCGACCTGTTGTCCGACGGAAAGCGATCCCCCCCGAAGGGTTCCCGTGATCACGCCGCCGATACCTGGCCGCACGAAGGAGCGGTCTATATACAGGCGAGCTTTTCCAATATCCTTCTGAGCTTTTACCTTTGCCGAAATGTGATCGAGATATTCCTTCAGTGCCGCAAACCCGTCGCCTGTCTGAGCCGACACCGGAAAGATCGGGGCATGCTCAAGAAACGATCCCCGGACTTTCTCTCTTACTTCCGTCTCGAGCAGGGCAAGCCAGTCCTTTTCGGCCAGGTCAATTTTATTGATCACGATAAGTCCGCTCTTGACGTTGAGGAGCCTGACGATGTCGAAATGCTCCTGGCTCTGCGGCATCCAGCCGTCATCGGCCGCGATCACCAGCATGACAATGTCGATCCCGCCCACTCCGGCCACCATGTTCTTGACGAATCGCTCGTGACCCGGGACATCGACAAAGGCGATCGTTTCATCATCGGGAGTCTTGTAGAAGGCGAATCCGAGGTCGATGGTCATGCCGCGTGCTTTTTCCTCCGGCAAACGGTCAGGATCGGTGCCGGTCAGGCGTCGCACGATCGACGATTTGCCGTGGTCGATATGTCCTGCGGTTCCGATAATCAGCATGGGTTACTCAGGCGAGGATTTTGATGATAGCGTCGCGAATGAGCGGCAAATCTTCCGGATCGACCGCTTTGAGATCAATAATGAACCGGTCATCGTCGATCCGTCCTATGATAGGCGTGCTTTCGTTCCGGAAGCGTGTAATAAGATCGGATGCCTTGTAATCTTTGGAGAAGATGATGCCGACTGAGGGGATATTGGCCTCGGGCAGCGCTCCCCCGCCCACGAACGACTTGGTCGCTTCGACCGCGACTCCGGCCGGATTGCCTGCTTCTTTAAGTACTGCCTTGCCACGTTTGTAAAGTTCAGACTCAACGACGGAAAGCAACGACCATAATTTGATCTCCGACTGCCAGGTGCCGTCGAGATAATAACCGAGCAGTCTTTCCAATATGGAAAAGACAATCTTGTCGGCTCGCATGGTGCGGAACAGCGGATTCTTCTTGATTTTGTCGATCAGCGCTTTCTTTCCTACCAGCAGGCCGGCCTGACAGCCGCCGAGCATCTTGTCACCGGAGAAACAAGTGATGTCGGCACCATCGCGCACCGACTGTTGAACCGTCGGTTCGGCATAGCCCAGGAGGTCCTTTGTTGGCACGAATACGCCGCTTCCGAGGTCATTCACTACCATGACATTGTGCTTCCTGCCCAGCGCAACCAGCTCTCTGAGCGGGACGCCCTCGGTGAATCCACGCTGAATGAAGTTGCTCTGATGAACTTTGAGAATCAGACCGGTCCGTTCGTCGATTGCCGATTCGTAGTCTTTAAGGGTCGTGATGTTTGTGGTCCCGACCTCGCACAGTTTGGCGCCTGATTTTCTCAGGATATCCGGAATGCGGAATCCGCCGCCTATCTGCACTAATTCTCCGCGCGAAATGATCACTTTTTTGCGGTTGGCGAAGCTATTGAGCGTAACAAACAACGCGGCGGCACAGTTGTTGACCACGGTTGCATGCTCGGCCTCGGACAACATCGCCAGATACCTTTCGCATGCCCCTCCGCGGCCGCCACGCACCCCTTTTTCGAGTTCGAACTCAATGTTGCCGTATCCAGTCACCGTCTCTTTGATTGAATCGAACAGGCCTTTTGACAAAGGAGCCCGCCCGAGATTCGTGTGCACAACTATTCCGGTGGCGTTGATGACCCGATTGATCTGATTCCTCCCCTGG
Organism: uncultured candidate division Zixibacteria bacterium; assembly: GCA_963711085.1. Classification (GTDB taxonomy): domain Bacteria; phylum Zixibacteria; class MSB-5A5; order GN15; family FEB-12; genus CAVQCT01. The sequence continues at coordinate 1,112,194 of CAVQCT010000002.1, read as the reverse complement.
GCGCTTATTTCTGCCAGTATCGCGTCAACCAGTTTCGAAACGGGCAGCTCCTTCTTCCCGGCAGAGAACGACTTCTTTGCCGATGCCACGGCATCGCGTACCAGACTCGCGGCCAGGGGCCTGGGGATTGACTCGAGCGCGGCGCTGATTTTACTTTCCTGCAGCAGTTCTTCGATGGATGGGAAATCGCGCAGTTGCCTGATCGCTTTGTTCACTTCAGCGACTCCCGTCCGTTATAGAGAATCTGCGCGAGCACCCGTCCCACATTAGCAAGCGATTCACCGGAGCACTTGTCCGGGGTGTCGTCCACGGTGTGCCAGTAGGGGTAGTCGAAGTCTATAATATCGACGGTAGGAACGCCTGCGGTAATCAGCGAGAGATGATCATCCTGTATCGTGTACTTCACTGAATCGATGAACGTGCTGATTCCAAGTTTCGCAGCCGTGGAGAAAACAAGATTATTTATCTTGGGTGCGTATGCTTCCGAATATGCTTCTTTGTAAATATTCTGATCTTTGTCGCCGATCATGTCGAGCACGATCCCGAATTTATATCGATCTCGTATGTCGTGACGAGCAAACTCTCGTGAGCCAAGCAAATATAGGTCGTGATCGGATTCCTTTCCCCAGTCCTCGCCATCGACCATGACCATGTCTACTCCGATCGAAGGCGGAACCCGGGAAAACAGGTTCCCTAACTCCATGAGCACGGCCACACCGGAAGCACCATCGTCCGCGCCATCGATCGGCCGATCCTGCATCGCCGGGTCAGCAGAATGTTCCGCTCGCGGGCGGCTGTCATAATGCGCCATTAGCACTACGCGCTGGCGGGTATCTGTTCCCTGCGGTGTGACCGAGGCGATGACATTCACCATGCGAATTTCTTTTGAGGAATACGGATCGAAGAAATTGAACTCCTGAGAATCAACGGCGATCTTGAGCGAATCAAAGAAGTGATAGAGGTAATCGCGACACTTCTCCGAGGCGGGCGTCCCCGGAACACGGGGCCCGAAATTGACCTGATCTTTCAGATATTGGTAGGCGCGGTCGCCGTTGAAGTCCGGCGGTTTGATCAGATCACCGGAACAACCTATAATGGCCAGGAACGCAAGGCCAAATGTCAGGCCAAAGGCTCTGTACTGCATGGAGATAATAACAGAGAAACAGGCAGTTATGTCAAACGAAAAAGGCTAGAAACGGATTTCAGTCCAGAGCTGAACCTCTCGCGTGTGACTCTTGCGATTACGCGTCTTGTCGTTCGCATCCTGCCACCGCACCGTCAGGCCGCCCTTCATCTGCTGGCTGAACGTGTAGGATATGACCGGCGACACGGAAAAGTCGGATTTGTCTTCGGTCGGGACCAGGCCGAGACCGTCGAAACGGTCAGTCTCCGTCTTGCTGTTGTTCTTCTTGATCGTGACGTTGATATCAACAGTGGATCTGAATTTCATCCGACCGAAGAGCGGTATGGCGATACCTCCGGGGGCCGAGAACGAGTATTGACTCGTCAACGCGAAGGAGTTCTGGCTAGTAATCGTTTCGGCCGTCCGGGTACCGTTGGACGGATTGTAGTTTTCACGCGAATCCTGGCCACCGCTGTACGAAGCCGACAGAGAAAGGGCACGGAATACCTTGAAGTTTATCGACAGATACGGACTGTAATCGGTGCTCGTCGTCCTCGACGTCAGATACCCACCCTCGATATCTTTTGATTTCTTTTGCGAGTGCGAGTAACCGGTACGCGGCGAGAAAATGTCGATAAGCGAGTTGATGTACTTGCGGATCAGCGGAAGGGTCTTGAATTTTTGAATACGGATCGTGAGATCCGGCCAATTCGTGGACGTTTGCTCATAGCGCGGACCCTGCTTCACCAGGTCCCGCGTGATCGACTGGCGATACCGTACGGTGGTGGTAACGCCGCCGAACAATGTGAATCCGGAAGACAGGTCATAGCTCTTGCCGCTTCCTGCCGACTGCGTGTTTACGTCAGTGGTAAGCGGGACATCGGCGTTGTCTTGGAGGCCGAACCGATATTTCCAGCTGGGCCGGCTGACCATGCCCGGAAGGGAATTGTTGTAAGATTCCGAGTAACTGTATTGCAGCGGCTGTATCCATCCGGTGAGAAACCGCAGAGCGCCAAGGGCTGGGTCGTAGAACGGTTTGCTTACCTTCTGCTCCGACGTCTTTTCCTGTTCCGCCCGCCTGGCCCCGGGGGCTCTTCCACGGAATCTTCGCGCGTTAGATCCTCCGCTCTTTCCGCCCAACAAGGCCATGTGATCGAACTTACCCGTCACGCCGGCCGATCGCGACATAATCGACTTTCTCGTTTCGTTCGCCTGTTGCCAGGTATCACCGTAGGTTGCCTTGTAGGCGAGCTGGCTCGTAAAAAAGCCGAAGAGCTTGGGATCGTAGCTCACGCTCATCCGTTCGTTAAAACTTGTCTCCAGGCCGAGTTTGAATGTGGAAGGGCTGCTGGTTATGTGAACCAGGTCCAGATCGCTCAGGTCCCGGCGGGTATCGTAGTGGTAGGTGGCTCCAAGATTGTCGAATATCTTATAGTTTACGTCCATGTTCCCGGTAAAATCTCTTTGAATGCTCGGCCGCCGGATACCGTTCACATCGTCGGAGATCTGAAGGTTGCGGCTGTAATTCGCGGAGGTAGTCCACCGCTCCGGATACAGACCGAGATTCGATCCGGAGAGCTTGTTCAACAGCGGAACGGGCTTGGTCCAGAAGAAAATCGGGAGCACCGGTACCTTCTTGACGCTCAGATCGTAATCTGTCTTGATGTTATACGCCTCTCCGAAAGAATACGGTGTAGTAACCGTAACCTGATCGGTGCGACGGTACGACCCGCTCGTCTTCAACCGATTGAGCAGAAGGCTGAACAACGGATTTCTACCGGGCTTCTGGAACGATGCTGAGTAAGTAACCGATTTGGAAACAGTTCTGCTCTGTTCTTCCCTTCTCCGCTCCGGAGGAAGCACGATATCGGAGTTGCTTCGCAACAAAGGAGTCGTCACGCTCTTGGCAAACGAGTAAGAAATGGGCAGACGGGCGCCCCACGACCTCGGAAGAAGCTTGTCAAGGTTCAACGAGAGGCTGTAATTGTAGCTTGTCTCGGTACGACCGCTTCCGAGGTTGTCCTGCGAACCGCCTCGGGTCGCGGAGGAAAGGCCGCGGAAGTACGGATCTTTTGACTGATAGTTGAAGCTGTAGCTCAGGAGATCGGCCATGGAGCCGGATACTGTCAGCCGGCCGGCGTTTCCTACATCCTTGCGCACTTCCGTTACCCGTAGCTCGTCCATCCAGAGTTCCCCGTTGATATTTTCCGTACTATCGAGGTTCACTATCCCGGCGGCGAAATACCTGATCTCATTGATATTCGGGTCGCCGTATACGCGGTAGTTGCCATAAGTCGTGTCGACTGTTTTCTGATTTTTCGGCAGCGCTTTCTGGGCGGCATCTTTCAACGCCGTAATCTGGTTGAAATCCATAGTGACGTAGTTCTGCGGATCCCATCCCGGGTGCACCATCGTTTGGTACTCGTAGTAATTCTTAGCGTCGCGCCCCAGCCGGAAGAAGAACTTGACCTTCCCGACATCCTTCTGCTCGATACCACCGTAAACGTACATGTTCAGTTCACGATAGCCGGAATACTGATCGACCGTGAGAAGATCCTTCGTCGTCAGACAGGTGTCGCGATAATTGAAATCTTTGAAATTGAGCAATAGCGCCTTCTGCGCCTCGGTGACGTTATTCGACGGATCTTTATACGCGGTCACGCCGGGCGGCGGAGTGAAGTTACTGTTTTCCTGGTCACTCACCGATGCAACGTAGAAGGCGGTCGAGCTGTCTGACAGGGGGCTATAGATCACCGAATCCTGCCAGTTGGACTGAACGAAATACCAGTTGGCGATATCCACGGTATCGGTCAAGGTGTCGTTTTCATCGGCGTCGAACCAGATGCGGACGTGACTGATTTGTCCCCAGTCCGGAGCCTGCGTTCCCGAGGTCACAAATTGATCGACCGCCAATGAGTCGCGAATCGGAATACGATAGGTCCGCCAGCCTTTGTACGTAGAGCTGTCCACCAGGAACGAATCGGAGGCCATATCCAGAACGAATGAAAAATATGCATCGACCTGATTGAATCCGTTCGCACTCGAGAGCGCTTCCTGATCGGGAAGTCCGAGCACTCCCGGATCGTCCTTGTTTCCTTCGGTGCCGTTGATCCACTCGTACTCATAAGCCGGATCGTTGTCGATCGCACCCTTCATACTGGCCGGAAGGGGAAATTTGCCGCTGCCGTGGAAATAGAAGTCGTCATGATCGGGATCGGGATTGGTTTCGGCGTTGTATCCCGGCTCGTCCGGGTCCGCCTTGCCGTCGATGCCGGTGTCTTCGCTTTCGTCCACCGATCCATTCTGATTCTTATCTTCGGTATCGTTTACCCGGTTGCCGTTGATGTCTTCGTTGATTTTGCCGAAATCGAAGTGGATCTTGCCGCGATTTCCTTTCAACCGCACTTCGAACAACTGCGCCCGCTTGGCGTCGACACGCGAGTTGAAATAGCGCATAATACCGTCCCACGACTTGACCGTGGAAACGATCGTATCCGGAGGGGTAACGGAGGTATCGACTTCGATCTTCTTGTGATCGGGCCGGAACACCATACGCATCGTTCTGATCGTATTGTTACCCTGGGCCTGTTCTCCTTTGTAGACGCTGTCGTACGGAACGAAATTCTCCGGACTGTACCAGATCAACTTGCCGCGTTGATAATCACTCTCATTCATCGGATATGGCCGAGGCGACCGGTGCCAGGACGTTCTGGTGGTCCCCAGGCTCAGTTGGTCCAAAGCCGTCTCGAAATCGTCAATGTAGGCGGCGCCATTGACGTTCGGATTCGGATGTGACTGGGCCACTTCGGCGGCGATCGAGAGGTTCGATGGGGTGTTCGTAGCCACCAGGGGAAGGGCGTTGGCCGCCTTGGTCAGGAAGTTCGGCTGAAGCTTCAGACTCATGTCGGCATCGTACACCAGCATCTTCGCCGTTTCCTGGCCCACTTTCGGCTTTCGATCCTGCGCCTTGTCTGACTTGTAGAGGAATGTCGTGCCGATCTTGAAGTCTTTCCCGAGCGCGTACTCAGCTCTTGTTCCGAGCAGGCTCTTCTTTTGCACCGCGAAGAACGGCGCATATTCATAGTCGATACTCAGATTCGCGTTCGGGTCGTTGGCTTCATCAGTCAACAACGTGATCTGTCCAAAATCGTACTGAATATTGTAATCGGTCCCTCGCACCAACTGGCGACCGTTCAGAGTAATCTTCTCCGACCCTTCGATAATATTCGCGCGGTTCAGCTTGATCGTGGAGCTTCGAACCTTAGTCGTAAGCTGCAGATAGAATTCGCTGGAGTTGATCTTGTCATCGAACGAGTTGTAGTTATAAATTGCCGGCACGGAATCCTGAAGCTTCGGAAGGTTAGGATTGCCGACGTCGGCATATGTAGTATCCGATGCAAACGGTTCCCGGCTCGGAAAGATGATCAGTCCCCAGTCCGGGCGGAACACCTCCTGTCGGTTGTCAAGCAGCAGGTCGGGAGTCTTCTTGTCGGAACTGTTGTACTGGTCCATTCCGAGCACCTGAAGATACGGGTACGTCTGCCCGTTGACCGTTTCGTAGTTATAATTCTGTCCGTTTCCTTCGGTGCCGGGAAGTCCCTTGTAGATCTTCAGGTCGATGTCTTCAGGTTTGACGTCATGGTCGATCGCATAGCAGTTCCGCCACATCAGATTCCAGGTTTGTTCGGTTGGGCGGGCGACGGATTCCGGTTTGCACAACAGCTTCAGCTTGTAAGGAATTGAATTGATATTTCCTACCGTGTCCGTGGTATAGGAATTCGTGGCGCTCTGGAATCGCTTCACCACCATCCAGACGCCGAGGTATGTGTTCGTGCTGCGCTGAGCATTGAACACGATATAATGGCGGTTTCGATCAGGCTCGTTGTAAATCGTGTAGTCATTGCTTAACTGGGTGTAACGAAGCGCGTCGCCGCTGAGAACGTTTTCAGAAGGGAATGAATCGGGGAAGTTCGGATTGACGAACAGATCGGCGAAATCGGCCTCGCGGTTGTCCGCCTGGGTTTCCGATTCGTAAACAAAAACAGTAGTAACCGAATCCTTGGCTTTAAGTTCGCCCAGCCGGCCAAGGTCGAAAATCCGGCGCTGAACATATTCATAGTCACGAACGTATTTCGCGCCTTCTTCGCCCGTCGGCGTAAACGAGGCACGCTCGGTGGAACCTTTCTCCTGCGACGCAATCCCGGTCAAGGAGAGTCCGCCCACCTGGGCCACCGCCTTCACGCCGAACAGCCCCTGGATATTCGACGAATAGCCGACAAACTGAGTATTCGGCAGCGAAAGGGTTGTATTGCCCGCTTCGATGCTCTTCAGTACGTCGTCATCATCCCCCTTGTAACGGATCTGCAGACTGTTGGCGAGCGGAATGTCGGTCTGACTGTCCTGAGAAACCTTGACGGTGATTTTGGAACCGATATTGCCGGTAATATCGAAGCGTGAGATCTGCTCCATACTGAGCGAAGGGAATTTACTTTGCTGGAAGGCATCGGTCTCCGATGCGTCGGTCCAGGTCGACCGTCCGGCAAACGAGATTCTGCGGAACCCCGATACTTTCAGACCGGCTCCCCCTTCGCCAAAGATCCGGTTGAGCCGCGCCGGTAGATCCACGCTGATGCCGAGGCCGCCGGCTCCTCCTGACTTGTCCGATCGATTCAACGATCGCTTGCTGGCATCGGTGAACATGCTGGAGATGGCGTTTTCTCGCCTGTAGGATGAATACGCCCGGGCGTCGACCGCTACCGGAATCAAACTTTCGGACGATCGGCCGCGACTGTAGTATTCGGTCTCGAATCGAATATAGTCTTTATCAAAACTCGAATAGGTGGCTCTCGGCACGTGCTTCAGCCGAGTGGAAAGAAAGGCGTATGTTTTCGGATAGATAGCTGCGGAAAATTGATCTTTGGGTTCGACCCACGAAGATACAAAGGAAGGAGGCGTGAATAATTCAGCCTGGAATCCGATCTGCGCTGACACAGAAGGACTGGAGACTGCAATATACAACAGCAGAATAGGCAGACAAATTCTAAAGAGACTACGCTTCACAACTTATTCATGTCGTCGCTTACTTCAGTTCTTTAGAAATTGTTCGATATACTCTCCTCTCGACTAGAAATCACCAAGTTGAATAACCTCTTCCTCAAGCAATATATGGAATCGGTCGAAGACTTTCTGCTTTAATATATCGGCGAGACTGCGAATATCTTGCGAAGTAGCGTTCCCGGTGTTGACAATCATGTTGGCGTGTTTCTCAAAGACGGCCGCCCCGCCATAGGTCATGCCAATGGCTCCTACCTGTTCTAGTAATCTTCCGGCCGGGAGTTTCCCGAATTTCTCTTTAGGATCGGGAATATTTTTGAAAAAGCAGCCGCAGGTACCATCGAGAGGATGGCGTGCCGAACGGGTGGCGATGATTTCATTTACCTTTGCTCGAATTTTCCCTTGCTCTCCCTTCTGAAGTCGGAACTGCGCGCGTACCGCAACTTCATGGGTCACCTTAAGATAAGAGTCGCGATACGCAAACCGGCAGTAATCGGGAGACACTTCCTTGACATTTCCTTCCTGATCAATCAGGGTCAAATGGGTGAGAACATCCTTGATCTCTCCGCCGTAGGCTCCGGCATTACCGTAGATCGCACCACCGACAGATCCCCAGATTCCGGCGGCAAATTCGAGCCCGGTCAGGCTGTTCTCGGTCGCAAAGTCAACCAGCGCCTGAAGGCTCTCACCGGCGCCGCAATCGATCTCACCATCGCCATTGATTTCCAGACCCTTCACGGCCACTTTGATGATCAGACCATCGTAGCCTGAGTCTGAGATCAGCAGATTTGACCCGCCACCCACCACAAAGTAGGGCAGCTTCAATGCGATAGCGGTTTTGATCGCTTTGGAAATCGCATCGGCACTTTCAGCCAGGAGGTAGTATTTGGCAGGCCCACCCGTGCGATAGCTGGTAAATGGAGCGAGTTGCTTTTCGAACTCCACGTTCGGACCAAACGCCCGGATCACCTCATCGCGGCTCAGTTCGGGGCTAACTTGCCTTCGCTCAACTGCTTTCATCAAATCAATATAACTCTTCTCTAACGGTAGTGCAAGACAAATCGGTGAGACCAATTAGGCGTAACAACAGCTCATTCAACCGGTTACCTATCACTGACCGGCCGAACCCGAGAAAAACAGCTACTCGCCGCCTTCCTTAGCATCCCCCGGCTTCTCGTCATCAGTCGACTGAGCCTCGGAATCCTCGGAAACAGGCTCGGCCCCTGCCGTCTCTTGGTCCTTACCTGCAGTATCGGCTTCGGGCTTCCCTGTCTCTTCCTTTTTTACTTCGTCCACATAATTTAGACGCAATTCATACAGAACATGTCCGATAAGCTTTGCCTCATCGGGCGAAAGATTTCCCTTGGTCTTGGTCTCAAGCATTGAAAGGGTATCGATCGTAAGCCGGGCCATCTCAAGATTCCGCTCAACCTTTCCCGTGAACGGAGAAGCAATCTTTCCCATCTGCTGCATCGCCCCGGCCTGGAGCGAGATTACTATCTGCAGGAAGTGCGGGTCAATTTCGTGTGTATGTTCATCCATTTGCCAATACTCTTATCGAAAGAATCAAAGCGGCGGCTCTTTCATCCACCACCCACATAGGCATCTCTTTTCAACGCATACTTTTCGAGATACTTATACAGATTTTGATACTCAGTGTCAAGATTGTTGTGCAGTTCGAACAGCGTCTGCAGGAGGTTTCGCGATGATTCGATCAAATCGCGATCCTGCGATATGCGTGCCGTGCGGAATTCCGGAAGACCCGATTGACGGACACCGAACATCTCCCCCGGTCCGCGCAGCTCAAGATCCGCTTCTGCGATCTTGAATCCGTCATTGGTCGAGGCAAAATATTCAAGGCGACGTCGTCCGATTTCAGAGATCGGCGGATGGGCAATCGCAACCAGGGTCGCCTGCTTACTGCCACGCCCGATTCTCCCCCGCAATTGATGAAGCTGGGCAAGGCCGAATCGCTCGGCATGCTCAATGAGCATGATAGTCGCATTCGGATTGTCCAGGCCGACCTCGATAACCGTCGTGGCCAGCAAGACATCGATCTCCCCTGCGAAGAATTTCGACAGGATCTCGTCGCGCTCCTTCGCCTTGACTCTTCCGTGAACCATCCCGAGTCGACAGTCCTTGAGAGCCCCTTCCGAGAGGTCTTTGTACGCGTCCTCGACATTCTCGAGTTCCACCTGTTCCGACTTCTCTATCAAAGGATAGACGATATATGTTTGCCCGCCCCTGGCGACATCATCCCGGACGAACTGATACACTTTGTCGCGAACATCCTGAGTCCGCCAGACGGTTCTGATTGGTTTGCGTCCTTCCGGCAAGCCTTCGATTGTGGAAATATCCAGATCACCGTACAGCGTGAGCGCAAGGGTACGCGGGATTGGCGTTGCCGTCATCACGAGCAAATCGGGATTATCTCCTTTGGCGTAGAGTTTTCCGCGCTGCTCGACACCGAAGCGGTGCTGTTCATCGATTATGACCAAACCGAGATTCGAAAAGGCGACGTAATCGTAAATCAACGCATGGGTACCGAACAGAATATCGATCTCGCCCGCCTGGCAGAGATCGGCCGTTTTCTTCTTGCTCGCCGCCTTCTGGCTCGACGTAAGAAGTCCGGATCTTATGCCGACAGCCTCAAGCGGTTCTTTCCAGTTGCGATAATGTTGCTCGGCGAGAATCTCAGTCGGTGCCATGAAGGCCGATTGCAGCCCGTTCTCGGCTACATACAATGCCGCGATCACCGCCACCACCGTCTTGCCGCAGCCAACATCCCCCTGCAGCAGACGTGACATTGGATGCTCCAGTTTCAGATCTTTGAATATCTCGGTCGAGACTTTCTTCTGTCCCGGAGTCAGTTCAAACGGAAGTCCGGAGATAAACGATTTCACTCTCTCACCGGCAGGTTTATAGCGGTGCTTCTTGATAGTCTTCTCTTTGCCGCTCCGGTTTCTGAAGACGAGGAACTGGAAATTGAGCAACTCATCAAAGGCCAGCCTCCGGCGACTTTCTTCGATCTGCTCTCTCGCATCCGGATAGTGGATATGCTGAATCGCTTCGTGCAAGCCGGGCAGATGCATCGATTCCCGGACCGCCGAAGGCAAATGATCGGGCAGCCGTTCGGTAAGTTGATCGAATATCAGCGTGGTGAGACGACGGATCCCTTTGCTGTTGAGGGCAACTTTGTTGAGTTCGGCAGTCTGCGGGTAGACCGGGATGATACGCCCGGCGTGGATCATCCGATCGCTGTCTTCCTCGAGACGTTCGAGATCCGGATGGATCATCTGAAGGCCCATGAAGAAAGTGATATTGCCGGTTGCGGCGAATTTCTGCCCTTTTTTGAACAGCCGTTCCCAGAACCGCACCCCCTGAAACCAGATGAGGGAAACCGCGGCGGTATCATCCTGAAGGATGACCTCGTAACGCCTCCGTTTGCCATGAAGCAGACCGTGCGCCTTCACCGTCCCGATTATTGTGGCCGATTCGTTCGGTCGAAGTTTTGCGATGGGGACGATATTGGAGCGGTCAAGATAGTGACGCGGGAAGTAATAGAGCAGGTCGCGGATGTCGTTGATACCGACGGACGAGAGCACCTCGGCTCTTCGCGGCCCGACGCCTTTCAGGTACTGAAGCGGTGTATTGAGTCTGATCTCGCTCACGTGAGAATTGTCCCGATTTTAGCCGGTGATGTCAATGACAAATTGGTCCGCGCGGTCTGAGTGAGAAATTTTGCTGGCATGGAGAGACGAGCCGCTAATCAATTGAAGAAGCGACAAAAGCGGAAGGGGTGGGAATCGAACCCACCGGGGACAGGATCTCTGCCCCCCTCACGGCTTTGAAGGCCGGGACCGCCACCAGACGACATCCGCTTCCGGGGCCAATATAAGAACAGCCCGCCATCGGGGCAAATGCTGATTTGTTGAGGTTGCGGGAAGAGTACGGTAGCTCAGGACGAAGACTTCTTGAGGACCGGATCGACGTGGACGATGACCCGGGTGACATCGCTGACATTGTTCAGCAACGTGTGCTTTACCGTGGCCGCTATTTCATGTCCATCCCAGACGGTCAGGAACGGGTCGACCACGATATGAAGCTCGACGAAAATCTGGGCTCCGGAATGGCGGGCACGCACATCGTGCACCTCGCGAACGCCGTGAATCTCCAGAGCCGTCTGCTCGATCCATGCCTGCATCTTCTGGTCCGGAGCAGTATCGACCACTTCCTTCATCGCACTCCAGGTGAGATTTCCTCCCACCTTAATGATGAAGAAAGTAACGATCAGGGCCGCGAAGGCATCGGCCATGTGCCAGGACGGATTCAGATACGCTCCTCCCACGCCGATCAGCACGGCGATCGAGCTGAAGGCATCGGAGCGATGATGCCAGGCATTGCCTATCAGGGCGGGGCTCTTGATTCGCCGTCCGACAGCCACCGTATACCAGTAGAGCCCTTCCTTCAAAATAATACTCAAAAGCGCGGCGCCGATCGCCGGCAGCCCGGGATGTGATTCTTCGTGATGGTAGATCGTCAAGACGGCGTTATACCCGATACCGAGTCCGACCAGAAACAGGATGATGCCCACCAGCATGCTGGCGGCCGTTTCGATGCGGGCGTGGCCGTACGGATGGTTCTCATCTTCTTCCATTCGCCCGAGCTTGAGGCCGAAGATTACGACCACATCGCTGAACAAATCGGACAGCGAGTGGATGCCGTCAGCAACCAGCGCCTGACTTTTGCTTATCAACCCCACCCACACCTTGAGAATGACGAGCAATATATTGGCCACCATCCCGATCCAGGTGACCCGGAGTCCGGCGGCAAGATCTTTGCGTCTTTGAATTTCCGAATTAGTAAGTTCGGTCGTTGGCATCTGTCTTTTCCCTGTCTAAATCAACCGGCGATATAATATTACATAGTTCCTTGCCGCGGGAAAGCAAAATGTCTGTCAGGAAGGAAATAGAGCGAAGAAAGAGTTAGATTGAGGCTACGGGCATTTTCTGGGGATCGTCAATGAGAATAGTCTCTTTTATCGTGTACGCCTCGGCATATTGCACGCCCGCCTGTAACCCTAACTGCTGGGCCCGCGTACGCATCGAGTCGAAAATATTGACCCCCGGATGGAAGATTCGTTTCGCCTGCTCCGGATCATCGAACTGCGACTTGTAGGCCGCCACGGCCTGGCACTTCTGCTCGAATTCCTCGGAGATATCGACCAGGAAAGAAAACTCGGAACTCCGAGCATAGGCAGCGTAGACAATTTTGTGTGGCCGATGCGGCGCGCCTTCGATCTCGATTTTCTTCAGCCCGGCCAGAAAGCAGGCATCGTAGCCCAGCCGACTGCACGCCAGATGGTCCGGATGACGCTGTACCCAGTGTGGCAGAATGACCAGTTCCGGACGGGTGGCGCGAATCACTTCGGCAATCTTCAATTTGTTCGCCTGGTTGTACTCGATCGCTGAGTCAGGAAGCTCCAGATTGTGACGATACGTCAAGCCCATCGCTTCGGCCGCCGCTTTCGCTTCGTCATCCCGGTCCTGAGGTGTTCCGAATGTGCCCATCTCTCCGCGCGACAGATCAAGCGCGCCGGTCTTTCTCCCCCGCTTGTGCATCTTTATCAACAGACCGCCGCTGGTAATTTCTATATCGTCGGGATGAGCGGCAATCGCCAGGATATCGAGCTTGGGAGCGTCAGCCACGCAGGATCTCCTCGTAATACGATTCGTACTCGCCCACAATCTTGTCAGAACTGAACTTCTTGCGGGCAGTCGCCGCGGCATCGAGCTTGAACTGGGCCAGGCGTTTCGCGTCTTTCAAAAGCGATATCGACGCACGCGCCATCGAAGCAGTGTCACCGACCGGAAGCAGAAAACCGTCTTGGTAGTCGGAAATCACTTCGGTCAGCCCGGTTCCCAGGGTACCTATCACCGGGACGCCGCAGGCCAGTGCTTCAAGCGCGGCCAGTCCGAAAGATTCCTCCTCGGAGGGCAAGAGAAAGAGATCGGCGCACGGCAGGACCGCTTCAACCCGGTTCTGGTTGCCGAGGAAGATCACTTTGTCAGTCAGTCCTTTCTTGGTAATCTGGCGCCTTGCCAGAACCGTGTCGGGACCTTCGCCGACCAAAAGCAACCGGGCAGGCAGCTCCGAGGAAATCTTATCGAAAATGTCGATCACGTCCAGAATTCGTTTGACCGGTCGGAAGTTGGACACATGCGCGATAAGAAACTCATTGTCCTTAACGAATTCGCTCCGGGTGCACTGGTTCTGATTGGGACGGAAGCGCTGCTCATCGAAGAAATTATGGATGACCTGTATCTTCTTCTCGATATGAAACACTTCGGTTGTCTCGTCGGCCAGGTATTTCGAGACAGCCGTGATGCCATCAGAGGTCATTATGGAAAAGCGCGTGATATCAAAATACGAGGGATCCGAGCCGACCAGCGTGATGTCTGTTCCGTGGAGGGTGGTGATCACTTTCGGCTGCCGGGCTCCATGCGATGCCAGAAGCTGATTCGCCAGGAAGGCGCAGGCGGCGTGCGGGATGGCGTAATGGACGTGGATGATGTCGAGATCGAAATTCCGGGCGACATCGGCCATCTTGGCTGCAAGCGTCAGCGTGTACGGCGGATACTTAAAGAGCGGATACGAGGTCGTCTCCACACCGTGATACATCACATTTGCCTGGTAGCGGTCTAGCCGGAACGGCAAAGCATAACTTACAAAATGTACCTGGTGGCCCCGCGAAGCCAACTGCTGCCCCAGCTCGGTAGCTACGATTCCTGATCCGCCGGCTACCGGGTAACAGGTGATCCCTATGACCATTTATTTCATGTACTCCGAAAGGTGGATGATCTGATGACCGTGATCTTCACAGTCCATCTTCTTGTAGAGGAAATCTATAAAATCGAAATCATACTTGGAAAGGAAATAAGTCACATTGATGGCTCTTTCCTGGAAATTTCTATTGGGATAGAGTGCCCGCCAGACCCGGTAGATCCGGTCACGGGTATCCTGCGACTTCTTCTTGTGAGAGGCAAATACCTTCTGCTCCAAAGCATTCAGGTTGTAATCTATCTTTCCGCGAATCTGTTCCGAGAACGGTTTGAGCGATGGGTCGAATTCAAGTGATTTGGAACTGAACTCGGAAAATCGCGCCGAAATGTCCTCTCGAAGCTCCTTGAATCGGGCCTCGAGATCATCCGGAAACGAGGCGGCCAGAACGCGATTAACGACCTGTTCGATATCCCCGAGCAGATCTTCGAATTCAAGGCCGTACTCCTGCATCAGCTTCTCATATCGGGCTTCCACGATCGTGAGCGAAGGACGAGCCTTGTAAAGTGGGTTTACCAGGCTGAACAATTCGAATGCTTTACTTATCTGCGCCAGGTAGGCAATCTCGGCTGCTCCCCCCTTCTGGCTGATCACCGGAAACAGGTAGGACTGCATGAGGGGTCGGGTAAGGGCATCCGGTGAAAATTTCTCGGGCTGCTCCTCGAGCAGCTTCAGCAAATCGGCCTTGCTGAACGACCTGTTCCCAACGACAAAACGGTCATTTTCGCGGAGCACCGGTTTGCGACCGTCCAGATCGTAAAACAGGTCCGCGGCGCTTTCCTTCTTCTCGACCTGGATATGATACCCACGGTCTTTCATGCTGGCGTTGGTCTGATCCAGATAGCGATGCAGCAAATCCTGGTTATTAATTATATCCCGGAACAGACCCTTCGCCAGCCGCTTTATTTCGATATCCCCCGGTGAAAACAGCACCAAACCGTACTCTCTGGTAAGCTCGGCCATCATCTTGCCGAAAGCGGTGACGTAGCTGTCGGTCGATGTATAGGCGCGCTCCACCAAAGCGTACAGTTTGGCTGTAAAATCGGTTTCTCCGAGGGTCTCTCGCAATTGATGCTTTATTGCCTCAAGCTTTTCGACATCGTCGAATTGAATCTCCGAAACAGAGTGCTCAACCGCCGGATGGGCGTCGTAAGTAAGCTGGACCAATTCAGACGACCGATCGAGAACGAACGTGTGATTGACTTCGGGCAGATCATGATCATCGGCGGCGATCCAGAAGACTGGGATCACCGGACGATTCAGCTTTTCGGAATAGATACGGGCTGCCTTGACAATGGCCAGCGCTTTGATAATGACAAGCATCGGTCCGGTGAACAGACCTGCCTGCTGACCGGAAAAGACACAAAGGGTCTTCCGGTCACGGAGCAAATCAATATTGTGGAGGGTCTTTTCCCCGGCGCCGAACGCTTGGTTCTGCCGCTCGAGAATTCGAGCCACCTGATCGCGGGGGAACTCTTTCAAATCGAGCCTGGAGGCAACTTCCTCAAGACTCCCGGCCGGATAAAACTCCCGGGCCCGTTCGGACCCGGTGATAAAGTCGAGAAATATATCCGAATACCCGAGTTCCTTACTCGGCGCGATGACATGATCCATCAAACTGATCTAACCTTCCTGAACTTCAGCTTTCTTATGTCGCCGGAACAGTCCGACGAAATCATCGATTATCGTGTAAACAACCGGCACCACCACCAGGGTAAGCAGGGTGGAGGAAATGATACCGCCGATCACCGCACGGGCCATAGGTGCCCTTAGCTCGGCGCCGGGGCCAAATCCCAGGGCCAGCGGCATCATCCCGAACACCATCGCGAAAGTAGTCATCAGAATGGGCCGCAACCGGATCGGGCCGGCCGTCAAAATTGCGTCGAATCTATCAACACCTTTTTGCCGCTCTTGTTTCACGAAATCTATCAGAAGGATGGCGTTTTTTGTGACCAGCCCCATCAACATAACAATTCCTATCATCGACATAATCGACAGGGCCGAACGGAAGATCAGCAATCCGAGGATCGCGCCGACCAGAGACATCGGCAAGGACAACATGATCGAAAACGGGTCGAAGAACGATTCGTATTGCGACGCCAACAACAGATAGATAAAGATGATCGCGAGGAGAAGGGAACTGAATATAGCGGCAAACGACTCCCCCTGTATCCGCTGGGTGCCGGTCCTTTCGATGCTGTAGCCGGGCGGCAGATTGATCAGGGTGTCGGCCTCGGCCATGATCTGGTCGGTGACCGTTCCGGCAAACGAACCGGTAAGAACGTTGGCGTTCACCCGGCCTTCGTTCTGGCGATCATAGCGTTGATACTCACCTATAGTGGAGGCTCGTTCGAGCGTGGCCACTCGATTGACCGGTACGAGCAGAGTTCGATCGTGCGGGAGCTTCTTGTTACTGGCGATAAGCATCTTCCCCACCTCTTCGGCAGAGTTCTTATACTTGCCGCCCATTTGCACCCGGACGTCGTACTCCTCATCCCCTTCTTTATACCGACTGACTACCTGTCCTTCGATCAGGTTCCGTACGGTCTGGGGAATGACGGCCAGGTTCAGACCGAGGTCGTCGGCCGCCTTGCGATTGACGACGATATGCAGCTCCGGCTTGCCTTCCTGCAGGCTGTTGTCAACATCGGTGGCGCCCGGAATGCTGTAGGCAATTCGCTGGAGCTGGTGGACAATCCGGGCGATCTCTTGCCGATCATCTCCGCGAACCGATATTTCAATCGGTTTTCCGCTGCCCGATCCGTGGGATTCTCCCTGTCCCACCGACGCCTTAACGCCGGGAACATCGGAGATCAATACGCGAACCGAGTCCATGATCTGGAAGGCTGTGAGGGACCGCTGAGAGGCATCGGTCAAGAGGAACAGATCGGACCCCTGCGTTACGTTATTGTTGCCCGAGCCGATCGTGACATAAGACCCAACCACTTCGGGCATCGTCCTCACGATCTTTTCGATCTGAGCGATTCTATCCGAAGTCTCCTGCAATGTAGTGCCGGGAGGGGTCTCGACACTGACAACAAGTTTCCCCTGATCGGTCTCGGTCATGAATTCCGTCCCGAGAAACCCTCCGAGGTAGATCGCCACCGCGAAAGTAAGGACCGCTATCACGATCACAATGAAGCGGTGGTGAAGGGAGGAAGCGAGCAGCTTCTTGTATCTGGGCGTGACGCCGTCGAAGAACTTGTTCCAGTAGTTCAACACGCGCACTATACTGAGCCACACTCTGCGCAGACCCGTGCTCTTTGCATATTCTTCGGCCGGATCCAGATCGTGATTCTTTTTCAGCATCCGGGACGAGAGCATCGGCGTAAGCGTGAAGGCCACAAACAACGAAATGAGGACCGCGAACGAAACCGTCATACCGAACTGGTAGAAAAAGCGTCCGACAATACCGGACATGAAGGCCACCGGCAGGAACACCGCCACGATCGAGAAGCTGGTAGCCATGACGGCGAGACCGATTTCATCCGTTCCAGAAAAGGCCGCCTTGAAGGGCGACTCACCCATCTCAATATGACGATAAATGTTCTCGATGACGACAATAGCATCATCGATCAATATCCCGACCGCGAGCGAAAGGCCCATGAGGGTCATGAAGTTGATCGTAAACCCGAGGGCGCGCATCAGAGTAAACGTGGCTACAATCGAGATAGGAATGGAGAGTCCGGTGATTATCGTGGGACGGAAGTCGAGCAAAAAGAGAAAGATCACCAGTACCGCCAGGAGTGTACCGAACTCAATATTGAAGAGGATCTCGTGAATCGAGTCGCGAATGAATGTCGAGTTGTCGTTGACGATCTCCAGCTTGATATCGGGCGGAAGTTCCTGACGCAACTGTGCGATCGTCGATTCCACTTTCGCGGCCATTTGAACGACATTCGCCTTGGACTGGCGAACCACATTCATACCGATGGCTACGTTGCCGTTGTATCTCGACAGCGAGCGTTGTTCGGCAATCGTGTCCGAGACGGTCGCGATATCGCTCAAGTAGACGGGCACGCCATCGTGGTTCTTTACGATGACGTCGTTAAACTGTTTCGAGCGGTCGAGCCGGCCCATGACGCGAACCACGTATTCGCGCGAAGCGTCATTGATATGCCCGCCTGGAATCTCGAGGTTGGCTGCCATGACAGCGTTGTCAACGTCGTTGACCGTAATATCCAGCGATTCCATCTTGTCGGGATTGAGCGCGACCAGGATCTCGCGGTCGTACCCTCCGATGATCTCCACGCTTCCAACGCCGTCTATGACCTCCAGCCGGGTCTTGATTTTGTTCTTGGCTAATTCGGTAATGTCCCGGAGCGGCCTTTTTCCGGAGATCGCCAACGAAAGGACAGGTTCGGCATTGGGATCGTACTGACTGACGACCGGCTCATCGATATCATCCGGAAGGTCTGATCTGATTGTCGATATCTTCTCTCGGACATCCTGCGATGCCACCGCGCCGTTTTTTTCCAGTTCGAATTCGATGAAAATGAATGACAATCCGTCCTGGGATTGAGACGTGATATGGCGAACGCCGGAGATCTGGTTTACCACATCCTCGATCTTCTTCGTCACCTGTGTTTCGACCGATTCGGCGGAGGCTCCTTTATAAACTGTCGTCACCACGACGAACGGAAAGTCCACATCGGGGAACAATTCCACCGGTAGCGCGAAATAGGAGAATAATCCGACCACCACCAGCGCCCCCACCATCATAGTGGCAAAGACGGGGCGTCGAATTGAAACATCTGATAATTTCATCGCGCCCCCTCGCTCATCGAAGTGATATTGATTTTGAATCCTTCGTCAAGATACTGCTGACCCATCGTTACGAGCGTATCTCCGACCGTCAATCCGGAATCGACTACGACACTCCCACTGATTTCCGGTCCGAGAATCAGGTTCCGAAGATGGGCCGTTCCTCCCTGGGCCACAAAGGCAATCTGACTGTTCTCGTAAGTCAGCACGGCGGTTCTTGGCACGACGATGACATTGTCGAGATTCTGCTGGGCGAATTCGATGGTGCTGAACATACCCGGCTTGTACAGGTGTCCTGTATTGTCGATAGTTGCCTCAACCTGAAACGCTCTGCTGACCGGGTCGGCCGAAGTCGCCACCGAGGTCACTTTGCCGGATGCCGGTGTAGAGACCCCTTCGGCACGGATAGTAATTGGCGTACCGGTTTTGAAAAACCTTATCTCGCTGCTATTTACTCCGAATTTCACCCGGAGATTGTCCGAAGTAGCGACCGTCGCTAGTTCTGTTCCGACCATGACATAATCGCCAGCCGAGACATCGAGTGAAGTCACTACTCCCGATATCGGTGAGTGGATCTCGACCAATTGAGCGGCCGACTCATACGAAGCTTTCGTTACTTCGTAATTGGTCTTTGCTTCATCGTACTGCGTTTCGCTCACCGCGCCCTGCTCGTACAGATACTTCATTTTGTTATAGGTCTTCTCTGCATTCTGATAGAGCGAAAGCGCCTGCTGGTAGTTCGAACTCGGACCGTTCTTGTCAAGCGTCACGATGATATCGTCCGCTTTGACCGACTGTCCTTCGACGACATTTATCTTCTGGACCGCTTCGGATATTTTTGCATAGATCACCGCTTGCTTCTCCCCTTCGAGAGATCCGGTATAACTGCGGGTGACTTTCATATTTCCGGCCGTGACAACCGAAGCCGCCACGGAGATGGTCCGTTCGGTCTGTTCCGCTTCATTCTTCTTGCTGCATGAGCTGAGTACGAGTACCGTGGCACTACCGGCAACGAGGAGTATGATTGATTTCTTCATATTTCTGGTATCCTGAACTTACTGTATTTCTAATGTTGTAGCTTTTTTCAACTGGGCTTTGGCGTTACGGAATGAGAACTTCGCCTGGGCGAGAGAATTCCGCGCCTGTGTCAGAGCGGTCTGGGCCGAAAGGACCTCGAGCAACGTCCCTACTCCTGACTCGTATCTCAAATTCGCTATCTTCAATCCTTCTTCCGCTTCCGCTATCGTCACTCCTTGAATATCGAGTGACTTCTTCGCCTGAATGAGTTGGTCATACGCCCCTTCAACTTCGAGGCGGATAGCATCTTTCGCGTCTCTCGTGGCCAGCACGGTCTGACGATAGTCGGCCTGCGCCTGTCGCACAGCTCCGGTCGTTCGGCCGCCTTTGAACAGCGGGATGGTCAGGTTCAATCCTGCCGACCAGGATCTGGTGTTGTTCTGCTGGAGGGTGAAATCATCCGACTGCCCCGACCATGAGTAGGTAGAGACTGCCTGCAGTGATGGATAGTAATCCCCTTTGGCGACGCCGACCGCTTCCTTGGTAATATTGGTGAGATACTCCGCTTGAAGCATCTCGGGGCGGTTGGCCAGAGCGGTGTCGATCAGCGCCGGCAGTGGCAGAAGCCCGGCCATCGATGTGTCGTCTTCGGCCTCTATGAGCAAAACGGAGTCGGCAAGGTCCATACCGATGTAGGATTTTAGCTGCTTCTGGGCCAGCTTCAGATCCGATTCCGCCTGGAAGATCTGCGGCTTGAGGTTGTCTTTCTCGACCCGGGCGCGAAGCAACTCGTATTGGGAAACCAGCCCTTTGTCGTAATACTTCTGGACGACATCGAGATTATAACTGTTGGCCTCATACGCTTTGTTGAGGGTGGCGAGGACCGACTGCTGAAGAATCGCCGCAAAGAATAGGCGCTCGGCCGTGACCGTTACGCTCGCCTTAACCTGTTCTTCTTTCTCATGTGAGTACTCACGATAAAGCTTCGCGATATGCAGCGCCTTAAACACTTTCCCGCCTTCCCAGATCGACTGGCGAGCGGTCAGCGCCGCGGAAAAATCATTGTTAAAGCCGGTGCGAAATTCTATCGGCTGGCCGGAGTCCGGCTGCACGAAAAACGACGGAAGCTTGAAATTGCGGGAATATCCTCCCGAGAATGTAAGATCCGGAAGGGCCCCGGCTCGGGCCTGGACCACCTGAGCCTCGGACTTCTTCACCTCTTCTTTCGCAGATAAATAGGTCCGATTAAATTGCAGCGCCCGCTGGCGAATGTCACTGATCGTCAGGCTGGTAGCGGCCGATGATGTCGACGCAATTGTTGGAAGCAAAAGGCCGACTGCAAGAAGGACTCGGCCGAGCCTGGTCAGTCGTTTGTATCGTTTTGTCATATCAAAGGCTCTCTATAATGAAGGGTAAATCATCGTTTGTTCGATCTGGTCGTGTCGCCGTGAACACTGACCCAGCTCTCGAATAATTGGTCGAGCAGGACAATCTGCTTTTCATAATCCACCGTCGGTGCATTTAGAATTCCCCGGACCATGAGACCATCGATCAAAGCAAGGGTTGTCACCGCCAGGTGACGAGTGGTCTTGCGATCGCTCAAGTACTCCGGCTTCAACGCTTTTTCGAATATCTCGAAAAACATCGCGTCGAGCGAGTTCAAGTAGCTCTTGATGCGAGGAACATTGATCGCCTGAACCCAGAAATCGAGGTTGCTGCCCAGATCGTTGAGATCAGAAGCGACCTTCCCTTTACCCTCGAACAGAATCCGGAGAAATGTCGAAGGTCGGGCTGTGCCCGGCTCGACGTCCTGGAACAGCTCGAAACTCCGGGAAGTAACCCGTTTGACCAGTTCAAAGAAGATTTCTTCTTTGTTTTTGAAATGGAAGTAAACCGCCCCCTTGGTCAGTTTTGCCTGTCTGGCAATCAGGTCCATAGTCGTGTGCCGATACCCCCTTTTGATAATCACCCGCTCTGCCGCCTTCAGAAGCTGATCCCGCCTCTTTTCGGCCGGAAGTTTGGGACTTTGCTTTATTTTCAACATAACACAATCCTGACTTTACTTTAATACATACCCGTAAGTATGTATTTAGATACCTACGGGTCGGTATGTAAAATATGTGATTTTGTTCACATGTCAAGAAAGAAAGACGTCTGTTTCGGGAAAAAGTTTCAAGAAATCAGTGAAAGTGGTCTAAATCCACTTCTTTTTACGAAAGAAGATAACTAGCCCCACTACCACCAATAACATAAAGGCAAGCGCCCAGAAATACCCGTACTGCCAGTCGAGCTCCGGCATATGAGCGAAGTTCATTCCCCACAGCCCGACCAGAAAAGTCGGCGGAATAAACAGAACCGTGAAGATAGTCAGAACTTTAATAATGTCATTCGTCTTGGTCGAAACGGCCGAGTAGTATACTTCGAGTGAGGAATTGAGTATCTCCCGATGGAAGTCGGCCAGGTCATTGACCCGGGCAAGGTGATCGTAGACATCGGAGAAATATACGGCGGCGATTTTGCTGATATGTTTGAAGTGCTCCCTCGACAGCCTGCTGATGATCTCTTTCTGTGGTAGGACGATCCTTTTAAGCTGGACGATATCCCGTCTCAGCGTGAAAATCGAGCGGATCGTGTCTTCGTCCGGCTGCCCGAGCACGTCGTCCTCTACCTGATCGACTTCGTACTCGAATATGTCCAGGGTGCTGTTGTAATTGTCTACTATCGTATCGACCACAGCGTGAAACAGGAAGTCGGAACCGCGGGCCATAAGGCGTTCGTCGCGCTCCGCCCGGTGATACAGGTAATCGAAAATACGATGCTCGTCATAGTGAATCGTCACCAGCGAGTTGTTCGAGAGAAACA
Organism: uncultured candidate division Zixibacteria bacterium; assembly: GCA_963711085.1. Classification (GTDB taxonomy): domain Bacteria; phylum Zixibacteria; class MSB-5A5; order GN15; family FEB-12; genus CAVQCT01. The sequence goes on along the minus strand of CAVQCT010000002.1, from coordinate 1,089,534 downwards.
AGTCAATCTCGCTGACTTTGAGCCCCTCCTGCCTGCCTATGTAGTCGACAATCTGAAACACCAGAAACAGGTAGTTGTCGTAGTCATCGATCTTGGTGCGGGGCTTTTCCGAGATCACGTCTTCAATTGCCAGCGGGTGGAATTTGAAATCGTGCGTGAGAATATATGACTCCTGATCGGTCGGCTTGCAAAGATCGACCCAGAGAAAGGAATGCTCTACTTTTATGAGGCTGTCGAAATCGGCGATCCCGTCGAATATCTTGATCGGTTCTCCCGGCACCCAGTGAAAGGACTTGATCACAGCGGTTCCTCTTCCGTCTCGACAAATGTGCCGTCTTCGGACACGTGACTGTACAGTTCGTCGTCCTCGTGCTGACTTTTGATGTCACTGATGGAGACTTTCTCCTGGCGGAGGAAGATCGAACCCAAGGTAACTATCGGCAGCATGTCAAGCAGGTGCAGAGCGAGCGCGAAGAGAACGGCATCGGTGCGTGGTACAGAGAAGGCCGCCAGAGAGGTACTCACCGCGACTTCGAATGTTCCGGCATTCCCCGGCGTGATCGGAATCATCAACGCGAGGGTATTGATGATCATAACCGAAGCGGCGGCGGCAAAAGGGAGATGAAATCCGAACGACCGCAGAAGAAAGAAAATAACCGACGTATGGAATATCCATGCTACTATAGAATATGCAAAAGTACTGGCGAAGTGCTGGGTTGACCGAAGCAGGTTGATTCCCTGCACGAAGGAGCGAAGAAACTTCTTCACGCCGATGTAGAAGCTGGGCCAGCGATGGCGCAGGTGTCGGGCAGCGCTGTTTTCGATACTGTGCTGAAAATGCAGCATCAGATACAGGAGTATCATCACGAAAACAGTCGCTATGGCAAGAATATATCCTACCGTCCGATACCGGTCGGGAACGACAAAGGCCAGCGAGGTAAACAGCAAGAAAACAATCAAACTGAGAGAGTCAAACAGGATCTCCAATACGATCGTGGAAAAGACGAACGTCTTCTTCAATCCTTCGGTCTTGGCAAACAGGAACAGCCTCCCCACCTGACCGGTCAAGGCCGGCATGATGATATTGATCACCTGTCCCGCGGCATACAGCGACAGGGCGCGAAACTTGCGGATATTCTTCTGCGGGATGGCAAAGATACGCCAGCGCAGGCCCTTAGTGATAATGAACAGAAAGCCGCAGATGATAGTGGGGATCAGATAGGCCAGATCAAGACGATGCGACAACGCCTCAAGATCCGATATCTTGATGTCCTTGACACAGTACACCAGCAGGGCAATCGCGATGAGCGTTCCCCAGAACTGTTTCTTCTTAAATATCATTCTCGCTCATAAGTTAGGCGTAACCCAAAGGCCGGAAGTATAATAGACGTTTGTTACGGGGGTGTCAATGAAATAAAAGATAGCGGGGTCGGCTAAGTCGTTATATGATAGCGACTAAATCCTTCTTGATCCAACCGCGACGCATATTTTCGAACAGGACGTTGTAATAATCCCCTGACTGGTCTACAATCTTGACTACCAACCCGGGGGCGCCGTCGAGTTCCTTATCGGACTGATCCGAGGGTCCGGTGTAAACCGGGCTGTCATCGCTCAGGATAACCGCTCGCTTCGTGAGATAGTCCGTTCGATATTTGAAAGTGGTGAGTCCGGCGACCGACACCAAAAGAATGAGCGAAACAATCGCTCCTACTTTTGTCATCGTATTCCACATCCCGATCCCATAGCGAAGAATAAGAAAAACGAAGAACAGGATGAAAAGCAGCGATGAGATCCATGCCAGGGTGTTGAGTCGGTAGGGATCGACGATCGACCCAATGAACGAATCGATCGGATTCAGCGTCACCCCTTCCATGCGAACGCGCGAGAATTGACTGGCGAACTCCAGATTGTGGCGGATCGCTTCATCGGACGGATCAAGCCGCTTCGCCTTCATATAGTACAGAATGGCGTGGCCGAGATCCCCTTTCTTGAAATACGCATTGCCAAGATTGTAGTACAGCGCCGCCGATTCCACATTTCGGTCGAGAATGCTCTCGTAAGTGCCGATTGCGCTGTCAAAGTCCTTGTCTTCGTAAAACTTGTTCGCTTTGTTGAAGTCCTCTTCCTGGGCATGCGCAAGAACGCCGGATGAAACAGCCAGGAGCAGAGCGACCGCAAATATTCTGCAAAGCTTCATCATCCGAACCTTACTCCCCCCATCGCAACCATGATGTCTTCGGCCGCTTTCAACGACTGCTCGATATTCTCCTGCGTGATTGACGAAGGGGCGAAACGGGCAAAGTCGCACTGGCCAAGCAACTGAGCGGTCTGCTCGATAAGATTCTCGTCGGCCGCATGTTCTTTCAGCAGTTCACGGATCCGATCGGTCGTAAGACCATACGGAGAGATATTCAACTTATCGGCGATAAACGATGTGACGGTCTGATAGATCTCGGCATAAAACGCTCCCCCCTGCGCCGCCGTGGCCATCGACTTGGCTTTTGACAGACGTTTTCTTGCCGCCCGCGAAGCGGAGCGTGAACGGGCATAGCCGATATTGCTTGAGATCTTCTCTTTCCGCTTTCTCATCAGTACCGTGGCCGCCAGAAGAGCGACCGGCAGTCCGTTCAGAATAATGTAAATCGGTGAAAAGAGAATGATCTTCCCAACATCCCTTGTCGAACCCATACTCTCTTTGATGAACCGGATGTCTTTAGCTTCACTTCCAATCGTCTGGTCCGGTCCGCCAAATGGTATGTTCGGTGTGCCGGCATAACCTTCCGGTTTTGTTACCTGAAGACGGATCGGCTGGGTCGAAATCTTGACATACCGGGATCTCTTCGGATCAAAGTAGTTGAAACTCACGGCCGGAATCTCAAGCTGTCCCGGTCGTTTGGGGATGAATACTTCTTCGAAGTCCTTGGTCCCGCCAATCATGTCGTTATTTTTTGAGACGTTTTCGTTGCTCGACGCTTTATAGATACGGAAGTCATCGAGATCAGGCATGACCGGTTCGGCCACCGACTTCACATTCCCCGTTCCATAGATCTTGATCGAAACGGTGACCGGCTGATTAACTTCGACCGTACTCTTATCCGCCGAAGCAGTAATCGCAAAAGTTCCTATCGTGCCGGTGAAGTCATCCGGTTTGTCCTTTTCCGGCAGTGGCTTGACTTTGATCGTGAGCGGATTCGTGCGAACGGTCACATCCTGACCGCGGCCAAAGAAATCCCCGAACACGTTGAACGGATCCTTGTAACCGCCCCCTCTCGCCGCAACTGTAGTCGTAATCGCCGACCGACCGATCGTCAGTTCACCGGTCTGAGTCGGAAACAAAGCATACTTCCGCTCGATAACTTTGTAAGTCCTGTTATTGATCTTCTGATAATAAGGCGCCTTGTTGCCGAGCACTTCTGCCCAGAATCCGGTAGTCGCCGGCTCTTGAAGTTCCGGACTGCCGTAGTACTGCACCGCGATACAGAATTTGAGCGTGAGCGTCACCTGCTCGTTGACATAGGGATTCTTGTTGTCGACCACCGCTTCCATGAAGTAGTCTTTTCCCTTGCCGTCGGATGCCTGTGCCTGTTGCTCGAGATTCTGACTGGCGCTGTTACCCTTATTGAGCACGGTGAGTTCGACGGCGTTCCCTTTGTATCGATGGTTCTGATAAACTAAGGCGATCTGATCGATCGGATAGGTCCCGGGCTTCTTGGGGAGAATAATGTAGCGGTACGTTATCGACGAACTGACCTGACCGTTCGTTATCGAAATGCTGCTTGACCTTCCCTGCGAATAGACTTCAAACATCGGCAACGTGGGCATCTGCGGTTCCGGAAGATTCTGGACAGTTCCGGATACCACGACCTGAAGGGTAGCCTGCTCATCCAGCCCGATACTGTCCCGATCCAGTGTCACGCTGATATTAATGTCATTGCCGCCGGCCTGGGCGTGCACTTGCAGCGGATGTAACAGCGGCAACGCCAGCAGAAATGATATCGCGATGAGGAAGAATCGTTTCATTGTCAGTTACTACCAGTCCTTGCCTTTGTAGTTAGAAGCTGCATTGGCGCGGTGAATTTTCTTCTGAGTGTCTTGCTCGTCATCTTTCAATGCGTTAAGGATCCGCTCCGCATCTTCCTTGGACATCTTCTTCTCGTCTTTGGGCTGACCCTGTTGCTGTTGGTCCTGCTTCTGTTTATCGGCATCATTCGCACTCTGCTGCTGTTGATTCTGCTGATTTTGCTGGTTCTGTTGATCTTGTTGCTGCTGTTGCTGTTGTTGCTGTTGCTGTTGGTCCTGCTTCTCTTTTTGCTGTTGCTGCTGATCCTGATTCTGCTGCTTTGGTTTGATTTGTTCTTTGAGCATCTTCCGGGCCAGTTCAAGATTGAACTTGGCGTCGACATCACTCGGATTCAACGTGAGAGCATCCTGATAACTCTTAATCGACTTTTGGTAATCCCCCATCTTGAAATAGGTGTTGCCCAGATTGTAGTTCGCGCGCTCCTGAACCTGCGGGTCGGTGCTGTTGAGCGCCTTAGTATATTTATCCACCGATTCTTCGTACTTCCCCTGTTGATACAGCGCACCGGCGACATCGTAGTTGAGTTCAGGTGATGCTGGAAGGTCAGTCTCCGCGCTATGATACGCATCGAGCGCCTGATCATATTTACCGGCGGTGAATGCTTCGTTCCCCTTCTTCACCTTGCTCACATAGTCATCGGCCCGCGATGCCGACACAGCCAGCATCAGGGCCAGGAGCGGAAGTATAACAACTCTAAGCAGCATTTTCATGGACATTCCTCCGAGCAGGCTTCTTCTTTTCCGGCAGAAAAAACTCACCAACAATAAGCACCAGGGCCAACAAGAGCGGCCACTGGTACCGGTCATCATACCGGGTCACAAGTGTACCTTCAAGGTCTTTCTTCTCAAGCTTCGAAACATCGTCAAAAATCTTATCCAGCTCGATCTCTCCGGCGGTGGCGTGGTAATATTTGCCGCCGGTCGCCAGCGCGATCTTCTGCAAAATCTCTTCATCGAGCTTGCTGACGATCACTTCGCCGTTTTCATCTTTCTTGAATCCTACCTGATTACCACTACGGTCAACTATGGGTATTGGTTCCCCTTCCGGATTACCTATTCCAACTGTATATATCTTAACCCCTTCTTTGCGCGCTTCTTCAGCCGCATCGAGCGCACCCTGATCGTGATCTTCTCCATCGGTGAGCAACAGCAGAACTTTGTGCTGGCGTTCCTGTTGGTCGAACATCTTGTCGGCGACTGTGATTGCGTCGGACAGTGAGGTCCCCTGTATACTGACCGATGTCGGGTCCATCGCCGAGAGCATAAACTGCGCTGCCCCGTAATCCAATGTTAACGGACATTGAACGAACGCTTCACCGGCGAACGCTTCGAGACCGATTCGGTCGCCCTTGAGACGGTCGATAACGGTGCGGATTTCCTGTTTTGCTTTAGTGAGGCGATCCGGCTTCATATCCCGTGCCAGCATCGAATTGGAGACATCAAGCGCAACGACTATATCTATCCCCTTCCGTTTCAACAACTCCAGATGCGTTCCGAATTGAAGGCGCGCCAGTGCTACGGCCAGCAGAGCCAGCCCTAACAGAAGAAAGACCGCTTTGCTTCGTTGACGGGCGAACGAAATATACGGCGCGTTCTTCATAATAAGCGGAAGGTCCCCAAACGCTTTTAGAAGTCGCTTCTTGCGAGCGAGTGCCCAGAAGACAAACACCGCCAGGAAGACGACCAGGATCATGATCAGGAAATTTATCGGGGCCGCAAAACGCATTCTTCTTCCTCGTTACGGTAGCTTCTTAAAATAGGTGTTAGCGAGCAACATTTCGACCACCAGCAGGAACAGCCCACCATAGACGAAATACTGGAACAGCTCCCGATACTGGATATGCTCCGCGACTTTCACTTTCGTCTTCTCCAGGCTGTCGATGCTGTTGTAGATTTGATCAAGCTCTTCGCCCGACCGTGCTCTGAAATACTGTCCGTTCGTTCGCTGCGCGATCTCTTTCAGGGTTTCTTCGTCGATGCGGGTCGGCTGATAGACATACCGCTTGCCGAAAATCGGATCCTGATAGGGGTACATGGCATTGCCCGGCTTGCCCGCCGCGATCGTGTAAATCTTGATTCCCATTGCCTGCGCCAGGTTGGCTGCCGTCAACGGATCGATCTCACCGGCGTTGTTGTCACCGTCGGTTAGTAGTATGATGATCTTTGATTTCGCATCGGATTCCCGAAGACGGTTGACCGCGTTGGCAATCGCCATGCCGATAGCCGTGCCGTCCTCGACCGCCCCAAAGTTCACCTTGTCGACAAAATTCAGCAGCACTCCGTAGTCGGTGGTAAGCGGACACTGAGTGTACGAATAGCGAGCAAAGACAACGAGACCAATCCGATCATTAGTACGTTTATTGATGAACTTCTTGATCTCTTCCTTGGCGACAAAGAGGCGGTTGTTCGGCTTGAAATCTTCAGCCTGCATCGACGAAGAAACGTCGAGCGCCATCATAATATCGATTCCTTCCGAAGTCACTTCCTTGTACTCCGTTCCTGCCCTCGGCCGGGCAAACCCGATCACGAGCAGAGCGACCGCACAAATGCGAAAGACAGTCAACAGAAAACGGTATTTCTGTTTGTTCGAGCGGGCCGCCCGCTTGACAATGCGCACATCGGAGTATTTGATCGTCGCCGAACGGAATCGTTTGCGCCGCGAGTAAAACCAGAGCATCGCTGCGATGATCAAGAACCCAACAATGAAGATGACAATTGGCGGTATGGTAGCATCAATAAGGTCAAACAGACCGAACTTCAGGCCGGAGAACTCGAGATTCATGAGGTCGACTCCTCTTCGGCCATGACCGGAGCCGGCTGTGTGCCTCCTCCATTGCCATTGGTGATGTGGACTTCGGGCTGCTGTTTTCGTTCATAGTCCGCCCGTACCTCTTCGATCATTCGGTGGACCTCTTCAAAATCCTCTTCAGCCCGGGCATCTTCCGGAACATATTTGGCGAATTTCACCAGGTCGGCGTGATTGAGCAGGGCGCGGGTGCGCGGAAGCAGGCCGTCGGGGATATCCTGGAGAGCGAACATTGCGAAGAACTCTTCGCTGGTCATGTCCATAGCATTGAATTTGAACATCTTCCCCTGATACGCTCTCAAGATATCGGTCAATTCAAAGTAGTATGGCTTGTACTGCTTCTCGGCGATCAGGTTCTTCTGCTTGAGGAACGCCAGTTTCTCGAACGCAATCTCCCAGGCCGGACGCAAGTCTACCGGCTCCTCGATTTCCTTCTTGCGCGTCAATCGACGATATAGCCAGAGGCCAAAGATGAGAAGCACGAGCAGGACGATTCCGCCCCAGACATAATATGGAGTCAGGTTGCGCTTGAATTCGTACTGCGCCTTGAGCGGTTTGATGTCGGCTGAATCGCTGCTGTTCAGGAGAAGCGATTTTACTTTTATCGGAACACTCTCGGACAACAGGGCTTTGCGAGTGCCGTCTTTCAGCTTGAATATGACCGGAATTGGAGGAATGACATAATCCCCCGTCGTGAATGTGCTTAACACAAAGGTGTTGTCACTCCTGATCCGACCATCTTTCAGTTTGGTGGCGGTATCAGGCTTGTAGTCTTTGACATCGAACGCTCCTAGATTCGCCCCAAGCGGCGGCGGGATCAACTCATAGCTCGAATCATAGGTGATGGATATCGTGTAGTTGATCAGGTCACCGATATAGACCTCGGCCTTATCGACCGAAGTCTTTATCTCGATCCCGGGCAGCGAGAGGACGGTATCGGCCGAAGCTGCATCCTGGGCCCTTGACTCCGGTGCCACCCCAGCGGCAGCTAATAGTACAAGAACCAGAAAGGCGAAATGTCCTGTCAGTCTCTTCATATATCCGCTATTTGACGTTGTCGTCGTAAAACTCCACATGTTCGGTCTGGGCCAGTTTCGAAGCATAGTCGCTGAAGGCGCTCTGCGCCTTCTCCTGCTGATAGTTCATGAACACCTCGGCCTTCACCGAATCGTACGGCTGGCCTTTGTACAATTTATCCTTGTTCGCCTTGTAGTAGTTGCGAACGTCCATCGTGTCTATTTTTACGTTCGGCATGACTTTATCGACGATGTATTTATTGACCAGCAGTTTCCGCTGAAAATCAGCCTCCTGCTTCTTGATATCCGGATTATCGCCGTAATTCAGCCGCTGGGCGGCGCGGTACATCAACTCAGTACCGACATACTGCCGCATGAACTCAATCTTCTTGTCACGAGCGGTGAACTGCTTTTGGAGCTGCGCCGGAAGCGCCTCTATCTGGGCCTCGACATCGGACAGGTAAATCTTCGTGTCCCCGATCTTCGCCACCACCGGATCTCCCTGCGGATGCGGTTTGGCGTCGATATCGGTAGCCGAGGCCAATTCGCGCCGGGCATCGAGGATATTTCCCATATTCTCCAACGCCGAGACAAGATTCTTCGCCAGTTCCTGACTGAAAGAACCGTTCGGGTCGAGCGTGCGAGCCCGAATGTAATAGGCAGCCGCCTGTTCGTAGTCTTTCAAATTGTTGAAATAGATGTCGCCGATCAGATAATTGATGTTGGCGCGCTTGGTCGAGTCGACGGTCGTCAGGTCCAGCACTTTCTTGTATTCGTCAATTGCCGCCTGATACAGCTTGTTGTCTTTTAGCTGTCCCGCGACATTAATACGCTGGTCGATATAGGCGGAATTGTCGGCCTGGTTCATGCACCCCGTTGCGACTACGGATGCGGCGAACGCTGCGACAATCAGCATGAGGCGCCGGAACGATTTGTTAGCTGCGATCGTCATGGCGCTACGCTCTCTTCTCCCGCATTTTGAAGAAGCTGATCAGCGGGACAATGTATGACTGGTCGGTTCTTATATTAATGAAATCCATATTGATCATCTGGAATCCTTTCTTGAGCGCAAGGTTGTCCTCCTCGGCGCGGGCGGCAAATTCGCGACGGAACTCCTTTGATCCGGTGTCGATCATGAACACTTCGCCCGTTTCGGCATCTTCAAGTTCGATCATTCCGATATTGTCGAAACTTGTTTCGCGCGGATCGGAGATCTTCACCGCTATCACGTCGTGCTTGTTATTGGCGATCTGCAGCGGTTTGTAGAAGTTCGAAGAGAGGAAGTCTGACACGAGGAATACAACTGACTTTCGTCTGATCACCTTGTTGAAATACTCAAGGGCGCCGGCGATGTCGGTTTTGATTCCCTGCGGTTCGAAATAGAGAATTTCGCGGATCAATCTAAGAACATGCCCGCGCCCCTTCTGCGGGGGAACGAACTTCTCGATCTTATCGGTGAAAATGATCAGCCCTACTTTGTCGCTGTTTTTAATCGCTGAGAAAGCGAGAAGCGCGCACAGCTCCGCCGCCGTTTCGCTCTTGAACCGCTCGCGCGTACCGAACTTGCCGGACGAAGAGGCATCGACCAACAGCACGACCGACAATTCGCGTTCCTCGCGAAATTTCTTGATGTGCGGGTATCCGGTTCGGGCAGTCACATTCCAGTCGATCAGGCGGATGTCGTCCCCCGGTTCATACTGGCGTACCTCCTCGAACTCCATTCCCTGTCCTTTGAACGTGGAATGGTATTCACCGGAAAAGAGATCGTTGACCAGGCGTTTGGTTCGGATCTCTATGCGCCTGATTTTTTTGAGAACTTCCTTCGGGACCATGGCTCGCTACTACGGCACCTCAACGGCGTCAAAAACCTTGGTTACAATGTCATCGCTGGTGATTTCTTCAGCTTCGGCCTCGTACGTGACGAGGACACGGTGCCTGAGGACGTCATGGCCGATTGCCTTGATATCTTCCGGAGTGATGTATCCGCGCCCCTTTATGAACGCGTGCGCCTTGGCGGCCAGGTTCAGATATATAGTGGCACGGGGCGAAGCTCCGAAGGCGATCAGATCCTTGAGGTCGCTCAAACCGTACTTCTGAGGTTCGCGCGTGGCGAAGATAATATTGACGATATACTCCTTGACCTTATCATCGACATAGATCGACCGAACCACCTCACGGGCCTTAAGTATGTCGGCCGGGCTGACCACCCGGGTAACTTCGGGCGTCGGAGCGCCTGTGTTACGATCCATGATTATCCGTTCCTCGGCCGGCGTCGGATAAGATATTTTCAGCATAAGCATGAACCGGTCGACCTGGGCTTCCGGAAGCGGATAGGTCCCTTCCTGTTCGATCGGGTTCTGCGTCGCCAGCACCAGAAACGGTTCTTCGAGGCGGTAAGTCTCCTCGCCGATCGTGATCTGCCGTTCCTGCATCGCCTCAAGCAATGCCGATTGCACTTTGGCCGGGGCACGGTTGATTTCGTCGGCGAGCACGATATTCGTGAACAGAGGACCCTTCTTGACGAAGAACGAAGCTGTCTGCGGGTTGTAAATCATCGTGCCGACAAGATCGGCCGGCAGGAGATCCGGGGTGAACTGAATGCGCTGGAATTTGGCCTGAATGGCGTGGGCGAGCGTGTTAACCGAAAGCGTTTTGGCGAGGCCCGGCACACCTTCGATCAAGATGTGACCGTTGGCCAGAATGCCGATCAGAAGACGCTCGATCAGATAGCTCTGGCCGACGATCACCTGGTTGATCTGTCCAACCAACTTGTCGACGAAGGCGGCTTCCTGCTCGACCCGTTTCTGGATTTGCTGAATATCGGTATCCATTAATCCTCCATCTATGAATTACACTGACAATTTTTCGAACAACTCTCTTATCTCTGACTCCAGCCGAATGACTTCCCCCGGTTGAGCGTTCACCGGGCTGAACTTGTCACGCCGCGCCCGAATCAGCCAGCCGGCGATCGCTTCGACCTGAGCTTCTTTCAATGGTGTCTTCTTCAATTGCTCTTTCAATTCTTCTTCGGGCTGGTCACCAACCGGGAGTAAGTAGGCATCCGCCAGATAGCGGGTCAGAATCTTATACAATCCGCTCTGAAATTTCTTCAAATCCTGTCCCGATTCTGCCCTGACCTGGGAGAGTCCTTCAAGGAACATTTCCTTTGGCGATTTCACCGGTTCTTCATCGACTTTCTTTCCCTTTCGGAGAAGCACATAAACGACGAAGACAACGGTTAACGAGAATCCAGCAAGCACCGCTATCCAGACCAAAGGCGGAATGTGCATCGGCTTTTTGGGAGGAATGGGCAAGGCGATCGTCACACTCATCGGTTCGGTCGTAAGTTGACCGGGAGTACTGTCCGGCCAGGAGACATAACTTATAGTGACCGGGTCGATCTTCCCTTCGCCGGAGGAGGTCGGAATCAAAACATAATGATAGGTCTTGGTCGTGACCTCCTGACCATTGGCCGTGGATGAACTAATCGTCGAGCTGTACCCTCGGATCTTGAGCCGGTCGATCGAGGGCTGCAGCGGCTTATCAAAAAGATAGGCTGATTGCGGTCCGGGCCACGTCAGGACGATCTCGAACAGTGCGCTGTCTTCGAACGCCATCTGCGCCTTATCAAGCGACTGAGAAATGGTGATGCCATTGTCGGCATACACTGCAGGCATCAGGCAGCCCAGCAGCAGAAGAGAAAGGAGAACTGATTTCATGGGCGAAAAAACCGTGAGCAATGTTTCGTAAGTGTACCTTAAATCCTTTACCCTACAATACTTAAGATGAGCTTGCTGTTGTGATTATACTGGATTTCTGCGCAAACGTTTCATAAAAAGTTAGCCCAGGACAAGAGCGGCTAAACCGAGCACCATTCCCGCCTTGAGCCAGTGGCTGCCGATCCTCAGCATGGTTGGGCTGGGGTTTCCCCAAAGAAAAATCAGAAAGCAGAGCAAAGGGAGGTCGATAATATAGACGGTCAGGACCTTGTATACCGTCCCGAACCATCCTTCGATTACCGGAATATAGGTCAGGATCACCAGCAGGAGAAAGAAACCGAGGGCTATTAAAGCAGCTCGGCGTTCCCCGACTTTTTGCGGAAGTGTCGGGATGCCGCAGGCGCGGTCCCCTTCGATATCATCGATATCTTTCACAATCTCTCGGACCAGATGAAAGAGCAAGGCGAATATCGCCGCCACGATTGGACCGGGAAGATACAGCGCCAGGACCCGATCAACAGCGAACCCGCCGGTCATGAAAGTGAGTCCGGCGAGGAAAGCAATGATCAGGTTACCTATCAAGATGACCCGTTTCGCATAGAAGTTGTACAGAAAGAGCAACCCGATCACGCCGATCGCGATACACGTAACAAACAGATTGACCGTACTGGCGAACAGGACCGCGAAGAGATTCAGTAGAATCGACAGAATCCAGGCGTTTCGAATCGACATCTGATCGTTGACCAGCACGCGATCGGGATGGCTGATCCGGTCGATTTCGATATCCCGGATGTCGTTGACGATATTCCCGGCGGCGCAGACCATGAAAGCGGCGATAGAGGCTATCGCTGGGCCATAGTAGACCGGGTGCACCCAGGTGAGATAGGCCCCGACCCAGACGCCAATGAGGGCCAGCAGGCAGTTGATCGGTCGGATGAGTTTGAGCGCCGCAATGAAGAAAGCCATCAAGGGACGATAGAAAATAGACCTGAAGCAGTCAACTTTTATATCGAGGAGCTGAATTCGACCGAGAACTGCGGCTGATCGAACGGGATATCCGGATTCCAGCCAAGCGAAAGTCGGATAGAACGAAGGCTGTTGACCACGCCGAAACCGAACCCGTAGCCGTTGACGTACCGGCTGTCCGTTTTCACAACGCCGTTGTCATCGGCGATACGGTTATCGAGGTACGCGCCGTCATAGAAGATAAACAGATACCCGGTCTCGAATCTGTAGCGTGGCTCCAGCGTTCCAAGCCCGGCGTGGACCGCCGTATATTGTTCGTTCCGGAACCCTCGAATACTGCCGGGACCACCGATGAAATACAATTCAGATACGGGCGGGAGCTTCTCGGCTGTTTCCAGTCCCCGGTAGCCGAGACCAAGATGCAATATGAGACCTCTCGACACCGGCCGGTAGTAGTCAGCTCCGATATCGTTTCGCACTTCGTTGAAACTGGTCTGGCCCTGTGTTTGCGCAGCGCTGTCAGAAGCGTACGATCTGAAATCAAATCCGATATTCCATCGTCCGGCAAATCCTGAGTGAGGATTCAGCTTATTGCGCAGGGTCGAGCGCGTGATCGAGAACCCGGCCGAATAGGTGCTATACGACGCATCGTTGGTGGCCGGTTCGACACTTCGCCCCTCAAGCTGCAAGCCTACGACAAAATCAGGGGACAAGGAAGTGTGATAACTGGCCGAAGCCGCGAATTCATAGAACTGATCGCGATAATCACGGGTCGCCACTCTTGCGCCAAGCGTTCCGTTACCGATCAGGAAGACTGGTTGGCTGTAGCTAATGTCGAGCAGTTGCCGTCGCGTTTCACGCTTTTCGGACAGGACGCTGAAATTCCTCCCCCCGCCGAACGGATTCCTGAAATCAAGTTTGAGATTCCAGACCAGCACCGATTGCGTCCCGGGCAAGTATCCCCCTCCCCCTTCGATATTCACCTGGCGCGGCTCGACGAAATCAAGGCCAAGATCTGCCCCGGTATAACCGGGAAGAGGCTCGATTCGTGCGGGCGGTTGGAAGGCAGCGAATGGAATTGAGCTTGCCGCGCGTTCGATATCTGCCACGCTCTCCTGATTGATAACCGCGCCGCTGTCAAAGGGCAGGTATTTACTGACCAACGACGGATCTGTGCGCTTGAGGCCGCTAAACTTGAGATGCACCAGCCGCATGCTCGGCCCGCGATTCAGACGCAGAAGCATCGTCACTCCACGGTCATGTTTCGTGACCAGTACGACCGACAGAGTGGCATACAGATTCCCTCGCTGCTTCTCACGATGAGGATGCTATTGATGTATCGGTCTACGGTGGCCGCTGCGAATGGGATCGACGGCTCAAGAACCTGATTTGTGTCCCCTGAGAGAATAACTGAATCGAGCGTAAACTGGACGCCGGCATTGATTAGAACTTCACCCTTTTCCACCGTCACGACGGCATCAAGGTAGCCGTCATCCTGTAACCTTGCGGTAACAGAGTCCGCAATCTTCGACGAGTCGGCAGGAAGAGACGAAGGATTTATCCTGGTTGCAGGTGGTTTCCCTGTGTACTTCACCTCCGTTGCATGTAGAGCAGCGGTGATCACAAAAATCAGATTTAGTATCAGCACTGATTTCCTCATGCTAAAACCCTGCCACAAATTCGCCCCGACCCACGATTCGGGAGGTGCGATAGTCCGAATGTCTTCCTGAGAGCGAGAAGTTTACTCGCATGCCGCTGGAAAGTCCGTAGCGCAAGGCAACAGACCAGATCGCCCCCCGCTTACCGGGGTGGTTGTCGGTAAGGAGGTACGAAGCATACTGCCCGCTGACACTGTTCAAATCCTGGTGGTAGACTTCGAGTGAACTGCGAAGCTCCCCCTTTGATATTACTTGCACCCTCGACTCAAGTACGACCGCGTAGAGCTTTGACAACTCCCCGAGATCCGACTTTGCCCGACGGTACCGGGTAGTCCCGGAGAGTTCGTGCTTGTTCACCAGCTGACTGTATGTTCCGGACAGCTCGTAGCCCGAGATATCACCCCCACCGCTGTAATAGGCATCACTGCTGTTTTTGAATAGTCCCACCCCTTGCTCGAACGAAGACTCCTTCACCACTTGACGCAGTTTCACCTGCCCTTCATAATCGTTTCGTCGCTGACCGTCGCCGGCGATCGAGCGGATCTCCCGATCTTCAGCATAGCTCAGATTGATCGCGTGCCCGGAACGTAATGGGATAATGCGCAGATCGGAATCATACCTTCTTCGATAATACAAGTACGGCTGAGTCTCATCGGAAAGAAACGGCAGTACCCACCAGGCGGCCCGATGCCCCTCGGGCAATAACTCTTCGTCGATATTAGAATTGAACCTTACCTGCATCACCGACCAGACTTTGCTCAGGCTGAACACTTTTTGCCCCTGTCGAACTTTTGATTTATCCGAGAGAATTTCATCGACTCGGACATAGTTGCCGTCCGGGTCGGGAACATATTGCCCGTTTTCCAGCGAGTAACTCCCCTGCCCCGGCTCGACTTCGATATACGCTATCCCCCGGCTGTTCCTGGTTTCGTCGGAGAGCACATAGTTGGCTGAAAGGTTCAATCGTCTTCTGATATCGGCGTACTGCATGTCAAGTCGGCTCAGGAAATCAGTTTCTTTGGATTGTGTGTTGTCAAGCCACTGATAGGTAATCGTACTACCGTAGCTGAAAGAGCCAATTTTTCGCGAAGAGCCGAGCGACAGCCGATTCCGGGTCAACTGCCGCGTCCAGTCGCCGATGAGCGAGTCCTCGCGATAGAATTCGTACCCGAGCTGCTCCGCAACTCCAGTCACACCGGCCTTGATCTGGTTGAACCGTGTTCCATGTGTGGCGCCCGAGTACTCATTGGTTCTCCTGTCAAAGCTGTATCCGGTAAAGAGAGCGAACCCCTTCGAGATCGGATAAGCGAACCCGGCATTGAACAGGTCGGCTTGTCCGTGCAGCTCCGTCGCTGCGGTATCCCAGGCTGTGCGGATCTGTTTCCATCCAATTGAGGCGCTGGATCCGTCTGCCGGACTGAGCGTGAGATTCAACCCGCCTGTGTTGGCGGTGAGCGCATTCCGGTAGTCCAGACGCGAATAAAACGGCGAAACGGTAATCGAGCGCAAGGGCGTCAGGATGAGCGATCCTTCACGCAGATCCTCGGTCGACGAGGCCGTAAAATTGAGGGGAAGCATATAGTCGCGCCCGAAGTCGGCGCGATACAATCGTTCACGCGATTTGAAATTGGACTCCATGCTTCGGGTGCGCAATTTGAGAAAGTTCTCCTGACCGTGAGCCTTCCAGCCTCGATGAAGATTCAGCTCCCAGTAAGCGCCGGAATTGTCGTTGTCGTTCAACGAGGAAAAAAGATTTCTGTTAAACCGACTCTGTTGGAAATCTGCTGAGATCTCACCTAACACACTGTTGCGGACCTTCATCCCGGTGACATAGTAATCCGTTCGCTGCGGGGCAGGCAGCTTGATGAGGGGACGATAGTCACCGTTCCCTTCGCCTACAAAATCATACCGCCCGCTTCCAATGAATCGGTAGTTGCCATTGCCCGTCCCGAAGAAGGTGAAAGTTATGTCGTACTGACCGTTTCCCGCACCTACATACTGGTAAACACTATCGGGCAGGCTGTCCACGACGAGGCTATAGTCTCCGAGAGTGTCAGCTCGGATCCCCGATCGGGTCGCCGAGTCGGTATGATCACCGACCGAGGCAAGCAGGTCCCGGTCCTGTTGGGAGAAGTCGCCAAGCAGCAGTTGGTTCTTGTCGTCTCCTTCACGAAGCACCCCGGCGTGCATGGAGAACGAAGAATCCGACGACGCAAATCCTCCTTCGGTTGTGAGCAACTCACCACGATAGGTCGTAGCCAACGGTTCATAATCGATCTCGATCCGGCTCCGACTGTCGATAGGGTGCGTGACATTGAACGTGATCCGTCCGGCCGGATAGTCCATGAGGTAATCGCTATTGGCCCCTCGCGTCAGCTTTTGACCATCGAGCCAAACGGTCTCCGATCCGGGAACGATCGGCGACGCCAGGGAACCGGCACCGATCTGATACGGTCCCTGAGTGCCGTCTGATCCCTGAAATTTTGCGGAGGAGTATCTCCCTTTCGGTCGCGCGGCCGTACCGGTGACATGCCATCTCGGTTCATCGACGAGAAACGATACACCCGATACACGTTTCTGTCCCGGCGCACCGAGATTGAGCCGCGGTCCCAGGGTAATGTCTCCCACTTCGGCCGTAAGATTGTCCGAAGTGAGCCTGAGATTCACCTTGTCGAGTTCGTTCAGCCGACTGTTGGCAGTACCGTACGAGGGGTCATAGCCGCGATCTGAGACGGCTCCGGTCAGCTCCATGTTGTGGCCGAATTTCCCCGAGATCGACAAATCCAGAGACTGCCCGAAATTCGATCCGCCGCTTGTCTGCGAGGTAAACCGGAAAGTCTTGGCGCCGGTAATTGCAATATTTCCCTGTCCGGCGGCGGCCCCCGGTCTTTCGAGCGGCATCGTCAGCGGCGGATTCTGTCCCTCGGAAGTGCCACCGGTTGTCGGGAGCAGTTCTCCATATCGCGGCTTCAACCAGTTCGGCGCCGAACTATAGATCACCGTCAAAGTGTCGCTGTCAGTGGGCGCGATACTATGGAGTACGAATCCCTTGGTGTCGACGTCGTATGAATAGTCGTTTCCCGGAATCAGCCGACGCTCATTCAGGTAGAGGCTGTCGGAACCTATAAATACAAAGGAGCCGGAAGTGTAGACAATCCCGGGAATATCTTTTCCTATGAATATCGTCTGGGTGCGTGCGGCAAAGGAAGTCGAGGACGTGAGAATTGCCACGACCGCAAGCACTGAAGTTCGCAGTTTACGGCATGGCAAAGCGCCCCCCTATTCGTCGGCGTAGTCTATTCGGCAGATGAGTATGCGATTGTTTCCGGAGTCGGCGATTGCGAGTCTGCCCGATGGAAGCAGCACGATATCGGAAGGCTGTTTCAGTCCCTGGGAGTCACCGGGCAGGGTGGGTCCGGAGTGGAAAACAACTTTCCCCTGCGCATTGAGGCAGGAAACCTGCGACAGGGAGCCGTCGAGCACCCAAAGCAGCGTCGAATCACGCGCAACCGAGATCGGATATCCGAATTGATCGGACCTGATCTCTTTCTCATAGTTGCCGTAGTGATCGTAAAAAACCAACCGGCTGTTTCCGGCATCGCAGACGACAAACCAATCCTTCTCATTAACGATCTTCTCAGGAGTCGAGAGCTGCCCGCCGGGGGAGCCATAGTCCCCGACAAACCGATCGAACTGTCCGACATTGTTGAACACCGCGATTCGGTTCTTGTCTCGGTCGGCGACCCAGACTTCGCCATATTCCGTGGCCGCAACACCCGAAGGATATCCGAATTTCAACGGATCATCGGTATCGAAAAACTGAATCGAATCAACATAGATGAGCTGTGAATTGTAGCGGGCGACCCGCCGATTCTTTTCGTCGGCAATCAGCAAGTTGAGGCCGTTGTCGAAGGTCATGAAGGTTGGGCGGTTGAAACCGTCGGCGCCCGACCCAAAACCGCCGATATCTATATCCGGCTTTCCGTCCGGCGTGTAGCGCACCAGACGATCGTTGCCGGCATCGCTCACGATCAAATTTCCCTTGAGATCAACCGCCAGGCCGAACGGGTCGCGAAGCGGCTGCCCTTTGAAATCAACAGTGAGCGTCTTCTCAACAAGCAGCAGGCTCGGTCGCCTGCTGGTCAGACTCAAGTCTATCGATTCTTTCGGCGGGTGGCCGCATCCGGCCAGCAGGACCGCACAAATGAGAGCAGCACCTCCGATATGTCGAGCAACTGCTCCCATATCAGAACGATGTCAACAGGGTCAGGCTGACCTGTCGATTGTAACTCATCGGATTGACGTTGAAATGAAGCGAGGGTTTGTCTGTCTGTGAGAAGTCGGAACCGAACGTTCCTCTCTCCCGTCTGGCGTCACGGATAGCATCGATCACCGATACGATCCGGCTGACCACCGCCACGCCCAGCATGAAGTTGGCGCGACGATAAGCTTCCCTGCTTCGGTTCTTAATATCTCTGAAAGCGGCTTGCGTGGAATCGCTTTGCCATCGCCAGTGATTTGCCGGTGTATCGGCCAGATAAGGCCGCTCCGGATCGGAGACCCTTCCGAGGGTGTTGTACTGGTCGATGTCGGTGTAGAATCCAACCAGATCCATAAAAGTATCATCTCTTCCCTGGAGATTGGCATTCGCGTACTGCGCCGCATAGTCAACGGCATCGGCTTTCTTCCATCCGGCATACGTATGGAAACTGAAATAGCCGATCCAGGTGAACGCCTCGCCCGCGAAGAAATATTTGGCTTTCGTGCGATGTCCCAGATAATACTCCCCCAGCCCCGGCACCAGCAGTGAAAGGGCCCCGGCCTTTATCAGCGAAGGCTTTCCAGCCGACTTTGCTTGCTTCACGTCCGAGGGAGCATCCTTGAAATCATTGCTGGACGCCAGATAGCGCTGATTGTCCATGGCCGCCTGGACAGGCGAAGGTGACAATTCGATGGCTGCGGCGGAACATGCCAGAAGCAGGAGCAGGGAGAGTGCTAAGGTTATTGGTCTGAACATACTTCCCTTCTCCTCACTTGAATTTCACGGTTACGGACACATAAGGTGTATCGCGGCGACTATGATACGACTTCAACTTGGCCGAGAACTTCCACGACATATCATTGTTGGCCCCGAACTCGTCCTTCTTTTCTTCAGACTGGCCGTTCAGCTTCTTGGTCCGGTAGAGAGCTTCAAAGGCACTCACGACATGGTTCACCAGAGATACCATGATCATTTTTTTCGCCTGATCGAACTTGTTATTGGCGTCGTGACGTCGGTTCTCGTACCAGTTGCGGTTCGCCGAAGTAGGTATGGAGTCGAGAATCAACCGGGGAATAGGAATACCGGTCGAGTCGTAGTATCCAATATCGTGCTCCATGTATGTTGCGTCATCCCAACCCCACGAGAATTGATCGTACTTGCCGGTCATTTCGTAGTATTGCTGCGTTCGCGTGTCGGGCAGATGGTGCGAGACTTCATAGTACTGAGCGTCGACGCTATCGTCGTCGCCCACGCCATAATTGAGCAGCAGATACTTGTCATAGCGGTTTTCCGACCAGTGTGCCTGGTTGAACGCTTCGAATTCATCGGTAATCGAATTGCCGTCCCCATGCCACTTCAAATACATCGCCCAGGTAGCCGCCTCCACACCGAGAAAGATGAACGGCTTGACGCGGCTTCCATAGTAATACTGACCAAGACCGGGCACGGCCAGTGACAGGAAAAACGCCTTGGCCGGCGACTTGTACTTCGTGGTGCTCGAACCGCTCGGGGCCTCGTTGGTCGCAAGCGCATTGATCACGATAGGACCTTGGGCGGCGCTCAGACTTTTGGTCACGGCGTTGTACCGAAGCCGGCTCAGATCGTCGTAGAACGTAGATCCGGAGGGAGTGGCCTTGGCCGATCCACAGCAGAACAGGAGCACCGCGCACAGACAAAAGTGCGGAATTGAAACGAATCTCATACAGTCTTTCAAATTCATCGGGACTCCTATCTTATGACCGCGATATCGGTGAACGCCGTTCGGCTGGCCTCACCGAAGTGGGCGTTGATTACGCAGCGATAGACGCCCGGAGTCACGCTGCCGCAATTCCAGACCAGCTCGTTATCCAAGCCACCGGTTGTCGGACCATTAAGTTCAGCTACACGTTTGCCCGAAAGATCGTAAATGTCAAGTTTGACATTCAGGGCATCGAATTCGAGAAAATAGCGGATCGTGGTTGATCCGTCGACCACCGGGTTGGGGTAACAGAAGAATTTGTGTTCTGGCAAAAGGGCCGCTCCCGGATTGTGCGGACTGGGGCCGGCCGATTTGAACGAGAAAGTCCCGGCAGGTTCGGCGCCACCCATCGGCCAGTAATTCGTCACGGTGTCTTTATTCATCCGCCAGAGATAAAACCAGCCGTCGGCACCAAGGTACCCGAGCATTCCTTCGTTTGCGCCGTTGACGAAAACAGGCGAACCGGCTTCGATCTCCCCTGCCGAGAGCGGGAACCCGTAGGATCTGGTCGGGCCGAATGAATACAAATTCCCCTGCTGGGTCGGCACTATGATTTCAGGCTCACCCGACCCCGCTATGTTAGCCGTCAGTGGTGCCGCCACCGCTTCATCTTCGGGATACTTGTCGTTTATTTCAATTGGATAACCGGTCTTCAGGGTCAACTGATAGTTGAATGCGTAGATGGCATTCTTTCCGGAGAATATCAAATCAGGTTGTCCATCGGCATCGACATCGCCTACTATCGGATTGACCGAGAAGTGGTATCCAGTGGATTTGGCATCAAATACCGAGAACATATTACCCGATGCCGTAGTATCGACTGTTACGACGACAATCTTGCCATCCTCGGTCGCCGCCACAACTTCGGGCCGCCCGTCGAAGTCAAGATCGGTCAGTACCGGTCCCAGCGTGTATTTGTCATCGAGCGCTATGGACGAAGTGTCCACGCCGTTGTAGTAATACAAACTAGTGAAGACTGAGTTACCTGCCATAACGATGACGGCGTCTCCATCGCGACAAAGTCCGTGCACCTCGGAAGCTCCCGTTATGAACGGTGGCCGAGCTGACTGATTTACCATGAGGCTGTCTTTACGATAGACGTATCCACTGTCCGTAACGGCATATAGAATATGACCAAAAGATAGGGCCACCGGGACGCCAACTGTGCTGAATCCCGGAAAGGCTCCTGCCACTGACGGGGGGTCTGCCTGTCCATTGTTCCCTAAATCATGTAGTTGATACGTAATCACGAATCCATTTGCGCCTCCCGCCTGCCGACCAGCCGCAATCAACTGACCCGAGTCAGCAAAATCGGCGAATGTGCCCGTGACCGGACCCGACGTAATCGTTCCACCAACATCAGCGTACATCGGAACAGGGAATACCTGACCGGAGTTAACCGACGCTATTGCCGAATCATAATACTGAGGGCAGCCAGTACAGCCGGTATATTGTCTGAGAAAGTTCTGTCCGTCGAGCGTCGTGACTTCCAGACGTTTTCCCGATGCGAAGATAATTTCCGGCGTTCCGTCTCCATCGATATCATCGGCGATCGGCGAGAGGCCGTAAGTTGGGTGGCCTCCTCGTACCGGGAATCCATCGGCGAGCCAGTCTGTTTCGACATCGAACGACACCAGGGTATCAAGCCTTACCGGCTTCGCCACCGAGCTGTCGATCACCCGTCCGATGTTCGTAATATAGATATGGGTGTTGTTGCCGGTGTTGTCAATCGAGGGCGGGTTGGTATTCGGGGTAAACGAATGGTTGCGGTCATCCCGAAACATATCCTCGGCCTTTCCATAACCCAGTCTATAGTAGCCGCCGAAATTCACGAATCCATCCGCCTCAACCAGCGTGATGAACTGGTTGACCGGATTGCCGTAGATATCAAACTTCCACTGAAGTTGATTTTCTTCAAAATTGTTAACCCCGTCATAGTTGTAATCCAGCCCCGCTACACTCTCATCCACATGGAAAATCAAAACACCTGATCCGGGCATGAGGAAATCGTATTCCCGGTTGAAATTCTTGTTCAGGTCGGTCGGACCGAGAATGACGTTGGTTGCCGAATCTGCCAGGGCGGCAGCAGGCTGACCATCGATATCAATCACCCGATTCTCGATCAGATAGTATTCTTTCTCAGTGATCGGCACTCTTGCGATCTGGTACCCGTTGCTCAGGACCTCGGCCGCCGCAAGGTGAATGTCCGTTCCCTTTCCTGAAGTCATGCACCGGGACGAATCCCAGGTAGGCCCGTGACCAGGCGCTCGGATAAAGCGGTATGGCGCCGAACACCTTGCCGACCGGGAAACCGAAGTCGATTCCGGAGCCGAAGCCGTTGTCGTCCATAAGTGCGAAATCTCCGAGCATGCTCATAAAGTTACGAGTACTGTACAGGTCGACCAGGCCGAGCTGGTGTCCGAACTCATGGGCCATAACAGCATTGAGCGCGGTCGCCCGGTTGTCCTGACTGGCTGACTCCGGCATGATCAAGCCGGTCTTGACAAAGGTTGAGTCGTGGTCAACGCCAATCGAGTCTTTGAAGTTGATGAAACCGGTAAACAGGTCGTTGCACGTCTGAGGGAATCCGATGTCATTCTGGCGATCCGAGCCGGCGTGGAAAAGAAAGATCGATTGATACCTGGAGAAATCAATTTCCGGTTCAACCGTGTCGGCCAGCTGGAGGCAATCGATGAAATACTGCTCCAGACCAGTCACGACCGAGTCAAAGTCGCATTTGCCGTAGTCGGACATCGGACGCGGGAGTTGATATTCGCTGTCTCTCGCCGGAGGATAAATGTCCCAGGTGAGGGTCAGCTTTCCCTCGGAAACGGTCTCATAATACTGACGTAGCGCCCGCATTTGGGCATCGAAAAAGAGCGAGTCATGCGGTGTAGGATCGATCGCGTGTCCGGCGGAGTCCTCGAAAACGGACTGGCTGGTAGTGTCGTCCATCAGGCCGCGGCCGGTGGTGTTGGGATCGTCCGGGTTTTCGTACTGAAAGTTGAACCGAAGCACGAGGACGTGGATCGTGTCGTTGAAACTGGCCGCGAGCGCCTGTTTGGGCAGGCTCCACGGTTTATCACGCTCGAGCGGCAGACGTATAACCGACTGAGCATCGGGCATCAGACACCGATGCACCACCGGGTTCTGACCGGGCGTGACCGGGATCGGTTCCTTGCCTTTGATCTCAAGCAGCTTTTCCCCGGCGACGGCCGAGAGCGCCGTCGTCAGGGACAAAGCGATAAGTATAACTAAGCGAGTACAATTCCTATGTATCTTCACCCTCCGTTGCTCCTCTCTTATGGCAGTATCGACAGCGAAATACGCAGCGTGTTAGCAAGTACCGAGCTGGTATTGCTCGGGATGTAAGAGAAGTCGAACTTAAGCGATGACAGAGGAGCAAGTCCGATACCCAGAGTGACCGTCTTGATCTGCCCTTCCTGGTCATAGATGTATCCTGCCCTGACCGCGATCAGGTTGGCGTACATGAACTCACCACCGCCGTTGAAGACCACCTGTTTCAACTCTTCCTTAATGCCGTCGTTGACACCCACCAGCGACTTGTTCATCTCTACCGTTACCAGCAGGTGCGAGAAGTCGTTCTGAAGGAGCTTGTAGGCAACGCCGACCGCGAGGTTCCTCGGCAACGGGTCGGATTGGGCGGCGTCGATGTAGGCCATATCAGGACCGAGGTTAGTCACGGCCATACCAAAGTTCAGGCGCGGCGTCCAGTGATACATAAGTCCGAAGTCGAGGGCGAAACCGGTCGAGGTTCCCTTCCCCTTTTCGGCGCCGGCGCCCTGATCGGCGAGTTTCGAATAGAGAAGTTTCGCCGAAATACCGCCTTTGAGCTTGTCCGTCAGCGAACCGCCGTAAGAAAAGGTGAAGGCGACGTCGAACGCATCGAATGAGCCGAGATCGACATTCTGCTCGTTGGTACGAACGATCGTTCCGTAGCTGATGAAGGTGATGTTACCGCCGAAGGTTCCGATCCCCGGTTTGTTGGTGACCAGGGACGCGAACGTATAGTAAAGATCGCTGGCCAGTTCCGGCAGCCACTTGACGTACATCAATGAGATATCGGTGCGGCCGTTCGCCTTTGCGACGATTCTACGGTCGCCCGCGACCCAGATCTCGTCACCGATAGCTTCGGCCGAAATCGCCTTATTATGATTGAATCCACCCTGATCGAGTTTTCCCCAGTTGGTGCCGTCATATACGATCACACCGTCATCACTCGCAAAATAGACATTCCGAGAGTTGGTTGCGATATAGTTGATGGCCGCGGCGGCAGGGTTACGGTAGATTTTGATCTGCTGGCCGGCTGTCAGCGGGTTGGACTCGGAGATATTGTTGATGAGCTCGACTGACTGGCGATAGGTATCTTCGCTCATCGGAATCAGCCGGGACGATTTGGCGACTATCGAGTCGAGTGTCTGCCCCTCGGCGACCGTCGTTGCTACATAGCCGGGCATCGCCCAACTTGACCCATCATATCTGAGTATCCCATAATCGGTGCCGATCCAGAGGCGTCCGTTGGCGTCCGGCTGAATCACGTTCACTTTACCTTTGATTTCGGCGACGTACGGAAGGTTGATCACCTGTCCCGCCTCGAGGGCCAACGGTCCGGAATCGTTCGCGGCAGTCTTGGCGGTGTCTTCTCCGGGCGTCGGAGTGGCATTCGGAGTCATTTGCCCCATCATGGTCGTATCGGCGGGCATTGAACTCTTTGTCGAGTCCGTCATCGCCGAAGTCGTCGTGTCACGCGGTATCATCATAGCGGCCGAATCCGGCGTTGCCGAGTCAGCAGGGGGATTCGCCATGGTGATGGAGCCGGGAGGATTCAGCTGGTGGAGCCTATCCAGGAATTTTGTCCGTTCATCCGGAGTTCCGTAAAGCGAAAACTTAGTTGCGAGTACTTCGGGGGTATCATCGAGTACGACAGTGTACTTGTGACTGTCGCTCCAGGCGGCGCCGTCGTAATGGTACAGTCCACCATCGACTACGGCCCACACGTCGTTGGTGCCGGTAGCACCTACGGCCGAGACGCTTCCGACGGGAAGTCCATTATTCGTACTGATGTTGGCAACCTGGAAGCCGGTCATACGTGCCACACCGGAATCGGTGCCGATAAACACCGACCCACCGGCCGAGGCCATGGAACGGATGTTGACCGAAGGCAGCCCATCGCTGGTCGTGAATTCCTTCCAGCGCCTGCCGTCAAACCCGTACAAACCGCTGTCGGTACCAACCGCAAGAAGATCATCGGTCGATGCCAGGATCTTCGGCTGACCGGCAAACAGCGTGGAATAATAGATATTAACCTGTTCCGGAATGAAGCGATTCCGTGAGCGTTCCACGGCAAAGCTGATACGATCGACTTCGGTCTCGGACAGACTGCTGTCTTTGATTCCGTCGTCATACAGCGATTCGATCTTGTCGACATATTCCCAATTGACGAGACACTGGTCGTAGCCTGTCAGAAGGGAGTCGAACTCGGCCTTGAGAGCATCCAGTCCGCTGTATCCTTCTTTAACCTGTCCCAGGACCTTGTCCTGCAGTCCGACGAGATAATCATAGCTCTTCTGATTGTTGTCGACGGCTATCCTCTTGACCACTCTGGTCAGCTCATCCGGGTCGGGAATGTTGAAATACGAATTAGCAATCCCTTCCACCGTCTGAGTGGTCTTTGTATTGATCACTTCGCAGAGATACCACTTCTTGTTATCGTACCGGGCGAGCCCTTTAGGCGTAATCGCCCAGACGTCGTACGACATGAAATTACTCCCACCCCTCGCCTTTAACGAGGCGATATCGGTCAGCGGAGCAAGGCCATTGGGGACGTTGGAATTTCTCCAGGTCCCGGACAGCGGATACGATCCGAGTCCGGCCGGGTTCCAGTGGGTCGCCGTAGCATCGTCGGCAATCGCAACGTATGACTCGCCCATGGCTGCGGCCCGGGCTCCCGGCGCAATTCGGAGATATAGCACGGCGGCATTCGAGATATCGGCAAACGATTTCGTCGCCGGCACGAGTGCCACCAGCAGGGCGCCGAAGAGTGTAAACAGTTTCATGGCTCGCATAGAGGTTCTCCTATCTACTTAATTAATCAAAATGACTTTTCCGAATGATGCCGCCTGTCCCCCGCCCGCGGCGGAGTAGGCCGTGGCCTTATATATATACACTTCGCTCGCCACCCGATCGCCGTCCATATCGCGGCCGTTCCATTGAATGTCGTCGTAATAGCCGGCGCTAAGTCCATACCGATCGACCGACACGATCTTCCTCCCCGAAAGCGTGAAAATCTCGAGAGTGAGGCGATCGGCCGGTTGAGTGAGCGTAAACGAAAATCTCGTTGATTCTTTCATCGGATTGGGATAATTCAGCAAATCTCTAATCGCCAGGGCATCAGAACTAACCACCTGGGCGTCGAACGAATAACTTGTGGCATTGTTTGCGTTGTCCCACGCCTTGAGATCGAAATGATGCCGTCCGGCTGCCAGATCCGACAGGGAGTAAGTTAACGACCCGTCCGTGTATTTGTCCTGGTCGTAGTTGAACAGGCTCGTAAGATTCTTGGCGTTGCTCGGATCGTTGTCGATTTCCAGGGTAATTCCATGGCCGAGCCCGCTGGCAAGATTTATTCCCGAAGGATCCGAAATGTGCACCTGCATCTGTTCGTTCCTGCCGATATAATCGCCGCTGACGAAAGGCGTATGGCCGGCAAAGGTGATTTCGATCTGGGGACCTGCCGAGTCGGTACTGGCTGCGATCGAGTCGGAAAGATGAATCGAATCATCAATTCCCGCGCCATCGATGCCATCGAGCAAAGCATACAGAGAGATCCGGGCGCCATCGCCACCGTAGCCAAGATCTATCGGCGTGATGAAATCGAGGCTGAACTGACCGTTGGTAATGCTCCCCGTTCCCCGGTAGATGGTCGGTCCCGCTTCTTTGTAATCTATGGTTTGAGTAACGACGCCATTGGCATCGACGATGCGATGCGTTTTGGGGCGTTCGGAATCAAAGGTCGTCATGTAGAGGACGCCGTTCGCGCTGGACGGATTTCCCGAACCATCGACAAGTCTTCCCGCAATATGACTTTTCCCCAGCGCCACCAAGGTATCCGGCCTTTCGGTAAACTCGACATTCAAGCTCGGAATGCCCAACTTCACGAACGGGTCGCCGAAGTAGAGGTAATTGCGGTCGTTCGGCTGGAGTGTTCGGGAAGTATCGTTGGTGGCATTGTTGATGATGTACTGGCGCTTGAGTTTTGCCCCGTACACCGCCTCGCACATGGAAAGATCCTTGTTGTACAGCAAGAGATCGAACACCGACCGGTTGAACTCACTGTTGGGGGATGAATAGACAAGCCGGGTAGCCGAGACAACGCCGATCGCCCCTCCATTGGGCATGTACAGCAGGTCCTCGGCCATCCCCTGCCTGGTCGGGTGATCGAAAAATCCGATAGCACACGAGGCCGCGAACACAAGCGGGAGTTTCGAGATGTTCGTGAGTCTGGGCAGATCGCTCGTACGGGTGAAAACATATTCATGCGCCCAGACGTCGGGATTGCCATGTCCGACATAGTTGATGAGCAAGGTACCGTCGTCAATCGCTTTCACGATCGCGTCGTTCACCGCAGGCTTGCGATTGTTCACGAACGGATAGTCCCAGAGGTAAATTTTCTGGATATTGAACTGGCCCGGGACATGCTGGTTGGCCAGTTCTTCCGTCTGAATGGTATGAATCGTTTCGTTGTCGAATTCACCGAACTCATCGTCGGCCACCAGCGTGATGTCATTGCGCCAGACACCGAGATCCGACGCCGATTCGTAGTTGATTATCTTGTTCGTAATCGTCGCAATCTGCTGTGCCGTCCGCACCGGCCAGCGCGCCGTCATCATATCGAATCCACGGTCGGTGGCGCTATAGCTGGTATCGCCGTCGAGATACCCGTAGGTGCCGAAATATACATAGTTGTCATCCGAGGCGGATTCATCGTACGGGCTCAGGAACGAGGGGACATAATTGGCCGCACCGGTTTCCTGGTGGTCGAGATAATCGTAATTCGCATCGCCGACAAACAAGACAGCTGAGGGAGCCGGCGAAGGATAGTTCTGATAAGCGTACTTGAGGAAGTCGCGGATCGCCGTCGGGTCATAAAGACCGAACGCGAAATTGTCCATGATGTCTTCGACCGAAACTTCCTTGACAGTGTAGCCGGTCGACCGGCGATAATCTATATACTGTTGAAGCGCCCCAAAGAGCGCCTTAGGCGCCACGACGATCAAATCGGACTGGGTGCCGACGGCGTACAGATCGGCAGGGTCGGCCGGCTCTATCCGCGATGGACTGAGCGCCGCCTGAGTCGGACAGAAGTAGTATCTCGTATACGTCGACGGATTCGGCGATGTGTAAAGACTCATGATGCTGCCGGACACCTGGGCGCCGGTGAGCCTTGCAGGCACCAGAGGATCTGAGATATCCAGTATCATCGGAGCCTGTGTGAATCCGTTGGTGACATCGACGCGAACAGTACCGGAGAGGTGTCCAAGCGGCATATCCAGCTTGTTCCCGACCGGGGCCGAACCGGATAAATAAGCGACTTCAAAATAGTCGAAATAAGGGGCAAAATTGGAAAACGGCCAGAGCGTCAGGTCGATCCGATTGGCGCCCTCGAATAGAGAGGTCGTCTGGTAGCTGCATCGGTCGCTGTTACAGTTCTTGTTCAGGCCGGCCTGGCCGTTTACTTCGAGATTCATGTACCCGTCCTCGTCGCCCGAACCGGTCAGGTCGTAGGTCTTGCCGACCAGAGTCACGGCAGCGGTGCTTCCCGCCTGCACCAACGGAGTCGAAACGAAAAACGAAAGGTGCGTAGAGTCGGACCAGTACCAATAGTAATAATTGAAAATCTTGCCGTCGTCTTCGGTACGAAGCAGGTTGTCCTGCTCAACGTGGACACGCGCAGTATAGGTGGCGATTGTAGTATCAGGGGTTCCGGAAGAGACATCTACGGTCGACATCCGAATACCGGGAGTGATCGAAGACACATTCAGCCAATAAACATTATGATCACAATACGGATTGTTTTTATAGTAAGGATTCGAGTCATCGGGATACACCCACCGATCCTGCGATTCTCCGTAGAAGAGCAGATAGTCCGACGAGTTAAAGATCCCGTCCCCACCGTCCTCGACATCAATCGCCATCTCACGGAAAGTCGGTCGCGGACGTTCGTTGTAAACCTCAAGCGTCAGACCGCCGCCGTTGTAAAGATGAATGTCCGAAGAGTGAAGGTTGGTCAGCGAAATGCCCGATGAGGCCAGTTGCGCGCCGGTAATCCGGTACAGTCCCGTCTGATTGACCGAGATGCGAAGCCAATTGGATGAATTGGCGAACGGTCCGGTTTGATCGGTCGGTTTTGCGGCTACCCGCGCCGGTTTCGACCAGGCGGTAAGTTGTTCACCGTTAACCAGGTTCGAACGAAACATCTTGTCGAAAATCGGGTCGGACGAAGGAGCTTGTGCGACGCGACTCGCGCCCGTGAAGCTAAGATTCGCGCGGACCTTGCCGTAAACCATCGATCCATTCACCGGGAAAACATACACTGTGACAATCTGCCGTCCGCGGACAGTCATCGGCTTGGTGACATCGACCAACGGAAGCGAGGCAGTCGAAACATGGTAGCTGCTGCCGGGCAGGATCGTGAGCGGCTGCTCGTCCGATCCATCCACGCCGGTGACACTCACTTTCGATCCGAAAGGAATACCGACTTGCACGCTGGTGTAGTAAGTAATGGACGAGTCTTTGTTCAATGTCCAGTCCAGCTTCGATTGATCGATGGAGATTTCAAAGGCATAGCCGCTCTGGTCGGATGACAGAGAGGTCACCGCCATTGCAGATGCGAAACTTCCGGAAGCAAGGGAAAGAAAAAGAAGGGGGAGGAACAGAAGTTTACACGAAGACGTTAAATTAAACAGACAGGGCGCAACGTTGTACTCTGCCCGGATATGATACAGCTCCATCGACTTTGTAACTACCTAACTAAGTTGTAATTAGTCAATCAATTATCTATGAGCTATATCGGTCTCCTTCGCTTTGTATAAACCTAAGAAATATATCAAGTTCCCTGAAAAAAGTCAAGCCGCGAAAATTGACAGCGAGGGTCTTTTTCCCGGCCCGACATCCGTTTGGTGCAAGAATGTAGCCAAAATGGTCCGCCAACGTCAAGAAATAATGTAACCGGTTGTACCGCAATATATAATCAAAGTTTCATTTGGCCCTAGATTAGCGAGCTGCGCCCGGTCGTAGGCCGAAAGACACGCAATTGCTGAAAAAAAATTCACAATTGAACCGGTGTTACCCTAATCAGCCCCTATCGTGAAGAGAGAGCCGCCCGGTAGGAAGCCGCCTGATCCGAAGCTTTATACCGCTCCTGGTCGACTTTGTACTTGTAGTCGTCAAGTGAACCGTTGGGCAAAAAGACCACCGAATAAACTTCGTAGTATTCGTCTACCAGATTCTTGACCTCGCTCATGAAGGCATCGTCGAAATAGTGCCCCTGCTTCAACTGGCCGTAGGCATATTCAAGATTGTCGTCAAACGCAGACAACACCGGTTGCTGGCTGCCGGTCCAGGCCGTGACGAACTGACGCATCTCGGAACCATCGATCGGCCGACCTCTTCCCTTTTCTCCGGCTTCCCATTGTTTGACCAGCTCGTTGCTGAAGTTGAAATATTGGGTCGTGACGTAATCAAAATGGTTGCCGATAAGTTGCGCGATCTGAGGCTGAGTAGCCCCTTGCATTTGTTTCGCCCAGTCTGCCCTGATGTTTGAACCCTGCGTCTCGGCCGAAGCTTTAGCTTCTTCGGCCGTTTGTCCGGTCTCGATCTTGACGCAGGACGCAAGCCCAATGCAGGCCAGTCCCAGACCGAACAACAGCAGGGCGCGTCCGTAACGACGGCTCATCTCAAAACCCGACCTTCTCTTTCGTACCGACCAGGGCTTCGAAATCGCAGGTGAAATGCCTGAGGAACCTCGCCTGACGGGTAATCTTGTACCCGGCCAGGGAGTCTTTCCGGTCGGTGATCCGCTGAGCGATCTCAGCCATGTAGTCAATATGAGAATTGGTGTAGACGCGACGAGGCAGCGCCAGCCGAACCAGTTCGCGCGGGGCGGGGGTCTCTTTGCCGGTCGACGGATCTATCTGCGCAAACATGACTGATCCGATTTCAACCGTTCTGATCCCCCCTTCAAGGTAGAACGCCACGGTCAATGACTGTCCGGGATATTGGAGCGCCGGAATGTGCGGAAGGTATCTGCCGGCATCGACAAAGACCGCGTGTCCGCCCGTCGGTTCCACAATCGGCAGACCGGCTGCTTTCATCTGTTCACCGAGATAATGCACCTGGTCCACCCGAAAGTCGAGATAGTCGATCTCCATCACTTCCTGAAGCCCCACGGCAAGGATCTCCAGATCTCTCCCGGCGAGTCCGCCGTAAGTCGGGAATCCTTCGACAAGGATCATCAGTTCGGTCAGCCGCTGGTAAAGCTCGGCGTCATTGACGGCAATGAATCCGCCGATATTGGCCAGGCCGTCTTTCTTGGCCGACATCATGGCGCCATCGCTCAGCGAGAACATCTCCTGCGCGATTTCTTTGATTGTCCTGTTCTGATACCCCGGCTCATCGCGGTGAATGAAATAACTGTTTTCGGCAAACCGGGCACAGTCGAAGAAGAACGGAATACCATGCTGCTTGCAGATCGCCGACGTCTCTTTGATATTGGCCATCGAAACCGGCTGACCGCCCACTGAGTTATTCGTGACCGTCATGATAACCATAGCGATCTTGTCACGTCCCTGGCGATGAATGAATTCTTCGAGCTTAAGCGTATCCATGTTCCCTTTGAACGGGGAGGGGTCTTCTTTCGAAGATTCGGGACAGGGCAGATCCACCGGTATGGCTCCTTTGTGAAGCGCATTACCACGAGTGGTATCGAAATGGGTATTGTTCAGGACATATTGCCCCTGCTTCACAGCTACCGTGAACATCAAATTTTCTGCGGAGCGCCCCTGGTGACAGGGAATGACGAACTGCTTGCGCGTGATATCTCGAACGGTCTGTTCAAAATGTCGGAACGACACCGCGCCTGCATATGACTCATCCCCCATCATAAGTGCGGCCCACTGGCGATTGGACATCGCCGACGTTCCCGAGTCGGTCAGCAGATCGATATAGATATCCGCAGCGTCGACCTTGAATATATTGTAATTCGCCTGCTCAATCTTCTTCTGCCGCTCTTCGCGGGAAAGCAACTTGATCGGCTCTACTGATTTTATGCGATAAGGTTCAGCAGGTTGTTTGCGGCTGAACATGGAAAACCTCCTTAACGTGATTTGTTTACAGAAGCAAACAGGTCTTGTCGAGGAGGAAGACTAGGTGACGTTTTTCACCTTAAGGCGGTGATACTTGAGCCCCAAATGTAGTCCGGAGTTCATATCCATAGCTTTATAATATACGGAGATAATCATGCTTTTTTCAACCTAAAGTCTACGACTATCCGCCCGGTTTCCAGATCCCGATTGTTCAGAATCACCGGGCGCTCGTGCGCTTTGAGAAACGGCACACTTTCCATCTCCGCAATCAGGCCGAGTTGCTTGAGGACTTCCACGCAGGCCGGTCCGAGCGCTCGAGTGTTGCCATCGATAACTTTTACACAGATACCGATCGAAGGATTCTTGAAACCGATTCCTTCAATCGCCTCCGCCCCGATTTTGCAGACGACCTTGCCGGGGAATGACCGCATTAGGTCGTAGTCGAACCGCTTGTCTCCGGAAACCATGAACGGATGGGCCTGGATGGCATCCCTGACCCGCACCGCCGCCTGTCGGATTGCCCCGTCCGCTCCTTCGCCCGCCGCAAGTTTCTTGAATCCAAGGGCAAGCCGGCGTACCGGAAGCGGGTAGTTGGGGGCCGAACAGCCATCGATTCCGGGACTGACCTGGCTCAAGTCAAACTCGCAATAGCTTCCAATAGTCTCGCGAACCATCCTCTGAGTCTGGCTTTGCGGATTGAGATACGCTTCAATGGCATCGTCCAGGAAACGTGCCTGGGCAAGGAAGCCTGAATGTTTGCCGGAGCAGTTGTGCCGGATTGGTTCTCTGTCTTCCCCATGCTCCGGATAGATCCCATCGGCCTGCATCCAGATCGGCCAGTGGCAGCCGCACTTGAGATGCTCCGGACCATTTCCGGCCCGTTCAAGATTCGACTTGATAACGGCAACATGGCGATCCGTGCCCGAATGTGACCCGGACATGACCGCGAGTTGCTCGGACGAAAAGGTGAATTTGTCGGCGGCACCGGAGAGGATCAGGGGCATGAGCTGAAATGGCTTGATTGAAGATCTGGCCATGAATGTGACCGACGGTTCTCCCACATAGTGAGTCAGATTCCCCTCGGCGTCAACCACTGCAACCGCAATCTCATGCACCGCCTCCAGCGACTCCCCGCGATAGATTTTCACCGATGCTTCGTTGGCCATTCAATCTCCACTTGCCCGATCCATGCTGGTTTTACGAAAACAGCAAGCGAGGACGGTCTTTCCTCGCTTGCTGCAGAACTGACATATCGAAAATTTGCTTTACGGCTTCTGAGGCGGCCTCTGTTGCGGCGGCGGCTGGGTCGGCATTCTCTGGGCGAGTCCCTGCTGCACCATCTGCGCAACTCCCTGAATTTTCGGTGACAATAACACTTTCCAGCTTCCCTCGTACTGCCGAGTTGTCACCACGTTCATTTCGTTGATTGACTGATTGCCAACGTGAAATTCCGTGCGCGATACTATATGCACCAGCGAGTCGCCATCGGGCACGCCGCCCAGATGATCGTTGGTCATACTGCTAAAAGTCTGTCCAAGCTGGGGAGAGAGCTTCACAACAAGGTTCATGATTTCTTCGAAAAACTTTGCCGGATTCTCGTTGCGAAGACTATCTATCGAATAGGCCGTTCCGAACAGGTCGACCGAATCGGCATTGGTAGGCGACGGATGTGCTTCGATCCCGGGCATTAACATGTCGTGAAAATTCTGAAGGTCCGGAGGATAGACCAGCGATGCATATAGAGGCCAGTCAAGAGCGGCGATAGCGCTATCCGCTTCCTTCGCGATCTGGACGGACTGTTCGAATCCGGCCGAAGCCTGGTTGCTCGATTTCGAGCAGCCGGTCATCAAAGCAAACAGAGCAGCCAACAAAAGCAGACCACCGATAAGTCCCTTGCGGAACTGACTTAATGAATCCATACGATTTGTGATGATATCTCCCTTCATCTTATGCGACAATTATTTGTAAGTCTATTTTCGAAATCGGCAGGCAATGTAATACAATACAAAGGCGGCCGCAACGCTATAATGCGTTACACCGGCCGCCTGAGATTTTGTCGTAACCCTCACACACCCAGCTTCTTGAGCGTGGTCGGAATGTCTTCGAACGTCTTGCAGGGATGAGCTCCGGCCGAAGCCAGGGTATCCAGCTTCTCTTTGGCCGTCCCCATTTTGCCTTCGACAATCGCGCCAGCGTGGCCCATCCGCTTTCCCGGAGGAGCGTAGACTCCACCGATCATGACGAGCACCGGAGTTTTCATTTTGCCGATCACTTCGGTGGCCCGTTCTTCGTAGACGCCCCCGATTTCCCCGCACATAACTACTGCCTTGGTTTTGTCGTCCTGTTCAAACTTCCAGAGGATCTCGTCGAAGGTCGAGCCGAGAACCGGATCGCCGCCGAGACCTACGCAGGTAGATTCACCGTACCCGGTGCGTGTGAGCGTGTCAGCGACATAATACGTAATCGACCCTGACCTTGAAACGGTACCGACTCGGCCAGAGGTGAAGGCGATGTCCGGCATAATGCCAAGATTCGCCTCGCCGGGAGTGATTACGCCGGCGGTGTTGCCACCGATCACGGTCACACCGTGGCGAACGGCTTCTTCACGAACGAACAACATATCGTGAATCGGAATATGTTCGGGAATAACGACCACGAACTTGATCCCGGCCCTTATCGCCTCGATCGCCGCTTCTTTCACGAATTGTGCCGGCAGAAAGATGACCGAAACATCGGCTCCGGTTTGCTTCACCGCCTCGGAAACGGTGTCAAAGACCGGTTTGCCGGCCACGTCCATCCCACCTTTACCCGGCGAGGTCCCGCCAACTATCTGGGTACCGTATTTGAGCATTCGCTCGGTGTGAAACTTGCCCGCCCCTCCGGTGATCCCCTGAACGATCACTCTGCTTTTCTTGTCAACCAGAATAGCCATTAGTTCCCCCTCACTTCGTTGGCCAGCTCGACCGCTCGTTTGGAAATTTCTTCGATAGGGGTTTCGATTCCATGTGACTCTATATGCTTGAACAGTTCCGGATTCTCCTTGCGCGCTTCCTCGAACAACCGCACCCCTTCCTGCCACATGTTGCCGGTCATCCGCATGACCATCGGTTTGGACAGTCCATGGTCCTTCAGGAACATGATCACACCCTTGGCGAAATCATCGCACCGGCTGATCCCGCCGAACCGGGCGCCGAAGATCGCTTTTACGTTCGGATTCTCGTCGAGCAGAACAAGCATCTGTGAGATTCGTTCGGGCGAAGGCCCGCCGCCGGAATCCATGAAGTTGGCCGGCTTGCCCCCGTAGTAGTGAATGAAGTCGTTTCCCATGATCCCAAACCCGGCGCCGCCCGGGAACATGCCGATATCTCCATCGAGATCGAGATACGGGATTCCCCACTCCTGGGCCTGGCGTTCCCGTTCGGTCATCTCCCCTTCTTCGTGACGGTGCTCGATATGCATTTCGCGCAGATCAGAATGGCGGAAGACCGCGTCATCATCAAGCGAGACTCTGGCATCGGCTGCCAGCAGCTTGTTGTCACTGGTCAAGACGAGCGGATTGATCTCGACCAGCTTGGCGTCATACTTCTTGAACAGGTGGAACAGGTTTACAATGATGGCCGCACCATCTTTGATCAAGTCTTGCGGGATGCCGATCTGTTTGGCGATCTCAAGAGCTTCGAATGTATATAGCTCCTGCTCAATCGAAAGGGATCGTTTGACGATCTTCTCAGGATGCTTGGCGGCTGTTTCTTCGATATCGACTCCGCCCTCACCCGACGCAATCACCACGAGCTTATAGTTGGCGCGGTCGATTGTCACGCCGATGTAGTATTCCTTTTCGATCTTCAGTTTCGGTTCGATCAGGATCGACTCGACCGCATATCCCTTTATCCTGAGATCGAGAAGGCCCTTTGCAACCGTCTTGGCTTCATTGGCCCCTTCGGCAAACTTGACGCCGCCGGCTTTGCCGCGACCGCCAATCAGTACCTGGGCTTTAAGTACTACCGGTACGCCCAGCTCGTCTACTTCGCGATGGACATCATCGGGAGATTTGGCCAGCCTGGAGTCGGAGACCGGTATTTTGAATTTTCGGAAAAGCTGTTTTCCTTCGTGTTCGTACAATCGCATGATCTGGATCCTATCGATAGGGTAGTCGTATTCGTTTCAGGCTACATATGCAAAGTAATACGTTTGCGGCTGTAATCTACACAATGGCGCTTCAAAGTCAACCGGAAACGGCAGGGATAAGCGACTTGCCGTCAACAGGTTATCCTGGACATCTCTATCGATATGGTCGGGGCTCTGTAGGGCACGTCCTTCTCAGAACGTGCCGCGGCAACTGATTCGAGGCTCTGTTCTTCTGTAGGTCCGCATCGTCTTCGAGCCGGACGGACGAGAAATGCCATGAGGCATGACAATCC
The DNA here is from genome assembly GCA_963711085.1 of uncultured candidate division Zixibacteria bacterium. Taxonomy (GTDB): domain Bacteria; phylum Zixibacteria; class MSB-5A5; order GN15; family FEB-12; genus CAVQCT01. The sequence goes on along the minus strand of CAVQCT010000002.1, from coordinate 1,052,486 downwards.
GGCTCCGCGCCGGAAGACCGGTCTTCCCAACTGGGAGCAGGGCTGAAAATCTAGATTGGCAATTTGAGATTAGTAACTACAAGGGTTTTGACCGGCCTTTGACCAATGTCGAAAAGGTATTGCCACGAATCAAGGAGTGCCTTAATTTAGAGTATAGCCCCGTCCGAGTCGTTCAAAGACGCGAAGTCTAGCTGTCGCCATTGCTTAATAGGAGCAGCCATACACGCGGTTTCCAGCGGCATACTAAGAGGAGGCACACCAATTGTTAAGCAGATCAAAAAAGGGCACGCTGGTGGTAGGGGGAGTGCTACTAACAGCTTGTTTTCTGATGCCCCCTTGGATTCGGCAGCTCCAAGGAACTGTCATTTCGAGAGAGCGTTTCCTTTGGCTGTTCCAGCAACCTGACCAGATCGGTTGGGGGATTGATTACAAAGAGCTGTTGTTGAGAGCAATAGCCTTGACGGTTCTTACATTGACAGCGTTGCTAATTGACTTCCCTAGGGTAATTGGTTTGCCAAGTCGGGCCTGGGTTACAATCAAAACGCTGGTAAGCTATGACCGCAAGAGAGTCGCTAAACTCAAGCCTTCAAGTCAAAAGCTAGGGATAAGCGCTTTCCGGCTGGCGATGATGCTGGACGAGAGTCTACAATGCAAAGATGATGGGCAATGTCAGTCACTTTTGCGGCTTGCCGGAGAAGTTACGGGACAGTGCGATGAATTGACCGAACAAGTAACAAGATCATCCAATCACCAAAATCCCGAGGTGCGGTTATTGGCCGTGAAGGCGCTCGACAATGCCAACTTTGATTCGAAGATGAGGAATCAGGCGTTAGCTGAGCGCGCCAGAGATAATAACGTCTCGGTGCGCAGGCTAGCTGTTATGACTATTGCCAATCGAGGTGAGCGAGCATCAGAATTCCTGAAGGTTCTCGTGGAAGGTCTTTCTGATTCCGATCCCGTGGTGAGAATGACGTCTGCCATGGCTGTTGGAAACTTTCGAAACTTACCACCGCTCATGCGCCAGAAACTCTTACCTCTCCTAAAGGATAGTGAGAAAGGCGTAAGAGAATTCGCGGCCATAGCAATATCGAAGTATTTTTCAGAATGTAAAGAGGCTCTTCCTGTGTTGGTTAAGTTGGCCGAGAACGACAAAGAACCTCTTGCAGCACGAGTCAACGCCATCAATGCCTTGGAGCGTTTCGACGAATCCGGTGATATTGTCGTGACCGCCTTGATCCACATCTTGGAGGGTGACGAAGACGCGCTCCACTTGTGGGCAATCCAAGCACTCGCTGTCATGGGCGATTCCGCTCTACCTGCGGCCGAGGCACTCGTTCGCATCGCCAAATCCACCGACAACCCTTGTTCAGAGGCTGCGAGAAAGTGTTTGGTTTCATTAGGATTGCTGAAAGGATGAGTTACTAGCAGTCTAGTTCAACTGTAGCAGAAAGAGCTACTAGCTATCGGATATGCAATCGGAAGGAAGCGTTAGATAACAAAATACCTCATCCCTTGACGTTCGGTAAACTTCTGGAATCGCTAAAACTGAATCAGTAGTTTGATTTTACGCAAAAATTTGGGACATAGAGCTTTCGGCAGGAAACTAAGACACATTATGGACGAGAGACAAACATGGTTCGGTCACTTTCTGACATTAGACAATGCCGAGAAATATCTGAAAAGTTTTGGAGATGATATCTCTAGGAACACGAAGCTCCACGAGCTATATGTGACTTTCCTCTTGGCAAGTTTTCTTTCCCATAGAGACAAGAAGCACTATCTCATTGGATTCCCATCTCTGACTGGAGTGAAAGAGCTCAACATAAGTGAGTTTCTTCGGACTGACTCAGCACTTGATTCTGAGAACTTCGATACAGTGATTGCAGACAGTGAGAACTTGAAGAGACCAATTAAGTTTCAGATCAAAAGATATGTGAACTCAAAGACACCTTCGACGCTCGATCTCTTCTCATTCATATGCAACAAAGTTGACAAATATGGTGACGCACAAGAGCTCAATGTAGCGTTTCACATCCAAGACCCCATCGCCTTAGACGTTAACAGATTCACCGGACTTGTAAAGGCAAAGGAATTTCATGTCGGCAGCATTCTTCTCCTAGGAGAATTCATCGAATATCCCGGCACCTTTGTCCTGGAGGCGTTTCCAAATTATGCCGGCAGATTCTGGCATACTACTTACAGAATTGATTCTACTCAGTAACATCTGAGCTAACGAATTACGTATAGGAACCCCTGCTTTGGTAATCGAATGTCGCGGATGAAATTGACTTTCGAGTCAGGATAGACATCGCGAAATATCGAGTCAACGCGCGCGATCATGCCATCTGGTAAGTCCCGCCACACAATACCTATAGCCACTATTGACGAATCAGCTTCATGCGTCTTCTCTAACCACTTGGTAGCCGGATTGTCAAAAAAATGATCGTAAAGGTATACGCTCAACTGATCTTCAATTGAGGCATCCGCAAATCCAAATCCGTAATACTGAAACTTCCTCTGAATAGACTCGCGGACAGGTCTTTCATCATTCTGCAGCAAATACGCATAGTACTTTGAGTTCTGACTTCGAATTGTTTTTAGGGAATCCTCCTTCAGGTATCCGCGATAAACCTCTTGAATTCTCTCATTGGCCTCCTTTGCCTGATTCAATTTAGAATTGAGTTGTATATACGTCCTAAAACCGAAGAAGGCAAGAACAGCGAATACCACGCCAATTATCCATGTTAATTTGGTAATAAACCCCCAAAAGCGCTTGTAGAACTTGGCTTCAATTACATAATCTAGGTAACTATACTCCGACGCCAGGCTCCCAAGTGCTTTTTTTGATTCGTCTTCGCCCGAGTTCTTCTTTGGCAACTCACCCACTTCTAACCTCCTTTAGTAATATGTCCTAGACACATACTAAGGGAAAGCAGCTCAATTGCCAATATCATTTTACCGTATCCCCCTTGATCAGATTCAGCTTGAACTCGATCCCGCCGTTGCGGAATTCGATCGAGCGTTTCGGGACATTCGGACCACCCGGCTTGATACAGTTCTTGGGAGCACCCCGAACGGTCGGAAAAGGATTGCCGGTCGTGTCGAAGTTATTCGGAAAATAGTCCACCGTGCGATACGACAGATAAAGGGTGTTGCCATCGACCCCGGAAATCGTATTGTCAGTGCAATCCTCCCAGATGAAATAGATCGGCACGGTCGTGTCCGGAGCCCCATGAGCGAATTCGTTGGTTACCACCAGACGGGCGAGTGACACCGGACGCCCCAGCGTGAAGCAGATCTCTTTTGGTCGAGTCGGGGAGGAATCTAGCGATGGCCACGATCTGGTACATGATCGAGGGATAGTCCTCTTTAGACTGCGTGTCGATCCGCTTGGCGTTGAACATCTCCCAGTAGCAGGAATCGCACAGTTCGCCCGGCAGGACTTTGACAATGTCAAACAGCCTTCCTGGCGCACCGAATTTCAGTTCGAACCCGGCCAGCGGCATGTTCCCCGAGTTGAGCATCAGGTCGAGCGTATCGTACAGCTGCCCGTTATCGACCAACCGATGCGGAAGACTAACGACATAGATAGAATCCGCAGCTTCCGTTGATTCCACCGTCGGTTTCGTAGCACCAGCCTGTGCGGCAGCGAAAAAGGCGATGATGAGTAAAGCGATTGCCGGGACTGTCTTGAAACGGGAGATTAGCATGCACATGTACATAAACGAAAAGCCCGCCTGCCGACGGGCTTTGACATTTCTTTGGTCGGAGATTACTTCACGACCGTGAATTTGTAAGGTCCGCCCCATTTCGGCTTGGTGTTAGGAATGGCAAACAGCCATTTGCCGGTCGGCGGGAAGAAGGTCGAATCAACGATAATCGTCCCCGGGTCGGTGAACTTCATCGTCATCGAAATCTTCTTTTCATTGGGATGCGGTTTGTAGCGTTGCTTTACCGTTACACCGCCAAACCCCATCACTTCGGGGAGCTTGCCGTTCCAGTCGGTTTCGACGACATAGACGCCGCCAAGATCCCAGACCGACTTGTCCTGCCAGCCGTTGAATCCCTTCACATCGCCGCGATCGTTGAGTCCATTTCCACTATCCGCGACATGGATCACGTTCTTGATGTCAGGAGAGGAGAACTTGAATCCGAGGGAAAACCCCCGCCATTCGACATCATTGAGGAAATAAAGGTCGAAGTTGACGTTTTGGCCGGCTTTGATGGTGGAATCATTGACCGCCCCGGGACCGGAGATCTTGACCGAAACGGTGGTCGCCGAAGCGGTGGAAATGCAAATAAGAGTACCGGCAAAAAGCAAAACCATAGATTTGAGACGTTTCATTACCTTCTCCTGCATATGCGTGATTGATTCTTCGTTATCTGACCGATGGCTTTTGAAAATACGCCATATCTCCTTGGATGTCAAACTGATTCTCTCCAAGCTTATACTCCGGAATATCGGCAGCGACGTCAAAAAAAGTGACCGACGACAACTCCCCCACCAGAGATCGTACCGGCATCAAATTAGTGCGTTTTGATGAGCTATTAACCGGCCAATTTCGGTATTATCGCAGCTAAGCTCATAAGTCGTATATATTAATCAGAAACTGTCTCTTTTTTTCATTGACCGTTCATGGGCAACTTTGTATTTTCTTTCACAAAGTTATATAAGGATTTTGCTTTATGAGTACCGCGGAACTGGATCAAATCAGCACTTCCAAGTCTTCCCCCGGTTTTACGACAACATCAATCGGCAAAAAGGCGTTGATGGCGGTAACCGGAGTTCTGATGATCGGATTCGTTATTGTCCACCTGATGGGAAATCTTCAGATTTTCGCCAGCCAGGAGAAGCTCAACCATTACGCCGAGACTCTCCAATCGCTGGGCGCCCTCAAGTGGACATTCCGAATCTTCCTGCTCGCCTTTTTCGGGATTCACATCTGGAAAGGTGTGGTTTTATGGTGGCAGAACAAGATGGCTCGCCCTGTCTCTTACGTTCGTCAGGATACCATTCAGGCATCTCTGGCTTCACGTACCATGATCTGGACCGGCCTCGTGATTTTCGCTTTTGTAGTTTACCATTTGCTTCATTTCACCCTGATCGTCACCAACCCGGCCTACGCCAGCCTTCCACTGGACCCGCACGGATACAAAGATGTGTATTCGATGGTGATTCTTGGATTCAGCAACGGTTGGATCTCGGCGGTCTACCTGGTTGCGGTGTCGCTGATGGCGTATCATCTCAGTCATGCGACCGAGTCGTTCTTTCAGACCCTCGGCCTCAACAACGAAAAGTATCTCAAACGATTGAAAGTGCTCAGCTATCTGCTGGCGACCGTGCTCTGGCTCGGTTATATCTCGATTCCGTTGGGGGTGCTGCTGAAAGTGGTCACCTTGCCGGGAGGAGTGCACTAATGAAATTAGAATCGAAAGTCCCTGCCGGGCCGCTGGCCGACAAATGGGACAATCATAAGTTTTCGATGAAGCTGGTGAATCCGGCGAACAAGCGGAAATATCGCGCAATCGTCGTCGGGTCCGGCCTCGCCGGTGCATCGGCAGCCGCTAGTTTCGCCGAGCTTGGCTATCAGGTCTCCTGTTTCTGCTACCAGGATTCCCCAAGACGGGCACACAGTATCGCCGCCCAGGGGGGAATCAACGCTGCGAAAAATTATCAGAACGACGGTGACTCGGTCTTCCGTCTGTTTTACGATACGGTCAAAGGGGGCGACTTCCGTTCCCGCGAAGCCAACGTCTATCGCCTGGCCCAGGTCAGCAACAATATCATCGATCAGTGCGTCGCTCAAGGCGTGCCGTTCGCACGTGAATACGGCGGGACACTTTCGAACCGCTCGTTCGGCGGCGCTCAGGTTTCCCGCACATTCTATGCCCGTGGCCAGACAGGCCAGCAGCTTCTGCTGGGAGCATACTCAGCCCTGAGCCGGCAAATCGGCTTAGGGACGGTAAAGATGTATCCGCGCACGGAGATGCTTGATGTCGTCCTGGTTGATGGATTTGCGCGTGGTATTGTCACCCGCGATATGATCACCGGCGAAATTAAATCGTATGCGGCCGATGCTGTGGTACTCGCCACCGGCGGATACGGCAACGTCTTCTACCTCTCGACCAACGCCAAAGGGTGCAACGTCACGGCGTCCTATCGCGCCTATAAGAAAGGCGCCGCCTTCGCCAATCCTTGCTACACGCAGATCCACCCGACATGCATTCCGGTAAGCGGTGATTATCAATCAAAGCTGACCCTTATGTCCGAATCGCTTCGTAACGACGGCCGGATCTGGGTACCGAAAAAGAAAGGGGACGATCGTCCCGCCGGACAGATCCCTGAAAACGAACGAGATTATTATCTTGAGAGAAAGTATCCGAGCTTCGGTAACCTGGCTCCGCGCGATATCTCATCGAGAAGCGCCAAAGAAGCGGTCGATGACGGCCGGGGCGTGGGACCGCATAAGAACGGCGTCTACCTCGACTTCAGCGAAGCGATTGGACGGCTGGGGAAATCGGTCATCGAAGATCGCTACGGCAATTTGTTCGACATGTACCAGCGGATCACCGGTGAGAATCCATACGAGGTGCCGATGCGTATCTACCCTGCCTCCCACTATACCATGGGCGGTCTCTGGGTTGACTACAATCTGGAAAGCACCATTCCCGGATTGTTCGTAATCGGCGAAGCCAACTTCTCCGACCACGGCGCCAATCGTCTCGGGGCCAGCGCCCTGATGCAAGGGCTTGCTGACGGCTATTTCGTCATCCCCTACACTATCGGCGACTATTTCGCCCGTACCGGAGCTTCCGGGATTACCACCGAACGAAAGGAATTTGCCGAGGCTGTCGAGGCCAGCAAAGAAAGGACAAACAAGCTCCTTTCCATAAATGGCAAGCGGACCCCGGATTCGTTCCACCGCGAGTTGGGCAAGATCATGTGGGAGTACTGCGGTATGGCTCGCAATGAGAAGGGCCTCAAGAAGGCGCTCGAGCTAATCCCGCAACTCCGCGATGAATTCTGGAAGGACGTCAAGGTGATGGGCCAGAACGAGGAGCTTAACCAGCAACTCGAGCTCGCCGGACGGGTCGCCGACTTCCTTGAATTCGGTGAGCTGTTGGTGTACGATGCGCTCACCCGCGATGAGTCCTGCGGCGCCCACTTCCGCGAGGAACATCAGACGCCTGATGGCGAGGCGGTCCGCAACGATGAGGACTACCTGTTACGTGTCGGCCTGGGAGTTCAACGGTGTCGGCAAAGAACCGATTCTCCATAAAGAACCCCTTGTTTACGAGAACGTCAAACTGGCCACAAGGAGTTACAAGTAATGAACCTGACACTATACGTTTGGCGTCAAAAGAACGCTCAGTCCAAGGGGCGGATGGAAAAGTACCAGGCGAAGAATATCAGCTCACACATGTCCTTCCTGGAGATGCTCGATGTGGTCAACGAGGATCTGATTCACCAGGGGATCGAACCGATCGCGTTCGATCATGACTGTCGCGAAGGAATCTGTGGTATGTGTTCGCTGGTCATCAACGGCATTCCGCACGGACCGGAACAGACGACCGTCTGTCAGCTTCACATGCGCTACTTCAAAGACGGCGACACAATATATATCGAACCCTGGCGCGCCAAGGCGTTTCCACTCATCAAGGATCTGGTGGTCGATCGCTCGGCGTTCGACCGGATCATGCAGGCGGGTGGATTCATTTCGGTGAACACCGGCGGTGCACCCGATGGCAACGCAATACCGATCTCGAAGGAGAAAGCGGACACGGCGATGGACGCGGCAGCGTGCATCGGATGTGGCGCCTGTGTCGCGGCATGCAAGAATGCTTCGGCCATGCTGTTTGTCTCGGCCAAGGTCTCACAATTTGCGAGCCTGCCACAGGGGCAAACAGAACGCAAAGACCGCGTGATGAAGATGGTCGCCCAGATGGACAAAGAAGGATTCGGCAACTGCACTAACTACTACGAGTGCGAAGCTGCCTGTCCGAAAGAGGTCTCAGTGAAGTTTATCGCTCAGATGAACCGGGACTACCTCTGTGCTTCAGTGAAGAAGTAGCCCCTGCGACTTACGTTGGTACGTGAAAACGCCCTGGCCGGACGGCCGGGGCGTTTCTTTATCCATATCCTTTACAGCTCGATTTCCATTCCGTCGACAGCGGTCGTCAAATGATCGACCACCGCCTTGGCCGCGCGCAAATTAATGTCGGCCACATCTTCCTTGCTTCCGAGATGCGTCAGGATGTATCTACCTACCCGAGCCGTTTGCGCGAATTTCAGAAACTGTTCCAGATCGAGATGAGTAGATTCAATGATCGCAATATCGGTTCCATCGAGATGATCTTTGATATCGTCGAAGGATCCTATGTCTGCGGAATAGAGCACGGTCTTGCCATTGATCGTTAGTTTGAACGAGTGGCATTGCATTTTATTAGGTAACGCTGCCTTCTCGATAAACTCGCGGTACGGGAATAGGTGAGTATTTCCTATTGCCTCAAGGCGAAACCCGCCCTCATACACAAAACCATCTTCGTACCCAATTATGCGAAGCTCAAAGGGGAGCTTGTCCCTAAGAATGTAAACGGCGGGGAGATATGCCTGTAAAGTGAGCGACGAACTCGTGAGGAACGTACACCTCGAACGGGTTTTCTCTCCCCCGAAGATAAACCAGCTGGATAAAGAGTGGCAGTTCACAGACATGATCGGGATGGGTATGGCTGATGAATATCCTTTCCACATCGAGCGGATTGAACCCTCTTCGCAGGAACGACGAAGTTACCCCGCCGCCGCAGTCGATCAGATTCAATTCGTCGCCTGCCTTGAGGACATATCCGGCAGTCGCCCGGTCGGCCTGGGGCAAGCCGGAGGAACTCCCTAATACGGTCAGAATATCTCTGCTCACTTCACTTCTTCCTTTCATCTCTTCGGTCAATTCAGCTTCCCGGCCGAAAGCAGGACTAAGGTCAAAAAATAAGCCGCCTTCCCCTCACGTGCAACCCTAATGAAAAGTCGATTCAGGACCGATATTCTAAATGATACAGGACAGAATGCTCAATTTTCGCCAAACGGGCCAGACAGCAGTGGAGGCAAGATGCCGTTTCTCGAGTGGTACGATTCTTACAGCGTCCGGGTCGATGAAATCGACCGCCAGCATAAGCAACTGGTGGCGATGATTAATCGTCTGCACGAATCAATATCGCAGAATCGGGTCGACGAAACTATCGGGCAAGTCCTCATTGAGCTGGTCGATTATACCAAGCGGCACTTCGCCGATGAAGAGCATTTGATGATCCGAATCGGTTATCCGGAGCTACAGCAACATCGCGCTCACCATGACGATCTCCGCCGCCGACTGGCCGAGATTCTAAAGCGACTCCGCGACAACGATCGCCTGACGATATTCGAACTTCTGGGTTTCATGAGGGCCTGGCTGGTCGATCATATACTGAAAGAAGATAAGAAGATCGGTCAGATGATAGCTTCCAAGCTCGGTCTCAGGGAACTTGAGGGCAGCCCGACATCGGAATGACCGAGCGGTTTAGTTGAACCTCGCCTGCATCCTCTCCAGAGCCTCTTCACAGTCATCCGAAGTAACATCCAAATGAGTGACGAATCGAAGTTTGGTTGGTCCAAACGGAATGGCGAGGACGCCGATCTGTTTGAGACGCTCCGAGACCCCTGTTGAGTCTTCACCGGTCGTGACTTTTGCCACCACGATATTGGTATCCACCCGCGTCAAATCGACTTCGAACGCGCGCAGTTTGTTCAAACCACTCGCCAATTTCTTTGCGTTCGCATGATCATCGGCAAGTCTCCGGATATTGTTCTTCACGGCATACAGCCCGGCGGCAGCTATGATACCGACCTGACGCATCCCACCGCCGAACAGCTTTCTCTCGCGCCGGCATTTCTCGATAAACTCGGCCGATCCCAGCGCAAGCGATCCTACGGGTGCGCCGAGTCCTTTCGACAGGCAAACGGATACCGAATCAAACGGGGCGACCAATTCGTGAAGCGGAATTCCGGTGGCGACATGGGCATTCCAGATTCTCGCCCCGTCCAGGTGGAAGGCCAGATCGAACTCCGTGCAGACCTCTCTGACTTTGAGTATTTCCTCCTGTGGGAGAACCGTCCCCCCGTGCCGGTTGTGGGTGTTCTCCAGGGCGACCAGTTTGGTAATCGGTGTATGCAGGCTTCTGGGACGAACGGACTGTCGAATCAACTCGGCCGGGATCATTCCCCGCTCTGTCGTCAGCAGGTTCACCAGGAGTCCGGAATGGACCACCGGCCCGGCCACTTCGTAGTTCACAACATGACATTCTCGCTCGCAGAGGAGTTCCCAACCGGGCTGCGAATGGACTTTCAGGCAGATCTGGTTTCCCATCGTTCCCGAAGGTACGTACAGGGCCGCTTCCTTTCGGAAGAGGTCGGCAACATGCTTCTCGAGCGCTTTGACGGTCGGGTCATCCCCGAATACGTCGTCCCCCACTTCCGCTTCGAACATCGCCTGGCGCATGGCCGGCGACGGTTTCGTGACGGTGTCGGATCGAAGATCGATTGTTTTCATGCCGGGGAATATAGCAGAAATATACGGGGAAACAAGCGGCTAAGCCTTTCCGCCAACTCACGCAAAAAAAAGCCGCCACAACGGTGACGGCTTTCAATTCATTCAGCTATGCATCCGCTTCAGTTGGCTTGCGACGGTGACACATTCTTCGCCTGATAGCCTCTGTCCGAATTCAACAATTCGTACGTGACCTCTTGACCTTCCTTCAAGGTCCGATAACCTTCCATGTTGATCTGGGTGTAGTGGACGTAGACGTCTCTGTCAAGTCCCTCCTCGGAGATAAAGCCCCAACCTTTTTGGTCGTTGAAATACTTGACCTTGCCTTTGGACATGTAGAATCCTCCACAAAGGATGTTACCGATTCCCACGCTCACCTATAATATATATGTTATACGCCGGGACTCCAATAACAAATTCATCTTTATCTCATAAAGAAGTAAACTTTCTCGAACAGAGTCATAATCAAGCCGGATAAAATCGGTACAGTTACATTGTCATCAGTGCCGAAAGGAAATGCCTCAGCCAGCGTAGCTATGCAAGCACCCACAAGTGCGACTGGTAAAACTAAGTCCGGTGCAATGATAGCAACAATGACTGTGCCTGCCAGGCAAGCCAGCGAGCCTTCGATAGTTTTGTTATTGAAAAATCGATGGCGGCCAAATTTTCGGCCTATGATGGCCGCAAAGGAATCGCCAACAATGATAAACGCAAGGGCAGCAATTGCAATCGGCTTCGAAAATAATGCAACCGTTAAACAGGTTGAGATAAGTATATATGTAGCACCGGTAAAATCACCATCGAGCTCATGCTGGCGAATGATCGAGCCAATAATTCGCTTGGCGAAGACTTCCCAGAAAGGCCAGTGGCGAAGGCGCGAAATGTCCATGAAAATTACGAACAGGGTTACCGGGACCATGATATAGAGCATGTGGTACTTGGTCAGACCGAGCAGATAATATCCGCCGGGAATAATCAACGCCCCCATGTGGGTCGCCTTGCGAACCAGTTCGTTAGAGAAGCTGATTTGTCGGTCAGGTGGGTTGCTCGTCGCTGTCATTCTTCCCTGATTTGTGTCGCTCCGGAGCCGGTTTCAAAAATACCGGATACAGCTTGCCGCTGAACTTGACGTGGTACCGCTGAAAGATGTCATTACGATAAGCCGCAAAGGTGGCTTCGCGATGTTCTTTCCCGAGTGTCTCCAGAATTTTCGACCGAGCTTTGGGCAAATCCATTGCCTGTTTGCGATCGAGTACTTTGATGATCTGATAGCCGAACTCCGTCTTCACCGGGTGGGAGACCTCACCGATCGGTGTTTTCAACGCCGCTTCCCAGAATTCAGGCGAGACATCCTGCTTGCTTATAGCTCCCAGATTGGCCAGGGCCTCGCGGACATTCTCATCCCCGGGATAGTACTTTTTGGCCAGTTCGAGAAAGTCCACACCGGACATTGCCTGGTCCCGTATAAACTCGCCGAGGACCGAGTCCTGAACGACGATCTGCTGAACCACCATGGGCTTATCCACCTGGAAATCCTGTTTGTGAGCCTCGTAATATGCCTCTATGAGGCTGTCCGATGGCCGCCAGTCAGGATCATATCTCCTTTTGTCGATTAGTATTTTTTTGTATTTGTGCTCGATCCCATCCCTATTTTCGACTACGTCGGGGAGAGTGTCTATCTTGCTGTCGAAACCGGATTCAGTAATTGCCAGCCTCTGGGCCAGGCGCGTGTACATGTCCCGTTTCATTTCCGGTGTCGTGTTGCTGATACGATACTTGCCGCGTAAAGCCAGCTCGATCGACCGGGCATCGTTGGACTGGATTGTGTCGCGATCGTTGACGATTGCCAGCCAGTCCCGTCCGTCGACCAAAAAGATATTCGTATCCATCAAAGCTTCGTTGAACTGGATCTTCATAAGTGCGAAGATCGAATCGGACAGCGCCTTTCCGATATCGCTCGCTTTCTTATTGCTCAGATACTCGAACGCGGCCTTGTACACGGTCGAATCGAGGGGCGGGAGTCCCTTCGGAACGAACTTCTGACAATAGAGAATATGCCATCCGTTTTTATCCCAATAGGGCTGCGAAATGCCTCCGGTATTGAGAGAAAATGCCACGGAGTCGAACGGATCCAGATAGACGCCGCGTCCGGTCCAGCCGACATAACCGCCTTTCGAACCGGTGATCGTATCGACGGAATATTCTCTGGCCGCCTGGACGAACGACGCCGAATCATGAATCTTGTTTCGGATTTCCTGGGCGAGCTGCTTCGCCGCGTCGTTGAGTTGCTGTTCATCCAGCCCGCGGTACTTGAGCGAATCTTTGGTGGCCGGAAGCGCCGTCGGCGAAATCAGGATCTGATACAGATTGATGCGGTCGTCCATGGAGAAGACTTCCGGATGGCTGTTGAAATACTCCACCGTTTCCGCTGAGTCGACCTTAACCTTGTCGTATACCTTCTGCTGAACGTAGGCCTTAAGGATCAGGTCATAATAGCGGAATTTGAACAACCGGTACTGGTCGTAGTTGTCCTTCAATGAAACGGATCGGGCATCGAAACCGGTGAGCGAGTCGACCACGATACTGTCGAGCAAGAGGCGGACAGTGGGGGTATCGACGATCCCGCCTCGCAGGGCGAGGTTGCTCTCGTACAGATCCTGATACAGCTGTGACATGGTGAGGGTGTAGCCCTCGTCGGCGCTGGCGACGACATAGTTGAAATTCTTCGCATTGTTCTCGCTGATGAAGGCAGGTGTGCACGCTATGATCAACAGCCCCAAAACGGCAATACTCAACAAAACGGCAAAACGTTTCCGATTCAACAGATTCTCTCCATTTGGCTTAAATTCAAGTTGTTATATTATACACGATTGGGGGAAAAACAAGCGGAAAAATGCCCGTGGGGCAAACGGTTCAGATTGCCGCGGCCGCTCTTTCGGCTGCCTGGCGAAACTTTTCCGGATTGAAAATGCGAAATTCGATCAGAAAAGTGGTCCCTTCGCCCAGCTGAGTATCGATACTTATATCCAGTTCCAGGGCGGAACAGATGCGATGAACGATTGAAAGCCCCAGCCCGGTACCCAGCTTCTTGGTCGAGAAAAACGGCTGATAAATTTTCTTCAAATTGTCCGGAGAAATCCCCGGACCGTCGTCCTGAACGTACAATTCGACTATTCCCCTGGCTTTGTTCGCCACCACCCGAAAGGTGAGATTTCCCTCGCGCGTTTCAAAGGCCTCGAAGGCGTTGACCGCAAGATTGATCAGCAGCTGCTTCAACAGCCCTTCGTCTCCAACAACATAAGCGAACGATTCATCGGTCTCCACACTGATTCTGATGTTCGGACCGTAGGACGGATGATGGTACAGGATCTCAAGTACTTCGCTAATGAGATGGCACATTTCCACTTTGTTGTAAGCGGGGCGGTCAATCCGGGCGTAAGTAAGGAACTCATTCAGGATGTTTGTGAGGCGGTCGGATTCCTTGACGATAAGCGTCATGAGCCTCTGGTTGTCTTCCGAAACTTGCTGCTCCCGCTTGAGGACCTCGACCGAACCGGATATGGCAGCCAGGGGATTTCTTATTTCGTGGGCGATCGAAGCCGACAGCTCCCCGACAGCGGCGAGACGGTCGGCGGTCCGTACTTTCGCCTCCAACTCCTTGGCATCGGTCAGATCCGAGAAGATCGCGATGATTCCCCGCATCTCCCGATCTTCTTCGCGGAGAATCGAAGTCGATAGTCCGAGAGGGAGCTTCTTACCCTGCAAATTCGTGATTTCCAGCTCCTTTCGGGGATGTTCGATCCCGGCCACAAGACCATCGCGCAGACACTGGGCCAGCTTCGGCATCCGCTGGGCGAATACCTCGTCGCAGGCCATCCCCTTTACATCTTCTTCGAAATAGCCGAGAATTCGCTCCGCGGCCCTATTGAAATAGATGATTGAGCCCCGGGCATCGACTGTCAGCAGACCTGAATTGAGATGGCGGAGAATGTCATCGGTCTCAAGACGGGCACGCCGGAGAGCCAGAGAGGTGTCGGCGAGCTGTTGATCCCGGTCGCGAAGTCGCTCGGCAAGAAATCCGGAAATAAAGGCGACCAGATAGAAGATCAGCATGTGCAAAAAGATCGAGTAGAACACGTTGTCCTGCGCGGAGAAGATGGTTCGCAGGGCCTTCAGGGAGAATTCTGAATTGTTCGGCGCGCTCAATCCGCTCCAGATGATAAAGGCATAGGCGATAGATACGGCAGACGCCAGCAGCAGCGTACCGATCAGACGGTAGACCAAAGCTGCGGAGACAATTGTCAGAATGAACAGCACCGAAAAGGGGGAATTGATATTCCCGGTAGAGTAAATAATGCTCGACTCTATGACCAATTCGAAAATGAACTGAAGACCGATGCAGGTGTAGGTAACCCTTCTGAGGTTGTGGCGCCGATCAGTCGACAGCAGGATGGCAAAGCCGAGGGTCCAGATCGAATACAGGATAAACTGAAGCTGCATGAAGTGCGGGTACTTCATCCAGAAGACTACCACCGAGAAGAGCAGGATATACTGCGCCAGTCTCAGCGGCAGGAACCAGCCCACGATCTTCGAAGGTTTATCCATGGCTACAAACAACAACGGCGCACATACGGCGCCGTTGTTCGAAGTTATTTATTCCCTGTCGTTATCCGATCTTTCCGATAATGTCGAACATCGGCAGATACATGGCGATCAAGATTCCGCCGATCACAACGCCCATGAAGACGATAATGATCGGTTCGATGACCGACGTCAGCGCCGTGACCGCTTCATCGACTTCTTCGTCATAGAAGTCGGCGATCTTGTTCAACATCTCATCCAACCCACCGGTCTTTTCACCGACGGCGATCATTTGCGTTACCATCGGAGGAAATACGCCGGTCTCTTTCAGCGGTCCCGTGATCGTGTCGCCTTCGGCAATCGATACGACCGATCTATTGATGGCGTTAGCAACCACCAAATTACCGGCGGTCTTGGCCGTGATCTCAAGCGCTTCGAGAATCGATACACCAGAGGACAGAAGCGTGCCCAACGTTCGGGTGAAACGGGCGATACTCGACTTTCTCACGAGTGTGCCCAGGACAGGCGACCTTAGCAGCAGCCGGTCAACCTGAAGCGCACCGTTCGGTGTTCGCTTCCACCAGAAGAAGAGCCCGAGGAATCCGATGATGCCGAAAATGATATAGAGAACATTTGCTTGCAGAAAATTCGAGATATTAAGCACGATCTGGGTCGGTGCCGGGAGATCGGCGTGCAGTCCGCCGAACATTTTCGCGAACACCGGCACAACGAACGCAAGCATGGCGAAGGTTACGCCGGTTGCAACCACGACGATAACCGCCGGGTAGACCATGGCGCCTTTCACTTTGCGAACGAGCCGGTCAGCCTTTTCACGATACAGCGCCAGCCGGTTCAGGATAGCGTCGAGAGCGCCGCCCACCTCACCAGCTTCGACCATATTGGTATACAGCTGATCGAAAATCTTCGGATGACGGGCCAGCGCTTCAGACAGAGTCGCGCCCCCCTGCACCCCCTCTTTCACCTGGCTGACGATTTTGGCCAGTTCCTTGTTCTCCATCTGCGTGGACAAAATGTCCAGGCACTGGACCATCGGCAAACCGGCGCCGATCATGGTGGCAAACTGACGGGTGAATCGGGAAACATCGACCTTCGGAACACCGGTACCGAATTTGAAATTGATGTCGGGAGCTTTTTTGGAGATCGAAGTGACGATGATACGATTCTGTCTGAGAACCCGCTCCAGGTCGGTCCGACTGTTGGCCTTCAACGAGCCCTGAACGGCGGCTCCGGCGAGGGTCTTTCCTTTATATTCAAATACTGGCACGGCTATTTCCTTTCGTCACATATCCTACGCGTAGGCCGGTGACTTCTGCTTCGAAAGCATCTCACCCAGTTCCTGCGGGTTGTTACTGTAATTCATGGCATCGTGTATCGAAATCTTTCCGCCCAGATACAGCTCGGAAAGAGTCTGATTCATCGTCTTCATACCGAATTTTTGCCCCGATTGAATCATCGAATAAATCTGGTGCACCTTGTCATCGCGAACCAGCGCGCGGATCGCCGGTGTGACCACCAGAACTTCGAGCGCCAGCACCCGTCCGCCGCCCACTTTGGGAATCAGCGACTGAGAGACGATCGCCTGAAGCGAGAACGAGAGCGATACCCGCACCTGTTCCTGCTGGTTGGTCGGGAACGCGTCGACGATACGGTTGATCGATTCGGCGGCGGAGTTCGTATGCAGAGTGGCGAAGGCCAGGTGACCTGTTTCCGAGATCGACAGGGCCGCCTCGATCGTTTCCAGATCTCTCATTTCGCCCACCAGCACGACATCGGGATCTTCACGCAAGGCGTACTTCAGGGCCGCGGCAAATGAATTCGTGTCGGAAAACACTTCACGCTGATTCACCAGCGCCGTCTGGTGACGGTGCAGATATTCGATAGGATCTTCGACCGTGATGATGTGAACCGGACGCTCTTTGTTGATCTTGTCGATGATTGACGCCAGGGTCGTTGACTTACCGGAACCGGTAGGTCCGGTTACCAGCACGAGACCGCGCGGGAGCTTGGCGAAATCGGCGACCACTTTCGGCAATCCGAGTTCCTCGAATGTCTTTACTTTGTAAGGAATCTGACGGAGGGCGACGGCAACGTTTCCGCGCTGCATGAACATGTTGCAGCGAAAACGGCTCATCGACTCAATACCGAACGAAAAGTCGAGTTCGTTGTTCTGTTCGAATTTGAGCTTCTGCTTCTCGTTGAGCATCGAGTAGGACAGTTTCTTGGTCTGTTCGCTGGTCAGCATATCGTAGTTCAATCTTTGCAGTTTACCGTCGACCCGAACGACAGGCGGTGATCCGACGGTAAGATGCAGATCCGATGCATTCATCTTAACCATCTGCTCCAGCAACTCACGAAGAGACACCATGAACGAACTCCCTCTATTACAAAAATTACTTTATCAAACCTTGAAGATTACCTATGCTGATATTATCGGATAATCCGACCGTTTCTTGACCGGATTTTGCACAAATCCGACGGGTAAGCCGTTGAAATACAAGCGATTTATTTGATGGGGAAAGCGGCCTAGTTGTTGGCCGAAGTAGTCGCGAAAACCTCTTCTATCGAGACGATTCCCTGCTTCATCTTTTCGACGGCGCACATCCGGAGGCTGAACATCCCCTGCTCCATAGCAACCTTTCGGATTTCGGTATCGGCCGCCTTGGCCAGGATCAGCTGCTCGATTTCCGGGGTAATCGGCATGACTTCGTAAATACCGGTTCGACCGGCCTTGCCCGTTTCGTTGCAATCGGGACAGCCACGCCCTTCGAAGGCCCGGATGTTCCGAAGCAGCTCCTTATTCACCCCCAGACCGTCGACCTGTTCCTGGGTCAGGTTGATCTCCTGTTTGCAGCTCTGACAGATCTTGCGCATCATACGCTGGGCCATGATGAGTTTGGTCGCGGAAGCCACCAGGTAGAACGGCACGCCCATGTCGATAAGACGGTTGATCGATGACGGAGCATCGTTCGTGTGAAGGGTCGAGAAGACCAGGTGTCCGGTGAGCGCCGCACGAATGGCGATTTCGGCCGTTTCACCGTCACGAATCTCACCAACCATGATAATATCCGGATCCTGACGAAGAAACGACCTGAGGGCCGCCGCGAACGTCATCCCGATTTCGGACTTTACCGCCACCTGGTTGATACCGTCAAAGTTGAACTCGACCGGGTCTTCCGCCGTCATGATGTTCACGTCGATCGTATTGATCTGCTTCAGCGCCGAGTACAGCGTGGTCGTCTTACCCGATCCGGTAGGTCCTGTCACCAGGATAATGCCGAAGGGCAGGTGAATTTTATCGTTGAATTTGCCGAGGTCTTCTTCACGGAACCCGAGCTTGGTCATATCGACCATCAGGGCCATCGGGTCCAGAATTCGCATAACCACCTTCTCGCCGAAGATGGTCGGGAGGACGGAAACACGAAGATCGACGGTACGACCGCCGATCTTGATCTTGATACGGCCGTCTTGAGGAAGCCGGCGCTCGGAAATATCCAGCTCGGCCATAATCTTGATACGGGACACGATAGCGGCGCGGTATTTGAAGGGCAGCGGGGCCATCTCGCGCAAGTCACCGTCGATTCTGTATCGTACGCGAATGCGCTTCTCGTACATCTCAAAGTGAATATCCGATGCACCCATCCTGATCGCATCGCCGATAATCGAATCGACCAGTTTGACCAGCGGTTTGTCCTGGATCTGCGACATGAGATCCGATTCGCTGGGTCCTTCCTCGGCCGAAACCACTTCGAGATCCGGATCCCCCTCGAGACCTTTGACGATTTCTGAAAGTCCGCCCGAGTCTTTGTAGTAAGCTTCGATCGCTTTCTCGATCGCCTTCTCGGGAGAGATTACCGGTTGGACGGTGCATCCGGTGATGAACTTGATCGCATCGAGAACGTAGATGTTGTTCGGATCGCTGATGGCGACGAGCAGCGTTTTGTTGAGCTTGGATACGGCAATGACTTTGAATTTACGTGCGATATCGAGCGGAATGAGCTGAACGATTTCCGGATTGAGTTCGACATCGCTGAGGCGAAGGGCGCCGATTTTCAGGTGCTTGCCGATAAATTTTGCAATGTCGTCCTCTGACTCGACGGCACCCATGGTCACCAGAACGGTCTCGAACTTCTCTTTTTTTTCCTTGGACTGGGCGAGCGCCTTCTCCGCCTGTTCAGGCGTGATCTTGCCCGCTTTGACCAACATGGCACCTAATTCAGCTGACATATCGCAAAATCTTCAAGAAAGTATGGTTCTGTTTTTTGTGTTTACGCGTCGGACCACTCAATCCTGGAAAATATCGTCGAGCTTGTTCTGCGCCTGGGCGGTGAAATCACCGGTAATGCCGCCTTCACGTTGCTCGGACGAATTGTTTTGCCCCTGTATCTTCTCGAAAATCTTGGCAAGTTCCAGAGCCGTTTCCTTGGCGTACAGCCGCACCATACCGATCGTCGTACGATCATCGAAAATCACGACGAGGATGGATCGTTCGCCGACCAGCGACATGTGGATATGATCCTTCTTCCCCTGGTGGAACAGCACGGAGAATTCCGGCTCCCCGACCAGCCGGGCGATTTCCTTTGTGGACGCGAACGACCCGGCCAGCAAAGCCGCCAGGGCAGTCGTATCGAGCGAATGCGTGAATCCCTGCCGGGTGATCAAGTGGCCGTCCTTGTCCACAAGCAGAGCGCACTTCGCCTCCGCTCCCTTGAGCATTTTGGAAATCAACGAGTCAATCTGGTTGATTTCTTCTTCGTAGATTATCAGGCTATCATCAGACATTTCAGCCTCCTCAAGACTATTTAATTCCAAATAAGCGTTTGAAGAATCCGCGCTTTTTCTCCCTGTCGGCGCGGCGTTTCACCGATGGAGCCATGGTCGGCGCGTTTTGGGCCGACTGAAATTTCTCGGCCGCCTGTCGGTGCTCCATGACAGGGGTTGCGACAGCATGAGAAGGTCCTGGCTGTCTCAGTGAAGAACCCTGAACCGACATATTCTCCGAAGCGCGTCTTCCGTCACTCCCGGGATAGGGGCGATATTGAGATTCGGATGAAGCAGCTACCGGTTCCAGTTCCGGCTCGGGCTCGGGCTGACGAACAGGAGCTGGTTGCGTCGCCGGTTCCGGCATCGTGGCGGCCGGCATGGCCACCTGCGAAACAGGTTCAGGCTCCGGCTTGACAGCCTCCGGATAGGGCGCTCTTTCCGGATCAGGTTCATGATGGACCGGAGCTTCGGCTGCGGGTGCGAAACTGACGGTCGGTTTCGGGCGGGAGCTGGCGCTGTTTTTCGCCTTCTCCAAAACGAGCTTGATTATCAGTTTCAGGGTGTCAAAAACACCGTTTCCGACGGTCGCCGATGCCTCAAAGTGGGGTCTGCCCTTGGTGTTCAGACGGGCGTTTAATTCTTCGACCGACAACACTCCCGGAAGATCCCGCTTGTTGAACTGAATCACCATCGGCAACTCATTGATGTCGTATCCGTACTCACGAAGGTTCTCTTCAAGATTGGAAAGAGATTCGATATTCTCATCCATCTTGTCCGGCTGGCTGTCGGCGACAAATACTACGCCGTCGACACCACGAAGAACCAATTTTCTCGTAGCATTGTAATAGACCTGGCCGGGTACCGTGTACAACTGGAACTTGGCGGCGAATCCGTTGATCGAGCCGATATTGATCGGCAGAAAATCGAAATAGAGCGTTCGGTCCGCTTCGGTCGCCAGCGAAATCATCTTGCCTCGGGTATCCGCCGGTACTTTGGAGTGTACGTACAGCAGATTTGTCGTCTTACCGGACAACCCGGGGCCGTAATAGACAATCTTGCAGCACACTTCCCTCGATGAGTAGTTTATTGATACCATGTCAGCGTGTCCTGTCCTTATACCTTAACCAGCAATGCGCAACTTGCTGATCGCATTCTTGA
The DNA here is from genome assembly GCA_963711085.1 of uncultured candidate division Zixibacteria bacterium. Taxonomy (GTDB): domain Bacteria; phylum Zixibacteria; class MSB-5A5; order GN15; family FEB-12; genus CAVQCT01. Next base: position 1,031,388 of record CAVQCT010000002.1, on the reverse strand, counting down.
TTTCCAGACGTATAAGTCCGATGTTGACGTTCTTTTCGGTCGTAACGACCAGGATACCGAGTCCGGCATCGGTGAAGAACAGCTTTCCTTCGTCGGCTTCGATCGTCACCTGCTTGAGCGGGGTCGTCTTGAGCCGGTCGAGGGACTTCTGGATGTTGGTCGTAATGGAAGCGGCCAGGGCGCCTATCGTCTCACCCTCAAACGCTTCATCGAGGTCGGCGGCGATAACGATCCCGTCATTGCCCACCACCATCGAACCGGTCACACCGGTCGTCTTGTTAAGTTCGTTCAATACGTCATACATATTGTTTCTCCGCGTTCGCGACCAGCTTCTCGCTGTATCGTTCTGCTACATATTTCCTGATTATATCGAGGGCCTGATTAATTCTGATGTGCAGGACTTCGTCGAGCGTCCTCTCCGACACGATCAGCAGGCTGAACATTTCTTCCGAAGCTATCACGACTTTCTTGTCTCTGAAGACCAATTCCATCTTGTCGGGGTTGGTAAACCCGAATCGCTTGAGGACGGCGCTGTTGCCCTGTTCGAGCACGATGGCAAACGGCGCCCAGCTTTCCGGATCAATATCGCCGCGGCTGAAGTGGCTCAACATAAGTCCTTCCGGATCTACGACCACGGCGAGCTCGACCGAAGCGTCCTCGCCGATATATCTGGTCGCCCGTTCAAATCCGTTGGCGTCGGAGAACGCCGGGGCTGCCACCGAGGTCTGCCGGGCCGCCATCTCAGACCGCTGGCGTGCACTCGGACGCTCCGGCGAATACGAGTCCTGTCGTCGTGCCCGGTGGTCAGGAGCTGCCTGCGCGGCCGTCCGAGGCGGAGCCGCCGGACCTTCCATTACCAAACGAGCCGGACGGCGTTGTTCGAATAAACTGCTGTCGATTGCCGGACGAAGAATAAACGGCGTCGCCGCTATTTGAAGCAGGATGGCCGGCAGGTAACTTGACATGCTCAAGGTGAGTGCCACACTCAGGTCCATCGGATAGGCGATTACGATGAATACGCCGAGGACGGCCCCGAGTACAAAACGGTAGACGATACAGACGCCGGCCGCCTGGGCGAGTTGAAGCAGGCTGGTATGGCGATTCAAGATGAATGATACGACGCCGTAGTATACCAGCTCGAACAGAACGTAAACAAGCGAGGCTTTGGCCAGGCTCGTTCCCAGACGTTCGGGGAACAGTATCATCGGGATTATCAGGACCAACAGAGAAAACAGTAATATCTGTCGGGCTATGCGTCCGTTCATTTCCATACCTTGTCCTTTATGACTTAGCGGTAACTCGCCATCAAGTTTTCGAGTTTCATCCTCAGTGTGCCGAGGTTCGCCGATTCATTAGCCGCGAACAGGAACAACCCGTCGTGCTTCTTTATCAGATAGAACGTAACCTGGGCGGTTTCTATGAGAACCGCCTGGAAATTTCCGAAAGAACTTTTTACCAGTTCGGTGCTGAGGACATTGCCGATTTCCCCCAGCGTCGCACCGCAGGTGGTCAGGTCCATTTTGAGGACCCACTCGGAATCAATCACGAGACCCTCATGATTGATGAATAACGCGCCGTCGATTCCCGGAATCCGAATCGCCCGCACGAGGAGTTCCTTGGGAGAAAGCTCTTCTACCGCGGGCGGCGGAGGAGCATCGGCTTGACCGGAGATCGATTCCTCGGGCGGCGGGTCGTCGTGATAGGCCGAGATGCCGGTGATCCGAGTCTGTTCTTCGGGAATTCGCTGGGCGATATCGAGCAGCTTCTTAATTTGAGAGCTGTTGGGATCGGCCAGGCTCAGCTTCTTGAGCAGAGAAATAGCACGGTTAAAGTCACCCTTATAGATGTAGATTTCAGCGAGGAGCAGCTCATTCGTACGGGTCATGCCATCGACTTCTGCCGCCTTCTTCGCTTCAGCTTCAGCCCAGTCGTACAGTCCGCGATCGAGATTGATCTTGGACATGACGACGTGCGCAGAACCGTACGAGGGGTGGATTTTCAAGCCGTTCTGACAGATCCGGAACGCCTTGTCCAGTTCACCCTTCTTGCGGTAAGCTTCGGCGAGGGCAGCAAATATCTGCGAATTTGGATCGACTTCCAGAATTTTCTGGCATTTGCCGATCCGCTCGTCTAACTCTACTGAACTAATCATAAATGATGGCTATAACTTTTTCTTTTTCAAGATGTTATGGCGTACACAAAACGCCTTCATCGCCAATTATATACGATACAGCAACTTGTGTCAACCTAATTGTCTGCCTCAGTCGAGGACCTTCTTTGTTTCGAAGATGCCGAATAAGAAGAGACCAACAGCCAGAATCAGAAGTGCAGGCACCGCGAACTTCGGCAGCGCAACTACTTGAAAATCACTGAGCAAGATACCTACCTCGCTGAGGGCCAACACTATAAAACTGCACAGAAATATCTGCCAGCTCTTGAACAGGAAGCCGCCCTTCAGCAGGCTGAGGATCTTGAACGATCCCACCGCACATCCGATCACCATGCCGAATACCACCACATTCAAAAGGGTCGGGGGGCTGGTAATGACACCCAGATTGGCTGCCATGGCCTGGCTGGAACCGGCAATCGAAAGCAACATTGTTAATGCGAGAACTCTCTTCATGTTTAACCTCGTACCATTTTTACGACTCTATCAGCGCGCTTTACTGTTTTATAGAAGTTTTCGTCTATGCCGAATCGCTTGACCAGTTCACGCCGGACCGCGAGCGGCTCCGAAATCTCTTTCTTGACCCGTACGACCGCCTCGCGATAAACCCCGATGCCGAGCAGTTGGAAGACATACTCAAGCTGTTCGGTCAACATCGATTCAAGACCGGTTAACAGATGGTGATATCTTGTCTGCGGCGGCAACGACCTGACGGCGGCCACGAATTTCTCGAACGACGGTACCAGATCCGATTTCGGATCCACACCGGGAAAGTAACTGAAGATCCCCGTTCGGTACTGAGCCACAAAGGCTCCGAACCGAGGATTGTTTTCGCCGACCACGGAATCGACAAGGCCGCGAACCCGGAAGAAACAGTTGGTGTAGAGGTTGAAGATGATTTGCAGAACGACCAGTTCCTCATCTTCCTTCGGTTCGTCTTTGGTTTCCCTCTTGCCAACCACCTCGATCAAATTGTTGAGAATAAGTCGGTAGATCGAACGGCAGGTGACGAACTCTCCCATCGGCGAAATATTGATGAGATCCGGCAGGGTACGCTCACCATTGATCAGCGCCATCACGCGGAACTCGTCGACCGCGATCGTGATCTCTTCGCGAGCGATCTTGGGAGATTTGGCCAACGAAAGAAGAACGTCGTCGGGCGGCAGGACCTTCTGGATCTCCATCCATTCGTCGATACGACGGGTCCCTTCCATCACCACATTCATCGTGTTCAACTCGATCAGGAACGGGGCGTTTTTAGGCGCGACTCCTTCGTGAAACACGAAATCTCCCTCCTGCCAGGAGAAGAGATTGTACACGATTTCTTCAATTTGCAGCTTGAGACATTCCGCGATCTCTTCCTTATCAAACAGGTGCATGTCGATCAAGGTCGTTCCCAACTGACGACCCGTCTGCTTGTGCAGGGCGATCGCACGCTCGAGATCGGTCTTGGTGATTTTGCCCCGGCGCAAAAGCATGTTGCCGAGCAGATCCTCGGTGGAGTTTACTGACGAAGCGAAAATGATGTTGCCGTTTCTGAACGCAACTTCCTTCTGACGCGTACTGGTCTTGACTTCCAGGATGCCAGTCTTCTTACCCGTCGCTAGCAGTTGGAGAATGTCCGGAAACGAAACCGTTTTGACATTACCGGCTAAGCTCATATTTGATCCTCGAACAATTGCTTAGGATACTTCCGTAGTTCGGATTTTTCTATAATAGTATCGGGATCTGCATAGCCTTTTCTTAATGTCAAAAAACGAATTAGGTAAACGGAGGAATTGAGCTAAGTCGCTATCGTAAGGAGAGTTTGAAGGAACCGTCAAGGCTGAGTTGATGAACCTCGGTCGACCAGCTCTCGTAAGACGGAGCCGGCTGCTCGATTTTTGAACAGACAACCGCATTGATTCCGCTCGATTTCAGAAAATCTTCGGTCTCGCTGCTTATCGTCCAGGTCTGCCCGAGCACAATTGTAGTCGGCGTTGTTTCAAGGTCGGGCAAAGCAATATGGGGACCAAGTTTATTCAGGAAGAAAACCGCCTCTTCCTCACCATAGACGGCCAGACCATCCGCAAAAGTGAAGTATCCCGGCCCGGTCCTTTCGGCCGGAAGGTCGGAAAATGAGATCGCTGCGACTCTCTCGATCTGTACGCTGTCCCGGGAAAGGACCTCAAGAACACTCGGTAACAGTTTGGACGAGACGAGAATTGTGTCGACCTTATAGGCGCCGGCCAGGCGGCAGAGATCATCCAGCGCACCGTACTCGCCTGCAAGGACAAAGAGCCGGCTTATTTTTTCGATCCCGTTCGAAGACAAAGCCGGAATCAGAACTTTTTCATCGATACGATATTTCGTTTGCTTAAGACCGGTCAGAACGAGATCACCTTCGTTCGATCCGCTTCTGTTTATAGTTGCTGCAACCCCACCCGGAATGGAAAAGCAATTTACCTGTGTGGCGGAGTCGGCTCGTAGTGCGCTAAACGTGCCAATCATCAGCAGGCCGTTCGCCACAATGATTACCGACACCAAAGAAACTCGTCGACATCTCCTGTTCGTAATTGCGGCTGCGGTTATCGCCAGCAGTACGTAGAAGACCACCACGCCTGTTGCCGGGACATTGTCAAACCGAAGGCCGGGGGCGGCGTCCGATCCGAACAATTCGACTGACCGTACCACAGCCAGAATAATCAGATTCAACCATGACCCGACCAGAACACCAAGGATCGGCATGACCAGATGAGCCAGCAGCAAAACAAGACTCCCCACCACCACGATAGACACCAGCGGCACGACTATCAAATTGGCGATCGGCGAGAGTATCGGAATACGGTGGAAGTAGATTGCGATCAGTCCGGTGGCGCAGATCTGTGCCACCAGGGATACTATGAGGGGAAAGGCAACATACCGGTACCATGTCTTGTTGTGATAAGGGGCCAGCAGATTCAGCAGCCGGGGCAGAATGAAAATCAGCCCCCAGGCAATGACGAACGAAAGCTGAAAACCGACATCGAAAAGCTGGCCCGGATCGGCCAACAGGATAAGCAACGCGGCCAGCGCAATGACGTTGTTCAAATCATACCTTCGTTCCAGAATTGTCGCGCCGAGCACCAATCCGGCCATAACCGAAGCTCTCAATACTGATGGCTCCCCGTAAGACAGGAAGCTGAAGATGACCACTATTCCCATGAGGATGATAGCGCGCAGCTTTCGGCTGATGCGAAACGGGCGAAGAATCGCGACAAAGAAGACGAGTACGAGGGCGACATTCGAGCCCGATACCGCGAGCAGGTGCAGGGTCCCGGATTCGCGGAACCGCTGGTACAGATCCACAGAAATGTCTCTCGTCTCCCCTATCAAGAATCCCGATGCCAGCGCTGCGGCTTCGGGCGAGAGATTGGCGTAGAAGCTGGCTCGGATGGCTCCGCGGAGCCGGTCGATGAATTCAAAGAATCCATATTGGTTGCGCCGGTCGATCCGCACATCAAGCAGAGTCGGCAGATAGACAATGCCCGAGATCCCCTTGAGACTCAGATACCGTTGATAATTAAAGCTCCCTCCTGAAGCGTTGGTGGCCACCGGGTAGATCCGGCCGAAGCACTCAATTCGATCACCCCGCTGCACTGCGGTGCTCGTATCGGTGATTTTCAGCAGCACCGTGCCCCGAATGGCTACCGATGGCGGCCCAGAGAGGGAATCGAGATCCAGTCTTATCTCCGTGAGTTCCGGCTTTAGATCGGGCCAATCGGTCACCGTGCCGAACAGTTGATAGGTCCGCCGGCCGTCGGCATATCGCCCGACATTGTCCGCCGAGAGATCATAGCAGGCGAGCGCGAAACGCAATCCTGCAAAGCAAGCAACTGCCCCGAGACAGAATATCACCAGGACCCGGGTGCGGCTTGACGAAAGCGACAGGACAGCCAGGGTCCCGCACGCGAGACAAAACAGAAGAAAGATCCAAGCCGGCAGATGGGTCGAATCAGCCAGCAGAATACCGGCAACGACCCCTGTCAGGAGAAAGACAGACGGATATTTCCGAAACATGGTACAGAATGTACCCCCTACCGAAAGACCCTGCGGACGAGCCTGTTAATTTCGTTCACTCTCAAAATAAAACAGAGTACGATGTACAATATACAGGCTATCACCATCGGGATCAAGAGCCGATCCAGCCGAATCAGCACCAACCGATCTCCATGATATAAACTGAGCGGGATGAGTTTGGCGAAATAGAAAGCCAGCACCGCCGCCAGAAAGATTCGGAACACATTTAGTAGTAATTTCCCTAACGAGTATTTCACCCCGCGGCTCGGAAGGAAATACAGAAGGATGCCGAAATTGATGAGCGCGGCGACCGAACTTGCCGAGGCCAGACCGGCAAACGAGAACAGTTTAATAAGCGGATAATACAGGAGGATATTCGCGGCGACCGAAATAACCGACGCCCGCATCGGGAGTTTGGCATCGCCACAGCCGTAGTAAAACGGCACGGTGACCCGGACGGCGGCGAATCCGATCAGACCGTAGGAATAGTGCAAAAGAGCCAAGGCGGTGTCGGCCGCGTCCCCCTCGGAAAACCTCCCCCATGCGTAGATTAGGTCGATGATCTCTCTTCCCATAAGCGCGAGAAAGACGGCCGATGGTATAATGACGAACAGATTGAAATTGATCGCTTCATCGAACGTCTTCCCCAGACCATCGTGATTTTTGATTGCAACCATCTCCGAGACTTTCGGCAATGCTACTGTTCCGAGCGCCACCGCGAAAATGCCGAGCGGAAAGTGCATCAGCCGATAGGAGTAACTCAGAAAAGAGATCGCGCCCTCTTTCTGGTATGACGCCAGCAGCGTATTCACAAGGATGTTCACTCTTCCGGCGGAGAGGCCGATGATCATCGGGGTAATGAGCTTGACTACCCGGCGTAACCCTTTATTGAAAACATCGATAGTCGGCTTGTAGCGGTACCCTATCCGCCAGAGCGCCGGCAGCTGAATGAAGAGCTGTCCCAGCCCGCCGATCAGCACACCTATGGCCAGCGTATAAATCGGCGTTTTGAAAAAGTGGTAGAGCGCGAAGACAGTCGCCATAATCCCGACATTGAAGAAGGCGGGTGAGATTGCCGGAACGCCGAATTTGTCGAACGAATTGAGCATCCCCATGACCAGCGCCGACAGGGAAACCAGAAGCAGATAGACAAACATGATTCTGGTGAGCTGGACAGTGAGATGGAATTTGTCAGGCTCGGCGGTAAACCCGTTGGCCGTGATGTAGATTATAGCGGGAGAAGCGATGATGCCGAGCAGGACGATTCCCCCGACAACCAACAGCAGCGCGGTGATAACGACATCGGCGAGCTTGAAGGCGTCTTCGTTGGACTGGACGACCATTTTTTCTTTGAAAACGGGGACAAATGCGGACGAAAGCGCTCCTTCGGCGAACATATCTCTGAGCAGGTTGGGAATTCTGAAAGCGGTCAGGAAAGCGTCGGTGGCCATACCGGCGCCGAAGAAATAGGCCATAACCTGTTCTCGGGCAAGGCCAAACACGCGCGAAACGGCAGTGGCGAAGGAAACTACGCCGAATGAGCCGAGAAAACTGCTTTTCCGTGTATTACTGGTTGACAAATTCAATCCACTTATTATTTTACCGGTTCACTACGGCTGAAGGCCTCAGTTCAATTGAAAGGATAACAAGTGCCGAGTCATAAGTCTTGTGCGAAGCGGATGAAGACCTCCAGTGCGGCACGGGTCCGTAATCGGGCTCGTCGGTCGGAACTTCGTTCGGCCATGCGCGAACTGAGAAGCGAGACCAACAAGGAGCAGGCGGCAAAGAAATATCTTGAAGTCGTTTCTCTCCTCGACCGCGCGGCCAGCTACAACTTGATTCATCGGAAGAACGCCGACCGAAACAAGTCCCGTCTGGCGATTTTTGTTCAGAAGCTTGGATAGCACACTCGCTCTCTCTTACCGAATTTGAATGCCCCGATATCGGGGCATTTTCATTTGCAGTCAATCGGACGAAAGCGACGATTCATCGCACTCCCGTAGACGCGAGTATCAATCTATCCGAAGCTGTAGCGGGGTTCAACTAATAAAAAATCAGAGATTGAGAAGATAGATGCGACCCTGATAGAACTCTGTCCGGGAGGACTGTTCTCTCAAACCGATCAGTTCGCGCAGGAAGGCTTCTTTCTCGGCAAGAGGGATTTCAGAGCGGAGGACCGAAATCGGGAAATCGATATGAAGTACCCGGTAGCTGGGCACCGGCTTCACAATTTTAGGTGGAAACAACCGGTCGGATAGCGCCGCCCGTTTCAGCAGACCGATACCGAAAGCGGGAAGTTCGAGCGTGGCGGAAAATGAAGTCGTTCGGGTCACTCCTCCGGAATCGGTCATTCTGCCGGTAATCGGCTGGTATCGGCCGTTTTGCTCTATCGCTCTAAAGATATACTCAAGCGGATAAGGACAACCGGCCTGGCTGGAGTGACGTAACCAAACGGTCGTAGGAGGGGCGTCCCCGAACGCAAAGATCGCCTGCCAGAACTGCTGCTCCTGATGAGCGACATTCTCCCCCGCTCCGATCAGAATCTGGTCGGGATGTTTCATGGCCAGACGGTTCAGTTCTTCTTCCGAAAAGCCGGTCAGACCGAGCCTCGGAATATGCAGCTCGATATCCGAATCGGCACATAGCTGGACCGGAAGCTGGGGCACTCCTGCCGCTACCAGCGATCGAAACTCCTCGGTTCTGTCGAGCAGCAGATATCCGGCATCTTGATCGAGCGGGGCGACAAGGAACGGGTGTCGGATGAGCGTCTGCTCGGTAACGGAATCGGCAGGCTCACCCCACTCGAACGGAAGGATATCCTCGACATCGAGAATCCGAAGATGGGCCAGTACAGAATTGTCCATGCACCGAGGAAAAGCAAGCAATGTGCCATGAGTCGGGATTCCGGGCTACCCGGCCCACCGAGCAATGACTTACGGGGAAACTGAACGCAAAACCAGAGGACCGGACAGCAAAAATCGGCTTCGATGACTTTCGGGGGCTCCCCACGTTCACAAAATGTGCAAGTGTTCGCCCCCATTTCGATTGCTCCTGTTTCGCTGAAAATAAGAAAGGCGGGCCCGACGACCCGCCTTAGTAAACCGTTTCGAGCTTCCTGTGTCAACCTACTGAGCGCAACCGGAAACCGGGGCCGGACCCGATGGCGTTCCAAAGGAGTAGTCTGCGAAGTAAATGACGTCAGAAATATCCACCACGCAGGATCCATCGACATCGGCTGAGTTCATATTCGGAGGTTCCGGTCCCCCAGCGAAGGCGTAGTCGATAAGATACACGAGGTCACTGATATCGGTGACTCCGGATCCATCCACATCACCGGGAATATACCCGCCGCCCTCTCCAAAGAGTTGAACAGCGTGAGCTATCAGTGCCTGAGCGGAAGCATCGGTCAGGAAATACAACGGGAAAGTCAGCAGCACCCGGTATCCCTGAGAAGTATGGTAAAGCACGCCGCAGGGGCGTCCCTCGTAAGCCGGATCGTCGGTGAAGGAATCGTACGTGTAGATGACCGTAGCTCCTGATCTGGCCGTGAGCTTAGAGATATCCGGGAGCTTTCCGAAGATATTCGTTAGATCCACCTGGACTGAGGGCCACCCGTTCTGTCCGGTGGCGCCGATGAAATCAAACGCGGTATTCTCAGTAAATGACGCGACGCCGAACTGCTTGTACAAAATATGATTGGTATTGACCGGCGAGGTAGTCCAGAATGGCAGGGTACGGAATCCCTCGACCAGGGCATTGTCAGTATAATTCAGATACCAGGCGAGCGTATCCTCGCTATACTCGATCAGCTTATTATTGATGTCATCATCGAGCCAGAACATCGAAGAATACCGGCCCGCTTTATTTCTCGTGATTGGATCTGTCGACGACGTAATGGTATCAAGGGTGAACGGGGTGCTTGCGAAAATCTGGTGGAAGTAGTTCTCCTGCTGCTGTTGCGTGGGCATCGGATTCGTGTTGGCGGTTTCATCGACCAGTAGCACGCCGCCATCGAACGTAGCGGCATACGCCTGATGCGCCGAAGAGAACTCCGATTCGTTTAAATCAAAATCGACAGCAGTGATCTTGTACTCGTACGGGGTCTGTCCAATCACCGAAGCATCGACATAAAATGTATCGGTGATGTTGTCCTGATACAGAACATATCCGCCGCCGTCGTCGCGATAGATCCGGTAGTGGGAGAAATCCGCTTCACGGTTGGGAGCCCAATCGAGCAGGATTTCATGATCGGCCGGCTCGGCGGCAAGGCGGGACGGGGCGCGAGGAATCACCAGGGGAACTTCACTTGACTCTATCGAGTAGAGGGCCGGATATCCGCCGGAGGCTTCACCCACAACGGAGAAATAATACCGGACACCTTCGGTCAGACCCGAGACGATGTATGAACACTCTCCTGAAGGAACCGGTATCGAATGCGAATAGCTCCCCGGCGATGTCCCGTAGTTAACTGTATAGGTATAGTTGGGATCACAATCCGACCAGACGATATTCAGTGATTGTCCGTCCCCCTGATCAATAATACGGCTGATCCCTGTCGGATGAGCCGAGTTGGCAATAATGCCTACCGTGGCGGCAGCCGTCTTCACGACTCTCGTGAAGTAGTCAAAATTCAGGCGGGAGGACAAATCAAGGTTGGTGTGCCAGCCGGGAGTATTGAAATTGTCTTCGATATTGTCTACGATATTGAATCCCTGCTGATAGAACGAATAATGATCCGAACTGCTTCCCATTCCGGAGATGATCGGATTGATGGTGCCGAGCCTGACCGCGGTATTGGCCATTAGATCCCGGTAGGCCGTGATCGGGCCACTGGCGATATCCAGGCCGCCGAGATCGGTGGGATCGTAAGCCACCATATCGAAATTCAGCATGACTTCGACATTCGTCCCATTACTGGCGAAATTCTGAGCGGCCACACCAGAGCCGACCAACCCCTGCTCCTCCGCGGTAAAAGCCATAAAGATGACAGTCTTACGAAGCGGCACGTCTTTGAGAATTCTTGCCAGCTCCAGCACTGTCACCGTACCGGTACCGTCGTCGTCGGCCCCCGGTGCATATTCCATCGGTCCGGGAACCTGTCCGTAGGTTATCGAGTCATAGTGCCCGCCAATTACAATGACGGCATCCGGCTCGGCATAGCCCGGCTTTACCGCCATGATATTGAACAGGAGAGATCCGTTGTAATAAAACGACGGTGTAGTGACGTCCGTGTAGCCCCAGGCATGGAACTTTGCCGTGATCCAGTCTCTTGCGGCCAGGATCGAATCGCTGTAGATATAGCGGGTGCGAAAAGCTTCAAGTCTTGTGTCAAAGGCATAGACTGAATCCTGATCGACCAGATTTGCCAGTGAGTCGGTCGGATAATCAGTGAGTTGACTCAGTAATGTGGTGACACCTGCCGGAACATACGTAATCCGCGCAGTCAACTGATCGAGCGGCGTAATCATCAAATGACGTTGCTCGGTGAGTGTCCGGGAATCCTTGTCGGCCAAGACAGCCAGCGCAACGCCTCCGCCGATATCGATTGCTCCCGGAATGGCCGACTTGTCGGTAAAGGAAAGGGCGAGGCTGTTTCGTCCTGGTCTGATCAGGCAGTAGCGGGAAAGATCAACGTCGGTCGCGACTATCTCTGCCTCCAAGCCGGCCCGATTGAGGATGTCAATTTGCGAGGAATCCAGTGAGACCAGAAAGCGGTCATCCGTTCTTGAGATGGCCTGTCCTACCGTCTGGCGAAGGACTTCTGCCTGAAAATCATTGTAGACGGACACCAGGCCGAGATCTTCCGCCTGCACCGCACCACAAACAAGCGCTAACATCAGACCGGTCAGCGCGAATTTTATTTTGAACGTCATATTTACCTCCCGAAACCGCGTTATTAAAGAATTGGCGCACGTCATGAAGTAAGGACGAGCGATAGGCCGAATCGCGTGCAACTCTAATATCAAGTTAGCGGAGAGGATGCAGATGTCAAGGCAAAACGTGGGCTGTCAGAGCTTCAATCCGCGCTGGAACGGTTTGAACTCAGCGCGCTTGAACTCGGCTGGCTCATTGGTTATTTCAATCCTCCGTCCTTCGGGGATCGACGGATAGTCGGCGGAGGAGATAAGGGCCTGATTTTCTATGGGTTTGATGTAACCTACCGCTATTTTCAGCTTGGCGGCGTGTTCATCGAGAAGGCGGCGACGGGCCGTCCCGGGCTTCATATGTGGAGACTCACCGGTAAACGAAAAGACGAACTCCGGGCTCGAAGAGAAGACCTGAACCGAAGTTATCTTCTCCGAGCCAAGCTTCGATCGGATAAATTCCAACAAGGCAAAAAAGGCGGCGAATTCAAGATCGATTGACCTACCGTCGGTGCGGCAACGGAAAAGGATACCGTAATCTGGCATGCTGAATGAAAGAATGCCGTGGGTGAAACCATTGGATTCGAGGAACGGATCGATCTCCCGATTCACCAGGCCATAGATATAACACTTCACTGTCCGTTCGGGCGGATTCATATCCCCGATCGGTGCAAGCAATATGCCGCCGGAACAGATTCAATGCAAGCTCATGAAAGACAATCGACTGAACAAACTATCGAAAGAACAAAATGAAGCGAGAGTGAAAAGTTCTACGCATTTTAGACGACACTGCTCATCAGCTCGGCCTTGAAATCGTCGCCTGCCCGGATGTACTTCGCCGTAGCCGTAGCATAGATCTTTCCGTCGAATCCCTCAGCCTTCCCTTCGGTCAGATACAGCCGCCCCTTGCTTTCTGTCACCCAGCCGGACAGCTTGACCCTGTCCCCCACTCTTACCGGATTGACAAACCGAATCGTGAGTTCCGCCGTAACCGCGTAGATATCCTGGGCCAGAATTGCCTTGATCATGACTTCATCGAGCAGGCTTGAGAGAACGCCGCCATGATAGATTCCCCGATACCCTTCGAAGGCCGAAGTCGCCTCCACCTCAGTGCTTGCTTTTTCACCGTCAAAGAAGAACTTCGCCTGGACACCGTGATGATTCTGGTCTCCGCAGATGAAGCAGTTCGCATATTTGATTACTTCTTTCATGCAGGCAATAGTAATCGTTGCGATCGGTTATGTCAACCTTCTGAGAGTCTGCAAACAAAGAAGCCCGACCATTGGCCGGGCTTCAGAAAAGTCTGGATGGCTGCAGTTAGTTGATGGTGGTGCAGACGTCGGTCGAATAGTGCCAGGAGGTTGTACCCTTGGTTACCGTGACAGCCATAGTGCCGTCGGTAAAGGTGGCGGTGAAATTCCAGGCGGTGGCAACCGAGGCGGCGTCGTCCTTCTGATACGTCATCTCGACAGTACCGGAGATCGTACCGCTGTTCGGGCAGCCCTGAGCCCAGCCGACGAAACTCTTGCTGACTTCGAGATTAGTAACCTCGGCGTTGATACCAAAGCTTCTCCAAACAGTCGAATCGGCGGTCACTTGCTTCGTGTTCACGGAAGTTTCGTGAGTGCCATCGATTGTCGCGGTCGTGCTCTGCAGACCGGAGATTGTGAGAGTGGCCTGGCTGCTCATACCCAGATGGGTCACGGATGTGTCTCCGAAATTGAACTGCCACTGATGGCGATAGTAGAGACTGTCTACTCCAGCGGGGAGTTGAGAGATTTCGTCATTGACGAAGAACTGGACAGAGTCGCGGAGCATCGTGTTGTACGCGGCGCGGGTCCGGGCAACCAGCACGACATGCCATCCGTCGGCATACGTCGCACTGACGACATCAGAATCCGGCTGGACCGGACCGTAAAAGACCGGGTTGACGTTGCCGTCGCCGGATACGTTCGTCAGGTTCTGGAAGCCGTTGACGATGTTCGTCAGGGTGGAATCGACAATGTTGTCTACCTGATCCTGAACCGCCATGAATGACGGGTCAGTCAGTGAACCGGCGGTGCTGGTCGGATTGTTGTCCGAGCCGCCGCACCCTACCATGCCGATTGTGAAGACGGTGAGGGCGAGCAGACCCAGAGCAACGGTGATTTTGTGGGAACGCATCGGGCGTCTCCTTTCTGTTAAATTCGACGCTCTGCTCTGGGTCCTCTGTCCGGTCTATCTCAGAAGGAATGCCATGATTGCCTTCTGAATGTGAAGCCTGTTTTCAGCCTGGTCGAACACCACCGACTGCGGTCCATCCATTACCTCGTCGGTGATTTCCCTTCCCCGCTCTGCCGGCAGACAGTGCATCACGATAGCATGTGGATCAGCGACCTCCAGCAGAGAACTGTTTAATTGATATTTCTCAAGTTTCTTGGCCTTTTCCTCAAACAGATGTTTCTGGCCCATTGAGGCCCACACATCTGTATAGAGTACATCGGCATCGGCGACCGCTTCTTTAGGATCGGCGGTAATCAGGATTCGGCTGTCCGAGTTGGCCTTAGCCCGGGCCAGGATGGTCGGGTCGGGCTGGCAGTCTTCGGACGTTCCGATACGGAAATCAAGGGGTACCAGTGAGGCTAAATTGAGCCAACTGTTGGTAATATTGTTGCCGTCGCCAACGTAGGCAATTTTGTATCTTTTCTTGCCGGGCAGGTGTTCGAGCACCGTGAAGTAATCGCCAAGAATCTGGCAGGGATGGACCAAGTCGGTAAGACCGTTGACAATCGGAACGGTGGCGTATTTCGCCAGACCCTCGACGTCCGACTGCTTAAACGTCCGGATCATGATCATGGCAACGTAGCGCGACAGCACTTTGGCCGCGTCCTGGATCGTCTCTCGCTCCCCCAGCTTGATTTCATTGTCGGTGACGTAAATCGGGTTGCCGCCCAGCTCGCTGATCCCGACTTCGAACGAAATCCGGGTCCGCAAGGAGGGTTTGGTGAAGATGCAGGCGACCGATTTGTTCTCCAACGGTCGCGGAGCAATCTGCTTCTTCTTCATATTCGAGCAGAGATCGAAAACTTCGCTCAATTCCTGGTGGGTGAAGTCAGTTATCTGACATAATGATCGGGCCATAATCTCTCCTTCTCCGGCCCCTGGACGGCCGGCTGCACTTTCGATTCAAACTGGCAGGAATAAAGAAGATTTGCTCCGAATTGTCAAGCCGACATCCGGCCCTATCGGTCGACCGGTCAGGTCCCGACGCCGGACCACTGCGCACAAACTGAACAGAACGGCACGAAAGTCCCAACAGAGAGCTAACTTTAGAGTTGCCCTTGGCAACTCCGTTTCTGATATTGCGTATTCTATCTATAAAGAGAACCGGTGATAAGAATATGAAACATAAAGGCAAAATCGTAATCGGGCTGGGTATGGTCCTGCTGGGTCTGCTCCTGCTGGCCAACTCCCTGGACATCCTGAACGTCTCGTTCGGCGATGTCCTGCGATCGCTGATTCCTCTGTTCTTTATCGGTCTGGGTATCTGGATGATCGTTCGCCGAAAACGGATGGAAGATCAGATCCGGATGAATATGCATTTTGAAGCCTCAAGTCATCCTGATTCGTCAAACACTGCTTACACTTCAGAAGAGAGAAAAGAGCCCAACCGGCCCGCCGACAATATTGCGGCCGAACAGGCCTCGGCTATGGATTCAGGGAAAATGGGCGCGCAGGCCCAGCAGTTCTATGCGTCCAGCAACTATCAGCAATCCTACCAGACCGGTCCGCAGAGGCAGGGTGCCGACGGCAAGCTCCGGTACAGCAAGTCACTGGGGGAACTCACCGTCGATCTCAGTAACATGTCGCTGAGGGATGTCGAGGTCTCAATGGGGGTGGGCGATCTGGAGGTTCGGCTGAGTGGTGGAATCTTATCCGACGGCCTCAACCGAATTATCATCTCCGGCTTTGTCGGTGACATCAGAGTGATGGTCCCGCAGAACTTCCCCCTGTTCGCACACTGTTCGAATTTTGTGGGTGATATCGAGCTGATGGGGCGACGCACCAGTGGGTTCGGCAACAATCTCGAGTCACAATCGGCCAATTACGGCAGCGCCACTCAGAAGCTGTACATCGCCTGCAACAATTTTATCGGTGACATCCGCGTCGTCTGGGTCTAGCCCCGGGCGAACTTCCGGTCACAAAATATATCTGCTCAGATCCTCGTCTTCCACAATCTTGGACAGCACGTCATCCACCATCTTTCCCGTTATCATGATTTTCTTCTTGTCCTTGGGCGGATCGTAAAGAATATCTTCAAGCAAAGTGGTGAGAACCGTGTGGAGCCGTCGCGCACCAATGTTCTCCGAATCGCGATTGACCCGTTCGGCGTAGGCGGCAATTCTCTTGATGCTGGCCGGAGCGAAATCAAGCGAGACTCCCTCCGTATCAAGCATCGCTTTGTACTGCTTAACCAGAGAAGCGCGGGGTTCGATGAGGATACGCTCGAAATCGGCAGAGGTCAAAGAACTCAGCTCAACCCGAATGGGGAATCGACCCTGAAGTTCCGGGATCAGGTCCGACGGCTTGGAGACGCTGAAGGCTCCCGCGGCGATGAAAAGAATATGGTCGGTACGGACCATCCCGTACTTCGTGGTAACGGCACAACCCTCGACTATCGGCAGGATATCCCGCTGCACTCCTTCGCGGCTTACATCCGGTCCGGTCTTGCCGTTGTCACCAACGATTTTGTCGATTTCGTCGACGAACACAATGCCGGACTCCTGCACCCGATCGAGTGCTTCCGCTATAACATCGTCCATATTGACAAGCTTGTTAAGTTCTTCACTGGCCAGAAACTTGCGTGCTTCTTTGACCGACATTTTGCGGAGTTTCGTCTTCTTGGGCATCAGCCCCGAGAACATTTCCTGGAAGTTGACGCCCAGTTCTTCCATCCCCATCGGCGAAAAAATCTCGACCACCGGGAACTGATTCTGTGGGGTTTCCAGCTCTACTTCGCGATCGTCCAGTTTTCCCTGTTCCAACAGCCCCCGGAATTTTTCCCGGGTTCTCAGCAGGGACTCGTTCCGACTCGATTCCTCGTCGGGGCCACCCGATTTGGTCGTGACGACCGGCGCGATCAGCAGATCCAGCAGCCGTTCAACGGCATGTTCTTCCGCCTTCTTGTCGAGTATCCGTCCCTGCTCGACTTTAACCATGTTCACTGAAATATCAACAAGGTCCCTGATCATCGACTCGACATCTCGACCGACATAGCCGACCTCGGTGAACTTGGAGGCTTCGACTTTAATGAACGGCGCCGCGGCCATGTCGGCCAGCCTTCGGGCAATCTCCGTCTTCCCCACCCCGGTGGGACCGATCATGATGATATTGTTAGGCATGATCTCGCGACGGATCTCCTCGGGAGCGTGCTGTCTCCGCCAACGGTTGCGAAGCGCAATCGCAACTGATTTCTTGGCTCCGTCCTGTCCTACGATATATTTGTCAAGATGCGCCACGATCTCGGGGGGCGTTAAGTAGGAATCATTCATTTAATTGTTTCCACCGTGATATTCGAGTTAGTGTAAATACAGATCTCGGCCGCGATTTCCAGGGCTTTCACCGCGATTTTCTCGGCGGTCAGTTTCGGGTTCGCTTGCATCAGCGCGCGTGCCGCGGCAAGGGCGTAGGAACCTCCCGACCCGATGGCGATTATGCCGTCGTCCGGCTCGATCACATCGCCGTTGCCACTGACCAGGAAGATATGCGTATTGTCAGTGACGGCGATGATTGCTTCGAGTCTTTGCAGAGTTCGGTCGGTCCGCCAGTCTTTGGCCAGTTCGACCACCGCTTTCGGCAAATTCCCGGCAAACTCTTCGATCTTCTTTTCCAGCAGTTCGTACAACGCCATAGCATCGGCCACTGCTCCGGCAAACCCGGCCAGGATCTTTCCGTCGTGCAGTCTCCGTATTTTCACAGCCTTCGTCTTCATAACGGTGTCATCGAACGTCACCTGACCATCGCCGGCCATGGCCGCCTTTCCGTTATGAATCAGACCGACTATTGTGGTTGCATGAAAGGTCATATATTACCCTCTTTATTTTTTCGCTCCGGAACGAGGATGCGAACTCTTGTACGCCCGCTTCATCGACTCCGCCGTAATATGCGTGTACTTCTGGGTGGTCGACAACGACGAGTGTCCAAGAATTTCTTTGATCAGCATCAGGTCGGCGCCATTCTCCAGTAAATGGGTCGCGAACGAGTGTCTGAGCGTATGCGGAGTAAACTCCATTCCCTCGCCTTTTCCGAATTTCTTCACCAGCCGGTCGACCGACCGAACCGTCAACGGTCTTCCCGACCGGTTCAGCAACAGGTACGGAGTGTGACTCGAATTAGCCCCTAGAAACTCGTCCCGTTTGCTCAAATATGCTTGCAGATCGCTCAATGTAGTGTCCCCAACCGGCACCATCCGCACTTTGTTCCCTTTGCCGGTGACGGTGATAGTGCCACTGCTTAGTTCGATATCGGACAGTTTAATGTTGGTAAGTTCTTCCCGGCGAATACCGGTGGCGTACAGCAATGCGATCATGATGAAGTCGCGCCAGTAGACATAGCTGCTTTTGTCCTCACGAGCGTTGCCGTGCTCGAACAGACGATGGACTTCCTGGCTCGGGATGAATTCGGGAATCTTCTGAGCGTACTTCATCCTGGGCAGTTTGAATATAAGCTGCTTGCCTCCCGGCTTTGTCGCGATGTACTTCTGGAACCCGGACAAAGCAGAAACGAATCGTGCCAGCGATCGGTTGCTCACTTTGGCTTCGGATCGTTCGCGGAGGTACATGCGGAGAAGCAGCGGGTCGTTTTTTGCGGTCGAAGGAAGTTCGCTGTACATCCTGGCAAGAAACGCCACCCACGGAGTCAGGTCGCGTCGATACGATTCGATCGTATTGTCCGAATAACGCCTCTCCTGCTTCAGCTCTTTCAGATAACCGGTCAGGAAGTTCTCAAGCATAATACAACTTATCCAAATTCAAAATCCGGGTCAATCGCTTTGATTTTCAATAAAAAACCGGAGCGTTGCGGCTCCGGTTGCTTGTTTCGTCTGGATGGGCATCCGGCTACGTGGCGGATTTCACCTCGACCGGAGTTTCGGTCATCTCATGTTTGCACTCCGGGCAGCGGTAGAACTCACCTTTTGCCTTGGATACTTTAAGCAGCATGAAGGGATTATGGCAGACCGGGCATTCCCGTTTGGCCGGCATATCCCAGCTTGCGTAGTCACACTTGGGATAATTCGAACAGCCGTAAAATATCCGACGGCCCTTGGTCTGTTTTTCGACAATATCGCCATTACACCCTTCTTTGGGGCATTTGATCCCGAGGGTGATCGCTTTGGTATTTTTGCAATCCGGATAGCCCGAGCAGGCCAGGAACCGGCCGAACCGACCGCTCTTGATGACCATGGGCGATCCGCACTTCTCGCAAACCTGATCGGTCTTGGTGCGCGCCTCTTCTTCGGGCAACGGACGAGTTGTCTTGCATTCAGGATAGGCCGAGCAGGCGAGAAATCGGCCATTCCGACCCCACTTGATGACCATCGGCGATCCGCACTTCTCGCACTTGATGTCGGTTTTCTCCTCCATCGACTTCTTGATCGCCTTCTCTTTTCCCTTGAGGCTGCCGATTGTCTTCATGAACGGCTTGTAAAACTCCCGCACCACCTTGACCCAGTCATCGGAGCCTTCTTCGACCAGGTCGAGTTCCTTCTCCATCTCCGCAGTGAACTTAACATTGAAGAGATTCGGGAAATTCTCGACAAGGATCTTGTTTACCGTCACACCGAGTTCGGTCGGCTTCAGTTTCCGCTCATTCAGATCGACATATTTGCGATCCTTGAGGGTCGAAATGATGCTGGCATAGGTCGAAGGTCGGCCGATACCGTCGGCTTCCAGCTCTTTCACGAGCATGGCTTCGGAGAATCTGGCCGGTGGTTTGGTGAACGACTGCGTCGGGTTCAACTTCAGCAGCTTCAGCGGATCCTTGACTTTCAAGACCGGCAGATTGCTCGTCTCGCCATTGCCGTTGCCATTTTCATCCGGTTCTTTTTCTTCCTGATAGATCTTCAGGAAGCCATCGAACTTCACTGTCTGAGATGTCGTGCGGAAGGTGAATCTTCCGGCTTCGATATCAACCGTGATTACATCGAACACAGCCGGCTTCATCTGCGACGCCACAAAGCGGTTCCAGATAAGCGAATACAGCTTGTATTGCTGCGCCGTCAAATTCTTCTTTACGCTCTCCGGCGGACGATCCAGATAGGTCGGGCGAATCGCTTCGTGGGCATCCTGCGCACCCTTCTTCTTTCCGTACTGATTCGGATGGGGCGGCAGATACTCCTTGCCATAAGTTTCGGCGATATACTTGCGGCCCGCGGTCAACGCTTCGGCGGCGATTCTGGTCGAATCGGTACGCATATAGGTGATCAGACCGACCGGACCTTCTTTACCGATCTCTATACCTTCATACAGTTTCTGTGCGATCGACATCGTAACTTTGGTGCTGAAACCGTACTTCTTGGCCGCTTCCTGCTGTAAGGTGGAGGTGATGAACGGCGCCGAGGGGTTCTTGGTCCGTTCCGATGTCTTGACATCGGAGACGACAAATTCCTGTTTCTCCATCTCGGCGAGATATTTCTTGGCATCTTTCTCGGAATCGATGACCAGCTTCTTGGCGCCGGTGTCGCCCGGCTTGACCACCGTCTTGTCATCGATCTTGTACAACCGAGCCGAGAACTTCTCTTTCTTTTTGGTCTGGAGATCGGCGGCGATCTGCCAGTATTCCTGCGGCTGGAAAGCGGTGATCGCTTCCTCTCGTTCACAGATCAGACGCAGCGCTACCGACTGTACTCTTCCGGCGGAGAGGTTCCGAGCAACCGTGCTCCAGAGGAACGGCGACACGGTGTAGCCGACAATTCGATCGAGGACTCGTCGAGCCTGCTGGGCGTTGACGAGATTCATATTGATTTCGCGTGGATTATCAATCGCTTCGATCACCGCGGCCTTGGTAATCTCGTTAAAGGCAACTCGGACGATTTCGGCCTTGCTGCCGTCGCGGAGGCTGTTGGAAACATGCCAGGCAATAGCCTCCCCCTCACGATCCGGATCGGGCGCAAGATAGATCTTGCTCGCAGTCTTCGCCGCCTTCTTCAAATCCTTGATGACCTTTTCCTTCCCTTTGATCACCAGATACTCCGGTTCGAAGTCCTTTTCCGGATCCACTCCGAGTTTGGACTTGGGCAGGTCATGAATGTGTCCGATCGTGGCGAGGATCTCAAAATCCTTACCGAGGAATCGCGACAACGTTCTGGTCTTCGCGGGTGACTCAACTATGAGCAAGTTCTTCGCCATTATTGTTCCTTTTCGACTCGAATGCCGTGGTGTACTGTATTACATCGTTTCAGGACGGCCAAACTTTACCCTTCCTTCGACAAGATCTTTGAGCGCGACCATCGTAATCTTCCGCGCTTCGATCTCAATCATCGGATTCTCTTCCATCTTCTCCAGCGCTTTTAAGCGCTTGAGGTTCAACCATCTGGCATGCTGTGATGCCACGATCACTGCCTGATAGCGGTTCAAGGCCAATTTGTCCAACTCGTTCACGCGTACCGTGTTCATCCAGTTCTCCTTATACTATTCCGGCAAATCACCTTGTTAAACTAATAATCGAGTGATTTGTTCCTCTTTCATCATTTTCGTGCGACAACCGTGTGATTTGACAATACTTAGCACCTTGTCCACGGCGGTGTCGAGATCGTCATTAATGACGGCATATTCGAACTTATTGTACAATTTAATTTCCGCTTTCGAGTTTTCGAATCGCACTTTGAGCTGCTCTTTCGTCTCCGTTCCGCGTCGGCGAAGTCTCCTGCGAAGCTGTGCGATCGAAGGCGGAAGAATAAACACGGTAATAGCTTGCGGATATTCTTTCTTCAGCTTCAGGGCGCCCTTCACGTCCACATCAAGCACCATCACGCCACCTTTACTGAGCACTTTCTCCAGCGGACCTCGCGGCGTACCGTAATGATACAGGTGTACCTGAAAGTGTTCGGCGAAGAAATCCTTGCGGACCAACTGCTGGAACTCCGCTTCAGACACGAAGAAATACTCGCGGCCGTCTTTTTCGTTTGGTCTTTTCTTTCTCGTGGTGTAAGAAATCGAGAACTGCCAACCTTCTTTCTTGCGACTGGGCGAAAGTAATTTCCGGCAGATCGACGTCTTCCCGCCGCCGGACGGAGAGGAAATAATGAGAATGTTTCCCGATGTATGTTTCATTGATCCCTGCGCCGCGGGTTGGCCTACTCGACGTTCTGCACCTGTTCGCGAAGTCTCTCGACTTCCTCTTTAATACTGATGACGATCGTCGAGATGTTCAGATCGGAACATTTGGAGGCAATGGTATTGGCCTCCCGATTGAGTTCCTGCAGGATGAAGTTCAGCTTCTTGCCAACCGGTTCGGTCGAATTGAGCGTCCCTTCATATTGCTCGATATGACTCAAAAAGCGGGTACATTCTTCAGTGACATCGGTCCGTTCCGCCATCAGCGCGATCTCTTCTTCGAGTCGCGATGGGTCTGCGGCCGAAGCTGCGGTTAGTTCCTCGATCCGCTTCTGCAGTTTCTCGCGGAATTTCTCTACCGCACCGGAAGTAAGTTTCTCGACCTTCTTGACCTGCTCGGAAAGAATGGCGAGCCGTTTCTTCATATCGCGGCCCATAGCATCCCCTTCTTTCCTTCTCATCGCCACCAGGTCATGAAGCGATTTCTCGACGACCTTCTGCAATCCGGCCCAGATGAGGTCCTCATCGACGCTTTCGACTTCCGGGCGGGTAACATCGGGGAGCAGCAACAGATCGCGTAAGTCAATATCCGAGGTTATCTTCAGTTCTTTCTTGAGCGCCTTAAGTTGCTTGTGGTAGGCTGCGGCCGCCACCTTATTAATGAGGTACTTGTTAGGACTGCCGGCCGCTTCCTCGAAGCCGACATAGATGTTGATCTTACCACGACTCAGCGACTTACCGACCAATTCGCGCACTCTCGGCTCAATCGTAAAGAACTGTCGGGGCAATTTGGCGGAAATTTCAAGGAATCGGTTGTTTACACTGGAGATTTCGACAATAAACTTCCCCGCTTTGCCTGAATGCTCCGCTTTGCCGAAACCGGTCATCGAATACATACTTCACTATCCTGTTAAAAATTAGGCTAAAAAATAGAGAATGCGCGGTGTTTGTCAACTGATATTCCGCTCGATCGACCAAGCGGGGCTATTTTGTGACCGCGTCAGGTTCTTCGGTCCGCAGCCGTTCAGACGAAATCGTCGAATTTTCTGAGACGTTTGGAGCGGAAGTCAGCCTCTTGAGGACCATCCGGATTCGTCGGGCCGACTTTTTGATCGTCAGCATCTTGCGCGCAAGTTCAGGATCTGAGATCGCCGACTGTTCGAGTATCAGTTCGGCAGTTCCGAGGATCGACATAAGCGGATTGTTGATCTCATGGGCCAGCAGCCCCGCCACGGTGCTTATTGACTCAGGCGCGAAGGCAGTGCCGAGATTCGGCATCGGAGCACCGTCCAAAGTGCGGTCACGTACAACCTGCCGGTGCAGTTTCTCAATGAGACGCGGGATAATCAGATGGAAGCTGGGATCTTTGAAAAGAAGCTCATCGGCGCCCGATTTGAGCAGTACGGCTACCGATTCATCGGCCATATCACCGGCAATCGCGATTATCTTCACGTTACCGTCGGCCCGGCTCAGAGAGCGAAGAATCTCGAGACCTTCGTCACGGGCACTGTCCAGATCGATGATGGCGATTTCGATATCACCGTTGCGAAGGAGCCTGAGGACCTCCGAAGCGGTGCGGGCCTGTGACACAACGGCGCCCCGAACCTTCTGATGAATCTCCCGTTCGATCAACAGGCCCTGATACTTGATAGGTTCTACCAGAAGTATGCGTACCTGTGCTTCCAAATCGTGTGACCTCCGCCTTATCAGGCAATGGGAAATTCTATGGTGACGAGCACCCCACCCTTATCCAACGGCTTCAAACTGACAGTCCCATCGATTAACTCGATCAACTTCCGAGTGACAGCGTACGTCAGTTTCCTTGCCGATGAGCTGTTGTCGGATGAGAGTCCGAGGCGGTCGAAACTCATGATTCCGTGGAGCTGGTCTTCGGACAGAGAACTGGTGGGATGAGATAAGGTAAGCGTACACGAACCGTCCTCTACTCTGGCCTCGATACTGGCGGTGACTTTGGAGCCATCGTTATGCATCACGGCAAGGACGAGGATATTTTTCAGAATTGCCGTGAGCAAGCGTCGTTGAGCGGCGATCTTCGGCAGGTGCGTGTAGGTGCAAGTGATGGCTAATTCCGGGTGCTGCGACAATAACTTCTTGAGCACCCCGTTTACCAGCAGATTGAGATCGGTGGTCTCGGTTCTTCGGCTTCCGGCGGCCATACGAAGCAGCTGCGCGAAGCCATCCACCGCAGAGTGCATCTGCTCCAGTTCTTCGTCCAGTTGCCGGAGCGATTTATTTCCGTCGCTTCCCAGCCGATCGACAAACTGGTGCAGGAGCTGATCGGACATTTGACGGGAGGAGCCGAGTGACTCGCGAAGATGGCGCATGACACCATACCACATCCGCCGGTCGTTGAATACCTGATCCGAAGGTTCCGGTGTACCCGGTTCGGTCAGAAAAACGAAGCAGGCGGTGCGATCCGAAGTCGATTCGCCCAGTCTCATGATGTTGACCGTAGCATATTCGTGTTCGCCGATCTGAAGTCGAAGGCGAAGATCGGTCTCGGTGTCGGAGGGATTGTCGGAATTGATATAGTCAGCGATTTGATCGGCTAATCTTCCACGATTGGGATCGGGCAGGGACCGAAGCAGCGTCATATAGTTGCTGTCCAGCGCTTCTCTGCTGGCGAAGTGAAGCATCGACGGATTAAAGCCGACGATAGTTCCTTCGCTGTCATTCAGAAACGCTGCGATACCGAGCGAATCCAGAAATCCGATCGTGAAGCGGATGTCGAACGTGTCGTCCTCTTCGTCATCGGAGACGCCCAATCTGGCGGAAGTGAGATACGACACCAGACGAAGCGCCAGTTTGGTGGCGGCTATCGATTCTTGTGCTTGTTGCGAGTCGAATTCGTCGGGGAAGATCAGGCGCAGCAGATACACGGCGCCGCTTGTCAGTTCGAATCGAGTCACGTACTCGTTGGGAGCCGAGCCCGAGGCCTCAATCATCTGCTGGACCGAGAGTCCGTCGATAAATGAATACTCCTGACCGGTCTGGGCGACTTTCCGATGCATTTCCGATGGTTCGGGGATTGTCTTGTACACCTGGTCGGCGATATTCTCATTTGCCGCCGTGGAGCGGGCTTCGAGCTTGTCGCCTTGAATGAGGTAAAGACACGCCTGCGAGGCCCCGACATATCGGCAAAGGATCTGAAGAATCGGCTTCCAGTCATTCATGTTGTCCAGTCCGATGATCTCACTGAGCAGGGCATCGTAATAATGCGATGTCACCGTTTCACGAGTGGGTCGTGCGGTTAGGGAGGCGGGATCGATGACCATCTGGAAGTTGACCGGGTTGCCGGCGATGAAATTCAGCGAGACGATAACTCGCGACGTGATATGCTTCTTGCTGCTGGACAGCAGAGTCAGAGTGGTGATATCGTAAAAGGTCTCGTAATGATTCCGCTGCGCCAAAAGCTGCTCAATCAGCTTCTGCGACGGGTCATCGAGAAATTCGAGTATGCTTTTTCCGAAGAGTTCTTCTTTGGTGAGTCCGAGGAGATGTTCGGTGCGCTCGTCGATATAGACGAATCTGCCCTTCAGGTCGATCTTACATACCGCGCAGCGCTTGAATCCGAGTTCGCTGTGGGAATGCTGAAGGCTCATGATACTGCTTCAATCGGATTTCAGAAGTTTAACATGGTATGTTCGCCGGTCGGTATCGACAACTGCGATATAGACTCCGGCAGCCACAATTTCGCCTGATTGATTGCGGCCATCCCACTTGGTCACACTCACAGTATCGGCACTGGGGGCGGAATTATTGACTTCCTCCCAGATGATTTCACCCGCGATGTTGTGAATTGATATGCTTTTCACCCGACCGGCGGTGGCCCGGGTGTAGATGTTGACCGACTGGCGAAAAGGATTCGGTCCGGCGAAAACATCGGCCTGCCGCTGGCCATAGACAACCACGACGACAAACGAGGTATCCGCAATATCAGCATAGGACAGAACAAAACCGAGCGTACCGGCTATCCCGTCGAGATTTGCCGGTATTACCCTGAGTGACCCGGTACCATCGCCATTGTCCGAAAACAGGGCCCAGGGGGGCGTGTCGATGATCGAAATAGCCGGGACTTCGGGCGATTTACCGATGGTGTGGATATCTACTTGAACCGTATCCCTGAAGGCAACCGTAAGGGTATCAGGCAGATCGAGCCTCAAAAGCTGGGCGGCATCGGCCGCGTTCAACACCCCATAACCAAAGTCGTTGTCCCGGTGACTTGATCTGCTGGCGCTGCTTCTGGCCTGCTGAATATACTCTGCTGCGGTAAGCGTGGTGTCATATTCGAACGCCAGCGCAGCCGCTCCGGCCGTCAACGGGGCGGAAAGGGAGGTCCCGTCGGCGTCAGTGAATCCTCCGAACTGGGAGGCGGTATGGACGTTGATCCCCAGATTGACCACGTCCGGTTTGATTCGGCCGTCGGCGGTCGGGCCGGGAGATGAAAAATCAGCTAATGACGAATCGGGATTGGTAGCCCCAACCGCCAGAACCGAGTCGCCATCGGCCGGAAACGAAATGTGCGGCCAGGCAAAATTGTGGCGGTCATTACCAGCGGAGTTGACCACGAGAATATTCTTCGAGGCAGCAATTTCCGCGGCCCGTGTAATGAGGGCCGTCTTGCCGTCAAGCTGCGAAGCAGTGTAGCTTCCGCTGTCTTGAAAGGTCGTGTAACCGAGTGAGGAGCTGATAATATCCGCACCGAGTGAATCGGCCCATTCGGCGGCGGCGATCCAGTTGTACTCTTCGATTTTCACTTCTGTGCCGTTGCACGTTATCTCAGTCTTCGCCAGGAGAAAGTCCGCGCCGTAGGCCGCGCCGATCAGTTCCCCCGGTACATATCCGCCAATGGCTCCCAGCGTCAGGGTACCATGGTAGGTTTGATAGTCCGGCGGATAGCGAAATTGAGCCGTGTCGCAGTCTACTCCATCGATGGTTGTATCACTATTGATGAAGTCGTAGGTATTTACAATATGGGTGGAATCGAACGCCGGATGGTGGATATCATACCCGGAGTCGAACATGGCAATCTTTACTCCCCTGCCGCTGAGTCCGAGCTGCTGAAGTTTCGTTGCATTCATAAAGGCTATCTGGAGAGCCGAATTCCCATAATCCAGGGCACCTGCTTTTGGGCTCGGCTCGACTTTCAGGACCGGCGTCGGCGCCAGCTTGTGGCGTTCATAGATGTTGACGACATCAATACGTTTGACAAACGATAGTGCCTCGGCCCGTGCGATTTGCGCCGGCGATGCATCGACAGCGATTGCGCGAAGCCATTTCGATACCGATAGCACTTCCGGACCGGCATCTCTGACCGAATCTATGATGGCCTGGCGAATCGGGTAATCGTGTGAGTCGATCAACAAAGATCCCGGGTCCGCCTTCGCCCGACGTTTCCGCGATGCTCCGGACAGGTAAACTCCCTGTGGATCGACAGCAGCGCTATCGAGAAAAAGCCAGTATTCGCCCAACGAGGCTGCCGCTTGAGCGGCCAGTTTGGATTTTGCTCGGGGGCTCAGTTTTCCCGTCGATTGAGCCTCAACAGGTATGGATATAAGCAGTGCCGCCGCGACGGCGACCAGGCAGGCAGGGATTCTCATCACGATTCCTTATGGGCTATAGCTTCCTGAAACCGATGAACAGGTCGGGAGGATCCGAGTATTTGTAGCGAATGGGCATGAAGAAGTGATAGTTGTCGAAACGATTCGAGTCAAACAGATAATGATGCGGGTCCATGACAATCGCCACCGGTCGCCTTGGAAGCTTCACCTGAAATTGGTACAGCGAGTCCGATCTCGCAAACGAACTCCGGGAGAGAGTATCGAATAGCGTGTCGCTCCCTTCCATGACGAAGGCGATTTCGACCGGCAGGATGATCTGTCCTCGATTGATCAGCCGATAGGAGACATTATACTGGTCTCCCGACTTTTCCGACCGGGCCGAAAAGACGCCAAAATCATACCGGTTTGAAGTATCGGCGAATTGGGTCCAGAACCAAAGCAATGAGTCGTTAGTGACAGAGTCCACTACGTTCTCAAAACGGGCGGGTGAGATCGGTGCTTGCGCGGCCGAAGCTGTCATACTGCCCAGGGCCTTCCAGATCGAAGAGTCACCAAGCGCGAAGCGAAGCATGTAGAGCATTGAGGGGATTCGTCGTAAGACGTAGGGCGGATAGGCGTGAAGCTGATGGATGTCATTTCGAATGATGCTGTCGCTGATCGGCGGAGCGGGATGGTACTGGTTGTAAAGGCTCAGATCGTGCTTGTACATCTCGGCCATCACCGAATTCCCTTTCATCCAGTCTTCGTACTGTACCATCATGTCAGCCCCTTCCGCGCCGAAATCACCGGCGGTCACAACAGCCGCGGAATAATAGGCTGCTCCCTCACCGAAAAATCGGGAAATTCCGTTGTCGTCAGCAGCCGGTCGGTTCAGCCAGCAGGAGGCAAGATAGAAAGCCAGGGCCGCCTTCAGTGGTTCGCGCTTCATTCGTCCCGGAAGGAAAATGACCTGCGGGTCTGGTTGAGACGGCGCCGAAGTATCAGCGTCGACAATCGCAATCCGCGAGTAAGGAAACGGGCCAAGTTTCGACTGATATTGGTAAATGAAATCGCGCGTCCAGGTGGCGACCGAATCCACCCACATCATCTTCTTCCAATCGTGATAGAAGGTCTCGATCGTAGTTTTACCTGTGTAGGCGCGGTCACGCTTGAACCTGGGAGCTACCGCAAAGCTGAACACATGGCGATCATTCGAAGTAACAGCATACTCTTTTGTGCCATTATTGTATTGAGGCGTGAATTGGGTGCCCGGGATTCCGCTGTCGAAACGGTTTGTGATATCAAGGAAGACGGAGTCCTGGTCAGGTTTGGGTAAGAAACCGAAAAGCTCTTTCTCATTCAGCAAATCGCCGGCGAAGGCGATCTCATAAGATGGATCTATCGACAACAGGACATTATAATCAGCTAACGCGGTCGGCGGATCGTCCCAGAGCATATACTGCCGGGCAATCCAGCCTGAATCTGTCAGGATGCACACCCGGGGATACCAATCATCGAACTGCCAGTACTGGTCCTTTGATTTCTTCGCCGTGGGAAGATGGGCTTCAAATGCGCACAAGAGATAGACAAGCTGACCGGGCGCAAGAGCAGCGGGAAGCCTGACATGGAGAATCGTGTTGTCGTAGATCATCCCGCTTGAGTCTACCGGGACACCGAGGGCAAGAAGTGAATCG
The DNA here is from genome assembly GCA_963711085.1 of uncultured candidate division Zixibacteria bacterium. Lineage (GTDB taxonomy): Bacteria > Zixibacteria > MSB-5A5 > GN15 > FEB-12 > CAVQCT01. The sequence goes on along the minus strand of CAVQCT010000002.1, from coordinate 1,001,751 downwards.
ATATGGATGTAGCCCCTGTTCTCTTCCGACATTTTGTGGATGGAGCTGTCACCCGCGATCATTAATCGGCGGTCTAAATAGCTGTCCTTTTGCCAAGCGTTCAGATCGAGGCGGAAGACCATTTCGTCAATCGTGTCAGCGCTGTTGTTGACGTAGTTAATTTCCATCGTAGCACGGATCAGCGCCGAATCGGGGATAATATGGGCACGGATGGTGTAGGCAGGATCGGGTGACTTGAGATGCCATTCCGGGACCTGCTGAATGACCCGATCGGTCGCCGCGACGGGAACCGAAATTATGATGGAGATGATCAGAAATACAAAAGCACGGTTCACTTCTATAATACCTTGGCGAGGAATTCTTTGGCCCGTGGCGTACGCGGACTGGTGAAAAATTGACCCGGGCTGCTCTCTTCCACAATGCGGCCTCCATCGATGAACACAATGCGATGCGCTACTTCGCGAGCGAAGCCCATCTCGTGAGTGACGACCAGCATGGTCATTCCTTCCCTGGCGAGCTGTTTCATTACTTCTAGTACCTCGCCGATCATCTCAGGATCCAGGGCCGAAGTAACTTCGTCGAAAAGCATAATTTTGGGATTCATCGCCAGCGCCCGGGCAATCGCCACCCGCTGCTTCTGCCCGCCGGAGAGCTGGCCGGGGAAAGCGGTCAGACGGTCACCGAGACCGACTTTTTGAAGCAGTTTGGTCGATACTTCGGTAGCTTTCGCTTTCGACCGCTTTCTCACTACTCGCTGCGCCAGATTCACATTCTCAAGGACGCTGAGATGGGGGAACAAGTTGAACTGCTGAAAGACCATCCCGACTTCGAGACGGATCTCATGGATGTCGACATGCTTTGTATCGATCCTGTAGCCGTCGATATTGATCTCCCCTGTCTGAATCTCCTCCAGCGCGTTGAGGCAGCGAAGTAGCGTCGATTTGCCCGAACCCGATGGTCCCAGGATAACTACCACCTCCCCCTGCTCGACATTCAGACTTACCTGGTCGACCGCGGTAACAGAACCGAACCGGCAGGTTACACCTTTCATTTCAATTATCACGGCGTGAAGCTCCAAATCCGTGGATGGCGAAGCGCTTCTCGATCTTTTTCACGATCCGCGTCAGGGTGAGAGTCATCGCGAGATAAATCAGTCCGACCACAAGCCAGGTCTGGAAATCCAGAAAACTCTGGCTGGTGTACTGGCGCCCGGCCTGAGTCAGCTCCCGCAGACCGATGATCGAGACAAGGGATGAGTCCTTCAGGCAGGCGATGAATTCGTTGGCGGCCGGAGGAACTACAATTCGGAACGACTGCGGCAGGATAATGAATCGCATTGTCTGCCAGCGGGTCATCCCCAGCGACATCGCCGCTTCGTGCTGTCCGTAGTCTATCGCTTCGATACCCGAGCGGAGGATCTCCGCCATATAAGCACCGTAGCAAACGCCGACCGCCAGCACTCCGGCGGTGAAGCGATCAAGATTAGCGACCTTGCCCAATCCGAAGTAGAAGAAAAATATCAGCACGAGCAGGGGCACGCCGCGAAGTACATTGACGTAGATCCCGGCAATCGAGCGGATAAACCGGTTCCGTGAGATACGAGACACGCCAAACACGAGGCCGCAAATGAGCGCGATCATGTAAGAGACAACCGAGATCAGGATCGTCCATTGAACGACCTGGATCAGATAGAAGAAGATATGTCCGAGAATTCCGAGCTGATTAACAAGCCAGGTCATTCACTGTCCCCGTGCTGCGTCTATAGTTAGTGGTCAGGGTTTCTTCTTATTCAGGAGGTTGTCCAGAGCGTTCTTAGCTTCATCTTTGACATTAGATCCGAGGTTCTTCGTAAGTGAGGAGTAGTCAACCTCCAATTTCGGCTGATCCATGGTGCCACCAAAAGCGATTGGCAGCTTGATACGGTCGACGGACTTTTCGGTCAGCATACCGGCGAGATCTCCAAGTACACCCTTTTTCGAAAGAAGCTTCTGAGACCATTCCTGGGATAGCAGGATGGAACCGGTGTAGCTGATATCTCCATTAAAGCCGTAATACCCGCCGACCTCGATATCTCCCATGTCGCCCAGCCTGGACTTGAGATTGTCAAGCGCGACTTTGCCATCTTTCACAGTAACTTTGGTGGCAAGATTTTTGAGTGACTGCTCCTTGTCAAATGTCTGTCCAATCTTCTCCGCAAGGCCGGACATAGCACTATACACCGCACCGGAGGTGACCAGTTTAGCCTGACGCATATTGCCGTCGGAATTCATCGAGAGCGACTTAATGAAGTCGCTTCGTTCCCAACCGCTGGCGCCATAGGTCCCTTTCATGTCGATCTTCCCGAACAAGTAGCCGCTAACCGGCGCGAACCGCTGCATGAAGTCATCGACCTCGACCTGAGTCGCCTCAAAAGACCCGCTATACTGGGGACTATTGAAGTTGCTGAGATCGACCGTGGTGGTGCCGGTAATTGTCCCGGTGTAGACCTTACCGTTCACATCGTAGCAATCGATCTTCCGGTCATAGATCTTCACTTGACCTTCGATACTGGTGAAATCCACTTTGCTGTAGATGAGCGTATCGATATGGAAACTCCCTCGTCCGTCGATATCGGGCAGAATGATCGCCGACACGGAATCCTGGGCGGCCGTGGCATTGGCCTGTTCGGTACCGGGCGAAGCTTCCGGGAAGAGCTTGTCGACATTGAACCGATGCGAAGAGAGACTGAACAGGAACATCGGTTTTTTCATATTGCTGCGATCGATCTCTTTCAACGGCAGGAGATACGGGAAGGGATCGATCAGTTTGCCCGTGAACGAGGCATCGCTGCTCACGAATTCCACGTTCATCGATTTGACCATGATCGTATCAGGGTAAATCGTCAAATCAGCATCGAACTGCCTGATCGGTTCCGGCAACAGCGAGTCATTGTAGGCTCCTTGCCTGATGGCGACCGATCCGCGAGGCTTCAAGCCAGTATATTTCGTCATCACGCCGGAGACGCTCAGATCGACTGCGAGCTTACCCGAGAGCTGTGGGTTTCCTTTCGGGGGGAGCATTGATTTCAGTACCGCGAGATCGAGGTCACCTTTCAAAGCTCCGTCCAGGGTTGGCTCGATCTTCTTTTTTCCGGCCGAATCAGCCATCAAGTAAGGCACGATGTCGGTGATTCTGCCGTCGAAAGCCAGCGATCCGGACTTGGTCGACATGTTGAGCTTCTTCACACTGACCACGCGATTATCGAAATACATGTCGACGTCAAACGTCTTGATCGGTTCAAGCATGAACTTGGCATCATAGCTTCCGTTGGTCACCGACAGATTGCCGGAGAAGCCGATATTTTGATAGTCCTTGACCCGCCCTGAAATCTTTAGATCGAACTGTGCGTCCCCTGTCACTTTCTGGTTGTACTTCGTCGGAAGGAACGGCTCCAGATAGACCAGATTCAGGCCGCCGGCCAGCTCGCCGTTGACCGTGGGATCGGCGAAGTTATCGATCACCATATGTGCCTTGACGGGCTTTCCGTCGAAATTGCCGTCTTCGATATTCAATCGCAGATTGTCATTCTTGACATCGATCACCGCCTTCTTGACCTGGAGTTGTCCGGGGATCTTCGCATGGGATACATCGAGCGAGCTGAAAGTGGCCGTTCCGAAATAGGCCAGCGTGTCGACCCGATTGCGGTCGTAGTCGATATCGAGATTCAGGTCGAAATTTCCTTTGAGCTGGAAATCTTTGATCATCTCCGTTTTCGACGGCGGAACCAGGCTGAGCAGATCCGCGACTCCGATATTCTCCGATGCTATCGTGACTCGGCTCTTCATCTGATCGAGTGGATCGGTGATTTCACCCTTCAAAGTGAAGAGCAATTTGTTCAGGCGGAGATCGCTGTTCTCGAAAGTGAGAAGCTTCTCCGATGGATGGTATTCGGCGCTGTAGTTGAGTCCGACTTTAAGCGGAGGAAGAGAGTTTTCGCCGGTCACCGACACGGTGTCTGCGGATATGGTGCCGGACGATTTGTAGTACTTGTTTTCAGGTGTCGTAAGGGTGGTTGAGAGGTTGAGGCCCTTGAACGAGAAGCCGGTGTGAGAGCTGTCGTCCTGGTAGACCAGGTTGCCGTCGTTGATATCCAGCTTGTCGAATGAGATGACGGCTGCAGCGGCCTTCTGTTCCGGAGTGGCCTTCTCCGTCAGCTGTTTCGGGGCGGCGCTATCCATCGTCGGGAAGGTGTAGTTGTTGGTGCCATCCGGAAGCTTTTTCAAGTCAATGTCCGGATTGTTCACGATGAGGCGATCGATCCTGACCTCTCCTTTGAGCAGCGGCAGAATACTGAGTTTGATGTCAAGGTTCTTTGCCGTAAGAATGTTTCCGGGCATCCCTTCCGGATTGCTGATGGCCACGCCACCCAGCTTGACACCGATGCCACCCCAGAACGAAACCGCGGCATCTTTGATTTCGATATTCCGCCCAAGCTGCGCGCTCCCTTTTTCGATCGCCATCTGCTTGGCTTTCTCAACCGGAAAGAAAACCCATAATGCGATGACCGCTACCAGCACTACTGCGACGATTATGCCGACCGTCCAACCGAAAATTTTCAACAGCCGTTTCATATCCTCTCTTCTTCTCTACTCGCGTGTTTACAGCCGAGTCAGTCTAATAAGAAACCGGACGACAAGCAATTAAAACGATCATCGGGTGACAGCAACGCCTTAATCACAGTGAGCAAAATCTGTGTGAAGGATTCCCGCTACAGCTTAAGTGATTCACCCGGTTTAAGGATCACCACATCACTTCCCTTGACCATCGACGCAAACTTCCTGGGGTCGGCCTGGATCATGTCAAATGTGTCGTAGTGTATCGGGACAATTTTGGAAGGGTGCAGGAACTCGGCCGCCTTGGCGGCATCCTCCACACCCATCGTAAAATTGTCGCCGATTGGCAGGAAGGCCAGGTCGATCTTGTTCATGTCACCGATCAGCTTCATATCGTAGAACAGTCCGGTATCTCCAGGATGATAAATCACTTTGCCACCGATGGTAATGAGGAATCCAACCGGCGGGCCGGTGTACCGCGAAGCATCGGGGCCATAGCCGCCTCCGTGATGAGCAATGGTCAGCTTGACTCTGCCGAAGTCGAAATTGTGGCCGCCGCCAATGTGAAGCGGGTGCACCTGACAGCCTTCGGAACTGCACAAGTTTGCTAATTCGAAATTGGCGACAACAGTGGCCTTATTGCGCTTCGCGATCTCGATACCGTCGCCGACATGATCGCCGTGACCATGGCTTATCAAGACATAATCTGCCTTTATTTCATCGGCGTTGCCGGCTGACTTTGGATTTCCGCTGATGAACGGATCGACTATAAGTCTATACTTGCCGTCGGTGATGGTTACACAGGAGTGACCGAGAAATGTAGCTTCTACCATACTGTCTCCTTCCGATGAAGAACGCGGCGCCCGAAACGCGGCCCGGTAAACTCGAATTGAATTGTCGCTGCTAACTGTTATGTATAAGCTGTAACAGCCCCCGAAGTCAAGAGTGCCGGAATCTGCAGGGAAAGGGAGTGATCAGGCGATAAGGCCGCCACCAAGAACCAGATCATCGTGATACAAAACGACCGACTGTCCGGGTGTGATCGCCCGCTGCTTGTCTTTGAAAGTGATTCGTACCGAGTCGCCGGAGATCGGGGCAATAGCTGCCGGGGCCGGCTCATGAAGATAGCGTATTTTAACCGTCGCCTCAAAGGGCTCATGGTCGGGGACAAGGCTGATCCAGTTCATCTTCTCGGCAACCAGGCCGGGCTTGAATAAGGAATCGTTCTCGCCGACGATGACCCGGTTGGATTCGATATCGATATGCTGAACATAGAGCGGCGTCGGATACGCAATCCCGAGTCCCTTGCGCTGGCCGATCGTGTAGAACGGAGTCCCACGATGTTGTCCGAGGACCGTTCCATTTTCATGAACGATTTCTCCCGGCGTGTATTCCTTCCCTTCCTTCTGTTCAAATTCGGTCAGGAAGCGGCGATAGTCGTTGTCGGCCACGAAACAAATCTCCCGGGATTCCGCCTTTTCGGCGGTTCTCAGATTGTATTTCCGGGCGATCTCTCGCACTTCCGACTTGAGTAATCCCCCCAACGGCATGAGTGTCTTGCTCAGGGCATCCTGTGTCACACCCCAGAGGACGTAAGACTGGTCTCTGGTCTTGTCGACCCCCTTGCGAATCCCGTACCGCCCGTCCGGCATCTTTTCGATGAAAGCGTAGTGGCCGGTGGCGATGAAATCACACCCTACTTCCATGGCCTTACGCAGAAACTCGTTCCACTTCACATCGGAATTGCACCGCACGCAGGGGTTGGGCGTCCTCCCGGTCCGATACTCGTTGACGAAATTATCAATCACCGTTTCGCGGAAATGTCGGGACATATTGAGCACATAGAACGGCGCATCGATAGCATCACAGACCATCCTGCAATCCGTAATCGAATCTATCGTACAGCAGCGCCCGTCCTTGTAGATGTCGCCGCCGACATCGACATAGTCCCACAGTTTCATGTGGGCCCCGACCACCTCGTACCCCTGCTCCTTAAGCAGGAGAGCGGCGACCGAGGAGTCGACTCCTCCGGACATGGCGACAAGTACCTTCTTCTTCATATTCTGCCATTCACACGAAAGGGTCGCGAACGACCCTTTGAAATTATCGTTCCTTTTTCGCTCGTCAACCTCGTTTGCTGTACACCGGTGACATATCACGAAGTCGCTGGATCACCGCTGGAAGTTCCGCCAGGACATAGTCGAGTTGTTCTTTGGTAGTCGCACGCCCCATCGAGAATCGAATAGCACCCTGGGCAACTACTCGATCGATCCCCATCGCAGTGATTACGTGCGAGGGTTCGGTCGATCCCGAAGTACAGGCCGACCCGGAAGAGACGGCAATCCCTTTCATGTCGAGGCCGAGCAAAATAGACTCTCCCTCGACTCCTTTGAACGAGAGGTTCACTGTCTGAGGGATGCGATTCTTTCGCGGACCGTTCAAATGAACATCCGGAATTTCTGCAGTAACCTGCTGAATGAAATAGTCGGCCAGTTCGTTCAGGGTGGTGAAATCCTGAAGCTGCCGCTTCCTTGCGATCTGAAGCGCTTCGGCCAACCCGACTGCTCCGGCAACATTCTCGGTCCCGGGGCGACGTTTCTTCTCATGCGAACCGCCGTAGAACAGCGGCGCTATCTTCAATCCGCTCCGAATGAACAGAGCGCCGATACCTTTCGGGCCATAAATCTTGTGAGCTGTCAATGAAAGGAGATCGACATCCATCTGGCGAACATCAACCTTGATCTTACCGGTAGACTGAACCGCGTCGGTATGAAACCAGGCACCCTTCTCATGCGCCGCCTGGGCCAGGGCGGTGATATCCTGGACAGTCCCGGTTTCGTTATTCGCGTGCATGACGGAGACGATACCGGTCTTGTCGGTGACCAATGAACGAAGCTTATCCGCAGAGGCAAACCCTTCGCCATCGACAGGCAGAAGATCCAGTTCCCAACCTTCCTTGTGGTGGAGATACTCAGCCGGCTCGAGAACAGCATGGTGCTCCGTGGCGCCAACAACGAGGTGACTTTTGTATCCGGACAACTGCCGGGCGCTTCCCAGGATGGAGATATTGTCCGATTCCGTACCGCCGGAGGTGAAGTACAGCTCCGATGGCTCGCAGTTGATGACCGAAGCGACCACTTCTCTGGCGTTTTCGAGAGCGACTTTGGCCTCGCGCCCATAAGAATGGACCGAGCTTCCATTGCCGAATTTGTCGGTCAAATACGGAAGCATCGCCTCAACAACTTGCGGATCGACTGGAGTTGTGGCGTTATGGTCGAGATATATAGGCTTCATCGGGATTCCTTACATTCGGATCAGAGTTTAGTCTTATACACAAATACGAACCGCTTCGCCCCCCTGATTGTTCTCAAAATCCGGTCAAGAATCAGAACGCGTACAATATAGTGAAATGAAACCGTGGGGCAACATTATATCTCGGCGTCCGAACGGAAATGGCATAATCCAGCCGGATCGGACCCGCGGGCGAAACTATCTGAAACCCGGTCCCATAGCTAATAGCCAGGCTGTTAGGAGTGATGTTCTGGAGATTTCGGTAGCCGTTCCCGATGTCAAAAAAGATCGATTGCCACTGGGGGAAGGCGTTTGAAAACTTCCCGGAGATCAAGCTGAAGATCTGCAGGGTTTTCCAGCGGAATTCCTGGTTGAATATGAAGATGTAGTTGGCGCCTTCGGCTGACCCATCGGCACGGGTCGGGCCAAGCGAGTTTTCCTTGAAACCGCGAATGCTGCCGGCTCCACCCAGATAGAAGAGCTCGTCTTTAGGCACCTCAGCAGTCTTGCCGAATGACTTGACCCATCCCCCCTTGAGCCTGACCGCGTAAATCCAGCCTGGCCAGACAATTTGGTAAGTCGACCAGGAGGCCTGAAACTTGTAGAAATCGTCATCACCGCCGAGAAACCCGCCGAAAAACTGACCGGAAAGGGTGGTGTACTGTCCCCGGGCAGGTATAAACGGATTATCACGGCTGTCGACTACATAGTTACTGTAAAAGTCTCGTCTGACGGAAATCCCCTGCGCCTGCTTGAGTGAGTCAGCTTCGGTCGGCGGTACGCCCGTAATTCTGACTTTGTTGTACTCCACCCCGCCCGTAACGGTAACCTGCTCGCCAAATCGCTTTGAAGTCGAGGCGGTCAGCGACCAGCTGCTGATCTTGATAAACTTCTGCTGGACGAATCTGAGCGGTGGCTGATATTGCCCGGTTAATGCCAGCGGCATTCGGAGGCCCAGGAACCACGGCTCCGTGTACCTGATGCGATTGCTTTGTGCGATAACCCGGGCGTCCTGCCCCAGGCCGAACGACAGATCGCTCAGGACATCCAGATGTCGTGATCCGAAGAAATTTCGCTTGCCTCCCCCCATCGAGATATCCCACTGCAAGTCGCGCACTGTGGACTGACCGGCACCTGCGGTAAGTGAAAAATAGCGAGGTCTGGTCTCTCGCAGTTGGACCACCATGTCGGGACGAATCCGGGTACCGAGGGAGTCGTCGGGGATAAGCTGTACATAGCTGAAATAGCCGGATTCGTAGAGTCTCTTGCGGGACTGGACAAGATCGCTTTGTTTGTAGATCTCACCTGGCTTAAAAGTCAACTCTCTTTTGATGACGTATTCCGGATATATGCGACGGGCCCCGGTCTTGAGTTCCTTTATGCTGATATCGCCAAAGTGGACCAGTGTGTCGGCCGCGACGGTAAACGCAATGGGAATAGTGTCCGACGCTACCGATTTGTCGTAGTCAAACTGAATGTTCGCGTACGGGTAACCGTTGTTCGACAGAATTGTCTTCATCTCGACCACCACGGCCCGGATATCGAACGGATTTATCGGGTGGTCTCGTTTGAGGCGGCTGGCAAATTTGGTGAAATATCCGTGGTATCTTGGCGGGTAGGTCCCGGCGATTCGTTTGTCGCCGTAGAAGTATCTTCTTCCTTCATCGATTTTTACAACGACTACGGCCGACGAGTCCTTTTCTGAGACCGGCCTGAACGATTCCTGTACTTTAACATCGAGAAACCCTCGGGTCAAATACAGATACATGATCTCGAGGGTGTCGCGATCGAGCGTCTCCCCTTGCACCCTGCTCTGGCGGGTTCCCTTCAGCGCCCTCCAGGCATTTCTCTCTTTTGAGTACATGGCGTCGCGAATGACAGTAGTCTCTTTGAGAACCTGATTCCCGCTGATCTCAATTGTCTTGATCGGAGGTTTTTTGGCCAGCCAGGTCTGAAGATTGCGATCAACGCCGTAGCCCCTTGCAGGAAGCAAGACGGAGCAAACTAACAGGATGTAAAGGAGGTTCCTCACCAGGCTATCCTACCACTCCGTGTGCAGTTTCAAATTCAAATGATACAATTGCTCTTCGTCTTTCAGACCTTCCAGCAGGATCAGCTTACTCAAACGAATTTCGACTCCTGCCTGCGATCCTCCCTGGGTGTTTACGCCGGACGAGTAGTAAGCGTAAACATTTCCCAGAGTCGAGAAGCCGACGGTGAGCTGACTCTGAAGCGGGTCATAGGCACCGTTGGTATATCCCGGAGTTATCTCAAGAGTCTGCAACTCGGGGATGATAGGCAAACCTATTTGGCGATTCAGCGAGTTACTCAGCCTTCTACTCAAGTCACCGAGTTGACGCGAACCGACCTGTGAAACCTGGGTAGAGAGATATCCGGCCAGACGATTCTGAAACCCGCCGGTTGCCTGGGTAGAGTCGGTGCTGTAGGAGTTGGCAATCAGAAGCGGTAAAACGTCAGCCACCGAACCGACGTCGGAATCTTCGGTCGTGGCAATCACGGGCACATCGAGCGTCCCGGTAATGTGGATACCTACCCTGAGCCGCTCAGTCTTTGGCGCGCTCTCTTCAGCCGCCGAACGCACCAACTCGGTGTAGTAAGTGTAGGCCGTTATGTCCAGAGTTGGATTCAGCGAGTCTCCTCCACTGAAGATTGCAGTACCGCCGGCGTCCAGGGTAAATACTTTTCCGAAGAGATATCCGTTGCCGCGCACGATATCCAACTCGCCGACAAAGCTGTAGTTTCCGGACTGACGGGTCACGTTCATGTTGCCGCTGAATTCGGCGTTGATGTCATCGTTCTGTATTTTGAAGTTCGACGGAATATCGACATCGATATTCAAATTCCACGTATTTTCACCGGCCAGCGCTGCCATGATGGGCGAACCGGCGCCGGGCTCGGCGAAGTTGGATCGATAGTCGAGTGATTTGAGGTGCACGTCTCCGGTCACGGTCGGCGGACTGTCCCCCCGAACGTAAAATTCACCTCGGAAGAAGCCTCGTGCATCTTCGAGCGCATAGGTGAACGGCATCTCAACCGGCACTGTCACCGTGAGATCATAAGAAAGCAGGCTGAGGGATTTGACGGTAATGGAGCCACTGATGTAGGCATATTTCTTCTGTTCCTGCTTTTTCTTCTTGGATTTGTCTATGACGTACGCCGAGATCTTGTCGATCACTATTTGATTGTCACGCATGCTGATGCCCGCGGAATCGGCCTGGATGTGATTCTCCAGGTCGACATAGGTAAGATCCATTCCCTTGATGTACGCTTCCCCCTCCAGATGCGGATTTTGAGGCGTGCCGGATATCGTGAAATCCGCAAGCATATCGCCGGTTAGCTGTTGAATAGAAGGAAGGAATAGCTCGACGAGATCGAAGCGCTGATCGGAAGCTGTGATTTTGATCTGCATAGGCAGATTCGGAAAGCGCTCTATGGAGTCGGTGGTGAGCGCCAGATCTGCGTGCATATACCCGTGGGCCTTGTACACACCCGGCCCTGAGTGCACGACCAGGCTATCAATGGACAGAAGCGAGTCATTGTATCGCATGAAAGTCTGTAGTCTTCCCAGATACAATGAGCCGTATTCCAGCGAATCCACTGAGGCATTGACGGTAAACTCCGGCTGCATGAATGACCCCTTCAGTGAACCCTCGCACGACAGGTCCCCTTCGGCGATCACGCTGTCGAGAAACAGGTTCTGCCACGGGCCCACTTTCACGTTGTACAGTGAGAAGAGCAGATCCATGCTTTCATCGTAGTTCGTCCTCCCGTTGACCGACAGTCTGGCGCCGTCACCGGCGATAGTCGCCTTTTTGAAGTCGAAGCCGAGGGAATCTATTGTCAGATCGATGGCCGACTGATTATAAAATGACTGATCGAACAAATCGAGGGACAGCGTGTCCAGAGTGAGTTGCATGGGTATACTCGCATAGTCAAGTCGGCCGCCACCCTGAAGATGGACGTATTGATTGGTAATGCTGGCCGTGTCAATGTCGACGAGATTCGAGTCAATGTGCAAGGAGGCGTGTCCGAAATCGTATTCAGTACCCCAGGCGGTGCCGTGAAAGAAATCCGCGTGAACTTCGCCCGTCTTGCCGGTTAGAAAACGTTTTATGTCGACCGTCGCGTAAGCCGAATCCGAGTACAGCCCGTATATCCAGACCGAATCGGAGCGGAAGAATCCATTGAGATCCGGGTCGTTCGTCGGGCCGGAAAGCGTAGCCTCGGCGTATCCCCGTCCTCCCGGCTGATCGATAAACAGCTTCCCTTTCCAACGGTCCAGGTTATTGAGCTGGAGCGCCAGCTTGAGATCCATGTCCCCACTATAGGTCACACGCCCGCTTGCCAGGAAGGTATTCTCGAAATAGTCTACTTTGAAAGAATCGAGGAACGATATGGAATCTGTGGTGATTAACATCCTCCCGTTGGCCGCCTGGATTGGATAGTCATCGAACGAAGATTCGTACAAATCGACATCGGTATACAATCGCAAATCTTTGCTGCGGAATGACCGTCCGTTCAGCACGATATGTCCATTGAGATTCGATTCGAACGTACCTTCCAGAAGATGGTTGAGATTGAACTGTCGGATATCGGCTTCGAGCGAGTAGACTTCCGGCTTGCCGGATAGGTCAACCTTGCCACTGCCATCGACCGAGCAATCGCCAAAGATCGTCCCGATTACGGTATCGACCTGGATCACTTCGTCGGCGTACCTGAAATCTACATACAGGTTTTGAAGCCCCATGAACAGGAATGTCCCGCCAAGATCGACCGATCCCTGGAGCTTCGTACCGACAAAATTGAGATTGCCGTTCACATCGAGTACGCCGGTAAGTTTCGGGCCGACATACTGGGTGACATCGGCCAGATCGAGATGGTCGACCGAAAAATCAACCGTCCCGGTCGGCTGATCGACGAAGGCGATCGATCCATCGAGCTTGACCCGGGTGTTGAGCGAAATGAGCGAAACGTCGCGGAAGACCAGCCGCTTCTGTGCATAGGTGACTTTACCTCCGGCCGAACTGAGTGACAACCGTTTCTGGTTCGAAGTGAATTCGCACTGGTCCACGTCGACGGAGATAGTGCCCAGCTCCGCGCGGAAGGCGAGGGCTATTATTATGTCGTCGAAATTCAAAGTATCGTGCGCCCGCAGGAGTGTAACATCGCCATGCTTTATATTGAAATTCTGGACCGCAATCGGCGGAGCCGCCGCCCCTCCTGATTGAGCCGATGACGGAATATCCGGGGGTTTAGGAAGAAGCCAATGCCCGGAGCTGTCCTGCTCCAGATGGATACTGACAGAGTCCAGCGTCAGATAGTCCAGGACGAAATTCATGTTCCAGATATCGGGAAAGGCGAGTGAGGTGGTCAAACGGGGGATGTGAATCATTTCGTATCGATGAATAGAATCCTGATAATTAATCGAGATATCTTCGAGCGTGAACCCTTCCCAGAGTCCGCCGTGAATCTTCCCCACTTTCGCCTCGACTCCATACTTCCGCTCGATCATCGGCATAAGGCGTTTGTTCACGATTGTCTCAAGACCATCGAATTTGAAGACATACAAGTACAGTCCTCCGGTCAGCACAATCAACACGAGCAGGGCGTACGCGAATATTTTCAAGCAGTCTCTTCATCTATCCGATCTCTATCTGTTCAAGCAGGCGCCGGGCGGTCTTATATCCAATACCAGCAGCGTCACCTATATCTTCCACAACCGTCTTCACAAGTGGTCTCGGTACCCCGACATTGATGGCGCCGCGAATATGCGAGTGAAGCTGTTTCTCGCGATTCTCCATCGTCAATTGAGCCACGATGCACAGCTCCCTGTCGGTAACATCCAGTTCAGGACGGGAAAGCACCTTGCCGTACCCCTCGATCAGCATCCATCGAAACACTTCCGGCGCCATCCCCATGACCTTCTGTTTCAGCACTTGATCTTTATCGCCGTAGACCCGTCTATAGAGCGCCCCGCCCTTCGCGAACCATTCTGCCGCTTCGTGGGCCGATATCGGCTCGGGTTCGGCGAATCCCCTTTCTCCCGGCCACACCTTGTAGAGATGTTCTGCCGCGATGAGCATCCGAGGGAAACCGAGAAAGAGATAGGATTGCAGGACGACCTCGTACAGTTTCGCTCGCGCCACTTCGTAGCGGCGGGCGGCCTCGACAGCTCGACTCATGGGCTCGGCGTCAGCAAGGACTATCGACGCTGCATACAGAGCCAGGGCCCGAGATTGTTCGTTGGAATCGGGCCTGAAATTGTCCACTTGGCGGCCAAAATGGGCATAATCCACCGATAAATTCATAGAAATAAGTAAACGGAAAAGCGATTCCGAAGGCAACGTAAAATTGGCTATTCCAGTTGTTTAACCCGTCGCTCGAGCATCTGGATCTGCAGCTGCATTTGGTTGATCACATGGAGAAGCGAGTCGGTAGAGACTGAGCCGTCGAGAGTCGGCTGATCGGATGAAAATGGGGCGGTATCGGGGAGCGGTCGGAACGACCGTGATTCGCCGATACGCACTTGGATATAATATGGGGAATTTTGACGAATGATTCCGAACGTTAACAAAGCGCCCGGCGCCGTGTGGCGGACTATATCGGCCAGTTCCAGGACCGAATAGATGCGATGCTCCCCCACGGCGAACATAACGTCCTGCTCGCGCAGTCCCGAATGGGCCGCGGGAGAATTCGGCACGATTCGATTGATGAGGATCCCTTTATCTACGCGCAGAAGTCCGTCCCCTGCCCCGGGGAGTTGCATGTCGACACCGGTAAAGCGGATTTCTATCGGTGGAGTAATTTCGATATCATCGGTGGTCATACCGAGATATCCGGCCGGACGATCGCCGTGCACTTGCAGATACTGAACGACCTCAGGAAGGTCGCCGGCCGGAATGGCGAGACCGACTCCGGTACCAGTGTAGGCTCCAATTCCGCCGTTGATAAGACCGACAAGATCGCCGGACAGATCGAAAAGCCCGCCCCCCAGCGTCCCTGAGGGTAGCGGAGCAGTGAACTGCATGATGCCGTCCGGACGAATGCCGGCGCAGAAGCCCATTGAGGGGGTGGCGCGAAGCCCATAGGCGCTGCCCAGGGCCATGACTAACTGGCCGCAACATTTGAAATGGCCGTTCAGCCTGGCCGGCACCCCGATCTTACGGTCGCATCGCAGGAGCGCAAGCCCAGTCTGATAGTCAATCGCCTGGATGACAGCGGGACAGGTCTGGTCCTCGAATCGTATGACCACTGCGGATTTTCCGGCTATCGACGAAGCCATGGTCAGAACATGCCCCAGGGAGTCATAGATTATCCCGGTGGAAACCATGCTGTAAATGGCGTCCTCTGGAGTTTGCCCGGCTTGATCCGAGATGACCGGATGAGATGCCTCGACCGTGACAACCGACCGGGCAAGATGCGTGACCAGGCTATTGAGGCCAAACTCGAGTTGATTGAGCGCCTGATCGTCCGCTTGAGATGTTGTCGAAAAAAAGACCGCGAGCAAAGCGAGGATGGACAGCTTCAGCGCGGTCTTATCAGAAAATTTCATTAACATTTAGTACGCCTTGTTTACCTCCTTCGGCGAATTAGCATCCGGCGGAGCGTACAGTATGTGAATCTGTCGGACCCGATAATAGGTGGCCGAATAAGGAGCCTGAGGAATCGTCCGAGCGGCGACATTGGCGAGTCCCATTCCGGTCGGCTGCGCGAATCCGCTTGGCCTCACAAACGAGTTCGAAATGTCGTTGATCCGCTGAACGCGGGCCAACTGATTATTGAGTGACCAGCCCTGGTGCATACTGGCGGTCATGTTCGGATTGTTCGTCGGTTGTACCGTGAGGTAAGAATCATCCAGCCCGGTACGAACGGCGAAATCAGGGGAAGCGGTTCTTAACGACGGACCCACCGTAAACATGGCCATCAGTGCTACGGCACAAGCGCTTACGGCTACCGGCAGAATCTTTCCCCAGGCAAACCGGGGAGCGGCATGGGGCATAAAAGCCCTGGTCCTGGTCTCGGCGAACCGCTCCTGAGCGATTCGGTTAAGCAGCGCCGTATTAAAATCTTTAGAAACCTTCATCGAAGGTACCGCCGACCGGGCCTCGCCTAACGACCGATACAAAGCCTCCTCCTTACGACAGGTTGAGCACGTCGCCAGATGCTCGCTTACGGCCAGCTTCTGACGACCGCTAAGCTCGTCGTTACAGTAAGCTGACAGGTAGGAGCGTGCTCTTTGACAACGCATTATAACCCTCCAGTTTCGGTTGGAGTTTATCCCGTAACATCATTCTTGCTCTATTAACACGAGACTTGACCGTGCCGAGCGGAACATTGAGAATCTTGGCCACTTCCTCGTAAGGAAGTTCCTGCACGTCGCGAAGAAGGAATGCCGTCCGGTATTTCTCCGGCAGCTCCTTCACCGCCCCTTCGAGCACTTCCGGTACCCGACTCGGCAGCTTCATCTCAACGGCAAATTCTGATTCATTCCCTTGCATGTCAGATATCTCGTAAAATTTGAATTTCTTTCTCTTGCGGAGTTCGTTTCGGGCGAGATTCAGAGCGATCGTGTAAATCCAGGTTGAAAAACAGTGCTGGAAGTTAAACGATTGCCGATGCTGGTACACCCGGACGAACGTTTCCTGCACGATATCCTCAGCTTCTTCGGTTGAGGATAGCATACGGCCGATAACGTTCATCAGCCGGTCCTTATACCGATCGACCATCTCGTTGAACGCAACCATGTCCCCCTTCTGGATGGCTCTCATCAACGTGAAGTCGACGTCTTTTTCTGTTTCTTTCGCCATCTTACACCTATAAACTTGACGTTAAATATAATACAAACCGGGTCCGAGAAAGTTCCAAATTTTCCGCCAATCCGGTTCAATCTATCATACTACAAATCAGCAACTTAGGGGCATGTTGCCGGGCCGGGGCCGGTTCTTGCGCTCTCCGGCAAGGGCAAAATGCTATCTGAGTGAAAATAAGGCGGGCCAGGGACTGAGAGAAAGCAGTATCCCCAGGGCAAAGAAAATGAGTATCGGGGGAAGGAATAGCCGGTATACCCGGGAAAGTTGAGAGCCGAAATACTCGTTAGTCAGAATCAGGCAGAGATGAGTGGGCGACAACATCATCCCGAGATAACCGGACAAATAGCCGAGCAGTATATTCTCCGGTATCAGTACCGGCTGATACATGAAACCGGCCAGGAGGGTATATCCAAGACCTACAAACGCAGAGACCATACCGGTCAAAATGCCCACCGTGAAACAGACCATACAAATCACCAGTTGCGGCGGAAGATGAAATGTAACGGCAAGCTGCGGAATTGACTGAATGGCGCCGGTCAACTCCAAAACGGTCTGAAATGACAGAATTCCGAACACGAGGAACACGAGCTTGATGGTCAGTCCCGATTTTAGCGAAGTGATGAGCTGAGACTTACTCGGATGAGCGGTGACGATCAGAAGCACGAGTGAGATCAGGATCGCGTAGGCAAGGTTGATCTGAAGGGCGGCGTAGAGCACGATCGCCAGTACGATTGGCCAGAGAGACCGAGACATATCGCCCAGCGCCTTGAAGAAACTGGTGTTACCCCCTCCAGTCGGCTTGATCTTGCGGATGAAAAAGAAATAGCCGATGGTCGCCATGCCTACCGACAGAGGGAACTGCAGCAAGGAAACATCGAAAATCTTCATTCCGGTAATTGCCCCGGTAAGGATTAGACCCGGATAGACCGGCCAGAAGAACTCGACAATATGTCGGAACCAGTAGTTGGCCACGACTTTGAATTCAGGTTTGTAGTCTTCGTCTTTAAGTACGTTCTCGACCAGCGGGGCCGAAAGCAGCGAGCCGCCGGGCATAGGCATCAGTCCGACCAGCCCGGGCAGGATAGACACCGCCGTTCGGCTTCCCCCGCGAAGCCCCTGGCAGGCACGTCCCAATCGATCGAGAAATTGAAGTTCCTTGAGGAGGCTTCCCAGAATCGTGATCAGGATGATCACCGATGTGAGCGTGAGGAACCGCTCCGATTTGACGAGATCCCAATAACCCTGAAGCAAGGTGGGCACGGGCAGCCAGAAGAGCAGGGCAACGAAAAGTCCGGCACCGAACAGAGTGACCGCAACTGAAACTTTCCTCCGCAGAGCCAGAATGATCAGAACGAAAACGACGACAAGCTTTACCGCATCCACAGCAGGAGAAGCAACCGATTTCAGAGGGAATTGTCAATTGAATCATGACTTTTGTTGACGGCCGTGCGAACGATTGCTAACTTGTCCGCTCAATGCCACCACTGAAAACGAGATCATCAGATAATCGCCAGAACATCAGGCAATCTCCGGAAGATCTATTTGTCGAAATAGCATCGAGGAAAGGATCAGTCTGGCTCGATTCCTCGGCCGCTTTCTCCGGCCGACCCCTCCGCTCGTTTATCGGGACCGACCCGTTCGCGGAACTTGTCTGGGACGCAAACGATGTGACCAGCCTTCGCGACTCTGGTGGTCTGCGCATAATCAGTCGTCACGTACTTGATCTGATTGAAGAAATTGTTGCCGGAACGGACCAGTATGTTTGCGGATTCTTCACCTACGAGGCCTGCCTGGCCCTCGCCGGGGTCGCACAGTTTGGCTTTCCGCTGAACTCTCCCCTGGCCCGTTTTTTCGTCTATCCATCGATGGTGACATACGATCATGCTGCCGAGAGTATAGCTTTTCCGTCCAACCGATTCCAGCCGGACATTCCCGACCGGTCGAAAAGCCCGGACCAATCACAATTGGTTCGCTGGGATCTGGAGGAGGCAGATTATATGGATCGCGTGAAGAAGATCAAGGAATACATCCATGAGGGGGATATCTATCAAGCCAACTTCACTACAGGAATGGAAGTGCCATCGTGCGAAGATCCGTTCTCCGTTTACGCCCGACTGAGACAAACAAGTCCAAGCGCCTACAGTGCTTTCATGAACTTCGGTGACATGACCATTCTCTCGGCCTCCCCTGAGCGGATGCTGACCCGGACAGGTTCACAGCTGCTTACATCGCCGATTAAGGGAACGATCTCTCGCGGCACTACTGCGGAAGAAGAGCTGACGCAGCGCGACCGACTCCTGAAATCGGCAAAAGATCGTGCCGAGCTCCTGATGATAGTTGATCTGGAACGGAACGATCTGGGAGCGGTCGCCCGCACCGGATCTGTCTCAGTTGACAGCCTGTTCAGACCCGAAGTATATTCATCGGTGATTCATCTGGTAAGCGACATCTCCGCGCAACTGGCCCCTGGCGTCTCGCTGAGGCAGCTTCTCGGCGCCATCCTCCCCGGGGGGTCGGTGACAGGCGCCCCAAAACGCCGCGCGATGGAAATAATCGCGGAGAGCGAAACCGGGCCGCGGGGAGTCTATACAGGATGTATAGGATATTTCCACCGAGATACAATCGATTTGAATCTGGCAATCAGGACGATCACTCATTACGATGACAAGTATAGAGTACATGCCGGCGGAGGAATCGTGGCGGACAGTGATCCTCGGGCGGAATACGACGAAATGAAGCTGAAGATGCAAGGAATGCTGAAAGCGCTCGGAGTGCAGGCATAATGGCTACTGATTTTACAACGGTCACCAGCATCAACGGGCTGGTGGTCCCGCTGAGTGAGGCAAAGATCTCTGCGTTCGATAACGCGGTGCTCTATGGCGAGGGCTTGTTCGAAACTTTTCTTGGAATCGATGACCGCCCGATCTTTCTCAAGGAGCATCTCAACCGATTGAACCGGGGGGCTAAGCTACTCGGACTGAAAATTCCCGTCCCTCAAAAGCGATTGGTAGAGTGGATTGTCGAAGCGCTGAAAGCGCACCCGTCTCATGTCAAGCAACTCCGCATGACCGTTACTGCCGGCGAGTCGGCTCGGTACACAGGGCAGATCGGCAAGCCGCAAATCATAATCGGAGTCGCCCCACATCAAATACCTGCCCGGCCGTTCAAACTTCTGGTCTCTGATTTCCGGGTCGATCAGGACTCGGAGTTTCGCCGAATCAAAACGATATCTTACGCCATTCATGCTGCTGCGCTGAAGACAGCGCGTAAATTGAAGTGCGATGATGCCCTGCTGTTGAATGAAAAAGGGAAAGTAGCCGAGGTCTCCTCGGCGAATATCCTCTGGGTAAAGCAGGGACGAATCTATACGCCGCCGATCAGCTCCGGCTGCTTAATCGGCGTGACGCGGGCAAGCGTGATTAAACAATCCGGCGATCTGGGACTTCCCATCACCGAAAGGGACTGCACCCTGGAACAGCTTTACAAAGCCGACGAGATATTTATCTCCAGTTCGCTAAAACTCGTCATCGGGGTAGCGCGTATCGTTCATTCCGGAGACTCCAGGGAGTTCCCCGCCGGCCCCGTGACCGCCCGATTACGCGATGCCTTCCTTAGACTTGTGCGGGTTTGATCGTTTTTAATTTGACTTCCCTGCCCCTCCGGCCCAACTTCCGATGAGATAGTTTATTAGTGATTCGACAGTTGAAGGGACATGCCCATGTTTAGATCATATGCACTCATCGCGGCCGCCATCCTCTGCCTCGCCGGTACTCAGACAAGCTTTGCCCAATACGCTGATACAGAAGTACGCTCGACCTTGTATGACGTCCCTCCCCGGGTATTGATCGATGTCCCCACCGCCGGCACCCTGCCGCGCGGATATTTCGATATCGGGATTCGGCTCTACAACGATGGTGGGGCTATTGCCAGCAACAATATCGGATTGTCCAACCGGCTTCAGATCGGTATATCCTACGGCGGCGAACAGGTGATCTCAAATCAAACCCCCAACTGGAATCCGACCATTGAGTTTTCTCTCAAATTCCGCCTGGTCGATGAGTTGCAGTATTTCCCGGCTATTGCGATCGGCTACAGCTCTCAGGGGGATGGCGCCTGGAATGATAAGAACAAGCGCTACACCTTCAAATCGCGCGGATTCTATGGGGTGGCGAGCCGGAGCTTTTATTTCTATCAATGGACGGCCGGTTGGCATGGCGGTATCAACTATTCGCGAGAAAATACTGTCGACAACGACAAGAAGTTCAATCTGTTTGGCGGGTTCGACGCTACTTTCAAGTACAATCTCGCCTACCTTGCCGAATATGACTTCGCCCTGAACGACACCAAGAGCGCCTATTACGGCGGCAAAGGCCGAGGCTACCTCAACATGGCCATGAAGTGGCTCTTTACCGAGAATCTCGAGATCGAATTGATCGCGAAAGATATCCTGGTTAACCGTCACGAAGCTTCGACGATCTCCCGCGAAATGAGGATCACCTACATTGACCGCTTCTGATCCGGTTGTTCGAAGCGTCATTGAAGAACTGGCCAAATTTCGCAAACCCAGGTTCCAGATAGATAATCAGCAGTTTCATCGGGAACTGGTGATGAAACGGGTCATCAAGATCCCGTACATCCGGCGAATCTCGGCCGACCGGTACAAAGCGGTCAAGGGCATTCCCGTAAAATCACTCTACTCCATTTGCGAAGCATTACTGGAAGTCAGGCGATATGAAGAACGGACGATCGCTTTCGATTGGGCGTACCGTCGTCAGAAGCAATTCGTCCCTTCCGATTTCGGCCGGTTTGAACGATGGCTCAAGAAGTATGTCGATGATTGGTCGGCGTGCGATGATTTGTGTGTCAGGCCGCTCGGGACTTTTCTCTACTTTATCCCGGAGAGAATTGATGCCCTGGTAAAGTGGACCGTCTCGAAAAACCGGTGGGTCCGCCGGGCGTCGGCCGTCGCCGCGATTCCCTCGTTGAGAAGAGGGACTCAGCTCGACTTCGCCTTTGCAATTGCCGAAAAGCTGCTGACAGACGAAGACTATTTGGTGCAGAAGGGCTATGGTTGGATGCTGAAAGAAGCCTCTCACAAATATCCCAATGAGATATTCAAGTTCGTCATGGAGCGAAAAGCAGTCATGCCGCGAACGGCGCTTCGCTACGCTATCGAGAAACTTCCCACAACAATGCGGGCACAGGCAATGAAGCGCGATTGAACATCGTCGCCCCGCTTCAGCAATTCAACTGGATAAGAATCAGAAAATCAGAGACCGAACTTGCGCCAGCGTGCCAGGACCATCTCGGCGAAATCTCCGACGGTCGCAATCACCTTTTTCCGGTATTCGACTGCCTGGGCCGCATCGAAATTCGGGTACCCTTCTCCCTCACGGTACAGCAGAATCGAACCAGGGACCGGATACACATCGGCTCCCGGCTGAAAGTAGTAGGCAAGTTCCGGATCATAAGCTCCCTTGTCGGCCAACGCCGGATCGATAGACTGGACCATGGCTGTTTCATCCGTCCCGGCATGGCCGCCCAGATGTCCGAAGAACTCTTTCGTCATTTCTTCGCACAATTGCCACCAGTGAACGACGGCAATATTTGCCTTCTGTTCGTGGTGAAATTCGAATGCAACGGTCTTTAGCGAAGCGTTATTTCCGCCATGACCGTTCATCAAAATAACATTTCTGAATCCGGTGTCGGCGAACGAATTCAGGATGTCTCTTACGTACAGTTCAAATGTCGAAGGGGTGATTGTCGAACCGCCGTTGTAACGATAGAGTGATTTGGTAATGCCGTAATTTACGGTCGGCGCTACCAGGGCGTTAATTCGTTCGGCGATACCTTCGGCAATGACTTCGGGTATATAGTTGTCGGTGCCGATACAACTGGATCCATGAGCTTCGACCGTTCCGACCGGGAAAATGATCGTATCGATCTTCGAAGGCACCAGTTCTTTGATCTTGATCCAGCTGAGCTTTTGAAGTTGTCGTTCCACTCACGGCTCCAGTTTGGTGAGGATTCGTTCCATCACCTTTTCCGTCTCGTGAGCGGTCAGCTCGTCCCCTTCGAAGCGGAATTGATTTATATCCCGAATCATCATCTCGAGGTCATCCGAGGTTTCCACGCAGTACCAGATTTCCAGTTCCGACCAGGCCAGATCTTCTTCGGAGAAGGCATCAGAAACTTCGGAATAGATCTTCGCCGATTTCCAGTCGAACTCCGACAGGCTGATCTTGTAGGATCCGGACATGCCTATTACATAGTAGCGTCCCTCGGGCGTCGGTCCGAACACTGCATCCGATTCCCGGAGCATCCGAAGTGCGACCATGAAAGCATCGGCGCTGATGGTGGGGGTGCGGCTTCCGACGACCAGCACATGCTTGTACCCCTGCTCAAAACAATCTTTGAAGACCCGTTCGATCCTAAGGCCCCAGCGTTCTTTCGGAAGTTCAAACTGCTGGAATCGTGACTTGAAGAAATCGGAGGACTCATCTTTGAGCTTCTTACTGAGATAATCGGTAATGATGCCGATCAGCTTTTTCCGCTCGGCCGAATCAACGTAGTAAAGGCGGACATCGGCCTCCTCCACCGATCCGGCGTTCACGATCGTATCGCTGATAAACGCCTGGTGCAGAAAGCGAACGTTGTCTCCCTGGATCGGACCGAAGTCCATGGAGGACCCATCCTCCTCCGGCTCCTGAATGCAGATTGCGATGACTGCGTCTTTTTTCTTTTTTGAAACCATATCATCCCGTTAATAATTTCTGAAAACTGACCCAATATAAAAGCGCACCGATCCAGAGTCAAGCAGGTCGCGCGCAAAAAAAATCTTTTCGCGCGTGGAAATATTTCGACCGGGACACCGACCGTCGGATCGATTTTGCTTATCCGAACATAAGTGAATTGCCGGCATCTGCCAGTCTGTCGTTCGTGAGAACGACCGATGCCAGTCGTGCGAAGACGTGATCGATGTGTCTGAAAATGCGAGATACGAAGCAGCGGTCGGCAGCATATCCGCCCTGCTTCGCAAATTATATAGCGATTCTAAAGAGAAATGTCAACGGTGCTTTTTCTCAAGGTGCCGAAACATCTCGGTCTTCAACAAGGCGAGAAGTTTCTCACTGTCGATTTTGGCAGAGATCTTCTCGGCCAGGCGCTCGGCCAGTTCGGCAATAAACCGCTGCGCAAACAGTTCCACTTTTTCCGGCGTCAACTGTTCGAGCGTATCTTCCCATTCCATTCGCTCGGCCTCGGATTTGGCCGATGGCTCGGCGTTCAGGGTGATACTCTCCGGCTCGGACGAGTGGATCTTCTCGATCTCTTTCTTGAACTCGTCGATAAACTTGTCGACCGCCGGTCCGGCAGCTTCCGCTTTCGGATGGGCCGGATGAGACTGTTTCGGTCCGGGGGTGATTGGATCAACCATCGATGAAGTATTGGTAAAACTGAGACTGCTGTCGGATTGAGATGAGGTCTTCACCTTTGCGGTGCCGGACGCCTTCGCTTTACCGTCGCTCTGCATTTCGTTCACGAACCAGTCGTAATCGTGAACTTTCCCTTCCGGCTCAGGTCCACCCGCGACCGATTTCTCGAGACCGTATTGATCGGAAAGGATCTCAAGCTTGCTCGATCCGGACAAACCCGGTTTCTGTTTCTGCGGAGCTGGCTGATGCTTGATATCGGTGTTGTCCTCATGAATCATCAAAGACTCCACCCGACCGCTGTCGGAACCGGTGTCGGTTTCGTCCTCGACATGCTCGTAGCCTATCATCTGATCGGCGTGATGCTTCTTCGGCACCTTGAGCCCCATATTGGTCCGATCCATGACTTCGGAATCGGTCACATTTATGTCATCGATCCCGAGCGCGGCATCGAGCAAGGCATCGTCGATACTCGCTTCACCGATCGGATTCCTGGCCGCCTGGCGGCTGTGCGGGAGCGGCGTGGCCCCACCTGAGAAGGTATTTACTTTCACGATAAAATCCTTCGGATCGAACGGCCGGGGCAGGAGCACTTCTTCCGGGAACGGAAGACCGGCTTCGTTCTCGTTACACAGGATGAGCAAGGGGAGCGAGGCGATCCTTGGATCGGCCTGGATAATTTCGTACAGCGGCTTGTTCCCCGGACCGGTCAGATCGCTTCCGGCAATCAGGAGATCCGGCCTGGTAAAATTGAGAACCTCGAGCGCTTTCAGTCCCGACGTCACCGCGATAACTTCAAACCCGTTCTGTCGTAACACCGATTCGGCAACGCCGCGTATGGTGTCCGATTCCTCTGCCAGCAATATTCGCTTACGCATAATAAATGTGCTCAACCCTGTTCGTTTATCTTTTTGTCGGAAAGTTTGGACGAGGCTTCTTCGAGGAACTTCCTGTCCTCTTTGCTGATCTTCTCGATTCCAACTTCGTTTATCTTATCAAGAATTTCGTCTACTCTCTTCATTATTTCTTCGGCTTTTTGGCGATTCTTCTCCAGTTTGGACGATTGGCGGGTGTACTTATATCTCTTGAACTTGTCGCCGAAACGGAACCAACGCCAGTTGGCCTTCATATATGCGAAGCCGAACAGCGCCCCACCCAGGTGCGCAAAATGGGCGATATTGGCCCCGCCAATGAGGAATCCCAGAAGCATAATGCCCGGGATCGCCCACTTCACCTTGATCGGGATCAGGAAGTAGATGTACAGATACCGCTCGGGGAACATCACCCAGTAAGCCGCCAGCACGCCGTAGATGGCAGCCGAGGCCCCGATAACCGGAGCAATTTGCGATGACCGAACGATCAGCGTGAGAACGGCCCCGGCGAGGCCGGCAAGGAGATAGAATCGGCCGAATCGCTTACTCCCCCAGGTGAACTCGACTTCCGTCCCGAACATCCAGAGCGCGAACATATTGAAGAAAATATGTCCGAGTCCGCCGTGGAGAAACATGTACGTGAATGGTTGATAGAGCTTATTGGGAAAGTCCGAAAAGAAATCGTGGGGGGAAAGCCCGAGAGAAAAGGTCATCTGCGGATAGAAATTCTGAGCGATAAATACTACGACATCGAATACAATCATCCATTTGATGAACGGCGAAATTCCGCCCGGTCCGATTCCGAACCCTCGTCTGGTCGTTCCACCGCTGAAATTGTAATCTCTCATAGTAACCCGTTTATCGGTAAATAGATAAAATCATTTATCGACCCGCTTCCCGACTTCAGGATCGGCGTCCGGTAGTTCATCCGTTCCACCACAGGAAGATTTCTTGTGCAAGTCTCCCGACGGGAGACGGGTTGGCGGAACGCCTCACGTTCCACCTATTCCCAACCGAGGGAACACCTTAGTCACCAGGACAAGCCAGATTACGATGAATATGGCAGCGAACAGGATATCATACCAGTCCACAAACTTCCTCACTCATGCAGGTTTCTCCACCGGCAGGTTCAATATACAAACCCACCCATAGAATAAAAACTGAAATCTCTACCGTTTGGTTCTCGTTGCTACTCTGGATTCTCCAGGATGACCCGGACCGGCCAATTTTTAAATCAAGAGCTTCAACCTGTCAAAAAAAAGCCGGTTCGTGTTACCGAACCGGCTCAAATCCACTTCGAGCTTTCTTCTACGCCAGAACTTTGGACAGGCGAGCAGAAAGCTGGGCTTTCGGAACGGCACCGATAACCTGGTCGACGATCTCACCGTTCTTGAAGAACAGCAGAGACGGTATCGACATGATATTATACTTACCGGCCGTCCGATTATTCGCGTCGACATCGAGTTTCACGACCTTCAACTTGCCTTCGTACTCGCCGGCAAGCTCTTCGAGGATCGGGGCAATCATCTTGCACGGTCCGCACCAGGTCGCCCAGAAATCAACGATGACCGGCTTATCGGACTGAAGAACCTCTTTTTCGAAGGTGTCATCGGTGATGTCCATTGGTTTGCTCATGTATTCCTCCAATTATGTTAACATTCAAGAAAGCTTGCTGTTATAACGCACCTGCGCCCGCCTTGTTCCTCATGAGGTAAAACAATCCGAGGTTCCGAGCGGCCCATAACTGCTATACTATATTGTAACATAAGAGATGTTCCGCCAAAGGAAAAGGATAAAAATCGTAACTGATGACCCTCGCACCGCCGGATCAGTCTCTTGAGGCAGGCTTCGTCTCGGCAAGTATCCTTCCGTTCTCCCAGGCTCGAACTTGCTCCGAAAACGCCTCCAGCCTCGTTTCTTCTCCGGAATCACGGAGCCCCTCATAGCTGATATTCAGCCAGGGGACCGCCCCGATATCATCGGAGATTCTCCGGGAGAGAGAGGAAACGACCGTTCCCGGCATACAGTTAAACGGCATGGCATTGACAATGCCGCAGGCTCCCTCCTGGACCATTTCCAGCGCCTTGCCAATGGAGAGAATCGCCTCCCCTTTGAAATCCATCGGCAGGTACTTAGTTCCCATCTTCAGAATTTCGGCAACAGGATAATCGATCCTGACCGGATGATATTTCGAGAACGAATTGATGATCTTTTGCTCGTGCCTGTGCTGCACGAACAGCTGCAGAGACGAATCGATAATTCCCTTGATGTCCAGGCTCTGGACGGCGTCGCGACGATAAATGAGTGATGAATACAGCGGCCATTCAGTAAAGGTCGAAAGCCAGACTTCCAATCCGAGACGTTCGAGCTTTTCGATCAGGAAATTGTTCGAGAAGCGGTTATTTCGGAGAAAGATCTCTCCTACCACGCCGACCAGAGGGCGATGTTCCTCGCGCGTCGGAATCGACTGAAAGTCCTCGGCCGCTTTGCCCGCAAGATTTTCGAGCGACTCATCGTGCACGACCGCGTAATCCATGCGGTGAAGGTATTTAAGATACATCTTCTCCGTCTCCCCCGGATTGATTTCATACGGTCGCGTCGCAAGCAATAGCTTCTGCAGACAGTCGGTGAAAACCATTGCCCGCCAGGCGGTCTTTCGGAAGGGAGTCCCTTCGAGACCGAACTCACCGTAACCGTCCTCGGACTTCGGCGAGAAGATGGGGACCTCGGGATAACCAAGTTCGTCGAGGATGATCCGATGGAATTGGCTGTAAAGACCGAAGCGGCACGGTCCGTTCGCACCCGGCATAAAGAAGACGGCCCTTTTCGGATCGAACTTAGCCGACCGAACTTTCTTGATCATATCCCCGGTTGTGATCACACACGGGAAGCACTCCTTCCCGGAAGTGAATTTCTTACCATATTCAAGCGTCTCTCCGTCCGGTTCATCGAGAACTTCGGCCTTCAAACCGTACCGTTCAAACGCGGACCTGAGCGCATAAGCATGGTCGCACATATTAGGGATATAGATGATCTTTTCGAATGGCCGGTAACTGTCATCGGCGATCGAGAACTTCGTCACCGGCGGCTTGAACCGATGAAAGCGAAGTGAATCGATAAAGGCCTCGCACCGAGTAATCAAACCGGCATCGGCCGAGTGTTCGTCGAGTTCGAGTTGCAGATACGGCTTGCCGCTCATCGCGCGGCGGAAGAAATGGCTGATGAACGAATCGGGTCCACAGCCGAACGAAGTAATGTAGACCGCGTAAAGCTTCGGGTGATTGCGAACATAATCAGCCGCCGACAGAAGCTTGCGGCCGTACCGCCAGTACATGAAGGGGAACTCCACATCGCCGGTCCCCAGGTCCAGCATATCCTGCGGGATGGCCCTGATACCCAGATTCCGAATCTTGTCCGGAAGCTCCAGCGACAATTTCCGGTCATAGCCGTTGTACGGCCGGCTCACGATCACCAACGCCTTTTCATCCTCCCCCAGTTCGCTCAGGATTCTTTTCCCTTCGTCAAGAAGACTCTGGCGGTACATCTGGTAGGCCTTCACACCGCTATCAATGGCCCGACTGAATTCACGGTCTCCCAGCTTCAGATCGGATGCGATGGCCTTCAAGTTATTCTTTAAGTTCCCCTGATCACCACTAAGAGAGATAATACTATCCACCAGCCTTACCTTGTGCGAATCAAAATCGAAACGGACTTTGAGCGATGAGCCGATGGTCTGGACATACGGGCAAATATAAGTGCCGTTGTCGAAGTCGTCCGCACCTTCCATGACTTTGATAAGCGATGGAAGGAAAATCATGTCGACTTCTTTCTTGAGCAGGTTGGCGACATGGCCGTAGACAATCTTAATCGGGTAACAGGTCTCGGCGGAGAACAGCTCCAGCGCCTCCTCGACGATCCGCTGGCTGGAGAGATCGGAGTTGACAATTTCAAATCCGGCCGATTCGAAGAAGGCTCGCCAGAACGGATAATACTCCCAGAAATGCAGGACGCGAGGGATTCCGACGCGCGCGCGAGGCTTGGCCGGTTTGCCGAAATCAATATATCGCTTGAACAGGTATTTCGTCCGAAGGGCGGCATAATCACGTGGGAGCGACTTGCGGTCAGACTTATCCAGCTCGAATCGTTCACACCGGGCACCATAATAGAGGGGTTCCTGCCCCTCGATCATCACCTTGTGAATCTCGCACTGATTGGAGCATTCCTCGCATGGAAAGCTCTCCAACTCGTAGCGTAAGCGATAGAAATCAAATCCTTTGAAAGCCGTCTGGAACGATCCTCGACCCAGTTGCTCTTCGGCGAGGATCGCCGCTCCGATCGCACCGGTGACATCGTGATGCGGCGGCACCGTGATCTGCTTGCCGATCAGCTTTTCGAAGGCGGCCACGACCGCCTTGTTCCAGGCTACTCCTCCCTGGAAGAAGATGTGATCGCCGATCTTTCGGTCCCCGACCACTCGCGTCAAGTAGTTGCTGGCTATCGAGTAAGCAAGGCCGGCTAAAAGGTCTTCTTTACCTGCGCCGGAACGCTGATGAGCCACCAGATCAGACTCCATAAAGACGGTGCATCGCTCGCCACATCCGACCGGGCATTTAGAACAAAGGGCATTGTCGGCGAATTCGGTTTCGATCCTGATGTTGAGCTTTTCTGCCTGCTCCTGAAGGAACGATCCGGTGCCGGCCGCGCATGCCTTGTTCATCTCGAAATCGATGACCGCTTTGTTTTGCAGCGAGACATATTTTGAATCCTGACCACCAATTTCGAAAATCGTATCGACGGTTGGGTCAATGTCAACCGCGGCGGTGGCCTGTGCTGTGATCTCATTGCGGACGACATCGGCACCAATCAAATCGCCGATCAGGTATCGCCCGGAACCGGTGGTTCCTACTGCTTTCACGATCACCCTCTCGCCGACTTCGTTTCCGATCTCTTCGAGCCCCTTACGCACCGCTTCAATCGGGCGGCCTTCGGTCATGAGATAGCGACGGGCGATCACCCGATGGTCTTTGTCGATGAGCACGAGATTGGTCGAGAGGGAGCCGATATCGACACCGAGGAAGACTTCGAGATTGTCGAAATCTGTCGGTCGGTCGGCCAGAGTGACATCGTAGAATTTGTTTTCGGGGAAATCGAAAGAGAGCGCTTCTCTTCCCGACTCTGCCACTCTGCGAAAGGCCATATACTGTTGTATTTTCTCGATATCAAACTGGCAGTTGGCGAACGGCTCCGAAGTAGCCAGTTTCGCGGCCCCGACGGCACCTACTACATTGTAGTTTTCGGGAACGACCAGTTCGCCCGGCTCCAGGTCGAGAATGTCGGTAAAGGCTCGAACCATGCCCGGGTTCGCCGCCACTCCGCCTTCGAAAGCGATCGGTTTCTCGAACTTTTTACCGCGTGCGATTGAACTCTTGAAATTTCGCGCGACCGCATAACAGAGGCCGGCGACGATGTCATAATCGGGCGTGGCAATTTGCTGGAGATGGATCATGTCGGATTTGGCAAAGACGGAGCATCGCCCCGCTATTCGCGGTGGGTTCTTGGACTTGAGGGCGAGCTGTCCAAACTCTTCTTCGATCGAAATCTTGAGCCTTCCGGCCTGTTGATCGAGAAATGATCCGGTCCCGGCGGCACATTGGGCGTTCATGGCAAAATCACGAACCGTTCGTTGGGTACCGTCCAGGAGAATAAGCTTGGAGTCTTCTCCCCCCATTTCGATTACGGTTCTGATTTCCGGGGCAAGCATGAAATTGCCGTGAGCGATGGCGGCGATCTCGCCGAAAAATTTCCCTCCCAGAATAGACTGTGCTGTCTTGCCGCCAATTCCGGTCAAGCCGAGCCTGACTGGCGCTCCCTGTAATTCGGGGAAATTCTCTTGCAGCAGCTGATAGAGCGTGAGGAACGGACCAGACTGGAACCGTCGATAGACCGTTCGGTCTAGTCTTCCATTCTTAAGCAGCACGATCTTGACTGAGACGGAACCGATGTCTATGCCTAATGCAAGACAACACTCTTCCATGCGATTAAGTAACCGTGAGTATGATCGGATGTGCAAGTGATTTCTTTGTGAGAGCGAAGTGGCGTTCGGACCAGGCCATTTCTTCGGTAGCCTACGTCAGAGAGAGCGGCGGCAGCCGCTCGAACGCCACGTGGGATAGAGATACTAGTCTGACCCACCTGGCATTCGAATCAGCTGCCGCTGATTCTCATTGAGGTGGGCTATAGGTGATAATTGCATATTTGTGCGCCATATTTTGGGTCCGTTTCGTTCTGTAGCCCACGTCAAGGAGAGCGGCGGCAGCCGCTCGAGTCCACGGGGGATTCGTTTCCAACGTCACGTCGGCTGTCAGGAAAGGATTCCTGACAGCACGGAGGTGGTATTTCGTTCGCTTTCAATGCGCTCTTATTTTCCCGGAAATCATTTGTCTTTCCCCGGCGATCCGATATATTCGGGACTTGAGGAAACGCCCATGCGATTGATTTTACAAAGAACATCCGGCGCCGAAGTCTGGATCGACGGAAAGCAGCACAGCAAAACCGGCGAAGGCCTGCTTATCCTGCTGGGGACCAAAACCGGCGATGTCGAGGAGTCATGCGGCTGGCTGGCTGACAAGGCGGTCAATCTTCGGATATTCGAAGACGATGAAGGCAAGATGAATCGGTCGGCGCTTGATATCGAAGGTGAGATCATGATCGTCTCTCAGTTCACACTGTACGCCGATACGCGCAAGGGACGTCGGCCGGCGTTTACCGAGGCTCAGGAGCCAGTGGCGGCCGAGAAACTGTATAATCGTTTTGTAGAACTGGTGAAAGCGTCCGGACTGACCGTGGGAACGGGAGTGTTTGGCGCAAAGATGGATATTAGATTTAACAACGATGGCCCGGTGACAATACTTCTTGAACACGACTAATCCTTACTTCAGACAACTCGCCCGGCGATACAAAATAGTACTCGGCTCCGGCTCACCCCGCCGGGTTCAACTACTGACTGAAATCGGTATCCCTTTCCGGCAGTCGATCCCGGATCTTCACGAAGCTCAGCTTCCCTGCGAAGAGCCTTATGACTATGCCATCCGCCTCGCCCGCGACAAAGCGCTCAAGGTGGCATCGACCGCCGCGCCCGACGAACTGGTCATCGGATGCGACACGATCGTGGTACTGGACGACGCTGTATTGGAGAAACCGGTCGACAAGGCGGATGCTCATCGCATCCTGGCAACCCTCTCAGGGAAAGAGCATGTTGTCTGTACTTCTCTCGCCTTTGCGATTACAGGGCAAATCCTCGCGAGCGACCGGGAGTACACGAAGGTGTATTTCAATTCGGTGACAGATCGGCAGATCGACGACTATATTGAAACGGGCGAACCTATGGATAAAGCCGGTGCCTACGGCATACAGGGGATGGGGGCATTTTTAGTTGACAGAATTGAGGGTAATCTTGATAATGTCATTGGCTTTCCCCGTGCTCTTTTGGACCTTCTTGCCAAAGAGATTTTAGAACGGCAACCACGAATCTAGTCTGTTATTTATGAGCGACTTACGAAAAAAATTTGGAGAACTGCTTAAGCTCGAACGGGAACGCAAAGAGATCAAACTTGAGAGTCTTGCCGAGCAGCTCAAAATCTCCCCTACTCATCTTCAGTCGATCGAGAACGGCGATGCCAAAAGCCTCCCTTCAGAGTTGTACTACGGACTATTTGCAAAATCGTACGCCGAGGCGATCGGAATCGACTACGCCCGAACAATGGAAGCGATGAAAGCTGAGCTTGAAGAGACGGGCGAAGTGATTGAGCAGCCAGCGTCCAACACCCAGAGCAAGAAGAAGGGCCGTCCGGAAAAGGCTCCTTCAGAGAAGTCTGAAAAGTCTGAGACGGCCGAAGTTAGCGACGGTTCGGGGATTTTCAAGTGGTTGCTCTATATCTTCGGCGGATTGGCCCTGCTCTTTGTTATCTTCCTGCTGGTGAACCACTTTTTCCTCTCCTCGAGGTCGACCACAACCGAGCAGTCGGAGAATCAGACGCAGACGGCAGCGGAACAATCCGCCGCCGCTCAGCAGCAACTTACTTCGGAAGCGGCGAATTTTAACTGGCACGACACCGTCTCCTACGAAGTGCCGCAGAAACTGAAGCTCTCGATCCTGGCAAAGGACCAATCCTGGTGTACCATCGTGGCAGATGGCGATACGGCGCTGTTCCGGAATCTCATCCCGGGCCGTCAGTACGATGTTGAAGCATCATATCGCCTGCTGGTCTCTATCGGGATTCCTTCGGTGGTGGCCGTCAAGCTTAACGGCATTCCGGTGGAATTGACCGATCCGCAAAGCGGTCGGGTATCCCGAGTCGAAGTCTCTCAGGCCAATTTGCATAAGTTTCTCAATCCGTCTAGTAACGAGCCAGTGAACCCTTCGGAAAAACAGACGAAGCCGGTGAATAGCGAAGAATCATCGCCGACACCAAAGCAGCAGTCTACGGACTCAACGCTGCAGGGAGGGACAGGTGACGGGGATTAAGAATTTCGTTGCCAACATGAAAGTCAAGCAGATTGCCCGGAAGATGCAGCCGGAATCGGTCAAGTTTCCCGAGGCCCTGCAGACCCCGAGGCACATACTGGTATGTCTTCCTGCCGGCCTTCGCGAGCTTGACCCTCGTGAAGCAGTTTCTGCCGTCGATAACCGACCTGTTCAAACCGGCGGACATTGTGCTGCTAAGCATGCCCGGCGTTCGCGTGACCGACATCTTTCCCCGCAAGGGATTTCAGATCCTCTCCCCTTCGGCCGACCAGATCACCTGGTCGGGCCTGCCCAAGAAGAGTTATCTGGATATGCTGAAGGATCTGAAGATCGATCTCGTGCTGGATCTGAATTTTGAAGCTTCGCATTTTACATCGAGCATATTACTCAGTTTCCCTCGCGCAGTGAGAATCGGCCGCGGGAATCATCGGGGCGACCCGTATTATAATCTGGAGATCAAGACGAAGTATCTTCGGGATGAACGGAACATTTATCGTTCCCTGCTGGATATCATCGGCGGCATCAAGAACTGCCCCGCCTGAACGATGAACTCCACTGCAGGCATCTGTGAACTTTTGGAGGATTTGTGTACTTAAAGAGACTCGACATACTCGGCTTCAAGTCGTTTGCAAATAAGACCACGGTGAATTTTTCGACCGGCATCACCGCGATCGTCGGACCGAATGGATGCGGCAAGACGAACATTCTCGACTCGCTGCGCTGGGTGCTGGGGGAGCAGAAGGTCAGCATGCTCCGCGGCAGCAAGATGGAAGAAGTGATCTTCAACGGTACCCGTGACATGAAGGCGCTCGGGATGTCCGAGGTCACGCTGTCGTTGGTGAACAATCGTGGGGTCCTCCCGACCGAATATACCGAGGTGCAAATCACCCGCCGACTGTTCCGGAGCGGCGAATCGGAGTACCTGCTGAACAAAGTCCCCTGCCGTCTCAAGGACATCACCGAATTATTTTACGACACCGGTATGGGGGCCCACTCCTACTCGGTCATTCAGCAGGATATGATCGAGGCGGTCATCTCCGACAAAGCAGAAGAGCGCCGGTTCCTGTTCGAGGAAGCCGCCGGCATCACGAAATACAAACAACGCAAGAAAGCCGCGTTGAGGAAGCTTGAAGCAACGGAGAATGATTTCCTCCGGTTGAACGATATTTACTCCGAAGTTCAAACCCAGGTTCGTTCATTAAAACGGCAGCAGAGTAAGGCTGAGCGGTACCAGCAGATCGCCAACCAGATCCGGGACTGGGATCTCTACCTCAATTCGGTTCGCATCAAGGCAGTCGAGCAGGAGCGCCGGGAGCAACGCGCCAAACTCGACCAGTTCACCGACCAGATGTCCGGCTATGACACTCAGGTCGACAGCCTGTCATCAGCGCTGGAGACTGATCGGGGCGAGCAGATTGATATCGAGCATGAGCTGACTCGTGTCGGCAACGAAGCGTTTGAGTTGTCAGAGAAAGCCCACTCGCTGGAAAAAGAAATCTCGATTCTGCACGAGAAGAAGGCGAACGCCCTCACCCTGATCGAACGGAATCAGAACGACATTTCGGCCCTGGAAAACCGGTCCGGACTGATCGCCGAGCAGCAACAGGAAGCGGAAAGCTCGCTCGAGTTCCAAAAGCAGGAGCTCGGCAAAATAGACGGCGAGTTGCATCACGCTGAAGAACTGCAGGCCGAAGCAGATCGCAGGCTTCTGCTGGCCCGCTCATCGAAGGATCAGGACAATCGAAAGCTGATCGAATTGGAAGGAAAGCTGTCGTCGGGAAAGACCGAAGAAGACAACCTTCGCTCTCAGGAAGAAGAACTTACCCAGTCGCTCGAATCATATCGCCATCAGATTGCCGAGGGGCAGACGGCCCGTCAGAAGCTTACCGAGGAGAAGGATCTGAAGAAGCGTCTCCTCGATGAAGCTGCCGCAGCCAAACAGCGGGCCGAACAGTCCTTTACCGAGCATGGCGCAAGACTCGAAGAATTAGTCGCGAGGAACGAAGACCTTGCCGAAGAGGTCTCCAGTCTGGCCGCCTCGATCGAAGCATGTGAAGCGCGCAAGACCCTTCTTGAAGACATGATTATTCATTATGAGGGATACGAATCAGGAATCAAGGCGGCGATGGAAGCGCGCGACCGCTGGCACGGCGTCTATGGTACGGTGGCCGAGAAATTCGTTCCGAATGCCGGGTTGGAAGTTGCGGTCGAAGCTGCCCTCGGTGAAATCGCCCGGTTCCTTATTTGCGACAGCCGAACCACCGCTGAATCGATTATCGCCTATCTCAAGTCCGAAAACAAAGGACGGATCGGCATCCTCGTGCCCGATTCAGGAACGATCACTCCGGCTGTGAAACGCCCCGAGCTGGATCTCCCCGGCTTTGTCGGCTGGCTTGATACGCTCGTGAGCACCGATGATAACCTTCGTCCGCTCATGCAGGCGATCCTTTCGCGCACGGCTATTTTCGAGACCGGATTCAGCCCCGACCAGATTCTGGAACGACTCCCCTACGGTTTCCAGGCGGTGTCCAGGTCAGGCGATGTTTACAGCAAGAATATCATCTCCGGTGGATCCGATGACAAATTCCCGCTTTTCCGTCGTCGCGAAAAAGTCGCCGAGCAGGTACAGCTCGTAAATGATTTCCGTCACCAATTGGAGACGGTCAAAGAATCCCGGAACAAGGTGACGGCCGATATAGGTGCGGTTCGCGCGGAGATCGGTCAACTTACCAACCGGATCGAAGAACTCACCGAGCAACTTACCGAAGCACAACAGCGGCACAGTGAAGTTGAATATCAGCTTCGCGGGCTCGAAAGCGAACTTGCGCGTTTGGAGAAGGAGCGCAGGAATCTCAATGACAAGCGTGAGGGCATTCGGAATCGCCAATACACCCTTGGACTGGATTTCAGTCAGCTCGCGTCGCAGAAGAAGTCGCTTGTCGATGAGATGACCCTCTCTTCGGAGAAGCTCAGCGATCTGGAGAATGCGGCAGCCGACTCGGTCGCCCGGGTCTCGCATCTTCAGGTTCGTCTGGTAGAAGCACGCAGCAAGGTGGAACAGATCGAGAGCAAGATCGTTCACCTCACGGAGCTTCGCGACGAAATGACCAGCCACCCGCGAGGCCAAGCAGGCGGAAATTGAGCAGGCTCGTCAGGAAATACAAAATTCGGCGACCCGCGTCGACGAACTGGAGATTGAACTCAAAAGAACGTTCGAGTCACGCCAGGAAATCACCGCACGTCAGAGCAAACTTCACGAGATCCAGAGCGAGATTCTTGAACGGGTGACGACGAAGGAAAAGCTCCTCAAGGAAGCGAGAACCGGCAAGGAGTCCCTTAATGCGGAAATTCACCGGATAGATATCCGCCTGAATACGCTCGAGTCGGAAGCAAAATCGATTGTCGAGAAGATGTCGGAAGAATACGAAACAGATGTCCGCACGGTCGAAGCCTCAAACCCGGACCCGAACATGCCGGAGGAGCAATCCCGCGACGCACGTTCAGGAGCTCAAAGAGCAGTTGAAGAAGTTCGGCGCCGTGAACCTGCTTGCCCTCGAAGAATACAAGACCGCCAGTGAGCGCGAAGCTTTCCTCGGAGAACAGCTCTCGGACCTCCGCACCGCCAAGAACGACCTGCAGGCGACCATTACCCGGATCAACCAAACGGCACGCCAGCTCTTCCAGGATACTTTCAATCAGGTCAAGATCAACTTCCAGAATCTGTTTGTCGAGCTGTTCGCAGGCGGAGAGGCGGACATCAACCTGATCGATCCGAGCGACCCGCTGGAGTCGGATATCGAAATTATCGCCCGTCCTCGCGGCAAGAAGATTCTGTCGATCACGATGATGTCGGGCGGCGAGCGGGCATTGACCGCTATTTCACTGCTCTTCTCTCTCTACCTCGTTAAACCGTCGCCGTTCTGTATTCTGGATGAAATCGATGCTCCGCTCGATGACGCCAACTGTCATCGTTTCCTGCGAATTATTCGCAAATTCTCCGAGCAGACGCAGTTCATCATCATCACACACAACAAGATCTCGATGGAAGCGGCGCAGAACCTGTACGGCGTGACGATGGAGCAGTTCGGCATCTCCAAGCTGGTCGCGGTCAAGTTTACCGACAATGGTCCGGACGACAATGAAGAAGAAGTCGTGCTTGATACCGCGGCCGGAGCGGCGGAAGATGAATCAGTCGTGGAAGAGGCCGTTGTCTCAGCCGAGATGACCGAAGATGAAGGGGGAAATGGCAACGGGAACGGCCATGGGAACGGTAACGGGGGCGGAGACGACACCTCTGACCATCCCGTGTTCAGCGAGCCGTTCGAGGCAATCGAGCCTGAACCATCGGAAATCCCCGCTTCGCCGGATGATCTTCCCCCTCGTGTGGTCGAAAGATTCAATGTCCCGGTGATCGATCAGCCGGACGATGACCCGGAAGAAAAAATCTAGTCCGGCCGAGCATGTTCAGCAGATTCGAGAAACTCAAGCAGTCCCTCACCCGGACCAAGGATAATATCCTCGGCAAAATTTCGCAGGTGGTCATGCGACGGAAAATCGATGACGATCTGCTGGAGGAGATCGAGGAAATCCTTATCGGCGCCGATGTCGGTGTGCCGGCGACGATGCGCTTGATCGACAGTATCAAAGAAAAATCCCGTGAGCGAAAATTGACTGAAGGGGACGAAGTAATGTCGCTTCTCCGAGAGGAGATCGGCACCATACTTTCCCGTGAGGATGCTCCTCTGTTCAAAGATGCGGACAGAAAGCCGGTCATCTGGCTGATTGTCGGGGTCAACGGTGTCGGCAAAACGACAACCATAGGCAAACTGGCCACCCGCCTCTCGTCCGAAGGAAAGAAAGTAATGATTGCGGCCTGTGACACTTTCCGCGCCGCCGCAGTTGAGCAGATAACGATCTGGGCCGAACGGAGCAAAGTGGAGATTATCAAAGCCCAGGCCAATGCCGACCCGGCCTCGGTGGCGTTCGACGCAGCCAGGGCGGCCCAGGCAAGGGGAATCGACCTCCTGCTCGTCGACACGGCCGGACGCCTTCATACCAAATCAAATCTGATGGAAGAGCTGAAGAAGATCCGTCGGGTGATCGAGAAAGCGGTGCCCGATGCCACGATTTACAGCAAGCTCATTATCGACGGTTCCACCGGTCAGAACGCGATCGCCCAGGTGAAGGTGTTCACCGAAGCCGTCGGATGCGACGGCATTATCGTAACGAAACTCGATGGCACCGCCAAAGGGGGCGTTATGATCGCAGTCGCACAGGAACTCGGCGTCCCGGTCGATTTCATCGGGATCGGCGAAGGACTCGAGGATCTCCAGCGATTCGACTCGAAACAGTTCACCGAGGCGCTGTTTGCCTGATGATCCAGATCGACGTCAAAACCCACGAACGCGAAGAATTCATCGACATTACATCCCAGATCCAGCGCGCGATTACCGACAGCGGCCACAAGAGCGGCGCGGTGATTTGCTTCGTCCCCCATACGACAGCCGGCATCACCATTAACGAAAACGCCGATCCGGATGTCCGTCGGGACCTGCTCTACAAGCTCCGGAAGGAGATCCCGCAGAACGATCAATATCATCACGCCGAAGGGAACTCCGACGCGCATCTGAAAGCCTCGCTGATGGGATTTTCGCTGCAGGTGCTTTTCGAAGACGGTCGATTGGTTCTCGGGACCTGGCAGGGGATTTACTTCTGCGAATTCGACGGTCCCCGGACCAGACACCTGATTCTAAAGGTGTTTCCGAGTGCTTAAGATTCATCTTGTCCAGGTCGGAAAGGACAAGGATGCCTGGGTCACCGACGGCATCGCCCACTACCGCAAGCTGCTCTCTCGTTTCGCCACCCTGGATATTGTAACCCTTCCCGGAATCAAGGCGGCGGCATCACTCTCCCCCGCCGAGATCATGGCCCGTGAGTACGAGCAGATTTCCGGAAAAATCGGAAAAGGATTCACCGTCGCGCTCTCGGATGGCGGCAGGAAGATGGACAGTCCCGCTTTTTCGAAATGGCTTTCGAAAGTGCAGGTCGACGGTTCGAGTGAAATCACATTCGTAATCGGCGGAGCTTATGGCCTCGACCAACGGATTCTTACTGCGGCAGACTTGATCCTCTCCCTTTCCCCTCTCACGTTTTCGCATCAACTGGTGCGACTCGTCCTTCTGGAGCAGCTCTATCGGGGCTTCTCCATTCTCCACGGCACTGACTACCACAAATAAAAATGTCCGGTACTCGTCATGCCGGACATTTTGAGGAAAGATAAAGAGATGGGGAATTCTGTTTATTTGAGAAGTATCATCTTCTTGGTGTCGCTGAAATTGCCCGCTTCGAAACGATACATGTAGACACCCGAGGCTACCTGGCTGCCGCCGGCGTTGGTGCCATCCCATTCGACTTTCAACACTCCGGCTTCGCTCTCGCCGGTGAACCGCTTCACGAGGCTTCCGTTGATATTATAGATCGCGAGCGACCAGTCGGTGGCGATCGGCAACGACATTTCAATAGTCGTCGTCGGGTTGAACGGATTCGGGTAGTTCTGACTCAGCTCAAATCCGGTCGGCAGGCTATTGCCCTTGGCAACCACCCGGTACGGTCTGCCCTGGTAGTCGACAAACTCCGACTTGCTCAGGACAGGACGACCGTCGCCGTGATACGGGATCTCCAGCAGTTCGTTGTTACCGGATTTCACCCTTCCCTGCGACATGCTGTACAGGAGGATGCGGAGCTGACCGTCGACCACATCGTACATCATGTCCATATCGGACGCTTCGGACGTCAGTCTGGGGGGATCGACCTGAACACCGGCCGGCAGGTCGTAGACGAGCAGCGCTCCGCCGATATCCGAAGGTGATTCACTTGACACTACCAGGTCGCTTCGATTCTCCGCTGTGGATAGCGTAAGCGGCTGGTCGTACGGAACGAGTTTCGGGAGTCCGCTGGCGTCACCATTGATGATGCGGAGCAGGAGTACCAGGTCGGACACACTGAGTGTCAGACCATCGCCGTTGACATCGCTGGCCGCAATCTGACCCGCCAGATTGATCTTGAACACCTTGAGACCGTAGACGAAGTAGTTCGAATACAGCACGGCATCGGCAATTTCATACGGGATATTATTCAGGTTGATGTCACCCCGGGCATCGATCGAGTCCGGATGAATCACGCAGATTCCTCCGTTCACGAACTCGGCACAACGGACCGGCGCCGACGAAGCACCGCTCAGGCAGACATCGAGCGCTCCCAGGCTATAAGGACGGGCGTTGCTCGGGAAGTTAGCGTTGTCGTCTTCGTCCCAGAGGAGGGTATGCTCGTAGTTGTATATCCGTTTGTCCATGTACAGCAGCGATCCACTCGGATCGGAGAAGGTGTTGTCGCCGCAGTCGTACCAGACAAAGTTAATAGGCAGGAACTGGTCGCCCAGATTCTGGTCATTCGAGATCAGATACTGCATGTAGACCAGAATGC
This sequence comes from uncultured candidate division Zixibacteria bacterium, assembly GCA_963711085.1. Taxonomy (GTDB): domain Bacteria; phylum Zixibacteria; class MSB-5A5; order GN15; family FEB-12; genus CAVQCT01. The sequence goes on along the minus strand of CAVQCT010000002.1, from coordinate 960,729 downwards.
CGTTCGGGCTGAGCGATGAGACCGGCGGATGATGCGCGCCGTTGTTAACATCGGCGATCGCCACCAGGCGGATGAGTCCGGAAGGACAGGCTGAACCGCAACCGGCGTTGCCAAGATGGTAGGTGAAGTATTCCCATTCCGTGATCGCGGTCGAATTGATACTCGCACTGCTGAACGCCATCACCGAAGCATCGAAACTCATCAACAGATCGAATCCGCCTATCGGGTCGTTGCTTTCGACATTGATCGTCACCGTGTGCTGGACGCCGACCGGAGTGCACTCGCCGCCGTCGATGGTCACGCGGGTACAGACATCGCAGTCCGCCTTCTCGTTGATATCGACATACATCGTGTCGGTGACACTGGTACAACCGTCGCTCACCTCGAAGCAGAACAGCTGGGTGCCGAATTCGGTCGGCACGAAACAGACTCGTCCGCTGTCGACCCTGGCCGGGGTGAAGGTTCCGGGGCCGCACACTTTCACCAGGCTCGTGACGGCCCTGTTGTCGGTGGCGAAAATACCGTCGATACAAATCGATTCGGTATCGTCCGGACAACGGTCAAACGACAATCCGGTCGGCAGATGGAGCACCGGCGCCGGATTGGCGGTGATATGAAGCACTGTGGTCGAAGTATCGACCGCGCAATTATTCTGAGCAATTATCTGGACATTGTAGGTACCGGCCTGACTGACCGGGTAGCAGACATATCCAGCAGTGTATTCTCCGGCCGGTTTCACCGTGACCTGGACTCCGGTACCAGTAACGGTGACCGGGAAGCAGAAGGTATCCGGCGCCGCCAGACAGAGCATCGTATCGATGCTAGCCGGCGAGGTAACGACCGCAGGCTGCGCGATATCGGCGTGGACCACGAATCCGCAGGTATCTGAGCCGCACATATCATCGGCGATCATCTGGATCGTATGATTACCGGACTGAGTAACGTACAGGCTCAGTATACCGGTCGCGATATTGTAAGGTGCGCCGACCAGCGCTCCGTTGTCGAATATTCGGACGTGGGCGGTCGATGGCGAGACCGGCACAGACACGCGCACCGTGTCGGGACCACACAGGGTCGCATACTGATCGCCGGGACAAATTATCGACGCGATACCGCCGGAGTTAACCCTAATTCTAAGCGTATCTTTACCTTGGGCACCGCATTCATCGGTCGCCGTAAGAATAATCGAGGTTAGGCCGAAAGCAGCCGGTTTGAAACAGACTTCGTTGCCGTGAACCTGTCCGATGTTGGTGCTCACACCGACAAGATTGGTGTCTATATCGGACGACGTGAACGGTATGCAGACTGTATCCAGTACGCACACCGTCATTGTGCTGTCTCTTCCCACCACGGTCGGCTTGCTGTTAAGACGTGCTTTGACGCTGAACATGCAGGTGTCGCTACCGCACTGACCGGAGGCGATCATCATAACCTGATATGTCCCGCTGGCCAGCACCGGCACAAAGACCTGTCCGTTCTGGACATAAGCAGGGGCGGAGGCAGTCACGGTCTCTACTGTCGAAGAAACCTGGTAGGCCAATGCCACGGTATCAGGGCTGCAGAGCAGAGTATCGACGGCACCGGGACAAGTGATCTGGACTGGATCTTTGATCGTGACGATGACAGCGACCTGACAACTGACTACATTGCATTCGGCGGCCGCCGTTATACCTATTCTATATGTGCCGCTCGTATCGGCGTTGAAGCAAAGTGTACCGTTGCTGTAAGAGCCAGAAGTCGTCTGAACCGTGTAATTCACACCGGTGATTGCCAGAGGCACACAAACCTGACCGGCCGCGCAAATCGGAACAGCCGTGATCGGCTCCGGACAGGTGAACTCAACATAACTTCCGGCATCGACACTTACACATGCGGTGTCCACAGCCTGGCGCCCGCAAGCATCGACTGCGGTGATGACGATACAGTACTGACCGGAAGAATCAGGGGTGAAACAGAGTTCATGACTCTGACTGTGGTAAGTCCCTCGGGTCGTAGTAATCGAGACGATATTGTTTTCCGCATCGGTGACGCTCATAGGAATACAGACCGAGTCATTACCGCAATACTTGTATGTGGTATCGGCCGGAGTATAGGTAATAACCGGCGGCGTATTGACTCTGATATGAACCAGAATCTCATCCGAGTCGACCGCACCGCAGGCATCGGTTGCCGTAAGGCTCAGGCGGTAGGTGCCGGTCGTGTCGGCGTTGAAACAGACTCTTGAAGTCGCCGCGTTGTAAGTTCCCCCCTGCGCCGTGATGGCACCAAGGTTGTGGTCGACGTCGCTGACACCGACGGGAATACAGACCGATGTCGGTTCGCAAATCGTGATCGTCGTATCAGGCGGGAAGATGACCAGCGGAGCGGTATTACAACGCACGGTCACTGTGAACGATTTCTTGAATGTGCTGCAAGGCGTCGTAACCGTCAAAGTGATCTTGTTCGACAGCCCGCACTCGGGATAGAAGCAAATTGTCTGTGCCTGTGCATTGTACCAGGTATTCACGCCGGAAATCTGTACTGTCCCGTTAGCTGGAATACCGGAAACCGGGAAGCACATGGTGTCGAGTGAACAGACGAATATGGTAGTGTCATGCGGTACGACGATATTTACCGACTGATCGGTCTTCACATTGACATAGGCCGTATCTTTGGCGACCGCACCGCATGAGTCTGTAACGGTCGCAATAACGACATACTGACCGCTGTCGTAAGGCACGAAGCTGATGAATCCGCCCTGGTAGCTGCCACGGTTGGAAGTTACTGAGGCGATGTTACCGTCCTGATCGATTCCAGAGAACGGCAACTTGACCACCTGCGGCGAGCAGAGATATACCGTCGTGTCAGGCATATGGACGGCGATCTGAGGCTTGTGGTTCAAGCGCACTGTGACATTGATGTCATCAGTGGCCGACAGCTGACAGGAGTCAGTCACCGTCATAGAAAGATGATAAACTCCGGCGGTGTCGGCCTGGACGCAAAGTTCTTTGGTCTCCGCGTTGTAGGTCGCACCGGGGGACACTGTGATCGAACTCGGGTTACTTACCGTCTGGACCGGCACACAAAGCTGACCCGGCTCGCACAGGGAGGTGCTGAAATCATCGCCAAGCGCGACGAATGGCCCCTGGCTCATGATAACCGTAACGTAAACGGTATCCGTCGTAGAGACTTCGCACTCGTCGGTCGCGGTAAGGATGAGCCGGTAAGTACCGGAAGTGTCGGCGGTGAAGCAGAACAAACCGGTCTCAGCCGTGTAATTTCCAATGTTAGTGGTCACGTTCGCAAGATTTTTGTCGGTGACCAATGTCTGTACGCAGACCGGGCTCGGTCCGCAAAGGGAAAGGGTCTGGTCTTGGCCCAGGTTCACAACCGGCGGCTGGTTTAGATCAACAGTAATAAGAGTCGTTGCGGCACTTGACGCTCCACAAGAATCTATTCCGGTTATGGTAATAGTGTATACTCCAGCCGTATCCGCCTGGAAACAAACCTGACCGTCGGCCGAATTGAAGGTTCCATAGTTCAACGCCACCGAATCGAGATTGCCATCCGGGTCAGACACTGAGGCATCGAAACAAACCTGCTGCGGGCCACAAAGAGAGACGCTGTAATCTTCGGCAGCCGTTACAACTGGCGGTCTGTTCGCATCAATGTACACCGGCACCGTGCAGGTGTCGGCATGACCGCAGTCATCCATTGCCTGTATCTCAACAAACAGCGTATCGGAGACAGTACCGGTCACGCAGATCTTGTTGCCGTCAACCGTAGCGTTGCCGGAAAGAACGCTGTAGGTAACGTGGCCTCCCTCCGGATCGGTAGCAGTGACATCGAAGCAGAAATTGTCTTCACCGCACGTAAAGAACTGCTGTGACTCCGGACAAACGAGCTGGGGAGGACGGTTGATCATGACCGTGATTCTCACCGTGTCGCTGCAGGCCGGCGGAATGTATCTGCCGGGTACCTCGCTGCAAGAATCCGTGGCGCAGTAGACAAACACGTAAGTAGCCGAATCGACATCTTCGGGCGTGAAGCAGGTGCGACCGGTTGAATCGGTCAACTGCTCGAACTGCCCCGGCCCTTCTCCCTGACCCAGAACGATCGGATCACCATCCTGATCGTGAGCGGTGATATCGAAACAGATTTCCTGAACATCACAAAGGTAGACGGTCGAATCGAATGTATTCACAACCGGCGGATGGTTGGTCCGGAACTGAACCGTGAACTGACCTTCGCAGAACGCTCCGCAAGGATCGGTGCAGCGGATGTCAACAGTAACCGACTCGTTTCCTTCGGGGGTGTAGACCCAATTACCGTCAATAAGCTGGCCCGGACCGTGAACTATCGTGCAGGTGACCGGATCGTTGTCCGGATCGACCGAGCTGACCGGCAACATGACCTGGGCAGGAGCACACTGAATAATCGTCTGATCCTGGGGCAGAACGCACTGGGGCGCCTGATTGACATGGATCTTGACCGTGAAGTTGCTCTGGCAGGAAGCACCGCAGGAGTCTGAACACTGGATTGTCACCGTTACGGAATCATCGGTCGTGGCATCAAACACCCAGTTCCCGTCGATCAACGCCCCCGGACCGTCGATAATCTGACATCCGACCAGATTGCCGTCCGCATCGCTCGCGCTGACCGGCAGAGTGATCCTCCCCGGTTCGCACAGACTGATCGTCGTGTCTCCGGGGATGCTGCAGACCGGCGGCCGGTTCACATGGACCGTCACCAGCATTTCATCAGAATCCGAAGCCTCGCACGAATCCATAGCCGTGACGCTGATCCGATAGACGCCGGAAGTATCAGGCGTGAAGCAGATAGTCGAAGTAGTCGGATTGTACACGCCGCCTTCGGCCGTTACATTCATCAAATTGTGGTTCGGGTCACTGACGCCGACCGGAATACAGATCTCTCCCTGCTCGCAGAACGAGATGCTCGAATCCGGGGGAAGAATGACCAACGGCGCAGTGTTGCAGTTGACTGTAACGGTGAAGGACTTCTTATAGGTCTTGCACGGTGTGGTTACTGAAAGCGTAATCTTGTTTGCGCTGGAGCACTCGGCATAATAACAGATTGTGCTGTTCTCAGCGTTGTACCAGGTATTGATTCCCTGAACCGAAACCTGGGCGTTGCCGGGGATGCCGGAAACCGGGAAGCACAGAGTGTCGAGTTCGCAGACATTGAGAGTCGTATCGTGTGGCACGACGATATTGACACTCTGGTCGGTGGTGATCCTCACCACCGCGGTATCGACCGTCCGGGCACCGCAACTGTCAGTAGCGGTAACGACGATCTTGTAGTTGCCGCTGTCATACGGGACGAAGCAGACTGAGCCGTTGGTGTATGAACCGCGATTGACGGTGATAGTCTGAAGATTTCCGTTCGGATCAGATACCGTTGCCGGAATACAGACCATCTGCGGCGCGCAGAGATAAATCAGCGTGTCGTTGAAATTCGAAATCGTGGGAGCCTGATTGAGATCGACATTGATCGAGATCGAATCTACCGCCGTTACCCCACAGGAATCCATGACGGTGGCGATCAGTTTGTACGTTCCGGCGCTGTCCGGAGTGAAACAAATGGAGCCGGTCTCGGCGTTATACTCGCCGATATTGCTCGTCAGTGACATATAATTCTGGACAGCATCTACACTGACGCATATCGGCTCGGCGTTGCACATCGTGTAGTCAGTCTGGCCGGAGAGATGAACGAAAGGCGCCGGCTTCCTGGTTACGGTGATAAGCACCGTGTCGGTCGTCATCGCCCCACAGTCATCGATCGCGGTAGCAGCCAGCGTGTAAACACCGGCGGTGTCGGGCGTAAAGCAGATCTGGCCAGTCTCGGTATTGTAGTAACTGAAATTCGTTGTCACACGGGTCAGATTGTTATCGCTGACTTCGGGAGTAACACAAACCGGCTCGTCGCCGCATGCGATAGTGGAGAAGTCGTCGCCGAGGGAAATCGTTGGAGGAACGTTCTTGGTAACGGTTACAGCTGTCGTAGCGGAGCTGCTGAGGCCGCATGAATCGGTAACGGTCAGGGTGACTTCGTACACACCCGACGTATCCGGGGTGAAGCAAATTCGATTCGTCTCCGGATCATAGGTGCCGATGTTGGTCGTAATCGAAGCAATATTGAAATCCTGATCATCGGCGGTAGCATGGAAGCAGATCGCTTCGGTGGTACACGGTGCGACCGCGAAATCATCGGCCGAGGTCGCGACCGGAGCATGGTTCTTGCGGATCGTCACCGGGACGGTACACGTATCGGCGTGGCCGCATTCGTCGCTCACCGAAATCATTACATCGATCTCCCCTTCCTGTTCACTGGAGAGACAAACCGTCTGACCTTCGATTGTGGCGTTCCCGGAAAGAACGGCGTAGGTGAGTGCATCGTTCTCGGGGTCTTCGGCAGAAATATCAAAACAGAAGGTCCCCGTATCGCAGGCAAAGAACTCCTGTGGACCGGGACAGGTCAGCATCGGGGGACGATTGATTACTACGGTAACCCAGGCTGTATCTTTACAACATTCCGGCGTCTTATCCTGAAGGCTGAGCAAACAGGAATCCAGGGCGCGGAATACGAACATATATCTGGCCGAGTCGACATCGCCAGGCATGAAGCAAGCTTCGCCGGTCGTGTTCGTGAGCTGGGTAAACGTACCAAGACCTTCGAGCTTGAGAATTTGCAACTGATCGCCATCCGGATCGGACGCGTTCACGCCAAAACAAATCTGTTCCGGCTCACAGAGGTAAACGGTCGTATCGGAACAGGTAACTTGCGGAGGAGTGTTGAGCTTGAGCGTGTCGAATACATTGGCCGTATCGGCTCCGCACTCGTCGGAGACCTCGACCTTGAACTTGAAAACACCGGAAGTATCCGGCGTATATGTCAGCAATCCGGTCTGATCAATGCTGCCCGGACCCTGAAGTAACGTGAAAGTCAGCGGATCGTTCTCAGGATCAGTGGCCGTCAGTTGGATCTGTCGGGAATCGCCCAGATCGCAGAGCTTGTCGGACAGGTAGAGATCGCCGACAGTCGGCGGGTGATTCATGAAGACGACATACTGGTAATAATAGTATGCCGAATCCCCCTTCTTATCCACGGTCAAGTAAGTGACCGGAAACGTTCCGGCATCGTTCGGAGTGAACCGGTAATAGCCGACTACGGTGTCGGTTCCACCCGGACCATAGATCAAGGTTCCATCTCCTTCGACAACCGTGAGACTTGCCAGTGAATCATACTGGCAAGAGAGGGGAATCAGAATGGTATCTTCGACCGTCTGTCCGGCGCAAATACTGAACGTATCCGTGAAAATAGGAGGAGTAACCGCCCCGACGACGAGACTGTGGCCCGGGTTACTCAGGGAATTATTGATCGTATTCGGATACGCGGCGGCGCTGGAAAATATCAGGACGAGGAAGATACCCACACGCAGGATATCACAAAACCCAGCTCTTTTCATCTTTCCTCCAAAAGACTAAAAATATCTAAGCAGCAAACCTCTTCACCCAGGCAGATTTACACACGCAAATTCAGGCGCACAGTTGTGCCCTGCTTCCCCTGGAAACGCAGATTTTGTCACGCATTGACAACTAATCAACTTGGGTAAAATAGGGTAGTACTTACAAGTAGTATAAATGTTATCTATATCAGTCAAAGTAATATACCTTTCGCCCTTGAATTGTCAAGATATTAAAGGACTACATGAGGGGTAGAAGCAAGAACGTTGCCGAAGACTAAGTTGCGTATTGGCAATAGATTGCAACTCCGCTGTTGGTTGGTTTGCAGCAGTTCGCGCGCACAGTATGAACGGCTATGGTAAAAGTGTGACTTCGGTTGCCTAGTGGGGTCGGTTTGACCGATTTTTCCTCCTAAGGATGCGCTGCTTCCCTTCGTCTGCCGGGGCTATTCGAATTCAAACCCCGACTTAACGGTCTTGCTTCAAGATTAAGTCAGGAGTATATTTCTGTCAGGAATTGGTCAGAGGGGAGTTTTGCATGCGGCGGTTTCGCCAGATCTGTCTTCTTGGTTTCCTTACAGGTTCAGGTCTATTCTTATCTCTTTCGGCGCAGGGGCAGGACTATTGCGCAACTGTCAATGATATCAACAAGGTAGTGCTGCATGCTTATTCGGGGGCGGGAATAGCAGGATGGTACTACTACTACAGCAATTTCATACGCACTGATTGCCACAGGGGCACCTACCTATCTCAAGCTTGGAACGAATACCCAAAGGGTTCGAATATAGCGTACTTCGGTTCGACTTTCTGGGCAGCAGGAATCGTGAATGGTGACACAATCGTTTCCCGAGGCGCTGGATCGGAGATAGAAGATTATAACGAGCCTACCCTTGACCAGTTCGAACCACCGTTATATCGAACAATCCTGGAGTCCGGGTCGCCGGATTTCTCTCGTGCTGTGTCCGAACAAGATATCATAAGCACTGCCGAGGACACTGCCAACATATCCTCCCTCGGCCTCAAGATCATAAAGACCTCATATGCATGGTCGTACCAATATGCTGAGGATATCGTTCTTTTTGATGTTGAATTCCGCAACATCGGACAATCGAGGATTGAAGAGGCATTCTTCGGACCGTGTCTGAACGCAATTACGACGATTCTCTTCGACCAGGATGAGGGAACTCCCATAAGAGGAATTTGCGGATTCTTGAGCTCTGTCCCGAATGCTCGATGCGGGTCCATCGACAATGAAATGCCAATCGTTTGGTTTAGCAGCTGGAACGGAGTTCCGGTAAATGGTGCCTTCACCGATCAGATAGTTCAGGACGCTAATGGTTGGTGGGTGCGGTCATGCCCTGATGTTGGGGCACTTGTCGTTCTCGGATATCCGCCAGGTCCTCTGGAAAATCGAGCCTATGCTTCCTTCAACTGGTGGCGTTATTACGGTAATTGTGAAGGATCTCTGCCTGACTGCGCTCCCGTCCGTCGCGATCATACTCGAGTAATGGGCTTGAGTTGTGTGCATTTTGAATCTCCGGGTGACACCTACTATGTCATGTCCAACGGAGAAATCGACTACGATCCACTCTACTCCATGAGCATCGCGCAAAACAATTCTGTGTGGAAGTACCCAAACCAACAAGCGGCACGCAACGTGAGCACGTACGGAGATGAGCTTTGTGCACTCCTAACGGTCGGCCCTTACGATATCGATCCCGGCCAAAGTATCCATATCGCGTACGCGTTAGTATTTGGGGAGAACTTTCACACGGACCCGAACAATGCAGCCAATTTACCCTACCACCCGGACCAATTTTACGCCAATCTGGACTTCTCCGACCTTGAGAAGAACATCACCTGGGCCAAGTGGATATATGATAATCCGGGCGTTGACACCGACAGCGATGGCTATGCCGGCGATATGGTCATCTGTAATCAGGACTCCGTGTTGACCGACTCAGGTTGGGTCGCGACAGTTACGGATACATTCTATGCTACCGGCGACGGCGTTCCCGACTGGCGGCCGGTCTCTCCTCCCCCATCCCCCGATCTCTGGCTGGAACCGATCGTCGACGGGATCAGAGTCCGTTTCAATGGCTATCGATCAGAAACAACCAAGGATGTCTTCTCCGGTATTGAGGATTTCGAAGGCTACTCGGTCTACTTAGGGCGAGACGAGCGTGACCAGAGTTTGTCGCTGGTAGCCTCGTATGACAATGTCGACTACGATGTGTACCTGTACAATCCGGCCAGCGGTCGCTATGAAGTTCAAGGGATTCCCCTTCCGCTGGACAGCCTCAGGTGCCGGTTCGGTCGGACGACCGATCCCTGCGATGATTCGACGTTCGATCCTTTGGCTTATTCCGTCCCCACCCGACCATACATTGATCCGCGACATCCTGACTCCATGTTCAATTTCCAGAAGAACGCCTACAACGCACATGATTATCCCTCACAGACTCCTGTTCACAAGATCTATCCGAACGCCGCCGATCCGCGAGGGATCGCTCCCGAGGACCTGACTCCCGATTACTTCACCGAAGATGGTCATCTCAAATTCTTCGAGTACGAGTGTGAGATTCACGACTTGTTGCCGTCTGTTCCGTACTGGGTAGCGGTCACTGCATTTGATTTTGGTATGCCGGGAACGACCATCAGGCCGCTTGAATCGTCCAAGTCGGTCAATGTTACTAGCTGTTTTGTCTACGCAAGCGAAGACGAGAGGAACGGAACTGACAAACAAATTTACGTCTATCCTAATCCCTATCGAGCGAATGAGGACTACCGCTCGCAAGGATACGAAGGCCGCACGCGGCAGGATCGACCTGACTACCGCACACGGGCATTGAACTTCGCCAATCTGCCACCGAAGTGTACAGTTTCGATCTTCACGTTAGATGGTGATCTCGTACGACGAATCGACCACGACTTCTCCCCCACTGACCCCAATTACACTCACGATTCCTGGGACCTGATCACGCGCAATACCGAGGCTCCGGTAAGTGGGTTGTATTACTGGGTTGTCGAGATCCCTGGCGGCAAGACGCAGATTGGGAAGTTTGTGATCATTATGTAGGTCAGTGCCCTCCTGGGCGTTGACATTTGCCGCGGTCTCTTCATGTCGACACCCAAGAAGGTATCGATCTACCCCTCTGGATCCCCGCGTTTGCGGGGAAGGCAGTAATGAAGAAATCGAAGCCGAGATTGCGACGTCGCTGTTTCCTCGCTGTCGCTCGGACTACGCTCCTCGCAATGACTGCTTTGAGGCTTTCTCGTTAAACCGTATGTTCTTCAATTATCGCACCCCCTCAGGGCGTGTCATTGCGAGGCGTTGAACACGCCGGCAGGCGTGTAGCCGTGGCAATCTCATATTTTTGCCACAAAGAACGACCGAGTTTGCGACGTCGCTGTTTCCTCGCTGTCGCTCGGACGACGCTCCTCGCAATTACAATGATTGTGGTGACGTCGTAAGAGTGAGGGTTCTAAATTCACAACGCCCTTTTGGGCGTGTCAGTGCGAGGCGTTGGACACACCGGCAGGCGCGTAGCCGTGGCAATCTCTCTTCTATCTCAACAACACCATCTTCTTCGAGTTCACATCATCCCCTGAAGTCAGCTTATAAAGATACACGCCCGACCCGGCATCCTGACCCATTATTCCCGGCTTGACAAAAAAGGCCGTTTGGATACATATTAAACAAATGCCCAAATCAAGGAGGAGCTTTCCGATGGCCAAATCTGCCCAGGCGAAAAAAACGAAATCGGCCCCGAAAAATATCGGCACCCTGCTCAGTGAAAACCGCAAATTCAAACCGAATCCTGCGTTCGTCAAACAAGCCAATCTCAGCGATAAGAGCGTTTACGAAACGGCAGCGAAAAATCCGGTCAAATTCTGGGAAAAGATGGCCTCCGAACTGGTCTGGAAGAAGAAATGGAAAACCGGGCTGCAGTGGAAAGCGCCGGACGCGAAATGGTTTGTCGGTGGAAAGCTCAACGTTACCGAATCCTGCCTCGATCGGCATATCACCGAGGGCCGACGCAACAAAGCGGCCATCATCTGGGAAGGGGAACCGGGCGACAAGAAGACAATCACCTACTACGAACTGTACAAGCAGGTTAATAAATTTGCCAATGTCCTCAAAAAGTTCGGAATCAAAAAGGGTGACCGGGTCGCGATCTATCTTCCCATGATCCCCGAACTGGTCGTGTCTTTACTTGCCTGCGCGAGAATCGGCGCAGTGCATTCGGTCATATTCGGCGGCTTCTCCCCCGCGTCGCTGCGCGACCGTATTAACGATGCCCAGGCGAAAATGCTGATCACCGCCGATGGATCTTTTCGCCGCGGCCAGATTATCCCGCTCAAGCACGACGCCGATATCGCGGTGGCCGACTGTCCTTCGATTGAAAACGTCATCATCATCAAGCGCGGCGATTTCCTCCTCCGCGTTAAAGAAGGACGTGACCACTGGTACCATCGCCACATGCAGGAAGCCGCGAGCTATTGCGAGCCGGAGTATATGGACAGCGAAGATCCGTTGTTCATTCTCTACACATCGGGCACGACCGGTAAACCGAAAGGGATCGTGCACACCTGCGGCGGATATCTGACAGGTGTGTACACGACGACAAAGTTCGTATTCGATCTGAAGCCGGACGATGTTTTCTGGTGCACCGCCGATATCGGTTGGGTGACCGGACACTCGTATATTACTTACGGACCGCTCGCGAATGGCGCCACGCAAGTCATGTATGAAGGGGCCCCCGACTGGCCCGATCAGGATCGGTTCTGGCAGATTGTCGAAGATTACGGCGTGACTGTTTTCTACACCGCTCCGACAGCCATTCGCGCTTTCATGCGCTGGGGAAATCAATGGCCGGAGAAGCATGATTTGAGTTCACTCCGGCTGCTCGGATCGGTCGGTGAACCGATCAATCCCGAAGCCTGGATCTGGTACAACGAAGTTATCGGCAAAGGGAAGTGCCCTATCGTGGACACCTGGTGGCAAACCGAAACCGGACACATTCTCATTACCCCGCTTCCCGGCATTACGTCCACTAAGCCCGGTTCGGCGACGAGGCCGTTTCCGGGAATCGAAGCTGCCATCCTCGATGAGTCCGGCAAGGAAGTACACAACGGCGGGGGGTTCCTCGCGATCACGAAACCATGGCCCGGCATGTTACGCGGGATCTGGGGCGACCGGAAACGGTTTATCGATACCTACTGGTCCAAGTGGGATGGAATCTATTTTCCAGGGGACGGCGCCAAGATCGACGAAGACAAGTATTTCTGGATCCTCGGAAGGGTCGATGACGAGATCAACATCTCCGGTCATCGCATCTCCACCATGGAAGTCGAATCGGCGCTGGTCGAGCATCCCGATGTCACCGAAGCTGCCGTAGTCGGTATGCCGCACGATCTCAAAGGGACCTGTCTCGCCGCGTTCGTAACGCTGGCCAATGGAGTGCAGATCGATGAACGGCTGCTCGGCCGATTGAAAGATTTTGTGGCGAGAAAGATCGGCGCAATCGCCCGTCCAGAGAAGATCATCTTTACGCCGGATCTTCCGAAAACACGTTCCGGGAAGATCATGCGGCGGTTGCTTCGGGATATTGCGATCGGCAAAGTAATGGGCGACACCACCACCCTGGCCGATCCGGATGTTCTTGCGCGAATCAAGAAGCAGTATGAAGAGGATTAGACAACTGACCCCGCTCCAGAGGTTCTCACTTCATATTGAATCAGTTGGTGACGTCATTGCGAGGCGCTTGACACGCCGGGAGGCCCGCAGCCGTGGAATCTCATCTTCCTGGAGTCAAAACGAAGCCGGGATTGCCACGTCGCGCTTCCCTCGCTACCGCTCGGTTTCTCGCTCCTCGCAATGACAGCCTTAAAGGTCATCATCAATACTGTGCGTACATCAATGGGTGTCATTGCGAGGCGTTTGCCAGGCCGGTAGGCGGGCAGCCGTGGCAATCTCATCTTCATGGAGTCAAAATGAAGCCGGGATTGCCACGTCGCGCTTCCCTCGCTGCCGCTCGGTTTCTCGCTCCTCGCAATGACAGCCTTAAAGGTCATCATCAATACTGTGCGTACATCAAAGGGTGTCATTGCGAGGCGTTTGACACGCCAGTAGGCGTGTAGCCGTGGCAATCTCATCTTCCTGGAGTCAAAACGAAGCCGGGATTGCCACGTCGCGCTTCCCTCGCTACCGCTCGGTTTCTCGCTCCTCGCAATGACAGCCTTAAAGGTCATCATCAATACTGTGCGTACATCAAAGGGTGTCATTGCGGGGCGTTTGCCAGGCCGGTAGGCGGGCAGCCGTGGCAATCTCATCTTCATGGAGTCAAAACGAAGCCGAGATTGCCATGTCGCGCTTCCCTCGCTACCGCTCGGTTTCTCGCTCCTCGCGATGACAGGGGACTCGATCCGAGCAGATGCGATGGACTACTCGCCGCATTAACGACCCACTATTTTATTTGCCTTCCTCCCCTCGCTACGGTTCCTTGCAGCTACCATGGTCGAAATAATCTACGAAAATGAATCCATTCTTGAGTATTTCACGACAGCGCTCGAAGAGATCAATGTCCCCTACCGACTGAATTTTATCGATGCGTCCGAACTGGACATCGCGCAGCCCCCGGATGATATTGTTTACCTGAACTGCGTGGGTGCCGATGCTCACTCGCGGGGACACGGCTCTTCGATCTTGCTGCTCGAGCAGTACCTGGAACATCTTGCCGCCTACAACCGAAAGGTCGTGAACGATTATCATACCCTCGACTTCATGATAAGTAAAATCGCGCAATATCGGCTCATGAAGCGGCATGGCCTGACCCATCCGCAAACGATCTTTTCTTCCGATGTGGAGGAGCTGTTGTCGATGTCTCCGGGCATCTCCTTTCCGGTGGTTGCCCGTGGCGACCATCCGGGCCGTCGATCAGAATTCCAGACTTGCACGACCCAGCCGCAGCTTGAGGCCGCCTTGCGAAAGCTGTCCGCCGACAAGACTTCGGGCGGTGTCATGCTGGTCCAGCAATATATCGAGCCGCGCGAGGGCCTTGTCTCACGGGTTGAGTTCATCGACTTTTCGCCCGTCTGCATCTACACACAGTCTGATCATTCTGGCGACAAGACTCCGTCGTCAGGCATTGTAGTCGGTCAAATAGCAGACGCTCAACAACAACTGGTCAATCGATACGCCGATTTGTGCCGATCGGCCGGTTTTCGCATGGCCGGAGTAGAGTTCGTGACAGGCAGGAACGGTTCGATTTACACCCTCGAGGTAAGCGGTACGACCGCCTATCCTCCGCCGGTCAGGACATACGCAGATCGGCAAATCGTGCGTGCTTTCCACAAGATGATAGATAGCCTCCACATGCAGATAAGAAAGCCGCGAGTCTTCCCCGCGGCTTCCCGGTCAGTCCCTGACTGTCAGCCTACTTTTCACCACCAAGAATGATCGGCAGGCTTCCGGCATCGTTGCCGATGATCACGATTTTCGTATTCTGGGACTCGGCGATTTTCGTCGTCGCCTCAATCCCTTTCCACTTTAATAGAGACGATGTAATTCCGGCTGAGACGATATTCTGGAAATCAGCGATACCTTTTGCCTCGATCCGTTTCCGATCGGCTTCGAGTTTCTCTTTTTGAATAGTAAACTGCATCTTCTGAGCTTCCTGATCGGCCGTCAATTTGAAATTGATCGCTTCGGAAATCTTGGCCGGTATCTCCACATCGCGAATCAGTACATTCTCGACGACAATATGCTTCGCTCCCATGGCCGTCTGCAGAATACTCAAGATCTGGTTGCTCAACTCCTCCCTTTTGGTCGAATAGATCTCTTCAGGTTTGTATCGCCCGGCCACCTCGCGGGCAATTCCCCGAATTGTCGGAGCCACCGCAACATCGTAGTAATTCGGACCGATATCCACCTGGAGCGAGTCCAGCTTGTCCTGCATCGGTCGGTACAGAATGGAGACATCGACTTTGATCGTCGCACCATCGGATGACAGCACCGTCAGGCTTTCCTCCTGTTCCTGAAGCTGCGTCTTGTAGACGAACATTGAGTTCCACGGCATATGCCATACGAATCCCTCGGGATAGATCTTCCCCATTTCCGTACCGGCCCCGAATTTGGAATAAAAGACCGCTCGGTGACCGGACGGTACCTGAGTACCGCAGCCGATCATCCCTAATGCCATGATGGCTATGATCAAGAGCAGAAGTTTGGGTGAATGGCGCACGAGACCTCCTCTGTTGAAGTTATGAGACAGTTGATTGATCCGCTTCACGTTATCCGATATAACTACCAGACAAACCGAAGGCTATTCAACAAAAAAACCGGCCGGGCCGGTTTTCGTATGGTGTCAGTGAACGGAATGCTGATTTCAGGATAGATCGAAGAGCAGCAGTTCGGATTCCTTGTTCGCTTGTATCGTTAGTGCCGATTCCTCCGAAATCGCCGCACCATCCCCCTGACTTAGCGCCACGCCGTTGACAATAATTGTTCCGGTGGCGACCTGGACCCAGGCGTATCGTCCCTCGGCAAGTTCGTGCCTCACCTGATCGCCGCTGTCAAGTACGGAGCTGTAGAGATCGACATCCTGATGCAAACTTACCGAGCCATCCCTTCCGTCGTGCGACGCTGCCAGCAGCAGCTTGCCTCGCATACTGCTCCGCTCGAAATTTTTCTGTTCGTAACCCGGCTTGAGTCCCTTTTCCTCGGGAAGGATCCATATCTGGAGCAGCCTGACCCGGTTTGTTTTCGAGTTGTTGAATTCGCTGTGAAGAATCCCTCGCCCTGCGGTCATCCGCTGGACGTCGCCGGGACGGATTACCGACCCTGAACCAAGGCTGTCCTTGTGAGCCAGCTCCCCTTCGAGGACGTAAGTAATGATCTCCATATCACGATGCGGATGGGTCGCGAACCCCTGCCCTGCTTCGACAAGATCGTCGTTGATGACCCTGAGGGTGCGAAAACCCATCCAGTTGGCGTCGTGGTATCGGTCAAAGGAAAATGAATGCCTGCTATCCAGCCATCCCAGCTGTGTCACTCCCCGTTCCAGTGCCGGACGAACCGTAATCATATCGCGTCTCCTAAAGGGCTTGGTGAAAACATATTCAATCAATTGCAGTAGGTGGCACTTTCTAAGAAGGAAGTGCCCTACGGCACCTTCTTGAACATGATCAAATGTTAGTCATCTGGTCCCGTTGGGTAAAAGGACTTCCCGGACAAGCCCTGATCAGTGTAGAACGCGGAAGGGGATGCTCCAGTTCCGTTCCTGGAGTCGGTTGAAGGCGGGACTGGTTGTCGTGTCACCCGCCTGTTTGATGAATCCCTCGAAGAACAGCGTACCCCATTGCTGGACAGCGGGGACTTTGATGGTGACGTAGGCAGTGTCGCCGGAGCTTCCGTCATAAAGCATATTGCGTGAGTCGAATGTACTGCCGTTTTGATACGAGACTTCGCGAATCGGTGCATCCGGACTGACCGTCATCTTGATCGGAACATCGGTTTCAAGCGTATCGATCCCCCCCAAACCGACCAGGGGAATGTACGCCTGTTGCGTCTCCCAGTTGACGTCGAGCGTATCCCAGTTGCTCCCGGTTTCATCGATCATAACTGAAGTCATCGGATGATACTTCACTGCCGTATATGCCTCGAATTGTGCGCCACCGGGGCGACGGATATACGTAGGATCGTAGACCCGGTTGTTGTTCACGTACTTCACGCCGGAATATCCGACCAGCAGCCAGCCG
Source organism: uncultured candidate division Zixibacteria bacterium (assembly GCA_963711085.1). GTDB lineage: Bacteria > Zixibacteria > MSB-5A5 > GN15 > FEB-12 > CAVQCT01. Next base: position 943,505 of record CAVQCT010000002.1, on the reverse strand, counting down.
CTGAACGCTTCAGCATCGCTTCCCGCCTTGATGAAATACGCGAACCGCGTCACGTAGCGAACGCCGGTATAGGTTGTCGTGTCAGTTCCGAGCACACGAGCAGTCTTGACGTAGTATCTGTCTTCGACCGTTGCCTCGGCATCCTGGGTCAGATAATAGGGTGAGCCGAAATCTTGCACATAACTATGTTTGGACCCATAGACATTCTCCGACTGCTGTGCCAGAACCTTCGTGGGAATAGTCACGACGACTTGCCGGTGAACCGAGTCGACGTGGTCACGGTAGACAGCGCCATCGTCGTACGACAGCGAATATGGATCGCCGGTAATCAGACCTGATTTAGGAAACAACCAGTTGCCGACATCGGAGCTGTTAATGTAGAGCTGAATTTCTTCTTCGTCGATGACATACGATGACGGCTTCTCTTTGCAGGAGGAAAGCAGAACCAGGGCAGTCGTAATACTGCCGAGCAGCGCTATTTTGTAACCGAACCGTTTGTCAAACATAGGTTTCCTCATCATACTCCTGACGTACAGCTATCGGGGTTTGTTGTCCTTTTTTTTGATGCTGGCCTTAAGTTCTTTGATTTCATCGCGAATGAGCATGGCGGTCTCGAAATCGAGGTTGTCGGCCGCCTTCTTCATCGCTTTCAACATGAAGGCTATCTGATCTTCTTTGCGCATCGACTCGAAGTAATCCGGTTTGTCGAATTTCTTTTCTTCGACCGTCTTGGCGTCGGCAAATTGGGTGATCCGCATAATCTCTTCGCGCGTCTTGAAGATCGTTTCCGGTGTAATCCCGTGCTCTTCATTGTATTCCATCTGCTTTTGACGGCGCCGCTCGGTCTCATAGATGGCTTTGCGCATCGACTCGGTAATCTTGTCAGCATAGAGAATCACCTCTCCGTTGGCATTTCGGGCGGCCCGACCGACCGTCTGAATGAGCGAACGTTCTGAACGAAGAAACCCCTCCTTGTCGGCATCGAGAATGGCGACAAGTGATACTTCCGGCAGGTCCAATCCCTCGCGCAGGAGGTTCACGCCGACCAGAACATCGAATTCGGCCAACCGCAGATCGCGGATAATTTCCGTCCGGTCGATGGCATCGATTTCACTGTGGAGATACCGCACCCGCACCCCCATCTTGGTCATGTAGTCGGTAAGATCCTCGGCCATCCGCTTGGTCAGGGTGGTCACCAGTACTCTTTCGTTCTTGGCCGTTCTTAGCTTCACCTGTTCGAGCAGATCATCGACCTGGGAGCCGAGCGGTCGCACGCTGATTTTGGGATCGAGAAGACCGGTCGGACGGATCACCTGGTCGACCACCACCCCGTCACAGCACTGTAGTTCGAAATCGGCCGGGGTGGCCGAGACATAGATGGTGTTGTGCATCAGGCTTTCGAATTCGTCGAATACCAGCGGTCGATTGTCCAGCGCCGACGGAAGACGGAAGCCGTGAGCTACCAGCGTTTCCTTCCGGTTGCGATCACCGGCGTACATCCCCCGAATCTGCGGAATACTCTGGTGCGATTCATCGACAATCGTAAGGAAATCATTCGGGAAAAAGTCGATCAGGGTAAACGGCCGTTCCCCCGGCTTACGGCCGGTCAGATGCCGCGAATAGTTTTCTACTCCGGAGCAGTAGCCGACCTCCTTGAGCATTTCCAGATCATATTTGGTCCGCATTTCGATCCGCTGGGCTTCGAGCAACTTGTTCTCTTCGACAAAATGATCCACCGTCGTTTTCAACTCGTCCTGGATATTCTTAATCGCTTCTTCGAGCTGAGGGCGCGATGTAACAAAGTGCTTCGCCGGATAGACTGCCAGGCGCATTCGCTCTTTGAGGATTTCCCCCGTGAGCGGATCGATCTCGGTAATTCGCTCTATTTCATCGCCAAAGAACTCTATCCGAAAGGCATGCTCATGATACGATGGGATCAGTTCGATGGTGTCTCCGCGAACCCGGAAATTGCCGCGGGTGAATGCGGTATCGTTCCGATTATAATGAATCGAGATCAGTCGCCGAATCAGGTCATCCCGCTCGATCGTCTCCCCTTTGCGCAACAGAATGTACTGCTTCTTGTATTCTTCGGGAGATCCCAGACCATAGATGCACGAGACCGATGCCACGATGATGACATCGTCCCGCTCCAGGAGGGAGGCGGTAGCGCGAAGGCGAAGCCGATCGATATCTTCGTTCATCTGGGTGTCTTTTTCGATGTAGGTATCGGTGGTCGGGAGATAAGCTTCGGGCTGGTAGTAGTCGTAGTAACTGATAAAGAACTCGACGGCGTTTTCGGGGAAAAATGCCTTCAGCTCGCCGTAAAGCTGAGCGGCCAGCGTCTTGTTATGCGAAATGACGAGAGTCGGCTTGCCGTAGTTGGCGATGACGTTCGCGATCGTGAAAGTCTTGCCCGACCCGGTCACCCCGAGCAGGGTCTGGTGCGGCAGGCCGCGCTTGAGCCCATCGGTAAGCTGACGAATGGCTTCCGGCTGGTCCCCTTTTGGGGCATACGTCGACCTGAGCTTGAACTCGAAATGATCGACTGGGGCAATACCGGTGGCTTTACTGGGCATAGATTCTTCCTGGTTTGTAAAGATAAGTACCTAATATAACCAGGGCGGGTTCCGGCGGCAATCACATTTGCCAATCTAACTCATTAGAAGAATTAAATATGGAACTGGTTCACACGTCATTAGTTTAAGACTCGGAGTTCGGACAGGCTCGCCCGACCGGGGAAAAATTGCCTTGACTTGGGTGAGAAAAGTATTACCTTTGATGGCTTAAGTCTAAACCGGAAAATAGTTTTCAGTTATCTCGGAGGATATGCATGTACGCAGTTATGAAGTTGTCCGGATTCCAGTATGCGGTGGAAGAAGGCGAAGTTCTGAAGGTGCCGATTCAGGAAGCCAAAGCGGGCGACAAAATCAGCATCACCGACATCCTGCTGGTCAAGCAGGGCGATAACAGCCTGATCGGGACACCGTTCGTGGAAAACGCTAAAATCGAGGCTGAAGTGCTCGGTCACGGCAAAGACGAAAAGGTGCTCATCTACAAGTACAAACGCCGCACCAAATACCGCCGGACTCAAGGTCACCGCCAGGATTACAGCGAGATCAAGATCAACAAGATAGTAGCGCCCTAAGGCTGGATCTAACTCTCAATTATGCTGATAAAAAGAGCATGGATAGCTCTCCTACTTTCACTTAGTCTGTTCTCCTTAGTCCAGTCTGTAGCAGCTCAGCAACAGCAGAATTTTACAGTTGTCGATGTCGAAGTTGAAGGGAATCGGGCAGCGTCCCGATCCCTCATTCTCGGCGTCTCATCGTTCGATATCGGCTCTCCCCTTACCCCCACCGACATTGCTGAAACGGTCCGGAGACTTTACGGTCTGGGCATCTTTTCCGATGTTCGGATCGATGCTGAGCCGGTTACCGGCGGCCTGAAGGTCTATATCGTCGTCAAGGAACTCCCCAAGCTCTCCGGCCTTGATTTTTCCGGCAATAAAGAAATCAAGTCAAGCGACCTGAAAGAGAAACTTGCTCTGGGAGTGGGTGGATACATTTCGCCTTACCTGATCGAACAGAAGCAAAACGACATCAAAGATCTCTATGCCAAGAAGGGGTATTTCCGTGCTGTGGTCACCCCGTCTCTGGAATACAGCGCTGACTCCACCGAAGCGATCCTAACCTACAAGATCCGGGAGCGCTCCAAAGTCAAGGTGGAAAAGGTGGAAATGACCGGCAACAAACGGATCGAAGCGAGCGATGTTATCGGGGTCATGCGAAACCGACACAGAGGATTCCTCAAGAGTTCCGATTTCGCCCAGGACAAGTACGAAGAAGATCTCCAGAAGGTGATCGATGAATTCCACAAGAAGGGGTTTATCGACGCCTACCTGATTTCCGATTCGATGTCAATCGACACCCTCAGGGATCGCATGACGATTTACCTGAACGTCTACGAAGGACCGGAGTACTACTTCGGCGATGCGACCTTCACCTCAAACAAGGAGCTGAGCAGCGACAAGCTTCAGAAGACGTTGAAATACAAGAAGGGTGATATATTCGACAGCGACGACTACGACAAGACTCTCGAAGAAATCTACTCCGCTTACTACGATATCGGGTATCTGCACTTAAGAGTGTTGGACCAGAAGTCAACAGTTCAGGATTCGATAATCAACGTCTCCTACGACATTACCGAAGGACTCCCCTCCAGTGTGAACCTGGTGAGAATCGTCGGTAATACAAAGACAAGAGACAAGGTGATACGTCGCGAAGTCACGACTTTCCCCGGCGACCGATTCAGCCGCGCCTCGCTCATTCGCTCCGTCCGCGACGTCATGGCCCTGAACTACTTCGCAAATGTCACGCCGACTCCGGTCAATCTGCCGAACGGTGATGTCGATGTCGAGTTTAAGGTCGAAGAAAAGCAAACCGGACAGATCTCCGCAGGCGCCGGATACAACAGCCAGGACAAACTGGTCGGCAATCTTGGCCTCGGGATTCCCAACTTCCGGGGGATGGGCCAGAGCATCAACTTCAACACCGATTTCGGATCACGGAGAAACTCGTTCTCGCTGTCGTTCACCGAGCCCTGGATGTTCGGTCGTCCCACCTTGTTCGGCACCGAGTTGTACACGCTGAACCAGCAATGGTACACCGATTACACCGAGAGCCGCCAGGGCGCTTCAATGCGTGTTGGGCGAAGGCTCCGCTGGCCGGACAATTATTTCCGCGTCTACGGCTCATACCGTCTCGAGCGGGACAAGTATCACGATTTCGACAGCACTTTTGTGCTGAACAACTCTTACGTCGTGAGGCACATTGGTCCCTACGACGCCAATCTGGCTCGTACTTATTATGATGTAACGCGACCGTATCCCGGTTCGATCCTAAATTACGCCGACAAATGGCACGCCGCCTCTAGAATTTCATTCACGATTTCGCGTGATTCACGTAACCTTCCGGAATTTGCCACGAAGGGCTCACAGATTTCTTATACTTTCGAGAAAACTGGCGGCATCCTCGGAGGATATTGGAACTACACTCACCACGATGTCACGCTGGCAAAGTTCGTCCCTCTCTTCTGGAAATTCGCACTGGCAACCAAAGTCCAATTCGGGGCGATCGTCGCGCCTCCGGGATCGAACGATTCACTCACCCTGCTGTCGGACAGATTTACCCCCGGTGGCACCGCCTACGATGGCATCGTAAGGGGGTACGATGATGGCGTATTAACCCCTGACTCTTCGCTTACCCAGGTAGACAGTACGTACTGGTATTCCGACACGCTAAAGGCGTCGCAACGTGATCCATCCCTTGCTGACTCGCTGTCCGTCACTACCAGCAATTATGTCACCCGTGTTCGCGGAAATTACATGATCGTCGCGAACGCGGAAATCCAGTTTCCGATTGTTGCGCAGCAGGTTTACGGCCTGTTCTTCTTCGACGCCGGCAATTCGTGGCTGCATTTCAAAGATATCAGACCTTTCGGGAGCGAAAGATTTTTGTATAAATCTGCAGGGTTTGGCGTTAGAATTGTCGTACCCGGGATAGGGACCCTCGGATTCGATTTCGGAAAACCGTTCGATTCGGTGCGTGGGTCCAGCAAGAACTGGAAGCCGCACTTCCAGATCGGGACAACGTTTAGATAGTGACTTATGCAATTTAACGAAGGATGTATGGTATGAACAGAAATTCAAGAATCTTGTCGTTTGCGGTGGCGCTGGGTTTGATCTTCCTGTTCACCGGCGCAAGAGTGAGCGCCCAGGCATTGAAGATCGGGTTCGTCAAAGACGACCGCATAAAATCGGAATTCAAAGAATGGCAGCGTGCCCAGGATCAATGGGAAGTCGAGTCGAAAGCATGGGATGACGAAGCCCAGTCCAAGCAGGACGAGCTTCAGCAGATGATGGACGACTACGACAAACAGAAGCTGATTCTGTCCGAAGACAAGAAGAAAGAGCGTGAAGCGGCGATTCGCACGAAGCAGGAAGCGCTCGATGCTTACACGAAACAGATTTACGGTCCGGGCGGAACGGCCGAGAGAAAACAGCAGGAACTGCTCCAGCCGCTGCTCGATAAAGTGACCAAGGCGATCGAAGCTGTTGCCGAGAAGGAAAACTACGATGTCATCTTCACCTTGCAAAGCGGCCTCGGCTACATTAAACCGTCGTATGACGTAACCGACAAGGTGCTGACCGAACTTGAGAACGAGGACCAATAGCGCATCGTATACTCTCGCCGACCTGGCCGCCCGAGTCGGAGCGCAAGTTGATGGGGATGGCACGGTTGAAATAACCGGTGCCGCCCCGGTAGAACGGGCGAAGACCGGTGATATCTCTTTCGTGGCCAACCGCCGATATTTCAAGTATCTGGAAAAAACCGAAGCTTCGGCAGTTGTGCTGGATATCGCGACCCCGTTTATCCGCACTTCGGTAATCCGTCACAATAACCCCTACCTTACCTTCGCACGCATAGTCGATATCCTCTACCCCGATACTCCTTACGGCAATCCGGGCGTGCACCAAGACGCGTTCGTCGATAAAACCGCTCAGGTAGCAGCTACAGCGTTCATCGGTCCGCTCTGTCATGTTGGAGCAGGAAGCTCTGTCGGCGAGAATTCTCAGATTGTCTCTTCCGTCTACATCGGACGGAATGTCAGCATCGGATCCAACTGCCTGATTCATCCCGGCGTGAAGATCCTCGATGATACCCTGATCGGTAACAATGTCATTCTGCAGGCAGGAGCAGTACTCGGCTCCGATGGCTTCGGTTACGCCGAGTCAGAGACCGGCCTCAAGAAGATCAAGCAGATCGGCTGGGTGGAGGTCGGCGATGATGTTGAGATCGGCGCCAACACGACGGTCGATCGGGGAGCCCTCGGACCAACCCGCATCGGCAAGGGGACCAAGATCGACAATCTCGTACAAATAGCGCACAATGTGGAGCTGGGACAGCATTGCATTATCGTCTCACAGGTGGGGATCGCCGGATCGACGAAGCTCGGAAACGGGGTGATTCTCGCCGGACAGGTGGGGGTTATCGGACATCTGGAGATAGGTGATGGGGTTCAAATCGGGGCACAGTCGGGAATCAAAAAAGATATCCCGGCGGGGAAAACGTATCTCGGTTCCCCCGCCAGGGAAGTAATGGAGGCCAAACGTATCGAAGCTTCGATCAGTCGTCTTCCGGAACTCTTCAAACGCGTCAAAAAACTCGAAGACAGCTCAGAAAAATAATCAGGTCCGAATCTTTTCTTCGATCTCGGCGATCTTCCGCCAGTTCTCCTCCATCTTCATGATATATCCCAGCGTCAACTGGTCTTCTTCCTTGACCGCGCGCATCCGAATACTCTGAAGCAAATCCCATTGCTGACGATTGATGATCTTCAACTGAGCAAAATGACTTCCGAGATTGTTCACCGACGCATTGACTTCGTGCGCGATATCCTTCAGGATTTCGCTGCCGGCATCGATCCTTGTCCGATTGGAGAGGTTGCCGTCGGCGATCTCGCGCAACCGGAAATAAATTTCCTGGGCGCCCTGACGACTGCGGGCCATCGGTAAAATCGTCATCACGCCGATTGCCGTGATGGCCGCAATCACCGCCGATATCATGTACGGCATCAGAGTAACTGCCGCGAGTTCCAGCGAGTTGTATACCTGGGCTGAACTCTCGGTGTAGACGGAAGAGTTGAAAACTGTAATAACGGCCGCCGAAAGAACTATTGCACTTCCGGTGAGAAAGCCGATTCTCCTGTAATACTGGGTCATGATCTCGCCCTTATTTACCGTTCGTTGTGCCACTAATGTTCGAGACATCGTGTCCACTCCTATTCTTTTGATCCTATTGGGACGGCCCGGACATTACCTGCCGTCTGTAACCAAATCGACCCCAATGAGCGCCAGTATTAGTACCTCGTTGGAGCAATCGAAGCGCTGGGATTGAACAATAGAAAAGCCCCGTATCCAACAGGTTACGGGGCTTGCTTGAACTGATGTCTGAAATCTGATCAGAACGGGAGATCATCGTCCTGGTTGTCGTCCGGAGGCGGCATCGACGGCATATCGCTCGGTCCGCTCCCACCGGATTCCTGCCCTCCTCCGCCACCTTTGTTGCCGAGGAACTGGAAGTTCTGGACGACTATTTCCGAGATGTACCGCTTGTTGCCGTCTTTGTCATCGTAGCTCCGGTTGACAATCCGGCCCTCGATATAGACCTGCCGCCCTTTGGACAGGTACTCTTTGATGACCTCGGCCTGTTTTCCCCAGGCGACTATATTATGCCAGGTGGTCGATTCGTTCTTTTGGCCGTCCTGACTGGTCCATCGCTCGGTGGTGGCCAGCGAGAACGTGGCTACCGCCTTACCGCTCGGGGTATATTTCAATTCCGGGTCTTTTCCCAGATTCCCTATGAGAATAGCCTTGTTAACTGCCATGATTCCCTTCCTTTAAGTGGAAAATTAAGTGACACAATATATCGGAGTGCTTCCCCCCTGTCAAGCGGGCGGCGGGCAGCAGGTAAGAGAATGTGATGGCGTTGAAATGCACTCATGGAAGGGTAGTCTCGCTTCGAGCCTGCCATGCATTCATTCCCTCGGGCTTGAGACAACGAGTGTACCGAGACATTCTACGGACAAAGGCACCCCCGAAGACGGCTGGTGCCCTACGTCAATCCAACTTTCTCATCCGGATCTTATTAGTATACGATTCATACGAAGGGACCCATATGCCAATCCCACATGCCCTCACGCATGTCTCACACGTCCGGCCATTAGAATGGTCAGACCTACAAAGCGTTATCTTGCGAGACATAGAATACGTCACATTCCGGTCAACCACCGTTACCGCCCCCCAATTTTAGCTTGTGCCGCAATTGGTTATCCTCTATCGTAGGGCCGGGAAAGGAACAATCATGGCAGAAAAGTTCGATGCGGAAAAGGCGCTGACAACCATCAAACGGTTCATCTCCGGCAAGCTGCTGCAGTCCGGACTCGATGGCTACGTGGTTGGGCTGTCCGGCGGGATAGATTCCTCACTGGCCGCCGCCCTGGCGGTCGAAGCAATCGGCAAAGCCAAGGTCTTCGGCGTGCTCATGCCCTATCGAATGTCATCGGAAAGCGCCGTCAAAGACGCTCTTGAAGTAGTGGCGAAGTACGGATTCGATTACAAGCAAATCGATATTTCCCCTATGATCGATGCCTATTTTCCGAAGATCGATGAATCCAATCGGATCCGGGCCGGCAACAAAATGGCCCGCGAGCGGATGTCAATCGTGTTCGATATCGCACATGAAAAGCAACGCCTGGTCCTCGGCACGAGCAACCGGACCGAGATCGCTCTCGGATATACCACCTGGTACGGCGACTCCGCCTGCTCGATCAACCCGATCGGTCAACTGTACAAGACCGAAGTTCGCCAGCTCGCCAAGCTGCTTGAGCTGCCCGAGTCGGTCATCAATAAGCCGCCGAGCGCCGACCTCTGGCGCGGCCAGACCGATGAGGCGGAAATCGGCGTAACTTACAACCAGATGGATACCCTGCTCAGGCTGCTGGTCGATGACGGCGTGGTGTCGATGAACCGTCTCGAAGCCGATGGCTTCAGCTCCCCGGACATCAGCCGGGTCGTCTCGCTTTTGAATCGCAATTCATTCAAGCGCCGCCTTCCCGATATCGCCCCGCTTGGCCGAAACGCCATCCCCGACACTATCCAACTGGAGGACTGACCCGATGGCCGAAGATCCCTCCGGGAAGGTCTACCTCGTCCCCACTCCGATCGGAAACATGGGGGATATAACGCAACGTGCTGTCGACATATTGAACGCCGTCGATATCATCGCCTGCGAAGACACCCGGCACAGCGGCCAACTCCTGAAAAAGCTCGAAATCAGCAAACGGCTGGTCAGTTATCACGATTTCAATGAATCTTCACGCGCCGCCCGGCTGGTTGAAGAAGTGCGAACCGGCAAGAGCATTGCGGTCATTACCGATGCCGGCTCTCCCGGGATTTCCGATCCAGCCTACCGCATTGTAAGAAGCGCGATTGACAATGAGGTTGAAATCGTCCCTCTCCCCGGCGCCAACGCGCTTATCCCCGCGCTCACAGCCTCCGGACTGCCGACCGATCGGTTCTTCTTCGAAGGCTTCCTGCCGAACAAGTCGGCCGCCCGGCGCAACCGCCTGCAGAGGCTGGCCGAATTCGATCACACTCTGGTTTTCTATGAATCACCGCATCGTATTGAGAAGACAATTTCAGACGTCCTTGAGGTGCTGGGCGACCGTCAGGTCTGTCTCGCCCGAGAAATCACCAAAATCCATGAGGAATTCATCCGGGGGGCCGCTTCCGAAGTACTCGAGCGGATTAAGCGGAAACCTGTCAAGGGTGAAATCGTTCTCTTAGTCAGCGGTAAGAAGAATTGAACGAACATGGAATCGACCAACAACCCACATAGAGCGTTCTTTCTGTTCGACAAGATAGTAATCGGCTATTGCCTGCTGATGGATCTGCTGATCCTGATATTGGCTCGGCCGCTCGGGTCGTACTATGACGAATTCATGTTCTATGCCGGAATGGCCACGATTGCGTTCATGATCGCACGATTGATCGATCCGGACCGCAATCGTCTCGCCCTGTTCGTGCGGCTGCTCTATCCGGCGATCATGTATACGTTTTTCTATCGAGAAACAGGACACTTGATGTTTCTGGTGCACACGCAGTTTTTCGACAATCAGTTGACCGCATTCGAGGCCTCGATTTTCGGATTGAACCCCACCCTTTATATTGACCGCCATTTGCTCACCACCTGGCTGACCGAGATCTTCTCGGCATCGTATTTCAGCTACTATCTCATGATCCCCGTCTTCCTCATCGCGCTCTACATCAAACGTCGCAGCGAGATCCTGATAAACTTCATGGCCGCGTCGACCCTGACGTTCTTTCTTTCCTACATCATGTTTTTCCTGTATCCGATCGAGGGTCCACGCTGGCATTTCGCTGACCAGTATGCCCATCAGATCTCCGGCCCGGTCTTCAGGCATCTTGTCGAATATGTTATGGCGAACGGGGCCGTTCGCGGAGGGTGCATGCCTTCGACTCATTTTGGGATCGCCCTGGTTATCCTGCTATATTGTTTTCGATTCTACCCTAAGACCGGGTGGTGGTTGTCAATTGCGGTCGCCGGGCTGGCGATCGGCACGGTGTGGGGTCGGTTTCATTACGTATCCGATGTCGCGGTCGGCGGACTTATCGGACTGGTGGTAACCCTCGCGGTATGGAGATTCTCTCCCCTGATCGACGGGATCGGCCGGGTCAGGCCGAACGCCAATATTTTGACGCGAGAAAATGTATCCTGACCTTTTTCATATCGGCTCTTTCCCGATCAAAAGCTACGGAGTCCTGCTGGCGCTGTCTTTTTTTCTCGGCGTCATGTACGTTTACTGGCAGGCAAAACGGTTCAGGCTCCCGTTCGAACCGTTGCTCGGCGCTGCTTATGTTATGATCTTCGGCGGGGTGATCGGCGCCCGCCTCACCTACGTATTGCTGCACACCGAGGAGTTCGTCGGGAACTGGCTCGATATGATCAATCCGTTTCATCCGGAGATGTTCGGCATCGCGGGATTGAATCTCTACGGCGGGGTGCTGTTCGGGATGATCGGATCGATTGTGTATTGCCGCTGGCGGCGGCTCCCCATCCTGGGGGTATTCGATCTTTTCGCTCCGACGATCGGGATCGGACTCGCCGTCTCCCGGGTCGGCTGCTTTCTGAACGGTTGCTGTTTCGGAACACCAACGAATCTCCCATGGGGAGTGACTTTCCCGCCCGGATCGATCCCTTATTTCGTATTCGGCAGCCAGCCGCTTCACCCGGCCCAGCTCTACAGTTCGATATATGGACTTCTCCTGTTCCTCGGCCTTAACATTCTGCTTCACCGGCGCAAGTTTGTCGGACAGGTTGCAGCGGTGTTATTAATGTGCGAGGCGGTGTGCAGGTATGCGCTGGAGTACGTCAGGTATTATGAATCGGACATGTACATCAGTGTGATGGGGATGCACCCGACTTTCAATATGCTAATCGCAATCGCCCTGTTTCTGGCGGGAATCAGCCTTTATATCTACCAAAGTCGCAGTCCGCGGCCGGTGCCTTTCGCTGAGTAATTAGGCCCATTTCGTCATATTATTTCCGGACAACTATATCTGTAATTCAAAATACTGCCTCCAAATCATTTACTCCCGATTCCCGGATTGGTGAGCCGACTCCCCCGAAAGGCCTCTTTTGTTGGATATCCCCACCGAAAATGCGGCCTAACCGTATATATTTTAAAAGAGTACTAATGGATAAAGATATTCCATTATTCGGTCCATAATGCGGTGCAATTCATTGCCTTAAGCAAGACAACCTGACGAGCAGCCTTGTCTGGTAACGTGTTATGCGGGGAGCATGTGAAAATAGTAACGATTTTTAGCTTGATTTTGATTCAAAGAGGACGATTAATATACGGAAAATGACATTTAGATGACAAATTGAGGTTTAGGGAAGAACCATGAAATTAGTTCAATTGCTCTTAAAAGATTTACTCGGGCTGACGCTCGCAGTAACCCTGGTTTTTGCCTTTTCTGATACAGCGCGGGGAGCGGTCGATGACGAGACCTGTCTTGAATGCCACGACGGCATGGACAAGACGCTTGCCCCGACTCCTCACCGGCTGGCGTCAGAAGTGAAGAACCCTGCCTCCCATGTTGCGTGCGTAAGCTGCCACAAGGGCGGCGATGTTCATATCGAAGATCCTTCCCCGGCCAACATTACCGTACCGGCGAATTTGAGTGGCTTTGACGAGCAGAAGCTCTGCTTCACCTGCCATACCGCTCACAAAGATCTCGACAACTATGGATTCGACGTACACACGGAGCAGGCGATGAATTGTTCGTCCTGCCACAAAGTGCACGGCGGAAAGAAGTCACTCCTGGTCGATGACAGGGCGCAGTTCTGCACCAAATGTCACAGCTCGGTAATGACCGATTTCGCCAAGCGCTCGAACCACCCGATCAAGCAGGGCAACATGACCTGTCTGAGCTGCCATCAGTTCACCAAGCGGGGTCATGACAATCTTGCTTACGATCTCAATCGTGTGTGTCAGGACTGCCACCCGCAGCACGGCGGGCCGTATCTGTACGAACATGAGGCGGTCAACGCTTATGCGGTCGACGGCAGCGGATGCGTGGAATGCCACAATCCGCACGGTTCAGAGAACGACCGGCTGCTTCGTCAGAAAGACAATCAGCTCTGTCTGCAGTGCCACACGATTCCGCCGAAACACCTTTCCAATCTTCGCCACGGCGAACGCTGGAAAAATTACAACTGCCTGACGTGCCATACGGAAATACACGGATCGTTCACCAGCGACCGCTTCCTGGATCCTGATCTTCCGGCGAAATTCGGAATGAACTGCTTTGAGTGCCACCAACAGGTGAAGGAGTGAGGTGCAAGATGAAATTCCAAAAGAGATATAGTCTGGCGGTTCTTCTCCTCGTACTCCTGGTGCTCGGCGCTTCGGTTTCGTTTGCGGCAGGCAAGGGACAAGGGGATGTGAAGGTCGGTTACGTCTACACCGACGAGACCGGTAATCCGGCCGTCAACCAGGAGACCAACAATGTATACGAGGGGTTCGGCCTCTCCCTTAACGACTTCAGCTACGGCTGGGACAACGGTGTCGGTTTCGATGCCGATTTTGAACGGATCACGCTGAACAACCGGAATCTTCGATTCTCAGCGTACAAGCCGGGGTTGTTCCAGATCTCCGGAACGAACAACCAGTATCGCCGTATCTACGATGCCAACGGCGCCTATTTCACCCGCCGCCAGTCGACCGGACTGCAGGCGAACGTGATGCCGTCGAAACATTTCAAAGTCTTCGGCGGACTGAGCCGCATCGACAAACACGGCGACAATTATACCGATCTCCGGCCGATTCCCGAGATCAATACTTTCAGCAGCGATTACCACAGCACCACCTACAATGTAGGCGCCCAGGGATTCTGCCCGTATGGGAATCTTCGTGTCGAATACAGTACACACAAGTTCTCGGACAATCTCTCGACGACCGCTGACCGCAAGGCCGATATGGTGAATATCAGCGCCTTCAGCAGTGTGCCGAAGTACCGATGGATTACGGTCGGTGGCGGATACATCTATCGTCAGGATAAGGCGGAATCATACGACGCCGCCAAATTGACCACCGAACCAGGGATGGGGTGCGGCGAAGGTGTACTTTCCGTACAACTTCACCGTCGACTATCGTGGTGTCGCCGCCAGAACAAAGCAGGAGGCAGTTGGAACTGAAACTGACAATTATGTGAATACTATCGCCGTCGGAAAGTCGTGGAGAAGGTACGGCGGACTGCGCGTTGGCTATGAGAATCGGATCTCCGATGATTTGACCAACCGCTCCGAGTCCGACGGTCTCCTCTGCTCCGGCTGGCTCAAGATTTATGACTTCAACGCGAAGGGTTCATTCACCCTTCGGAATAAAGACATCGTCGATGGCCAGACGCTGGTGGGAGGCGAAGATTATACACGCCACACCGCCTGGTTGCAGTACACGCGCAAAGGATGGGGTGATATCAGCGGAAGCTGGGAGCGTCGGCTTCGTAAGAACGACGACATCAACAGCCAGGTCGACTACAACGGCGTGTCATCGACCCTCAATTTCGACCGGGCCTCATGCGGCCGGTTCACCTTCACCTACAGCTATTATGTAGGCAAGTACGAAAACCGCAGCGACCTGACCGGGTACGAATTCTCCGACCATATCCTGACGGGGATGTACACGCCGAAAAGTTATCGGCAGTTCACCGTCTCGGTCGGCGGTACCTACTGGCGCGGCTATCGTGACCAGAATATCGAGAAATTCAGTTTGAATTTTGTCGGTCGTTATGACTTCCCGCACGGACATGCGCTCGAAGTCAAATACGACGTTTACAACTACGACGACTACCTGCTGGTAAATAATTACTACACAGGGAATATTGTAGAAGTGAACCTTATAAAGTCCATATCACTGTAAAAGGAGTTAAGTATGCGAGGTTTGAAAGTAGCAGCATTGTTTCTGGTCATTGCCTTGCTCTTCGTATGGGGATGCGATCGCAAGACTACCGTAATCAATGCGCCATCGAATATTTCGGGTGATTGCTTCACCTGCCACAGCGACCAGGATTTCGCCCTGAATCAGGCGAGACAGTATTACAATCTGTCCCTGCACGCCACGGGCACGACTTATTTGCGCAGCACCGTACCGTGCGCGGATTGTCATACCAATGAAGGGTTCGTCAATCTTCTTGAGACCGGTACAGAAATACAGGTCGATGATCCGACGCACATTTCCTGTTTCACCTGTCATGCTCCGCACACGAACGGCAGCCTGAAGCTACGGACCGAAGCTCCGGTAACGTTGATGGTCAGCGGCGCCACTTTCGACATGGGTGAAGGTAATCTGTGCGCCAACTGTCACCAGGCAAGAATCGCCAGCCCGGACATAGTCGGCGACACGGTGAAAATCACCTCGAGTCACTGGGGTCTGCATCACGGGCCGCAGGCGAATATTCTTTCCGGTAACGGCGCCTATCTGCTTCCCGGCGTCACGTCTTATCCGAAGAACGGTCATGCTACGGCCATCACCAATGGCTGCCCGACCTGTCACATGGCGTCCATCACCGGTGTAGAGGCCGGTAGCCATACATTCAACGTCTCCTACGAGACCACCAGCGGGACTCAGTTGGTGCTGAACGGGTGTATTAGCTGTCACCCGTCGATCAATCAGACGGATGTACAGGATGAGCAGGAACTCGTAGTGGCGAAGATTGACTCGCTGCAGGCGCTCCTGGTCACCGCCGGCTATGTTAAGGCGAACGGTTCACTGAACGTTCCCACTGGCGACACCCTCAGGGTTCCACTTACCGATGCCAAGGTCATCGCCAACTGGCTGCTCATGGATGAAGACAGATCCGAGGGCGTCCACAACATGACTTACGTCAACGCGGTCCTCGACGCGGCGATTGACTATATGAACACTGAATTGGAATAGACCATTTCGCAATAGAAATAGAAAAGGCTCCGTTCAATGAACGGAGCCTTTTGATTTGCAGTGCTTTCCCGATGTGCTCCGGGAATCAATTACTGTCCGCCGGAGTTCGTGAACCTGATCGTTCCGTCATACCCCACCGCCCAGCCCACTCGTTCGTCGAGGAAGAACAGAGCAAAGAGGGGATTCTGGGTGTCCGAGTACTGCTTGATCCAGCTCAGACCACCGTCGGTCGTATAGATGACCGTGCCGTTCTCTCCGGCCGCCCAGCCGGTACTGTCGTTGGCAAACCAGACAGCAGTCAGGCCGGAACTGACATTGGTTGGCAGCCTGCTGGTCCAGAAGCTTCCGCCGTCGACCGTCTTGATCACGGCACCGTCCTTCCCCACCGCCCATCCATGGTCCTGATCCACAAACATGACATCTTTATAATCATTGGATCCGGCGGTCTGCAACGACCAGCTTTCGCCTCCATTTGATGTAGTAATGATAGCATTGGCGTTTCCGACTGCCCATCCGTGCGAAGCATCCACGAACGAGATACCGTAAAGTCGATACGTCGTAGGTGTCGTCTTCTTGACCCAGGTGACGCCGCCATCGATCGTCTTGAGGATCAGTCCGCCATCGCCGGTAATCCACCCGGTGTCGGCATCGTACAGATAAATATCCGTGAGGCGAACAGCCGTATCGGCCAGCCCGGTCGTCTGATTTGACCAGGTAGCGCCGGCATCGGGAGTATACAAAATGATCCCGTTATCCCCTACAATCCAGCCTTTGTCCCCGGCAAATCGAACCGAACTCAGCAGCGAGTTCTGCTGAATGTCCGTTGGCAGGACCGTATCCTGAACCCAGGTAGTGCCTCCATTGACGGTACGGGCGACCACGCCGGTTTGCACTCCATTGCCCGCGGCAACCAGACCGACTGTCCATCCGTGCTGTGGATCACTAAAGTAAACATCCTGCCATGACGGTCTCGCTGTGAACGCAAGCGGCTGTGTCTGCCACGGAGAGATCGACAGACTGCACACCACATTTTGCGGCGAATTCAATACCTCATCCGAAGCAATTACGAGCGTATCGATATGACTGCCGGTCGCGAGCCCCGTAATGTCTGCAGTAAGCGTGACCGTATCGGGAGCAGTTCCGGATACCTCGGAAAGGGTTGCCCATGCCGGCGTCTTGATCACCTGATAGGAAAACGGAACACCGCTCGAAGAATTGACCATGAATTCCTGTGCGGGAGGATTCGCCCCCCCCTGAACCGCGGTGAACTTCAGGTGAGTCGGGGCCAGCCGAACTTCTGTTCCGATCGTCACATTCACTTTGATGTATATCGGTGAATTTCCGGCATCGGCAGAACTGACAAGAATCGAATCGGACGCCAACCCCACCTGCAGGGTATCGGTCGGATCAACGACGTGAAATTCGACTATGAAGCTGTCAGGGGTGGTCCCGGCCCCGGTCCCGGCCTGGCTCAGCAGGCTCATCCACCAGACTGATTGGCTGTAGTTGAAATCCAGAGGCTCACCGGTGCTGGTAACCTTGACGTAGACCTGCGACGGGCTCGGCCCGCCGAAAGGGGCGGTCCGGTCTATGGAACTCGGGGTGATGACCAAGTTGGGTTTGGGCTGGGTAGTCCCTTTCTTGTTGCATCCGGCGGAAACGATAAGGAGTAGTACAACTATGATACCTGTCCATGCTCGGGCTTTAGCGGTAGATTCCATTCGCGATATCCTCTGGCTGAAAGGTTGCGGCCATCGCAGACTACTGATCGGTCAGCTTATACAAAATGCACGCAGTCTACCACAGATGTCAAGCGATGCGAAAGAGGTCGGGATGGCCACCCGGTATTGCCTCCCGGTTCAACGAGATAGACGAACGGGCAGGATAAACCGTTTAAAACCGGGCGACCCGTTTTCACAGGCCGCCAACGGCTATTTATTGACGATCTCTTCGAGCTGATACCGTTTGTAGATTCGGGCGTACTGGCTCTCCTGGCCCATCAACTCCCGATGTGTACCCGACTCGACTATCCGGCCGTTTTCCATCACCAGGATTTTGTCGGCCCGCTCAAGGGTATCGGATCGATGAGTGATGAGAATCGACGTCATCTCCGGCAGGACTTCGTGAAGCCGATTCCACAGAGCTTCTTCCGTGCGAGAATCCAGGGCCGATGTACAGTCGTCGAGAATCAGATATCTTCGGCTTACCGACCAGCGCCCGGGCCAGCCCGAGTCGTTGTTTCTGACCACCGGAGATACTCATCCCCCGGGTTCCGATAAAGGTATCCAACCCTTTCGGGAATCCGGCGATATCCTCCCGAAGCTGGGCGACATCGATAGCCCATTCCAGCTCCGCTTCGGAAATCTCCTCCCGTCCCATGACGATATTATTGCGCACGGTATCGCTGAAGAGTACCGGCTCCTGCGGAACGTAGCCGATGTTCTTTCGCAAATCTTCGAGACGGAATTTGCGGATGTCATGACCATCGACATGAATCTCCCCGCCGCTTGGATCGACCAGGCGCGGCAGCAGATTGATAAGCCAGCTCTTGCCGGAACCGACCTTTCCGACGAGCGCGAGGGTCTGTCCGGCAGCCACCTCGAGCGAGACATTGTCGACAATATGGCGATCCATCTCGGCAAACCTGAATCCGACATTGTTGAATCGGATATGCCCGGTGAAGTTACCATCGCGATCGTCACAGGCGCTTTCATTCACCATCGGCGGGACATTCTCCAGCGCCACCAATCGATCGATCGAAACCGCCGACTGACGCGACTTGACCAGGAACTGGCCAATGTCGAACATCGGAAAGACCAGCCAGACCGTGTAGAAGATGAACGAACCGAGCTTCCCTCGCGATACTTCACCATGGATGACAAAGTACCCACCGGCAATCAGAATGATGAGAATGCTGATCTGCCAGATGTACATATACATCGACTCGATAATCGTCGAGGTCTTGATAGTAGCGATCTCTGCTTCACGCCTGTCTTCGGCCGCTTTTCGGAATGCAAGCTTCTGCGCCGCCTCACGAACGTAGGCCATCACGACCCGGATGCCGGAGAAGCAGGCCTCCATGATATCATTGAAGCGCGAGATCCGCCTTTGCAAATGATCGTACCGCTTGTCGAGCCGCGACGAACTCTTGAAGAAAATCAAGATCAGTATCGGCAGCGGCCCGGCCGCCCAGAGGGTCAGCATCGGATCGAGCATAACCATCATAGCCACCGTGAACGAGATAATCAGCACCGCTTCGTACAGGCGGAATATCCCCGAACAGGCGAACCAGGACAGCTTGTCCGCGACATCGTCGGTAAGCCGGGTGACCAGATCGCCGGTATGGAACTTGTTGAAGAAGTCCGGTCCCTTATGGGTGATCCGGTCGAATGATTCCTGCCGAAAGTGCCATTCGAGTCTCGTATTCATCCACGCCCGGTGTGATTGCACGAAGGCATAAAGCATGTGCGAAATGAATCCGAGCAGGATAAAGGCACACCCGAACGTAGCCACCGGCGACAGACCGAATTTCGAGCCTATATCGGTCAGAAATACAGCCAGCCAGTTGGTCGAGACCTTCTGGGTGTCGAGATAGTCAACCGTGAAATCGATCATCCTCGGTATCGATACCTGGAAGGCGACCTGGATCGGCGTAAAGATCAGCAATATCGCCAGCACATATTTGTAATGCCGGTAATAACGCCAGAGCCATCTAAATTTATCCGACATTTGATAATACTCCATTTTTCTGTTTGAACTGCAGATGGAACAGTTTCGAGTAATAGCCATTCTGCAGAATCAATTCGGTATGGGTACCGCGCTCGATGATCTCACCCTTGCGGATGACCAGGATCTGGTCAACGTCGAGAATGGTCGAGAGTCGATGCGCAATAATCAGCGAGGTCCGGCCTTCCATCAGCTTCTTCAATGAGTGCTGAATCGTTCGCTCGGTCTCCGGGTCGACTGAACTCGTCGCCTCGTCGAGAATGAGCACATCAGGTTCGAACGCCAGCGCCCGGGCGAATGACAGCAACTGCCGTTCGCCGCGACTGAAGTTGGCCCCTTTCTCGCTTACCATCGTGTCGTACCCTTTGGGCAGACGCGCGATAAACCGGTCCGCCTCGACCGTGGTGGCCGCGCTAGTCACTTGCTCGCGGCTGATCTCCTCGGCGTCGAGAGAGATGTTCGAAGCAATATTCCCCGGGAACAGGATTATATCCTGGAGTACCAGGGCGAATCGCTTGCGAAGTTCGGCCAGGTCGATATCGCGAATGTCGATACCATCAACGGTAATACGTCCCTCCTGGGGATCGTAATATCGAAGGATCAGGGCGATTACGGTCGACTTCCCGCCGCCGGTCACACCGACCAGGGCGATTCGTCGTCCAATCGGAATCTCGAACGTCGCGTTCTTCAGGGCATAGACCCCGTCATTATTATAGGAGAACGAAACGTTCTCGAATCGAATCGCCTGTTTGAGTCCCGGCCATGCCACCGGAGATTCCGCTCTCACCAGTTTCGGCTGGCGGTCCAGCAAGGCGAAAATCCGCTTGGATCCGGCGATCGCTTTCTGGAAAGTCGAAAGCTGCTCGGAGCTTCGATAAATCGGTTCGAACGAACGATAGATGTAGATCACAAACATCATCACCGTTCCGAACGTGATGCCGAGATAAGTCCCGAGCAGGAGTACCAGTCCGATCTTTACGTACTCGAAAAAGAGTACCGTGTTGAAGAAGATGCACACCGCCACCTGGACATAGGCATCATCTTTGAACTTGGCCTGGCAGACGTCGTAGACCTTCTTGCGAGCGTAGGCGCCGCGGTGGAAGATCTGGACGATCGACATTCCCTGGAGGAACTCGGTCAGGGTTCCGGTAACCTCGGCCATTTTCCGACGAACTTCGAAGAACTTCGGAGTCGTTCGCTTATGGAAGGCGTACACCATAATAGCTATGACCGGTACATTGATAAACAAAGCCAGCGCCAGCTTCCAGCTGGTATAGAACAGGATCCCGTAAATCCCGCCGATCAGCAGGATATCACCGATAATCAGCACGACCGTGTTGGTGAACAACATGCGCAGGGCCTCGGTGTCGGTCTCCACCCGCGCCATCAGCCGTCCAACAGGGTTCTGGTCGAAATAGGATATATCGAGCGAGAGAATATGATCGAATAATCGCTGCTTCAGACCAAGCATCAGATCCTGGCCGACTGTCTCCAGCTTTACTCTCATTATGTACTGAAGCACGATCGTGCTGATCTGAATCGCGCCAATTGTCGCTATCGTCCAGAGAAGGCCGTGAAAGTCTTTTCCGGCTATATTGACATCGAGCGCTTTTCGCAGCAGGAGCGGCCAGTACAGACCGAGAGCGGTCGACCCGACCAGAAGAGCGAGGCAAAACAGAAGCGCTTTTCTTTTCGTTCTCAGCAGGGGCAGGAGCTGTTTCAGAGCTTGACGCGAAGTCATCTGTAGCTCGTCAGAGCTCTTTTCGTGTTCGTAAAAATCCGCAGACATGATCAATAATCCTTGTCAGGTTCAGTTGGGACGTTTAGTCGGCGGCGATCCAAAAAAAAACCCGCCAACCTGAATAACAGTGGCGGGTCACATTTATCACTAAATAGATATTAGTCTCGTGACGTAACTCCCCCGCCATGGAGTGCTCCGGAAGGATGCTGCACATTTGTCATTCTAAGTTTAATCATTAAAATGGAGTCCTTCGTTTATGTTAGCGGTTACAGTTCATTAGTCACTCAGTACGGCGGTCTCGCCGTGGTTGTTTCGATTGATAGCTTTTTTTTTCAGATTTGTCAAAGAATTTTTTTACCGGGACGAAAATCAAGCCTTACATATTCTTCAAGCCCTTGTGGTTCATAACGATATGCGGTGTTTTGCGGCATGGTTGTACATTCCCGGAAGCAGTCATCAGTTATGACCAAGTCCATGAATCAACTCGTTTGCTGTGAGATACTACGGACTATGGCACCCCCGAAGACGGCTGGTGCCTTGTGGTGAACTTAATTGGCAGAACGAATCAACAGATCCTCGGCAGCTGCTCCCCTTCGGGCATGTCGACAATTCTCGAACCGCCGATTCCGGTGACCATCGAGACTAATCCGGATTGGTCAGCGATCACCTCGCCAATAACGCGAGCCTCTTTTCCCAACGGATCGGAGTGCATGACGCGCAACACTTGATCGGCAGAGTCTTCGGATACGATTGCGACCAGTTTCCCTTCGTTGGCGACATAAAGTGGATCGAGCCCAAGAAGTTCGCAGGCGCCGGCAACCGGTCCCCTGACCAAAATCTTTATCCTGGCGGATTTGAATTCCAACTCCGGAAGATCGAGCGAATTCGTTCAAGGTAGCCGCGACACCACCGCGAGTAGGATCGCGCATCGCATGGATCCCGGCCCCACCGGCTTCGAGCATGGCGGCGACCAGATGATTCAGTGCTGCCGTATCACTCTCGATCTCCGATTCGAAGCTCAAGCCCTGGCGTTTGGAGAGGATCGCGATGCCGTGGTCGGCAATCGAGCCGCTCACGATAACCCTGTCTCCCGGCTTCAGATTGCTCGCCGAGACGTTGTACGAATGCTCAACGACACCGATTCCCGCGGTGTTGATGAACAGCTTGTCTCCTTTGCCTCGGTTGACCACTTTCGTATCACCGGTAACGATCTGCACCCCGGAAGCTTCGGCGGCTCGCTTCATCGAAACGACAACCTTCTCAAGTTGATCGAGCGGTAGCCCTTCTTCGATAATGAATCCGGCGCTGAGATAGAGCGGGCGGGCGCCGTTCATACAAATATCGTTGACCGTGCCATTTACAGCCAGATCACCGATATCTCCACCGGGGAAGAATATGGGATCCACCACAAATGAGTCGGTCGTGAACGAGAGTTTCAGTCCGCCGATCTCCAGCAATGCCTGATCATCCTGCTTGCGCAAGGCCGGATTATCGAATGCTTCCATGAAAAGGGAACTGATGAGGTCGGCCGAGAGTCTTCCTCCGGCGCCATGGCTGAGTTGAATCGTATCGAATTTGTTCACCGGAACCGGACAGACCAATCCCGACGGGCCGGGTTTCTTGTCAGTCATACTTTCCCCGCTTGTCTTCGCGCGTAAGCATAGTAAGCTGCGCAGGCTCCTTCGGAAGATACCATAGTAGCCCCCAGCGGCGTTCTCGGAGTGCACCTGGTTCCGAAGGCGGGGCAATCAAACGGCTTCTTGAGTCCCTGAAGGATCACGCCGCTGATGCACTCTTCCGGTTCCTCCGTCTCGATATCTTCGATGTCGAACACAATCTCGGCGTTGTACTGACCGAACTCCGGTCGTAGCGAGAGGCCGCTGGCCGGGATATTGCCTATCCCCCGCCATTTCCGGTCGACCACTTGCATCACTTTTCGAATCTGCTCCTGCGCAATAGCGTTCCCATCCCGCTTGACCACTCGCGAGTACTGATTTTCTACCTCGCAGCGGCCGGCCTCGAGCTGCTTGACCGTCAGCAGGATCCCTTCGAGAATATCGACCGGCTCGAAACCGGTCACGACAATCGGAATCCGATAACGCTGAGCCAGCGGTTCGTATTCGCTCCAGCCCATGATCGTGCACACATGCCCGGCGGCGAGGAACCCCTGCACTCGGTTGGCCGGAGACTCAAGAAGAGAAGCGATGGCCGGCGGCACCAGAACATGCGAGACGAGCATGCAGAAATTGTCAAGCTTCCGCCGCGACGCCTCCAGAACGGTCATCGCCGTAACCGGCGCAGTCGTCTCAAACCCTACTCCGAAAAAGACTACCTGCTTGTCAGGATTCTCCGATGCGATCTTCAACGCCTCAAGCGGGGAATAGACGATCCGTACATCGGCACCTTCCGATTTGACCATAAAGAGATCTTTCGATGATCCGGGGACGCGAAGCATGTCTCCGAAGGAAGTGAAGATAACGTCAGGCGTCGAGGCAATGGCCAGTGCTTTGTCGATCATTTCCAGCGGCGTTACGCAGACCGGGCAGCCGGGACCGTGGACAAGCTCAATTTTTTCGGGAAGGAGTTGATCGATGCCGTTGCGAATGATCGCATGGGTCTGCCCGCCGCAGATCTCCATGATCACCCACGGCTTCGTTGTGATCCGCGCGATTTCATCCAGCAGCTTACGCGCCGTCGCCGGGTCTCTATATTCATCCAGGAACTTCATTTTCTACTCGGCGTCGCCAGCATCGGCGCTCGCTCGCAGCTCATCGAGAAGTTCAAACGTCCGTTTTGCCTCTTCTTCATCGACAATACTCAAGGCAAATCCGGCGTGCACGATGACATACTGACCGATCTGAACTTCCGGAACATAGGCCAGACAGGCGGAGCTTATCATTCCGGCAAAATCGACCCGCCCCATTAGCAGGCCGTTCTCGTCGGTCATTTCAAGTACTTTTCCGGGTACGGCCAGACACATAGTTATTCACTCTCCATTTGAGCTGCCGCGATGGCGATTTGTCCGAGCGCTATCGATGAATCGTTCACCGGCAGCTCGCGATGCTGTAATACAGTAAACTTTGCGGCACGAAGGCGGTCAAGCAGATATTTGGTGAAGTATCGGTTCTGATAGACGCCGCCGCTCAGCGCAACCGTGGCGATATCGGTCTTGATCCGGGCGGTCTGAGCGGTTGCGACAAACAGGTCTGCCAGGCGACAGTGGAATTGCGCAGCGATACGACCCACCAGTATTCCTTCCTGAGCGGACCTGACCACCTCTTGGACAATATCGGATGTGTCAAGCGGGCCGGAGACAATTTCTGAAAACGGCATGCTTCTCGGCGGCTCGGCGTGTCCCATTGCGGCCACCTCCAATTCAATCGCCGCCTGCGCTTCAAATGACACTTCGCTTCTGATTCCACACAAGGCCGCGACCGCGTCGAACAGCCTTCCGCAGCTCGAGGTCATTGGCGAGTTGATTCCCTGCTCGATCATCTGCAGTATCACCTGTCGCTGGTTTACCGGCAATTGCTTCACGACCGGAAGATCTAAATTGACGAAGTCCGAGCCGTACAAGCGGTACAGGTAGCTCCATGCCATTCGCCAGGGCTGTTTGATCGCGGCCGTCCCACCCGGCATCGGAACCGGTGCCAGCCATGCAAATCGATCGAACGACTTGAGATCGCCGATCAGCACTTCACCTCCCCACACAGTACCGTCGGCGCCATAGCCGGTACCGTCGAGAATGATGCCAATTGTCCGTTCCGCTCTTTCGTTCTCGGTCATGACTGAGGCCAGATGAGCGTGGTGGTGCTGAACACCGACGCCGGGCAACGGCTGCATTTTCGCCCATTTGGTGCTCAGGTACTCAGGGTGCATGTCATGCGCAATCAGGTCGGCCTTGATTTCGAGAAGGTCCGCCAGATGTTTGATCGAATGTTCGAAGAAACCGAGTGCCTGCGGATTGTCAAGATCACCGATATGCTGGCTGAAGAAGACTTCGTTCCCCCGGGACAGCGCGATAGTATTCTTCAGCTCCGCCCCACAACCCAGGATGATCGGCTTGATATTTCGATTGATGAAGATTGGAGTAGGCACAAATCCGCGGGATCGCCGAATCAGCCACAGGCGACCGTCTTCGACTCGGGCCACCGAGTCATCGCAACGCTGCAGGATTTCTCGATCGTGCAGAAGAAACGCATCGGCAACATTTTTTAACCGCTCGATCGCTTCTTCATTACCGATAGCGATCGGCTCCTCGGAATAATTGGCACTTGTCATCACCAGGGTATCGAAATGGTCGCAAAGCAATAGATGATGAAGGGGGGTGTAGGCCAGCATGAAGCCGAGGTACTTGTTACCCGGCGCGATCTGCTCCGGAATCGCGCATTCTTCTATCTTTCGAAGCAGCACGATTGGACGAGCAGAGTGTAACAGAAGCGCTTCTTCCTCATCGGAAACGAGGCAGTATTTCCGGACGGTTCCTACATCCTGTGCCATCAGCGCAAATGGCTTTTCCGCTCTTCCCTTGCGGGACCGCAACATTTCAACCGCTTGCTCGTTGAACGGATCGACCGCCAGATGGAATCCACCAACTCCCCTTACGGCGAGGATTTTCCCTTCCTGCAGCAATCTGACCGATGCGTCGATCGGATCCTCAACCGGAAGAACTCTTGTTCCATCGTGGAGGGTCAGCCCCGGACCGCAAACCGGGCAGGCATTCGGCTGGGCATGGAACCGCCGGTTGGCCGGATTCTCGTACTCGCCCCGGCACTCCGGACACATCGGAAAGACCTTCATCGAAGTATTCGGGCGATCGTACGGAATCCGTTCGACAATCGTATAGCGCGGACCACAATTCGTACAGTTGATGAAAGGATAGCGGTAGCGGCGATTTGATTTATCGAACAGTTCTGCCAGACAGTCCGGGCAGGTGGCAATATCCGGTGCGACCAGAGTGGTACCGGCTTGATCATGACTGCTTGCCTCGATGCGAAACTCAGTCTCGGCCAGGGGCGCCAATGTCGCTTGTTTCACCGTGATTATTTTCGCGAGCGGGGGAAGGTCCGATTCAAGTCGGGAGGAAAACTGAAGGAGCCTGCTTTCGGGTCCTTCAATTTCAATGAGGACTCCTTCGGCATCGTTGCTCACGAACCCGGCGAGCTGAAGTTCCTCGGCCAGTCTGTAAACAAAGGGTCTGAACCCGACCCCTTGCACGATGCCGTTCACCCGAAGGCGCCATCGTACGACTGCTTGCGCGCTACCCGCTCTCGTCGATCCGCGTCCGTTCATGATTTCGATGGGACTGTTTTCCGCTTTTTGGCAACTTTCGACGTCAGCCAGTCGCACCAGTCCGGAAGTCCCGCCCCCGAACGACACGAGGTTTCGAAAATCTCCAGCTCTCCATTGATTTGCAGGGCGTTCTTCCGGACAGCTTCGATGCTGAACTCCGAGGTCCCCAGAAGATCGGTCTTATTGATAACCATGACCGAGGATCGACGGAACATGCCGGGATACTTTAACGGCTTGTCGTCCCCTTCGGTGGTCGACAGCAGGACTATTTTCATGTCCTCGCCCAGATCATAGCTTGAGGGACAGACCAGGTTTCCGACATTCTCAATCACGAGCAGCTCGACATCATCCAGCGAGACCTCGTCGAGCGCTCTGGTCACCATCCGGGCATCGAGATGGCAGGCGCCACCGGTCACGATCGGGCGAACGATCTTCCCGCCTGCCCGGCGTAGCCGCTCGGCATCGTTCTCCGTCTGCACATCCCCCGCGATCAGGGCTATATTCAATTTATCATTCAGCGCATTGAGGGTCTTTTCCAGTAGTGATGTTTTCCCGCTGCCGGGGGAACTGACCAGATTGATGCAGAATATTCCGCGCTCGGCGAGCGTCTGCCGGATCTCGGCGGCCAGGCGATCGTTCTCAGACAGGACCTTCTTTTCTATCGGAATTGTCTTCGTCATGGTGCTATACCTCATTCCGTCGGTTCATCGATTTCGAGGTAGGCAATGTCAAGTTCCGTCCCCTGTGACACTTTCACTTCGACCGCCCCGCACTGGGGACAGACAAAGATGAATTTTTGTACCTCGAAATCCTGATGGCAATTGTTACAGTGCCCCCTGACCGGTATATGTTCGATTTCAAGCCGCACCCCGGCCAGCAGGGTGTCCGCGGTCAGCGCCTGGAACCCGAATTCCAGAGCTTCCGGGACAATATCAGAGAGGGCGCCGATACGCAAACCGATGGCTTCGATTCGGCGAAGATGCCGCCGGGACATTTCCCCAAGCACCGTCTTGACGATAGAATCGGCAATTGACAGCTCGTGCATACGGTTACCTCTTCTGACGGCGGTAGACACCCGCCGTTACTTCAAGACAATATAGCAATTTCGGGAGAAAAGATGATGATTTATCGATGAGTTCTTGGCGCTTGGAATTGCGCACAAAAAAAGGCCCGATGAAGCGAGCACAATCTTCACCGAGCCGCAATTAAGAGGATTGAATCTGCGTTCCAATCCTCCCTCCCTCTCCTCTCTAAAAGCCTCGTTCCGGTCGATCTCTCACCTCTCCCCGGAATCTCCCCGATTCACCGACCGGAATGCCAGCTTGATCATCTACTGGCCATGATCTGTCTACAGTAGCCTTAAGTGGCTGCGAGCCTCTGCATTATGTGTATCAATTTGTATGCCAACGACTTCAACACAAACGCGAATTGTTAATACGTTATCTGTCAACATTTTACACGATAACACTTCCGCACCGGATTTGTCTCCGGGTAAAAATTACCAAACCGACCTACAGGCGGCCGGGGTAAATTTAACCTTTATTTATATTGAGTTCTCTGATGAGCTTACGAAGATTCGAGGGATCGAGTGACAAATCCCGGGCGGTCGCGCTAACGTTGCCATTGTTCTTATCAAGCTGCTTCAAAATCACGATCCGCTTGAACTCCCGGACCTGATCGGAAAGACCGGAATCACCGTTCGCGACATTGTAAGTTCCAGTGAGGTATTCCTCCACTTCCTGCAACGTAATATAAAACGATGGAGAAAGATCGATCAGCGATTGCACAGTATCCATGAGTTGCCGAACGTTTCCGGGCCAGTCGTACTCGATGAGATAGTCGCGGGCGGCCTGCTCGAACAGCTTCAGACCGGTTTCAGCCTTCTGGCAGTAGCGTTCGCTGAAGAAGTCGATCAGCAGCGGAATATCCTCGCGTCGCTCTCTCAAAGCGGGCAGCTCTATCGTCACCCCTTTGAGGCGGTAGTAGAGATCCTCGCGGAATCGCTTTTCAGCGACCAGCCTCACGAGATCATGATGCGTTGCGCAAATAAGTCGGACATCGACCCGCTTGATTTCCGAAGTTCCGATCCTGACAATCTCACCGGTCTCCAGCACGCGAAGGATCTTCGCCTGCGTGGTGATATCAAGATCCCCGATTTCATCGAGGAAAACCGTGCCATTATCGGCATATTCGAAAGTCCCGATACGATCTGCTATCGCACCGGTAAACGACCCTCTCAGATGACCGAACAGCTCGGCTTCGACAAGGTCCGGGGCTTTGTGGTTGCAGTTGAAAATCGCGAGCGGCTTCTGGGCGCGAAGACTCTTGCGGTGAATGGCTCGGGCGATCAGCTCCTTGCCTGTCCCGGTCGGCCCCAGGATCATGACTTTGTTATCGGTCGGGCCGATCTTCTCTATCTTGCGGTACACCTCGAGCATTCCCGATGATTTACCGACGAGACCATACTCTCTTTTTGCCAGTTCCACCAGGGTAGACTGGGAGGATCTCAGTTTGTGGAAACTTACGGCATTCTTCACCGCCCGCTGGAGCCGGGCCGGCCGCTCATTCTTGCCGACATAGTCAAAAGGCTGGTACCCCTTCTCGATCTCCTGTTCGGAATATGCGCCGGGAAAACCGGTGTGGAAAATAATCGGAATCTCCGGATTGATTTCTTTGATCCGTGAGGCGGTCTCAAGACCGTCCATCTTCGCCATCTTGATGTCGAGAACAATCGCATCTATGTCGTCGTTGGATCGAATGCGATCGAGCGCCTCAGGTCCGGACGAAGCTGCAAGGATGTCATATTCATCTACAAATGTCTCGTGCAATGCGTCGAGCACGAGAGGATCGTCATCAACTATCAGAAGTCTACCCAGAATGTTCTTCATATTTCCAGAAATTCCACAGCCTTGAAGGGCGAAATCATGATGCCGGTAATAATATACTGAATCTGGTACCTTTGTCAATGGTGGACTCGACAGCAATCTTTCCGCCGTATAGATCTGTCACCTTTTTGCAAATCGCCAGACCGAGTCCGGTACCGGTGCGAGGTTTGGTGCTGAAAAACGGGTTGAACACTTTGGGCAAGGCTTCTTCAGGAATCCCCGGTCCGTTGTCGATAATATCCACCGCCGCATAGGTTCCGCTTCTCGATATTACGATATCGATATGGCCGGCACCCCGCTCTTCGAGAGCATCGAGCGCATTGTTGAGAATGTTCGAGAACAGACTGAAGGTGTGGCCGCGGTTCATACGGACCTTGAGCGAGGCTCGCACATCAAGCCGGTACGTAATTGCCTTGTGCATCTTCGGCTTGGCTTGCACCAGATCCTCGAAGAACGCTTCCAGCTCGATTTCCTCGATCTCCCGCTGCGACTCGATACGGCTGAACTGGGTCACCGTTTCGGTCATCTTGATCGCGCGCTCGAGGGACGCCTCCGCCATGCCTATCAGTCGCAGATTGTGAGCGATGTCTGATTCGTCGTCAGAGGTGAACTTGCGACTATCGCCGTTACCCTCGCCGTTACCAAGTTTCTTTCTCAATTTGTCAAGCATGCTGGTAGCCGGAAACAGGGCGTTGTAAATCTCATGAGCAATTCCACCGGCGATCTCTTTCACCTGGTTGTACCGCTCCTGATTGGCTACGAGCAGTTCAGCCTCAGCCTGCTTGCGGTCGGTGATATCGAATGCTGTGCCCAGTACAGCGGGACGACCATTAAAGTCAATCACATCTCCCGTGTACAGCATCCACTTCTTCCTCCGGTCTTTCGTCAGTAAGGGGACTTCGTAGCTCTTCACCACCGGCTCCCCTCGCTGTCTGGCGAGTCCCCGCTCTCTGACCCGGTCTCTGACATCCGGATGGATGATCTCCCAGAAATCAAAAGCGAGGATTTCTTCTCGAGTATAGCCGGTAATCGTGACAGCCATCGGGTTGGCATAAATCATTTTGTCGTCCTGGAACATGAGAATGGCGGCCGAAGTACTTTCGGCCAGGGACCGGAATTTGGCCTCACTCTCAACCAGGGCCTTCTCCGCCTCCTTGCGATCGGTGATATCGGTGGTGTGAACCAGTACCAAATCATTGGGGACATAGGACAAATTGACCGCCAGGTAACGTTGTTTTGACGTCGACTTGAAGTTGTAGAGCATCTCCCACTGGAGCGAGGTCTGGCGCTCAAAGGCCTGGTGTATGTTCGCGATCATTTCCGGATCGGTCCTGAACAGCTCGGAGAGAGCGACACCGCGATAATTGGCAATCTGTCCTTCGGTAATCTCCCGCGCTTTCTGGTTGAAGTCGATCAGGATAAAATCATCTCCCTTCCTCT
Organism: uncultured candidate division Zixibacteria bacterium; assembly: GCA_963711085.1. Taxonomy (GTDB): domain Bacteria; phylum Zixibacteria; class MSB-5A5; order GN15; family FEB-12; genus CAVQCT01. The sequence goes on along the minus strand of CAVQCT010000002.1, from coordinate 912,338 downwards.
GCCAGGTATAGGTTGGAACCGGAATCGCATGATATTGCGCCGCGAGCATTTCTTCGCGCTGCCGAAGCATTCGTTCTGAACGCAGCCGCTCGGTGACGTCGCGGGATACCACGCAGAGCACTTCGCTTCCACCGTAGGTAATCAGGTTGGCACTCACTTCGACATCGACCAGGGACCCGTCTTTGCGCCGGTATCTGCGATCCGCCATGAATACCGATCCCTGCGTGCGAGCAGCTTCTATCTTGGCCCTGATTATCGGCGTCCCCTCGGCGGCGATTTGATCGGCGCGAAGCGTGCGGAATTCTTCGGCAGAGTAACCGAGCAGCCGCTGCATGGCCGGATTCGCCTGCAGAATCGACATCGACTCGGGATCAATCAAGTAGATGCATTCGGAACTTTGTTCGAGAACGGCGCGGTATTTTTCTTCTGACTCGCGAAGCGACTGCTCGGCCTGTTTCTGATTCGTGATGTCGATATCGATGCCGTCGTAGTACAGCAGTTTTCCCGATTCATCTCTGATGGCCCGAATACTGGAACTTATCCAGAAACTCGACCCGTCCTTGCGTTTCATGCGTGATTCGAATCCCGTCACCGCGTCGGAGGTGTCAAGCAACCGCTTCAGCTCCCGGCCATCCTTAACATCGCAGTAGAGTTGGCTGGCCGCCCGGGTCAGCATTTCCTCTTCGGAATAGCCGTACATTCTCGACATCGACGGATTGACCGAATAGAATCCCTGTCCACCGGGGATGGAGCGAAAGACGCCGATGGGGATGTTTTCGAGCAGCGTGCGGTACTTTTCTTCGGATCTCTGCAGCGCAAGTTCCGCCTGCCGTCGCTCGGTCACATCGAGCATAGTCCCGATGACGGCCGGCTTCCCATGAAACTGCATACTCGAGCCGAACACTTCGACATACTTATCGAGCTTTTCGGGAACGACGATTCGGAATTCGTAGTGGACAAAATCGGTCTCGCCGCTCAAGCGCTGGCGAATGAATTCTTCTACTTTCGCGCGATCGTCAGGGTGAACGAACTCGAGCGGATCTGTCATCGCGAGCGCCTGCTCGACCGACATTTCGACCAGTTCGGCCATCTTTGGATTGACGTAGGTAAATCTTCTGTCCTGGAAAATATAAATTCCGACCAGCGAGCATTCGGCCAGGGCGCGGAACCGTTCTTCGGACTCCCTGAGAGCCCGTTCCGCCCGTTGGCGAGCCGAGATGTCTTCGTACATGAAAACGAAATACTCAATCTCGCCGGAAGTGTCGGCAATCGGAAACATGACCACATTAAGTAGCAGCGGATTGTCTGGATATTTTGGATCGACCTCATGGGCATTGTAAGCAAACTCGACGGCGGTGTACTGCTTTCCCGAAAGCAGTGTATCCTTCACCCGATCGGCATGTCCGAGGCGTTGTGCAATCGGGTCATCGAAGAAATTGTAATCGGCGTCGGGAGCAGATCGGAACAGGGCGTAAAACGACTCATTCGCCCGGAGAAAATGTCCGGAACGGTCGAAGATACCGATTGGATATGGGTTTAAATCGATAATGTTGTTGAGAGTATGAGTCTCCCTTTCCAGCTGCGCCCGGGCATTTTGACGCTCGGTAATGTCCATGAAGACCCCGATAACCGCGGGGCGTCCCATATTCAGGATTCTGGTGTTGTGGACCTCGAAATGATGAAGCTCTCCGTTGCGGGTGTACATGCGCGATTCATACCGGGAACTCTGTTTTTGTCCGGCCAACAGGCGTTCCATGTCGGCCCGAATTTTGGGTAGATCTTCCTGGTGAATGACGGCCAGGCTGAACTTAGCATCGGTCAGTTCCTCCGGACTGAATCCGAGCGTCTGCGACAGCGTACGATTAGCATATCTCAGCCGTCCATCCTGGTACATCGCGACCCCGACCGGTGTTTCGTCGAGCAGCGCACTCAGACGAAGTTCCGATTCGGTCAGGGCATGGCTCTTCTTGAGTCGAAAGTAGTTGACGGCCAATAGCCCGAGCAGGAGACCGAACAGGGCGAGCAGGATGTAAGTCTGGTAATCGTTGAAAACGACCTGGAGATGGGAGTACCAGTCTCGCCGGTGGAACTGGGTGACGACCCCTCCGCCGCCGCGGCCACCGATATACGCGGTCGGCTGCCGGTCGGCGTCGTAAGCGATCGGTTCGAAATAACTGTAGCTCTCCGTGAAGGTCGCCCGCTTGGAAAAATCGAAGGAATAGAGCTGTTCGGTGCCGTCGGTACACCCGAACAGGAGGCTGGGAGTCCTTCCGCCCGGAAGCTGCATAGTGCCGATGAAGGTCCGCAGAGTAGTCGGTCGTGATTCAGCTTGCTTGTGCAGGTCCGGATCGTAGATCGTCACCACGCCGACAGTATTGACGGTGATCAACTCCTTCCTTCCATTGTTACTATAATCGTCCATAAACAGGCTGTTGACAATAGAGCCCGTCAGCACACTGTCAAGCTTCGCACCGTCGCGATTGATTTTGTATAACCGGTACTTGCTTTCTGGGAGTCCGACCGTGTCGGTCGACGAAAGCAATGGCTGCGAACAGGCGACATAGAAGACGGAATCCGATTCACCACGCGCGAATTGGACCGTACCATGCTCAACTGACCCGATGTAGTTGAACAGAACCTTCCCGGCTGCATCCACCTTGGTGAGGTATGCATAGAAATCGGAGAAATTGTCGTCCGATACTCCTTGCTTCATGTTATAGGAGGAAAATAACACCGCCGGGTGGAGCGAATCGCCGGCACTGTACAGTTCCTCCCGGCGGACACCGGTCGCAACCGGAAGTTCCCATTCCTCCTTGAGTGAGTCCAGCTGGAGGCAGAACAGTATCCGGGGGCGAAGATCCCGTCCCGGGTGGACCTCCACGAAGACTTCCTCCCGACCGTCGTAGTCGTAGTCATTGGAGGCCACAATCTGAACCGATGGCTCCCAGACCCCGTTGCCGGAATGGTCCTGTCCCGAGCAAAGATACTTCCACTCGAACTTCTCGCTTCCGGGAAGGGTCTTCACGACAAAAGCGGAATCATGACGAAAACCTCCCGCCACCAGCCATCGTTGATCGCTGCCGGGCTCGGTGCAAACGCTCACATCACAAATCGTCAAATGAATCGGGTCATCATCGATTGTCTGATTGGTCGAAAAGTTCTTATAACTGAAAATCGCGGGATCATCGCTATAAACGGCCGAATTGTATACCCAGACGTAAATGCCGCTGTCGCTCTCGCTCACTTTCGGCCGGACCACGTGAACCGGTCTTGATACCCTCGGATTATCAGTCGCTGACTGCATAACTGATAGATCGAGGGTCTCGTATCGGGTCAGGCGCGGGTCGCGCGAGTCATTGATATTGAGCTGACGCGCGCTTTCGGCGAATCCGATGCCGGGGAGCGATGCGCTCACGAGGAGCCCGATGAGAGTTAACTTTTTGAATATAGAGCACATAGTAAAGTTTAGGTCCGAATCCTACTCCAATTTATCGTCATTGGGCCAAAAAGCAACGGAAAACCTCCCCGGCAATTACCGGTTGCCTGAGCGGTCTCAGGGCATAAACTTCCGGTAAATCAGGTCACGCCGTTCCGTTCCGGCCGGGGTCGGTGAGCTGCTAAGGGAATGTGGACTGCATCACACTGTGTAATCCAGTTTATCCATTTAAAGTATTGCGCCCACCCCGAAGCTTCGTTATACTGGCTCGTCCCGTACCACAGCTTTTTTGCGGACCTATTTGACCCGATTGCTGTTATAGAAATACGTTAATTCAATTCTAGCAGGAGGAATACATGGCAGATGTATTAGGCATCAGAGGATATGACTACGTTGAGTTTTACGTCGGCTCGGCCAAAACCACGGCCTTTTGGTTCGCCAAAACGCTGAGCATGGAGATTACAGCCTATCTTGGCCCGGAGACCGGCGTCCGCGATCGCGTATCTTATTATCTGACCAAAAATGATCTCAAATTTCTTATAACTTCCCCGCTTCAGCCCGACTGCTACGATGTCTTTAGCTTTATCAATCGCCACGGCGACGGCGTCAAGCGGTGGGCGGTCGAGGTCGAAGATGTGACCCGGGCTTTCCGGTATGCCACCCAGCACGGCGCTGTGATGGTCCGTCGACCGGAAAAGATCGAGGACAAACACGGATATATCGAGGAAGCCGCGATCAGGCTGTACGATGACACCGAGATGGTGTACACCAACCGGGATCACTACGACTATCTGTTCAAACCGAAATTCTGCGCCCCGATTCACAATATCAATCTAGAAACGATCGATACCGGACTCCTGGGAATTGATCATATCGTCGGAAACGTTCGCGAAAATGAGATGAATATCTGGGCCGAGTATTTTAACAAGACGATGGGATTCGAGACCTTTGTCGACTTCAAACCGGGAGATATCGGCACCAAATATTCGGCCCTGCTTTCCAAGGTGGTGCGCTCGGCCGACAGCGTGATCAAGAACCCGATCAATGAACCGTTTGAGGGTTTGAAGAAGTCGCAGATCGAGGAATATATCGAGCAGTATCGAGGCTCAGGAGTCCAGCATATTGCTATCAGCACGGAGAATATCGTCGATACGATCGATGCCCTGAGAAAGAACGGCATCGAATTCCTGAGCGCTCCCGATACGTACTACGACATGCTGCGCAAACGGGACGACGTGAAGATCGAAGAAAATATCGATGACCTCCAGAAGCACGGGATTCTGTGCGATATCGAAGGCACGGGGTATCTGCTTCAACTGTTCACCAAGCCGATCAGCGATCGCCCGACCTTCTTTTTTGAATTCATCCAGCGCCGGGGCGCCGAAGGATTCGGCAAGGGGAATTTCCAGTCGCTCTTTGAATCGATCGAACTGGACCAGAAGCTCCGTGGCAACCTGGAGAAAACTCCCGAAGAACTTATGCCTCCCTGTTGATAAATTGATGTGAAGGAATCGGATTGCGGCGGAACGGTTCCCTGCAACCCGGTCTTCGCTTTCGAAAGGATTCATATATGCCGTTCTATCATAGACTGGGCGATGTCCCCCGGGTGAAACACACGACCTTTTACAAACCGGACGGTAAGTCGCTATACCGGGAAGAACTGTTCTCAAGCAAGGGGTTCTCCGGAGTCTACTCGACCAAGTATCACGTTCATCCGCCAACCGCCGTTCTCAGAATGAACGATCTCTCATGGAACGAAGATATCGACTGGCCGGATGCCCCTGTCCTGTACTACCACTTCTTCACCGACAAGCAGAAATCGTCCGGGACGTTTATCACCGCCCGCAGGCTGTATCTGAGAAATCCGCACTGCCATATCTATACCGCTCATGTAACCAGCGATACCGATGAATTTTACCGCAACGCCTACGGCGCCGAGTATGTCTTCATCCACCACGGTTCCGGCGAGATGCTGAGTGAATTCGGCAAAATTCGGTTCGCTGAGGGGGACCAGTTCATTATCCCCCGGGCGGTCACCTATCAACTCAAATTCGACAGCTTCGAAAATAACAAGCTGATGATTGTTGAGTCGGACACCGCGTATGAAATCCCGAATCATTATCGCAATGACTACGGTCAATTGCTCGAGCACGCCCCGTACTGCGAGCGGGATTTCAAATTGCCTGAGTATATGGAGCCGAACGGCGAAGAAGGGGAATTCCATGTAATTATCAAAGCGGGAGCGAGGTTTTTCGAGCATATCCTTCCCTACCATCCATTCGGTGTTGTCGGCTGGGACGGATACCTGTATCCGTTCGCCTTCAATATCAAGGACTATCACGCCAAAGTCGGACGGATTCATCTCCCGCCGCCGGTACATCTTGCATTTAGAACGGCCCACTTCATCCTCTGCAATTTTGTCCCCAGACCTTTCGACTTCCATGAAAGCGCCATCCCTGCACCTTACTATCACTCCAATATCGACAGCGATGAGGTGCTCTATTACGTGGAAGGGGATTTCATGTCCCGAAAAGGGGTAGTCGAGGGCTCTATCACGCTGCACCCGGGAGGGATGCCCCACGGTCCGCAACCGGGTAAGACTGAAGCTTCGATCGGCAAGAAGGGAACCGATGAATATGCCATCATGATTGACACCTATCTGCCGCTGCGGCCGACTACCCATGTTCAGCAGGTGATCGATCAGGACTATGCGAAGTCGTGGTTGGAGAACGGCGGAAAGTAGAAGTTTTTGTCCGGGCGGCTTGACTAACCGGTTAAAAGCTATAGCTTAGTGACGGCAGGATTGAAGTACCTTCAAAAGCAGGATAGCAAAATGATAAAGATACCGGAATTCGTCAAAAATCTCAGACCGTATCGGGCCGGGAAGCCTATCGAGGAGCTGGCCCGTGAAAAGAACCTGACGCGCATAGTCAAGCTCGCCTCGAACGAGAATCCGCTCGGTCCTTCACCCAAAGCGACCGAAGCGATCAAGGCGGCACTCCCCCAGTTGCATCGGTATACCGACCCGCTTTCCCATGACCTGGTCCGGGCGATCGCGGCCAAGTACGGCGTCAAACCGGAACATGTTGTCTGCGGTCACGGGACCGACTCACTCATCGCCTACATAATCAACGCCTTCACTGAAGAGGACGATGAAATCCTTACCAGCGAAGGGACGTTCATCGGCCTTTACGTGAACGCACAAAAGTTCGGACGTATCGTTCGCCGGATTCCGATGAAGGACTACGGCTACGATCTGACAGCAATGGCCGAAGCGATCACCAAGCATACCCGGATGATTTACCTGGCTAATCCGAACAATCCGACCGGGACGATGTTCGGACGGCAGGAATTCGAGGCTTTCATGGCGCGCGTGCCGGACGACATCATGGTGATTCTCGACGAAGCGTACACGACCTATGCTTCGGAGAATCCCGAATACCCGAACGGAGTTCGCTACGACTATGAGAATATGGTCGTGACCCGCACCCTGTCAAAGGCGTACGGGCTGGGAGGGCTTCGCGTCGGCTTCGCGGTCGGTCCGGATGAAGCGATCAATGCCCTCTACAAAGTCAAACTCCCGTTCGAGCCGAATCTGCTGGCGCAGGTGGGAGCGATCGCGGCCCTCGATGATGATGAGTTTCTGGCGAGAACGGTGAAGCTCAACGAAGAATCGCTGAAGATCATGGTCGAGCGTTTCAACAAAATTGGACTCACCCAGGTACCCACCTTTGCGAATTTCATCATGCTGGTCATGCCGGATGTACAGTTCACCGATGACTTCTATCTCGAGTGTCTCAACCGCGGCCTGATCATCCGTCCTCTCGCGGCTTTCGGCATCCCTAGCGGAATTCGTATCAACTCCGGTACTATCGACGAAACAAAATTTGCGCTGGACGTCATCGAAGAAGTCTATGCGTTGCTGCTCAAGAAATATCCCAAAGCGGCTAAGAAGGAAAAAGGAAAGGTGAATGAAGCTCGTATCATATAGGAACCAGACCAACTCGGAACGTCTCGGAATACTCGTCAATAACTCAGTTTTCGACCTCTCGGATAATGCCAAAATAATCTCTTTGAGCCTCCCTTCCACCATGGAGGAGTTTCTCCGTGGTGAGGAGAAGGCGATGGATCTTGCCCGGAAGGTGGAAACAGCCATACGTTCAGGAAAGACCTCGGCCGAACTTCAGGGTGACTACCATCTCCTCGCGCCGGTGCCGCATCCGACTTCGTGTCGCGACGCTTACGCTTTTCGACAGCACGTTGCTACCGCCCGTAGAAACCGCGGCGTTGACATGATTCCTGAATTCGATCAATATCCGATCTTCTACTTCACCAACCACAACGGAGTCATAGGCGAAGGGGATGTCGCAGTTGAAGACGATCATCTCCAGAAGCTGGATTTCGAACTTGAGGCTGCAGTGGTGATCGGCAAGCGCGGAAGAAATGTGTCGTCGAAAGATGCCGACTCCTATATCGCCGGTTATACGATCATGAACGATCTCTCAGCCCGGGTTCTGCAGATGGAAGAAATGAAACTCAACCTCGGTCCGGCCAAGGGCAAGGACTTCGCGACTGCTATCGGGCCGTGGCTTGTCACCCCCGATGAGCTGTCGACCAAACGAATCGGCACTGAATTCGGCGACAAGTACGATCTCCGCATGACCGCTTCACACAACGGCAAACAGATCTCCGACGGGAATCTCAAGGATATGAATTGGACGTTTTCGGAAATTATCGAGCGGTGCGCCTATGGTGTAGATATTTTCCCGGGGGACGTTATTGGATCAGGCACTGTCGGGACCGGCTGTTATCTCGAGCTGAACGGGACCTGGACGTTAGAAGCAAAAGCGCAGGGGAAGGAATTCACACCGATCTGGTTAAAAGACGGTGATACGATCGAGCTGGAAATCGACGGACTCGGCAAACTCACGAACAGAATTGTCAAAAGCAAGGAAAGCCGCTCTATTCTGGCCAAGAAGAAGAACATATGAGTGAAATGCGCCACATCGATCCGAAAAGTACTCCAATACCGGAAGTACATCGGGTGCTTCTCGGCGGAGTAGCGCCTCGACCGATTGCGCTCGTTTCTACACTGTCCAGGGATGGAATCCGCAATCTCTCCCCGTTTTCGTTCTTCAATGCTTTCGGAGCTAATCCACCGACGATCGCCTTCTCACCGGCCCGACGCGGTCGTGATGCTACGCTCAAGGACACCTACCAGAATCTGGTCGACACCAAAGAATGCGTGGTACAGGCAGTGACGCATGAAATCTTACATCAGGTTAACCTTGCCTCAGCGGAATTCGCGCCGCATGTAGATGAGTTTGTCAAAAGCGGCCTCACCCCCCTCCCTTCCGAGCTGATCAAGCCATTTCGCGTCGCCGAGTCCCCGTTCCAGATGGAGTGCATTGTCAGGCACATTATCAATCTGGGTGAAACGAATGCCTCGGGAAACCTGATCGTATGCGAAGTGGTCAAATTCCATGTCGACGAGTCACTGTTCCGCGACGGAATCATCCAGCCGGATCTGATCGATCTGGTGGGACGTAACAATGGCGACTATTTCACCCGGGCTCGCGGCGATGCGATCTTCGCACTCCCCAAGCCGACAACGAACAACCCGCTCGGCTTCGACAATCTGCCGGACTACATCAGAAATTCGAAAGTCCTGACCGGAAACGATCTCGGCAGGTTGGCGCTCGCCGAAACGATACCGGCCCGCGAAGAAGTGCTGGCGTTTGTCGACAGCTTCAAGATTGCCGACGCCTCGGAGCATCTTTTTGAAGAATATTCCGAGACGGGGGACTACAAACGGATGCTCATGGTCGCGATCTCGTTCGCACGAGTCGACAATCCGGAAGCGTTTCAGCATCTCGAACAGACCGCGAAGGCGGCCCTTGGCCAGGGGAATCGGGAGATCGCCTGGAAAGCGCTCGTGTTCGCAGGTATCGTGACTGGAAAACTGTAACATCATCACCTGACAGGGATTTTGACTGTGAAGGATCAACAGACCGCGAATGCGCCGATCTGGTCCCCCTCCCCGGAACGTGTTGCCAATTCCAATATGCGACGGTTCATAGCGTTTGCCGCCAAACGGACGGGAATGCAATTCCAGAATTACCCTTCGCTTTATGAGTGGTCGGTCGAAGATCCGGGCACGTTCTGGTCGGCGATTTGGGAATTTGCTGAAATCAAGCACTCGGCAGGATTCGAGACTGCCCTGAGCGGCACTGAAATTCGGACGGCGGAATGGTTCAAGGGGGCTCGCTTGAATTTTGCCGAAAACTTGCTGCGATACCGTGACAATCACGGCGCCATCACCTTCTGGTGTGAGGACGAGGCCGCTCGTTACATTACCTACCGATCACTTTACGAGCTGGTTGCCCGATGCGCGGAGGGACTCAAGCAACTTGGCGTCCAAAAGGGGGACCGGGTGGCGGCTTTGATCGCGAATGTTCCCGAAGCGATTATCGGGATGCTGGCGACGACCAGTATCGGCGCGATCTGGTCTTCCTGCTCCCCCGATTTCGGCTTTCAGGGTGTTCTCGACAGATTCGGCCAGATCACGCCTAAAGTGCTCATCACTGCAAATGGGTATCAGTATCACGGCAAGCGAATCAGCTCTCTCGATACGATCAAACATATTGCCGACACGATACCGTCGATTGAGAAGATTGTACTCATTCCCAAATTGGCCGAGCTTGAAACTTCCATCGGTGACAAATCCATTCTCTGGGAAAATTTGCTGGACAACAAAGTCTCAGAAATCGAGTTTGCACAACTTCCCTTCGACCACCCGGTCTACATAATGTACTCATCCGGCACGACCGGCGTGCCGAAGTGCATTGTTCACGGTGGCGGCGGGACCCTGTTACAGCATTTTAAGGAATTGATCCTTCACACCGATCTGCGACGAGACGATACAATCACTTACTTCACTACGTGCGGCTGGATGATGTGGAACTGGCTGGTCAGTTCGCTTGGAGTGGGGGCAACGCTGTTTCTCTATGACGGATCTCCGTCTCACCCGAATCTGGAGATTCTATTCAAAGCCATAGAGGAAGAGAGAATCAGCATCTTCGGGACCAGTCCCAAATTCATCTCCTCGTGCGAAAATGCAGAACTGCACCCGAAAGATTCCTTCGATCTGTCTAGCCTCAGTACTATTCTCTCCACCGGGGCTCCCTTGTCCGTGGCGAATTTTGAATACGTCTACCGGGAGATCAAACCGGACCTTCAGCTCTCCTCCATTTCCGGGGGGACCGACATAGTCTCATGCTTCATGCTCGGCAATCCGATGCTCCCTGTCTACCCCGGCGAACTCCAGTGCCGGGGACTGGGCATGAAAGTACAGACCTACAATGACCAGGGACAACCGGTCATTGGCGAAGTCGGTGAGCTGGTCTGCGCCGCTCCCTTCCCTTCGCGGCCGGTCTACTTCTGGAACGATCCCGGTGGCGAGAAATATCGGCGGGCTTATTTCGATTACTTTCCCGGGGTATGGCGTCATGGCGATTACATCCTGATCAATGAACACGGCGGATGTATTGTCTATGGACGATCCGATGCGACTCTGAATCCGGGCGGGGTGCGAATCGGCACCGCCGAGATCTATGGTCCGGTGGAATCGATGCCGGAAATCGAAGAAAGCGTGGTCATCGGTCAGAAGTTCGGCGACGATACTCGAGTGATTCTTTTTGTCGTCCCGAAAACGGGCTATCAATTGGACGATGACCTTAAACAAAGAATCCGTGATCGGATAAGAGCGGAGCGGACGCCGCGCCACGTGCCGAAACTGATTCTGCCTATTCGCGAGGTCCCCCGCACCATCAACGGCAAAAAGGTCGAAATCGCCGTCACGCGGATCGTCCACGGACTGGACGTCCCCAACCGCGATGCCCTGGCGAACCCCGATTCTCTGGCTCAATTCGTTGATATTCCGGAACTTAAGGCAGGCTGATCCCGTTTCATATAGTGAGCGGAGTAAACAGTTGTTGCCCTGCAGGGCATAAACTGTATATTGATCGTGGATTTGATAGAGGCATGAAATCGCTTATCCTGAGGATATCTTCCGCCACGGGAGGAGAATATGCAAGATCCGACAACATCCCAGACAGCAGTCTCGCAGCCGAAGACCGGATCGGAGGCCGCTTTTTCGGATTCCTATCGGAAGCTGCTTGAGAACGATATTGTCAAGAAGCTGCCGAAGCATCTCAAGCAGTTCATCGTCGATCAAAACTATATCGCCTACACCGCCCAGGACCATTCGGTCTGGAGATACGTCCTCAGACAGAACCGCCGTTTTCTCATCGAGTACGCACACAAGATATATTTCGAAGGGCTTGAGAAGACCGGCTTGAAGATTGAAGCGATTCCGAGCATTATCGAGATGAACGAGATCCTCTCGAAAATCGAATGGGCCGCCGTGACGGTCGATGGATTCATCCCCCCCGCCGCCTTCATGGAATTCCAGGCGCATCGGGTGCTGGTGATCGCATCGGATATGCGTCAGATTCATCATATTGAATATACGCCGAGCCCCGATATCATTCACGAAGCAGCGGGACACGCCCCGGTGATTGCCGACTCGGTCTACGCGGAGTATCTGCGGAAGATCGGCTATGTCGGCTCGAAGGCGATGTCTTCGAAGAAAGACTTCGAGCTGTACGAAGCCATCAGGAAACTCTCCCTGCTCAAAGAGCAGCGCGACGCCGACCCGCACGAAGTAAAGAAGGCCGAGGATGACGTCATTTACAAACAATCACACCTCGGCAAGCCTTCGGAAATGGCTCTGCTGAGCCGCCTGCACTGGTGGACGGTCGAGTATGGGCTGATCGGCACCCTTGATAATCCGAAAATTTACGGAGCGGGCCTGCTGAGCTCAATCGGCGAGGCCGCCCATTGCTTCACCGATGAGGTTAAGAAGCTCCCGTACGATTTGGACACGATGGAATACGCTTTCGACATTACGACTATGCAGCCGCAATTGTTCGTTACGCCGGATTTCGATCACCTGATCAACGTGCTCGAGAGATTCGCCGAGACGATGGCATATCGTCGTGGCGGACTGGAAGGGATCCGCAAGGCGATCGAATGCGAGAATACCGCCACCTGTGAGTACAGCTCCGGGATTCAGGTATCCGGAACGTTTACCGAAGTGATCACCGATGACCACGACCGGCCGATTTATCTCAAGACGACCGGTCCAAGCAATATCTCATTCGACCAGAAAGAACTTCCGGGGCACGATACCGGCTACCATAGCGACGGCTTCGGCTCCCCCGTGGGCAAGCTTAATGGCGTCGCCACGCCGCTCGAAGACCTCACCGACGCGCAACTCAGCGAACTGAAGATCGAGACCGGCAAGACTACTCGGCTCGATTTCGAGTCGGGAATCGTAGTAGAAGGCAAGCTGGCCCATGTCGAACGCAGAAATGGCAAGATCATTCTCATGACCCTCAGCGAGTGCAAAGTGACTTACCGTGACAAGCTGCTCTTCGATCCCTCATGGGGGACTTATGATATGGCGGTCGGGGAGAAGATCGTGTCAGTGTTCGCCGGAGCGGCTGATAAGGACGCCTATCAGCAACCATCTACCGTATCAAAGCGGAGGACGGTGAAATTCGAGTACTCCGCCGAGCAGCGCGACTTGTTCGAACTGTATCAGAAAATTCGCAATTGCCGCGAGAATAGGGCCGACAGCGCAGTTATTCCGCAAGTGTGGAATGAGCTCAAAGCTAAGCATAACTATGACTGGCTGCTTCCGTTGGAAATTCTCGAAATAATCACCGATCGGCAGCTCTTCCCGGAGATTCAGAAAGCGGCGCGCAGTTTCCTTGCGCAGAAAGCGCTGGATCAGCGGGAGTACACCAAGCTCATCAACGACGGGCTGTATCTTATCGATCACCCTGAGGCAATTGCATAATCGAAGGACTGGATATTTATGGAAGACTTAAAGACCAGACACTGTGTCCCGTGTGAAGGCGGCGTGGAACCGTTAACCAGACCGGAATTCAGCGGCTATCTTGAGCAGGTTACCGACTGGAAGGTTATTGAGAACGACACGAAGATCCGCAGAGATTTTCAGTTCAAAGATTTTCCGGAAGCGCTCAAATTCGTGAACGCGGTCGGCGAAATAGCCGAAGACGAAGGTCACCACCCCGATATCAATCTACACAGCTGGAATAAAGTTCAGATCACCCTGTACACCCATGCGATCGGCGGGCTGTCGATCAACGATTTTGTCGTTGCCTCCCGCATCGACCGGATCAAACTCTAGCGGCCGGCAACAGGCTAACCTCAGAGTTTGCCCGCGATATTCCCCAGGCTGATATTCTCAATAAGTACCGACGACGGTCGTTCCGCCGCGAAAAACACGGCCTCGGCAACTTCTTCGGCCGCCAGCATCTTCTCTTTCGGCCAATTTCCCTTGATATGATCCCAGAGTTCGGTACCGGTGGCCGAGGGATAGATATTGATCACCCGCACTCCTTTTTCCCGGAGTTCTTCGCGGATGCTCTGCATGAATCCATCGAGAGCGAACTTGCTCATGCAGTAGCTCGACCAACCGGGAATTCCGGCTTTGGCCGCTACTGAAAGGATATTTACAATCGAGGCATCGTGCGACATCACCGGCAGGAGTTTCTTAACGAGCAGGAAGGGAGCGGTGACATTGACCGCAATCGTTTCCTGCCATTCCTCCAGTGTGAGATCTTCGAATGGCTTGACGTATGCCACACCGGCATTATTGACCAGTAAATGAGGAGGAACAAACTCGACCCCATTCACCAGTTCATCGACACCGGTGGGATCGCTCAAATCGGCGATGACCGGAACCGCCTTGCCGTTCGCTTCCTGAACCAGACGGCAGCTCTCGGCCAGATCCTCGACATCTCTTCCCTGCAGGATTAAGTTGTAACCGGCTTTCCCCAACCTTGCAGCGATAGCCCGTCCTATCCCCCGGCTCGCCCCGGTGACAATTCCATTTTTCACTTGGCTGCTACTCCTTGACTTTGACATTCTCAGACTTCCCGCCGCAACGTAAAACGGTTGTTGGGTGTTTCCCACAGGCGAACCCGGCAGAGACTGTCTCCGAATTCCCCCGCCAGCTTGTTCCACAACGCTTGCACTATGTTCTCTCCGGTGGTCGGCCGGTCGGCAAAATCTTCGGTCTCGAAATTCAGATGCCGATAGTCCCATTCGCCCAGCACGCTTTCCATTTTCGAGCGAACGTCGTCCAAACGAAATAATGTTCCGGTACGGTCATCAATCACTCCGTTCAGTGTACTTTCTACTTTATACAAATGACCGTGCCCTTTTGGATTGTTGCATTTGCCGTAGACTGCCTGGTTTTCGCTTTCGGAGAGTTGCTCCGAGTGCAGGCGGTGCGCAGCGTGAAACCAACCGGTCAGGCCGACCGCCGACTGTCCCGAAGAATCGAGCTCGCTGAAAAACCAATCATTTTCCGCGAGTCGGACCCGTGAAACCGGCAGCTCGTCTTTGAGGCGAGCAAAGAGCATTCCCGCAAATACCTCAGTGGTCATCGGCTGCTGACGAAACTCCGAGAGGTCGTTCAGATTGTGATGGTCGTAGCGGTCACGAATCTCCCCCAGCGCTTTCCACAACGCTGTCTCCGGCACAATCATCCCGTAATCCGGATCGACTTTGCCGGAAAGGGTAGCACGAAGTTTGTAATTGTGGCCGTGCCCGGCAGGCGATGCGGCGATACCGAACAAGTCATAGTTCTCCTGATCGGTCAGGTTCGGCGAATAGGTTCGTCGCGCCGCGGAGAAATCAGTTATGATGTGACGTTCCACCCGGCCGTCGGCGTAAGCAGTCGCCGCACTCCAGGGGGATTCTTCCAGATGACAGGCAATCGGTTCGGCCGTCTCATCGACAAAAAGTTGCCGCACCTCCAGCAGCAGCCGGGCGGCAATGTTTTCAGGTGTGGGAACGATCCGGTCGAACGGCGGGGTATCTTCGTTGAGATACCGATGATCATAGCGAGGATAGATTGTGTCCTTCACTTTCTGTTTGATGACGCTGACATTGATCATCATCCCGTTGTCATCGACCACCGGTCCGTGAAAGACCAAATAGGCAACGAAATTATGCCCGTGACCAAAGTCACCCTGCGATTCTTTTCCGAAGACTTCCAGATTCTGAGCGGATGTCCACCCGGGTACCCGCAGCCGATGCGAAGTGGAAAGCTCGAATCTTTTGCTCAGGGTCAAGTACACGTTTACGGCCTGATCAGACTGAAGAACTCATTTCGAGTCGACGGATCCTCGTGGAATTCGCCGAGCACATAGGAAGTCGTCATCACCGAATTCTGTTTCTGTACCCCGCGCATCATCATACAAAGATGCTGGGCTTCGATCACCACCGCCACACCGAGCGCCTGGGTATATTTCTGAATTGTGTCGGCAATCTGCTTGGTGAGCGACTCCTGAATCTGCAGACGCCGGGCAAAGACATCGACAATCCTTGCGACTTTAGACAACCCGAGCACTTTGCCATCCGGGATATAGGCAACGTGACACTTCCCGATGAACGGGAGCAGGTGGTGTTCACACAACGAGTACAGCTCGATATTCTTTACGAGAATTATCTCGCTGCTGTCCGAGTCGAATAATGCGTTGTTGACCACTTCATCGATATTTTCAGTATATCCCTTGGTCAGGAACTGAATTGCCTTGGCCGCCCGGTTAGGGGTGTCTTTGAGCCCTTGGCGCTCCGGGTCTTCACCGACCTTCTCCAAAATCTCTCGATAGAGCTGATCTAATTCCATACTATCACCTTATCATACGTGGGTTCGTAATCTTGCTGTAATTCGCCGGCGCAGATCCGGCCTATTGAACACAATAACAGCCAAAAGGCCGCCAAGTTAAGGCAGGATAGGGATAATTCTACAAAGGTTCAAGGGAAAAGCCGCCTCGGAATCGACCGGTCTGCGCGGTGAAACTCCAAATGAAAAGGCCCCGGTTTCCGGGGCCTTTAGAGATCATCATGCTATCGGCTGTTATCGCAGATAGCAGGGTCTGGGAAGACCTTTTCCGCGGGTGACCAGGCCCTTCATCGCCTCGAGATCGGCAGCGTTGACCTCACCATCGCAGTTGATATCCCCGACCCTCAGAGAAACGACGGGGGGCGGACCACCGTTGTTTATATAATTCGTAAGGCTGACGAGATCTGCGATGTCGATCGCGCCGCTGTTATCGATATCACCACAGGCCAGTCCAACCAGCGCCGCGAAGATGTCCAGGCAGCCGGAACCATAGTAAATGGCATCGGCCTGCGTAACTGTCCCCCAGGCCAGATCAATCCGGGCCGATCTCACAAGATCTTCTCCCGCCTGCTGAGGGGTCAGATTTCTGCGATATCCGAGCTCCAGAGCGCAGGCACCGGAAACCAGGGCGGCCGAGAACGACGTCCCGCTCCAGGTCCCCCACTGGTAGTCACCGGCCAGGGCGCTGTAGAGATTTACGCCGGGAGCACAGATGTCCACATACTCTCCATAATTCGAGAACCAGGCTGCCTGCTCGCTTTCGTCGATCGAAGAAACCGCAAGCACTTCGGGAAACGCCGCCGGGTAAGTGCTATCTGAAGCATGGTCATTTCCGACTGAGGCGACCATGACTACTCCGGCGCGACGGGCTTCTCGGACGGCCGTCCTCAACATCTGAGACGAACTGTACATGCTGAAACTCATGTTGATTACGTTCGCCCCCTGATCGACGGCGGCATAAATCGCACGGGTAATTCCGAAGGTCGTTCCCAGGCCGGTCGTATCGAACGCCCGGAAGGGAAGGATCTTGCAGCCCGGGGCGGTAAGGCGAATCAAACCGGCCACGAAAGTACCGTGCCCATACATCGGACCCGGTTCCTCCGATGGATCGGAATCATTTGCGACAAAATCGTACCCACCGGGCACGAGTGAACTCGCCAACAAGGGGTGGGTTGCATATATCCCGTTATCTATCACAGCTACGACCACCCCCTTGCCGAGGGAGATCAATTGAGCCGAATCCAGCCCGATGTTGTAGGCGGAAGGTTGAGAATAGAACGACGTCGGCTCGACTCCGGCAAGATAGGGCGGCCGGCTCTGGTCCGGGAATGACTGACTGATCTGGTTGATTTCCGGAAGGCCTATGTACCGGTTCGGTTCCGCCGACATCACCCCTTGCTTGGCGCCAAGTTCGGTCATCGCCTCGCTCAGGGACATTTCATCCGATATGCGAACCAGGTAAATATTTTTGTTGGTCACACTGTCGGTAATCTGTCCGTCAACTTCCTTGGCGATATCCGATCGGTTGCTGCCGGGCGCGACCTTGACAATGATTTCGCCGACAAGCGTATCCTCCGGCACCGCGGCGCGGAGGCTCCCATAGCCAGGCGCCATTAGAAGGGCTACAAAGAAAAGCAGTCCGAATAAATGTCGTCTGTACATACTACACTCTCCCGTTTTAGATCCCCAGCAAGATAAAGGCTCCCCAATAAGCGGGGTTCTCGCTTATCGCACGAACCTTCGTCACGGCGTGCCGATAGGCGTCAAAAATGTCCGCATTCTGATGGAGCGCAGAATAAAACTCAGTCATATAAATCATACTAAATTTATCGGATACCGGCCACAATGAGGCGAGTACATATTTGCTTCCGGCCAGGTAGAACGCCCTCGCCAGACTAAATGAATTACCGTAATATAATCCAGGAGCGGCCGTTTGACAACCTGAAAGTGTTACCAGCGCCGAACTTACACCCCTCCCAAAGAGGTCGAAAGGAAAGAACGGACCGTCCCCCATCAAAATCCTTGAGAAAAGTGGGTTTTCGGACGACCTGGACGCATGGGCCGCTATGTGTACGAACCCGTCTGCCCGGCTTAACTGATCGATAAGCTGCTCCACGGTTGCATCCTCGTCCCGGTACACCCTAACTTCGCTGAAAAGTCGGCCGATCTCCCCAACCTCCCGGTCAATCTGAGGCAGCAGTGCCGAGGACACCCCGAACACCGAATTCCGTCTTTCGCTGAATTCGATCCCGGCGGAATTCCTGCGAATGACAGCGTCGGGTGAGAGGGCAAGCTTGACCTCTTTGGGGACCGGGGCGTTCTGCGACAAACCGGGAAGCGCCGCAAACGGCACCTGGCTGAACAGATCCTGCACCATGATGATTAGTGTATCCTCTGATTCCTGCAAATCGAGCGGATCCACCAGCTCGGACGACAGTTGGCCCAGATAGAAGTCGATCGATTCATCGGCCTGTTCGCTTGACCGCCAGTTCAGAACCGATCGCTCGAGAAGGAAATGCACCTTGCGGAGCAGAACCGATAGTCCCTGACGGGAAATCGTGCACGGAATATATCTATTCTCACGACGGGTGGTCCGAAAGATACCGAGTGTGTCGGGACCAACCGACGGGGTAACGAGAACTTCGTTGTCGTGCAACGATGCTTGAATCTCAGACAATCGAGGGATGCGGGCGATTCTGTTCTTCTCCGATCCATACTGAAGCGACCGGATTCTTCTTTCGTTTGCCCAGATCTTCTGTTCGACCGACAAGGAAGTTTCAACTCCACGAGTCGAACTGCCTTCGCTCGGATTCATGACGGTGCGATTCATGGCAGCGCGAAGACGCTCTCTTGTCTCCAGAAGGGCCGCGGGAATCTCTTTCTTAAGGCGAGCATCCGGAATCTTTCTGCTGTTTACCGTCCGGAGTCCACTCAGTGTGGTCATCAGCGCACTATCCAGCTTTCCGAGGCGAAGCAGACAGTCGACCATCAGGTGATATGCTTCGAGCTTGTCCAGGACAAAGAAGAACTGTACCTCATCCGGGTACAGACCGGTGAGCATCTGCTCGACTTGATCCACGGCCAGGCGGAATTGCTTCGCTGCTTTCCCGAAATTCCCAAGGGCGTAGTGCGCCTTGCCGGATATGGTTGCCGCCCGATATCGCTGGTAGCTTACCAGCTTGCTCTTGAGGATTTCCTCAGTGAGTTCAATTGCACTCTGATAATTTTTGGACGAAAGGACTACTTCAGCCAAAGCGATTTCAGCATCGACTGTCCTTCGTTCGTCGCCGCTTTGTTTGAACAACGTGATAGCCGATTCCGCTTTTTCGGACGCCCGGGCGATCTGACGTTCCCCGAGGTACATCTTGCTGAAGGCCACTTCGACAACGCCGAGCCAGAGCTTGTTCCCTTCTTTCTGGAAAAGCGATCTGGCTGCCTTGAGCGATCTCGCCGCCGGCTTAAAGTCTCCCATGCTGATATGCGCCCAGGCTGTAAAGTACTCAATCTTCGCTTCTTCGTAGCGCATGCCCAGCTTGCGGAAGAGACTCGATAGGTTACTGCCCAGAAGCACCGCCGAGCCATACTGATTCAGATGCAGGTCGATCTCTACCAGATCAAGATTTGCCACGGCCGCCGACTTCACATCGCCGAACGATTCAAACTGATCGTGCACCTGTTCGAGGACCGTGGATGCCTCGGTGAATTTATTCTCCAGAAAATAGAGATAGGCCAGTGAGTAGCGGGCCTGGGTCTCGGCCAATCCCATCCCCGCCTCACCGTACAGTTTCGCAGCATACTCATAGAGATCCTTGGCTTCGGCCAACCGATTGAGATTCGCATAGACATTGGCGCGGTTGTACTCAACCAGGGCGAGGGGCATTCCGCCGCCGGGGGCAAAGATCTCACGCGCCTGATCGTAGTATTTCAAAGCCTGCCGATTGTTGTCCATCCGATGGTAGATATTGCCGATATTTGTCATCGTCTGGGCAGCATCAATGGTCATTTTTCTGCGACGGAAAAAGGCCAGGGCGAGCTTCCCCTCGTCAATCGCCTTGTTGTATTTCCCGAGGTACATGTACACGTCCATGAGCCCGCGGCGAGTCCGCGCCACATTCAGGCCATCCTGCTCCTTCACATACGCTTTCAAGGCTCGATTGTACTGGATAAGCGCTTCTTTGTAGTTCCCTGACCAGTGGGCGAGTCGCCCCTGGGCGGCAAAGACACGAGGACGATAACGAGAAGGGAGGAATTTGACGAGACTTTCGAACTTGGAGACCAGGCGACCGGCATCGCGAAGACTGACGCGAAGGAGCCGGCTAATTTCCCGATCGACCGCCCCGACAAACTGGTCGACATCGGAGCCGTATTCACGATCGATCAACTGCTGAAGCTGAAGCTTGCCACGAATTTGCGGCAGCCGTAACTGAGGGCTCATAATTCGATTTCGACTATAGCGATTATATCCCGACCCCGCTTGATAGTGAGCCGGTACTTATCTGAATAAACCCGTTCAAAACGGAAGAGGTGAAACTGGTCCGATTCGGTAGTATATTTGTCCTTCCTGGCCTTCAGGGTAACCTGGAATCGATCATCGTCGGCGCATCCGACAATCTGACCGATCAGTTCATAGGAATCAGGGGATACCGGATAGAGGGCAATATCGAGCGTGCAGTCACCAATTCGGTACTTCAGCTTCCTCGTGTCAACCACGGCCGGGCGGACCCCTTCGGGGAGCGGCAGGAGCTTTGAATCAAAAACCGTTACGCCAAACGGCCTCCCCTTGTGCCGCCTTCCGGTCTGGAAGTCACGGACCAATCGGTCGGCTAACCGTTCAACTGCAGAAAGCATAGCCTTTTCCGGCGAAAGATCGAACTGCGAGGCGACTTTCTTCAGAAGAGCGTAATCTTCAGCAAGTTGCGGATCTTCCTTCAACTTTTTCTTGAAATCAGCCGCTTCCTTGCCCCTAGTTTTCCCTTTGAGGTACCGGATAATCTGGCTTAAAATCTCTCCATTCCGTTTCATAGCTTCACCCTATATCCAAGAGGGAACTGCCTTTCCAAAAAATACTACAATTTATAGCCCAGTCGTTTGAGTATCTTCTTGAGTCGCTGGAGACTTCGCGCCCGCGTCGGCCCGATCGACGACACCGGCATCTTCAGCTTCTTCGAGACTTCCTCGTAACTCGTTATCTCTTCGTCGAGAAACAAGGCCTTGATCAACTCGAAATCGCGCCTTGGCAACTGAACCATAGCCCGCGCTAACATTTCGTTCTCCTGCAGATCCGAAAATTCTCGTTCGGGGTCAGAGTCGGTTACCAATCGCAGGTCGGTCTCCTGCCGATCCTCGATATTCTCGTGCAACCCGGCTCGACGAGTCAGCGCATACACTTCGCGTCGCGTCGTGGTGCCGACATACGACAGAATTTTATCAGGTGAGCGGAGCGAATCCAGATGGGTGAGCAGCAAATAGCTGACTTGCCCGAATATATCGAAGCTTTCTTCCCGGGTGAGCTTCATTGAACGACATACGGAAAACACCACCGGAGAAATCCTCCGGATCAGTTCCTTCCAAGCGGCCGGATCGTTGCTCTGGCAACGTTCGACCAATTCGCTCAGTTCGTTCCTGGTTCCGTCCATGTTGATCGACCGGCAATCCGGCCCAAAGACTCCTCATTTCACGACAAGAAAAAGGAAGCGAGGAACTTATGCAACAAAAACCGGAGGCTGCTCGAACTTACATCCAGAACTTGATTAAACATTCGAAATGTTCGATTGTTATTCCAGAAGAGAGATTAACTGAGGAGTTGAAAGGCGAAGTGCGATGGCCGAAGCGAATCAAATGCGAAGAACTCTGCTGACGGTTGCGCTGTTTGCGGTCGCGTTCGGATTTGTCGAGTCCGCGGTAGTAGTGTACCTGCGCGACCAGTATTATCCGGGCGGATTTCTCTTTCCGCTTAAACCGCTTCCGGCGAGTCGTATCGCCATCGAACTGGTGCGGGAGTTTGCCACGCTCGTCATGGTAGCCACCGTTGGCCTTCTCGCCGGCCGCAAGCGCTGGGAGAAGTTTGGCTATTTCATTTTCATCTTCGGCGTTTGGGACATCTTCTTCTACATCTGGCTGAAAGTTATCGTCAACTGGCCTTCTTCGCTGCTCGATTGGGATATTCTCTTCCTCCTCCCCATCCCCTGGATCGGACCGGTTATTGCGCCTATCCTGGTATCCCTCCTGATGATTGCGTGCGGGTACTTCATCGTGCGGCTCTATCACACCGGACGGGTATTTCGACCCGGCCGTCTCACCTGGCTGCTCGGCCTGCTTGCCACGGCCGCAATTCTCTGGACATTCATGGGAGATTCCGGAGTCGTCATCACCGAAAGCATGCCCCATCCGTACAACTTCATTTTGCTTTATTTCGGGTTGGTGCTGTACATTGCCGGATTTCTGATTCCGTATCGTGAAGCAATGAGATGCAGCCCGGGCGAAGAATGACCCTGCCTACCCTTTAGCGACGCCAAGAGGCTTGAGTCGGACGATCTTCCGCGCTATTCCTGCCTGTTGTGATATTTCCACGACCCGGTCAATGTCTTTGTAAGCGTCCGGCGCCTCTTCGGAGATCACTCGTTGACTATTCGCTTTCAAATAGATCCCTTTCGCACGAAGCTCCGCTATGACTTCTTCAGCCGGATGTTGCTTCCTCGCCGCCGTGCGTGACAACGCCCGTCCCGCCCCGTGACACGATGACCCGAACGTCTCCCGCATGGCATAGTCAGTACCGGCAAGCAGATACGACGAAGTCCCCATATCGCCGGGGATGAGCACAGGCTGACCGTACGGACGGTAAGCCTCGGGAATGGCCGGGTGCCCCGGCCCGAATGCCCGAGTCGCTCCTTTGCGGTGGACATAAAGCCAGCGTTTCTTGCCGT
Source organism: uncultured candidate division Zixibacteria bacterium (assembly GCA_963711085.1). Taxonomy (GTDB): domain Bacteria; phylum Zixibacteria; class MSB-5A5; order GN15; family FEB-12; genus CAVQCT01. The sequence goes on along the minus strand of CAVQCT010000002.1, from coordinate 889,192 downwards.
CGACCTCGTGCTCCTCCAGCTTGGCCATATTGTGGGCTATATCGTAGATCAGATGCATTCCCATCTCCCGGGCAGGTCGCTTCATTACTGCCTCGAATGATTCTCTGACCCAATGCATGATCATTTGTCGATTTGCCCAGGCGAAATTGGCGCCCGCCTTCATGGCGCCGAAATACCGCTGCCCTTCAGGGCTCGATGCCGGTGCGCAGGCCAGCTCCTGATCGACCAGCGGTATTTGATATTTCTTGTTTGCCTTGCGCATGACCTCAAGATAGTCGGTGCAGATCTGGTGGCCGCAGCCGCGCGATCCGGTGTGAATCATGATCGTGATTTGCCCGATTTCGCGAATGCCGTATGCCCTCGCCGTCTCGTCATCGAAAATCTCATCCACCCGCTGTATCTCGAGAAAGTGATTGCCGGCACCAAGCGTGCCGAGCTGACCCGCCCCGCGCTTTTTGGCCGCCTGACTCACGTTGTTCGGTTCAGCGCCCTCGATACATCCCTGTTCTTCGGTAACCGTCAGATCTTCCGGCCAGCCATAGCCGTTTTGCACTGCCCAGCCGGCTCCCTCGGCAAGCACCCGGTCAATGTCACGATCGCTCAGCTTGATCCGTCCCTCAGAACCGACCCCACACGGGACGTTATGGAAAATCGTATCAATGAGCCGCTCGATCTTCGGCCTTACCATTTCATCGGTCAGATCGGTTCGAATGAGTCGGACGCCGCAGTTGATATCGTATCCGACTCCTCCCGGCGATACGACTCCATGCTGGTGATCAAACGCCGCCACACCGCCGATGGCGAATCCATATCCGTGGTGGATGTCCGGCATGGCGATCGACTTGCCGACTATTCCCGGCAAGGTGGCAACATTGGCCACCTGTTCGGGGGATTCATCGCTGACGATGGCTTGAATCGAAGCATCGTCGGCATAGATAATCCCCGGAACGAGCATCCGGACCCCTTTTCCTTTCATCAGTCCGCTCTGATGTTCCATCGGAATCTCGAACCTGTTCCGGTCAATCTTCCGGTAGGTACCTTTCCAACTCATATCGACTCTACCTCGTTCTTTACGTCGGCGGCAATTTCCGATCACACGTCGAAAAGCACCTGAACAAAACTTTCTTCGTCGGAACCGCCTTCATGAATTTCCATCATATGATACGACACTCCTTTGACGTGCTGTCCTTGAGCGTGTCGCTCCGGATCAAACGGTTCTCCCCAGGCTGAGACCTGGGCGGCAAACTTCCCGGTGAGCGTCACCTTGAAATCGGTAAGGACAATCCGCTCGACTTCGTGCACCACGATCAGGTCTGAGAGCATTTTAACCAGCAGACTCTCCAGAGAATCTGATTCCACCCGCAATTCAGTCCGATTGACGGGGCGAATCTCCGCACTGTCGGTGATGATGTCAAACATCGCTTCTGCGGCGGCGGCAAAAGCGGAACCGAGGCTATCTCCGTAGGCCTTTATGGCTATATCGGCCGTATGCTCGATGAACTCGAATCGTTTCACTGACGGAAGATACGGTTGGCTCGGCTCATGATTCAAGTCCTTTCAGATATGCCGCCACGCACTGGCCCAGCTCGGCCGCATACCCTCCCTCCAAAACGGAAAAGGTCGGGCGACCTAAACGGCTGATTACCTGGCCGATCCTCTCAAATGTCCCGATCTCCAGATACATGTCCGTGATCGGATCTTCTTTGAACGAATCAAAACCGGCGGAGACTGCGATTGCCGATGGGTCGAACCGGGCTACTTCCTCAATGGCCATGCGGAACGTGTACAGGAAGGTTTCCTCACTGGTTCCGGCCGGGAGCGGATAGTTGAGACAGTTCTCTCTTGTGCGATGACCGGTTCCGGGATACAACGGACTTTGATGCAGAGAGAGATACATAACTTGTGGGTCACCAAGAAATATGCTCTGGGTTCCGTTGCCGTGGTGACAGTCGAAATCAATAATGGCGATGCGGTCCACGGTCTGCAGTAGCTTCTTCACTGCGATCGCGATGTTATTGAAGTAGCAGAATCCTGTCACGGAATCGCGACCGGCGTGATGTCCGGGCGGGCGCATGAGCGAAAAAGCCGGCGTCCCTGCTATCGCCAATTCACCTGCTGTCACCGCCGCGCCGGCCGCCAGACAGGCAAATGCATAGATGTTCTCATAGACCGGAGTGTCCCAATCGACAAAGCCTCCTGTCTTCACACGACTGATCTGTCGGGAAGGATGCACCAGATTGATCGTGCTCTCATCGGCGGGATCCGGTTCGACAAATTCATATTGGTCTCGAAGCAGCTTTGCCGTGATGGACACTCTCTCCGGCGATTCCGGGTGTCCCGTTTGTCCATACTCGAGACATTTGGGGGTAAAGATGATCTTCATTGATCGGTACCTGAACTGAATTGTACCGAAATAAAGAACAGCCGATCGTGCATGTCAATCGGGTAGTCCGAAAAACGACAAAGATTTCCGGTACCCATTCGTCGGAAATGACATATATTGAACTGGATCGAGCGAACACGCAGGCGGAGGTGACAGAGAAATGCCTAAGTGCTTTTTCGTGAGCGACCTGCACGGGGTACCGGAGAAATATTCCCGGCTCTTTCAGGCGATTGAAGACGGACAGCCGGAGGCAGTCTTCTTTGGAGGAGACCTTCTCCCCCACGCCATGTCCGCTCACTCGGGGATAAATCCGGGACACCGTGATTTCATCAATGATTTTCTCGTTCCCAAACTCCTTCACCTCCGCGAAAAGGCCCCGAAATTCTATCCGCGCATCTTTTTGATTCTTGGTAACGATGATCCCCGGTTTGAAGAAGCGGCCATTCTCGATGCCGCCGCGAAAGAAGTCTGGGAGTACGTTTCCGAGCGAAAGGTCTCCTTCGGGCGCTACGAGGTATTCGGCTACCCCTTTTCCCCCCATCCCCATTTCAGCTTAAAGATTGGGAGCGATACGATGTGTCAAGGTTTGTCGACCCCGGTAGCGTGTCTCCCGAAGAAGGGTTGCGCACGAAGACCGTTTCAGACTATCAGAAGAAGTTCACGACCATTCGCCAGGATCTGGCCGAACTGGTAGGCACGGATGATCTCTCGAACGCTATCCTGCTGTTTCATGCGCCACCGTACAAAACGAATCTCGATCGGGCTGATCTCGATGGCAAAATGATAGACTATGCCCCGCTCGACGTTCATGTCGGGAGTGTCGCAATCAGGGAGATGATTGAAGAACGTCAGCCGCTGGTAACCCTTCACGGCCACATTCACGAATCGGCCCGTCTTACCGGGTCCTGGCGACACCGGATCGGTCACACGCTGGCATTTACGGCTGCTCACGACGGTCCGGAGCTGTCTCTCATCAAGTTCAATCCGGATCACCCGGAGGATGCGGTCAGAGATCTACTGCTTTGAATCGGGCTTTCGCTTGAGGGGTAGTGGCCGGGCCGAATCGGTGACGGCATTAATCTTCGCCGCAAAACTGGTCCTGCGCCTGATATCTTCATCGGTTATTATATGTACATCAAGCAGCCGTTCCGTATCATACCCGGTTTTCAAATAGTTTATCCGTCCAAGGGCCAGACTCCAACCTTCAAGCCAGTGGTCGAGCAATGACAACTGGTGGGTGTCGCCGATGAAGTGGACCAGGATATCGATATCACTGGCGGCCGCGGCGGTGGCATTCTTGGTGCTGCCAAAAACGTAGAAGCCCTTCACGCCGAACCGGATCGGATCAAGGCACGAAGCAATATGCTCGGCCATCTGGTAGCGCCAGCGCCAACTGCTGTCTCCAGTTCGTTCTTCGAAGAACTGGCGAACATCGGAATCGTCGATTTCCGACGAACGCGGGCTGAGAAGGGCAATCGCTTCATCGAGATCGGCATTCATAAGCACCCGAAGTACCTGTCCGTCGGTGGCCGAGGGAACATCGATCAGTCGAATCGTATCCATCAGCGGTTCGCACTCCGGGATCAACTGGCACAGAATATTGGGCGATCCGCGAAGGAACCGTTCGTTGAAGATGATTCCCGGATCATCCGGATAAAGCGGCAGATATCTGATGCGTGCCTCGACGAGGTCCTGGAAAAAGTGAGTCCCGAACGAAAGATCGGGGGTATAGTTTCCCTTCTTCCGCGCCACCTCGATCAGCATGCACGTATTGTTTATATCTGAATAAGTAACGGCGACACCGAGCTTGATATCGCCACGGCTTCCCCATCTCCCCGGACCCATGAGAATGAACTGACGCTTCGGCAGCAGTTTGTTGAGCTTCCCGACCACCCTCGCAATATCAAGCAGTTTTTCGCGACTTGAGATTTCACTGTACTTATCAGGGTCGACATACACGATATGGGTGATATCCGGCACCCGGCCGTTCGACACATACCGTTTAGCGCTAAATACGACCTTCTCATCCGGCACATCTTTCGGAATCGGCGCAGCCTGGCTACTATCCGCGTCGCTCTGCGGGCGGCACTGAAGCAGGTACAGGTCTTTCCCGTCATGCGCGAATTCCATGTCGACCGGCACTCCCATAGTCTTTTCCAGTAACTGAAGCACTGAGTGAATCTGGCTGATAAACGGGGAGTCGGTCAGCAAACCGTCAAATGTAACAATCAGGTCATCTTCCTCGAAATCGATCTGCATCCCCATCGGTTTACGAATATGACCGCTGTTGTGAATCGAGACGATCTGTTTCGCATTCGGGAATTCGTAGCCGAAACGCTTGAGCAGATCTGTGACTTCAACCGTCTCGAACATGTTCCGCTTGAGGTTAATGACGTCGATATATCGCGGCGAATACCGCAGGACGTCATCGACCGAGACGTTTACTCGAAGGCCCGGCTGTCCCGGGGCGAACATGACCGGGTAATCATCGCTCAGCCGATCGACCGCCCGGGTCCCGAGTCCGGGGACCATGCGAACAAGACCGTCTTCGCGTTTGATTCTCGGCGACCAGCGGAATTCATTGTGACTGAAGGCGACACCGGCAAAAGCGGGCATGAAATAGTCGCCCACCTTTGTCCCGACCACCTCTTGAATCATGATCCCCATCTCTTCGCCGAAATCGATCAGTCCTCTTTCCGCCCGGTATTCGATCGGATCGGGACCGAAGGTTGAAGCATAGACCTCGGCGATTGCATCGAGCAGGGCTTCCAGACGCTTTTGCTTGCTCCCCTGGTTGGCGATGAATACGCTCTTGTACTTGCCGGAGAAGGCTGCTCCCATTCTGTCTTCGAGAAGACTGGAGCTTCGGACGATCAGCGGTTTATCCCCGAAATCATCAAGTGCTACCGACAGACCTTTGACGATTTCCGGCGGAAAATGCGAGTTCTTAAAAGTATGAACAATGTGCGGATACTCGAACCGGACCTGATCGATCTCTTTGTACTTCTGCTCGACGATCTCATCGAGATTGTTGTAGTGCATGAAGTGCAGGAGCATGTCTGAAGTCACATACCAGGTCTTGGGAATCTTCATGGTCTTGTGGCCATTGCCGTTACTATCCTGGCTTGCAATGATCTGTGAGGCGAGATACATGCCGGCGCTCTTGCCTCCCAGTTTGCCGTGACTTTCAGTCGTGAAAATAATGTTGTTCAGGAGTTCGTAGAAGTCGCCGATCCCGATGAAATTCTTGGCAATATTGAGAAACTTGAGCTGATCCGAAAGGAACCGTCGGATTAGCGAGACGATGATTCCCTTTCTGCTCGGCGACAGGAGATCGTCCCCCCGTGAATTGGCCGTGTGGTAGAACCTTCGAATCGCATCGGCCACTTCCGACAACGACAGATTCCGATTCACCACCTGCACCAGGAAACTCAGTTTGTCCTCCTGAATCCATTTCTGGATCAGGCTGAGCAGTTCATCGTCCGGGATATTTTCATCGGCGATCCTGAAGACCTCGCCGCTCAGGAGTATCGGAAAGGTAACATTGGCAATCTGGTGCGGGCGGTTGGACCCCTCGACTACGTCGTCATGCTCGCCACGCTGGCCGACGCTGGTTTCCTTGAGCAGCTTCTCCGCCTCTTCGATTCCGCTCCAGCACAGATGGTTAAGCATCTTGTGGGAGATATTCATGAAGAGCGCCTGGTCGGTATGGCGAAGTAGATCCAGAACCACCTGCCATTCCCCGCGCCGATGTTCCGAGATGTCCTTGCGGGCGGTGTGCCACTCGGCGTAGATAAGCTTCATCTGATTGTGCAGGATGAAGTGGCCGAGTCGGTCGGCGATTGTCTGGATAAGTTTGAGTTCCTCCTTCAGGAACGGTCCGTCATCCGCCAGCGGCATTTCTTCGATATAGTAAACGCTGAGTGTGCCAATGATCCGTTCCTGCACCCTGATGTCGGCGCTGATGACCCAGGGAGATTCCTGAAAATCAGCCGCGGCATAGACATCATTATCGATGAGGATTTTAGCGCGGCAAATATCCGGATACTGCCAGCCCGGTGGAACAGCGTCGATGATTTCTGCGCAGACTTCCGGAATCCCGGCGTCGGGACGGTTCATCAACTCCTCGATACGGTAGAGGCAGTTTAGTTCTTTTGCTCTTTCCTGAAGTGATTCCAGAAGTTTATCGATCGATTTCTTATCGTCATCCATGTAAGACCACTCCGCGTCTGTTCTTTCCGTCAATTTTGATGATCAGCGGGTGCGGCAGACGGACATGACGGACATGTTCCGTTTCCCGAATCGCCGGCTGACGGTCCAGCCAGGACCAGTCAATTTTGTACCTGCCTGAATGATGTATCGACAGGTAACACACTCCAAAGCTACTCAAATTATGGAAGAAATGCGAGCCCTGACTTAGCTCGACATCCATATCCGGCAGGGTGGCTTCCACCAGAACGCCGGTGGCGGATATCTGTCCCCAGACGACGGGAATACCGAGCCAGGGGTCGGAACTCCCCCATCGACCGAAACCGATCAGGAGATATTTGAACCCCTGCGCCAGAGCCGTTCGGTTTATCTCTTCGAGTTCCGACGCTATCAATTGCGTATCCCTTGCCATAAATCGATCCGGCCGTACATAGACTATATCGACCAGGTCATTCACGGCGGCATTTCCCATGATCGCTTCCGAGGCCAGAAGCACTTCCGCCCCTGTCATTTCCTCCGGAGATACATCGACCGCCTCGTGTGATACCACCATCGGCCGCACTTGCAGAAATCCGAAGCGTACGGCATTCTCGGCGGATGAATCAATAGTCATCGCAAATTCAATTTCCACTTCTTCCCCGGTGTCAGTTTTCGATACTTCGATCATCCTCTGGATCACCGGAACAAACGGGATCTCGTCGAGTCGCAGAAGCGGGGCAAAGTTCAGCACGCGTGGACCATCAGCGCCGACTCCCATAACGAGGCGGTCGTTGCGCGATTGATAGGTCGAGGCGATATGCGTGAGTACGTTGTCTTGCTCGGCGTCGGCCAGATTGCCCCGCACCAGATACTCAGTCTCATGAATCGGGTCGTACTCCGGCGGCTTGCCCATGTTCACCGCCCAGAACTCCGTCTGAGTCCGCTTGAGCAAGTCTGAGGTCGAATTGAAGGGAGGCAAAGCCGACGGATAGGCTGGGGAGAAATTCCAACTCACGCCATCGTCGACAATGGTGCGTCCGAGTCCCAGCGCCAGCGAAACAACGCCATCTTCTGGTTGAGGATGGCCGAACGGATAAAAATTGTATGAACGCGCCACTCCGGATACATCAGGATAGTATCGTTCGCCATGCCTGCGCCCCACTACCTCCTGAATTATCACCGCCATTTTTTCACTTTCCGGTTTCTGCCCGGCCGCCTGTAGATAATCTTTGGCAGTCCTGGAAAAGGTCGAGGCATAGATCAGTTTGATGGCATCGATCAATAAATGAAACCGGCTGTCAACGTCAGGTTGATTGTTCGGAATCATTTTTGTGGCATAGACACCGGCGAACGGCCGATACATCGCATCTTCGAGCAAACTGGAGGACCGAACGGCCAGCGGGGTATGAACCTTCTCGACCAGTCCGCGCAGGTCCCCAATTATCTCGCCCGGGAACTCCGCATTATGAAAAGCATGGGCGATGCGATCCGAAGGGCTGTCGGACAACGCGATATCGTACAGATTGTTCTGACGCATGAAGCTGTCGAACACATCGGTGCCGATTACCGTCATGATCGGGATTGTCAGTGAGACCTCTCCGAACTCAGGGCCTCTGACTTTGGTCAGGAGACTTTGGCGGATGTGGGCCAACCCGCCGGCCTTGCCGCCGATCGGGCCTGAGCCGATACCGGTGAAAGTTTCGGACGAACCGAACAGAGTTCCGATCGAAATACGGAAGATCCTCGACCGTCAGAAGTCTACGCGTTTCACCGTTCGGTAAATGCACCAACTGCTCCATGCTTTAGATTCGTTCACAACATACGGAAAACGAATCGGGGAGTGAAGAAAAACCGTCCGGGAATTTCGCAAAAAAAGCTGCGCGGGCGGCAATACGCCCGCACAGCTTTGTATTAACTCCCACAAATTCGTGAGGGAGAATGGTTTTATCAGACCCAGCCGCGGTCGCGACAGGCCTGCGCAACTCTGCTCACCGCAATGACGTAGGCAGCATCGCGCATGTAGATCTTGCGCTTGCGCGCCAGATCGCTCACCGCGATGAAAGCAGCCGTCATCTTGAGATCGAGCTTGCCGAGCACTTCGTCTTTTTCCCAGAAGTAGTTCATGTTGCTTTGGACCTGCTCGAAATAGCTGCACGTCACGCCGCCGGCGTTGGCCAGGAAGTCGGGAATCATGAAGATTCCGCGCTTCTCGATCACCTTGTCGGCTTCGGGCGTGGTCGGGCCATTGGCACCTTCCGCAATCAGGCGGACGCGGCTCTTGATCTTGTCAACGTTGTCCTTGGTGATCTGGTTCTCGATCGCCGCCGGTATAAGGATGTCAACATCCTGCTCCAGCCAGGCACCGCCGGGAAGCACTTCATAGCCGAGTTCTTTGGCTTTGGTCTTGTTGATGCCGCCGAACCGGTCGGTAATCGCAAGCAGTTCGTCCGGATCGACCCCGGACATCCGACGGAACGAGTAGGAAGTCTGGTCTTCCTGATCCCAGCTCGATACGCAGATGACCTTTCCGCCGATCTGCTGGAGCAGCTTGATCGCGTACTGGGCGACGTTGCCGAAGCCCTGGACCGATGCTACCGTGTCCTGCGGCTTCATGTTGAGAACCTTCAACGCCTCGCGGATCGTGTACACGACCCCGAAACCGGTCGCTTCGGTCCGTCCGAGCGAACCGCCCATCCCTACCGGCTTGCCGGTGATGAAACCGGGATACTTGCCGCCGTGGATGTGCTCGAATTCGTCGAGCATCCAGAGCATATGCTGCGATGACGTCATGACGTCGGGAGCCGGAACATCGGAGACCGGACCGACATTCTTCGCGAGCTGACGGACCCATCCGCGACAGATTAGTTCCTGCTCGCGCATGCTCAGGTTGTGCGGATCGCAGATCACGCCCCCTTTGCCGCCGCCGAGCGGGATGTCAACCACGGAACACTTCCAGGTCATCCACATGGAAAGCGCTCTGACGGTGTCGATCGTTTCCTGCGGGTGGAAGCGGATGCCGCCTTTCGACGGTCCGCGTGAGTCGTTATGCTGTGACCGAAATCCACGAAACACTTTTACGGTCCCGTCGTCCATGCGGACGGGAATGCTGAAGTGATATTCCCTCATCGGGTTCCTCAGCAAATCGCGGGTCGCCGCGTCGAGCTCCAGGAAGTCGGCTACTTTATCAAATTGAGCCTGAGCCATCGTAAAAGGATTGAATGCCTCGTTACTCATCTTACTTCACCTTTCAGTTGTTCGAACTGTCTGCCGCTCCAACATACCGGCTATACGTTGACGCCGAATCGGGTCTGAAGCGACCTCAATTCGGCATGTCTTTTCCGGTAGACCGGATATCGGCAGGTATCTAATACTTCCAAATCCGATTATGTTAAAAAATTCACAAGGTAGCATATATTGCGAATGTCAAGTTGTCAAGAGGATTTCTTTGCCCGAGCTGACAATAATTTGCGCATTCGCCGTAACCCGCCAAGCTATGGGGAGATTCCTTTAATCAGGGTAAGTACATCAAAAGACACATAATTAGGCGAATTTTGGCTGATATTTGTGAAAATTTTCACTAATCAAGTCGCTACTCTGGCACTCTTCCCCGGCTCCGTGAGCGCTGATTGTTCATCGTTGGCGTGACTTCCACCGGTAAGCCGAATTAGCTTCCCGCCAATCCTCATTTTAGGTGGCTGCTACAGAATGATTGGCGGGGGCTTCAAAATTCGACTTGTGGGGAGAAATTCATTGTCCGTAGCCCACGTAAGCTCGGTCCGGCGGCAGCCGGGTAGGGCGCAACGTGGGGAAACGTTCGGCGTTAGCCGAACCAAATTGACACCCACCTGCCGCTCGGCTATCAGCGATCCTTGCCCAGGTAGGCGACCGAATACGGACGGAATAACGAGTCCGAAGACGGATCTGCACTCGACCAAACCTGGCATGTTTTCTCAAGGACATGCCCTGCCCCGATGACGTGACAACTGCAGAAACGAAAAAGGCGGCCTTGCGACCGCCTTTCCTCTCTCTGCCCGGGCTCCCGGACTAATCTATCGCTTGTGACACTGTATGCACAGATCCATCTTCGGATTCAAGGGGAGATATTTCGGGAAATCCGCGCCGTGGCAATTTATGACAGCTCAAACAGGTGAGCTGCTCTCCGGTGCGCGGATCGATAATATCCCCGCCCACCGGGTGCGAGCCTTTGTGAGCGTCGGCGTGACACCCCATGCAGAGGTCGATCGGCGCTTCATTCAACATGTGCTCACGATTGGATCCATGCGGCGAGTGACAGTTCGAACAATCAAGATCCGGGTGCGTGATCATCTGATCAACCGTCTTGTCCGGGTTGTCCTTGAAGTGACATTTGGTACACAGGAGCTTCTGATTGTTCGAAAGCAGGACGTCGTTGTTCGACGCATGCGGGTTATGGCAGTTCAGGCAGGACCGCTCCGTGCCAAGAATATGCTGATTGCTCAGCGTCGTGTCCACGATGCTCTTGTGACACTTCAGGCAGAGCTGCTCCGGTTTATCCTGAAGGGCGAACTGAATCGTATTGCCGGTGGACTGGTGACAGGACTTGCAGGCTCCCGCCGCAAACGGCTTATGCTGATTCGCCATCAACAGATGTTTCAGATTCGAAGAATGCGGCTCGTGACAGGTGATGCAGTTCGCCTTGCTCATATCCATGCCGTTATGGGCCGTGGCGAACGCCTGATCCTGTTGGTGACAGCCGAAACAGTTGTCCGGGACCTTCTTCTTGAGCAGGTGCGCTTCGTTCGATCCGTGCATCTCGTGGCACGCTTCGCACTTCTTGTTCGCGACCGGCTTGTGAACATCGGACCGTTCAAACCAGGCGGCGATCCCCTTATGACAGTCCTCGCACAACGTCACCGTCTCTTTGGTCAGTTGATCGGGATTGGCCGAGGCGTGCGGATCGTGACAACTCAGGCATTTGCCGTTTTTCACCGGCTGGTGAACGGTCGGCATCCCGAGGGTCGCTTTGATATCGTCGTGACACTTCAGGCAGAGCGTCTTCACATCGCTGCTCAGCAGTTTCATATGCGTCGCCGCATGGGGATTATGGCAGTCCGAGCAAGTGCCGCCGGCAAACGCCGTGTGCACATGTTTCTCGTTCTGCTGATCCTGAATATCCGAGTGGCAGTTGTAACAGACCGCCGGCTCGTCAACTTTCACGGCGGCCCCGAAAACACCCGATGAAAGAACCATCAGGAATGCGACAGCAATTAATATCTGTTTCATTTCTTGTCCCCTCCGGTTTCAGTCGGTGTCTCGGTATGGCAGGCATCACAACTATTCGAGATGAACGGTTCGTGCCCGAACTGATTCAGCATCTTGTCCGAGTCGGAGACATGCGGATCGTGACACTGACGGCAATTGATCTGGGATCCGCTCAGACCGAGATGTTTCGCTTTGAAATCCTTGTCGTCGCCGTCGTGGCAATTCAGGCAAATGGCCGGCGACGCCTCATTAAGCAGCATATCCTGCTTGCTGTCGTGTGGTGAATGACAGCCCAGACAGTCACCTTCCTGGACCGGGGAGTGAACCGTGCCGCTGTCGATTCTCGCTCTTCAAGTCGGTGTGACAGGTGAAACAGAGCTGGTCGGTCTTGTCGAGAAGCAGATTCGCCAGTTTGGCCGAGTGCGGCTGATGGCACGAGGTACATTCTCCCTGGGCAAACGGCGTGTGAACACTGGCCATCTTTGCCGTGTCAGCCTGAACGTCGTGACAGGAAGCGCATAGATCGCTCAGCTTGCTGTTCAAAAGCCCGTCGTATTTCGATGCATGCGTAGCATGGCAAACATCGCACGTTTTCTCTCCGAAAGGCGGATGGACGACAGTGTTGACCTGGTCGTTCATAATGCCACCGTGACACTGCTCACATAGGCTGTCGGGGGCTACTTTGAGCAGCGATGCATTATTCGAAGCATGGGGGCTGTGGCAATTGTTGCACTCCCCGATCTTCACCGGTTGGTGAACCGCCCGTTCGGCCCGCCAGTCCGCCACATCGCCGTGGCACTGACCGCAGAGGTCGATCCGGTTTGTCCGCGTCAGTTTCGGTTCCTGAGAACCATGCGGGACATGGCAGTCGATACAGGTTCCATCGGCGAACGGTGGATGAACATCTTTATCCGCAAGCTCCTGCTTTTGATCGGTATGACAGCTCAGGCAAAGAGTGTTAAGATCTTTGCTGATGAGATTCTTATCCATCTTACCGTGCGCATCGTGGCAGGTCAGGCAGTCCTGCGTGACCGGCGGATGCGATGACGCCATCTGAACTTCCTTCAGAATATTATCGTGGCAGCTAGTACAAAGCTGGACCGACGGCTTCGATAACAGCGCTTTCTGGGCCGATCCGTGCGGATTGTGGCAGTCGACACATTGACCGTCGGCCACCGGAAAGTGGGTTCCTTCGGGCGCAACCTCGGAGAGATCGTGGCAGTTCAGGCAGAGGTTGTTGGCCTTATCGACAAGTCCGAACGGCTCAGGGCTGTCCGGAGCATTATGGCAGCTTTCACACTCTCCCCCTTCGACCGGAGCATGGAATGACGTCGTCAGAAGATGTTCCTGATCGGAAGAATGGACCGCATGGCACGTAGTACAGTTCTTGTCCCCCACCGGGTATTTGAAATGGGCGTCCACGAATGAACTCGTGGTCTCGTCGTGACAGGACTTACAGAGTTGCTGTTCGTCCATTTTGAGCAGATGAGCGTTGTCACTGCCGTGAGCATCGTGGCAAGAGAAGCAGCCGTCCGTGAGCGGTTTGTGCTGGAACTTCTTCGTGAACTGGGCCGCATCATGGCAGGTGTAGCATAGCTGCTGGGCCGGTTGGGGAAGCAATTGTGGGTTGTCGCTGGCGTGGGGATTGTGGCAGGTGGTGCAGTCGCCATCGGCCGCCGGCTTATGAATATTAGCCTTCTCCAGACCAAGATCAGCCTGTTTGTGACAAAGGAAGCAAAGCTGCGCACCGTCTTCCTTCAACCGAAGCGCCCCGACCAGCCCGTGGGGCTTATGACAGGAGGCACAGTCTTTGGAAGCGAACGGCTCGTGCTGCACTTTGCCCTTGAAGTCCGACACCTTGTGGCAGTCCAGGCAGTTGCTCTTCTTGGAGAAACGCTTGCCCGACTCAATCTGAGCCTGAACCGGAAGTGAGAGTCCCAGCGCCAGCAAGACCGGCAGCAAAAAGCGCCACCACCGGAAAATCCCCGGATCGTTATTGTATGTTCGTAGTCTCATCACGATATGCCTTACATATTCCTGGTCTTTCAGTCGTTACCGAAATACCGGTCGACGTTCTTATCTCTGTAAACGATAGTAGAATTTGCTTTCAGGGTGCTCAGGTTCGCGTCGAGCAGGTCATTGAATTTATTCTGGAACATGATCTGCCGAATCTGCATATCCACTTCATCGATCGTTTTCTGGCGTCCCAACCGTCGTCCCCGCATCTGGAAAATAAGCCAGCCTGAGACCGTCTGATACGGGTGGCCGTAGTCACCGATCTTCATCTTGTCGATCTCGTCCTTGATGGATTTCGGGAACTGCCCGAGCGTGATCCAGTCGATCGGCTTGCGGAGCATTTCATTATCGGCGTCATAGGTCTTCATCAGGTAATCGAAGTTGGCTCCTTCCTGAAGACGCGAATAGATCTCGTCGGCGGAGTCTTTGGTCATCACCTGGATCTGGGCAAGCTGGACCTGGGGATCTTCCCGGAAATCATCCTTGTGGGAATCGTAGTAGTCCTGAAATTCCTGATGATTGAAGACAATCTTGCTGACCACCATCTCCTTGATGTAGCTCTCAATCAGAGAACTGTCCAGGCTCTCCTGATATTGCCTGGCTACTTCGGGATTGTTCAGGAAACCAGCCTTCTCGGCCGCATATCCTAAGACCATTTTTGCGGTCAGATTGGAAACACCGAGACTGAAAAGCGTGTCAAACGGCTGCTGGCCGTTGGTCATGGCGGTATGGGAGATCTCCTTGCGCAGGGCATCATCGGTGACCTGATGTTGATCGTCTATCTTGAACGCATAGTCCTCGGTCCCCGTCATGAACGCATTGGTAAAGAGCTTGGGGCCATCCGCCTTGATCGCCGCGAGAACTTTATCGTTTTGCTGCGCCGGATATTCTTTCTTGAGGCTGTCCCGGAATTCCGCCCACGCCTTGTCTTTCTTTGCATTCTTCAAAATTGCTTCGATCCGCTCGCCGTACTTGACAAAGTCGGCGGTATCCGGATCAGCCCGCTTCTCCACACGAAGGAAAGCGTAGGCTCCGCGGAACTCGAACGGGGAGGAGAGTCCGCCCAGCTTGAGTGTGTCCGCAATACCCCGCAACGGCTCTTCAATATCCGCCCAGTACGAGAAATTGTGAAGCCCGCCCTTGTCTTTGCGGGTATCCAACGAGGTTGTCCTGGCGATACTGTCCATGCTGGCGCCGTTTTTGATCTTAGCGATGAGGTCAAGCGCCTGCTGCCTGGAACTTACGGCGACCGTTCGAAGCTGCTCACGGCCGTAGTTCTTATTGAATATCCGCAGAACTTCGGAGTGCGGCACCGTCAGGTCGGGGTGGAAATTCTCCTTGATGAACAGTCGCATGGCCGACTCCAGTCGGACCTCGGTCAGTTGACTCGTCAACGATTCCTCATCCTGCATATCCAGGGCGCGGGCCTCCTGGATTATCAGCCGGTCGTCGACCATCTTTTTCAGGAGTTTGCGGAAGTCGAATGACTTCATACTTGAATCGCTCATGTCGGCGTGCCGCCGCATGATCTCCTGATCCATGTTGGCTGTGGTTATGGTATCTGAGTTGACGATCGCGAGAATGCTCGTATCTGCCGGTTCGGCCGCATTGGCCGTGCCGGGAGACAGTATCGCAACTCCGATTACAGCGCTTGCCAGCGCGATGAGTAACCCAAACCTGCTTATTCCCTTTACCCTGCCGCTTGTTCTATTCCAGATTCGTATCAGCAATTCTTTTTCCTTCTCGTGTTGTGAATGAATGTATCAGTTCGCCGAACAGACCGGCGGTAAGTTTCTCTAATGAATGACAGCCCCCCAGCCTGAAGAATGTCTCGCTGTCCGAGCCGGTGCACTCTTTATCGTAGCTGGCGACAATTTTGTGTGATGAAGTTTCGATCGCCCGAATACCGAGTGCGACCTGGGGACTGGATTGTTCGAAATTCCCCCTCGCCGCCTGAAAGAGATCGACGCTGCCGGTGAAAACCAGGCTGACCGAGTCCTGATCGCGCAGCAAATCCATAATCTTATAATCCAATCCGCCTCGAGACTGCGATCGCCCGGTGATCATTATTTCGTTCACCACGCCCGGTTCGACTACTTCGTACCCCGCTTCAACCAGCGCCGAGGCCATCAGACTTGACGCAATATCTCCGGCTCTCGGATAGCTGGAATAATCTTCAAACGGGACGACCGCGCAAGTTATTCTTCTCGCTTTTTCCGAACGATACTTCGACAGGACATCAGGGGTGAGGTCCTTCAGGTCAGCAAAGATGGCGCGCCGCGCTACCGTATCGACACTATCCTCTCGGCCGACTCCAAACAGGCCGACATGGTCGGCAGCGGTGGCGCCGATGACAGTGGTCCAGATGATGCGCATCGAGGTAAGGTCCAGGATTCGCACCGCGATTCCTACTTCGGGCGTGGAGTTTTCTTCGAAAATATCAACGGAACCGACAAGCAGGTAGCTCAGACCGGTCGCGTCGAGAATCTTTTTGCCGTCCGAGGCGTTGATCATACCGTTGGTTCTGATCCGGTTCTGGCGAAGCACGCCGCGAAGGCTATCATTGGGGAGAATAGTAAACCCCTGCTGTATGAGCGCGGTGTCGAGCATTGGTGAGACGGTCCGGACCGCTCTGATCGATCCGGAATAATTGGCGAACGGAAGCACCGCTATCTCGTTGCGGGTGGACACGCCATTCTGTGCGTGCGACAGACCTACGAGCGTCAGCGCTCCGAGGAGCAGTCCAAATGCCAATTTTGCCAGCGTCTTCACTCAGTCACACTCCGCTTTACTTCACTAATGTTCCAATCGCACGATGCATCGCTTTGCGCATCACTTCGCTCTTTGATTTTTCTCCCGTCCCGAGAATCGATGCCCAGAATCCGCGCCCGCCTTCGGTTACGGTCGAAGACCAGACGGTGACGCCCTGCTCGGTCTCGACCAGACGGAGCACCAGGGTGACGGTGTTCGAATTTGCCGATCCGCTTCTTATTGTCTCAGATTCACCGACCGAGCCCAACAGCAGTCCCTGTACTTTCAAGTCACTGCCGATCGCTATGATCTGTTCTTTGGTCAGCTCGGCGGTGCGCACGACCGAGTATTTCTCGAGCGCTTTGGCCACCTCACCCGGCTCGACCACATCGAATGCATTCCTCGCCAGCAGCTCCGTTACGCAGAAGCGGGTCGCGCGGGCGCCGGCTCCCTGATCATTGGTCAGGTTTTCGAATGGCACGACGGCCACTTTTTCAACGAAATTGAAGTTGAATTCCGGATTGTAGAAGACCGTTGGGCTTACCCCGCTGCATCCGGCCAGCAATAAGCCAAGCATCAATCCTGTCAGTAATACCTTATACCTCATCATTTCGTCTGCTCCACTTCGTTTATCGGTCAGAAACCGGTCTTGAATCCAAGTTGAAGCGTGGTCAGCCTGGTAGTGCCCTCGGCATCGGCAATCTTGTTGTACAAGTAACTGAAATACAAGCTGGCCCGCATTCTTATTTTTAGGTTTGCGTAAATGTTATATTGATCGGAATTAATGTCGCTGCCGCTGTCAATAAGTTTAAGGAGCGATCCTACGGTAAGATTCGGAAACATGTTCCATCCAATATTGTAGGTCTGCGTCCGGTAGGTCACGACATCCTTCTGCAGATCGAGATTCCCGCGAACAAAAATCGTTCTTGTCATTTGAAGGGTCACACTCGATCCAAGCTGATCCTTTCGGTACCGTTGATCGCCGTCACGCTGAACGGTGTTCTGGTACAAATAGGAAAGCAGAAAGTCAAGCCGCCGTATCGGCGTACCATCGAATGAGACTCGCCCGGTATATGTATCAAACGCCGTCTGCGTCGCATACTGGTGATTGCGGCTGACGCCGCCCTCGAGCGATACATTCAGCGTGCTCAGCAAGTTGCCGTAAGTCTGCACGATAAGATTTGTGTTCTCCTGACTCGACGCTCCGGCAATATAGTCGCGATAGTTGAGCGCGGAAACTGTAAACCGCAAGGTTTGGAGCGGTTGATACAGCAGACTGTAGCCCAGTGAGCGATTGCGAAGATTATCGGCTCCCGGCTGGTCGTAGTTCTGAAATCCAAGCTGGGCCCTGGCGACGTGCGTCAGGGTATTACTCGGACGGTACCGGCCCGACAGATTGACATACAGCTCGCTGTTGCCGTAATTATCACCGCTTCCAGGTTCATTCTGGTAGGACAAATCCAGCGTTCCCTGCGTTTTCTGCGAAAATGTGTAGGTACTGACCACATCGACCAGATGCATCTGCTGATCACTCTTGCGCTTGCTCGATCCCGTTTGACCCTCGAACACCTGTATCTCGGTTACATCGACCGTGCTGTAGTTGTTCGTGCCTGAGTTCACCACTTTGATGTACCGGGTGGACACGGTTGGGAATTCTATTTCGTACCGGTTGTAGATCAGGCTGAATCGGATGGTCGGCGCGACGGCCACGGCATGCCAGGTAAGATTGTCGTCAGAGGCATAGACGATCCAGTTGAGCTGCGCGCCCGAGGGACGATCGGTGTAAATATACACCGCCGCTGCCTGACGGGTGAAGCCGAGATCTGCTCCGATATTTCTGTCAACCTGGGCGGTGCCGATATCTATAAGCGGCAGCGTCGGATCGACAGTGTTACCGTCGGTCAGCCCATTGATCCCCGAGAGAGAGTCGAAATCAGGACTGGTGTCGATCGCATACAGACCTCTGCGTACCGGAAGCTGCCTATAAGTGACCGCAGTATCAGGCGTCTCTTGAGTCTGCGTCTTGTAGCTGAAGGTATAGTCTGAATTGATGCGGAGCCTTTTGTTGGCAAGGTCAGCCATCTGGTTCCAGCGGAACTGATGGTCGTACTCGGTAAGCTTCTGCTGTTGCGGTTTGTTATCGAAGGAGAGTCGTACCAGGTTATAGTAGAACTGGCTCCCCTTATAATTGTAATCGAGATTTGCCAGCCAGCGGCGGTCGTACTGGTTGCTTGTCCGCAAATCATCCGGCGCATACGTCCGGTTCCAATCGTACCGGAGAATCATCCCCGGATAGCTGGCCCACTTCGAACGATAATACACCGACCAGTTGTCCCGGTTGAGATCGTTAACATCAAGGGATGATTGCGAGATGCGCCGACTTGCCGTGGTCCCAAGCGAAAAGATCGGACAGTTGTAAAGAAGTTCTCCCGACGGTTGCAGTTCGCGTCGCCAGGTATTGTCCGCCAGCCGCTCATCGATACCGAGATTGTAATATCTGAAATTGGCGCGTGCGCTCACGTAAGGTGTGAAGGTCCTTTGCCAGGCCAAGTTATACTGCTGTCGGAGGCTATTCGATTGTGTTGAATCGCGATCTACACGATAGGCGCTGATATCGGCGCTCCCGCTGAGATTGTCCGGCGGGAATGCTGCCGCTTGCGTCGCAAGTGCGGCAATTGCCACCGTCGCCGACAGAATGACCGTACGCGCGGCTCTGAGATTTCGGCTTATGGTGGTTCGCTGAGTCATCACGGTAGCACGATCATCGAAGGGTTCTTACCGACACTGACCGAAGCCAGGCGGTTGCGGCTGTTAGTACTGTAGAAATCGATCCGATTCTGACTCGGTATGCAGACCATCAATTGTTTATTCTGACCGTCGAGCGAAATTCGTCCGGGGGTACCCTTCAAGGCGATACTCCCTGTCTCCAATCCTTGATCGGGGACGACCAGAGATACTTCATTGCAGTCACCAAGCGCTGCGTACAGCACTCTTACGAATCTATTGAAGGCCATCCCCGAGACATTTCCACACAAGGTTATCGACGACAGCGCCCGGCCGGAAGCCAGGTCGACAACCGAAATATCCCGGAGTGTCAGGTGCGAGACGTACAGCACCTTGTCCACGCTGTTAAGCGAGATCTCCCCGGCCTGTGCCCCTGCGGTGATCGAGGCGACCTGGGCAAAACTCGTCGGATCGAAAACTTCAATGTCGCTTGAAAACTTGCTCGATACATAAATAAGCCCGGTAAACGCATCAACTGCTATTCCGACCGGGCCATTGCCGACATTCAGCCTGGCAATCTCCTGAAAGGCAAGAATATCAATCACCGACAGGGTATTCGATCCACGGTTCAGGACGTAGAGATAACGGCTGTCGGGAGAAAGCGCCAGTCGTGACGGAGTATCGCCAAAATTGAGTTGAAGCTGCTTGATAACCTCCCGGGAAGATTCATCGATTACCGAAACGGCGTCTTCCTCGCTCCCGGCGACAAACAACTGTTGTGAGAGATCCGAGTAGGCAATATCTGAAGGACCCTTGGCAACTGCGATTACATCGACTACTCGGTAGGTTGATCGATCAATCACGGTGACATTGTTGGAACCTTCATTAGCGGCATAAGCCATCGATCCGGGCGGAAGGTCCGGAGGTTTGAGCACGCTGACCTGAGGTATATACACTCCATCGGAATAGGCCGATTGCCCCGGCGTCCACAAAAGAAAGAGCGCATCCGCGCCGCTTCTTCGCGCATTGAGCGTAAGCGGTATGGATACACCCTTTTCCGGAAGCTGCGGGTGAACCTGGGCCTTGCCGGCAAAACTCTCCACCGCACCGAAGACTAATCTTGCCTCGGTGTACTGACCGCCCGGAATTTCGGCTTCGTCAAGAAGCAACTGATGCCCCGACAGTTCCTCCGACTGAACGGTCTTCTGGCCAAGAGACAGGCGAACTGTGTCATCGCTATTGGTGAGAATCAGAGAGTCAATACGGAGAGTGACCCGATCCTGAAGATTGGGGGGGCATTCCAGGTATACGACGAGCTGCGAGGACTCATCCGACGATGACGGCTGAGCTTGAATGCCTGTCGCCAGACCGAGCAGGACGCAGACTATCCCTGTAATACCTCGAAACATACTTACTTCCCTAAAACCTGGTAACCAAAACGCCCGAACAATATTGCCCGGGCGTTTTGAATTTATAAGAATCCGACTATTCAGTCAACCGATCTTAGTCAGGATTCGGGGCGTCGTTGATATCCTTCACGTGGCACTTGTTACACAGCGAGCGCTGGTTGTGACCATACGGGTTCGGGATAGCATACGAACCGGACTCGACACCATCGTCATCCAGGAAAGCAATCTGGAAGTCCCAGCGGCCGGCATCGGCAGCACTGGTGGCGTGAGCGCGGTGGCAGGACATGCACATCACACGGCTGCTGGCGGTCGGGCCGGCAGTCGAAGTGGTGGTCACGGAAGCGTCTTCGAACGGAACCGCAGCCAGGTACGCAGTGGCAGCGTTGCCACCGGTGATATTGTCGGTACCGGCATACAGGTTGTAGTTCTGAGCGATCGTGCCGCCGAGAACGTGGTCGGACGGGTGGATCAGCTTCGTGCCGTTGTTGTGGAAATCACCGTGGCAGTTACCGCACCAGGCGCTCCATCCAGCCTGATAGGCGGTATGGTTGGCGTTGGTTTCGGTAGCGGAACCACTGGTCGGGGAAATACCAACCGCGGTCGGGGCGGCATGCGTGAACGTGTACGCGCCGTCCTGAATGGTGCCAACACCGTAGAGCATACGGAAGTTGGTGTTACCGTGCGGGTCGTGGCAGCTCGAGCAGCCGAGAATAGAGGCATTGAAGTTTCCACCCGGGGCCTGAGTCAGGACCGGGTCAGCTTCCAGACCATATCCGGGAGCTACGATGCTGTGACCACCGGCATAACCGGGAATCGGGTCAACCAGGTTGCCGAGGGAGTCCACGGCGCCACCGGCGTGACCGTCGTTCAGGTTGTCTTCAAGCAGGAAAATGAAGTTGCCCGCGCCCTTGTTCGGGGCCGGAGTCAACGGGGTGCTTGAAAGTACGGCACCCAGGCGGGTAGCATGGCAGCCGAGGCAGACGTCCGACGGAGTAGCGTCGACGAGCAGATACGGGTTGCCGTTCGGGCTGTCCGGATCTACCAGCGCGCCATTCTCGCTGTTGTGCATGGTGTGGCAGCCCTGACAGTCGGCCACACCGTGATCATGGAACGCCATTGACGTTCCCGCAAAGGCAAACACGATGCCCAGTGCGACGAATAATACCTTACGCATTCTGCAAAACCTCCATTGAATAGTAGGTGGTATGTAAAAGAATCAAAAAGTGTTGAAAGCCAAAATTCTCTTCTGAAATGAGACCTCTTTCCGGCATCACCTCCTCGAAACGAATATCCTGCGCGTTTACATTCAAGCTTAATCTATCTGAACGAAATGAAGTCTGCGATATCAATTGTCCTGCTTTCGTTCTGATGAATTCGGGTATCGTACACAGTTGGATCCGGTTCTTGAACACCTGGCCCACATATACGCCGTTCGTCCCGATCGCGGCCAACAGAGTCGGATGGTAGAACCAACCCGGGCTGACGCCCTTACCGCCAAACTCGCCGAGAAACTTCCCGTCCGGAGTGTAGCAGATCACGTTGAAACGCATCTTGTCAAGAATCATGACGATACCGGACTGGTTCACCGTTACCGATACCGGAAAAGCCATCTCTCCGGGATTACTCCCCTTATGACCGATAATCCCCACCCGCGTACCGTTCAAATCATAGATGTAAACCATGCCGGCGTTGGAGAGCGGAACATAGAGGCGCCCCCCGGATATAAATGTCTCGCCGGTGACGATCTCTCCCCGGTCCTTATCGTTCATGTCTTTGAAGATGGCGAAATGATCAACCTGATTACCTTCGCTGTCGAATACGACCACCTGCGCGCCCTTTTCGTCCAGCGCATAGATGCGGTCGTTGTCGTCTATCGATATGCTTCTGAAGTCATTGGCCGGAAGCTGGTTTTCGGTGGTGGCGGTCAAATTTTTGAGATAGGTGCCATCGAAATCGAACTTCATCAGTTCTCTGCCGTTCGCAGTGGCCGCCAGGATGTAGATAAATCCCTTTGAGTCTACCGTCAGATCAAGGGGCATGCTGAAATGTCCGCGACCGGAGAATTCGTACCGGAAGAAGTTGAGACTATCAAATATCAGGACCCGGTTGTTGCCGGGATCGGTGACATAAACCTCGTTGAAATGCCGATCAACGAAAATCTTCGACGGCCTCAATATAGTGTTGGTTTCGCCTGGAGGGGTCAGATACTGGACGAACTGAGCGGGCACTGAAAGGTCCACAGCAAGAATAGCCGGAGCAAGCATTGTGAAAACAATCACAATACTCAATAAAATCAAGACGAAAATTGAGCTGTTTACGCTAAGGTATAAAGGGGCTTTCGTGCGGTTCGTCGTCATAACATCAGTGTTTTCAGGTACTTATTCGCGTAGTCTTGTGACTTAATTCACATGGAGTATTAAGAAACTTTTTCCTGTACGTCGATATAACCCGTTGTCTTAGCTATTGTTTATCTCTGTTTGTGAAAAAAGTTACTAAATTGTCACAGAAATGTCAAGAGGAATTTCATCATAATTCCCTCTTTTACCCCCTTTCAAGCAGGTCATGCGAAACAGGATATAAGATATTGTCGTAGAGTTGATTACCTTGACGTGAAAAAATTTCCGGATGACGATTTCAGAAGATTGATTCCAGGCGATATCAAGCGGAGGCGATAATTCTACCGTTCGTAGTGCTCATGGCAGCCGGAGCACATCTCTTTTTCGCTGGTGAATCCGGTCTGAAGCTTCATATTCTGCTGCGTGAGCGAGTGACAGGTCTGGCATTCGATTTTCCCCCCTATCAACTTGATCCGGGGGTCCAGTTCTTCCCTGATCCCATTTCGGCCATTGTTTTTTCCCAATGGCACCGTAATTCCCAATGGATGAGTCGCATGTTTGCTGAAGCGAGGCACTTCCATCTGATCCAACGTCTTATCACTCATCCAGCCCGATCCCCGGGCATGGCAGAGCAGGCAGCTTTCCGAGGGCGACAGTCCGGCCAGGAGCCGGGAATCGCTGTGGTAGATTTTTGCCGCGGATCGATGACCGTCAGAAATCGAACTTAAGTCTGAGCCTGGGGCGTGGCAGGTAGCGCAAAGTGTTCGGATGGTCTGGTTTTCAAAATTGAATTCGAAAGCCTTGTCTCCGGCCACGAGAAATCGATTGCTGTGAAACGAATGACAATCGAGACAGTTCCTATCTTTATTCCTGTGAAACGCAAGCGGAATGGTGGCCGTCTGCTCCAGAAGCGAAGTGTGACAGCGTGTGCAGTTCTGGTTGGAGATGAAATCCCCGACAAACCCTTCGCTCACGTTCGCTACCAGGGTATGACACCCGGCGCAGGCGACATCCTTGTGTCCGGGAGTGAATCGCTCCCCACCACTCCCCCCCTTGAAATCCAGAAGGACAACCACTACTGCGAAGTAAATGGCAGCTATCGCAAGAAATTTGATGGAGTCTCTGGTCGTCATATTCCAACTATCGGCAGGTAACCGGGAAATCTTCTGTCAGAACCGCGTCTTCGGTGTTGTAACCGACGGGACAAAAAACCTTGTAGTGGTTTCGGCGGTTTGCTTAATTGAAAACGAGCAGACAAATTATCACCTGCTGACTTTCGGTGCCCGGATGCCGCAGGTCCCCATGGGAGTACCATCAGAATGACAAGATCCCGCAAAAGAATGTCCCGCAAGGCAGGTATGATGCCCGGCAGCCTTGTCTATATCGGCGACCAGCGGACTCAGCCGGTCAAACTTCAGCTTATTGAATTTACCAAAACGGAACTGGTCGAAAAAGAGCTTGCCGGACCTGCAGACTGCATTCAGTACAAAGATACGCCCGGCGTTTCCTGGATAAACGTGACCGGGATTCATGACACTGGAATTATCCAGGGATTCGGCGACGAATTCGGTATACATCCCCTCGTTCTCGAAGACATCCTGAATACCGGACAGCGTCCTAAGCTGGAAGAGTGGGGGGAATATCTATTCCTCGTCGTCAAGATGCTTTATATCAAACCGGGAGAAGCGACAATAACTTCCGAGCAGGTGAGCGTGATTATGGGAAAGGGCTACGTAGTCTCCTTTCAGGAGCAGCCGGCCGATGTTTTCGATCCGGTGAGAGAGCGGATCCGCAAGACTGTCCCCCGGGTACGGTTTTCTAACCCGGACTATCTGGCGTACGCCCTGATCGACGCGATTGTGGACAATTATTTCGCCATAGTCGAACACCTCGCGGACAAAATTGAATTGATCGAGGATCGTCTGGTGAATCGTCCGACAACCGAGGACCTTCAGCAAATTCACGAGCTTAAGCGAGAGCTGATTTTCATGCGCAAGGCGGTCTTCCCGCTTCGTGAAGTAATCGGGAATCTCGACCGCACCGAATCGGACCTGGTGCACACTTCAACCCGCCCATATTTGCGAGACCTATATGAACACACCGTGCAGGTAATTGACACGGTTGAGTCACTTCGCGAGACGGTCTCCGGTCTGCTTGATATCTATCTGTCCAGTGTCAGCAACCGGATGAACGAAGTAATGAAGGTGCTGACCATCATTGCGACAATATTCATTCCCTTGAGTTTCCTGGCGGGCGTATACGGCATGAATTTCGATACATCGGCCAGCCCGCTGAACATGCCGGAGCTTCATCTTCCCTACGGCTACATAATGTTCTGGGGGATTGCTCTGGCGGTGGGAATCGGTCTGCTCTGGTCATTCCGAAGAAAGCACTGGCTATGAGTGCTTGCGGCGGAACAGACGGTGTCGGTGGGTGGTTGCATCCCACATAAGCGCGTTTGCTTCAAGTTTCGGCACTGTGCGAGTCATGAATCTGAGCGGCCGTTTTGGCAAACAAAATCGGAAAGGAAATTGGCATGCAGCTACATACTTTCGATTGGCAGGAAGTTTGGAATCGCGTTTTAGACTGGGGGATCATCAGCGGCCCGAAAATACTCCTGATCCTCATTCTCTCAATCATCGCCTATAAGGCGGCCCGGGTACGTAACCAGAAGATTGCTTCATCGCGTCGGTTCGAGCGATACGCCGATCGAAGCACAGAAGCGATTCGACACTCTCAACGCAGTCTTCCGCTATATTCTGTTCATTTCCACTCTTGCCGTGGCCACCATCATGGTCCTGCAGGAATTCGGAATACAGATCGGCCCGATGCTGGCGGCCGCCGGTATCGTCGGCGTAGCCGTAGGCTTCGGCGCTCAACACCTTGTCAAAGATATCATAAGCGGGTTTTTCATCATCTTCGAAGACCAGATCCGCGTGGGCGATGTCGTCCAGATCGCCGGCAAAGGAGGACTTGTCGAGAGCGTTTCTCTCCGCAAGATTATTCTCCGAGATTTGTCCGGCAACGTGCACTACATCCCAAATGGGACAATCGATGTCGTGACCAACATGACCAAGGATTATTCGATGTATGTCTTCGATATCGGCGTCGCTTATCGTGAAGACGTCGATGAAGTAATCGAAGTTATCAAGGCGGTTGACGAGGATGTTCGCAAAGACGAAAAGTTTGCGAACGACATCCTTGCTCCGATCGAAATACTCGGACTGGATCAATTTGCCGATTCCGCCGTCATTATAAAAGCACGGACGAAAACCAAACCGATCAAGCAATGGACGGTTGCCCGCGAGTTCAATCGTCGCTTGAAGAAAGCCTTCGATGCGAAGAATATCGAGATTCCGTTCCCGCATGTGACCCTGTACATGGGAGAGGACAAAAAGAACCAATCGCCGCCGATGAACGTAAGAGTAATGGAGCGGAATCAGGAATCAGGCGGTAAGCGCTAGTCTCTCAGGCAGGATGATCGAGGTCAATTAGTGGATTTGGAAACATGGCGACAACGGGTGCTGCAGATTTGGCCCGATATCAGGGAGTTTTTCGCGTACTACATCGGCGGGCTCATCAAGCGGCTCGAAGAGAACCACGCCTTTCTGTTCGCCGGCGGTCTCGCCTTCTCGATGTTCATTTCCACCATCCCGCTGGTCTTGATCGTCTTCTCTGTCCTGGGCACCACCCTCCAGCGACCGGTAGTCTCCGATGAATTACGGCGGATCATCGATCAGATTATACCCTACAAAGATTACGCCGATTTCGTCAAGAATCTCATCTTCAATCGCGTTCACTCATTCCAGCAGTTCAAGAATGTCGCCGGGATAATCGGTATTGTCGGCTTATTGTTTGCGGCCAGCAGCTTGTTCAGCTCGATGCGCACGATTCTGAATACGATTTATCACGTCAGGAAGAACGTCTCGGTGTTTATGGCCAAGTTGCGTGATTTCGCGCTTGTTGTCGTGGTGATTGTGTACTTCCTGGTATCGGCGATTTTCCTCTCGATCTGGCAGGTCTCCAAGGAGATGGCGGAAAAGTTGACCATATTCACGCTGCTCGATGTAGCTTTCGTGCAACGGCTCCTCTTGTCTCTCGCCTCGTTCGGCATCATGTTCATCGCCTTCTTCGTGATGTACATTTCTATTCCTTATCGACGCCCCCCGCGACGCGTGGTACTCATCAGCGCCGTTGCGGCCACGGTTTTGTGGGAAGTTGCCAAACAGGTATTCGGCTTTTACATCTCAAATTTCATAACGCTGCAGCGGATTTACGGAACCTACGTGCTGGTTGTCGTAGTGGCTTTCTGGATTTACTACACTTCGCTCGTGTTCATTATCGGGGCGGAGATCGGCCAATTGTACCGCGAACGCAAAATGCGTCACCAACCAACCAAAATGAGCCAGGTCGCCTCGCCGCGTTAAGGCCGCCTGAGAATCAGCCTGGCGCATTGCTTGTCGATCTGCGCGCCGTTTGACTCGAACTTCAGGAACGTATCGAATTGATCGGGAGGAATGCCATAAGCCGAGTGCACGTCATGAACCACGACAGTGAAAGTGTTACCGTTGATATCCGAATGACTCGTCATGCGACAGGCCGCCTCGACCAGGTCAGCGTCATCGGGTGCAACGATACTATCGACGGCGAGCGAGCTGTCCCACATAATCGTCACGCTGTCGATAATCTCGCGGGGGAATCCTAGATTGAGCGGCCGCTTCCGGTCTTTTACGTCCTGCTCGTTGTACCTCGTCCCCTGCTCAAAAGGGGATGACCTCACGTAGAGTGTCGATTGGAGTAGACTCAACGGTTTCTTGCTGTAAGCCTCAAAGTGAATAGTCGTTATCGAATCGGTGTTGCTTGAATTGTCGACCGTCACACTCTTAACGACCACTGGTGTGCGAACGTCACCAAGCCTGTTGTGTACGTATGCAGCCAGCTCATCCTGCTTCATCGAGGTGAGAGTTGTCCACCGGCTGTGCGCATAGTTGCCGGTGTAAGCAATCGATCCGTCAATGGCCAGGTTCCGGTTGTGATCTATCGTCACCCGGGCGGTCCGGAATACCCGGTTGTCTTCGCTTCGACTGGCCGGCGTCCGGACGATATGTCCGCCCGTTTCGTCAACCAGCAGAACATTGATATCTTCATCGTCGCCGGGAAGGTCCCCGAATGGACAGTTGCTGCAAGTGGGATCCATCCAGAAAGTGTCGGCATCGGCCGGTACTGCGGTGATGACGTGGTTGAAGTCATGGTTAGGGAAAGCGGTGTCGACAATCCCTTCGTCGCGGGTCAATACCAAAACCGGCTGCGCGTGCACCTTTCTCTTTCTCAGGTCTGAGATCAATAAGGTCGTGAGGTCCTTACAGTCACCGAATCTATACTGCCGGGTCTTTTGGGCATCGTGTGGCTGCCACCCGCCGATCCCTATTGATACCGCGACATAGCGATTCGTCTTCCGAACATTGTCATACCCCTGCTGAATGATCTCAGCCAGGCTGTCACTACGGTACTGCCCGTCATCCGGCCAGCCCTCGCGATCGTATCGATTAGCGGCCAGTTCGCCGTACCACCGTCCCACATTCTGCCAGTTCAGACCGGACAGTTTATATCCTTCGAGATCAAAGGCGTCGGCACATAACTCCACCTCGCCGGCACGTCCAAAATCGAGTTGAGAGAGACCGGCCGGTTTTGGCGGCAGAAGGTTCTCGACTTCCCAGCGCCAGACATTTCTGTCCCCGCGAGATTCCTCTATCCTCGGAATGTTCGTGCCATATTCCTTGAAGTGCATGACTATCGGCGAAGAAAACACCAGGGTGAACTTTCCGCTTACTGTCGGTATATCGCTGACCAGAGTCGGCCCGGGCAGAAAGAACAAGGAACCGTACTCTTCGGTATACTCGATATCTACAGTGTAGGGAAACGTCGCCACTGACGCATTGACGGAATAAGTACAGGCGTCGTCGTAAAGAACGTATGAGGCGCCATATCCGCACGATTTCCTCAGGTCTTTCTTGCCGTATCGATTCAGCACCTTCCCGAACTTATCCAGAACGGTGATCTTAACGTCCTTCAATTTGCTGAAATGATTTTCGTAGAAGTATATCCGTCCATAATCATCCCCCCGTCGGTTCTTTACCGTAAGACGAAGGTGCTCTTTCAGCTCGACCTTGTTGCCGCTGACTTCGCAATTCCATTCCCTCAGATCAAAGACGGCGTCATAATCATCAACCGTCGTCTTGTCTGTGGCATACGCACTGATACCCACGAACAAGCCGATGACAACGACAAGGAAAGCCCGGTGATACCTGCTCATTGCCCGCTCCTTTCGAAAGTCACCTGCTGTTGATTTACTTCTTCGATGTTTACGAAGAACTGCCGGAGATCGGCGTATTGCTTTGAAATGAACTGCGGACGCTCAAGAATCAACTTGCTGTAGACGGTCACCGTGCTTCCATCGACCGTAATATTGTAGAGGTATTTGGCTCCATCGATGAAGAACGACGTATCCGGCGGCTTTTGAATCAACGTGGCACTGTCGGTGCAATGGATCTTCACTATATTTTCGTACGTAAACGGGTACTGGAAGTCGACCGGGAACTCCCGCTTCTTCAGCGTAAACGGATTCGTTCGGAACAGACTCACAAGCGGCGATACGAGGACGTTTCGATCAAGCGTTTCAGCACCATCGTTCACCGTGTAATTCATGTCGAGCTGGCATTCAAATCCGTCGGTGTCGACCACAAATGTGTAGGTTCCCAGCTTGAAATCATCAGACATCTTGTCCAGGAATCGATCGATAACGAAGCTGTCCGGCTCCTCGGCCTCGTACAGGGCGCCGTACGAGGACATGAAGAAACCACTGAGGGCGACCGAGGTGGAACAGGAAACATCACCGTTTGAGTCGATTGTCATTTCCGTGATGTCCTTGCGTTGGCTGTTCGGAATTACGGTGAAGATGCGAATAGGTTCGGAATTCTCGCCATCGAGAATCACCCCGCCGTTGGACATGGAATTGGGCGGAAGTGTTCCGTACGGACAGTACCGCGTCGAGGCATCAAGAAACAGCCCGACTGAATCCACCACTGCGTAGGTAATGATATGATTCAGCTGCGCGATCTGATAAACTTGCGGCTTGAATGCTCCATTGTCCCGCGTACTGATCCAGACGGGCCAGGCATCTATTCCTGCCTGCTTGAGCATCTCGGTGAGCAGGATGTTCTTATCATTGGATGATCCATATCGTTGTTTGATAATATCTTTAAGGCTGCCCGAAGCAAGGTTACCGCCAGGGCCTTTGGTCTTGATGCTGTCGCATACGTACCTGTAGATCGTGCGTGCCCTGCTCTCCTGTTTCGCCGAAGAGGTATCGGTGATCGTGGCCACGAGTTTCTTGATATCTTTACCGTTTCCGGCATAGCTATCCACGACTTTCGTCGCGGCCTCACCCAGTTCCCCCCATTCTTTCTTGAATTTGATCTTAATTCCATTCCCCTTGTATTCAGACAGCTCCACATAGATGGAAGATAGATAGTCGGAGACGGCGCTCATATATGGCTCTGTCGTAATCGCGGGCAGATTTGTGCATGTCCACTTGAAACACTTATCGTTCTTCGCTTTGCCCTCATACTCGACCGGATCGCGCTGGTAGTACGGAACGTTCGTACTTATTGTCGAGTAGGTGAATCCCGGCGCGAGATCGACGACATAAACCGATTTCATCGTATAGACATCGGACTGGAAGAACCAGAAATCCAGAAAGCCGAATCTCGTATTGTGATTCTCGTATTGGTACTCAAGTATCGAGCCCGGTTCCACCGAAGGGAATGAAAACGTTTTGCTTCGGTCATCTTCCGACTTTTGTTCGTAGAAGTTATTGTCGTTTAGCTTATGTTCCACTTTGTCCGGGGTGATCGTATGCGCTTTGAGATTCTTCAGTTTGTCCCCGTCCTGGTAGTCGATGGTGATATCTCCGACATCCTTTGCCCCGGCGTCATTGAACACCTTCCAGCGCACATGATGTGTTTCGACTATGCCATCGAATGTGATTTCCAGCTGCTCGAAATCAAAGATCTTGACCGCGTTCGCTTCCGGGTAATCTTCCGGCGGTTGGAGGTCCCATTCATCCTGGCTGACCTCCCCCCATTTGGGAATGGGCAGATCCCTGGCTGCGTTGTACTCCGCAATCCTCTCATTGATGTCCTTCTCCGACCGTGCGTCAGACGAGATGATGCCGACAAGAATCAGCGATAACAGGAGGATTGCTGAACACTTCATCTTCATTGCGCCACCTTGCTGAATACTACCTTCTGGTTTTCAACTTCCTCGACACTCGTGAAGAACTGTCGCAGGGCCCCGTACTTGGTCGGAGAGAATTTCGGATCCACGACCGCGAGCTTGCAAGTGATCGTCACCATCCCGCTGTCGGCAACGGTCTGCCGCTCGAAAGTCGCTCCGTCGATTTCGAATGTCGTGTCAACCGGAAGCTGCCTTGCGCGGTAGTCTCCATCGCAGGTGATCGACACGATATTCTGATACGTGAACGGGAAATCGAAGTCTACCGGAAACGCGCGTTGCTTGAGCGTAAACGGATTCTTATTGAAATAATATGCGGTCGGAGTGACCAGCAGATTTTCGTCGAGAGACTCGGTAAGATCGTTGGCCGTGTATGCGATATTGAGTTTGCACTGATTGTTAGTCGTGTCGAAATCGAAAGAGTAATCGCCGAGCTGATAATCGTCCGATACTCTTCCCGCAAATCGTTTCTTCACGAAATCCTCCGGCTCTTCGCTGTCGTACAGGCTGCCGTAGATCGAAGTGAAGTATCCGGTTAGTCCCACCGTACTGGTGCAGTGCGCTTTGCCGGATGTATCGATCTCGATACTGGTGGCATCGATCCGATAGCACTTCGGAAGCGAGGCGAACAGTCTCACGACTTCCGAATTCTTACCGTCGAGAAGCAGCCCGCCATTGGTCATG
Organism: uncultured candidate division Zixibacteria bacterium; assembly: GCA_963711085.1. Classification (GTDB taxonomy): domain Bacteria; phylum Zixibacteria; class MSB-5A5; order GN15; family FEB-12; genus CAVQCT01. The sequence goes on along the minus strand of CAVQCT010000002.1, from coordinate 857,168 downwards.
GTATTGGCCGGAAGAGAACCGTACGGACAGAAGCGATTGGAAGCATCAAGAAAGATGCCGATAGAGTCCACCACGGCATAAGCGATCACGCTATTGAACTGAGTGATCTGGTACAGGTCAGGGTTAAATACCCCATGGTCACGCGAACTGATCATGACCGGCCAGGCTTCGATGCCCGCCTCACGCAGCATCTTCACCAAAAGGACGTTCTTCTCATCCGAAGTTCCGAATTTGTCGGCGAGCATCTTGCCGAGGTTGTCGTGCGACCAGTATTCGCCCGTATTTTTCGTTCGAACTTCTTTTGCCACGTACTTATAAATTGCCCTGGCGTTGACTTCCTTCTTGGGGGCGCCGGGATCGGTAATCGATGCTACCAGTTCCTTGACTCCATCGTCGCTATGAGCGAAATCTTCGACATAGTTCGTATAGATCTCACCGAGGTCGGGCCACCCGGTGATAAAATTCGCCTTCTGATAGCTGCTTTCGTACGATACGAGCTGGCAATATAACGAAGACAAATAGTCCCGGGCGGCGCTCATGTACGGCTCTTCGGTAACCGGCGGGAGGTCGGTGCGAGTCCAGGTGAATGAGCGGTCTTTGGACATCGCATTGTTATCGACCTTGGGTTCCTGTTCGAAACTGGGGATATTTCGCGCCAACGAAGAATACGTGAAGCCCGGGGCGAGCATCAGAGTGAAACTTGAAGTAAGCGTATATAGGTCCGACTGAAAATACCAGGGATCGAGCGCGGTGAACCGGTCGTTTACGTTTTCGTAGCGATATTCGAGAATAGATCCCGGCTCGATCGCCGGGAATGAAAACGCTTTTTCTTTAGTGTTCTCCGACTCTCTGGAGTGAATACTCCCTCCGCTAACCTCATGCTTCTTTCCATCCGGAGTAATCGTCTGAGCTTTCAATCCCTTGAGTTTATCTTTGTCCCGGTAACCCACCACGATATCACCGACATCATCCGCCCCCTGGGCGTTGAATACTTTGATTCTCACATGTCGCGTAAAGTCGATTCCGTCGATCGTGACTTTCATCTCGCCGACATCGAAAATGACCACGGCGTTGGCTTCGGGATAATCCGCCGGCGGTTGTAACTGCCATTCGGCATCAGTTACTTCGCCCCATTTTTCCGCTTGAACGGTGCCGCTAAATCCGAATATCAGAAGAAATATCCCAGCCGCCAGTAACCCCTGCTTAAACATCGACGCTCCTCCTGTTATCTTAGATACCCTGTTGCCTCTGTCGTTGATAACGGAGTGATTTGATTGATTGAAAAAGAGATTTGGGATGAAGAATGTTGGCGCATAGACCGCGGGCGGATGTTTTGCCCAAGTCTTTGGCCATGCCCATGACCCCTCGTTCCATCGTCGACCTAACCCTCCGTGATCGTGTAACCCGTATCACTTACTTATGACAATTTGATAATGATTGGCCGAAATGTCAAGAATGAAGATGACTTAGCCCTCTGATGCGATTACGCACGCGGAATAAGATCGTATGCCGACGATGAAATCGAATTTCAACTGTACCGCGGGTACCGTCTATTTCCGCTTTGGTCGGTAGTAGTGTGTCGAAGTGCCGTAGAACAGGTCGGCCGCTTCCATGATCGTTTCCGACAAAGTCGGATGCGGATGAATCGAAAGCCCGATATCGCTCGCCAATGCCCCCATTTCGATGGCCACGACCCCTTCAGCAATGAGTTCGCCGGCTCCCGGACCGACCAGTCCCAAACCGAGCACGCGTTCAGATTCAGGATCGATAATCAATTTCGTCAGGCCGTCGCTCCGCCCCAGGGTGGCCGCACGGCCTGAGGCTCCCCACGGGAATTTGGCAACGCTTATTTCCTGTCCCCGGTTCTTTGCATCGGTCTCGGTCATTCCGCACCAGGCAATCTCTGGATCGGTAAAGACTACTGCCGGTATCGCTCGTGGTTCGAACGCCACCTTCTGTCCGGCGATCGCCTCGACCGCGGTCCGCCCCTCATGCGAAGCCTTGTGCGCAAGCATCGGTTCGCCGACCACATCCCCAATGGCGAAGATGCTTGGTTCGTCGGTGCGAAGTTGCTCGTCCACTTTGACGAATCCGCGTTGGGTCAACTGAACCTTGGTATTTTCCAAAGCGAGATTGGCCGATAACGGTCTCCGACCCACCGAAACGAGAACTTTCTCGAACACGCCAGAATCCTCCTCGGTCCCCTTGCCTTCGAACGATGCCTTAAAGCCGTTCTTCTGCTCTTTGAGTTCGCTGACTTTCGTGCTCAGCAATACGTTCTCGAATAATGCCGTAATCCGCTTCTGCAACACGTTAACGAGATCGCGATCGACCCCCGGAAGCAGTCCTGGCGTCATTTCCACCATCGTCACTTTCGAGCCCAGCGTGGCGTAGACCGTTCCAAGTTCAAGGCCAATGTAACCGCCGCCAATTACCAGCAGCGTCTTGGGAATGCTCTCCAGATCCAGTGCCGAGGTCGAGTCAAGGATGCCTGGTGATTGGGGAAAATTCGGAATACGGGCCGGCTCCGATCCCGAGGCGAGAATCGCATGCTCGAACGTCAGCGATTCCGTTCCGCCGCCGGCTTTCCGGATCAAGGCGGTGTTGGCATCGATGAACTTCGCCATACCGCGAATGTGATTGATCTTTCTTTGTTTGCTAAGCTGACCGACTCCGCCGGTGAGCTTTTCGACGACTTCATCCTTCCACTCGCGAATCCTGTTGATGTCGAGTTTTGGATTCTCGAAATGAACTCCCCAGTCCTTCGCTTCAGCAGCTTCGTTAATCAATTTCGCCACGTGGAGGAGCGCTTTCGACGGAATGCACCCTCGATACAGGCAGACGCCACCCGGATTTCTGTCCGGATCAATCAACGTTACTGTCATTCCTATATCAGCCGCCAGAAAGGCCGCGGCATAGCCGCCCGGTCCGCCCCCGATTACCGCTATTTGAGTTGCCATCTTTTTATCAACCATCTGCTAATTTCCTATATCTGCTCAAGCAATGTTCGTACTTCAATCACTCAAACAACAACATGAGTGGATTTTCGAGCGCCTCCACCACCCAGCGCAGAAACCTCGCCGCATCGGCGCCATCGATAATGCGATGATCGTACGAAAGGGAGAGAGGAAGGATCTGTCGTGGTTGCCAGGCTCCTTCGATGTATACCGGCTGGATACTGTTGCGGCTTATTCCCAGAATCGCTACCTGCGGCCAGAAGATGATCGGGGTGAAGTTGGTGCCGCCGATCCCTCCCTGATTGGAGATGGAGAAAGTCCCCCCCTCCATGTCTTCGGGCGCGAGCCGGCGGTTCCGCGCTTGTTCGGCAAGCTGCTTGATCTCGACGGCCAGTTCGACGATTGATTTCTGATCGACATCGCGGACCACCGGCATCAGCAGTCCCCGCTCGGTGTCGGCTGCCATACCGATATGATAGTATTTCTTGAAGACGATCTCTTTGCGCATGGTGTCGATAGAAGCGTTGAACTGTGGGAATTGCTTTAACGCCTCCACAATGATCTTCATGACGATTGGCGTAATCGTCAAACGCCCGCCAAGACTCTCAACCTTCTTTCCCTGTTTCGCTCTGAACTTCTCTAATTCGGTAATGTCGGCCTGATCGAACTGGGTGACGTGGGGGATCGCATTCCATGAGAAGGCGGTGTTCTCGGCGATAATGCCGCGCACATTTGAGATCGTTTCACGCTCTACACTTCCCCATTTGGTGAAGTCCGGAAGCTGACGTGTGGTACTCGGTCCGATTGATACACCGATTCCACCTGACACCACCTGCTTGACGTATTCTTTGACATCGTCAGCGGTGATTCGGTCGCCCGGGCCGGTGCCTCTGATAGCATTGATATCCGCCCCAAGCTCTCGCGCGAGCCGACGGACCGACGGTGAAGCGGCCGCAGGAACTCTGGGAATATCGGCAGGCGCTTGCATGCGAGCAGCCGTGTCATTCGTATTTCCGGCCCGAAGCGGCGGTGCCGGCAGAGGTTCGGGGACTGACGCGGGTTGAATTGATTCGGGTTCCCGTTCGTCGGACGGCTCCGGTCGGGGTCGAGCTGTCGGTTCAGGTTTCGTTGAAGCAGGCGCTTCCGCCTTGCTTTCGTCCGGGCTCGCTTCGGTATCGATTCGCGCAATCACGTCGCCGATCTTGAGCGTATCCCCTTCCTTCACCAGGATCTCGGTTATCTTCCCTTTCTCGGGAGAAGGAATTTCGACGACCGCCTTTTCCGTTTCGAACTCGATAACGGGCTGGTCCAGTTCAACCGAGGCCCCCTTCTTGACAAGAACCGAGACGACACTTCCTTTTTCTACTTTTTCGCCTATATCCGGGACCTTGATATCTTTTATCATATTTCCATCCTCGCTTATGAGAAGAGCGGGTTAGATTTCCTGGGGTCGATGGCCAGATCCTTCATCGCCTTTTTCACGATCGATGCTTCGACTTTTCCTTCACGATGCATCGCCACCAGGGCGGCAAACGTAATATGGTTCGCGTCGACTTCAAAGAATCCTCTCAGCGCTTCACGGGTGTCGCTCCGCCCGTATCCGTCGGTGCCAAGCACCGTCAACGGTCCGGGGATCCATTTGGCGATCGACGCCGGCAGGGCTTTGACATAGTCCGAAGCGGCGACAAAGACTCCCTTCTCACCAGATAACAGCTCGGTCACGTAAGGCACCCTTGCTTTCTTATCGAAGTTGTGCCAGCTCCATCGCTCTGCCTCAATCGCGTCGAAATAGAGTTCCTTGTAGCTTGTCACACTCCAGACGTCGGCGGCGATCTTGTAATTTTCTTCGAGCAGTTGCTGGGCCTTGATCACTTCATTCAGTATGGTACCGCTTCCGAACAGATGGGCGCGGAACCCGGCCTTCTTGTTAGAGGCTTCTTTGAAGCGGTACATCCCACGGATGATCCCTTCGGTGGCCCCTTTCGGCATCGGCGGCATCTTGTAAAACTCGTTCATTACCGTCAGATAATAGAAGACGTTTTCCTGCTTCTCCAGCATACGGTGAATGCCGTCCCGGATGATCACGGCAAGCTCGTACGCAAAGGCGGGGTCGTATGCTTTTACCGAGGGGTGAGCGAAAGCGAGCAGGTGGCTGTGACCATCCTGATGCTGCAGCCCCTCGCCGGCCAGCGTGGTGCGACCGGCTGTTCCGCCGAGGAGGAATCCCTTGGCGCGAACATCACCGGCTGCCCAGATCAGGTCACCGATCCGCTGAAAACCGAACATCGAATAAAAGATAAAGAACGGGATCATGTTCAATCCGTGCGTGGCGTACGCGGTGGCGGCCGCAATGAACGAAGACATTGCACCCGCCTCGGTGATTCCTTCCTCGAGAATCTGACCGTCAGTCGCCTCCTTATAATAGAGGAGACTTTCCTTGTCGACCGGCTCGTAGTTCTGACCCTGATGGGAATAGATGCCAACCTTGCGGAACAACGATTCCATCCCGAACGTCCGGGCCTCATCCGGTACGATTGGAACGATGAATTTCCCGAGTTTCTCGTCAGCCAGCAGCTTGGAGAGCAGGTGAACGAAGGCCATCGTGGTCGCAACTTCGCGATCACCCGATCCAAGATGGAAATCTTCAAATATATCGGCCGGTGGCGGATCGATCGGCTTCACGGTAACCATACGCCGGGGGACATAGCCTCCCAGTTCCAGCCGCCGCTCGCGGAGGTACCGCAGCTCTTCGCTGTCCTCGGAAGGCCGATAGAACGGCGCCTCGGCGATATCATCGTCGGAAATCGGAATCCCGAACCGACTGCGGAATTCCCGAAGTTCCTGTTCGTTCAATTTCTTTTGCTGGTGCGTAACATTTCGGCCCTCGCCCGCCTCGCCGAGACCATATCCTTTTATCGTCTTAGCGAGAATGACGGTCGGAGAACCACGGTGTTCAACGGCCGCCTTGTAAGCAGCATATACTTTTTCAGGATCGTGACCGCCGCGACGGAGCTTCTGTAACTGATCGTCGGAATAATGTTGCACCAGATTCAGAAGACGCTGATCGGCGCCGAAGAAGTCTTTGCGGATATAGTCACCGCCCATGACCGAGTACTTCTGGTACTGGCCGTCCGGTACTTCCTCCATGCGCTTGACCAGCAATCCGTACGGGTCATTGGCGAGGAGCGGATCCCAATCGGCACCCCAGATGACCTTGATAACATTCCACCCGGCACCGCGGAAGGCAGCTTCAAGCTCTTGAATTACTTTTCCGTTTCCGCGAACGGGGCCATCGAGACGCTGCAGATTACAGTTAATTACGAAAATCAAATTGTCGAGCTGTTCACGCGACGCGAGCGTGATCGCACCGAGAGATTCCGGTTCGTCCAATTCTCCGTCGCCGAGAAACGCCCACACCTTCTGCCCGCTCGTCTTTCTGAGTGATCGGTCCTTCAGATATCGGCTGAACCGGGCCTGATAAATCGCCATGATCGGCGAGAGTCCCATCGACACGGTCGGGAACTCCCAAAAGTCCGGCATCAGGTATGGATGAGGATACGAGGAAAGTCCGCCGCCCGGCTTGAGTTCGCGTCGAAAATTCTCCAGATGCTTTTCCGAGATCCGTCCTTCGAGAAAGGCTCTGGCATAGACTCCCGGGGCTGCGTGTCCCTGGAAATAGATGATATCTCCTTCGGTGGAGTCTTCCCTTTTGGCGTGGAAGAAATGATTGAAACCAACCTCGAAAAGGGTCGCGGTCGAAGCATAGGTCGAGATATGTCCACCGATACCGCTGGCGGTGCGGTTCGCCCGAACCACCATCGCCATGGCGTTCCACCGGAGGATGCTCTTGATTCGCCGTTCGATCTCGCGGCTTCCCGGATAGACCGGCTGGCGATCGGCCGGGATAGTATTAATGTAGGGTGTGTTCGCCGTGAAATGGATATGGACCCCGTGCTGCTGCGCTCTGAGTTGAAGTTTTCGCAGTAGCTCGCGGACGCGCGCCGGGCCCTCGTTCTGATATACATAATCCAGAGAATCGAGCCATTCTCGGTTCTCATATTCTATTTCGCGAACTATTTCGGATCGTTCACCTGGAGTCATTTCTGTACCTTTCCGTAAGAAAAATCTGGACTCCCCGGCCAGAATTAAGCTGTTCGGGAAGTAAGGGCCCGGAGGGTCTGCGTTTCAACAAAAATTGCCTTCCGGTGCCGGTATCATAGACCCGCATATACCATTGTCCCTTCCGGTCAGTAGCTTGTAACAGTCGCCGGGAACGAGTGTTCCTGTCAACCCGTAAACCGAAAATGGCCGGAAGTAACTAGATGCTAAACACTTGGGGCCCGGCCAAAAGTCCGGGTTAGCTGCCTGAGATTCTCGATGAGTGAATCGGACAACATCTCCTCGGTATACCGCCAGGACCAGTTGCCGTTGGCGACCGACGGCTTATTCATGCGGGCCTCTCCTCCGAGACCCAGAATGTCCTGAAGCGGCGCGATAGCCAGATCAGCCACCGACATCATCGCCGCGCGAACCAATGTCCAGTGAACTTTGTCGGCCGTTTGATCGAATCCGAAGTAATCAGCAAGCCGCTGCTTACACTGCGCGTCCGCCTCACCTTCGAACCACCCCCGGACGGTGTTGTTGTCGTGCGTTCCGGTGTAGACGACACAGTTCCGATCGTAATTGTGCGGCAGATACGGATGCTCCGGCATATCTGCTCCGAAAGCAAACTGAAGGACCTTCATTCCGGGGAGACCGAGCTTTCTTACCACTTCACGCACTTCGGCCGTGATATAGCCAAGGTCTTCCGCTATCAGGGGAAGGTTGAAAAAGTGTGACTGGAGGGTGGAGAAGAAATCGTCGGTCGGAACCTTCACCCAGTGTCCATTGATCGCCGTCTTTTCTTGCGCCGGTATCTCCCAGAAAGCGACCAGTCCGCGGAAATGATCGATACGGGCGAGGTCGTACAAGCTGAGCGTTCGTTCCATTCGCTTCACCCACCAGGCATATCGACGGTCCCGTAAGGCATCCCAGTCGTACACCGGATTTCCCCAGAGCTGACCGGTCTCGCTGAAGTAGTCGGGAGGAACACCGGCTACAACGGCCGGCTGCTTGGAGGGATCGAGCTTGAAGATGTACGGATGGCTCCAGACGTCGGCGCTGTCATAATTCACATAGATCGGTATATCGCCAATCAGTTGAATCCCGCGATCGGCGCAGTAATTTTGCACCAGAGACCACTGGTGAGCACAGATATACTGCAGAAATTTCTCGTAATCCACAGCTTCAGACAGTTCCCGTGAGGCCTGCTCAAGCGCGTGCGGCTGCCGATCCCGGATCTCTTCCGGCCAGTTGCTCCAGATTTGTCCGTGGAAGCGATGTTTTAGCGATTTGAAGAGGGTGAAATCATTCAGCCAGTAACCGTTCTGCTCGGTAAAGATCTTGTACTCCGCCTGATCTGAAGTCGCTTGAAAGGCGGCAAAGGCCTTCTGAAGAAGCTGTTGCTTGAACTCGCGGGCTCCGTTGAAATCGACATGATCGGCGCGAAACTCCACAGGCGAGACCAGCTCTTCCTTTTTCACCAGCCCCTGTTGGACGAGCAGTTCAGGACTGATGAACTGGGGATTGAGCGCAAAGGCCGAGAAACTGCTGTAGGGAGAATTGCCGAGCGCAGAATCGGTTGGATTGAGTGGGAGCACTTGCCAGAAGCTTTGTCCGGCCAGCGACAGAAAATCGACAAAGCGGTAGGCTGCCGGGCCAAAATCCCCGACTCCGAAGGCCGATGGCAATGAGGAGATATGGAGGAGAATTCCGCTTCCCCGTCGGTTCATACATCTTCCCTGTTTAGTCCTGTTGACCGGTCGACACTATCCGAGATAATCCTTTATATCGGCACGCTTTTCTCCGGGCTTAGGTTGCCGGGCAAAGCGCGATTCGACCTATTGCTCCGACCGCTAGAATTCCCTCTTGAATACCACAATGCTGAGCGGTGGCAGCCGCAGCGTCAGGGAATGCTCGAATCCGTGAAGAGGGCTGGGCTCGGCTGTTACGCCGCCCATGTTGCCAAGACCGGTCCCTTCATAATCAGTGGCATCGCTGTTCAAAACTTCTTTCCAGTAGCCGTCGTACGGCACGCCCAGGCGGTAGGCAGGTCGCGATACTGGTGTCATGTTACACACCGCCAGCAGCACTTCGTGCGTGGAAGATCCATACCGAAGGTAGCTGATGACACTGCTGTCGGCATCGTTGCAGTCGACCCAGTGGAAGCCTTCATTTTCGAAGTCCCGCTCGAAGAGCGTCGGTTCCGATCGGTAAAACGCGTTCAGATCCTGCACCCATTTCTTGAGACCGCTCTGGAGTGGATACTGCAGCAGGTGCCAGTCAAGGCTTCGCTCATGATACCACTCGTCCCCCTGACCGAATTCCGCTCCCATGAACAGGAGCTTCTTGCCCGGATGCGTCCACATGTAACCGAGCAAAAGTCTGAGATTGGCAAAGCGCTCGGCGCCTTCCCCCGGCATCCGATTGAGCAATGATCCCTTCCCGTGCACTACTTCATCGTGCGAAAGCGGAAGGACAAAATTTTCGTAGAAAGCATACCAGATGCTAAAAGTAAGCTGGTTGTGATGATATTTCCGATGGATCGGCGACTTGGAGAAATAGTCAAGGGAATCGTGCATCCATCCCATATTCCATTTGAATCCGAAGCCGAGCCCGCCGAGATAGGTCGGTCGTGAGACCATCGGCCAGGCGGTCGATTCTTCGGCCACTGTATGAGCGCCGGGGAATTCCGTGTAAACCGCTTCGTTAAAACGACGCAGGAAGTCGATAGCCTCGATATTTTCCCGCCCGCCGTACTTGTTGGGAATCCATTCGCCGTCATGACGGGAATAATCAAGATAAAGCATTGAGGCGACCGCGTCGACCCTCATGCCGTCAATGTGATATCGGTCCAGCCAGAACACGGCGCTGCTGAGCAGAAAACTGCGAACTTCATTCCGTCCGTAATTGAAGATATAGCTTTTCCAGTCGGGATGGAAACCCTTGCGCGGATCTTCGTGCTCGTACAAGTGGGTACCGTCATAGTAGGCAAGTCCGTGAAGGTCCGAAGGAAAGTGTGAAGGTACCCAATCGAGAATAACGCCGATTCCGTTCTGGTGGAGTTGATCGACCAGGTACATGAAGTCCTGCGGTGTGCCATAGCGGCTGGTAGGTGCAAAGTAGCCCGACGTCTGGTATCCCCACGAACCGTAGAACGGGTGCTCCATCACCGGCATAAACTCGACATGGGTAAACCCCATCTCCTTTACATAGGCGGGAAGCTGGGCGGCAAGTTCTCGATAGGTCAGGAAACGGTCACCCTCGTCCGGAACCCGGCGCCACGAACCGAGGTGCATCTCATAAATCGACATTGGTTCTCGCAAGGCGTCTTTCTCGCGACGCTCGCGCATCCAGGTGTCATCGTTCCACTCGTACTTCAGATCGTAAACGATCGATGCGGTCCGGGGTGCCTGCTCCCAGAAGAGGGCAAAAGGGTCCCCCTTGTCGGCGCGATAGCTTTTGTTCAGAGAGTCGATATGATATTTGTATTTTGTGCCGTTTGGGAGCCCGGGGACGAATCCTTCCCAGATTCCGGAGCCATCCCATCGCGGGGCCAGCTTATGGGAGTCCGGATTCCAGCCGTTGAAGTCCCCCATCACTGTCACCAGATAAGCGTTCGGGGCCCATACCGAGAACAGCACGCCTGATTCGCCGTCGACCACCATCGCATGCGCTCCCAGCTTTTCGTAGACTCTTAGATGGTTCCCTTCGCGAAAAAGGTGAACATCGTAATCGGAGAGCAGCGAAGGACCGTGGATCACATTGTCCGACGTTCGCTTTCCTGCGGCCTGGCGTGTGGTACGAGCATTCCCGATTTCTCTATCATTATCAATCACTATCGACTCCTTATCTGGATCGCTTTCCTGGCTTCTTCACATTCTCAATTTCGGCAAAATCGGCCGACAATTAACGATCACACAGCACCGATTTCTGTCTGGTCCGACGGAGGTGAGCTAACCATAGCGGAATCCGTTTCGGAAGTAAAGCAGCAACCTGTCGAGCTATGTCCTTCCATGCCGATCTGACTTTGTTGGATCGCCCAACTTGTCACACATGTATCAGAACAGCTATAGTCCAACGGTGTTCCGGCCCGAACCGACCACATCGAGAGGAGCCTTGAACGCCCAAACTCTTATCCCGATCCTCTTTCCGGCTCATGCGTAACGTGTTGACATTCAGCCATATGAAGTAAAGATGGCCTTGACTTTCCGCCGGTCACATGAACGGCCAGCACACGATCAGCCAAATCTAGAACTGGCCACCGACATCAGCCCGGGCTGTCGACCTCGGATAGGTAAATTGAACCGACGGGAATCTAGAAATATTCCCTGGGCGCATGAACAGTGATATACCGATTGAAAATCCAGACGCAATGCGCTATACTATTTTTTATGTGGTTTATTTTGTTCAGTGGAACATTCGAGCTTCCGTAATTCTTAATCAACGAGGCGATATCGCGGATTGGTAATGCGGTGGCTAACATGTCAGACCCCGTCAGCAGCAAGTACCACTTTCTCCAACTGATTTCTTCCAACGAGCTGAGTCAGTCATGGATTGCAGAATCCTCCAAAGGTGGCGCACGCAGTTTTGTCAAAACTGAGAATCCGGAAAGCCAGATCCCGGCCGACGAAAAACGAAATATTCTTCTCAACTCATACACTTGCCAGCGTGGAATCCGGTCTCCTAGAATTCTGACGGCCAGCGGCAAGTTCTTAGAGAATGGCCGGGTCTTCATTGAGTATCCCCTCTTCGATACCGCCCGCTGGCATATTCTTACAGCGGAGGAGCTACTTACGAACGCTGACCGGCTGCTGCCTGAGCTGTTCCTCACCGTAGATTATCTTCACTCCCTTCAGTTCGTACACTGCGATCTCAAGCTGGGCAATTTCATTATCGGACCTTTGGACCGTAATGGAATCCCCTGTGTTCGCATCATCGACCTCGACTTTCTCTGCGAGGTCGGTTCATCACCACGAGCAAAGATCGTCGGAAGCCCCGATCATATCGCACCGGAGATACTGGCCAACGAGACGATTCTTGCCCAATCGGACAATTTCTCTCTGGGCGTCATGCTCCGGAAGGCGCTGGACGGAACGGAAGGGAGCTCCGCAGGTCTGAACAAGAAGTTGATCAGTTTCGCCAATGAACTGGTCAGTCCAGATCCGATGCATCGACCCAGAGTGTTGCTGGACGCCCAGCTCAAGCACCAACTGATTGACGCGGACGAACACGCGTTGCTTGAACGCCGGTTGCTAAACATCACGCTCCTGAATCGGTTCAGGGAGGTAAGTTCCCGACAAATCGACAATCCAGGCATCCAGAAGTCTATCCTGGACCCATGCAAAATATTGGGGATTCGCCCCGAATTATCCGAAAGCCTTGGCATGATCAAGCGCGCATCGAAACGGCACGCCTTCTCGCTGGTCAAGCGGATCACTCTTGAGAGCGACGTCAGGCGTCTCGGAGAATACTGGTTTGTCTTGCCCGCCGATAAACTCGTGACCCGTGTTTATAATGAAGGTTCCGAAGCGATTGGCGGAACGCTGATCATTCCGGAAGAGTCTTCAATTGTGTCATCGAGGATCGCGATTGAAGCCACTTCGGCAGCCAGGCAATTGGTCGAGAAGGGCGCTCTCCAACCGGCCTTGTTGACATATCAGGCGGTCATCGCAGCTCAACGAAGTCGCAGGATAGCCCTTGATCCCGAGTTATACGAACGAATTCTCATGGAAACGGCACTGCTTCTGATGCAGATGGGATATCGCAAAAGCGGTGTCGGACTTTTGGACGAAGTTCACGCGACGCAAAACACGGAAGGTCGCATAGACCTGGAATTGCTGTATCAGCTCATCTATCGATCGTTCGCCCTGAGTTCGGAAGATCACGTGGCATCTCTGGCAAGCTGCGGGATTACTGAAGCAAGAAGAGTTGGATCGACAGAAATGGAACTTGTATTCGAATCAATGGCTATCTTCGTGCGCTGTCTCAGGTCGGAGTACGAAGCTTTAGATGAGTCGATCCAGGCGCTCGAGAAACGAGCGGGAAGTGCTTCGTACCCCAGGCTGGTAGCGATGATTCAGTACATCCGTGGATACGCGAAATTCATCCAGGGACAGTTGGCAGAAGCGGCCGAAGAGTTTCGAAAAAGTCTCAAGACTTCGAGTGAGTCGCAGCTTGAAAACGAAGCTATACGGGCCGCTCTCGGTCTCGCACAAAGTCTTTCTCAATTGTATCGAATCGAAGATACTATCAAAATCGCAAAAACCGTCCCTTCGATGGAGGTCTTCAAAAAGTCCGAGCGCTGGAGAGAGGGGACCGTGTTTAGGCTCCTTAGCCTGTGCTATATCCGACTGGGCGACTATCGAAAGGCGGAATACTGGCTCAATAGAGTCTGGACGGGCAATGTATCGGAGGCCGATCCTCCGTCGTGCGCCCTATACTACTATGGCCTGATCGCACTCGAGAAGGGACGGGGCTCGCTGGAGCAGGCGAAAGCGGCGGCCGCAATTGCGCTTGAACTGACTGGTGATACTATGGTGGCCCTGACGGAGGGGCATATCTACCTGGCCCTGGCAGAGATCGCCTGCTTTGAAGGCGACAGTCTGCGGTTGTCAGAGTACGCAGAGAAATCAAGAAGCGTGTTTGAACGCATTAGTAATCTAAGAAGTATTCGGGAGTTGGACCTCGTTATTGCCACGCACTTACGCTTCAACACGGACGAGGATTCACCCGACCTACTCCCACTTCTTCGGGACCTGGTCATGCACCACGCCTTTTGGGATGCTGCATACTGCCTGTTTTATATGCTCATGGATGAGGACATGTCCCGGTACGGACAGGTAACGACGGAGTTGAATGCTCTCAAACCTCTGGTCGATGCCGCTGAGATGCCGATTTGCGCATCGCTTAAGGCGCTTTGGCCCATGATGTCTGAGAAACTCCCCTCTGACCAAACGCTTACCGCACTCAAGAGCGGTTACCGATTACTCTCGACCGCCGGACGTATATATGCGGCCATGATAGTCTGTCGACGGATCGCCCGTGAGTATGGAAAGCAGGGCCAAAGCAAACTGCGGCTCAAATTCCTGAAGCAGGCGCAGAAACACGCGTTTCAACTCAGCAACCGACCGATGATCGATCGGCTTCAGGCGGAGATCGATCTGGTGGACCGGCCGGAAGAGGACCGGGGCCGCATGGTCGCTTCATTGCTCAGCATCTCTGAGATTCTCAAGCACATCGCCGACTATGACCGTTCGCTGGAGCAGCTCGTTCGCTTTGCCATCGATCAGACCGGAGCCGAACGAGGTGTTATCCTGGAAAAAAGGCCGCAGTCGGACGAACTGAGAGTGAAGTCGTTTGTCAATTGCGATGACGAGAGCCTGCGCGATATCGCTGACATCAGCATGAGAGTTCCTTCGCGGGTCGCCCAGGAACACGAGGCATTGATTCTGGAAAATGCCCTGACCGACAAGCGCACGAAAGAATATAAGAGCATCATCGCCCACAATATTCTCTCCGTCATTTGCCTGCCGATCATGCATGACAACAATTTGCTTGGCGTGCTGTACCTTGACCATCACACCATCCCCGCATTGTTCGAAGAAGACGATATAACGTATATCAGATCTATCGCTAACTTCATAGGCATGATGTTGTCCGCAATCAGCAGCTATCGGGATCTCCATATTGAGAATCGGCAGCTTGTTGAAGATATCAGCAGGCAAATTGGTCCTCACCAGTTTATCACAAATGATCCGAAAATGCACCAACTGTTTGCAAGGATGCCTCAGATTGCGCGACTGTCGATGCCGGTACTTGTCCTGGGGGAAAGCGGAACCGGTAAGGAAATCGTCGCGGAGATGATTCATCGCCTGAGCGATAGAAAAGATCGTCCCCTGGTTAAGCTCAATTGCTCGGCGCTGCCGGAGAGCATGCTCGAAGCGGAGCTATTCGGGGTTGCCAACAATACGGCGACTGGCGTGGCCGGGCGAGAAGGAAAGTTCGCCGCGGCCGACGGCAGCACGTTGTTTCTCGACGAAATCGGCGACATGTCACTGACCGCACAGGCAAAGATCCTCCGTGTTGTCGAGTATCAGGAATTTGAGAAGTTGGGGAGCAACAAGATGCTCAAGACGGATATCCGGTTCATCTATGCCACAAACAAGAACCTTCTGAAGATGGTTGAGGAGGGGACTTTCCGCCGGGACCTGTATCATCGCATAAGCGGCTACACTTTCGAGATCCCCCCCCTGCGCGAGCGATCCGGCGATATCTGGGTTCTGGTGACCCATTTCGTCGAGCATTTCTCACAGGGCCATCGCCCTCCAGTCTTCGCACCCGAGACCCGATTGGCTTTACAGGCGTATGAGTGGCGGGGAAATGTGCGCGAACTCCTGTTTCTCGTACGGCAGCTATGTGCCGATTACGCCGGAGAGAAGGTGCGACCAGCCGATTTGCCGGAAGCGATACGCACAGCACTTACTGACCCAAGCCGCAAGAAAGATCGAGAAGAACAGGCTCTAAGGCTGATGCTCCAGGATGCCCTGAAACGTTTTGATGGGAACAGGCGCAAGGCGGCAGCGAGTGTAAACATGCCTTATGCGACTTTTGTGCGTAAGATAGAAAAATTCGGTCTCAAAGATTAGCCATCTCTCCCCCAAATTATCCAATTATCCACTTTTGTAACCAGATCGCCAGCCAGTTCCCTCATGATACCTAAGGAGTTGACCCGACTCCGCCTCATCCCGACTACGATCCGTTGGTGAAAGGGGTCCCCCTCTTTCATGCCTCAATCGCCCTAATCGGTTGTCATAGAATGCGATGCGGTCTTCAGCCGTCATCGCATCGAGATGGCAACCGGTTTGATATGCCTCCTTTCGTAAATCGCACCAAACTCAAGAGGAGGTAGTTGTGAGAAGAGAACGGTTACTGAAACGAATCATCATTCTGGGGCTGTTGGCCCTCGCGCTTCAATTCACGTTTGCGGGCTTCATTCCAAACACTGCTGTCGCGGGAGATGGTGGCACACCTCCCCAGCCAGTACCAGACACTACCGGGACCCCAAACGGTATGATTGTCGACACGACCGGGTTGGGTGGCGGAACCTACTCAACAGCGCCAAGCACCCTCAGTACCCTCGACATCATTACAATGGTTCTGAAAATAGCGATCTGAAACACGACAACAAAGGAAATGGAGGCGCGTCAGAAGCGCCTCCTGATAGTAACTATGAACAAATTGAGTAAAATCCTCACACTCATCAATCTGTTCACAAACCGACCGATGGTGACACTCAAAACGATCGAACGAGTCTGTGACATCCCGGAACGAACAGCCTATCGCTATATCAACGACATTTCTGAGGCGAATTTCCCGATTATATATGACAAGCGGCTCAAAGCGTATCGTCTCTATCAGCGGAACAAGGGGCAGGGGCTCGCCCTCGGTACCGACGAGGCAATACTACTGACTGCGGGACTTCGACTTCTGTCACTGGGGCTCGGTGAAAAGTATGCCGGAAATATCGACGATCTCGTCTCCAAACTGATCTCGAGCCAGGAGCACCCGGTCGAAGAAATACTCGATGCCTACGGTGAACAGATCGCGAGCCAGGCGCAAGTAAGAGATTGCTCCGAAATTGTGTCATCGATGCTCATCAACGCTGCGATCAGAGGGGGGCAGCGAGTGAGGCTCGAACGGGTCTCAGCCAGAGGGAAGCGGCTGACAACCGTACTCGATCAGCCGTCGCTCAGTTTCAAGAACGAATGGCGTCTGGTGGGAATGAACAACGATGGCAGGATTGAAGTACCGTTGGATGAAATCGAACAGGTCTCAATCGTGCGCTGAACTCCGTCGACCGATTTTAGTTACCGACCCTGCTAGTTTTGTTCTCCGTAGCGATTCCAGCTTTGAACCGAAAGAGACGCTATCGGTATTCGGCAAAGCGACTCGGACAGACGCTGTGCGAGCTGCAGATTGGTAATGAGCGGGACTTTGAAATCCACCGCCGTGCGGCGAATCAGGTAGTCGTTGGTCAGTTCTTCCTTGCGATAATCCTTGGGAATATTTATCACGAGATCGATTTTCCCCTGCTTGATGAAGTCGGTCGCTCGCGGCTCTCCTTCTTCAAGGGGCCACTTAAGCACTGTCACGTCGAAGCCGTGCTGACTCATGAAATCAGCCGTCCCCTGGGTGGCATAAAACTTCACGCCCAGCGTTTTCAGCCCGTGGGCGCTTTCAAGAAAGGCTGCCTTGCTCTCAATCGGTCCCGATGACAGAAGCACCGACCGAATGGGGAACTTGAAACCGACTGAAATGAGCGCTTTCAGGAACGCTTCATCGAAATCCCATCCCAAACATGCTACCTCGCCCGTGGATGCCATCTCCACGCCCAGTGTCGGATCAGCCCCTTCGAGTCTCGAAAACGAAAATTCCGGTGCCTTGACCCCGACGTAGTCCAGCTCCAGAAACGACTTGCCGGTCTCCTGTACCGGTCGTCCCATTATGACCCGGGTGGCAGCGTCAATGAAATTCGATTTCAGCACTTTCGACACAAACGGAAAACTGCGTGACGCGCGCAGATTGCACTCGATAACCATCACCTGGTTTTGACGGGCGAGAAACTGGATATTGAAAGGTCCGTTAATCGAGAGTGAACTGGCTATCTGGGTACAGATCTTGCGAATCCGTCGCATCGTCTCAAGGTAAGTCCGTTGCGGCGGCAGGACCAGAGTGGCATCGCCCGAATGAACGCCCGCATTTTCCACATGCTCCGAGACTGCCCACATGACCAGCTCGCCGTCTCGGGCGACCGCATCTACATCGATCTCTTTGGCATTCTCGATGAACTTGCTTATTACCACCGGATGTTCCGGTGAGACTTTAACCGCCTTGCTCAAATACTCGGTCAGTTCTTCGGCATTGCCGGCCACCGCCATGGCAGCGCCGGACAAGACATAGGACGGCCTGATGATGATCGGATATCCGACTGCTTCGGCAAACCGATGGGTCTCTTCCAGCGAACTGACTTCGCGCCACTCCGGTTGCGGCAATTCGAGCTTCTCCAAAAGACTCGAAAACTTATGGCGATCCTCGGCGCGATCGATATTGCGGGCCGAAGTTCCCAGCACCCGCATCCCGGCCTCGGTGCACTGGAGCGCAAGGCTGTTGGGGATCTGACCACCCATCGACAGAATCACCCCCATCGGCTGCTCAAGGTGATAGATGTCGGAGATGGTCTCGAATGACAGTTCGTCGAAATAGAGTCGATCGCATTCATCGTAGTCGGTGCTTACCGTCTCCGGATTGTAATTGACCATGATCGTGCGATAGCCAAGTTGCCGGAGCGTTCTTACGGCGTTGACGCAACACCAGTCGAATTCAACTGAACTCCCGATCCGATACGCCCCCGGCCCCAGTATCATTACCCCTCCCTCCTGACCGAAACTGATATCGTCTTCGCTGCCGTTGTACGTCAGGTACAGGTAGTTCGTGACCGCCGGATACTCGGCCGCCAGGGTGTCGATTTGTTTGATGCACGGGCGAAGATCCCAGGACCTTCTGGTATCCGTGATTTTGTCCTCGTTTGTCCCGGTGGCCCGGGCAATCTGCAAGTCGGAGAATCCGTGCTGCTTGGCTCTCAGCATCAACCGACGATCCAGTCCATGGACGCCGGCCCGAGCAAGCTCCCCATCGATTTCTACGATGTTGGCTATTTTATCTATGAACCAGCGGTCGATATGCGTGATGTCATGAATTTCGCATGCCGACATCCCCGCTTTGATCGCGTCGGCCACTGCGAAAATACGACGTTCGGTCGGTTCTCGAAGCGACTTGCTCAAATCGTCGAAAGTAATATTGGGATTTTCCACGACCCCGGCTGCTCCGGTCTGGAGCATCCGAAGTGCCTTTTGCAGGGCTTCCTCGAACTTCCGGCCGATCGCCATCACCTCACCGACCGACTTCATGGCCGAACCGATACGGGTGGAGACGCCGTGGAACTTGTTCAGATCCCAGCGCGGAGCTTTGACCACCACATAGTCAAGGGCAGGCTCAAAGCAGGCCATGGTCACCTGGGTCACCGAGTTTCTCACTTCGGCGAGCGACTTGCCGAGCGCCAGTTTGGCGGCAACGAACGCCAGCGGATATCCGGTCGCTTTGGATGCCAGGGCAGAACTCCGCGATAACCTCGCGTTGACTTCGATTACTCGGTAGTCTCTGCTGTTGGGCGAGAGGGCATATTGAATGTTGCATTCGCCGATGATACCCAGATGGCGAATCACGCGGATCGCCACATCGCGAAGCATCTGGTATTCATCGTTGTTCAGGGTCTGACTCGGCGCTACTACAATGCTTTCTCCGGTGTGAATTCCCATCGGATCGAGGTTTTCCATATTGCACACTGTCACGCAGGTATCATACCGATCCCGCACAACTTCGTATTCGATCTCCTTCCAGCCTTCGAGATACTCTTCCACCAACACCTGACTGGTGTGCGCGAACGCCCGCTGCGCCAGTGTTCGGAGGGCATCTTCGTCGCGGCAAATACCTGAGCCGAGGCCGCCCAGGGCAAACGCTACGCGGGCCATACAGGGAAATCCGATCGTCTTTGCAGCCTCGATTGCCCCTTCCACCGATACGGCCGGGATACTTCGCGGAGATTTAACATTGATCTGATTGAGCCGACCGATAAACCGCTCGCGATCCTCAGTATCGATCACCGATTCGATCGGTGCGCCAAGAATCTTCACGCCGTATTTCTCGAACACACCGGTCTTGTATAACTCCACCCCGCAATTGAGCGCAGTCTGCCCGCCGAACCCGAGCAGGACGGCATCGGGGCGCTCTTCGGCAATCACCTGCTCTACAAAATGCGGCGTGACCGGCGCGAAATAGATTTCATCCGCAAGATGTTCTGAGGTCTGAATAGTGGCGACATTAGGATTGATGAGGACGGTGCGGATCCCTTCCTCCTTGAGCGCTTTGATCGCCTGGCTCCCGGAATAATCGAACTCCCCTGCTTCGCCGATCTTAAGCGCCGAACTTCCAAGGACCAGAACGGTCTCCGGGAGATGCCGGTCGCCGAACTCAGCTCTGTTCACTGAACATCCTCTCGGCGAACTCATCGAAAATCCAGCCGGTGTCCTCCGGCCCGGGATTGGCCTCCGGATGAAACTGTACGCTGTAAAACGGCTTACTTATATGGTGAATTCCTTCCACCGTCCCGTCATTCACGTTGGTGAACCAAACGACCCAGTCATGCGGGAGCGTCTCTTTGCGGACGACGTAGCCATGATTCTGTGACGTTATGAAGCATCTTCCCGGACGGACCCTGGGATTGGGATTCGAGCCGTTGCCGTTGTTCTCGATGCAGGGTTGGTTGTGGCTTCGATGACCGAACTTCAGCTTGTAGGTATCTGCTCCGGCGGCCAGGGCGAGCAGTTGATGGCCCAGGCAAATCCCGAGGATCGGTTTGCCGACGGCCAGAGCCCGTTCAATGTTCTTGATCGTGGCACCGTACATGCGCGGATCCCCTGGACCGTTCGTGATCAGGAGACCATCATAAT
Organism: uncultured candidate division Zixibacteria bacterium; assembly: GCA_963711085.1. GTDB lineage: Bacteria > Zixibacteria > MSB-5A5 > GN15 > FEB-12 > CAVQCT01. The sequence goes on along the minus strand of CAVQCT010000002.1, from coordinate 836,545 downwards.
CGAGATTCAGGAAGTAGTGGTTATAAGGAACGCGAATGATGTCGATCCCGCGACGAAGGAGACTCCGGGGAATACTGACTTTGGCTCCACAATCAAGCATGACCACTGTCCGCCGCCTGCCGGTTGAAGCGGCATTTCCGGTGAGCCGTGAGATTTCTGATGGAGTTACCGAGGCTGCCAGGTCGGCGGCGTTCGGGTCATAAAACTCGGTAGGCGATCCGGGGAATTCAATCTTGCCGAGCATCGAGCCCCGCTCTCGGAGAATTTTCGTAAGCGCGCGGGTGTCGATTCCCGCCAGACCGGGAATCTGCTCCTGCTCAAGCCACTGATCGAGCGTTCGCGAAGCCGAGTGATGGCTGTGGCGCGAGGCGTACTCCGATACGATCAGCCCGGAGGCCTGAATGCGATCCGATTCGAATCCTGAGGGCAAACCAAATTCGTCCCGCTGAAATTCGGGGACACCATAGTTGCCAATCAGCGGATAGGTGAGGGTGAGAATTTGACCTTTGTACGATGGATCCGTCAGTGATTCGGGGTAGCCGACCATGCCGGTGCTGAAAACAACTTCGCCTGCCGATGCTCCCTTGAATCCGAATCCTTCCCCCTCAAATATTGTGCCGTCTTCGAGAATAAGCCGTGCCGTGCCCAGCGCAGCCATCAGTCCAACCACCTCTCTCCGCCCGCTTTGGGGCATTCCCTGCTTCGTGCTCTGGTTCCTTCGAACACTTGTGAGACCTTCCTGTCTATTAGCTGTGATCGGATGTCCTTAACGCGGACGACGAATCTCTGGTCTGAAATGATGCAGGACCGTGGCGAGATTGCACCATATTAAGAATCCCACCCCCCTTGTCAATATATTTTTTGAGAGAGTTTCAGTCTTGTTTGTTTTGTCACCCATTCGGCTCGTTACTGCTTCAACGGCTGGTTCAACTAGATGCAATAACAGGTTGAACGTCAATAGACTCTCATCTGAATGACTTCGCATATTCAGAATCTTCCCACTCTTGGAAGCGGCGTAATCTGTTTGCGCTTCCGCAGCGGCCAGAGCGCCAGCGCGAGCGCCATGAGAGCATCGCAGTCCGAATTGTCATCCCATCGCGCCTTGCGCAACTCATCTTCCAGCGACCAGATCTTCCCCGGGCCATCCGGAAGTTCCCAGCGATCGTAGGCGATAAGATCGCGGGCGTGAAACAGCTCGACATTGGTAAGGAGTTCCGCTTTGGTCGAGGGAGAGAAGATGACCGAAGTCGGTCGGTAGTCGGACAACTGTTCAACGACAACATCGCCAAGCCCGGTCGCATCGATCACCAGTTCCCCCGGGAACTGCTCCTGGCGCTGTCGAATCTTCTCGATCACAACATTCCAATCGAACATCTTAAATCGCTCCAGTGCCACCACTCTCGCCTGATCCTTAACCACCTGTACGGTGATACCGACGGTGGCCGTCTTCTTGCGCGCCAGATCCCAGCCCGAAATGAATGTGCCGCCGAGAGTCGCTATCGGTGTGCTTTCGTAACGGCCCCGCTCGATCGCGCTGTCTACATACTCCCCTTTAAGAATCTCCCCTCCGCTGTCTACGAACTTCCCCATGATGTTTTGCTGCACCCGTCGATCAGAGAAGGTATCGATTCGCGCTTGCACGGCGCTGCTTGATATGAACGTATTGTCCCGGGTATCGCCGGACTGGAAATAGCCGGGTCGGCGCTTTTCGATAATTTCCCTCGCCCGAAGGTAAAACCAGTTTCGCCCGTTCGGCGTGGAAACGAGATCAAGCATTCCTTCGCGGTCGGCCAGGCGCATTTTGATGACTTCCTCGACGACGTAATCCGGATCGCTCTCGAACGCGACCTCGTCGAAAATGAAATAGTCATAATCGTTGCCCAGAAGATATTCCCCCCGATTCTGAGTCGACCGGGCTTCAAGAACCGCGCCATTTGACAGAACCAGGCGAGGGTAGGGCGATCGGGTGAGGGTTAGAATAAACGGGTGAAGTATCTCGGACTCCCGGAGCAGACGGACGGCTCGGTCAAAGACGATATTCGCCTGATCCTGGGTGATGGAAGCAGTCACGATGCGATATTTGCGGCTGGTGTCGTATCTGATATCGCGCAGCCGAAAGACCGCCCGATAAAGCGCTTTGACTGCGCACACAAAGGACTTTCCCCACCGATTGCCGGTGACGAGAAGATTCTCATGGGCGCCTGATTCCCGAAGCCAGGTCTGCTGCCCGGAGTGGAGTTCAATCCCGAGCACCGATCGGGCAAAGCAGACCGGGTCGTTGAGGGATCGACGCCAGTCGATGGCCTCGATTGTTGTCACGAGAGCAGCTGTAGTGCTTTCTGACGGGCGGTCGATTCATCGATCAGCCCTGACTCGAACAACTTCAACAATCCTTCGACTTCGCGTGCCTTGATAGACGAAGCATCGGCCGCCTGATAGGCGTAGGTATTGTCGAACGCGAATTGGCATCTTGTCGGAATGCCGGCCAGCGCCAGCTCGATATTTCCGATCCACTCCAGAAATGAAGCGACCTGCGCCTGAACCGATCTTACCTGGCGCATCACCAGATCGAACTTGAACGACGACCAGGTCGAGGTAGCACCGTAGGAGTAGCCGAGCATGAAAGGAGCGAGATTCGTTCCGGCACAGATCTCTTCGACCATGGCGCGATGATTCATGAACCAGCTGTTGGTCACGGCCCGTACGTTTTCGGGACCGATATGATCAATCGCGACATTATCCCAGGTCACCGGGTTCTCATCGATCTTGCACGACCGGATCATCGATACCGTCGAATCGAAATAGCTGTTAATTCGATCGATATACGCCCTGTCCGATTCACCTGAGACCCGTTCGGGTGGCGTTACTTTCACATGGAGTCGATGGTAGCCGGCATTGTGACTGGTCCTTCGCATATCATCGACCAGTTGTTGCTGGATGTATGAAACGAACGGAATAGTCTGTAAGATCGAGCTCCCCAGCGGCCGCGTCGAATCGGCATTGAGCGGTAGATAATAGAAGTCGGGGCTGTCCAGCGGAATGAGCTTATCGTCAATCTCGAAAAAGAGCCGCTGTTTGTTGCCGGCAGTATCAAGCACAATTGCTCCGGCATCGACCGGCCGGAAACTCTCGACTTCGCCGTCATCCGTGACTTTGAGATATCCGGCAAAGGCGCCATCGCGATAGAGTCCAAGAAACAACTGAGGCAGAAAAGACGCGAGGCTCCCTGATCCGCCCGGGTCGCCCGAATTGAGCCTGGCGCAGAGCTGATCGAGCCGGTCTCTGGCGGACGATTCAACCGATACTGGTACGCTCTCCCGGAGCGTGAAGTGGGTTGGGGCTGCGCTCATTCTTACCCAGGTGGCGATACAAGCCTGTACCACCGGGATTTCACGGGCCAGAAAACGGTACAACGAGATCCGGTTTCGCTGGGACGGCCCGAAATCTCCCGGGGTGAATACGGGATATCTGGTTTGGCCCTTCCGGCTTATTCCCGGTTTTTCATCCAGCAGTACTTTCGTGGACTGGTGTATGGTTGTGAGTAGCGGCTCCAGCGGCTCCTTCTTACGGCTAAACAATCTCATCGCTCTCCTCTCTTTTTGACTTCAAGGAGGCAAGAAAGGACTCCACAAAACATATAGTTAAGTTGTCCGCAGGATTCCCGAGAACTTGGACATGAATCGTCCCTCATTAATATGGTATGTTGCTGAAAACCGGCGTTTTAGTCGAGCGGTGACATGATTTTAGCAAACTATGTGCAAGATTTTGCCAAACCGTCCGACCAGGCGACCGAGGCGTCGATTTAATTGATTGCCATTCAACGTATTATAGTGATTAATACGGCAACGAAAAAGCGGCATACCAATTGCTTCTGGTAAGGCGGACGAACATTAAAACATTACCCGTACAGGAGAAATTATGAAAAAAGCACTAATTCTGGTCGCAGCCCTCATGCTGGTGTCGGCTCAGGCGTACAGCTTCAGCTACACTTACTATGATTTTGGACAGGATCACATCTTCGATCACAACAACAACTGGTCTCCTATCAACTATCCCAACGGCATCGGTCACCAGCCTTCCCCCGGTACCTACAATCCGGGCGGCGAAGCCTTTGACCTTGAAGGGTTGAATGTCGCAGTGGACCAGGATTTTGTGTACGTCTCCCTGACGAACTCGTTCGGCTACTCGAAAGAAGGATTCCGTCTCGGTGACCTTTTCATCGGTGTCAACGGTGGCAACAAGTATCAATATGCGGTTGACCTGACTGCTGGTGGAAACAACAACGGTCTCTATCAGGTGTCCAGTTGGAACTACATTCAGCAGGATCCGCACAGTTATTACAGCAACACTGCTATTCGGAATGCGGCCGGCGCTCACGAAATGAGACACGGCTCGTATCTCGGTGCGGTCAACTCGATGATGACGTTCGCTCCCGGAATTGAAACTGATCACATGAATCCGGGCAACGGTGACACCTATGTGTGGGAAATGAAGTTTGACCGCTCTTTGCTGGGCGATTTCAGCAGCCTTTCCTTCCATGTGAATGTCGGTTGTGGAAACGACCTGATGGAAGAGAACTTCACCACCGCCGTACCGGAGCCGGGGACAATGCTTCTGTTTGGACTTGGCCTGCTTGGTACCGGGCTGGTTCGCAGACGTAAAAAATAGATAATTCGTCCTGAATTTCCTGTACAGACCCGCCTTTTCAGGCGGGTTTTTTTATTGGCGAAAGGGGATCAAGACAGGTTAATACTGAAAAATTTGGCTTGTACCCCCTTTTGGATTCATCTATATTCGCCTAAGTGTATACTGGACATCAACAATTTCCGATACAAGTACCATGAACAAAAAAACGAGTCTTAAAATCATTGTCGGACTCATTGTCATCGCGGCTTGCTCCGCCTGTTCCGATAATCCTGCCCTTAGAAGTCGTTACGAAGCGGAGAAGCGGTTTGATCACGCCGAAAGAACGCTTAAAAACTATCTCGCCCTGAATCAGAGGCTTACTCCGACGGCCATGACCCAGGTAACAGGGGAATATCGAGACCTGCTTGGCTTTTGCATCAGCTCCCTTAAATCCACTGACAGCATGCACTATCCGGTCGAATATAACGAACTGACCTATCTCGCCTATCAGACCTCGAATCGGCTCGGCCAGTTGTATTACTCCGGCGGCCAGACCGACAGCTGTATCTTCCTGTTCAACCGAATGTTGAGCACGCTCAGCCTCTCCGGAGCCCAGCTGGCAAATGCCTACATCAACCTGGGACAGACGCTGCAGTCCTCCAATATGTGGGACTCCGCGCTGGCCGTGTATGACAATGCCGTAGCCAGATTTTATCCTCCGGTCGACAAATCGGGTGAGATCATGTTCCCGGTCTTCAATCTGCCTACACATATATATAGAATGATGAGCTTATTGGGAGACAGCCTGGCTGCGGCCAATCGGTTTAACCAGGCAATGAATTACTACAGAAATCTGCTCACCGATTATCCGGGCACGAAGGTAGCGGTAGCAAGTCACTCGAATCTTGCAAGCATGTACGACGACGCGCATCAATGGCGCAACGAAATTGCCGAACTGAACGCTATCGCCGACCCCTCCCTCCCCAGCTATCTCACGATTCTCGTAAAGAAAGCCGACATCTACGGCGGACAGCTCGGGAAATTCGACACCGCCCAGGCGCTTTATACCGAAGCGCTGAATCGCCTGAAACCGGAGGACTCCGCGCTGAAGCCGCAGGTCCAGTTCAAAATTGCTACCCTCAAAATGGACCAGAAAAAGTACGCTGATGCCCGGGCACAGATCGAAATGATTAAGAAGATGTATCCGGACTATTACGCTGCCACTCCGGCCGTGCAATACACCTACGCGAGAGCGTATGAGCTCGAAGGCAAGTGGGATCTGGCCCTGAACGAATACAATTTGTTGATCGAAAAATATCGGTACTCCGACGAAGCGATGCAGACCTATCTGTATCTTGTGAAGTACTTCCAGGATCAGGGTCGAACGGCCGAGGCACAAAAATGGCACCGGGACGCCGAACAGTATTTCAGCAACCTAGAGTCGAGTGCCGCGGGTCGGCCCGACGAGGCGCGCGCCCTGATGTATAAAGCAGATCTCTACCGCCAGGACAAGAATTGGGCGAAGACAGCTGAAACGCTTCAGACAATATTCTCGAAATTCCCTCAGACGGACGAAGGTCGCAATGCTCTGGCCGCAGCTTCGGAAATATACCGGATTCAGCTCAAAAACCAGGCAAAGGCCGATTCCCTAAAAGCTATTCTACAGTCGTCACTTACGACAATTAGTGGCGACACCACCGGTACGGATCTTTTCAACAAATGAAGGGTAGAATACGAGGCGCTTGTATTTTAACGTGGATGGAGGAAAAATGAAACGCTTACGGACGATTCTTCTTTTACTGCTTCTGTCATCGGTGGTAATCCTGCCTGCCGTTGCTGCTGCGCAAGTAGACGCGTTTGGCAAAACGGATACCGTTTATGCTGAAATGGAGAAGGTTAGCAGTAACAGCTGGACTATTACAATCAATTGCACGAACGACGAATCCATTGTCGGCCTCTCCGTGCCGCTTCGGATGACCGCCGGAATGACTCGCGTGGTCGCCGATTCTGCCATTTATACCGGCGGACGGGTCGAGACTTTTGACTATAAAGGCATGCGAGCCGATACGGCAATTCAGTGCGTGACCCTCGGTATGATAGCAAATCTGGGTCCGACCCATAAGACGCTCGAGCCCGGCAGCGGACGCCTGGTGACGATCTTTGTCTCTTCACTGGACAAGAAACCGATCGAGAAGCTCGACGTAGACACGACGACTACCAACCCGAACAACTCGTTGATGGTTATTGCTTCCAACGTTCAGGGTGGAGCGACACCGGACACCATTCCGATTGCCGACAGAAAGAAGACTGAGATTCGCCCCGCCTTTGTGGTGAAGCAAGTCGAATAACACCAAAGTTGAAATCAGATAAAACAAAACCCGACCTGAGGTCGGGTTTTGTTTTGCACTTTTGTCGCCGGAATCCGATTAGACGATATCTTCGTCATTGTCGCTCTGATGCTTCCTGCTTACCGTTACCCGAGCCTCTTCCTTACTGATCACAAATTCCGACAGCTTCTTCAGCTCCGCTTCGGGCAGCACCTTTTTCACATAGACATCCTTCATCAGGCTGGTAGCATCGAGAACGAAATAGTCATCGAGCTGCATATGTCGAGCAACGGCGTTCAAATCGGCGTACGCCTGGGCATCTTCCGACTTCGTCACGAACTTCTCTTTCGTGCTTAGCTTCACTGAAACCTTGCCGGTATCGGCTTCGAAAACCGACATATTCCTGGTCGCGGGCCAGCTCGACCAGTTCCGCTTTCACAGTGTCGAGTTCTTCTTTGATCGCTTTGCTCTCAGCATTCTTCTGGATATAGTGATTGGCCAGTTCTTTTAGCTTCTCGGCGGTAGCTGGAATGCCGGTACGCTCCTCCTCGTCCAACAACTGCCGATGTTTCTTAGCCGGACAGATGTTTACATAATCACAGTAGTTGCATTGAGGCCCCTCTTGTGCCGGGAACTCCCCTAATCGCGTGGCCTGAAGACTCGCCAGGACCGCTTGCCTGAGTTCTTCGACAAGCTGCAGGATCTCGTCATCGTTGAACCGATGCGCCACGACTTCATCTTTGCGAAGGAAGTACTGCGCGACAGAGATATTTTTGTACTGAGGGAAGTTTTGCTGGACGGCCAACTGGTACAATCCCATCTGAAAGAAGAACCGCGGATCCTGCGGCCGGGAAATCGACTGACCGGTCTTGTAATCACAGATCTCTACCTCACCCGACTCATTCTTCCAGAGTCGATCGATGATACAGCGGAACTTGAACGGCGTATTCGGAAGCGTGCAAGTGAGAAACATCTCGGCACCGAGAAGCGTCCCCCGATTGAACGGTTGATATTTGTCGTAATGCTTCAACAGCATCTCTTCACCGATCCGGATATAGTCGTCGACCGTATAGAAGTCAGAAGTCACCGATAGGAGTTCGCGCGAGAGCTTGTTCCACTCGGCGCGATAGAATTTGACGATCTCATCACGGGGGATCAGCACGCCGTCCGAGCCGGCCGTGTACAGCTTGCGGAGGGCTCGGTGAACGGCGCTTCCAAGATATGTATCGGCAGCCACCTTCTCCTCGACCGGCACCTTGTCAATATAGCTGAATTGAAACTTTTGAGGACAAACCCGAAATGTCTCAAGCGAACTATAGCTATATATCGATGGCATACCTTTGCCTCCCTTGCGGCGCGGCCAGTTTACTTCCTGGTGAACTGATCGATCATCTCCCTGAGGAATCCGAAACCGAGGCCAAAGTGAACGGTCGGAAATATCAGCGGACCGTAGAGCAGCACGGAAACTTGCTTCTCACGAAGAGACAGCGCCAGCGAGTAGACCAGCACGACGAGAATATAAAGGGCGGTCACCGTCCTGAATACTTCGAATACTGGATTGAAAAAGAACGACAGCAGCAGCATCACGCCGAATCCGAGCACGCCCAGTCCGGCCAGCCACTGAATCGGTGAAAAGATCTTGTACTTGCGGGAGAACCTGAATCTCCCCTTGCCGTATCGGCCCATTTGACGCCAGAGGCCGCGAATGGTCGACCGGGGATAATAGAACACCTTAAGTTTCGGTGACAGGAATGATCTCAGACCGGCGAGCTTTACTCTATAGTTGAAGTCAACGTCCTCGCAGGCGTCGAATGACTCGTCGAAATAACCTATCTGATCGAATACGCTGCGCACGTACATGGCACCTGACGATGTCGGATCGACCTCCCCCTCTTCGTTCGAATAAATCTCCGAGCCCGGCTTATGACCGAACGAGGAGCTGCGACAAAGGGCCACCGCCGTCTGGAATTCGTTGATATCAGGCGGATTCAACGGCTGCGGACGGCACAAACACTGGGCATCGTACTTCTTGAAAATCTCAAGCACATCTTTCAGAAAGCTCTTGCTCGGAATATATGTATGGCCGTCGAGAATCAGGATGTACGGTGCGGTGGAGTTCTTGACGCCGACATTGCGCCCGCTCGAAGGAAGTTGTCTCGGGTTGTCCAGGACTTTCAGCGAGCCGAATCGGCTCTTATAAGATTCAGCGATCTCGCGGGTCCGGTCGGTCGAGCCTCCCTCAGCAAGAATAATCTCAAGACGGTCCATCGGGAAATCCTGAAGGTAGAGCTGGTCCAGCGTCTGCCCCAGGAATTTTTCCTCATTGCGGACCGGCATGATTACCGCCAGGTCGTATTTTGGCTCGGTATCGGACATGACAATAGTTTCCTTATTCTCCGGCTTCCTGCCCGTCAGTGCTTATAAATGGTGTGCAAGCTGATCATGCGTGCCCGGAATATATGTCTTCCGCAGGGTGTCTCAAAACAAAAAAGCTGTCCAGGAAAAGGTCGTCGAAAAGACGACTATTGAGATCATTGCTTCAGCGAGGAGAAGAAATTCTGCCACCGCGACCGAACTTTCTCCCACCGGAAACTCTCGACTTGCCGGTGGGCATGTCGGCAGAGTTTTCGGGCCAACTCAGGATTCTCGACAAGTTCGATGATCTTGTCTGAAAGCGATACGTGGTCATTGTGCCGGCCGAACAGAACACTCTCCCCTTCGGAGAATGTTTCGAGAACGCTAACCGAGGGAGTCGAGATAATGGGCAAGCCGGACGCAGCCGCTTCAAGCAACGGCGCCGGCAGATAGTCCAGATACGAGCAGTTGACAAACAGATCGGCCTCATTCATCAGCGCTTCCATCTCGGCAATCGAATTCATGGAGCGGAAGGTAATGCCGGGCAGCTTCTCCCGACGAACCAGTTCCTCCAGACCCTGCCGTTTGGTCCCCTCGCCGGCCACGATAAGTTCGGTGCGCGGATATTTCTGCTTGACCAGACGGTATGCTTTGATGACGCAGATAGTGTTGCTGATTTTCTCCAGCGGCCCGGCCACCAGTATCCTGGGCTGCAGTGACTCGATCTTTTTGAGTTCGGTCCGCGAGGTCCGCAGATACTCCGGCAGATAACCACCGCGCAGATTGTACCTTTCCAGACGGTGATGCTGGAATTCCGAGAGCATCATCACCCGGTCGCACAGTCCGAGAACTCGGTTCTGGATCGGCCCGCCGTCGTAGATTCTGGCAAACTCTGCATACTGCCGATAGTCCAATACCACTTTCTTTCCGAAAAACTTCGTCAGCAAAATAATAGGGAGCACGAGCCCGGCGAACGATGTCCCCGAAGTATAGTGGAGAAATACCGCATCAAATTCGCCGATTCGCCGCACCAGCGTGCGCAGAACAGTGAGGTTGGCAAGAATACTGCTCAAACGGCCATTCGCGTATCCCTTTGAGTCCACGGCGGTGCTGGCCGGCCTGGTTGAGATCACCTCGCTGACAGACCCGGCCTCCGACAACAAGGCGTTGATTCGCAATACCTTATCGACATCGAAGCAATCCCGGCCGGACTCCGGCGCCACAATCAACAACCGTAAGGGAGCTACGTGACCTTGAACTCCGGCCGCTTCAAGTACGGTCCGTTCCGCACGTAGCGAGACATCATGTGAATCCGAGTGATTAATTTCAGTACTCCTGTAGCCGTTTGTATCTCTTTTCTCAACTGTTCTACAGCCCGACCGCCCTTTGGTTTGCTCTTCCCATCCCCTTTTTTGCATCATTTTCGGCAGTAAGCCACGGAATGACAACTCGGTCAACCTGTTTAGTTTTTGCACAGGTTAGCCGATAGTATTGGGAAAGGGCATCGAAACTATTCCGTTTACGATGCTCAATAGAGAGAGAGCAGAGATATAATGCTGAAAGATGTAGAGATGGAAGCGGGCCAGAAAATTCATCTCACCAGAAAACCTGAATCGCTGGATCCGATTTCCGAGACTATGTCGCCCAGTAGCGGACAATGGCTGATCGAACTTACCTCGGCCATACTCAGTCTGTCGAAACAACCAGGCGATGACACAACCATCGCCCTGCTTCGCCAGGCCTGTCTGCTTACCAATTCCGACAAAGCACTTGTCTTCCGTTTGTCCGCTGACGGTAAGTTTTTCAACCGAACCCATGAATGGATGCCTCTCTCGCATGAGGATCGGAGCAAGAGCATCGATCAGGTTCCGTCGGCCACTGTGCAGTGGATTCTGGACCAGCTGCAGAAGCAGAATGTCGTGCAGATAGACTCGCTTTCTGATCTTGACGAGGACGCGTTTGCTTTAAAAGCAATCCTGGAAACCAGAGGAAGCAAGGCGCTCATATGTACCCGGATCGGCACCAAAGAACGCATTTCAGGAGTGGTAGGATTCGTCAGAACAGGCGCCCCGAGGGCGTGGACGAGTACCGATCGGGCGATCACCGAAACAGTCGGACTGGCACTCTCGCATCAGTCTGAAGTCTCACCCAAGAACCGGAAATCGAAGGATACGGCCACTGCTGGGTGCGATCTTGCCCTTGAACAGTCCCCCGATCCCTACGCATTTTTCGATCGGGACGGCAGCCTCGTGTGGATCAACGAAACCGGCAACCGATTCTTCGGCAGCCAGGATATGACCCGGTCCGCCAAAAGTTACAACATTCTGCTTGATCCTGTCCTGCACCGCCTGGGGTTCGATGAAACAGTCGAAGAAGTATTTCATGAAGGGAAAACGGCGCGGTTCAGTCTTGAGACGCCGACCGAAAGAGGCTCGAGTCTTCTGCTCGACCGTGGTCCCGCCGATATTCTGGAGATTACTCTCTTTGCTGTCCGCGATGCCTCTTCTCAGGTCAGCGGCGTGGTCGCCGGATTCCGCGATGTTACCGGGACCGAAGAGCAGCTCGCGCACCTTCGCGCCGGTGAAGAGCGGCTGAGGCTGGCATTTAATCACTCCCTGGGGATTCTCTTGATGTCTGATCCTGACGGAAATATCGTCATGGCAAATCCCTCTTGCCTCTCCTTTTTCGGCCTCTGCCCTTCGAACATCAAAGAATTCGTGAGACGGATCCATCCCGACGACCGAAAAATCGTTGAGTCGGTGCTCACCCTGGACGATCAACAGACAGTCGCGGCAGATAGCCTCACCTGGCGATGCGAGAATGCGAATGGTGACTATGTGCCGTTCGAAGCCGCGGTCACCTCGATAACGGCACAGAAAAAGCAATATCTCCTCATACAATGTCGCGACATCACTTCGCGAAAAGTGATCGAAGAGGAGCTTCGGGCCACGAATGAAAAACTAGCCCGCGACGAGCAGGTCCTGGATGAAAAGAATTCCGCGCTCAAAGAGATTCTAAGACAGATCGGCGACGAAAAGGAACAGATCAAGACCCAGATTCAGTCGAATGTCGACCGGCTCATTGTACCGGTCCTGCAGACCCTTTACGAACGGGCAGACGAGACCAACAAATCCTATCTTCGCTTTATGGAGTCATGTCTGAACGACATTACGTCCCCCTTCATAAACCGCCTGGAGAAACTCTATTCCAAGCTTTCTCCTCGCGAGGTAGAAATATGCAAAATGATCAAGAGTGGATTCTCCTCCAAGGATATAGCCAAAACTCTCCACATTTCATTGCTAACTGTGCACAAGTTCCGTCAGCAAATACGTACCAAGCTCGGCGTCAATAATCAGCAGGTTAATCTGGTCAATCACCTGAACTCGCTTCACGATTGACTGTTATCGTCGCGACAACGACCGTTCCTCTGGCCGACCTTGCCCTGTTTACGGGCGCTGAGTAGCTCTCGTACTCAATCCATACCAAGTAGTCTCTCATCACGGAACTCGTTCAAGAGTACGACTATCACTATATGGAATAACCCGCGCCCATAGCGCTTCGTCTAAATATACCGAAGTCCGGGGGCAAAACTTAGTTTCTTTGAGGAGGTCAGTATGTCACTCACGTGGAAGGATGTTAAAGTATCTAACAAACTTTACTTCGGCTTCGGCCTGGTAATCCTTCTGGCAGCCTTGACTGGATATGTTGGTTGGAACGGGCTCTCGACCGTTTCCCAAAAGTCCGCAAACGCCGGAGATTCCATGCGTCTCATGCAGTATGCTCAGCAGATGCAGTCTGCGGGAAGCGAGTTCGCACGGACTGGCGATACGAAATTCGTGGACGCTGCTTATAAGGAGCTTGATGAAGCGGAGCCGTTGCTGGAAGCAATGAAAAACCGGTTCCAGGATCCGGCCGATATCAAAGTGGCCGAGCAGGCCCAGAATATCGCCGGCAAGTACCGCGATGGCTGGAAAAAATGGGAGGAAATGTCGAAGCAGATGAGCGACGCCTCCAATCTCGTCGCTCAAGATGTGGAGAAAGCCTCGACGGCTATCGACGCCCTCCTTCAAAGTCAGCGCAATCAGTTGAAATCGGAACTGCGTTCCGGTGCCGGCGCTGCCCAACTGACAGAGCGAACCGGAAAACTTACGGACGCGGAAGATCTGAACGCGAAATTCCTCAAAATCCGGCTGTCCTATCGTATTTTTCTGACGACCGGTGATCTGGCCGAAGCGAACAATGTGTCCTTGTTATCGAAAGAGATACGATCGGTTGGAGAGTCAACCCGGGCAAAGATGAAACTGCAGCAGGATATCGACGAGGTCACCGGCGTCATCAATGCGACGCAGGGTTTTGCCGACGCCTTTACCACTTTAACTGAAAAGTCCAAGGCGGCCGAACAGACACGTCTGGCCCTGGAAGAAGAAGCGAATAATTTCATGAGCGCCATGACCACTCTCGAATCGGGTCAGGCCAAAAAACAGGCCGATGCCCAAAGCTCAGCTGACACGATGGCTATCTCATTCGTCCTGGGCGCGGTCTTTGTCGGCGTGCTTGTTGCTTTCTTCATCGCCCGCGGCATTTCGCGCCCGGTGAGCGATATGGCCCGCATCGCCGATGCCATCTCTTTGGGTGATATCGAGCATTCAATCAGCCTCGAATCGAAAGATGAAATCGGATTGCTTGCCAACGCATTCCGGAAGCTTATCGAGTATATGAACAATCTGGCTTCGGCCGCACAGCATATCGCCCAGAACAATCTCACCGTCACTGTTTCGCCAAAATCCGAACGCGACGTATTGGGCAATGCGTTCAAGACGATGGTCCAGAATCTTACTACGATGGTTCGCCAGTTGAGTGATAACGCTTCCCAATTGGTCTCTGCCGCAACCGAGATTTCGTCCTCCTCCGAACAGATGTCGAAGGGAGCACAGGATCAAAGCGGACAGGTCGGACAGGTCTCAAGCGCAATCGAAGAAATGACTGCTACAATAGTAGAGTCCTCTCGTAACGCCGGCGAAGCCACCGAAGGGGCCAAGAGCGCCTCGCAGAACGCGACCACGGGTGGCCAAATAGTCAATGATACTATCCACGGCATGCAGCGCATAGCGGAAGTAGTCAGAACATCAGCGGATTCGATCGGCAAACTGGCAAAGTCGGCCGATCAAATCGGTGAGATCATAAGTGTTATCGATGATATCGCTGACCAGACCAACCTGCTCGCGTTAAACGCGGCAATCGAAGCCGCCAGAGCGGGCGAACAAGGGCGCGGGTTTGCAGTCGTCGCCGACGAAGTCCGCAAGCTGGCCGAACGTACCGGCAAAGCAACTGGAGAAATCACAGAGATGATTAAGGGTATCCAGAACGAGACTTCCGAAGCGGTTCGGTCAATGGAATCCGGGATCACCGAGGTGGACAGTGGACGTCAGTTGGCGGACAAGGCCGGCAGCAGCTTGAGCGAGATCGTCAACATGTCACAGCGAGTCATGGACATGATCCAGCAGATTGCCACGGCCACCGAAGAACAATCCACTGCCGCAGAGCAGATATCGAAAAACATCGAACATATCGCCTCGGTCACCAAAGAGACTGCGACCGGCGCCGAACAATCTGCAGCCGCTGCCGAGCAACTCAACCGTCAGGCTGAGAACATGAAGCAGATGGTACAGAAGTTCAGAATTTGAACAGATCATATTCACTGTTCCGGATTACAGTGAATCCAGAAGGGGAACCGAAGAACCTTCGATTATCTCGAAGCTCATCAAAGACGAAGAGACGGCCAATTTGGGCGTCTCTTCGCCTCCTCTTTCTGCTCGTATGAGTACGCACGCTACTCCCTACTAGCTATAATTTACCTCATCAACAGAACGATTAATCTGACGATTGTAAGTGTGAACAGACCGGATATTAATATTTCCGGTGACGATTAGGGAGAATGATGGAAGGGCAACACAGTGATAGTGATTGAACATCATAGGACCTTCCCATAGTTCGCTGGTTCCGGAAGCACGGCTTTGTGCCGGACTTCGGAAACGGACCAAACCGTCGACAACATGCTGGAGATACAACCGGGCTAATTTCCAGGGAACCATAGATTCCAACAGGTGCGACCACACGGACGTTGCATGACCCACGTCGTCCCACGCTCGCCCATCGAGTGCAGGACCTCTGCGCCGTGACCTGCCGGGCCGGTCGCAATGCACTAAAGGAAATAGCTAGGAGAGACCATCATGAAACTGAAGATCGGCGGAAAGATCATGGCCGGGTTTTGCTTCGTTCTGGCAATACTCGCGCTCACTATCGTAATCTCCGATTGGAAAATGGGGCTGATTGGCGATGCCGTAACGGAAGTTGCGACCTCTTATGTTCCGTTAAGCGACAAGATCACCAGTGCTGCGGCCGACGCAATTACCCAGGAAAGTGACCTCAAGGGATTCCTCCTGGACAGAAGTCAAAAGGATTTCGACGCCTACGAAGAAAACGGCAAAGCGCTCAAGAAGGAGCTTGACGAAGCCGAACAGGTGATCACCGAAAGCAAACATATGTCATCGCTCGGCTTATTCGATGCCGTAAAGAAACTCGAGGCTGACTATACGACGTTCGATGACAGCGCTCAACGCTTGTTGGAAATGGCTAAGTCCACGCAGGACAACAGCTCCTTCAAGGATTATTTTGAACAGGTCCTGAAGAGCGCAGATAATTTTGACACCGAGGTAGAAAACGTCCTGGCCAAAGTATCGCACGGTCTCGACAGCGTTACAGTCGAAGCGGAACATCACGAAGCGAGCGCCTTCCAGCTCATTATCACACTCGGAATCGTAGCACTCGTGGTCGGATCGTTGATCGGGTGGATTATAGCCCGGCGGATTTCCAAACCGATTACCAGGGTCGTCGAGTTGAGCAATCAAATGAACGCCGAATTCCACGATTTTGTGGGAGTCGTCGATGCGGTCGCTTCAAACGATCTTACCCGTCAAGTCCGGCAATCGGAGATCCAGCGGATCGGATCCTACTCCAGCGACGAAGTGGGTGCGCTGGTCAAAGCAGTTGAGGATACCATATCGGCTAAGGATCAAATTGCCACATCCCTGAACCGGATGACCACCAATTTGAAGCTGATGATCCGTGAACTGAGTGAAAACGCCGAACAACTGGTCTCCGCCGCTACTGAGATCTCCTCATCGGCCGAACAAATGTCCAAAGGAGCAGGCCAGCAGGCCGGACAGATCGGCCAGATTTCAAGTGCGGTCGAGGAAATGACCGTGACGATCGTGGAATCATCGCGCAATGCCTCGGATGCCTCCGATAACGCCAAGAGTGCTTCTGAGAATGCGACCAAGGGCGGACAAATTGTGGGTGACACTATCAAAGGCATGCAGCGCATCGCCGAAGTGGTCCGAATCTCCTCGGAATCGATCGGGAAGCTCGCCAAGTCGGCGGATCAGATCGGTGAAATCATCAGTGTTATCGATGATATCGCCGACCAGACCAACCTGCTCGCGCTGAACGCGGCAATCGAAGCCGCCAGAGCGGGCGAACAGGGCCGCGGATTCGCCGTCGTCGCCGACGAAGTGCGCAAGCTGGCCGAACGCACCGGCAAAGCAACCGGCGAGATCACCGATATGATCAAGGGCATACAGGGTGAGACCTCTGACGCCGTGCACTCGATGGAATCGGGAATCACCGAGGTCGACTCGGGACGGCAGCTTGCTGACAAAGCCGGCTCCAGTCTGAGCGAGATCGTGACAATGTCCGAACGGGTGATGGATATGGTCCGGCAGATTGCGACCGCCACCGAGGAACAATCGGCTGCGGCCGAACAGATCTCCCGGAATATCGAACACATTTCATCGGTCACCAAAGAAACGGCCACCGGCGCTGAGCAGTCCGCCTCGGCCGCGGAAGAACTGAATCGCCAGGCCGAAGGGATGAAATCTATGGTGGCACGATTCAAAATCGGAGCATAGCTCGGATCTAATCAGAGTCAGGCCTCCAGGAAGACTCGGTAAGAGGGAAGCTCCGCGCGACGGAGCTGGAGGGTGATAGCAACAAAGGCGGCTCATCATGAGTCGCCTTCTTCTTCATGCTCTCTTTGCGATCAGGGACAGGCGGGCAGATCCGAATTCTTGCCAAAAGTGTAATCGACCAGGATGATCAGGTCGGCGACATCCAGAAGCCCATCCCCCGTGAGATCAGCCTCTTCCAGACAGGGTGGCGCAGGGCTCGACGAGGCCTCAAACATGAACTCAACGAAGTACACGAGATCGGCGATATCGGTCGCATCGTAAGCATCGCCATCGATATTCCCTCTCAGGCCCGAGCAGCAATCACCCGGAGTGTACACGCTATCGGCCATCCCGAACAGCGGAAATCCGGTATAACCGACCCAGCTCAGGTTTCCGGGCCGGTAATCTGGCGCCAGGAAACGGAGTTCCACTGACTGATTGAAGTCACCCACTTCCCAGCTTGACGTGAATCTGTCAGGATAGACAGACGCCCAAATATTCATGACCGAGATCGAACCGATTTCCGAACCATCGACTTTGCAGCTCACGTGGGATACAGCGCCCTCGGTGAAATCGGTGATGCTGGTATGCCTGACTTTTGTGACTCCCTCATTGAGCAATTGAACGATCACCGTGTCGCCGGTTAGCTGCCATGAAAAGCGGACCCGGGCAGAATCCGGATATACAATTCCGCTGGTGGCAAACGAAGCACTGCTCATGAGGGTACAGAGGAGCATAGCTAGAGTCAGTCGAGCTTTGATTGTCAGCATCGTTATTCTGTTCAGTCAGCAAAGAATCGGGGTAAGAGTCCCTGAATAATATGTGAGTACTTAAAGGTTGGTCCTCAATTGCCTAAAATATACAAAATCTCCCCCTGATCGCAACCCCAAACTGACCGGGGGGAGCTATAGGCCGATCCGTAAGACCATATCCTCCACGGGGGTAGTGGGATTCTTGCCGGTCGGATACTCTAATCAACGGCTGAATTTATTGGAAAATTCGAAACTCGCGATTTACGCTCCTTATTTCGATGTCTTATGGTATATGACGAGAGCTCGGACCAATTAGATCGGTATAAGTGGTTATATCCTAATACCTTTAATGTCGAACCGATCGACTGGTTTTGTGAAATTTTTCTCATTATTCCTCTTGACTTTGCCGATAACATGGATAATATACCTTATGTTATCTTTTTCATAGTACCGATAAAGAAACGTCGATAATGACGGATAAAACAATGAGTGCCAACGCAAAGAAAACCAAAGACAAACTAATCATCGAACGAAGCCAACTGCCTAAATTTCTCGAGGGTCTGAAGGCCGCGGGATATACGACAATCGGTCCGACCGTGCGAGACCGGGCAGTAGTGCTTGATGAAATCAAGTCGGTCGAGGCCCTTCCTGCGGGCTGGACTGACAAACAGGAGCCGGCCAGCTACAAGCTGGAGCATACTAAGAGTAAAGCGCTGTTCGATTTCAATGTGAGCGGTCAATCCTGGAAACGCTACCTCTTCCCTCCCAGGCAACAGATCAATCGCATGAAGAGGACGAAATCCGGATTCGAAGTTGAGCGACCCGAACCGGTTCACCTGAAGTATGCGTTCCTGGGAGTCCGTCCGTGCGAACTGGCCGCCATTAAAATTCAGGACCGGGTTTTCATTCAGGGTGAGTATGTTGACCCGCTTTACAATCGACGTCGCAACAGCCTGCTTCTGGTCGTGGTGAACTGCACCGAACCGGGTGGCACCTGCTTCTGCGCATCGATGAACACCGGTCCGTCGGTGGAGGATGGATACGATCTCGCCCTGACCGAGATTTGCGATAAGTCATCGCATTACTTTGTAGTAACCGTAGGCTCCACAGCGGGTCAGGAAATCCTTGCGGGACTTCCGCAGGTCAAGGCTACCGAAGAGCAGCTTAAGGCGGAAACGGATCTGCTGTCGAAGGCGCCGGCCAAGATGGGCCGTACGCTCGATACGAATGGCATGAAGGAGCTGCTCTATCGCAATGTCGATAATCGTCGCTGGGACCAAGTTGGCCGAAGATGCCTGAACTGCGCCAACTGCACCATGGCCTGTCCCACTTGCTTCTGCGCCACAGTCGAAGATCTCACCGATCTTACCGGCTCGATGGCCGAGCGGGTGCGGCGGTGGGATTCCTGCTTCACGATGGACTACTCGTACATCCACGGCGGCTCCGTCCGGCCGTCGGCCCGCGCACGCTATCGCCAATGGATGACCCATAAACTGGCATCGTGGATTGACCAGTTCGGTACGCCCGGCTGCGTCGGCTGCGGTCGCTGCATCACCTGGTGTCCGGTCGGGATCGACATTACCGAAGAGCTTCACGCGATCCGCGAATCGGACGCCGGCGCTGGAAAAGCATCAGATACTCTGGAGGTACAGAATGCAAACGCTTGAACCGTATCTGGCCGAACATTCATTTCTGAAAGGAATGGACAGCAAACATATCGAGCTGCTGGTGGGCTGTGCCTCAAACGTCCGCTTCGATGAAGGAGAGTACGTCTTTAGAGAGGGAGACGAAGCAAATCAGTTTTACTTCATTCGGAGCGGCCGGTTGGCCCTCGAAGTGTTCCGCCCCCATCGCGGCGGAATCGTCGTGCAGACCATCAGTGAAGGAAACGTCCTGGGCTGGTCCTGGCTGGTGGCCCCGTACCTGAGGCATTTCGACTGCCGCGCCATGGAGCTTACCAGGGCAGTTGCGCTCGATGGTGCCTGTCTCAGACGCAAATGCGAAGAAGACCATGAACTTGGATATGAAATAATGAAACGGTTCGTCCACCTGATGGAGGATGAACTTCTGGCCCTCAGAATTCAGCTACTGGACATATATGGAGTACAGCCGTAATACTGCGAATCAACCCGGGCCGAGCGCACTCGACGCTATGTGCCCGAACATGTACCGTATTGAGCGGATCCGAAAAGAAACCGACGATACCTTCACACTTGACCTGACCGGGGTCAGCGGCGCCGAAGGCCTCGCGTTTGCCGCCGGGCAGTTCAACATGATCTATGTGTACGGGGTCGGAGAGGTGCCCGTTTCGATAAGCGGCGATCCGACCCAATCCAACCCGCTCATCCACACCGTTAGAGCGGTGGGCAATGTTACCAAGGCGCTTCGAAGATTGTCGGTCGGCGAGACGATCGGCATCAGAGGTCCGTACGGTACCGGCTGGCCGATGGAGCGAGCCCGCGGCAACGACGTTGTCCTGATCACCGGCGGTATCGGCCTGGCTCCCCTCCGCCCTGCCCTCTACCAGATCCTGGCCGAGCGCAAGAAGTACGGCAAAGTGGTGCTGCTCTACGGTACCAGAACGCCGCAGGATATCCTCTTCCGTCAGGAGCTGGAACAATGGCGCGCCCGTTTCGATCTTGATGTCGAGGTCACTGTTGACCGGGCCGATGAAAGCTGGCGCGGGAATGTCGGAGTCGTGACGACTCTTATTCCCAGATCCTCATTCGATGCCTCAACGTGCATCGCAATGATCTGCGGTCCCGAGGTGATGATGCGCTTCACCGTGCTCGCCCTGCAACGGCGAGGCGTCCCGGCTGAGAACACCTATGTATCGATGGAACGTAATATGAAATGCGCTATCGGCCTGTGTGGCCACTGTCAGTTCGGTCCCAAGTTTGTCTGCAAGGACGGCCCGGTATTCAGTTACGATGTCGTCCGCGACCTCTTCAATAAGAGGGAGATATAAGCAATGAAGAACGACAAAAAGCCGAAACTGGCGGTTTGGAAATTTGCATCCTGTGACGGGTGCCAGTTGAGCCTGCTCGATTGCGAAGACGAGCTGTTGGCAGTTACCTCGCATATCGACATAGCCAACTTCCCGGAAGCGTCCCGGGCGGTCATGCGTGGACCGTATGAACTTTCGCTCGTGGAGGGCTCGATTACGACGCCGCATGATGCCGAACGGATTCATAAGATCCGCCGTAATTCAAAATTCCTCATCACGATCGGCGCCTGCGCCACTGCCGGCGGGATACAGGCTTTGAGGAACTTCAAAGATGTAAAGGAATTCACGAGCGCCGTCTACGCGCACCCGCAATATATCGAAACGCTGAACAACTCGACCCCGATCGCAAACCATGTCCCAGTCGATTTCGAGCTTCGCGGCTGTCCGATCAACAAGTATCAGCTGCTGGAAGTGCTCAACGCTTTCCTGAATCGCCGCAAGCCGGTCACATCGAAACACAGCGTGTGCATAGACTGTAAGCTCAAAGGAAATGTCTGCGTCATGGTGGCGCATCAGACGTTATGCATGGGGCCGGTCACCCAGGCCGGTTGCGGCGCCATCTGTCCTTCGTTTAACCGGGGTTGTTACAGCTGTTTCGGCCCGAAGGAAACACCCAACACCGAAGCGCTCGCCGAAAGATTCAAGGTCTGCGGTATGAGCAGCGATGACCTGGTTCGGGTCTTCCGAGGATTCAATGCCGATGCCGATGCTTTTATGAAGGAAAGTACCATCCATGAAAGAAAATAGCAAAACGATAAAAGTCGATTATCTGGCGCGAGTCGAAGGCGAAGGGGCCCTGAACATCCGGATCAAAGACAAAGAAATTAAGGAAGTGCAGTTCAAGATATTCGAGCCTCCGCGTTTCTTCGAAGCCTTCCTGCGCGATCGGCACTACTACGAAGCTCCGGATATCACCGCCCGAATCTGCGGCATCTGCCCGGTGGCCTACCAGATGAGTTCCGTCCATGCCATGGAGCAAGCATTCGGAGCGACGGTCGACGGGCAGCTTCGCGCCCTCCGCCGTCTGCTCTACTGCGGCGAATGGATCGAAAGCCATGTGTTGCATGTGTACATGCTCCACGCACCTGACTTCCTTGGCTACGAAGATGCTATCCAGATCGCCCAGGACCATCCCGAAGTAGTCAAAAAGGCGCTCGAACTGAAGAAGATTGGCAATGAACTCATGATCCTCCTGGGAGGGCGTGAAATCCATCCGATAAACGTCAGAGTCGGCGGCTTCTACAAGGCTCCGTCGGTCAAGGAACTGCACGGTTTTCTGAAAAAACTCAAATGGGCTCAGGAAGCCGCCTACGAAATGATCCAGTTCACCGCCGGTCTCTCCTTCCCTGATATCGAACGTGACTATGAATTCGTCGCCCTCAGACATCCGGACGAATATCCCTTCTGTGAAGGCCATATTGTCTCGACCAGCGGGTTGGATATTGAAGTTGCAGAGTATGAGAATCATTTCGAAGAAGAGCATATCAAGCATTCCAACGCGCTGCATTCACGCATGAAGGGGCACGGAGCCTATTTCACCGGCCCGCTTGCCCGCTACAATCTTAATTTCGACAAGCTCTATCCCGACGTTCAAAAGGCGGCAAAGAAAGCTGGATTGAAAGAGAAATGCAAGAATCCGTTTAAGGGAATCATTGTGAGGGCGGTCGAAACGGCACAGGTTGTCGAAGACGCGATCAAGATTATCGAGAACTATCAGCAGCCGGCTCAGCCGTTTGTTGAAGTCACCCCTAGGGCCGGTCGTGGATGCGGATGTTCCGAAGCCCCGCGCGGGATTCTGTATCACCGCTACACTCTCGATGACCGCGGGCTGATTCAGTCAGCCAAGATCGTACCGCCGACAGCGCAGAATCAGAAGATGATCGAAAGTGATCTTCGCGAGGTCGCGATGCACTTTGTCGATCTTCCTCAGGAAGAACTGACCCTCAAGTGCGAGCAGGCGGTCCGGAACTATGATCCGTGCATCTCCTGCGCGACTCACTTTCTGAAATTGACGATTGAAAGGACCTGAACTTATGCCGAACACACCATCGACCCTCATCATCGGCATCGGCAATGAATTCCGTGGTGATGACATTGCAGGTCTGGAGACGGTCAGGAAGCTTGCTAAAGAAGAAATTGACGGAGTGACGATCAAAGAATCGTATCGGGACGGGACCGAGCTAATGCAGCTGTGGCAGGAATACGATAATGTCATCGTTGTCGATGCCGTCCGGTCATCGATGCCCCCGGGGTTCATCCACAAGATTGATCTGGCCGTCGAAGACCTTCCGGACAATTGGCACACCCAGTCGTCCCATCTGTTCAGCCTGCTGGAGGCGGTCAAATTAAGCCGGGTGCTTAAAACGCTCCCGGCGAGACTTGTTCTTTTCGGGATCGAAGCCGCGACTTTCGAGACGGGAGTGGCGATGTCTCCCCCGGTCAAGCATGCGGTGGGCCGGGCCGTCGGCCTGATCACAAAGGAAATCAATCAGAGTCAGCCGTCGGTCAAGTCCCGAACATCTTCGTAGGGACGCATCCTTCTTAGGGGCGGCCATTTCGTACATGCCACCAGGCATGTGTCTCACGATTTTCCGAAACATCTTACGGACAAGGGCATCCCCGAAGACGGTTGATGCCCTGCTGAAAAGTCATCTTCGTAGGGACGCATCCTTCTTAGGGGCGGCCATTACTTACATGCCACCAAGCTTTTATCTCACGATTATTCGGAACATTTTACGGACAAGGGCATCCCCGGAGACGGCTGATGCCCTACTGAAAAGTCATCTTCGTAGGGACGCATCCTTCTTAGGGGCGGCCATTGCATACATGCCACCATGCATGTGTCTCACGATTATTCGAAACATCTTACGGACAAGGGCATCCCCGAAGACGGCTGATGCCCTACAACCATCGGCTTGTGTGCCGGCGCACAAGATGGTGCCCGGATCGGTAATCCGTGCAAATAAAACGAGCGAGGTTGAATTGTAGCATGGACTCAACCCCGCTCTTTTGCGAGTAAATTGACAGACTCGATTTAGATTAGAACTTCACGAGCGTCGCAAAATACAGCGTCTTAGTCGACTCGGCATTGTCAGCCTGGTAGCTGGTTACCCGATAGCTGATCGAGGACTTGATATTCCCCGACGGGGCGCATTCGAGACCGCCGACGACAAGCGTCTCGCCATCTTTGCTGACGTCGGTATTCGGATCATATACGTCGACACGGCCGAATACGTTGAGGGTTCTCAACGGTGAGGCGTCGTTGGCAAAATCCTTGAAGTAGAGGGTGCCGAAGAATGACATACCGGACGACTTGAAGTCGGCAAAGCTCGTGTCAGTACCATTTACTACTTGCTTGCCCAGAGTCTCAAAGTTGAGGTCGAGACCGAGATCGAACGTATTGCGATATCCCAGCATGCCGCCGATTTCAAAGATATTCTGCTTCACATCGGAGCCGCTCATGGTGCTGTCGATAGCGACGTTGCGGGTACCGACATAGGCCTGCCCCAGGATCGTCGATCGCTTGAAATCGGCGTTATCCGGAACCGGGTTCAGGTGCAGGAAGGCATTGAAGTTCTTGTTTTTGTTCTTATCGGTGACATCGGAGTAAGAACCGCCGTTCCAGACGGTCGCCTGGATGAAGCCGTACTTCTTGGTATGGCTCAGGTCAATCAACAGACCGGCGCCCAGATCGGATGACGTGAGCATGCCCTTATTGTCACTGATGACCTTCAGCGCATACCGACGGCCCCAAAGATCCTGCATGTTGTCAATATAGAGGGTCGGCTGAAGACCGAAGCGGAAGGTCACCCAGCCCTGGCTGAATTTCGGCTTGAAGTCCATATATCCGTACTTCAGTATCATGGTATAGCCGTTGTAACCGTCAATCTGCTTCAGATCCATGGTAGCGCGGGCGGAGGTATAATCGGACAGTTTGGACTTTACATCGATATAAGCGCGTTCGAGACCAAAGCCGTTTGCGTTGTCCGCTCCCTTGGTCCTGTTCAGCATCCAGTTAATGTACATGCGGCCACCCACCTGGGTGTCTGCCGCATGGGTCGGGATTGCCGACATCAGGCAAATGGCGATGGCGAGGATCGTGATCACTCTCTTCATGTTTTCTTTGCTCCTGTTTTTTGGATGAAAAGTTTTTACGGATAAGTTTTGGTGATTTTTCAAGGTGAACCTCTTCCTTAAGTAGCCGGGTCGTGCTCTTCCTGAGTCCGAAGCAGTTGCAGGCATACAACCTGATACTCCGGCGAATTGTTCTGGTCTATGTTATAGTTTTGGCTGTCTCTTCTGTTTTTCACTCGGTGCTGTTCGTTAACTGACAACAAGTTTTCCAACAGAACCTTAATTGTGTTAGCGAATAATTAAACAAGGGTAAGCATCATATTAGTAATTTCTACCCGGTTCGAAACGGGCTGAGTGCTACATTAAAGAGCGGCCAACTCCATGAGACGTGGGAGAATGAATCGGGATAATATTTTCGACTATTCGCTGCGGAGCGCTCTAACCGGATCGACCCGGGCAGCGCGGGAGGCCGGATAGTAGCCGGCAAGGATACTTACGACAAAGCCAAAAGCGAAGGCTGTCAACATGAGCCAGAGCGGCAGGCGAAACAGCTCAACCGGTGTCACCCCGTCGTGGACCATCAGCGATTTCGCGACAATCGATGCTGCCCGCGAGATCACCCAGCCGAGCACAATCCCCCCAATGGAACCGGCCGCCCCTATTACTCCCGACTCGGCAAGAAAGAGAAGCCTGATATCGAACTCGTCTGCCCCCAGCGACTTGAGAATGCCTATCTCACGTGTCCGTTCAATGATCGACATCACCATTGTATTGACAATGCCGAGCGATGCGGTGGTCAGCGCAATCAGCCCGATCAGGCTCAGCGCCAGGTTGAAATAGAGAAAGAACTTCTGAATCTCTTTGAACTGTTCAAGATAGCTGAAGGCATCGAAACCCAGCGCCGTAACGCTGTCTTTGATCTTCTGATAGGGGACTTCCGGATCGACATCCATCGTCACCCGCGGATAGCTTCGACTGCTGTCTCCCTCAGGGGCAAAGAGCGCTCCGGTCCTCAGCGCTCCAAGCAGCGCGACATTGTCAGTCGGCATTCCACTCTGGCTGAAATTACGAGCAGTCCTGATCGGGATCATGATAGATTGTATCCGCCTGAGTGCCCCATAGTCTCCCCGCTTCCCCTTCATCACTCCGACAACCGTGAGGGTATCACCGACTATCGCCTGATTATTGAAGTAACCGTCGACAAACCGCGACATCGCACTGCCAACTTCCTGTCGTGCGAAGCGCCTGAGGAACTCCGGCTTGAACAGTGAGTCGATTCTTAATTGACTGAACCGCTTTCGGACCGTGCCGTCCGGATCGCGGACGACCTGAGCCAGCGCGCTGTCGATGCTGGCCACTTTCATCGAGATCACAATTTGCTTCCCGATCAATGAGTCAGGTGACTTCATGCCGGCCTCTTCCAGAAACTGCTCGCTAACGATAGCTTCGGCGGCAGAATCACTCGATAGCGGTCTTCCTGCCGCCAATTGGGAATAGAGTTTAGTGTGAGCGGCTGAAGCCGGCAGTGCCTGTGCACCTGTCTTCAATGGTCGAGTCGCCGACTTCGGGCAGTGACATCGAAAGCGTCGAAAGGATAAGCCAGCCGAACCCCGGGGATTGCCGACAGTTCGGCAATGGCCTTATCGTTCAACGGTCGGATCTTGACGCTGTCCGCCACCTTTTTCTCTTTCAGCGGATAGACCTGCATGGTGGCAAAGAGTCCCAGTTTATTGAACTGCTCGGTAATGTACTCCTGGTTGCCGGCCCCGAACGAAAGCATTGAGACGAACGCCGCAATCGCGATTACCACTCCGGCGGTTGTCAGGAAAGCGCGGAGTTTCATGCGCCAGAGATTTCCGATGGAGATGTCAACCAGATCTCGAAGGCTCATTTGCTATCCCCTTCTGACGCCGATTCGTCCACGACTTTTCCATAGTGCATTTTAATGATGCGGTTGACACATCGCTGCGCCATCTCGGTATCATGAGTCACCAGCACTACCGTGAGTCCTTCGCCGTTGAGTTCCTTGAGAAGATCGGCGATCTGGAGGCTGTTAGTTTGATCCAGATTCCCGGTCGGCTCGTCGGCGAACAAAATGTCCGGCTGCTTGACCAGCGCCCGGGCGATCGCCACCCGTTGTTGTTCACCGCCGGACAGATCGGCCGGTCGGTGATCCAGTCGATCAGCCATGCCAAGCCGGGTGAGCATTGAGACGGCGCGATCGTGTCGTTCATCAGCCGGAGTTTGATTGAAATACAGGGCAAGCTCGACATTGCGCTGGGCGCTATAGTGAGGGATTAAATTAAACGATTGAAACACCATCCCCACTCGGAGCGCCCGGTACGAGGAAAGCTCTTTTCTGCTCAGCGCGGTAAGAGATATTCCGCCGAAATCGATGCTTCCCGAAGTGGGCGTGTCCAGTCCCGCCATCAGATTAAGCAAAGTAGATTTCCCGGAGCCCGAAGCGCCGACAATACCGACGCTGTCCCCTTTGGCGATCTCAACGCACACACTATCAACCGCCCGCACCTCTTGCGGGCCACGTCGATAGTACCTGCATACATCGACAGTTCTCAGCCAGCTTTGTTCGCTCAATACACTCAGCCTCTATCCTGCCTGCTCAACGAACCGGGTCCCTCATCTCACAATCATGTACGTTAATTCTGTTGTGCCGGGCGAAACAATCTTCACAATTTCTTAGTGGTACGGATTGAGACCGATTTGCTCCAGAATCTCCATCGAAACCTCTTCTATCGCCCGCCGGGTGACATCGATAGTCTTCCATTTCTTCCGGCCGAACAACTCGCGACAGAAGCGGAGTTCTGCCCTGATATCGCGCAAATCGAAATAGGTCTTGAGTTCAAGCTGTGAGCTGCTGGTCTTGGCCAGGTAGGAGAGTCTTTCCTCCCGCACATGCATCAGTACCTCAGGCTGCATGAGCAGGCCGAATATATGATCCTGTTTGGCTTTGGTCAGGCGCGAGGTAAGGACCTGCTCGACAGTATTGCCCGGAAAGATCGGAATGTTCGCAACTTTCAAACCATAGTTGCAGGCAAGATACATGGAGATAGGTGTTTTGCACGTTC
Source organism: uncultured candidate division Zixibacteria bacterium (assembly GCA_963711085.1). Classification (GTDB taxonomy): domain Bacteria; phylum Zixibacteria; class MSB-5A5; order GN15; family FEB-12; genus CAVQCT01. The sequence continues at coordinate 808,312 of CAVQCT010000002.1, read as the reverse complement.
GGGACAGCCCGAGCAGGACAATATCGGCCTCTCCGGTCAAATGCCCCTGACCATCGTCATGCTCCACCGTGAACCCGATCGCGTCGACCTTCTTGTAGTACCGGTCATCGATAATCTGCAGGATTCCCGGCCGGTAATCCGGATGGACACCGAGAAACTTCGACATCGTATTCAGCATCGGTTCGAGGACATTGAGATGAAGAATCGCTCGGGTCGCCAGCTTCTCGTGCATATAGCGGGCGAGTTCCTCCGAAATGATCGAGAAGACCACCAGGCAGTCGTCCTGGATCTCCCCAAGCACTTTATCAATCCTCTTCTTATCTCGCACTTCCTGATAAATATTGATCAACGAGAACTCGACTTCATCGATTGAATACTGCGCCAGCACCGAATCCATAAGCCGCTTGGCCGTCTTCCCGGTACCATCGGAAATAATAACAATTCGCTTGGTTTCTTCCATGCCTGCCTCCATTCCGGAGTTGATGACGTCACACTCTTGCACAAAATATGGATTTTTTGCTATCCGTTAAAGAACAATCGAAATTGCGGGTCGGAGGGCTCGTCATAAAAGACTTGCCGACATTGACTTGTTCGGTTATGTTTGTCCGATTACAATTGCCCGGCCGGTCTTGCCGGCTGCCATTCACACGACTTCACGCGAGGTAGGCCATGTTCAGGAAGATCACCACCATTTCATTAGTCATCATTATAGCGATCACGGGTTCGTTTCTGGCAGGATGCCAGAAAAAGGAAGGGGACAAAACATCGGCAAAAGCGCCCGCCAACAAACCGAAGCTCGTTATCGGCGTGTCGCTGCTGACCCGGACGCATCCTTTCTATCAGGATCTCGAAGCAGGTCTTAAGGAAGCGGCCGATTCCGCAGGTTATGAGCTGCTGGTCACGGCGGGTGAGTTCGATGTCGCCAAACAGAAAGATCAAATCCAGGACTTCATCGTGCGCAAGGTCGATGCGATTATCGTCTCCCCTTGTGATTCCAAGTCAATTGGCACCGCGATTAAGGCGGCAAACGATGCCGGAATTCCTGTATTCACGGCGGATATTGCCTGCCTGGCCGAAGGGGTCAAAGTCGTTTCGCACGTTGCCTCGGACAACATTGCCGGTGGTGCGCTCGCCGCGCAGGCGATCGAAAAAGCTCTGAACGGTACCGGGAAGGTGGCAATTATCGATCATCCCGAAGTCGAGTCGGTCATTCAGCGGGTGAAAGGATTCGAAGACGAGTTGTCCAAATATCCGGGGATCCAGATCGTAGCCAAGCTCTCCGGGCATGGCGTCAAAGATCAGGCGTTCCGAACCGCCGAAGACATCATTCAGGCACATCCCGACCTGACCGCGATTTTCGGTATTAACGATGACTCCGCTCTCGGCGCGCTGGCGGCGGTGGAAAAGGCCGGTAAGAGCGGACAGATTACTATAGTCGGTTTCGACGCCGTGCCGGAAGCCCGGGCGGCAATCAAAGAAGGTAAAATCTACGCTGATGTCATTCAGCAGCCACGCGTAATTGGAAAAGAGACGATCGGAGCGGTCACTGATTATATTTCAGGTGAAACCGTTCCGCCGACCATTCTGATTCCCTGCGCGCTCTTCACACAGCAAGATGCCAACTGATTCTCAAGGACTTTCACATCCGCGGCCGGATGCCGGCGAGAGCGGTCGTTGGCTTATGCGAATGGCTGCTATTCGCAAAGCTTTCCCGGGCGTGCTGGCTGTGGGAAACGGAAATTTCGATCTCAAGGCCGGAGAGATTCACGCCCTGGTCGGTGAAAACGGCGCCGGCAAAAGCACGCTCATTAAAATTCTGACCGGCGTGCATCAGCCCGATAGCGGACAAATCGAGCTCGAGGGGCACCCGGTTAGCTTCCACTCTCCTATCGAGGCCCGCGATGCCGGGATCGCAGCCATTCACCAGGAGTTCACCCTGGTACCGGCGATGTCGGTACGAGCGAACCTGTTTCTCGGACGCGAGCATACCCGTCACGGCATCATCGACGACTCCTACGAACGGGATCAGTCCTCGGCAGTACTCCAGCGCCTTGGTCTTTCGATAGACCCGGATACCCTCGTCGCAGAGCTTACCGTTGCTCAGCAGCAGTTGGTAGAAGTAGCGAGGGCACTGCTGGCGGATTCCAAAGTTCTCGTCATGGACGAGCCAACTGCGGCGCTCGCGCCCAGAGAAGTCGAGGCGTTGTTTGTCATTCTCAAAGAGATTACAAGTCGCGGAATCGGTGTGATATTCATCAGCCATCGTCTCGATGAAATATTCGAGATCGCCGACCGAATTACGGTGATGCGCGATGGTCTGACGATCGATACCCGCGCAGCTTCGAACTACACGCGCCGGCAACTGATCGAACAGATGGTCGGGCGCTCGCTCGAGGACGAGTTCCCGCGTCACCGCCCGGCGCCCAAAGAAATTTGTTTCGTGGTCCGCGACCTCAAAGGTCCCAAACTCGGACCAATCTCATTCGCCGTCAAGAGCGGCGAAGTACTGGGACTGGCCGGACTGATGGGAGCCGGTAGAACCGAACTGGCCCGACTGATCTTTGGAGCCGATCACTCGACGAGCGGCAGTATCGAGCTTGACGGCAAGCCCCTCCGATATAAGATCCCCTCGCGAGGCGATTCGGGCCGGGATCTGCCTGCTCACCGAGGACCGCAAGCGGCAGGGACTGGTGCTGGGAGCCTCGGTCGAGGACAACTTCGCCCTCCCGAATCTTCGAAGCTGGTCCCGATTCGGCTGGATCAACAAGCGCAAGGAACGAACTCGCTTTATGGAACGGGTATCGTCGCTTAACATCCGAGTGACCGGACCGGACCAACCGGCGGAGCATCTTTCGGGCGGTAATCAGCAGAAGCTGCTGGTCGCCCGATGGCTGGAGACGAATTCACGAGTGATTATTTTCGATGAGCCGACGCGGGGAATCGATGTCGGTGCGAAATACGAAACCTATCTCTTGATAAACGAGCTTGCGGCAGAAGGCAAAGTGATAATCGTCATCTCCTCTGAAATGCCCGAAGTACTCGGAATCAGTGATCGGATTCTGGTGATGCGCGAGGGTGAAATATCGGGAGAGATAAGCAATCCGCAGTCCGCAAAGCATGAAGATGTCATGGCCCTCGCCGTTTCCTGAAAGTTGACTGGCATGGAAGTACGATAAATGAAGACGACAAAGGGAATCAAATGGTCGAAAATCCTTGCCGACTACGGCATGTTAGGCGTTCTCCTGCTCCTCTGCCTGCTTTTCTCGATCCTCACCCTTCGCGATCAATCGCCCTCCGGTTCGAACGCCGCCGAGAAACTCATGTCCGATCTCAAAGACAACCCGTCGTTGAGCGACGGTGTGCTTATCATTGCCCGGATGAACGGCGAGGATTCTCTGTTTGCTCTGACCCTGGACCGGCTTCTCAAGAAGAACTCAATCGACTCAAAGGTTCTGTTTTCATCTGAGCCGTCCACCTTAAGGGATACACTTGCGCAAATGTCTGCTTCGGGGATGGCGCCTGGGATAGTGGCAACCACCCAGTCATTCGCGCCGGTAATTTCAACGATCGTGGGACAGCTTGAGGGCTACAGCACATCACAGATTGTTGTCCCACCGACTTACCGCTGGCCCACCTTCCTTCTTGGCGACAATCTTCGCAATGTCGCCAACCAGATCACGGTAATCGCAATCATCGCCATCGGCATGACGATCGTAATCATCACCGCCGGGATCGACCTGTCGGTTGGAAGCCTCATCGCGCTGTCGGCAGTCGTGACAGCCTGGTTGGCCGGCCACATGGGAGGAGCCTCGGCCTCGACCATAGCAGTCTTGAGTGCCGGGCTGGGAGGGATCCTGATATGCGCCGCCACCGGTGCGTTCAGCGGAGTTATGATTACCGGATTCGGCATTCCCACCGTTCATAGCTACCCTGTCCATGATGCAGGTAGCGGCCGGTTTCGCGTATATAATTTCTCAGGGGAAGCCGATCTATCAGCTCCCGGAAGGATTCATCCTGCTCGGTCGCGGAGCGGATCCCTTGCTCAATATTCCTTATGCTGTTATTCTGATGATCGTATTATATATCGTCGCGCACATCGTCATGACCCGAACGACGATCGGGAGGTATATTTACGCCGTTGGTGGCAATCCCGAAGCCGCCAGGCTGTCCGGCATCCGCGTCAAGCTCATTCTTTTCTGGGCGTATGTGATTTGCGGGCTGCTTGCCGGACTCGGAGGAGTGATCATGGCATCGCAGCTAAAAAGTGGCGCTCCGACCTACGGCCTGACGTATGAGTTGTATGTCATCGCGGCGGTTGTTGTCGGCGGCACCAGTCTGATGGGCGGCGAAGGAAAAATCTCCGGCACGCTGATCGGAGCGTTCATCATCGCCGTGATCCAGAACGGTATGAATCTCACGAATGTGGAAAGTTACACCCAAAAAGTTGTCCTCGGCGGAGTGATCCTCGCCGCGGTTCTTCTCGATAGATTGAAACAGAGAGGATTCCGCCTCTCGAAGTCATAGATAAAGCAGAAGGTCTGCCATACGCGCCGAATTGACAGGAGGTGTCCATGCGCAACAGTATCATAGCAGCTTGTATTCTTACGGTAGGATTAGTCATGACAGGTAACACACAACCACCGCCGGATGCCACCGGCACTTCAGCGAAAAGACTCTGGGTCGTTGGCGCCTCCCACCTTGATACCCAATGGCGCTGGACAATTCAAAACACGATCAACGAATTCGTCCCGGCCACCTTCCGGGACAACTTCAAACTGATGCGTGAATATCCCAACTACACCTTCGGATGGGAAGGGGCCTTTCATTACATGCTCTGCCAGGAATACTATCCTGAAGAGTTCGAACAGCTCAAGAAGTATATTGCCGAAGGACGCTGGCATGTGACCGGGAGCTGGGTCGATGCGGTCGATGTGAACATTCCTTCATTCGAGTCGCTCGTTCGCCAAACTCTGTACGGAAACGGCTACTTCAAACGTGAATTCGGCAGGACCAGCAAAGATGTCTTCCTGCCCGATTGTTTCGGATTCGGCTATGCTCTCCCCTCAATCGCCGCCCATTGCGGCCTCAAGAGCTTCTCCACCCAGAAACTTACCTGGGGCTCGGCAGTAGGTGTACCGTTTGACATTGGTATCTGGGAAGGGGTCGATGGCTCCACGCTCATTTCAGCCGTCAATCCCGGTTCCTACGGTACGCAAATCAGGAGCGACTTGAGCAAAGACACAACCTGGCAAAAGACAATCAACAAACAGGGAGACTCATCCGGGCTCTATGCCGCCTACATGTATTTCGGTACCGGCGACACCGGCGGGGCCCCCGATTCGCTGTCGGTCGATTGGCTGACCAAATCTGAGAACAGTGACGGTCCGATCAAAGTCGAGAATATCACCTCGGACGCCCTTTATGACTCCGTGATGGCGCAACCGAATCTCAAGCTTCCCCGCTACAAGGGAGAACTGCTCATGACCCATCATGGGGTCGGATGCTACTCTTCCGAGGCTGCCATGAAACGCTGGAATAGGAAGAACGAGCAGCTTGGCGATGCGGCCGAGCGGGCATCGGTGATTGCAGAATCGATGGGCGGTTTTCGCTATCCCCGTGAGTTCCTCCGTGACACCTGGATCCGCTTTATCTGGCATCAATTCCACGACGATGTCACCGGAACGAGCATCCCGGAAGCTTATGAGTTCTCCTGGAACGATGAGATCCTCTGCCTCAACAGGTTCTCTTCTGCTCTTGAGAATGCCGTTGAAGCTACCTCCCCGGCTCTCGACACCAGGGCCAAAGGGACGCCGGTCCTTATATACAACCCGCTGTCGATCGATCGGACTGATGTAGCCGATGTAGCGATCTCGTTTGACGGCAAGCAGCCGTCATCGTTCCGAGTCTTCGGCCCTGACGGCAAAGAGGTTCCTTCGCAGGTGTTGAGTGTCACCGACGGTAAAGCTCATCTGCTCTTTCTTGCACATGCACCTTCGGTCGGCTATGCCGTATACGACGTACGCCCTTCCGACAAGCCATGCGCCATTGCTACCGGACTTTCAGTTGCCGCAAACCAGCTTGACAACAGTCAGTACACGGTCAAATTGAATCAGTTTGGCGATATCACCTCAGTATTCGACAAAGCGCTCAACAAGGAGCTGCTTTCCGCCCCGGCCACCTTGCAGATCATTCACGACAAACCGAAACAGTGGCCGGCCTGGGAGATAGGTTACGATGACATCACCAGTGCGCCTGCGCCGGTGTCCGATCAACCTGCCGACATCAAAGTGCTGGAGAACGGTCCGGTTCGCGTAAGCCTGCAGATCACTCGCCGATACGCCCGAAAGTGACTTCTCACAGATCGTCAGCCTTGCGGCAGGTGATGCCGGAAGTCGTGTCGAGGTGAGTAACACGGTTGATTGGTATGAACGGGAGAAGCTGCTCAAGGTGGCTTTCCCACTCGCCAGTGCGAATGAGAAGGTTACCTATGATTTGGGCCTCGGGACAATCGATCGCGGCATCGACCAGCCGAAGTTGTACGAAGTCCCGGCGCATCAATGGGCCGATATGACTTCGCCCGACGGATCATTCGGCGTCTCCATCCTCAACGATTGCAAATATGGCTGGGATCACCCCGATTCCGGTACGCTCCGCCTGACCTTGATTCACACTCCGGGCGTGTACGACAACTGGTCCTGGGTCGGTGATCAAAGTTCGATGGACAACGGGCATCATAGATTCACCTACGCCATAGTCGGCCATGCCGGCGATTGGCGAAAGGGTCAGTCCGCCTGGGAAGGCGCGAGACTTAACCAGCCGCTCTACGCCTTCCAGGTCCCCTCGCACAAAGGCGCTCTCGGCAACTCCCTTTCGATGCTCTCGCTCGGCGACCCCAATTCCCCGGGGCAACCGGCGCCGGTAATGATTACGGCGGTGAAGATGGCCGAGGACACCAATCAGATTGTCGTCAGGATGCGGGAGTTGACCGGATCGGCGGTCAGCGGTATGCGGCTTAGCTTCGATAGTCCGATAGCATCCGCGCGCGAGCTGAACGGATCCGAGGAACAGATCGGTCCGCTGACGCTCAGCAACGGTTCGCTTGATCTCTCGTTCAAACCGTATCAGCCAAGAACTATCGCGGTCACCCTTGCCCCCGCCAAAACCACACCGGTCGAGACGCCGCTCAGTTCAATCCTCGAGATGCCCTATAACCACGACGGGGTGAGTCTCAACGACAATCGAACCGATGGCGATTTCGACGGCCACGGCTATACCATCGCCGGAGACCTTCTGCCTGAGCTGCTTGTGTATAGAAACGTCGCATTCAAGTTCGGGCCCACCAAAGCCGGCGAGAACAACACGGTCGTTTGCCAGGGTCAGGATATCAATATCCCGGCAGGTGACTTCAATCGATGCTACATACTCGCGGCCTCGGTCGATGGTCCGGCCGAGGGAACTTTCCTTGTTGACGGCAAGGAGACGAAAGTCTGGGTGCAGGATTATCACCAAAAGCTTGGTCAGTGGAACAACCGCCTGGTCGGGGGCAACTTTGTCGAGGATAAAGCGGAGATCGCTCCGGCCTACATCAATCGTCAGCCGGTTGCCTGGGTTGGTACCCATCGCCACACCCCTAAGGGCGACAACGATGCCTACGAATACACCTACCTGTTCTCCGTCGAACTGGATCTGCCGAAGGGAGCAAAGCATATAACGCTGCCGAACAATAGTCGAATCCGCGTGATGGCAGCGACAGCGGTGAATACGCCATACGACAAGGTCATGGCGGCGCATCCGCTCTACGATGAAATCAACAATACGCTCGTCAATTTCGCGGCAAGCCGGCGGGACTTTCTTGAAAGCCTCGAGGTACGGCTCAGTTCCCCCAGCCCGGGCGCGGTAATTCGGTATACGCTCGATGGGACCAAACCTACGATGGCCTCTGCCGAATACAAGGATCCGATCACATTGACTCAGACCACGACGCTGATGGCAAGAGCCTATCGCAACGGTGACAGCAATCCGTACTTGATCACCGGCAAATTCACCAAGGCCGTTCCTATCGACGCCGTTCAACCGTCGACAACTCCGGTCGGCGGCTTGACGTGCACCTACTATGAAGGGTCCTGGGACAACCTGCCGAATTTCGATTCCCTGACTGTAGTAAAGAAGACGGTGATGGACTCAATCGTCATTCCTGATTTTGCCCGCCCGGAAGATTTCGGTCTGATTTTCACCGGGTATATCAAAATCGACAAGGACGGGCTCTACGATTTCGGGCTCTCGTCGGACGACGGCAGTGCCTTGTGGGTAGCCGACTCGCTCATCGTCAACAACGACGGCCTCCACGGCGAAGGGGAAGTCCCCGGATCGCTCGCCCTTAAGGCGGGACTGCATCCGATCACACTGAAAATGTTCCAGAAGAAGGGGGACGAGGCGCTGCAGGTTTTCATCTCCGGTACGGATCTGGAGAAGAAAGAGATCACGCCCGACATGCTCTATCACCTGCCGTCGCCCGGCAAGAAGAAATAAGCAGCCGCGCTTGCTGCACATAAGAAGAGCGGGAGGGCCACTCGCCCCCCGCTCTCAATGCGACGAACGTCTTTTCTCTGTCTCGCCGACAGAGAATCGTCGCTATGCCTGAAAGAGATACTGGAGTTTCAAAAAGAACTGACGCGAGCCGAGCTTCCACTGGGAATTGAACATGTCGCTCGTCGGATAGAAGTTGTATTCATGGGTGGCTCCGGCGTATAACACACTGAAAGAACTCAGACGATAGGTAAGCAACGGATCGACCGCCCAGGATTTGTTCGCAGCATGATAGTAGGTCGGACCGTTCGCATCCTCGCCAGTGAAAATTGAAGCTCGTGAATCGTTGTACTGGACCACGAGACGCAACGACAATTCTCTATTCATCTGCATGCTGAATCGGGTGTGGAAGATAAACTGACGGTACAGTTCGTTGCCGGCCTCCGAGTGCGTGCTCCGCACGTAATTGATGTCCGGTTCGATCGACAGCCGGTCGACCGGCTTAATGCCGAGCGAGACCTGGACCGAATTCTGAAGTCCTTCCGCCTCGGCAAATCGGGCAACATCCTTCGACCGCTCATAGCTGACCTGGTATCCCAGAGCATTGGAAAACTGACCATCGGCATTAAATCCAAGGGTATAGAGTCCGTTGTAATCAATGAGCGAACCGGTGTAGCTGCTCGTCCAGGACTCCGACCCGCGTGAAATAGAGACATTCGCCTCGGTCTGGGCCCATCTCAATTGCGTGTAGAGATTGACATTCTGATGCTCCCAGCGACGGGTACCGTCGTACAACCATCGTCCGTCGGCGTAAAACGACGGCTGTATTCTCTGGAAGAGTCCTCTGGTCGGGTAGAAGGTGTATTGCGAGTTGACAAAGGTACTTCGATAATTAACAATCGGATCGTAGCCGGTCAGGGTACGATATGATGGGTCCACCTCATCGAAATCGAAGGTGAAACTCCAGGCTCGGGCCTGGCGCCGGAACTGCATAATCATCGCGTTGCCCTGAAAGCGCTCGCCGTCGAACGCGGCCGTATGTTTCCCTTCATCGATTTTTACATCCTGCAAACCCGCCGTCGGTCCCGGCTTGTCCGGTTCTCCGGTGAAGCTCGAAATCAATTGCCCGATCACGCTATATTGCTGCGTCAGGCGAAGTCTTCCATCGACAGAGGCAATTGTCCCATATCCCCCGTTATCGAGCCGTCGATCCGTCAGGATAAACCCGAGCCGAGAATCCTCGCCAAGGTTCCTCGTGCCCCGAAGAACATTGACATAACTCTTACCACCGTTGAACAGTACCGATCTCTCGTCCAACGGCAGAAGATACGGCGTGTTTTGATCCTCAGCAGTCATGAATCCGAGACTATAATTGGCCGTTCTAGTGACGAATTTCGAGGCATAGAGAGGATCATTCACCGTCCTGGTGTAGAATGAATTGAAGAGGGTGCGAAAGACATCGGATCCCTCCTGGAAGAATGGTCGCCGCTCCGGGTACATCAGGGCAATCGTCGAATTTACATCCACCTGGGCAGCATCGGATTCGATCTGACTGAAGTCCGGATTGTAGGTACCTTCGAGCGTCGCATTCGATGAGATCGAGTACTTGGCGCCGAGTGATACCTCGCCGCTGATATCTCCTTCGTGAAATCCGGAGGTCGGATCTCCATTGTCGTTCAAGTAGCCAGCCTGATGAGCGACATAGGTGGGCAGGATTTCCATCCCCTTGCCCGGATTGACATCGCCGATCCCGCTGACTTCACCCCACTGACAGGGCCAGCACTGTTCGTTTCTATTGTAGGCAGCCCAACTGTATTGATGTGAACTCTGTCTGGGGCGATTCCTCCAAAAATCCATTCGCCAGGTCTGGGGAGACTGATTGGGGAACCGCATGCTCGCGAACGGCACCGCCATCTCCACCTGATAGCCGGAGTCGGTTACTTTGGCGGCCGACTGCCAGACCATGTCGAATCCGCTGTCTTCTCCGCCGACCGGCGTCCAGAGTCGATCCATCTGAACACCGTAAGGATTGACGAACAGCTCATAGGCCCAGGCTGCCCTGCCATACGTGTCAATCAGCACGCAGACGTCGTCGTCGCCGCTGAACTGGTCCCGCTGACACATGGTAGCGCGTATGCTGTTTGGATTATCGTTGCAGACGAAGGCTATGTACAGGTTGTCTTTGTCGTAAGTGACATAAGTCCGCGTGCCAACATCAGGAGCCGTATTGTCTCCCGGATATCGTTCGACAAAGTTGGAAATCTCCGACGCTCCTTGCCATTCGGCCGGCGTTATGATTCCATCAACCTTAATCGCTTTAGCCGTCTTCTCCACCGTCAGCTCCGGATTAAAAACCGGTGCCGCTGTCTTAGTGGCTAATGCCGGTGCGCCGGCAGCGAGGACGAGGGCAGCTAGAATGAAGAAAGAGAAGAATCCTGCCCGGACTGACATTACCGTTTTCATGGGCGTACTCCTGCGAATTCGCTTTTGGGGCTCCCGGCAAGCGAACGAGAATACTGTTGGTCATAAACACCGGTGTTACATGACAGTCACAGGGAGGGGCGGAGATCCTCCGGGTCCACGAAAGGAGCCTGTTACTGTTTTCAGTAAAGATACGAGGGAGGATTCGAGAAGTTTCGCGCAGAGATGCGTCGCAACTATTGCCTCTGGACCGGACCTCGGCAACTCATTGTGCGGCAATCGTAAAAAAACCACCCTCCGGTTGGCGGGTGGCTCAAAATATTAAGCATAGGTCTATTATTCGTGCCGGAGGGCATCGATCGGGTTCAAAGCGGCTGCTTTCCGCGCCGGGTAGAATCCGAAAAACACACCGACCGCCCCGGCAAACAGCACTGAAATGGAAATTATCTCCGGCGAGATGATCGGGTGAAGCTCCGTGAACCGGCTCAGGCCGGCGACCACAAGAGCAGACAATACAATTCCGATCAGCCCTCCGGCGAGGCTCAGCACCACCGCTTCGGTCAAAAACTGAAACAAGATGTCGCTCTCTCTTGCACCGACGGAAAGGCGGATGCCGATTTCACGGGTTCGCTCGGTCACCGATACAAGCATGATATTCATGATTCCGATACCCCCCACGACAAGACTGACCGCGGCAATCGATCCGAGCAGCATCGTCATCGTCTTGGTCGTCTCCGTAACCGCCTGCGTGATCTCCGCCTGACTTCTGATCGTAAAATCGTCATCTTCCCCTTCGGGAATTCGATGCTGCGTTCTGAGAATCTGTGACATTTGCGCCTGGGCCGAGTCCATCATATTGGTCGAGACAGCGCTGGCGTTAATCATGTCGACATAGCGGCCACCCTTGAGACGGTACAGGACTGTAGTGGCCGGGGCCAGAATGATGTCATCCTGATCCTGTCCCATGCCGCTCTGTCCTTTGGCCTTGAGCACGCCAATTACGGTGAACGGGATATTGCGAATTCTAATACTCTGTCCCACCGGGTCCTGCTCGGGAAACAACTGGTTTGCGACCGTCGCACCGAGCAGTGCTACCTTCTTATTGGTTGCAACGTCGCGATCGGTGAAGAAATCACCTGTTTCAATTTCCCAATTACGGATACTGAAGTAGTCGGGTGTGACGCCATAGATCGAGGTTGACCAGTTTGTTCCGCCACCGATTACCTGGGCTCCCGTACGCACAACCGGTGAGACTGCTTCCAGATCGGTTGCTTGTTTCTTCAGAGCATCGACATCGTCGAACGTGAATCGATTCAGAGTTCCCGCACCGAAGTGAACCCCGCCCTGTGATCCGCTGCTCGGGAACGCGATTAACAGGTTCGTACCGAGGGCGTTGATGCTGCTTTCGATCTGCGCCTGAGAACCCTGCCCTACCGCCACCATAACGATCACGGCACTTACACCAATAATGATGCCGAGCGATGTTAACAAGCTCCGCATCCGGTTTTTCAACAGACTCCGGAACGCCGCTTTCAGTAGATTCTTGAATTCAATCATGCTTCAGCCTCCTCGGGCTCGGCGTCCAGGGCCGGCAGCGCCGCCATATCTTTGTGAGCATCGCGTCGGTCAGCCACGGCAACATCGCGAAGGACCAGACCATCTCTAATCTCAACGATTCGTTTTGCGTAGTTGGCGATATCCGCGTCATGCGTAACCAGGACGATCGTAATTCCTCGGTCGTTCAGCTCCTGAAACAGCGCCATCACTTCAACCGAAGTTCGTGTATCCAGATTCCCCGTCGGTTCATCGGCCAGCACGATCGCCGGTCGATTCACCAGAGCGCGGGCAATCGCCACCCGCTGTTGCTGACCGCCGGACAACTGATTCGGTTCATGATCCATTCGGTCACCCAGTCCCACCTGTTTGAGGACATCGATAGCCTCCTGGCGCGGATTCTCGATACGTCTTCCCCGGTCGTAGAAAAGTGGGAGCTCGACATTCTCCAGCGCCGACGTCCTGGAAAGCAGATTGAAGCCTTGAAAGACAAAGCCGATTCTTTGATTGCGGACAGCGGCGAATTCGTTCTTACTCAGACTGTCCACTTTCATACCGTCCAGCCAGTATTCTCCGGATGACGGCCGGTCCAGACATCCGAGCAAATTCATAAGTGTCGATTTTCCCGATCCCGACGCACCCATGATCGCCACGAATTCTCCCGACTCTATTTTCAGGTCGACTCCGCGAAGCGCATGCACCGGGACAGATCCCATCTGGAAGGTCTTGGTAAGTCCGCGGATTTCTATTACTGTAGCCATATTGATATCAATCTCCGTTGCGGTGTCATCGGATTAACGGAACATACGGAAGCCCATTGGACGATTCTGGGCATTGGCCTGCTGACCGGTTGAATTGGTCCCGACTATTACTTCCATTCCTTCTTTCACTACTCGGCTGCCAAGAACTTCGGTATTGGTGCCGTCGGTCGCACCGATTTTCAGTGGAGCCATCGCCAGTTGATTGTTTGCATCCATATACCAGACATGTCCGAAATCCTGAGAGTGGCTGCCTCCGCCGACACCACCCCCGCCGGACATCATGCCGCCTCCACCCATACCTGCGCCACCGTTGCCGCCGCCGTTTCTCCCTTGCCCTCCGTGGCCACTAGCTTTCATTGAGTCTGGCATGCTGGCGTATTCTTTCTGACGGCGTTCGCGGTAGGCCGCTATCTCCTGCTCTGACGGCTGGAACCTCAACGCCTTGTTTGGCACCAACACGACATCGTCACGTGCGTCGACTATGAAGTCAACCGTGGCGGTCATTCCCGGGAGCAATAAGTTATCGGGGTTTTCGGCGTCGATCACTACGGTATAGGTCACTACATTCTGGACCGTGGTCGGTTCAAGCCGAAGCTGCTTTACCACCCCGGTAAATTTCTTATCCGGATAAGCCTGCACCTCAAATGTAACTTGTTGACCTTCTTTGATTTGCCCAACATCCCCTTCGTCAACATCGGCAAGAATCTGCATGTGCGAGAGATCTTCGGCAATCTTAAATAAGGTCGGAGTGGAAAAACTGGAGGCCACCGTCTGGCCCGATTCTACCGCTTTGCTTATGACGGTACCATTAATAGGCGACTTAATCACGGCGTACTGGAGGTTCCGATTGGCCCGGGTGATGTCCGCCTCGGCCGATTTCACCGCCGCTTCCTGAGTCTTGATATTAACCTGAGCGGTGATATAGTCCGCATCAGAAATCAGCTTTTGGTCGTACAGTTTCTTGGCCCGGTCATAATCTGCCTGTGCCTGACTGAGCGATGCCTGGGCCCGCTCAAGGTTCGCTTCAGCGTCGATGACACTGGTCTTCAGCAGGACAGTATCGAGCACGGCCAGAACCTGTCCCTGTTTCACATTGTCATTATAATCCACGTAAACCGAGTCTATTGTTCCCGAAACCTGGGTACCTACATCGACAGTCGTTACCGGGCTCAGGGTGCCGCTGGCGGAGATAGTATTTACCACGTTGCCGCGCTCGATCTTAGCGTATTCGTAAGTCACGGCGTCCGATTTCGATACGGCCTTCTTGACCAGGATACCGCCGACAACAACGACCACAACGATGATGATAAGCCAGACTGTCTTTTTCTTCATTATGTTATCCTCTTACAAGTGTCATCTATCAGAACATTATAACATTCCACAAATTAGACAGTGCCGGGACAAGTTTAGATTAATCCGGCTTTGCCGGCCCAGCCGTTCCCTCTCCAAATCCCAACCTTCAACCAGGCCTGACCCAGGGTCAGCGCGGCGCTTCCGCAACCCCCCGATTGCCGCCCTTTCGGTCCACCGGTAACGGTGGGCAACATCCGCAAAGCCCGGCTTCCTGTCGCGGCGATGAATCTACAGTCACGAGCCGGGAGGTCAAGTGTTTGCGAAAAATCTTCCTTCGAAAACCAAACGTGCGGGAAGAACGAATACTACTTAGTATGCTTTTTCCCTTCAGGCTCGCAACGACCGTATCGCATCTCACGAACACGGACCACATTATCCTTGACACATCAGTCTACGAACAATATTTTGTACTCAGGTTGCGTCTAAGTCGAGTGGTGATGCAGTACGAGTTCATTGACATGACTCAGCAACCAGCTGTCAGCATAGTGTGGGAGGCATGTCGCAACGGCGGCCGTGGGTTCCACCCGGGCAAAATTTCTGTACCACTCGATAAGTCCGCCGCTTCGGCACATTCTAAGTTGGTGACAATTGAATTGATCGTGTGAAAAGATGTACCAACATGTGGTGCATCCGCAGTCATACATAATGTCTAACCTTTAGAGGAGGTGAACGCATGATTTATTTGATCGATCCACTGGACACGAAGCTGGGCATCTGCACCGTGAAGTGTTCAACGTTCTGCCACATTAAGCCGTTGTACGGAATCATCATCTGATGAAGTGTCGGACGGACTCCTCTCCTCAGGAATCCGGGACCGGCTACAGCGCTTAATGTAATCTATCACGACCTGTCGGGGGTTTATCCGGGCGACATTCTCCCGACGTCGATCGATGTCAGTAGATATTGTGATGGGACGCGTTCCAAACGCGTCCCCAGAAGAACGGCAGGCGAGCAACCCTCGGTTGCTCCCTGCCAGGGATTTTCCAGACGAAAGGTGAGCCATGCCAAAGTTATCACAATTCAATCATTTCCAGCCTTGGCGTGACGGTTACTATCTGGCCTTCAATGCCGCCAGTGGCGCAGTCGCCCTGATGACTTCGGAAAATTACGCCACCTACCAGCGGCTTGCCGGCAAACTGACGAACGGTTCCTCCGATAATCTCGATACCGCCGAACAGGAACTGCTCGGACAACTGCAGTACGGTCACTTCGTGATCGACAGCGATCTGCCCGAATTGGATTGGATGAAATTCCGTTATCGCAAAGTGCGTTTCGATCCCACCTCACTCGGGTTGATCATCGCCCCTACCATGGCGTGCAATATGGCCTGCAACTATTGTTTCGAAGGGAACAAGAAGGGACGGATGTCCCCGCGGGTCGCCGAATCTCTCATTGCATTTGTCGAACGCCAGGCCGGCGCGCTTCACGATGTCCAGACGACCTGGTACGGCGGAGAACCGCTGCTTGCGATGGATATCATCACGGATTTAACCGAATCATTCCTCGACCTCGCGGAAGAATACAAATTTGAATACCACTGCGGTGGCGTCATCACCAACGGATACTTGTTGGACGAGAAGACGGCCGACAAACTTGCGGCCTTGAAATTCGGGCAAGCCCAGGTAACGATCGATGGTCCGGCGAGAATCCACAATCAGAAAAGACCGCTAAAAAACGGCAAAGAAAGTTTCGACACGATCATCAGGAATATTCAGTACGCGGCGACCAAACTGCCGGTGGTGATTCGGGTCAATCTCGACAAAAGCTTCACACCCGGAATAATCGAAGAACTGCTGGACGAACTGGAAACGGCGGAACTTCGGAACAAAGTAGAACTCTACTTCGGGCAGCTCGAACCGGCAACCACCACCTGCTCAAACATAACTGAGAGTTGCTTTGAGTCACGCTCCTATTCGCAGGTCGAATTGTCGTACTATCGTCTGCTGCTGGAACACGGCTTCGCGATTCAAAAGCTGCCGCAGCCGATTATGACTTTCTGTTTTGCCCAGCTTTCCAACTCGTTCCTTATCGATCCGGACGGCGACATGTATCGCTGCTTCAATTATGCCGGCGACAAGTCTCGTGCGATGGGAAACATCACCGGCACCCTGAGCTATCAGCACCCGGAATTCAATCATCTTTTTGCTTTCGATCCTTTCGAAAACGCGACCTGTCGCGAATGCAAAATACTCCCGATGTGCATGGGGAGTTGTCCCTCGCGGAGGTCCGATCGGGATGTTCCGATCGAAGAGGTGTGCGACAGCTGGAAATATAACCTGGAACCGATGCTTGAACTGGTCGCCCTGTCCCGTCAGCAGCAGGCGCAACAACGAGCCGTTCAGGCGCAGAAGGAGACTTCAAAATGAGTACGAACGGCTTTCACTTTTTCCCCGAGACAGTAGTCTGGGAAATCACTTTTGCCTGTAATATGCGCTGTATCCATTGCGGAACCTCGGCCGGCAAACGCCGCTCCGACGAACTCTCCACCGAGGAAGCGGTCAAACTTATCGATGAGCTGGCCTCCCTCGGATGCAAGAGCATCACGATATCAGGCGGTGAGCCGCTGATGCGCGATGACTGGCGAGTCCTGGCCCAACGCATCAAGGACAACGGCATGACCAGCTATCTCATTACGAACGGATTTGCGGTCACCGATGCAATCGCCGAGGATTTTCTATCGCTCGGTTTCAAACGGATCGGCGTCAGTATGGACGGGATGGAACCGGTGCACAATCACATCCGCCAGCGCTCCGACAGCTATTCGAAATGTCTCAATGCTATTGATATCATGGGCCGACACGGCGTCGACTACTGTGTGGTCAGCCAGGTTTCGAACATGAATCTCGACGAGCTTGATCCTATGCATGACATGCTCCTTGAGCATGGATGCAAAGCGTGGCGGATTCAAATGTGCACCACCACCGGCCGCATGCAGGAACACGCCAATATGGTCCTTTCTCTGGACAACTACGAGAGACTGATTGACAAACTGATCGAGATGAAAAAGCGGGGCCAGATCTATGTCGATGTCGGCGAAAATATCGGGTACTACGGCTGCAAGGGAAGCGAACTAGTCGACGGTCAGCTGTATTTCGGCTGTTACGCCGGAGTCCGCGTCGCCGGGATCGAATCGAATGGCAATATCAAGGGATGCCTTTCGATGCCGGAACAGTTTGTCGAAGGAAACATCCGCGACAGCTCGTTCACCGAAATCTGGAATCGTCCCGACGGCTTCGCCTACAATCGTCAATTCACGAAAGAGACCGCGTCGGGTGCCTGTCACGATTGCAAGTATCTCCCGTTGTGTCGAGGCGGCTGTGCGACAACTTCGGTATCCCAAAGCGGATGCCGGGCGGACAACCCATACTGCATCTACCAGATCGAGCAGAAGCGTGGTATCGAACCGGTCGATAGCGAGGATGTGGTCACACTGCTCAAACGGTTCAATCCGGGCGCACTACAGGAAGAGTCGGCCGGCTGACCCGGCGATTCTTCGAAAACTGACAGATTGACCGGAGTACATATGAAGCCGTCGATCCTGCTCGCATATCCGTCGAGTTTCAACTGCTCGACCGGGATAGATGATGTCGATGTAAAAACATCGCTCCTCGTCCTCGGATCGTACATTTCTGAATACTATCCGATCGAGTATATGGATTTCGAAATCGCTGTCGGGCGCCCTAATTCCAGAATCCAGATCAAGCGATTCGAACGCCACGTCCGTGAGTATTTCGAATCCCATCCGTTTGACATTTTGGGCCTCTCCTGCTGGACGAGCATGTCCTATCTCGCGACCATCATGGTAGCGCGGATCTTCAGAGAGCTGTACCCGGATAAACTCATTGTCGTTGGCGGCTATCACCCGATGGCTCGGCCGGACGAATTTTTCTCCGATGAGCAGTTGTTTGACTATATCGTCACCGGCGAAGGAGAGCGGGCGTTTCATTCGATCATTGATGAGTTCGCATCGTCCGGCAAACGACCCGGTAAGACGACGATCGTACCCGGCGTCACCACCAAATCAGACGAGTTCGTGCCGTACAACTGGGATACTGGTCGACAGTTTCCTCAAGCGTCACTTCCCGAACGGCCTGCCAAAACTATACGTCTACCTCTCACGCGGCTGTCCCTTCGATTGTTCGTTCTGCATGGAATCTCTCAAAGATCGCCGCTGGCGATCCCTTACTCCGACACAGGCGGTCGACCTGTTGGACGAGGCGACGCGCAGGTATAATCCGAATATAGTTGGCATCGCCGATGCCTGTTTCGGTCTTCGCCCCGCCTGGCGCAAAGAGTTTCTGAGGCTGCTCAAAGAACGCAAACCGTCGTACCAGGTTATCTTCGAAACCCGCCCGGAGTACATGGACGAGGAGGATATCGATCTGCTCACCGGCATGAAGGTAGAGGTTCAGTTCGGCATCGAGAGTGGCTCGCCCAAGATTCTTCAGTTGATGCATAAGACAAAGCAGCCGGACAAATATCTCGATCGCTTCCAGAGAATCAGTCGAACCCTTTCGGAGCGCCGCATCCTCCACCGGGCCAACATCATCTTCAACCATCCGGGCGAAACTGAAGAGACACTCAACGAAACCCTGCGTGTTATCGACCGCCTGCTTGAAATCCCGCAGTCGTATTTGATGTGGGTCTGCCGCCAGTATATGCATTATCCCGGATGTGAACTGGATCGGAATCGGTCGTTCTACGAACAATCGTTTGGCGCTCAGTTTATGAGCCCGGAGTGGTGGCGCGAAGATCGGGACCAATACGAAGCGTCTCTTGACTCTTATCCCTCCACCGACCTTACCAACGGCCGCCAGGGACTCTGGGGAGATCTGCTTTCACTGAGAGAAGAACGCTTCCGCTGTGGGCTGGCCGATGAAGCGTTCAAGTATGCTGCCGAAAAGTACTTTCCGGAGTGGTTGAATGACCCGCGTTATCAGCAAATCTAGACGCCTCTGGCAGTATTTGCGACCGTATTGGAAGCTGCAACTGCTGACCTTGCTCGTTATGGTGGTGCTGACGGCGCTCATGCTGGCGCTGCCGGGGGCGATCCAGTACATGATCGATACCCTGATTCCCAATTTGCTGCGTTCGGGCAAAGGGATGAGCGATCTCAAACCGATTCTCATGTTCGGCGGGTTTCTGCTCGTCATCTACCTGCTCGATGTCGTCTTTTCGTGGATTCGTGACTATCTAGCCGCCTATATCGGCACGGGGATCATCAAGGATCTCCGGATGCAACTGTTCTCGCATCTTCAGAGACTCTCCCTTCGGTTTCACGGGGAGCACCAGACGGGCGAAGTGATGTCGCGCCTTCTCTCCGATGTCGGCCGCTTGCAGGACATGCTGAGTGTCACACTTCTTATGTTTGTCGCGAACCTGTTCATGCTCCTCGGGATTCTCGCCTACCTCCTGCATACCAACTGGATGCTGACACTTGTGGCGATTATCCCGGTCCCCTTGACAGTCTATGCCACCAACAAATTCGGCGGCAAGCTGAACGGCCTGATGGTTGTTGTCCAGCAAACGATGGCGGAACTGTCGGCACGAATCCAGGAGGCGCTGCTCGGGATCAAGACTATCAAGGCATACGGACAGGAAGCACGCGAGGAGAAGCAGGTGGAAACAATTATCGACCGGCTCAATCCGATGATGGTCAAGGCGAGCATCACCAATTCCCTTGGCATCAATCTGGTGCAGTTCATCAACATGATGGGACCGATCGTCGTCCTTGCCTGGGGTGTCTATCTTGTCGCTACCGGCGGCATGATGTTGGGCGAGCTGATCGCATTCTATATATTGCTCACTTATCTCTACTCCCCTGTACGTGGAATCGCCGATACCTACATCCAGGTGCAATCGTCGATGGCCTCGGTTGACCGAATTTTCGAATATCTGGACATCCAGCCGGAGATTATCGAAGCTCCCGCGCCGATTGCGCTGACTCGCGTGCGCGGAGACATTCAATTCAACAATGTCGATTTCTCCTACGCTCCTTCCGGGTTCGGCATCAGGGATCTCTCACTTCACATCAAACCGAAAGAGAAGATCGGGCTGATCGGCGCATCCGGGTGTGGAAAGACCACCGTTATCAGCCTCCTGATGCGGTTCTTTGATCCGCAACGGGGAAGCGTGAGTCTCGATGGTGTCGACCTGAAAGAGCTGTCCCTGCACTCGTTGCGCCGGCATATCGCCCTGGTGGAGCAGGATCCGATGTTGTTCCGCATGAGCATTTACGACAACATCGCCTACGGTCATCCCGAAGCATCCGAAACTGAGATCATCGCTGCCGCCAAAGCTGCCAATATCCACGACTTTGTCATGAATCTCCCGGACGGCTATCGCACGCAGGTCGGCGAGCGCGGCGTCACCGTTTCCGGCGGCGAACGCCAGCGACTATGTTTAGCCCGGGCGATCGTCATGAACCCGGCGGTGTTGATTCTCGATGAAGCGACCTCGGCGCTCGATTCCGAATCGGAGCATCTGATCAAAGAAGCGCTCAAAGAGATCCTTGCCGACAAGACCGCGATCATTATCGCTCATCGGTCGAGCACGATTGAACATGTCGACCGGGTGATTATGCTCGACAACGGCCGGATCATTAACGAGTCGATCCCCTCTGTCTCACATTGACAATTCTCGACTTCTCGTCGATGCTTAACGTGAAATCGAGCACTTCTTGTTGTAGGGTGGAGCCGTCTTCGGACCCGCCGAATCACGCACGCCTCAAGGCGTGCCTTCTTTGTAGGTCCGCCACACTTGGACTCTTCCGTAGGTCCGCCTCGTCTTCGAGCCGGACCTTGTCCGCAGCCCGCCACGCTCCGACAATCTTCTGTTACACCTCTTGTTGTAAGGTGGAGCCGTCTTCGGACCCGCCGAATTACGTACGCCTCAAGGCGTGCCTTCCTTGTAGGTCCGCCTCGTCTTCGAGGCTGACCTTGTCCGTAGCCCGCAGCGGCTTTGATTCTTTCAATCAATGTACCAATGTTACCAAAAGATTGAGCCTTGATCGTTCTGGAGGCAGAGGAAAAGAACGGATTGATCGACTGCTAACGTGGACCGATGCTGATCGGATTGCCTTCACGGATTGCCATTTGCATTCTCTGGCCGCATGTCTTCCTCCCCTCGCCCTCTGAGAGAGGGGTCGGGGGTGAGGGTGCACAGACCGCTCCTCGGACCTTCGGAGGAGATTAAATTATTCCCAAGCCTCCTGCCGATTTATTACGTATACAGATTATGAAATGGAATAGACGTCAATTGCTGGTGCTGGCGCTGGCAGTCATCGCCGGCATGATGATTTGCTGGATCGACACCCGGCCGACCTGGGATGACACCGGCATTACGGTCGGTCTCATTTTGATTACCTCGGCGATTCTCGGCTCGATCGCACCGAAACGCGCCTGGCTTACGGCCATAGCCGTCGGGCTCTGGCTCCCCCTATGGAATATCGTATTTAACGGCACCTATGTTTCGTCCGTGGCCCTCTTATTCGCCTTCGCCGGGGCCTACGCCGGGGCGCTCTTGGGCTGGATGCTGCTGCCGCGGGCGTAAAGAGTCAATCTTACCCCCCTACTTCACCAGCACCATCTTCCTCGCAACCGTCGCGTCCGTCGTCTGAAGGCGGTACAAATACATCCCGCTGGCCACTGAATGTCCGCCGTTGTCGGTTCCATTCCATTCGATCGTGTACTGACCGGCCGCCCGCTCTTCGTCGACCAGCGTCTTCACCCGCTGACCCAGCATGTTGAAGACATCGAGACGGACCTTCCCCCTGCGTGAGAGCGAGAATGCGATCGTTGTGGTCGGGTTGAACGGATTCGGATAGTTCTGCGCAAGAGTGAAATCCGACGGGAGCGGGCCGGTGCCATCAGCGACATCGGTCGGAATCAGCGACCGCTGCCAGACACTGAACTTGTTGGTGCCGGCGTACAGATAAGATCCATCGGTCGCGAGATTGCTCACGGTCGTGTTCGGGGCGAATCCACTGCCGATGTCAGTCCAGCTCGAGGCCGAATCAAACGACTCCCAGACGCCGTCGGTCGTCCCCAGATAGAGACTGCCGTCGATTGCGAGGATCGCTTTGGGAATGCCGCTGAAGAGCGTGTCGGCTTTCGTCCAGTGATTGCCGTGATCGTACGAGCGATAGACGCCATGATCGGTCGCAACGAACCAGAGGGTGTCGAGCTTTGCGAATCCGGAAAAAGCTCCGGTGCCCGGCAGACCGAGGATCGTCGCATTCCAGGTTTGCCCGTCGTCGGTCGAGCGCACGCACCCGCCGACATCGGATCCCATCATCAGGTACGATCCGTCCTTGATCAGATCAAGAACTGTCTGGCCGAGACTTATCCCTGCCGTAATGAAAGACCAATGCATCCCGCCATCGGTGGAAATATTAATTCCCGCGAGCCCGACCGCGTAGACCGTGTCCCCCCCGGCATTGACGAATTTGTGCGTCTCGGTCAGATTGAGTCCGGTGCTGCTCTGGGTCCAGCTGGTGCCGTCGTTGGCGCTGCGATACACTTTCGTCGTCCCGCATCCGCCCAACAGGTTTGTCCCTTTGCGTCCGAACGAGAACCAGCCGGTTCGATTCGGGATGCCGGTGTTGATTTCGGTCCACGAGGCTCCCTGATTGGCGCTTCGGAAGAAGCCGTTCGTCTCGGAGGCGGCGTAGAGCATACCGGCATCGGCGAATATCCCGTTGATCTGCGAGGCTCTCAGACCGGTGTTGCTCTGACTCCAGAGTGTCCCGAGATTGGTCGTGCGATAGATTCCAAGCACGCCGGTGCCCGCGATGATTGTCGATCCACTGGCGGCGATCGCCGGATGCGATTCGGTGACGGTCGCGTACGGAAGGCCCGAGTCGACCGGCACCCAGTTGTCGCCATTCTGGTCGGCCCGGCTGATATGCCCGCCCGGCCAGCTTATATAGAGATTGTTCGAGGTTGCGCAGACGCAGGCCGAGAAATCCTGCTGCGAACCTGGATTAAATCTTCGTCCAGACCCCGCCGGAGTCGGTGGTGCGACGGACCCCGCCGAGGGCGGTCGAGGCAAACACGCCGCTGGCATTGGCTGTCAACGAGGTGACATAGACGAACGTGCTGTCCATGAACGAGGTGTTGGTCGAGGTCCAGGAGACGCCGTGGTCGGCCGAACGGTAGATCCCGCGTGTCGTCGACAGGATGGCGCTGCCGCCGTAGAGGTACGGTCCCTGTTCCGCGAAGTACGCGAGTTGGAACTGGGCCGGAAGACCGGTCACCTGCGTCCAATTATCGCCGTCATCGCTTGAGTAGTAGCCGCCATTCTCCGAATCTCCGACGACGACATTTGACCCGCTGACGGCGATTCCGTTTACATAACCGAACTGCGGAAGCCCGTTGGTGGCGCGAGGGGTCCAGGTATCGCCGTAATCATTCGATGAATAAAATAAGAAGGCGCTGGGCGTCGAGCCCCAGAGATACGTTTTGGTGCCGGACGATGCGATCGCGACTGCGGTAAAATCGCCGCCGGTGCCGTCGAAAAGCGGTGTCCAGGTCACCCCCGCGTCGGTCGAACGAAAGACCGATCCGTTGGCAATGGCGAAAAGATAGCCGTTCGTGGGATTCGAAACCAGGCGGCTGATTGGCCCGCCGTACGGCCCGTTGACCTGCATCCACTGCGCCGCGGCGGTGCCGAAAAGACACAATGCGAGTATAGCTGTAGCCCTGATCAGACGTAACATTCCCCGACCTCCTCTGCAAGATATCAGATGGTAGATAGTAACCGGCAGGCAGGACCTCCCGGGACAGCACCCCAATATATATTAGCCTAAATTGATCGTCAATATCGATGTTTCACGGGCGATACTGCGGTTTACGGGGCGGGGTCCTGGGAGGCACGGGTGGAATCCGTTCCGGCGGCTTTCGCTCGGGGATTTCCCGGGGTTTCGGCGGCTTTCGTTCGGGACGACGTTTCTTGATGCTCGGGCCAACTCTTGCTCTTGCCGGCCCGGCATGTGATGTCGTTGCGCGCGATCACAATTATTTCAGCCATTCGTTCAGACGATTCGCGCCCGCCTCGGTCAACTGCTCCCATCCGGAGCGGAGGATATCGTCCATTTCCTTGAGTTTCGATTCTATCTGCCCGACCTTTTGGTCTGCTTTTCCTTGGGCATCGGCCTGGAATTGTTCAAGTTTCTGCTGGAGTTCATGCTTTTTGGCGAGGACGCGGTGTTTCAGTTCCTCTTTGGATGTAGTCATTTGATACTCCTTCGCATGCTATACATAACGACTTAACCGCCCGGATGTGCCGAGAAAGTCAGAATGCGATGCTGCGACCGATGAAACACATCTATGCGCACTATCCGCCGTGAAAGCATGTGGATGAAAATCGTCAGTGTGTTCGGATTGAATTGCCCACAAAAAAATAGCGGTGCAGGGACTTGAACCGATTTGATGAGTTTTGAATCTTAATTCTATCCGATTTCACATCAAGATTTCGCTGCGACCGATTTGCCAACAACTGACCACATTTAACCGTAGCTACTAGTACTTCGGTCAAATCAGTCCTAGCTCCCGGTCTCAAAAGCGAACTGATCCATGATTTCCCTTTTCATTTTGAATTGCCTGATTCGATCTCTTCTTCTCTTGCGGTGGTATCCCGCTCCACATCACTCTGTGCTTCTTGGAATTGAAGAGCCCCATGTTACTTGCCGCTGTAAATCCTACTGAAGAAGGATTTCAAGCTTGGTTGATAGCAAATTACTCGTCCCCCTGAGGTCGCCTAATGTCTGTTGATACGAATTATAAGAACCCTGTGGCGTTATCGATAAATCGTAAATCTGAGTGTACACAGCATAGTAATTGAGAAGTTCACTGAAGCCAGATAGTCTGTCGCCACCGTTTGTCTTGATTGTCCTCATTGTTTCTCTTATACATTGATCGAAAGCGGCTGACACGAGATAGCTTCCCTCCTCCTGAACCTTGACCTTATGTTTTGCAATTTCTGTATTGGCATCCGTAATCGATGAGAACTTAATTCCAAGATACCAAACCTGCAACACATTCTCCATCTCGGTTAGGTCTGTTTTGCAGGCTAAATCGAGAGTTTCTTTCTCAATCATCATGAGCGTCAACGCATCCTTTTCCGCTTGGACTCTGGCACAATGCTGCGTGATTGCTGTCGCGTTAGCGGAGTTCTGTCGATAGCTTGCTTGTCTTGCCTCATCTTCATCTGTTATTTCTCGCCTAGGGGGTCCCGATGTGCAACCAATGAGACCTACCGACACTATCAATAAGATGCACAAATAATTCATATAGCTACTCCAAGCTAGATACCCAGCGAATATAACTCTACCGCCCGAAATCAACAACAGGAATTCGAGTGTAATACGGACGACAAATTCCTTGTTAAGTCAGTCTCGTCTTTGAAGATCTGGCTCTGGCCTAGCGAGTATTATAACCCTGAACTCAGGACTAACCTCGTGCGGCCCGGTTAACGAAGACACACGTGGGGACAAAGGTTCGTAAGCGGCCCCGCCGTCTGCCTTCGGCTTCCCCTTTGGAATGTCGTTTTTAACGGCACCGACGCTTCGTCCGTTGCGCAATTATCCGCTTTCGCTGGGGCTCATTTGGGCTAGATGCTCTTGCCTTGATCCTAATCTTTCGGCATCTTGGCAATTAAGCGGGGCTAGATAATCGAGTCGAGCTGGCCAAAGAAAATAGCGGTGCAGGGACTTGAACTTATTGTCGGAGTTGAAAAATCTTTTCAGCTTTAGGGTAGAATCCAAGCCTTGCACTGACACTTCTGTCTAAGACGACTTTGCTTGCATTAGGAGGACAGAAGGCCCTTAACACATCTTGCGCAAAGCCATGAGCTTACACCATCGGATCCCAGCGATCATGGACTTGACAATCGCTGAAAACATATTATACTTATTTGTATCCACTTTAGCAAATCTTGACACTAGCCGGACCCGAAACTTTCGCTCTGAGGGAGGCAGAACACCTTGTCTGATATAGAAGCTCTGGCAGACCCCGGTTCGCAGGCCGATGGTGGGAATACCCGCGAAAAGCCATCTGCTACTTGGGCGGCAGATGATTGCCCTTTTGTTCCCGAGGATGGAAGATCAGACCCAGATGAGAAGCGTTGGCGGTTTAAACATGATGAAGATGAGATTGTTTATTCTAAGGCATTCCGAAGGCTCGCACGGAAGTCCCAGATTGTGGTGAAGCCTGAGAGCCAAGACCACTTCAGATCACGCCTCACTCACACTCTTGAAGTCAAGGAAATCGCAAGCAGCATTGGCTATCAACTTGGCCTGTCACAATCATTGATTAGCGCGATAGCACTTGGTCATGACCTAGGTCATACTCCCTTTGGTCACGCAGGCGAGAGGGAGTTTCAGCAGATAATGCGAGACGATGTGCTTCTACTGAATGACAGAAGCAGGACCAAAACAAGAATCGACGCGAGTCGACTAAACGAGGAACTCTCGAAGATATATAAGGGCATATCGGGTTCTATTGATGGAATTCCTCTCGACGCCGAGATTATGGGCGACGAGGGCACGATCAAACCTCACTGGCTGTTTCACCACGCTATTAACTCTGTGAGCGTCATCCAACGCAAGAAGCTTGATGTTGCGCCTCTGGTAAAAAGGGGTATTCTCACGCACAGCTGGGCTCCTTGGCAAAATCACACCGCGGAAATGAGAAAGAAGTGTAAGCTCGGAACGCCTCTATCGTACGAAGCTCAGGCGGTTGCCATTGCAGATCAAGTGGCATCGATCAATCATGACATGGAAGACATATTGACATGCCCAGAGGCCGAGCAGACTCGACAGACTATTCGCGAGCGACTACCCGGTTATCTTGAAAAACTGAACGATCATCCGGATATGAACTACCATGATGCCCTTGATATGATGAACGAATGGCTTCTGCCTGAGGGAGAACGTTCGAAGGACAACGGTTTCGGACGAAAGAAGAGATTGCAGGCGATTATCAATAATGTGTGTAGCGCTTCCAAGGACAATCTAATAGCAAGAGAGGTAAAGAGTTGGAAAGAATCCATTGAGGATGGTAAAACCTTGACAATTGATCCTTTGATGGGTAGAGTGCTACGAGGTTACGAGAGGTTTATTCGAGAGGAAGTCATCCAAAAGGTGTCTTGGTTTGGTATGCGAGATGCCGTAGCAGCAGGCGTCGTGAGAACGGTATACATGTATTTCAAGCATTACATTCAAACTGTAAATGAGCACACTCCGCAAGAGATCAAGGAGGCGATGCGGAATTATTGGGCTTCGGTTGAGGCAGATGAGTGGAACCGCGATGAACACCATCAGATATTCCTCTCAAGCGCGAATACCGGTATGGGCGCTGCGATAGAGTCATCATTGAAAGCCTTGGGATACCTATCAGGCATGACAGACGACGTGATTATGGAGTTCCATGAGAAAGCCTTTAATGTATTTCGGTGAGGCATAGCTGAAATGCAAATAGAGAAGCTGCTAACAGAGAGTCATGGACTTTCAAGGGCCATCAATGTCGTATGGCGAACTGATGATGATGGTTTGGTAGAGACTAGTCTCCTATATATCCATGGTCGGCGAGTTCCTTGGGTTATGTGTCTGCCAGTCTCCGAGTTTTGTTCGATGGCGTGTTCCTTTTGCCATCACAGAAACACAGGCGAGCCACATTTGCTCAATTGCGCCGAATTATTGGAAATCGTAAGGGGACTACATTCACTGTCTCCCGTTCCCTCCAATTTCCAAGTTTCGTTCATGGGAGAGGGAGAACCCCTGCTCAACATGGAGTCGATTCTACCTTTCGCACAGACGGTGAGCGACATGTACGCTGATGTCTCATTTGGGATATCGACCGTAGGCATAGCATCGGAAATTCATGTATTGAGCCAATGTGCTTGGGCTCACAGAGTCAAACTACAGCTTTCGCTTCATGCCATGCCGGCCGAAAAACGCCGGTGCATTGTACCTTCCGAAAGTCGCTTTCCCATAGCGGATTCGGTCGAAGCTGCTGCGATATTTGCAGACAAAACTGGCACCAAGGTTTGTTTGAATTGCGTCCTTTTCGACGAGTTCAATGATTCCGAGGAAGATGCAAATCGAATTGCCAGCGTCGCGCGATTGGGAAGATTCTACGTCAAGGTCAGTGACTATAATTCGGACCCATCATCAACCCTAAGGGCATCTTCGACCAGTAAAATAGAGAATTTTTGCCGTATCCTTCGAGATGCTGGAATCGAGGTGCGTAGATTCAAAAGCTTGGGAACATCCGTTCGAGCTGGTTGCGGACAGACAGTTCTACAAGGTTCTTTGCACGAACTTGAGTCGAACATCCTGTCACTCAAGGTCGACTACGCCTGATTTCCGTCACTTCGCATTTGAATCATCTATCTCAAGCCTGAAATCTTATTGATCTCAATTCCGCTTGCAGTCATAGCTGAACTTGCTTCAGTTAGGGCAGAGCTTGAAAAGTCCTCACGTCAGGCGAGCAAACCTTTGAATGTCACGAAATCTTGGGTTGAGGGAAAGCTGTTGGGTTTGACAGACTTGTTTGACAAGTACCAGGATAGACTTCCCATTGTGAGAAACGAGCTCCGGCAACTCTTTCCGGACAAGCTACGAGCGACTCCGCTCAGTGGTGAAAACGGTGGCGCCTATAGCATTTCTGGTGGACTGAATCCATTCGCCTTAGCCGCCCCACAAAATCTGTACATAAGTAAAATAGCGGTGCAGGGACTTGAACCCCGGACACGCGGATTATGATTCCGCTGCTCTAACCAACTGAGCTACACCGCCATTAATCTATCGAACTGTCGCCGGACCGGACCATCGAAGCGGCCAAATCCGTAGCCCAATAATTTATCAATTCTCCCCCGAACGTCAAGACATAAAAGAACGTTCGGCGAAAATCGCAGGTTTCCAAGTATCATACCGGCAGAATAGGCGGGATCGCAAGTTCGTCGTTCGTGTGAAATGGTCGGAAAACAGATACTCCGTGAAGCTCGCCCCGAGTGGCGACAACAAAAGGCATGTTCTCAGAAGGACATGCCCTACGCCGGCTGAGACCGGCGAATGAGTGCAAAAAAGAACCGGAACCCTTCACCTGGCTCCGGTCAACCATGTATATGAAAAAGAGACTCCAAAAGAAGAATACAACAGAATTTTACTTTTCCTGGTACTGGCGCCTCTTGTCTTCCCTGACACTCGGGGAGAGAAAAGGAGTTCCCCCTCACTTAGGAACTCCTTCATCCCCACCTCTTAAATACCCTTCACCGCCATACTAATATTTAAGAGCAACTAACTTCACACCTGTATTAAACAACATTTGTGCCAAAATACCGCGCGAGCGAATAATGCCTCTGTAACAAATTGTCTCATCAGCAATTAACAAAATCGCCTGAAACCAGGAATGCGATAAGCCAGAAAGTCGGCGCAATTGCTGCGCTCAACTTGTCGAGCGCAACTTCACGATAACGCCATAATCTGCTGGAATTAAACAGAATAGCCGTTCGCACCCGATGCGTATCGCATCGCGCTTAGAACGGCTAATTCGCAAGAGCTGCTAAATTGTGCGCTGTCAGCGCTTCTTCGCCAGATGAACCGACTCCCGGTGGAGGTCGTGCGCCGCCTCCATAATCGACTCCGAGATCACCGGATGACCAAATATGAGTGATCCGAGCTGCTTCACTGTCATACCCCGGTTAATCGCCAGGGCTGCCGTATGGATGATCTCCGTCGCATGGACACCGACGACATGGACACCCAGTATTTTGTCGGTCTTGGCATCGCCAATGATCTTGACTTCACCCGCTATTTCATTCTCGGCGTGCGCCTTGCCGAGCGCCCGGAGCGGGAATCGGCCGATCAGGATCTCATGCTCTTCTTTCGCCTGCGCCTCGCGCATGCCCACCGAGGCCACTTCGGGATGCGTGAAGATCACCGACGGCACTCCCAGGTAGTTCTTCTTCGCTTTGCCGCCCATGGCGTTCTCGACCGCAATTGAACCGTCGTGCACGGCCGTGTAGGCCAAAAGAATCTCGCCGCGAACATCGCCGATGGCGAAGATATTCTTGACGTTGGTGCGCATATCATCGCCGGTCGGGATGGAGCCGTTCTTATTGAGCTTCACCCCTGCTTCTTCCAGACCGATATCCTCAGTATTGAAGCGCCGGCCAACCGCCACCAGCACCTGGTTGGCATCGACTGTCTTCCCGTTCGACAGTTTGGCTTGTACCCCTTCAGGGCCCGGGCCGATAGATTCGACTTTGGTCTTGGTGTACAGATTCACCTTGAGCTTCTTCAGCTCTCGTTCGAACAGCTTGGAGCTGTCTTCGTCTTCCATCGGAAGCGCGTGGTCCAGCATCTCTACCATAGTTACTTCAACATCTAGCAACGACAGCATACTCGCCCACTCCGAGCCGATAACACCGGCGCCGATAATCAGGATCGATTTGGGCAGATGTTCAAGCTCGAGCAAATGGTCCGAGTTGAGGATGCGGGAGCCATCGACCGGGAAGGTCGGGATATTCGCCGATCGGGAACCGGTCGCGATGATGATATTGTCGGTCTTCAGGCGGGTTTCATCGCCGTTGTCATCAGTGACCACCACTTCGTTCTTGCTCACAAGCCGTCCGAATCCGTTGAAATAGTCCACACCGTGGGATTTGAACAGCTGCGCAATTCCACTGACCAGCCCGTCTACAATCTTGTCTTTACGGGCCCGCATGGCGACCCAGTCGTAGATCGGCGGGGCAGCCAGTTTGATGCCGAAGCTGTCCGATTCTTTCATCCGTTTGTACTGTTCGGCTGAGGCGATCAGCGCTTTGGAGGGGATGCAGCCCCGGTTGAGGCAGACGCCGCCAAGCTTGTCGTAATCGACCACCGCGACTTTCGCCCCTTTTTGGGCAGCCCTGATTCCGGCCGTGTAACCGCCCGGGCCGCCGCCTATTATTACTATATTGTAGTTCTCTATGATGATGCTCCTTCTTTGACTTATTCAGTCTCCGTTTGGACGAGTAAGTTAAGCCGGGCGCCGGAAATTGGCAAGCCGTTTCGGGGCAAAAAAAAGCCCCGCCGTGCGGGGCTCACTGCTTCTTCCCTCTATTCTAAATTCCACCTGTGCTGGCAGAGAAGGTGACGATAATCTTGCCGGAGTCCACGGTCAACGTCCCGCTGCCGGCGGCGGTACCGTACATGTTGAGCTTCCCTTCCTTCGCCAGCGCTTTCAGCTTGTCGAGATTCTTCAGATAGTTGAACGACTCGACATAGGTGATGTGCCGATCGCCCGGCGCCACCGTCAGGCCGGCGATTATCTGTGTCTTGGTGGTGTTGCCGTCCAGACAGCTTTGGCTCGTGCAGAGCGAATTATCGGCGTCGTCGACATAGGCGTTGAAAGTCAGGTTTTCGGACCCTCCGTTGTGCAGCCAGAGTTCGAAGCCGACGAGATCGATGGCATCGATATCGTCGTGATGATCATTCCAGACGGAGTTGCCGGTGACATCGACCGCGTAATAGTAGAAGCCGCTGCCGCTGGTCGAGAAGCTGAAGGATTGGTCGACGACAAATGTGCCTGAGAGCAGGCAGCCGGTGGCAAGCAAGGCGATCAACAGGAGACCGCCGAAACAAATCAGACTTTTTCTGGTCATGACGATCTCCTCTTACTTTCCAAAGTTATAGTTGAGTCCGGCCATCAGCACGAACGATTTTTTGGAACTGCCGCCCTCGGTCGGAACAACCGTCATCAGCCCGCGCCCGTCGACCGACAACTGTGGGCCGAGACCGATCGATAGACCTATTCCTCCGTCGAAACCGGTCTTGGTCTCATCCTGACTGGTCTGATCCCGTTTCATCTTGTACATCCCGATCCCTCCGACGAGGAAAACATTGAGGCCCGGGGCCGAGAACGGCGCGCCGAGGGTGCCATCCACACCGTAATAGGTGATCTTTGAGCCGTCGAGATCGGGGCTGATACCGGCGATCGAGGCTTTGCCGTAGGAGGTGAACCGAAGGTTCGGTTCTAAAGTGACGATCGGGATCAGTTTGAGACGTCCCCTTACGCCGAACGTCGGCCCCTGGGCCTGGTCGTCCTGCGCCACAGGGATATCGACACCGGCGAAAGCGCCAACACCGAGGGAGAGCCCCTGCCCTACCGCCACGGTCGAACAGATCAACAAGAGGACAACTAAGAGAGCCATCTGTTTCATTTTTTCTCTTCCTCTCTCAAGTAAAGGTTTAGAATAGACGAGTAATTCGAGCACGTGAGAATATGGAGTAATTCTACCGGAGTTGAAAATCGATGTCAACAAATTTCAGGGCGAGGTTGGACTCCGCTCGAGGGATCCATACCTGAACAGTCGCCACCGCCGGAATGTTAGCGCCCCCGGCGTCGGAGTCTCTGTGACCTTCGCGAAGATTTTTTTTGCCCTCGAACTTCCTCCGGGGCAAAAAAGTCTTGACAACCCCCATTTTTCGGTTATTATAGGCTGTTTTTATTAAACAAAAAGGTAGTTTATATTAAACTTTTTTCTGGTTATGCCGTTTAACGGAATGATATGAATATAAACATTGGCCGCAAGATCAAGAGCCTCCGGCTCGCCTCGGACCTGACTCAGGAAGAGCTGGCGAACCGGGCGATGCTGACCAAGGGATTCATCTCCCAGCTGGAGAACGAGAAGTTCCAGACCTCCATTTCCCTGGAGTCGCTGGCGGATATTCTCGACGCCCTCGGGGTCAGCCTCTCGAAGTTCTTCGCCGATGCCAATGAGACCCGTGCTATCTACAAACCTTCTGACCGGGTCCCGCTGGAAGGAACGGGAGCCGCGCGATTCGAGCTGTTGGTGCCGGGGTCCACGAATAATCTGATGGACCCTATTTTCATCGAGCTGAAACCGGGCGAAAGACTCGAGAAGAGCGATCCGCACCCGGGCGAGCAGTTCGGATATGTCCTGAAGGGATCGATAACGCTGACGCTGAACAAGCAGAAGTATCCGGTAGGACGTAGCAGTTGTTTTTACTTTAAGTCTGATCAACCGCATCAGATTGCGAACTCAGGCGACTCGGTGGCCGCGTTTTTGTGGGTCACCACGCCGCCCTTGCTTTAGGCCTCGGGCCTAAGAGCCGTAACCGTGAATTCTAACCTCTTAGAAGGAGGAAGTTAGAAGAAAATGAAGATACTCGGACGACACCTCGTAGTCGAACTCGCTGGCTGCAACAAGTCGATCCTCGATGACTTGCCCCGGCTGGAAGAGTATATGAACGAATCCGTGCGTCGTTCCGGCGCGACAATTGTCGAATCCGTTTTTCATCGGTACAATCCCCAGGGCGTGTCCGGGGTGGTGGTCATTGCGGAATCGCACATCTCCATTCATACCTGGCCGGAATACGGCTATGCTGCGGTCGATTTCTTCACCTGCGGCGAGTCGGTGGACCCGTACAAGGCGTACGAGTACATGAAGGAAAAACTGGAATCGACCGACGGTCATATTTCCGAGATTAAACGTGGTATTCCTTCGTTGCATGACGAGATAATCAGCCACAAACCGTTTCAACCATCTTATGCTTCGGCCAAGGCCGCGAGCTAAAAAGGCAGGCAGATGACCCATTCCGTTGACTTCTCGATCATCGAGAACAACGCCCTGAAACGGGGCGTCAGCATCGATCACGTCAGAGAGGTGTTCCACCACAAACATCTCGATACTCCCATGTTGCTGCTGTCCCGTAGTGAGATTCGTCGCAATTACGACGCAATCAAACAGGCGCTTCCCCGGGTAAACGTTCATTACGCCGTCAAACCGAACAACCATGAAGCCTACATTCAGGAAGTGTTCGACCGTGGCGGCAATTTCGACGTCTGTTCGGCCGGCGAAATCGACCTGGTCCTCAAGACCGGTATCGATCCGGCCAGCCTCATGCATCTCTCATCCGATCAAATCGGTGCGCGAGTTCGATTACGCCGTCGGTAAAGGAGTGGAGCTGTTCGTCGTCGACAATCCGGAAGAGGTGAAGAAACTCACCCGGTACGACAAGAAGCTCAAGATCATGATACGCTTCCGTATCAGCACCAATACCAGCGCCGTCGTCAACCTGCAGTACAAGTTCGGTTGTCTGGTCGAGGACGTCCTGCCGATAGCGGAGAAAATCCGCGAGGCGGGTCATGACTTCTACGGACTCTGCTTCCACGTCGGCTCACAGTGCGTCTACGCCGAGAACTACCTCAAGGCGATCAAGGCTGCGCACAAGCTGATCAACGCGCTGGACCAGGCCGGATTCGACGTTCGCCTGCTCGATATCGGCGGCGGCTTCCCGGTTGAATATGTCGAGCCGGTACCGGCAATCGAAGAACTCTGTGCCCCTATCGCCAAGGCGCTGGACAAGCACATCCGCCCGGGCATCCAGATCATCAGTGAGCCGGGACGGTTTATCGCCGCATCCCCCGTCAACCTCTTTGTCTCGGTGGTCGGAAAGTCCTACCGCGACGGCAAGATGTGGTACTATCTCGACGACGGCCTGTACTCCACTTTCTCCGGAATCGTGTTCGATCACTGCCAGTATCCGGTGGTGACAACCCGAACCGGCGAGAAGATGCTTTCGGTGCTGGCCGGCCCGACCTGCGATTCGTTCGATGTCATGTACGACGGCCTGATGCTCCCTGAACATGAGATCGGCGACAAGCTGCTGTTCACTGCGACCGGGGCCTACTGCTCCGTCTCAGGCTCCAGCTTCAATGCCCTGAGAAGACCCGAGTACGTGATTATCGACTAGAGACTGGAGTGATGGAGAAAAAACCGGGAGTCGAATCGACCTACATATCCGAAGATGGGATGACGGACCTCTGGAATGTCTGGTACAGTGAACTTCACGATGGACTTTCCGGACTGACGATCAAGGTCGATCGGGTTCTGGAGTCGGTACAGTCGGAGTTTCAGCGGATCGATGTTCTGGAGTCCAGAGATTTCGGCAAGCTCCTGGTTCTCTATGGGTCGCTCATGGTCTGCGATCGGGACAACAACTCCTACAATGAAATGATCACGCACGTGCCGCTCTTCGTGCATCCTTCACCGAAGAAAGTGCTGATAATCGGCGGCGGCGACTGCGGCGCTTTGACCGAGGTGCTTAAACACCCTGAGGTCGAGCAATGTACGATGTGTGAAATAGATGAGATGGTGGTGGAAGTGTCCAAACGACACTTCCCCTACCTTACTGAAGGGCTGAGCGATCCCCGGGCAAATGTCGTGTTCGGTGACGGCAAGGAATATATCGAAAAGGGGACGGCCAAATACGACGTCATCATCCTGGATCTCTCGGACCCGATCGGCCCGGCCGCCGATCTTTTTCAGAAGAGCTTCCACCAGACGGTGTATGACAGCCTGAACGATGACGGTATCCTGGTGGCCCAGACGGAGTCCCCCTTTTACAATCAGAAGACGGTGAGCAGGCTCCATGCGAACCTGCGGGGCATCTTTCCGATCGCCCGCATGTACACCTGCTTCATGCCGATTTATCCTTCAGCGCTCTGGTCGTTTGCGTTCTGCAGCAAGAAATATGACCCGATCGCGGATTTCGATCAGGACCGGTATAACCGGCAGAAACCAGCTACCCGCTATTACAACGACGAGATTCATCGGGGGGCGTTCGCCCTGCCGCAATTCGCCAGAAATCTCCTGACCGAGTAACGGAACCGCGCGCGGTTTCATCGGTTATTATCAAACATGAAACCTGTCCTCGTTATCCAGAACACGCCCTACGAATCCCCCGGGAACATTCTACCCTATCTGAACGACAGGCGTCTCCCATTCACCCTCCTGAAGAGTTATGAAGAAGGCGCGACTTTCCCCTCCCTGGATTCGATAGGTGCGATCATCAACCTCGGCTGCCCACATTCCGTCACCAGATACGCAGAGCATGAGTTCCTGAAGAGGCTGTACGCATTCGTTGCCGGCGCCGTGCGCGAGAATGTCCCGTATCTCGGGATTTGCTTCGGCGGCCAATTGCTCGCAAAGATTCTGGGGGCCCGGGTCGAGGCAAACCCGGTCAAGGAAATCGGAACGTATACCGTCCGGCTGACCGACGAAGCAAAATCCGATCCGCTCTTTAGAGGTATGCCCGAATCGTTTCCCGTGTTCCACTGGCACGGTGATACTTTCAGAATCCCGTTCGATGCATCGCACCTCGTGATCGGCGAAGATTGTCGAAATCAGGCCTTCCGTAAGGGAAATTTCGTCGCCCTGCAGTTTCACCTGGAAGCGCTGGCGGACGAAATCCCCGACTGGTGTCACTCTTATGCCGACGAACTCAGCGAATTCGGAAAAACCGAAGCTGATATTGTTGAGGGCTATCGATCAGTGGCGCTTGAATCCGGAAAGCTCGGATATAAGCTGCTCGACAATTTCTTTGCACTCGCTTCCCACAACGATTAAAGCAATAGTGTGTTCTTTCCGCAGGGCAGCATCCGTCTTCGCGGACACCCTGGTACGCCAGATCTTCCGATCGATCAAAGGAGGCGCGGGGTGCCCCACCTTTCAGGTGGGAGCCCGAGTGAATTTGAAAATCGACCCACAGGGTGGGGCACCCGGCGATTTCTTCGTAGGCAGAGCCGTCTTCGGACCTGCGCTTGTCCGTAGCCCGGCGCGGGTAAATGTCTTCACAGTTCCTTTCTGCGTGAAGCAGTGGATCCGAAGTAAGCCCGCTCCACACAAGAAGATCGAACCTGGAACCCCGCATCCGCGAGGGTGACATGCCTGTGGGCATACGTGAAGGAGAAAGTGTCGCTCGATTTCCCAGTGCGAGCGGTGGAGTACCGCCAAACGTAATTCTTTCGTAGCGGGGTGCCCCGCCTTTCAGCTGGGAGCCCGCGCATTGATCGTCCTGCAATCTATACCCACCCAAAGGGTGGGGCACCCGAGGTGTAGAGCTTAGAACCCACCCAGAGGGTGGGGTACCGGATCCAGGGCATGTCTTGTAACGTACACGGTGGCCGCCTCTAAGAAGAATGCGACCCTACAAAGATTTCTTTCCCGTAGGGCATCAGCCGTCTTCGGGGATGCCCTTGTCCGCAGACTGATTCGATTCACACGCGAAGAGCATGCCTCACGGCGTGCCTGGTACGTCCGGCTCGAAGACGATGCGGACCTACAAAGAATCCCTCTCCTGTCGCCATTCCCCAATCATCATCCGGCATTCAAAAAAAAAGCCCGGCCGAAGCCGGGCTTTGTGTATAGCACAATCGATGATGTCGATTACATCATTTCGTACAGAGCCGAAATCTGGAAGTTCATCTGGCCGCTGTTGGCGCCGGAGATGAAGTTGAATCCATTGAGGAATACTTCCGGATCGGTATAGGTGTCAACATGCAGACGGTTCCAATGGAAGCCGAAGCCAAGATAGGTATCGTTGGCGGCGTAATTGTACTTCCGATCGGTAGAGGTGGTGGGTTCCCATTTCTCGCGATCCCAGTAGGAAGTCGCGCCAAGACGGATATCCATCCACTTGAAGACGTCGGCATCGAGACCCAGCTTGAAGTAAGGAATCGTGGTATAGGTGTCGTTCTGTTCACCAGCGGTGCCGCCTACGGGCGTATATTCACCTTTCCACTTGTAGTACTGGATGCCGAAATCCATAACGGCCAGGACGTTGGTGGCCGGAGTGTAATTCCAACCGCAACCCAGTTCAAAACCGGTCGTGGTGAATTTGTCGGTCTCCACAAGGGTACCGGCATTGTCATTCTGCTTGATCCCACGCTTCTGATACCCGAACATGGCGTGCGGAATCAACGTGTAGTTCGGACCCTGCTGCATGAAGTAACGACCGGTGACGCCCAGATCCATATAGCCGTCCGGCTCATCAAGCTTCACGCCAGCCGAATCTTCTCTCTTCCAGGTGCCGATGCCGACCATGGCGGCGACATCCCACTTACCAGTAGTCGGGGTCAAACCGAGGGTCAGGTTGTAGTTACCGAAACCTTCGTTGAGACCGCCGTCACCGGTCAGATCCTGGCTGCTCTGGATGACATTCAAGTGAGCGCCAAAATTGTAGTCGGTGAGACCACGGGCGAAGAAGAGATCAATGCGGTTGTTATTCTGCAGATTGTAAGTGAACGGAACCAGCACGTCTCCCATCAAGTCGGTCGGATATTGGGCCGGCAGATTTGAAAAGTAGGTACCCAGTACGGTCGGCTTGTCCGAGCCGAATTTCCAATGGGCGCCGAGCTGATAGAAATCGTACGGGCTGAGAGCCTTGTCATAATAGTCGTAGTTGGTACCGAACTCGGCAACCGCGATATTCGGATACTCAAACGTCCGCGAAGGATACAACCAGATGTTGGCATCGTCGAGCAAGATGTTGTTGTTGTCCCCCATGGTGTAGACGCGAGTCTCGGTGGCCATCAAACCGGCAGCCAAAACCAGCAACAGAATGAATGTGAGAGTTAACAGTTTCTTCATGATGATCTCCTGAAAAGTTTTAGTCCTGTTTAAACGTAAATCCTTTTCTCAAATTCCTGGGTCGAAATTCAAAGAAAAGACCGTCACTCCATAGGCAATCCTCCCAAAGCTACACAGTGTGCTGTGAACCTTGTAATATCTTCCTTGAGTTGATGTCTAAGTTAAGTGCGTTGTTCGGTCTGCTTACCTCATGTCAAAGGTTTCAGTAAACCGGCAAATAGTAATGTATAGGGAGAACAAAAACAACAAAAAAATGGTGAAAAGTTGGTAACTGTTTTCATCGATTTCTGACTGAATGAATACCCGAAAACATAGATCGACTTATGCCGCTCTCATCGCTTGACATCCTGCCAGATTGCCTCGAGCTCGTCAAGCGTGTATTGCCCGAAACCTCGTCCTGAATCCCGCACGACAGCTTCAAGTTGAGCGAAACGGTCAGAGAACTTCTTCAAGGCACCTTTGAGAGCCAGCTCGGGATTGATCTCAAGCTTGCGGGAAAGGGACGCGATCGCGAACAACAGATCACCGATTTCGTCACTGAGCCTTTCTTTCTTATTGGAAATAATTTCCGCCTTCAGCTCCGCAACTTCTTCGTCGATTTTCTCCAGAACATCGGCCGCCTTCTTCCAATCGAAGCCGACCCCACCCGCCTTCTCACCGATACGAAAAGCCATCGTCAGCGCCGGCATCGAGCGGGGGATTCCCGACAAAACCGACTCTTTCTCCCCTGACTCGATTTTGATCTTCTCCCACTGGTCGCGAACCTGCTGCGGGTTCAGCTCCTTGCGTTCTCCGAAAACGTGCGGGTGACGCCTGATCAGCTTGTCGTTTATCGACTTCAGGGAATCATCAACGTCGAACGCCCCCCTCTCTCGTGCGAGTTGCGTGTGGAAAATAATCTGGCAAAAGAGATCGCCCAACTCCTCTCGCAACGCCGGATCATCTTTTGACTCTATAGCCTCGGCTACTTCGTAGGATTCTTCTATAAGGTAAGGAAGCAGGCTCTCATGGGTCTGCTTGCGATCCCAGGCACACCCTTCCTCGGAGCGCAGAACCGCCAGGATAGTCACCAGCCGTTCAAACGGCGTCAGGCGCTCGTCGAAAACTTTGTCTTTTGAATCTGACATAATTGACGATAATGCTAATTGTTAACTTCTGGCAGGGCCAAATCGGGGTTGCCGTGATGCCTTGACAAACGGGGCTGACAATCCTAAATTGCCTGATTTACCGGAAACCGCACCGGGCGGAAAACCTCCCGGCCAATATAAAGAACCGCTGTGTAATGAGCAAGACTAACGACAATAGTGAAAAGAAATCTACGGCCTATTCACCGGCCGAGATTGAAGATACAACGTACGCCCGATGGATCGAACGGGGTTACTTCCATGCCGATGCGAAATC
The DNA here is from genome assembly GCA_963711085.1 of uncultured candidate division Zixibacteria bacterium. Classification (GTDB taxonomy): domain Bacteria; phylum Zixibacteria; class MSB-5A5; order GN15; family FEB-12; genus CAVQCT01. The sequence goes on along the minus strand of CAVQCT010000002.1, from coordinate 767,858 downwards.
GACCAAGCCGCCCTATTCGATCGTTATCCCGCCCCCGAACGTAACCGATGTCCTCCACCTGGGACATGCCCTGAATAACACGATTCAGGATATTCTGATACGCAAGCATCGGCTGCAGGGATACGAAACCTGCTGGATTCCGGGCGCCGATCATGCCGGCATCGCCACGCAGGTGATCGTTGAAAAACAGCTGGTCAAGGAAGGGCTGACCCGCCGCGCGATCGGCCGCGAGAAATTCGTTGAGCGGACGGCCGCCTGGGCCACTCGCAACAAAGGAATTATTCTCGGTCAGCTCAAAAAAATTGGCTGCTCATGCGACTGGGATCGCACGAGGTTCACTCTGGACGAGGGGCTCTCACGCGCGGTGGCCGAGGTTTTCATCCACCTGTACAAAAAAGGCTGGATTTACAAAGGCCACCGGATCGTGAACTGGTGTCCGTCCTGCCAGACATCGCTGTCCGATGACGAAGTCGAGCACCAGGAGAGCGAAGGCAGTCTCTGGTATATCCAGTACAAAATCAAAGGGTCAGACGAATTCCTTACGGTCGCGACGACTCGCCCCGAAACGATGCTCGGTGACACCGCGCTGGCCGTCTCACCCAAAGACAGCCGGTACAAAAAATATGTGGGCAAGACGGTAATCCTCCCCATCCTCGAACGGGAGATTCCAATTGTTGCGGACAACTATGTCGATCCGGAATTCGGTACCGGTGTGGTCAAAGTCACGCCCGCTCATGACCCCAACGATTTTGAAATCGGGCGCCGCCATGATCTGGAAGAAATCAATATTTTGAATGTCGACGGTTCCCTCAACGAGAATGCCGGGAAATTCAAAGGGTTGGATCGGTATGAGGGCCGGAAAAAGCTGCTCGAAGAGCTGAAGAAAAAAGGGTACCTGGTCAAGACCGAGAAGTACGAACTGACCGCCGGGGCCTGCTATCGATGCCACAATGTGATTGAACCGTACCTGTCCGAGCAGTGGTTCGTGAAAATGGAAGAACTGGCCAAGCCCGCCCTCGAGGCGGTCAATTCCGGCAAGGTCCGCTTCCATCCGGACTACTGGTCGAAGACCTATCTTCACTGGATGGAAAATATCCGCGACTGGTGCATCTCGCGCCAGCTCTGGTGGGGACATCGCATTCCGGTCTGGTATGCCGAGGACGGCACGATGTTCGTGTCGATGGACCGCCCGAAGGCGGAAGACTGCCCCGGCTACGATCCGGAATCGCTGGTTCAGGATAACGATGTTCTGGATACCTGGTTCTCGTCCTGGCTGTGGCCCTTTTCCACCCTCGGTTGGCCGGAGGATACCGATGATCTCAAGACCTTTTATCCGACCAAAGTCTTGAGCACCGCTTCGGAAATCATCTTCCTCTGGGTCGCCCGGATGGTGATGGCCGGCTATGAATTTCAGGGAGAAGCTCCCTTCAGCGATGTCTACATCCATGGCACCGTTCGCGATGCCAACGGAATCAAGATGTCCAAGTCGCTAGGCAACGGGATCGATCCGCTTGAGATCATCCAGAAATACGGCGCCGATTCCCTTCGCATCTCGCTCGTGCTGGCCACTCCCGATGGCCAGGATCCGTGGATCAGCAAAAACACCTTTGAGATCGGCCGCAATTTCGTCAATAAGCTCCATCAGGTCTCGCGCTTCGTCATGATGCGCATGGGCGACCTCAAGATGGACGTCGAGCAGATCGATGATTCCGATCTGGTCATATTCGATCGATGGATCCTCTCGCGACTCGAGCGCACGGTTGTCGCAGTCGACAAGGTGTTCGATGAATACCGTCTCTCGACCGCCGCCAAGACCTTGTACAATTTCGTCTGGAACGACTACTGTTCGTGGTATATCGAGTTGATAAAACCGGATCAGCCGGGTGTGCCGATCCGCGAGGGATCACTCAAGGTAGCCGCGTACGTTCTGAATCAGATACTGAAACTGACTCATCCGTTCATTCCGTTTGTGACGGAGAACATCTATATCGAGCTGAACAACAAGCTTGGCAAGCAAGTCGACACGATCATGTTCTCGTCATGGCCGAAGTCCGACGGCCGACACATCAACGAACCACTCGAGCAAAGCCTTGAGATGATCCAGGCGGTAGTCACCGCGGTCCGCTCGGTTCGGGCGGAACTTAATGTCCCGCCGGGAAAGAAATCCGACCTCTACATTCGGGTGAAGGACACGCAGTACGCCGACCTTCTCCAGAATCATATCGAATACTTCCGCTCGCTGGCCAAGGTCGAGCAGCTTCATGTTGGAACCACGGTCAAGAAGCCGCCGATGTCGGCATCGACCGTTATCTCCGGCGCGGAGATATTCATACCGCTGGCCGGGCTGATTGATATCGAAGTCGAGAAGGGCCGTCTTGAGAAGGAACTGACCAATCTCAAGGACCTGATGGAAAAGGTCTCCAAGAAACTGGCTAATCCTGATTTTCTGGCCAATGCACCGGACGATGTTATCAGCCGAGAGCGTTCCAAGAAGGACGACTTTCAGGAACGGATCCAGAAGTTGAACAAGAATCTGGAACAGATTCTCGGCTGGTGAACGGGCAGTCGTCGGGCCCCTTATCAAGCCTTCGATTTATCGATAGCATTTGATATTCTTTCGACGTATCATCGTTAGAGACGAACCGGAAGCGGGAGGAACTGATGACTGAGAATATCCCCCTGTTTGACATTACTCTGCATTATCTGGCGCCGGTTGGTGTCGTGATGCTGCTAGGGCTGCTGGGCGGCAAAGGAGCCAAATACCTTCGTATGCCCAAGGTTACCGGCTATCTGCTGGCCGGTGTCCTCATCGGGCCATCGGTGCTCGGCCTCCTGTCCCATACGGTCGTGAAGGACCTCTCCCTCATCACCGATATCGCGCTCGGTCTGATCATGTTCGCCCTTGGCGGGGTGTTTGAAATCCACCACATACGATCGGTCGGGAAAAAGATAGTCTGGCTCACCATTGGCCAATCGGTGGGCGCGGTCGTGCTGACTACAGGGGGATTACTGCTGGTCGGTATGCACTGGTTTCCGGCAATCCTGCTCGGAACGATTGGGATTGCCACGGCGCCGGCGGCCACCCTGTTGGTCGTGAGGGAGTTCGAGGCCAAAGGGGATTTCACCGATACATTGATCACGGTAGTCGCGACATCGAATATCGTCTGCATTCTTGGATTCGAACTGGTCTATTCGCTCGGTCAAATCAAAGAAGGGGCGAGCCTTCTCTACGCTGCCCTGAGCCCGATTTATGAGCTCGGCGGCGGACTGCTCATTGGCGGAGCGGTCGGCTATATCATATCGAAATGGGAGCAGCATATCGATGACCAGGCGGAGATGCTGATGATCATAATCGCCGGGATCATGCTCGTTACCGGACTTGCCATTACCCTGAATCTTCAACCCCTCTTCGCCAATCTCGTCATGGGAGCGGTGACTACGAATCTCTCGTTAATGCACCGGCTTGTGTACATAGAGCTCAGGCAGGTGGAGCAACCGCTCTATATCGCTTTTTTTGTGCTTGGCCGGAGCTGCCCTGCACCTGGAGTTCCTGCCCGCCCTCGGTCTGGCTGGCCTGACTTATCTGGTCAGCAGAATCGCCGGGAAGATTTTAGGCATCTATTGGGTGGCGCGGCGTCGCGGCCTCGCCGACTCGATCAGAAAGTACCTGGGCTTGGGAATGCTGGTTCAGGCCGGAGTGGCTATCGGACTGGTGGATACGATCAGGCGCTCGGATCAGGCGATCGGCGATCTTATCGCTCCGATCATCCTCTCGACTATTGTCATCTATGAGACGGTTGGCCCACCGGTCATCCGGTATATCCTTATCAAGGCAGGGGACGCCGCCCCTTCCGAATAAAAAAAAGAAGACCGTCCGGAGGGGGTGGACGATCTTCCATGGGAATGGGAGGTAAAAGAAATTTATCTTAGTTTACGTTCTTATCAGAAAAATCCCTCAAAAAATCAGCAACACTTCTGGCTCCTGCGGCGTCCGGATACGAAGCCATCTCAAGCGGAATAACCTGATCCACACGATTTCCCTGATTAACCAGGTAGGTGCGGATGAGTTCGGTGATCCGCTTCGACGCAATCTCGGCTCCCTGCCGGGTCGTCTCCGGGAAGAGGAGCGCCAGACGATTTTCATCGAGGCGCGATACATTGTCAATTGCCCGAACATTCCTGCCCACAACGTTTATCAGATCGTCTATAAGGCCATCGGGCCGATCACCCGGGACGGTCGCCAGGAATCCCAGATCGATGACGATCAATGACACAAAAATCCGGTACCGCTCGGCCCGTTTGAGCTCGATACCTACTTTATCAATGAAGGGCTCTTCGGTTGCCATGATCTCGTTCACTATGTCTGTGCCACTTCGTCTAAATTGTTTACTGACACTATCGTCTGTGCAACTTTCAAACAGCAATATTCATTCCCATGTGCCCTGATACGACGAAATAGAGAAAACTTTTCGGTGGATAGCACACCCCGCATCGATAAGAGAATCGTAAGACTTTAGCTAATAATTGATTAGGAGCTTGTGACAAAGCAGGTATAATTCACCCGACCGGACTTATCCACAATGACAATTGCAGACAATTTGCATATAATATGCCGGTATTTGTCAACAGATCCGAAAGAAGAGGTGTAACTATTTGACTGAATTGAGATTGTAGTCTTTGATTTTGTACAGCAGTGAACGATAGCTGATTTCGAGGAGGTCGGCTGCTTTCCGGCGGTTCCAGTTGGTTTTGTGGAGAACCTCAGCAATGAGCTTCTTCTCTTCTTCGGCGATCTTCTTCCCGATCCTATCCTTGAGCGAATACGTGTCGCTTGGACAGTCGGTTCCCGAGGAAGTGGGCTGAGCAACCGAGCTCGCGATCTGATGCGAAGTTGGCGATGCTGCGAACGACTGGTTACCCGACGACGAGATCAGATCCCTGATGATAGCTTCGTCCTCACGGACGACTACCTGCTTGATCATATTTTCCAGCTGCCGGACATTGCCGGGCCAGTGGAATGCGATCAGCTTCTCGACAGTCTCAACACCCAAACCGGTCAGCTGCTTATTGTAGAGCTTGTTGTATTTGTCAACGAAATGGGTGACCAGAATCGGGATATCTTCGCGCCGCTCCCGAAGGGCCGGCAGGAAGAGCGAGATCTCATTCAACCGATAGAACAGATCATCGCGGAAACCCTGTTCGCTGATCGCGAGTTCGAGATTTTTGTTGGTGGCGCAAATGATTCTGACATCGACATGGATATTCTGAATCCCGCCCACCCGCACGAATTCCTGCTGCTCCAGCACCTGCAGCAGCTTGGACTGGAGTTCTAACGGCATGTCACCGATTTCGTCCAGGAAGATAGTCCCTTTGTTAGCCAGCTCGAATCTTCCTTGTTTGTTCTTATGAGCGCCGGTAAAGGCACCTTTCTCATAGCCGAACAGCTCGGCTTCGAGAAGATCTCTGGGGATAGCGGCGCAGTTGACTTTGATAAAAGGCTTGTTACGGCGGCTCGACATCTGGTGAAGGAGCCGGGCAACGATTTCCTTACCCGTTCCGGACTCGCCACGGATTAGCACGGTCAGTTCGGAGTCGGCTACCTGCTCGACAATCCCACGCACCTGCTGCATCGCATTCGAATCACCGATGAAATTTTCGTAAGTAAAGCGGGTCTCAAGCTGGTTCTTGAGTTCCTTGTTTTCAGTGCGAAGCTGCGATTTCTCCAGCACGCCATTGATGTGGATTTCAATTTCCTGGACATCGAACGGCTTATTGATGAACTCCGCTGCACCCAGCTTGATCGAGTCGACCACGTACTGCGTCTCGCCATGTCCCGAAACCATAATAACATCCGGGCGACTGTCCATCTTATTGAGCTTCTCCAGAACTTCGATACCGTTCATTCCCGGCATCTTGATATCGAGCAGGATGAGGTCAGGCTTCTCGGTTGAAACCATCTGAAGTCCCTCGATACCGTCGCGAGCAGACACGAACTCGAACTTATTGGACAGCCCTTCGGTCAAAATCCACGAGACCTTTGGATCGTCATCGATAACCAGTATTTTCACTTTTGATTTTACCATTTGATGTATAGGTTTTGCATATAGTATCGGCATTCGACTTCAGGAATCAAGCCAAAATTCACACATAAATTGCTTAAATTTGGCAAGAATCTGCACCCTGTAATCAGAATGCACCGTAGGGGAAATAGACGGTAAAGGTTGTCCCCTTTCCCTCGTCGGACTGGACGCTGAGGGTACCGTCATGGGCAGAAATTATCCGTTCAACCACGGCCAGGCCCAGTCCGGTCCCGGTCGCTTTGGTTGTAAAATAGCGGTCAAAAATCTTGGACAGATTTTCCTTCTTGATCCCCTCACCGGTATCGCTGACTTTTATGCCCAGATAGTCAATTTTCTTGTGCTCCGGCCGCTCGATCACGCCATGAACTTTGAGCTGCCCATTGTCCGACATGGCATCCACCGCGTTGATGAACAGGTTGAGGAAAACCTCGAGAATCTGGTTCTTGTTCACAATGACGTTCCAGTCGGCCTCATCAAAAGCGGATGAATAGGAGATATTCTTTTTGCGAAGGTCCGGGCCGACCAGCTCGGACGCTTTGTTGACGACATGTCGGAGGTCGATCCGCTCGGTCTGGTACTTCTTCGGATTAGAAAAATCGACCAGCTCCTTCACCAGTTCGTTCATCCGATGAACCTCGTCTTCGACATTGACAAACAGTTCAGAGTCGGCAAGCTCGCTGGTGGTTCGACTCTTGAGAATCTGCAGTCCGCCTTTGATCGTCGTAAGGGGGCGGCGAAGGTCGTGTGAGATCTCCGAGATCATGTTTCCCATCGTGAGCAGCCGCGTGGCATTCAGCAGCGACTTCTCCCTTTCAAAGAGGATCGCTGACTGTGATATCACCAGTTTTGCCAGCGAGATGTCTTCCTGACTGTAAGCATGCTCCGAGTCAGCCCCGAGATAGAAGATGTACGCCAGCTCGCCATACTTGAGTAACGGAATCGCCATATTGGCATTTTTCGGATGCGGGAAGATCTTGCTGTTGCCGAGCCAGGTCACAATTCGTTCGGTCAACCCTTGAATATCAGTTACATCGAACTCACCCTCCCCCTCGAGCTTGAATATGAGGTCCTGCCAGAGGGTCTGTCGGAGGTCGATCTTTCCGCTTCGCGTCATCGGGATATGCGGCATGCCGGTGATACCGTCGGCGACGAATATCTTGTTCTCCCGATCCCAGTTGAACCAGATCGAGAAGCCGATCGGAAAGAGCCGTCCAAGTTTGTTCACCAGACTTATGCGAAAATCGTGCAGCGTCTGGATCTGAGCGAGCTCGGTCGTTATCTCGTGCAGGATCTCAAATTCGATCAGCCGTCGACGGTTCTTTTCGAACTGATTAGCATCGTCGACCGCAATGGCCGCCTGGGAAGCGAAAGTCGTCAGCAGCCGGAGATCATTCTTCGTGAATATCCCGCCATCCTGTTTGTTGGCCATATTGATGACCCCGATCACCTTATTCTTAATGATCAGCGGCGCGCACAGCAGCGAGGCGGCTCCATACCTTTCTTTGTTCATCCGCTTGAACCGGCCGTCATGTTCGACATCTTCGATAATCAGCGCCTCACCATGCGCTGCGACATAGCCCGCAATCGATTCCCCTACCGGCAGTCTGGTCGATGAGACCACTTTTCCTTCGAGTCCAATCGCGGCTTCGATCGTCAGCCGCTCCCCGGCCTCGTCGAGAAGCATGATCGAACCAACCTGGGCCTCGGTGACATTCGAAGCCAGGGCGACGATCTGCCTGAGCAGCTCTTTCAAATTGGCTGTGGAACCGATTGACTTGCCCGCCTCGTACAGGGCGTTCAGCTCGCCGATCCGCCGATGCAAAATGAGGTTTGAGATCTTGAGCTCTTCCATGAGGCGAAGTCGGTAGAGATCGGAGCGTCGCTTCTCAATAGCTCTTCTGACGGCCAGTCCGAGGTGGGTGTACTCGACCGGCTTCATGAGATAGTCATAGGCGCCGTGGGTGATCGCCTCGATCGCTGAGTCCAGCGAAGCGTATCCGGTCATCAGGATGACCGGGATGTCCTCGTCGACCTCTTTGACAATCTTCAGGATTTCAAGGCCACTGTAGTCGGGCATTTTGATATCGGTAATGACCAGGTCGACTTTCGACGCCCGGATCGCGTCGACCGCTTCCTGTGCCTGCTGATAAGCCGATACCTGAAAACCATCATTGGTCAGCAGAGCGGTGAGCGACTCGCACATCCGCTTTTCGTCGTCTATGAGGATGATTTTTTCAGATGTCGTATTCATACGTCCTTGTACCTGATTCTATCGGCAAACGAATCTCAAAACATCCCCCCTTTTCCACGTTTCTGAAAGAAATAGATCCATTATGTTTCTTCACGATGCCGTAGCAGACGGACAGGCCCAGCCCGGTTCCATGACCGGGCCGCTTGGTCGTAAAGAACGGTTCGAATATGCGGGGGATGATTTCAGGCGGAATGCCCGGCCCGGTGTCGCACAAGCGCACCACGACATCCTCTTCCTCCCTGACGATCTGAACCTCGAGTACGCCGCCCTTGTCCATGACATCGAGAGCATTGATGATTATATTCAGGAATACCTGCTTGAGGTTTTCCGGCGAAACTTCGATCTGAGGACAATCCGGATCGAAATGCCTGATCAGTTCCACCCCCTTGCTCTGGAGCTGCCGCTCCATCAGCATCAGGACGTCGCTCATTACTTTGGCAATATCCGTCCTGACGAACTTAAGACCGCTCGGGCGATGGAAGTCGAGCAGCTCCTTGACAATTCGGGCTATCCTGTTGATTTCGTCCGCGACGATCCCGGTGAACTTATCGGTATCTTCCGAAGACTTCGCCTGCCGGATCAGTTGCACGTAGTTAAGTATGATTCCGAGCGGGTTGTTGATCTCATGTGCGACCTTGGCCGACATTTCCCCCAAAGCCGCCAGTCGTTCGGAGTGCACCAGTTGCTGCTGGGCCGATCTGAGCTGCTGGCTGGCCAGCCGCTCGGCCTCGTATAGACGGGTGTTCTCGATAGCTACTGAAATCTGATTGCCGAGAATAGAAAGGAACTCGATATCCTCATTGCGAAACGTCCCGCCGGACATTTTGTCACTTATCAGCAGGATGCCGCTCAATCTGGTCTGATAAATCAGCGGCACGGCCAGACCGGGACGAAATTTCTCGAGGATGTTGCGCTCGTTGCCGTCGGCCATTTCCTGAAGCAGTGTCTCCGTCAATGTGGGACGATTGAGTTTAGAGAGATAGTCAGTAAGGACTGTTCCGGCATAGAACCTGGCCGTTGGGTCTGGGAAGTCGTCGGAGCCTTTTTGCTTGGCCACCACATACTCGCCATCGTCACGGCTCCGTTCAAGGTAGACAGCCGCCTTCAGGGCGCCCACCTGCGCGAGAGAGGTGAATATGAAAGTGTCGAGCAGCTGCAGATAGTCGAGCACGGCGTTGAAATTTCGGCTGATCTCGAAAATCGTGTAGAGGTCGAAGATCTTGCGTTTGAGTTGCCGATTTGCTTCGGTCAGACTCCCGATGCGCTCTTCCAGTTCGCGCTTGAGCACCTGAACCGCAGCTTCGTCCACCTTCTCTTTGACGGTTTTCACCGCCTGAGGTTTTGCCTTTTGCGGTGGCCGCTTTTTCGGGGGGCTCTTCGCGCTTTTCTTATTATTGGAAGTCATCGTATCTTATGTTTTTCGAAGAAGTCCCCGACCAGGTAATGGGAACCTATTATGACTATTATATCGTCAGGACCGGAACTTTTCAACAAGTTTGTATAGGCCTGCTCGATCGATCCGAATTTTCGATACGGAACGCCTCGAAAATCGATCGTCCTGATTAGCTCGGCGACATCGACCGCCCGCTTTGTCCGAAGCTTGACCAGGGCATAGTCACTGGCTATCTGGGAGAGCGAATCGAGAATCTTCTGATGTTCCTTGCGCTTCACGAATCCGGTGAGCAGGTGGGCCTTCCGGCCGGGGAACTTCGCTTTGAACGAATCCGCAAACGAGGCCGCCCCGGCCGCATTGTGGCTGACATCGAAAATGTGCGTCGGTTTACCGCGATACTCGCGGATCTGGAATCGGCCAGGCCAGTCGGTATGCGTGATCCCTTCGCGGGCCGCCCGTTTGGATATGCGAAGACCCTCTTTATTCAACACCGATACCGCCTTGAGGACGAGGGCCGTATTTTTCAACTGATGCACACCGACCAGAGCAGGGGTGATAGTGCCGATGCTGAAGCCGTTGTATTTGAAATTCAAACTCATGCGGGAAGGATTGGGGACGAAGTCGGATGGCTTGAGCCTGATGAGAGGTGAGTGCATCTTGCGACACTTCTTTTCCATCACCTGTTCTGCCTCCGGTGGAAGCAGTCCGATAAGGTGCGGCACTCCGGTCTTGATAATCCCCGCTTTCTCGCGAGCGATCTTGGCCAGGGTGTCGCCCAGGATTTCCATGTGATCCAGGCTGATGTCGGTGGTAATGGTGAGGATCGGATGAAGGACATTGGAGGCATCCAGTCTTCCGCCGAGGCCAGTCTCGATCACTGCAACATCGACTGCAGCCCGCTTGAAATACTCAAATCCCATCGCCGTGATCACTTCGAAGAACGACAGTTTGCGTTGAGAGAGTTCCTTGCGGTATCGGTCAATGAAGGAGACGACCGCATTCTTGTCGATCATCCTGCCGTTGACTTTTACCCGTTCGCGGAGGGAGACCAGATGCGGCGACGTGAACAGGCCGGTCTTGTAGCCCTGGGCTCGAAGGATCGCGTCGAGCATCGCCGAAGTCGATCCCTTGCCGTTCGTGCCCGCGATGTGAATCGTCTTATAGGCATCTTGCGGCGAGCCTATTGATTCGAGAAAGCTCGTGATGTTCGCCAGCCCGAGCTTCATACCGAAAAACTCCCGCGAGAGAATGAATCTCTCCGCCGAAGCATAGGTATGTCTGCGCATTATTTTCTCCACATGTACTGGAGCAGTCGGAGGACGGTTGAGCGAAGCTCCCTGCGATTGACGATCTTGTCGACGAACCCTTTTTCGAGGAAGAACTCGGTCGATTGGAATCCTTCCGGAAGGTCCTGTCCGATCGTCTGTTGAATGACGCGGGGGCCGGCGAAACCGAGCAAGGCCTTCGGTTCGGCGAGGATGACATCGCCGAGCGAAGCGTAAGACGCCATCACACCCGCAGTGGTTGGATTGGTGAGTATGGAAATGTAAGGAATTTTCTTTTCGGCCAGTACGGCAAGCAGCGCGGAGGTCTTCGCCATTTGCATCAGCGAGAGGATCCCCTCCTGCATGCGGGCACCCCCGGAACAGGAAATGATAACCAGGGGAATTTCTTTTTCGATTGCCCGCTCGATCGCACGCGCGATCTTTTCGCCGACCACCGATCCCATCGATCCGCCGATAAAATCGAAATTCATGATCGCGAACGATACGGTGATGCCACCGATCTTTCCGATCCCGGCGATCACTCCCTCCTGCTTTCCGGTCTTGGCCTGTGCCGCCCGAATACGATCCGGGTATTTTTTGGAATCGCGGAACTTCAGCGGATCGAGCGAGGTGAGCTGGGAGTCATACTCCTCCAGGTCACCGTCGTCCAGAAGCAGGTTGATGTATTTCTGCGATGATATTCTGAAATGGAAATCGCAGTTGGGACAGACCCAGAGCAGTTCTTCCATTTTCTTGCTGTAAACGATTTCCCCGCACGATTCACACTTGGTCCAGAGCCCCTCAGGTATGTTCTTCCGTTCCTGCTGGGCAAGACCGGATTTGTCTTTTCTAAACCATGCCATGCTCTTTACACCTTTTCGTCATCGTCAAGGTAACGCACCATCACCAGCGCATCTTCAAGCGGCTTGCGATAATAGTGCGGCCGACGGTAGAGCAGTTTGAAGCCGTACTGCTCATAAAAAGCAACAGCCGGGCTGTTACTCGGCCTAACCTCAAGCAGAATAAACTCGCACCGGCTATCGGTGACGATTCTCAAGATATTCTCCAGAAGTCGTTTGGCAACTGATTTTCTTTGATAGTCGGCGGCTACTGCGATATTGGTCAGATGCGACTCGGTATCAAGGACATAATAACAGGCGTAACCGATTACTTTGCCGTCGGTTTCAGCCACAATCGCTCCCCAGCCGATATCGCGCACCTGCTGCTCGAATGCACTCGCCGACCAGGGATCAGAAAACGCCTGGCGCTCAATCTTCACGACCGACGAGATATCCCGCTCGGTCATCGGCCTGATTCGCAGCTCAAGTTGACTTTTTGTGTCTGAGCTCAAAGTTGATCTCCGCCTGAGATTTTTGCAGATACAACGGTTCAAGCAGTACCGGATCGTCCGCCTCGCCCCGGGTGAGCTTCTCCGATCCGAGATAAATCAGCTCGCTTGAGTCATAGCTGATTTCCGACGAAAGATCCTGACCCGCCATCTTCCACTCGGGTGATATCCCGACACCATACACGGCAAAGGGATCCCGGCCCGCATGCTGCGCCAGATCGCGCGCTTTTACCGCCGCGATCCCATCGTGATCATACTTGCCGGAACTTACTGATGTTACGAAGAATTCATCCTTTTTGAGAGGGATGGCCACGGTGATTCTTTCCGCCCGGTCGCGCAGACGATACGCGGCGATCTCAAACAGATTGACGCCGGCCATCGGGATATCCATCGCAATGGCGATCCCTTTGGCAGCCGCAATACCGATCCGTAATCCGGTGAAAGATCCCGGGCCGGTGGCAACTACGATAGCGTCGAGTTCCTCTTTTGCCAATCCGGCCGATTGAAACAGCTCACCGATCTTCTTTACGATTATCTGGCCGTGAGACTGCTCGACCTCTTCGGACGACTTCACCAGGCGGTCGCCACCGAATCGAAGCCCGAGATTCAAACGGTTGGTCGAAGAATCTATTCCGAGAATGTTCTTTTCGCCAAAATCAATCATGGTTCCACGAACGAAATTTCAAGTTGTCTATCAGTTTCTCCGAGTACCGTGAATCTAATCAGGTAATATCGCTCCGGGAGATATTCTTTCGCTTTTTCGCCCCATTCGACCACCAGTATGCCCTCGCGATTCGAGTACTCATCCCAACCGATCTCGTACAATTCATTTGGATCTTCGAGTCGGTACAGGTCGAAATGATAGAGGGGCTGTTTGCCCGGGTATTCATTCACCAGGGTAAACGAGGGGGAGTTGACGAGGGATTCCTCGATACCGAGCGCCTTCGCCAGTCCCTTCACGAACACAGTCTTGCCGGCACCGAGTCTTCCTTCGAGCACGATCACATCGCCGCTCTTGAAGTATGTCACGAGCTTGGCGGCCAGCGCTGTCGTCTCCGCGTCGGAGTGCGAGATTATATTCAGGATCTTTCCCACTGACTATTTGCTATTTGGGTGTGAGTACCGAAACCGGCACCACCATTTCTTCCAACGAGATTCCGCCATGCTGGAACGAGTTCTGGAAATAGCGGACCATCTCGTTGTAATTGTTCGGGTAGACGAAGTAGAAATCGTCTTTCGCTATAATGAAAGTCGTCGCCAGATTCAACGACGGCAGACGCCATTCCTCCGGCTTCTTGATGAGTACCGAGTCTTTCGGATCGGAGTTCAGGTTATCGCCGTATTTGTAGCGAAGATTCGTCGAGGTCGTCCGCTTACCGTGGGCCATCGTACCCCGGCGGCAGAGCACCGAGCCATGATCGGAAGTTACGACGACGGTGTATCCCTGAGTGGCGAACGACTTAAGAATCGTAAACAACGATGAATGCGTAAACCAGGTCTTCATAAGCGACCGAAACGCCGATTCGGTACCCGCGATCTCTTTCAGGATGACGTTATTCGAGCGGCCGTGTACGAGAATATCCAGAAAGTTGAAGACGATACTCACGAGCGGGAATTCGTAGAAATCGGCCAGCCGCTTGGCCAGAGCATCGGCCTCGGTATTGTTGTTCACTTTAAGGTACTTGAGTTTCTTCTCGTAGCGGATGCCGTGTCGCGCCAGATTGTCGAGCAGGAATTGTTCCTCGAAGCGATTGAGCGAACCCTCATCCTGCTCCAGATACGTGTCCGGATAGAGTCGGTGAATTTCATCCGGAAAAAGTCCCGAGAAGAGGGCATTGCGAGCAAACGGAGTTGCACTCGGGAGCAACGAAAAGTAATAGTCCCGCTGGATATTAAAGAACTCCGCCAATAGCGGTTCAACAAGCATCCACTGATCGAGCCGCATGCAGTCGACTATCACGAAGAGCACCTTGTGCTCTTTCTTGACCTCGGGGATCAAGATACCGCGCTGTTACATCGGGTGACAGCACCGGCCGACGGTCCCGGAAAAGCCATTTCGGGTACTGGCTCTCAAGATACTTGGTGAATTCGTTGTTCCATTCCTTCCGGGTCCCTTCGAGAGTCTGCTCCAGACCGACATCAGCATTTTCATCCAGCTCAAGACTCCACCAGGCGAGGATCCGCGCCGCTTCCTGCCAATCCTCCGGCTCCAGCGAACCGTAGAGCTTCTGGTTGAAGCGGTTCATCTCCGTGACATAACGCTTCATCGACGAAGTACTGATGATCTTTCGGGAATCAAGCAGCCGCTTTATCACCAGAAGGATCTGTGACGGATTGACCGGTTTGACAAGGTAATCGTCGATCTTCTGTCCGATCGCATCGTCCATCAACGACTCTTCCTCCGACTTGGTGACCATCACGACCGCCAGGTGCGGATCGACTTCTTTGATTTCTTCCAGAGTCGTGAGGCCATCCTTACCGGGCATCATTTCATCCAGCAGGACCAGATCGAAATTCTCTTTATTTACAAGAGCAACGGCGTCATCTCCCGACATTGCCGTTGAGACGTCGAAACCTCTCTTCTCGAGAAACAGGATATGCGGTTTGAGCGAATCGATCTCATCGTCGACCCAGAGTATTTTCTTCGGCGGAACCTGTTTATTCATCGGCGATCCTTATGCGTTAGAAGCCACCGGGAGGTAAATCTCGAACACTGTTTCTCCCGGCCGCGATTTTCTGAGTGTCACTCGGCCGTTGTGATACTCTTCAATAATCCTCTTAACGAGGGTCAAGCCCAGTCCCCACCCTCGCTTCTTGGTCGTAAATCCGGCCCGAAAGATCTTTCTGGCGGCGGCCGTGGATATCCCATGGCCGTTGTCCCTGATTTCGCAGGTTACCCATCTATTCCCGGGCTGACAGAACGTGTGGATCGAAATGACGCCGGTCCGGGAATCAACTGCCTGAAGCGCATTCTTCAACATATTCTCAAGAGCCCATCCGAACAATTCCTGATTGAGATACACGTTAGGAACGGTCGATGGTTCAAACGTGATCTTGATCCCCTTTCCCTCGAACGGCAGTCGCCGTGAATAGTAATCGACCGTTTCCTGAACGATAACGTTGAGATCGGCCGGGAGAAGATCCGGGATGGATCCTATTTTCCCGAATCGATTGGCTACCTTCTGTAATCGTATGACGTCGACCTTCATATTCCCCAGGGTGTCATCGACCAGCTGCCTCTGCTCGTCGGAGAAGCACTCACTTTCGGTATCCATCACTTCGAGCCACCCCATCAGCGAGGAAATGGGCGTGCCGAGCTGATGCGCCGTTTCTTTGGCCATGCCAACCCAGATATGCCGTTCTTCGCTTCGACGGATGTTCTGAAAACCGATAATGGCGATCAGCATGAAGGCAAGGATGATACCGATCTCCACGAACGGCATCATTTTGAGCTGGTTGATAACTTCGGCATCTCCGTACAGCAGGTAGTTTACGAATGTGTCCGGACCGTTTTCGTACACCAGCGGGAATTCCCCGTTCTCATCCATCATCCGCTTGGCTACCTGTTTGAGGTACTCCCTCGTTGCGGCGGTCGTGTCTTCGGGTTGGATGTGGTCGACATTCCGCGAATGAATCGGTTCCCGGTTCTGGTCGAGGACGATGATCGGGAAGTTTGCCTTCACGATAATCTCATCGAAAATGAACTGCAGTTCGGTTCCGGCGACATTCGAATTGGCGGCCAACTGCCACATCTTGACGTACTTCACGACATTCGATCGGGTATCATCTTTGAGCTTGTCGATCACATTGAACGTAAACCAGATGAACACGCCGGAAATGAGGAGCACTCCCCCCAGCAGGAACATTTTGAAAATAGTCGACTTTCCCACATAGAGTGAGTTGACCGATCGTCTGGCTCGTGAAGGTGACTGGGACATTACCCTATCTTTTCCATACCGCCCATGTAGGGGCGCAGGGCTTCAGGAATGGTGACCGTGCCATCCGGGTTCTGGTAGTTTTCCAGAATCGCCGGGATGAGCCGGGCGAGCGCCGTCCCCGAACCGTTCAGCGTGTGCGGATATGCCATCTGACGCGCTTCGTCACGGAACCGGCAGTTCATCCGACGGGCCTGGAAGTCTTCGAAATTGGAGACCGAAGAAATCTCAAGGTATTTCTGTATACCGGCCGCCCATAGTTCAATATCGTAGCACTTCGCGGCCGCGAACGACAAATCGCCGGTAGCCAGTGCGCTGATGCGATACGGGATCTTAAGCCCCTGCAGGACTTTTTCCGCCTGCTTGAGCAGCGACTCGAGTTCGTCGTAGGAACTCTCAGGGCGAACGATCTTGACCAGCTCCACTTTATCGAACTGGTGAACGCGAATCATCCCCCGCGTATCTTTGCCGGCCGCTCCCGCTTCGCGACGGAAGCAGGGTGAGTATCCGACCATGTAAACCGGGAGATCCTTGAAATCAAGAATGGTCTGCTTATAGATATTCGTGATCGGGACCTCAGCGGTCGGGATCAGGTACATATTGTCGTTTTCAGTCTTGTACATATCCTCGGCGAGTTTCGGGAGCTGCCCGGTACCGTACATCGTGTTCTCATTGACTATAAACGGCGGATTGATTTCGGTGAACCCGGCCGAAGTGTGCATGTCGAGCATATAGTTGATCAGGGCACGCTGGAGTCGTGCGCCGGCGCCTTTGAGCAGGTAGAAGCCGGATCCGGAGATCTTGGCGGCCGTGGTCAGATCGAGAATGCCGAGCTTTTCGCCTATCTCCCAATGCGGCAGAACTTCGAAACTGTTCTTGGGGATCTCCCCCCATTCCCGCACTATTACGTTGGCCGATTCGTCCTTTCCAACCGGCACCGACGCATGCGGAATGTTTGGTATCCAGTTCAGGCGGATCTGGAGATCGTTTTCCAGTTCGCGGAGTTCGTTATCCAGGGCGGTGATGTCATCCCCCAGGCTTCGCATGGACGCGATCGCATCATCGGCCGGCTCGCCGGCTTTCTTCTTCCGGGCAATTTCGGCCGAGGCCTTGTTCTTCTCCGACTTCTTGTTTTCAACTTCCCGAATGATTTCCCGGCGGCGTTCGTCGAGCTTCAGGATTGCGTCGATATCGCTTTTGTCGTTCTTTTTGGCGATTCCGGCCTTTACTAATTCGGGATTCTCCCGGATAAATCTCAAATCAAGCATGATATTCCTGTCGATCTTTGGTTTTCAAGCACAGGGGCAGTTATCAGTTCGGAAAAGTATAAGCTAATCAAGAAAGTATGTCAATTACAACGATTTACGCCGTTGCACCTGATCCGGGCCGGGCGTATCGGCTAACCTCTTATACCGCAGAAAAATGCCTGCGGGCTCAGATTCTTCTTGCCTTTTTGGGGCAGGTTTGTACATTGTAAGACTTTAGGAAAAAGGAGTTGACGAGAATAATGGCCAAAGTGTGTGACATATGCGGGAAGAAGCCGGTGGCCGGGCACAATGTATCGCATGCCCATAATATTACGAATCGCCGGTTTGTCCCGAATCTTCAGAAAGTCAGAGCCTTGCAGAATGGCGTGCCGAAACGGCTGACCGTCTGTACTTCGTGCCTGAAGGCCGGTAAGGTTATCAAGAATATCAAGGTTAAGAAGACCGGCTCCCCCGCCGCCTGATTTTCTAATTCCGTCCGATAGATGATTTTTGCAGAAAACCGCCTCCGGCGGTTTTTTGTATTGCAGTGATTTTGGGAAAATAAAAAAACCGCCGGGGGGAGCAAACCCGGCGGTCCGCACATTGCCTTCCTATAGCACTTGAGGGAGGTGTCCAGTTATTCAATTGGATTTCAGCAGTTCCAGTACGCCACGAGAGCTTATATTGAAATGACTCAACATCGCCAGCCCCGCCTTGACTTTGAACTGGTCGACGATGAAGTTCACGTACTCCTTCATATAGTCAGTATCCCTGACCTGCGATTCGGCGGCGATCAGATTCTCGCGGGTGACGGACAAAGACGCAATCCGCGACTCAAACTCATTTTTCTGAGTCGAACCGAGGTCTGTCTGAACCGAGTCGAGATTTGCGGATGCGGCGTCGATCGTCGTAACAGCGTCGGCCGCCGATGCCGCACTTGAAAGGTCTATCGTGCCGAGTTGATCGACCGAAGCCACAGACCCCTCGGATCCGTCGAGCAACTGCTTCCCGTTGAACTCGGCGTTACTTACGAGATCATTGTACGTGTTCGCGAGAGAGTCGGCCGCCGTCTGATACGCCTGTTGAGCTTCGGGGCTGTTGAAGGATTCGTTCGAGGCCCCGATGGCAAGTTGACGGAGATTTTTCAGATGAGTGCGAAGTTCATTGACGGTTGATGAAGCCACCTGGTACTTGCCGACAAGATCCGAATAATTTTCGATTTCTTGTTCGAGCGAACCTATCTGCGATCGAAGTTGCTCTGAGATAACCAGACCGGCCGGATTGTCGGCGGCTGAATTGATCTTGAAACCGCTGGACAGTTTGTTGAGCGACTGGTACAGCCCTGACAGAGACTGATTGAGAAAATAGCCGCCCGACTGAATCGACGGATTATTGAACAACGTCACTGACATAATCTCCTCCCTTCCCAGGCCTACTTGCCCGATCAGAAATAACAGCAGATTCTGTACCCCTCGCATGGGAATCAGTAAACTTGTGCCAGGAAGCAGCTTACAACGTTAGGCAAGTTATCGTCGAACGGCTTTTCGGGCCAGAAGTATGGGGAGTTTCCCTCACCAAATTGCGCTCTGACCAGTACAATTTTCCCACCCGGGATATCTTTTCCGTGGCCGATCTGGATTTTATGCGTGACGGGCTGTCAAATGATCTGTAGAATTGATGCAAAAGCATACCGCCGGCAGGGTAGATTAGCCGGCGGTACTGTGGAGGAACCAAATACTAAGTGGAAGACAGGCTCTGTTGAACCAAAAAAACAGAGCCTGCTGTTTTTGGTTGTCTTTCTTACGGTCTACTGATTTTCATCCAACCTTCTTATGTAAGCCGGTATAGTTCGGTCATGCTCCGAAAAGAGGGGAACACGGTTCCGACCCATCGGTGAATGACCGTTACCATTACCGTTGCTACCGTTGTTATTGCTGGTCTCGGAGTGCATGACATAGGTCCGTTCCGGCTGAAAACTTCTCTCGACCCGATAGTTCTCATCCTGGTGGATATTGCGTTCCGGTTCATAAGTGGGCACCGGTTCCGGCTCAGGAGCAACATAGGTTGGTTGCGGGGCTACCGTCGGTCGTGGCTCCGGATTGCGAATGAACTCCGCATCGGAAAACAACGGGATCGGTTTGGCCGGTTTGGATTCTGCAACCCTCGCAGCTTCTCTGGCCGCTTTCGCCGGCTGGTCCCCGAATCCGGTCGCGATTACGGTAACACGCATCTGATCGCTGAGGGACGGATCTATGACGGCACCGAAGATAATGTTGGCGTCTTCGCCGGCCGCTTCATAGATGAGCGAGGTTGCCGTATTGACATCGTACAATGACATATCTTCGCCGCCGGTGATGTTGATCAAGACACCCTTGGCGCCGGAGATCGAGACATTTTCCAGAAGCGGGGAGGAAATAGCCATCTGGGCCGCTTCAATCGCCTTCTCTTCCCCCTGACCGATTCCGGTCCCCATGAGGGCATCGCCGCCTTCGCGCATCACGGTGCGGACATCGGCGAAATCGCAGTTAATAAGACCAGGAATGGTGATAAGGTCGGAGATCCCTTTGGTCGCCTGGTAGAGGACCTCGTCGGCCGTGGCAAACGCCTTGGTCAGGGCGGTCTTGCGGTCGACGATCTCCAGCAGCCGCTCGTTCGGAATCGTAATAAGCGTATCTACTTTGGATTTGAGTTCTGTCAGACCGGTGTCGGCGCGGTCGACCCGTTTGCGTCCTTCGAAATGAAACGGCTTGGTCACGATCGCCACGGTAAGGGCACCGGCTGCTTTCGCGATTTCGGCGACCAGAGGAGCGGCACCGGTACCGGTACCACCGCCCATACCGGCGGTAATAAAGACGAGATTCGGTTTACCGATCGCATCGGCGATCTCCTGCCGGCTTTCTTCGGCGGCCCGCTTGCCAACTTCCGGATTGGCCCCGGCCCCGAGTCCGCCGGTGACATCGATGCCGATCTGGACTTTGGACTCGGCCCGATTCTGATCGAGCACCTGGGCATCGGTATTGATCGCGATGAACTCAACTCCCTTGAGATTCGCCTCGATCATTCTGTTGACAGCGTTTCCGCCGCCGCCGCCTACCCCGGCGACTTTGATGTTCGCATAGCCGATAAAATCCTCTGCGAAGCTGAAGCTGTGGCGTTCTGGTGTCATGGTTCGTTCCTCCTGAACAGGTCACCCTAAAATTGCTTAGTTATCCAATTTTCAAATTTTTTGAGCAAGCCTTTCACACCGCCGCCCCGGGAGCCCTTGCTCGGCTCATGATAGAATCCGTAGGCGAGCAGTCCGTGAGCGGTTGCGTAACTGGCATTGTTAACTTCGTCCGGCGTATGTTCGATTCGTTCGATTCGGCCCAGTCGAACCGGCATGTCGAAAATCTGCTCCGCCAGTTCCACCGTGCCGGCAAGCAGCGCCCCGCCTCCGGACAGCACGATCCCGGCAGCGGGCATATCGCCGATGCCGGCCTTCTTGATTTCCCGATCTACCAGCGAGAAGATCTCTTCCATTCGCGGTTCAATGATGGATGCCAGAACATTGCGCGAGACTTCCTTGTCCGGACGCATAAGCGCCCCGCCGACAACGATCATTTCTTCCGGATCTACCATCGAGGCGAGCGCACTACCGTGCGTTAATTTCAGTTCTTCCGCCTGATCGACCGACGTGCGAAGGCCGATTGCTATATCGTTAGTTACATTTTTACTTCCGAGGGAAACGACGCCGGTATACCGGATGGCATCGTCGAAGAACACTGAGATATTGGTGATATCACCGCCGATATCGACGATGATGACGCCCGACTGCATCTCGGCTTCGGTCAGCAGGACGCGGGAGAGCGCCAGAGACTCAAGCACCATGTGATCGACACCCAGGTTACACCGTTCCAGCGCCCGATAGATATTTTTTGCCGACGTGACCGACGCTGTTACGATATGCGCTTCAACTTCAAGGCGCACGCCAGTCATACCGGCCGGGTCTTTGATGCCCCCCTGCTCGTCGACCGAGTATTCCTGTGGGATGACATGGATAATCTCGCGATCGACTGGGATCGCAACCGCGCGCGCCGCATCGATAGCTTTGCCGACATCCTGGGCCGTGATCTCATTGTCGGTGCGGCTCACCGCCACCACACCGTGGCTGTTGATCGACCGAATATGCTCGCCGGCAATACCTACCGTCACCCGGTCTATCTCCGTTCCGGAAATGAGCTGGGCATCGTCGATAGCCTTACGGATCGAAGTCACCGTGCGCTCCATATCGACGACGATACCGCGACGAAGCCCGTCGGCCGGGGCAGTTCCATGACCGATAACATAGATGTGCCCGCTCTCGTCCATCTCTCCTACCAGGCAGACGACCTTGGTCGTTCCGATATCGAGGGCGGCAATGATATTCTCGGTAGCCATGCTCACTTTTTGTCCTGCGCGCAAATAATCATGTCGTCGAATCTCAAATCCATCAGCGTGACATCGGTAAGATCCGGGTTGAACCGGCTGACGAATTCCACGAACTTGTGTACATCGTTGGACAAAGTCTCCGCGTGTACTTTCAGGCGATACGGCAGACCGGCAATCGATACTTTCAGGAAACTACTGTTGCCAAAATCGATCTCGTCGATCAAGCGATAAAGATCCATCGTATTTTCACGAATATCCTGCAGCTCCCTGACCACGACATCGACTCGGGAATCATCGCTGTGTCCGTACAACCGTCCCACGCTCACCGAGGTAAGTACCGGGTGCTCCCAGTCCAGATCGCAGTTGTTCAAGTCGACGATGCGGCCGGATTCGAGGACGCCGTACATCTTACCTGAATAACGATCAACGAGAAAACTGACCGGGTCGAAATTATTGGTGCGGATATCCAGGCTGCTCGGGAACTTATAGGAAATATCGACTTTGAACACTGAGCGCTTGGAAATCAGCGCCTGCGCCAGGCTGTCGACCGGCTGGCTGACGATCGGGCTGGAGTCATCGAGACCATACTTTGTCTCCCACCCGGTGACCTGCGAACTGTTATAGGTAACCGTGGTCAACCGACAGGCGCGGGTATACTTCACGGCTACCAGCATGGTGACACCAAAAACGGTGACCACCAGAAGAACAAGTTTGATACGCAGCGACAGTTTCATGATCTCTCTATCCAAGCGCTTCCAGAATTTTCTTTTTCATCAATGTGATCGATCCGGCACCCATGGTAATGACCAGATCACCCGGACGAGCGATGCCTTTCACGCGATCCACCGCGTTTTCCTTGGGGCCTATGTACTCGAAATTGCCGATGCCGAGTTTGCGTGCCTCGTCGACGATTCGTTCGGCGTGCACTCCTTCGATCGGCTTCTCCCGGGCCGGGTAGATGTCAGCTATCAGCGCCAGATCGGCCACCGAAAGCGCCCTGGCAAAATCGGTGAGAAAATCCCGCGTACGGCTGAAGAGATGCGGCTGAAAAACGACAATCACTCGCTTTTCATACAGCGCTTTCGCCGCCTCAAGGGTCGCCCTGATTTCCGATGGATGATGCGCGTAATCATCGACAACCGTTATGCCATTGGCCTCACCGACCAGCTCGAACCTCCGCCCTACTCCTCTGAATGAAAGCAGGCCATCGGCAATAGTCGCAAACGGAACTTCAAGCTCGCTGCACGCGGCCACTGCGGCCAGAGCATTGGCGACGTTGAATTTCCCCGGAACTTTCAGAATCACTTCGCCCAGCAGATCCCCTTTACGATAGACCGAGAAGGTCGTTCCGCCGGAAGTCATCTTCAGATCGAGCGCTCGATAATCTGAATCGATACTGAATCCGAACGTCTGATACGGCCGGGCGATGCGATGACGGATCTTCTGGAGATTCGGATCGTCGGCCGAGATGATCACCGAACCGTAGAACGGCACCCGATTCATGTAGGCGAGAAATGACTCCAGCAGATCATCGATTCCGGAATAGCAGTCGAGATGATCCGCCTCGATATTCGTCACCACCGCCATGCTCGGAAACATGGCGAGGAAAGATTTGTCGTATTCATCCGCCTCGGCGACCAGATACTCGCCGGCACCGAGGGCCGCACCGGTCCCCAGCTCGGCAACGATACCGCCGACGATCAAAGTCGGCTGGTAGTTCCCCTGGCGGAGGATTCGTCCAATCATCGAAGTTGTAGTCGTTTTGCCGTGAGTACCGGCCACACCGACCGAAAATTTGAGGCGCATGAGTTCACCGAGCATCTCCGCCCGCTTGATCACCGGTATCCCCCGTCTTCTCGCTTCTACTACTTCGGGGTTGGACTCACCGATCGCGGAGGAAATGACGACGACGTCGACATCCTCCAGATTGGCCGCCTTATGTTCGTGATATATGGGCATACCGAGACGCGAAAGATACTCCGTGATCTCACTCGCCGTGCTGTCGGAACCTTTGATCTGATAGCCGAGATTGTGCAGGATCTCCGCGATACCCGACATCCCCGATCCGCCGATTCCGACGAAATACAGTTTCTTTATCTTTCCAAACATCAGCTTTTCTCTTCCGAATTTCTTCGCCGGCTGTTGTCTTTCGATAGTGTCAAGCTTCAACCCTTTGCTCCAGCTTCCTTGATGGTTTCAATCTGTTTCACGATATCTTCAGCGATCAAATCAACCGCAGGCTTCTTTCCTTCGGTTTCTTTGCGGATCGCAGCCTTCATCTGTCCAAATCTATCCGAGCGGAGTAACGTGACCGCCTCGGCGAGGATATCTCTTCCGACAAGGTCCGATTCATCGATCATCAGCGCCATCCCCCGCTCAACATAGTCCATCGCATTTTTCTTCTGATGATCTCCTGCGGCGTAAGGATACGGTATGAGAATCGACGGCAGCTCGCATGCGGTAACTTCTGCAAGAGTGAGCGCACCGGCCCGGCAGACGACGATGTCGGCGGCGGCGTAGACAAGGTCCATTTCATGAGCAAAGGGGAAAAGGGAGCAATTTAACGCCTTGTGTCCTGCCTTTTCAGCTACTTCCGTGTAGTCCCTTTTCCCCGTTTGCCAGAGTATTTGTATATCCGATTCGAGATTATTTTCTCCGAGGCTTTTCAACACCGCCTGATTCAAAGCCGTGGCACCCTGGCTGCCGCCAAGAATGAGAATGGTCTTCTTGCCAGGATCCAAATTGAATTTCCTGCATGCTTCTTCCCTGTTACCGGCATTGATATCGCTTCTTACCGGATTGCCGGTGGTAAGCATCTCGGCATTCGTCTGCAAATATTCGCGTGCCTTGTCGAAGCCGAGATAGATCTTTGTAGCGCGTCCGGCCAGTTGTCTGATGGTCACGCCGGGGAATGAGTTCTGCTCCTGAAGTAGGGTCGTGATGCCTCTGGACGCCGCCACCCGAAGTACCGGCCAACAGACGTATCCACCGGTCCCGATTACCAGATCCGGTCGGAATTTGCCGATCAGTGTCGAGGCTTTGATGATCGCGATCACAAGAACAAACGGCACCAGCAGGTTCTTGAGGGTGAGAGTTCGTGCGATTCCGCGCATGTTAATCAGGTGAAGCGGGTAGCCGAGGGTCTCGCGCATCCGGTATTCGATACCGCGTTTGGTGCCCACGAATATGATGTCGAGTGGGCGTTGCCCTCTCATAAGCTCCGTGACGCGATTCGCAATCGCGATCGCCGGGAAGAGATGTCCGCCGGTTCCGCCGCCGGCAAAAATGATCCGGGCAGTCTTATCGGACGTCATCTTTGACCACCCTTCGGGAAAGACTCAACAGTACGCCCACGGCCGCGCTGGAGATCAGCAGCGAGGATCCACCGTAGGAAAGGAACGGAAGCGGCAGCCCCACCACCGGCAACATCGCCGTAACCATTCCGATATTTATCGCTACATTCAGGAAAAGCGTCATCGTCATCCCGGCCGCAAGCAAATAGCCGAACTTGTCCGGCTGGGCGGAGGCAATCTTAAGTCCACGCCAGATCAGGAAGAAGAAGAGGCCCAGAATTACCAGAAGCCCGAGCATACCGAGTTCTTCGCCAATCGAAGCAAAAATGAAATCGGTATGAGGGTACGGCAGGAAGAACAGCTTCTGGCGTCCTTCACCCAGACCCGTGCCAAGGATTCCCCCCGATCCGATTGTCAGTGCCGCCTGCCTCACCTGGTACTCTCCCTGAAGGGGATTCACGACCGATCCCAGGAAACTCTCCAGTCGCGCCCGCTTGTATCCGAGAATGAGCACGACGAATGAAGCGACACTTATGAGCGGAACGAATCCGACTACCAGATGCTTCAGACGAGATCCCGCGAGGAAAAGCATTATCAGCGCGGTAGTAAAGATCACGATGGTCGCACCGAGATGCGGTTCTACGAGTATCAAAGCAAGACCGAGTCCGATTATCGGCAGGTACGGAAATAACAACTGTTTGAGGTCGCTCAAATTCCGCTTGGGATTGGAGAGGGAAAAGGCGAGATAGATCACCATGACGAATTTGAATAACTCCGAAGGCTGCACGTTGAAGAATCCGAGCATGATCCAGCGGTGCGAACCGTTACGGGCCGGCATCAGAAAGACCAGACCAAGAAGAAAGATGACCAGCAGAAGCGCGGGGGCCGAGTAAATGGCCAGGCGCTGAATGTTCAGTTTCAGTATGACGAAAATTGCGATTCCAGACAGGAGCGCCCAGATCATCTGGTTCTTCAGGAACATATAATGAGATCCGAACCTGCTCTCGGCCAGGATCGACGATGATGAATAGACCATAATCAGGCCGACCACGACCAGGGCGAGATAGGCCAGGAGGAATCGTTCATCGATACGGTCAGCTTTTGGTAATCGTCTCGCTCTCATTTTTCCCATTCTTCAAGTCGGCCACAGCCGCTTTGAATACTTTGCCGCGATGTTCATAATTTTCGAATTGATCGAAACTGGCGCACCCGGGAGAGAGCAACACCGTCTCACCGGGAAAGGCCATCTCGAATGCGGTCTTGACCGCATCGCTCAGCGTGTCGGCAAACTGCACCGGAAACGCATGACCCAACTGATTGAATACTTTTTCTTTGGCTTCGCCAATCGCCAGGATCCCCTTGATCTTCCCCTTCCCAAGCTCGATCAACGGTGCAAAATCCGCTCCTTTGTCGCGCCCACCCGCGATCAAATAGAGAGCGCTCTTGACGGATCTCAGCGCGTAACAGACGGAGTCGACATTGGTTGCCTTGGAGTCGTTCACGAAGTTGATTCCGGCTACCTGTCCCACATACTCCATCCGGTGCTCCACACCCGGGAACGCCTTTAACACGCGCGCGATCACCTGGGGATCGACTTCGTACTGCATCGCGGCACAGACTGCCGCCGATGCGTTTTGCAGATTGTGCGGTCCGGGAATCAGGATTTCTCCCACCGGGAGGATCTTTAGTTCTTTACCGTTTCTCCGTCCGTAAAGGACACCGTTGCGCACATACGCAGTCGCCGATTCCGATTCACCAGTGGTAAAATAGTGTACGGTCGCGTCGGTCTTGACGTTGTCCTTCCGGATCTCCGGATCTTCCAGATTGAGAATCAGTGCCTGCTCCGAGGTCTGGTTCTCGGTAATGCGATATTTTGCTTTCTTGTAGTTCTCGAACGTCCCATGACGATCGAGATGATCCGGTGTCAAATTCAGTATCAGCGCCGTGTCCGGCGCGAAATCTTCGATCGTCTCAAGCTGGAAATTGGATACTTCAATGACGGCGATTCCGTTTTCAGGAATCTTCTGGACAATATCCGAGAACGGCAGGCCGATATTGCCGCCGACGAAGGTATCGAAACCGGCAGCG
The DNA here is from genome assembly GCA_963711085.1 of uncultured candidate division Zixibacteria bacterium. Taxonomy (GTDB): domain Bacteria; phylum Zixibacteria; class MSB-5A5; order GN15; family FEB-12; genus CAVQCT01. The sequence goes on along the minus strand of CAVQCT010000002.1, from coordinate 740,551 downwards.
GTGAAGATCTCGCCGATCAAAGTGGTTGTGGTCGTCTTGCCGTTCGATCCGGTGATCGCAATGATTTTGCCTTTGCACGCCCAGTATGCGAACTCGATCTCTGAAAAGACCGGAATCCCCTTTGCGCGTGCTCTCTTCAGAATGTCAATGGTCGGCGGAACGCCCGGCGATACCACCAGATAGTCGCATTCGAGCAGGGTGTCGGTGTGTCCACCCGTCTCATACGGTATGCCCGTGGCCTTCAATCGTTCAATGCTCTGGCCGAGGAGGGCGGCGTCCTTGCTGTCAGAGACGAACGGCTTGCCACCGAAGCTATCAGCCAGGACAGCGGCCGCCAGCCCGGAGCGGGCCAGCCCGACTATGCCGATTTTCCGGTTTCTGATTCTCTCTTCTACAGTCATCGTATCTTCAACGTTGCTAGAGTTAATAGAGCACAAAAGGCACCGATGATCCAGAACCTTACGACTACCTTGGATTCATGCCAGCCGAGTAGTTCGAAATGATGATGGATCGGTGCCATCCTGAAAATTCGTTTCTTGTTCCGGAACCGATAAGATCCCACCTGCAGAATAACCGAAAGCGCTTCAATAACGAATACTCCGCCGACGATCACCAGCAGGAGTTCCTTCTTGAGCAGAATTGCGATCGCTCCGAGCGCCCCACCCAGTGAGAGCGAGCCGGTATCACCCATGAACACTTCGGCCGGATGCGTATTGAACCAGAGGAACCCGAGCGCAGAACCAACGGCTGCTCCACAGTAGACAGTCAGTTCGCCGCTTCCGGGGATGTATTCAACCTGCAGATAATTCGAAAAGTCAAGACGGCCGATCAGATAAGCCATGCCGGCGAAGGCGATGAAGCAAATGCCGCTCAACCCGATCGCCAACCCATCCAGTCCGTCGGTCAGGTTGACCGCGTTCGAGGATCCGGCGATGACCAGAATGATAAACGGGATATAAAGAATCCCAAGGTTCAGGACATAATTTTTGAAGAACGGAATGTCGGTCGTGCCGTTGAAATGATTGGTCGGTGCGAGATACAGCAGGCAGAGACCAAAGATAATTCCTATCACGATCTGCCCGGCCAGTTTCTTCCGTCCGATCATCCCTTTCGGCTGCTTCTTGATCACTTTGAGATAATCATCCATATAGCCGATCAGACCCATCCAGAGCGTGACCAGCAGAACCATCAGGATGTAGAAATTGCTCAAATCGGCCCAGAGCAGGGTCGGAATAACGATTCCACAGAGAATGATCAGTCCACCCATAGTCGGCGTGCCGGCTTTCTTCTGATGGCTCGCCGGACCCTCTTCGCGAATTTTCTCTTTCACCTGGTATCTCTGGAGAAGGCGAATGAACAGCGGCCCCAGAATCAGGCAGATGATAATCGCCGTGAGCGTCGCGCCGGCCGTTCTGAAGGTGATGTACCGGAAGAGATTGAACCCGCTGACGTATTTCGTAAGAGGATATAGCAGATGGTACAACATCAGTGCTTCCCTCCCGCCTTGTCGTATTCATGCAAAATTGCCTCGAGGCCGATCCCTCGCGAGGCTTTGACATACACCAGGTCATCTTCCTTCAGGAGCGACTTAATGTCATGGGCTGCCGAAGCTGCGGATTCGTAGTAGTGCAGTCTGTCGTCAGCCATGCCGGCTTCGAGCGCACCTTTGACGATATATTTCGACATCGGACCGACCAGCACGGCAAAGGCGAATTGTTCGCGTGGAAGCAGCTTGCCGATCTCCCGATGATACTCCGGCGACTTCTTCCCCAGTTCAAGCATATCACCGAGGATCACCACGCGGCGTTTCGATGATTTGAGTTCAAAGAACGCTTTGAGTCCCGCCTTAATCGAGGCCGGGTTGGCGTTATAACAGTCGGCCACGAACGTTATGTTCTGGTACGACACGATCTGACCACGCAGCGGCGCCGTATCCAGAGGGATTGACTCAGTGTCCATGTTGCCGAAATCGTAGCCGAGCGAGCGGAACGCTCCATAGGCGGCAACCAGATTATAGATCTGGTGTTTACCGATGAGCGGAAGCCGGAAGTGATACCCTTCTATTGTAATGCGCTGCATGCCGGAATTGTCCTGTTCGATCTTGAAGGGCATGAAGTCGGCTGATTGGTCAATGCCGAAGGTGAGGAATTTCTTTCGCACTTTTTTGGCTTCGCGCATGAGGAGCTCGTCATCGGCGTTAATCAGCACCGCCGTATCCTTGCCGGCGCGCGCGACCAGCTCCAGTTTCGCTTTCGCTACCGCCTCGACCGTGCCAAGAAACTCAAGATGTGATTCCCCGACATTGGTAATGATGATAACTTCGGGATGGACGATCTCGGCCAGTTTTGGCATTTCGTTGTCAGAGGAGATTCCCATCTCCAACACGACTGCCCGCGCATCTTCGCGAACCGAGAAAATTGCCAGCGGAAGGCCGTACAGGTTGTTGAAATTTCCGGGGGAATAGTAGCTTCGCGGCTCGACCGCATGAATGAGGCGATAGGTAAGCTCTTTGGTGGTCGTTTTGCCGTTTGACCCGGTGATGCCCACGAATTTGGCGTTGAGGCTGTCGCGGTAGCTTTTCGCTAACTGCATCATCGCTTCATGCGTGTTTTTGACCCTGATGACAGGAAGTCTTCCCGAGACCGCATCGGCCGCCGGGTTACCTGCTTCGACCATGACGGCAGCCGCGCCCTTGGCGACCGCCTGCTCCAAGTAGTCGTGACCGTCCCGCTTCTCGCCCCGAATCGCGATAAACAGCTCCCCTTGTTTCAGGAGGCGGCTGTCAATCGCCACTCCGGTGAAATCCGTACGGATCCGTACCAGATCGAGCAGCGTCCCGCCGGTCACGGCGGCCAATTCTGTGAGGCTCAAGTGAATCAATTCTCCCGTTCGGTTTCTGCTTCCGTAAATCCCATCTCCGCCAGTATCCTGGAGGCAACTTCGATATCACTGTAAGGGTGTTTCACACCCTTGATTTCCTGATAGTTTTCTGCTCCTTTGCCGGCCAGCAAGACAGCATCCCCTGGTTGTGCTTTTTCGAGAATGAAACGAATCCCCTCCGTCCGATCCGACCGGATCTCATACTTTGTACCCACGAGACCCGACTTAATATCCTCAATGATTTCCTCCGGATCCTCGCTTCGGGGGTTATCAGAGGTGACAACGACAAAATCCGCCGACGTGGTTGCGGCACGCCCCATCATCGGGCGTTTCCCTTTGTCCCGGTCCCCACCACATCCGAACAACACTAACAGGCGTCCGGCAGTGATTTCACGCGCTGACTGACAGAGTCGTTCGATAGCATCCGGAGTGTGCGCGTAATCGACATAAACGGCAAAGGGCTGTCCTTTAACGACTACATTGAATCGTCCGGGAATCGGACGGGCAGCTTCGAGCCCGGCAATCACATTATCGAAATCGACGCCGCAGGCGAGACCGCCCGAGGCCGCAGCGAGGGCATTGCTCAGGTTGAATCTGCCGGGAAGATGATAGTGCACCGTAGCCGTACCCATCGGAGTAACCAGATCAAAAATTGTCAGGTTGGGCTGTATCTCGTAATTGGTGCAGTAGACGTCCGCTTCAGGGTTGCTCAATGAGTAGGTCATGTATGCAGAGTCGAATTCGCCGAACAGCGCCCGAAATTCCGGAACATCGAGATTGATCACCGCATAGCTGAGCGGCCCGTTAAGTTTCTTGAGCAAAAGCGCCTTGGCCGCAAGGTAGTTTTCCATCGTGCCGTGGAAGTCGAGGTGATCACGCGTGATGTTCGTATATACGGCTACTCTGAAGTTGATCTTATCGACCCGGTGCAGGATCAGGGCATGCGAGGACACTTCGATCACCGCATTGACGCAGAAATTCTTCTTCATCAGAAACAGCAGTCGCTGCATATCGAGTGATTCCGGGGTGGTCCGTTCGGCCGTGAACGTCTCAGCGCCGGTGTCATAGACCAACGAAGTGAGCATCCCGGTCGTCTTATTGCGTTGACGAAGGATCTCCCGGAGCAGAAAGCAGGTGGTCGTCTTTCCGTTGGTACCGGTCACGCCACAACATTTGAGATGAAAGCCGGGATAATCGTAGAATTTCGCCGAGACTTCGGCCATTGCCGCTCGCGCATCCGGAACAGTCACGTGACTGGCGATCATATCGCAACTCTCCCGCTCGCCGAGAACGGCAACCGCGCCGTTCGCTTTGGCCTGTTCGACAAAATCGTAGCCATCCTGCTTGAGGCCCTTGATAGCGAAGAACAGTCCGTTCTTTTTGACCATCCGTGAGTCATATTCAATGTTTTCGATCTCGATGTTCGGATCTCCGGCAATCCTTGCCTGCTCTACACCGCTGACCAGTTCTCCCAGTTTGATCTTGGTCCTCCAGACCTATATAGGCCGGCACTCCAGCCGACAGATGCTGTTCTCAGTGATTGTCTCGCCCGGTTTGATCGATTGGGCGACAACCCTGCCATTACCTTGCACCACGCAGTCCACCCCTATCAACGAGAGGAATGCCGAGACTTCCCGGATCGACAACCCTTTGAGATCGGCCATGCGCGGTTGATTCGTTTCATCTTCTTTGGTCAAAACAATAATTTGCTCGTTGTCGAACGCCAGACGGTCCGGCGGGGGAAATTGCCAGACGACGGTACCATCGTCGCACCCTGTTCTCAGTTCGAATCCGGCATCTTCGGCGATCGCTTTCGCCTGGGCCAGTTGATGGCCGAGAAGATCGGGTACGACCGAGGTGTTCTGGAATTTCTTCGATTGTTCCGCCACCATCCGGTCCGGAACCGTGAAGACGTCGGGATTAAGGATCGTGTACCGTTCGGCGATTTTGCGGAAGATCGGACCGGCCGTCATGCCGCCGTAATGAATCGGCTGCGGATTCTCCAGGACAACGATCCCGGCTACCAGCGGTCGTTCAGCCGGAAAGAATCCGGCAAAGCTGGCCATGAATTTCCCCCAGAAATACCTGTGATTCGCGACATCGGGAATCTGTGCCGTTCCGGTCTTTCCGGCGATAGAGACGATCTCAGAATTGACATCCTCGGCTGTCCCGCTCTCAACCACTCCGCGAAGAATCGAGCGGAGCGTGTCCGCCGAGACTTCTTTCATCGCTTCATTGACCACCGAGCTCGTCGAGCGGTCAATGACGTTGCCCTTATCGTCAACGAATCCGAGCACGATCCTCGGCTCATATATCTTTCCGCCGTTGGCAATCGCCGCCATCGCATCGGCCATCTGTAACGGACTTACCGCGACGGAATGGCCCATCGCCAACGCTGCGATCGTATAGTCCGACCAGCGGTACGGCTTGGAGAGCATTCCCGTAGCTTCACCCGGCCAATCGAGTCCGGTGCGGCGTCCGATCCCAAATCGCTTGATCCCTTCGTACATTTCGTCTCCCCCCTCTTTGATCGCCCACTTGGCGACACCGATGTTGCTGGAGAGTTCGACAATTTCACGGAAGGTCAGCAGGCCATGCTTTTTGTCATCGTGAAGCGTTCGGCGTCCCATCTTCCACTGGCCGTTTTCGCAGTCGGTCAGCGTGTCGAAATCGACAATGCCTTCATCCAGCATTCCGGCCGCAGTGATTGCTTTGAAGATAGAGCCCGGCTCGAATTGATCGGTCATCGGTCGGAGTTTCATGGGGCGATCCGGGTACTTTTCGTCGGGATCAAAGTGCGCGGCGGCAAGGATCTCACCATTATTGCAGTTGAGCAGAAGGGCCATCCCCGATTTGGCATTGTATCCGATAACACCGTCGCGAAGTTCCTCTTCGAGAATCTCCTGCAGTCTCCAGTCAACGGTAAGCACAATTGACTGTCCCGGCACCGGCTTCACGAGCGCCGATTCTTTCACCCGGAAGGTGTTGCGGAGACCGTCGCGACGGATATCGGCGAATCCCTCCTGGCCGGACAACACGGAGTCGTACTGTAATTCCAGGCCGGACTGCCCCTTGCCGTCGATATCCGTGAACCCAAGAATCTGCTTGCCTATATTGTCGAAAGGATAGTCGCGCTCTGTTTCCTGGCGAATGAAGAGACCACCCGGCGCATCGTCCTCGACCTTCGCGGCCAGCGCATCGTCCATGTGGCGGTCTATCCACCGGAATCTCCGAACTTCAAGACCGTACTTCTTGACTGCCGTACCGCTCGGCAGGTGGTAGATGTTCTCGAGATATGAAGCCACCTGGCGCAGCTCCTGTCGGTTGGCCGCCCAGGCATAGAGCGACGAAGCGACAACATTGTTCGCCACCACCTGACCATTCCGGTCGTAAAGGATTCCGCGCGACGCCGGAATCGGGATCTTGCCGGAGGATTGGCGATCGACTATCGCACTGTATTCGGCCGATTTGTAGATCTGGAGGTGAACCAGCCGCCCTACCGCAATCGCAAAGAAGGCACAGACCATCACAAAGAGAATGCCGAGACGAAGGCTTTCCTGACGGGTCCGCGTCATTTCTTCCCCCATTTGTTCAGGGTCGAATCGACATGGATCCGTTCAACACTCTCAGCGTTGGCTGTCGACGGCGTCACTACCGGCATATATTTGGTTACCCGCTTGATCGCCGAGAACATCTTGTCGAGTTCATCCTTCGGCGCAGCAGTTTCTTTGTCTTTCACCAGCGTGAGCATTCGATCGGACGAGACCGGCTTCAGGCCGAGCGTATCTTCAGCATACGCTTCGATCCGGGAGGCCGTTGCGAGAGCCGCCATATCGGAGTAGAGCTTCTTTTTGCAGTCGAGAATATCGGCATTCTCTTTTCGGAGCACGCCCACCTCTCTTACCAACTCAATTACTTTCACTCTCTGCCAGACGTGTACGCAGGCGGCGAGAAGAAATACGGTGAACAGCAGGACGGCTGGGAAATAGCGATGCGTACGGATGCGGTTCAGTATGGAGGACTTGATCTCAATCGTTTCTTTGAGCTGCCGTATCGTTGTCTTCATTTCAAATCCTCTCGGCAACCCTTAGTTTGGCCGACCGGGCCCGGCCGTTACGCTCGATCTCCTCCGGCTGCGGCGTCAGCGGCTTCCTCGTAACCAGCTTGAGCGTCGGGACATTGCCACAAACGCATACATCGTACTCGGGCGGGCAGGTGCATCCCTTCACCTGCTGTTGGAAGAACCGTTTCACGATCCGGTCTTCGAGCGAGTGGTACGTCAACACGGCGATTCGACCGCCGGTGCGAAGCAGGTCTATGGTCTTGGGGAGTAGCTGGACCAGGCTCGCCAGTTCTTCGTTTACGGCGATACGGAGAGCCTGAAAAACACGGGCGAGCGATTTCGTCCGATACGGCGGAGGCGTCAGTTCTTCTACGATGGCAGCCAGCTGTGAGGTTGTACGAATCATCCTTGTTCGTCTTTCTCGGACTATTGCCCTGGCAATTTTCCCTGCGTTCCTCTCTTCGCCGTACTCCCAAATGATGCGGCTCAACGCTCTTTCGTCGAGCTCACTGATGAGGTCCGCGGCTGTCTGCGCTTCGGATGAAGGGTCGAAGCGCATGTCCAGCGGTCCCTCGTGGCGAAACGAGAACCCACGCTGTGGATCGTCCAGTTGCAGTGACGAGACTCCTAAATCGAGAAGTATCCCGTCGAATTCTTTATCAGCAAATTCCTCTTTAGCAATTTCATCGATGCGGACGTAGGAAGCGCAGACCAGGGCTTTTAACTGCGGGTACTTGCTCAGTCTTACCTGAGCTTGTGCAAGTGCGGCGGAGTCTCTATCAATTCCGTATACGCGTGCCTCGTCGGTTAAAGCTTCTGCTATCGCTTCCAGGTGCCCGCCGAGCCCGGCGGTTAAGTCCAGATATGCACCTTCCGGATCTATTACCAGATGATCGACCACTTCGCCGGCCATTACCGGCAGGTGACCACCATCATTCATCTTCGTGACCATCACCGGTCATAAAGAGCCGTTCCGCGACTTCTTCATAACTCCCCGGGAACTGTTCCTGATAGAACTCGTACCGTTCAGGATTCCAGATTTCCACATACCGGTCGATGCCGAGAACCAACAACTCCTTCTTGAGCTTGGCCTCCCCCACCAGGTTGGAAGGGATCAGGATTCGACCGTTCTTGTCAGGGGTAACGATGGTCGCCGCCGAATAAAAACGACGGCTGAAATAACGAGAGTCCTTTTTGGTGAAATTGAGCGATGAAAGGCGCTTCTGAATCTCTTCCCACTCCGATTGGGGATAGAGAGCGAGACATCCTTCGAGACCTTTGGTGAGAATCAAGTCCCCTTCGAGCTGCGGTTTTCCCGAGCCGTCGGTGACGCTCCTCAGTTTGGCCGGGAGGGCGAATCGCCCTTTCTCGTCCAAGGTCGTCTGATACTGCCCGTAGAAACCGCCCAAAGCATCCTCCACTTTACTCCACTGTCCACCAAAAACACCATAAATAATCACATTTTCCCCACCACTGTCAAGGGCTTTTTTGGTTTCCATTCAAAAAAAAGAGGCGTTCTAAGCTTTTTTTTCGCAATAACTAAGCCACGTTCAAAAATCTCAAAACTGGTAACCCGATGACCCTGACTTCGGTCACCGATTTGAGCCATTTCTTCCCTTTTGGTGGAGATTGACGCCGGACTCCCTTGTGAGGCGCGAGTCCAACACTATTCTCAGCTCAGCAATGCGACGACCTAAACATAACCATCAACTATCCGCCATAATATTCCGCCACATAATGGGTTATAGCGGAGCGATTCGGACGACATGATCGGCCGCACGATTGCAATCCTGTAGAGTGATTAATTGTGAAACAGGAGGCATCGTGAGTTTTCTAAATGGGTTAGGGAAGGCTTTGGGAATTGCGATACTACTCGGGAGCAGCGCTCTATGCGCGACGATCGATAACAGCCAAATACAACCGAAGGTAAACACTGTCGGTACGAGCACAACGGTAACTTGCGATGGCTTCAGCCCTGTGGTCCTTGGCTCGGGTCTCTCTCTGCCCGCCAGGACTGTTCTCATTGCTGTGGAGCAATCCAAAGCCAGGGCTTCTCTGACTTCCCAGGTGCTTGAATCAAGCATAATCGGCCAGGTGGATCGTGCCTCCATGTACAGCGACCTGCCCACCGCCGATCAGCCCCGGGAATATATGAATGTGGTCTCTTCGCCCGAGCAGGAGTGCCTGGGACAGAAACCGATACAGCTTATAGATTATGTGACACTTGAAGGTCAGGAGTACGCTCGCGTCCTCTTTTTTCCTGTGACGGTTGACAGTCTCGGTTCACTTGTGTTCAACCGCCGGATCGATGTAAACCTTGATGGCTCTGTACTCTCCTCTCAACATTTGCTCCCGGTGAATCTCGCCAGCTCCGGCTATAGCGCTAGAGCCTACTCACCGACTCAGGCACTCTCCACGACCGGCCCGAAGTATCTCATCGTCACCAGCGGTTTGCTGGACTCCGCCTGTCAGCGGCTGGCAGCATACAAGCGAGAGACCGGCTATGATGCGCGGGTAGAACTGATCGGCAACATTACCGCCGGTTATCCGGGGCGCGACGATGCCGAGCGGCTTCGCAATCGCCTTAAATCATTCTACGTGGAAGGCGGAGAATACGTCCTTCTTGCCGGCGATGAAACCCAGCTTCCGATCAGGTACGCGTATCCATCGATGACCTCAACCATCCCCGACATGGCTGATCTCCAGGTGTGCGATTTGTATTTCGCCGATCTAACCGGCGATTGGGATTCGGACAGCGATGGTGTCTGGGGCGAGAAGTATGCCGATCAGGCGGACGTCACTCCGGAATTGCTGCTCGGACGGCTCCCCTTTTCTCGCCCCGAGGAGATGACCAATTACACGAATAAACTGATCGCTTACGAAACCAATCCGGGCGACGGTAATCTGGACTATCTGACCCGCGCCTTCTTCTTCTCTTCCGACCAGATGCGCGATTACAACAATATCGGACAGCATACCACGATCGCTGCCGCCTATCCTCCACGATTCGCGATTGACACTTCGGACGGCGTCGAGCTTTCCCACGGCTCCGATTCCGATCCTACCAACCTGCCCGCCTCGGACCTCCTTCCGATTCTATCCAGCGGTTTTGGCATTGTTAACATTATCGCCCACGGTCGATCGGACGCTTTCGGTGTCCGGACCTCAGGATACAACGACTGGCCGAAATCGTACTTCATGACCACCAACCCGGGAGGCACAAACGGCGATGCCAACGAACTCACCCCGAACGGGAATATATCTTTCTACTACTCACTGGCCTGTGACAATGGCGGGTTCGATCTCGATGAAGCTCCGATCTCCGAACTGAACCCGAATCTCGTGGAGACATTACTGGGAGTCGCTGATGCCGGCGCCGTGGGATTTGTCGCCCATTCCCGATGGGGTTGGATTACTTCGAGCCACCTCGTGCAAAAGACGTTCTTTGATTCTCTCTTTGCCCATCCGGACCGTCCCGCGGTACTCTCGATGTACGATACGAAAGCTGTTTTCTACTATTATCTGGATCAGGTGTACGGGATCAACTACTACGGGGATCCCAGCCTCAAGGTCTATACCGATCGGCCTCACAAACTGTCGATCTCGACTATCGGTATGAGCGGCAGTTTGACTGTTGCGGTTATCAATGAATCAGGACCGGTGGCCGGAGCTTCGGTGATACTGAGTTGCAACGGTAATCCGATTGCCGAAGGAACGACTAATCCCTCCGGATATGTGAACCTCTCATCGGACATGTACGAGGATAGCACGTACACTTTTGTCGCCCTCAAATCAGGTTCGACGACCGGGTACAAGACGATTCATCCGTCGATCGTGACGGGCGTCAACGAAACGAATGACCAGCTCCCGCGTGATTTCAATCTAGCTCAGAATTATCCGAATCCGTTCAATCCGTCTACGACGATCGGGTTCGACCTTCCCTCGAGAAGCAAAGTCGTTCTGGACATTTACGACGTTCTCGGCCGAAGGATCAAGACGCTCGTCGACGGGGAATTCGCCGCCGGGAGTTACGACATTGAATGGGATGGCAAGACCAGCGCTGGAGCACCGGTGGCCAGCGGAGTATATTTCTATCGAATTGAGGCCGGAGACTATGCAAGTTCCCGAAAAATGCTTCTACTCAAGTAGAGCCTCTGGAAGATACTTCTCGTATCAGTTCGGCGAATGACTCCGCCATCCTTTCCGAGGTATGTTTCTCGGCATATTGCGGTATCGGATCGATCTTGAGGTTCCCCTTTTTCCAACGAGCGACAAGATCCTCAAGGTAGGCTGCAGCCGTCCCCAACTGATCATAGGTGAAAACCAACCCGTTTTCGGTCTTGTCGACGATATCTCTTACAACGCTTCCGGTCGGAGCACACACCAGCATAGGTCTTCCCGACGCTACCATGTCGAACAAGCGAATCGGGAGAAGGCCCGGGGCACTTTCATCCAGTCCAAGGTACATTAGCGAGGTCTCCGAGAGGATGCGGATCGATTCCTTTCTCTCCGTTTGGGGATATTGCCGGATGATCCCACCAAGGACATACTGGCGGACCTTATCCTGCCAGTCATCGCCCTGAATCGGTCCGACCTGAATAATCCGAACGTTCGCGAACAGATCTGGAGATTGATCACGCAATAACGACAGAGCTCCGAACAACGGTTCTACCGGTCGGAGTCTATCCAGGGTGCCGAGGATGCCGATACTAAACGTCTCGCTGCTGCCTGGCGACTTCCATGACTTCGCCGGCTCCCGATCAAACCCATTGTAGATAGTTTTTCCGCGTCCGAGATATTCGGCTATCGATGGATTGACGACAGATACTTCTGCGGCTGTTTCTGTTATTTTTGCAAGGAGGGCCTGCGCTTTTCGGATGAGCTTTTCGTCCGTGAACCAGTCTTCCGCTTTATAAAGCGTCCAAAAATCTCTAAAGTCGGCAATCCAGGGTATTTTGAATTCTTCGGCCAGCTGCATCCCGATCAGATGCGAGGACATCGGAGGAGAGGTGCTGATAATTGCTTCATAGTGTCGGTTCTCCGCCAGCACCCGGCCCAATTTCACCGCCGATCGTATCCAGCCTTTTTTCGGATCTGGGAAGATGCGGTCCCCCATCCCTCTTCCCTTTTGTATCAGCGACCCTTTGACCGTGCGCATGCCGAGCAGACGCATCAGTCGTTGCGGATCTCTCGAACCGCTCCGATACACATGACTTGTGTCCACGCCTTCCAGGAGATCCGGATCAAAGAACCGGTAGGCCACAGGTTTCACGGTAAGAACATCGCACTCGTAGCCATACCTGGGGAGGTGCTTGTACAAAGCCAAAGGGCGGGCTACTCCTGCCCCGCCAAGCGGAGGGAAGTAGTAGCAGACGAGGAGCACTTTGCCTGACTTCACTCTTCCTCCCATTTTGCGAGACTTTTCATCAGTGCTATCTGGGCAGCGATGTTCTCTTCGAACACCGCCTCATGTTTCACTCGATCCAAATTCTGACGCCGTATCGACTCGCACGGATCATCACTGTCGAGAATCTGCGTGAATACATTTCGCAGCGACTCATCGTCGTCCTGCACGAACAGAAAGCCGGACTCCGGGGTGAGCCACTCCCGGACCCCCCGAATGTCGGCCGCTACCGGCAGCAACCCGAGCGCCATAGCTTCGATTAGAGAAGCCGGCGAAGAATCAGAACGGGAGGCCGAGAGGTAAACATCGTGTTCAGCCATGAATCTCAGAAACTCAGCTCTTGGCAGTTTATCGTAGAAGGCCACATTATCGCCCACCAGGGCGGTTACGAACCGCTTGAATGACTCGGTCTGCGACCCGAACGAAGGGAATGTAGCTTTGATCCTCCCACTGCTGATCAGAGGAGCGAGTGCCTTGACGATAAACAGGTTATTGTAGACCGCCTCCTGCGCTCTCGGGACGATCACCTTGAGCGGTCGGCCGAATTTGTAGGATCTCCGGTGAAGATCCAGAAATTCCCGCTCTATCCCCCACGGATAGACATATCGGGATTTCAGCGACGCCAGCTTTGCTGCTTCGCTCAGGATGTACTCGGAATCACCGACCACGGCATCGGAATGCTTCAGGGCATACGCCGTCTTCCGACGGTGGAGTCTTGACTTGTGTGGAACTATCAGAATATCTGATCCCCAGACATGGCTCACCAGCGGGAATTTCCGAGTGCTGTTTGACAGGGTGGCGATATGTCCGTAACCGGAAGCAAAGTGGGGGTTGATGACGTCGGGAAGAAATCGCGATATGATCAACTGTATCTGCGGGACGGCGAGCAAATAGTGAAGCGACGGGAGCGGACCTCTTCTCGCCAGGCGGAAATGGTGAACCGGCCCCCGCTCCATAGAGAGCAGAAGCGCCCGACATGACTGCTTGCGCAGCGCCGTCAGGTAACGCTGAGTATGGAATGAACCGGCATCGGCGAGAACCAATATCTTGAATCTCTTTTCCCTCACACCAGCCTCCCGAGCAGATTGGATCGTGAGTAACAGGGATATTTGAAAATCTGCGCTCCCCATTTTTCTTTGTAGCTGCTCAGGGAATCGGCCTCGGGTGGCGAAGCACCGAGGTTGAGCGTGGTGATCCCTTTTGCCGCCATCTCGCGAGCAAGGGAATAGAGCATTAACTGGTTCGCCTTTAGAAACGAAAACTTCTTGTCGAAATAAACCTGCCAGTTCAATACCATGGTTCCGTCGACAAAACTTATGTGCGAGCTGACCGCTTCCCCTTCGTGTTCGCACCAGGTCCAGATAACTCGCGGGTCCTCGGCGGCCAGATCCGAAAGCGCCTTAAAGAACTCAGGTGGATACTTGGGCCCGCGTCCGTGGCGCTCCTCCGTCCTTTGCATCAGATCAAGGAATCCCGGCATGTGGCGATCCCGGTCAAAATTCTCGATCACCACTCCTTCACGTTCTGACTTACGGATTTCCGATTGCAGCTTCTTATCCGGAGGCTGCCAGTCTCGGCCTGAAATGTCCACGAGTTGTGTCGAGCAACGCTCTGTCTGCATGTCCGCTCCCGGCACGAACGTGCCGTGGAAGTCGAACAGAAACAACTTTGCGTAACCGGCCTCTACCAGCACTTCCGAGAAGAGCTCAGCTATCTTCTGCCTCTCATCTTCAGGCGTCTCCGCCGAAAAATATATCCGACCGTAACATCCGTCGGGCATGGCCTGGAACCGACGCACCGGTCCCTTGCCGAACTCAATTCCGGGCAGCAGGCCAATGTATTTACTTTCCGCCTCCGCAGCCCAGACGACCGGCCGACCCCCGATCGACTGCCATAACCGGAGAAAACCTGCGGATGCAAAGAAGGAAGTATCGGTGAACGATGAGTAGATCGAGTGATCGAAATGCTCTAATTGATAGCGAGAGAGTTTCATTACCTGCGCACGAGCAGCAGTTTGCCCTTGCCGACATTTCCGTCGACATCGGTGATGACATACAGATAGACACCTGATGCCACCGCTTTGCCGTCATTGTTTTTTCCATCCCAGGCGGCCAGCGGCATATTCCGTACCAGCTCGCCGGCGGCCGTGAATATGCGAAGCGTTCCCGCTTTGTCGAGGTTGAACTTCACGCGGTCATCGGGCGAATTGATAACAAACGGATTGGGAAAGGCGATTATGTCGTCAACTGAATTTGTTGGTGTGCCATAGAGTCCGGGAGTGATGGTAAATCCGGAAGTGGTGGCGATATATACCTTGCCGGTTCGGTGATCGACCGTCACGGCATTGATAAAATCACCGGAGATATCACTGTTGAAGGAGTTAAACACGGTAACTTCACCGGTGATAGCATCGCGGACGCCCAACCCGTTCTTCGTTCCGATCCAGAGATTCCCACGACCATCGAACTCAAGATCGGTAATGTCTGAACTGAGTCCGGCGGGAAGATTGACATCAACGAAGCGATCGATACCGTCGTCCAGTCGTGACAGCCCGAAGTTCGTTCCGACCCAGAGGCTGCCGTCGGGGGCAAACCTCACAATACGCACATCATCAGAAATAAGCGCCTTATTGGCCCGGGTATAATGATCGAACTGGATATCGGTCTGTAACGGGTTCTCGCCCACCTGAGCGATGTAGACGCCATCGGACTCGTCCCCCACCACCAACCGTCCATTGTGAATAGCGATCGAGGTCACGAGCATGTCGGTTAGCCCGTTCTCGATGCCAAGCGAGTCCCAACCGGCTCTATTATCGAGGTTGTTCAAATCGGCTATCACGACCGGGTAGTTGATAAACGATTTGTAGCAGGTGACGTACAAATAATTTCCATCGGTGGCGAGATCCGTGTTGATGATGTAGTCGTAGCTGGATGGTGGCCGGTCATTGTTGCCGAACATCGGTGTATTAGTCCGATCGTAATGTTTCACAGTAGTGCCGTTAAAATAGTAGAGGCCGCCGCCCAGCGTGCCGAACCAGATATGATTCGTAGAATCGACAGCAATTCTTGTGGACGCGCGAATTCCGGACGTGGTCTGAACCCAATTGCTGTCAACCAATCTAGCACCATGATCGACATCGAAGCCGGCGAAAAGGTTGCCGGAAGCGTCGACGGCGATATCGGTGACATTATTTCCCGGAGTACCTATGTATGGATACACGGTGAAATTCCCGGTGCTGTTTTGATAAATGCCACCGCTGGCGGAAGCTATCCATCGATAGGAACCGGTGTTCGCCCCGGTCAAGCCGGTCACCGGCACTCCGCTAATCGAAAAGTAAGTTACCGCCCCTCCGACGTAATAGGCACATCCCAGGCTGTCGTAGACGAACAGCGTATCATTATCGACTTTGATATCAGTCACGGGAACGGGTCCGCCCGGAAGCATCTGAGTGAAAACCGTATCGCCTGCCCCGGAGTCAATATCCAGCCGGAACAGACCTCGTGAACTGGAGATGTAGATGTTCGACTGATACCGGGTCACCCGCAGGATCGAATCCTGTCCGAGTTCCGGATGATTCCCCAGATTAAATGAAATCCATGCAGCCGGTGATTTGAGCTGTAACGGGTCGCTCCGGTCGGCTACGGCCAGGCCATTGGAAGTAGCGATCCAAATTGAGTCGCCGTTCAGCAATATATCATTGACGAGCGGCGACGGGTTGAGACTCCCGAACAGCTGGTAGCTGTCCTTGATCTGGCCTCCTTCGTTCACTTTGGAAAACAGCACCAGTCCTTTTTCGGTACCGACCCAGATATTATCGCCATCATCGGCCAGGCGGCGAAGGGCGAACAGGCTGTTATCGTAATCAAAGAAGTAGAATTGGCGCGTATCGTTACCTCCGAAGCGGATCAATCGACCGAACCCGGCCACCCATTTCTGCCCGGAGGCATCTTTCATGATATCCCAGATGTCATTCGTGCCGAGGCCGTTCAGATTGCGATACATCTGTCCCTTCTCACCGGGACTGGTGACCGCCAGCACACCGCCGGAAGTGGCCATGAAGACCGTGTCATCGATAATCCGCATTTGCCGGACATAGCGATACGATGTAAAGTTGGCACAGTCTAGCGTATCCGCTGCCGACTTCACACTAGTTGTACTTAGCGCTGTCAGTGCGAGAGCGGCTGCGATGATTTGCGAAAGAACCTTCCGAGGACCCATAGTGCGATAAATATACAGCTTATTGAAATGGTTAACAAGAACGACCATCGGCCGATCACATCGCCATACCGGGTAAAGACGGTGAAACCGTCCAGCGAGTTCAATTTCCCGACCAGCGACCTGACTTCATAGATAGGAACGCTTTCCCTGATCCGGCCGTAATTGTCCACAATATATGTTAGCCCGCTGTTGCCGACCCGTGCTCCCCAAATCCTGTTTTCGACACACCGGGTGACGAAAATCCGCGAGTGCATATAAATCCCGACCGATTTGCCGAACCAGGTATCGTTGGTGATACCGACCAGAAAATCGGCGCCGTTCAAGACTGTGCCCCGCACGAACTCCGGAAAGGTCGACTCGAAGCAGATCAGCACGGCATACAAATGTTGGGGAAGTCTGAACAGCTTGGCCGAGTCACCGGGATAGAAGTCCGACCACCACTGAACTGTGGTCCCTATAAATGAAAGATATTTTCTCAGGTTGTCCTGCTCGAGAAAGCTGATATAATCCTGATAGGGTACATGTTCAGAAAACGGAACGAGCTTGACTTTGTCATACCGTTCTTCCAACCTTCCATCCCGATCGAACTGGTAACAGGAGTTGAAGTACCGGGTCTTCCCTTTTACGAATGTTGCCCCCAGTCCGCCAACCAGGTCATAAGATTTCGATACCACAGCGATATCGCCGACCTCGCTTCGACACTGCGGATCGTGAGTCAGATAGCAGGGCACGGCTGTCTCCGGCCAGACGTACAGTCCGACGGTTGAGTCTGCGATCTCTTCGGTCAGGTCGTAGTAGACCTGAAACGCCTTATATTCGTTTCCCCGTTCCCACTTGACGTCGAGCGGGACATTTCCCTGAAGCAGCGCTACTTTGAATGTCCCGGGCACCGGGTATTCGGGCATCTCGACCCAGCCGTACGACCAGATCGCCCCGACTATGGCTGCAGATACGAGGACCGAGGTAACCCGTCGTTCCGGACTGATCTCGGAACGGAGCACCTGCCATAGGAGAACATTTACCGCGACAATCAGAAACGAGAGACCGTGCACCCCGATCACCGAGACGATTTGAAGTATGTACAGATAGTACGACTGGGTATAGCCCAGATCAGACCAGGGAAAGGCGAACTGCGACAGAGTACGAAAGTACTCCATCCCCACCCAGAGAAAAGGGGCGGCAACACATCCAAACAACGGCTTGAACTGATAAATCTTGTTGAAGAGCATCAAGATGGCAGCGTAGTAAAACGCCACGATTATGATCGATGCGAGAATTCCCGGAATGGTTACCTGAGCTACCCAGTACAGCGAAAACAGCGTGAAGAAGAATCCAAAGAAATAAGAGGCGTTGAAAGCTGTTCGGCCTCTGAGTTTGCTTATTATCATTAGCGGCCGGACGAGCGAGATCCAGGCGAGAAATCCGAACACTCCGGGATAGAAGGCAAGCGAAAGCAAAAACGACCAGATCATCAGTTCCAGTCGTCTTTTTCTTAATTCAATGTCTGCGGGAATGAAGAAACGTCCGAGTTTTTTCAGCGTATTTGCCAGAAGTCTACCCTCGCACAATAAGCGACTTACCGGTCATTTCTTTCGGCTGTTCGATGCCCATAATATCAAGAATGGTCGGGGCTACATCGGCCAACACGCCACCATCGCGAAGTGATTTGATCGGGAGCTTACCGGTAGAATCGTACACAATGAACGGCACGAGATTTGTCGTGTGTGCCGTAAATGGCCCACCCGATTCCGGATCGATCATCATTTCAGCGTTGCCGTGATCGGCCGTGACGAGTGCAACACCCCCACCTTTTCGATCGCTTTCAGGAGTCGGCCAAGTCCGGTGTCGACCGCCTCGGCAGCCTTCTTCGCAGCTTCGAACATGCCGGTGTGACCGACCATGTCGCAGTTGGCATAATTGAGCAGCACAAAGGCATATTTGCCTGATTCGATTTCCTCGACCGCGTGATCGGTCAGCGGTACCGATGACATCTCCGGCTTGAGATCGTAGGTCGCTACTTTCGGCGACGGAACCATCTTCCGCACTTCACCTTCGAACGGTTCTTCGCGTCCGCCATTGAAGAAAAACGTGACGTGGGCATACTTCTCCGTCTCCGCCGTGTGAAGCTGCTTAAGTCCCTTCTCAGAGATAATCTCAGCGAGGATCCGATTTAGTTTGATCGGATGGTAGGCAACGGTCGCGCCGGTCATCTCATCGTCATAGCGGGTCATCGTCACCAGATGCACCCTGGGGTTATCGGGATGATTGACTCCCGGCAGATCGTCGCCGAGCAACATATAGCAAAGCTGGCGTGCCCGATCGGAGCGGAAATTGAAATAGATAACTGAGTCGCCGTCCTTGATGCGACCTTTCGACGGATCTCCGAGATCTACTACAAACGGCACGATAAACTCGTCCGTGACATTTTTCGCATAGGAGGCCTTGATCCCTTCGATCGGATCGGTAAATTTTTCTCCGGTACCGTTCACCGCCGCCTCGTATGCTTTGTCGGTACGTTCCCACCGCTTGTCCCGATCCATACCGTAGTAACGGCCGCCAACAGTCGAGACCTGACCTACACCAATTTCTTTAAACTTCTTCAGCACCTGGGCCAGGTAGTCTGCGCCGGCGGTTGGCGAAGTATCGCGGCCGTCCATGAGGGCGTGAAGATACAGCTCTTTCACATTCCGTTGTCTCGCGAGTTCGGTCAGGGCGTACAGATGCTCCATCGAAGAGTGCACCTGACCATCCGAGACCAGGCCGATCAAATGTACCGCCTTGCCGTTCTTCACCGCATTGTCCATGGCAGTCAGGAAGGCTTCGTTTCGGAAGAACTTGCCGTTTTCGATCTCGTTGTCAATCCGGGTGATATCCTGGAAGACTACCCGTCCCGCGCCCAGATTCAAATGACCGACCTCACTGTTTCCCATTTGACCGACAGGCAGTCCGACAGCCTTGCCGGAACCATCGATCCGGGTATGGGGACATGTTTTGATGAGTCGGTCGTAATTTGGTTTGTGAGCCGCAGCGATTGCGTTGTCGGGAAGCGCTTCCCTCAGTCCGAAACCGTCCATGATGCAAAGCAGGATTGTCATTTAGTCTGTCAGCCTCACCGATCTTTCGCCCGGCTGGATCTTCCCGATTCGATAGGACATCTCCCCCAGACCGGCCAGAGAATTCATGACCGGATCGGCTTCCGCTTCCGGTACTACCAGGATATAGCCGATTCCCATATTGAATGCGGAGTACATATCATCTGGATCGATATCACCGGCCTCACGAAGGAAGTCAAATACCGGGAGAACCGGCCAGGTTTTCTTGTCGATCTGCGCCATCATACCTTCCGGCAGAATTCTCTTTCAGGTTTCCGGGGATCCCTCCGCCGGTGATGTGGGCCATCCCGTGAATTGTATGTCTCGCCAGTATGGGATGTATAACGGGGGCATAGCAGCGATGCACTGCCATCAGCGCTTTCTCCACGGTAGTGCCCAAGTTCGCTATTATTGAATCCGGTTTCAGCCCGGCTTGTTCGAAGGCTGCATTACGCGCCAGGGTGTATCCGTTGGTGTGCAGTCCGTTCGATGGCAATCCGATACAAACATCTCCCGGTCGTATGGTGGATCCGTTGATAATCTTCTCCTCATCGACGATGCCGACAATAAACCCGGCGACATCGTACTCCCCCGGCTGGTAAAAGTCGTGCATCTCAGCCATCTCGCCGCCGATCAAGGCGACCCCGGCATTTTTGCATCCGCGACTCATCCCTTCGATCACTTCAACAATCGTATCCGGGTCAAGTTTCCCCACCGCGATATAATCAAGGAAGAACAGTCCGCGGGCGCCGTGCACAAGGATATCGTTGATACAGTGGTTCACCAGATCTTCGCCCACGGTGTTGTGATGACCGGTCATGAAGGCGATCTTGAGTTTAGTCCCGACGCCATCGCACGAAGACACGAACACCGGGCGCTTCACTCCGGCCATGTCCGGCTTGAAGAATCCGCCGAATGAGCCGAGGCCGGTCAATACCTGGGAGCTGAAAGTCGAGGCGGCCAGCTGTTTGATTCGGTCGACCGCCGTCTCCCCCGCTTTTATGTCTACGCCGCTGTCGGCGTAAGTGATTTTTCGCTTATTCTTGCTCGATTCCATAGGGCTATATACACGCGGTATGGTGAAAAGTCAACTAATGACCGGATGGGCGGAACTCGCAATCAGTCAACGTCCTCCCCGGCCGGATGACCGATCGGCATAATGATCAGCGCCGCTTCATCTTTGCCGTCGATTCCAAGCAAGGCGTTGAGTGCGTCGTCATTGAACGACCCGGCCAACACGGTTCCCAGTCCCAGTGCGGTTGACTGCAGATAGACGTTTTCGGCGATCGCACCAGCTTCCATATAAGCATATCGGTAGCCCCGGTCGGCATACTTGTGCGTAACTCTTGCAAAGCGGGAAGTGAAAACCAGCGTCACCGGTGTGGTCCCGACTGACTTCTGGCTGTTAGCCGCGATATTTAGCTGGCGGCCAAGATCGCCGGCTTGAAGAAATTGAAGGCTCGTGTCGGATACATCGAAATGATACAACCCGGGTGGCAGGGAATCGACATTCGTCACCACGAGGTAGATTTCTATCGGATAAAGTGCTCCGGCCGATGGTGCAGCGCGGCGGACGAAATCACCGGAACCGTGGGTGATGCCGTCAGCTGAAATCAGAATACGGGAGAGCTGAGACAGACTTAGTGCCCGACCCGAGTAATTTCGAACAGAAGTACGGGCTTCGATTGCCCCGGCGACAGTCATCGATGCCGGTACCTGTGGGGTTGGCAACGCGACTTTCATATTCCACTTGAGTTGCTTGTACAAAGGGATCTCGGCGGCGAACTCAGAGTTCTTCGCTTTCGAACCGGCCGAGTCAGTGCCGGTTTGCTGGTGAAAGAGCTGACCGATACTCAGGGAATCGACTGCCCACGTTCCAGCCGGAACAAAGAGTACGAGCGCGAGCAGCAGTTGAAGCAGGCTATATCGCATAACGACCTCCGGATCAAAGTTATATTCTTCTATAACCCGACTCAGACCGCTTCCGATTCAAGAACCGCCAACAGTTTTCTGAAATCTTCCGGGAGAGGGGCCTCGAACTCCATCCGCTCGCCGGTCATCGGATGCGAAAATTCAATTTTTCGAGCATGGAGGGCCTGACGCGACATGATATCCAGAAGCCGTTTCGCGAGCGGCCGCTCGGGGGCGAACATTCCCCGATGCCACTTCTCTCTCCCACCATACTCGGCATCACCGAAAACCGGATGCCCCAGATGCGACAGGTGCACGCGAATTTGATGCGTTCGACCGGTCTCGAGGTCAACATCGAGCAAATCGTACGACCGATATCGTTTTGATAGCTGATAATGCGTGATGGCAGGCCGACTTCCCATATTCGTCACCGCCATCTTCGTGCGATCGCGAGTGGATCGCCCGATGGGAAGATCAATCCTCCCTTCCTGTTCCTTCACATGCCCACAGACCAGAGCCAAATAGGTTCGCTTGACATCACGGGCCTGGAGCGCCTGCTGAAGATTCTGATATGCTTCGTCGGTTCGTGCTATCAACAGAAGTCCGGTCGTATCTTTGTCCAGACGATGCACTATCCCGGGGCGATCTGCTGCCGATCCTTTGGCCAGACTCCTGTAATGGTGCACAAGCGCGTTCACGAGCGTCCCCGATCGGTTGCCGGCACCCGGATGCGTGACCAGGCCGGCCGGCTTGTTAATAACCGCAAGCGAATCGTCCTCGTAGATGATATCAAGCGGAATGTCTTCTGGTGAGATGTCGGACGGCGGCGGTATGGTTACGGTGATGCAAATTCTGTCGCCATTGCTGACCGGAGCCTTCTTGTTCACCGGATCGCCATTAACGGTGATCTGACCTTCATCGATCAGCTTCTGAATCCGGTTTCGCGTGAGATTGAGGCCGGGATATTCGGCCAGGTATCGATCTATCCTCGGATGGCCGGAAACACCGTCCACCACAAGCTCAATATCGGCAGAGTCCGACCTCGTGTCGCTCATACCGCTACTGCTCGATTGCGGGTACCGGTTTGAGAAGTCGAATCATTTCTTCAAGCGCTCGCTCGTAACCGAGCAGGATTGACCTTGTCCCGATCGCATGACCGACTACGAATTCGCCGATATTTCCTAACTCGACCAGCGGGGCGATATTCTTGTAGGTAATTCCTCTTCCGCCGAGGACGCGAAGGTGTGACTTCGAAGCAACATTGGCGGCGTGATCGATCCGATCAAGCTCTCGCTGCGCTTCTTCGTACGTCCTCGCCTCAGTAAACCCGGCGCAGTTGAGCAACACGGCGGTAGCACCGGCTTTAGAGGCTCCTTTTATCTCGTCAGGATCAGACTCAACGAAGAAACCGACCTCGATACCCACGCCCACCAATCGCGATGCGATCGCGCCGAAATCGACCGGGGTCGAGCTGAAATTTATGGTTGTCGTCGGCGCATCGCTGTCGGCGTGATCGGCAACAAAAACGACAAGGTGAGGTTTGACTTCGAGGACTTTTTCTATCAGGTCATCGACCGGTGGAATCTCGACCAGCAATCGGGTCTTGACGATTCCCTTGAGAATATACAGGTCACGCTCACGAACATACTTGCGATCACGGCGCATATGCACCGAGACACCGGCCGCTCCGTACAATTCAGCGAGCATCGCCGCCTGCGCCGGATCCGGTTCGTTCAACCGGCGCATTTCCCTCAGCACGGCGAACAGGTCGATATTTACAATTAACGAAGACACGTCAGGCTCCTTCTTGGTCGCATCCGTAATTCCATTATAGAAGTATCTTACGAGCGATCATCAGATTAGTCAATTTCAAAAACTGTTCCGTATTCAGTTGTTCCGCCCTGATGCGGTGGTCCAGAGCCAGTTCATCCAGTATCGAAGTCAATTGATCCGGAGTCGGAACAACCTCCGGCACCAGGTTGTTAAGCAACGTCTTGCGTCGATAAGCAAACGACTGGCGGACCACTCTTTCGAATGAATCATACGACTCAATCCGGGGAGCAACTTTCGGCAAAAATGTAACGACGGTGGAAGTTACTTTCGGACGG
The DNA here is from genome assembly GCA_963711085.1 of uncultured candidate division Zixibacteria bacterium. Taxonomy (GTDB): domain Bacteria; phylum Zixibacteria; class MSB-5A5; order GN15; family FEB-12; genus CAVQCT01. The sequence continues at coordinate 716,875 of CAVQCT010000002.1, read as the reverse complement.
GGGACAAAATGATCGGGAGAAACATCAAAACGGATTTTTATGTCGAAATAGAGCTGCGAAAAGATTGCCAGTGGCGACCAGTCCTTATGTCCAGCCGACGACGCGAGTCTTTGAGCAACTTCCTTCTGAAACATCAGCACCGCAAGCGAAATACTGGTGTGATGCCTCACTGTCCAGTCAATAACCGGCGAACTGAGGTTGTACGGGAGGTTTCCCACCAGTTTGAAGGGCGCAAAGTCCGGCTCATATTCAAGGAAGTCACCGTGAACGAGGCTGACATTGCGGAAGTCTTCAAGCAGTACGCTGAGATAGGGAATTAAGTCCCGATCGTACTCGACCCCGGTAATGCGAGCGCCTGTTTCCGCCAGGGCATGGGTGATCGCTCCTCGGCCGGGACCGATCTCGATCACTCGCTCCCCCGGCTCCGGGTGGATCAGATCGACCAGTTTGCGAATCATTCCGGCTGATTTGATGAAATTTTGGCCGAGGCGCTTTTTTGCGTAATAGCGGGGCACGCTTAATCTCCGAATGTCTCATCCAACCCGAACAGTTTCCGACAGGTGCGATCAACCACCCGCTCGATTTCACCGCGGCTCGTGCTTCGGATCTCCGCGAGCTTCTCGTACACCAGCGCCACCAATTCGGGCCGATTCGGTTGCCCTCGGAAAGGCACCGGGGTGAGATAGGGGGAGTCTGTCTCCAGCAGCATTTTATCCAGCGGGGCATCGGCCGCCAGACGACTCATACCTGAATTCTTGTAAGTGATGACACCATTCACTGAGATATGAAATCCCAATGCGAAGACCCGCTCAGCGTCTCTGATATCCCCCTGAAAACAATGGAAGATCCCTCCGTCGATTCCTCCGGCGAACTGTTTGACGATATCAATCGTATCATCGAGAGAGTCACGCGTGTGGATTACGATAGGGAGCTTCTTCTCTACCGCAAATTCAAGCTGCCGGATAAACGCCTTCTTTTGCACGTCGCGGGGAGAAAGATCGCGGTAATAGTCCAGGCCGATTTCGCCGATCGCCACCACCTTTTTCCGGCCGGCGAGCCGCTTAAGATCTTCAAAGGTGGCGTCGGTAAGGGTCTTCGCATCGTGAGGATGCACCCCGACTGTGGCATAGACGTTTGCAAATCGTGAGGCAAGGTCGACCGACACCCGCGATGAATCCAGATCGGTTCCGATGTTGATGATAGTATGAACACCGATCCGGGCGGCCGCTTCGACCATATCCTCGATCGGGCCGCTCTTGTCGATGAAATTCAGATGGCAATGGGAGTCGATCATCAACTAATCCAGGCACCCGCTTCGAGATCCTCGTGCGGAGTGACCAGAGTGAGTTTCTTCCCTTTTTTCGCAGCGAGGAGCATGCCGTTCGACTGGATGCCGCGAATCACCGCCGGCTTCAGGTTCGCGACTACGATGATCTTCATGCCGGTAATCTTCTCGGGGGAATAGTATTCCGCTACTCCGGCGACGATCTGGCGTTTCTCGTCGCCGAGATCGATCTGTAGTTTGAGCAGTTTGTCTGCTCCCTGAACCCGCTCTGCCGACAGAACTTCGGCCACCCTGAGCTGTACTTTGGCGAATTCAGAAATGTCCAGCAACCCTTCAGCGGGAGCCGCTTTCAAGTCAGCAGCCTCGGTCGCTTCCTTCTGAGGCTTCAGGCGCGGGAAAATTCCTTCGTCGATGGTCACCGACGAACCCGGCTCCAGCTCGAAAAACTTACGGGCGCTATCAAGCGTTAGCGTCGAATCATCGAGCGCGAATACCCGGCGCACCTCACGCATCTTGTTCGGCATCACCGGGAAGAGCACAATCGAGACAATTCGAATAATTTCGGCGCAGGCGTAGAGGATCCCGCCCATCTCTTCGGTCTTCCCTTCCTTCGCCAGCATCCAGGGGGCTTTGTCATTGAAGAACTTGTTGGCGGAACGCACAAGCGCAAGCGCTTCACCGATCGCATTGCCGATCTGATAGCTCTTGACCGCAGCATAGGCACGTCCCGGCAAGGCCTCAGCCTGTTCCATCAGTTCCTGCAGACCCTCAATCTGCTTGACCGGTTTGGGCATCTTGCTATCGAAATTGCTCACGATCATCTTGGCGACACGCGATACCAGATTTCCCAGATCATTGGCAAGATCGGAATTGTACTGAGTGATGAATCTTTTTGCCTGGATGTCACCGTCGATTCCAAACGGATATTGCGTCAGCAACAGGTACCGGGTACCATCGGGGCCGAACTCCTTCACCATTTCATTCGGATCAATCTGATTGCCGAGCGTCTTGGACATCTTTTCGCCGTCGACCGTGAAAAACCCGTGCAGGAAGATCACATCGGGAAGTTTCAGTCCGGCCGCCATAAGCATCGCCGGCCAGTAGAGGCAATGGAATTTCAAAATATCTTTCGCCATCAGATGGACCACTTCCCCTTTGTTCCACCATTTGTCGAACGAAGCCTGATCATCGGCATACCCAATCGCCGAGATGTAATTCGAAAGGGCATCCACCCAGACGTAAGCCAACTGGCTCTTGTCGAACGGCAGCTCGATACCCCAGGTGACCCGTTCGCGCGACAGTGAAAAATCGGGAAGCTCCTGATTGATCAGGCCGAGGACCTCGCGTCGACGCTCTTCGGGAAGGATCACCAATTCATTGGATTCTATCTTTTGCTTGATCTTCTCGGTGTACGCGGTGAGGCGGAAGAAGTAGTTCTTTTCCTTGAGTTTTTCCGGTGGAATCTTGTGATCGGGACACAGACCGTTAACGAGATCCTTCTCCGTAATGAACTTCTCGCATCCGGTGCAATAGAGCCCTTCGTAATAGTCGGAATAGACTACATCCTGGCCGTCGTCCGTTTTCGCAGCTCTCATTGCGTCGAGAATCTTCCAGACCGCCTTCTTGTGTCTTTCCGAGGTCGTGCGGATGAAGTAGTCATACTCGATCGACAGATTTTTCCACGCATTCTTGAATGTCTCGACCGTCCGGTCACAGAATTCGATTTCGCTCAAACCCGCTTTCTTCGCGGCCTCGGCAACTTTGGTCCCATGTTCGTCGGTTCCGGTCAAAAAGAACGCTTCGCGCCCGGCCAGACGATGGAACCGGGCCAGGAGATCGGCAGCAATCGTCGTATACGCGTGGCCGATATGCGGCTTGTCGTTTACGTAGTAGATAGGTGTAGTTATATAGAACGGTTTGGCCAAGGTTCGCTCCAATCTTGATTAGTTCACGCTGTCGGAATCATCAAGCCGTTTCAGTTCTTCTGCCGAACCGATCTCAGCTTCAAGATCTTCCATGGCGTTGCGCTGGCGTCGGTATTCGATAGCCTGCTTGGGCTCGATTTCCAGAATCTCTTCCGCCTTTATCCGAATCTGGTTCCCCTCGGAGTCTCGAACAATCGCTTCCTCGGCAAAGATGTCGATCCGTTCCAGGACGCCGCCGCCGGTCTTCGATCGAACCTGCGCACCGGGAGAAGGGAATTTCCGCTTGGTCGCCTCGTACATCTCCGCTTCGTACTTGAGACAGCAGAGCAGACGCCCGCAATTGCCTGAAATTTTCGATGGATTCAGCGGGAGATCCTGCTCTCGGGCATGCTGAGTCGATATGGGGCTGAAATCGCCGATGAAAGTGTTGCAGCACTGCTGAAGTCCGCAGATGCCGACCCCGCCGATCCGCCTGGCTTCATCCCGTACACCTATCTGACGAAGTTCTATTCTCGTTTTGTATCGGGCGGCGAGATCCTTCACCAGCTCTCTAAAATCCACCCGGTGATCAGCCGTGAAGAATACCGTCATCTTGTTGCCGTCGAACTGCCACTCGACATCGACCACCTTCATGACCAGTCCGTGCTTGCGAATCATCTCGATCACTTCGTGCTTGTTCTGTTTCTCCCGCGACTGCATGTCGTGGAATCGTGACATGTCTTCATCGGAGGCACGCCGGAGGATCGAGCGGGGACGCGAGGTATCGTCGACGTGGATCTCAACCGTAATTTTCTTGGACAACAGACCGATATCTTCCCCTCGTTCCGCCTGGATGATCACGTGATCGTTCGGTTTGAGGGCGTGATAATACGTATTGAAAAAGTACTCCTTGCGAGAGCCTTTGAATTCTACCAGATAAAGTTCAGCCAATGATATTGCTCCTCGACGGTCGGAAGGGTGTTCACACTGCCACCGGCGCCGTCGTGATTCTCTTAAGTCTCAGTGCTAAAGCCATTAAGGCCCCCTGAATATGCACGTTGCGACGCAAATCTTCAAGGGTAATTTTGATCTCCTTCACCATCTCCGAAGCGGTGTTGGGGTCGGAAAAATACGATGACAGCTTTTTGATATCGGTCGCAAAATCGATATTAGCGATCCCTTCTTCGTCGCCGCTCACCGCAAAGTAAGCACAGTCCCGTACGAGCGCCTGCCAGACGCGAAGAAGCCCCTCGGCCTCCGAGCGATCGTTCAGTTTCAGGAGATCCTGCATCCGGCCGAGCAGATCGGCCGTGCTCTCAAGATACAACGACTTGAACAGCATGAAGATGACACTCCGGAGCGATGACTCGTCTTTGGATTCCTCGATCATCTCGATAGCCCGCCCAATCGATCCCTCGGCAATCCTGGCCAATAACTTCGCTTTCTTCTCGGTCACTTCGTAATGCTCTTCGAGATACTTCTCGATGGTTGCGGTCGGAATCATATCGGCCCTTAGCTTGAGAGACCTCGATTGAATCGTCGGAAGCAGAGAATCCGGTTTTCTGCTGATGAGGATAATGACCGTATCCTGGGGCGGTTCTTCGATCAGTTTGAGCAGGGCATCGGTCGAGGCTGTCTTCATTCGCTCCATTTGATAGAAGATTACCAGCCGGGTCATCCCTTCGGCCGAACGAAGTCCGAGCCGCTTCTTGATTTCGCGTGCTACCGAGACGGGGATGTTGGTCGATGATTCAGAGCTGAGAATCGCGAACGGTTCTTTGCGCTTATCGGCGACGATCTCGTTGGTCAGGTCGATCGCCTCATCCGGCTTATTACCGTGCGGAGGAATGGGGACCGCGAGCTGCAACCCTTCGAAATTGAGTGAATAGATATTTCGGCAGTTCCGACACTCTCCACACGGCTGTGGCAGGTCGGTAGTCTCCGAAGTAACCGGCTTTTCACAATTGAGCAGGGCGCCGAAACTGAGCGCAAGCTGCCATCGCCCTACCCCTTCCGGACCATAAAACAAATATGTCCCCGCCGTCTTGCCGGCTTTGAAAGATCTTGCCAGCAGGGACCAGGCGCGAGTCTGGAAGATAATATCAGAAGGAGTCAAGTCGGATCCATTCTACCGGATCGAGGGGTGTTCTCCCCTGGCGCAGCTCGAATCTCACCAAGCCGTCGTCGCCGGAGAGGCCGAGCGTCGCTCCGGTCAGGACATATTCGTTCGTTTTCACCTTGGGCTGCACCATGCCGGCATAGGTTGTATAGTATTGATCGTCATGGTTAATGATAATGAAATTCCCGTAGCCGCGCAAATTCCCAACATAGGCAATCGTTCCTGAAGCTACTGCCTCGACCGGCGTGCCCGGCCTTCCCTTGATCGTGACCCCTGATGAAAATGAGCGAAGGTTGGTCACCTTGTCGACCTGATCACCGAAAGTCTGGATGATTTTCCCATGATAGGGTGACGAAAGCTGCCCTTTGAGGGCGGCGAAAGCCGATGGACCGGCGTTTTCTTCATGTTTGGCGATCCGCCGCTGCTCCGCTTCCTTCTGGAGCCGGGCGATAATCTCTTCCATATCCCGGGCCGCCTGCTCCAGAGTCAGCATGCGATCCGCTTCCTGGGTCTTGCGGCGGCGGATTTTTTCGAGATTCTTCTCCTGCTGCTCCTTCTGAGTGGCCGCTAACGCGGTCGCTGTCTCCTTGCTCTGCTTGAGGCTGGTAACCTTCTTGGTCTCGCCGTGCAATTGGTTCTGCTTATCGAGCGTCTGCGCTAGGTACGCCGAAGCATCGGTGATTCTCCCCGATTCAAAATGAGCCAGCGCCGACAGGTAGACTACCTTGCGGTTGAGGTTCATCTCTTCGTCCGGGCTTTCTGAGAAAATCGGGGTGGGCCCTTTCGCGGAAAGATAGAATTGCCTGATATTGCCGAGATACCGCCTCCGGGAGAGATCGAGCTGTACCTGCTGATTGTCATAGTCAGACTGCGTCAGCTTGATTTTCGACTGGAGATCTTTCAACTCCTTACCGAGTCGTGAGATTACCTTCTGATTGCTGGAAATCCGCTGGTCGGTTTCGGAGATCTGCTTCTGGATTCCCACTTCGTTCTGCTTCAGAGAATCGAGCTTGGCTTTACTTGCTTCGACTTCATCCTTGATCTTCTTCAACTCCTGCTGTTGCCCGAGAATATTCTCCTTGTCCTTGTCGGCAGGATACAAGGCTGAGGCGGACACCAGGAGCGTCAGTAAAATGATGGAAATCAGCTTGAGCATATTATTTCCTCAGCAGTTTTCTTATACCGAGGAATCCGCTGATCACACCAAGCAGCGCGGCGAGACCGCAATAGATCAAGATCTGTTCGGTGGTCGGAAAGACGATCGTGATTTGCGTGAAATCAACTTTGTCCTTCCAATAGAAGATAACCAACCAGCCGAGCCCGGCCGATATCCCTCCCATGATCAGTCCCTCGAGCAGGAATGGAGTGACCAAAAGCCAGGTCCCGGCCCCCAGCAGTCGCATCTGATAGAACCCGGCCGTCCGCGTTCGGGCCGTCAATCTCATGTTGTTCGCAGAACTGATAAGCACGGTGATGAAGATCAGTATTCCCAGGGTGAGACCGACCGTGCGAATGATTCCTTTCGTGCTCTCGGCCTTCTCCAGCCACTTTCGGCTGAATGAGACTTGTGCGACACCGTTGAGTGTCTGAAGCTGCCGGCTAATTGAGTCCAGAGCCGTCGTATTCAGATATTCCGGCACGAAATTGAGGACGAGTGACCGTGGCAGCGGATTGAGCGTGTCATACCCAACCAGCAGATCAACCCCTACGAGATTCGTCAGCTCTTCGCGTGCCTGCTCTTTGGAAATGAACGAAAGCCCGGACACTCCCGGAATAGCGCGAATCTGATCCTCGAGCGCCGTCCTGGTCGTGTCGTTTACATCTTCGTTGAGATAAACTTCCATTTTGACACCTGACAACAGATCTTCGTAGAACCGGTCCGAGGTCCCGGCCGCAATCCAGAACAGATCGAACAGCACCAGGAGCAACGAGATCGAAAGGACCGTGCTGAACGAGGTCCCCGGATTCCCGAAGATGTTCCGAAACAGCTCTTTGAGTATATGCCAGGTCCGGGTCATACCAGCGCTCCATTCGTAATCGTGTACTGATGGATATTCGGTATTTCCCGGGAGAGATCCTGTGAGCTGAGGATTATCATCGAGCGCCCCGAGACGGACAGGTTGACCAGATAACTGAGAATTCGCTGATACGTTTTCGGATCGAGGCCGGCCAGCGGTTCATCGATGATGATCAAGGGTTGGTTCCCCACCGAGGCCCGGGCGAACTGAACGAGGGTGTGCTCCACTCTGGTCAGTCGATTGGGATACTCCGCCGCCTGCTTGAGAAGAGAGAACTCCGTCAGCATCTTGAGCAGTCGTTCTTTGCGGACTTTCTTGCGTACTCCGGCAATGATCATCGGGAATTCAATATTCTGCGCCACCGTGTACGAGGGAATCAGGCCAAACAGACCGCCGATCCCCCCGGTCTTTCTTCTCACCTCCCTGATCGCCCGGTATTTTCGAGGCAAGAGCTGCCTGCCGAGGACCTCGACCGATCCAGCCTCGGCAAATCGCTTCCCGATGAGCAGTTCGACCAAACAGGTCTTCCCGGCCCCGGCGGCCCCGAATATGATAGCGGAATGCCCCGCCTCAAGCTTAAAATTGAGGTCGCGGAATACTTCCTGTCCGCGATCGGAACGGAAATAAACGTTGTCGAACTCGACTACGAATCTCAGATCAGTATCTTCAGCGGTAGTTTCCATATATCAGGCAGGCTGACGTTGACATTCCCGATCAAGGGGAATATCTTGTGTCAGCGAAAAAAAGGTTCAACCAGTCACCAATTCAAATGGTAAAATGTTTAATGAGGCTTGACAATCGTAAAATCATGAGAATATCCCTGCTTCTCCTGCTCGTCACGCTGGTATCTGCCGGCGTCCATTCTCAGACAGAACAAACCTGGCACATGGTTAAGACTCCGGTATCCGAGAGCATAACCGGCATTAATTTCGTTAATCCCGATACAGGGTTTATTATCACCAGCTCCGGGAAATTCGCGCGAACTTTTGACCGGTGCAAATCCTGGGATCTGTTCACAGTCGAACCGGGTGTGTCGCTCGAAGATGTTGATTTCCTCAACTCCGACACCGGCATGATCTGCGGCGCTCGCGGAAGGATTTACGTGACCTACAACGGCGGGTATGCCTGGCAGTACAAAGGAACGAAGGACACCATTCCGTGGTTTTTCGATGTCGCGATCCTCGACAGCAAGACGGCGGTCGCAGTCGGTCTGTCTCGAGATCCAATCAATCAGTTCGGGCCGCTCGGCTATCGAACGACCGACGGTGGCGATACCTGGACCAAAATGGAACCGATGGGAATGGGATATGCCGAAATGCAGTACAACCCGGGCGGGTTGCTGTACCTGCTTTCGTTCGGAGAACTGCACTATTCAGCCGATAAGGGCAAGACCTGGAACGCGTACAAGACGACTGAGGGCAACCCGGCGCGGGCGCTTTCAATCGTCGGTAATACCGGGATTATCTGCGGACTGAAGGGGATGTGTGCCTACTCGCACGACGCCGGCAAAACGTGGCGCCCTTCGCAGCAAGGGGATCAAATCATGTTCGTGGCCGCTCAACTGGTCGATGAAAACACCGGCTATATCGGCGGTACCCAGGGGACGCTCATGAAAACAGCTGACGGGGGTCAGACCTGGGCGCCGGAATCTGCGCCTGAGAAATTCGACATCTTTGATCTCTTTCTTGAAGGCAACCGGCTCTATGCCGCGGGGACTGACGGCCTCATGATGTTTAAGCAGGTGAAGTAGGGAAACCCGCCCTCGTGAGATCGCAATAGCAGTCTGCTCACCGGGTCACGTCTGCTATGACGTCACCCTTCATACCTCCGCTACAACTGCACTACTGATTCAATCAGTCTTTCATCGACGCCAGGAATTTCTTGTTATTCTTACTCTTCCTGAGCCGGTCGATTAGAAATTCCATGGCCTCGATCGGATTCATTTCCGCGAGGAACTTGCGAAGCACCCAGATCTTGTTCAACGTTTCATCGTCGATCAGCAGTTCTTCCTTACGAGTCGAGGACCGGTTGATATCCATGGCCGGGAAGATTCTCCGGTCGGACAGACGGCGATCGAGTACCAGTTCCATATTACCGGTGCCCTTAAACTCTTCGAAAATTACTTCGTCCATACGCGATCCGGTCTCGATAAGGGCGGTCGCGATAATCGTCAGCGAACCACCCTCTTCGATATTTCTCGCCGCTCCGAAGAACCGTTTTGGTTTATGCAGCGCGTTCGAGTCGACACCGCCCGAGAGAATCTTACCGGAGTGCGGCACAACCGAGTTGTGAGCGCGGGCCAGTCGCGTGATCGAATCGAGCAGAATGACGACGTCATAGCCATGCTCCGTCAGACGTTTCGATTTCTCCAGCACCATATTGGCCACCTGAACGTGGCGCTCTGCCGGTTCATCGAAAGTCGATGAAATGACTTCACCCTTTACCGACCGTCTCATATCGGTCACTTCTTCCGGGCGCTCGTCGATCAGAAGCACGATCAGGATTACATCCGGATGATTGGCGGTGATCGCCTGCGCGATCTTCTGAAGAATTATCGTCTTTCCCGCTTTCGGCGGCGAGGTAATCAAGGCTCGCTGTCCTTTGCCGATCGGGCACATCAAATCGATAATGCGGGTGGTCAGTTCTTCCGGATTGAGTTCCAGCTGGAACGGCTGATTCGGATACAGCGGGGTCAAATTGTCGAACAGCGTTTTGTGCTTGGCGACTTCCGGATCCTCGAAGGTGACCGCCTCGATTTTCAGCAGGGCGAAATAGCGCTCGTTGTCTTTAGGCGGACGGACCTGCCCGGAGATGATATCACCGGTCTTGAGGTCGAACCGCTTGATCTGCGATGGTGAGACGTAGATATCGTCCTGCCCCGGCAGATAGTTATAGTCGGGGGAACGGAGGAACCCGTACCCTTCATCCAGGATCTCCAGCACGCCTTCGGCCAGGATCGCGCCGTTGCTCGACGAGGTGTGTTCCATAATTTTGTAAATCAGTTCTGATTTGCGAAGACCGGAGACCCCGGGGATGTCGAGATCTTCTGCGATCTTCAGCAGATCCGCAATCGTTTTTGACTTAAGGTCGCTTAGCTCGGTTGCCATAACTCCATCCTATGTGTCAGTAAGAGATTTGTACTTTCCATTTAGTCTATTCAATCATCGACCAGCTCTTCAACCGGGGCGTCACCCCACAACCGCTCCAGCGCGTAGAACCGTCGAGTTTTTTCGTAAAAGACGTGTATGACCACGTCGACATAATCGAGCAGGATCCAGTTTCCACTCTGCATGCCTTCGGTGTGATACGGTCTGTATCCGGCCTCCCGCAAACCGTCGACCACCGCATCCCCGATCGCCTTGACGTGAATGTCAGCATCGCCCGATGCGATCACGAAATAATCACAGACCGAGGAGATCGTTTTGAGCTTCAGAATTTTTACATCGAATCCTTTTTTGGAGAGGGCCAGGTGTCCGGCCTTGCGGGCGAGTGCGAGGGACGACAATTTTTTCAATGCAGTCTTTTCTTACTCCTTGTCCGGTTTAGGCGGAAGTTTCACGTTTTGATAGTCCTCTCCCAGTACCAGCGTCGCCGATATCTGTTCGGTGTTGTTCTCCAGCGGGCGATAGACTATTTCCGAGGGATCCAGGCCGATCGTTCTGGCCAGAAGTTCCGCGCCGCTCTTGTCGCTCTCGCGGCTGATGATGAACGAGCGGTCGACTTTTCGCAAATCGAAATTCGAACGATCCACGACTTTGATCTCGATATCCGCGTCGCGAAAGCTGTCAAGATAGGCGGCCATCTTTGACTCCAGATTGCTCACTGCGGTTGCATTCAGGACCTGAAGGCGGATGAAATGTTCCGGCGTCTCAACCGTGCGCGTAACTCCCCGGCTTATCTTTACCGTTGTCATAATTACCAGCACCAACGTTACTACGAACGCGGCACCAAGAAGCAAATCCAGATAACGCCGGAAATTCAGCTTCGCTTTCAGGCTGGCAAAAGACATCTAGAAATTGTGACTACGTCTATTTATTGGATAATTCATTCTGCGTTCAAATGAAAAAGGGCGGGCTAAAAACAGGTCAATAAGCGAGTATCAGATGCTAATAACCTCCGTACGGATTAAGCAAATCGTCGCTCCGATAATATCCCGGGGTCAAAAAACCGGAATACCGCTGAACGCCTATGCTCATATGAAACTTCTCTGACGGGTGATAGTCCAGCTGGAAGCCTGGCAGAACAGTAGCATTGTTCTTACCGTCTCCCCAGATCGCGCCGGTATTGTGGGCGATTCCAAGATTCAACTGCATCGACAACTTGGGGGAAAACTCATAAAACGCCGATGTGTTCAGCACGCCCATCGAGCCGCCATACCCATTTCCTGAAATGTAGCCAACCGAATAACTCGTCGACCATCTGATCCGGGAAAGGTCAAGCAGCGAAAACGGCGATACCGCCGGCTTCACGCCAAAAGAATACGCCTTGCCCGACTCGTTCAATTTTGCCTGATCGGCGAACTGGGCAAACGCGGTTGTCGCAAACAGGAGAGAAATTGTAAGAACCAGAAGCTTTTTCATATATCACCTATCCCCTCGTTCATCGTGAGTAATCTACCGCATCCATACGGCAGGGTCAACATAAAAATCTATTCCTATTATCGACTGATCCGAGCTATCTGTTTATCTTATAACAATTACGAGGGCGATTTGTTTAACGCCAACTACAATTCGATACTATTTGCGCGCAAATTTCTTCGCCAACTGATCGAGCTGACCGACATCGTTCACCCCCAGCCCCTCATCGGCATCCTCTGCGGTAACGACCGAAACTCGCAAGCCTCTATTGTACAGTACCTTAACGCAATCCGGCAGGTAATACTCCCCCTGGGCGTTATGGTTATCGATCTGAGTCAGGGACTCAAACAGCAGTTTATTGTCAAAGCAGAAGGTCCCGGTATTGATCTCCCGAATCTTCAGAATCTCCGGCGAAGCATCTTTGTGCTCGATGATTGCTTTCAAACGGTCGGAATCGCCGTCACGGACAATCCGGCCATACCCTTCGGGATCGTCTACAATGGCAGACAGACAGGTGGCTTTAGCGCCGGTTTTCTCGTGCATTTCAAGCAGACGGCTGATCGTAGTTTCTGACAAGAACGGCACATCGCCAAGTGCAACCAAAGTGGTACCGTCAAAATCACCAAGCTGATCCTCGGCCATCATGACGGCGTGACCGGTCCCCTTTTGCTCCCGTTGCCAGGCGAACTTTACCGGGTAGTTGGCCAGTTCTTCCTGCACCATCTCCCCTTTGAATCCTACCACAACAATCAATCTGTCGAAATTCATCCTGGTGAGGGTATCGAGAAGAATCGTGATCATCGAGCGGCCGGCAATCCGATGGAGTACTTTCGGCAGTTCAGACTCCATGCGTTTTCCCTTGCCGGCGGCCAGGACTACCGCAGCTTTTCTATCGGTCATATCCGCTCCTTCGGGTGAAAATGAGATCTTGAATTCGGGTGCTCAGGGGTGAGTCGGTCGATTGCTTCTTGTCAACGTGGACAACAGTCGGTTTGAAACTGGCCGCCTCGGACTTCTCAATCTGTCCGTAAGCGATGATAATAATCAAATCACCAATCTGAGCCTTACGGGCCGCCGCTCCATTGAGCGTAATCGAGCCGCTTCCGGACTCCCCTTTTATGACATAGGTCTCGAATCGCTCGCCGTTGTTGATGTTCGCGATCTGGACCTTTTCGAATTCGACCAGATCAGCAGCCTTCATCAGGTTGTCGTCGATACTTATCGAGCCGACATAGTCAAGATTTGCATCGGTGATCGTCGCCCGGTGTATTTTTGATTTGCAGACAGTTATCAGCATATTCGCTTTGACTTTCGTTCAACTTTCCGGCACAATCTAATCAATTTTCGCCGGATGGCAAGGCCTATCCCCCTTGGGATTGGTCCCGTCGATCAGTAGATGTAAACGACTGGGCGGGCCAATTGTTCCTTCGGACGCCCGAGGCTAAGCTGTTATCTGGACCCAGTTTCGGGCCGGGAAGATTTCCAGCTCTTCGCTGATATTGTCGATTGCCTCGACCAGATTCTTCCAACTGACCAGATTGCGCGCCTTCGGGGCCGGGAGCCAGCGAAATTCGGCGTTTTCCGAAGACAATTTGACGTCGGCGTTTTCCGCCACCACCGCCACAATCAACGGAAGAATCCAGATGGCGTCGAATTCAGGCTCGTAAAAATGTACCAGGTATTCCGATGCCCACATACTCTGGGGCTTGAGTCCGGTCTCTTCGGCCAGCTCGCGTACCACTACCTGAGCCACCGTCTCCGTGCCGCGTTTTCCGCCGGTCATAAATCCCCAGAATCCACCATATGATTCGGTTTCCGCTCGCTTCAGTATGAGAAACTTCCAGCCGTCGTAGTCTTTCTTGACGACCGCGACATTCACACCGGGGGATTCGATCTTGATATTCGTGCGTTCTAACATGTCCTCAATTGTCTTTTCTTGCTTGAGCTTTTCCATGGGAGTAATAAACCTTCAAAAATCTTTCCGTCAACCCAATTCCTCACTTACCGGAACCGGATTGTCAGATGAGCTTAAGATTATCAATCAACCTCACCCCGTGTAAGCGAGCGGCAAGTGAGCAGACTGTTCCCTTTTCTATCTTGCTCACCGGCTTGAGATCATCGAGCTGCGTGAAAGCGATATATTCGATTTCCACCGATGGACACCGCTTCACGATGACCTTCTTCATCTCTTTGCGTATCGCGTCCGGACTTGTCTCCCCCGCGCTCACCAGTTTGGCCGCCTGTTTCAGACCCAGGTTCAGGCAGACCGCTTCTTCTCTCTGGGCAGGGGTGAAATACTTGTTCCGCGAGGACATCGCCAGACCGTCCTTCTCACGGACGGTTGGCGCGATGATGAACTTGATCGGGTAGCCGAGGTCTTTGGTCATGCGACGAAGCACCACCGCCTGCTGATAGTCTTTCATACCGAACACGACAACATCGGGCCGAACAATATTAAACAGCTTGGCAACAATGGTCGTAACTCCCCGAAAATGAGCAGGGCGCGAGGCCCCTTCGAGCGTTTGGGTAAGTTCCTCGACTGTCACATAAGTCTGGAAGTCTGCCGGATAGATCTCATCCGCTTTCGGGATGAAGACGGCATCCCCTCCGCCGGCGTGTATCTTTTGTATATCTCCTCGTTCGTCCCTTGGATATTTCGCCAGGTCCTCGTTCGGGGCAAACTGTTTCGGATTGACGAATATTGATGTTACCACCACATCCGCCTGCTTTTTGGCCCGTTCAATGAGTGAAGTGTGTCCGCGATGGAGATATCCCATCGTTGGCACCAGGCCGATTCTTTTCCCCTGGGCCACCGCCTCACGGGTGAATTTCTGCATCTCTGAAATGGATCTGATGATGGTCATGAAACAACCACCTTTTGGAGGGTTATTCGACTTTCTCCGATGGCCCTACTTCGCCGTCCATGAAGGGTGCCACCTGCTCTTCTTCGAAAAAGAGCGGATCTTCATCGGAAATCTTGTATTCATCCTTGATATAGCGAATGGCAATGTAAGTACGGGCCTGGACCGTGCTAACAATCGAAAGAAAATAACCGATAATAGAAGCAAAGACGACAAAGAGCATAAATGCCATGATATCCCCGGGGACTGAGCCGGCGCCTCCGCGCGCTAACGGGGTTAAGGACACCGACCAGTCTACTCCGGGGAATACGTTGAACGTCTGTCTCACCAGATCAGCCCGCAGCGGCAAGTGTGATAACCCGGACCTTACCAGAAGTTCCAGCTTCTCTCCCCCGCCGATTGATGATGCCCAAACGATGAATTGGACAGAGCGATAGGCGAAATAGGCATAGACGAAACTGCAGAGTTTCGCCACCACCAGACCGTACGCTGTGTAAAGAACCCAGCGGACTGGCTGTCGTATGACCGTCGAAAAGGTCTCCAGAATGGCGCTAAACGCTTCCCCTTTGCGCTCGGCGGCAGCGACCGCCGGCAGCAAGACTATCGATATCTGAAAAACGGCGAATATAAACACCGTGAATATTGCTACGAGGAACCCGGGGATGACGAAAAATATCGCGAATATCCAGTCCCCGACATAAGGGATACGGCTTATGAACCCGAAGATCGCAAAAAGAATGACAATGAACAGGATGAAGAGTACGATCGCAAGCTCGGACAAAAAGATCTGATTGAATCGCTTCAGACAGAATCTGATCGCCCTCAACGGCGGAAAGAAACGATTCCCCCGCACAGCTTCCATCTCGAACGAGGCTACCCCAAACATACCGAGCATCACACTGAGCACGGCGAGCACGACTCCCACCGACGCCACAATCTGCGCCAGCGTGTTCGCATAGACAAATTTGTAGAACGGCAAAAGACCGTAGACCGCGTAGACCAGCCCGACCCTTTCTCCTTCGATCGCCAGCGCGACATAGGTGAAGATGTCATAGAGGCCGAGGCCGATTACCAGAAACAGGGTCATAACGAGAATGCGTTTCGCCGACAGCGCCTTGGCGGGAGCCCACAATACATCCTTGAAATTGAAATTCGGCTGCGTGTCCATCGCCTGAAAAGTAGCCGACGGACCGGTGTTGAGTCAAGCTAATAAAACGGGGGGACGATGGGCAGCACGGTAGGTCAATCCCCTGGCGGGCGGTGAAGTTTCTGACTTCTCCGGACACGGAAAATAGAGATTGCCACGGCTACACGCCTGTCGGCGTGTTATACGCCTCGCAATGACACACCCTGAACGGCACGAGGATAGAAGCGCTCACAATTCAATGACAATGCCCCAAGGACAGGTTCTTCCGTAGGGCAGGATTCGTCTTCGAGCCTGCCCATGTCCGTAGCCCGTTCCGAGTCTGTTAACGCCGTCAGGAAGGGATTCCTGCCGGCACGGAAGCTACACGCGATAGGCCGAGCGGCAGTTGTAAGGCGGACCGTTCTTCCGGCCCGGCGTACAAGATCACATGCCTCAGGGCATGTTCGGTACGTCCGGCTCGAAGACGATGCGGACCAACGAAGCAATCTTCGAGGAAAAGGCGACGTGGCAATCTCGGCTTCTCTTTTTCTCTCCGCCTTCTCCGCGAATTGTCTCTTTCGCAGGGACGCATTCTTCTTAGAGGCGGCCATTGCGCATGCCGTTAGGCATGCCTTCCCATATCAACCGTGACAGTCTGCGGACCAGGGCAGCCCCGAAGACGGATGCTTCCCTACGGTCGGCCTTCCCCGCGCACCAGCGGAAGCTAAGAGAAGATGGACCCCGGCTGTTCCGCCGGGGAGGCACGCTGAGGCGTGCTCAAAGGATACAAATGATTGGATCCAGAGGAATGCAATTGCCCCCTCACATATGAAACTCGAGAACATCCCCGTCCGAAAGCTTGTAGTCGTTCTGCACCCGCTGACCATCGAACTTCCCCGCACCCCAGATCTTGGCGAATTTCAAGTTTTTCGCAAAGTCTTTGTGAAGGGTGAAAGCTGCCTGTTCTACAGTCGCTTCGTGCGGCAAGATGATCGGATCCTTGAAGTCGGCATCATGTCCGACCGGCTTGGTATAAACGCGAATGATTCCGAGCGAATCGAACAACGCCCGTTTGAATTTCTCGATTGAATCGTCATCGATAATCGATGTCGCAACTACGGCGAATCCGGAGAACATCGCTTTGAGTCTGGCAAGGTTCACCCCGCTCTCGTCATCGAACTCTTTGTGCCCGCAAATAACCGTCCGCTTATAGGCATAGCGCACGTCCTCAGGTTTTTCCGAGAGATCCGGCTTCAGGGCGATATGTTTTTCATCGAGCTGCCTGATAACGAATTGAACATCTTCAACCATGCTCCCGGCCGCAAGGTCTGCCACAAGCACCACGGTATCAGCATTGCGGATCAGCCCGGAGAGATAGTTCTCGTATTGCTCCGGGGCTATTGGCGGGGTGTCGATCAATTGAATCTGAATAGTCTCAAACGGCATCATGCCGGTGAGCGGCTCGCGGGTGGTGAACGGATAGTCGGCGACTTCCGGTTTGGCCGAAGTCAGGATGTCGACGAGGGAAGATTTTCCGCTGTTCGGCGGGCCGATCAGGATGACCTGCCCCGCGCCTTCCTTCTCGATATGATCGTGGGCCGTCGCCTGCCGTGCCCCATGCGATTTGGTCCCCCCCTCAAGCTCCTGCTTGAGCCTGGAGATCTTAGCCTTCATCTCGGCCTGGAGTTTATCGGTCCCTTTGTGCTTGGGCATCATCGCCAGCAGCTCTTCGGCGAGGCGGAGCTTCTCCCGCGTATCCTTCTCCGCCCTGAACTGGCGCTCGAGTTCGTAGTATTGTGGTGGCAGGTTGGCCGGCATACTAGGAAATTAATGTGTCAGAATGGATTTGACAAGCTCCGAGCGAACTCGCCCGCGACATTCTCGCGGTCGGAACTCTATCGACGATGCTCTTTCACAACCGCCTCGATCGCGTCGCAGACTCGATCAACATCGGTCCGGCTCAGCTGAGGATAGAGCGGAAGCGTGACGACACTCTGGCCCGCTTCGCTTGCGTTTGGATAATCAGCCGGCCGAAGGGCCAGCGCCTTTCGATAGAACGACAGGTCAAATATCGGCTTGTAGTGGACGCCGCATTCGATTCCCCGCTTGGCCATAAGGTCAATAAATCGTTTACGGTTTATCTTAAGTGCGGACAAATTCAGTCTTATTATGAACAGATGCCATCCGTGCGTGCAATCTTTCTCTTCGACAGGCAGCCCGAGATACTCATTCAAATGAAACAGATTCGCCTGATACCGTTCGGCGATGCGCGCCCTTTTTGCCTGATCTGTTTCGAACACCTCTAGTTGCCCAAGCCCGACCGCCGCATTCAGCTCTGACATGTTTCCCTTGAAACCGGGCGAGACGACATCGTACTCCCACTTCCCGGTCCCTTTCCGCTGGAAGGCGGTACTGGTAAGACCGTGTCGGGTCTGGAGTCTGATGCGATCGACTAACTGCTTCTTGTTCGACAACACCATCCCACCTTCACCGCAAACGAGATTCTTGGTCGCATGGAATGAGATCACGGAAAGATCCGAGTAGCCCGGCACCGGTTTTCCTTTGTAAGCAGCCCCGATCGCATGGGCGTTGTCGGCTACAAGCGCAAGATGGTGCTTGCGACAAAGAGTTCGAAGCGACGAAAACTCCACCGGATAGCCACCGATATCTACCGGCAGGACGGACACCGTCCGCTTGGAAATCTTTTTCTCGACCGAAGCCGGATCGATATTCAGCGAGTAAGGATCGATATCGGCGAAGACCGGTCGGGCGCCGGCCGCAAGAATAGCTTCGATTGTTGCTACAAACGTGAACGGGGTGGTGATGACCTCGGTCCCTTTTTCTGCACCGGCCGCCGACAGCGCCAGCTGGAGTCCTGCAGTCGCCGATCCAACTGCAACCCCATAGCGTACCTGTGTTAGGTCGCAAATCTTCTTTTCGAAGTCGGCAATCTTTGGTCCGGCCGAGAGCCATCCGGAGCGGAGACTGTCAGCTACCGATCTGCGTGCCTGTAGCGACAGCGTCAGGCTGTACAGCGGTATATGTTCAGGTGTGCTTTTTCTTTTCATGTACCAGTCTTTCGTATAGGTCGATCATCTTGTCGAGCGACTTTTCCCAGGAGTATTCCTGTCGCACGAACTCATAACCGGCGCGTCCCATCGCCGCAAGCTTTTTCGGATCACCGGCCAGTTCAAGAATCGCCTCGGCCAGTTTGGCATCATCGCCGGCGGGGACGAGCAGGCCGGTCTTTCCGTGCACCACTGCTTCAGGGATCCCCCCCACATTCGTTGCCACCACTGGCCGTCCGGCCGCCGCGGCATCGAGCGCCGCCACGCCGAACGCCTCACGAAGCGACGGCATCACGACGATGTGATGTTTGAGAATAAAGTCATGCACCGAATCATAATCAAGCCAGCCGGTAATCTCAACGTTCTTTTCCAGACCGAGATCAACGATCATCTTTCTCAACATCTCGGTCAAACTCCCGAAACTCGCCATGCTTAATTTCACGTCTGGCATTTTTTCTTTCACTCGCACGATGGCGCGGAGCAAGACATCCGGACCATAGATCATCTCATGTTTCTTCAGATAGCACAGGCGAAGCGGTGGAAGCGGTGGCGGCTCCGTGACGATTTCCGGTATGTCGACTCCGAATGGAATAACGCTGGTCTTGGCGGCAAAGGCCGGATCGATATTCAGGACGGACTGCTTGAGGTCCTTGCTGGTTGCCGTAATGGCGTCCGCTTTGACGAGTGTACGTTTGACAATATTTTTAAGCAGGGGGTTCGCCGGCAGCGCTGTTACATCGGAGCCCCAGACCGAGACGACCGACGGACGAATTTTCGCGCGCATCATCCAGATGCCGAAGCCGGAGGCGTAGTGCACATTGACAATATCAGGATCAAACTGTCTGGCCTCCTTGACCGCTTTTCCGGAACGTATGATGTAAGCGATCTTACTCAGCTCGGCGACATTGACGGTCTCGACTCCGGGAACCTGCTCATGTCCGAGGGACACTACCTTCACCTGGAGTCCTCTTCCACTCAGCCCCTGCGCCCAGCGACGCACATGGACCGATTTGGCCCAGCCGAAAATCAGAACCCGTTTACATGTCATCGCTCATTCTCCCTGGTCCCTTCCGCACTGCCAATACGCGACAGGAGAAGATCGTGAAGATGGTGCTGGATCCCCAGGGCATAGAAGAGCACGACGAACAGCCCGAGCATCGCCACACCCGACACCACCAGCTTCGCGAATACGCTCAGCATATCCATCCGCTGCAGGACAGCCGGCAGAAGCGGTTCGCCGTACCAGAGAATCAGCCCGACAACGACGCCCGAGCAGACCACTCGTACCAGGGAGCTTATGAAGGCTTTCGCACCGGGGGCCTTTGTTCGCACCACCACCGTCGTCAGCAGCAGCAGGGCAAATCCGACCTGTGAAACAGAGGTACCGGCGGAAATGCCGGCATATCCGACCCAGTGGGCCAGCAGGGCGCTCGATGCGAACTTTGTTCCGAACATCAACACAGTGATCCAGAAAACCGTCCGCGCCCAGCCTCCCGAATAGCAGGCCCGGATTGAAGTCGAGACGATAAAGAGCGCCGCCATGGTTGGAACATGAGGACGCAAAACGGTCGCGGTCAATTCGGTCGATCTCGGATTGAATACCCCTCGCTCGAAGAGCAGGAAGACAAGTTCCCTGGCGTTGACGAAAATGAACGTGGCAATCGGAATGGCGATGAGGAGCGCCGCGAGTACCGTCTTGCGATACAGTACCGAAAAACCCGTGCTGTTTTGTTCACTCGCGCTGGCGGAGAAATAAGGGAACATCACCGCACCTATTGCAAACCCCACGATCGAATCCGGAAGCTGAACCAGAATCGAGCTATAGTTAAGCGCCGACACAATTCCTTCACCGAATTGCGGAGCCAGATACCGGTCGATCAAGAAGTAGGTTCGGTTTATCAGCTCTATTACAATGAGAATACCGGCGGTCTGGATCAAATACTTGCTGTCGTGATCGAACAGCTTTGCCTTGAAGCGGCCGAGCGGATGCATGCCGATAAGACGCAGTGCCAGGTAAAGATCCTGCGCCAGCAGTCCACCGATCCATCCGATCGCGATTGCTCCGACACCGTATCGGTCGGACAGAAAAACGATGCTGGCGATGGAAAACAGGTTGAAGGTGATGTAGCCGGCGGCCGGGTAGGTATAGATTTTTTTCACATTCAGGAATGCGCGAATGAGCGCTTCCCCGACCGCGAGTAGAGCGATCACGGCGGTGACCCGGCTGTAGAAAACGATGAGATGGTAATCCATGCCGGAGAACTCGCCGGCCCAGATTTTGAGCAGGTATGGTGCGACCAGTTCAATGCCGACGACGATGAGCAGGCTGCCCAGGACCGAAAGGTTGACGAGCGGCCAGAGGTCGGTTTTCTCGCTGCCGCTCTTCTGGAGTTTTCTGGTGAGATACGGAACGAACAGATAGTAGCCGGCATAGTTCAAAATGCCGTAGGCAAGCGCCGAGAACATGATCGCGATCAGGTAAAGATCGTACTCGGCGCTGGTGCCAAAGCGATCCGCTACCACCATCTCGCGGGCGAACCCGAGCAAACGGGAGATCAAAAGCACCCCGGCAACTCCGAATACCGCCTTATAGACCGGTCCTGCCTTCACCTTCTCCCTTCTCCTCTCGTGCTTCGGACGCCGGGCATTCAGCTTCAGGCGTTTGAGGGTGATCCGAAGGTCACTTAACCGGCGATCCCGGTCACTACTGCGATCACTTCCTGCATTTCGCGATCGGTCAGTTCCGGGAAGATCGGAATCGACAGGACCTCATCGGCCGCCTTGCGCGATACCGGGAATTCATTCGGTTTGTAACCAAGCGATCCAAAGCACTCCTGAACGTGGAACGGCACCGGATAATAGATATCGAATCCGATCGATGCTTCTTTGAGCTTCCGCATCACTTCCTCACGATTTTTGACCGCAATCGTGTACTGGTTGAAGATATGGAAGCTGCTGTACTCTTTAACCTTCGGAGTGACAATTCCGGAGAGACCGGCGAACGCCTTATCATAAATCTTCGCATGTTCGATCCGCTTCTCCGACCAGCGTCTCAGGTACGGAAGTTTCGCCAGGAGAATGGCCGCCTGGATTGTCGCCAAACGGGAGTTGTAGCCTACCAGTTTGTGATAGTACTTTGGTTTGGCGCCGTGAACACGCAAAATGTCGATCAGGTCGTAGTTTGCCGCATCATTAGTGACGATCATGCCGCCGTCGCCCCCGGCGCCAAGGTTCTTGGATGGATAAAACGAGAAACATCCGTAGTCGCCCATCGATCCTGCCGGTTTTCCTTTGTATTCCGCACCAATCGCCTGGGCCGCATCCTCGACCACCTTGAGATTGTGCTTCTTTGCGATCGCCATGATCGGATCCATGTCGGCAACCTGTCCGAACAGGTGCACCGGCATGATAACTTTCGTTTTCGGCGTGATTGCCTTTTTGATCAGCATCGGATCCATATTGTAGGTGTCGGGTTCGATATCGACGAACACCGGAGTCGCACCCAAGCGTGACACCACGCCGGCTGAGGCAAAGAAGGAGAAATCGGTCGTGATGACCTCGTCTCCCGGACCGACTCCGCAGGCGCGAAGCGCGAGCAGGAGAGCATCGGTACCGGAGGCGACACCGCAGCCGTACTTGACATGACAGAGCTGCGCAATCTTTTCTTCCAGCTCCTTTACTTCGGGCCCCAGGATGAACTTCCCGTGTTCCAGCACCCGCAGCACTGCGGCATCCATCTCTTTTTTCGTAACAGCGTATTGACGGCTCAAATCGAGCAACGGAACTGCCATGATCTTCTCCTTAGTCCTTCCAGCCCTGGTTTTCCAGAAGCTGCGCCGCCGGTACATCGCGCAGCACTTTGGCCGGAAGACCGTAAAATATTTTTCTCGCCGGCGCATCTTTCGTAACCAGCGCTCCGGCCGCTACCAACGCATCTTCGTGAATTGTCTTGCCGGGAAGGATAATCGCATTCACACCCACCCGTGCCCCCTTCTTCATGACCACCCCTTTGAAATGTTCGAATCGCTCCTCGGTGCGACCGACATAGTTGTCGTTCGAGGTCGCCACGCAGGGGGCCACGAACACACGGTCCTCGATTTCCGAGTAGGCGGTTATGTAGACATTCGTCTCAAGCTTGACGTATTTTCCTATTTTGCAGAAATTCTCGATCGCCACTCCCCGGCCGACGATCGTCTTCATGCCGATTGAAACATTCTCCCGAACGGTGGAAAGGTCGGCCACCAGCACCTTCTGGCCGATACTGCAGCCGCGATAGATCACCACATTGGTTCCGATGATACAATCGCTCTCGATCGTGCAGGCCGGCAACTGTTGATCTTTCGTAACGGCCGAGTTGGCCGCCTTCATCGGCAGCTTGCCGATTACCGTGCCGTCATCAATACGCACGTTATCACCGACAACTGTATCGGGATGAATGATCACGTTGTGTCCAATGACGCACCCGGAGCCGATTTGCACGCTTGCGCCAATGACGCAAAATTCGCCATATATCGTGCCAGTTCCGAGTTTGGCGGTCGAGTGTATTACAGATGTTGCCATGTATGTCCTCTTGAGTTACGGGGTATTCTACGTCCGAAATGATGCCGAGCAGGATTTACGAAATCAACCGATCTATTTTTGTCTCTTGACTCCCGGCAGCCAGCCGAAAAATGCAGAGAAGAATCTCGCCGCCCGACTATAGTCTTCCGGATTGTCGCTCCTCAGACGCTTGAAGTATTCGAGCAGTGCCGCCAGAAAGATCGCCAATATTAGTGACATACCGAAAGAACCTGCTACAATAAGGCTCCGCTGCGGCCGACTTCGCACTTCCGGTGGTTTAGCCCAGTCAAGCACGCTCACCGTCGGCATTTTCTCGTATTCCTCGATTTTTGATTGCTCCCGCTGTTGCAAGAGCACCTGATATAGCGCCTCCGCTACTTTCACCCGGCTATAGAGCGTCTCATACTGACCCTTCAAAGCGGGAATCGAGGCCACCGGCAATGAGAAAAAAGAGCTGTCGCTGTTGTGCCTCTCCAGGCTATCGAGCTGCTCCTGCAGGATCTTACGCTTGTTCTTCATCTCTATCAGCTTCGCGTTATCCTTGCCGTACGACAACTCCCCCATTTTCAGTTCAAGGTCCACCTGCGCAAGATCGACCTTGAGCTTGATCGCCTGTTCGATCGCCAGACGGGTCTGCTCATCGAAGTCGACCGCCTTATGCTCAATCTGAAACTGCTCGAGCTTCTGCCGGGCCGAATCGAGTTCATCCTTCACCTGAGATAGCCTGCTCTTGACAAAATTGCGGGTCTCGCTGACTCGCTTGGCGACGATCGCCCGGTTTAAGCTGTCCAGCTCATTGATAAACGAATTGGCCATGTCGGCGGCTACCTGAGGATCCTTGTCCTCCACCATAATAGAGAGCAAGCCTTCGTCGGTGACCCGGAATGTCGCATGCTTCATCAGCGCCAGATAGGTCTCTTCGAAATTCCTGGTCTCGTACCGCTTCTTGAGATCATATTGATTGATAATACCGCTGGTGATCGTCCGGCTTTTTAGAATCCTGGCATACACGTCCGACGGAGTCGCCATGACCGGAAGGTCCAACCCGCCCGTTACGGAGAGAGCCTCGGTCATGTTGTTCAAACCTGTCTCGGGAATAGAAACGTTCTTCGGCGGCAGTAACAGCGCCTCAGCCCGATACCACTTGGGAAGAATTAACGATATCCCTGCGGAAAGCAGCGTGATCGATATCACCAGAGAGATAATCAACCCTCTTCGCCGAGTCATCAAATCCAGAAAGAGCCAGAGATTATGAGACTTGACCTGCTCGCTCATCTGAGTTCCTCTCGAATTTGAACGGTCAGTTGGCTTCCGTCCCGTACGACGACATCAGGCGACACCACCGAACTTACCCGTGAGATCGGATTGTAAATCAGGATATCGTCGCGGTCGGCCGTAGTAAGGAAACCGCCAGAGCCCAACACATAGTCCTTCACACTCTTGCCGGCGACATAAGGGTAGAATCCCGGGTTGTATACAGCTCCCGAGACCTGTACGTAGCCGACCAGTACCGGTACATAGACCGAATCCTGGGGTTGGAGCGTTACCTTGGCTCCCGGGTTGGGGGGATCCATGACATGGGAAATCGGGAAACGGAGATCGGTCACCCGACCGGTGACATCGACTCTCGGCCGGCGAAAAATAGTCGTAAGCCCCGGATTGGCATCATCAACCATACCTCCGGCCGCTTTCAAAAGATCCGCAAGCGTCAAGTTTGTGGTGTAGCGATAGAAACCGGGAATAGCGACAGCACCAAATAACGCCACCTTACTTTCGTCCGTCGATTCCTGCACCGGAGGGACTATGATAATATCCCCTGCTTCCAGTTTGTCGGAATGACCGTTGGTCTGTCGGTTTATTATCGTGATCGCCGAGGTATCAGCGCTGGCCCGCACACCACCGGCGAGTTCAAGCAGCAGCTTCAAATTGTCCGTAGGGAGAAGTTCGACTTCACGAGGATCATTCACTTCGCCGACCACCTGCACCACATTGTTGGACATATTCGGGACAAAGACTGAATAGCCGGCGTACAGCAAGGGGTCGGAGTCAACATCGCCCATATACGCGGCCTTGTCCAGATCAACAGTGAGAGTCCTCGACCCTCCACGGAACTCAATGAGTCGCCGGGAACCATCGGGAAGCACGCCGCCTGCCTTGCTGATTATATCTGACACTCGTTGAGAGGTGTAACCGAAATAGAGGCCGGGATGCCGGACTGCACCTGAAATACTCACCGCGGCTGTCCTCGGCTCGTTGATCGAAATGACAATGTCCGGAACGTTATAAAGCTTGACCAAAGCGTCGGAGAGTATCCCTCTTGCCTGGCTAAGGCTGGTCCGGGAAAGATCGAGCACACCGAGCGTCTGGTCCACTACCTTACCTTCAGCGTTCACAATCAATGTATCAGATGCGAGCTTGGATTTGACGAAAGTAATCAGAAGCCTGTCTCCGGGCCGAATCATGTACAGATCAGGATTGATCGGTCGATCGAACTGCGGGGCATCCTTGCTCTGCGCAAAGGCGAGCGAACCTGTCAGCAGCATCAGAGACAGAGCCAAAACGGCCTGACGTATCATTTATTTATCCCTAAACTCTTGTCTTTTCCCATTCTAATCAAGTTTCCACGATAGCGAATCGGGCGTCTAAAGTCAACCGGTAATAGGCGCAGCCTTACAACAGCTTAGCTCAAAGGCGACGCCATCCAAAGGCCACGGCGATTATTGATACCAGTGATATAAGCAGTCCCAAAATGAAGTTTGGGGTGCGATAGACCAGTTCGACCTGCGATCGACCGGAGGAGTACGGAAAACCGATCACGCCGTTTTCTTCAAACAGTTTCCTGCCATCGGTTGCCTCCCACCCGCGGTCGTACCCCATCCCGATCACCATCTCGCCGGCATCGGTTGCATTCAAATCATACGTGATGCGATTGGGTGTATACTCCCTGTTTTCAACCTGCATCTTGCCGGTGAGGGCATATTCAGGAAGGACATTGTTTGCGGCATCGACCAGTCCCCGGCTGGGATGGTAGGCCGAAAGCCACGGGGAGATAAGGGATCCCTTATTGGCAAGATAGTTTTCGTAAGCATGAGCCGTCTTGTCGATCACCTGGGTAAACTGGCGAGATCTGACCACATGCTGCGGTGGTCGGTCGAACGCGCTCGACATGATCGGCCAGGCAAACGCGATATTGGTCCCTATGATGATCACTGCCACCAGCGGCATGAGTCTGGAAAGCCATTTGGTCTTGTCTGACCCGAACCTCTTAATCACCAGATCATATCCCAGTCCGCCCATTACGGCAAAAGGCAGGATGACAAACTGGAAAGACCTGCCGGTGCACCTGGCCGAGCTAAATCCAGGTAAATGTGCCAGCAGCGACCAGGGAGAGAAAGTTCCGAAATTACCCAACCCCAGAATAAGGAAGAACACGGCCAGGACAAGCCAGACTCTGGTTCTCCTGAAGGTGAAGATGAGCGCAACGAGGGCAAGCAACACCAGCAACGGCGAAAGATAAGCGCCATATTCCTGCCAGTTCCAATATTGAGCAGGAAAGTTCTTCACGAAAAGGGAGTTATGAAGTCCAAAGAATATCTTCCCCAAAGCCGACAGCGGGATCGATTCATCCGGGTTCCCTTCCCACTTATTTCGGAACAGGTAAATCACCATCGGGAGAAACTTGACCGCCGAGAGCAGAATCCCCGAAATGCCAGCGGCTAAGAAGCTAACCAGATATATCGGCTTCCGCTCCTCCGCGCTGAGGAGCAGAAACAACAGACCTGAGAAGGTCATCGTGTAAAGCAGCGGGATAGCGGCGCCATTGCCGAGTATCATGAGGGCAAGGACCACCCCGGCAGCCAGAACATACTTGAACCGATCTACCGACCTCAGCACAAAATAGACGAACCAGGGGAGAAAACAAAAGTGGGTGAACGGCATGTGGCCTTCGGCGAAGTGCAGGGCGAAATGCACCGATCCGAAATAAGCAACCGATGACACGAGCGCCGCAAAAGGGGACATGCCGAGCTTGACAAACAACTTGTGACTTCCCCAGAATCCAAGAAAATAGCAGATGAACACCTGTAGTTTTAGGCCAATGACCGCGCCGAACACCAGATACAGCAGGAGGAAAGGTGAAAGGACGGCTACCTCGGGATGATGGAACAGAATATTGCCACCCGCCAGATATGGGTTCCAGAATGGAAACTGGTGGTAATTCAAAATCGTACCGGCCGGGACAGCCGCGATCGTCTCAAACAGATCCCAGTCGCGGATGCCCCAATACGAGAACTTCAGGAAAAACGGCAGCGTATAGATCAGCGCAAGCGCCAAAAAAATCAGTGGATATGCCGGATGTGATTTCTTACCATTCATGCTAATACAAACTGTGACCGGATGTTGCGCGTCTGCGGTAACTTAATGATTATTTCCCGCTTGAAAAGCAAAAGTTTCTGGATTCCAACCGTCCTGTTCTTCCTCTTTCTGATCAGCTTCGTCATCGTGATGCAAACAGGGCAGGTAAAGTACTATGGTGTCAATCGGACGCTGTCACAATGGGACGGTCAGCATTATCTCGAGATCGCCCGCGATGGTTACCAGAAATTTCCGTGTGCCTACAACCCCTCTTATATCTGCGGCAATGTCGGATGGTTCCCCTTCTATCCCCTCCTCGGCTGGATCTTCTCTCTGGGCGGGTTGGTCAATGTCGATTGGACCCTCCTGATCATCTCTTGGCTCGCTTGCTGGCTGGCCTTGCTGCTCCTTTTCGATATCGTCAAAAAGCGAACCGGCCCGGTACCGGCTACCTACACAATCCTGGCCGTCCTGCTTTATCCGGCCTCGTTTTATTTCCTGACCACCTTCCCGTATTCGGTGTATCTGCTTATGGCTGTCTGTCTTTATATAGCGCTTGATCGCCACAAGTATAAGCTGGTCTGGCCGCTCACATTCCTTCTTGCAGTAACCTATCCGTCCGGCATCGTAACGGCGCTTCCGGTCGCCTATACACTTTTCTCACGATGGGAGAAAGAGTCATGGCGGGATCGGATCTGGCTGGCGGCAGGGACAGCGGCGCCGGTTGCCGGTTTAGTATGTTATGGGCTGTATTATCTCGTCAAATTCGGAGATTTCTTCCTCTACCAGCATTTCCAGGCACAGGGGTACTACGCTCACGAAATATCTTTCCCGTTTAAGGTCGTCTATGACACCTTGAAATATCAGAACTATAACAGCCCGATCCTCTTGATCCTGATTTTCGTAATCACTACCCTCCTGTTATTCTACACGAGAAAAGTCAGCGTACGCTGGCAAGTGTTCATGTTCGCGGTATTGCTCTTCACCCCTACTTTTGGAACGACCGACTGCTACTACCGTCATGTCGTCGTGGCCTTCCCCCTCTTTATGATGGTGGGCTACTCGGCGACCTCGTTCTGGCGCCGGCTGCTTTTCCCCGTTTATCTGATCGCGGGGTTATTTCTGATGTGGAAGTTCTTCGTTCCGATGTTCAAGCTCGGCGGCCTGATGTGAAGCGGCAACGCCTCAGTTCCGGAACAGCTTAAACGTGAAGGTCGAGTCGACGGTCGAGCGGATAAATATTATTGTATCCCCGTGACTGATGAAATCGGCGCTGAACTGTCCCTGGGGGTATCGTTTCGCATCACAATTTCCCGTTTCCACATTAGTAGTGTTAAACGTAATGCTGTTCGTGCCGAAATCATAGACGCTCCCCTGACAATCGCAATAATCGATCGCATCCTGGCTGTTCAACGGATAATAGCTGCACGAGAACTTGGAATTGTCGGTAACCTGGAATAGGACCGAGTCTTTTTTTTCGCCGACAATACCGGTCTTCTTGATGCCGTAGGTTCCGCGAAAATTTGCGATCGTCGGCTTTGATCCGGTGCTGTTCTTATGACACGATGCCGCCAGCAGCATGACCCCGATCCCCAGCACTAATGCGAGTCGCATTACTCCCTCCTTGTTATTTGACCCATGGACGGTTGCTCAGGTCGTTCTGTTCAGTAAAACGGTCCGGCTCAGTTTGAAGTTTCCGACAGATCAAATTCTTCGTGCGACATCGGCTTCCGATCCTGATTCGATCGGGAGTGGTACTCGACCGAGGCTTTCACGAACTCGCGGAACAGCGGATGCGGTCGGGTCGGCCGGGACTTGAGTTCCGGATGGAACTGCACCCCGACAAACCAGGGATGATTCGGGATCTCGACAATTTCAACCAACCGATTGTCGGGCGAGACCCCGGACATCAGCAGCCCGTGCTCTTCGAGCATCCCGCGATAGGCGTTGTTCAATTCATACCGGTGGCGATGACGCTCGTGGATCTCATCCTGTCCGTAGGCTTCGAACGATTTTGAGCTTTGTTTCAGGACGCACGGGTACGAGCCCAGACGCATCGTGCCGCCAAGCTCCGTCACCCCTTCCTGATCGGCCATCAGGTGTATGACCGGGTGCTTCAGATCGCGATAAAATTCATACGAGTGCGCATCCTTCAGATCGCACACGTTTCGGGCAAACTCAATCACCGCGCATTGCATCCCCAGGCAGATCCCGAAAAACGGAATATTATTTTCACGGACATAACGGATCGCCTCGATCTTCCCCTCCACCCCGCGCTCGCCGAATCCGCCCGGAATCAACAGACCGTCGATATCGTGCAGGAACTGTTCGGCGCCATGCTGCTTGATATCCTCCGAGCTGACCCAGACCAGATCGACCTCGGCTTCGCTCGGCACCCCGGCATGAATGAATGATTCGATAATAGACTTATAGGCATCCTTGAGATTCACGTACTTGCCGCAGATACCGATCTTGATGTGATGTTTCGGGTTGGCGATCTTTTCCACCATCGTTTCCCACGCCGTCATATCCGCACGGGGAAGGACATAGTTGAAATGCTGGCAGATGATATCGTCCAGATCCTGACTTTGAAACTTAAGCGGAATAGCATAGATGCTCGAGACATCTTCGGCCGATATAACCGATTTGACCGGGACCGAACAAAACAGAGAGATCTTCTGGCGAAGGGAATCTGACAGCGGTTTGGCCGAACGACAGATGAGCATGTTCGGCTGAATTCCGATTTCCCGAAGCTCCCTCACCGAGTGCTGGGTGGGCTTGGTCTTGAACTCGCCGGCGGTGCGGATATAAGGGACGAGGGTGACATGGACGAACAGACTGTTTTCAGGGCCTTCCTCCTGCCCCATCTGGCGGATCGCTTCAAGAAACGGAAGGGACTCGATATCGCCGACCGTACCGCCGATCTCTACAACCGTCACATCCGGCTTATTCTCCGCCTTCTCGAACTTCTTGATCCGATTCTTGATCTCTTCCGTGATGTGAGGAATTACCTGGACGGTGGCGCCGAGATAGTCCCCCCGTCTCTCGCGGGTAATAACGGTGTTGTAAATTTGGCCGGTGGTGACGTTGTTGTCCTTAGTCAGGGACTGATCGATAAACCGCTCGTAGTGGCCCAGGTCCAGATCGGTTTCGGAACCATCGTCGGTCACGTACACTTCGCCGTGCTGGAACGGGTTCATCGTCCCCGGATCGACATTGATATACGGATCGCACTTGATATTGACTACCCTCAGCCCGCGCTGCTTGAGCAGGAGGCCGATCGACGCTGCGGTGATTCCTTTCCCGAGCGAGGAGACCACGCCGCCGGTCACGAAAATGTACTTTGTTTTGTTCGCCATGCTACACCTTGTATTTCTCTCTGGTTCCCTGTCACCAACTACAACTTCTTCAGTATAAGCAAATCTTCCGGACTGTCTACCGAAAACGAATTTATTTTAGTCTTAAATACCTTGATCGATCCCCCGTTCTCGAGAATTCGCAACTGTTCAAGCGACTCCGCTTTTTCGGCGCTGCCACGCTTCCAGGAAGCATACTGGCGCAACGCTTCGACCCGGAAGAAATAAACGCCGACATGAAGCCAGAAATCATGCTGACTGAACCGCGGAGTCTCGGCCGCATGCTGAATGTACGGAATAGGAAATCGGGAAAACCACAGACTATTGTTGTCGCGATCAAGCACGATCTTCACTTTGTTTGGATCGAACAGCTCGTCATCGCTGGTGATCTTCCTCGCCAGCGTGGCGAACTTGATCGAGCGGTCTTTCATCATCGGCTTCAGGACCTTGTCCAGAACCGTCCCGCTCAACCCGAAAGTATCCGCCTGGACATTTATGATTATTGAACCGCCAACTTTCGCTGCGGCCTCGGCAGCCCGGTCAGACCCGGTGCGGTGCTTCCTAGATGTCCTCACCACTTCGGCGCCGAATTGCCGCGCCGCCTTCTCTATCTCCGGCGAATCTGTAGCTATGATTACCCGATCGATCAGTCGCGACTTACAAACATTGCGGTAGGCATAAAAGAGAAGCGGTTTCCCCTGGTGCTGATGAAGCACCTTGCCGGAAAACCGCGTCGATCCGAGTCTGGCCGGGATTATAGCTACGACTCCCTGTTTCATTTGTCGATCACCTTCGGTACCATGAAGAACCGACCATCCGTTTGCGGGGCATTCATCAGGGCATCATTTTGCGGGAGCGACCCGGCCGGGATATCCGGGCGCCCGGCGGTCGATGGGGTCGCAAAACCGCCTATTTCGGTCGGTCCGGTGTTCACAACCCGGAGCTGGTCAAAATATCCGGTGATAATCTCGAGATCTTCGGAGAGTCGGGTAGCTTCTTTGGGGGTTATATCAATGCGGGCGAGACGCGCAAGGCGCTCAATTTGCACTTTTCCTAGCGGCATAGGCTATGATATGGATAGTGTCAAAGGGTGTCAAGGACAATTCTGAAATGTTCATAGTATGTTGCGTTACAACTAATTACTGGACAAAATGGAGAGTTTGTGAAGGATTTTTCAAGCAAGTTCTTTCCATTCCGACCCGGATTGAGTATATTGGGGGATCTGATGGAACCTTCAGGAAGATTCACAACCGCCACACACAAAATGGATGGGTAAGGGATTATGAACAAAAAGGTAATTATTGCTGCCAACAACATGATCTTCACTTCCAAAATAATGTCCATCCTTGACAATATGGACGCCGAAGCTATCAAGGCGATTCGTTCCGATGAGATTTTCAGCAAGGCCCAGGAGCTTCAGCCTGATCTTATCATTATAGATCTCAATTTGAACGGGATCGAGGCGCCCTCGTTGATCAACAAGCTTCGATCTTACGGGGCCACCGCCGGGATTCCGATTGTCTGTTATTCTCCTCATGTCCTCAAGGACCAGATGGAGGCGGCGATGAGCGCCGGGGCTACCGAAGTCTATCCGAATTCGAAGATGACTTCGAAAATGAATCAGATCCTGTCGAAATATATAGCGGTCTGATTTCTGATCGATGCCGGCGGGCTCCGTTGCCGGCGACTCCACACCAAAGAGCACAATCCTGACATTAAGAGGGCCGCGCTGGCCTTTGCAGATTATGCGGGCGGTGATGAGAAGAAGCGGCTCACCCAGTCATTGCGAGAAGCGTGGTCCGAGCGGCAGCGAGGAAACAGCGACGTGGCAATCTGGGCTTCGCTATCATTCTTTCCGTCCCCCTGCGATTTGCCTCCCCTGTACGGACGCATTTTTCTTAGAGGCGGCCATCCGTTGTAGGGCGGACCGGTCTTCCGGCCCGGCGTACGTAATGACATGCCTCAGGGCATGTTTGGTACGTCCGGCTCGAAGACGATGCGGACCTACAGAGAGAGTGTTCAGGTGTACCAGGGCAGCCCCGAAGACGGATGCTTCCCTACGGAGAGCCGTCAGGAAAGGTTTCCTGACAGCACGGAGATGGACCCCGGCTGATGCGCCGGGGACGCAGAAATTGGCGACGTAGCAATCTGGGCCTCGATATCCGCATTGACAATTCTCCTTGTTAGGTTAACTTACGGTATACCAACAGAGGGGAAATGAATGAACCGGCTGTATCTTTCGCTAATCATCGGCATTTTCACACTCGTTACCCGCTCCACTCGTGCTGACGGTGGGCCGACTCTGATCGATACATTGTACTCCGATTCGACAAAAAACTGGTTCGGCGATGACATTGTTCCGATTGGGGATCAGAATGGTGACGGGTTTGACGATTATCTGGTCGCTGAAATGCCAAATAAAGTGTATCTCTTTCTGGGAGGCAACCCGCCTGACACCACTTACAGTATTAAATTCGACAGTGTCATCACTGGCTTCATGAGCAATCTGGGCGACATGAATAACGATGGATTCGATGATTTTACCCTGATCAAACGAAGGGCCGACGGGCGTATGCGACTGGCATTGTACTACGGCGGCCCCGGCCTCACCACCACACCTGTATTCGAATTCGGTGACGACTACTACTGGCCATATGCAAGCAATGCGGTGTTGGGGAATGACGTGAATCACAATGGGACGAGAGAACTGATTTGTAGAGATAGCCGACAAACATCCATCCTCTTTTTTGAGCTTGGTCCCGTGTTCGACAGTGTTCCGGATTTGGTGCTTTTCCCACCAAACATTCATACGGGAACTTACGGCGATTGTATCTTGAGTGAAGATTACAACGCTGACGGGTGGCCTGACTTGGTTACTGATCTCAATTTTTCACCTACTTCCGGAATAAACGGGACTGTTCTGCTCTATTGGGGTGGACCTCAGTTCGACACCATCCCTGATTTAGTTTTCACCAGATCTGACACAGCGAACTCCGACTATACCTTTTTTGGGTCACTCCTGGAAGATGTTGGAGACATAAATTATGACGGGTACCCTGACATTTTCGTCGACTACATAGATGATTTCAGCCCAGACTCGCTTTCCTTTCTCTATTGGGGCGGTCCCAACATTGACAGTATCCCTGATATCACCATCGCTATCAGGAGCCAGAAGGCGCGAATCGCCGGAGACGTAAACCATGATGGTTACAATGATCTCATTACCGGGTTTGCCTCAGAGTTCTCCAGTTACGGGTTTGCGAATATTTTCTTCGGTGGGCCAGCGATGGACAGTATTGCGGATGTCCACATTGACGGTCGAAGCATGACTGGTTACGTGAACTACTTCGCCCACGAGGTCACAGGTCTAGGTGATATCAACGGCGATGGCATCGACGATTTCGCTATAGCGACACTTCAGGGCCCGTATCCACCACCCATGATTTTGCTCTACTCCGGCTGGAACGGCGGCACCGATGTCCCCTACGACTACCAACCCGGTCTGCCGTCGGGATTCACGCTAGCACAGAACTATCCGAACCCGTTTAACCCGAGCACGACAATTGAGTTTGACGTTCCGCGTCGATCTGCCGTGACTCTCTCGGTGTTCAACATTCTCGGCCAGGAGGTGCGGCGGTTGATTGACAATTCGCTGGCTGCAGGGACGTATCGGCTCGAATGGGACGGGAAGACATCAGGCGGTCAGGATGCCGGGTCGGGGGTGTACTTCTACAAGCTCACTTCGGGGGATGTTGTAATCTCGAAAAAGATGGTGCTGTTGAGATAGAAGAGAGATTGCCACGGCTGCCACGACTATCGTCGTGTCCTGTCGCCTCGCAATGACGAACTTTTAACTACATATTAATTTGAGCATGGCCCTTAGGTCTGTCATTGCGAGGAGCGTTGTCCGAGCGATAGCGAGGAACAGCGACGTGGCAATCTTGGCTTAGTCTTTGTGGCAAAAATATGGGATTGCCACGGCTGCCACGACTATCGTCGTGTCCCGACGCCTCGCAATGACACACCCTGAATGGTGCGATGATGGGAGAACATGCGACTAAACGTGAAAGCCTCAAAGCAGTCATTGCGAGGAGCGTTGTCCGAGCGATAGCGAGGAAACAGCGACGTGGCAATCTCATTTGTTGTGATGAATAAGCAGGGTTTCGTTTACATCATGGCCAACTGTGTCGACACCGTCTTGTATATTGGTGTCAGCAGCGATCTGGTGAAGCGCGTCTATCAACACAAGAACGGGACGGGATCCGTATTCACCGCGAAATACAATGTGAATAAACTCGTCTATTTCGAGGTCTTTGACGATATCTACAACGCGATCAGCCGTGAAAAACATCTAAAGAAACTGTCTCGAAGCAAGAAGAATGAATTGATCGGCCGCTTCAATCCGGCCTGGCGGGATCTCAGTGATGAACTGTGAAGAAAATACGAGATTGCCACGGCTGCCACGACTATCGTCGTGTCCCGACGCCTCGCAATGACGAACTTTGAACTGCATATTAATTTGAGCATGGCCCTTAGGTTTGTCATTGCGAGAAGCGTGGTCGAGCGATAGCGAGGAAACAGCGACGTGGCAATCTCGGCTTCGTCTTCATAGAAAAAATATGAGATTGCCACGGCTACACGCCTAACCGGCGTGTCTGACGCCTCGCAATGACACGCCGTAGACGGCGTGATGATAGAACTATACATACGCTTACTATGTCAACACAATCACTGTCATTGCGAGGAGCGTTATCCGAGCGATAGCGAGGAAACAGCGACGTGGCAATCTCGGCTTCGTCTTCATAGAAGAAATATGAGATTGCCACGGCTACACGCCTAACCGGCGTGTCTGACGCCTCGCAATGACGCACCTTAGTGGTGCTATTCAAACACCCACGCACGGCACTGAACAAACACCTACAAACGGCAGACAAAAAAACACCCCGAAGATGGTGGAGCCTTCGGGGCGATGGTGGGATGTTCAGTGGAGCCCGGGAGGATGGCTCCGAGTGCTATTTCGATTTCTTCATCATCTCTTCGGCGCGGCGACGGAGTTCCTCGGGCGGAACATCCTCGATATGGGTCGCCACGAACCATTTGTGACCGAAGGGATCCTCGAGCGTTCCCATCCGATCACCATAGAATTTGTTTTCGACCGGCTGCTTGATTTTCGCACCGGCCCTGACAGCCCGTTCGGCGACCGAGTCGACATCGTCGACATACAACATAATCCCCACCGGGGTTCCGCCCAGCGTCTGCGGGCCGGTAACACCCATATTGGGAAATTCATCGGAAAGCATAATATTTGCGTTGCCGATCACTATTTCGGCGTGCGCGATCTTGTTCCCCGGGGCACTCATCCGGTACTTCTCAGTGGCGTTGAACGCCTTCTTGTAAAAATCGATGGCGTTGGCGGCATCCTTGACGGTCAGATACGGCGTCACGGCCGTGTGCCCATCGGGAATCGGCTTCACTTTTGAACTCATACAGTCTCCTTTCTGACCTCAAGTTATACGTAGACTATCTCGATCTGCTATCACATTATTAAGACCTCTCGATTTCCAGCCGGATACGGATAGTCTTCCCAACCACAAACCGAAAGTGGAGCTAACTGCCATAACATACCGCGAATCAACAGTTTACGCCTATCCAACCGTTCTAAATTCGCCCGGTAGGGCGCTCTCCTTCGGTCGCCGGATCTTTCTGAACTGCTGACCAAAAATCGCCTATTCCGCTGAACTTTTCGGCGCCTACTCTCGTCTCTAGACTGAGGAGTAAAAATGACGGCGTCCGCGAAACCCGAAAAGAACAGCGCGCGCGATATCTTCTTTGCGCTTACCGAGCGCCTTGGTCCCCACCCTGTGCTCCGACAGGAGATTGCAGTCGTGCTGGGCTATCAGGTAGCGGTTCACTCCTGCGCGATTGAAAACCAGCAGGTTCATCCGATTTTTCTGCAACTCCCCCGTTCGCTCGAATCAATCCGCCAATGGGAACGGCCATTGCCGGAGTATCATCAGCTTTTGTCCGAAGTTCAGGGGTACCTGCTCATGCTGGCGTCGATCGAGGATCTGGTGTCTTCGGGGCGAAGACTCACCCTGAACGGGCTTTCGCGGATGCATCGGCTGATTTTCGAGCGGAGCCGTTACGGCCAGGCGGGGCAGTTCCGCAAGAACAACGGCAACGGGAGTGCCGGCGCGAACGTGGTGCCGCATTACAGTCTGGTGCCGGAGATGCTGGAACATCATCTGGCCTGGCTCGACGAACGTCTGCCGCGCTTTTCTCCGGTCAATCCGGGGAATTTTCCCGAGGTCTTTCAAGTGATTGCGGAAAGTCATTATCGGATCGCGCATACCTCCCCGTTCGAGGTTGGCAACGGAAGTTTCGCCCGGGGCATTGAAAGCTACATCCTTCTGTCAGCCGGCATGTTCTATAATATCCCCTGCTACGACAGTTATCCCGCC
The DNA here is from genome assembly GCA_963711085.1 of uncultured candidate division Zixibacteria bacterium. Taxonomy (GTDB): domain Bacteria; phylum Zixibacteria; class MSB-5A5; order GN15; family FEB-12; genus CAVQCT01. Next base: position 679,187 of record CAVQCT010000002.1, on the reverse strand, counting down.
ATGTACAACGCGATCCAGTCAGCCACCATCGAAAACGTCACGCCGATCTCAAACGAACTGCTGGCGTGTTATGAGAGGACGCTGAAGCTGATCGAAGGATTCGCCATGCTGGTCCCTTCTGAAAATACCGGTGGCCTGGCGATCTCGATGCCTGCCGCTTTTCGCCAATACCGCCGAAGCTGACGGCTGTCTTAGCTCAGATTCCCTCTGAAAAATATGATTCCCCCGGCCCGATTATTTGCTATATTGTGTGTCTATGAGTTATCTCGTTTTTGCCCGCAAATATCGCCCTCAGACTTTCGAAGATATTGTGGCACAAGAACATGTCACCCGCACCCTGCAAAACAGTATCAAGAATGACCGGACCGGGTCGGGCTATCTGTTCTGCGGACCGCGAGGAACCGGCAAGACCACGACCGCCCGGATCCTGGCCAAAGCGGTGAACTGTGTAAACGGGCCGACGCCTGTTCCGTGCGGTGAATGTTCCGCCTGTGTCGAGATCACCAAGGGATCATCGCTGGATGTTCTTGAGATCGACGCTGCTTCGAATACCGGTGTCGATGACATCAGGACTCTCCGTGAGAATGTCCGCTATCTGCCGACCAACGGGAAGAAACGGATATATATCATCGACGAAGTTCATCGCCTCTCCGGCCCGGCCTTCGACGCATTGTTGAAAACGCTCGAAGAACCTCCGCCGCATGTGATGTTTATATTCGCGACCACGGAACCGACCAAAGTACCCGAGACGATCCTCTCGCGCACCCAAAGATTTGACTTCAAACGGGTGTCGGTGACTGATCTGGCGAAACACCTGGGGAATATTGCCGGCAAAGAGAAACTGGCAATCTCCGAGACGGCCTTGCGGATGATCGCGCGTAAGGCGGACGGATCGGTAAGAGACTCCCTCTCCCTCATGGATCAGATTGCGGCCTATGCAACCGGCGAGATCACCGAAAAGGAAGTTATCGAGGCGCTCGGACTGGTCGATCGCCAATTTCTGTTCGATTTCACGACTGCAATTGCCGGCAAACAGAGCCGAACAGCGCTTGAGTTGATCAAGCGGGTATTCGAAAGCGGGATCGATCCAAAGGATTTTGTCGCCGAGATGCTCGAACATCTGCGCACGCTTCTCGTGCTGGCGACCGACAAAGGCTCAGGCGAGCTGCTTGAACTCGAAGAAGATGAGTTGAAGGAATACCAGGCGCAGGCAGATTACTTCTCGGTTGGCGATATCATCCGTCTTATGAAGATGGGCGGTGAGCTGAATCGCGATCTCAAGGACAGCGGTCTCGATGAACGGCTGTTGCTGGAAGTGACGGCGGTGAAAATGGCCGAAATGGAATCGACCGTCAAGTTCGAAGAGATCCTCAGCATGATGAAGCAGAATCCGTCGGCTGTACCCTCGACCGATCTTTTCGGCTCCCCCGAAAAAAAAAAGAGTGAGCCCGGCGGGGAACGGATAACGTTTGTCCGTCGCTCTTCCCCGGACGATTCCACCGACAGCGCTCCGCCCGTCTACACCCGCACGGTCAACCTCCCGATCATCAAAGCCGGCTGGCCGGATTTCCTCAATGTCCTCAGACCGAAACGCCCCATGCTGGCGTCACAGCTCGGGATGGTCGAAGTTCGCGATGTCAAAGACAACCAGGTTTTCCTCGTGTTTCCCGCCTCGGGAGAGAATTCCAAACTAATTGTTGAAAAGACCGATAACTTTGCGCTAATTGTCTCCGCCTTGCGGGAATACTTCAAGGCGAACGTCAGTATAAAGTTCGAAATAGATCGCGATAAGGCGTTGCCTGACAACTGGACCGGGCAGAACGGCGGCAGCAGTGTCGACGTCAACAAACTGGTCGCCGACTCACCGCGAATTAAGATGCTGCTCGAAAAAGTCGATGGTCAGGTGATCGGTGTAAAGAAAGTGAAATAGCCCTGAGCAATAGAATTCTACAAGGAGAATGACATGTCTAAAGGCGGACTGGGAAATATGATGAAGCAGGTTCAGCAGATGCAGGCCAAAATGGAAAAAATGCAAGCTGAACTGGAGAAGCTGGAGGTCGAAGGAACCGCCGGCGGCGGCATGGTCACCGTAGTTGCCAACGGCAAGCAGGACATTCTTTCGATTAAGATCGATCCGGAAGTTGTGGACAAGGACGATGTCGAGATGCTTCAGGATCTCATCCTTGCAGCTGTTAACCAGGCCAGGCAAAAGGCTGCCGAAGTTCAGCAGCAGCAGATGTCGGAACTTACCGGCGGCCTCAATATCCCCGGACTTCCGTTCTAAGAGTTCTCTATGATGTTCAAATCGGCCGCATCGGTAGAACGCCTCGCTAATCGTCTGGCCAGGTTACCCGGTATTGGACGCAAGTCGGCCAACCGCCTCGCCTTTCATATTCTCAAGCTTTCTAAAGAAGAAGCGTTCGAGCTGGCCGATACGATCCGTGAGGTCAAAGAGAAAGTTGGTTTCTGTTCCTTGTGCAACAATATCTCCGAAACCGATCCCTGCCAGATCTGCACCGATCCGAGGCGCCAGCGGAGTGTTATCTGTGTCGTTGAAGAAACGGCCGATGCGGCGGCGATCGACAAGGCCGAGAGCTTCAAGGGACTCTTCCACATCCTCGGCGGACGGCTCTCCCCTCTCGATGGTATCGGGCCAGATGACCTGAAGATCCGTGAATTGCTCGAGCGCCTGGGCAGCGGAGAGGTTACCGAAATCATTATCGCCACCAACCCGAATGTCGAAGGGGAAGCTACGGCTCTGTATCTTTCCCGTTTGCTCAAACCGATGGGTGTCAGAGTATCGCGAATAGCCCGGGGCCTTCCGGTCGGCTCGGATCTCGAATACGCCGATTCGGTCACGTTGACGCGGGCAATTGAAGGCCGTCAAGAAATCTAAAGTTTTTCATGAATACTGATTCCGCCCAAAGACTCACATTCATTGCCAGTATCTCCATTCTCGTTCTCTTTGTCGCAGGTCGGGTGCTTGGCCTGCTGATTCCGTCGGCCGGTTGGGCGTTCAATCAATGGGCCTACCTCCCCTGGTGGTATATTGCCCTCTGGATTGTCGGAGGGACGAGCGTGATCTTCCTCCTCGCCAGGTGGACTGACTGGCTGGAAGGTCTGTTTGAGTCGCCTCTGAAGCGAATTCTCGGTTTGGTTATCCTCGCCGGACTGCTTTTCGCCTATCGCTACAATTCCTTCCTGTACGGCGGCGGCAATTACCAGATCGCCAAGCTGGCGCAGACTGATTCTATCATTCATCGCTGGTACGAATTCGGATCTCTCTGGCTCGCCGACATCCTGTATCAGGCCGTTTCAGTTCTCAGCTTCACCGCCAATTCTTCTGCCTACATCGCCTGGAAGATGCTTGGATTGATCGGAACGGTCCTCTCATTAATCGCTGCACTAAAAATTTCAAAGGGGCTGAGCGATAAAGGTGCACCCAGGATAGCCCTTTTCCTGGTTCTCTTCTTTGGCCCGCAGACGCTCGTCTATTTCAATTTTGTAGGATTCGAACCCCTGTTGATCGCCGTGATCTACTGGTTTGTCTTCTTCGCGCTCAAAGCGAGCAACCCGAAACAGGCCTGGTATCTGATACCCCTCTGGTTGGCGGCTGCCGCTGGACTGTTTCTGCACGTATCGATGGTGATGCTCCTTCCCGCGGCGCTCTACATCACGCTTACGGCGATGTTCCGAGGTAAGTCATTTGTTCCTTATCTGCTGGGTCTGGCGGCCATCGCCGGACTCGCCGTGGCAGCTTATCTCAAGGCGTACGGATCGATGGAGTACGGGCAGTACCTGCTCTTCCTCCACGACAAGAATCTCCAGTCAGACTACAACCTCTTCACCGGCGGGCATTGCCTCGATATCGCCAAACTGATCTTCATGACCTGTCCGCAGGCGCTCATAGTTGTATTGCTGCTCATCGTCAGGCGCCGGAAGTCGTCGACCGGTTCTCTGCTCGGAACAACCTCGCTCCTGTCATTGGCGGGTTTGACGATTGTCTTCATGATGGAGCCGACACGAGGCATGGCGCTCGATGCTCCCATCATGGCGGCCTTCCTGATGCCGCTTGGATTGATGCTGGCAGTGTTGCTGAACGACCAGTTCAGGCAGACGGTGATAACAAGAAATTCGCTCACCATCGCGGCTGGCCTTGCGCTGCTGGTACCGCTGAGTATCATGCCGGTCTATTCACGGATCGCGTACGCCGACGGCTATATTCAGTCGTTCCTGGACAGCCATCCGTATTTCTGGAACGAAGGGGGAACGGCGGTTCGCGATGCCTATTTCTACCACGAAGACGATCCAACCAAACCGAATGCTAATCGATGGGATCAGGCCATTCCGGTCGAGTCCGAGGATTATCTTGACCTGACCGCCGCCAAGGAATACATGCTCGCGCAACAATACTCGAATGCGCTTCAGAAACTGTACAAGCTGAAAACCAAGAATCGTTACTGGCTGGAGCCGCGCTTCCTGATAGCCACCGTTCAGTCCAAACAAGGACGATACGATCTGGCCAAGCCGGAAATTGACACCTGCCTGATGATCAATCCTTACGATAAGGCTTCGCTGGTCAGCCGTTACCGGTACTATCTCGATATCAACGATATACCCCGCGCGGTAGATGAAGTAAGCAAGGCTATCGACATTTACCCGAACGACAATGAGATGAAAGCCGACCTGGCAATCTATTGGTATCGCTCGCGCAATTTCAAAGCAGCCGACTCGCTCTCCGTGAGCCTGATCGCAAGAGACTCAACCCTTGCTTATCCATATCTTATCAGGGGATTTATCGCCGAACTGAAGAATGAGCCGAAGCAGGCGATCGAGTTTTATCAATCGTTCATAAGTCTCGCCCCCGATGCTCCGGAGACGCCGCAGGTTCGAAAGAAACTCAACAATCTGGTGCTGGATCAGCGGAAGAAATCACGATAGCTCAGGTGCGATTCTCTAATCGCGCGAACCCGTCGAGCGCCGCCACTTTGTAGGCTTCCGTCAAAGTCGGATAGTTGAAAACGGTATCGACAAAATAGTCGAGCGTCCCGCCGTGCGTCATTACTGCCTGCCCGATATGAATCAGTTCGGTCGCCCGTTCGCCTACAATGTGCACTCCGAGAATGCGCTTTGATTTCGGATCGAATATCAGCTTGAGCATGCCGTCGTGATCGTTGATGATCTGTCCCCGGGCCAGCTCGAAATACCGGGCGATGCCGACTTCGTAATCCTGATCGAGCGTGCTCAACGTCTCCTCCGTTTCGCCGATCATCGAAACTTCGGGAATCGTGTATATCCCGAATGGAAGAAGGGTGTTGATGCACGAGGTGTCTCCCTTGCGGAAAGCATGGATCGCCGCCAGTCTTCCCTGATCCATCGAGACCGAGGCCAACGACGGGAAGCCGATAACATCCCCCACGGCATAGATATTGGGCACCTTCGTGGCGTATAAGTCGTTCACCTTGATCAGCCCCTTGGCATTCGTCTCGATACCGAGCGCCTCCAGTCCGAGATTGTCGGTGTTGCCAATTCGTCCTGCTGTATAAAGCAACCGGTCCGATACGACCTTTCGTCCGCTCTTCGTGACCGTGACGACCTGATTGTTTTCGACGTAGATATTGTCTTCGCCATCGCCGAGAATAAGGGTGATCCGATATTTGCGCATCAGATACATCAAGTTGTCGGCGATTTCGTGGTCAAGGAATGACAGCAGTCGTTCACGGCTGTCTACAATTGTTACGCGGACGCCGATATGCGCAAAGATCGAAGCATATTCACACCCGGTCACGCCTCCGCCGACTATTGTCATGGTACGTGGAAGGGTGTCCAGTCCGAGAATCGATTCACCGTCGTAAATGAAGTGGTTGTCGAAATTCACTCCCTGCGGATGATGCGGGCGGGTGCCGGTCGAAATGACGATCACCTTCCCGCGAACTGTCCGAAGATTGCCGTCTTCGTCGGTGACTTCCACCTGGTTCGGATCGAGGATCTTGCCTCTCCCCTGGAGAACTTCGATTCGGTAGCGCGCCATGTTTTGCTGGATGACGTCCAATTCCTGCTGGATCACTTGACCTTTGCGATACATCAACTCGTTCACACTGACATTCGGCTTCACGCCGCCGATCATACCGTAGACGGAGCGCTGTCTGAGCCCCGCGATATACATGACTGTTTCTCTGAGGGTCTTGGACGGGATCGTCCCGGTATGGATGCACACACCGCCGAGCACCGATTTGCGTTCGATAATAGCGGTGCTGCGCCGCATCTTGGAGGCCTCGATCGCGGCATTTTCTCCCGCCGGACCGGAGCCGATGACAATCATATCATATTCTTTATCGTTCAAACGGATCGTTCTCCTGCGTTTGGCAATTCTTCAGTATTTCAGGCTGCCCGGTACACCACCGATAACCTTCAGAACGTTTCGGAGTTCCCGGACGAGAGATTCAGCGTTTCTTCGGCGGGAGAAGCTTCATCCGGTGCAATCAGACGGTTGATTCGGTCTTCCAGCCGCTGGAGTTCAGTGTGGGACTTATCCAGGTTCTGCACTGCTGACCGCAGCGAACCGTTCATCCGCTCATTCAGCTTTTCGAGCGAGTGCACCGTTTCGGCTAGCTCGTTCAACCCGTGAATCAGTTTCCGATGATCCCCGGTCAAGCCGGCTTCAACGTGCAACGCCGCGAGCGAAGCCAGAAATCCGTACAGATGCCCCGGGCTGCTCGGAATCACCCGATGAGACAGCGCGTACTGCAGGCTGTCGTTGGTGTCATCGGAAATGAACTCGTAATATACCGCCTCGGCCGGAATATACATGACCGCGAAATCAGTCGTTTGTTCTTCCGGTCGAATGTATTTGCTGCAGATGCTGTCGACATGCTTGCGTACTGCCTGCGAGAACTCTTTGGATGAAGCCTTATCCTCGTTGGTCTCCGTCTGTCGTTCCGTCTGGAGTCGCTGAAATGATTCCAGGGGGAACTTTGAATCGATGGGCAGCAGCCTCTCGCCGAGTCTCACGATAGCATCGACCCGTTGCCCGCCGCGAAGTGAGTATTGCGTGTCGTACATCGCTTTCGGAAGTATCTGACCGAGCAAATTATCCAGAAGCATCTCACCGAGGATGCCGCGAAGTTTGGGTGGGCGAAGCAGATTGGAAAGAGATTGAATATTCGTGCCGATCGTCTCGATACTTTTGGCCTGTTGAGAGAGTTGCCCGAGCTTGTTCTCGATCTCGGAAATTATTCCCATTCTCCGATCGAGCGTAGAGGTTCCTTCGGCCAGACGTTCATTAATCGTTTGGTTGGCGCTATCGAGCGTTTTGCGAAGGGCAACCAGTCCGTCCATCTGGCCGGAAATTAGCTCGGCTTTAAGATTCGCAAGGGCAGCTTCGATATTGGGAGATTGCTGGGACGTGGTTTGTCGACGCCAGGCTACGACCAGCCACACGGTGACCCCGAGATTAATAACGATCGCCGTGAGCAAGAAAACCGTCAGGATATCCATCTCCCCGCCTGCTCGAGTTTAATTGGGCAGTAATTTGAAATCGGAACTGGTCGGCATGGCCGAGTTCAGCGCGCTTTTTTTCCACTTCAGACAGATCTTATTGTCCTGCTTGTCGTAATAGGCATCCGACGGGGTAATCCCCCAGATGTATTTGGCAACCAGAGTATTGGTGGCGTAGTCATACAGTCCGGCCTCGTTCTTGTCGAAGCGGATGCCGTACCGATACCCCTCGAACTGGCTGCTGTCACGATAATGGCTTTCGAACAACGAGGACTGCGCTCCCTTGAGATTCGGGTCCATGCCGAAGAGCACGTTCCCGGTCGGGAGCTGACTGTCCGGAGCGGTATAGGTCAGTGAGGCCCAGTCTCCGTTGTCGTATACTACCAGGCTGCCGTTCTTCAACGATTCCTTTGCGTTCGCAAGCTGTCCCGGCAGAATATCCGAATCATCCTGGACGGCGGTTTTCACGTAGGCGCCGAAAGCTGTGGTGACATCGGCCCAGCTTCCTTTGCCAAGAGATTTTTGAACGGCGCTTTCCACATCCTGAATCGATAGGGCATTGAGTGAGTCGAACTTCCCGGAGAGAGCCAGATAGAGATCGAAGAACTTTGAGAGGCCGAGATTCTGCCTGAGATATCCGGCGAACAGTCCGGCCACCGGATAAGCAACATCGGCCCCGGCGCTATGATCGAATCCCGACATCGTAAGTATCGAATCGAGAGCGACAATCGAATCGCTGTAGAGGAAACCACCGAGCGCCATGAGCGATGCCGGGGCTTTCCCCCACCGCCCGCCGTAGTATACTGCGATCCCTTCTCTCATGATCGGGAGGGTATAGAGCGGAAGCTTATGCAGTTTGAGATTCACCAGCAGGTGCGTAACTTCATGGAAATGTGGGAAGAAAGATGAGATGACGTCATTGGAGGCCAGGTCGTAGGTTCCTTTGGTCAGGTGGCCCGTCAGTTCCTTTACCGTGGAGTCGTCGTCACAATAGAAATATTCGATCTTCTTTTCGTTGAGCGCTTTGATGTCGTCCTTGGTCATCTTCAGAGAATCGGCTATCCGCTCAATATATTTGTCCGCCTGGTCCAGTACTACCGGGTTCAGGAATCCTTTCAAGCTGGGATGGTAATGGATGCGGAAATACTTCGTCTCCAATACCGGCCAGTCCTTACAGTAATAGTCTTCGGGATAGATCAGGTAATGATAGTCCCCCTGCTGCATGGCATAATAGTTGTACTTGACCTCCTGCGATCCAACCACCGCCGAGTACTCCATCATCGAGTAGTCGCCGGGATTCAGATGGACTGCGTTTCTCACCGGCGGATTGAAGTAGTGCTTCATGACGTCCAGATTTCTGACTATCGGCGAAGCACAGTCCACTTTCAGGGGGATGTCCTGGTAAACGATATCGAAGCGGTTGGCCCGTTCCAGACAGGTGTTGGCCCAGAGATAGCCGGCCGACTCGTAGTTACCGGAGGCCAGGAGATCAAAGTAGTTGGCGAGCATTTCCAGATCGGTCTCTGCGTGGACGGCCGGAATCACGGCCAGAAGCATCACCAGAAGGGACAATATGCTCAGTAGATTGAGTCGGACCTTACGGCGCATCCTCTTTCTCCTCATGCTTGGCAGTTTTCAGGTAAATATATAGCTTATACCAGTTTTGTCCAGAACCGACTTAAAAAAAAGCCCCGAGGCGGGGCTTTTTGATGTCTACGAATTCCACTTTTAGAAGGTGAACCCGACCGAGAACCGCTGAGTCGACTCCAGCCGGCCGAAATCCTGCCAGGCATAGTCTATGATCAGCTTCGTGTTCTTCGACATAGTGGTCGACAGGCCACCACCGAAGGCCAGGCCCTCTTCGTCATAATTGATCTTGTACCCGCCCCGAATGAAGAACTGCTCTTTGAAGCCAAGCTGCGCACCGACCGACCCCTGTTGCTGGTTGTCGTTCGGGTGCTTGAGTTCGCTCGACATGGTCAGGATTGAGTTCGGTCCCATATCGATATCATAGGCGAGCCCGACTTTGAAAGTCATCGGCAGATCATACGGGGTCGTCTGCAGCTCGGCATTGACCGCCGAGTTGGAGCCGTTCCCGTTCTGGGCGTCGTAATGGACGATCAGATCGGAGCCGCTGAATTTCATTTCGGGTCCCAGGTTGGTGATGCTCATTCCCATCCGCAGATTCCTGAATCCGGTGTAAAGCATCGTTCCGAAATCAATGCCGAAGCCCGACGCTGATTCGTTGTGGATTTTCTCGCCAAGATACTTGACGGTGGCGCCGAACGCAAACTTGTCGGTCAATTGCCGGGCAAATGACAGTCCAAGGGCGTACGATGTCGCCGTGTAGAACTCGCCGGTGCCATCCTGTTGATCGAACGTCGTGATCTCCTGCTTGCCGGTGCTCAGCACGGTGGCCGAGACGCCGAAGACTCCGATATTCTCGAAATTCTGGGCGAACCCGACATAGTTGAGCGAAATATCGAGCAGATAGTTTACATTGGTGAATCCGATCGCGGCATGGTCTATATCCACGAGTCCGGCCGGATTCCAGTACATGCTGTATACATCGTTGACGACGGCAACCGAAGCTTCGCCCATTCCCTGGTATTTCGATCCGACGCCGATCTTGAGGAACTGGGCGCCTGCCGAACCTGCCTTGGTGAAATCAGCGGAGACGGCGCTGCCGGAAATCGCCAGCACGATGATGAAGGTCAGTAATTGTTTCATCATTCGCCTCCTCTACTTTATTATCGCGAAGCGGCCAAGTCGCTCGCCGTACGGTGATTCAACGTGATATATGTAAATACCCGAGGAAATCTGGCGCTGGCTCGAAGACTGCAGATTCCAGCGGGCTGTCCCGGTGCCATCGTCATGATTGATCGTGCGTACCAGGTCGCCGGCCAGGGTGTAGATCCGGATCGTACACTTGTCGGGTACCTTCTGAAATTCTATTACCGCCTGCCCCTCGGCCGTCTCGACCATGGAAGAGTATTGTGCGTAGTACGGATTCGGTACTACCCGAATATCCTTCATCTGGTTCGTAGCCGCGGCAGCATTGACACCATCGGTCTTGAAGGTGAAGACATCGCCTGGTCCGCTCACCGGCGCACCTTCGATTGTCAGCACATCGCCGACTGTCGGATTGTAGACGGAACCATCGAGCTGGAATCTCCAACCGTACTCGTATGGGAAAGCAAGACTCGTGAGATCGTTCAACGGATCATACGGATAGTTCACTATGATCAGTGCGTCGTCGGGATTCCAGGTACCGTCAATCGGCCAGTTGTCAAGAGCTAAGGAGACCCGCTGATTCGTATTCACATCCCAGACCTCGAACGGTACTGGTGTCTTCGGGTATGTTGTCCCGTCAAAGAACTCCCATATCGATGGTGCCATTGTAGAGTCGGTAGTATATCTGATTTCATACTGGTCACGATATTTTGCCAGACCGAAAGCATGAGACTCGACCCCGGTCCAGTAGGGTAGAACCGCCCCGCTGAAATCCGCAATTGAGAGTGTTGTACTTCCTCCGCCAAATCCAGTTTGGTCGTAACCTCTCGGTTCGAGAGGAGGATTCTGCACGATAACTCTAATCCCTTCTGCAACGTCGTAGTAGCTTGCATCGCCGTCGTACTTTGTCTGGTCAGCGAGTAGCGTGTCCGGAGAGTCACCAGCACTGCCCGGCTGCCTAATCAGGAACCAGTACGTGCGCGCTGGCGTGTCCTCAAACGTAATCTCATATGTTGAGTTCGTCATCGCGCTCTCGTCAAACACTACCGGGATTACCTGACCCTCTGAAGCCAGTTGCGAACCGGTATAGGTATGTTCGACCGTTGCCGCCGCATCGTAATGACCGGCCGGATTGTTGTGCGGTGTGGCTGCCACGACATTCGGTGACTCGTTGGCAATTCCGAATCCTGACTGGAGGGCATCGACACCCGCCGTAGTGTCACCGGTATCAAACGCCGCCAGACAGTACCAATAATCGACACCGTTGTATAATCCGGTATCGACGAATGAGTGCGGAATCGGGTCGCCAGGGGCGTTGACTACATAAGTCGCGATAGGCGCATAGTCGACCGAAAGACAGTTATTCCCCGTCTGGTAGTTGACTTCACCCCAGGTTCTTCCCTGGTTATCGCTGCGGTACAGTTTGTAACCAACGAAATCATTGACCTGACTTAGCGGGTCGATACCCACTTCCGAAGTGTCGTTCCAGGAGAGGTAGACTCTCCGATCAGCCGCTCGGGCGTGAAGGGTCGGGGTTGCCGGCGGTTGCGGCCCTACGTAATGAGCATCGTAAAGCTGCTGAGCCATGTCGCAGTTTGCGACAAAATCCGCCGAATCGGCGCCGGCTACCAGAGCATAAACCAGTCTCACAGTAGCTCCTGCCGGAAGATTAAACCCGCGGCAGCACTGCACATAGAACTGGTCGTCCCGGGGCAGGGGGTCGTCGGACACCGTGGAGTTGATCATCGCAAAACGACCTGCGTCGTCATCCGGTAATTCACTCCAGGGTTTGGTCTTGAGCGCCGACATTCCTACGCCACCCGGAGTTTCGAGCAGTTTGGTGCCCATGATCCCGGTCTTCACAGTCGGCCCCCAACCGGGATCTCTTCCGACTGCATCGAAGATATACGCCCAGTTGCCCGGGATGTCGTACACGACCGAGTCATTCAGCCGACCGTTTTCTCCCCTTCCGTCCGGACCGCCGACATCGATATCGGTGTACAGTCCGAAAGCCATATCGGTATAGTCGGTCGTCGACGTGTTGGTAATATCAAGAATGACGTAGATAAAATTCTCGTTGTAGCAATAGTTCCACTGCAGCATGTGGTGCGTGAATTCAAGACCCATTAACGGACTGCCCAGTGCTGCGTCATTGAACTTGTAATAAGAGTCCTGCAGAGACAATGGCCCGGCCTGGGTAGAATCGTACGCCGAAATGAGCGAGTTGTACTGGAATCTTTGATCGTAGGTCCAGTCCTGCTGCTGGGGCGACCAGATTTTCCAGCCATAGGCGGGACTGCCCACGCCCAGGCCGGTCGTATCGGACGTATTGTAGTCATAGTACCGGGTCGAATCCGTCGAAAGATAAATCCGATACTCGTCCACATCGCTCACCGGCATCTTTACCGCCTGGAAGTCATCATAAGTATTAGCGAGCAATGTGTCACCACCGGGGGTAACCGCTCCGATCCAGTACCGGATCTCGGCCAGATAATCATGTCCGGAGTTCCGCGGCCATTCACCCGAAGGGAGATAGCCGGGATATCCGCCGACCAGACCGAAGTTATCGATCGTGGTAACGATATTACCCTTATTGTGGGTAATACGGTCGACCGAGGTCGGCGCCGGAGCCAGCGCAAGATTACTGTCGAAACCGCGCGGGTTCCGTTCGGCCGCAGGGGGCATCGGTGAAGCAATCTGCGCACACAATATGAAAGCGCCGGCTATCGCGAGGCCTTTCATAGTATTAGCAAGTTTTCTTCTCATTATCATACTCCGGCTTAGAAGTTAAATTCTAACCCGGTCCTGATCGTCCGGGGCGGTGAATAGTTCTGCGGATCCTTGTCATACAGCGCATCCCAATGATTGATCGCCTGTTGTTCGGTTGCCAGCGAAGCAGACGGGGCGGTACCATCATTGTCCGGACGTCCGGTGAGAGGATAGACCTGGACGACATTTTGGCGATTGAACAGGTTGTCCACTTCGACAAAGAAGGTGACAAGGTAATTGTTCATCGCAAACCTGAAGTCCTTATTCAGCCGCATATCAACTGTATAGTTCGAGGGCAACCGCCCGGCGTTGCGATCACCGAGTCGGAGGCCGTTTATGTCCGTGAGCGTGTACGGAAGTCCCGATCCGTAGTGTCCGACGACATTGACTCCCCATTCGGTCGGAACTTTCACGCCAAAGAGTGTCGCTTTCGAATCTCTCGGAACGCGGAAGTCGACCACACCGGTAATGGTATGACGCTGATCGAAATCAAGCGGATACTCGGTCACCGGAGCCAGAGTGTCTTCGGTCGAGGTCAGGAAGGTGTAATACGGTTCGAGGGCATAGGATCCGTTTCCTTTTGCTATCATATAGCTGTAGGAAACCGAACCGCTCAGATAACCGTTACCAGGAAGCTTTTCAAGTTGAATATCTAGTCCCTTGACCGAGCCATAGTCGCCATTGACGAAACTCGTCACCGAGTTGCCGGCGATCTTAAAGGTCGAACGGGTGGTCACCAGATCGTTAATGTCCTTGTAATACGCGGTGGCATCGAGCTTGACGCTCTGGCCGATCAGGTGAACCAGACCGATTTCATACGAGATCGTTCGTTCAGGCTCCAGGTCCGGATTGCCGAGCAACGGATATCCGCTGGAAACATCCCCTTTTGTGTTAGTGTACAGATAGGTAAACTGGGGGATCTGGTAGTAGACGCCGTAGTTGAAGTGCATGACCGATTTCTCAGAAATCGGGAACGACACGCCGAGTCTTGGCGAAAGATGCCCTTTGGCATCCGCTTTCTTGAAGGAAGCTGTCTCGGCAAACGGGGTAACATTATATGAGATGTCTGAATTTCTATAGTCGTATCGCATCCCCACATTAATAACAAAGGCATCATATTCCATTTTGTCCTGCGCAAACAGGGACAAATACGTGGGCTTGCTGTAGTACAATTCACCGTACGGTCGGGAATTGTAAAACTGCTTGAAATCCCAGTTGACACTGTAGCGGCGATATTCGATACCAGCCTTGACTTCGTTCCGTTTGTCGATCTGGTCGATTATACTGCCGTGCAGCGCGGTGTACTGGGACTGTCTGAATCGGAAAGTCGGATCGAAATCCGACCCCACGGTGAATCCGACGAGCTGCTGGGGATCGGAATAATCCGGGTTGTTCCCGTAGTTGTTATTCTGAATGGTACCGTTGTAATCGCCATTCGCATCAACCGAATAGCCGGGCCAGTCACTCCAGTAGGTGTTGAACAGCCTGGCCGGGGCACTCTTGGTCTTGGTGAAGAAGCGGTTGACCCGAAGTGTCACAATTGTATTCGAGCTGGCGTGATAGTTCCCCGACATCCCGATCAGATACGACTCCTTCTTGAAAATCGGAAGTCCGTCGAGATTGAAGTCGTAAGACCGGCCGTTGACATCGCGATGGGTATATATTTCGCCGTTTGATTCATAGTAAGTTCCGCTGGTGATCAGGCGAAGTTTGCGGATCGGCTGCAGGGAGAGCTTCGCCGACCCGGTGTACGAAGCGATGCCGTTGTGAGGCAGATAGGTCGGATCGTGCAGGTATTCTCCCGCGACGCTGAAATTGTCAGAATTCCGGTCCATCCCAGGCATCGGTCCCGATAAATTAAAGGACCCCGCCCGGTTGTCCAGCCGCTTCAAATTGCTGAGTTCGCCGGTGTTGACGTCGTAGGGCTGGGTGAACCCCTGGTAGACCTTCACGTTGCCGGAATAATTCGAACCACCTTCGCGCGAAACCGCGCTTACGATTCCGGAGAGCGCTTCGCCGTACTCGGCCGTGTACCCGCCCGACGTGAGCGTCAGCTCTTCGAGCGAATTTGGCATGATGTGGATTCCTGAGTTGAGTACGAACGGATCTTCGACCGAGAAGCCGTCATAATAGTACGACACCTGGCCGGAGCGTCCACCGCGGATGTGAATTGAGTTGTCGCGGTCGATGACGACTCCCGGATAGTTCGTGAGCACCGATTGCACGGTGATGATGTTCGGCAGCGTCCTCAGCCGGTCGGCCGTGAAGATGACTTTTGATGCGGTCAGATCCTTCTGGATGATAGGATTGTCTGCGTACACTACTACCTTTTGTCCAAGCTCTATCGCCTGTTCCTTCATGGTAAAGTCGACGGGGGTCGTCAGGTCCACCAGGACCCGGACTTCTTTCTTAACGACCGGTTCGAATCCTACACTGCTGACGCTGACGTCGTACTTTCCGCTGGGCACATTGATGATGAAATATTCGCCGTCGACATCGGTCTTGGTTGCAAGATTGGTCCCTATAACGCGAACGGTGGCCCCGACAAGAGGATGATCGGTCTTCTCGTCAAGGACAACTCCGGAGACTTTGCCGGTAACTCCAGCATGTATGTTGGAAGCTATGATGAGGATCAGGAAAAGCGGCAGCAGGCAGCTCCACCTCTGCTTGTGACTTTTCAAGGTGATACCTCCTCTATATTGTTTATCTGCGATTCCATTATTTAGGAAATACTCAGTAATTCAATGAATTCTCAATTCTGTTTAAGTATCGGACTTGACCCGGAATACTTAATAAGTGGAAAGGCTAAAATTGGGCGGCGAAAGTGGAGGGATGATTCGCCAAATGCGTCAAGTTTTGGACAGGAACTCCGATACATCTGCAAGCATCGATAGATGGGGCTGTTGTGCCCGAATCTTCAGTGCAAACTAAACTTAGCAAATTCTACTAAGGTAGGGATGAGTTGCACCTGCGCACGGGTTACTACATTTCGATCACCTTACTCGTTGTTACGTTGAGCGTTACCGCCCGGACTCAGGCGGCGTCGGTCGATGACTCGCCGGTACGGGTGGCTATTGTCTCCAGCGACACGCTCACGTCAACGCAGCGGACCCTCAACGGCGCCGAAAAGGTCATCGCTCGGTTACACCCGGAAGCGTTCTTCTCGACGTTCCTTATCAGTAAGGACCTGTCAGAGAATCAAACGACCATAGACTCCCTCAAGAAACTCCATCCCCGATTGATATTGACGGTTGGCAGTTCAGCCACCCAATTAGCCCAGGAGAACTTCCACGACATCCCGATCGTATTCTCAGCGGTAAAATATCCGGTCCTCTCCGGGTTCGTGGATTCCGTCTTACGCCCCGGTTCGAACATCACGGGCGCTTCGCTCGATATCCCTGTCGATATCCAGTTCACCTATTTCAAGAAAATCATCCCGGACATAAAACGAATTGGCGTCCTGTACACGGCCAATACCCAAAGTCTCATCCCGCAGGCCAAGGTGGTTGCGCAGCACCTCGGCCTCGAGCTGATCGCCGTGAAGGTTAACGATGACAAGAGCCTTCCCGAAGCCCTCGATTCACTCACCAACATGGTGCAGGGAATCTGGTCGGTCGCAGACGAGAACCTGTTCAAACCGAAGTCCACGCGGTATATCCTTCTCAATACCCTGAAAAAGGGGATACCGTTCATGGGCTTTTCGCGGTACGTGGTCGAGTCGGGCGCTTTATTCGCCCTTGATTTTGATTACAAAGCGGTCGGTTTGCAGGCCGGAGCGATTGCAAACAAAGTAATCGACGGTGAGCCGCCGGCCAATATCCAGGTGACTACGGCCGACGTTATCTGGTTTCATTACAACGAAAACACGGCCAAGCGAATCAATATTACGATTCCCGAGGAACTGGCTGCAATCGCCAAGGAGGTTTACCGATGAGCCTCCTCAGGATGTTCCGCAGCATAAACCTTCGCGCCAAGGTGGTCCTGCCGATCTCGATCCTGCTGATTGCCACGATCATGTTTATCAGTTCCTACCTGATCGAGCGCCAGGCTGACGGTTTCCGTCGGGAATTGGAAACCAGCGGCGAGACGATGATTCGCATGCTGGCCATGAGTGTCGAATCGGGCGTGTTGTTCGAATCGAAATACGAGCTGGACGACGCTCTGAAGATCCTCTCGCAGTTCGAAGTGGTGAAATACGCGTCGATTTACAATGCCGATAGCGTCAAACTCGCCGAGATCGGCACCTTCAACGACACCGGCTATGTGCGGGTGAAGAAGATTGTTCACGGTGGAATGGCCGGCTCCAACGGTGACGATTACTATATCACAGATAAGGCCGACAATGAGTTCATCGAACTGAACTATCCGGTCATGTCCCGTATCGAAAAGCTCGACCGCGAGAATCTCGGTATCACCGGCGGACTCGAGAACAGTGTCGGCAGCGAATACGTCAACGAGAATATCGGATCGATCAAGCTCATCCTCTCCCTTTCACTGGTGAATAAGAGTATTGCCGACGCCGAGAAGACTGCTATCCTGTTAACGGTGATTGTTCTGCTGCTCTCGCTGGCGATGCTTACGTTCCTCGTACGATTCATCACCCGTCCGATCCGGCAGTTGGTCGATGCTACTGATCAGATCAGCAAAGGTGACCTGAGTCAGCGGCTGAACATCCGCCAGCACGATGAGATCGGACATCTTGCCTCCACTTTCAACAATATGGTCGAGTCGCTGGAGTTGTCGCGCCGCGAAATCGAGCAATACAACCGTACATTGGAACAGAAGATTATCGAACGGACGATGGAACTCGAGCACGCTCAAGCGCAACTGGTTCAGTCTGAAAAGCTCGGCGCAATCGGACAACTGGCGGCCGGCGTTGCCCACGAGCTGAACAACCCGCTCGGCGGTATCCTCGGTTATGCTCAGTTCGCTTTGGAAAAAATGAAGAAGAACGTTCCGGAAAATACAAGCGCGAAGGAGATCGGCAGTTATATCAAATATCTGAGCGACATCGAAACCCAGGCACGGCGCTGCAAGAATATCGTGCAGAGCCTGCTCCGCTTCTCGCGTTCGTCCCGAAGCACCGACTTCGCCGATGTCGATATCAACCATGTCATTCGCGACACCTGTACTTTTGTTGAACACCAGCTTAATATGAACCAGATCGAGCTGCATCTGGAGCTTGATGAGAAGCTTCCGATCATTCAGGCCAATGCCGGTCAGCTTCAGCAGGTCTTTACCAACCTGATCATCAACGCGATGCATGCTTCGCCCCCCGATACCACCATCACCATTGCGACCCGGCTGAGCCCGGCGCTCGGCGAGTTCAACGGCGCCATCGAGATTCTCTGTCGCGACCAGGGGGTCGGGATTCCGCCTGAGAACATCAAGAAAATCTTCGAACCGTTCTTCACCACCAAGGATGTCGGCAAAGGGACCGGCCTCGGACTTGCTGTCAGCTATGGTATTGTCAAGGAGCATGGCGGCGAGATCAAGGTCGACTCAAAACCGGGTCAGGGAACGACTTTCACCATTATTTTGCCTGTTCAGAAATCGGCATCGGTCTCCGATACACAAGGTAAGGATTATATTTCGTTGTTTGCCAACAAACCTATGTGAAAAGCGGTTCGATGTCGAAGAAATCTATTCTCATTGTCGACGATGAGGAAATCATCCGAGAATTCCTCTTCGAAGTACTGGCCGAGGACTACGACATTCAGGTAGCCATGGACGGCGATGAAGCGATCGAAAAGATCAAGACGACGAAATTCGACCTTATCATCACCGATCTAAAAATGCCCCGTGTCTCCGGCGAAGAAGTGGTAAAATTCGCCCGGGAAACCGACCCCGATTCCAAGGTCATAGTTATCTCCGGCTATTCCAGCCTGTACACGGTGAGCCAATCAGTCAACAACGGAGCGTACGCGTTTCTGTCAAAGCCGTTCAGCATCAAGGAACTGTTGCAGACGGTCAGCAACGCAATGTGCGCGTAGTGGGGGATCCATGACGAAAATTCTCATCATCGACGATTCCGAAGTCATCCGGCACCTCCTGCAGGAGTACCTCATCGACATCGGGTACGACGTCGACATGGCGGTTAACGGGCTCGATGGAATCGAGAAGGCCCTGGCGCAAGACTATCGAATAATTTTCTGCGACATTCATATGCCGAAGCGAAACGGATATCAGGTGTTCAAGGAAGTTTCAGCGAAGAAGCCGGGAACGGCGTTTGTCATGACCGACTCGTTGCCGGACCACCTGGCCGAGATGGCCGAAAAAGCCGGCGCCTGCCGGACCCTGACCAAGCCGTTCGACCTGAACGAAGTTAAAGCAACAATTGAAGGCATCCTGTCGAGCATAAGGGTGAAATGACAGAACAGGTAAACAGCGCTATCAATATCATTGTTGTCGACGATGAAGAGATCGTCCTCTCGCTAGTTCGCGATGCTCTCGAAGACGACGGATATCATGTCGAGACCGCCTCGAACGGAGCGGACGCCCTGGCATTGTCCCGGACCATGCCGGTCAATCTCGTCATCACCGACATTCGAATGCCCAAGATGGACGGCAACGAGCTGGTGCGGTGCATCCGGGAGAAACAACCCGATGTCGCCGTTATTTTTATGACCGGTTACGCGAATCTCAACTCGGCCAAGGACGCCATCAAGCAGGGGGCGTTCGACTATATTCTCAAGCCGTTCGAACTGAACGAAATTCGCCAAGCGGTGCAGAAAGCCGTCGAACGGATAAACCGTGAGGCTCAGGCGAAAAAGTCCGATATGCAGCTCGATCACCTGACCGATCTGCACCAGATGCTGTTTACCGCAGGTGATAAGAAATCGCTGGTGACTGCCTCGCTCAAATTTGCCATGGGCCACTGCGAGTCATCCTGCGGATCGATCATCTTCTGGGACAGCAAGAAAACGAATTTCACACTGGTTTCTATAGACGGCGAATCTCAATCCGAAGTTCAGCTTCCGGCCGATCTGATGTTCGACGCGCTCGACTCCCTCTATCTGTGGGAGTTCCAGCAGCCGCTGATCGTCCGATCAGTCGAAGAACATCCGCTCTACAAATCGAACCCCGATCCTACTCTTGAACAGTACATCTTTCCTTCCTGGAAACATAAGAAGGACGCGATGGTGCTTATGCCGGTCAGTCGGAGCTATGCCACCTACGGGCTGCTCATGATCGGCGGCAATGAGAGTTCCACCACGCTGACCGAGGGGAATCTCAAGTTTCTCACCATCACCGCCTATCAGCTCGGGATGTCTTTGGAGAACCTTGAGCTTCTCGAAGAAACCCAGCAGGCGTACAGCCGTCTGAAGGGGCTTCAGGACGAAACGATTCAACTGGAAAAGATGGCGACCCGAGGCGAGATGTCGGCTGAAATCGGCCACGAGCTGAACAACTTCCTGGGTGTGGTGGCCGGCAACCTCTCCCTGCTGGAGCATCAGCTCAACAAGAAAAATTACGGCGAGCTGGAAAAGTACGTAAAGGGGATGACGGACAATATCGAGAAGATCAAGAAGTTCACGGCCAATCTGATGGACCTTCGCCCGATCTCATCGAAAAAGGAAGTCATCTACTTCGATAAGCTGATCACCGAAGTTATCGACTATCTCAAACCGCAGAAGCGGTTCCGCAATGTCCAAATCGATCTCGTCCCGATCGCCGCGGAACTTCCGTTCGAAGCCGATACCGTGCACATTCAGCAGGTGTTGTACAACATGTTCAATAATGCCGCCGACGCTACCGACGGCTGCGAGACTCGCAAGATCACGGTGAGCGCCGCCGTCAACGGCTCAGGGGACAGCTTCCGTATTACCATCCAGGACACCGGAGTCGGGATCGATCCGGCCAATCTGGAACGAGCGTTCAAAGAAAAGTTCACCACCAAGAAGAACGGTCACGGATTTGGCCTGCTGGTGTGCAAACGGATCATTGACAGCCACGATGGGCAGTTGCATGTCGACTCCGCACCCGGCAAAGGCACTGCGATAAGTATTGATTTCCCGCTAAGAAAAGAGACGGAAGCTGCTCCCGTCTCCGTTTGAATCAGTTACTCCCCCGCCAGATCAGAACTTTCGACTCCCCCTCTGAGTGAGCTCCATTCCTTTACGGCAAAGCGGACAGGCTTTCCGGCTCCCAGCTATCAGCAGCCACCGAAGCCAGCGGATAGAACGGATAGTCGAATTTGACCTTTCCGTTTGAGCGGTCCAGCATGACGCCGATACCGACAATTTCCGCCTGATAGGACTTGACCAGGTTGATGACTTCAAACACCGAAGTTCCGGTCGTAAGCACATCGTCGACAATTACCACCTTCTGTCCCGGGTCGAGCGAAAACCCCCGTTTGAAAACGCGACCGGTCTCGCCTGACTCGGCATACAGGGCTTCGATCCCCA
Organism: uncultured candidate division Zixibacteria bacterium; assembly: GCA_963711085.1. GTDB lineage: Bacteria > Zixibacteria > MSB-5A5 > GN15 > FEB-12 > CAVQCT01. The sequence goes on along the minus strand of CAVQCT010000002.1, from coordinate 657,780 downwards.
TGTACCTCGCGACATCGTAGGCGATAATGATTCCGCCGGTTGTGGGGCCGACTACGGTCACGGCGTCGGTGTTGGCAAAGCTCTTGGCCATCTGTTCACAGATCCTGGTACAGATTGTCGGCTGCTTAAGCAACGTGAACTTCTCGTAGTAGACATCGGAATGTCGACCCGAGGTCAGTTTGAAATGGCCCGTCAGCAGGGCATTCGATTTCTTGAACAGCTCTATGATTTCTTCTTGATTCATCAGTCCTCCGAAAAGATCGCGACTGCAGCCGCGAACTGACGTTCATGCGTTATGGATATCAGGCACCGGGCGGCGCCGAGTTGGCTGACAATTTCGTCAGGGAAGTGGATTTCCGGTTGCCCGGACGGGGAATTGATGATTTCGAGCGATGAAAAGGCCGGTCGGTCCTTCAGATAGGCCCCGAGCCCTTTGATAATTGCCTCTTTTGCGGCAAATCGTCCGGCCAGAAACAGCGCCTTATCCTGCCGTTTCTCGAATATCGGCAATTCGTTCGGCCCCAGGATCCTTCGCACGAAACGCAATGCATACAGGTTCAGATCCCGTTGGATCCGTTCTATTTCCACCAAATCCAGGCCGATTGATCGTATCATTATTACACTCCCGGGCAGTTTTTTGAGTACGAATTGCGATAACATAAGGCATTCACGCCGGGTCGGCAACTTTTACCAAAAAGATATTGCAGAATGCCGTTGAGCCTGATATGTTGAAGACAGTTGGAGAGACGGATGCAATTTGAAAATCTCTAACACTTGACCAATGAAGGTCGTCTCTATTTCGCTGCGTTTACGCCGTGACCCAGCCTTCGGACTGATAGCGAGACTACATGCGAAAAAGTGACTGTGAAAACCCTTTACCGTAATAGTAAGGGAGTTATTCAAATTGCGCACCTTCTCTCCCTAAAATGTGGGACGGCCCGCCTGACCCGGCGGGCCGTTTTCTTATCCCCCGAATCGATTCGAAATCCCGCCAATAGGCAAATCAAAAAATTCTGACCAACGGAAGACCGGTCAAAAAATAAGTGATTGTAGCAGCGTCGGCATGGCCGAATCTCATTACGACGCTGTCTTACAACTAGTTATGACGACGAAGTGTCGCCTGACTGCCGACAAATATTTTCAACTAAATCACAAAATTTGAATTGTGCACTGACAGAAATTGACAGGGGTCTTGATTATCATCGTAGCATGGGTAATAGGAAACACCGTCGCGCGGACAGCCACAGTTACCTATCCGTGGGTGGCTGAAAGTGAGTCTCAGCGGTCAGGTGGAGGGCCTGATCGAGGCGCTTGAAGCGGACCGGGATTCACTCCCGGTCCGTCTATATTTTTCGCAATCCAGTCAAGTCGGGACAGGAGTCGAGACGGCCGATTTGGCACATACTAAGCAGGCTTACTCGTTCCAGGTATGATTCGGAGCAGAACTGGGCGAGTGCAGAAAGTACCGGATGGAGATTTCTATCCGCTACCATGGCGCCGCTTGGACAGTGCAACCGGGCGGCGCCGCATTTGTAAAGATCTTCCGGCACCTTCTAACGGCAGGTGCCACCTCCCCCGTCGGGATCCCGTACAAAAATGCCCGCCATATTCGCTTGACGTATGGCGGGCATGATTAACCCTGGGCAAGCCGAAGCCGCCCATATGTAAGGAGAAGTTTTCTACCAATCCCTGTAAAAGTCGTCCAGCACTTCCTTGATGGCCTTCTCATACACTATGTCGGCATCGGTCGGACTGACCGTTAGAAAAAACATCTCATCGCCGCACGAAATCAGATACAGGTTATCCCGCTCCACTTCCAGCACACCGCGATCTCTGGTCGCCCCTCCGTTATAGGGAAATACTCCCAGAAGCTCCTCGAGACTGTCATGAATGACTTTGAATTCTTTGCGAAACGTCTCTTCGCTCGCTTCGGTCGAGAATGCTCCATCGACACCCAGATGAAACACCTGGCCGACCCCGGGGATCTCTTTAAGCCGATCGCGAAATGAGATCTCTATCGGAGGATCTACCGGACCGGACGCTTCCGGCTCCAGCGGCTTGGCCCGGGTGATCGATGAATCCTCGCGGATTATCGCCACCACCTCGCCATGCTGCTGTTTCATGATCGATTCCACCCGGGACTGTTCCTCGAACGACTCGATCGGCCGTTCCAGCTTCTTTTCAATCTTATGCACCACCTGGCCATTATTGGATATAGTGGTGGTGAGTCGTGGATACGGACGATAAGCATACTCGGTCTGAACCTGGAGCGAGGTCGTTCCTCGCTTGATCAAGGAGGTCCGCCCGTTCGGTATGTAGCTGGTTGCGGTCATTTTTCCATAATCTGGTAACATAATTACAGGCTCCCGGCCTTCTGAAAGTATATCGGCAGAATTAGCAGGTAGAATAACCGCAGGACGCACAGGTAAGACAGCCGGCGTCGAATCTCATTGCGGCAGAACATTGAGGGCAGATTTCGGCTGCGCCGACCGAAGCCTCGGAAGATTCTTCTGTGACGAAATGCCTGTGCAGAAATTGAGCAATGGCGTCCGGGATCGAAGACACCTTGCCCCCACCGGCATAGATCTGGTTGGATCCGCCGATTCCTCGAAGCTGCTTGATGATCTGTTCAACCGGAACATGGGAGCGGAGCGCCAGCGAGATCAGTCGGCAAATCGCTTCGGTATCGGCCATTGTCGTATACCCGGATTTCCCAATATGCGCGAAAACTTCGAAGGGCTTCCCTTCTTTGATATTCGCGGTGATGTACAGATTGCCGTAACCGGTACGAATTTTTTCGGTGATACCGGTAAGCAGATCGGGGCGTTCCTCGACTCGCGGGGTCAGTGACACCGGTTCAGCCTTCTTCCCGATTGTCGAGAGGACCTGATTCGGGCGGGAATTGTCCCGATAGATGGTTACGCCCTTGCACCCGCTGTGATAAGCGTTGAGATAGGCCCGATAGACCTCTTCTTTGTCAGCACTCTCCGGAAAATTGATCGTCTTGGATACCGATGAATCACAGTGCTTCTGAAACACTGCCTGCATGCGAACGTGGTCATCGGCCGAGACATCGGCCGCCGTCAGGAAAAGCGCTCTGACTCGTTCGGGGATCTCATCAAAGTCTGATAGCGTCCGACTCGACGCAATCCGCTTCATTAGCTCCTCGGAGTAGAAGCCGTCCCGCCGGGCAATCGACGCAAAGATCGGATTGATTTCAAGCAGCTTCGTCCCGTCCATGACATTGCGCTCGAACACCACGGAGTAGTATGGTTCGATTCCGGAGGAACACCCGGCGATAATCGATATCGTACCGGTCGGGGCAATGGTGGTCACCGTGGCATTACGGATCGCGATATTTCTCTCACGATAGACCGATCCTTCCCAGTTCGGGAATTTCCCCCTCGATTTCGCCAATTCCGAAGACTGATTCTGCGCCTGGCTTTCGAGAAAGGCCATGAGTCGGTCGGCAAGTCCAAACGCCTCTTCGCTGTTGTACGGCAGTCCCAGCTTGACGAGGAGATCTGCCCAGCCCATGACCCCGAGTCCGATCCGACGGTTTTTTCGGGTCTGGCGCTCGATCTGTTGGAGCGGGTATTTATTCTGATCTATGACATTATCCAGAAAGTGAACCGCGTTGCGTACGGTCGCGCCGAGCTTGTCCCAGTCAAGGCCCTCTTCGGGACGGGCCATGCTGTAATCCGTCGGAAACGGATTCCTGATGAACTTGCCGAGGTTAATCGAACCGAGATTGCACGAATCGTACGGCGGCAGCGGCTGCTCGCCACACGGATTGGTTGCTTCGATCGTTTCCGAAGGACTGGTCGGATTCATCCGGTTCATCCGATCGATAAAGACAATTCCCGGCTCGCCGGTCGCCCATGCCTGCGCGACTATCAGATCGAATACCTCGCGCGCATCGAGCGTAACTTCTTTGCCATCGATCTCGTGAACCTTCTTAGTGTGCGGATTATACAGCGGATAGCGTTTGCCCTGCTCGACCGCCTCCATGAATGAATCCGTCACCGCCACGGAGATATTGAAATTCGTAATCTCGCTGGTGTCCGCCTTGCAGGTGATGAATTCGAGGATATCCGGGTGGTCCACACGGAGAATCCCCATGTTGGCCCCCCGTCGAGTTCCTCCCTGTTTGACGGCATCAGTCGAGGCGTTGTACACCTTCATGAACGAAACCGGTCCAGAGGCGACTCCGGAGGTTGATGCTACAATGCTGTTCTTGGGGCGCAGACGCGAAAAAGAAAAGCCGGTCCCACCGCCCGATTTGTGGATCAGAGCAGCATGTTTGTTCGTCTCGAATATCTCTTCCATCGAATCGCCGACCGGAAGCACGAAACAGGCTGAAAGCTGCCCGAGCGGCCTCCCGGCATTCATGAGGGTGGGGGAGTTAGGCATGAACTCCAGCGAAGCCATCATATTGTAAAAGGCAGCCGCCGAACGGCGCACTTTCTCATCGTCGGCACCGTAGCCACGATCCGCTTCGGCAATAAAATTCGCCACCCGGATAAACAGCTCCCGCGGAGACTCGATTACCCGTCCAAGCTTATCCTTGGCCAGATACCTCCGCCTCAGGACTGCCAGAGCATTATCAGTTACTTGTACTTCGCTAAATTCAGCCATAAAGAAATCACTACCTTACTCTTCAAATGTCGGACTCTTGCCACTGTTTCATTATACATCTACTCCCATAACACCCACAATCACATATCAGGTCCGCTTTTTTGCTGACGGAACGATCACAATCTGATATACTCTACCCCATGGCCATGGCAATTAAGGAACCGGCAGCCTCGCGCAAGACTCTCGCTCTTATCGGCGGTTCGCTCTGGGTTGCGGTCGGTCTGTTTCTCATTGTCAGAGCGGCTTTTTGGCTTAACTATGGCCGGTCGATTGACTATTTAATGGTCGGACTGGCCATACTGTTAGGGTTGGCCAAAGGGCATTATGTGTTTCGACGGATCGTCTGGAGAAATATTGCCCGCCTGGTCGGCCTGTCTCCACACAAAACCAAAATCTGCATTTTTGCCTTTCAGGCGCTTACTTCGTACTTCATTGCGATCTTCATGATCGGGCTCGGAATTGCCCTCAGAATGAGCCCTCTTCCCCGCGACTGGCTGGCCTGGCTTTATATACTGATCGGAGTTGCTCTGATTCGAGGAGGATTCGAGTACTTTCAGTCGTTCGACAGACTGTAGGATCAGTCCTTGCCGATTCTCTTTACCCCTTTCGCTGTAGGGCAGTTCCTTCTTAGAAACTGCCCGAGATCACGTGACGATTCTAAGATAGCCTTTTCCAACCATCATCCATCGCCGACAAATGGCATGTTCTAAGAAGGACATGCCCTACGGCAAGGTTTTTCAACAGTCCGCATCCTGTAACGAATTTGATAAATCCAAATAGCGACCCATAAGAATGCGTCAACTTACGAGGTCGTCGGCATGAGCGTGATGGCAGGCAGCGATAGAGACGTTACTGCGCCGGGATAAGATCCGGGTCGCTCTGCTGAATCATATCCAGATAGCCAATCCCCTTGGATCCATAATATGCCTCGGGCTGCGAATAGACCGGATCTTTCAACGCCTGATCCAGGGTAATGAATTTGTACCCGAGGTTCTCGATCGCACTCAACAGGATATCCAGCGACACGGCGTTAATGCGATTCGCCTTCAACGCAAGAATCTGCTTACACGGTCGGTGCAACAGATCCTGTGAAGTAAGTTCCGCCTGCTGGATCGCTTCGATTACGTTGTTAACGTATTCGGTAAGCAGATTGTCATAGTCGGCAGAGTCCGGCGTCTTGCCCAGTTTGTCCAGCGACAAGTTGTACAGGTAGTCCTCGACAACGACCGTCGTGTGCGCGATTTTGTAGTGGTGCTCGTCGAGGAATCCGCTTACCTGGCGTTTCGCTTCAGTCGAAGTTCCATAGTGGAGGAAAGGATAGCGGAAGTATCGGCTCTTCTGACCGAACCCGGCCAGCATCTGCTCCAGCGCATCGTGACCGGCCCCGATATCATCGATAAACTGCTCGACATCGAGTTCATTCATATCCTGATGGGAGTAGGTCATGTTTCCGAGAACGTGACCATCGTTCAGCCACTCCCCCAGGATGTCATAGGCTCCTTCGATTTGATCGCCGACCACGAATCCGGCCGATTTGACATGATGCTTCTTAAGCGCCTGGAGAAGGAGATAGGTGATCGCCTGACGATCGACATCGCCGAACGCCTTCGCGGCCGGAAGTTCATCGAACGTAATGCAGATCTCTCTTTTGGGCGATTCTTTGGAAGTCCCTTTCCCCTGCGTGTCCGCCGCAGCGCTGCGCCCCGTCGTGATCGCCGCGGTCAGGACTGCCAGGAGTGTGAGGAAGATCAGTCTGCAAGCGAGAGGGCAGACAACGGATTGATTACTTTTTGGGAATTTCATAGTACATCATGAAGTTTGTGCCGGCATGAGTGCCGAACGGCACGCCGCCGGTAACGATTACCTTGTCCTTGCTGGTGACCAGCTTGTGTTGTCTCGCGAGCTTTGATATCGTGTTCAGCATATCACGGAAAGACTCGGGTTGTTTCACTTCGACCGGATAGACCCCGCGCACGAGCGATAAACGCTGCATCACACGGCGATTCGGTGTTAACGCTATTATCGGCTGCGAAGGGAAAAGATTTGATATCATATCGGCGGTAAAGCCGGATGCGGTATAGGCGAAGATAACTTTGGCGGGGCAAATCATATTGGACTCGCGTACCGCATTGGCGATCGCCTGTACAATCTCCGAACGCATCACATGCTCTTCCATCGCCATGCTCGGAGGGGTCAACCCATCTTCGGTGGCAACAATGACTCGCTCCATCGCCCGAACGGCTTTCTCGGGATATTGACCGGTGGATGTCTCGGCGGAGAGCATGACGGCATCGACAAAATCAAACACCGCCGAAGCGATATCATTGACCTCGGCCCGGGTTGCGCGAGGTGAAAACCTCATTGACTCAAGCATTTGAGTAGCCACGATTACCGGTTTGTGATAGAAATTGGCCAGCCGGATAATCTCCTTCTGGAGTTTCGGCAGCTCTTCAAATGGGAGTTCCACTCCCAGATCGCCGCGCGCGATCATCACACCATCGGAAACCTGCATGATCGGCTCAAGGTTGTCGATCGCCTCTTTCTTTTCGAGCTTTGCGATCACCTGCTGGTCCCCGCCATACCGGGCGATAAGACGCTGGGCCTCTTTGACATCACTATCCGATCGGACAAATGAGAGCGCAATATAGTTCGCTTTGGCCCGCACCGCAGCCCGGATCGCTTCGCGGTCCTTAGCTGTTATGGTCGGAAGCTTGATCTCGCTGTCCGGGAGATTGATCCCCTTTCCGCCGATAAGCGTTCCTCCGTTCACCGCTTTTAACGTCGCCTGGTTCCTTCCAACGCTCACCGCGGTGAACACTATGTTACCATCATCTATAAATACCCGCTCCCCTTTGCGGATCGACCCGATGATTTCCTTATGATTAACGGCAATCGTTCGATTGGCCGAATCGGTCTTCCCCGCGGTAACTTTCAGTAACTCTCCGGATTTGATGCGAATCTCCCCTGTGAATGGGGCAAGTCGAAGTTTCGGGCCCGAAATATCAAACAGGATCGCGACCGGAAAGAGGGCGCCTTTGGTGCCGGATCGTATGGTATTCGCCGCCTTGATAAAGTCTTTGGTCTCACCGTAAGAGCAATTGACGCGAAAGAGATTGACTCCGGCCGATACCAGTTGTTTCACCTTATCCGGAGAGCCGATTGCCGGACCGTAGGTGGCGATAATCTTGGTCTTCTTCATACTCAGGAATGGTTATTCGCTAAACCCTTAAGAATCAACAAAAAAACAATTTGGACGATCTGCGGATATCCCGGCTAAATCGCTAAAGTTATCGATGTTACCGCCGATAGATTCCATATATGTGTCAAAATGAAACACGGAAGTAAACATGACTATCGCAGGGTTCCAAGTTGAATCAACATCGAGCGCAGCTGGTCCGATGCTAACAAACCGGATGTGTGATCACAATGGCATGCACGCATCGTTCGCCGACTGCACTCCGATATATAGACTGCTGCTTCGCGCTCTCCTGAAAGGAGAGCTTCATGCGTCCGACCAGACCTACCTGGACTCCGAGGCGCCGGAGCATTCACTGGCCTTTCTGATGCGTGAGCGCCAATACGTTCATCCCGCCGAGGTGGAGTTGTTTCCATTCGATATCATCGAATCGGCTCTCTCACAGGCTGGCGGCGCCATCTTCACGCATCTGTATCGGGATGAGAGTGCACACGGCCATCGCCCCTATCGCATTATCACGTCCGTCTTGAATCCGTCGGAGTCGTCCAGACTCATACTGGGATTCTTCGGTCCGGAACATATTGTCTCGACACCGGCTACGATGGATCGATTTGCGAGGCTGGCGGAACGGTTCCGCACGGCGCTCAAGGTCGCGAGCGAGATCAGTTCTGCCATTCCCGAAGAATGGGGAACAGGTGCGGCCATGCTCCTTACCGAAAAGGGAAGCGGCGAGATCATCGCTTTTACAAATGAATTTACGCGGCTGATCGAAGAGTTCGACCTGGGAAACGACAGTGAACATCTGGATCGGCTGTTTTCGTCCGACTCGCGGCTTCTCGAAGGAAGGCCGATCAAATTGTCGAATATCGAGTCGGGCGGATATGGGATCAGCTGCATTACGGTGGGAACCCCCGCTTCCGCGAAACGCCATGACGCCAATCTCCTCGAAAGATTGACTGAAGAGGTGCTGGCGCAAGCTACGGGAATCGAACTAACAGTCAATGATTCGTCGAAGGATACGTCCGTTCTAAAACGAGTGGGCGCGAACACTGAATCGATCCGTCGCTCGGTACAGCGTATCAGCATGCTGGCATCGTTCGATACCGCCTCGAAACATGAGCAGAATCTCTACCGCGAGCTGGAACAGACCATAGCGCGGCTTCGCCCCGAAGCGGCGCGAAAAGTGAAGCTCGTGATTGCCGGATTCATCGACGGTGTGCGCGTTCTCGCTCCGGCTGATTCAATCGGCTCTCTGTATGAATCCATTCTGCTTGCCCATATTGAATCGAGTAACAGCGACCTGGAAACCACCGTGCGGTTCGACCGACGGGAATCGGACAAAGGACTATTGATACATTTCGATACACCCCTTCCCACCGAGTATATCATATCGGAAGAGCTCCCGGACCAGCATCGCCAATATGCCCGCGGCCTGGCGGATAAGCTCGGCCTGCAACTGAATACCGAGGTAAAGGCTGCTTCGAACTGCCTCACCACGACTCTCTCAGTTCATGAAAACAAAAGGATCAGAAACTAATATGAACATGCTTAACAGAAACCGAATACTTGTGGTCAACGCCTCCCGCGAGAGGATACAGGCAATCGGGGCAGCTCCCGGGAGGGAACGGTTCGATGTACAAACGACCGATCTTGCCTCGACTGTTGACTCCGCGCGCACCGGTAACTTTACCGTGATGGTGCTGAACGATGTCTCAATAGCGCAGGCCCTCGGACTGGTCTCGGAGATACGATTCGCCTCTCCCGGGACGCAGATAATCGTCACGGTTGGTCCCGAGGATGCGAAGGATCTTCCGACCCTGGTTAAGGCCGGTGCCTACGACTGCCTGTCGCGTGATATCTCCGACGCCGACCTGAGCGTACGAGTCCTCAAGGCGGCCGAATTCGCCGCATTGCAAGACGAATTGGTCGGTCTCAGGCAACACGTCGCGATGAGTTTTGGATTCGATAATATCGTCGGGATCTCCAAACCGATGGCCAAAGTTCGCGAAGCGGTAGCCAGAGTGGCCCCGACGGACATTCCAGTGATGCTTCTGGGGGATTCCGGCACCGGCCGGGAGCTTATCGCGCGCGTCATTCACCACCATTCCAATCGCCGTCAGCGAAAATTCGTGGCGGTGGATTGCGCGGCATTCGCCGGAGAGCGTCTCAATGAGGATCTGTTCGGATCGGGCCAGATGCGCAGCGGAGCCGTCTGGGAGGCCCATGGCGGGACGTTATTTCTAGATGAAATTGACATCATGCCGGGCGACGTCCAGGCGCGGCTGTCTGACTTTCTGAAGACTAACAGCCTCACGGATCCTCGCACCGGCGAACGGGTGAAGCTCGAAGTGAGATTCATCTGCTCCTGCAGCGCCGCCTTTCCGCAAAATGTCAAAGAGATCCGTTTCTCCGAGGAACTATTCTACAAGCTCAGCGTTTTGCCTATCAAAGTGCCATCACTTGCCGAACGAGTCGAGGATATCGAGTTGCTCGCCGACTATTTCCTGCGCAAGTTTGCGCACGAGGCTGGCCGGGGTGAGATTGGTATCAGTCGTGGAGCGATTGAAATACTGACGCGTCACGATTGGCCCGGCAATGTTCGGGAACTTGAAAACACGCTTCGCAGAGCCGCGACACTCTGCCGCAATAGCTTCGTTGACACAGGTGATATAGCTTTCGTCTCGAGCGAAAACCGGCAGTCGGATTCAGAGGGGCCACATAAGACTACTTTCAGGAAGAAAACCGGATTGCTCGATGACAATCAGCGCAATGTGATTGCACGGGCTCTGGATGAAAATGACTGGAATTTCACACAGACTGCACTTGAGCTTGGGATCGGGCGCACCACTCTCTGGCGCAAAGTTAGGAAGTATGACTTGAAAAGGGAAACCGTCTCCGCGTGACCGCGTATAAGGACACAACGGTGAATGAAAGAGGGAATCAACGATGACCATGATAAATGGCGGCCTGCCGGAGAGTGGAGATTCGATTGCTCGTGTTAACGCTCACTCGGCCCACGAAACAGGTATTACCGAACTCTTTGCCGAGTTCACTCATAAATTAAGACTGAAGTTCCGGATCCATAAGGGCGTGCTGGTCCTCCGCCGTCGCCCGGGTGAACCTCTGTCGGCCATTTCCACCTGGAATCAGGGAGAAACGCTCGACGGGCTCTCCATCAAGCTTCCTGACCAACCGTCGCTTTTTGAACGGGTGGCCTCGGCCGGAAGAACTTACTGGGAGAACATCACCGATCTGTTTACCGGAAATTTTTTCGAGAAGAAGCTGCTGATCGATGACTCCTCGCAATCGTTTGTCCTGCAGCCGCTGAGGTACGACGGCGAAGTAATCGGTCTGGTGGGATACAGCTCGGATAGCTCGACTGATTTCAGCGGATTCGAAGAAGATGACATTCAGCGAACTACCAATGAGTTTGCGGAATTTATCGGCAATCGTATCGGAGAATTCTAAGACAGCTGCTCACGAACCGTTCCGTTTGGCTCTTTTGATCCGCCGGATCGCCTGATTCTGCTCGGCATTCGTGCGCGAGAAATAGTGCCGTCCGTTCTCATCAGCCACAAAGAACAGATAGTCAGTTTGCTCAGGGTTAAGCGCGGCCTGTATTGCCGCCAGTCCAGGTGAATTAATCGGCGTCGGCGGCAGGCCTTTGTGCAAATAGGTATTGTATGGCGTCTTGCTGGTCAGATCCTTGCGATACAGCGGCCGATCCAATCCTCCCAGCCCATAGATCACCGTTGGATCAGCATCGAGCTTCATCCGCTTGTCGAGTCGATTGTGATAGACCGATGATACAATCGGTCGTTCGTCACTTAGTCCCGTCTCGGCCTCGATTATTGAGGCGAGTTTCATAATATCATATCGGCTCAACCCGCCAGCGATTGTCTGCGGCCAGATCTTGTCGGTCTTTTCATGATACATCGCAATCATCTCCTCGACCGCATCCCGGGCAGTCGTGCCCCAGGGAAAGTAATATGTCTCGGGAAAGAGGAATCCTTCGAGCGAGGGTAGGTTGTGCGTTTGCAGGAACGCTGTGTCCGAGTTCAGGCCGACAATTTCCGACGAATCCACCTTCAGCTCGGCCGCCAGGGTCGAAGCTGTCTTCCAGATCGGGTTTCCTTCGGGGATGGTAACTTTGATTCGCACGAAATCCGCTCCGGCCAATCGCTCGAGAACCGACTGAGGCGAGTTCTTGCCACCGAAGTCGTATCGTCCCGGGGTGAGCTTTCGGTCGATCCCCCGATACCGAGCAGCCAGTCGCGTGACTAGCGCCGAGGAAACGACCCCTTTCTCGGCCAGTTCATTGGCCACTTCGTGCATACTCGAGCCCGGCTTTATGATTATGGAGACGAGCCGACCATCGAGATCCGACTCATGAACATACAAGACATAGCCGGCCAGGGGCAGGAGTGCCACGAGTGCGGCGATCAGAATCACAAATCTACGCAAGAGCCAAACCATCACTATCCTTTATACATCGAAACGACAACCTTACTCTATCAAGGCCGAGGCGACAATTCAAGTTTAATTGTGGGGGCGGTTCCTCAGTGTGAGGGATGCTCTTCAAGGAACCGCTGGAGGATCACCACGGCGGCAAGACGGTCAATTCGCTTTTTGTCGGTACCGGTTCTCTTCCCGTGCGCATGGATAATGCTTGCGGCTTCCGAAGAACTGTGGCGCTCATCGACCCGGTGAATCGGGCCATCGTACAATCCCCGAACCCGTTCGATAAATCGATCGATCTCATGGCACTTTTCGCTTAAATCTCCCGAAGCATGCAGCGGATAGCCGAATATCAAAGCATCGGGCCTATACTCCTTCAGCACTTCCGAGAGTTGTGTCAGAGCATCGGCAATTGATTTCACTTCGAGCGTCTTCAACGCCGAAGCAATAATCCCCATCGGGTCCGACTTGGCCAGCCCGATCCGACGAGTGCCGTAGTCAATGGCGAGAAAGGTGCGGTTTTCCTGCTGTGACATGGGGACAAAGTACCTCTGGCGGGCTATATAGTCAAGCCCGGCCATGCAGAGACAAGATTGGATGCGAACGTGATTGTATTGAGGATCAGGTCTTGCGTTCTTTCCGCTTGGCCGCCGGGAAAAGGACGTTGTTCAGGATAAGCCGATAGCCGGGTGAGTTCTTATGAAGGCTCAGATCGGTCGGCGGATCTCCCACCATGTGCCGGTAGTCTTCCGGATCATGACCGGACATGAAAGTAAATGTCCCGCGCCCGAGATCGCCGTGGATATAGCGGACTTCATCGAAATTATCCGGCTCGCCGAGCACGGTCACGAATTTCTTCAAGAGCGACTTACGGAATCCGGTCGTCTGCCCCATGAATCCATCGACCGTGTTCACATGATCCTGTACGAGCATGGTCGGCACCGGATCAAGCTTGGCGGCGAAATCGAACAGGTAGAAGTAATCATCCTGCTCGCGGGGGAATCTCATCTGGCGTTCCGGATAGGTGTCGATATCGGAATGCCGGTACATCAGCGGATCCAGATTAACGGTGAAATTTTCGAAAGCGAAGGTCTTGCTGTAGTCCAGTTTAGAATTGCAGTCCGGATCGACCGGGTCGCCGTCGAACTCCCGCGGGACGATATCGACTCCATCGGCAGCCAGGGCGATATCGATCGTCTCCGGCGCCGAACACATCGCGAATAGGAACCCACCCCGGCGGACATAGTCGTAGATCGCCTTCGCGACATCGAGCTTCATCAACGAGACCTTGCTGTACCCGAGCTTCTTTGCCATATCTTCGTTTTCCTTAACATCGGCCTGATACCAGAGCTGGTTGCGAAAGGCGGCATAGAACTTCCCGTACTGTCCGGTGAAATCTTCGTGATGGCAATGCAGCCAATCGTAGTTTTCGAGCTGTCCCTTGAGCACTTCCTCGTCCCAGACGATATCGTAAGGTATCTCAGCGTAGGTCAGCGCCAGCGTGACGGCATCGTCCCAGGGCTGTTTCGAAGGAGGGGAGTAAACGGCGATTTTCGGCGCTTTCTCCAGCTCCACCCGCTCCATATTTTCAACCTCGATCGTTCGATAAATATCTGCCACTTGCCCAGACGTAACCTGTTCCGCCTTGACCCCGGCCAGAAGACACATATTTGTGACGTCGGGAGAATAGTCAATCAGGAATGAGCCTCCCCGGTAGTTAAGCAGCCATTCCGCTTTGATACTCTTCGCCAGCGCCTTATAAACAATGCCGTACGCCTTCAGATGATCGGTCTGGGTCTTGTCCATCGGGATAAGGATCGAGGTGGCGAAAATCTGGGCCGGAATGACCAGCAAAAAGAGCGAAAGAAGAAATTTCTTCATATCGTACTTGATACATCCTTACCGGGTATTGGTTCGACAAATCTGAAGGGGCGGACTCCGGTCATCGCTCTACCTTGAGGGCAGCCAGAAACGCCTCCTGAGGAATCTCCACCCGGCCGAACTGCTTCATCCGCTTCTTTCCCTCTTTCTGCTTCTCGAGCAGCTTTCTCTTACGGGAAATGTCGCCGCCGTAACACTTGGCCGTAACATTCTTGCGCAGCGGCTTGACTGTCGCCCGACTGACAATCCGGTTTCCGATAGCCGCCTGAATGACTACTTCGTACATCTGCCGGGGAATAAGCTGCCGAAGTTTCTCGTTCATGCTCAGCCCCCAGTTATACGCTTTGTCGCGGTGAATGATCACCGAGAGGGCATCCACCGGCTCGGTGTTGAGCAGTATGTCCAGTTTTACCAGTTGTGACCGTCGATAGTACGGCAGGCCATAATCGAACGAAGCATAGCCCCGTGTCACCGATTTCAACTTGTCATAGAAATCGAAAATGATCTCCGAAAGCGGAAACGCATAGGATATGCTCACCCGATTTGTCGACAAATATTCGGTTGTCTTGTACTCTCCCCTTCTGTCGGTCCCGAGCTTCATAATCGCACCGATATATTCATCCGGAACGATTACCTGTGCATCGACATAGGGCTCTTCCACATGTTCGATCTCCACCGCCGGTGGCATTTTGGCCGGATTGTCAACGATGATGATTTCCCCCTTGGTCGTGTACACGTGATACTCGACATTCGGAACGGTGTTGATGATCGTCTGTCCGTACTCTCGCTCCAGCCGCTCGGTGATAATCTCCATATGGAGCAACCCGAGGAACCCGACACGGAAACCGAATCCCAGGGCGGTCGATGACTCCGGGGTGAATCGAAGCGAAGAATCATTCAGCTTGAGTCTATCGAGCGCTTCTCGCAATTGCGTGAAGTCCTCGGCGATTGCCGGATAGAGCCCGGAAAAGACCATCGGCTTGACATCGACAAACCCTTCGAGCGGCTTGTCGGCTGGCAGATCGAAGTGGGTGATCGTGTCACCGATTCGGGTATCGGCAACTTCGCGAATTGACGCGAAGAAATATCCCACGTCTCCCGCCGTTAGTTCATCCTGGGGGATGGTCGCAAGCCTAAGGCAGCCGACTTCATCGACATCATAACTCTTTCCGGTCGAGAAGAACTTGACTTTGTCACCCTTTTTAAGTGTGCCGTTGACCAGGCGCACCACCGGCATGGCGCCGCGGTAACTGTCGAACACCGAATCAAACACCATCGCCTGCAATTTGTCGGCGGGGTTTCCTTTCGGAGCGCGGGACTTTGTGCACTATTGCTTCCAGCAGTTCGGTGATGCCGATTCCCATTTTGGCCGAGCAATGCAGCACTTCGTCCGGCTCGCATCCGATGAGATCGACGATCTCATCGGCAACTTCGTTCGGCCGGGCGTTCGGGAGATCGATCTTGTTGAGCACCGGGATGATCGCCAGATCGTTCTCAAGGGCAAGATAGAGATTCGACAGAGTCTGGGCTTCGATTCCCTGCGACGCATCGACTACCAGCACGGCCCCCTCACAGGCGCGAGAGTGACCGACTGACTTCGTAGGTGAAGTCGACATGTCCGGGGGTGTCGATCAGGTTGAAATCGTACGTCTGTTTGTCCTTCGCCTGATAGACCAACCGGATGGCGTGCATCTTGATCGTGATCCCGCGCTCCCGTTCCAGATCCATGGAATCGAGCACCTGGTCTTTCATCTGACGTTCGGTCAGGGTTTTGGTGACCTGCAACAGGCGGTCGGCCAGGGTCGATTTGCCGTGATCGATATGGGCGATAATCGAGAAATTCCGTATGTGAGCGAGATCGGCCATTTATTCAAGACTCATTTCTGTTCGTTCTATATCAAAAAGAACCCGACAACTGCTTGCCGGGCTTCAAATATCCGTTCGTAAGCCAGTTCTGCTTGGCAATGGGCAGGCAAGATACCCCAAACCTCCCGCTTTGTCAATTGAGGATACCGCCTCCGAGAGTGGATCGGTCATTTTTTGAGGAAGGCTCCGAGGCGGTCCCGGAATTCAGCTTTGTTGATGTCGGAGATCAGGATGCCATTGTAGGCAATCGAGATCTTACTCGTCTCTTCCGACACCACAATGACGACAGCATCGGAAACCTCACTTACTCCGATAGCGGCCTTATGGCGCATGCCGTACAACTTGCTGTAACGAGGGTTGCTGGTCAGGGGGAGCGAAACGGCCGCCGCCGCAATATGCTCGCCGGAGACGATTATGGCGCCGTCGTGGAGCGGCGTGTACGGTGTAAACAAGGTGATGAGCATCTCGGACGAAAGCTCTGGCATTGATCTCCTTGCCGGTCTCGACAAAGTTCCGCAGACCGGTTCTTCGCTCGATTACAATCAGCCCACCGTAACGAAGTTCCGAGAGACGAAGGACCGCGCGGCTGACTTCTTCGACCGATTTCCTCTGCTCCAGCGAGACGAATCGCCTGAGCACCCGACTCTGGCCGAATTGCGCCAGTACCGACCGAAGTTCCGGCTGAAAGACGATTACCAGCACGATAAGTCCGAAAGTCGCCAGATTGGAGAAGAGCCAGGTAAGTCCTTCGAGCTGGAACCAGTATGCGATAAACGCGACACCGACAATCAAGGCGAGTCCGAATATGATCTGTACTGACCGTGTCCCCTTCACCAGCTTCAGTATCTGAAAAATGATGAACGACACTATCAGGACATCGACCAGATCCTTGATACCGAATTTGATGAAATCGATCTGAAAAATCGTCACGAGGATTTCCTCATTGCCGCAATCACCTTGAGCGCTTCGACCGATTCTTTGACATCGTGCACTCGAACGATATTCGCTCCGTTGAATACGGCCGCCACCATCGATGCTATCGATCCGCCGAGCCGCTCGGAGGCGGGTCGGCCGGCATCGTTTAGCATGCCAATAAACGACTTTCGTGAGGTGCCGACCAGAATCGGAAGACCCAGCTTGCGGAATTCGGCGATATTGGCCAGAATTTCAATATTGTCTGCCAGCCGCTTGCCGAAACCTATCCCGGGGTCGAGAATGATCTTTGACCGGTCGATTCCGCGGCTTACCGCGAACTCTACCCGCTCACGAAAGAAGTCCGTTATCTCTTTAATGCAATCGACATAATTCGGGCTTACCTGCATATCGCGAGGCGTTCCGAGCATGTGCATGAGCACCACAGGCACTTTTGTCGCGGCGACGAGTTCAGCCATCGCCGGTTCGAATCTGAGGGCCGAGATGTCGTTGACGATATCAGCACCGGCCTCAATGGCCGCCCGGGCGGTCGCCGCTGAGGTCGTATCAATTGAAATTGGGATTCTCAACTCGCGGCTCACAGCCTCGATAACCGGAATTACCCGCTTGATCTCCTCGTGAGGAGGTATTGGAGCGGCACCGGGACGAGTCGATTCGCCGCCGATATCTAGGATGTCCGCACCTTCATCCTGGATTTCCAAAGCTCGTTTGTACGCGCTGGTCAGGGTGCGGTGTTTACCGCCATCCGAGAAGGAATCGGGCGTAACATTCAGGATTCCCATGACGAGCGGCCGACTCAGCGGTAACTGTCTTCCGGCCGTGAGCGGAATAACCGACTTGAGCTCTTCTTTTCTTGTAAGTGTTTCTTTTGCCATAAGTTGAGTCTGCTGGTAGTTCAACATAAGGAGTTCGAGCGTCCAAAATCAAGCCAAATGTCGAAGATCGCTCACCTCTTAGCGGCTCAGCCCCACGAAAAAAGGGCAGCCTTTGCAGACTGCCCTCAAATATTGCTTTCCAACCGGCTAGTGATCGGTGGTCGGGACCGGGACTTCGACCGGTTCTTCATCTCCCGCAACTCTGCCGATAATAACGTCCACTTCGCGGCTGTCCACGATCTCCTTCTCGAGGAGCGCTTTGGCCAGCAAGTGGAGCTTGTCGATATGCTTCGACAGAATGTCATGAGCTGTCTGCTCCGCCCTCTCCACGAACGACCGAACTTCGGTGTCGATAATCACCGCGGTTGCCTCGGAAAAGTCCTGGTGCTGCTGGATCTCTCGGCCGAGGAAGATATGCTCTTCGGTCTTGCCGAAAGTAGTCGGTCCGAGCTTGTCGGACATACCCCAGTTGCAGACCATCTTGCGGGCCAGTTTGGTGGCTCTTTCGAGATCATTGCCAGCGCCGGTATCCAGCTGGTCGAATACGAGCAGTTCGGCAACCCGACCACCCATAAGCACGGCGAGCGTCGCCTCCAGATACTCCTTGGAGTGGGTGTGGCGTTCATCGACCGGCAGCGACTGAGTCACGCCGAGGGCCATGCCGCGGGGAATGATCGTCACTTTATGAATCGGATCAGCCTTCGGAAGGAATTTGGCTACCAGCGTATGACCCGCCTCATGATAAGCGATCACTTTCTTTTCTTCGTCGCTGATGACCATTGATTTCCGCGCCGAACCCATAAGGACCTTGTCCTTGGCTTCTTCGAAATCGTCCATCCCGACCGACTCGCGGTTCCGGCGAGCCGCCAGAAGCGCGGCTTCGTTCACCATGTTGGCGATATCCGCGCCTGACATCCCGGGTGTACCGCGAGCCAGAATCGACAGATCGACATCACCGCCTAACTTTATTTTACGAACATGGACCTTCAGAATTCCTTCGCGACCCTTCAAATCGGGAGTTGCCACGACGATCTGCCGGTCGAATCGTCCGGGGCGAAGCAGCGCCGGGTCGAGCACATCGGGACGGTTGGTCGCAGCCACCAGAATGACACCTTCGTTGGTGTCGAACCCATCCATCTCGACGAGCAACTGGTTGAGCGTCTGCTCCCGTTCATCATGTCCGCCGCCGAGGCCGGCGCCACGGTGACGCCCGACCGCGTCGATTTCGTCTATGAAAATAATGCACGGCGCGTTCTTCTTCCCCTGGTCGAACAGATCGCGGACGCGGCTCGCGCCGACACCGACGAACATTTCGACGAAGTCCGAACCGGACATCGAGAAGAACGGTACACCCGCCTCCCCCGCGACGGCACGGGCCAACAGCGTCTTACCCGTTCCGGGAGGGCCAAGCAGAAGGGCGCCTTTGGGAATTTTGCCGCCGAGCTTCTGGAACTTGCCCGGCTCTTTGAGGAATTCGATGATTTCCTGAAGCTCTTCCTTGGCTTCGTCGGCTCCGGCGACATCGGCAAACGTCACCTTCGGCCGCTCGTCGGTCAGGAGCTTGGCTTTGCTCTTGCCGAACGTAAACAGTCCTTTGGCCCCGCCACCTCCCTGCATCTGCCGGATAAAGAACAGCCAGATCAGGATAAGTATAATCCAGGGCGCGGCCGCCGCCAGATACGAGAAAAGATTCGGGCTCTGGTCCTTGGCGACTATTTTCACATCTTTCGCCTGCAATTTGTTCACCAGATCATAATTGACATCGGCGAACGGAATTTGCGTTTTGAATTTCGTGACCGCCTGCTGAACGTTGGCCGAGGAAAACTTGGCTGCCTGCTTAAGCACACCCTGAATCTTGGTATCCTCGAACGTAACTTCGCTGATATTATTATCATTCAATTGAGTAATGAATTCCGTGTAGGTGATATCGGCCGAATCCTGATTCATGCTGCTGAAGTAGGAATAGATGATATAGACCACCAGGAAGAGGGTAATCCAGAAGATGGCCGCTTTCCCCGGTCCTTTCCAGTTCAGCTGATCTTTCGGAGATCGATCTTTTCGGCCTTTGTCGGGTTGTTGTCGATTATTTGAGTCTGCCACTTATGCTCCATTTCATTCTATTGTCTCTCTGTCAAACCTTATACGCCGGAAAGGCTCCTCTATTCATCCATATCGGGAGAATTAGCGGAAACTAGATGTCTATCAGCTTGCCAATGAACGGGAGATTTCGATACTTCTGCGTGTTGTCCAGGCCAAATCCGATAACGAATTCATTCCCGAGTGAAAAGCCTTTGTACTTGACATCCAGGCTGGACCGATGACTTCCCGGCTTGTCGATGAGTGTAACAATTTCTACCGAAGCCGGTTCCTGCTTGTTCACAACCCCGAGAATCGAGGTCGCCGTCCGCCCCGACTCGACCACCCCTTCGACTATCAGCACATGGCGGTCCTTGAGCGAGATCGGAATCGGACTGCCGAACAGCACTTCCTGCTCCGGTTTGGTCCCTTTGCGATACGAGGCGGCCGCGATGAATTCGATCTCCAGCGGGAGATTGATCTGCCTGATCAGATCGGACATAAAGACCATGCAACCCTTCAGCACACCCACCAGCACGGGATTTCTGTTCGCATAGTCATAAGTGATCTGCCGTCCAAGCTGCGCGATCCGCTGGGAAATTTCCTTTTGATCCAGCAGGAGTTCGAACGGCTTCATGTTAATGCTTTGGGCATTGGGCGACTTCAATTTGTAATACCTCTTTGGTGGACACTGTTATCTTTACCCGGTCGGCAATCTCATACCCGACCAACCAAATGATTCCCTTCCTGTCGCAGACTACCGGGATCTCATCGCGGAGATACCGCTCGACCTTGTGGTCGGTCAGGTAGTCGCCGATCTTTTTGGTCCCACGCAGACCAAGCGGGCCGAACCGGTCCCCGGACCGGATATTTCGGACCGCCAGCGGCGGGTAAATCGTTGAACTATCGATGCTGACCTTGAGACTTCGCCGCTGCTTCACTGCCTGGTCGGTGTAATGTAACATCTTTATGCTGAAAATCAACCCCGACATCGGGACCTCGGTCCGGCCACCTACACGAAGTTCCTGTTCGAATCGATTCGTGCGGTTCTTGAAAATGAGAAGCTGTCCCTGTTCCACAGTCGCCTGAATCCGGCCGGGGAGCGACATACTCCCTCCACCTTTGGCTACAAGTTTGCCAAGTCTGGCGACAACAGCCCGATCGGGCGGCGTTCCCTCAACTGAAGCGGCTATAACACAATGCCTTAGCAGTCTCATCCCAAGCCACTCCGGCTGCTTTGTGAGTTCAGTAAGGGGCAGTCTCAGTTTGCCTCCCGCCGTCCGGGTGACCAGCCGACGAAATTTACGGCTCGCGATTCCTGAGAGGTATTGATCTTCGATCGCAGCGGTCGCCGCCAGATTGACCAGAGCCGAGTCGGCTGAGGGGTTGAGGTTCTTTCGGATCTCCGGCAGCAGACGATTGCGGATATAATTGCGAGTGTATTCCACGTTGTCATTGCTGACATCTTTGCAGAACTGGAGCTTGTGCACAGCAAGATATGCCAGAAGCTCGGACCGTCGCAGATTCAGCAGCGGCCGGATGATTTTACCCCGCTTGATCGGTATACCGGCGAGGCCGGTCAGGCCGGTCCCGCGAAGTACGCGAAAGAGAATTGTCTCAGCTTGATCGTCGGCGTGATGTCCCAACGCGATCTTGTCGGATGAGTGTATCGATGCCAGCCGGTCGAATGTCTCGTAACGAAAGTCGCGCGCAGTCTCCTCGATTCCCTTTTTGTTTTTCCTGGCCAGCGCAGGGATATCAACTGATTCGAGCAGGAAGTCGACTTTCAATCGCCCGCACAGCTCCGCGCAGAAATGCTCTTCGCCCCTGGCTGCTTTCTTACGTATCTGGTGGTTGATGTAAACGGCTGTGAGCGAGAGTTCGTACTCTCGGCGTAATTTCGTGAGCATGTGAAGCAGGGCGACTGAATCCGGTCCGCCCGACAGCGCCACCAACACCCGATCTCCCTTCGAGAGCAAGCCGTTTTCTTCGACAGTAGACTTTACGACCGTTAGTTGAGACATGTGTGCAAGATACAAATTGCGGCAGTTCGGGCGAGAAAAAAATTCAGGGCGCTTCCCCGGGAATGGCACGTGAGTGCAAAAGAAAGAACCCGCCGAAGCGGGTTCTGGAATATATTGGACAAGTTCGTTGCGTCGCTAGAACGCGATATCAAGCAGAGCGGTCAGGTCGCTGATGTCGAGCAAACCATCCTTGTTGAGGTCGGCGGTCCCCCGGTCGGTCGGGGCTTCGCCCTGCATGAAGAAATAGTTGACGAGGCTGATGATGTCGGAGATGTCCACCGAGCCATCGAGATTGACATCACCTGTCCGGTGACCGATAAACAGGACGCTGTCGACAACTTCAAATGACTGACCATCGGAATACTCCCCCGTCACCGTCACCGGCAAATAACTGCTGTCATAGAACGGCACAAATTGCCGCACGTATGCTGATACATCGTAGCTGCATCGGACGGTATTCTCGGTGAATGGTCCGTAATAGTGCCAGACAAACGCATTTATCGGAATCAGGCCGTTCAAAATCCGACAAGAGGAGAGGTCCACGTCTTCCGCGGTGTGGTTCGGACCGAAGTTGCCAATGATTACGGCACCGATATTCTGCACGACCGCGTTGGCATCGAATGCATAGAAGGTCCGTGGCCGAAAGACAGCTCCGAGAGCTATATTCGGCTGACAGTCCTCGACATGAATATTGAATCCCTGCGACACCGTGTCGATTCCGTCCGAAGCATAGGCTGTCATCGCGTAGTCTCCCGCTTGCATGTAGCTGGGTGTGAATGAGAAATTGCCGTCGCCGTTCCCCTGGTCCACGAATTGCATGTTGTCCGAAAGCGGCAATACCCACAGTTGGATCGGATCACCGTCGGCATCGGTGGCGTGAAAAATCGCATGAATCGACTCGCATTCGGTGATCGAAAAATCTCCGATCTCGAACAGCTGCGGCGCGTGGTTAGGAGTAACGGTCAGACTCACGAGAGTGAACGCTGAGTACCCGTCCATCGGGTCCGGCTGCCAATGGATGATCGCCGTGTCGACATAGTTTCCGGGAGCAAGTCCGGAAGCATCCACTTGTACACTGAACGCGCCGGGAGTCATACCTGATGAATCCGTAAGATGGACCCAGGACTGACTGTGCGTAGCTTGCCAGGGAATCGCGAAGCTGTTTACTTCGGTCACCGTCACTGTGTCAGGCGGAGGGTTTTGATGTCCAAAGATGACCGAATAATTGAGCGAGGTGGGATCCACTTGCACATACTTGAGAACCTCCGTCACTTCAAACGTCACCTGTTCGTACACTGGCGAGTTCACCGCATCTGACGAGGCAATCTCGATTGAATCATGATAGATACCCGGTGTAAGTCCGGTATAGTCTACCGATACCTGAATCGACCCGGGTGTACTCGAAGTCGCCGGCGTGACATGCAGCCATGGAGTATGCCCCAAGGCGGTGAATTGAACCGATTCTCCCTCGAGGGCAAAGACATCAAACGATTGTGCGGCCGGGTCTGGCCCAAGTTCGGTGGTCGTAAAGTTCAGGCCGGTCGGATTCAAACTCAGGTGGGCAGTCGGGACGGCGTCAGGATCGAAAATCGTGTATACGTACGCACCATCCCAGCTCGGGAAGGCATCCGGCCCGGCCCATTTCCATCGACCGATCGGCGGATAGTAGCTCGAATCAAGGACGATCGTCTTGCCGTTGTACTGAGGATCGATCGGACCGATTGTGATCTTATAGGTCACCGAATCGAAACCGATCGGAAGTCCGGCGCTATTCAAGGGATTGTAAGATCCCCCGAATCCAACCGTGTCCGCACCCACGCCATCGAGGCTGAATCGATTGACCGAGAAGATCAATCCGAACCATTGCAGCCAGTTCAAGGGAAGCGTATCGGCAACAGTGGAACCCCACTGCGCGCCATCGGGTGAGTAGATTCGAAATCCGTTAATAATACCGTGGTAG
Organism: uncultured candidate division Zixibacteria bacterium; assembly: GCA_963711085.1. Classification (GTDB taxonomy): domain Bacteria; phylum Zixibacteria; class MSB-5A5; order GN15; family FEB-12; genus CAVQCT01. The sequence continues at coordinate 633,873 of CAVQCT010000002.1, read as the reverse complement.
GTGGTCGTGGGACTTCCGGTAATCCGAATGTAGAAGGTTACCTGTCCGCCCACTGGAATCGTATCCGGAGCATAGAGACCGTCCACATGGTCGAGCCTGAGTCCTTGCGCGGCCCCAGAGCCGGCGAGTGCGACGATTATCACGAGACATCCGACAATAGCTCCACACTTCATTTGGCTCTTCCTCATTTTTGAATTACCGTTCAAATCTTGAAGCTTCGCACCCTCCGAAGTGAACCCCGGATCTGTCCGGGCACGCAATCAGCAGGAGCGCGGCGAAATTTATCTCCCTGACGGGCAAGTTGAAATGTGCTGGTACATAGAAAAGGTAATCAATAACCCCGGATGTGTCAACCTTTGAGAGAGCGGAGGAGGCAGGGGTGCCGTTTCAGGAGAGCACTCGGCTAAAGGCTTCAAGCTTGTCATTTGGACCGAGCACCACGAGAATGTCTTTTCCCTGAAGGATGGTGGAGGGTCCGGGGCCGATATTCATATCCTGGCCCGGCTTCTTGATACCGATCACCGTGACTCCATAGTCCTGTTTCAGATTTGTTTCAACGAGTGTCTTCCCGACATACCGGCAGGCCTCGGGCACAACCATTTCTTCGATGGTGAGTCCCCCTTCACCAAGCGAAGTTGAGTGCATGAAGTCGACCACGTTGGGTCTGAGCGAGGCCATCGCCATTCTAATCCCGCCGAGGACGTGCGGCGTCACCACATGACTCGCGCCGGCCCGCTTCAGTTTCTTAACTCCTTCCTCATAATCGGCCCGTGCGATAATTTGCATCCCTTTGTTCATGTCCCTCGCGGTCAGGGTCAGGTACACGTTTTGCGCTTCATCCGGCAGGGTCGAAATCAGCGTCCTGGCTTTGTCGATCCCGGCACGCCTCAGGGTATCGTCTTCGGTTGCCTCTCCCAGCACTACCAATATGCCTTCCCGCTCGCATAAAGAAATCGTATCTGAGTCTTTCTCGATGACCACGAAATCGACCTTACGCTTCTGAAATTCCTTTGCCACCTGCCGTCCCACCCGGCCAAATCCGGCGATAATAAAATGACCGTTCAACTTGCCTATTCTGCTTTCCATTTTTCTTCTCCCAAAAATCTCACTGAAGTGACCTTCAAGCACCAGTTCTCCGATGACCGAGGCGGTAAATCCGGCGAGCGCCACGCCTACCAGAATGAGGAATATCACAAAGATCCGTCCCAGCGGATGCAGCGGTGTAACTTCGCCGAAACCGACCGTTGAGAGCGTGATAACGGTCATGTACAGCGCGTCAACCAGATCCATTTTCTCGATCGTCATCAGGCCGATCGTCCCAAACGCGATCACAGCAACGAGCCCGCCAAAGGCGACCGCCAGTTTCTGTGACGTGGTCAATCGTTGCGGCTGATTACGGTATCCATTCATGGCGAAAACTTACTTGAGCCCGAAGCCGCCACCAACTAAAACTTGTTGCCAGACACTGTTTCGATCTCCCGATCAGTGACCAGCGCAAATCACCGTTCCGGTTTTAGTTGACGGAATTAAACTGATTCCGTACCTATTCAGCCTATGGTCAAACCTGCCCGTTCCCTGAGCCCAGTCCGCCGATTTCTCTACTATCACCTTCCGGTGATACTATTTGCGGCGCTCATTTTCGCCGTTTCGTCGATTCCGAATCTGCGTACGCCACGCATCCGGCATTTGGCGCTCGACAAAGTTGCCCACTTCATCGAATACGCGGTGTTTTCCTATCTCACCTTTCGCTCGTTCTCCAATCTCGGGAAATGGATGACGCTGACCAGGGCGATGCTCCTGTCCGGACTCTTTCTCTGCGTATTTGCTGCGCTGGATGAATTTCATCAAAGTTTTGTCAGGGGTCGGAATTCGGACGTCTATGATCTTCTTACAGATGTGACTGGCGCCTTTCTCGTTCTGCTGTTCTTGCGCCTTCGAAACCGCCCCCGTAACCGGACGATATCGCCTGAGCAATAATTACGCAATCGGCCTTATGGGCTTGACTTTTGGGGATAATTCTCTATATTAGGCTGGTAAAAAAAAAGCCCATTCTATAGTGTGGGAGAAGGGCTTTCGCCTGTTAGGTTTTACAAATCCATTTGGTCCAACAGTATTGGCTACGTCTGAACAGTAAACGAATGATTTCTTGCGACACCCAGCGTGGCTGGTGGCGTTCTGTCCCCTCCTCAGGAACACTCGCCTCCACCGCATTGAGTAAATTCGGCAAGCTGACGACTTTCACCGCCGAGTGGTTATCTTGGCAGCTAATTCGTGTGCACAATAAACGTGAATATTAAATCATAAACATTTTCGAGAGGGTATTTGTATGAGGTCAAAACTTTCACTCCTTTCCCTGGTACTCGTACTGTTTTCGTTCGGTATGGTAAAGGGAGAGAGTATTTCACTTGACCATGTCGACGGGCTCTACGCTCCCGATACGATTCCGGTCGGTCAGGAAGTAACCTTTTACATTCGTATGACCGGCAGTTCCACTATCAACTACCATGGTGTCACCAATGGCTTCCAGATTTATTCCCCCGACGGAGCCGAATGGGGTGCTACGGTGGCAGACACCATGCCGTATCACTGGACTCAATGGTTCGGCCTGATTTTCTCGATCAATCGATTCAGTTTCGATGGTGTGGGGGCCGACACAGTCGGATTTGGTGGATCCTACAATCCGCTGAACAGCTCCGGACTGCCGATCGGCTATGATTCCGTCAGTTACAAGATTACTATTGGACCGATTGATCCGTCGTACAACGGCAAAACAATCATACTCGATTCGAGCTTCTATCGGCCGATTGGCCGTTGGAAATGGGCCGGACCGGATGCTTTCCCGACCTGGGATGGCCCTCATGTCTACACAATTTATGATCCGAACGCCGGCCCGACAGGAAATCTCCTGCTCAGCCCCGGTTCGCTGACTTTTACAGCCCAGGAGGGCGGCGCCAATCCGGCCTCGCAGAGCTTCAATGTTGCTGAAGCGGCGGCTGGCAATATCGCCTTTACCGCCGCCGAAACAGCCCCCTGGTTCGGAATCTCAACCACGAGCGGCACGACGCCCCAGGACGTCTCAGTTAACGTGGATATAACCGGTCTTGCACCCGGAACTTACACCGATTCAGTAATGGTAAGTTCAGGCGATGCGGTTAATTCGCCGGTCTATGAGGTCATTCATCTTACGGTCACTCCGTCGCCCAAGAATCTTGTAGTCTCGCCCACGCCGTTGAATTTCAACGCGATTGAGGGCGGGTCCAACCCGCTGGCGCAGAGTTTCACCGTAAGTGAGCAGAGCGGCGCAGCCATTTCTTTCACTGCAAACGAATCGGCCGCCTGGTTCAGTCTCACCGGTGTAACCGGGACCACTCCGGACGACATTCAGGTGAATGTCGATATTGCCGGACTTGCCCCCGGAACTTACACCGACTCAATCGAGATAGCCTCCGGCGACGCGGTCAATTCGCCGGTTTACGAAGTTGTAAACCTGACTCTGGCGCCTTCGCCGAAGACGCTCGTGGTCGCGCCCACTGTTCTGAATTTCACCGCGGCCGAAGGTGGGGCTAGTCCTGCTTCCAAGACATTCAATGTCTCCGAACAGGGTGGTGCAGCGATAGCCTATGAAGCGGACCGCGTCACGGTCCCGAGCACCTGGATGAGTCTCACCGACTCAACCGGGACGACTCCCGGAACGGTGACGGTCAATGTCGATGTGGCCGGCCTGACTGCCGGTTCGTATCTTGACACGGTGTTCGTGTCATCGCCGGATGCCTCCAATGGCCCGATCGCCGTTCAGGTTAATCTGACTATTACACAGGTAGTGACCTACTCACTCGTGGCTGCTCCGGATACAGTGGACTTCACCACTACAGTAGGCACAAGTCCTTCCCCGGAGGCGATTGTCGTCAGCGAAGCCGGCGGCGGTAACATCGCCTACAACGCGACCAAGACGGCTGCCTGGTTGGCCTTGACGGCCGGGACCGGAGTCACTCCGGACAGCCTGATGGTCACGGTCGACGCCAGCTCTCTCAGCGTTGGAACCTATACTGATACGATTACGATAATCAGCGCACAGGCCACCAACTCACCGCTTAAGGTTGTGGTCAGACTGAGCGTGAATAACATTCCTCCGGCGGTTCTTTTGACTGCCACCCCCGACACAATTCAGGTTAACGCCACCATCGGAGACCCCGATCCTGATACGGTGTTTGTTGATGTCGCCGAAGTCGGTGGCACCAATATCGAATTCAGCGTATCGGATACATCAAGCTGGTTTGACGAGGGTGGATTCGTCTCCGGAACTACGCCGCAGCAGGTGCCGGTAGCCATCCATCTTGGTTCGCTAACCGAAGGTGATTATTTCGGCACAATGGCGATTACTTCGTCTGCTGCCGACAATTCTCCGATCTACGTTAACGTGATGCTGCATCTTACCGGCGTTCCGAACAATCCGCCGGTCTTCGCGACCGTCATTCACGATACGACCATGACCGAATGCGACACCCTCGACCTGCTGTTTACAGCGACGGACGAGGATGGCGATCCGGTTGTGCTCTCGATGGACTCCCTCGTTGATAATATGACGTTTACTTCGGATTCCGCCGGAAACGGCGAACTGGTATTCACGCCGAGTTTCAGTCAGTCCGGCGTCTATCCTTTGATCATTCGCGCTTCCGACGGTAAGGCCACCGTAACGGCAACCTTCAGCATCACGGTGCTGGATTGCCAACCGGGGACCGAAGGTGACACTGTTACAGTGGCGACCGTTCCGGCCGTTCCGGGTGCGCAGGTTATGGTTCAGGTGGATTTCGCCAATCAGTGTGATCTGAGCGATCTCAGCACCTACCTCGCTTGGAATTCGAGCAACCTTACCCTTGACTCTGCGAACTTCGCCGACTCCCGACTGCTCGGATTGACCGGCAAGTTCTTTACAATAGACAACAATGCACGCACCGTGAGCTTCGGACAGGCGACCACCGAGAGCGAGACTGTCCCGGCCGGAGCGGGTAACATGATCAACCTGTACTTCTCGCTGGCCGTATCCACGCCGGCCGGCTTCTATCCGATCGATCTGTATGGGATGGCTCCGACCACGTACAATCCGCAGTTCGTTCGCAATTGTGGAAGTGGCGATGAGACGATCATGCCGGTCTTCATACCCGGCGGAATCGTGGTCGATACTTCAGGCAATTATGTCTGCGGCTATGTGGTCGATCCGGACGGCAACCCGGTCCCCGGCGCTCATGTCCAGCTCTGGGATAACTTCCCGGGCGGCATGGTGGTCGACACCACCCTGGCAAGCGGAACCGGTGTGTTTGCGTTCGCCGACTTCAACACCATTCCGTTCGATCTCTGGGCGTACAAAGACGGCTATTATCCCGGCAAGGTTGAGCATATTAATTTCGCCCAGAGCGGAATCATGATCGTGCTCACGCCGTACGAACCGGTCACGCCGACCAATACCAACGTCCGTTACTATTGCGACTACAACACCTATATGGATGCTCCGCTGCCGGTCGGATCGGTGATCGATGCTTATGATCCCGACGGTATCCGCTGCGGAAGCTATTTCGTCACCGAACCGGGCAAGTATGGATTCCTGTATGTTTACGGGGATGATCCGTACGAACCGGGCGATCAGGGCGCGCAGAACGGCGACATGATCACGTTCTATGTGAACGGCGTCCCCGCCATTCCTTCCGTCACGCCCATCTGGAGTGAGAACCTCGACAAGCAGGAAGTCTGTCTCGACGTTCCGAACGCGACCACGCATACCTGCCACCTGCGTCAGGGCTGGAACCTGGTCAGCTGGAATCTCGACACCCCGTCGGACGACATCCTGACTGTTCTCTCCTCGATCGGTGATTGCCTCGAAGTGGTCCAGGGATTCGAGCAGGGCGCCCTTACCTACGACTCCGAACTGCCTGAGTTCTCCGATCTCTGGCAGGTTGACCACTTCAGCGGTTACTGGGTGAAGGTGAGCTGCGATGTCGATCTGGAAATCACCGGTACGGCGGTGCCGACGACCACTCCGATCCCGGTCACGACTGGTTGGAACCTGGTTTCTTATCTGCCTGAAACTTCGATGCCAACGGCCGACGGATTCGCCTCGATTTTGAGCGACCTGGTTGTGGCCGAGGGCTTCGACTCTGTCGGTATGACCTATGTTCCGACCGATGTCCCGCACAGCGATCTGCTTGAACTCGCTCCGTGCTTCGGCTACTGGGTGAAGGTTCGCAACAATGGTGAATTGATCTATCCGGGTCAGGGTCCGCTTCTGGCGGCTCAGAAAGGCGTTGGTCTGCAGGAAAGTCTCGGTACTGCCCTCAACGACGTCACGCCGACCACGCAGTGGATGAATCTGTACTCGCACGATCTCACGGTGAACGGGGTTGAAGTAACCGCCGGTACCCGTGTCGATGCCTACACGATGAACGGTTCGAAAGTCGGAAGCTATGTCATGAACCAGAACGGTCATTTCGGATTCCTGCCGATTTATGCGGCTGATCCCGGAACCGCCGGATTGGCCAGCGGACAGAGCTTCTACCTCACCGTCAATGATGTCAAGACCGACCAGACCTTTGCCTTTACCAAAGCCGGCGATAAGCTGGAGGTAAAGGGTCTGACTTCGAAATCGGCTTCCGATGAACCGCTGCCGGAGAACTTCGGTCTGCACCAGAACTATCCGAACCCGTTCAACCCGACTACGACAATCAGCTTCAGCCTGCCCGCCGCCGGTAAGGCGAAGATTGAGATTTACAACATCCTGGGTAATCTTGTGGCCACGCCGTTTGACGGTCAGGGCCAGTCCGGCCTCAACGAAGTTGTCTGGGACGGCAAGAATAGCGCCGGGGAAACCGTTTCCTCGGGCATTTATTTCTACCGCCTGTCTGCCGATAACTACAATGAGACTCGGAAGATGACCCTGTTGAAATAGTAGTCAGGCATTGTAGCCTATAAATCAAGTTCCGGTCGGCTTGCCAAAGCCGGCCGGAATGGATATGGTGAGGACATGAATAAAAAGGTTTTCTTGCTGCTCATATTGACGGTGTTCGCGGTAGCGATTTATCAGCTTCAGGCGGACGTCTACCCCACCAACGTATGGGCAGATTACTACGGATCAGTAACGGTTAACGGCCAGCCGGCGGCGGTTGGAACGGTAGTCGATGCCTACGATCCGCAGGGAGTCCATTGCGGGACTTTCACCGTAGACTCCGCCGGTGATTACGGCTTTCTCCACGTGTACGGTGACGACGATACTTCGCTCGCCGTGGATCACGGCGCCGTAGCGGGTGACTCCATTTCCTTCAAAATTAACGGCCGGGCCGCTACCCGTTCGCTTGGTGAGCGGCAGCCTTACCTGGGCTCGCAAGCACCCAGAATCAGGTCAACCTTGCGACTGCCCAGACCGTGGCCTTCACTGCGGTCACCCTTCCTCCGGCTAAGGCCGGCGTGCCTGGTGACACTGTCGGCTTTGATGTTGGTATTCGCAACGATGGCGACGGTATCGATCTCTACGGCGTTCATTCGACCGTCCGTACATCGGCCGAGACAATCGATCAGCCCGGTTTCTCACTGGCCAATCCGGGTGACACGGTCAATGTACATTTCGATGTCGCTCTGGATCTGTTCGGTGGCGGTCAGGACACCGTCTACACGATTACCTACACGATCTACTCCCAGGTTGACACATCCGTGACGTATACCGACAGCGTGCTGCTGTTCAAGTCAACCACCGACTTCAACGATCATGGTTGGAACAACCTCCCGGATAAGTTCAGCCTTTTCCAGAACTATCCGAACCCGTTTAACCCGACCACTACTATTGAGTTCAATCTGCCGAGTCGTTCGGTGGTGCACTTCGAAGTGATCAACATGCTCGGACAGGTAGTCGATGCCAGGTCGCTTGGCAATCTGCCCGCCGGGTTACACGAAATCGAGTATGATGCCACGAGGCTTGCCAGCGGAGTATATTTCTATCGGCTCGTCAGCGACAACAATTCGCTGAGCCGTAAGATGATTCTGCTTAAGTAATGTCTCGCTTAAGTTTGGATATGAACCCCGGCTTCCGGTCGGGGTTTTTTATTGTTGTGTAAGTCGATTCATTCGCTTATCATGGCCTGAAAGATTGGAGAAATTGGGCATACGTTCCACATCCGGGAGTACCATGACACTTACCCTCCGAGCGGTAGGCAAGTCCGATAAGGGGCTTGTCCGACCCGGGAATGAAGATACTTTACTGGTCGATCAGAAACACTCAGTCTTCGCAGTCTGCGACGGTATGGGTGGCGCTCAGGCCGGCGAGGTAGCATCGATGATGGCGGCCGATATCGTTCACACCGCCTTCACTGTATTCGCCGGCGAGCTTTCCGAGGATCCCTCGCTTAAGATCGACCGTCACCTGCCGACGAGCGGTGATGTCCTTATCAAATCGATTCGTCTCGCCAATCGCGCTATCTATACTAAGGCCGGCTCCAGCTCCACCCTGCACGGCATGGGTACGACCGTGGTCGCTCTCGCTCTTGAGAAGAATATGATGTCGGTAGCGCATGTCGGCGACAGCCGCGCTTATAAGATAGAAGAACGCGGTCTTACGCCGTTAACCCGGGATCACTCCTGGGTGAACGAGATCCAGCAAACCCAGAATCTGACGCCGGAAGAGGCAGCTTCGGTAGTAGGCAAAAATGTCATCACCCGCGCGCTCGGGGTCAGAGCCAATGTCGATGTCGATTATCGTCTCATGCAGGTTAATCCCGGAGACAAATTCCTGATCTGTTCCGACGGTCTCTGCGGCTACGCTGACGACGATGAAATCTTCATGGCGATTCGTCGGGTCCGCGATGATCTGGAGAAGGTCGTTGATAATCTCATCCAGCTGGCCAATGATCGCGGCGGAGCCGACAATGTCACGGTGGTGGCGATCGAGGTGGTCGAGGTATCTGAGACTGATCTTCCTGAAGTCGAGCCATTCACTATCGCCGGCGAAAACGACAGCTTGCTGGAGGTTGAAGACGCCTGGCTGACCCGGATCAACGACCACATGGCCGCTCGGGAGGCGCAGGAGGACGACACTCAGCCCAGCGCTCCGGGAAAGAAGAATCTCTATCTGCTCTTCGGGCTCTTTATCGTGGTCGCGGTCGTCATCATTTATCTCGCAACCACTCACTAAGAACTCTCCCCGTCAGAAGAGTGTAGTGAGACACGGTTCTTCTTAGCATCTGTCATACCCGGCCGCCTTCCCTCCTGCCCCGGATTCTCACGCGACAGTAGTTGCTTCCCGGCATTTTAGCCTTTACCTTATCCGATCATGAGCAAAAAATCATTCTGGACAAGCGACCGACTGCTCTGGGGTATTGCCTTATTTCTTTTCGCCTTTGTCGTCCGCGTCATCTTCCTTCGTCAGGCTGCCACCATTCCCCTGTTCACTATTCCGATCATGGATATGGAGTATCACTACAAGTGGGCACTGGCGATTATGAAAGGGATGGATTATGTCGGCGGACCGTTCTTCCGCGCCCCGCTCTATCCCTATTTCCTGGCTCTGATCTATTCGATTTTCGGAGCAAGTCTTCTGGTGGCTCAGACTGTTCAGATCATTTTGGGAAGTCTCTCGGCGGTGCTCGTCTATATGATCGGCTGCCGGGTTTTCGACACCAAGACAGGTGTGGTGGCCGGGATTATCATGGCGGTCTACGGCACGCTGGTTTTTTTCGAGGCCCTCCTGCTGATTCCTACGCTTATCATCTTCCTCAACCTCTGTGCCGTCCTGATTCTCCTCTATGCCGTCGAGAAGGACAATGTATGGCTCTACTTGAGCGGAGGATTACTGCTGGGGCTCTCAGCGATTGCCCGTCCGACCGTACTCGCGGTGGCGGCGGTCTTTGCACTATGGTTTCTGATCCGGATCATCAAGAAGCGCAAAGGGATTTCAGCGAAAACTCTCGCCGTGTTTGCATTGGGAATTGTGCTTCCGATTATCCCGGTGACCATGCACAACCTGCGTGAATCGGGCGAGCTGACTATTATTGGAACGTATGGCGGACTGAATTTCTATATCGGCAACAACAGTCGCGCCGATGGTGTCTCGGCCAACATCCCCGGAGCAAGGCGCGACTGGTGGGGAATGATGGAGGATGCCGAGCGGATCGCCAACAATGAATCCGGGGCCACTCTTTCGGCCACCGAACAATCGAGCTTCTGGATGCACAAGGCGATGGGCGAAATCTCGGACAACCCGGGGAAATTCGTGGGGAGGCTGTTCAAGAAGTTCGTCCTCCTGATTGAAGGGAATGAACTGAGCAACAATTTTGATTTTTACTTTTTCGCCCACCGAAGTTCCGAGCTGAGACTCCTCGTGTGGTACAAGTATTTCTATCTCCCCTTCGGTCTGATCTTCCCTCTTGCAATCCTCGGGATGATTGTAGCCGGTTGGAAAAATCGCGGCGCCAGACTTCTGCTTATCTTCGTTGTCGCATATACGCCCGCGGTCGTGCTGTTTTTCGTCACCGCCCGGTACCGCCTTCCGATGGTCCCGTTCCTGATAATTTTCGCAGCCTATTTCATTATGAGCATTCGGGAGGTAATCCGCAAAGCATCGCAAGTGCGGATCGCATCGTATGGCCTTCTATTGCTGGCCCTTCTTCTACTATGCAACACCGACGTTTACGGATATCGGAAGAAGAACGATGCTCAGGGATTCTATACGATGGCCTCGCTGTATGCGCGTATGGGGGATGCTACTCAGGAAGCTTACTTCTACAAACGGGCGATCTCGCAGGATACGACACTATCGGAAGCGTACAACAATCTCGGTCTGCTCGATGCCGCCAACGGCAACCCCGCCGAAGCCCTGACGCTTCTGAAGAAAGCGACCGAGCTTGCTCCTGGCAATTTCATGTACCAGTACAATCTCGGATATCTGTATCTGCAGACGCGCCAGCCGGATTCAGCAATTGAGCCGCTTCGGCGGGTGGTCGCCATTACGCCGCAGAATCTGTATGCAATCAATAATCTCGGCATGGCCTATCTCAACACCGGCCAGCTTGACAGCGCGATAGCCGTCTTTACTCTGGCAATTCAGACTGACTCAACTTTCGCCAACGGCTACTACAATCTCGCGATTACTTATCAGCAGCTTGGCATGACCGATGCGGCGATTGCCGCTTTCAAAAGAGAATTGTCGCTTGATTCCACCGATGCCGATGCGGTCTACAATCTGGGCGTCCTGTCGGTTCAGAAGAAGGATCTGGGCGCCGCCGAAGAGTATCTGAACCGATACTTGCGGATGTCCTCGGACAGCTCGGCCGATGCCAGCCAGGTGCGGGGGCTGCTCGATTCGCTCGGCCGCGGCAAGAACCATTAGCCTATTCGTGTGTTTAACTTTCATGTTATCGAAAAGCCAATTAGCAAAACAGGCATTGCCCGTTGGAGATTTGTAATGCTGATTATTCTGGGATTGTTCGACGACATCATCGCGAAATACACACACGCCGGGTTTTGGGGGATGGTCATTCTGTTCGCCTTGATGATCGCCTCGATCGTACTGATTATCAAAGACAAGCAGACGCACTAGCGATCGGGTCAGATCCGCGTAGGGCATGATCCGTCTTCGGGCTCACCGTAGGGCATGATCCGTCTTCAAGTATGCGTTCTCACCGTAGGGCATGATCCGTCTCCGGGCTGCCCTTGTCCGTAGAATGGTCGGTTGATTTGGCAAGGCATGCCTCAAGGCATGCGCGATGGCCGCCTCTAGGAAGAATGCGTCCCTACGAAGACTGAATCCGGGTCGCCCCCCTTGGTGCCCCAAAGCTCTGCTGTGGGTAAGTCACGATATGAAACCGTCTCGTGCCTACCCTACACGGCAAAAACTGCTTGACTTTTAGGCTTCTGACGGCAAGATTGGCATTCTGTAAATGCGCCCATAGCTCAATTGGATAGAGCGTCTGACTACGGATCAGAAGGTTGGGGGTTCAACTCCTCCTGGGCGTATTTTTTTATTGGGGGACAAGAGGTTATACCAGTTATTCGCAGGTACGGAACGGCCCGTTCCTGACATTCACCGACTGATCTAGGTTTCAAGCTCGCTGGTGCCCATCCGCTTGCGGTGGGTTGCTTCTTCACACCATCGCTAAACATCCACAGCATGCCCTAAACGATGCGATCCCGCACCAGAGCTGTGGGGAACCTGGCTTTCCTTACAATTCAAAGAACTCGACTATGCTATTGCTGACAAGCGGAAAGAGCAGAAGGAGATTACCGACGACTCATGGGAAGCTAACTCCCCCCGGTGGCCCATCCGCCGGGAAGCGACCTTGCAGCCAAACCGGAAAATAAGTACGCGGGGTGACAACACCCCGCAAACAAGTTATGACCTCGTGAGACGCCATTTGTACACGCCCGCTCCGACCAGGCCAAGGCCCAATAATAGAGCTGTGGATGGTTCGGGGACCGGCGGACACTGGCTATCCGGTGGTGAAGTGACAAAGGTCAGATCATCATGTCGGTTTGTAGTCCAGTTAGGCGAGTTCACGCCCGACCAGGCGACACTCGACTGTGCACTCGGGGCCGAGGCCACGGTGAAAGTGCCGGAAAAGTCAGAGGTGTACGACGACGCCGTGACGGGCGGACCATTAGCCAAAACAGCCGCATTTTGATCGAAGCTGCTGCCGTTAATGAAACTGAATCCATGCGACAATCGTGGTAAGATTGCAAATACCAAGAGTGCAAGGATTGTAAGACGCTTTACCAAGTTTTCCTCCTGTCGGAAGTTAGTGGTGGGCTGGAGACTGCAGGATTATCCTGCTTATTGTATGTTGACATCGAGTTTGTCCATCTACGACCCGGATCTGTACGAGCGCGCGGGCGTTGATCTCACTCGTCGGGCTCCGAGTGGATTAGCCGGTGTGGGTCCGAGCTGCCCCTGGGAGGCTGCCTCCTGTCATCGGATGTGTGATTTCCACGACAAGTCAGTTCAGTCATTTCATTTTCTTATCGAAGAAACAGCCTGGAGCGAGAAGACCGGAACCCGATCGTCTGGGCCAGATTTACTTTAGATTCGTGGCAGGGCCACGTTACATTCGCTGGCACAATCTGGCCACAGGCGATACGCTTGACTTTGATTAAAGATAACAGGTCTATCTGGTTTGACAATCGGTCGGAAGATTGAATGAGTAGCTAAGCCTTTGGACTTAGCAGAAATTGTGGATGCTCGCCGGGTGGAACATTCGCTTACGGGGTGTTGAAAAAAGAAATCCTACTGAGTGGAATTTGACATCCTGGTATTGCGCCAAATAAGGCAAACGGCCCCACAGCTCCGTCCACCTATTTCTGCTTCTCCCTCACCTCATCACGACAATGGCAGCGTGGGCTATCCGCTTGCGGCGGGTTGCTTCTTCGTCTCCTGAATCATTTTCAGCCTTCAGTCCAGTAGGTCGAGTTCCGGATGAGGACGCGTCAGCGTCCGAAGAAGAAACCCGACAGCAATAGACGCTTCGACTAACCGCGCTTCTTGAGAAGCTCGTCTATCCACATTTCACCGGTAATTACTGGCATCAGGTGTTCCTGGATAAACTTTGCGTTTGCGCTTAGCCATTCGAATCCAGGGTGAGAGACTTTCAATTCCGGGCACCCGAGATGATCATAAGTTACCGAAATCTCAAACGCCTTCTTCGGATTAGGAGGATACAGTGAGTGATTTCCGTACTTCTTTATGAATATCACTCTATATTTGCCTTCAGAAACCACCAGAAGTTCGCGATCCACCGGTTCATTGCTAAACAAGACCGACTGTCCCGGGCTATAAATAACAAACTCTTTGCCTTGGTAGCCCAGCGCCCTCAAGAAATCGAATTCCCGAATTACTTCGATGAGGAACCTCTCGGAATCTCTTAGTTCAAATGTCACGACGGTCTCCCTGGTATTGAATAGCTGACCCAATAAGCACAATATTGAAACCCGCCGCAAGCGGTCGGGCCACCCGGCCGGATCAGAAGGTTGGGGGTTCAACTCCTCCTGGGCGTATTTTTTTATTGGCATTCAATGGGTTATAGCGGACAATCGTAGGTCAGGGACCCTGCGTTCCTGCCAGTCAACGACATTTCCTGCTGTTCACTGCCCGTGTATCATTCCCAGGATCTTTCCATCCTTTTTCTGAATCTCGATATACGGTACACCACCTAACATTTGTTTCGGCAGGCTCCCTTCGACTATCCATAGGCTATCACCGATTAGTTCGGCGACGAATGGCCTCTCTTCATCGATCGACTTTCCATAGACAGGAAGCCAAACGGCCTCTGCGATATGCACTGCCAGTGATTGAGTCGGGCACACAGCCTCTTTCGGGAATGAAGAGATCTTGCGGGCGGTAGACGCGGGGACGCTCAAACGCACTAGTACTCTCTCCGCTTACCACGAGGGCCGAGACTATTGTCACAAAGGTCAGAAATACGAGAAATACACTAATGATCTTGGACATATCATTTCTCCTCTTACGTCGATCCAATCAAGAACCTTTACGCGAGCGATTCATCAGCGCTGTCCTGCCCACTGAGCACTATACAGTCCAGATTTAACAATCTTCCCAATAAGTTGTCATTCACCAGACATGAATGCTGTCGGGTTCTTCCGTCATTTCAGCCCGTCTTCGACGCTCCGAATCCGTCAGAACCCGACCTACTATGACTGCCAACTGTGACCGATAGTAGTTGTGTATGAAGACTTTCCTGTACGAACATGACGACGGCTCAATCCGCGCGTTTGAAATCTCCAACACTTGGATATCGCTGCGGACTATAGTACGCATCCTCAGATCCATCCCGGGGGTTTCTTCGGTAAGAAAAAGGCACTTCCAAGACGACCGCATCGAATTCATTTTTTGGGGGGTTCCCTGCGTAGTTCATGAAGATTGGGGGGACAGCAACCGATATTGGATCGGCACAGCCGATGGTGGAGGCACGACGTTCGACGCATCTACCATCCATGCGGCTTTCGCTCGATATCAGTTGCCTTTCATGAGACTCTGGATGACGATGCGGAAGCTAATCGATCACTCCGGGGCAGTTCGCTCTTAAAACTGCAACAGGTTCGCCGCAGACAAGTCCAGTAGGTCGAGTTCCGGATGAGGACGCGTCAGCGTCCGAAGAAGAAACCCGACAGCAATAGACGCTTCGACTAACCGCGCTTCTTGAGAAGCTCGTCTATCCACATTTCACCGGTAATTACTGGCATCAGGTGCTCTTGAATAAATTTAGAGTATTCGCTTATCCAGATCGAACCTGACCGGGAGACTTTCGGTCCATCACCACAAAAGCGCTCATAAATTTCCGAAACCGCAAACCCTGGATTCGGGACAAGACGATCACCCCACTCATATTTGGTCTTCATCACGAACACTTCATGTTCAGCTTCTGTCGCTACCATTACCACCCTGTCAGCTGGCTCGTTGCCGAATTCGACCCACTGTGCAATGTTGTAGACCTCAAAATGCCGGTTCGTATACCCCACGTACCTCAAGAAATCGAATTCCCGAATTACTTCGATGAGGAACCTCTCGGAATCTCTTAACTCAAATGTCACGACGGTCTCCCTGATATTGTATAGCCGACTCAATAAACACAATATTGGAACCCGCCGCAAGCGGACGGGCCACCCGGCCTAAGAAGGAACTGCCCTACGACGGCCGTGTCGTTTCAATAGACGTTCCCACAGCAATGTTGCGGGGCACCCTGCATCACCCAGCCGCACGAGACCTTCTCAGACGTCGGACCGAAATTACGATCACCAGAACTAGCAGGTAATAGAAAATGCAGTTGCCCAGAACATGCTCCCAGTAGTGATAATTGTGCATGCCAGCCCAAGACGGGTCGAAGGCGAGCATAAGGAGAAATCCGGGCGCATGAACGAACAAAGGCAGAAATCCGTAACCGTATCTCCAAAACACGACATCGATAATGATAAGACACCAGACTGGAGCGGCAAGAATAGCCGAAAGCAATAATGGATTCTTCTTTAACACCCGGGTGGCCCGTCCGCTTGCGGTGGGTTGCTTCTTCGTCCTGGAACTCTTCTCTCATCTGTTCCCGCCCGTCACAATTCTTACGTGAACCGTGTTGGATTCCGCCGATCCGCGCCATAAGCGCCCGCCCCCACTCCAGTGCGGGTCGTGCTGGTAACGGTACCGACACTGTAACTGGTAATCTCCGGCAAGCCAATTTCGAATATTCTTATGCGATTCCAGATTCGACTCGATCGCTGATGCGTTCAGATAGCACTGATTGAGCAGAAGTGTTTCTGCATAAATCTCCCCTGGTTGAACAATGATAGTATCACCTTCATATGGGAGTTTGGGCATAGTGCCAAAATAGTCAGGCTCCAGAGTGTCGGTGCCGTTCCGAATGATATCGAATTTGAGAAAGCTCCCGATAATCGGCTTGACAGTCCCACCACCACTTCTCCAATTGTACAGCACGATCGCGCTATCGCCAATATTCTTGAATTCGAGCGCGACCGTGACCGAGTCGAAAGCTTGGACAGTGTCGACTGGCGTCAGGGTAAGCTGAAGGTCTTGGCAATGCACATAGCTGGAGCTAATCATCGTACAAACACACGCCAGAGCCGTAAACAGAACCTTCGTCCGGTTGGCCCATCCGCTCACGCTGAGTTGTCTCTTTGCTTCATGTCTCACCATCTACGGCACCTTTATTATTGTAGGGCATTTCCTTCTTAGAACGTGCCATGTTCCGCGCATCTTTCGTCGTTTCATCGTGGCAGTTTCTAAGAAGGAACTGCCCTACGTAGTCATATCTTCACGACCCTGGCCCCGGTAGAGCTGCGAGGTACACTGGCCAAGATTATTCTCTACCCATAATGAATTCGTGCTTCTTCCAGCACGAAGCCTGAATAGTCTCGTGCCGGTGATCTACCAGTAGTTCGCCACTCGTTGCACTCAATCGTCACCATATCATGTCTATGTAGAATGACCCGGTGTAGTTCTTTGGCAGTGGGATCGGCGCAATACACGTGTCCCGATCAATGTTCTCATACCTTCTTCCTTCGAAGCACCGAGTGTTACACCAACCTTTTGCGGAGGTAGCCGATGTATGAAGCACGTCAGAGAATCCGCATATATCTTTGCGCGAGGTGCATCAAAATCCTGAACTATGCATACCGACCAGAGCCGTGTTGAATCGCTTGGGAACTGGTTCGCTGCATCAGAGCACGATGCGTAAGGAGCGTCAATCCAGTTAACCCTCATATATATCCACGGCTTGGACAATCCAAGATGTCCGGGGAAACCTGCTCCTCCATAATAGGCAGTCGCGCATGAGGTAAATAGTACTATTGACCCTAAGCCCAATATTGTCCGAATCAGACTTGCCCTGGCAGCCCAACCACTTGCGGCGGGCAGCTTCCTTGCTTTGTGTTTCATCAACTTCTGCACCCTTAATGCTGTAGGGCATGTCCTTCTTAGAACATGCCAGAGTTCGAATAACCGATCGCGATCAAATGGCAGTTCCTAAGAAGGAACTGCCCTACAGCTACATGCGTTGTGGCTCACTTCAGCAGCAGCAGTTTCCGTGAGGCGGTCTTGCCCTCGGCGCTGAGTTGGAGGAAATACACGCCGCTGGCAACCGGCGCTCCGGCATCGTTCACTCCCGACCATGTGACCTCGTGCGCCCCGGCCGTCAGCCTGCCAAGTACCAGTGTAGCGACATGCTCACCAAGGATATTCCTCACCGACATTGATACATCGGCCGTCCTCGCCAGCTCGAACTGGATAGTGGTCGTGGGATTAAATGGATTTGGATAGTTCGACTTGATTTCGAATGTCGGGAGATTCTCGTTTGCATTCCCTTCGCTCACATCGGTCGGGAAAAGCTGCGGCGTCCGCAAGCGCACCACACCGTAATAGTCGGCGACATACAGGTACTGGTCGTCCACAGCCAGCCCTTCCGCCGTTCCTGGAGTGTCATAATTGGAAACACAATGAGGTGAACTGGGGTCGGAAATATCAAAGGC
This sequence comes from uncultured candidate division Zixibacteria bacterium, assembly GCA_963711085.1. Lineage (GTDB taxonomy): Bacteria > Zixibacteria > MSB-5A5 > GN15 > FEB-12 > CAVQCT01. The sequence goes on along the minus strand of CAVQCT010000002.1, from coordinate 615,858 downwards.
TGTAACACCGTTGTCCTGCGCCGTAACATAGACCAGATCTCCTCGGGCAACCATCTGCTTACCGCCTGCAGAGGTCGAATCGTGACCGACCGTGAGAGGGTGTTCCGGGGCGCTAACATCGATCACACTGAGGCCGTGATAATTGCCAATCATGAGCAGGTTTCCGCTCTTGGCCAGACATGTTCCTGAGTTTGGAGCCTGGGAAAGGAGCCGAGGTGTCAGCGGGCTGGAGATGTCATATATCTGGCCGTTGGACAGGTAGAGGTAATTCCCGTCGACGATCAAATTTTCAACGCGACCGGGACAGACGTACGAGTCCATGACCGGATGCCTGTGATCCGAAACGTCATAAATCCCGACACACCCGGACAGATAGAAGTTAGTATAGAGAATGGTATCTGTCGCGATCATACCGAAAATTTCCGGGCAGTCCTGGCACAAGCCGACTTGCGTCAAATGGCCGTGTTTGTCCGCCTCCAACACGAACAAGCCGGCGTCAACATCCGAGCAATACAAAACGCCGTCATTGAACGCCGCGCCGACGGGAGCGCACGGAATGCGAAGCGAGCTGACTTCCCGCATATCTCTGTCGGAAGAAACATCCAGCGTTGTGATCAGACCTTGCTCATCCACCACATAGGCATACCTCCCGTCACGAAAGATAAACTTGGAATTCCCCCTGTGACCGTAGGAACCAACCAACCGGGGATTTGCGGCATCGGATATATCCAGCAGACTGACCAATCCGGTGTCCACACACAATGCTCCAGCCGCCAAACCCGCTGCGGTGCTCTTTGCCGAGTTGCAGGCATTTTCCCCATAGTCCTGGAGCCACGGAATATCGCTTTCAATTACCGCGGCGACAGCTCCGTCTGTTCTTACCCGCGTCGCCCTTCTTCCGGTATCGTAACACCCAACCAGGGTCGGCGTCAACGGATCTGAAATGTCAAACAGCAGGGTACCGGATCTTCCAGCCGCGACAAGTGCGATAGAGTCCTGCACCTGGACACCGAACACGTCACAACAAAAGTCATAGGATGCGACCAATTGAGGACTGTCAAGCTGCGAAATGTCCATTACCGAGAAGGAAGAACCGGTGGCCGGCCGCCCAATGTCTCTGTCAGCGATATAGGCGAAGTTACCCTGGACAGACAGGTCTTGTGCCCAGCGTTTGGCCGCCGACCTGCTTACCAATATAGGCTGGCTGGGGTCGGCAATATTCAAGATGTACATTCGATACGCCGCTATAAAAACAAGAGTGTCTCTTATTTCGATCCCGCCGGCGAAGTCATATTGTTGACAGTTGTATCGTCCGACTATTCGCATTTTCGTGACGTCGCTGACATCGACAATATTTATGGTCGCGCCGCTATTCAGCACGGCAATATTGCCGCTTACCGCCATGCAGATCCGGACCATATGTATTGTACAGGTAACCCCGCAAGACGGGTGCTGCGGGGTTGGAAATGTCAAAAGCCGCAAGAACGCGCTGATTTTGGGTGGAAAAGGTCTCCCGCACGCCGACGAACAGATTGGACCCGCTCCGGGCCAATCCGAACGGACGGACCATACCATCGGGATAGAGTTGGCGCTTAACATCCTGTGAGAAGGGGCTTCGCGTATTAATCATCACAAAGCCTTCTTGCATGGCACAGATTACCCATTTATGGTAGAAAACCACGTCTTGCGTCCCGCCCCAGAGCGCGCTTCCGGCATACTCGAGCGGAGCTGTATTGCAACCGACCTCGGATAAAGGTGCTGTGCCCAGACTGTCCGGCGGTAAAGATAGATCGGCCGAACCAGCCGATTCTCCCGTCAAAAAAACAGCAAGTACCAGCATGATGAAAGTGCAGGCCACAAGCCTGAGAGATCTTGTCAGGGAAATCATTTCGGGGCCCTCCCGGTTTGATATTGCACGCTGTCGTCCATTTTAATATAGCCGGAACTTGCAGATTTGCAACGGTAGATTTAGTAGAGTGGACGACTGGACATACGTGCGCAGGCACGTTCTCCCCAGACTCGCCCGAGTCTCAGTAGGTCGGGTTCCGAATGAAATCCCGGCAAGTATTGTAGCGAATCCTGACACACCGGTACTCCACCCTCTGGGTGGGCGGGTTGAATCGGCTATGAAGTCCAAACGCGCGGTTCCCCACCTGCATGGCGCGGTACCCGCGCGGAAAATCGAGATTGCCACGGCTGACACGACTATCGTCGCGTCCTGACGCCCCGCAATGACGATCCTCAGGATCGTTCTGATAGAAGACCGGTCACTTTGACGATTCTACGCCAGGCCCAGTCATTGCGAGGAGCGTTGCCCGAGCGGCAGCGAGGAAACAGCGACGTGGCAATCTCGCCTTCGATTTCTTCATTTCTGCCTTCCCCGCGAACGCGGGGATCCAGCATCTTTCAAGATGGACCCCGGCTGTTCCGCCGGGGAGGCACGCTTGAGCGTGCCAATGAGAGGATCAGAAAGTCAAATCCCTCCAGAGTATTGACCCGGATGTACATCGGAGCGTGATGTCAGGACCGCATGGATTTTGACCTGCTCGCTCTTTCAACGGGGATTTGCGCTCACTCTTTATCTTGAAACCCAGATTATCTCCCATTACCTTCCCCTCCGTATAACCGTTTGAGTTCGGGAACCGTCAGGCAGCCCGAATGTACAAACCGTTGATCAAGAAGTCAGACCTACAGCGATGACATCGAAAAGGCAGGTTGATGTGCAAGTTACTAATTCAATCGCAAAAAACAGTAAGCAGCTCTCTCAGTCCGGTATACTCATCGGATACCTGGTCGCCCTGGCCGTTCTTATGCCGGCATTTGCTTCGGCGCAGGGCACGCTGAATATCCCCCTGAAGAAAGTCTCCCTCCCCGATACCACCGAGTTTCCCCACGCCCGGATCGTGAGCTTCAGCATCCAGCCCGGCGATACTTCGAAATTCCCGGCCGACTGGGGCACGATCGAAACCGGCACGCTACTGAACAATGGTTCATTCGAAGAAGTGGATATCGCGAGATTCAAAGCCGACGATGGCACCCGCAAGTACGTGGTCGATGTCAACGCCAACGGCAAGTTCACCGATGATCCGGTGCTCGAATTCAAGGAATCTCACGGACATAAGATTGCCGATGTCGATGTATCGGTGATGCGACGCAACGGCGGTACCGAATTTCAGAAGTTGACTTACCGCATTACCGACGATGACACCGGCGCGACGGCCCGGATCGGTGAATGCCGCGAAGGGACGTTCAAGGTCGATGGCAAAGACTACAATGTGCGCCTCGTGCTCACCTCGGTCAACACCCCGAATTTCTCCAGCGGAAAAGGAACGGTTGTGCTGGCCGATTTGAATCGCGATCGCACTTTCAACCCGAACTGGGAATTCAACGCCGACAGCAGTATCAGGGAATCGGAGCGCATTACTTTTGACAAACCGTTCGCGGTCGGCGACCAACGCTTCCAGCCCAAATCGGTCGATCCTACCGGCACGAATCTTGTATTCGACGAAATCCAGAGCGACACCGGCCTTGCGATCGGGTTCCATGCCCCCGAGTGGGCCGCTAACGATATGCAGGGTTCATGGCAGGCATCCGATTCACTTCGCGGAAAAATCGTACTGATGTTCTTCTGGGCGCCCACCTGTCACTATTGCGAGGGTGTCCGTCCGAAGCTCGACGCTATGGTCGCGCGAGATAAAGGCAACAAATTCCGCCTCATGTCGTTTACAACCGAGAGCGATACCACCAAGCTCCGCCAGTTTCTCGCCACGAAACCGTACGGCGGGACAATCATCCCCTGGGACTCAACGGCCTGGAACGATTACAACTCGCGGATGCTGACGCCGACTTATTGTCTTGTCGACGAGAAGGGCGTAATTCAGATGTACGGCGCCGGCGCATCATTTTTCGATTTCATCGAGAAAAAGACTGATGAGTTGCTGAAGAAGTAGCGATGCCCTCTTTGGTAGGGCAGTCTCGTCTTCGAGCCTGCCATTGATGCACCCTCGGCCGTGTCGCGTCGACGCTGTTCGGCGTTCCTGCGGAACTCGTGCCGTGAAGGCAGGTGCGGCGGAGATACTCGACATAGGAATTCGAGTGTAGAGCGTCTCCCACTCAGCTAAGGCTAATTCTTGCTTAGAGCCGCGATCTCACGCTATCAATACAGTATCTTGAGTCATTGATCGACCAGTATTCGGTCACATGCGCGCGTTGCAGGATCGGCCTGTTTTGTCCGGTCGAATCTCCCACTGTGATATCCGCAACATACGATACGATTACCCCTGTAAAGAGACTATCGGACAGGGGCGCCAACTCCTGGCTGTATCCCATATTACTCCGAATCGACATTCGACCTAACTTTCTGTCACCCGTCCCTTCCAACGTGCGACGGAAAGACGAAGAGAGAATCTGATTTATGCAACTATCACCCATCTTCAAGAAGTCATCGCCGTTGCCGGTATCGAATTTGAAAATTGAGGATTGGTTTATAGAGTCCGTAGCCGCGGAACGGCGGTTCGCCGGAATCGAATCGGCAGTGATCTGAAATGTGACTTGCGTGCTCGAGAGATTGACTGATCTGTCCTTGCCGGGACCAGTGTATATCTGACGCATATCGGTCAAGGCGACAACATAACTACCGATCGGAAGTCGGTTCAGGGAATCCAATTGCAGGCTAGCATTCTGGAGTTGAAGTACAGCACTGACCGTAAGCATTTGCGCCGTTCTGGAAGCTGAGTTGGCGTAGTCAAGAAGGCCTGAATCGGAAAGATCGGTCAACCGGCCATTTGATGAATTATACCTGCCGCACGAATGAAATATGATCAGGACAATAAACAGGAGTCCCGACAAGCTGCCTTTTGCGAATCTCCGCTCTCTCGTAGGATGTAGCATTTCAGACCCTCCAAACCCTGAGTTCACAGCACCCTGCCTAGCTATCTGCAGCTCTAAGATATGGGGGAGTGGAAAGATGCGCAAGCATGTTGTTCTTGATTAGTGTGTAGACATTATACCGGCACGCCGGTGTCGATAACTCCGATATCCCGGTGACGACTACTACAACAACTGCGAGTTCCTCACGCTTTTCGCCCTATCTCAACTCGTCAACACATAATCCCGTAAGGCCTCGGTTACAGGGTAGCCGGAGTGTACGTAATCCCTTTCTCGATATAGAACTTCAACAACGTCGCCGCCTCTCCCCATCCGGACGCACACTCCAGAATCGCAGCCCGGCCTTCGGGAGTATCGGGGTAACCCTCTTCGGTGATGGTCAACACCGTCCCGCCATGCTTTGCTTCCAGCGTGAAGGTCACGCGCGACACCAATTTCGAACCCCAGTCGAATGCGAAGCAGTTCGGTCGATCCGCCGTTACTACTTTCGCCGGTGACTGCAGGGTGTAGAAATCCGGTCCCCAGTTTTTCCAGCTCCAGACCATCGCGCCGCCCGGCTTAAGGTCAAGTTCCATGCCGGTGGTGAAGAAGGCATCCCAGTCTTTTGGCGATGTCACGACATCGTACACCCTCTCCGGCGGCGCCGCGATGAAGGTGCGCTGTCTGATTTTGTGGTTGAAAAGGTCGGACATTGACTCCTCCAACTAACTGCGAAAAGTTCAGTCGGCCCCTCGGTCATATTAAAGTAAGGAGAACGAGTTCGAAAAACAAGTCCCCGGCGTTACAGATGTGATTCGTTCCCCCTTGACAGAATCGTCTCTCTCGTGCTTCTTGAACATGCGCAGATGGCAGTTTCTAAGAAGGAACTGCCCTACAGAGAGGCGAAATTCGAACGATCAAATATCAACCTGCGAGGTGACAGATGACCGATCTTGACATGCTCAGACACACCGTGGCGACCCTGGCCTATCGGGCGGCGAAAGCGATGAGAGGCGCGCCAGCCTCGTTTGCCGATTTCAAGCCCGGGCCGAGCACGAGAACTCCGGTGCAGATAGTTGCCCACATGGGAGATCTGTTCGACTGGGGGTATACGATGATTCAAGGGGAGTGGAAATGGCACAATTCCGAACCGATGGCCTGGGACGCCGAGTGTGCCCGATTTTTCGCGGCGTTGGACAAGTTTGACAAGGCACTGGGGTCAGGCGAGCCGATCAAAGATGAGTTGACGAAGATCTTTCAGGGTCCGATCGCCGATGGCCTCACCCACACCGGACAGCTTGCCATGCTCCGGCGTCTTCACAATGCCCCGATGAAGGGCGAGAGCTACGCCCGCGCGGACATCCGTATTGGCAAGACCACCGCCGACCAGACCCCGCCGAACCCGAAGTACGAGTTTGATTGAGGGAGGCGCAGCGGGGCCGGAGTTATTTCCAAAGAATTTGGCGGAAACGCATTATGAAGACAAACCTGCACGAAACGGAGCACAGGTTGACTCATTCGAGTTTATTTCTGTGCTGTCGGCCCCGCGCCCATTTCTCCCACCGACGCGTCCTTCTCTATCACCCCCCCGCGCCCATTTCTGTCACCCCCGCGAACGCGGGGGTCCAGGTTCATCTTGATCTATGAGTTATTTCGTCTACATAATGGCCAACAGGCAAATCGGCACACTTTATGTGGGCATGACTAACGATTTGATCAAGCGGGTCTATCAGCACAAAAGTGATTCGATCGATGGTTTTACAAAGAAATACCAGCTTCACACGCTGGTGTATTACGAACAAACTGATGACGCGCTTTCTGCCATCGGCCGAGAGAAGCAACTCAAGAAGTGGCTAAGAGCGTGGAAGATCGAACTCATAGAAGGAATGAATCCGTCCTGGAGAGACTTGTACGACGACCTGATCTGAACCGGGATTCCCGCGTACGCGGGAATGACATTAGTGGGGGTCGTTGAGTGAGATCGCAACATCACAAATACGCGAAGCGGTCGCTCGTTTGCCTTCTCATTCATCGCCCTTCTCTGTCACCCCCGCCCCGTCTCTGTCACCTCCCGCGCCTATTTCTGTCACCCCCGCGAACGCGGGGGCCCGGCGTGGGTTGTTGCATCAACATTACGGCAGTCGCCCTACGAACAGCTCCCCTCATAGTCCGAGTACTTCCCCGGATAGAACCGTCCCGTGTCCATGTCCAGAATCGAGGTCGCGATTTGATCGAGCAGATATCGGTCATGGGTGACCAAACCTACCGTGCCATCGTGGTCGCGTAGCGCCTCTTCCAGGGCTTCGAGCGACTCCAATTCAAGATGGTTGGTCGGTTCATCCAGCAACAACACGTTGGCATCCGAGAAAAGCACTTTCGCCAGGGCCGTCTTGCTCCGTTCACCGATCGACAACGAACTGACTTTCTGGAATACTCTATCGCGACGGATATTCAATCCGCCCAGAATGGTCCGCGCCATCGCCTGCTCCGCGACCCCTCCCCTGGAGGACTTCATCGAGTATGGTGGAGTCCGCGTTCAGCGTCTCGTGTTCCTGCGCGAAATATCCGATCCGCGCCTGCGGCGCACATGACACCGTGCCTTGATCTGCCTCCAACAGCCCGGCCAGAATCTTGAGCAATGTCGATTTACCCGACCCGTTGCTCCCAATAATCCCGACCTTGTCCCCCGTCTTTACGGCAAACGATAGACTGTCCAGAACCTTGAGGTCGCCGAATGATTTCGTCATCTCGTGTACATCGACCGCGATCGGGTTTCTGAGATCGTTCGGCCGAAGCTGTATCTTCCGGTCCTTCTCGATGAAAGGCTTGAGTTCAGCCGCCACGGCAATCTCAGCTTCGATCCGTCGTGACAACACTACCGCCGATCTCATTTTCTTCTTAGGATCAGCCTTGCCGCTTGCCGAGCCTTCATCGCGTTTCTGAACCGATCCTTTTTTCGACACCGATCGTTTCGATTTGAACTTCTCCATCTTCTGAGCGTCGCGCTTGCGCACCTCGGCCGCCGCTTCCAGTTTTGCGATTTTTCTGCGTTGCTGTTCATGCATGCGCTCTCTTCGCTCTTTCTCAAGCTTGCGCTCTTCACGATAGAACGTGTAATTCCCGCCGAATTGAGTAAGCCTGCCGTCCTTAAGTTCCCAGATTTGATCGATACATTGATCGAGGAATCTTCGGTCATGACTGACGATCACATACGGTGTATCGATCTTCCGAAGGAACTCTTCCAGCCAGATGCGCGACCGGATTTCGAGATGATTGGTCGGCTCATCGAGCAACAGCAGATTCTGCTCGGCCAGGAGCAACCTAATCAGTGCGATCTTGGTCTTCTCTCCCCCGCTCAATAAGCGCAGCTCAAGGTTCAACTTGTCTTCCGGAATTTGGAAATCAGCTAACAGGCGGAGGATCTTCGCTTCCAGTTTGTCTCCTCCCTGAGCATAGAATTCAGCAATACCGGACGAACAATCAGGCTCAGCGATGTCAGCCCGGTCGACTTTCCGCTTCAGCGCCGCCAATTTTGGCCGCCCTCCCCACAAGTACTCCTCAACTGTGACCGATTCTTCCAGACTGACGTCCTGGGGCAGATACCCGATGATCGCTTCCTGAGCGGTCACCAGAGCGCCGACGGACGGGGCGAACTCTCCCATGAGCAGCTTAAGCAGGGTTGTCTTGCCGCAACCGTTTCTCCCCACCAGCCCGATCCGACTCCGACTGTCCAGGGTAAAATCCAATCCAGTCAGAATCGCTTCCGGCTGCGACGGATATCTGAAACTTATCTCCCCGGCGTTTATCAATACCATACCCTATAGTATACTATTGAAATCCGAAACTCAACAAATCAGCGTGGATTGGTCCGCGAGCATGGACAATCTCATTGATTTTCAGCCGTTTCCGGACTACATTATCTACGAATATTAACGCAGGAGTTACTATGTCTGTATTCATCATGGCCATGCAGATTGGCAGCAGCGCCAAGAAGCTGCACCCGGATCTTTCTCATCAGGTGAATGAATCTCTCGAGATTTTTACCAAAAATCAGGTCCACGTCGAACGTCTGTATGCCACCCTCGGACGCTACGACTATGTCGCTATTTTCGAGGTCGCCGACCAGACGACCGCGTTCAGGATTGCGTCGCAGATCAACGCCCTCGGCGTCCTCGATACCGAGACCTGGCCGGTCATTCCGTACGATGAATTTTCTCAATTGTTGAAATAGGACAATCGGGCGAGGCCAAAAAAATCCTTGTAATGACGACAATTTTGGTTATTATACGGTGATGCTCAGATTCCGGGCTGCTCGAGGTTACATTTTGAGGTGTTGTGTGGGAACATATTTACGTACGCTTATGGCCGGGCTCCTGGCCGTATTGCTTCTTGTTTTTCTGAATTCATCAATCACATCGGCAACGTCTTCATCGAACAATTTCGTCGATGTCGACGGCGACGGATTCAACGACAATCTTGTCGACAGCGATGCCAACAGCATCCCCGACATTTTCGAATCTTCAGAGACTGCCACCACGACCAACATACTGTCGTCGGTGAATGCTGTCGCGACCGATCTGTTTAGTGACAATTCTTCGACTACTTCGTCCATGGTCATCTCCTTTGATTCAAAGACCGACCATTTCAACAGCAGACTGTCGGGCTGTCTGGGACTGGACAAATGTCGGAGCGATTTCGAATCGGACTTTGCCGGCGGCCTCGGATTCAACCTTGGCGGCGGCGGCTGCGTGGGAGGTGTGTGTCATTAGCATGAAACATCAGGGATTTTTCAACGTTGGAGCACTGACTCTTCTCGCGACAGTACTGTTTCTTGTAAGTGGAGCACATGCAGCTTCAAAGGACTACGGCGTCGAAGCAAATGTTAACAACGGCTACACGGGCAATTTGACCAAGGATTCGAGCGATCGAAAAGATACTTATACGAATTCAAGCCTTGGGTTGAATCTCTACCCTCTCTCATTCACCCGCGTCAAGCTGACAACTTCGTACACTTATTACAACCGTAATTTCGGACTGTCCAGTCTGCAGTACGGCGGTGGACTGACCTTTGTTCCGACCTCTGCAGAGTCACGGCTGTCAATTTATGCGGACGGAACCATCAAGCACCACAAGTATCGTGAAGAACCTACGCCGACGGCCGCACCCGGAGAGGCCATTTCCAGGAACGACTTCCCTACCGATGATATCAGCGCTTCGACTGTAATCAGCTATCGCCTGAGTACTGCGGCCAGGGCAAGAATTGGATCAAACCTCACCTCCACAGGTTATTCGACGAGTGATCTGGTTGATAAAAACAAACTACAGCTCTTCGCGGGCACGAATCTCACGGTTTTTCATTTCCTCGCACTGGATGTCGAGGGGGGCTATGACTACGGTAACTTCAGCTATGTGAATGCTTACCGGACGATCCTCGATACTATTATAGTCCCGACTGGCATCATCAGAGGAGGCGAACAATACAGCATACTCAAGAGCGGTCGTTTGAAGTCATATTACTTTTCACCGAGGGTTTCCTTCTCGCTCGGCAAACGAACGGGTGCGAGCCTTACTTTCGGTTACAAAGCGTTTCTCGACAAAGATTCGGCAGCGATCGTTTACGGAAATTCTACGGGATACATTTCGCCGTGGGGAGGCGAGTACGATGGTAACTTTGTTCAAGCGAAATTCAAGTCATATCTTATTCCTCACTTGATCACCACAGTGGGAGCCGGTTTCTGGAATAAGGCATATTTGAAGACGCTTGAAGATCACCCGTTCGATACGACTTATGTTTTGTCGACCGTGTACGCGAAAGACCGCGCCGACGACCAGACGAGAGTGTTCCTCAATGTTCAGATTCCCCTTGTTATTCAGCACAACTGGCATTTGGAACCATCGATTCGTTTCGACTTCACCCATAACGCTTCGAGCATCGATGTATACAGGTACAACGAGTTTTCGGTTTCGACCGGGTTTAACATACAAATGTGAAATTAGATTTCGAGAGAGAATAGAACACAGAAAGGTAATCTGAGAAACGAGGGAAACTGTATGAAACGTTGCTACACGATCTTCATCGCAGCGATTGCGCTCCTGCTTCTGTCCCTGTCGGTCTCGGCCGATTCCAATCCCTTCTGCCCCTCCGGGAGTCAGTCCGATGTGATTCCGTCAGCACCACCAGCGGCCAAGTCGGATGGTAGAGCTACATACACCGGCACGCTCAGGACTTATATTCTTGAGCCGGTCTCCCGGTGGCGCGACCATGTCGGAGCAAATTATGGCCACGCGTTCCTGGACTGGGGACCGGGCGGGACTTTGAATATCGCCGATGGTACGCGATGGGAAGGAAGTGCCACCTGGAACTCCGCTACCGCCGGGATTGGTGCAATTACGTCAACGAATATCGAAGCTGCCTCTGCCATTTTCAACTCGAATGGCGTGCTGACCGACGCATATCCGCCCAACGGTGCTTATTTTATCGCCTACTACTGCGATGCCGCGGCGCTCGCGACCCCCGGGGTTCCCGGACACAATGAGACAGCCACGGGATTCACTCATTCAGTATTCCTTGAAGAAGGCACTGCCGAATGGTGTCAATACTGTCCGGCAACGCACAACGCGGTTGAGCACATCTTTGATTCGCATGACTATCCGTTCCTCTATGCCGCCATGGTCACCGACCACAGCGGAAAGGCGCTCGACCGGATGACCACTGACCTGAACATACCCGGATATCCGACCTGCTATTTTGATGGTGGTTATCGGACATTTGTGGGTGGAAGCACTGTCGAAAATGATTATCGGACGAGAATCGTTGTTGCCGGAGCGCGGCGCGGTTCCGCCGCTTGATCTGCTCACGGTCGTCAAATGGCAGGGTTCGAATACTATTCAAGTGAAAGTCCGTGTCGGTAACGGCATTCCGGCCAACTACACTCCAGATGATCCGACCATCTCTTCCGGCCCGACCACTACCACGCCCGGTGCTTCCTGCACCTTCGAGGCCAGCGCCGGCGACCAGGATAACGATCAGATGTACTATCGCTGGGACTGGGGCGACGGCTCCACTTCCGAATGGATGGGTCCGTACTCCGCCGGAGCAAAGATGAATACATCTCACTCATGGAATGACAACGGTACCTTTGACGTGAAGGTGCAGGGAAAAGACGATTGGGATGCGCAGACCAACTGGTCCGCGGTCTATCCGGTTCACGTCAGCTGCTGTGTCGGCCTTCGCGGGAATGTCAACGGCGACTCCGAAGACGCGGTCGACATCAGTGACCTGATCTTCCTGGTCGACTATTCGTTCAGCGGTGGTGAAGCTCCCGGTTGCTCCGAGGAAGCGGATGTCAATGGTGATCTCGGCGTCGATATCAGCGATCTAATTTATATGGTTGACTATTCGTTCAGTGGCGGAGCATCTCCCATAAGCTGTCCATAAGACTGACGAATATCAGTTGGGAACGTAATAGGCTGTTCCGCAATTCGCGGAACAGCCTTTCAAATTGTATATGATTCTTCGCACGGTGTGCCCCACCTTTCAAGTGGGAGCCCGCAGAACCTTCAACCGGCAGTTAGAACCCACCCAAAGCGTGGGGCACCCGGGAGGTCTCGGTCAAATCCAACCCACAGGATGAGTATCAGGAATAAACCGATATCCTTCCCGAAAAAGTGATTTTCGATTTTGAATGCGCGGGGTGCCCCACCTTTCAGGTGGGAGCCCGTAGAACCTTCAACCGGCAGTAAGAACCCACCCAAAGGGTGGGGCACCCGGCATCCCCAAAAACGGATCATGCCCTACGTCGGATTTTCAATTGATTGTCTTCTTGAATTACGGCAGCGGAACGCGTGTCTTGGGCAGATCCAGATCGACTTTGTCGCCGTTCTGCTTGACGATTTTTGCGGGGATCCCTGCAACCGTGGTATTGGCCGGGACATCGTGCATGAATATGTAGCTGTTCGCTCCGATCCGGACGTTATCACCGACCGTTACCGGTCCAAGAATGATCGCGCCGGTTCCCACCAGGACATTGTTGCCGAGCGTCGGATGCCGCTTGCCGATATGCTTGCCGGTTCCGCCGAGCGTGACATTGTGGAAGAGCACGCAGTTGTTGCCAATGATGGTCGTCTCGCCTATCACCAGACCTGCCCCATGATCGACGAAGAACCCTTTGCCGATTGTCGCTCCGGGATGGATCTCAAGGCCGGTCAGAAAGCGATTGATTTGTGAGAACATTCGGGGAATAAACGGAATCTTCAGCTTCCACAGGAAATGTATGAACCTGTGAAAAGTGATCGCGTGAAAGCCCGGATAAAGAATGAATTCGATATTTCTGCAGGCCGGGTCGTTTCTAAAGATAGCTTTGATATCTTCGATAATTGCCAGCATACTCTCCGTTATCGGCAAACTCTGCTTGCGCCATGAGGGTCACTCATACATCGCAGTCGAGATATACCTCTCCCCGGTATCGCAGACGGTGGTCACTACTGTCTTGCCGGCGCCCAGTTTTCCGGCCACTTGAATCGCCGCCCAGATAATAGCGCCTGAAGAAATGCCGGCCAGAATTCCGTCTTTGAGTGCAAGCTGACGGGCCGTTTGCAGGGCATTGTCGTTTTGCACGCGGATGACTTCATCGACCACCGAAGCATCGTAGTTTTTCGGGATAAAACCGGCCCCGATTCCCTGAATTGGGTGCGGACCGGGATTTCCGCCGGAGAGAACCGGCGAAGCATCCGGTTCGACTGCGTACACTTTGCAGCCATACTTCTTCTTCAGTACACTCCCTGCGCCGCTCACCGTTCCTCCTGTTCCGACCCCCGCGACGAAGGCATCGAGACGGATGTCTCCGAGATCTGCGACGATCTCCGGTCCGGTGGTGAGCCGATGGACCTCCGGATTGGCCGGATTGTTGAACTGCGATGGCATGAAAGCGTTGTATCCCTTGGCCAGTTCTTCCGCCCTGGAGATCGCCCCTTTCATCCCTTCGGACGCCGGCGTCAGGACCAGTTCAGCGCCAAGAATTTTCAGAAGCGCTCTGCGCTCTTTGCTCATTGACTCCGGCATGGTGAGAATACATTTGTATCCTTTGGCCGCAGCCACCATGGCGAGGGCGATTCCGGTATTTCCCGAAGTCGGTTCGACAATGGTCATTCCCGGTTTCAACTTGCCGTCCCGCTCGGCCGTTTCTATCATCGATTTCCCAATCCGGTCCTTGACGGAGCTGCACGGATTGAAGCTTTCCATTTTAGCATATACCGCCGCCGAACCGGCCGGGACTACCCGATTCAGTCTGATCAGCGGAGTACGCCCCACTGCCTCCACGATGTTTTCAAAGCGCATCAGTACTCTCCTTTTTCGGCGTTTTTCTCCTAACAAAGCATGGACGGCAAAGTTCCCTTTCGGCCGGCCGGACCGAGTGTTTGGCCGTCGGTATTTTCTTACCCGGCAATATCTTACCGGTCGGGAAGCACGTAGACTGCCCATCTCTATTATCGACTGCAAAGCATGTTCCATTCAGGCCGGATAAATCGGACTAACAATCGACCTATCGACTAAATCTCTTCCCCGTTTCTTCCGATGATACCCTAAAGGACATTATTCTTACCTCTGTCGGGGAGCGGTTGGATTGCCTGCATTACCGATTTCGCAGTAACACACTCTGGGGAGAGTATTTGACTGTATGAAGATACTGGTGGTCGAGAACAATTCGGGGCCGGAAGGACTGATCGGAGATATGCTCAGAGCGAGCGGACATTCCGTTGTCTGTTCCAGCGATATCAAGCAGGCTATTACCGAAGTCAACAAAGGTGAGCAGTTCAACCTGATCGTCTCCGATCTCTCGTTTCCCGATCTTGATGGTTTCCACTTTCTTCAGTTTTTGAAGACCAGACCGTCGAGCACCGATGTCCCAGTGATTATTGCCAGCGATATCAAAGATAAAGCTTCAGTTCTCCGATGCCGCCAGCTCGGCGCCCGCGATTATATCATCAAACCGGTGAGTCAGAAACTGTTGCTCAGCCGGATCGACAGCATTATGAGAAATCGTAGCGAATCGGTGTTGGTGGTCGATGACGATGAAATGATTCTGCAGTTGCTTCGCAAAGTTCTCGAACGTCAGGGCTATCGGGTCTCCAGCGCCCTGTCGGGCGAAGCTGCGCTTGAGCTGATCGCGAGCGACAATGTCGGCATCATCATTTCCGATATCGAAATGCCCGGCATGGGCGGACTTGAATTACTGGCCGCGGTCAAAGAAAAATATCCGCATCTTCCCGTCCTGATTGTCACCGGTCGCAGCGGCAAATACTCCAAAGAGTACATCATGCAGACGGGGGCCGACGGATACATCACGAAACCGTTCAAGAATTTCGAGATTCTGGAGGCGGTTGCTTCTCATATGCGCCTCGCACGGGCGGCTCAGGTATAGAAACTCGCTCAGTCCTTGAAATTCCTCTTCATAAACTCCTCCACCTTCGGTCGAACGATCCGATGGTGCGTGAAGATGGAGACATGCTCGCCGCCCTCAATCGCGAGAATCTCGGCGTGAGGGACACGTGATTCATAAGCCCCGACGTGCTTTTCGAACGAAACCATCTGATCCTCGGTACCGTGAATAATCAAAACCGGCACGTTGAGTTGTTCCAGCGGATAAGTCGTCTCGCGCGTGATTTTGATGTCGTTCTCGGTGCCGGTTATACGCCTTCCCATTCGATCGAAGGTGCTGAGCATCATCGCCGAAAACAACGACCAGATTTCAGGGTCATTGACTGTCCGTTCAAGAATCTGCGGGTCCCGGATTGATCGCGACGCAACCGCCTTGAGATCCGCCTCCGCCTTCTTACGAAATCGATTCGCAAACCAGGGAAGTCGGGCAAGCAGCTTCATGATTTTGAACGAAGTCGGAATCGGTGTGTCGACTATATCCGCACAGGTGGAGACGAGAATAAGCCCGGAACATCTATCCCGATGACGCAACGCAAACTCAATGGCGCTCGGCCCGCCGCCTGAAACCGCCATGACTCCGGCACGAGCGATTTTCAGTTCGTCCAATAGGGCCGCGATCAAGTCCCCTTGCTCCACAGCACTTCTTCCCGATTTGATCGACGTACCGAGGTATCCGGGGCGGGAAAGGGCGATATAGCGATACCCCTCGGTGCCAATCGTCTGCGCCAGGAAGACGCTCTGGTCGCAGCCCCCCATCGCGCCATGCACCGACACCACCGCCGGTCCTTTGCCGAATTCGACATATTCGATCCAACCGACAGCTGTCTCAATCCGCATCGGCCGAAGAATTTTCGACAGATCGGGACGTGCAAAACCAGCGTTCATTTCATCTCCGTATTGTCTTGGCGACCGACTCATTTGATCCAGATGAAACTGGCTATCCAGAAGAGCGTGAGCACGATGAAAAAAGCCCGCATTGCTTTGAACGAAGAAATGAATCCTGACCGCGGTCGAGTGCTGTACTGCTTGAAACCCAGTTCCTCCTCAAGCTCGGCCGCTCTCCGCACGAAGTGTGACCAGAAAGCCTCCGTTCGCACCTGGTGCACCCCGAAGAGCAGGGTCGTGATCAATCCGGCCGACTTGAGCAGTATTCTTACCAGGGGAGTCATCGATTCAGGGTGGCTAAAGAGCAGATTGATCAGAAATCCGGTCAGGGCAAGATAGACCGTGAGCTGGGCAAATCGAATTGTCTGAAACTGCCGCTGGTTCGCGGACGCATCGAGATACTCATCTTTCGGATTTCCGACAGGCATGGCGTCTTCTCCTTCTTCGAGATATGTGAATGGAACCCTACGCCGAAAGAATACCAGAAATCGCGGCGCTAAATCAAGCGACATTTTGGTCCCATACTCAGCATCTTGCCGACGCTATTGTACCTTCAATCTTGACATTCACTCCCCTGACAACGCTTCGTACCATTACACCGGGTCAGGTATGAGCAGTGACAGCCTGCCTGAAACCATCCGGCCCGACCGCTGTTACAGACGAAAAAGGAATTTGCATGAACGACAGGAGTTTCGATATCGGTATGGTGGGGCTGGGGGTTATGGGACGCAATCTCGTTCTTAATATGGCCGACCGCGGCTTCTCGGTAATAGGCTTGGACCGCGACAAATCGAAAGTCGATGCCCTCGCCTCCGAAGGAAAGGGGAAACCGGTCGAAGGGGTGACCGATATCAAGCAGTTTGTCGCCCGCCTCAAGAAGCCGCGTGCCCTGATGATGTTGGTGCCGGCGGGGAAACCGGTCGATGCCGTGATTGAAGAATCAGTCGGACTGCTCGACAAGGACGATATCATTATCGACGGTGGCAATTCCCATTTCACCGACACTAACCGTCACGCAGCCGATCTCTCGGCGAAAGGAATCAATTTTCTCGGAATCGGTATTTCCGGCGGCGAGAAAGGGGCGCGGTTCGGCCCGAGCATGATGCCCGGTGGTCCCGAGACCGCATACAAACGGGTGCAGCCGATTTTCGAAGCGGTGGCGGCCCATATCGGCGATTCCCCCTGCGTGACGTATCTCGGCCCCGGTTCGGCTGGACATTATGTCAAAATGGTTCACAATGGAATCGAATACGCAATCATGGCACTGCTTGCGGAGACGTACGACCTGCTCAAGCGAGGGGCCGGTCTCAGCAACGATGAACTGGCCGACCTGTTCGCCGCCTGGAATCAGTCTGAAGTCAAATCGTTCCTCGTGGAAATTGCCGAGGAAGCATTCCGTCAGGCAGACGACAAGAGCGACCATCGCATGATAGACATGATCCGCGACCGGGCCAAGCAGAAAGGGACCGGTAAGTGGACCTCGCAGGATGCCATGGAGCTTCAGGTGCCGGTGCCGACAATCGACAGCGCGGTCGAGATGCGCGATATGTCCGGATTCAAAGACGAGCGCGAGAGTGCATCGACACATCTGAAAGTTCAGACAGGGAAGTTTTCGAGCGACAAGGAAGGGTTCAAGAATCAGATTCAACGCGCGTTTCATTTCGCGATGATCACTGCCTACGCTCAGGGGATGGCCCTTCTCAGAGCAGCTTCGAGCGAATACAAGTATGGATTGAATCTCGAGGATGTCGCAAGGATCTGGCGCGGCGGATGCATCATTCGCGCCGACCTGCTCGAAGATATACGCAACGCTGTGAAGGCGAACCCAACTCTTCCGAACCTGATGGTCGATCCTCACTTTGCCAAGCTGCTGGTCGACCGGCATCAGGATCTTCGCGAGATCGTCCGCACCGGTATCGATCTGGGAATCCCGGTGGCCTCGTATGCTGCCTCGTTGGGGTACTTCGATTCGTACAGAAGCGCCTGGCTGCCGGCCAATCTGATTCAGGCGTTGCGGGACAATTTCGGCTCGCACACGTACGAGCGGATCGACCGCGAAGGAACCTTCCACACCCACTGGGGAGAATGACAAAACATATGCTGTAGGGCAGTTCCTTCTTAGAAACTGCCATTTATTTCATGGAGTCAATGATAGTTGATCAGTTCCAATTGAGAAACTGCCTTCTGGCCCATAAAGACGAAACCCCAACGGAGCAAACTTACAATTAATGCAAGTCAAAGTCTTTGAGAATCACGAAGCCCTGAGCCGTGCCGCAGCGGATCTGTTTGTCGAGCTGGCGAGTAAATCGATTGCCGAGTTCGGACGGTTCGCCGTCGCTCTTTCAGGCGGACATACTCCCGTAGAATTCTACAACATTCTTTCGAGCTTTACGTACGCCTCCCGAATCGAGTGGAACAAAGTGCACATATTCTGGGGTGACGAGCGCTGTGTTCCGATGGAGAGCCCGGAGAGTAATTCCGGCGAAGCATCGCGGTTGTTTCTCGACAGTGTCCCGATACCGAAGAATCAGATCCACCCGATCAGCGGAACCCTCCCCCCGGCCGAGAGCGCCTCGGAATATGAAAAGACTCTGCGCGACTTTTTCGGCGATAACCCGCCGCGGTTTGACCTGATCTTTCTGGGCCTCGGAGCCAACGGTCACACGGCTTCGCTCTTTCCGGATTCCGACGTGCTCGGCGAAACCGATCGACTCGTGTCAGGGGTAATAGTCGATGAACTCAAGAGCTACCGGGTTACACTGACTGTGCCGGTCATCAATCAGGCAAGAACGATTGCCTTCCTCGTTTCAGGAGGCGATAAGGCAAACGTACTTCATGAAGTGCTGGACGGTCCGTATCAACCGGAGCATCTCCCCGCCCAGCTCATCCGCGCCGCTTCCGGCGAAGTTCTCTGGCTTGTCGATAAAGCGGCGGCCGCTTCACTTAAGCGAAACTGAACCCATCGCGGTCGGAAAATAGAGCGCGGTAATGCTCTGATTCCCGGCATGCATATCGGCAGCCGAATCAAAACTGCACGAACGACCCTCAATTCTGAAAGTGTAGGTTCCGGCTGGTTTATGATACACTCGATCGACATAAGCCGGCATCTGATCGTCGACCGCGGCATTCGCATAGCCGCTCAGTCCGACTGTTATATAACCGCTGGCCGGGTCTTCAAGTCCTCCCGCGGTCTCATCGATCTGAAGAAGGGCAGTAATCGACTGAGTCGTTCCGTTGAAATACAGATCGGTTCGACCTTGCACGAAGATATACCCGTCGGCCGGAATAGTTATCGTCACGGTCGCGATATCGATCATACTGTCACACACCAACGCCGTATAGAGAAAGTGGTGCGTGGAGGCGATCCCGGGGCCGGTCGAAGAAGGAGGGGAGTTCGGCTGCCAGCTTGAACCATTCCAGGTGAGCACATCACCGTTGCTCGCACCCGGCGTAGTCAGATACTGCGCGCTATCAGCCGTCCCGGCATGTCCTGCGATTTGTGCAGCATACGCCGAGTCCGACACGATCGCGTTTATCGCATAGCGGGCAAGAGATGAGTAGGGGGACGATACAAATCTCGAGCGAGGCATACTCTCCGGATCGGGGGACACCGCGATTCCGATATAGAGCGAGTCATCGGTAACGAAATAGCCGTGATTTAACGGCGGCATCGGAGATTGTCCGAGCACCACCGAAAAGAGTCCGTTAGAAGTCGTTACTGAGACCGGACCGCTTGTCCAGATCTGGTTGCCCGGAGAATTCGAAGTCGGGTCATTCCATATCGTGAAAACGACCGTGTAGCTGCCATCGGCCACCGGATCACCACTCGACGTCTGCAGTCTCCCTTGATAGCTGACGAGGGCTGGTGGTGTTTCCGCAAATACTGAGCCGAGCCCCGCGGCGACCAGGGAAATTGCCCACATGACTACGACACAAAAATGTCTCATCTTCGACCTCCATAAACCGGTTTGATTTATTCTGAATTTGGACTCGACCATTTCGGTCAACGAGGCATGATCGGTATCCGTTCTGCCCGGTCGGAAGACAATCGGATCAGCGCAACGTCCGCAGCAAACAGGGGAATCGTGTACCAATCTACTCTATTATATATATTAATACCGAATTGACAAGTTGTCAAGTGAGGTCTGCTGCAAATGTGGGCCGCTCTCGTTGCGGTCGTTCCGAAAGGCAAGCCGATGCACAGCCGGTCAACGGCGTCTTCGGAGTTAAACTGGCCCGCAAGCGGTTTCGTGGTGGTCGCATTACCCATGGCGGCCCATAGAAATAAATCTGTTGTCCTAAGCTGTAAGCCCTTTGACTGTTAAATGTTGACCTCCCGTTCACTCCGTCGATACTTTTCAGCGAAACCGCAGTGAGGAGAATCGGAAGATGAAGATGATCAAATTTCCTAACCCGTTTTCCCATAACCATCCACCGGTACAGGATGTCAACGTCCTTCTTGAGCAACGATCGACCTTCGGACAAAGGACAGCCGACTGGGTGGTGCTCAAAATCGGATCGTGGGGATTCATTCTCGGACAGTCGGCCCTGTTGGTCGTCTGGATCGTACTCAATGTGCTGGCGTATGCGCATCACTGGGACCCGTATCCGTTTATCCTCATGAACCTCTTTCTCTCGCTGCAGGCGGCCTATACCGCCCCGATTATCATGATGAGCCAGAACCGCCAGAATCAGCGTGACCGGCTCGAGGCCCACAATGACTACCTGGTTAACCAGAAAGCGGAAGTCGAAGTCCGGGCGATTATGGATCATCTGGCGGCCCAGGATCAGGCGCTGCAGGAGATCTATAGGCTCCTCTCCGGGCTGGTCAAAAGTGAATCCGAAGATGATTGAACACAGGACGATACATGCCACAAACCTCGCACGTTGAAAAGCACTTCACCGCTTCGGCCACTGTCCGCGATATCGTGATCGGCATGTCCGACGGCCTGACCGTGCCGTTCGCCCTGGCGGCCGGTATGTCCGGAGCTGTCTCGGTTACCACGCTGGTCGTCACGGCCGGGCTCGCTGAGATTGTCGCCGGCTCGATATCCATGGGCCTCGGCGGATATCTGGCCGGGAGGACCGATGAAGAGCACTATGAATCGGAACGACAGCGCGAAATCCGGGAGACGGAAGACATTCCCGAACTCGAGACGAAGGAAGTCGAGGACATCTTTCGCGGCTATGGTCTCTCGGACGACGAATTGAAACCGGTCGTGACGGCAATTTGCTCCGATCAAACTCGCTGGGTCGATTTTATGATGCGGTATGAGCTGGGCCTCGAGCAGCCGGAATCGGGGCGAGCCAGGCAAAGTGCCATAACGATTGCTGTCGCCTATGTTGTCGGCGGCTTCATCCCCCTGGCTCCATACATTTTTATTCAGCACGATGTTAACCTGGCTCTGTACACTTCAGTAGTGGTTACCCTGATCGCCCTTTATCTGTTCGGATTCGTCAAGGGAACTTTCACCGGCTCAAGGCCGTTCCGAAGTGCATTTCGAACGGCCGTCATCGGCGGAGTTGCCGCGGCCGCCGCATTCGTAATAGCGAAACTGATTGCATGAACGAACTGATCTTTACTCTGATAATCCTTTTGGGATCTTTCGCCGCCGGCTTTCTCGGGTCGTTGACCGGTCTGGGAGGGGGAATCGTGATCATTCCTATGCTCTCTCTCCTGTTTGGCGTCGATCTCCGCTATGCGATCGGTGCTTCGCTCGTCGCCGTAATCGCAACATCGAGCGGCGCGGCCGCGGCCTACGTTCGCGAAGGGTTTTCCAACATTAGAATTGGGATGTTTCTCGAAGTCGCCACCACGATCGGCGCTCTATCCGGGGCGATGATCGCGGCCTTTCTCGCGCCGAGTGTAATTGCCGTGATCTTCGGCCTGATGCTGCTGTACTCAGCCTATCTTTCCTCCCGTCCCAAACACTCCAGCTACGTCGACCACCCGCCGGACAGAATAGCTACTCTGCTCAAAATGAATGGGTCGTATCCCGACGGTAAACAGGAGCGGCCGTATCATGTCTATCGGGTCCCGGGTGGATTCGCTGTGATGTTCGCGGCCGGAGCGCTGTCCGGACTTCTGGGGATCGGCTCTGGAGTAGTGAAGGTGCTGGGCATGGATCATATCATGCGGATACCCTTCAAAGTATCCACGACGACGAGTAATTTCATGATCGGAGTGACGGCCGCGGCCAGTGCGGGGGTGTATTTGAGTCGCGGCTATATCGATCCTGCCCTGGTAATGCCGGTGATGTTAGGAGCGCTGTCCGGCTCGATGATCGGTGCGCGTGTGTTGATGAAAGTGCACACGAAATATCTGCGCATCGTGTTCGCCATCGTGATATTCATCATGGCGATTGAGATGATTTACAAAGGTGTTCTTGGGAAATTCTAGATGAACAAAACGGACAAAAACCACGAAACGGTCAAAATGGAAATCCTGATCGGACGCCTGCTTATAGTCGGTGTCGTCGTCTCCTCTTGCATCGTTCTTATAGGCGGCATCCTGTTCATGCTCAAGGCGGGCGGATCTCAACCCAACTATTCCCTCTTCAAGGGCGAGCCGCTCGCGCTGACTTCGGTCGGCGGAATTTTCCACGAAGTCCTGTCGTTCAGCAGCCGCGGCATCATGCAGCTCGGCATACTGCTTCTGCTGGCCACCCCCATTATGCGGGTGCTTCTATCTGTTCTTATCTTCATCCGGGAACGGGATAAGCTGTACGTGGTCGTAACCACCATCGTCCTGGCCGTCCTGATTTACAGCGTCTTTTTCGGAAGTTGATCGTCTGATACTGTCCTGACTACTCTATTATTCTGCTCTTCAGCTACCGCAAACCACAGAAACCGTTTGTAACTTCAAATACCGGCACATATATTGCATTTAATAGAACCGTCGAGAGCGCCCTTGCTGTGGGGCTTTCACGAAACCAGATGACCGACAGTTCGCCGATTCGAAGGCGGAGTGTAAGTAACAGTGACGATATAGGTTGCCGGAATCGGTTGCCTACTCCCCTGAATTCACGACGTTGACCGATATCCGGACGGGAATCCATGAAGCGGTTGATCCTTCTCCTCGCCTGCATTTTTTGTGCATCTGAAATATCCGCCCAGATAGACATTTCTATCGGCCGGATTTCCTGTGTCAGTCCCGGACATACCGCCTCGTTGCCCATCTACATGAACAACCCCTCCCCGGGGACGCAATTCGGTGGGTTTGAACTCCAGTTAGCCTATAGTACGTCTCTCACCTTCCTGTCGGCCCAACCGGGCCAGGTGCTGACGGACTGCGGCTGGGAGTATTTCACCGTGCAAGTTCCGGGACCGGCTCGGGTCAGGTTGCTGGCAATCGCTGACCTTAACAACGGCGCCTCCCACCCGACTTGCTATGGAGATCGTAACGGAACAATCGCCACCTTGAACTTCCAGGTAGCTCCTGATTCCGCCATTCAGACCAACTTCCTTCCGATCAAATGGATATGGTACGGATGCACCTGATAACTCATTCTCCGCCCGTATCGGAAATACTCTGTATATTTCAGACGACGTTTATGATTTCAATGGTGTGGATGAGGTCCTGGTGACGAAAGATTCCACCTTCCCGACGTTCTACGGAGCCCCGAGCGGCTGTACTGCCGACACGACGACCGTGGCGGTGAGAAGTATCGACTATCATAATGGTGGATTTCTGTTGACCAATGGATCCCCTGTCATCATCTGCCCGCACGATACCATCGTATCCGTCCCGCCCGGCACATGTGGGACGCCCGTAAGCTTCACTCTTCAGGCGAGCCCCGGGTGCGAGGGCACCACGATTAGCTCCGCCCCGCCATCGGGGACCTATTTCCCGGTGGGCCGAACCCCGGTGTTGGTCACCGCGATCACCTCCACCGGCGATACCAGTCACTGCTCGTTTTATGTCCGGGTAGTTGATCAGAATCCGCCCGTTGCCATCTGTCCCGGAGATACCCTGGTAGGCAACGAACCGGGGCAATGGGGCGCGTATGTCAGTTTCTCCGTTTCGGCGACCGATGCCTGTCCCGGCGTAACGGTCGTTGCCAATCCCCCATCAGGCTCCTTCTTCCCGATCGATGCCACGCCGGTCATCTGCATCGCGACCGATGCCGCCGGTAACAAAGACACATGCATATTCACCGTAACCGTGGCTGATACGGAAGCTCCGCATGTCAATTGCCCGGCCGACATCAACGTAATCGCCGATGCGGACTCGTGTGGTAAGCATATTACTTTCAGTATAACTGCATCCGACAACTTACCGGGAGTACACACAACGGTAACGCCCCCTTCGGGGAGTTTCTTCCCGGTTGGATCGACCCTGGTAACAGCGATCGCGACCGACCTTACCGGCAACAAAGATACCTGTCAATTCACCGTAACGGTGCACGACTCGGTCGCTCCGGTTATCACCTGTCCGCAGAATATAATTGTATCGAATACTCCGGGGGAATGCGGCGCAGTCGTCTCGTACGAGGTTAGCGCGGTCGACAATTGTACCCAGGCAACAGTGACTCCTTCTATTCCGTCGGGGACCCTCTTCCCGATCGGAACGACTCCGGTTACGGTGATTGCCTCCGACGAGTCGGGCAACACTGATACGTGTGCATTTACTGTCACCGTCCGGGATACTGAACCACCGGCCCTGAGCTGCCCTTCGGATACGGTACTTCATACCGACCCTGACAGTTGCGGTGCGCGCTTCAATTACAGTCTGAACGCTTCTGACAACTGCCCGGGCGTAACGGCTTCGGCGGATGTCGCCTCAGGCACCTTTCTACCGGTCGGGATAACTTCGGTTACGGCGATCGCGGTCGATGCCTCCGGCAACGCCGATACTTGTTCATTTACTGTCGACGTGAGAGATGAGACTCCGCCGGTGATCGCCCCGGTGTCATCGGTGGATATTCCCAACGACCCCGGAATGTGCGGAGCGATTGTTACCTACGGAGTATTCGCGACCGACAATTGTGGCGAGGTATCAACGCAATCTATCCCCCCTGCGGGCAGCTTCTTTGAAATCGGCACAACCACGGTCGTCTGCATCGCGTCGGATCAGTCCGGCAACGCCGATACGATTTCGTTCGAGGTGACCGTTCGCGATGTTGAGCCTCCCGGCCTTACCTATCCGGCATCGATCAGCACGCCGAACGACTCGTTACAGAACGGCGCCGTCGTGAGTTTCGAAATTACCGTCGACGACAACTGTCCCGGAACCTCGGTTATCGTTGAGCCTCCGTCTGGCAGCTTCTTTCCGATAGGCGTGACACAGGTCGAGATTACAGCAACTGACAACTCAGGGAACACAACGTCCGGCTCCTTCCCGGTGGAAGTGGTCTTGACCGATGATGATTTTGATGGAGTCAGCAATGCGGTAGACAATTGCCCCAATACGTACAATCCGGATCAGGCGGATGCCAACGGGGATGGAATTGGCGATGCTTGCTGTTGTGTGGGGATGCGCGGAAATATCGATGACGATCCAAACGGTTCAATCGATATCGCCGACCTGATCGCCCTGGTTGAGTTTTCCTTCAACCCGGAAGGAGCCATCATAGCCTGTCCGGTCTCGGCCGATGTCGACGGCTCGAATACGGTCGATATCGCCGATATCATTTATCTGGTCGATTACTCGTTCGGCTTTCCGCAAGGGCCGGCTCCCGTCTCTTGCACGCCACAGCGGACCGGTTCAGAGTAAAATCAGACTCTTCTCGAATCAGTTCACGATCACTATTTCAGTGTAAATCTTGCCCCCGGATTATGGTGCCGAAGGGGGGATTTGAACCCCCACTCACTTGCGTGAACTGCGCCCTGAACGCAGCGCGTCTACCAGTTTCACCACTTCGGCATCATCGTACCGGCCTTTCGGCCGGACTGCTTTTTCAGGTACCCAATATATGCGGTGAAGCGCGAAAATCAACAGGTTTTGCGTCATCTCATGAAATTGCGGCTTGATTTTTCGAGAGATGGAATAGATAATGAAACAAACGGTAGGAGATGCCCGCTTTGGGGTCAGGATGGCCACACCGCTTAGCTATGCGGGGAATATGGAACGGATTTCATTGCCTAAACTCAGGATAGTCGCGTCGCCAGCTTTCTGGGAGTCCGTTCTCAAGTTCATCCTGGCTTTCGCATCCCTGGCTTTCGTGGCGACCTTCCTGTACGTCGCCTTTCGCCGCCTCGCATATCCATACGAGTTGGAGTGGATGGAAGGGGGTTCGGTCGACCATGTCCGACGACTTATAAGCGGCCTTCCACTCTATCTTCAGCCTTCGCTTACCTTTGTCCCATACCGGTATACTCCCTTGTATTACTTCATAAGCTGGTTGTTCGCGGAGGTAACCGGAATAGGATTCGTCCCGTTGAGGCTGGTCTCTATCCTCTCGACTACGGCTTGCTTTGTCATGCTGTTTCGGTTCGTCCAAAAGGAGACCGGAAGTATTGTTGCCGGCTTGATCAGTGCCGGCTTCTTCGCCGCCACCTACCCGCTCGGCGGTGATTGGTTCGACATAGGGCGCTGTGACATGTTGTTTCTGGCACTCTTGCTGGCGGGAATTTATCTCCTCCGTTTCCATCGTGACACGCGAGGTGTTTTGATAGCGGCGCTTCTGTTCTCGCTCGCCTATTTGGCCAAGCAGGTGGCCGCGCTGGTAATAGCACCGATGATAGTTTACCAGTTGATCGAGAATCGGAAGCTGGGCCTCCTGCTTGCCTGCGGGTCTGTCTTTGCAATCGTTGCCTCATCGCTTGCTTTTGACCGTATTTACGCTGGTTGGTACAGCTATTACACGTTCGAATTGGGAAGGAACTTGATTTACCGTGGATCTCTGATACAGGCCTTCCGCGCCTACCTGACCGATCAGGTGCTCCAGCCCCTGCCTGTCGCCTCCGGGTTCGCATTATTTTATCTCATTTCCCAAACGTTAAAACATGGCAGTTGGCGGAAAAGACTCTTTCATTGGTTTCTCCTCGCCGCACTAACTCTTTCGGCCTTTTTGCTCTGGATCAATGGCGGGTCGTACTACAACAATCTCATTCCGCAACATCTGGCGTTGGCCATCCTCTTCGGGTGCGGGATGGGAGCATTTATCAAGATGCGACGGCCTGAGAGTGGTTTGATCCTGAGCACCGTGACCATCACGGTCCTCCTGCTGGGTGCGTGCCAATTTGCGGCAATGCGATACAGCCCCTCGTCGCTGATACCTACCCCTGTCGACCGCAGGGCCGGAGACGAGTTTGTGGCGCTCATGCGCTCGTATCCAGGTGAGATTCTGGTTCCATTCCACGGTTACCTACCGACGTTGGCAGGCAAACAGACGTTTGCACAGCGTATGGCGATTCAGGACATCGTAAACAGAACGCGCGGGCATCCCCGGGACTCGTTGATCGACGACATCCGTAGGAATCTTGCAGCGAAGCGATTCAGTGTCATTATTACGGATCATAAATGGTTCGAAAAAGAATTGTTGGCGAGCTACGACTCGGTCGGCGTTGTCTTTCAGGACACCTCGGTATTCTGGCCAGTCACGGGATGGCGGATTCGTCCTACGACTGTGTACGTTCCGAAGCCGGATATCGGATCAGCCGAAGGCTCCCTGCAATGACCCTGCTGCAACGAACATTTCTAGGGCGTCATCGCACCACAATCATTAAGGCTGCCCTCTTGCTCCTGCTCGCTTTGCTGATAGTAAGGTCGGCCTGGGTCTGTGATGATGCCGCTATTACCTTTCGGACTGTCGACAATTTCACTCACGGTTACGGTCTGAGGTGGAACGTCGATGAGCGAGTTGACAGCTACACGCACCCGCTGTGGATGTTCGTGCTGTCGCTGGTCAGCTTGTTCACGCATGATCTCTACTACACTTCCCTGGTGCTCTCCCTGTTGCTCTCGATGCCCGCCGCATACTTACTCTGGTCCAAACTTGCGGCCAACCAAACGGCGGGGGCGTTGGCTATTCTCGGGTTAATTGCCTCAAAACCTTTTGTTGATTTCGCCACCTCGGGGCTGGAAAATCCGCTCACCTATCTTATGCTCGTGCTTTTCTTCATGATCTATTTCCAGCCGAGTAAGAGCAACCGAAAGAGTTTCTTGTTGTCGTTACTGGCGTCCCTTGTCGTCCTCAACCGGATGGACCTGGCATTGATCGTGGCCCCCCCTGTCATATATGATTTACTCAACACTCGCAGGCTCAAGGCATGGTTGGTCAGCGCCGCCGGCACCGCTCCATTTGTCCTGTGGGAGATCTTCTCCTTGTTCTACTATGGCTTTCCCTTCCCGAATACGGCATACGCAAAACTGAGCACTGGAATAGCCAGACAAGATCTGGTCGCGCAGGGACTCTACTACCTGCAAAATGGAGTTGAGCAATTGCCATTCACCGCCTTCATCATTGTGGCCGCTTTCTTCTATGCGGTCTTGCGAAAGTCACTTCGACTCACTGCTCCGGCAATTGGCATACTTCTCTATGTTCTCTATATTGTGCGAGTCGGTGGCGATTTTATGGAGGGGCGCTTTCTTACTGCTCCTTTCTTCGTCGCTGTGATCATCCTTGCCCGCCACTCATTCACACTTGCCTATCGCGAGAGTACGTTGATAGCCGTAACCGCTCTGTCGCTCGGTTTCATCTGGCCGTACTCTCCGTTGAGAGCCGACACCAACTACGGCAAGGGCCCTGAACGCCTGTATTTCTTCAATGGAATCGCCGATGAGCGGGCCGGATACTACCAGCGGACGAGCCCGCTCCTTCAGAATCGGAACCAACCCGTCCCCAACCATCCGTGGGTGGTCGATGGGCTCAGGGCACGACGGGACTCGACAAAATTGATCTGGCGTGGCGGAGTCGGTTTTGTCGGATACTTTGCCGGTCCGCATGTTCACATCGTCGATAAACATGCTCTGACCGACCCTCTGCTTGCTCGACTTCCCATGTACTCGCCATTGAAATGGCGTATCGGGCACTTTACTCGAGAAGAACCGGAAGGATACAGCGAATCCCTGCAATCAGGGGAGAATCAGATCTCGGACAGTTCACTGGCGGACTTCTACGATAAGCTTGTCTCCGTGACCCGCGGTCCTCTGTTCAGTTGGGCACGAGTGAAAGAGATCTGGAAATTCAACACCGGACAATATGATCACTTGCTGGACGAATACAACAGCCGCCCCAGACAGGTCGCTCTGGATCATTTTAATACCCCGAAGGAAGAAGGAACAGCTTATAACGCAAGTGGATGTATGCTGTTTCTCCAGCCCGGCCTTAAAATACTGATAGGGCAAGTCACCCACGCAACCCGCGTAGAGGTCAGTCTTGACTGCAATGATGAATACACCTTGCATTTTCTCAGAGGAACGAATGAGCATGGCACAGTTACGATCAAGCCACGGCCGATTCGTTCGGGCGGACTGCGAATTGAAGTAGTCGACGTGCCCAAAGAAGCGGTAGACTCGGGCTACTACTATATCCTCATCACTCCCGGTGGCGGCGATGGTACGTATAGCGCCGGGCATCTTCGTTTGCTTGACTGATCCCCCAATACAAAACCGCCCCGGTTTCCAGGGGCGGCTTAAAAGTAAGTCTATGCTGATCTAAGGTCTGCTTAGTTCAGGTAGGCCCGAAGCGAGCGGCTTCGGGAAGCATGACGGAGTCGTCGAATCGCTTTCTCCTTGATCTGGCGGACGCGTTCCCGGGTAAGCGAAAACCGCGCCCCGATTTCTTCGAGCGTCAGCGCCTTCTCGTGATTGAGGCCGAAATACAAATTGATCACTTCGGCTTCACGCGGCGTGAGCGAATCGAGCGCCTTCTCAATCTCAACTCTAAGCGAACTCTTCAGCAACGACTCGTCCGGCGACGGCTGGTATTCGTCCTCGAGAACGTCGATCAGCGAATTGTCCTCGGAAGCCGAAAACGGCGCATCGAGCGACAAATGCGAATTGGAAATTTTCAGCGTATCCGAAACTTCACCTTCGGACAGCTCCAGTTCGTTGGCGATCTCTTCGGGCGAAGGTAGCCGTCCGAGGCCCTGTTCGAGCTGGCTCGAGACTTTGCCGATCTTATGAAGTGTCCCGACCCGATTGAGGGGCAGACGGACAATTCGGCTCTGTTCGGCCAATGCCTGCAGGATGGCCTGACGGATCCACCACACGGCGTAGCTGATGAATTTGAATCCCCGGGTCTCATCGAACCGCTTCGCGGCTTTGATCAGCCCGATGTTTCCTTCGTTGATCAAATCAGCCAGGGAGAGACCCTGATTCTGATACTGCTTGGCAACCGAAACGACGAATCGCAAATTGGCCTTTGTGAGTTTCTCCAGGGCTTTCTTATCGCCCTGCTTGATCTTGCGAGCCAGGCGCACTTCCTCGTCGGCGGTGATCAGAGGTGTTTCCCCGATTTCGCGAAGATACAGGTCGAGCGAGCGATCCTCATCGCGATATTTTAGGGATTGTTTTGCCACAGTCTCTGATACTCTCCTTCCGTTGTCAGTAAACGCAAGCCTTCGTCATGAACAAACTTGCGCGATTACGTTCCTATGTCCAATCATTGCGGTCTTACTACTTTGCGCGCGATCGTCCCATCCGGTTCTACCACGATCAGCGGAATACGATCCGAACTGTTCTTACTCGACTGTCGGATCGAATCGATATCCTGGAGGCTCTTCACAGTGCGGCTCCCGACCTGCAGGATGATCGTGCCTCGCGCGATCGATGCAGCGTCGGCCGGGCTTCCCGGATCAACCCGCCGTACATACACACCTTCAACCTGCTTCGTCCCCAGCGCCTTCGCCACATCGGGCGTGAACGCCATTAACTCCATCCCCAGCCAGTTATTGACCTGGAAATCGTCGTTGCTCGGCTGAACGCTCGGATTGCTGTCATCGAGCGAAGTCAGGAACTTGTCCCGATCCGCCACCACCGTGGTCAGATTGATATGTGAACCGTCTCGAACAACTTCAATCGGTATTGGTTCCCCACCCTTTGACTGTGATACGAGAACTGAGAGCTGGCTGTTGTTGTCAACCGGCTGCTTATTTATCGAAAGAATTATATCGCCACGTTTAATGCCGGCTTTGTCGGCAGGTGAGTCCGCAAAGACGGAGTCAATTTTCACGCCGTGCACTCCGTCCAGTCCCTGACGCCGCGCTTCCTGTTCGGTAAGGGTACCAAGCCAAACGCCCAGCCAGCCGCGACTGACTTTGCCGGTCGCGATAAGATCCGGTACCACCGATCGAGCCAGATTGATCGGAATGGCAAATCCAATACCTACCGAGGCACCGGTCGGGCTTGAGATCGCAGCGTTTACCCCGATGACTTCCCCTTTGAGATTCAACAGCGGGCCGCCCGAGTTGCCGGGGTTAATCGAAGCATCGGTCTGGATATAATTCTGATATGCCGGCGTCTCCCGGCCGAAATTCAAATTCGTCCGCCCCTTCGCCGAGATAACACCAACCGTAACGGTTCGGTCAAGGCCCTGCTGGGGGAACGGATTGCCGATTGCAATCGCCCAGTCGCCGACTTTGATCTCGTCCGAGTTACCGAACGGAATAGTCACGATATCTTCGTCCTTGACGGTAATCTTGAGCACGGCCAGGTCGGTCTGGGGATCGGCCCCCACCAGTTTGGCGGTGTAATGGTAACCGGATGCCGTCGTCACCGTCAGTTGGTCGGCGTCCTCGACGACATGGTTATTCGTCAGAATGTATCCGTCAGGGCGAAAGAAGAATCCCGAACCGCTGGCTGTAGCAAAGGCTGTCCCCTGGTGCCACCATGGGACATTGGCATCCTTAGCCCGGGCCGAGATGTTGACCACAGCCTTTTCGACCTTCTCCACGACGCCGACAAACGGAGATTCCTGCTCGCCATTCCGTTCGATTACCGGATACGTCCCCGTTTGGGCGATGTTGGTGGCAGGTTCAGCGATCGTCTCTCGGGTGAGGTCGAAGTTTGCCGCGATCATAATCCCGGCAAATAAGAAAGCGGCTGCGGTTGATATGAGCAAAAAAACCTGACGCCCCCTGGGTTTTTTGTTCTCAGGGGATAAAGAGCCTGGTTTCAATTTAGTATTATCCTCCGGGTATCAAGCCTAATATGATAATGACGCAGCCCTGCTGCGTCAAGCTATTTCTTCACCTATCCTCGTACTCTTTAACGGATTGGAGGACCGATTTGATTCAAAAAAAGTAAGATTCCGCATACTTTCTGCCGGAATCGGATAAAACAGCTCCCAGAGCCTGTTTTCAGCCTGGCGTAGCGGTTTCGTCCGGTCCTTTTCAGACTTCGGGAGGAGATTTGCTAATGTGACCCCGGGCGGCCGGCCACCTATTGACATTTGGACCGGAAGCGTCTACCTTGACAGCAGTTATGGCCTCATTGGCAACGATCAGAAGAACATTGGTAAATGTCGGCAAATCCCTGTACTTGCGGGGGATGCTGGCTGGCACCGATGGAAATATCTCCGCCCGGATGCCCGACGGACGTATTGTCATCACGCCTTCGGGGCTTCCCAAGGGACGCCTCTCCCCTGACGATTTGACTGTACTCGGACCGTCCGGGGTGCATCTGGAGGGGCGCTTACCGGCATCCTCCGAGGTTGCTATGCATATGTTCGTGTACACCAGCCGCCCGGAGATAAACGCCTGCGTGCACACCCACGCCCCCTATTCGACATCCTTTGCGGTGGCCGGTATCGAACTGACCGAAGACGTCATGCCGGAGGTCGTGCTGATGGTAGGTAAAATTCCGTTGACCGACTATGCTCCGCCCGGGACCAAAGCTGTCCCCGAGTCGCTGGCTCCGTTTGTCGCGACGAGCGACGCTTTCCTGCTTCGAAACCACGGCTTGCTTACTATAGGCAGATCGGTCGAGGAAGCTTTCTGCCGACATGAGGTGGTCGAGCATTACGCCCGAATCATGCACCTGGCGCATCAGCTTGGCGGAACGGCGAAAATTCCGGCCGATGATCTGGAACGACTCAAGAAGCTCAGACAGGAGCATCTCTCCGCAAAGGCAATTCGAAATTGAGGCGAACTATGGCGCTAAAAAAAGTCGTTGTCGACAAGGCCAATCGCATCTATCAGCTTGCTCCCGACCTGTTCTCCTTCACCCATGACAAAACCCGTCGCGGCCTGATCAAGAAGACCGAACTCATCGATATCGGCAGGTTCAACTGGCCGGTAAAACCGGAAGATTCGCCGGTCGGATCGAAATCGCTCGCTCCGGCCGGACCGGAGAAAATAGATCAGCTCAAGGATGCCCTGATCGAATGGTTTGCCGCGCACCACAAAGCAAAAATCGTGAGCCCGAAAGAGATATTTATCGGCGGGCGGATTTCGTCGCTCATGTTCTCCATCGCCCTGGCTTTTATCGACAACGGAGATATCGTATTCGTCCCGGAACTGGGACTCCCGCTCTATCGCCGCGTAACCATGGCCTGCGGCGGTGAAGCGATTGGGTATGGGGTATCAGGAAAGAGTAACTGGATGCCGGAGTTCGACCGGATCAGTACCCGCCTCGGCCGAGTCGCCCGACTGCTCTTTGTCAACTCTCCCCACAATCCAACCGGGGCCACGCTTGACCAGAGAGACCTCGAGAACTTGGTCTGGATGGCCTCGCAGGAGAACATCACTCTGGTGAACGATGCTGCCTATCAGTCGATCAGCGAACGGACCCCCGCTTCACTCATGAGTATCGAAGGCGCCCGTCATGTCGGAGTCGAAGTCTATTCCTTCTCCTACCTATTCGGCCTCCCGCCTATCCCGTTCGGGTTTGTAGTCGGCAATCGTGATGTCATAAGTGGACTGCAGGCGGTCTCAGCCCTGTTGCCCCAGTATATCCCGGAGCAGTATGTAGAGATGGCCCTCGCCGCCATGCGAAACTATCCGACCGCCGCACTGAGTGCCTGCCGCAAGCAATTCGATCAGTCGGCGTCCGAAGCAACCAAGCTGCTTGAGCTTCTCTCGCTGGAAAAATCGGGCTACGACACCACGCCGTTCATCTGGACACGAATCGAGCGCCGTCGCCACGCCCTTACGCTGGCCAATCTGCTCTACCGACGGAGCCGTGTGCTGACCGCCCCGGGGACGGCCTTCGGCGAAAACGGCGAAGGGTACTTGCGTCTTTCTCTCACCGCCCCACCGGCCGTCTATCGCGAAGCTCACGACCGCATAAGCCGCAAGATCCGCCTGTTCCGGGCGACGGAGGAAGTGTGAAAGATCTCATCAGGTTGATGGGGATGCAGTTTTACGGTTACCACGGTGTCACCGCGGCCGAGAAAGAAACGGGACGCATGTTCGAGGTTGATTGCGAACTGGAAGTCGATCTTTCCGACGCCGGCAAATCCGACCGCCTGTCCGACACAATCGACTACGGCCGGGTGTTCGAGACGACTCGTGAAGTGGTTGAAGGGAGAGCATTTTCGTTGCTCGAAGGACTGGCGGCATCACTCGCCCACAAACTGCTTGAAGATTTCCCCGCCTATCGCGTTACGCTGCGCGTAAGAAAAATGAACCCGCCTATCCCGGGTAACATTAAGGCTATCGAAGTTGAAATTACACGATTCCAGCCCGACCCATCAAAACTGGTCGGCGATAACAAGGAGCAATAGATTATCATGGCAGAAACCGCTTACATTTTACTTGGATCCAATCTGGGGGATCGCGAAAAAAACCTCAAGTCGGCGCTGGAGAAGATGCGAAGTATTGAAGGTCTCGAAGTCGTCGCGACCTCGGGGATCTACGTCTCCGAAGCGGTCGACATGAAGGGAGAGAATCCCGCCTTTCTCAATCAGGTTGTCATGATCGATTACAAGTTCCGGCCGAATGAACTTCTGGATGAACTTGAAGCCATCGAAAAGGCGCAGGGACGCACTGACAAGGGCAAGAAACAGCCGAGGACGATCGACCTTGACATCCTTCTGTTCGGCGATCAGCTTGTGAACACCGATCGGCTGACCATTCCGCACCCGCGCCTGCTCGAACGGCCGTTCGCGCTGATTCCGATGCTGGAGATCGATCCCGAGCTGGTTCACCCGGTCGCAAAAAGATCGTTGGCCGATTTCGTAACTGATAAGCAACGCGAACAGGTAATGTTGTACAAGGATTATGTCGCCAGAAACGTCTGATCCGAAATATATCGCCGTCGAAGGCGTGATCGGGGTCGGCAAGACGACCTTCGCACACATGCTGGCGGAGCGAATGGAAGCCGAACTCCTGAATGAGGAAGTGTTCGAGAATCCGTTTCTTGTCGATTTCTACAAGAACAAGAAGAGATACGCCTTCTCGTGCCAGCTCTACTTCCTGATCTCCCGCTTTCAGCAGCAACAGCAGCTCATGGTCAGGGATCTGTTCGCGCAACGGATCGTGGCCGACTATCTCTTTGCCAAAGACACGATCTTCGCCTCAATAAATCTCTCGGATCGTGAACTTCTCCTCTACAACAAGATAGCGCCGGTGCTCTCGAAAGACATCGCCCGTCCTGATCTGGTGATCTATCTGCAGGCGTCAACGGCGGTCCTCATGCAGCGGGTGAAGAAACGCAATTTCAGTTTCGAAAAACCGATCGACAGCGAGTATCTCGACCTGCTCAACCGGGCCTACGATTACTTTTTCTTCAACTACACCGATACGCCCCTGCTGGTGGTCAAGACTGACGATATCGATTTCGTCAACAACCCGGAGCATTTCGATGATCTGATCGAGCAGATCGCCAAGCCGATTACCGGCAAGAAATACTATACCCCGGCCGGAAACCTCACAAGGAACTGAGTCATGTCATCCATAAAGGAACGCAAGAAAGTCACCATTCAAACCTTCATAAGTAAGAAGGCCAAGAAGGAGAAGATCGCGGTGCTCACGGCTTATGACTACTTCACCGCAAGGATCCTAGATGAAGCGGGGATCGATGCAGTGTTGGTGGGAGATTCGGCGAGCAACGTGATCCACGGCCATAGCACGACTCTGCCGATAACCATGGACACGATGATCGCCCATACGGCGGCGGTGGCACGCGGTACGAAAAAAGCCCTGATCATTGCCGACATGCCTTTCCTGTCGTTCCAGCCATCCGCCGAAACCGCCATTCTCAATGCCGGGCGCTTCTTGAAAGAAGCAGGGGCCGAAGCGGTCAAGATGGAAGGCGGGATCGAAATGATTCCGACCATTCAGAAAGTTATCGATTGCGGTATCCCCGTCATGGGCCATATTGGCCTGACTCCCCAATCGATTCATCGTTTCGGCGGCCCCAAAGTGCAGGGACGCCAGGAGGCATCCAAACATTACCTGATCGAGTCAGCCAGAGCACTGCAGGATGTCGGCTGCTTTTCAATCGTACTCGAATTGATGGAGGCCGATGTCGCCAGGGAAATCACCGAAGCGCTCGACACCATGGCAACGATAGGAATCGGCGCCGGCGTTCATTGCGATGGTCAGGTGCTCGTTATCAACGATATGCTGGGACTCAAGGATGAATCTTTCAAACCAAAGTTTCTTCGTCAGTATGCCAATCTCGCCCCAATCATATCGAAGGCGGTTGGAACATATATCGACGACGTCCGAGCGAGCAAGTACCCCAGCGACGAGGAATCGTTCTAAACCCGGCCGAGGTGCTTGCGGTCGGAACTTGAGAACGAGTCTCGAAAAGTGCACGGGGGCCGTTATCCCGGTGGAGGTACGTCTCTAAGATCACGAATCAGATCAACATAAGCATCAAAATGTGAAAGGAAATAATATGAGAAACGTCGCTAAGTATGCGCTTTGTCTGTTGCTTGGAATTGTGACGGTCGCCCGCGCAGCCGATGACAAGAAACCGGACTCGGTAGTGGTTGGTTGGCAGAAATCCCTTGTCACCGACTTCACCACCACGCAGACTGCTTATTCGGATTCCTGGGTGGGAGGCGAGGCCGGCTCGGTCAACTGGGTAAGCAATCTGAACGGCATGGCTTCGAATCAATTCGCCCCGTGGTTCAACTATCGCGGGACATTGAAGCTCTCATTCGGTCAGACACTTACGCAGGATGCCGATACCAAAAAATGGAGCAAGCCGGCAAAATCAACCGACCTGATCGATTTCGAAAATGTCGGCCTGTTCACGCTGGACCAGTATATCGATCCGTACGTAGCCTTCCGCATCGAGTCGCAGTTCTATGACGGCCAGAACCCCCACAAGAAGCTGTACCTCTCCCCGCTTAAGCTGACTGAATCAGGTGGTATTGCGCGGAAGTTCTATACGAACAAGGATCAATTGGTGATGAGCCGCCTGGGACTAGCAATCAGACAGACTATCACCAGATCCATTGTGGACACGACCACCCTCGCAACGGCCAGATCGACCGCGACTGACGGCGGTCTTGAATCGGTTACCGACGCCACGCTGAAACTTCGCGCCAACCTGCTGTATACCGGCAAGCTCACTCTGTACAAGGCCTTCTTCTATTCAGAAAAAGACCAGGTCAAAGGGACGCCGTTCGAGAACGATTGGAAGGCGGTCGATGTCAATTGGGAGAATATCGTGACCGCTTCGATTACCAAAGTGATCGCGGTTAACCTCTACACCCAGTTTCTTTACGACAAACAGATCAGTCACAAAGGTCGGGTCAAAGAGACGGTCGCCATCGGTTTCGCCTATAAATTGTTCTAGTTCTCAGGAGAGTCTTTGAGATTGAAGGGATGGCACGAGTCATCCCTCTTCTTTTGCAGTTTCCAGACTATGGACCGGTTTCGTAATGGTATACGTACGGAGTGCCCAGCGTTCCCAGATAATCGATCTGGTAGAATCTTCCATCAGGCCCTGAGAAGATAAGCAAATTGAAATCAAGCATGCACGCCCTGGGATAGGCCGATCCGGCGACAAGGTGTGCGGTTGAAGAACTGTCCTCGCCGGTATAGATCGCATACTCCCCTCCGTTCGGAACCGCATACACGAAGCGTCGGAGCCTCGGTTCGACGCTCGCCCACCGCGGTCGTTCGGCGGCCGGGATGTCGGCAATGTTCGCCCCCGCAGTATCAAATACCGACTGCACCATGACGTGATAACGGCCGACTCCGGCGGAGCGGATAAAGGTAATCGTGTCACCTTGCATAATGGTTGGATCCCAGCCGGTTTCGAATTCAACAATCGTACTGTCATTCGTATTCAGACGGTACAGCGCTGTGTCATCGCCGGCGATCAGAATCGAGTCATTGATATACAGGATGGAGCGAAAATCTCTCGAGGGATAAATCGTCTCCATCGCGGAATCAATCAGGTTATACAGAATTATTCTCGAGCTATCCAGAAAGGCCAGATTCAACTGACGCGCTGTTGATGTAGGACACTGGAGACCGAAACCGGGAAGGATCTCTTCTCGCTCAGGTCTGACAACCTGTAACCTGTAAATGCCGTCTTTGGATAGAGAGGATGTGTCCGTTCGGATGTAATAGACATATTGACGGTCGGGGGTGATATTCGGCTGTGTCTCGATCGGATAATATGCCGGGAAGTTGCTGTTGGGATCGAAATACTTTTGATCGGAGTTACACGCAGCCAGTAGCATCATCAGAAATAGCAATGTGAACAATCCACGGTACACGATCAACTCCTGTTACCCCACATCGGCACTGCACCAACAAGTAAGGAACTGTTCTCTTTCAAAGCAAGGCAAATTCAGTTTGAAGTGGTGAAATCAAATAGGATAGATGGGAAGAGAAAATTTTGAAGACAACGTGGTTTACCGGAAGACACCACTCAGGTAGAGCGCGATAATGACACCGGCGATAATTCCGACACCTATGAGAACATACATGAGCATGGGGCGAGACGAGGACGGCGTGTCGGTTGGCTGCGGAATAACCGGCATCTTCTTGCGCTCCTCGCGTGCCCGCTCGAAGTCCTCCCAATCCAGGATGAATTCCTGGCAGCTCTTGTAGCGGCGGGCGACTCTGATTTGAAGAAGCTTCACCAGCATCTCACTGACGTCGGTGGGAAGATCCAGCTTTACATCGTCGAGACGCAGGTTTCCGGAAGAATCATAGGCCGGAACCCGGCCGGTGACCAGCCGATGAATGATTGCGCCGAGACTGTAAACATCCCCCTGTTTTGATTTCTTAAGCTCGGGGGGGCTGCACCAGCTTTTCTTCTTCTGTTGCTCGGACTGTGTCGGCATTCCGAAATCGGTAATTTTGACGACATCGGACGAATCGAACAGGATATCCGTGGGGCTCAGGTTGCCGTGGATCACGTTCTGTTTGTGGGCATGGTCGAGACCAGCCGCTATCTGCAGACCGATCTGAAAGGCCTGCTCCCAGCCGTATTTTCTGGCCATCCGGTCCGCGAGCGATCCTCCCTGGGCATACTCGGAGATAACCACGGTCGATTTCCGATCGCCACCGGCGCCAAAGATGTTAATGATATTCTTGTGCTTCAGGGTGCTGAGTAATTTTGCTTCGAGCCGTCCGGCCTCTCCCCGCGTGTGTTTCCTGATGACATAAAGTTGCTTGTTCACCTTGTTCTCTACAAGGATGGTTGAGCTGAAGCGGGTCTCTCTGATCGTATCGAGATGACGACACTTGCCGAGAAATGAATCAGAATCAAGGGCCGCATCTTCCTCGGCCGGAAGATCTCTTCCCCGCGATGCTGTCAATTCAAGCAGTGCATCCTTGAGTTCCACCGCCTGCTGGTATCGATCTTTGGGTTCCTGCGCAAGACATTTCTGGATGATCGTGTTGAACGCCGGATTCAGTTCGGCATTGATTTCGGTGGGCAGTTTGAAATGTCCCAGCGGTTTTTTCCCGACCAGAATCTCATAGAGCATGATCCCGACCGCATAGATATCCGTCGTCTGATCTACATTCGTCGAGCTGACCTTCTGCTCCGGCGACATGTACGCCATCGTCCCCATGATTACATCGGAGGAAGTCATCTCGGCATCGGGTGTCCCGATAATTTGGGCGATCCCGAAATCAGCCACCAGGGCATTCCCCTGTCGATCAATCAGGATGTTGGTCGGTTTGATATCCCGGTGGATGACGCCGTTTTTGTGGGCATAGTCGAGCGCCTTGCATACCTGAACGATCATCTCAAGTTTGGTATTGAGAGGGACCCTCTCGGAATCGATGATTTCGCGAAGGGAAGTCCCGTTGATATACTCCATTACGAAGTAGTACCGGCCGCCGGCAGACCCCTTATCGATTACATGTACTATATTCGGGTGGTTGAGCTTGGCTATAACGAGGGATTCCCGTTCGAACCGCCTGACGATATCCGGGTCGGTCGTAAGCTTGGTAGAGAGGATCTTGATGGCGACATCCCGATCAAGGGATTCCTGGCGGCCCTTGAATATCTCAGCCACGCCCCCCTGGCCGATTTTGCCGGTGAGGACATAGTCGCCGATCTTGATCGCCTTTTTGTCCTGATCCTGTGCCTGGTCCTGTGCTTGCTCTAATTCTGCTTGTGTCATAGCCATTCTTGTCGAAATAAATGAGGGATGACCGCTCTCCGGCCATCCCTCAGATTATCGGCAAAAATCAGCCGCGTTTTATTTCAGCAGGACCATTTTCCGCCGGGCAGTTTGCTCATCGGTGGTTAGTTTATAGAAGTAGACGCCACTCGGCTGAGCCGAGGCATCGAATTCCACCTGATGATTACCCGCATCTAAGTGACTGTCCAGTAAGGTCTCTACCTTCTGGCCCAGGATGTTGAATACCTCCAGACGGACATGGGCGGCCCTGGGAATTGCGAAAGAAATAGTAGTGGTCGGATTAAACGGATTGGGGTAATTCTGAGCCAAATCGAACTGGTTCGGAAGATCGGTGACGCCATCGTTGACGTCGGTCGGTAATTGCACCAGCACTGCTCCCGGCTCGACGCCGAGCTCATAATCGGTGACCGCCTCGGAATCCGACATCTGAGGATAAGTTCTGTAGATGATAGTGTCACCGCCGCTTATCACGGTATCGACAAAGTTGAGCGCCCGTATCCCGGCATATCCGACAGGAGCGGAACTCTTCACATGAAAATTCAATTCGCAAACAATGCCGCTGGTGACATCCAATGGCGGCGGATACCCATTGCCAATATCGGGTAAAATTATCAGCCGGATCGTGTCAGGAGCGGTGGTGTGATATAGGAACACCCAGTCCAGCCCGAATATTGAGTTGGTGAAGTCAACGTTCGTCAGGATCAGCCTCGTTGCATCGTACTACCAGAGGGCAGGTCAGAGCTTCAATCCCGACCGTGGCGTCCACCAATCGGATCGGCACCGAGACATCGGTACCTTGTGCAGCATAGGCAGTATCGATCGCTACGGTCGCTGGATACGATGAATCGGGCGGTGATCCCTGTTGACCGTACACCGACGCCGATAGAAGAAGCGCAAGAGGCGACACAACTAAGAGGAATGTGAGGATTCGTTTTCTCATCGATAACTTCCTTTCGGCTCCATCTTAAGCGTTTCTCTCCCCGGACATGGCTATAGCCATGCCACGAGACTCTCTTCAATTGTTAACGCTTTAGCAGTAAGACGGAACTTTACCTTTCGATGTCTTCAAAGCAACGGAAGGGCAGTGTCCAGCAATACAGGTCATCCCTTGAGGTATCTAGGGCTGCGATAATGGCAGCCTCCTATGCCAAATATAGACGATTGGCACTCGATGTCAAGTAAAAGGCGCGTGTCCGCACGTGAATACAGTTTGTGAGGAGCTACCGATCCAGACCTATCAACCGATGAGCGAAGTATGCACTCCGTAATTTGATAACTGTGTCAGGATAAGGCGCCAATCCTAACTGAATAAATCCTGTTAGGTATTGAAAAGATCTCCTTTAGAATCGATGCAAAAGAAAACCCGGAGAGGATGGTCTCCGGGTCAAGCTCTTCACATCCGGGGTTGCATTCAGTGCTAACCCCGAAAGAAATTTGACGGTCTACTTCACCAGCACCATCTTCTTCGTCGAGACATTCTGCCCGGCGGCCAGACGATAGAAGTAGATACCGCTGGGCTGAGAAGAAGCATCGAATTCAACTTCGTAACGCCCGGCGCTCATATTCTTGTCGACAAGTGTCTGAATCTTCTGTCCGAGCACATTGTAGACTTCCAGCACGACATGATCGGCTTTCGGCAGCGCGAACGAGATAACCGTGGTCGGGTTGAACGGGTTCGGGTAGTTCTGGGCCAGATCAAACCTGGTCGGCAGTCCCGGATCGTTATTGTCGTTTATGCCCGTCGGCATCTGAACCAGCACCGCGCCGTTATTGACGCCGAGGTTGTAGCTGGTGTTACCGCTATTATCCGAAACCTGTGGGTAGGTGGAGTATTCCACGCCATCGGTGGAATCAATCGAATAGACCGCCGCGACATTGCCGAAACCGGAGGCGGCTGCATTCAAAACATGGAAGAACAGGGTGGCCACCAGTCCGGTCTGTACTGTCACCGGTACCACTGCTCCCTGGCTGATATCGGGAATAATAAGAATGTTGACATAGCCGGTGCTGATTTCGAGAAAGTTCGGCGAGAAGCTCGAGTTGAAAATGGAGCCGTCGAATGAGACCGAGTCGAAATCGAGTCGCGACACATCGTAGCTGATCGGTAAGTAAATCGCGCCAATGGAGATGTCACTTGAGACGAGGCGAATCGGAACGCTTACAGCGGTCCCCGGCTCGGCGCTCACCGTGTCAATGGAGACCGTTGCCGGCGTCACCGGAGTAGCAAATACGCCAGGTGCCATCGAAAGCAGCAGGCACACCAGCGCAATTGTCATCGATAGATGTCTTTTCATCGGTTACATCCTTTCGGCTGTATCAATCTCTTTATCTTCCCAGTTCAAAGCCGGTCGGGCATTGTATTGTCAATGATACGACCTGCTGGTCAGGTCTTTTGCAAAGGGCGTGCCCTCGTATACCAATCTCTGCTGATTCTGTTACTACGGCCCCAAATTGGCTGTCACAGGCAAGAAACCGTAGATGGACAAATAAGTTAGGCTGATTCGTCGGGTTGATCAAAAGGTCCTGGCGTGGCAAATTATGTGCAGTCTGTTACTGAGGCAGGTGTGCAGTGGTATGCCGGTATTGGCATCGGCATTGCCAAAAAGAAGCGTTGCCGGAGGGCACAC
Organism: uncultured candidate division Zixibacteria bacterium; assembly: GCA_963711085.1. GTDB lineage: Bacteria > Zixibacteria > MSB-5A5 > GN15 > FEB-12 > CAVQCT01. Next base: position 572,584 of record CAVQCT010000002.1, on the reverse strand, counting down.
CACCCGGCAACGCGATATAAGCTATTGTCATATAATATCTTGCGGTTTACTGCTTGCCCCAGTCAGTCTTGACATTGACAAACATAGTCTTCTTGTCACGCCAGACGAAGAAGATAATCTCGGCCGGCTTCCGTTCGTTGATTCCGGCCATAACGTCTTTCACGTCGTCGATACCTGCCACCGGAGTGCCGTCGATACTCTGGATAATATCTCCAAGCTCCAGTCCCTCAAGATCGGCCAGGCCACCCTGCTTGATCTCGGAGACAACCACCCCGTGGAAGTCGGAGGAGTCGAGGTTGTAGAAGAGGTAATCGGCGAATACCATTCCCCTGACGCTGAACTCCAGGGTGCTGTCTTCATATTCCGGAGCATCGTTGGCAGCCATCGGTGCTTTCTCCAGATTCGCCAGAACCTGAAGAGAATCGGCAGTATCGCCATTGCGGCGAAGAATGGAAAACTCCACCGAAGCGCCCGGTCCCATATCGGCGATTTTTCGCTGGAAGATCGGCACTTTCTCATCCTTGTCCACATCGACCGGCTGTCCGTTTACCGCGTAGATGATATCACCTACATGCATCCCCGATTTTTCCGCGGGAGATCCTTTGACGACATCATTAACGATAATTCCGCTGGTCAGATCGAGCCCCCAGAAACTTGCCATGTCCGGCGTCAGCGCCTGCAAAGTAATTCCGAGCCAGCCTCGATCGATCGTCCCTTTCGCGGGAGGATCCGCGATCAGCTTCTGAAGTTTGTCCGTGGTCACGACTCCGAGCAGCGCCATTCCCATCTGGCTGAACGAATCCATCATGCCCGAGTTATCCATTGAGCCCGATGAGGGATCATTGAGTGCGCCCAGCACACCGATCGGCTCGAGCTTTTCGTCGAATAGCACCGAAGAAAACTGATAGGCATTGAAACCAACTGTCAGCGGGAAAAACTCCGGCGAAGTCAGAATCGCGTTCACCATACCGACATCGGCCGCCAGCGGCGGAGTAGCAAAGTCCGGCAATAACATGTAAAGTGTCAACCAGCTCCCGATCTTGAAATCGGTTTTGTTCACGAACTTGACCGGCTTGAACTTCTCGCCCGGAGCGGCTTTCAATTTGATGAACCCGAGGTTGGTGAAGCGGTCGACCCCGATAAAATCAGCATCGTACTTCTTGCCGTCGAGCGTCGTCACCGAGATGTTGGTGGGCGTGGTCTTCACGCTGAATCCGGAGAACGTGGAGAGGGCATTATCGCTGTTCAAAGCTGTCCCGTTGAACAACACCAGCCCGTCGTCGGAGACAATCGTTCCAAGGTACTTGCTCTCCTGCTCGTTCGTATGGATGCCGAATGACATTTCGATTTTGAGGTCGATAACCACGGTATATTGCGACACCATGGTCTTCAGTTTGTCGTAATCGAAAGTCTGTGCTTGCGCGGTTGGTGACACTATCGCGGTCACGCCGACGAATGCCAGCAACACCAGCAGGTGCGAGCCGAAGCGGATTCGTGTCTTATTCATGTATGGTTTCATCCTCATCGATTTTTGATTTCAGCAGGACAAACCTTGTCGCCCCGCCCCGGACCACGGTGAGCAGCGCCTTCTCCCCCTTCGTGGCAGAAAGGCTGTTGTACAGGTTTATGAAATCTCCCAGTTCAACGACCGGGGTCTCGTTCACTTCGGTGATAACATCACCGCGCCGCAACCCGCCGTCATCGGCCGTGCTCACCGGTTTTACGCCGGTGACGAAGACACCGACCGTATCCTTTAACTGCTCTTCGATCTGCATCTGACGGGTAATCGCCTTGACGGTGAATCCCCAATCTCGGCATTCGAAATCTTCTCCCTGTAGGTCGCCGAGTTGTCGGGTCGTGACTTTGAACGTGTATTCTTTTTCTTCGCGAAGAACCTTCAGCTGCATCTCCGTTCCGGGGACATGATTTGCGATCAGGCTGTAGAACGACGGCAGTTCCTCCTGGAAACGGGCTGATACCGGCTGACCGTCGACTTCGAGAATGATATCCCCCGCCCTCAGAAAACTCTTGGCGGCCGGGGAGCCGGGGTCGATCGAAGATATCAGCACCCCATTATTGCGGTTGGTGCCGAAATACTTCTCTAATTCCTGAAGCGCCTGGCAGTGCACGCCGATCCAGCTCCGTATCACCTTGCCGTGATCGAGGATATCCTGGGTAACCTGTTTGACGACATTGATCGGTATCGCGAATCCGATATTGTTCGCGAAGATCTGGGCGCGCGAGTTGATGCCGATTACCTTGCCATTCAGATCGACCAGCGGACCGCCGGAATTCCCCGGATTGATCGCCGCATCGGTCTGAATCCACAAATTGTATTGTCCGGTCCGCTCACCGCTGGGAAGTCTGGCCTCGGCACTGAAATAACGATCTTTCGTCGAGATGACACCGACCGAGATCGAACGGGACAGATCCAGCGGCGAACCCATCGCGATAACATATTCTCCCACCTGCAGCGAATCCGAATTACCGAATTCAGCTACATGAATTTTCCCTGGATAATTGTCGAGATCGAGTTTGATGATGGCAATGTCGGTGAGCGGGTCGCCGCCGATGAACTTGGCCGGAACGATCTCCTTATCGTTGAGGGTGCAGAGAATCCGCTCGGCCTTCCCGGCGACATGATAATTGGTAACTACATACCCATCCTTGTGAAAGATCACGCCGGAGCCTACAACTGCCTGCTTCTCCATCTCACCGGTATTATAGTCCTTGATAACCGGTTGAATGTGCACCAGCGCCGGCATCACCTTGTCGCGGGCGTAATAGATATCTTCCTGAATAGTCTTATCGAGCGGAGCAGCCGTTGCGGCTACCCCAAGAAGCATCAGAACCGAAAGTATTCTTAACATTTAGTCTCCTGCGAATTCCGTTTTCACAGTTAAACACTATAAGGTGGGTTTGGTTCAACCGGGCACAAAAAAACCACCTGCTTTGAGTATACCCTTGTTGATACACCCACGGCAAGCGGTTTGAACTTCCGATTCGGCAGCTTCGATCAGACGATATTCCCGCCGAACTTTACCATTTCTCGCTACTTCCAGACGATATCGATAGATCCCATCCCTACTTCGAGATTGAGCACGATCTTTGACTCGGCTTTGTCGAAGTCGGGCGACTCGTAAACGTTATCGTCCACTTCGTCCAGACCCCGTTTGTCAAAATCGATCGATGAAAACCAGTTGCCGCCATTGGTCTCGATTCTCACGGCGGTTCCTTCGGGCAAAATTATGTCGGCCGAGCCGAGACCAATTTCAATATCAGCTTCCGACTTTCCCCGCAGTTTCCCGCGGAAGTCCAGATCGAAACTGCCGGCCCCTCCGGAGAAACTCATGTTCCGGAAATTGGCGTTGCCGAGTGAGAGCAGCTTCACCGACGAAGCACCGGCATCGATATTGATTTCATCGAGCGTACCCGGATTGGGTTTCGAGAAGTCGATTTTCCCCGACGCGGCTCCGATATCCAGGTTCAACTCGGTAAGTGGCACCCCTCCGAAGTCAAGGTCGGCATCGCAGGCTCCGAGATCGAGTTTCACCGACGTGGAGTACCGTGTCGAGAGGGTGATATCCCAGATATTATCTTCGGAATTGAAGTTGTGCTTGTTATGATGTTCCGATTCAAAACTGAGGAAGCACTTTCCCTTTTTGATCTCGCTTTCAACGGAATATCCGACCCGTTGCTCGTTGTAATTGATATTAACGATCGCCCCTTCTTCGATGTCCTTCGGAACGATCGTGAAGGTCCCCGCTCCGAGGTCACCGTCGACCACGAGTTCACTGGCGCCCTGCATATCGATCTTCTTCGTTACCGTCTCATTCGCCGCCCAGGCTGCCGTTGCGAAGATTAACACGACCCCCGCGAGCAGTACATAATTACGTATAGTCATAACCCGGCCTCCGTCGCTGGATACAAACTTTGATTACTGTTTATTTGAGATACGTAGACATCCGGCTCATGGTTTCGCCGCAGCTATTCGGAACTAACGGAATCATCGGAATTAGGTTTTGGCGGAGGTACCGGCGGCGGGGGCATGACGGGTGGTAGATCATCCCGCGAAGACGGTCGGTTCATACCGGAACGTGGTGCGGCTTCCCTCTCACGAATCGGCGGAGGAGCCGGCGCCTGAGGCGCGATTTCCATCTCGCGGCGATCTCGCCAGCTTAAATACTCCCGGAATCCGAATCGGGTCAAAACGGCTGCGCCGATGCCGGAGCAGAGGGGATAGGTGCTGATAATAATGGCGACCACAAGAAAGAAAATCCCGAATCCGTGGGCCGCCCCTCCACCGGTTCCGAGCAGGATCGCAACGGCCAACCAGAGGAGCATGATGATACTGATACCGAGCAACGACTGCACCTGCGGACTCTGATACCAGCCGAACAGCCGGGCGGTCAGCGCCGAACCGATGCGCTGTCCAAATGAAACCACCCCCATCACAACGGCGAGCATATACAGTAGCGGGACGACCGGAACCAGCACGATACCTACGATCGTAATGATCACCAGCGCGAGTACGATCGGCATCGCTACCAGCATGAACAGACCCAGAAAATAGGTGCGTACTTTGTAGGTATCGAAAGTGTGCCGGAATCGTCCGAGCTGCCGGGGCATCAGGGCGGTGACCACAAATCCGAAAAACAGGAAAAAGATCAGGAAAGAGAGAACAACGATGACACCATCGACCGAAAACGTGGCCGTGATTGGCGGCAGTTCCAGAGCGGAACTCGTAATCGTCCGCTTCCCCAGCACCACTCCACCGTCTTTGACGATAATTTCCGGCGCTTCGATATTGCCATCCACCCTGCCCGATCGACTGACCAGCACGCGCTTGTTAAGCGATTTGACATCCCCTTTAACCCATCCCTTGATCGTCACTCGTCCGTAGGCGATGATATTTCCGTCAACATACTCGTCTACACCCACGAGCACCGAATTGACAAACGGCTTTACTTTCTTCTCCACCGTCGCCCGTTCTTCGACCGGCAGGAAGTTTCCTTCCTGCTGGGACTCGATATTGTCGATTCCTTCTTCCCCCTGGCGTTCGCCGGCGATGAACATGTCCCGGTCAAAATCGTAGTACCAGTCGTACCCGGACGTATCTATTGCTGTCACCCCTTCATCGCTCAGGCTGATATCGATAAAGACCGTATCTTTGGGGGCATAAGAGGAATCTGTATCTTCGGCAGGATTAGCGGCAGACGACCGTCCCGTGACCAGCGCCACGGCCAGACTTAACGAAAGGAAAAAGATAGAGGCGTTCCGCTTCATGTTTACATCCTATGTACAGCGATCGGAATCGCTCAGAACTGCTTTATGTCAACATCGCCGGTAGTCGAGTAGATGCTGATGGTGGGACCGCCACCACCGAACTCGCCGACCAGGCGACGCCGCGACACCGATTTGATCGCAACCGGAATGTCGCTTTTGATCTCACCGCTTTTCGTCTCAATGTGCAGCACGCCGGCCGAATAGGTCGGAACGGTGAAATCAACAGAGCCGCTCATTGTCTCGACATAGTAATTCTTCGGGCTGTCAAGCTGCGTCTGGACACTTACCGATCCGGAATAGGTCGCCACATCGATCGCCCCGCGCGTCTGCTGGATGTTGATGCGGCTCGAAGTCGATTTGACCCGCACATCCCCTTCGATCCACTTCAGATCGACTTCGCCGACCGGCTGAGAAATCGTGATCGGTCCGAACAAATACTCGCCCCGGGTCGCCCCGGAAGAATTGGTGATGTTCATCTCCCCTTCCAGACTGTTAAGATTGATCAAAGCCTCCATGCTGTTGATCGTGACCGAAGTCTGCGACGGGACGCTTATATTATAATCGACCATACCGTACGAATCGTTTCCGCTCGTTCCGAACAGTTTATTCCAGAACGAAGGTTTCCGGTCGATCATTTTCAAGTAGTTGGTTTCTATCTTTACGGAGTTGTCGTCGGATGTGACGTGAATTTCGATATGATCGGCGACTTCTTCGGCCTCCTGCTGGTTTGTCCCCCGGACCGTCTTGACCGCATCGATCTGGACTTTGCCTTCGGAATTCCCGGTGATCGTGACATTGCCGGAAATCATACTCAGATCGAGCGTGACCGGCTGCTTGATGTTAACGATCTTTTGGTACTGGAAAGTATACTCCCCGGCCTGGACCGAGAAGAATCCGAAACAGAGCAAGACCAGCGTCAGCCAACGGGCGGTCTTCATCTGAGTCATTTCTATATCCTCCTGGTCCAACAACCTTTACATAAATTCCTTGAGCTTCTTTTTGAGAAGCTCACGGGCCCGGAAAATTCGTGCTTTTACCGTTCCTACCGGGATATTCAATAAATCGGCTATTTCCTCATATGATTTATCGTCTTTATGACGGTAAATGATGACTTCCTTATATTTATCCGGCAAAGAGTCAATCGCCTCCTCGATACTGAACCGTTGCTCCTTCCGCTCTAACTCCTGCCCGGGATGGTACGAGTAGTCCGCAACCTCGATTCCTACCGTCCCGTCCTTGGTTTGCAGCTGCTGGTCAAGGGACATGGCGTTGATCTTTTTCTTGCGAAGGTAGTCGATCGAGCAATTGGCGGCTATTTTGTACAGCCAGGTCGAAAACCTGAATTCGGAGCGATAACTGGCCAGCGACGAGAAAGCTTTCATGAAGGTGTCCTGGACCAGGTCATGGGCCGTCTCTTTGTCCCGAACTATCTTATAGATAACATGATAGACAGCCTGGCGGTGACGTTCGGTGAGAACCTCATAGGCCTTCTGACTGCCGCGCAGTGCCTGTTCGATCAGTGCTGTCTCGTTATCCTGCAACAATTTCTTACCGAAGAATACGTTAATCTGTTTTAACTGTTTCAGTTAGCGGACGTATAATAAACCTCCGCACGCCGACTCACAAGCTAAAAGTATACACTCCGGTCGGCCGATCTCTTCAACGCCCGCGAACCCGGCCGGTGAACCGACCGGTCGGTACGCGCCGGGCGTGTGCGGGAACATCCACTAAAAACATCCATGATACCGACTCTGTCCGCCGGCAGGGATGGGGATCGTCCCATAGGTTGAGTGTTTTTTGAACAGCTGATTGCCTGCACCAAGATTTGAACATTTACCGTCCGCCCACCCTGATTCTTACGCCCGATAGCTCCGCGCCTTGACCGGATCTGCCGTTAACTAAGCAAGGAAGATAAGAAAGGATCAGCGTGCTTTACGACTATCCGCAGTATTACGAGTTGGCATTTTCATTTCGCGATCTTACTGCTGAGACGGCTTTCATGCGCGCATGCATCGACCGTTACTCGCGAATCCCGGTGACGTCCGCCCTGGAACTTGGCTGTGGACCGGCGCCGCATGCGGGGATTCTCAGTTCCACACTCGGATGCCGGTACATCGGCATGGATATCAATTCGGCCATGCTCCGATACGCCGAACAGAAGTGGTCGGCGACCCAACCCGCGCCGAAATTCCTCCACGGCAATATGGTCTCTTTCCAGCTCGACCGGCCCGTCGACTTTGTCTTCGTGATGCTCGGATCGCTCTACCTGCACACTCCCGAAGAAACTAACAGCCACTTTGATTCCGTCGCACGAGCCCTGAAGCCGGGCGGGCTTTATTTCCTGGACTGGTGCATACAGTTCGAAGATCCGCTGAAGTACAAAGACAGTAACGCCTTCTCGATCGAACGGGACGGGGTGCGCCTGGACTCGCGCTTCGATATCAAGCTGGTCGACGCCGATCGGCAATTGTACGAAGAAACCTGGATGGTAGACATCGACGACCATGGGAAACGACGTCAGTTCAGCATGAAAGATCACAACAAAGCGATCCTTCCGGGCGAATTCCTGAGTTATTTGAAGACGCGGGATGATTTCCGGTTTGTGGGATGGTGGAGGGACTGGGATCTTTCCAGCCCCATCCACGATGACTGCGAGATCCGCCGCCCGGTCACGCTGCTTCAGCGCATCTAAGCGGACAGATCAAAATCGGTCAGGCTTTCTTAATCTGCTTGAGCATGGTCAGGAAACCCTCGGCCATCGCCCGCGCCGTCTTTTCGGGACCGGTTTCTTTGAAGAAGATATTACCTTCCGGGGCCTCCACTACCGCGCCGACCAGAACATAATCATCCTTCGAAACGGTCTGACCCGACATCATTCCGCCCACCGGTGCATTGTAGTTGCCCGTGACGGAAACGACATGAACAGGCAATCCATCGACCGTCATCACATATTCGATAGCCTTGGACTTCGGGTCGCTGCCGTCGGTCATGGTCATCTGAGCGATCCAGCGGTCGAGATTCGCGTCGATCGTCCCGCCTCCCTCCGGGCCAAAATAGAAGACACTGAGGGTGGCCGAGTCGGTCTCGCCTGAAATCGGCTTGAAGTAATAGTCGGCCTTTCTCATGCCCGAAGGTCCGAGATCGACCCACTGGCTGGCCGGGGTGAACGTGATTCCGGCAATGGTGACCGGCGTTCCGGTGTAGGTGTATTCCGTCCCCGAACTCTGGCCAACTATCGCCATTTCCTTCTGATCCATCTTTCCGTTCGCGGCGGAATTGTCCGCCTCTTTCTTCTGGCTGGAGCAGGAAACGACCAGCAAAAAAGATAACGCCGCTGTAAGTTTCGTGGCAGTTGTCATGAGAATGCGTCCTTTCGTAAGACTAATCCATAATAATAAGCATACTTGCAGTTTACTTAGCAGTGTCCGGCCAATGTAACCAATATTGAAATATGACGCAAGAAAATAGACTGCCACCCTCTATATCGCCCGGAAGGGTCCCAAACGACGTATCTTTCGACAAATCAGAAGGATCGGGCGAAAAAACGTCGCCCGATCCGGTCGATCACTCTGTCTACATCTGTTTTGTATACACAGCCGTGCCAACGACCATCGTCGTCTTGCCACCGTCCAGTGAGCTTTCCATCTTCCAGTCGAATCTGGTCGGAGTCTCGTTGTAGCTGATAATCTTCGTGAGGATCTCCTGCCCCATGTACAACTCAGTGCCGGTCATAATGGTGGAGTCTCCGACTTTTTCTCCGGTGTAATTGCTGATCCTGCCGCCGCCGGTGATGTCCGCCCAGACCACCTGCCACTTCTTGAGGTCCGCGTTGTATCCCTGCAGCATGAATCCTTCGAACGGCATTCCCATCATCGATGTCTTGTAAGTGGACTGCTGGACGCATCCGTTCAGAATATACTGATAGGTCGCAGTTCCTTTCGCCTCCGCCCAGGCGGTGTCAGTCGGCATCATCTTCACCTTCATATCGACATTCCAGGTCCCGACCAGAAAATCGAGCTGTTTCATCTCCGGGGCCGGACCCATTTGCATCATTGCCTGCTCCGGGCTCATCTTCTGGTCTTCGGCCTGAATCGATCCCACCAGGACCAACGCCGCCAGAATCACGGGGATACTGAGCATAAGTCTCTTTAGCATAACTCCTCCGATTGGTTTGTAATGGTGACTACCTGCTTTGATAACTGGAAGGAATTTATGATGTCGCTAAGACGAGCGCAATCACAATATAGCATCAACTGTGACGGGAGACTGAGATTCCGGACCGAAGACCTGCTGGAGAGATCGGCTAACTCTATGTGTCACAGCGAAAAGGATGTCAACCTACTTCAGCGGAGATAACTCCCAACGTAGCCAACACCGCCGAAACCCAGTCATTGCGAGAAGCGTCAGGCCGAGCGACAGCGAAGCTTCAGCGACGTGGCAATCTCGGTTTCGCCCTTTGCATTCGTAAAGATGAGATCGCGACGGCTGTCCCCGCCTGTCGGCGTGACGTACGCCTCGCGAAGACACGCCATGTGGTATGTTGGAAACTAGCGTCGATTTCGGCAAGAGTGAGCACGATAACAAAAGCAGGTCGATACCTTCTTGGGTGTCGACATGAAACGACGGCAGTCGCACATGTTGACACCCAGCAGGGTGTCAAGCTACTACTTGTTGAAAGTGCACTGGATCCGTATCCCCTTCGGTATTGAAAAGAAGAACCTTTGACGAAGGTCCCAGACCGATCTTCTCTCTGGCATTTTCCAGCAAAGGATCGTTGACAAGGGCAAGCAAAGCGCCGAGCCCTGAGGCGCCCGATTCACCAGAGATCACTTTGATATCGTTACCTATCGGATTATAGTATCTCTTCATAGCTTCGATCGCATAGCGATCGGAGATCGAGACAAACAGATCGACACTATCGCGGAGAATCGGCCAGGCAATCAGCGAAGGCGTCCCGCAGTTGAGCCCGGCCATGATCGAATCAAGGCGTCCCGAGGATTTCGTCAGTTCGCCTGTAGCAGATCGCACTGAAGCCAGCAGACAGTCGGCCTGGAGCGGTTCGAGGCAAACGAAGCGCGGACGGACCGGTTTGGTGTGCGTAAAGTACCAGACTGCCGATGCCGCAAGGCTTCCCACCCCACCCTGCAAGAATACGATGTCGATCGATTCATCGTGAAGCTGCTGTTCGATTTCGCGGAACATGGTTGTATACCCGGCCATAATCCAGGCGGGGATCTCGGTATAGCCGGGATAAGATGTATCTGAGATCACCTGCCAGCCGTTGGTTTCAGCGTCGCTCGCCGCCAACTCTACCGCCTCATCGTAGTCACCGTCGACTACCACTACCTGCGCACCTTCGCGCCCGATATTCTCGATCCTTGCCTTGACCGTATTGTGCGGCATGTAGATTACCGCGCGATGATTCAGCAGTCGGCAGAACCAGGCGACCCCTCTGCCATGGTTGCCGTCGGTGGCGGTGCAGAAGACCGGGAGATGCAATTTCTCAATCAGATCGGTCTCATACAGATTGGCGGGTTGGAATGAGACTCCGAACTCGTGCTCCCAGGCTTTCTTGATATAGCGATAGATTGCGTACGAAGCCCCCAGCCCTTTGAATGCCTTCAAACCGAATCGGTGAGATTCATCCTTAACGAATAGCTGACCCACACCGAGCGACGCGGCAAGATTGTCAAGTCTAGCCAGCGGTGTTGGATGGTAGCCCGGAATTGATTCATGGAAATTAGATATGTCTTCAGATCGGAATGCTTCCTCGACGACAGCAATAAGCTCAGGTTTGTCAGTGAGAAATCGATTGAAGGTATATTCGCACATACCCTATCGTAAGACTTGACGATACTGCAAGCAAACGGAATTTCCGGTCAAAGAATTCCGTCAGCCTCGATCTCGACCAGCCACTCCGGTCTCACCAGTCCCTTGACTACGACCATCGTTGCGGCCGGTTTGATTTCGCGAAAGTATTCGGCATGGGCCCGGCCGACTTCCTCCTGAACCGAAGCATCGGTAATGTACATCCGCGTCCTTACGACATTCTCCAGTTCACACCCTGCTTCTTTGAGTGCACTCGCAATAATCTCAAGACAGCGCATGGCCTGGCCGTAGGCATCCCCCGGGCAGGCGGTGCTTCCGTCAGGTGCGATCGGCCCGGTTCCGGAGACGGAGACGATATTTCCTGCTCTCACAGCCCGGGCGAACCCGATGACGTTTTCGTATGGAGACCCGGACGAGATGTTTTTTCTGATGATCACATTCCCTCCGAGAGGCTAGGCACCCTGCGTGGGACCGCCGGTCGGCTCACTCTTCTTTCGGTTTGTGCGAACACCGATTATCGAGTAGAGCGGGCAAAAGTTGACCAGAGCGGTCACGATCGGAATCAAGCCGATCAATCCCCACCAGGTGCGATAATAGACTCCGAGTGCAATGATGACAAGTCCCAGGATGTAACGAATGACCTTATCGGCGCTTCCGACATTGCTCATCATGTGACTCAACTCCTTTGTGTGGCATTACTCAAAACCGCCGTCTCGTTGGCAGCCTGAGCCATGCCGTTTGGTATCTTACAAACAAGTACTTTCAACTCATTGTTCCATTCCGAAGGAGACCATGATGGTTCGGTAAATGATTTTGTTGAACCTTTGAAGAGAGAACCTGTTATTTATGCCAGAAAACAAGAACTCAATTTAACGTCAGGAAAGGAAACTGATCATGAAAAAAGCACCTGCCGGGTCTTCCGTAGCTGTTCTCGGGGCCTCGCCGAAGGAAGATCGGTATTCGTTCAAAGCGGTTCACATGCTCAAAGAGCACGGATTCAAGCCGATTCCGGTGCATCCGGCCGGACATACGGTCGACGGTGTACGCCGGCTTCAAATCGCTGACTGAGATCAAGGACGGTGTCGACACGCTGACGATCTATGTAAATGCAGCAATCTCCGACGCCGAGCTGCAGCACATTCTCGACCTGAAACCGAGGCGGGTCATTTTCAATCCGGGAGCGGAAAACCCGGACCTTCGGAAGAAGCTTGCCGACGCCGGTATCGAAACAGTGGAAGCCTGCACGCTGGTCATGCTTCGCACCGACCAGTACTAGACCACTTCACCTGGTGCGACGGATTGCGTCTTCCGTAAATCATTGATGTTCAGGATAGGTCAACTTCTGGAACTTGGCCTTGACCGCCGCCGAGACTACGTCGATCAGGTCCTCTACATCGACATACGATGAATTGATCATCATGTCGTAGGCTGTCGGGTCATCGATATCCCGATTGAAGACTTTCTTCATGAAATCGCGGCGGTCCCGATCCGACACTTCGACCATTTTCTCCGCTTCGGCGGCGCTCACTCTTCGATACAGCTTCAAATTCTCGATCCGCTTCTCGACCGGTGCGACCACCCGTAAATGGAAGCCTCGGTCGAGTCCGAGGATGAAATTTCCTCCCCGCCCGACTAGAATCACACCGCCTAATTGTGCCATCGACAGCACAATGCTGTGCAGGTGCTTCACGTAGTCGCTGTGATCGACCGACTTGCCGGTGAACAGCGACTCGATCATCAGTTCCAGATCATTGCGATGCTTTTCATCGAGTGATTCGACAATGCGAGTGCGATAGCCGGCGGTGTCGGCGATCCGATCGATTACCTCGCGGTGAAGTCGCTGATAGGACAGCGCGGTGGCCAGGCGCGAGGCAAAGTACGAGCCGCGACTTCCTGTCTGGCGGCTGATCGTGATGATTGGTGCTGGAGAAACTCGGGCGGGCGGCGCTTCCTGAACGTCAGCCTGCTTTCTTTCCATCTCCCATCTGAGGAGCTGGCGATTGATAATGGCATCAATCGACGTCATAATATCACCTCCCACTTAAAGATATACCCGCCGTGGGATCAGTGCAAATCAAATATATCCAAAAGACACTACTTTAGTCCGGCACAAGCTGGAAGTCTATCGTATCGCCATCGTGCGCAAGCTGCCACTTTGTAGTGTAGCCATCTTTGACCGCGTAGAGTGTACAGCTCTTTCCCCAGCTTACAAATCTATAAGCGCCGGTTGAATCAGAGCGTACGACCGCCGAATCCGTGTCCGAAGTAGCGATTCCGACCGAGTCCAGCGCTGAACCGGATAAGGAGTCGGTTACTGTGCCAATGACGAGCATCGAAGTTTCCACAATCGTTTGACCTTTGTCACAGGATAGTTCGCAACAGAGGACGATTATAGCCACAACTATCAATGATATCCACTTCATGATACTGCCTCCTTTACTCCTTACTACTCTGGCACGAGCTGGAAGTCGCAGTTCTTCACATCTGACGTCACATTTGATAATTCCTTCCACTTGGTGTAGTAGCCTTCCTTCTGAACGAATACCGTAGTGTAAGTTCCATAGAGAGGGAAACTGTACTCTCCGGCAGAATCGGTTAGCCAGGGATCCGGAGGAATTCCCAAACTATCAGGCCATGTGACGACTGCACCGTCAATGGGCAACCCCGAAATGGAGTCAGTCACAGTACCTGAAATAGCGTAGGCTCTATCTTTGCCGACTCCCTTGTCGGTGCACCCCGGCGCAAACCAGACGAGACAGATCGCCGACAAAACCGACATAATAGATTTCACGATACTCCCTCCTTGCTACCTTCTTACATCAATTTCCTGCCCAAGGTCCGTGGGCTGGACCAGCGACTTATATTCTTCCAGAGAATGACAGCACATACCGGGCTGACCATTGCCAAATATGTATGCCACGAGAGCAATCATGTCAGAGATGTCTAGCGAGCCGTCACAGTTAAGATCCGCCGATGCCGGGTGCGATGCGAATACAGATACTTTTGAACATTGATTGTTCTCCCCGTAAGTCTTCTCAATGCAGCAAACCTGGATTTCAAAGTTGTCAGGAATTCACGCACCCGTCGAGATTGCCTCACTACTACTCATATGCAAAATATGTAGTTATTTGTCAATTTTATTTTCGGACTCGGTCGGAGCCACCCCGGTATCTGGAATGCATCTGCGGAACAGGTGATTATAACTTCAGTGAATCTCGGACTATCTGCGCGAATCGGCCGGCCAGCGGCCTGGCGGCGAAAGTCTTTCGGGCGTATTCGTACCCGTTTTGCGCCAGTTCGTCGCGCATTTGCGGATTCGTTGAGCAGAAGAAGAATTGCATCGGCGAGAGCGGAATTGTCGTCGAGCGGGACCAGCAATCCGCGCTCTCCGTGCCTGATTATATCGGTGATCCCGCCGGAATCGGTTCCGATCACCGCCGCACCGCACATCATGCTCTCGGAAAGCGCGAGCCCGAACCCGTCCTGGAACGAGTTAAGCACGACTATCGAGGAGGTGTTGTAGACGGAGCGAAGCTCATCTTGTGTTACCGGCGGGTGCAACGTGACGCGGCTCTGCAGTCCGAATTTCTCGATCAGCGCTTCAACATCCGGCTTCATCGGACCGCTGGCATAGAGGGCAAGCCTCGCTGTCTTATGACGCTCCGCAACCAGCGCAAACGCTTTGATAAGATTCGTTACCCGTTTCTGCCCTGTATATCTGGTAACCGCCACCACGAGAGAGTCATCCCGCTTGATGCCTTCGTCGCGGTAGAACAGCTCTTCATCGTGCGGCAAAGGTAAGACTTCGATCTTGTCTCTCAATCGCGGATCCAGATCGACAATCCCTTCCTTGAGGAAATTCGACACCACCGTCCAGCGCTTGAGATTCGCGCAGAACGTCTTGAGATACCTATAGGTAACTCGGAAGTATTTTCTCATCAGGCGAATGTCGGTGCCGTGCGAGGACATAATCATCGGAAGATTCCGCTTCCGCATTATTGTGCGCATGACCAGTCCCGAAGGTATCAGCCAGTGTCCGGCGACCACCTCGATCTGCTCTTTCTCAATAACCGTGAAAGCTGCTTCGCGGAATCGGTCGAGGAACTGCTTGAATTTGAAGATGCCGGAGACTGAGCCAAGGACGAGCTTATGCATGTTGCCACGATAGGCTATCGTCTCCTCTTCGTCTTTGGCAGCATATCGGAAGCGGTAGATTCTGATGCCATCGATTTCCTCGAACTCAGCCGCTCCCGGGTCGTGCGGCGCGAGGATGATCGGCTGAATGTCGAATTCGAGCAACCGCTTGGCAAGCAAGGCGATAAACACACCGGCAAAATCACCGCGGAAACGGGGATAATTGTGGGTGAGCATCAGCAGACGAATTCTTTCAGCCATGAGAGAATGGTAAAAAAAGGAGGCGGCCGGGGAAATATAATTTTTGCCCTATCGTGCTCAGCCGCTATATTCCTGCATGGAATCATCCAAGCCAGCATATCTCGACTTCACCCGTCAGCCGGATTTCAAGAAGATTCTTACCAACCCGATTCTGGACATTGCCGCCAGGTTCTGGGAAGACGACCGATATGAAGCGTTTCGGATCTGCTATCGGTCGATGCGGGTGATCGATGACCTGGTGGACGAGCGGAAGTCGGCCGGTATTCCTCTTTCGGACGAAGAACAGCGAAGGTATGAGGCGGAGTTAGAGAATTGGGCTCGGTCGCTGTCATTGAAATCTCCCCGGGACGGATTCCAGGCCCAGCTTCTCGAAACAATCGACACGTTCAAGATCCCGGCCTGGCCCTGGCTCCGGCTGGTGAAGGCGATGAAGTTTGACCTCACCCACGACGGCTTCCCCACCTTAATCCGCTTTCTTCGATACTGCGAAGGAGCCGCAATCGCACCGGCATCGATATTCATGCATCTGTGCGGAGTCCGATCATCCGGTGGATCATATTCAGCGCCCACGTTTGACATCCGCAAAGCGGCGCGACCGCTGGCGCTCTACTCGTACTTCGTACATATCGTCCGGGATTTTCAGAAAGACCAGAATGAGGGGTTGAACTATTTCGCCGATGACCTGATGCATCGGCATGGAGTAACTTCGAAGGACCTGCGCTATGCTGCCGCGAACTCTTCCCCGAATCCTTCGGTCCGTGCACTCTTCAGAGAGTATTACAGCATTATGAAGCGATACGGCCAGATGGCCCGTCTAACTGTCGACACTATCAAACCGCAGCTGCTTCCCCGCTATCAACTGAGTCTCGAATTGATCTATCAATTGTATCATCAGATTTTCGAACGGATAAATGTTGAGTCCGGAAATTTCAGCAGCCGGGAGCTGAACCCGACTACAGACGAAATCCGGGCCCGGATTAGCCGGGTTATCGATGCTGCAGGGTTGTCGAAGTAAAAACTTTTCTGGAAGAAATCCCCCTGTTAATTGGTAATCAGACAGAAGAGAGAATTCGTCCGTCCTTGTGATGGCGGGCGACCGTTCAGCCAATTATGTATAAGGAATATGGAGGAGACCATGAAAAGCGCAATTTTGACAATCTTCTTAGTGCTCTTGTCAGCGCTTGTTGCGGCGCAGGATGTCTCGGTGACCGTTTACAACAGCAATCTCGGCGTGGTGAGCGAAACCCGCTCCCTGGACTTCCAAAAGGGCGTTAACAAGCTGGCGTTCAAGGACGTACCGTCGGCTATCGATCCCGCTTCAGTCCAGTTCTCGGTCGTCGGGTCGGGGCACTCAGTCAATATACTCGAACAGAATTACGCTTTCGATTTGGTCTCTGCGGACCAGATGTACAGCAAGTATGTGGACAACCAGATCGAGCTGATTGACAAAGACGGTAAACTGTACTCCGGCACGCTGTTAGCGTACGGTAGCGGAACGGTGACGTTGAAAGACAAAAATGGCGCGATCAAAATCGTCCAGCTCGACAACATTGCCGAGATCAATTTCCCGTCGCTACCCGATGGTCTGATCACCCGGCCGACTCTGTTCTGGATGTACAATTCCGATTACTCCGGGACCATCCCATGCAAAGTTGGGTACCAGACTTCGGGACTGAATTGGAATGCCGAGTATATTGGTGTGCTCTCGTCCGATGAGAAGAATCTTGATTTATCCGGATGGGCCTCGATCAATAACACATCCGGCAAAACGTATAAAGATGCCACCCTCAAGCTGGTTGCCGGTGATATTCACCGCGCCACTCCGCAACCGAGAGGCGGAATAACGGCGATGAAAAGTCTCGCCTCGTCCGCTGAGTACGACGGTTTCCAGGAAAAATCATTCTTCGAATATCATCTCTACACCCTTCCGCGCAAAGCGACTGTTGCGGATAAAGAGATCAAGCAAATCTCCTTGTTCGAGCCGGCCCGCACTCAGGTAAAAAAAGTATTCATGTTCAGACCGGAGAAAAACGCAACGCAGGTCGAAGTTGATTTGAGTTTCAGAAATTCCAAGCAGACCGGGCTGGGTCTTCCCCTGCCGGCCGGTCGGGCGCGGGTTTTCAAGTCGGATACTGACGGCTCGTTGATTTTGTTGGGCGAAGACAATATCGACCACACCCCGGTTGACGAGGATCTCGACCTGAATATCGGCTATGCCTTTGACATCACTGCCGAAGAGAAGGTCGCCAACCAGACCCAGATTTCATCCAAAATACAGGAACAGGATCTCGAAGTTCAGTTGGCCAACCACAAGAAAGAAGATGTGACCGTCCAGGTAGAGAAGAAGCTGTACGGTTTCTGGGAAATCCTGCAGTCAAGCATTCCATTCGAAAAGAAGGATGCTTATACCGTGGATTTCAAAGTCCCGGTTCCGACCGATTCGACCGTGGTCCTGAAATACAAAGTAAGGTATACATACAGATAGGGCCGAATGTAAGTTGACAAGACCCGGAGCTTGGCATAAATTGTCGGGTTATTGTAAACATACTCGGAGAGTTTAACTTAGGAGGTCAGTGTGAACATACGATTCGGAATCATAGTTGTCGTTATGGCGGCGGTAAGTATCGGCGGAAGTGCGTTTGCCCAAAGTCACGGCGCGCGCAAACTCCCGGCCGACGCGTACCTAAAGTCCGCCAAGATCGACATCCTTTCGGGCAATCTGGAGCGGTACGAAGGGGCGATTGCGATGCTCGATTCCCTGTTCATGTACTACGGGCCGCACGCTGAGGGGTATCATTTGATGTCACAGATGATGGTCGACTATATCGACAAGACTCCCGATCCAGGTAAGAAACGCGAGTATATCCAGAAGATGGTCTGGTATGATGACTCGTTGCAGTTGACCTGCAGTAACAAGAAAATCAGCAGCAAATTCAAGAAGGGCTGCGACGAATTCATTCAGCTCGCCGACTCGGTCCAGGTGAAATATTGGCGCGAGTATTACAACGAGGGAATCAAGTCCCTTGGCCGGATTGACGAGTTGATCCAGGAAAAGGCCGACGTTCAGGATTCAACGTTTCTCGCGAAAGTGAACAACCAGATCACCGCTTCGGTCGATACCGCCACGATCTGGTACGGGTTCTCCCTCCTGATCGATTCATCCGATTCGAAACCATATATAGGGATCGCCACGGCCTACGAGAAAGTCAGCGACTATAATAACGCAATCGACTGGTTGAACCGTGCGCTTCCTCACGTGACGAAGACTGAAGATAGCGCCAACCTGTTGGTGCAGGTGGCTTACGATCATATCAAGAACGACGATTACTGCGGCGCTATTCCGTCGCTTCGATCATATGTCGATATGAATCCGACCGACTACAGCAACACCTTCAACCTTTCCATCTGTTACAACAACTGCAAGATGTATGATTCCGGCCTGGTGATGAACCGTCGGGTAGCGGAAAGTACTGCTCCTGACTCTGAAAAGGTAGACGCCTACGGATCGATCGGCCGGTATTTCAACCAGATGGCGCGCACTGCGTCGGACTCGGCCACGGCCGACCAATCGGCCGGGAACGAAGCCGGGGCAAAGACATGGCGGCAGGAACGGGACAAGTATTTTGACTCTTCGATCGTCTACTTCAAGAAGGTGATCGACATAAATCCGGAGGATCCGCTCTCGCTCGAACAGTACTCGACTATCAGCGCCTTGAGAGGCAAGTATGATCAGGCGCTGGTCGGTTTCCAGAAGCTTGTCCAGATTGAGCCGAAGGAAGTTGATTTCTGGCGGTATCTGGGAGACCTGTATGTGAATCAGCAGGACTTCAAAAACGCGATTCCCGCCTATGAGAAGGTGGTTGAACTGAAGCCGGAGGATTCGCAGGTCTGGCAGCAGCTGGCCGATTTATACAGCGAAGAAGGTATGACCGCCAAGGCCGCAGCCGCTACGAAGAAAGTCAAGGATCTGAAATAAACAGCAAGACCGACGAGCAAAAACAGATGTCTTCAAGGCGGCAGATGCACAATCTGCCGCTTTGTTTATCAGTATGAAAAGCTATGCCTCTATCGGAGTAACCGGACCGCTCAAAAGGGCGTTCACCTACAGCGTCCCACCGGACATGGCGCCGCTGACACCGGGACAGCGACTGCTCGTTCCGTTTGGACGCTCCCGCAAGCTGGGATTCTACCTGGGACCGACCAGCGCTCCGAAGGGTATGCAGATCAAAGAGATCCTTCGCCCGCTCGATAGTTCGAGCTACTTCCCGCTTGAATTATTCAAGACCTGCCTCTGGATGGCCGAGTACTACTTCGCCAATCCGGCCGATTGCCTTCTGTCCGCCCTTCCGGCCGCCCTGAAACAGGCTAAGGCTTCATCGCACCGATGGCGTGCCGTCTCTCCGGAAGATCTTCCGCCCTGGATTCGACCACTCTATCGACCTGGACACGATCTGGCACCGAAATCTCTCAAATTGATCGCGGAGCAAGGGAAACATCGACTGAGAGATTTGGTTCACGACGGAGTCATTGAAGAAATCTGGAGTGAGACGTCGACCGGAGGCGCCCGGAGGCTGCTGGGCTTCAGCGTGGCGGAGAACGCCGATTGGGAGACGTCGTTTGCCTCCGGCAAGTTTCATCCGGTACGGTTCGACGGCGTCAAATCACGCGCCCAGTTGCACTCCGAAGACTGGTCCGATTATCAGATCAATAAAGCCAGAGAACGAGGGCTGCTCGAGGAGATCCATACCGATGAACCGCAGCCTCTGCTTGACTTTATCAAGCCGCGCGAAGCCCTGACTTCGATTACGTTGACCGATCAACAACAAGAGGTCTATCGGGCAGTGACGGCAAAGTTCGGATCCGGATTTTCCCCATTTCTTCTGCATGGCGTCACCGGTTCAGGCAAAACGATTGTCTATTGTCATATTGTACGAGATATTGTCGCCGCCGGCAAGACCGCTCTGGTCATGACACCGGAAATAGCCCTCACCTCCACCACGCTCGCTTACTTCCGAGGATTCTTCGGAGACAGCGTCACCGTCATTCACTCGGCCATGACCGAACGCGAACGACTCGACTCCTGGCGGGGCATCCTTAGCGGCAAGTTCCGAATCGTGGTCGGTCCCCGTTCCGCGCTGTTCGCTCCGTTGCCGAATCTCGGAGTGATCATTGTCGATGAAGAACATGACAGCTCATACAAGCAGGATGATCCGGCCCCCCGCTTCCACGGCCGCGACTGCGCCATTATGCGCGCCAAACTCAACAATATCCCGATCGTCCTCGGGTCCGCCTCACCATCGCTTGAGTCGTATCATAACGCCATCAGCGGACGATACCAGCTGGTTGAACTGACCCGACGCCCCGGTGGGGCCGCCCTGCCTAAAGTCAATATCGTCGATATGCGCACCGAACGCCTGAAAGGGGATCTCCCCTATCTTTCGTACCCGTTGAAACGCGAAGTTGAGGCGAGACTGAAAAAGAACGAACAGGTGATCATCTTTTTGAATCGGAGAGGTCATTCCTCGCAGTTGAAGTGTGCCGAGTGCGGCTATGTACCGAGCTGCCCGTCGTGCCAGGTTCACCTTACTTACCACAAAGTCGGTCGTAAACTCACCTGTCACTACTGCGGTCATCTCGAACTGCAGTATGACGCCTGCCCGAAATGCGGCGGACGCAATTTCATCTATCAGGGGGTGGGAACACAGAAGGTCGAAGAGAACATTCCCCGACTATTCGATGGCGCCATTCCGGTCCGACTGGATTCGGATACTGCCACCGGAAGACGACGCGCCTATGAAATTCTATCGGACTTCGCGCAGAAGAAAAGCAATCTCCTTCTGGGAACACAGATGGTGAGTAAGGGGCTGGATCTGCCCGATGTTACCCTGGTTGGCGTGCTGCTCGCCGATCAAAGCCTCGACCTCCCCGACTTCCGCGCTTCCGAAAAGAGCTTTGCCAGACTGCTGCAGGTTGCCGGACGAAGCGGTCGGGCGCACAACCCGGGCGAAGTCATCATCCAGACATACTACCCGGAGAATGAAGTGATTGTCGATGCCGCGATGCAGCATTATCGGACTTTCTATGACCGAGAGATCCTCTCTAGAGAAGCGCTCTCCTATCCCCCGTTTTCCCGAATCGTCAAATTCGTACTGACGGCGATCGACGAGTCGACACTGGAGAAGCAAGCCTTGAGCTTTCGGGATCAACTGGGAAAACGAATGAAGGCATCTTCGATACGTGCCGAACTGCTCGGCCCGGCTCCCTGTCCGATGTATCATTTGAGAGGGAGATTCCGTCGGCATCTGTTTGCGAAAACGCGGCAGGTGCAGAAGTTCGTAAAGATGCTGACCGACTGGGAAGATTCCGAAGCTCACTTCAAGCTGCCTGCTACCGTGCGTCTGGCAGTCGATGTCGATCCTGACGACATGATGTAGGGCCAACAACACTGGCCAAAATTGTGATTTCCGCACCTCCTCTAAAACCGTATACTGCTATAGTAAATCGAGCCTGAAGAATTCCAGGAGGCGGAACAATTCCATGCCTGTCTACATAGCAATGATCCGAGGAATCAACGTAAGCGGCCAGAAGCTGATCAAAATGGCGGATCTAAAGAAAGCCTGCGAAGAGATCGGCCTGACCGAGGTACGAACCTACATTCAAAGCGGCAACATCGTGTTCGACACGCCGCAGAGATCCGCCGCTAAAGTTGCGGAGGCGGTAGCGGACTGCATCGAGAAGCGCTTTGGTCATGAGGTAGCCGTAATCGTCCGAACGACCGCCGAGATGGAGAAGGCCGTTCGGGCTAATCCGTATCTTAGCAGGAAGGGTGTTGATCTTAAGCGGATCTATATCACTTTTCTTAATGAGGCGCCATCGAAGTCAACGTTAAGCGGACTGGCGGTTCCGCCATCGGGTAAGGATGAATTTCAAATTATCGGCAAAGAGCTGTTCGGATATTTCCCCGACGGATACGGAAGAACGAAATTGAACAATAATCTGTTCGAAAGGAAGCTCAACACCTCGGCCACCACCAGAAATTGGAATACCGTGCTCAGGCTCCTGGAGATGGCTCGCGAGAAGTAGCTGAAGATTGGCAATGACTATGTCATTACGAAACGAACTTGAGGACATCACCCGTCGATGGATCTCGCTGTGGAATCCGCCGACCGATTGGGCATTGTACGACCGATTACACGGTGACGATTTCGAAGACTGCTCATCGGCCGGCCGCATGACCGACAAAGAGGCATTCGCCACCGCATTGAATGAGATGCTTGTCGCTTTTCCCGATCTTGTCGCGAGAGTCGAGGATCTGGTGGTGGATGAAGCTGCCGGGAAAGTCGCTGTGCGATGGTCGGCGCAAGGGACGAACCGAAAAAAATATCTTGGCGTTGGCCCGACTGACAGAAGTACGCGAATCACCGGCATTGAGATTATCGAAATCAGGGACGGCCGGATCATCCGTCGATGGGGTGAGTGGGATATTACCGCCCACACCGGTTCATCCGAGCTAACCGGCGTAACACATCACATCGATTGAATGCCGGTCATGCGACACTTTCACCTGACGGCCCCAACTTTAGGCCCGGAAATCTGGCTGCAATAGAAACCGGGCCTGGTAACCGCTGGCATGTCCGTATGCCGTAGAATCTCAGGCCCGGAACAATCCTTCCCATATCCTGCGATATGGGAGCTTGTTGGCTCTCGGACTAATAGTAAACAAATAATATGCCGATCTCGTTCCGTTTCTTCTAATGCGATAGAAACGCGAGACTTACAAAACGCACGCAGTTTCTACGGTCGTATTGTCGGCGTGCAAAGCGTGCGAGAGCTCGTACAAACCTACGAATTATGGTATCATGGACAAATTAGTTCAACAAAAAAAACCGCCGAAAACTCGGCGGTTTCATATCGTGAAATGCGAAGATCGCGCGGCAGCTTCCGCTCGCTTTACTTCTTCGATTCCTTTTTTGTCTCTTTCTTGGCCTCAGCCTCTTCCCCTTCCTTAGCTTCGCCTTCAGCAGCGCCTTCGGCACTTTCAGCCGCGGCGGCAGCAAGTTCAGCTTCGGTCGGCTCGAGCTTCACGACCGTCGGAGCGGCCACAACCACCACGGTACGACGCTCTTCGGTAATAATCTTCGCGTTCGGGACTTTGATGTCGCGCACGTGGAACGAGTCGCCGATCTTGAGATTGGCAACGTCGACATCGATACGCTCCGGAATGTCCGAGGGAAGGCAGGCGATTTCCAGATCACGCAGGGTGTGCTGGAGAATACCGCCGTCCGTCTTCACACCGATCGGGATGCCAACGATATGAATCGGTACCTGGACGTGGATCGGCTTGTTCATTGGAACGGCGTGAAAGTCGACATGAATCACGCGGTTGGAGATC
Organism: uncultured candidate division Zixibacteria bacterium; assembly: GCA_963711085.1. Lineage (GTDB taxonomy): Bacteria > Zixibacteria > MSB-5A5 > GN15 > FEB-12 > CAVQCT01. Next base: position 548,682 of record CAVQCT010000002.1, on the reverse strand, counting down.
GGATCGCGCTGAATTTCGCGGATAAGTACTTTATTCACTTTTCCATCGATTTTCAAATCGAACAGGGAGCTGGTTCCGGAGGCTTCTTTCACCGCCGTACGGAATTCTCTCTCGTTGACTTCGAGCGAAAGCGCATCCCGATCCGGACCGTAAATTACGGCCGGGATCAGCCCTTTCTCCCGAATCTGCCGCAGATCACTCTTGCCGGTGGTGTTCCGGGAGGTCGCGGGCAATACTACTTCTTTCATGGTCTGTCTTTATCCTCCAGAAATATTGTTATTTGCTTTGCTATACGATATTCGGCTGGTCTTCAAAGAGCGAAGACACCGACTCTTCGTCGAATATCCGCAAAATCGCTTCGCCGATAAGCTCGGAACAGGTAAGAATCTGGAACTTATCGGACAGTGGCCGGGGGCCCTGATCTATCGAGTCGGATACTATCATTTTTCTAATGGGAGAATTCTCTATTTTTTCGATCGCTTCGCCGGACAGCACCCCATGGGTACACGCGGCGTAGATTTCTTCGGCTCCTCGTTCTTTGAGGAACTCCGCCGCCGCACATATCGAGCCGCCGGTGTCGACCATGTCGTCACGAATCAGAATATTGCGTCCCTTCACATCGCCGATCAAATTCATCACCTTGGACACATTCGCCTTGGGGCGGCGTTTGTCGACGATAGCCAGATCGGCATCCAGTTTGGTCGCGGTCGCGCGGGCAAGTTTTATCGAACCGACATCGGGCGACACCACTGTCAGATTTTTCAAATTCAGGCTGGCGATATAGTTGTTGAAAATCACCGATGAATACAGGTGGTCGTGCGGCAGATCGAAAAATCCCTGAATCTGGCTGGCGTGCAGATCCATGGTGATGATTCTGTCGGCGCCGGCTGTCGTCAGGAGATTCGCCACCAGCTTCGCCGTGATCGACACCCGCGGTCGGTCTTTCCGGTCAGCCCTGGCGTAGCCGTAGTACGGGATCACCGCCGTGATACGCATCGCCGAGGCGCGCCGCGAGGCCTCGATCAGCATCAGCAGTTCCATCAGGTTCTCGGCCGGCGGATTGGTCGGCTGGACGATAAACAGATCCGCCCCGCGAATATTGTCGTTGATCTGCACGAACACTTCGCCGTCGGAGAAGCGGGCCACCGTGCAATCGGTAAGCTCCACATCGATATACCGGGCGATCTTCTCGGCCAGCGCTCGATTGGAGTTTCCTGTCACCAGTTTGATTTCGTCGCGTACTATCATGTTGTCCGCCTACCCGATGAAACATAAACCTGTTTCATCCCGACCGGTGTCGGGTTGAAGCAGGTTCTCATGTTCATCATACACATTTTCTGGGGCGCCAGGATTCGAACCTGGGAATGCCAGCTCCAAAGGCTGGTGTCTTACCGCTTGACGACGCCCCAATTGAAATACTTTCGGCTTCCGTCAAGCCTTGCTCTGCGCCTGCAGTTCCTTCTCGTATGCTGCCAGGACTTCTTTTTCTATCAAATCTCGCATGTCTTTGTTGATCGGATGGGCAATGTCCTGGTACGTCCCGTCCGGTCGCTTGCGGCTCGGCATCGAAACGAAGAAACCGTTGTTTCCCTGGATGATCTTCATCCCGCGGATAACAAAGGCGTCATCGAAAGTCACATTGGCGAAGCCGCGAAGCCTTTCCTCGTCTCTCAGTGTGACCCGGATTTCGGTTATGTCCACGGTCTCCTCCCTCAGTCATTTTGTTGTTGCTGTTCCGGGACCAAAATAGGCCTAACCGTATACACCCGCCAGGTGTCTAGCCGGTCGGAAAGCAGTTTTTCGCTATCCGGCATCTCATCATAGATGCCGAAGAAAGTCGGACCCGAGCCGCTCATGCGGACAAGAGTCGCTCCACTTCGAACTATCTCTTCGTCGACCCTGTTGAGCACAGGAAAGGACCGTCGAAGATTTTCTTCAAAGTCGTTGCCAGATAAGCTCAAAGAGAACACAAAATCTTCAACCGTCGGGCACGGCCCTAAAGTAAATATGGTGGACTGAGTTGTCAAGCCCCTTTTGAGTCGGGCGTACCCCTCGGCCGTAGAGGCTGCAAACCCCGGATTCACCAACATCAGCCAGTAATCGGTCGGGTAGCTCGATGGGGTCAGGATTTCGCCCCGGCCGGAGACCAGCGCCTGGCCATTCCCGAAGAAAAACGGGACATCAGAACCGAGACAAACCCCCAGCTCCATGAGCTTATCCCGGTCTAAACCTAACCTGAACAATACATTACAAGCAGCCAGTGTAGCCGCGGCATCGGCCGACCCACCGGCCAGACCGGCGCCGATCGGGATCTGCTTGTCGAGCTCGACTTCAATTCCTTCTTCGAAGCCGAATTCCGTGTCCATAAGCCGAAACGCTCTGGCGATCAGGTTGTCTTCACCGAGGCTCAATTCAGACGGCTCGATTGTCCGGATTTGGATCCCGGGACGCTCAACCCTGGTAACGGTCAGACGGTCAAAGAGAGAAACTGCCTGAAAGAGGGAGTTGATATTGTGAAAGCCGTCCGGACGCTTATTAAGCACCTGCAGGAAAAGATTGATCTTTGCCGGGACGCCAATGCGCACCTGATTCTCGGCCAGATGTTTGACAAACATCGAAAACTCCAGCGACCAGTTGTCCGGAAGACGGTTATTCACAGTGATGTCATTCGATTGAAAGATACGCGGTTCGACCTTCGGGAAAAAGGGGAAATACTGTGATTATTTTCACGAGGCCGCTTGATGAAACTCCGAACGAGACGTATTTTAGGGGCCGTATCACATGTATGCGCGAATTATAGAGGAGATATACGATGAACAGTTTTGGCGCACTTTCTGAACTGAGTACGAAGAATAATACATACAAAATCTTTCGTCTGGACGCCCTCAAGGATCATGGTCAGATCGACCGGCTCCCCTACTCGATAAAAGTGCTTTTGGAAAACCTGCTCCGGCATGTCGACGGACGGATCGTGAAGGATGACGATGTGATCCGCCTGGCCGGATACAACGCGAAGAAAGTCGGCGACAATGAGCTCCCGTTCATGCCCGCCCGCGTGCTGCTGCAGGATTTCACCGGCGTGCCGGCGGTGGTCGATCTCGCCGCGCTCCGCTCCGCGATGAAGCGGATGGGGGGCGATCCGAAGAAGATCAACCCGATGGTCAAAGTAGATCTGGTGATTGATCACTCGGTGCAGGTCGATGCTTTTGCGGGTGAAGACTCCTTGAAGATAAACATGGAAAAGGAATTCGAGCGGAACCGGGAACGGTACGAGTTTCTCCACTGGGGACAGAAGGCGTTCAGCAATTTTTCGGTCGTTCCTCCGGCAACAGGAATCTGCCATCAGGTGAATCTTGAATATCTGGCCAAAGGCATCATGGTCAAGGAGGGCGTCGCGTTCCCGGACACGCTTGTCGGAACCGACAGTCATACGGTAATGATCAATGGACTGGGTGTGGTCGGTTGGGGTGTCGGGGGCATTGAAGCCGAAGCGGTGATGCTCGGCCAGCCGATCTACATGCTCACACCCGAAGTGATCGGATTCAAACTGACCGGTAAGCTCTCCGAAGGTGTCACCGGCACGGACCTTGTGTTGACCGTCACTCAGATGCTTCGCAAGAGAGGCGTGGTCGGCAAATTTGTCGAATATTTCGGTTCCGCCCTGGACGATCTTACTCTGCCAACGAAAGCAATGATCGCCAACATGGCTCCCGAGTACGGCGCCACGATGGGCTATTTCCCGTTCGATAACGCTACCCTCGGATATCTCCGTATGACTGGCCGCACTGATGAAGAGGTCGAGCTTGTTGAGAAGTACGCGAAAGAGCAGATGCTCTTCAGAGAGAAAGGCTCGCCTGATCCGGTCTTCACCGATGTTGTCGAGCTGGATATCTCGACCGTGGAGCCATCGCTGGCCGGACCGAAACGACCGCAGGATAGGGTTGCCCTTTCCAAAATGAAGACAACCTTCGAGCAGGCACTGACTCAGCCGATCAAAGAACGCGGGTTTGAACTCCCGGCCGGAGCGCTCAACAAGCAAGTGGAGATCAACGACGGTTACAAGGCCACGGTCGGTCACGGTGCGGTCGTAATAGCCGCAATCACATCGTGCACGAATACCTCGGATCCGTTCGTGTTGCTGGCGGCAGGATTGCTTGCGAAGAATGCGACGGAGAAAGGTCTGAAGGCAAAACCGTATGTCAAGACTTCCCTCGCTCCCGGCTCGCGTGTGGTAATCGAATATCTTGAGAAGGCGAATCTCTTGCCATACCTCGAGAAGGTTGGATTCTACAACGTCGGTTTCGGGTGCACGACCTGTATCGGAAACTCCGGACCGCTTCCGGAAGAAGTTGCCGATGCAGTTGCTGAAGGAAATCTGGTGGTTTCTGCGGTGCTCTCCGGCAACCGCAATTTCGAAGGACGGGTCAATCCGGTTACCCGTGCGAATTATCTCGCTTCGCCGCCGCTCGTCGTTGCCTACGCTCTGGCCGGAACGGTGGATATCGATCTTGTCAACGAACCGATAGGCAAAGATAAAAACGGCAAAGATGTCTTCCTGAAAGAGATCTGGCCCACCGACAAGGATGTGGTCAAAGCGATTCAGGACTCGGTCAAACCGGAGATGTTTCGCAAGGAGTACTCGGCGGTATTCACCGGCAACGAAGCCTGGAACAAAATTGCCAGTCCTTCGGGTGATCTGTACGAATGGGACAGCAAGTCGACTTACATCCAGGAGCCTCCCTTCTTCGTGGACCTTCCCAAAGAGCCGGGGGATATCCAACCAATCAATGACGCCCGAGCGCTGGCCGTACTCGGCGACTCTATCACGACCGATCACATCTCCCCTGCCGGCGCCATTAAGGCGGACTCCCCGGCCGGGAAATTCCTCATGGACAACGGCGTGCAGTTCGCCGACTTCAACAGCTTCGGATCCCGTCGCGGTAACGACAGGGTGATGACGCGCGGGACCTTCGGCAATATCCGCCTTCGTAACGTCCTCGCGCCCGGGACCGAAGGGGGCGTGACGACTTATCTGCCAACCAACGAGCAGATGTCGATATACGATGCCTCGATGAAATACCAGAAAGACAATATCCCGTTGGTTGTGCTGGCCGGCAAAGACTACGGCATGGGATCATCACGTGACTGGGCCGCCAAGGGAACGTACCTGCTCGGCGTGAAGGCTGTTCTGGCGCAGAGCTATGAACGGATTCATCGTTCGAATCTCGTTGGCATGGGTGTCCTGCCGCTGCAGTTCAAAGACGGTGAGTCGCGCGAGTCTCTCGGCCTGACCGGCAAAGAACTGTACACGGTCGAAGGTCTGGGAAATAATCTTCGTCCGAAGCAGATCGTGAAGGTAAAGGCCTATGACAAATCAGGCGAGAAGAGATTCGAGATGATCGTGCGAATCGATACGCCGATCGAGATTGAATATTATCGTCACGGCGGGATTCTTCAGATGGTGCTCCGACAGTTGCTGAAGAAGTAGCCGATGATAGCGATTGTTTTTTCCTAAGCGCCGCCGCGAATCATACGGCGGCGTTTTTTCTATGGGGACGAGTGCTCTTAGTTTCCGAAGCATGCTTTGGCGCGCCTTACGATATCACATAGCATGCCTTGTGGCATGCCCGATGGCCGCCTCTAAGAAGAATGCGTCCCTACGGAAGCATCCGCCTTCGCGGGTCAGGCAGAAAAGAAGAGAAGGCAGAAGAGAGACGCTTCAGCGCGCGCCCAGAGCGCGCCTCCCCGGCGAAGGCCGGGATCCATCTTCTCCCGTACTGGGCACCCGCCTTCGCGGGTGAGGCAGAAACGAAGAGAAGAGAGAATAGAGCCGCTTCAGCCTGCACGTCCGGAGCGCAGCGAATCCCTTCACACGCCCCTAACTCCCTCAAAAACATAGATATTGACTTTTGGTCGCATTCCTCTTTATTACTCCAAGTTGCGAAAAAACCTTTCCGGGTAAGGACAGAGAAGATGTCAGACAATGATAATTTGATAAAGACCCCCTTCTACGATTTTCATGTAGCCGCCGGCGCCAAAATGGTCGGGTTCGCCGGTTTCATCATGCCGATTCAGTATAAAGGCATAACCGCCGAACACTTAGCCGTCCGCGAAAAGGTCGGCCTGTTCGACCTCTCCCACATGGGTGAGTTCGAAGTGATCGGCAAAGACGCCCTGGCCTTCCTCCAGCAGGTGACCTCGAATAATGTCGCAGCCCTTGAAGTCGGTCAGATTCAGTATAGCTGTCTGCCGATGCCTCACGGCGGGATTGTCGATGATCTCCTGGTCTATCGCCTGGCCGATCGATATTTTCTGGTCGTTAACGCGTCGAATATCGAAAAAGACTTCGACTGGCTCCGGATATATCTGACCGGCGATGTCAAGCTGGTCAACCGCTCAAACGATTTCGGCCTGCTCGCTATCCAGGGACCGAACGCCCAACAGGTTCTCTCCCAGCTCACCGATTATGACCTCGAGAGCATGAAGTACTACACGGTTGCCACGGCGAAGATTGCCGGGGTGGAGTTGATGTTCTCGCGTACCGGTTACACCGGTGAGGACGGATTCGAAATCTACATCCCGCCTCAGCACGCCAAATTACTCTGGCATGCCGTGACCGATGCCGGCAAGAAATATGGTATGGAGTTGATCGGCCTCGGTGCCCGCGACTCGCTTCGCCTGGAAATGAAAATGGCGCTGTACGGAAATGATATCGATGAAACAACGACCCCGGTCGAGGCCGGACTGAGCTGGATAGTCGATTTCGACAAGGAATTCATAGGCAAGGATATCCTGGTGGAACAGCGCGACGCCAAGCCGGACCGCAGGCTGGTCTGCCTTGAACTCGAAGGCAAAGCCTTCCCGCGCCACGGCTATGATATTGTCGATGACTCTAAGGTGATAGGCACGGTTACATCCGGGACATTCTCCCCTTCACTGCAGAAGCCGATTGCGCTGGGTTATGTCCCGCGGGAATTGTCGAAAATCGGAAGTACTGTCCAGGTTGCCATTCGCGACAAGAAATTCCCGGCCGTCGTGGTGAAACAACCTTTTTATAAGCATGGAACGCATCGCTGAAGTATATGAGAGTAGACCTGTATCTAACCCCTGTCCCGTTCGCCAAGGCTGCCCTTGAGAATAGGACCGTTGTCGTGATCGATGTCCTCCGATCGTCCACTTCGATCTGCGCCGCACTCATGAACGGTGCAAAGGGAGTAATTCCAACGGAAGGTCCCGGCGAAGCCGGCGAGATGTGGTCAAAAGTCGGCAGCGACATGGCGGTTCTGGCCGGCGAGCGCAACGGCACCAAGATCGAGAATTTCCAACTGGGCAACTCCCCCACCGAATTTTCTTCGGAAAATGTCGGGGGGAAGTTCGTCATTATGACGACCACGAACGGCACCTCGATCTTCGGTAAGACCTACAACGCGGGCCCGGTGATCTCGGCCGGACTGGTCAATATTTCACGGGTGGCCCATCGGGTGGCCCGCGAGGGCAAGGACCTGGTAATCGTCTGTTCGGGACGCGAAGGACATTTCTCTATTGAGGACACACTCTGCGGAGGGATGCTGACTCACCTGCTGATCGAGAATCATCATCTGGATATCGAAGCCAATGACGCCGCCTCGCTCGCCCTGCTTCTGTACCAGACCAACCGTTCGCGCCTTCGCGAAACCATCGAGCAGGGAGAACACGGCCGTTTTCTCGACTCGATCGGATTCGGCGGGGACCTGGCTATCGCCGCAGTGCCGGATTCGATGCCGGTGTTGCCGGTGCTTAAAGACGGCCGTCTGATTCTCGAGTCCTGACCCCGGTTCAGACCGCATTTACCCTAATCTTTTCCTAAGGAAGGCGGTATAAGTACAAATGATAAATCGTATCATCCTGCTTGCGTTGCTGATTCTCCCCTTAGCCGGAAAGAGCGGGGCCGCCGATGGGGTGGAGTGCCGTCTGTCGATTTTCCAACGTGATTCCGTCCGCCAGCTGAATGTCCTTCTGTGGGAAGACACCACCGTGTTCGTCAAAGGGATTCCGGCGACCGGCTTCATCGGACCGTTTTCAACCGAAATCGAGATCCTGTCGGCTGACTCTGCGAGGACAAACTTCACCGTGCAACTGGTCACGCTCGGTGCGGTGGCGAATACCTATTCAAAAGAATTCACGGTTGAGTACGGCCTGCCGGCGACAATCAACGGGATCACCTGCAAGCAGAATTCGCAGTACAGCCTGACGATAGTTCCGACCGCCAAGACCGAGGTTGATACTTCGACGTGCGGATTCAATCATCGCAAAGAAGGGAACTTCACCTTCACGCCCGCGGCCTACATGGACATCTACTATGTACCCAACTCGCTCGGCGATTTCTACTGGAACAGCGTGCGCGATCTGCTGGACGGCCAATATCGAGAACTGATGACGATGGCCAACCTGACAATTCCTGGCAAGACGCTCGTTTACCTCTGTCCCTGCCCGCTTTATTCGGTCATCTGGGACAAACGATTCGGGATGTCGGTCGATCCGACCCGCAACAGTTGCTTCGCCGTGTTCAATCGCGATATCAACACTGCCGATCCGTTTATAGTACAACAAACACAGATCCTTCGGAATTTCGGTTATGCTCCAGCCTTCCTTTCGGAAGGGTTCGCCGGGTACTATTCGTTCTCGGTGTATGACATGAAGAAAATCTTGAAAGAGAAGAAGACGATTCCGCTGGAGGACCTGATGGCAACTCACGATTACTATACCGCCAGCGCCGGTGTGACCGATCGTACCGTTGCCAGTTTCGTGAAGTTCCTGATCGATCAATACAAACTCGACCAGTTTATCAAGCTCTATACCGCCGCCGACGATCTGAATCTGCAAAAGACGATCGAAAGCACTTACGGTAAGCCGTTGAGCGATCTCGAGTCGGAGTGGAAGCACTACATCGACACCAGCAAAATATCTATCGAAGAGTTTGCGCTTCATGCCGGGATGTCCGAAGAGATGCTGAATTACAAACAGATGCTTGAGTACGCTGAAGGGATGCTGCGGGCCGCGAAAACGAACGAAGACTCCCTGCAGGCGTACGGCCAGCTCAAACGCGCATATTTCTTCAACGGCGATTACTATCGGGCGACCACGACCGAACGGGCTCTGCTGGATGCCGACAGTTCGAGAGCCATTGATTGGATGGCCCTGGGTTCCTACCAGATGATGAATGGATACTACGACAGCGCGATTGTGTCGTTTAACAAGGCAAAGTCGATTGATCCGTCAAATGAACTGATCAATTTCAACATCGCCATGTACTACCTCCAGCGAGGGGATTCGACCAAAGCGAGACGGATGCTTACGGACAATCTGAGTACCGCGAAAGGCGCCCAGGCGCAGGGTGAGAGCAGAGTGACGCTGGCCAATCTCCTGATGAAGCTGCCCGACAAAGCGGAACATCAAAAGGCGGCCAGAATGTATCAGGAGACAATCACCAATTTCGGCAAGTCGCTCCAACTGAACGGCGCCGACGCCGCCCTGTACATGTGGATCGGGATTTCGTACATGGGATTGGGCGATCTCGAAAATGCGCTTACCTATCTGCACACGGCCGAATTCCTTGAGACCCGTCCGTTTTATCAGGGGATGATCGACCTCTGGCTGGGCAAAGCGTACCTGGCCTCGAACAAGAAGGATTCCGCGGCAACCTATCTGGCAAATGTCATGTCGGTTGCCTCGGCGGATTATCACCAGCGTGAAGCAAAGGCGCTGCTGGAAAAGAACTGAGATAACGACAAATGTTTAACTTTCTGAATACCGGCGTACTGTTCGCCGCAGTCGCGGCCGTCATTCCGCTGATCATTCACCTGTTCTCGAAACGGAAGGTGAAGATCATCGAGTTTTCGTCGCTCAAACATCTGAAAGCGATGCAGCGCCGCCAGGTTCGCCGCCTGAAGATCCGGCAACTACTGCTGTTAATTCTCCGGATGCTGATCATCCTTCTGGTCGTCCTGGCTTTTGCCCGTCCGACAACCAAAGGAGGGAATATCGGCTCGCATGCTTCGGTTTCGGCGGTCGTGCTGTTCGATAATTCGGCTTCGATGGATCGGTATGTTACCGACGGCAACCTGTTTGATCTCGCACGCAAGCGGACCGAACAGCTTCTGAGCACTTTCGGAGAAGCGGATCAGGTAACCCTGCTGCCGCTGGTCAGTACCGATGCTTCGCAACAGGAGGTCGGGTTCACCTCGGCCGCGGTCACCAGAGAACAACTGAATGGACTGCAGGCACAATACGAAGAAGCAGATCTTCAGGGTGCTCTCGAAAAGACCGTTACTCTGCTCAACTCGGCAAAGAACCTGAATAAGGAAGTCTATATCGTTTCGGATCGCCAGCGGGTCTCCCTCCCTGATTCAAGCATACTCGGCGGAACTGATGCGCATATTTACTATCTTGATCTGCCCCTCGAGGCCCCGGACAATGCCGGTATTGTCTCGGTAGATTTCGGCGGCCAGCTTATCGCTCCTGGTCATGACTTCACGCTTTCCGCCAGCGTCAAAAACTATGGCGATGCTGACCGGACCGATATGATTGCGTCGCTCTTCCTCGACGGTACCCGCACAGCCCAGACCGATTTTGCCGTTAAGGCGCACGACCAGGCTCAGGTCAAGTTCACCCGGAGTGTCACCACCACCGGTTTCCATTCGGGGTATGTCGAAATTTCTGACGACAAATTCATGGACGACAACCGGTACTACTTCAGCTTCCGTATTCCCGATCGGTTCAATCTGCTCGTTATCGATGGCGATAATACCGGCAAGCTCCTCTCCCTCGCGCTGGCACCATCGCCTACCCTTACCCAATACTGGTCGGTTAAGAGTGTCGATCCGAACGACCTTACCGGCGTGGATCTGAATCAGTATGACGCCATTATCGTGACCGGGGCTCCGTCGCTGCCAAAGACCTACATCGATCGCCTCAAAGCGTTCACGCTAAACGGCAACGCCATTTTCGTCACCTATGGCGGCGACACCGATATCAAATATTACAATGAAAACTGGACGCCGCTCACCGGAGTTGCTTACGACAAAGGGATAGATCCGAATTTCAGTCGGGCCGGATATTACTCGCTGCTTTCTTACGATGTCGATCACCCGATCTTCTCCGTGTTCGCTTCCGTGAACAAGAAGCCGCCAGAGGTGAAGTTCTACACCCTTCCCGATGTGCATCTCGAAGGGAAAGCCCGCTCGCTGATGCGGTTTACCGGTGATCGCCCCGCGCTGGTGGAAAATTCTTACGGGCGCGGCAAGGTCCTCAGTTTCAACGGTCCGCTCGGTCCGCGCTATTCCGATCTCACCGGACACGCCTTCTTTGTGCCGCTGATATCGCGGATAGCCGAGTATCTCGCCTCGGATCTCTCCAATTACGATCTCCGCGTCTTCTGCGGGGGGAGTGTAACCCGACCGCTCTCCGACAAAGTCTCGATCAGCAGTGCCCTCAATCTGATCACTCCTGACAGTACAAGTTACAGCCTGGTGCCGGAGGAGTCACAGGGATCGATGGTCATTCACATTTCACCAATCAATGAGCCGGGCATATATCATGTGGTCAATCAGGGTCGAGAGATCGACCGAATCGCCGTCAATCTCGGACCGACCGAATGCGATCTGACATCGGTCGACACCGATCAGTTCGCCAAAGCGATCGGGGCTCCGAAAATGAATATTCTCGGCGGGCAGGCCGATCTCGGCAGTGTCATTTCTCAGTTTCGCTACGGCAAGGAGCTCTGGCAGCTGTTCGTCTGGATCGCCCTCATCCTGATCGCCATTGAAATCATGCTATCACGAGGCTCCACCCCCGAGGAATCCTGATGACGCTCCTGGCCGCTGAAAGAATTTCAAAACGATTCAACGACCAGATCATTTTTCAGGACGTTTCGTTTACCATCGGTGACTCCGAGCGAATCGGCCTTGTCGGCAAGAACGGCAGCGGCAAAACCACCCTCTTTGAAATCCTCGCGGGTGCCCAGGAACTGGACTCAGGCAGTATCACCCGGGCGAAAGCCTGCCGAATAGACTACGCCGAGCAGGAAAAAAGCGGCTTCCTCGAATTGACCCTGTTCGATTTCGTTTCCTCTGCAAGACAGGATCTGCTCGACATGCGCCGCGAGATCCTTCGCCTCGAAGAAAGCCTCGCCCTCAAGCCCGACGATGCCTCGGTACTGGAAAAACTCGGACAGCTTCAGAACAAGTACGAACACGAACAGGGATTCACGTTCGAAAATGAAATCAAAGTGATCCTTGCCGGGCTGGGTTTCAGCGAAGAGCGGTATCGTGATCGGATTCGCAATTTCTCCGGCGGCGAAAAGAATCGGGCCGGACTGGCTCGCATTCTGGCCGGCAAAGGGAATCTGCTGTTGCTCGATGAACCGACCAACCACCTGGATATCGAATCGACCTCCTGGCTCGAGGAGTTCCTGCAGAAAACCACCAAGAGCTTCGTCGTAGTTTCGCACGACCGAACCTTCCTGAGCAATACTGTGGGAACGGTCTGGGAGATTGTGAACGGTCGAATCGACACCTACACCGGGACCTTCAGCAAATTCCTCGAGCAGCGCGCCGAGCGGCGAAGACTGCACGAACATAACTACCGTCACCAGCGCGAAGAGATCCTTCGTCTCGAAGATTACGTCCGGCGCAACATGGCCGGTCAAAAGACCAAACAGGCGCAATCGAAATTGAAATATCTCGCCCGGATCAAGCGGATCCCCCCTCCGGAGACCGACGGATCAGGGCCGACCATCCGGGTAACGTCCTCCGGCAGATCGTTCGGCCATGTGCTGGCGGTGGAGGATCTCTCGATCGGGTATGGGGATCGTACGGTGGTCGATGATATCAGTTTCGATGTCTACCGGGGGGATAAGATCGGCGTGATTGGCGCGAATGGCTCCGGGAAATCGACATTAATCAAATCGATCATCGGTGAGATCGAACCGGTAGCCGGAGACATTCGACTCGGGAACAATGTCGATGTCGCCTATTTCGATCAGGAGTTGTCGGATCTCGACGAAAACCGCACGGTGCTCGAGAATCTCTGGGAAGAGGATCCCTCGGCCGAAGTCGGCGTCATACGATCCTTCCTGGGAAGATTCGGGTTTACGGGCGAGGATGCGTTCAAACCGGTGATGACCCTGTCGGGAGGAGAAAAGACGAAGCTTTCGCTGGCCCGGCTCCTGTACCATCCGGCCAATTTCATCATTTTCGACGAGCCGACCAATCATCTTGATATCGTCTCACGGGAGGCGCTCGAAGAAGCGCTCAGCGAATACGATGGCAGCCTGCTGGTTGTGAGCCATGACCGGTACTTCCTTGACCGGGTGGCCACTCGCATCTTTCATGTGACCGATGGATCGCTAAGGATTTACGACGGTAACTACAGCTTCTTCAAGGAGAAGACCGAAGCCCCAACAGCGACGGTCCGACCGGAGAAAAAGCAGTCGGAGTCGAAACAGGCGTATATCGAGTTCAAGGAAAAGTCCCGCCAGCGCTCCCGCCTTAAGAAAGATCTCGACAAGACGCGTACCCGGATCGATAAGCTGGAGTTGGACCTCGAAGAAATCACCGAGAACCTGACCGAACGCATCCCCAAAAGCGATTGGGAGAAACTTCAGGAAGCCACCGATCAGAAGGCCCGGATCGAAGAAGAATTGCTGGAACTGTATCATTATCTCGAAGAACTCGAGGGGATCGAACTTGATTAAACTGCTGAGCATTTCCGGATCGCCGGTGAAGGACTCATCCACCGATATTCTCTTGACTCGGATCGCCGATTCGTTCGTGAAGGAAGTCGATCGACCGGTCTCGGTGGACACGGTGAAGCTCAATGAATTGAAATTCATCCCCTGCCAGGCGTGCGGCAAGGCACCGACACCTGCATACTGCTTCTACGACGATGATCTTACCGGCGTGTACAAGTTGCTGGAAGCATGCGACTGCCTGATTTTCGGCTCCCCGGTCTATTTCGATTCGGTCTCCGGGCAAGCAAAGATGTTTATCGACCGATGCAACTGTTTCCGGCCTTACGATTTCAACAACACCGATCCGGAGCACAATTTCATCAAGTTACTCAAGCGAAAACGTCCCGGCGCCATCGTCCTGGTCGGAGGGGAAAGACAATGGATGGAAGGAGCCCGTCGCGTGGTGGCCGGATTTTTCAAGTGGGTAGAAGTAACTAACGAAGGTATGGTCACGTATAGTTCCACCGATGATCGCAAGATAGGCACGGTCAATGACGACGACCCCAAACTGGCCGAGGCCGATCAGCTCGGAAAAAAGTTAGCCGTCTGCGTTTCAACGAAACAGGAGCAATGATATGGAAGAGAAAAAGTCGATCACCGATTACTACAATGAGCGCGCACCCGAGTACGAGCAGATCTATTTCCGGGAGGTTCCGGATCGAAGACGCGAGATCGACGAAGAAGCCGACCGGATGCGCCAACTGTCGAAAGACAAAACTGTGCTGGAGCTTGCCTGTGGCACCGGCTACTGGACGCAGATCGCATCGGAAAGCGCGAAATCGATCCTGGCCTCGGATATATCGCCGGAGATGATAGCGGAGGCCAGGAAGAAGAACTTCCGCTGCCCGGTCGAGTTCGTCCTCGCTGACCTGTATCTGCTTCCCTTCCCGGAGCACAGCTTTGATCTCGTCAACCTCGGCTTCTGGTTTTCACACGAACCGAAGCAGGGCTACCGAGGTCTGTTCGAAAGCCTTTCAGCGCGGCTCAAACCCGGCGGGCTAATCTGGATGATCGACAACAATCCGCCGGCCGAAGGGTCAAATGTCGATTCAGTCGGTACCGATGACAACGGCAACAATCTCAAGAAGCGCCTGCTGAGCAACGGCAAGGAGTTCGTGATCATCAAGAACTACTTCTCCGCCGATCAGCTCAGATCGATCTTTTCAGAGCAATTCACCATCGAGCGACTTACCTTCGGCTCATATTACTGGTCGACTGTGCTTGCGCCGAAGGGATAGTCAGCATATTAACTCGTTGATTTTCTTTTATTTATGACCGCTCGAATTATTCCTGGCCGGTCCCCTCTTGCCAAGCCGGAAAAAGTTAGTATATTATGTGGCTTGGGCTTCGCCAAAAGCGGAACCATGAAGTGTTATAAGAAGCAGAAGAATATCATAAGTAAATAAAGGAAGATGAAAGTGAAATCAGGAATTCATCCGGAATATCACGAGGTTACCATTACCTGTGCCTGCGGCGCGAGCTACCCGACCCGCTCGACCCGCAAGAGCATAAACGTGGAAATCTGCTCAAACTGCCACCCGTTCTTCACGGGCAAGCAGAAGCTTATCGACACGGCCGGACGGGTGGAGCGTTTCCGCCGCAAATACAAATTGGACGAAAAGGGAAAATAAGCAGATTCTCTTCAATCTTTTGCCAGGGCGGTGCGTATTTTAAATACGGCACCGCTCGTTGGTGTTTGGTGCCGAATCAAAGGTACAACACAAAGCAGGCTTTCATTTACCGAGGATGTAGTTTATGCCCGATCTGAACATTGGCGGACAAGCGGTAATCGAGGGGGTCATGATGCGCTCCAAGGATCGAATCTCGACAGCGGTCCGTATCCCCAACGGGGAGATTGTGGTCCGCACCGATGAGTACAAATCTCTGGCCTCCCGGTACAAGCTGCTTAACCTGCCGATCATTCGCGGCGCAGTAGCCTTTGTTGAAATGCTCATCCTCGGAATCAAGACGCTGAATTTCTCCGCCGATGTCGCCATTAAGGAAGTAGAGAAGGCCGAGGCCGCCAGAAAAGGGGAGCCGGTCAAGGAAAAGAAGAAGGGTTCGAACAACGCCATGCTTGCCATGAGCGCTTTCTTCGCCATCGCTTTCGGGATATTTGTCTTCTTCTTCATCCCTATCGCCATCACGACCTGGCTCAATGTCGACAAGAACGCCGTCGGCTTCAACCTGCTGGCCGGAGGAATTCGCCTCACCATGTTCGTGCTCTATGTCTGGGGGATCTCCCTGTTCGGCGAGTTCAAGCGGATCTTCCAGTACCACGGCGCCGAGCATAAGTCGATCTTTGCTTACGAGAGCGGCGATGATCTCGTTGCGGAGCGGGCGGCCTGTCACACCCGTTTCCACCCGCGCTGCGGAACATCATTCATACTCATCGTCGCCTTGATCGCTATTCTGATCTACGCGATATCTGACACCATCTATACGCTGTACACTGGTCACCCGCCGGTCCTTCTTACCCGATTCGCGGTCCACTTCTGTCTCCTGCCGCTCGTGGCCGGAGGATCCTACGAACTGCTCAAACTGTCGGGCAAGACTCGCGATAACAAAATCACCCGCGTACTGATTCAGCCCGGCCTCTGGCTCCAGAAGATTACTACCAAAGAGCCATCGATCGACCAGCTTGAAGTCGCAATCGTGGCGCTGAAGGCATCGCTCGGCCAGATCGAAGCGAACGTCGCCCCCGACCGCGCCGCCGTTTCGTAGCTACCCTCATCCTCATTCTGCTTGCCCCGTCCAGGGGAATCCCTTACAATTGTACCTAACTCTTTCACTGGAAAGTAATATGCTCGATATAGTAGAAAAGCTGGAAGCTCGTTTGAGCGCGATCGATCAACAGATGACCGATCCGGCAGTCCTGTCCAATCAGAAGAAGATGATTGAATTAAGTCGTGAACGGAGACATCTCGAAGACATTCTCTCCGTTGGACGAGTTTACCGCAAGGTACAGACCGGGATCAACGATGCCCGTGAAATTATCGAAGCCGACGAAGATCCGGACCTGGTGGTGATGGCCCGCGAAGAACTGGAACAGTACGAAACTCAGATCGAGAAAATCGAGGAAGAGTTCAAGCGAAAGCTTCTCCCCCGCGATCCGAACGATGACAAGGCGGCGATAGTCGAGATGCGCGCCGGAACCGGCGGAGATGAAGCGGGGATATTCGTCGGCGATATGTTCCGGATGTATCAGCGCTACGCCGACAATCACCGGCTCAAAATCGAGATCATGAACTCGAATCCCTCGACCTCAGGCGGCTTCAAAGAAATCATTTTCTCCGTTTCGGGCGAGGCACCGTACGGCAAGCTCAAATTCGAATCGGGAGTGCATCGTGTCCAGCGCGTCCCGGCGACCGAAACCCAGGGCCGGATTCATACTTCGGCTATTACGGTTGCGGTCTTTCCGGAGGCTGAGGAAGTCGATGTCGAAATCAAAGAGAACGAGATTAAGGTCGATGTCTACCGCTCCAGCGGCCCCGGCGGTCAGTCGGTGAATACGACCGACTCAGCCGTCCGTATCACGCATCTGCCGACCGGCCTGGTCGTCACCTGTCAGGATGAAAAATCTCAGCTCAAGAACAAGGTCAAGGCGATGATGGTCCTTCGCGCCCGGCTTTATGACCAGATGATGGAAGAGCAGATGGCCAAGCAGTCTGCGGAGCGGAGATCGATGGTCTCGACCGGTGATCGCTCGGCGAAAATCCGCACATACAATTATCCCCAAAGCCGGGTGACCGATCATCGCATCAACCTTACCCTGTATCGTCTTGAGGAGATCATGAACGGCGATCTCGATGAGATTATCGAGGCGTTGCGCGAAGTCGATCAGGAGCAGAAACTCAAACTGCAGGCATCGGAGGCGGCTCACAGTTCATGACCTGGCTCAAGTTTGCCGCCGCCTTTATCCTCACGGTCGCGATGCTCTATATCGCGAGAACTGCTTCGCGAGGCGAACCGGAACAATACGATCACTCCGACAACGGCTACTCCTTCGCATACCTGTCAGTTCCCAAAGCGCTCGAAGACTCAACCGTCGCCCTCCTTGTCTCCATAAAAGGAACCCTCGATGAGAACGCCCGGCCGGTATTTCGGATATCCCTTGCCGGACAGGACTATACTGATCTGTCAAGCTATGCTTCGTCTCCGATGATTCAAAGTGACTCTGCTTACGATGTCTATTACACCTACGTCACCGCCGGCAAGCGGGGCGGGCGGTTCTATTACTATTTCGCGGTCGTAGACAGTCTGGGGAAACCGATCGCTACTTTCACTGACAAACCGGGACATCCTTTCCTTTTCAAGTATATCGGACACGTTCCCCCGCTCATTCTGATCGGACACATTCTGCTGATCTTCGCGACCTTCTACTTTATCGTTCTGGCGGCGCTTGACTCGCTGCCGGTGTTGGCCGGACGGTCCGGTGCCGGTGCGATGATCAAGCGATTCTTCTGGGCGGCGGTATGCGCCTTCGTTGGTGGGTATCCGTTTGGATTTGCGATGAACTGGTACGCGTTCGATGGCTTCTGGGAAGGTGTGCCGTTCGGCACCGATGCTACTGACAACAAGACCCAGTTGCTCTTTGTCTATCTTCTGTTTATGGTATTCGCGGGGTTGCACTCCTTGACCGGCAAAGACAAGTTTCGGGATACATACAGTCCACGAACGCTTGGCTGGTTCGGCCTTGGCGCATTTGTTGTCATGCTCGCTATCTATCTCATTCCCCATTCGATTCAATTCTCGGCCGCCCTGACTTACTCGGTTTGCTATGCATATATAGCGCTGTTCATCATGTTGTGGCTGGTTGGGTACCTTAGGCGCAGAGAGACGCATGACACCTTGTCCGAACGGACTTCCTCGTGATCCAGCACCTCACTCGATTTATTGCAGAGAAAGGGAAAGTTCTCGAAGCCGCCGGGATCGATCGCGGGAAAGCGGAGGTGGAGTCGATTCTCTGCCACCTGCTCGATACTGAGCGTTTGCAGCTGTACCTTCACGGGGAGAGCATGATAGATGATGAAGTACTTGCAAAATTCGATGAAGTGCTTGCCAAAAGAGCCACCCGCTATCCCCTCCAGTACATTCTCGGCGAGTCCTGGTTTTACGGCCGACGCTTCTTCGTCTCCCCTGCCGTCATGATCCCAACCCCGGAAACAGAGCTGCTCTGCGATACTGCTATTCGATTTGTGAAGGAACGGGATTATCGGAAACCGCGCGTTGCCGATCTGGGGGTCGGTTCAGGCGTGATCAGTGTTACGCTCGCGCTCGAGCTCGCGGATTGCGATATTACCTCACTGGATATTTCGAGTGAAGCCATAGATGTCGCCAGAAAGAATGCAGAGAATCTCAGAGCAGATTCGAAAATCAGGTTTCTTCAGAGTGACTATTTCGCGAATGTGCCGAAAGCACAAAGATTCGATATGATCCTGGCCAACCCGCCATATATTTCGGACGAAGAGTACAAGTCGTTACCACCTGAAGTGCTGGCCGATCCGAAAGTGGCACTGACTTCTGGTATCGAAGGTCTTGACGCTGTTGGGACGATACTGCGCGATGCGCCAAAGCATCTTGCGCCGGGTGGACGGATCATGTTTGAGATCGGCTACAACCAGGCTGACAAAGTAGCGGCGATGACTTCGAGTGACGAGCGTTACAAATCGATCGTCATCCTCAAGGATTTGAATGATATCGACCGGGTAGTTATCTTATCGTGCGATTGACGCACTATGCATTCCCGAGGTAGGGCAGCCTCGTCTTCGAGCCTGCCACGCAATGTCAGGAGGCCCGCCCCCTGACGCACTGTACCGACGAAAAATGAATCTGTTGTTACGTGTGAACGAGATGATCTTCGGTAGCCCACCTAAACGAGCATTGGCGGCCAGCCAATGCGAATGCAAGGTGGGTGTCAACGTCCAGTTCGTTCGGCCGGAGCCGAACCGTTTCCCACGCTGCGCCCTACCCGGCTATCGCCGGACCTGGCTGACGTGGGCTACCGAAGGCCTGTTTTGACGTGGTGTGGATCCGTCTTCGGACCCGCCATTTAATGTCAGGAGGACAGGCCTCCAGACGCACTGTACTGACGAAAGAAGAATCTGTTGTTACGTGTGAACGAGAAGGTCTTCGGTAGCCCACCTAAACGAGCATTGGCGGCCAGCCAATGCGAATGCAAGGTGGGTGTCAACGTCAAGTTTGTGCGGCCGGAGCCGAACCGTTTCCCACGCTGCGCCCTACCCGGCTATCGCCGGACCGGGCTGACGTGGGCTACCGAAGAGCTGTTTTGACGGAGGGAGGATCCGCTTCGGACCTGCCACGTAATGTCAGGAGGACAGGCCCCCAGACCTACGACACTACCTGAATGTTCTGCTGTGGAATCGTTTGTGCACGATGTCATCGTGCTTGTAATGGATCTCCCTCACCCCCAACCCCTCTCCCGGAGGGCGAGGGGAGAAGGTTGTATTTGTCCTTTCCCTCTCCCTCTGGGAGAGGGATACAGGGTGAGGGTCTGTATGTAGGAAGCACTTGAAACTATGCCTAAAGAAAGCCTTAAAAACAAAATCACTCGCGCCGCCGAATGTGTGCGCCTGCTTAAACGACAGTATCCGGACGCCGTTACCTCGCTCACACACAGATCGGTCTATCAACTGCTCGTCGCGACCATTCTTTCTGCTCAATGCACCGATGAACGGGTGAATATGGTCACGCCCGGCCTTTTCAAGAAATATCCGACGGTCAAATCTTTCGCCGATGCCGATCTAAAGGAACTCGCACAGGACATCTTCACCACCGGATTTCTTCAACTCCAAGGCGAAAGCGATCAAAACCTCGGCGCAGCAGATTATCGAGCGGCACGCCGGCAAAGTACCAAAGACGCTGGATGAATTGGTGAAGCTGCAGGGAGTTGGACGCAAGACAGCTTCGGTCGTGCTCGGTGCCGGGTATGGTCTGGCGGAAGGGATAGTGGTCGATACCCACGTCGGACGAATCAGCCGTCTTCTCGGCTTTACTTCGGCCAAAGACCCGGTCAAAGTCGAGCAGGATTTGATGAAGATCATCCCTCACGAAGACTGGATTGTCTATTCGCATCTTCTCATCTACCACGGCCGCGCGACGTGCAAGGCCCGTAAACCTGACTGTGCGAACTGTATTCTCAATTACCTTTGTCCGTTCGGTAGGAAGCAGCTCGCCGGGTAACCCTCGCCCCATCCCCTAATTTCAGCTTGACACGCTCTTGCTAGGCGGTTAGATTATGGATAGATAACTCGATTCTCATTATCGAGAAATCACGCAGACCGGGTAGGGCCCCGGGGAGGTAATCGTGAACAGATTCTCGACCCTGGTCGTTGCAGATTCCGCTGTTATCCCCTTCTACCCCTCTGTCCGCTCAACTTCCGGTCCCGCTACATGTTTGCAGACGTTCCGCCGCCGGTCAATCGGCAGGAATGACACGATGATAAGAGTCAAATAGATATGCTAAACCAAGAACCGGGCAATCCCCCGGGGAGGCCATGATGAAGAGAATCATTGTTGCGATTCTTGTCGCACTCGTAGTTGCCTCGTTCGCAGGCAACTTATTCGGAACTTCGATAACGCTCGATCGAGTCGAAGGTGAATGGGCGCCTGATACAATTGCCTGTCGGGCCGTCTTCTACCTGCGGTATACAAATGATCGGGACTACCCGATTGGAGGGATCGACAATAGCTTCAGGATCTACACCCTGGGCGGTGGCCCTTTCCAAATTCCGATTATGGATACCCTTCCCTGGCCGGCTCCGGACGGGGGTGGGTGGACATCTGCGGATCACTTCTCTCTGATCTTTGGCTTCTATCATGGTTATGGTGCCAACGATGGCGTTGGAGCCGACTCAGTTGGATTTGGCGGTGCAAAGGGGACTGGAATTGGCCTGCCGATCGGGTTTGACTACCCGGTGGCAAAGATCACCGTCAATAGTGTCACCGAATATGAAACCCTATGTATTGACTCAGCCTGGTGTCCGCCAACCCACGCCTGGGTCTGGGCTCCTGGCGGTGGACATCCGAGCGAAAAGCCGACCTGGGGCGGACCCTACTGTTTCAAGAGCTACGCCCCGCCATGCACGCCGCCTCAGTATATGAATTGTCCCGGCGAGATCGTATCCGGCAATCCCCTCGGTGTATCGTTTCAGTTCAATGCAACTGGCTTCTTCAGCCAACCGTTCTATACAATCGTTTCCGGTCCCGGCAATATCGACTCTGCGACTGGATTCTGGACCTTCACTCCGTCGCCGCAGCAGATCGGAGTTCCGCTCACACTGAACTTGGGTGCATGGGATTGCGCTCCCTGTTTGCTTGGTCACTGCATGACGACCGTCACCGTCTACATGCTCGGCGATATCAACATCGACGGCTCCGCTGATATCGGCGATCTGATTGCTCTCTCCGATCACATGTTCAACGGCGGTGAGCCGCCGCCCGTTTTCGAACTTGCCGATGCAAACGGCGACGGCACATTAGATATCAGCGACATGATTTATCTGGTCGACTACATGTTTGCCGATGGCCCGCCACCGGTAAATCCGTGGGTGTAGCCATAAACAATATGCCGAATCGAGGGCGGATGTGCATCCGCCCTTTTTCGTGAGCATGATCTCTAACTTTCCATTCAAAACCCTCTGTTGACGGCGGTCGGGCTCCACGGTATATTCTCCCTTTACATCTGAAGGAGAAAACATGGCCCAGACATATACACAGCCGGTCGTCACCCGTGAAATGGTTAAAAGCCACGGACTTACAGACGAAGAATACGAACAGATCAAGAAGAACCTCGGCCGCGAACCGAATTACACCGAACTCGGCGTCTACTCCGTCATGTGGTCGGAGCACTGCTCATACAAGAATTCCATCGCATTGCTGAAGACGCTTCCCCGCGAAGGGGAAAACCTGCTGGCCAAAGCAGGCGAAGAAAACGCCGGGGCGGTCGATATCGGCGATGGTCTCGCAGTGGTCTTCAAGATCGAATCGCATAATCATCCGTCGGCGGTCGAACCGTACCAAGGTGCGGCAACCGGAGTCGGCGGCATCCTCCGCGATATCTTTACCATGGGCGCGCGTCCGATTGCATCGCTGAACTCTCTCCGTTTCGGATCCCCCAGGAACGGCCGAGTGCGATATCTGGTCGATGGTGTCGTGCGCGGGATTGGCGACTACGGCAATTCGTTCGGCGTTCCGACGGTGGCGGGCGAAGTGTATTTCGATGAAGCCTACACCGGCAACCCGCTGGTCAATGCGATGGCGGTTGGAATCGTCAAAGCGAATCGGATCGCTTCGGCAGTCATGAAAGGCGAAGGCAACCCGGTCATGATCGTCGGTTCCAAGACCGGTCGCGACGGCATCCACGGTGCCACGTTCGCTTCGGAGGAGTTGACGGCTAAATCACAGGAGAAACGACCGTCGGTCCAGATTGGCGATCCATTCACCGAGAAACTGCTCGTCGAAGCAACTCTCGAAATCATTGAAAAAGATCTGATCGTAGGCATCCAGGATATGGGCGCCGCCGGAATCACCTGTTCCTGTTCTGAAATGTCCGCAAAAGGCAAAGTCGGCGTCGAGATCGATATCGACAAAGTCCCCGTTCGGGAATCGGGCATGATCCCTTACGAAATTCTCCTCTCCGAATCACAGGAACGGATGCTGGTATGCGTCAAGAAGGGCTACGAATCCGAAGTCAAAGCGGTATTCGACAAGTGGGGACTGGACTCGACAATCATCGGCCGGGTCACCGACGACGGCATGATGACGGTAAAGCTGCACGGCGAAGTGGTTTCCCGCATTCCATCGGAATCGCTCGTACTCGGTGGCGGTGCCCCGGTCTACCGCCGGGAGTCCCGTCGACCGGCCTACATGGATCAGATCACCAAACTTGACTCTACCGAATTACCTCTCGATCGCGACTGGAACGAAACTCTTCTCACGATGCTGTCGGCCCCGAATATCTGCAACAAGGCCTGGGTGTACGATCAGTACGATTCCATGGTCCGCACCAATACTGCTGTCGGCCCCGGATCGGATTCCGCGGTTCTTCGCATTCGGAAAACCAACAAAGCCATCGCCATGACGACAGACTGCAACGGGAGATATTGCTACATCAATCCTCGCCTCGGCGCACGGTCGGCTGTCGCGGAAGCAGCGCGCAATATCGTTTGCTCCGGTGGAAAGCCACTCGCCGTCACCAACTGCCTCAATTTCGGCAATCCGTACAAACCGGAAGTGTACTACGGTTTCAGCGAGGCCGTTGCCGGCATGGGCGAAGCCTGCAGTGTGTTCGGTACCCCAGTGACCGGCGGCAATGTTTCGTTTTACAACGAGGACCCGGAACGGGCGGTCTTCCCCACCCCGGTAATCGGGATGCTCGGCTTGATCGAGGATATATCCCAGATCACTACTCAATGGTTCAAACACGAGAAGGACGTCATCCTTCTGCTCGGGCACAACACGAATGAGTTGGGCGCGTCGGAGTATCTTCACACCGTGTTCGCCCGTACCGCCGGCGCGGTGCCGGAACTCGACCTCAACTTCGAGAAGATGCTCCAGGAAACTTTGCTGAATGCGATCCGGAGCGGCTATGTCAATTCGGCACACGATTGCTCCGAAGGGGGACTGGCGATTGCTCTGGCCGAGTGCTGCATTTCCAACACGCAACGTCAAATCGGCTGCGAGGTCTCCCTCTCCGATGATCTCCGGGCTGACAGTCTTCTGTTCGGCGAAGCGCAGTCACGCGTCGTGATCACCTGCGCGCCTGAGAATGTCGAGAAACTGATTGGGTTCTTCAACGATCAGGATGTTCCCTGTCATAAGATCGGCGAGGTCGGCGGCGAGCGCTTTAAGATCAACAAACTGATCGATCTGGAACTCGCTCGGCTCAGCGACGCTTATTTCAACGCGATGGCCCACTTCATGGAACGAGTCGGCTGAGTCTTTCTCACCGGCCGAATTTCGGAGATCGGAATGGCGCTGTATATCTTCTCCGATGCCCATCTGGGTTCTTCGAATACGACTAACGAATCCCGAAAAGTCGCCAATATCGAACGGCTATTTCGCATGGTGGCCGAAGACGGCGACCGGCTGGTCATCCTCGGCGACCTTTTCGATTTCTGGTTCGAGTACAAGCACGCTATTCCCAAAGATCACTTCAGGGTGCTTCGGATGATCGGCGATCTGATCGATCGCAAGATTACGATAGACTACGTCAGCGGTAACCATGATTTCTGGATGGATGACTTTTTCGAGAAACAACTCGGCCTGCATGTTCATCGGGATGCTTTCGATATCGAGTACGACGGTAAGAAGCTTCACCTGATTCACGGCGATGGTCTGGCGAAGAAAGACCGCGGCTACCGTTTCCTGAAGAAGATCCTTCGAAATAGATTCAATATCTGGCTATATCGGAAGTTGCCGGTAGACTGGGCGATCCCACTGGCTAAAGCTGTATCCGGATCATCACGCGAATACACTTCGCGTCGGGATCATGATTTCGCCCCCGACTATCGTCAGTACGCCACCGACAAACTAGCCGCTGGATATGACATCGTGGTGATCGGACATCTTCATATTCCGGTGTTCGCCGAGATCGACGGCGGCGTCTATATAAACACGGGAGATTTCATCCATCACTTCAGCTACGCGAAGCTGGCGGACGGGAAAATTGCCCTGGAATACCTCCGTTAGCCGGCCCGGCCGCGAATTCGTATCCCCTTACACGACAACGGATAACCGGGATTATCCGGACGCCCCGGATCAAAATAACTATTGACAAATAAAAATACTGCCGATATATTCGCTGTGTATGATAGCTGTCCCTCATTAATCTTTTTTTCAAGGTCTGTATCTTTTTCAGAATCATTCTAGGAAAAATGTTAATCTGGAGACAAGGGCGCGATGTGCGCAAGAACCGGTTTATCTGCAAGTGCAGTTTACCCTGTTCGGGTTTCACTGTGGGTAAACAAATCTGGAGTGTAGAATGAATATCTACGTCGGAAACCTGTCGTACGATGCGACAGAGGATGATCTTCGTCAGGCTTTTGAAAGTTACGGCCAGGTGACGAGTGTCAACATTATCAAGGACAAGTACAGCGGCGAGTCCCGTGGTTTCGGGTTTGTCGAAATGGCGTCCAAAGAAGAAGGTATGGCTGCCATGGCCGGAGTCAATGGCAAAGACATTCGTGGCCGCAGCATTAAAGTCAACGAAGCTCGTCCCAAGACCGAAGGTGGTGGCGGCGGTGGCGGTGGCCGTGGTGGCGATCGTGAACGTCGCGGCTTCGGTGGCGGCGGCGGTGGTCGTCGTAACAACTGGTAAACCGGTCACAATAGCTTTGAATGATTCAGGGACCGACGCAAGTCGGTCCCTTTGTTATTGCAGTTGAGTTGTAGAACGGACCGGCCTTTCGGGCCCGCGTGCAACAGAACATGTTTTGAGGTATGTCTGATTCGTCCGGCCACAACAATGGCTGACCTGCAAGAAACCAGACTCACGCTCGATCAGTAGGTCGATACCCTCCTGGGTGTCGACATTTCAAATCACATCGAACGATGTCAACGCCCAAGAGGACATTGACCTACGGCACCCGGAATTATTGTCCCGAAAATGACTTTCGTGGAGACGCATTCTTCATGGAGGCAGCCGTCAGCCCACCTGAATACATATTTGATTCGTCCGGCCACTAAAATGGTCGGACCTACAGAAGACACACCATTCCCCCCTCATACCACTTGACATCTCCTCTCGCTTTCGTTGAATTGAATGAAAGTGAGGAGACAAGCTATGAAGAAATCCCTCGGGGCTAAGACGCTAATATATCCGACACCGGTCTGGATAATCGGCACCTACGATCAGCATGACCGGCCAAATGCGATGGCCGTAGCCTGGGGCGGGGTCTGCTGCTCCAAGCCGCCTTCGGTGGCTGTTTCACTGCGGAAAGCAACTTACTCGTACGCCGGCATGATTCTTCGCAAGGCGTTCACAGTAAATGTCGCGCCGGAGTGGCTGGTCGAAGCATCGGATTACTTCGGGACGGCCTCCGGTCGAAACACCGACAAATTCGCCGATACCGGGCTCACTCCGGTGAAGAGCGATCTGGTCGACGCTCCCTATATCAAGGAATTCCCGCTAATACTCGAGTGCCGTCTTTCGCATACGGTCGAGATTGGACTGCACACCCAGTTCGTGGGAGAGATCCTCGATGTTAAAGCGGACGAGGAAATGCTCGGAGAAAACGGCCTGCCGGATATTCTGAAAGTAAAACCGCTGATTTATGCCCCAAGCGGTGGCTACTATGTGGTCGGAGACGCCGTTGGAACAGCCTATCAGATCGGGAAGAAGTTCGCTAAAGGGAAATTGTCGGACGAAGACTAATACACGCGACAGATCACGCCCTTGAGATACTCCGACTCGGGAAACGAAATCAGCCGCGGATGATCGATCCCTTGCGACAGGGTGTGAATGTACTGGACCTGCTTTTTAGCATCGAGCGATGCCCAGAACAGCGCCACTTTGAAACTGGCCAGATCGACCGCCCCGGAACATGAGTAAGTCGCCAGAATCCCCCCTTCGGTCAATAGACTCATCGCCAGCATATTGATGTCTTTGTATCCGGCCAGTGCTCTTTCTACATTGGCCTTGGTAGTCGCGAACTTAGGCGGATCGAGAATAACCATATCGAATTTCTGCTTCGACCGACTGAACTGCCTCAGAATCTGAAAAGCATCCCCTTTGACATATTCGATGCGCGATGACTCGATCCGGTTGAGCATCGCATTCTCTTTCACCCGGGCGAGGCTCGAGGCCGACGAATCGACCAGCATGGCCGATTTGGCGCCATTTTTCAAGGCATAAATAGCGAACGTCCCGGCATAGCTGAAGCAGTCGAGAACCTGAAGCCCATCGGCGTATTTCGCCGTGATGCACCGGTTGTCGCGCTGATCGAGATAATATCCGGTCTTCTGGCCGTTTTTGACATCAACCGTGAATTTCAAATTGTTCTCGCGAATAACGATCTCGTCCTCCGGCTCACGTCCGATCAGGACCCCCTTCTGCTGCGGGAGCCCTTCGAGATCGCGGACATCGACATCGCTTCGCTCGTAAATCCCCGACGGATTCAACAACGAATTAAGCGTCTGAACTATGACCTGCTTGGCCGCCTCGATTCCGGCCGTAAGACTCTGTAGAATGATGAAATTTTCGTACTTGTCGACAATCAGACCGGGAAGGAAGTCTGCCTCGCCGAAAATCAGTCGATAGGCGTTGGTGGCATCATCAATCGCCAACGAACCTCTTCTCCGCACCGCCTGTGAGACCTTGGTGTGCCACCATTCCTCAGTGACTATATTTGCTTCGTTCCATTCCAGCAGGCGAACCTGGATCTGCGAACGGCTGTTGTAATAACCGTAGGCAATGAATCGCTTGTCGTTGTCCAGGACCCGGACGATTTCCCCGGCGACCGGGCTGCCTTCGACCTTGCCTACCGCCCCGGAGAAGATCCAGGGGTGATATTGCCGGGCTGATTTGTCACGGCCTTTTTTGAGAATAATAGTGTTCATACGACTGGAACCTAACACATCTCAGGCGTTCCGGACAAGGTTTGATTGTTGCGTACCGTTCGTTGTGGAGCCTATATTTGCAGGTATCTATTAATTCGGAGGATTATCATGAAAACTGGAGCCAGAAATCAGCTTACCGGCAAGGTCACTTCGATCATGCGCGGCGATGTAATGTCTCAGGTGAAGCTCGAAGTCGAAATGCCGGCCAATATGCAGTCCGTCATGACCGTCGATTCCCTGAACGAACTCGGGATTAAAGAAGGGGATAAGGTCCGGATTCTCGTAAAAGCAGTCAACGTCCTGCTTATCAAGGAATAGCTGTCGGCCCCTCTTAACTCTTTATCGGGGTGTACTATGAAACTGGTGTTTACCAATTCACTCGAAGACTATTTAGCCTTCGGAGAATACCATTACCGGGTCTCTTCGGCCGTCCGCCGATCGCGCTATATCACGCAGGGGGTCCCGGCTGTTCTCCTGCTGTGCTTCATCGGGTTGTATCTCTTCGGCGGCCAGAGACCTTCGCTCATCTTCTGGATGTTCCTGGCCCTTGCGTTTCTCGTTTTTACCCGACTGTACCATAAGAAGAACTATCTCAAGCGGCTGACCAAGTTGTATCACGAGGGCGTCCTGCTGAACACCAGCGAGGCTATCGACCTTGACCTTGTCGAAACCGGCCTTGTGGTCAAATCGGGTGAGCATCACGGAGAGATCGGCTGGCAGGAGATCGAACATATCGATACAATTCCCGATTACGCCTTCATTTACACCGGCCCGCTTATTGCCCTGATTATCCCGAAGGGGAAAGTTTCCGACGGGGATTATGAAAGCTTTGTCTCGCAGCTGAAAACCCGGTACGAGCAGATTACGGCGTCGGGAGCGAACTGAGTAAAACACTTGACGCGCCCGGCCGCTCCACCTAGCTTCTCCGGAAAAGAATAGACTTTTCGCTCACCTTTTTCCCGGCCCAAAGGAGTGTACGATGAAGAAGTATGCCCTGGTCCCGGCCCTGCTTGTTTGCGTAGTTCTCGCGGGCTGCGTGACCACCCTCAATCAAATTTACACCGACAAAGACCTGACGTTTGACAAAAGCATCCTGGGTGACTGGCAGGACGCCGATACGCCTGAGACCTACTCGTTGTCTCAGTCGGGAGAAAACGAATATCACCTGCTCTACACCAACGAAGAAGGCATACCGGCCGAGTTCACCCTTCACCTGGTCCGGATTGACAGCCTGCTCTTTTTCGACGTTTTCCCGGACGAACCGGATCTGGGCGGCAATGAGTTCTATGAAATACATTTCCTGCCGGTCCACAGTTTTGTCCGTGTCGTCCAGACTGATCCGGAGTTTTTGCTCGCGACAATCAATTCCGACTGGCTCGATGACTACGTGCAGGAGCACCCGGGGCAGATAGCGGGACAGGACACAGAAGGGGAGTTAGTGCTAACCGCCCAGACCGAGGATCTTCAACGGTTCCTGATCAAGATGGCGAGCACTGAAGGTGCTTTCAATGAACCTGGTGAGCTGATTCGTCTGCAGTAGCCGGACGAACAGATGTTACTCTGAGATCATTCGCTGACTGACGAAAGCGGACGGGATTTCAGTTCATCCTGAAACGGATTGCCGGCCTGCCAGCCGGTTTTCCCTGTGCGGCGGAACCGCTCGAGTCTTCGGATCGTGATTTCGGCGAACACAGGATCAATATCCAGCGTGATGCATTTCCGCCCCGAGCGTTCGCAGGCGAGCAGTGTTGATCCGGAGTGACTGAAGAAGTCGGTAACGATATCCCCCCCTGAAGACGACGAAGTAATGATCCGTTCGAGAGCCTTGAGCGGCTTCTGACCGTAGCATCCGCTGACATTTTCTTCCATCCGATAGAATACTTGCTGAATGTCGATCCAGACGTTTCCGGGTCGGATGGTCGGAGCCTTTCCCCTCTCCCCGTTCTCCGTCAGGACACCATCGATCTCCTTGTAATACCCGCGCACCGCTTTGGGAATGTCCGTGTACTGCACTTTGAACTCAGGCTCTCCCTTCGTGTAGTACAGGAGTTCCTGTCGGACCGCCATCCAGTTCTTCTGTGTGCCGTAACCGCGCTGATTTCGCATCGTTATGAACGATCGAGAGACGAATTCCGTTTCGGCCATCATCATCATAAACTGAGGCAGGGGTTGAAACTGATCGGACTGATCGGCGCCGAGCCAGACATAAAGGGCAGAATCGTCCGAGAGGATGTCCCAGGTTATGTCGATCCACTCTCGACACCACGAAATGAACGACTCAACCGATTGCTTCTCGAACATTACGAGATTGTAAGGAGGATCCTGAATCGCGATTGAGGCTTGCTTGTTGCCAAAGAGGCGTTCGACTAACCGCCGGTCGCACGCATCTCCGCACGCCACCAGGTGCCCTCCTTCGGGGTCATGCCAGGTCTCTCCGGGGCGCAGCCGACAATACGGGAGCAGCTCCCTCTTGACGTCCTCAGCATGTTTGTCGAGTCTTGGTAACGGCGCTTTCAGCATGGCTGAAAGAAGCGGAAGCATAGGACAGGCATCAACAAAAAAACCGGAAAGCCGTCCGCGGAATAATTCTTTCTTAGGGTGATCTCGACTTCGAGCCCGCCGCGCCGTTCGGTGAGGTCCTCGCCGAAGTCGGAGTTCAGCAGCCCTGAGCTCCTGACATTGGTTGCCTGAACGAACCGTGCCGGGTCAAGAGGGCCGGCCTCCTGACCGACGGCAGACCTGATTTAGAACCCTATGAGAGTCAATAAAACGACTACGTCAGTATTAGTGTACTCGAGGTTATTTTTGCTGGAGTTCCCGGTTTCGACATACAAGCCCAGTTGAAGATGTCCCTTTGGAAAGGCGTACCCTCCTCCCCCTTGAATGGCGGCACCAAAGGAGTTTCTATTACCGGAGCCTTCCTTGTAGTAGGGAACGCCAAGCCCCAATGAAGTGAAGAAGGAACTGGCGTAGTTCGCATAGTAATGGATCCAATCAAACCCTATGAATCCCTGGTTTCGGGACGGGCTCGTCTCGTAGCCGTAGAAACGGTTGGTGGACTGCGACCCGGCAAAACATATATTCGCGTTTAAGACCAGCAAATTGTGTTCATCCAATGCCGGTCCGACCAGAACCTGCAAGGCAAATGCACCCCGATGTGCGTCCAATCCTCTCGCGGACACTTTGGAGATCGGAGCATAGCCGATACCGCCGCCGATCACCCATTGGTCCCGCTTGCCATCGAACGCGCTTGCAGATTGCGTCGCGGCAACGATGACAATCAACAAAACCATAAACTGCTTCATATCTCCTCCTGTCTAACCCTGAAGCGTAATCTCGCGGACTCTGCCAAACAATCCCGTTGCAATTTGACTGAAGCTTCTTTCCTCAATACGCGATCCCACTAACAAGGAAGGTGATCTGTTCGCGATGATACGTTGCTCCTGAATTGCTGGTTCGACCAGTCGAAAAATAGACACCAAACTGAACCTGCCTGACGAACTCGTAACCAAGCCCGATTTGCAGCGCCGGTCCCTGCGTATCGCCGGTCGACTGATAGAAGAACCGATACCGACCGAGGGCCGTGGTTACAAAAGCGCCATGACCGTCAGGGGCGAAATAATGGTACCATGCAACTCCATCGAATACTTGGCCAACCCGGTAGCTGCCATGGCGCACGCGGAGTACCATGTCTGAATTGAAAATGACCGGATCGATATCCCACACGATCATGTTCGAATTATCCCAAGCATAGCCAATAACCACCTGACCCGCCGCCCCCGATTTCGTTTCCTTCCAAGAAGAGACTGACCACGCCGCGCGCGGTGCAAATCCCACTCCTCCGCCCAACACGAACCCCTTACGCTTGCCGTCGAAGGCATCCGCAGAATGTACAGTGATGAGAATTAGCACTACTAGAGCTGCCGTTCTTTTCACTCTTTCTCCCTTCCAGTCCGAGAAAACAATCTACTCGGCAATCAAAACGCAATCGACGAAATCATGAGGTTGAGCTGCCGATGGGACAACTTCCAGTTACGATAGGTGGACTTGCCCAAAGCCAGGTACGCTCCGCATTGTATATGATGTCCGAACTCATACCCGAGTCCCAGAAGGAGCGCATTTCCCTTTTCTGTCCTGTCGTAGTCGTGGAGATTGAAATAGTAGTAGCCAACCCCCACCGTCGTAAAGAACGACTTGTCAACTCTGCCGTAGTAGCGATACCAGGCTATTCCGTAGAATGCTTGCGTGGCCTGATAGTCATTTTCGCGCTTTATATAGTATGGATAAGCATGTATCGAAGTCGATTTGCAGAAGCTGCCATTGATTTCTGCGACTATGAGATCCCGCGCGTCGATACCGTATCCAAGCAGACCGTGGGCACCCTCGCCGATACCCTTGGCATAGTCATTGCTCTTCGTCTCCTGAACTTTCGAGTAGGGAGTGAACGCGATCCCCGCGCCAAAGACCAATCCTTTTCGGTTGTTGTCGAATGCGAATGAGGATGCTGCCCCTAGCAGCACGATCAATGCGATTACTGCTGTGTTCTTCATGAGTCCTCCCTTGTGTGCCGACCCTTCGTTGTTGTCTGCTTTCTGCCCATTCATCATTATGCCCTCTATTGTTTATTGTTGCTGTACCCTCTATTCTTCACTTCCCCGTCAATAGGCGAAGGCGGTGAACAGCACGTTTACATGACTTCGGTTGACATCCGGCCCATCGCTGTTGAGCCTGCTCCCGAAATAAAACCCCATTTGAAAGTGGCGGGCGAATTCGAATCCTCCGCCGAGCAACAACGCGCCACCCGATTCGGTGCGACGTTCGCCGCTCACGTCGTGGTGGTAGAATCCTATGCCCACGGCTGTGAAAAGGGATCTTCCGGTGTACCCGTAAAAGTGATACCATGAGAAACAGTCAACCCCCTGCACCGCCTCATCGCTCGATAACAAACTCTCATACCCGCACCCGTTGGCTTCGTAGACCAGCATATTATGCTTACTCCAGGCAAAGCCAATCGCCAGGTTGATGCCGATGCCCGATTCATCTTTGGCGTCCCCAAACCGGTGTTCGTAGTAGGAACTGGATTGGGACCATTGGATCGATGGAGCAAATCCCAGCCCGCCGCCGACAATGAACCCTTTTCGCTTGCCGTCGAAAGCGAATGTGGATGCCGCCCCAAGCAGCACCACTAACGATACAATTATTACGCTCCTCACAACTCCTCCCTTGTATGCCAATCTTTCAAAAGAGAAGGATACGATTGATTTGTTGTTACCGAACAGTGGAACTCGATCGAGACGAAGTTGGATCCTGACTTGAATTGATTCACTCGCACCCCGTTCTTCCACTGCTCGGGGCCGCGATGTCCCAGCATCCGACCCCGATGAATTTCGTTCAGACTCTAAAACGCTATCGCCGAAACCAGGATATTGAATTGACTGTGATTGAAGTCAACTCCGGAGAGAGTTGTCTTCCCGGCCGAGAAATACGCGCCAAACTGGAAGTGACGGGCAAATTCGTACCCGCCGCCGATTTGGATTGCGCCGCCCGGATCATTTGCGTCCGCGTCGCCCACCTTGAAATAGTACAAGCCGATGCCTCCGGTCATAAATGCGGAATGGCCGACCGGGCCGAAATAGTGGTAATACGAAGCCCCGTCGAATCCCTGGCCGATGCCGTTCTTGTTGTTCTTGATCGAATACAGCATATCCGAATTGTACACGGCAATGTTTCCCTCGTAGACGATCATGTTCTGCTCATCCCATGCATAGCCGATCAGTATTTGAGCGCCCACTCCGGCTTTCGTCTCATCGAGAGGACCTGCCGACCACTTCGCCGCCGGGGCGAAACCCAACCCCCCGCCGAGAACAAAACCTTTGCGGGTACCGTCGAATCCCCATGCCGACGTACAGACAACCGACAGAATCGCGAGTAGTAAGAGCGACTTTTTCATACGACCTCCCTGAGTAAATCAATAAGTACAGTGTATTAATTAAACATATGTAATTCGTCGGGAATTGACAACAGATTTCAGGCCGGGATGCGAAGATGCGCCGTCTTTTTTGCTCATGAACTGTCGGAATGCGACAGACGGACGGCAACGTGGAGTAATCAGCCGCCTATTTTCAGGGAGTGATAACAGTCGCGTTCAGAACGCCATCGCGGAGATCAGCACGTTTATCTGGGTGTGATTGAATTTGACGTCATCGTTGCTGGTCTTCCCTCCCGCGATATACACACCGGCTTGAAGATGCGGTGCGAACTCGTAGCCGGCCCCAAATAGAAATCCGCCTCCTGTTTTGGTGGCCTTGATTTCATCGACCTTGAAATAAAAGTACCCGAGGCCGATATCGGTGAACAGCGAAGATCCCACCGAGCCGAAGTAGTGGAACCACGAAGCCCCGATATACCCCTGCTTGATCCGTCGATTCTTCGGATACAGCACGTACGACGAGAAAAATTCCGATTTGAACGACGACAAATTAGCTTCGGCGACGAGAGTGTTCTTTTCGTTCCATCCGTATCCGCCGAAAAGATGGGCGCCGATTCCTGCTTTACTTTCACTCTGATCGGTGTACACATCGAGATTCGTTGCGCTGACCGACCAGCGACTTATCGGTGCAAATCCGACTCCCCCGCCGATTACGACGCCCTTCCTTTTGCCGTCGAACGCTCTCGATGTCGGCCCGAGAATGAGAAGAATGAGGATCAGTTGTAAGGCCAATTTCATCGCAATCTCCTGTGCTGCTATGAGTGACGATCATTTTCGCGAGTATCATAGACACAAACACCGAAATTCGCAAACAATTTGGCGTGATCAGGGGGCTACCAACCGGAAAGCGCAGAGGCGGCCGGCGATTCCGCATCAGCCTCAGTACCGGCCGCTTGTGCTGGGCAAAAGTCGGCAATTTATAACAATTTGGAAGACAACGCGTTACACGTACTCACAGAGGATTGCCTAATATTAATTTGATAATCCGATGAAATTCCATTATTTACAACAGTATGACTGATAAAATGATATGGGCGCCATGGCGGGCCAACTTCGTTCTCCACAAGAAGGAGAAGGGATGTGTCTTCTGCAAACGGCTGAAGATGAAAGACACGGTCGAGAATTTGATTGTCCATCGTGGGAAGAAAGTCTTCGTCATTCTTAACAAGTACCCGTACAATTCCGGTCATACGCTCATCGTCCCGAACCGTCATGTCGGCCTGATCGAGAAATTGACCGATGAAGAAGCGGCCGAGTTTTTCGAGCTGACACGAAAGACTGTCACCGTCATCAAGAAAGCTCTGAAGCCGGCCTCGATGAATCTTGGCATGAATCTCGGCCGGGCCTCGGGGGCAGGCGTTCCCGGACATTTGCACATGCATGTCGTCCCTCGCTGGCAGGGTGACACCAATTTCATGCCGGTGATAGGCAAAACCACGGTCATATCGGTTCCTCTCGAACCTATCTACGACTTGCTGAAGAAGGAATTCGCCCGTTCATGAGTGCGCGGAAACGGATTCCCACCAAGGGAGAGTTGTTGCAGCTTCAAAAGCTGTACAAGACCGACGAGAAGATCGGCGAACGGCTCGGCGGTGTCCCCCCATACCTGGTAGCTTATTGGCGCAGAAAGAAGAACGTCCCCAAACACTCCCAGCCGAAATTCTCCGAGAAGGAAATCCTGAATCTTTGGGAGCGTTACGGCGACGACGATAAATGCGGTCTCGAGCTCGGCATCTCGAAGGCTGCATTCTATAACTGGCGTCGGCGCTACGGCATTCGAGAGAAACCGGCCTTCCTGAAGCTTGAGCAGCTTGAACTCGATTTCCCCGGCGCCAAGACCGCTTCGACTTCAACCTCCCTCTACGGCAAGCAGTCGCTAGCCCAGAAGGTGTACGCGCAAGCGGCACAGCTTTCCCGCGTGGAGGTCGGCCAGACCGTTCAGATCGAACCTGATCTGATCACCGCCGACTCGCGGGTGATTCATGCGATCGAGGCCTTCCGTGAAAGCAGCACCGAGTTGATCCGGAACCCCAACAAGGTTCTGGTCTCCCTGGCCACCTGTCCTTACGATGAACAGGAGAGCCCCGCCGAGACGACCAAACAGATCCGGGAGTTTTTGAAACGCCAGGGGGTCAGGAATCTATTCGATGCATCGGAAGGCTGCTGTCACCAGGTGGCAGTCGAAAGCGGCCTCGTTCTTCCCGGGCAGCTTATCGTTGGCGCCGATCAGTACGCGGTGTCATACGGATGCCTGACCGCCGTCGGTACCGTGGCAACGCCGGAGAAGATCGCACAGATCTGGTCAACCGGTAAGACGGAGTTGACCGTACCGCCGACAATCCGCATCGATATCAACGGCCGTCGTTCACGCGGCGTGTTCGGCAAGGATATCGCCCTGTCGGTTGTTCAGATGCTTGGCGCCGTGGAGACTCGCGGCAAGGCAATTGAGTATTACGGCCATGTGGTGGCCAGTATGAGTCTGTCCGAGCGGTTCACCCTCGCGAACTTGACGATCGACACTGGAGCGGAGACCGCCACCTGCGGTTTTGATTCGACTACCCGCCGGTTCCTGAATGGCCGCGCGATTGGGAATTACACGCCGATTATCGCCGATAAGAACGCTGACTACGAAGAGATCTATCAGATAAATATCGATCAACTTGCCCCGATGCTTGCAACGCCGAACGATCCGATGGAAGTTTCGCCAGTGGCCGAGCACGAAGGAATCGCCGTCAATCTCGTCGTACTGGGCACGTCGAATAACGGCCGGTTCGACGATCTCAGGGTGGCGTCGGAGATTCTCAAAGGCAAGCAGGTCCACGAGGACTGCCGCCTGTTGATTTACCCAAGTTCGCGGACAGTCTATCTCGAAGCTCTCAAGAAGGGGATAATTCGAGTGCTTGTCGAAGCCGGAGCGGTTGTGATGTACCCCGGCTATGGGGGTCTGCTCGACATTAACGCTATGCTGGCCGGCGGTGAGCGCGCCCTGGCCACGACCAATCATTCCCGCGTAGCCAGTCCTTCAAAACCGGGCTGCGAAGTTTTCCTCTGCTCCCCTGCCACGGCCGCCGCCTCGGCGCTTAACGGCGAGATCACCGATCCAACCCGGTTCGTCAAGTAAGGGCAAAGCCCCTTTTGACGCCGGATTTCGTTCTCAATTCGCGCCTGGTTTGGCGTGAACTTTTCCCCTGATCTGCTGTTTTCAAGCTCGAAAGCTAATTAACCCCAATTTGACATGGAGAAAGGTAGATCAGAAGGATGGAACGACCGAATGTGATCACAATGAAAGGAAACCCGTTGACCCTGGAGGGGCCGGAACTGAAAGTTGGCGATAAAGCCCCGGAGTTTTCGCTTCTTAACGGCCAGCTCGCTCCGGTTAAGCTGTCTGATTCTTCCGGCAAGGCTCGCCTCCTCTCGATCGTACCGTCGCTCGACACGGCTGTCTGCAGTATCCAGACCCAGAGCTTTAACAAGAAACTCGGAGAATTGAAAGACAAGGCCGTCGCCTACACCATCTCGGTCGACCTGCCGTTCGCCCAGAATCGGTTCGACCAGGAACACAGCATCTCCAATCTATCCACTCTGTCGGATCATCGCGACGTCTCTTTCGGAAGGGACTACGGACTATTGATCAAGGGGCTTCGTCTTCTTGCCCGTGCGGTTATCGTGGTGGACAAGAACGACAAGATCACCTACATGCAACTGGTTCCCGAAGTAACGCATGAGCCTGATTATGAGAAAGCGCTCGAAGCACTCAAGAAAGTTGTCTGAGGGGAAATAAGATAATCTAAATCTGTCCGGTGCCGATCAGCTCTCGAGTGGAGGATCAGGCGGAGCCTTATCGTCAGGCACAGTCTCGGTCGGTCTTTCTTTGAGCAGCTTTGACAGCGGGGTCAGATAGAAGAGAACGAGAATGGCCGCGGGAAGAAAGATCGGGACATAACGAACGCCAATCGGGACATCGACACTCGGGATTGTCGGCGGTTGCCCGGTCGGCTTGCCGTGCGCCATCCAGCCCCCGTTGCCGTCCGGAACCCAGCTGTCTTCGTCTGAGAGAAATCCATACGAGGGTCCGTAGACTGCTTGAAGAACCAGCGCCGGTATCAGATAGAGCAAGATTACCGCGAGCAGCAGATAGACGGTGCGTTTCATATCAGTATGTAACGCCTGTTTACGAGCCAATGTCAATTTGATTGTCGATAATACTGAAACACCGCCCGCCGGCAAATTTGAGTTTGCCTGACCAATCTATCGGGCGTATACTGATTCGAATTCTGATCTGGAGGACTTATGACTCACGCCTGGCATGATGTCGACCCGGGAACGAATGTCGATGAAACATTCGTTGGCATCATCGAAATTCCCAAAGGTTCGAAAAACAAATACGAACTGGACAAAGCAACCGGTCTTCTCAAGGCCGATCGGGTGCTGTACAGTTCGGTGCACTATCCGGCCAATTACGGCTTCATTCCGCAGAGCTATTGCGATGACGGCGACCCGCTCGATGTCCTCGTGCTCTGCCAGGAGCAGATCACGCCGCTCTGCCTGGTCGAATGCCGGGCAATC
The DNA here is from genome assembly GCA_963711085.1 of uncultured candidate division Zixibacteria bacterium. GTDB lineage: Bacteria > Zixibacteria > MSB-5A5 > GN15 > FEB-12 > CAVQCT01. The sequence continues at coordinate 509,779 of CAVQCT010000002.1, read as the reverse complement.
GGTTTGATGACGATGCGCGATGAAAAAGGACAGGATGACAAGATCATCTCCGTCCATGCGCACGACCCGGCATACAATTCGTACCATGATATTTCCGCCCTTCCCCCTCACCTGATCAAAGAACTGAAGCGGTTCTTCGAGGATTACAAGGTGCTGGAACACAAGGAAGTCATCATCGACGAACTTCGCGGGAGATACGACGCCGTCAACAGTATCAAGGCGGCGCTGAAAATGTACCGTGACAATGTCGAGAAACTTAAGGGATAACCGGCGCTCCGAATCGGCCGTGGAGAAGTAGTCATGTCTGAGAAGAAGAAGTTTCCCCCGACCCAGCCGTCGCTGGTGGGCAAAAAAGTGTATCTACGGCCGCAGACGCCGGACGATGCCTTGTCTATTCAGCACTGGTTCAACCTTTCGGAACCGCAAAGTATGGCTTCGATGGCGCTGGTGGTTCGCACACCGGCCGAAGCGGCTGAACTGGCCAAAAAAGCCGAACCGTCGACCGACCGTCAGCGATTCGCTATCGTGCGTACCGAGGACAATGTGCTGGTAGGACGTGTCACTTACTTTAATCTCAATTCACTTAATCGCTCGGCGGAGCTTGGCGTCCTCATCGATCCCGACGAACGCAAAAAAGGATACGCCGGCGAGGCGCTCAAGCTGATCATCAGGTATCTGTTCAAGTATCGCGGCCTGAACAAGGTTTACGCCGAGACGGCCGATCACAATAATTCGACCAAGAAACTTCTGGAGTCACTGAATTTCAAGCGGGATGGCACCCTTCGCCAGCACTATTTCTACAACGGCCAGTTTCACGACAAGCTGGTCTATTCGCTCTTGCTCTTCGAAGCTGAATTTTAGTATCGAAAGACTGTCTGCAAAATAAGAAGGCACAGTGTTCACTGTGCCTTTTGCTTTGCAAGCGTCAAAGAAATCGTCAGCTGCTTCGCTCCCAAGGCTTTGGTTGATCCTGATTCCCCGGTCGATTATCGCGAGTATCGCGATTGTCGCGCAATCGATTGCTGCGGTGCCGCCGATCCTTTTTGTGACGCCGGTCGAATCTCCGCTGCCCGCCGTGGTCCTGCCGATCCTGTCTGTCCGGCCGCTGCTCCTGAGGTCGATCGCCTTGAGAAGGTGCGGAATTTGTATGTCCTGCCTGGGGTGCTGGCTGCTGTGGTTGTGACCCAACACTCGGTTGCTGCTGCGGTGCGGGGTGTGGATGGAAGTGCTGATGTTCCTCGCCTGATCGCTGACCTTGTTCCTGAACTGCCGCCGGGGATTGCGTCGGTTGGCTCGGCGGCTCCGATCGTTGTGGTTCGAAAGCTGGTTGAGCACCAACCGTATCAGACTGGTGAGATTGGTGAGGCGTTTCATCAGTCAGTGCAGGTGCTGGCAAAGCGCCATCTGCGGCGGTGGATTCACCTGAAGTCTCATCAGGGCGAGGTGACTCTGCCGCCGGGGTCTCTTGTGACGGTGCCTTCGGAACTTCGGGCATCGCCGGAACCGGAAACACTTTGCTCTCCTGCTTCGGTACTTCCTGATGCGATTGCAGTGCCGCTTGCGGAGGCTGCGGGCTCTGCTGTGGTTCGGTCTCCGGAGGATCGGCCGGCAAGGAGTCCATCGTGATCTCCCCGCTTCTCACCTTGAGAACAGTCTCATTCAATTTGCGAAGTTCCTGTCTGGCCCGCTGGGCGAAATCCATCTCTTTCGAAGCATACAGAACTGAACGGGAAACATTGATCAGTGCTATCTTCTGGAAGTTGGCAGTTCCGTAGATGACTGCCTTCTCGAGCGATCCCCCCTGCGCTCCCACGCCGGGTATGAGGATTGGCATGCTTCCGGCTACCTCGCGAATCTCTTTCAATTCCTCCGGCTGGGTCGCTCCTACAACCAGACCGCAGTTACCGTCCTTGTTCCAGTAATCTACTTTCTCGGCGACGATTTTGTACAACGGCTTGCCGTCGATCATCAGATGCTGGAAGTCTTTTGATCCCGGATTCGAAGTCAGGCAGAGTACGAACACACCCTTCTCTTTGTACTCGAGGAACGGCCGCATCGAATCATATCCCATGTATGGGTTGAGCGTCACCCAGTCGGCGCGAAGTTTGTCATAGAGTGCTTCAGCGTAGAACGAGGCGGTGTTGCCGATGTCTCCCCGTTTGCCGTCGATAATGATCGGCATATCCTCGGGGATCCGTTCGACTACCGATTTCAGCAGGGAGAGGCCCTCGGGGCCGCGATTCTCGAAGAACGCCATGTTCGGCTTGTAAGCGCAGACGAGATCCGAAGTCGCGTCGACAATCCGCATCGCGAAATCGTACATCCCCTTTATCGACTTGGCATTGTCCGGAGGCATCCGTTTCGGATCGAGATCGAGACCGAGACAGATCATCGACCGGTTCTTTTCCTGCTTGTTCTGGAGTTTCTCTACGGCAGCCATCAGTACTTCCTTACCTTTCCGATGAGATCGTTCACGGAGCCAAGTTTTCTTTTCTTAAGGTACTGCCTGAGACCTTCGGCAATGGTCACCGGAGCGTCAGGCTCTACAAACAAGGCCGTGCCGACCTGCACCGCGGTGGCGCCGCACAGCATGAACTCCACGACATCGTTGGCGTTGCTGATGCCACCGATGCCGATAATCGGAAGTTTACAGACCGAATAGACCGCGTTCACCATCGCCAGGGCGACTGGTTTGACAGCCGGTCCGGTCAATCCGCCTTTGTTGTTCGTGAGGCGTGGGCGCCAGGTTTCTAAATCTATCGAAGTGCCTATCAGCGAATTGATTAACGAAAAAGCATCGGCTCCTCCTTGTTCAGCAGCCTTTGCGATTTCTACGATCGACGTCACGTTGGGTGACAACTTCGCGATAAGCGGACGAGTGAAAACTTTCTTGACAGCCTCGATTGCCCGTTGCGTCATCGGCGGGCTGGCTCCGAATTCAAGCCCTCCCTCACTCACATTGGGGCAACTGATGTTCAGCTCGATCATGTCTACCCGTGGAATGTCATTGAGGCGAGAGCAAACTTCCACGTATTCCTCGAGCTTCGATCCGGCAACATTGACGATCACTTTCGTCTTCTGCTTCTGCAGGAAAGGGATCTTATCGGTAATGAACTTGTCTATGCCAACATTGGCAAGCCCGATCGCATTCAACATACCGGCAGACACTTCAGCGGTGCGAGGGGGCGGATGACCAAGTCTCGGACTCAGCGTGATTGACTTGGTTACGATAGCGCCAAGTTTCGACATCGGGAAGATTTCAGCCAGCTCTTCGCCGTATCCGCAACATCCCGAAGCGGTCATGATCGGGGTGGCGAATTCCACGCCGGCGATCGACACTTTGATATCGGGGGTCATAGCAGCACCTCGCCGATCTCGAACACCGGACCTTCGCGACAGACTCGTGCGTGCCCACCCTTCGCCAGGGGAACGACACAGCCGAGACAGATACCGATCCCGCAGGGCATTGGTGCCTCCAGCGAAATCTGTCCGGGTACGTTCAGTCTCATACCAAGATCATTCGCGGCTTTCAACATCCCCTCCGGTCCGCATCCAAAAATTCTCATTTTCTCGCCGATATGAGAATTGATGAACTCTTCGACCGGTCTGGTCACCAGTCCTTTGTAACCCATCGATCCGTCTTCGGTTATCGGGTGGAAGCTGACACCGGTCTTCCGAATGCGGGAGACCTCGATAATATCTCTGGATGACTTCCCGCCGTAGAAGAACTCGATCTTTTTTGGATCATAGCCGGACGCAACCATCCTGGTCGCCAGGTAAAGCAAGGGAGGAAACCCGACGCCTCCGGCGATCATGATGATATGTTCCTTTTTGCCCGGCAGTGTAAACGGTACGCCGAGCGGCCCGAGTATGTTGACCCGATCATCTTTACGAAGGCCGCCCAACAACCGGGTTCCTCTGCCGAAAACTTTGAAGATGATCTCGATGGTGCCGTCTTCGGGAGCCACCGAAGCTACCGACATAGGTCGGCGGAAGTAAATGTCTGTAGAAGGGATCTGGACGTGAACAAAATGGCCGGGATCACACTGGCCGGCCCTGGAATAGTCTTTGAACGTCAGCGAGAAGTAATCATTCTTGAGATCACGTTTCTTGATGAGATAACTGTCTTCACATGTTGGCTTCGTCATCTGAGGTGTTCCGGAAGAATCACTCTAAATCTATACACAAACCATTGGCCCTGCAGTTCAGGGGGTATCCTGAGCGGGTCGAACGTCATCGAGGCGACCGCCTTGGATGCCTCTTCGTTGATCGCATCATTATTCGACCTGATTTTCAGGATATGATCTACAACTTCCCCGGAAAAATCAAGGAAGATTTGAAAATAGAGATCTCCTTCCCAGCCGGAGCGATAGGCCTCGGTCGGATAAATGAAGGAATCGAGGGTCTGGATCGGCTGTAACGGCATATCTTTGATGGAATCGCCGTTAGGCCCGATATAGAGCGCCTTCAACGGATCGACATAGGTGGTAGAATCACCCGTCTGGGTGGAGTCACCTTCCACCGCCCCTTCGTCGCCATTCTGGGCCAATTGCTGCCCCTGGGACGCATTGGTAGTGTCCTGCTGCTGATGTTGCGGTCGTCGGGGTGTGCCGCTCAAGCGTTTGCGGGCCTCATCAGCCCAGGGAGACTGAGGGAAAGAGTCAATAAAGTCGGTGTAAGCCATCACCACCGATGAATCCCCCGGGCTCAGGTAATTCTCCGTCAGCCAGATCTGGCTGAATTTGGCCTGCAGGTAATACTTCGAATCAGGATAATGGTCCATGACATACTGATAGTAATATCTCGCGGAGTCGGGCAGGGTGTCGGCAATTACGTAGTTTTCAGCCTTGTCGAGGTACACTTTTGCGTATCCGGTGTCCGCCGGAGTCCCCTTCAGGCCGAGCAAATCAATAAGCTGCCCCGCATAGTCCGAGTGCGGGTATCTCTCATAGGCAAGATGCAGAATAGAGTCCGCCGCTGTGGTGTCACTGTTGTTGTCCCTGTACATCTGCGACAGGGCGATCATGGCCTTGGGTGCGATGTTCGAATTGGGAAACGAGTCAATTACGTACTGCATTTCCAGCATCGCCGTATCCGGCTTGTTGAGGCTGAACCAGTACAGTTCCGCAAGCTGGTACTGCGTCTCGCCTGCCTCGTCGATTACATCCTGCGTCGAAGTCGAGTCGATCTTCGCCGTGCGCGCGAAAGTCGCCAGTTTGCCGATATCGGACGATCTCTGAAGAGCGTCCTGACCGTAATCCGACGAGCGGCTGGCATCGACTGCCTTATCGTAGTACTTCTTTGCCTCCTCCAGCTTGTCACGGTCGAACTGGTAGATCAGCCCGAGTTTGTAGTAGGCTTCACAGGCGTACTTCTTGTTCGTAGCGGTTTCACCGACATCGCGGTAAATGTCCTCCGCCTGATCGATATCTTCGTTGTACTCGTGTCCTTCAGCCACCTTGAGTTTGAGCACGCTCAGAGAATCGTAATATATTTGATCGTCCATCAGCGTGGTCAGATAATCGATCCCCTGCTTGATCTTCATCAGTCTGAAGGCTGAGCTGGCGGCCTGAAAGAGGGCATGATATTTGTCATCATTACTCGGTTTCATACCGAGGATCTGCAGATAGGCACTCTGCGCATCGGAGAACCGATACAGCTCAAAATATGAGTCGGCCAGAAACCGCTGCGCGATCTTCTTTTCATCGTTGGTTCCCAGCGAGTCACGCACCGCGAGGAAATACGGCAGCGCAAGCTTGTAGTCCTTGTTGTCGTAGTGATAGGTCCCGAGCGCCATCGCAGCTTCGGATTTGAACTCTCGATGAGTCTTGCTGTTGAAGACCGCCTGAAACTCATCCATGGCGCCCGATTCGTCCAGCAGTTTCAGTCTCGTTTTGGCGAGATAGACTTTCGACTCCGGGACATATTTGGATTTCGGATAGTTCGCGAGGATCTCGCGGAAGCGGCGTTCCGCCTTGGCGTATTTCTCCGTGTAGTAGTAGGAAACCCCCAGAACGTACAGAGCATCGTCGAAATACTTCGAATTGGGGTAGTTTTCAACCACCTTCAGCGATTTTTCGATCGCCACGTTGTACTGCGAGGTGTTGACCCGAGTTTTGGAATACTGACTCGATTTGCGGCTCTTCTCGGCGTCGTTGAACGCCCTTTTCGCATTGTAGAAAGTGTTGTAGTAGACACACCCGCTCAGGATGAGCGAGACCAGGATGGATGCCAGAGCAAGGGCTGTTTTACTTCGTATGAAACTCACTGAAATCTACTGCCTGTCAGTTTAGGTTCCCGACTTTTATACTGCATGCCTCCGGGTAGGTTGCACGGTCGGCAATCAACTTCCTGCGGTCAGGTGCCGGACCAATTCGGGCAGGAATTCGCCGGCCGGAGCGGCAAAGCGAAAGTCCGCCAGATCGCTCAGCGGCGTCTCTTCGATATTCACCTCCACCACGGTCGCGCCATGGCGTTTGGCGGCCGGAGGGAGCGAGGCGGCCGGATGAACCACGGCCGAGGTCCCGACCACCAGGAAAACATCGGCCCGTTCACTTTCCAGAAAGGCCTGATCGATCACTTTCGGATTCAGCATTTCACCAAACCAGACGACATCGGGGCGAATCTTCCCGCCACAGAGAATGCAGGAGGGTATTTTGTCAGGGTCGATCTGGTCGGAACCGGTATACGGGCGGTCGCACTCGACGCATTTGTTACGGTAGATGTTCCCGTGAAGCTCCAGTATAGTCTGCGTTTCCGCTGCCCGATGGAGACCGTCGACATTCTGCGTGATCAGGACAAAATGCTCGCACAGCTTCTCAAGTTCAGTCAGCGCCAGGTGGCCGGCATTTGGCTTTACTTTGTTCATCAGTTCCCTTCGCCAGTTATACCATTCCCAGACCAGCCTGGAATTGGCCACAAACGCTTCCATGGTCGCCAGATCTTCGGCCCGGAACTTCCCCCAAAGCCCTTCCTTCCCTCGGAAAGTAGGGACCCCGGATTCGGCTGAGATGCCGGCTCCTGTCAGCACAACGCAACTCTCGGAGCGGCGAATCTGGTCGGCCAGATGGCGGAGCGCTTCCTGATCCATTCGTCTATGATATTACGAGCGAAGGAAAAAGACAAAATAAATCTCAGGCAGGGATCAGAACAACTCGACTTTCAAGTTGATGTATTTTCGAGGGTTGGCCCGAATATCCGACACCAGAGCATCGATATTGTCCGCCGTCCTTCGAAGATCATCGTACAGCCTCCGGTCTTCCATCATCAACTGAAGGGAGCCTTCGGGATTGTTCAGATCATCGGCGAACTGCCGGAACGCCGTAGCCAGACTGTCGAGGCGATTGACAAAATTGTCGAGCTTGTAGGTCACCCGATCCATGCGAATCGAGGCCGAATCGATTCGTTCGGAGTTGTTTCCGAGCAGCTGCTTGATATCTTTCGATGCCTGGTAAAAATTGTCGGCCGTCTTATCCATCTTGGTCTGATTCCGGCTGAGATAACCGGAAAGCTGGACTGAGACTTTCTCTATATTCGAAAGAGTGTTATCGATACGAGCGAGATTGGTGTCTGAACCGAATGTAGTCTTGAAAGTGTGAACGAAACTCCGGATCTCCTGAATCATATCGCCGAGGATCCCGAGAACGTCCGGCAGTCCGGTGTCGTATTTGCCGACTACAGTGTCGGCGTTGTTGAATCTAACCGAGTCGGTTCCGGGACTGATCGCGATGAAACGTTCTCCCATTAAACCGAGGTTTTTGATAAGAAACGACGCATCCTGTTTGAGTACCACCCCACGATCCAGCAGGATTTCAACCACCACACCCCGGTCGCTCAGCTGGAGGTCATTCACTTTCCCGGAGCGAAGTCCGTGCACCGTCACCCGGTCGCCGACCGCTAGCGTGCCGACATCCGCAAACCGCACGTACACCTTTTGTGAGTTCTGCTCCAGCTGATACCCCTGGAGCCAGAAAAGGGAGCCGGCCAGAATGATCAGGCCGATGAGAATCACCACGCCGACTCGGAATTCGATGTTTTTGGCTGCCATAGCGATATTTATCGGTAACTTGTTACTATTTCTTAAATTAACAACGCAATCGAATCAAAGAGTTTCCGCAATTGCGCAATAACTCTCATACCTGAAGGCGGCAATCAGCCCACCGGTAACTGCTTCTTTTACAGCGCAATCCGGCTCATGGAGATGAGTGCAGGTCGAGAAACGGCACTTCCCTCCGAAATTTGCAAATTCCGGGAAATAGTGCGGCAGGTCTTCAGGCGGAATTTTCCCCAGCCCTAACACCTTGAGACCGGGAGAATCGACCAGAAATCCGCCGCTCGGAAGTTCGTATAGCTCAATCGATGTTGTCGCGTGTGTTCCTCGATTACTGTAAGCAGAAACGGCCTTGGTCTTGAGGTCGAGTCCGGGGATCAACTGGTTGAGGATCGACGACTTCCCTACCCCGGAATGGCCCACGAATATCGTCCGGTGATCTTTGAGATTCTGTCTGAGTTCATCGAGCCCTGCTCCCGTTTTGGCCGAAACCAGAAAGACCTGATAGTCAAGTGACCGATAGGTACTGACTACCAAATCGAGATCCTCGGGGGGTTCAAAATCGATCTTGTTGACGATAATAAACGGTGCCATATCGCCGGAAAGAGCAGAGACAATGAATCGGTCGATCAGACCGGTCTTGAGGGTCGGCGATTTGATTGACACAACGATCGCCAAGCGGTCGATATTAGCGGCGATTACTTGCGTTCGGCCCTCCAGTCCCTTGGCCGGTCGTGAGAAGGTACTGTGTCGTGGAAGGACTTTCTCGATCGCTCCCCTGCTCCCCGCCGTTTGGCTGAAAAGAACATCGTCTCCAACCGCTACCGGCGTGACCGCATCGCTGCCCGTCTTGACCTTCTGGCGGACTTCGCACTTGATCCGATTTCCGTTCTCGCAACGGACTTCAAATAACCGTCCTTTGGTGGCGACGACAATTCCCTGTTCATGTCCACTCATTATCAATAATTTACGGCAACCGGTCGGCCAGTACAAGCGATTAGTAGCGAAGCCGGAACTGGTTAATTTTCATAAATTTCTGTGAATAAAAGGCTTGTCCCGAAGTAATCGGTACATACGTTAGTTCTGGTCGTCAAGAAGGAAGCCATAACAAGGGACGCAGAAGTATGAAGTCTACCAAGATTGCTCTCTTATCCATGCCAATAGCTCTTGTGTTGATGTTCTCGGGCCTACAGGCCTCTTCCCCATCCGATTCGACACACGAGGATCGGGCGAGATTATTCGTCAATCAACTCGCAAGCGAACAGTTCGACTCCGCCGCTTCGACTTTCGACAGCACGATGACGGCAGCAATGCCGCCGGCAAAGCTCAAGGAGACCTGGCTGGCAGTACTCGGTCAGGCCGGTGCATTCCAAGCCATTGAATCGGTGAGCATGACCACCCAGGGAGGATACGATGTTGCAGTGGTCACGACCGCATTCGAGAATATGCGCCTCGATGTCAAAGTGGTGTTTGACAAGGCTCAGAAGATCGCCGGGCTATGGTTCGCCCCTTCTGCTCCGAAGGTCGGCTACATGCCCCCGTCCTATTCTGACTCGACAAAATTCCATGAAGTCGAAATCAAGATCGGCGAGGGCAAGTACGCCCTTCCCGGCACAATAAGCATGCCGAACGGCGACGGGCCGTTTCCCGGGATCGTGCTGGTTCATGGCTCGGGGCCAAACGATCAGGACGAATCGATAGGGCCGAATAAGCCGTTTCGCGATCTGGCCTGGGGGCTCGCGTCCCGAGGAATTGCGGTCCTGAGATATGACAAGCGCACCCACGCCTTCCCCCAGCAATTTGCCGACAGCATTAACAAGCTTACCGTCAAGCAGGAGACAATTGATGACGCCGCGGCGGCGGTGAAAGTGCTTAGCTCGACGAACAGAATTGATGCTTCGCATATATTCGTTCTCGGTCACAGCCTGGGCGGCATGCTCATTCCCAGGATCGCCGAAGTCACGCCCGAAGCCGCGGGATATGTCGTGATGGCGGGGGCAGCCCGGCCGCTTGGAGATTTATTGCTGGAACAGGTGAGATATATCGATTCCCTGAAAGGCCCTCTGAGCGCAACGGAACTTGCCCAACTCGACACGCTCAAAGCTCAGGTGGCAATGACCGAATCTCCCGACCTACAATTTGATACTCCTCCCTCAAAGCTCCCTCTCGGAGTCCCGGCCGCTTATTGGCTTGACTTGAGAGGTTACCAGCCGGCCAAATCGGCGGAACAGATAAAGAAACCGATGCTGATAATTCAGGGGGGGAGAGACTATCAGGTTACCACCAAAGATTTCGATGTCTGGAAATCCACTCTTGGGACACTGCCCAATGTGACGTTCAAGCTTTACCCCGATTTGAATCATCTTTTCATTGCCGGCAGCGGGCCTCCCAATCCCTCTGAATACGACCAACCGGGACATGTTTCAGAGCAGGTAATAATCGACCTTGCTGCCTGGGTACAAAAGCCGTAGTCAGAAGGATCTCTTTGTAGTATACTAATCCGTTGCCCACAGGCGTGTTACGGAGCAAAATGGGGTTGTTGCCTTTTGGCTGAGAATTTTGTATCCTCTCACTGGTGAATCAGTATAACCAATTGGGAAGCCAATGATTTCAAATGTTATAACAAAAATATTCGGGACCAAACACGAGCGCGATGCGAAGCGGATGTTGCCGCTGGTCGACGAAATAAACGATTTCTATGAGAAACTCCACGACCTGACCGAAGAGGAATTGATCGGTAAGACCGAGGAATTCCGCAAGCGGCTGGCCGAGGGAGCGACGGTCGATGACATCATGGCCGAAGCGTTCGCAGTGGTCAAAGAGGCCTGCCGGAGGCATGTCGGCAAGCGCTGGAATGTGGTCGATCAGGAAACCGAATGGAACATGGTTCCGTTCGATGTCCAGTTGATGGGCGGTATTGCCCTGCACCAGGGGAAGATTGCGGAAATGGCCACCGGCGAAGGAAAAACCCTGGTCGCCACCATGCCGACCTACCTCAATGCCGTCACCGGCAGAGGGGTGCATGTTGTAACGGTAAACGATTACCTGGCCCGTCGTGACTCCGAGTGGATGGGTGAAATATACAAGTACCTCGGATTGACGGTCGGCGTCATCCAGAATCAGATGAACAACGCCGAGCGGCGCGAGATGTATCTCTGCGATATCACTTTCGGCACCGCCAACGAATTCGGATTCGACTACCTCCGCGACAACATGGCCCAGACGGCCGAGGATCGGGTGCATCGGAACTACCACTATGCGATCATCGACGAAGTCGATTCGATTCTTATCGATGAAGCCCGTACCCCGCTCATCATCTCCGGTCAGGTGGAATCCTCGGTTCACGACCGGTACCGCCAGATGAAACCGACCGTCGAGAAACTGGTCCGTAAACAGACGGTGCTCGTGAACGACATGCTGGCCCGGGCCGAAAAGATGATCGCCGACGGAAAATCGGAAGACGAGTTCGAAGCCGGAACATTGTTGCTGGCCGCCAACCGCGGGGCGCCGAAAAACAACCGATTGCTCAAGATCCTCAAAGAGTCCGGTATGAAGCGGTTGATGACCGATGTTGAGTCGGCCTATATGCGCGATAAGAAGCTGCACGAAATAGACGATCGTCTCTATTACTTTATCGATGAACGTGAACACACGATCGCGCTCACCGACCTTGGATCGGCGCAGCTCGATAAAGACGAACAACGGCTGTTCGAGATTCCGGATATATCGACGATGCTCTCCGAAGTCGAAGGAGACGAATCCCTGTCGGTGCTGGAGCGCCAGCAGAAGATCGATGAGATCTATCGGGTTCACTCCGAGGTCTCGGAAAAGGTCCACGCCATCAACCAGCTCCTTCGCGCTTACTCCCTCTACGAGAAGGACGTGGAGTACGTTCTCGAGAACGACAAGGTAATGATTGTCGATGAATTCACCGGGCGTATTCTCCCGGGCCGCCGATATTCCGACGGTCTCCACCAGGCGATCGAGGCCAAAGAAGGTGTGCGAATCGAGGCCGAGTCGCAGACCCTGGCGACCATCACCCTTCAAAACTTCTTCCGCATGTACGATAAGCTGGCCGGTATGACCGGTACAGCGGAGACCGAGGCGCAGGAATTCTTCGATATTTACAAGCTCGATGTCATGGTTATTCCGACCAACAAGCCGGTCGTCCGTGAAGATCAGGATGATCAGATCTACCGGACCCGTCGGGAAAAGTATAACGCGATTATCGAGGAGATTGTCGAGCGGTACAACGAAGGTCAACCGGTGCTGGTCGGTACGGTGACGGTCGACGTCTCCGAAACGCTCTCGCGAATGCTCAAACGGGCCGGTGTCCCGCACAATGTCCTGAACGCCAAGCAGCATCAGCGTGAAGCTGAAATTGTCGCCCGTGCCGGCGAACGGGGCGCGATAACAATCGCCACCAACATGGCCGGTCGTGGTACTGATATCAGGCTAGGCGAAGGGGTGGTCGGTTTAGGCGGTTTGCACATTGTCGGTACCGAACGGCACGAGTCCCGGCGTATTGATCGTCAGTTGCGCGGTCGATCCGGGCGTCAGGGCGACCCCGGATCCTCGATCTTCTTCCTCTCTCTGGAAGACGACCTCATGCGGCTGTTCGGCGGCGAACGCCTCGGAAATATCATGGATCGCCTCGGCGTGCAGGAAGGTGAGGTAATCACCCACAAGATGGTAACCCGCGCGATTGAACGAGCCCAGAAGAAAGTGGAAGCCCAGAACTTCGCGATTCGAAAACATACGCTGGAATACGACGATGTCATGAACGTCCAGCGCAAATGGATATATGAGCGCCGCCTGGCCGCGCTGGAACGTCCTTCGATCAAGGAAGAAGTCGTAGAGCTGATCGAGGAAGTGCTGGACGGACTGATCCAGACCTACTGTCCGGAAAAGACCTATCCCGAGCAGTGGAATATTTCCGGCTTTACCGACGAGCTTCGCAAGATCTATCTGCTGAATGTTGAGTTCAAGAAGGAAGATGTCGAGAAGCTCGACCAGGAAACGCTCAAAGAGAAGATCCTTGGCGCCGTCATGCACATTTACGGCCAGAAGGAGACTGCATACGGCGAAGAAATCATGCGGCAGCTGGAACGGTATGCGGTGCTGTCGACAATCGATCATCACTGGCGGGATCATCTTGCGGAGATCGAGGAGCTTCGTACCGGGATCGGCCTTCGCGCTTATCATGGCGGGATGGGCAAACCGATCGACATCTACAAGAAGGAAGCGTTCGAGATGTTCGAGCAGATGGTCGACCAGATCGATAAAGAAATCGTTAATCTCGTCTACAAACTGCAGGTAAACCTGCCCGAAAAATCCCGAGCCGAGCGGCGGCATCAACCGGCGATGGTCGCCACCCATGCCGACAGCACTGGTATGGGACTGGCCTCCGGTGCAGTTCAGGCTCCCGAGGGTCAGTCGCCGAATCCGATGGCGGCGGCATCGAAATCCGGTACTCAGGCCAGGACGATCAAACGCGACTATCCAAAAGTCGGACGCAACGATCCCTGCCCCTGCGGTAGCGGCAAAAAGTACAAAAAATGCCACGGCGCTAATGCGTAGCGATCGTCTTCAGATATGACTATTGTGAAGGTCCGGTGCTCCCGGGCCTTCTGTCGATATGACCGGTTCTTTAGTGACATAAGAAAAGTTGTCGCAATGTCCGAGTCAGACAGGTAGATTAAGTAGAGCGAGGACCGGAGATCAACATTAATACGAAATTACACCGAGGAATGGAGGAATATTCACTGATGAAGAAATTGGTTGTACTTCTTGTGGGCATAGCCATGATTGCGAGCCTCAACGGCTGTGCATCGATGAAGAAACGGGACAAAGGGGCTATCATAGGCGCGGCGGCCGGTGCGCTGGCCGGGGCCGCTGTCGGCAACAAAGCGGGGAGCACCGCGGCCGGAGCCATTATCGGCGCGGCTATCGGAGGAGCGGCCGGAGCTTATATCGGCAACTATATGGATCGCCAGGCAGACGAAATGCGCCAGGATCTCCAGGGAGCTAAAATCGAACGAGTCGGCGAAGGAATCAAGATCACGTTCGCGTCGGGAATTCTGTTCGATGTTGACAAATCGGCTTTGCGTCCCGAAGCTCAGGATAACCTGAAGCAGCTCGCCGAGATCCTCAACAAGTATGACAATACGAATATTCTTGTCGAAGGTCATACTGACTCGACCGGAAGTTCGGATCACAACATGGATCTGTCGATCAGACGGGGTGAATCGGTCGCCCGGTATATGGCCGGAATCGGCGTGAATCCCACCCGGTTCACCGTCATGGGATACGGCGAGACCGAACCGACCGCATCCAACGCCACACCGGAAGGACGGCAACAGAACCGCCGGGTGGAGATTGCTATTTTTGCCAACGACAAATTGAAGCAGGTCGCCAAAGAGCGGACCTCATAAGATCAAATTAGATGCGATATCAGAAGCCCCTCTTCCAATCCGAAGAGGGGCTTTTTCATTATGATCTAGAGGACGTTTCTACGAAGAATCCTTGCGGTATTGACATCGATACTCTGTCGGCAAAATCCGTCCGTAGGGCGGACCGGTCTTCCGGCCCGACGTATCAATTTGACGTGCCGCAAGGCATGTCTCTACGCGTCCGACTCGAAGAGGATGCGGATACAACCGAACACATTCTACGCACTAGGGCATCCCCGAAGACGGTTGATGCCCTAAAATAGCTATTCAAGCAAATCGAAAACGTCGGGAAAGTAATTGATGAGATCCCCTGCGATCATCGTACGGCCGGTCTGGTATCTTGCAGCGAAATCACCGGCATAGCCGTGAATGTACACGCCGCACACCGCGGCATGAATCGGCGACATCCCTTGCGCAAGCAACGACCCGATCAGCCCGGACAACACATCCCCGGTGCCGCCGGTGGCCATGCCGGAGTTTCCGGTCTGATTGAGATAACAGGTGCCATCTATATCGGCAACAATCGTTGGACTCCCTTTGAGTACCAGCACCGTTTGATACTCCAAAGCGAATTTCCTCGCCACTTTGATCCGCTCATGAATCTCCTCCGGAGGCATTGCTCCGGTCAGCCGCTTGAATTCACCGGGATGTGGCGTAATTACCAGATCGGCCGGCGTATCTTCCAGCACGTTCACATGTCCCTCAAGCGCATTGAGACCGTCGGCGTCGACAATGGCAGGCTTCTCCAATGATAGGAGCAGTCTTCGGACCAGCTCGAATGTCTCGCGATGTCGCCCAATACCCGGACCTATCACGACCGCTTCATGTTCTTCAATCGCCTTGCGGATCTCCCCCAATCCTCTCAGAGCAAGCGCGCCTTTCTTGGCCACATCAGGAAGCGGCAGCGTGGTCGCTTCAATGACTTCCGAGGCAATGATCGGAAGCACCGTTCGCGGGCAACCAATCTTGGCGAGACCGACTCCGGCCCGGAGTGCACTTCGGGCTGCCAGCACTGCGGCGCCGGTCAATCCGACCGATCCGGCCAGGAGCAATACTTTTCCAAACACTCCCTTATGAGCGTCGGCCGGACGCTCGGGCAGCAGCTCGGAAACTAATTCCGGGGTGATCAGTTCATTCGTGATCTGAAATTTTGCCACCGTCTCGTCCAAAATTCCAATTGGCACGACACTTACCTTGCCGGCAAGTTCACGTCCCGGCGAGACATAGAGGCCATACTTCGGCAGCGCCAGAGTGAATGTGAAGTCGGCATCGACCACCGCACCTTCGTGCTTGCCGTTGTCGGCATTCAGCCCCGAAGGAAGGTCAATAGCGATTACCGGAAGGATCTGCTCGTTTATATACTGAATCAGCTCACCGCTGAGATCCCGCGGAGCCCCTTCAAAACCGGTTCCGAAGATCGCGTCCACGATGAAATCGGCATCGAGTTCATCCGGCAACTCTTTGATAGCCTTAACTTCTTTGATCGGTATTTTGAGTTTGGTGGCTCGATTGAAATTCAGGCGGGCATCGGGAGAAAGCTTGTCTTTTGGACCAAGATACCAGATGCTTACTTCTGCGCCTGCTTCGTGCAGATAGCGTGCGACCACGAACCCGTCACCCCCGTTATTTCCTTTTCCGCAGAAGACGGCAAACCTGACGCCGCCGGGAGCTTCAAGGACTTCGGAGAGAATTCGTTCGACGATTCCCCGTCCGGCGTTTTCCATCAACTGCGCCCCGGGGATTCCTGCCTGCTCGATTGTCTCCTTGTCGATCCGACGCATCAGGTCGGCGGTGACAAGCTTCATCGACTCTGCCTCCGGGTCTTCTTGCCCCGTTTGACTGTCTTCTTACAGGAGGCATCGCTGGACTCCACTCCCGGTTTATCGAGAGCGAACTTGACCGCCGCGAGGGCATCGGAGAAGAACTTCAGCTTGATATTCTGCTTGATCTCTTTCGGGAGGTCGATGGAATCCTTTCGATTTTCCTCCGGAAGAATGACCGTATCGATTCCGGTGCGATAAGCGGCAAGTAGCTTCTCTTTCAATCCGCCGATCGGCAGGATCTGCCCCCGAAGGGTGATCTCACCGGTCATGGCGAGGCATGGCTTGACGGTGCGATGAGTGAAGAGCGAGGCCAGGGCGACAACAATCGTAATTCCGGCCGAAGGACCATCCTTCGGGGTTGCGCCCGATGGGACATGAATATGCACGTCTTTGTTTTCGAACGCCTCTTTGGGAATGTGCAGCTCGGAGCTGTTGGACCTGATAAACGAAAGCGCTGCCTGCGCCGATTCTTTCATGATGTCGCCCAGATGCCCGGTGAGCATCAGGTTGTTGCGCCCATCCATCGTCGTCGCTTCGATATACAACACCTCGCCGCCGTAGGCAGTATAGGCCAGGCCTGAGACCACGCCGATCTTCCCGCTGACGTTCCCAAATCCTTCGCGAACGAATCTCGTCGGTCCAAGCATCTTGGCGATATCTCGTCCACCCACCGTGATCTTCTTCTTATAGCCGGTCGCCACTCTTCGCGCGGTCTTTCGTACTACGGAAGCGATCTCTCGCTCCAGATTGCGAAGCCCCGCTTCGCGCGTGTAGCCATCGATAATTGTCGTGATCGCGTCATCCTGGAATACCAACTGATTGGCGCTCAGCCCGTGATTTTCAAGCTGCTTGGGAATCAGATGCCGTTTCGCGATTGCCAGCTTTTCGATATCCGTATAACCAGGCAGATTGATCACTTCCATACGGTCTCGAAGAACCGCCGGAATCGGCTCCAGCCAGTTGGCGGTAGTGATGAACATTACTTTTGACAGATCAAATGCTACTTCGAGATAGTGATCGGAAAAGCTGTCGTTCTGTTCCGGGTCGAGCACTTCGAGAAGGGCCGATGATGGATCTCCCCGGAAATCGGCGCCGAGCTTGTCGATCTCATCGAGCATGATGATCGGATTATTGGAGCCGCAGCGACGAATTGACTGAATCACCCGGCCCGGCATGGCGCCGATATACGTCCGTCTATGACCACGGATTTCAGCCTCGTCTCGCATCCCGCCGAGCGAAACGCGAACGAACTCTCGGCCCATCGCCCGGGCGATCGACTTGCCCAACGACGTCTTCCCTACGCCGGGAGGGCCGACAAAGCAAAGGATCGGTCCCTTGATATCGGATTTAAGCTTTCTGACGGCGAGATATTCCAGAATCCGGTCTTTCACTTTTTCGAGATCGTAATGGTCCTCATCGAGGACTTTCTTCGCTTTCTTCAGGTCGAGCAGATCATTCGTCGATTTATCCCACGGGAGGTTTACCAGCCAGTCGAGGTAAGTTCGAGATACAGTGTACTCGGCCGATGACGGCTGCATGTGTGAAATGCGATCAAGTTCCTTGCGGGCCGCCTGTTCCGCCTGCTCGGACATATGCGCTTCTTCGATCTTCTTCTCGAACTCCTCGAGTTCCGAGTTATTGTCCGCGTCCCCCAACTCCCGCTTAATCGCCTTCATCTGCTCACGAAGTATATAATCCCGCTGGGATTTGCCGAGTTCGCTGGCCGCTTTCGCCTGAATCTGTTGCGAGACTTCGAGCACCTCGATTTCACGGTTGAGTATGTTGTACAGCTTGTTCATCCGCTCGTAGACATGCAGTTCTTCGAGTACTTCCTGCTTCTGTTCGACCGTAATGTTCATGTTCGAAGCGATGAAGTCGGCGAGCTTCGAAGGAGTCTCCTGATTGATCGCCGAGATATGGAAATCCTCCGAGAGATTGGGTGACAACTCGACCAATTTCTTAACAAGCTGAATAAGGCTCCGCTGCAGAGCTTCCACCTTCACCTGATTGCCGCTCGATTCATGGACTTCCTCGACTTCGGCAGAGAGATACGGCGCATCCGAGATCACTTTTTTGATTCTGATGCGGGCCAGTCCCTGGATGAGGAATCGAACCGATCCATCGGGAAAGCGAAGCATTTTGAGGATCGTCCCGGAGGTCCCGATGTCATACAGGTCGTTGATCTGCGGGGATTCGGTTTTCGGATCTTTCTGCAGAAACATGCCGATCCTCGATCCGCGCATGAGGGCGTCATCGATAAGACGCGTCTGGTCGGCATCCTGGATCATCAGGGGAACTATCAGGTAGGGATAGACAATCGTCCCCTTAAGCGGAAGGATGGGGAGAATACGGGTATCGACCGATTCGTCCCGTGCAGCTTTTTCGGTTGCTTCCGTCACTTATAGATATCCTCTGGTTTTGAGCATTTTCCACTATATCGGCAGTTCGCAAAATCACGTGAACGGGCGACAGGGTGCGGCGGGCTAGACGTTGAAGCGAAACAGGACCACGTCGCCGTCCTGCATGATATATTCTTTTCCCTCAAGCCGCGACTTACCGGCCGCTTTCATCGCCGCCGGAGTCTTCAGCGAGATATAATCATCGTACGCGACCACTTCCGCCCGGATGAATCCGCGCTCGATATCGGAGTGGATGACACCAGCCGCCTTCTGTGCGTTGGTTCCTTTTCGAATCGTCCAGGCTCGCACTTCCGGTTCACCGGCGGTCAGGAACGAGATCAACCCGAGCAGGGAATAAGATTTCTGTACTACCTGTTCCACAGCCGGAGTCGCTATTCCAAGCTCCTCCAAAAATGGCTTTCGCTCCTCATCACTCAACGTCACCAGTTCCATCTCGATCTTCCCGCAGACGACCGCGACATCCCGTTTTCCCGGCACCACGAATTTCGAGAACTCCTCGCGGATCTGATCGGCACGATCGATATTATCTTCGCTAATATTCACAACAATCAGGAGCGGCTTTTGTGTCAAAAAGGTAAATCCACGAAGCGACTTCTCTTCATCAGCCGTTAAATCGGCATCGATGAGCAACGTTCCGGACTCCAACACCTTCTGACAGCGCTGCAGCAGTTCAATCTCCTGCATGCCGGATTTGTCGCCGGTCAGCTTGGCCTTGCGACCCTTTTTCTCAATGTTGTTTTCAATCGCCAGTTGATCGGCCAGCATCATTTCATCGATCAGATCGGTTACGTCCCTGGCCGGTGCGGCATTCGGCGCAAACGCCCCGACCACCAGGATCAGGGCCTCCATCTGATGTACTTCCTGACTTATCTCCACTGATCCGGACTCTTTGCCTTTGCCGGAGAATCCGGGTGCATCGAGAAATTCGATCTCGGCATACGTTATTTTCTTGGGCGAAACCAGTTCTGCAAGGCGATCGATCCGCTCATCCGGAACTTTTATGACCGCTCGATGCAGCGCCTGGGAGTAATCCCCGACCGCTTCCTGCTGCCCGGAGGCGGCGTTAAACACCGTAGTTTTCCCGCTCTGGGGCTTTCCAATTATTCCTAACTTCATAGCATTGAATGGTAAAACAAGAAAAACCCTTTGGCAAGGAGTATGTTCCGCCGGTCCATTCCCGGATCATATATAACGTGATCCACATCGTTTCCGATAATGCTTGCCTTGTGCCATTGAGCCGTAATATTGCCAATACTGACGGCAGCGACAAGAATCATGCCGCTCGTCTTTCTCGACCAGGCGAAAGTCTGCACTGGAGGATCTTCGCCTGAGTTCGATAATACTTACAGTAAAGAGTTCAGGAGGAGATATGGATCTTGGCAGTATAATTACCCGGCTGCTCGGACCGCCTTATTACAAACGATATGAACATGCCCCCGGCGTGTTCAGCCAGTTTCGCGAATACCGTCGCCACGACAGTATGAGTGTCGATGAGCTTCAGGCTCATCAGATGAAGAAACTGCGTCAACTGCTCCTCCACGCCTACCGGAATACCCAACACTATAAGCACGTCTTCGATCAAGCCGGATTCAATCCCGAGTCGGTCAAATCCCCCGAAGATCTCGCGGTGCTGCCCTTGCTGAGCCAGGACGAAGTGAGAACAGACAAACAGAATCTGTACGCCGGAAATCTCGGCGAGCAGGATTTCCATAGATCAGCTACCGGAGGGACCCGGGGACAGAAGATGCCGTTTCACCGGGACAATCAGTGTCGAGCGCAGCGGCTGGCCCTGCAATGGCGCTCCGATCTCTGGGCCGGTTGGCGTCCCTACGAGAAAGTCGCCTTTCTCTGGCCGGCTATACAGGATCTGGAGCCGCCGGCAGGCTGGAAGCACCAGATCAAAGATCATCTCATCAAACGGACTCACATGTTCTACGGCGGCCGAATTTCCAAGCACTCTGCCGGGAAGATTTTCGAGGACCTGCATCGGTTCAGACCTTCAATCATTCGGTGCTTCACCTCCCCCGCGTATCGTCTTGCCGAGTTCATGTACGACTCGCAGCTCGTGCTCCCCGGTCTCAAAGCGCTGGTATGCACCGGAGAACCACTCACGGAACATCAGCGCAACCAGATCGAAAGAGGATTCGGCGCCCCGATGTTTGACCTCTATGCCTCGCGAGAGAT
The DNA here is from genome assembly GCA_963711085.1 of uncultured candidate division Zixibacteria bacterium. Taxonomy (GTDB): domain Bacteria; phylum Zixibacteria; class MSB-5A5; order GN15; family FEB-12; genus CAVQCT01. Next base: position 488,850 of record CAVQCT010000002.1, on the reverse strand, counting down.
GGGCACTACAGCAGCCGAATGCCGGAATCATCACGGCCTGCACATCGCTTCGGATTCCGTCCTGCTTGAGATCGTGCGCGACGGCAAACCCGTTCATCCCGGAGAGTCCGGCACGATCGTACTGACCGATCTGCTCAATTGTGCCATGCCGATGATTCGATATGAAATAGGAGATGTCGGTTCGCTCCGTCGGCACGCCTGTGATTGCGGATTACCGTACCCTCTGCTGCGGAGTGTTATCGGCCGGACGGCGGACGGATTCTACGATCAGGAAGGGACCTATATCTCAACCATAGCGCTCGGCACGCTGATCGACTGCGGGCCGCCGGTGGCACAGGTCCAGATTATCCAGGAAGATCTGCATACCCTGACGGTACGAATTGGCGCCACCGATCGCGTGGACGACAGCGTCCGGCAATACTACACCGACTCGCTAAAGCGTCTCATGGCGGGAGTGTCCGAAGTTAAATTCGAGACGGTGGATCAGATCAAGACAGGAACGTCCGGCAAGTATCGGTTTACGATTTCTCGGGTGCCGAGCCCCGTATAAGGTGACTTCAGAATAGGCATAAGAAAAGCAGGCTGCGGGAGCAGCCTGCTTTTTTGTAATCGCGGATGTGCGAGAATCGCTTATTCGTTCTTGTCGCTCTCCGGCGCCGACTCTTCCTCGGCCTGCTGTTCTTCCGCCTCTACCGCCAGCTCATGGGCGGCATGCTTCAGTTCCTCAGGCATCGCTTCCGCCATGGCACTCGGCGTCTCGGCCGTATGCTGGGAGAGGAAGCTGTCGAGTTCGGTGCGTTCACGTTTGCGATAGTAAGCCGAGACCGACAGCACGATCTTGTGCTGATACCGGTCAAACTCTATCACCTGGAGAGGGATCTGCTCCCCTTCCTTGAACACCCCGGTCGGATCGGTCAGGTCTTTGCTGCCGAGCTGGGCGCTCGGTACAAAACCTTCGACCGTGTTGTCGAGATCGACGATCACGCCGCGATCCATCACCTTCGTCACCGTGCCGAGGCATTCGGTGCCCACGGCATATTTCTTGGCGATCTCCGGCCACGGATCCTCGGAGAGCTGCTTCGAGCCCAGCGAGATGCGGCGATTCTCATGATCTATCTTGATCACCTTGACATCGACTTTGTCCCCCTTCTTCATGATTTCCGAAGGGTGCTGAATCCGCTTGGTCCACGACATATCGGAAATATGCACCAGTCCGTCGATACCTTCTTCAAGTTCGACAAAGGCACCGAACGCGGTCAGATTCCGGACCTTGCCGGAAATGACCTTGCCGATCGGATATTTCTGATCGATCGTTCCCCACGGATCCGGTTCCATCTGCTTGATGCCGAGGGATATCTTCTCGTTCTCTTTGTCCACGGAGAGCACCACCGCCTCGACCGTATCATTCACGTTCATGATCTTCGAGGGATGCTTGATATGCTGCGTCCAGGACATTTCGGATATATGAATAAGGCCTTCGATACCCTTTTCGAGTTCGACGAACGCGCCGTAATCGGTAATTGACACGACCCGTCCGGTGACCTTCTTGCTAACCGGGTACTTCTCTTCGATATTCTCCCACGGATACGGCGTCATCTGCTTCAGGCCGAGGGAAATACGAGAGGTCTTTTCGTCGATATCGAGAATCTTGACATCGATCTTGTCGCCCAGCGACACGAGTTCGGAGGGGTGACGGATCCGTCCCCACGACATATCGGTGATATGCAGGAGACCGTCGACGCCGCCCAGATCGATGAAGACACCGAAATCGGTGATGTTCTTGACGATTCCCTGACGAACCTGGCTGACGGCGATATCGGTCAGGAGCTGCTCGCGCATCGTCTCGCGCTCTTCTTCGAGCACGACACGGCGCGATACCACGATATTCCGGCGAGCTTTGTTGATCTTGATGATCTTGACGGTCATCATCTGATTCAACAACGCATCGAAATCCGGAACCTGGCGAAGCGCCACCTGAGAGCCGGGCAGGAAGGCATCCACGCCCATGATGTCGACCACCAGACCGCCCTTGATACGGCGGGCCACCCGGCCGTCGATCGTCTCACCGCTGTCATGTACGTCGCGGATCTTATCCCACACCCGCATGAAGTCGGCTTTCTGCTTGGACAGAATCAACTGACCGTTCGAGTCCTCGATCTGCTCGAGATAAACTTCGATCGGGTCGCCAACTTTGATGTTGAGCGGAGTGGTGAATTCGTTGATCGGGATGATCCCTTCGGATTTGAACCCGACATCGACAATCACGTCGTCACGGGTCACACCAAGAACCGTACCGGCAACGATTTCCCCTTCTTTGATGTCTTTGATCGTGGAGTCGTACATCTCCACCATCTTCTGGTATTCGGGATCGTCGTAGATAACGCCGGAAACGTCGGTGATACGCACGCGGTCGACTTCCGATTCGCCGGTCGTCGTCGGCATTTCAGCACGAACTTTCGCCTTTTCGGCTACTCGACGGTGACGTTCGGTGCGGACCTTTTCAGACCTTATTTCAGTATCGACAGCAACTTCGACCTGACCTGGCTGAACGTCCGACTTGGTGATTTTAGTTTTGGTTTTTTTGGTTTTCTTGGATGACGTCACTTTCCGTTTGGACAGCTTCGCATCCGTGGATTTTGTAGAAGTTCTGGCCTCTGCCATTAATGTGAGAGAACCTCCTAACTGGTTTCGCAACCGGCGGTGTTGGATTTTTCCCTTTAGGAAAGCCACCGGATCCTGCCCGCCGAATTCCTTTCAAAAATTCAGGGGCAGACAAGTAGTGTATCAAAAGTTTGGGAAAAGCTCAAGGGATTTCTTTAGCTCCCTTGAATTTCTATCGGTAAAGCAGGTCTTCTCTTAACGCTTCAGAAGACGATCCCGGATCACCCCGATCCTCCTCATAACCTCTTCCGTGACAGCCACATAACCCTCTTTCGTGGCTTCCTGTGCACTTACCCACTCAGCCGGTATCGGCTCACCATACGTAATGCTCATCCGCTCTTTACCCCAAAAGCAGTCTTTGAGCTTGTTTGAGCCATGAATATACCCCGGCACTATCGGGCAGCCGGAGCGGATCGCAATCATGCCGACACCCGGTTTCGCTTCCAGAAACTCCTCCGTTTTCGACCGCGTCCCTTCGGGAAAAATCGTCATGCCGAAACCGTTGCGAATTACCTGATCGGTTAGCTCAAGCGCGTGTCGGTCGATCGTTCCTCTTCGCACCGGCAGTGCGTTGGTGCATGTGATCACCCAACCAAAGAACTTATTGCGAAACAACTCCTGCTTCGCCAGGAAATAGACCTGGCGTGGCGCCCAGCTTCCAGCCAGCAACGGATCAAAATTGGAGCGGTGATTGGTAGCCAGCACAAATCCACCCGACCTGGGGAAGTGCTTCCTGCCGGATATACGTATGCGAAAGATCAGTTTGGAAATGACTCGGGTAAGCGTCCAGCCGCTGTAATAGAGAATCTTCATGCGATCGCTACTTGAGCAAACGGCGGATCAGCGAAATGATGAAATCGACCTGGCCTTCGACCGTCATGTCGGTCGTATCGACGGTGTACGCATCTTTCGCCTTGGTCAGAGGAGAGTGCTTTCGGCCGGAGTCGTAGTCGTCGCGCCGCTGAATGTCAGATTCCTGCTCTTCGAGTGTCGTGCTGATCCCCATTTTCGTGAGATCGAGCAGACGGCGTTTGGCCCGCTCTTTAACGGAGGCCTGCAGAAAAATCTTCACATCAGCCGCCGGGAATACGACCGTGGTGGTATCGCGCCCTTCGGCCACGATCGATCCGTCTTTGCCCATCTTCCGCTGCTTGTCCACCATCGCTTCGCGCACTCCCTTGTGCGCCGATACTTCGGATACGTGCCTGGTTACTTCAGGCGTCCGGATCTCGGCCGTAACGTCTTCACCATTGATGAACACCCGGTTGACATCTTCCGAGGTCTTGAAGTCGATCGGGAGTTTTGCGGCCAGAGTCGCGAGTTTGGGACCATCCGATGGTTCAATGCCATTCTTCAGAGCGAAATAGGTGAGCGCCCGATACATCGCCCCGGTGTCCAGATAGATATAGCCGAGGCGGGCGGCCAGCATTTTCGAGGTGGTCGATTTCCCCGAACCGGCCGGGCCATCGATCGCAATAATCTTTCCTTTGAGGCGCGGGAGATTTATTTTTGTCGGGGTCATGGATCGTATGGTATCACACCGGCAGACAAAAGGCAACCGGTAATTTCCGGGTCACTCGCCGGAGGAATCGGCCGGCAGCTTGAGTTCGGACGGGCTGCCGAACCACTTGGTCTCGATCCCGTTAAATGTTCCGTCATGCTTGAGTGAGTCGAGCGCCTGGTTGATCGACTTAAGCAAGGAGTCGTCCCCTTTGCGTACCGCGATGCCATAGAATTCACTCGACAGGATATCCCCCACCGTCTTGGCGTCATGATGCACTTTGATATACAGGCGGGTGGTGGGAAAATCGTTAAGGACCGCGTCGAGATTCCCGTTGTTCATGTCGATGAAGGCGGCTCCGATATTGTCATACGAAAAGACCTCCACACCCTCGAGACGCTTCGCCATCAATTCACCGGTGGTCCCAAGCTGCACCCCAACCCGTTTTCCTCTCAGGTCGGCGGTGCTCTTCGTCGTGGAATCGGCAAGAGGGACGGCTATCGTCTGACCGGCGGCATAGTACGGGTGCGAAAAATCAACCACCACCGAACGTTGCGGGGTGATCGTCATGGCCGAGATGACAGCGTCATATTTGTGATTGGTCAAACCGGGAATTATGCCATCGAACGGAGTTACGACGAAATCGGCTTTCCAGCCGTTCAATTTGCAGACCGCATCCATCAAGTCGATGTCGAAGCCCTGCGGCTTACCGGTCTCGGTATTTATCGATTCGAACGGCGGATAGGTGGCATCGGTGCCGACACGCAGGACCTTCCGACCGGCCTCAATCGGCTCCTTTGTTTTCGAACAGCCAAGGGTCAGGAGAAACAAACATCCGAAGAGTAAGATTCTTCTCATACTATCACTAACTACAGGTATCGATTTAAAGTTCGGGTTACAGACTGCTAACGCAAAATTGTAATGCTTTTGTCCGGCCGGTACAAGCAAAAAAGGCGGCTGAAATTCAGCCGCCTCACGACGCTTTCCCTGGGAACAATATTAGAAATAGTCTACTGAGACCGATCCAAGCTGTTTATCGAGCGTGATTTCCGCCTTCGTCTGCAAAGTATCATAGCCGTCGCTGACAAACGTGCCGTCACCGGCATCCTTTAATCCGATGCGAAGCAGATAGCTGCGGTAATCTTCGCCGAATATCTTCAGTCCGATATCTTCAGGTACCCGGAGCCTGAGATTCGTGTCTACCCCTTTGATGTTCACTTTCACGGCCGGCTTGAGCGAGCCGAGTTTGAGATAGACCGACGAATGGTCGGCTTCAAGATCGAGATCCTGAAGCGGGGTCGTGGACATATTCAGGTGAATGTCGGAGTCCTTTCCCCGGCAAATCATTATCAAAGGCAGGCTGTCTGAAAAGCGAAGGTACCAGTTTTGCGGTTCTCCGGTTTCGATCTTGACGATACCGCCGAGGAAATTGCCGCGCCGGCTCTCCATGGTCACTACACCGGTATCCGACTGCATGGCGTAGGAGACTTCCGGCTTGCGCGTGTACTTATCGAACTCGCCGTAGACAAGATCCGACCCGCTGTCGCGAATGGTCAGATCGGAGTTCTCGCAGTTCACTTCGGCCCTGACGACATTGACTCCCGGATCGGGATCGATCTGGTAAGTCCAATTCGAGAAGAAATCGCCACTCTGTCCGAGATTGCCCGCGAATACGACGAGAAGACCGGCAACGAAAATGAAGACGGTTGTCAGATAGGAGATGAACTGCAGCCTGCTCTTCGTGAAGATCTTTTCAACACCGACGGCGATCAACACGATCGGGAAATAGATCAGCAGATCTTCCCAGAAATCGGAGTTGATGACGTGGAAATTCTTGAGAAGCCAGAGAATGCCGATCTGAATGAGAATCGCTCCCCAGCGAAACCGTGCCGGTGTCATGAGTGCGTCCCTCCGTTCTCATGGTTGATCTCCTGACTGCCGTGAATGTGCGGGTTGAGCGTTTCTTGCGCATCGCGTCCCCGTTTGCGACGGAAGATCAGAAAGAGACCGATGAGGACAAGAAGAACCGGCCAGAATTCATCCCATCTGAACCAGTAGAGGTTATCTCTCAAAAGTAAGATAATGCCAATACCGATCAGGATTAGGCCGGGCAGATATCGATTCCAGGACGAATACCGCACTTTCTTGTCCGCTCCTTCGGCGACCGCCACTTCCGCTTCCTCATCTCTGCGGGGTATGATAATCCAGGCGATTAGATAGCCCAGCAGTCCGAATCCGTGAGCGAATGCCAGCAGAACCACGATTATCCTGACGAATACAGGATCGACATCGAAATACTCGCCAAGGCCGCCACAGACGCCGGCGATGACTTTGTCTTTTCTCGATCTGTACAGTTTTCTTTCCATAAAATCCTCCTTCATATTCGGCGGAGGCCGCTTCTGGTATAGATATACGTGGAGGGAATGGGGAAAGTTCTCTCTTTTTCAGTTGACGAGTACGGCATCTGATCGGTTGCCCTACTTTTGACCATTGCCGGTCGTGCGCGGCCACGGGTGGTTCGCCAAAATTTCATTCAAAAGGCTGTCGGCTTCCAGATGGAACCGGCCCTCAGTTCGCGTCGAAATAGCGCTTAAAGAGTCTATTGCGTTCTGATATGCAACGGAGTCTGAAGTGACGGTGGCAATTCGATAGTAGGTCAGAATCAGCAGAGAATCAGGGTCAGCCTGTAATTCGGACGTTGCCTTCATTGCCCCCTTCCCTTTCTGCTGGACAAAGTTCGCGACGGAAGCGCTACGTTTTTCGGCAACCAGCTTTTCCAGCGAATCTTTGAATGAATTCAACTGATTCACATCTGTCGTTTTCCCCAGATCAGGTGCCGAGAGTTCAAGTTCCGGTTTGAGTTTCTGTGGTTCCGGGACTACACCCGGAGCCTGGTTCATCGCCTGAATCGAGACAGTGTCTTTACGAACAATCTCTCCGGATGCCTGAGGAACCGCCCTTGTCTTCTTCATCAGCTTCTCGTCTGCCTTGAGCTCCGCCGCCGGTGGAAGGGATGGTTTCGGCTCCTGATTCTCCGATTCAGATTGAACAGCGTCCATATTTGCAGATTGAGTAGTAGCCGCGGTTCCGCCGGCGGACTTGTCAGTACCGTTGGCCGATACTTTGCCTGACAGCTCTTCACTTTCCTTCTTCAACTGTCCGGCCCTGACATGGCCCGTATCTCCGCTGCGTGAAGGGAGTCGCGCCGGCACAAGTTCATTCAACGTGTCAAGTTCTCTCCGAACTTGCGGTAACTTCTGCAGCGATGTCTTTTCGTTTGATTTATCATTGAACACGTTTCGTGAGATATCCCCTTGATACAAAGCAATGAAGGCAATCACGGCTGCCGATGCTGCCACAGCGCTGATCTTCCACCAGAGCCCTCGATACGATCCCCGACGCACCTCGACAACTTCAGTTTCGCCTTTGACACCGAGAGCAGCTTCAATCTTCTGCGCCGATTTCTCCCAGTAATCCGACTCGCCGAGACCGGATCGTTCCGACACCATGAGGTCGAGCTTTTCGAGATCCGCGAGCAGCTTTTGACACTCTTCGCACTGCTGGATATGCTCGGCGATCATCCGTTCTTCTTCGTGTTTCAACTCGCCGTCGTGGAACGCGGAAACCCGGTCTTTAAAATACTCGTGATTCATAGTCTTTATAACCTGTTCATTCAATCAGGTCTTTCAATTGCTCCATCAACATCTGTCTCGCCCGATACAGGCGAGAGTCCACCGTCCCGGGAGGAATCTTCAAGTAACTCGCTATCTGGGAATAGTCCATATCCTCGAAATGTCTGAGCACGAAGACACTCCGGTATTTTACCGGAAGGGTCATGAGCGCTTTGTAGAACCGTTTGTCCCCTTCGCTGTTGAGAAGGGCCTCGATCGGTCCGAGTTCGGCTGACTCCGGGTCATACCCTTTCTCGTGTAGACTGTCGAGCGACTCCTTCTTCTCCTCCCGATGAATATGGTTGTAGGCCAGATTTCTGGCGATAGTCGACAGCCAGGGGTAGAATGCGTATTCCGAGCGGAACGTCTTTAGGTTATCAAACGCTTTCACAAATGCTTCCTGTACAATGTCTTCGGTAGTATCAAACGAGCGGGTCAGACCGAATATATACCGGAAAAGCCGTTTCTGGTGCATGCGGACGAGTTGCCCGAATGCCTTCGTATCCCCGTTCTGGGCAGATTCGACCAGTTTTCGTTCGGAAGCTACCTTGCCTTCTTCCGATACCGATGGATTGCGGTTTTCTTCCAGAATAATTCAGTCCTTGATCGGATTACCGTTTGCCGCCTGCCAGAGCAAGGGCCAGGTTTTCCAGCACCATTTCCTGCTTGAGCAGCTCCTGGTGCCTCAGGTTGGAGTCGGCAGCGGCAATTTCGATGATCATGTCTTCGAGTTGGCGATTGTCAAATCGGGCCGCCTGTTGGCGGAATTTGTATACCAGAAACCCGCGATTCCCCAGCGGCGGCCGGCCATTCTTGACCAGGTACAGAGAGGTGAAGTGTTGCTGAAGCAAAGTGGTAAAGGTAACCGGCGAGATGCCTTCGGAGAGCAGTTGCTTAAGCATTTGCAGGATCTTTTTGACGTTGGCGTTGACGATCAAGTCGGCCAGATCGAAAATCGAAAACAGTTCATAGCCGGCCGACACTTTTCGAATATCTTCAATCTCGATCGTCTCTCCGGGACCCTTGAAATTAATCAGCTTGTTCGTCTCCGCTTCCATCGCTCCGCGATTGCCGTTGAGCAGCTCGGTCAACAAGCGAAGGGCGTCATCGGCAATCTCGATATTCTCCGCCTTAAACTTCGCCCTGATTGTTCGCACCGCTTCATCGAAATCCAGCCGCTTGAACTCCACGGCCTGGGCAACTGTCGAGACAGAATTGAAGAAGGCTGACTTACGGTTTGGAGTCTTGGACGCAGAACTGTCGAATATGACTATCCGGTTGGGATCAGTCGGGGCTATGAGCGCGAGGATCGCTTTGACTTCGGTGGGCCGGTAACTCTGGAAATCGGTGACGACAAACACCTGCTTCTCCCCGAGCATCGGAAGATTCGACAGTTGCGCGATCAGGTCGCCTGCTTTCGTGCGACGGCCGTCGAATCGCCGGAAATTTACCGAGAGCTGCAGGTTGGGGAGAAACTCCCGGGCAACATACTTTTCCGCTTCGGCAATGCGGTAGTCTTCCTCGCCGAAAAAGTAGTACGCAGGCTTGAACTTACCGGCCGAAATGTCTTTGTGGAGCTGGGCTGGAGAGGCCATACTGTAAGCAGTATACGGCCCGTCCCGGCGGAGCGTCAATCAAAAAGGTGTCGGTAAACCGGGTTGGAGTCGGTGGCGACCCAGTCGATCGAGAAGCGATACTTGCGGCGGTAATCCAGCGCCTTCTTAAGAAGAGGCGAATACTTGGTAGGCGTGATTTCCCGCTGATTCACCTGGTTGACCACGCGAAGATTATTGCCGTAGATCTGGTACGTATGATTGGAGAAGTACTTCTGGTTGCCGTCGATGAATTCCAGCAACGCCAGAAGCGAGGCATAGTCACTGTGCTCCGGATCAACACCGTCAAACGGCGCCTTGAATTTGATACCCAGCTCGGGTATAGTGAAGACAACGATGGCCGATTTGTTGACCTCATTCCCTTCCGGGAGTTCGTATGATCCAAAATAACATTCCATGATGCCTATTCCAAAAGCAAGGACTGTGCCCTTCGACCGGGCCATCCATAACGTGATGATTGTCAACATTATACAAAATCCACATGGGGCTGGCAAGCCCCGGTTTCTGCAAAGTACTTCACAGACCGTTCAATCCGGAGTGGTTCAAACTGTTCCTAATAGTGCACATGATTGATATGTCCATTTTCTTGATTCTCGAACCGGGTCAGCTATATTACAGTGAAGGAGACAAGCATATGTTCGCGAAGTTCCGGGGAAACACTTTTTTGCCGTTGATGACAATCTTGATTATTGGCCTCTTGATTTCCTGCGGTTCGACGGATAACCCGACCGGATCCCGGCCCCAGCCGTTCGAGATAGGCCAGTTTCCGCACGGCACCGGTACCCAATGGGTCTACAAAGTGACCGACAGTGCGTCAGCAACGATTGACACCCTTACAGTGACGGTAGTTCCGGATACCTCAGTTCCTCCTTCCGGCTATTCCAGCCTTGAGAATTGGGTTTATACTGCACCTGGAGCACCAGCCGAGACGATGCAGGTAGTATACAGCAACTCCTCAGTGGAGTTTTGGAGTCCGGTCGGCCCGATCCTGATCACTTTTCCGCTGAATGTGGCTCCGGAGTCGGTGACAGTACCGACAGGGAAGTTCGGTGAGGCGTACAAAGTCAGTGATGGATATAATTCCCTCGGGGGCGGACTTTATTTCTTAGTCGACTACTGGCTGGTGAAGGACAAGGGCATCGTCAAATACGAATTCAACTCCAACGCCACCACCCCGAAGCTTCATTATACGGCGGAGTTGATCAGCTATCACTCGGCGCCGGGACCGGCGAGATGAGACAGTTATGAAGAAGCTATTATTATTTCTGTTCGGGTTGTTTGTTTTACTGGTGGTAATAATCTGGATCTGGGAATTGGATGAACCGGATACCGATTAGCGTAGGTCACTGCTTCACTGCAGTTCTTCGTACATCTTCACCGCGAATCGATCGGTCATCCCCGCGATATAGTCGGCGATAACGACCTCCTTATCTTCAGTCAGCATCATTTCCTGAAAGCGGCGGGGCAGTCGCGTCGGTTCTTTTGAGAGGCGCTCGAAAATCGTCTCGATAATCTCACGCGCCCATTCCGACATCGTCTGCATCTTCGGATGTTTGTACAGCTTCAGATTGAGAAACTCCTTGAGTTGTTTCGCGACCTGGCGGATCTCCGGGGAGTAATCACAGATACGAACCTCGGCGTGACGGACATCATCGAGACTGGTGATGTTGTAGTGCCGAAGCCGTTTCTCCGTTTCAGTTGCTACATCGGTAACCACCACATCGAGTATCCCCCTGACCAGAGCATAGCGGGTCTTGTCGTCGGCAACCGACAACGATTCGACCGCTTTGTTCAGTTTGAGCGAAGGCCAGAACGGCGCCGTTTTCACATCGTCGAACGACACAATACCGGATGACAGCCCGTCATCGATATCGTGGGCGTTGTAAGTCACCTCGTCGGCGAGATCAACGAGCGAGGCCTCCAGTGTCGGCCGTTCATCGGGTGAGAAATCGGCGATCTTGATCTGTACTTTCGTCTCATGTTTCGCGATCCCTTCGCGGACCTCATAGGACAGGTTGAGACCAGGGTGCTCGGCATACCGCTGCTCGAGCAGGTCGATAATGCGGAGGGATTGCCGGTTGTGGTTGAATCCGCCTCGGTCACGAAGCAGGTCGTCGAGGACGTCTTCGCCTGAATGTCCAAAGGGGGTGTGGCCAAGGTCATGGACGAGTGCGATTGCCTCGGCGAGATCTTCGTTCAACCTGAGGATCCGGGCCAGGGTACGGGATATCTGGGCAACTTCGATCGTATGTGTCAGTCTCGTACGATAGTGGTCCTGCTCATGCGGGATGAATACCTGCGTCTTGTATTCCATCCTTCGAAAGGCTGCAGAATGAATAATCCGGTCACGGTCGCGCTGAAAGGCGGTGCGGAGCGGATGTTCTTTCAGCGGATAGACGCGGCCGCGTGATTTCGAAGACAAGGCGGCGTAAGGCGCGAGTGTCTCAATCTCACGTTGCTCGATATCCACTCGGGTCAGGCTGTACTGATTCATCAAGACTCAATTCGCAGATCGTTGTCTACCGGTTCGAAAGGAGATCGTAATCATCCGGCTCAAGCCAAGGTTAGTATGATACGATGTCGTACAGGTAATAAACAGTTTGTAAGCAAAAAACTCAAGACCGGCACCGTAGATTGTTGGCTGCGTCGAGAGCCCCCAGAAAAGCCTCGCCCGATAGGGTAGCTTGATGAACTGGCCGAACCCGTATTGGGTCTTTTCCCCTCGCTGATAGGTCATTCGAGCAAGGATTGAGTATGTTGTCCTCGGCTGGAATTCGAGATAACCGCTGAGTATTGGTTCAAGCGCCACACCCCCTTCGACCGAACTCGGCGAGTTGAGTTGATCCAGGTTGAGGCCGAGAAAGCTTGATTTCAACCTGAGACATGCGGTCAAACCGACCGAATGGGTGTGAAGCGAGGAGTAGTATTCGCCGAAGTCGATGGATGTTGTCGTAAAGTGCGCTCCAACTGCGAGCCTGCCCAGTCTGCGCGACACCACGATTCGCTCTGTTAACTCTCGATAAAGATCGGACTTGCCAAATTGTACAGCCCCAAGGGCCAGCGAATAGTTGCTTCTGGTAAAGGCAACCGCAGCTCCTTCCTGTCTCAGCTCGCTCAATTGGAATTTTTCGTATCCATACAGGTCGGCGTCGAACTCGTTTCGTGCCTGACGGACGGACGGGACCAGGAGCATGTCGCACGCCGATTGTTCTGTCATGATCACACACCCGCCCAGCCCGGGAGATCTTGGCGTGGTGAAATCCACGCCACGAACCTGCCGGCCGACTAACAGACCCGCAAGAAGTAGCGTCATGGTTAGTCTCCTGATGGTCATCTCGCCACCACCACGACTGTTTTCGCCGTTTCACCGTCTTCGCGTTCAACCAGCAAGATATACAAACCTACCGGAAGGCGGCTGCCATTGTCGGAAAGCCCATCCCAGACAAGTGGCATCGGAAGATACCGTTGATTCTTGGCCAGCGTGCGTACAACTCTTCCCTGCGAATCAAACAGACGAACCGTGCACTCGCCGGTATCACAGCCGAGCACCGTGATCTCAACCGCATCCTGGAAACCATCGCCGTCCGGAGATACATACTTGCTGTTCAGTTCGATTCGGAGCGTCGTGCCGCCGGACGAAGGTATCACCTTATTGGTTTCCCCCGGACTGCCGTACTGACCGGCAGATCTCCCCCAGGACCGGTCTTCGTCGCGCCGTGACCAGCAGTAATCTTCGCCGAAGACATCGTGGTAGGCGAATCGATCCGCAGTGATACCGTATGCATCGACCAGTCTCACTTCGTCCCCATCGTTGTTTAACGAAGGCCATGATGCCACTTCAACCACCCTTCCGGACTCCTCCGGGAATCGCTGATCCAGGGCGATCTTCGATTGGGCCAGTACGATGAAATCTCCAGGATATAGCACAATTTGATCTGTTGAAATGCCACTGAGTCGTACGGCATCCCCAAGTTTCCATGCGGCGATATTGATAGCCGTATCCGAAATGTTGTGAAGCTCCACCCATTCAGTAGCAGGTTCTGCCTGCGGGTTCGGCATGATCTCGCTCAGGATTACCGGAGGATATTCTTCGCCCGGGACGACACCGCTCCACGAGTTATTCTCCAGGCGGTCATCATCGGAAAGTGAGATGTTCAGCGGAGCGTAGTATCGCGGAATCGGTACTGACGGCTCAAGATGACGGTCTGCCCCGGATCTATGTCTTCAAGTAGAAGCGTATCAAGAACGTCGACGCCGCTGATGACTATGTACTTCTCGGCAATCGTTTCCAGTCCACGCGATGTGATATGCAGGTCCAGGCGGGTGAACGGTGGGGTCGATTCGACATGCACCGAATCAAGGCTCAGGTCGTGCGCAAGCGGAGTTACTGAATTGATTCTCCCGGGCGTTGCGCCTGTCAGGGAGCCACATTGTGCGACTAATTCAGAATCGGGGAACACCCGCTCCCAGGATACACCGTCCCGACCTGCGGATGTCCACCGCAGAAGCGATAGCTCAATGCCGGACGAATCGAGTGAAACTGTTCCTGACGCATTTGACAGGGAGAAGGAGGCTTCTATCGGCACGGGCATTTCGGATTCAGCTTCACAGTCCCCCCACACCCCGGAGCTGTCTCCCCAGACCGATTCGAAACCGGGTGATGTTCCGTTTGCGAACAAGCGGCGGCAAATGATTTGATAGGCGTGAGGTCCCATGCTAATGCCGGGCGGCAGACTGATCGGAGAGCCATCGACCCTGATTGTCAGCTGATCAAGTGAGGCCGTTTGCGGTGAGTTGTTGAATAGTTCGATCCATTCAAGACTGGTGTAGCTTCCCGGCTCATTGGAGAGAACTTCATTGACTATTACCTGTCCCACTACTGTCTGGGTGATGATTGCGAGCAGAACTGACAAAAGGCCGAGGATTCCTCTCATAGCGAATACTCCAATGTCACTGACACGACCGACCGGTATTTCGGCAGCGAATTCCGACGATAGTACCGTCCGAATTTGACATCGGCGGACAGATCCGCGGCCAGCAGAAACTCTCCTCGCACGAATCCATACCAGTTTTCAACCTGTCCGGTTGCTCTGTCCGCCTGGGAAAGATTCGACCAGAGTTCAACCTCGCCGTATGAAGGTATCCTGGCCCGTACCTGGGTGAGTACTGAATAGCGAGGGTGTGATCCTGTCTCTTCAGTGTATCCGACTGACTGACGCACCCTGAGCGAACCAGTGTCGCATCTCAAGTTCAGACGCCAGCGGTCCTTGCGCATGAACGAAGGTTCGTTGTCGATCCGCCGCTTCTGGCGCTGATAGAATTCGAGTCCGATCTCGATATTGCTGCGGAGTTCGCGACTGAGTTCGGCCGACCATTGATAATCCGACGAATCTCCGTTTCGCTTGCTCAGGAGCAGGTCGGTGTCGAGCTTGAATCCATGCGGGAATGCCACCAACGACTGAATCCGACCTCCTCGCAATCCTGAGCGGCGGCTGTATGCCCGGAACTCGGGCTCATCAAAAGCCACCTGCCTGCTGACCGTACCGGATCTGCTCCCGGACGAAAGATCGCTGAATCTGCTCGAATACCACCATCCCGACAGGTTCAGTCTGACCAGACCGGTTTTATATTTCCCCTCTGTGACTAAAGCCTGCGATGACATCCCGGAACTGGATTGAGCGACGACTTCTATGGACTGCCACATTGAACGCGATACGTATTCCGACCAAAGTGATACCTGTGTGACATGATAAGATCCGTGGGTGATCCGATTGGACAGTTGATTGTGAACGCCGATCAGCCCGATATCCATTCGCCCGAATGCACGCTCCGCCATGATGGCTTCGGTCGAAAGAGTGTTGAGGCTGTCACGATGGGTCGAATGAGCACCGCGGAAAGTCCAGTCGTTGGCACGGGCGCGGATCAAAACTCCATTGTGTCCGCCGTAGTCCGGAAACAGCCATGATTCCCGGTCAATTTCTCTTGAATATTCCACGAGCTTGCCGCGGTATCCGAAAATTGCGCCGAGGCCGAATCGATCCGAGAAATTCCCCGCCGTCAGCGTCCATCGGCTGTCATCGGATTGATACGAAACCGCCCGATAGACCACCCGCTCTCTTCCGCTGTACTCCCGCTTGATTCGCAGATTAGCCGATAGGTTTCGATTGTACTTCGCACGTATGCTCGTTTGATATTTGACATCCCCCTCATCTTCGAGATACTGCGAATAGGCGTGACGAACCGTGCCACGTATCCGGTCGAACGATTTGCCCTGTGTATCCGGGGAAATGGTTGTGTCAAGTTCAAGCAGACGAAGACCCGGATCGGAGATGTGATCGAGCAGATATCGATTCGTGGAATCCAGCCCGGTAGAAAGCAACTCGGACAGAATGAGATAGTCATCGAAACTGATCTCGCCAGTTTCGAGTGCCTGCTCGACCTCATCTTCGGATGGGAACGCGACTTGTGGTATTTCCCCTGCGGGAGTCACTCCCCCGAGAACTGTCAGCAGCAACCCCAGTATTACAAAACGCCCGGACTTCACAACCCCTTAGGTCAGTTTAAATCGTTTGATCTTTCTATATAGAGTTCGTTCACCTATGCCCAGTTTGGCGGCAGCCTCTTTTCGATTCCCTTTCGTCTCACGGAGCGCCTGTTCGATCAGCACCCGTTCCATCTGATCGACCGTCATTCCCTTCGTGATCTCATCCGGCTCTCCGCGGTATTCCTGGGTCGGATTCTCCGAGGGGAGGTGCGACATGATCAGATCGCGAAGCATCCTGACCTCGTTACCAAGCGAAAGAATCGCCCGGTAGATCAGTTCCTGTCCTGCCTCCTCCACCGTTCTCCCGGTCGATACCGGAAGATTTGTCGGTCGCGAATGTTGTTCGTCGATAAACCGCTCGACATCTTCGACCTCCACTCTCCCCTGCGGCTTGAGTGCGGCCATACGCTCGGTGAAATTTTTCAACTGCCGTACGTTCCCGGGCCAGTCATATTTCGTCAGGAGGTCAAGGGCCGAATCGGTATAAGTCAGCTTCTGCTGCTTGCTCCAGAAGAACTGAAGCAGCGGCTGAATGTCGGTCTTGCGTTCAAACAACGGAGGCAGTATGATTTTCACGACGCCGATTCGGAAGTAAAGATCTTCACGGAATGCTCGATCGCCTATCGCTTCAGTCAAATCTCTGTTAGTCGCGGATACCACCCGTACATCGGCTCTCAACGGGGTGGAAGATCCGACCGGGTAGTAGGTGCCGTCCTCGAGCACCCGAAGCAGCTTCACCTGCGTGTCCGGTTTGGTCTCGCCGATCTCATCGAGAAAGATCGTCCCGCCTTCGGCCTTCTTGAACAGGCCCTCGCGCTTGCCGACCGATCCGGTGAACGCACCTTTCTCATGGCCGAACAACTCAGATTCAAGCACGCCCTCGGCGAGTGCACCGCAGTTGATTGCCACAAACGGCTTGTTGGCCCGCTGGGAATTCTCATGGATCGCTCTTGCCACCAGTTCCTTTCCTGATCCCGATGGCCCAACGACCATCACCGGAACATCGGTAGGAGCAATTCGGCTGATCGTCTCCGCTACAATTTTCATTTTGGCCGACCGGCTGACGATCTTGAATTTGGAGAGCATTTCCTTGGAGTTGAGTATCTGGGCGACCTTCTTGGCGATTCCCTCTTTACCAAGGTCAAGTTGCAGATGGCCGTCGATAAATGAATCATCCGGCTCTCCGCCAACTGTCTCCCTCACGATTCGCCAGATCTCCGTCAGGCCGTTGTTCCGGCGAACACCTATCGCAACCGGATATTTGAGATCGGTCCGGGTTTCGTCGACCAGCACCAGATCGACTACCTGCTCGCGCGTGACTCCATATAACTCAGAGATCTCGTTTACTACCGTACCGATCCCCCCCCAGTCCATGGCGCGGGTAATCTCGGAGCCCCGATTGAGAAGGATGACTACTTTTCTGCTCATAGCCGACCAAAGATCCTATTTCTTTCTTTTTCCTTTGCGGGGGTCCTTGCGCGACCGCTCCGGCTTTTCGGGCCCGCGTTTCGGCCTCGTCTTCGTTGCTGCCGGAGCTCCCGGTGTCTTCAACACGAACAGATCCATCTCACTGGCGACTTTGTCAACCTTGAGGACACCTACTTTTATTTTGTCGCCTAACTGGAAAGTACGTCCCGTGCGCCGACCGACAATTCGATACCGCTTCTCTTCGTGCTGGTAGTAGTCATCGTCCATCGTCGACATCCGCACCAGGCCCTCGACCCCCATGTTGTCGAGACGGACAAAGAACCCGTACGGCATGACGCCGGAGATGACCCCACCGAATTCGTCGCCGACATGCTGCGCCATGTATGACATCTGTTTGACTTTTACGGCATCGCGCTCGGCCGTCTCGGCAATTCTCTCCGTCTCCGAGCAATGGGCGCCGACCGAATCGATAAGACCGCTAACCTTTCGCGCGAAGGCGACCGGGTAATGCCCGCCCTTCAATTTACGAAGGAGCCTGTGCACGATCAAGTCGGGATAACGGCGAATCGGCGACGTGAAGTGGGTGTAATGCGAGAAAGCGAGCCCGAAATGGCCGATATTCTCTCGCTGGTACACAGCTTTTTTCATTGATCGAAGCAGCAGTTCATTGATGAAGTCCGCTTCGGGGGCATCTTTGATTTTCGCAAGAAATTTTGCGAAGGCGATCGGTTTCATGTTCGGCGAGACCGGAAACGAATAACCGAGGCGTTTCATCAGTTCGGAAAAGTCTTTGAGTTTCTCGAAATCCGGGCGATCGTGCACGCGAAAGAGAAACGGCTGGGCCTTGCGGAACACTTCGAGGGCCACCGCCCGATTGGCCGCCAGCATGAACTCTTCGACCAGGCGATGCGACTCCAGGCGAATCTTATGTCCCAGCTCAAGCACCTCCCCCGTCGCATTCATAGTGATCTTCGACTCCGGGAGATCGAAATCAAGCGAACCGGCTTCGAACCGCCGCCTGGTCAGAAGTTTCGCCAGTTCTCTCGCCTGACGAAGGTTATCCGCAACCTTCTTGATCTTTGAAGGCATAGTGCCATTGTCAAAAAATTCCTGAACCTCTTCATAGGAGAGCTTTGCATTTGATTTTATCAGAGTATCCGCGAACTTCCAGTCCTGCATCTGCCCGGAACCATCGAAATTCATGATGACCGAGTGAGCCAGCCGTTTGCGACTGACTTTCAATGAACAGACGTCGTTGGAGAGAATCTCCGGAAGCATCGGCACTACCATGCCGGGCAGATAGACCGAGTTACCTCTCCGGAACGCTTCCTTATCGAGCGCCGTACCCTCGTCGACATAGAATGAAACATCGGCGATATGCACCGACAGCCGATATCCGGAGGCGGTCTTCTCGACCGACACGGCGTCGTCATGGTCCTTGGCGTCGGCCGGATCTATCGTGTAGATGCACTCCGAGGTCAGGTCGACTCGTTTTGACAGCTCTTCGTCGGAGAGTTTTGCCGAAGCCTGCTCGGCCTCATTCATGACGTCGTCCGGGAACTGTTCGGGGAGATCGTACGTCTTGAGTACCGTCAGCATATCGACACCCGGTTGTCCGGGCATCCCGAGGATCTCAGTGATTTTTCCTTCCGGGTTGCGGTAAGGATCATCCCATACGGTGAGGACCGCAACAACCTTCTCCCCTTCTTTCGCATTGAGTGTTTCGGATTCGGGGATATAAATATCTCGATGCAGCTTCTTGTTGTCCGGAATCACGAATGAGAAATGCTGGCTCTGATGGAACAGCCCGACGATATTTCGCTTGGTTCGTTCGACAATCTTGATGACCTGCCCGGCGCGCTTCTCACCGAACATCCCGGTAAGACGGGCCATGACCGTGTCGCCATCGAGCGCGGTATGCAGTTTGACGGGAGGGATATAAATATCGTTCCCCTCTTCCCCTTCAACCATGACATAGCCAACCCCGGAGCGGGTGATGGCGATTCGTCCGACGCGGACATTCAGTTCGGTGGCGACACCAATTCGACCGCGTTTCAGCTTTACCAGTTCGCCGGAACGGATCAGTTCCTTGACCACATTGCGAAACGAGCTATATCCGGAGCTTGGGATTTCCAGAGCTTTGGCCAGCTCTTTCATTTTCATGGGGTGGTCGGTATTGGCCCGAATGAAGTCGAGGATTTGCTTTGGCTTGAAGTTCATGGGAGAAATATTGGCCTAACAGGCCGCAGAGTCAAGCAGATTTGGCAGGATTACGCCAATCTGGCAGAAATGTGATGGTCCAGCAACTTCTTTTCTGCCTTCCCCGCGCATGCGGGGATCCATCTTATCTTCCAGCCTGGACCACCGCCTTGGCGAGGGTGACATGCTTGATGGCATGCTCCAAGAACATCTTCCCACGCTGCGCCCTGCCCGGCTAACGCCGGACCGGGCTGACGTGGGCTACCGAAGAGGCCTTCGCGAAAGGACTCTCCTCAGCACAGGCATCATCGACCAATTTTGATGCAAAACGAAAGGCCCGTCGGTCAACGGGCCTCTCAGGCAATGTAGCATGAAGAAATTCAGGTGACCGGCGCGAAAAGGACCAATCACGCCGGCACAATCCTCAAGTTGCTACTCAAATGTCATCATCGTCGTCCTGACCGCCGTTTTGTCCCATGCCACGGCCCATCCCCATACCACCACCGGGACGACCCTGGCCCATGCGGCCCTGACGATTTCCCATGCGCTGTTTGCGCATATCTTTCAACTGATCGATCTGATCGGCGGTGAGCACCGCTTTCGCCTGCGAATAATGACGATAGTGCATCTTCATCATTTCGCCGCGAAGGTTGCTCACGTTGTCGATCGCCGCCAGTACATCTTTGTCCGACGCTTTGTCATCGCGCATCAACGCACGGAGCTTGACCTGCGCCTTTTCGAGCTGAGCGCGCTGGTCGATCCCTTCGGTCTCGAACTGGGTCTGCAGACCCTGGAGTTTTGTCTTCTGATCATCGGTGAGCTTCAGATCATCCCCCATCCGCAGGATCATACCGATTCCCATTCCGGCGTGCATGCCGCCACCGATGCCATTGAAACCGCCGCGGCCGCCCATACGACCCATCCAATGATTGGCTCCCGCGTCCCATTCCGCCCCCGGGCCGCCCATTCCGGGCTGACCACAGAGCATTCCACAATTGCTGCCGGGGCCGCCTTGTCCCGGTTGAGCCATACCGATCGTCGCTAATCCCAGCACGATCATCGCTGCGAACAATGCTATCTTCTTCATTGCTGTCTCCTTTCGTATTCTATCTCAGACTGTCTTCGGGCATGTCAGGGTTGTTGTGTGGTGGTCTCCGCATTCCCGGTCCGGGCGGCATCCCGTCGTGGCCACGACGAAATTCTCTGATTCGCTCAAGGAGCTCGGCCTCGAACCGTTCCTGGAAGACGTACAACTTCCCCATTTGTGCTTCGGTCAACACCGGACGAACCTGCGAGTAGAAATCTTCGGTCATTCTGACTCCCTGTTCGTCGAGTGAGTCCGACTGTCTTATCATTTGCGCAATTTGTTTATCTTTGAGGTTGCCACCGCGAAGGCCGTCGGCCAGACTGTCGACCAGAGCGATCCGCTCGGCCTTCAGATCTCGATAATCTTTGCGATAGGCGCGATAAATTTCGAGAAACTTGACTTCGTTATCATCGCCGAGATTCAGAAGCTCCAGCAGCCGGACCGTTCTGAAGGTCTCGATCCGTTCGCGTCCGCGCTGCATCCCGCGCCAGTGTCCGCGTCCGATCCCCATCGGCCCCCCCGGAGGCGGATTCAGCGTGTCGTCCATATCGTCATCGTCGACCTGAGCATACATCCCCCACGGCAGGCCGTCATCAGAAGCGGAAATGCCGGCCGGCGGTATCGGATCGGTCCAGGCGTTGGAAGCACGTTCCGGTCGATTGCATTCTTTCGGGCAGTCCGAACCCGCATAAGCCACGGATCCGAAAATCAGTAGTAACGCGAATGTTGCCGCAAGCTTTCGCATTAGAGTATATCTCCAGCCTTCAAATTGTTTTCGAGATATTCGAGTTCTTCCTGGGACACATTGTCATAGACATCCCCGGAGACCGTTCCGCTATGGTCAGCGCTATAGTCGTTCAGAATGAAATTCACTTCGCCGCTGCTCAAACTGTCCACATCGGCATCTTTGATCACCAGAAGCGATGCGTTGCTGTCGGGGGATACCTGCGCTGAATGCTTCGATGAAAACATATTCAGCATATAGGCGGTGACCGAGAAACCGACAACCACAAGTAATGCCGCGACCGCCGGAATATATGACCGCCAGATAGAGTGCACCGGGGTCGCCTTTGCTGATTCCATCCGGTCGATCCGGGTCTCAACACCGGCAATCAATGACTCGGTGACTTCGGGATCCGGGAAGAAATCCTCGTTGGTACCCGCCACCGTCATGAGTTCGTTCAGCTCTTCAGCGAACTCCCGACAGGCGGGGCATCCGCGAAGATGCTCGGCGATCTCTTCGGACTGCACTCGTTCGCCGAACGATTCCAGCAGCAGATCTTTTACCTGTTCGCAGTTCATTACCGCCATCCTTTTACCCGGGCTGCTTCGCGCAGCTTCTTGACCGCCTCGCGATACAGCGTCTTCACCGTACCGTGCGCTTTATCCGTCATCGACGCTATCTCTTCGAACGTCCGCTCCTGATAGAAATGGAGTTCGAACACCAGTCGCTGTTGCGGCGGAAGCGTCCCCATGAATTCGATCATATCTTTGCGGAGTTCTTTTTGTGAGAAATCCCGTTCCGGGCTGTCTTCGGACTGCGTCTCCATAACCGTCTCGATATCGGCCGATCGACCTTCCCGTTTCAAATAATTGAGCGTCTTGTTCGATGCTATCCGGTAGACCCAGCTCTCGAATTTAGAAGTCCCTTTGAACCCGCTCAGAGTTCTGCCAGGCGGACACGAACGTATCCTGGGCCAGATCCTTGGCGGCGTCCATATCGCCGGTCATTCTATATGTCAGGGCTACAGTTCGGTTCATAAGTAAGGCTACCAATTTTCCAAAAGCCGTTCGATCACCGGCTCTTGCATGTTCTACCAGTACGTCAATCAGGTTATCGCTCGTATCCGTCATCGATTTCTTTATCTGCCTTTAAGACAATTGGCGGCCGTTTGAGATTAATACCTTCCCGCAAAGGACAAAAAAAACCGGCCCGAAGGCCGGTAACAATATAAAACATAAGATCTTAAAATTCTAATCCCGACGGCTCTTTTCAAGCACCTTGGCGAATCCCGGGAAGTTGGACAGGACTTTGCCGGTCCCCCGGACTACGCAAGTCAGCGGGTCTTCGGCGACATTGACCGGCAAATTGGTCTCCTGCCGGAGCCGCTTGTCCAGGCCCCGCAGCAGCGCGCCGCCGCCGGTCAGGATAATCCCCCGCTCGAGAATATCCGAGGCCAGTTCCGGCGGGGTCCGTTCCAGCGCCTGACGGACCGCCTCGACAATGATATCGATCGTCTCCGACAGCGCCTCTCGCACCTGGACCGAGGACAGCTTGAGATTTTTCGGCACCCCTGCTACCAGATCGCGCCCCTTGATTTCCATGGAGAGTTCTTTCTCCAGCGGGAAAGCCGAGCCGATCCTGATCTTGATCTCTTCGGCCGTCAGCTCACCGATAAGCAGGTTGTAATTCTTCTTGAGGTACATGATGATCGCGTCGTTCAGCTCATCGCCGGCGACGCGGATCGAAGTATCATTGACGATGCCATTCAGGGCGATTACGGCGATTTCCGAAGTCCCGCCGCCGATATCGATAATCATACTTCCCGACGGCTGCTCCACCGGCAGGCCGACTCCGATAGCTGCCGCCATCGGCTCCTGAATCAGGTAAACTTCGCGGGCTCCGGCATTTTCCGCTGAATCGCGGACAGCACGCTTTTCGACTTCGGTAATCCCCGATGGGACCGAGACGACCACCCGTGGTTTCATGAGGAATTTGTGCTTGACGACCCGGCGGATGAAATCGGCGATAAGCCGCTCGGAGATATCGAAATCAGCGATCACGCCGTCTTTGAGAGGGCGAATCGCGGCGATTCCGCCGGGGGTACGGCCGGTCATTTCTTTGGCGGCCGAGCCGATTGCCAGTACTTTGCCGGTCGATTTCTCGATGGCGACAACCGATGGTTCGTTGAGGACGATTCCCTGCCCCCGCACGAATACCAGCGTATTAGCAGTCCCCAGATCTATTCCAATATCATTGGAAAGTGAGTCGAATACTCCCAAGTTAAATCCCTTTAACCAGTTCCCGATTAAGCTGTTTAGCGGCCTTTACTTTACTAATATCGAGCAAAGGACTTATAAGTTTACTGGTTTCGCTCAAAAAGCGCAAACAAAATATGAAGAGGGGGGGTGTCAGGACAAATCGGGCGTGGGCGCAGGTCAAACTGACAGATAGTTATTGAAATCGAAGATCGATTAGTGCATTCTACTGAAGAGAAGGCGCCAAGGCACACTGCGAATTGATTAAAAAGGCGAATCGGGCCCAACGCCGGGTAACATCAAAGTAGGGGTCAAGCATGGACAAAGAAGATATATTCGTCAAAACGCTGTCAGATGACGTGACAGAGGTAGATGAATTGGGCTCGCATCAAAGAATTGCGGACACAATAGCGCAGTTGGTCAAAACTGAGCGACAAGGTTGTTGCATCGCTTTGAAGGGCACTTGGGGCAGCGGCAAATCCTCCATTGTTCAGATGTTGCGGGGTGGGCTGGAACTCAACTCATCTATCTTTGTATTCGATGCTTGGGCACATGAGCGCGATCCATTGCGGCGCTCATTCCTCGAGCAGCTAATAGATCATCTAAATCAGATTAGCTGGATCAAGAAACAGGATTTCTTGGGGCTATTGAACCGTCTATCTAAACGGTATGAAAAGAGTCGAGTTAGGCAATTAGCAAGGCCCACGTGCATGGGATATATATTCTCGCTAGCAGCACTGGCAGTACCATTAGGAATAGTCGTTGTTTCCCAGGGTCAAGACGGCCGACTGAAAGATATTCCACTATTTGTGGGTTTTCTGCTGGCATTTGCGCCGGTACTGCCGGTCCTAGCAGTTCTAGGGATAACCCTATATAGAAGACTGCGAGTTGACAAAATGGAGAGGCCGAAGGGTATGTCTGATTTCTTGAATGCCCTTTCTCCACTAGCCAATAAGACGGTGCAAGAATTCAGCACACACGCCTACCGAACTGTCGATCCAACGACTGTGGAGTTCCACGAAGAATATAAGAATCTGCTAAGAAGTGCGCTGTCGAACCCAAAGCGAAAACTAATACTAGTGGTAGACAACCTTGATCGACTAGATTCCGAAAATGCGCTTCTGATGTGGGCTACAATGAAGACTTTCTTGGACTATGGCGCGATCAAAGGCGAGGAATGGTCGAAGCGGCTTTGGCTAATAGTTCCCTTTGATCCCAAAGCGCTAGTCAGAATCTGGCAAAACGAAGATTTGTCGAAAGCGGGCAATGCCCCCTACGATCAAGTAGCAGAACCATTTGTGGACAAGACGTTTCAACTCACCTTTCATGTTCCACCTCCTGTTCTGTCAAACTGGGTCCAGTATTTCACTAAGAAAGCCCATGAAGCGTTACCAAAGGTAGGCCCTCGAGAAATACACGCAATGTATCGCATTTACAGGCTCAGAATATTGGCTCATAAGATACTCCCAACTCCGCGTGATATAAAGACCTTCATAAATCGTGTGGGAGTACTGTACCGGATGTGGAACAACGAAATACCACTCCACCATCTCGCACTTTACGCTACGATTGAGAAGAATGGATGCATCGACTTGGATAGGCTCAGGAATCATGATCTAGCTCCCATTAAGTCAGTCCCCGTAGATTTTACTGACAGCGACTGCTTCGACTCGCTTGCCGCTGTCTACTTCAACGTGCCGGTATCTAGAGCCAGACAGGTGCTGCTAGGTCCGCCTCTTGCTCATGCCGTTGAAAACAGAAATTCACAGGAATTAGTTAATCTCTCGCAACTCACCGGGTTTGGCGAATTGCTAGAAGAGTTCGTGGAGACTAACCTAAATGATTGGCCCGCTGAGTCACCTCAGATACTTCCTTGGCTAGCATTGAACTTAAAGCCTTGTAAGATCGACAATGACGATTCTCGTTCACGTGTAGGCGATCTGCTTCTTAGGGGAGCGAGAGAAGTGGCATCTTGGAGTATACTTGATGGAGAGGTTGGCGAGGGAATTGCTGAACTTATTCAAATGGACTCATCGCAGGAATTCGCAAAGCACATATTGGAATCTCTCTCGAACACCGACGTTTCTGACTCCGACCGCTTGCAGGGTCGGACCTCTCAAAAGCGGAAAGATGGCTATCGGGATGTTTGAAGGTCCTGGATGCAATCACGGGAAAGATCGGTTTGGAGATTCTTGATGAGAACTTCCGTTGTTCAGGAAGGCCATCTGAATATATCCAGATAGTATCTTATGCTCTCGGTATAACTTGGACACCGATTTTTTCAAAATTCCGCCCACGTGTAGGTCCCAGCGAGATCCTTAACGTTGTAGCTGATTGGGTTTCCAAGAAGAAGTTTGATGAGCCCGCAGCAAACGTTGTTCATTTCTTACGTCGGGTCGACGAAGACTGGCCGTGGGACAAATTGGTGAACGCTCTTTTTGAGCGCTCGCATGCACAGCAGTTAATGCCCATAGAAGAGAGCCGCTACGTGCTGTCTGCTCTTCTTGAGTTCGTCACGATAGTACCAAAGACAAGTGATTCGATTCGGACTCTTGCTGTGAGTGGGGACTGTTTTCACCATGCATGCTGCATTCAATGCAAAGGATCCACAAGTCACGTCGATTTGTCTATTTATACTACTAAAACATAATCCGACTGGGAGTGTAGCTACGAATATCGGGAACTCTGCTTCTGGCATACAACTTTTCAACTCCTTTAGAACGAATCCAAATCACGTCGACTACGCAATGACAAGTTTATCCGAACTCATGTCCAAGTATGTAGACCCAGAACCTCTATTCAATCTCGTGGGCAAGAATCAGATTCTCGAAGCCTCTTGGAGCGAGTTTGCTGGTGACCCTTGTCGGGAGGAATGATTTGACTCAATTGGTCAAACTTGATGATTTTCTAAGAATGGAAGTCGCTTTTCGTAAAGCCCTTGACAAATCCATCTACTTCCAGATGATTGAGAGATACGCCCAGAACACCGGACTAGAAGATGCGATTCTGTCCAAGGAATTTGATTTGGCAATGTGTCAGCTCTATGGGGAAATGTTGCATTTGACATCAACTTCGCAATTGAGGGTACAGCAATTCCTCCTTAAGGGACTATCAGAACTCTCCACCGACCAGTGGACGCATGGACTGAATTCTGCAGAGTATGATCAATACGATTTGGTGAAGGAGTTAGTGGAACTAGGTGCCGAACTGCAATTAGCTTCTCCCTATCGTGATGCATTGAAAGAGTATACGAAAATTTATATTTCTGGTAAGCCAAGAAGAGCATTGTCGGATAATTGGAAAATCTATATTGACGCTCTCCAACATAGTGTAAGAGTATCCTATATTGATCAAGTCATCGATGACGTATGTGACAACAAGGACTCCGAAGCGATCATTGCACTTTTTGGAGTTTCCCTAAAAGGACTGCAAGCGTCTAATCCCCAAGAGCGACAGACTGTTGAACAGGGCGTTTTATTTGTTCCTCGAGGAGGAAAGAATACAAGCATTAAATTGGCTTGCTGAAATCTTGAAGATGTGCCCCGAAGTCCTGGATCAAGCTGCAAAGGATTACAAGCACTCTGTAAAGGATTCAATCAAATCCAAACTCAAAGAAAAAGACCTAGACGAACACATACGACAAGTTTTGCCAGCAAATCGGAGAAGAGTTAGGAGTGAAAGGGATTAAGAAATCATCAGATGAGGACGATTCTTGACGATTCCGAATTTGGTGTCCACGTCAAAAGAGGATAATGACCTAATCTGCCGCGATTTCTGCATTTCAAAAACAGGCGCACTTCACGGTCCGTCCCGAACGGCGGGCGAATCTGCCCTACCACAATGAGATTCCTGCCGTAGGGTGGACCCGCTTCGGGCCCGCCATGACATGAGTCTCGATTCGAAGATCGTGATGGCGGAATATTGTGCATCGGGTAATCCGCATGATGGCGGGCTCGAAGACGAGGCCGCCCTACCACGATATCCGCACCTCGCAGTTCCCTACCCTCTTGAGGGGTGGGTGAGGGTCTCTAACAGGCAGACGCATTTCCTTCGTCGTCACCCAAGAGGGTAACGACCTACAACGTCTGTTCTTCTTCTTCCTTTGGGAGATATGAATCGCCGCGGTGGCGGGCAATAACACCGTCCACCATATATATGACATCCTCGGCGATATTGGTAGCGTGATCGGCGATCCGTTCGAGTGAACGGGAAATCGACATGTACGGAATCAACATATCCACCTGGTCCGGATGCTGGCGCAGTTCCCCCTTGACCCGGTCGTACATGTCGCGGTTGATGTCGTCGACATCGTCATCGGTCTTGCACACTTTGTCCGCAAGGACCGTGTCCATATTGACGAGCGAGTCGAGGCAGCTCCGAAGCATCCAGCGGACCCGGTCGGACAATCCGCTCATGTCGAACGGTGCCTGGATTTCGGGACGGGAACTGAGGAAGATGGCGCGCTCGGCGATATTGGTCGCCAGGTCGCCGATCCGTTCCAGGTCGTTGTTGATTTTCAGGACGGCGATGATAAACCGAAGATCGATCGCCACCGGCTGGTGGAGGGCAAGGATCTTCAGGCAGGCTTCTTCCAGATCGACTTCGGCCTGATCGATCTTCGAATCGCCATCGATCACCTTCTGCGCCAGCTCAGGATCACGCTCCTCGATCGAGGTCATGCCCATGCGAACACTCTGCTCGACAGCGGCGCCGAGGCTCAGGATTTCCTTTTTCAGATGGTCGATCTCTCTTTGCAAGTGTTTCGGCATGTCCAGTCCTCTTATCCGAAGCGCCCGGTGATGTAATCCTCGGTCCGTTTCTTTTTCGGTTTGGTGAATATTTGTTTGGTGGCCCCGAACTCGATCAGATGCCCTTCATAGAAAAAGGCGGTGTAGTCCGACACTCGGGCCGCCTGCTGCATATTGTGCGTCACGATAACAATCGTATAATTCTTCTTCAATTCGCCGATCAGGTCTTCGATCTTCGCGGTCGAGACCGGATCGAGCGCCGAGGCCGGCTCATCCATCAACAAGACTTCCGGTTTGACCGCCAGCGCCCTGGCAATACAGAGCCGCTGCTGCTGACCGCCGGAAAGCATGTAGGCGCTCTTGGTCAGAGTGTCCTTGACCTCCTCCCAGAGGAAGGCCCGCTTGAGCGCATCGTGAACCGCTTCGCGGACGACGTCTTTATTATTGATCCCGTTGACCCGGAGTCCGTAGGCGACATTGTCGAATATCGATTTGGGGAACGGGTTCGATTTCTGAAAAACCATGCCGACCCTCGTCCGAACCCGGGATACATCTTTGAAATCTTTGTAGATATCCTTGCCATCGAGCTTGATCGATCCTTCCATGCGCGTATTGGAAATCATCTCGTTCATACGGTTGAGAGTCCGAAGGAAGGTCGATTTGCCGCAGCCGGATGGTCCGATCAGGGCGGTTACCCGATTCTGCTCGACATCGAGCGTAATATCGGTCAGCGCCTTATGCGCCCCATAGTAGAAATTGAGGTTTTTGACCGACATCTTCAAGAAGCCGGAAACGCTCTCGTTAGACTGGATATCGCCGGTGACTTCGACCGGTTTGATTTGAATCATTTCACTTTCCACTAGCGTGCCTCATCCTGCTTACCCATCCGGGCATCGCTTTCATAGGATACGTCATTTGCCCCAATTCCGAAAGCGGGAAATCTGATTGCCGGGGGTAGGCCCTGTCGCTCATTCATGTTAATCGTATATTTTCCAGTAGCTTATACTCTTATCTCGAACCGAATTTCCTGCCTGTTGACCCGTTCGCTCAAAAAAGCCAGGAGGCGAGAATGAGATTCTCACCTGCTGGCCGATCAACATGAAGGGGGGAAATGATTAGCGGAAATTTTCCCATTTTGTCTTTCGGCTCAGGAGAATCAACGCCATGAGTGTTAGAATCATATTAAATCTGTATGAGGTTCCGGTTTGCATCTGCTCCTCTTAGCCGTGACAACGATTTCGAAACGTGCTGCTTGTTGAGAGATTAAACTGCGCCAATGTTACGAAAAGGTTAGTGGCCAATTAGAACTTGAGCAACGAGGTCCGGATTCACCTGCGCCCGGATCGCATCAGACAGGAAGAAAGATCTTGAAGGTGCTCCCCTTGCCTACCGTACTTTCCACATCGACTCTCCCCCGATGCGCCTGCACGATATGCTTGACGATCGACAGCCCGAGCCCGGTTCCGCCGACCTCGCGGCTTCGCGACCGGTCGACCCGGTAGAACCGCTCGAACAGTCTTGGCAGATGCTTCCTCTCAATACCGGGACCTTCGTCAATCACGCGGATCTCGATTTCGCGGCCATTCACCGCACAGGCGATATGCACCCTGCTCCCCTCGCCGCTGTATTTGATCGCGTTGTCGAGAAGATTGATCATGGCGAGTTCAAGCAGGGGCGCTTTGACCATCGCCTTGAGGTCCGGATCGCATTCCATGTCCATCGAGATCTGCTTCGCCCGGGCCTTGACCTCACACGCCTGAATCGAAGTCTGGAAGATGCTTCTCAGGTTCGATGGCTCAAGCTCCGTTTCGAAAGTTTCGGCCTCCTGAATTCTGGACAGGGCGAGGAGATCTTCGATAATCGAATTGAGCCGATCACTGTGTTTGGCGACGATATCGAGGAATTTCTGCGCTTCAATGGGATTGTTGATCGCTCCCTCGCGCAGGGTTTCCACGAATCCCTTGATCGAAGTGATCGGGGTGCGAAGTTCATGTGACACATTGGAGACGAAATCCCGGCGGACCCGTTCGAGGTGCCGGAGTCGCGTTATGTCATTCAACACGACCAGGACCCCGAGGCTCTGGCCTTTGTCGCTGCGGAGGATATTACCGTGCATCTGCAGGACGCGCGTGCCTTCCCCTTCGATCTCAATCTCATCTTCGTATTGGGTCTTATTCTGAAGAATCGTATGGACGAGCCGGTGAAGCTCGGTGTGACGGACAACCTCCTGGACATAGCGGCCCCTGGCCTTGTCCCGATCGATGCCGAGTATTTTGGCCCCGGCCGAATTCACATCGATCAACCGCTCATCCGTATCGAACGTCAACACCCCTTCAACCATGCTCGACAGGACGGCGTCGAGTTCGTTACGTTGATTTACGACCGCCTTAATCTTATCATCCAGTTCACCCGCCATCTGATTCATGGCGCCGGCCAGCTCATTAATCTCGAGAGCATCGCCGGAGGGAAGGCGCTTATCGAATTCCCCTTTCGAGAAGTACATCGCTACCTGACGCATTCTCTCAAGCGGATCGCTGACCCGGCGGGAAAGATAATAACTCAGGAGGCCGGAGAGAAATATGATGATGAGTCCGCCGATGATGATCTTCGGATAGATCTGCCCGAAGGTCCGCTCAATCGCCGTTACCGGCAGGGCGGCTCTGACCACGCCGACTACCTTGTCATCTTCAACAACCGGCAACGCGAAATACATCATAGCTTCGAGAAGCGTGCTGCTGTACCGGGTGGAGGTCCCCTGCTGTCCGGCTCAGTGCGACCTTGATCTCCGGGCGATCGGCATGATTCTCCATCGTGTTCGGATCCTGGTCAGAATCTCCTATGACCAAACCTGACGGAAGTATGACCGTGAACCGGGTATCGCTGTCTTTACCAAGCTTCTTGCACAGGGAGTCGACTTTTGCCGGATTTGAAGTGAAATCAGAATTGTTGAGGCGATCCTGAAGAAGTAATGCCCGGGCCCGAAGGTTCTGGGCGGTCTCGGCGAGGTACAGCTCCTTCATGGAGCGGGCCATGTACCAGGTGACGGCAGTCACCGTGAGAACGATGACTACAAGATAGGAAGGGAATAGCTGCCAGAGCAGCCGACGCTTGGCCATCGCCTAACTTTCAACTTCCTTTTCGGTGAATCGATATCCCACTCCCCTGATGGTTTCTATCAAATGTCCGTACGATCCGAGTTTTTTGCGAAGCCCGGCGATCTGGACGTCGACCGACCGGTCGGTGACCGGATAGTCATCCCCTTTGATGGCGTTGACGATCTGGTACCGGGTGAAGACCCAGCCCGGATGCCTGGCCAGATAGTACAGCAGCTCGAACTCGGTAAAAGTCAGATCCATCGCCTTGTCACTGATCCGGACTTCCCGCTTGCCGGGATGTATACTGAACTCGTTGATATTGATATCCTGTTCTTTGGGAATCTTTTCTTCGGTCCGCCTCCGAAGGACCGATCGCACCCGGGCGATCAGTACGCGCGGGCTGAACGGCTTGACCATGTAATCATCGGCGCCCAACTCAAGACCGAGGACGATATCGGACTCCTCTCCCTTGGCACTGACGATGATGATCGGGATCCGAGACAGCTGGGCATCGGCTTTGAGCGATTTGCAGATTTCCAGGCCGTCCATCCCGGGGAGCATCAGATCCAGCACGATCAGATCGAACGGCTGCGAGTGCACTGCGTCAAGCGCCTGCTCGCCGTCGACCGCACCGGTGACTTTGTATTGTTCCTTCTGAAGATTGTACTTGATAAGCTCAAGAATGTCTTTGTCGTCTTCGACTACCAGGACACTTTTGGTTGACATGGTGATATGACCTTCTCTCGATCTTTGGTTATGTGTAAACCTTGCGGATTCAGCTTTGACTGTCAACAGATTTCTTATACTCCGATTACTCCCTGGGACCCCTCTTACCCCGGGCAATTGCGCCTGCTTCCTTGCTGACCCGAGAGGCTACTCCTTGCGAGCAATGGTCCTCGCGGAAAGAAACCATGAAGTCCATAATTGCGCAACCCCCTAAACATTTGGATTCTGTTAGTAATTCAGGGCAGGAATGAAAAAGGCCGGAGGAAGACTCCGGCCTTTGATCGTTCATTCTGAGCATATACTCAGCGTTGCGCCTCGACCACGGCGATAGCTGCCATATCGACAATCTCGTTAACATCGAGGGTCGGATGCAGCACGTGGACCGGCTTGGACAGGCCCATCAGGATCGGTCCGACAGCCTCGAGTCCGCCCATCCGCTGAGCCAGCTTATAGGCGATATTGCCCGAATTCAAATCCGGGAAGATGAAGACGTTGGCCGCCTCTTTAAGTTGCGAGAACGGATACCGTTTCTTCATATAGTCCGGCATCAACGCGGCATCGGCCTGAATCTCACCCTCGACCACCAGGTGCGGAGCCTTCTTCTTGATGATTTCCGTCGCCCGGGCAACCTTGACCGACTCCGGATATTTGGCCGACCCGAAGTTCGAGAAGGAGAGCATGGCGATTCTCGGTTCGATATTGAACCGTTTCGTCACATTGGCCGCCAGGATGGCGATCTCGGCCAGTTCTTCCGCCGTCGGGTTGATATTCACCGTTGTATCGGCAAACATGTACACGCGATCTTTCTGGATCATTGCGAACATTCCCGATACTCTGGTGATACCGTCGGCCAGCTTAATAATCTCAAGGGCCGGTCGGATAGTGGCCGGATAGTCCGAGAGCACGCCTGACAGCACAGCATCGCACTCACCCATCTCAAGCATCATTATGCCGTAGTAGGTGCGATCCCGCATCAGCCAATGCGCCTTCTCAAGTGTGACACCCTTGCGCTGACGCTGTTCGTAATAATGCTTGGCAAAATCGGTGCGTCGTTCGGATACCGCCGGATCGATGATCTGCACGCCGGTAAGGTCGATCTCATGTTTCGAAGCAACCTGGGCTATAGCATCCGGACTGCCGAGTACGATCGGGTGGCCGATCCCTTCTTCGAGCACCGTATGCGCGGCGCGAAGAATTCGACTGGAATCTCCTTCGGGGAAGACGATCTTCTTCGGATTGCGACGGGCCTTGTCGGACACGACCCGCATGATCATGCGGCCGTTGCCGATGCGCGCACCAAGCTCCCGCTTATATTCTTCGATATCGACCGGCGCCTGCGCCACTCCGGTCTTCATAGCCGCTTCGGCCACCGCGCCGGCTTCCCAGACGAGGATGCGTGAATCGAACGGCTTGGGAATGAGATACTCACGACCGAATTTGAAGTGATCTACGCCGTAGGCCTTGGCGACATCCTCAGGTACATCCTGCTTGGCCAGATCGGCCAGAGCGTGCACCGCCGCGATTTTCATTTCTTCATTGATCGAAGTAGCGTGTACATCGAGCGCACCGCGGAAGATAAACGGGAAGCCGAGGACGTTGTTCACCTGGTTGGGATAGTCGGACCGGCCGGTCGCCATGATAACGTCCGGGCGCACCGAGGTAGCATCGGGATAGGTGATTTCCGGATCGGGATTGGCCATGGCGAAAATGATCGGATCCTTCGCCATTGCCTTAACCATTTCCTTCGTTACTAGACCCTTCACCGAGACACCGACGAACACATCGGCGCCGTTCATTACTTCGCCGAGCGTATGTTTGCTGGTCTTGCGGACAAACTCCTGTTTGTACTTGTTGTAGTTGTCCCCGCGTCCTTCGTAAAGCACCCCTTTCGAGTCCACCATGTACAGGTTTTCGTGCTTCACGCCGAGCGAACAGTACAGTTTCGCACAGGCGATACCGGCTGCACCGGCACCCGAGAAAACGACCTGAATTTTGGAAATGTCCTTCCCGGTGACTTCCAGCGCGTTGAGAAGCGCCGCCGCCGATATGATCGCGGTTCCGTGCTGATCGTCATGGAATACCGGGATATTCATCGTCCGCTTGAGGGTCTCTTCGATATAGAAGCACTCCGGCCCTTTAATGTCTTCGAGGTTGATGCCACCGAAGGTCGGTTCAAGAAGTTGCACGCACTTGATGACCTCATCCGGATTCTCCGTATTCAGTTCGATATCGAACACGTCGATATCGGC
Source organism: uncultured candidate division Zixibacteria bacterium (assembly GCA_963711085.1). GTDB lineage: Bacteria > Zixibacteria > MSB-5A5 > GN15 > FEB-12 > CAVQCT01. The sequence continues at coordinate 454,349 of CAVQCT010000002.1, read as the reverse complement.
GAATCTTTTGAACAGAACCCCTTTTCCTTCCATTACCGGTTTACCGGCTGCCGGTCCGATATTGCCGAGTCCGAGTACAGCCGTGCCGTTGGACACTACTGCAACCAGGTTCCCCTTAGCGGTGTATTTGTACACATCCGCAGGGTTCTTTGCTATCTCCAGACAAGGTTCAGCCACGCCGGGAGTGTACGCGAGTGATAGGTGAAACTGAGTGCGACACGGTTTAGTCGAATTCACTTCAATTTTGCCGCGTCTACCTCGGGAATGGTAGTCAAGCGCTTCCTGTTTCGTAATCATTTCTGTTAACTCCTCAGGATATTTGTATCCACTTTCGAGCGAAACCTTCTGTCAGATATAAGAATTTCGTTCGAGATGGTTATTTTTTTCACAAGCTATAAGTATGCTTCAAATTTGAAAATAGTCAAGACGTTTTCGGTAAATCTACTCTTGATAGACGGGGAAAATCAACGACTTTTGTCCAGTTTAACGAGGAAGTATGACCTTCGAAACATAAATGAAAACGCCTGCGATATACTCGCAGGCGCTTTAGAATTCATCTCAGGATTGATGTCTACTACAGCAAACGCTTCCTGGTGAAGATTCCGCTGCCGATCAGACCGATAGCAAACAGGGCCATCGTTCCCGGCTCCGGAACGGAGGCCACCGGACCACCACCCGGGTTATTCTCATTCGCTGGGTCATAGTTGACCGAGAGAACAGCCGAAGTCAGGCAGACACCGCCGAAATCGGTCAGCGGGGCAAGCGAAACTTCAAGCGGGCTCGAATTCCAATACATATCGTCGATATGCGTCAGATTGAAGGTATTGGAGCTGAAATCAACCCACTGCCAGCCACGAACTCCGGTCCACTCCAGTTCGCCACCGAAAGAAACGACATCGGTGCCAAAACCGGCATAGTGATAACCACTGATTCTGAGGCGGGCGTCAGCAATAGTAAACGATCCCGGAACCGGCATGTAGGCCGGACTCAGCGTATGACCCCACGAGCCGACTTCGCCGAGGCCGATATAGCCATCGGTAAAATTGATCGTAGAAACATAGTTGTAACCGGGGGCATTGATACCGTAGTCCTGCACGGTCTCAACAAAAGCAAAAGCAGAGCTTTTGACTGGCAAGATGAGCAGCACTAAGGCTACAAGTACAATTCCGACGGTACGAAGCATGGTATCTCCCTAAATTATGCAAGAAATTGATAGTATTATCTACAGAGTGGATGTGCAAAAACTGAACCAACAAGCTCAACTATTTGCACCAGACACTGCCGGCAGGAGATATCCGTATGTATCCCAGTATCATAAGAAATTCAAATCCATTCTCTTCAGCCGGACAATTGCCTTCATTCTTCAGATTAAGTCCCGAATATCGTGCAAAATGTTACACATTCAACGTCGACGCTTGCATTTATTCGACCAAATTGGTCCTTCATTTTGACTTTTCGGTGCCGCAACTGGTGCAGTTTCCGCAGGCCCGAATCTCGTCGGTCATCCCCTGGACGCTCAGATCGGCAACCAGCAGCATCACCTTCCGGGCCATGTTCTATACTGGCTACCTTACAATAATCCTTTACCCCGCCCGGGGTTATCCCAAGCATAATCTCCAGACCGGTCTTCACCGCGAGAAAGTGCTTGATGACCATAAACTCCCGTACATCAGACCTGGTCGGATGGGCTTCAAGAACGGTCTCGATTGGGGTGGCGATGATCTCTTCAGCCAGTCTGTTCTTCAACCACTTGCCAATCAGGGCTTTGCGGCCAACTTCGCCGCCGCAAGTCTTCTTTCGAAGCGCGTACTTCACCAGCCGGTCATCGTGCCCCAGAAGTATCTTCAGCGTATCTGTAATATCATGACAAGGCATATTTCTCACTTACCACGGCAGATGACAGGTCCGGAGTCATTTCCGCCTGTCCTACCACCGTACCCTGTATACGCGTTGACCGCCGCCGGGAGTAGACCCGCGGCCAAAAATCTTTACCGATATTTTCATGATGATATAGCCGAACATGAAGCCCCCGACATGGGCCATCCAGGCGACCCCGCCCCCCGACGAAGTACCGGTGAGCGACATGAAAAGCTGCAGAAAGAACCAGATGCCGAGCACAACCTTGGCCGGAACCACAATAAACTGAATGAGGAAAAATACGATTAGCACGGTAATGTCTGCCTTCGGGAAAAGCACGATATAGGCGCCCATGACCCCGGCGATCGCTCCCGAAGCGCCAATGAGCGGGATCTTGGAACTGGGGCCGAACAGGGTGTAAAGGGTAATCGCCGCCAGTCCGGAGAGAATATAAAAGATCAGGAACTTGATCGGGCCCATGTAATCTTCGATATTGTTTCCGAAAATCCACAGAAACAGCATGTTGCCGATCAGGTGCAGCCAGCCGCCGTGCATAAACATCGAAGTAAACGGGGTCAGCCAGACCGAAGTGCCGAAGTCCGGAGTGAGTTCCGCCTGGTGAGTGATTTCAAATGGAATGTAGCCGTACTCCAGGGTCAGGTACTGAAAGATCCGCGATCCCTGGGAGAACATGAACAGGAAAATCAACGAGTTCAGAACGATCAGCGAGATCGTCATATACGGCCGGCGAGTGGTCGGATTGTCATCGCGGATGGGTATGAACACTCGTCACCTCTGCTCTGCCCTAAAGTCGCTTATTTTTTCGCCCTCATCGTGAAATTCAGATACTGTTCGGTGGTATTCCCCGCCTGGTCGGTGACGATTATTCCGAGATGATGACTGCCGTTGGCAAGCGGTTCGTTGGGGGTGGTCTCGCATATACCGGTTACCGGATCATACTCAGGTATCAGCCATTTCCCGTCGAGTTTGATGGTAATGTTCCGATCATCCTTGATCCCGGATAGTGTGTCTTTCAGCACGAAGCTTATAGTCATTGTAGGATTCCGGTATTCAACCCGATCCCTTACGCTGAGGTCTTCGATAGTCGGAGGATCCATGTCGAATATCGCGGCAAACACTCCGCCTCCCTCCGCCTGGGCTCTTGACAGTGTACGTACTGCTGTCGTTCGTATTGTCCAGCCAGACCCATTTGTTTGCTTTTGGGTCGCGCCAGCAGATTCCCGTCTTCGGGGAAAGAATCGGGTGCTTCTGCAGCTTCATATCAATCACAGAAATCCTGTTTGCAGACGAACGCCTGCGGCGCAATCTCGTAATAGTCGGAGTTCAGCTTGTACTGGGAACGTCCGCGGACCCCCCATTGCCTTACTTCCACGAATCTGGGAGAAAAGAACCCATCCTTGCGGAACTTCACAGTGGCCGAATCTCCGAGCGGGACTACTTCGTCATCCTTGTCACCCACCTGATAGATATTGAGCGTATCGCAGTACTTCAAACGAGTGAGGGTGTCCCTGGTGACGGCGTAACCAATTTTTGTTATATGCTGATACTGCTTGAGCGGCGGAATGAACGCGCGGTACTGAAGCATCGTAAAATACCTCGGGTAGACAACTCCAAGCGAATCGTCGCCGTCGAACAGAGCGATCCTCGCGTAGGCTCCCTGCTTGGCGGTGACATTGAGAATAAGCAACAGACCGTCATCGGTAAACTGGTGATCCAGCGCGACTATTTCCTTGCCGTGTTCCTGCAGGCCGTTGAACAAATTGTCCTGGATAAAGGCCGTACCGGCAAACAGACCGAGTCTGAGCACCGCCTTGTCGATCCCGGCCGCCTTCACCGTGCAGACCAATTGCCCGTCGGGTTTAAGCTCTGTGGTTGCTTCCGGAGTTTCTCCCCAAAGGTTGCCTCGATTGAGATACACTTTCGCAGAATCGATACCGAGGTTCTTGCAGCCCTCCGCAGGAGTGAAGTAATACTCCTTCACAAACGCCGAAACTTTCACCGTCGAATCAAGCACGAAGATATTTTCCTCCGGGCCCCAGAGAAATGGAAACTGAAGTTCGGAGCGGTTGCCGAAACAATCCTCCGCGATGATTTTCCCTTCGTGACGCCCCGGTTTGTTGATCCAGTCGAGGCCGATGATTCCCCGCGTGTTCCCGGTTCCCCGGCTCATTCGATATTCATTACCGGGCTGACTATAAAGAACGCGCAGGCGTTTGTCATCGTTGACCACCACGCTGTCGTAATCATATTCCAGATTCACCGAAGGCTGGATGTCGAAATCGAGCGAATCGAAGGTGACGCTGTAGAAGACTTTGTCGTCTACAAGAACTGTGAGTTTGTACACCGCCTGTTTCATTCCCCCGCTGCGCATCTGGTCATAACAATCGGCGAGAACTCCGAACGGCCGGTTGAAGTAGAGTAGCGAGTCGGCCCGATATACGCCGTCGCTGACCTTTTTGACGGCACAGAAACGTTCCCGCAATCCATTTTCAAAGAGGGAATGGTCATCGGTCATTTTGAATCCGATACGGGTGAACGTCGGCTTGACCTTGTCATCCAGTGCGAACCCGTGGGCAAGCGGATTCAAGGGGAAATTTTCTCCCGAGCGCTGCTCGAAATGTAGATGCGGAGCGGTCGTGCCGGTCTTGCCGGTTTTACCGAGATACTCTCCCTTATCTATGCGGATGGAATCCTTCGGAAAGTAAATGTCCTGATAGTAGCGCTCCGATTTGAGCTGCGCCGCGCGCAATGGTTTGTCAATTTTCGGCGCGTACAGGGAGAGATGACCGTAAACATACAGGTATCCGTCGTCCCCCATTACGTAGAGCCCCTTGCCGTATCCAATATACGATGTCTTGACTCGATAGACATAGCCGGCCACGGGTGACAGGATTGGCGCGCCTTCCACTCCACCGGTTCTGATATCAACGCCGGTGTGAAAACGATCAGGTCGGTAATCGCCAAATCCGCTGGAAAGGTCAATGTCGCGCTTGAGGGGCCATGATTCAGCGGCCTGAAGAACGGAAGCGAAGGTCAAAATAACGAAGGCACAAAAGTATTTAATGCGAGTTGTCGATAGAAGCCTCATAAGGTCTGTTCCGGATTGAAGTGTCTGTTATTTCAATGGGTTAAACGTAGTAAACAGCAATTTGACTCAAAAAATCAATGTTTTTGTATAAACGGACACAATCGTATTGCGAAAATGGATAATTAAAGTATATTCAGAAGTTTCCGGGGAAAGCCCCGGGACTATCTTGCGGATAGAGAATTCGAATTCACATACAAGGAGAAGGGATATATGTTCGACACATTACGAAAAATGATATTCCCGATCATCATCACGGTGCTGGTTTTGTTCCTGGGGACTATCATTTTTCAGTGGGGCATGGGACTATCAAGCCAGGGTCAGGCCCAGGGGAAAAACGTGGCCGCGATTATCAACGGCGAAGACGTCTCCTGGCAGGATTATAACAACACCTACAACCAGTTGTATCAGCAGGCAATCGCCCAGTCGAAAGATGAACTGCCGGACTCCAAAATCAAGGAACTTCAGCAGACCGCCTGGCAGCAGGTTCGTAACAGCTACCTGCTCACTCAGCAGGCGGCCAAATATAAAATTACCGTCACCCCCGACGAAATTTACGGATATCTCAGATACAATCCGCCGGCCTACCTGCAGTCGTACCAGGGATTCCAGACCAACGGCAAGTTCGATTATCAGAAGTATGTGAACGCGATGGCCGATCCGAACGCTTCCGCATTCTGGGCCCAGATCGAACCGCAGGTGAAGCACGATATCACCATCATGAAACTACAGCAAATGGTGATTGAGGCGGCTCATGTGACGGACCTCGAAGTCAAGGATGCTTTCCTGGCGCAGAATGAAAAGGTCAAAGTGGGGATGGTCAATGTCGGCTATGACAGGTTCTCCCGCCCCCCTCCGACTAACACCGATGAAGAGCTTCAGGCGTACTACGACAGCCACAAGGACGATTACAAGCTGGACGAGAGAGCCACGCTGAACCTGGTGTTCAAAGAAAAGAAACCGGAAGAATCAGATTGGGAACGGGTGGATCATCAGGCTCTGGCCATCTACGACTCGCTCCAGCAAGGCGCCGACTTTGCCGAGATGGCAAAAACCTACTCGACCGACAATTCGGCCCAGAACGGCGGGGATCTCGGCTGGTTTCCGCAGGGTCAGATGGTTCAGGAATTCGACCGTCAGGTGTTCGCCATGAAGCCGGGTGAAATCAGCAAACCGGTGCGGACACAATTCGGCTGGCATATTATCAAAGTCTTCGGGTTCAAGGACTCGACCAGGACTATGCCGGGCGACAAGAAGGAAAAGACGAAGTTTGCCCATGCCGCGCATATTCTCTTCAAAGTGGAACCGTCCCGTGAAACGCTGGATCAGGCCTACAACACACTCGATACCTTCAAGACTCTGGCCGGGAAGGAAGGGTTTTTCAAGGCGGCTCAGGATCTGTCGCTCGAAGTCAAGACAACTTCGCCGTTCTTCAAGAACCGTACTATCCAGTACCTGGGGATGGATCAGGCAGCCAGCGACTTCGCTTTCAAGAACAAAGCTGATGCGATCTCAAAGTTGATGGAGAATAACTCGGTTATGTACGTCGCCCAGGTGGCCGAGCGAATTCCCGCCGGGATCGCGAGTTTTGAGGACTCCAAACAGCGGGTCGGTCTCGATCTGACGAAATACAAAGTCAAGACGATGTGCGCCGACACGGCGGCGGCGATCTACGCCATGATCGAAAAAGGGACCGACATGAAGAAGGCTGCCGAGGCCCACGGCGCGACATACGACCTGCCTAATGAGTTTGACCGAAACGCCACGGTTACGGTGATCGGCAAGTCGCCCATAGCTATTGGAGCCGCCTTCTCTCTGACCAAACCGGATCAGATTTCCAAACCGGTCGACTGGGAACAGGGAACGGTGATTTTCAAGCTGCTTTCGCGCACGTCGCCGGATCTCACGACGTTCAACGAGAAGCAGGATTCGCTTTCGAAAGTCATTCTCCAGTCCAAGCAACAGGATCTGTATGCCCGCTGGTTTAACAACCTGGTGGACAATTCCGATATCGTAAACAACATCGAGTCCTCGCTGGCGGAGCGTCAGGGGATCTAACTTACAGATACTTTCGTCAAGTAATCACAAAGGCTCCTCTTAATCCGAGGAGCCTTTTCTTTTGGTGCTGTCTCGTTAAGCCGTATGTTCTTCCATCATCGCGCCCTTCAGGGCGTGTCATTGCGAGGCGTTTGACACGCCGGCAGGCGTGTAGCCGTGGCAATCTCATATTTCGGCCACAAAGACGAAGCCGAGATTGCCACGTCGCGGCTTCCTTGCTATCGCTCAGGCAACGCTCCTCGCAATGATTGGGATTGATGATTATCGAGAACGCCCCAGCGCGCCTCCCCGGCTTCCGCCCGACCAGGCCGACGTGAGCTACCGAAGATCTCCTCAACGGTCGTAACGAGCCGCGGACGTGGACAGGTCCGAAGACGGCTCTGCCCTGCCTCTACAACGAGGAGCCTTTTCTTTTGCGGAAGATCAATCGGATCAAGGCAGAGGACGCCCAAACCACTTCCAGGACGATGAATGGGATAGCACCAGAAGCGAAAGCATACCACGCCGCTGCCGCTGCTCCGACGAAATTCATACTCAAATAAAGTGGCCCGTCCTCGGGCAGCCTTTTCAACAGGTTCAGGATAAACGCAATCAGCAATAACGCGACCCCGAAAGTCCCTATCATGCTCGGTGTCATATACGCGATTCCTTTCGGCCCGGATAGAGTGTCAGGAGACTACTCGACGATCGTGGGGATGCAAATGCTGCCCGCCCACATACACAAACGGCGGAACCATACAGCTCCGCCTCACATACTCACTCTTTTATTCGACTCAAAGATTGGTATAGTTCGGACCCTCTCCGCCCTGCGGCGTTACCCATCGAATGATATTGTAAGGATCCGCAATATCGCAGGTCTTACAATGAACGCAGTTCGAAGGCGTAAGCTGCAGTTTCACTTTCCCCGGTCGATCAGCATCGTCGACCATCTCATACACCTGGGCGGGACAGAAGTTCTGGCACGGGTTGCCGTATTCTTCGGTGCACTTGTTATTACAGATGTCATAATCAGCAATCAACAGATGTGCCGGCTGCTCTTCTTCATGCATCGTTCCCGATTTGTATACATCGGTCAGTTTATCGAAAGTGTACTGATTGTCGAACTTGATCTTCACCTTCTCAGGAGCGTGTCCGAACTTCCTTTTGTACTCATCGATTTTCATCATGTACTGGAAGTCCGGCTTGTTGGTCCTACGGTCGAACAGTCCGCGCCCGCCGGTCACTATTTGTATCGCACCATTGAACAAGCCGGCGAGCAATCCCCCCTTGAAACCGGCGTGGAAATTGCGGGAGGTCAACAGTTCGGTCTTGATCCAGCTCGACTCATACTTTGTCTGATAGGTCTGGAGCCTGGAGGCCTCGTACTCCCCGGCCTTTGCGCACTCCAGCAATGTCTCGGCCGCGAGCATGCCCGATTTAATCGCCATGTGCACGCCTTTAAGCTTCTGCGGATTGAGCAGTCCGGCTGAATCGCCGCATAGCATGAGCCCGTCGTGGTAGAGTTTCGGCACTGAGTAATATCCATTGTCAGGAATGGCTTTGGCCCCATAGTGGAGCATCTTGCCACCATTGAGCAGCTTCTTGACGAACGGGTGCATCTTGTATCGCTGGAATTTCATATGCGGGTCGTTGGTCGGATCGGGAGAGTTGAGGCCAACCGCAAAGCCGATTGATACCATCGTGTCGCTCATGCCGTAGATCCAGCCTCCGCCGTACTCATTCGATGGCTGCGGGAAGCCGATCGTGTGGATCACCTGGCCGGCTTTAATCCGTCCTTCCGGCACTTCCCACACTTCCTTTACGCCCGTCAAATACGCCTGGGGCAGGCACGAAGCGGTAAGCTCCGGGATCTGTTCCATCGCCTTGCGCGTGAGCGATCCACGAACGCCTTCACAGAGTACCGTTACTTTCGCCTTAATGAGAGAGCCTGGTTCGAAATTCGATTTGGGGTGCCCTTCTTTGTCCAGCCCCATATCGACCGTCTGAACGCCGACCACTCTGCCGTTCTCGATAAGCAGATCATACCCGGCCAGTCCGGCATAGATATCCACACCCATCGACTCGACCTGTTCGGCCAGCCAGCCGCTAAACTTGTTCAGCGAGATGACGTAATTGCCGTGGTTATTGATCGAGGGGGGCGTGAAAGGAAACTTGGTGGCTCCCGATTCGCTCAGATAATACATCGCGTCAGCCGACACTTCGGCTTCAAGCGGAGCCCCTTTTTCCTTGTAGTCGGGGATAAGCTCGGCAATACCGCGAGGATCCATGACCGCGCCGGAAAGGGAGTGCGCGCCGACATAGGATCCCTTGTCCATCAGCAGGATTTCGGGCATCTCGACTGAACCGTCGCGCTTGACGAGATCAGCCAAATGATAGGCAAGGGCCAACCCGGCCGGGCCGGCACCGACTATCAGTATGTCAGTTTCGAGAATTTCTCGTTCGATGTCCATAATCCGAGTGCATCAGGTTGATCAACACTCGGAACATAGGACACAACACGGGATTGCGCAACTGGGAAATTTCCGATTATTTTCCCGATGATGAGATCGAGACCGGTCTGCGATCGCCGTTACGACGGTTGTTGCCGCGGGCATCGTCATCCTCGATCGGCGTACCGTTCATGGAGATCTGAAGTATCTCCGCGATCTTCTTCCGGTCGCAGCCTACCGTCATGAGACGGGCTGTCTTGATAATCGGTCGTCTGAGCAACGTGTAATCTTCGGCCATCAGTTTCAGCAATTCGCTGCGAGGGGGCAGGGAATCATCCATATTATGCTTTCCGTACGTATCCGAGAGCGGATTCAGAAAGTGGTGGATGTTGATGTGCCCGATGAGCCGATTCAGTTCAATTTCGGTAAGCGGACTCTGAGACAGATCCCGCACATTGAGCAGTACTCCCGCATCTTGAATGAATTTTCGGACCTCGCTACAAGCTGAGTCGTCACCATAGCTGTAAAATGTTGCCATTTTGGGAGCCATATATCCTCCAGTAAGCCGGTCGGGATTTAGCGCGCATTCTGCGCGGCCCAACCTGGGAAATTGTTAAGTGAATCTATCAAACCTTGAATCCACGACATCCGGATTCCCGGACGCCCTGATTCAGTCCCGGAAAATCAAGACGGCTGAATCTTGAGATTTTCCTTTAAAGCAAATTTGTACCGAGTTGTCAACAATAATGTATGTAGCAATTGTATTTCTGTTCTTTCTACTTAAACACTTTCTGCGTCGTCTTTGGTTCGATCTGTCGTGAAACTTGCTGGAATCCGGTTCCGCACGGGTTAAATTCGTTGCCGTTCCCCGAAACGCTGCGAGCCGGCTGTCGCCAAAATTGATTTTACGGAGTACGTAATCTGGTGACTAACGATTGATCTACAGATTATAACGCGCATCCAACTCTTTTGTTTCAAACTTTCAAATCCTGCGAAGCACTTTTGATCTGTTCTCTTTGCGCTGGTTCAACGCATAAACTGCTCGCCACACTCCATAGTAACGAACGGTTTCCGGCCTCGCCGGTCCGTCCTAAAGGCGCAACGCAACGCTGATCCCGTCGCGTACCGGCAGGACAGTGGTAAAGAACCGGCTGTCCTTATGCAGGGAATCGGTAAAAGCAACGATTGCCCTGGTCGTATCGTCCTGCTTCTTCTCGCACACCCGGCCGGACCAGATAACATTATCCGTGATAAAGAGACCGCCCTTGCGGAGCAGCGAGGCTGCGACATCGATTGTCCGGGGATAATCGATCTTGTCAATATCGTTCAGGATAATGTCGAACTGTCCATCAGTCTTCTTGATCATCCGGAGTGCATCGCCCACTAAAAAAGTGAACTGGCTTTGCAGACCGGCGCGTTTGAAATAATCAAAAGCCCGCCGCTTGTTTTCTTTCTCTGTATCGGTCATAACGATATTCCCTTTAGACCGGGTGGCCAGAGAGAACCAGTAGGCTGAATAGCCATACCCCGACCCCAGTTCAAGGATTTTTCGCGCTTTGGTAAGCAGCGCCATTTGATAGAGGAATCTCCCCACCAGCGGGCCGATGATGGGAAAGTCGTTTTCGTTCGCGTACTGCTCCATCTCTCTCAGTACCGGCGGGCGTTCCGGAACGGATTGTTCCAGATACGCATGTATCTTTTGAAACATTTCAGCCATTTTTCACCCTTCAGTCCATCAACACGTAAATATCGCCCTCGGCGATTTCAATCTCGTATTTCTTCAGCCTCATCTTGCTAACCGTCAGGCACTCGCCGCTCCGCAGGTCGTACTGCCAGCCATGCCATCGGCACGTCACGACTCCATCGCGCACACGACCGGTGGCAAGCGACGCTTTCATATGCTTGCAGTCCGCTTCAATCGCGAATATCTCGCCATTGTCGTTGAAAACGGCGACACGTCGTGCGAGAATCCGTTTGTCGACGGATTTGCCCGGAGTCAGTTCCGCCAGGGGGCACATTCTAATCTTTAGCATGTTTCAACCGGACAGACCTTCCCACCGAATCCGTCCCTTGGCGATCGATGTATTCGGGAGCCGCTACCGGCAACTCTCGGCGCGACGCTGTTACTGACATCTGTTCGGCCGCGCGGCATCGAAGTAGCTGGATTTGTTGTGAGCACAAGTCAACAGAATCGTCAACCAGTACGATCTCGAAAATAAACAAGTCGGCGAAAAAAGCAACCCTAATTTTTCTATTGGACCACTTCCCGCTTAGGCTCGGTCATATCAATATCCTGGATAACCGTTTGTCTGTTTTTGCGGCGACGGTCGCGCATCGACAAAGCACCCGAAAGAAATGTAATGAATGCGCCTAACCAGAACAAGTTAATCATCGGTTTGCGCGAGAGTTCAACTATCAGAGAAGCGGTGGCGAGCTGCGAGGGAACGAACTCGCCCATAACTTTGAGCTTGACGCCACCTTTCTCCGGCTGGACACCCGAGATGGCCACCGTTCCGCGACCGTAGTCAAAAGTTGCCGGAATAGTAGCCACTGAGTCGCCGATCACCTGTAATGCCGGATTGATATCCTCTGATTTATCGCCGTATTTCACTGTCAGGAGGGCCTGAGCGGTGGTCTTCCCCCCTTGCTCATGACTGGTCAGCTTAAAATCGTGAAAGGTAATCTCGTATTTGTCAATCGTCTTCGAACCACCCTTCTCGAGTTCAAACTCCGAAGGATCTGCACCTTCGGGCTGCTCCATCCCTACCGGAGCAATATAAATGTCATGTGTGAGATACTTCTCTACAAACGGCTTCCGCATCACCCCTTTTTCGTTCTTGGGAAATTCGTGCGGCAGGATCGCCATGAAACTTCTTCCCTCACCGGACATCTGAACATGACAATCAAACCCTTTCGGGTTGTCCGTAATGCTGACGAACTTGAGGGTGTACCCCATTTCTTCGACCTGCTTACCCTGCGGCAGAGTAATGGTCTGCTTGGTCTCAAAGCCGTTGGCCAGGGCAGCGCCGGTGAGGCCGAGGGCCAAACCGACATGAGCCAAATAGGCCGGCTTGAATTTTCTATCCTTGATGCCGGCGCTGATAAGCACATAGCTGTTGACGACAAAGGCCATAGCCGCCGAAGCAAAGAGACAAATGTACATGACTTCGTGCGTGAATCCGGTCAGCAGGATGGTCACGACCGTAGCCAGGAAAGTCGCTCCTCCGACAATCAAAAGCTTCGGACGCGACAACCCTTCGTTCCATCGAAACGCCGGGAACAGCCCCAATAGTATCAGGACAGCTATTGCCACCGGTGTCATAGTCGCGAAGTAATACGGCAGGCCGACGTTCGAAGGCTTGGTGGCCAGACGGGTGAGCAACGGTGATGAGGTCCCGACGAGGGTCAGCGCCCCGCCGATAGACAGAAGCACGATACCCAGTGTGACAAGGTACGAACGGGAATTAACTTTGGAGTATGCCGGGTTTGGCTTGATGTCACGCCATCTGTAGATGAGCAGGAAAGTGCCGAGTAGAATGAAAAAGAACAGGCCGCCGATCAGGAAGTTGTTAATGCCGAGATCCACGAATGAATGCACCGAGAAGTCGGCCAGGACGCCCGATCGGGTGAGAAACGTGCCGTACAGCACCGACCAGAACGAGAGACAGACGATAAACAACGAAAACCGCATGAGGCCGCGACGCTGTCTCTTAATGAAGAGCACGTGCACCTGGGCGGCGAGAAAGATCCACGGAATGAACGAAGAGTTTTCGACCGGATCCCAGGCCCAGAATCCACCCCAGCCAAGCGTGATATACGCCCAGTAGCCGCCCATGACGAGCGATGTTCCCAGAGCGATCCAGGCGAACATCGTCCACTTCCGAGCCGACTCTCCCCATTGATCGTATTTACGCTCGACCAGTCCGGTCATGCCGAACAGGAAGGGGAACAAGGCGGCGGCAAAGCCGGTGAACATGATCGGCGGATGAATTTGCATCCAGAAATTTTGAAGCAACGGATTCAACCCGGCTCCTTCAGAACGGTACACCGGCATCAGTTCGAACGGTGATCGCTTCAACAGAATAAAGAGAACGGTCAGCAGAAAGAGATTCAGGAAAAACATATTTCCTTTCTCGAAATTCTTGGCCGTCCGCATCATAATGATGCCGAGGATGGAGACGTAGAAGATCCACAGCAGGAAAGTTCCTTCCTGCCCGCCCCAGAGGGTTGCGATCAGGTAGCCGAGTGGAAGATCGGTCGAGGAATAGGAGTAAACGTAAGCAACCGTGAAGTTGTGTGTCAGGATCAGATACAGGAGGGTCGCCAGGGCACCGATGACACTGCCGGCCGCCACCAGAAACGACCTGCGGGCGAATCCGAGCAGATTCTCTTTCCCCCGCCAGGCGAGGAAATAAAGTACCGCCGACGCAGCAGCGCAGACAGTCGCCAGAAATATGAACAATTGACCTATGTACGGCATAATTATCCCCTCGTGAAGGGCCTCTTGGATTAGTGATTAACTTACCTGGCGCTCGATCTTCCGAATACGATTTCTCTTTTCCGGAATGATCACCTCGGCCGTTCCACCCGAGATATCGAGCAAGCGGGCGATGACTTCTTCGACAAGGAAATCCGGGGTTGAAGCGCCGGCGGAAATACCGACCTTTTCTATCTTCTGATCTTCAGCAAACCATTCGTCCCGGATATCAGCGGCAGAGCCAATCAATACCCCCCGACCACAGATCGCTTCGGAGATCCCGGCCAGGCGGTTGGAATTGGCGGAGGTACGTGAACCGACAACCAGGACCATATCCACCTGAGGAGCCAGATCCATAATGGCGGTCTGTCTTTTGGTTGTGGCGTTACAGATCGTGTTGAAAATTTCGATATGCGGCCATTTCTCTTTCGCCAGCCGCTCAACTTCGGCAAACTCTTCCATATGCGCGGTCGTTTGAGTCGTCAGCCCAAGTTTGCGGTCTTTCCACTCCGGCAAGGCAAGCAACTCCTCTTTGCTACCGGCTACGGTGATATTTTCCGGAGCGTATCCGACCACACCATGCGTCTCGTCGTGTTTCGGATCGCCGTAGTGAATGATATAGAAGCCGTTCGCGACCACCTTCTCGATAATGGTATAAATGCGACTGACCAGCGGACAGGTTGCATCGACCACTTTCAATCCCTTGGCCTGCGCATCCTGGATGACCTTCGGCGCAATACCGTGGGCGGAAATAATAAGCGTTCCCTCGCTGACATCGTCTATTGAGAACGCCTGGGCGACTCCGGCTTGATTGAATTTCTCCACCACCGCCTCATTATGAACGATCTCATTGAGGATGGTGACTTTGCCGGTATCCTGCTCGGCCGTTTCCTCGGCTATCTGGATCGCCCGCTTCACGCCCATACAAAAGCCATGATGGCTCGCTATCATAATCTTCTTCAGCATGACTTCTCCAACAATTTTCTCGACTGGTCGAACGCCTTGTACGAACTCCGCACCAGGGCGCCCGCCTCGACATGGCCGAACCCGATTTCCATACCGATCCGCGCCAGTTCATCGAATTCCTCCGGACGGTAAAACCGTTCGACCGGGAGATGTTTCGGCGACGGTCGCAGGTACTGTCCGATCGTAACGATATCGCACCCGGTTGCGTAGATCTGGTGCATCAGTTCGACGATTTCGTCGATCGTCTCGCCCAGTCCGACCATCATTCCGGTCTTGACCACCGGCCGGGTGTGATAATCCGATGCCCAGCGAAGGATATTGAGCGAGCGGTCAAGTTTTGCCGCTCCCCGCACCCGCTTATGCAGGCGCGAGACCGTCTCGACATTATGCGCCAGGACATCGACACCCGAATCAAGAATGATCTTCAACGAGTCGTACTTGCCGGCCATATCCGGTATCAGGAATTCTACTTTCACATCTTTATCCTGCCATCGGAGGAGCTCTATAGTCCGGGCAAAAATAGAAGCTCCCCCATCAGGCAGGTCATCTCTTGTAACCGAGGTTATGACTACTTGCTTAAGCTTAAGTTCCGCCACGACCTCGGCCAATCGGCGGGGCTCGTCGTCATCGAGTCCCAGCGGCTGTCCGTGGAGGACGTCACAAAAGTTGCAGTCACGGGTACAGTACTTGCCGAGAATCATGAAGGTAGCGGTACCGGCATCCCAGCATTCCCGGATATTCGGGCAGGCCGCTTCCTCGCAAACCGAGTGAAGGGCGTGCTCCCTGAGAATCGATTTGACCCGGCTGTAGTTCGGGCCGTGACTGACCGTGGTTTTCATCCAGCGGGGAAGACGGACGTACGGCACTTGTGCTCGTTCGCTCTTTTTCGGCGCTTTCGGGTTAAGCGCGTGCGCCGAATGTTCGCCCACTGATTGTGTATAAAGGACTTTAAGCATCCATTAAATATATTATTGGTGTCGGCTCAATCCAAACAAAACTTTCGCAAAAAGTACTCCAGCAACCGGGTGTCCTCGTGTAGTTCGGTATGGAAAGAACTGGCCAAGATTCGGTTTTCTTCCACTAATACGGGCACGTTCTGGAAAACAGCAAGGGTTTTAACCTGTTCCCCGATTCGTTGAATTATTGGGGCCCGGATGAAAGAAACTTGAAGGTCCGTTTCCACGCCGTGAAGGCGAGCGGTAACGTTTTCTTCGAATGAAAAGACCTGCCTCCCGTAGCCGTTTCTGACCACATCGACATCGAGCAGCCCGAACGGTTTCACCCCGGACTGGTTGTCGAGGATTGTTTTCGCCAGCACAATCATCCCGGCGCAGGTCCCCCAGACCGGTTTGGAGCGTCCAAACTCGGTAAGCGGGCCGCGAAGGTCAAACGTATCGATCAGCTTGTCCATCGTGGTCGACTCGCCGCCCGGAATAATCAGCGCATCGATTCTTTCCAGATCGACCGGCAGGCGCACCAGGGTGACATCGGTGCCGACATTGAACAACGCGTGCTGATGCCGCTCGAAATCTCCCTGCAGCGCCAGCACCCCTATATTGAGTTTGCTGTAGTCGGTTTTCATTGCTCTACTTAAACGTGGAAATGGTCAATTTGTGTCCAAGTATAGGAGAATTTCCGAAGTGGTCAAGGGGAAACGGGGCGAACCGAAACTCTTGTAGGTCCGACCGTTCTTACGGCCGGACGTACGAAACATGCCCAAGGGCATGCACAAACGGCCTGCCCGGAATACTCTACCACACAATACCGAATGCAAGATCTTCGGTAGCCCACCTAAACGAACATTGGCGGTTAGCCAATGTGAGTGCAGGGTGGGTGTTCATCCGCAATTCGTTCGGCCAAGCCGAACCGCTTCCCACGCTGCGCCCTACCCGGCTATCGCCGGACCAGGCTGACACGGGCTACCGAAGATTGCAACATTTGTTGAAATGTCGACTTAATGACGAATTGTTGATCGTGCTTCACGTCTTCTGTAGGTCCGACCGTTCTTACGGCCGGACGTGCGAAGCGTGCCCAAGGGCTGGGACAAATGGCCGGCAACCGTTTCACGAAATCTCGTTGCCACTCGTCCTTCCGTTGGATACACTTAGCCTTCAACTGTGGGGAGGGAGTGCCACTTTGTCCAAACGTTTAAGCCCGATTTGCATCCTGAGAACAACTCTAACTTTCCTGCTTGTGTGTCTTCTGCTGGTCGGCTGCTTTGTGCGGCGTGACTCGAAAATACTGTCGCCGGGACCCGTACGACATCCAAAATGGAAGTTTGAGATAAGGCTGGATAAGGCAGTATACCTATTCCGGGAGTCAATTTTCCTCGACATCGTGTTGACCAACATAGGCGACGACTCCGTCAGGGTGCCACCCCTGAGTCTGGAGGCGCGTAACGGCTCTTTGGACATTGAGCTGATCAACGCCAAGGAGGAAACTCTGAAATACACCGGTGGGGTCTTTTCTACCGGGCCCGAGAGGAGTCCCCTTAGATACATGCAGCCCGGAGAGACATTGTTTCGTTGCATCAACTTGCTTCGTTCAAACGGTTTCCACAAAAACTTCTACGATCAGATATATTTCCCCCATCTGCCCACGGGGGATTATCGCGTTGAAGCGAAACACGGCGGCATGTATTCGAATCAACAGGTGTTCACAGTGACTTATCCGGAAGGGGACGAAAAGCGCGCGTACGACTCGTTGATCGCGGCATACTTTCCCGATCCTCAGTTCATCCTTCCACCTTTTAAAGATTCCGCTCAGAGAGAGACGAAATTCATTCAAGAATTCCCGAACAGCGCATATGCTGAATATGTCTTGTCCCATCTAGCTTATGAAACCGGACCCTATGCACAATTTCTCGAACGCTATCCGAATTCCGGATTCTCCTTTGGCCTTCTGTCGTCGCTGTTAAGAGACGCCACGGATACTTCGGGCACGCTACTCGATATCATAAGAAACCACCCCGAAACCCGGAGCGCGAGATTCGCGGAACAGATGCTTAGAGATCTGCGTAAATAATAGAGGTTCCATATGAGTTGATAACGTGCTTGAAGGATGCCTCAATCGTCAATCGTCTTCAGTAGCCCACCTAAACGAACATTGGCGGCAGCCGATGCGAGTGCAGGGTGGGTGTCAACCCGCGATAGGTTCGGCAAACGCCGAACTGTCTCCCACGTGGCACTCGAGCGGCTGCCGCCACTCTCCTTGACGTGGGCTACAGTACGCGAGAATCGTTATCAGGCGAGTATCTGCATTTGATCTGCGTCGGGTTTCTTCTTCGGACGCGAAACGCGTCCTCATCCGGAACACCGACCTACAAAAAAAAAGCCCGCTCTCTCTTGAGAGCAGGCTTGAAATATGACCCTGTTAATTCCGTCTATCGCGTCTGGAGAAGATGCTCCTCGGCGATTGAGGCGGCCTGAATGCCGCTCATCGCTTTGCCGAGTCCGCGGGAGTGCTCGGCGATAATCGAAGCATCCTGCCAGTGTGTCGTGGCGGCGACGATAGCTTTCGCGCGTTTCGCCGGGTTGTCGGACTTGAAGATCCCTGACCCGACAAAGACAGCCTCGGCACCAAGCTCCATGCACAGCGCGGCATCAGCCGGAGTAGCCACGCCGCCGGCGGCGAAATTCGGAACCGGAAGTTTTCCTGTTTTGGCGACAATACGGACGAGTTCGATCGACACCCGATGCTCTTTCGCGGCGCCGTACAATTCTTCTTCACTCATAATCGTGAGATGCTTCATGGCGAAACCGATTTCGCGAAGATGCTTGACCGCCTCGGAAACGTCGCCCGTGCCCGCCTCTCCTTTCGTGCGAATCATCGCCGCACCTTCGGAGATTCTTCTCAGCGCTTCGCCCAGATTCCGGCAGCCGCAGACGAACGGAACTTTGAACGGCCATTTGTTCACGTGATACAAATTATCCGCCGGCGTGAGCACTTCGGATTCATCGATAAAGTCAACTTCGAGCGATTCCAGCACGCGGGCTTCGACGATATGCCCGATCCGGCATTTGGCCATCACGGGAATGGTGACCGACCGCTTGATATTCTCGATAATATCCGGATCGGCCATGCGCGCCACACCCCCTTCGGCCCGGATATCCGAGGGCACCCGTTCGAGCGCCATGACGGCGGCGGCGCCGGCCTCTTCGGCAATCTTCGCCTGATCGGCGTTCGTGACGTCCATAATGACGCCTCCCTTGAGCATTTCCGCCAGGCCGACTTTCACCTTGTACTGTTTATCGTTAAAGTCTGTCACTTGATAGCTCCTTTGTTAAGCTCTTCATAACCGGAACAAAGCTGCATGTCCCCCGGTTCGTCCGGACTGCGGACAGTCCGAGGACGACCAGTCTGATCTACTTTGAATATAATACGGATTCAGTCGTCCGCACAAGGGGGAAAATCGTCCGATCTTACAGTGGGACATAGTTTTATTGTCTCTATGACAATCCTTCGGGGGGATAAACAAAAAGAGCCTCGCAGACGTGCGAGGCTCTAAATCGTTATCGACTCTGTCTATGCCCGGCGGGTGGGCGTCTTTTTGTATTTGCCGAAGTGCTCTTTGCTCAACGCCTTCTTGAACACTTTTTCCTGCGCTCCCCAGAAATCCTTCATCTGGCAGCGATTGAACTGTTCACAGCGGCAATTGGCCGATTCGGTGCAGAGATTCAGATGAATCGGACCATCGATCGCCTCGACAACTTCGAGGAAGCTTACGTCCTTCGGCTGACGGGAGAGGCGGTAACCACCGGTTACTCCCTGATAGGAAACCAGAATACCGCTCCGGGTCAGGTCCTTGAGGATTTTGGCGAGAAATTCTCTGGGAATACTCTCCGCTTCGCTGACCGAGTTTATCGATCCCAGTCTTCCCTTCGGGAGGGTGGCGATATGACGTACGGCTCGTAACGCGTAGTCGGATTTTCGAGACAGTCTCATATAACAATTCCCATGCTTAATAGTTGGTTAAAGAGTGTATTGTTGCCTACTTCTTCCATTTTGTCCTCATTATACGAAAAAAGATACACTTAGTCCACAAAAAAATTGACAAAATGGCAAATTTTCATATTTTCCACCAGCAGAACGGACACCGGTCCCTCTGAAATTGTCGTCAAACGGCTCAATAAAGGTCTCCAATATTGCGTACATCCTGTGGGAATGTCAAAACGTTTATTGGAACTTAGAGTAAATCGGCCTGTTTACAGGATGCAGTGAAGAGGAGAAAAGAATGTTAGCATTTGAGGAGATAATACGATGACTGACCATACTGATACTACCAGCAATTCACAAACGGTGACGATCACCGAATCGGCGATCGCCGAAGTCAAGCGGCTGATGGCGCAGGAAAAAGACGAACAACTCTATCTTCGCCTTGGCGTTGCAGCCGGTGGCTGTTCCGGCATGTCCTACAGCATGGCCTTCGACACTGAAAAGAGCGACACGGACAGCCTGTCCGAGTACGACGGCGTCCGGGTCCTGATCGACAACCGGGCGATCAGCTACCTGCAGGGCTGTATCCTGGATTTCAAAGGCGGCATGCTCGGCGGCGGGTTCCATTTCGAGAATCCGAACGCCCGGCGCTCCTGCGGTTGCGGAACCTCTTTCAGTTGTTGACAATGGCTTTTGAGATCGTCGATCCTACCGATTTCCTCGACAACGGCCTCTTCTTCGAACAGAAATTTCTGGCGAAGGCTGAAGAGCATGATTGGAGCAGGTACCAGGACCTCAAAGTGCTGGTCCGCGGCTGCCAGTCGGCCATTGTCCCCCCCTGGGCATATATGCTTATCACCGGGCGGCTGGCCCCGTTCGCGCAATCGGTACGGTTCGGCAATGAACACGATAACCTGGTCGTCTACCGGAGAGCAAAAACACTTGATTCGTAGATGGCCGAGTCTCTATTTTATCGGAGAGAATTAAATAAGGTATGAGGAATTCTGAGATGCCGAAGGTCACTTTCCTGCCGTCGGGAAAAACTGTCGAAGTTAGCGAAGGCACGGTTATTCTGGACGCCGCGCTGGATAATAACATTCAGATTGACCATAACTGCGGCGGCAATTGTGCCTGCTCCACCTGCCATATTATCGTCGAAGAAGGTTTCGACTCGTTGAACGAAGTGTCCGAAGACGAAATGGATATGCTCGACGAGGCCGAGAATCTAACTGATACATCCCGACTCGCCTGCCAGTGCCATATAGCCACCGATATGGTGGTCCGTATCCCGGAAAAAGAGTCCGACTGGGACGACGATACGTTCTAAAACAGTCCCTTCCAGGATATTTCGCATGATCTGAAAGCCCGCTTCCGGCGGGCTTTTTTGTGTTCTCCACTCACTCTCCCCTCTTCCCCTCCCGGCTCATAACAACTCTGAATTTGCCGATACTTATGCAGAATAACTCGTTCTGCTAAAATGAATTGGAATAAACTTAACAAAGCCGGCGGATACTCGCTGATCGAGCTGGTCGTGGTCATTATCCTGATCTCGATACTGGCGACTATTGCTATGTCCAAACTGAAGCACTCGGTCGACACGGCCCGGGTCGAAGAAACCCGTGCCGAGATGGATCGTCTTGCCAGGGCGATCGTCGGGGATCCGTCGCTTGTCTCCGAAGGGAATCGAACCGACTTCGGGTATGTTGGCGATATCGGTGCGATGCCGTCGAACCTCAACGCGCTCGTAACCAATCCCGGTTACGCTACCTGGAAGGGACCGTACATCCGCGATGCTTTCTATTCTTCAACGAGCAGTAATCCTTCGGAATATCGGTACGATGCCTGGGGGAAGGCTTACTCATACACCGGATCGAACGTGATTACTTCCACCGGAAGCGGTAGCAGTATCACCCGCCAGTTGGCCCCTTCAACGAGCACTCTGATCTCGAATACAGTTACGCTCACGATACTCGATATCAGCAACGTTCCTCCCGGGCCGGTCTACGCGGATTCAGTGCTGGTGACACTGACTTATCCGAACGGTTCCGGCGGGACGACTATGGCATCGGCGCATCCTTCGGCCGATGGTTCAATCAGTTTTAGCGGGATCCCGATGGGGCGTCAGTGGCTCAACGTCATTTACACCCCCGGAGGAGACACGCTCAAGCGACAGGTGACGGTGAACCCGGGTGAAAGCTTCTATACTGAAATGGTGTTCCATGAGAAGTACTGGTAGCAACAACCGTATAGACGCGCGCGGATTCAGCCTGGTCGAATTGACTGCGTTGATCGTGATCGTGGGGATCCTGGCCGCGATCGCCATTCAATCGCTGACATCGAGTCTTAAGGACACACGAAAGATCCTCACCGAACGTGAGATGGAAGCGCTTTCGGATGCGATCGTCGGCAATCCGGAGATCATGGCCGGGGGCGTACGATCGGATTTTGGGTATGTCGGCGATGTGGGTGCCTTCCCGCCGAACCTGACCGCACTCGTAACCAATCCCGGTTCGTACTCTACCTGGCACGGACCTTATCTCCCTGATCGCTTCACCCAGGACACCTCCGACTTTAAGCTCGACGCCTGGGGTAAAGCTTATGCCTATGCCGGCGGAAATACGATTACTTCGACCGGTGGAGGAAGCGCTCTTACCAAGAAGCTGGCCGATGCCACCGCCGATTACTTGAACAACACCTTCACCGGATATATTCGTGACGCAAGTGATTCGGTTCCCGGAGTCATCTACATGGACTCGATACTCGTGCGCGTTGTGGTGCCAAACGGTTCCGGGGGGACCACGGTCCGAAGCGTGCATCCGGATTCGTCGGGACAATTCACTTTCGCAAACATGCCGGCCGGGAAACATCAACTCTACGTTATCTACACGCCGGACGCCGACACATTGAACCGCCAAATGGTGGTCCTCCCTCGCAACAAGGAAACGAAGACGTATAAGTTCGCCGGATCTTACTTCTCAGGCGGATCTTCCGGATCGGAATGGGGGCGCAAGTGCCGTTTGCTTATACAGGCCGGCCAGGTGGCTGCCGATCTAACAAACTTCCCGGTCCTGATCACCGAAGTCAACCTTCCTTCGGAAATGGTCGATGCCGGCAATACTCATCATGCCGAAAATGGCGGCGGGGACATCATGTTCAGCAGCGACGATGCCGGAGCTAATCAGCTTGCCTGCCAAATCGTGACGTTTACCACCATTGCCAATCCGGCATCAGCCAAAGTTCAGATCTGGGTGAATGTCCCGTTCGTCTCCTCCTCGTCGAATACACCGATCTGGGTCTGGTACAACAGTCCGGGCAAGACGCAACCGGCCCCCTCGGATATGTTCGGATCGGAATCGGTTTGGGACACGAACTATGTCGTGATTCAGCACATGGACGAGGATCCCTCGGCGGCCGCACCGCAAATGATCGATGCCACCAAAAATCAACAATGACGGAAGCTCGAACGGAAACATGACATCCGGCGATCTGGTAACCGGGCAGATCGGTAATTGCGTCGATTTCGATGGCAGCAATGACTATATCAATATCAATCACACCGGTGTTACGGTCACAGGGAAACAAATAACGATGGAATCCTGGATGAACCTTGCCAACGCCAACGGTAATCAAAACTTGTTCGAACGAGGGACGAACTATGCCCTCTGGGAACTTCGCGGCGGCGGCACACCCTATTGCGTGTTTTACAACGGCAGCTGGCAAACCGGCTTCAAGTTCGGTCACAATGCCAGCTGGTTCCTGAACGCCTGGCACTATGTTGCCTGCGTCTATAACGGCACACAGGTGACTACCTATATCGATGGTGCCCAGGACAAGACATACAGCTACTCCAGCAATCTTGATCCGACCAGCAGCAACTATGACCTCGGGCTGGCCTTGAACGCAGGATGGAACGACGCGTATTATGTCGGCAAGATCGATGAAGTGCGGATCTCGAAAGCGCCGAGATCGGGAGCCTGGATCTCAACCCAATACAACAACCAGAGCAGTCCTTCGACTTTCGTTATCGAAGACTCGCCGGTGACACCTTAGGGGAAAGGCCGATGAAACTGCTGACCAGACATGGATTCACGCTCGTCGAAGTAGTCATCGTCGTGGTTATCGCCGGTATCCTCGCGACAATAGCTATTCGCTCCGTCTTCACCATTACCGAGACGGCGAAAATCGAAGAGACCAAGCATAAGCTGGACGATCTTGCCTTTGCCATCGTTGGGAATCCGACCCTGCAAAACAACGGCGTGCGATCCGATTTCGGCTATGTCGGCGATGTCGGTGCGCTCCCTCCTAATCTCGATGCTCTCATCAGTAATCCGGGCGGGTATTCGACATGGAACGGTCCTTATATCAAGCGTCGGTTCGAACAGATTACCAATGATTACAAGCAGGATGCCTGGGGATCAACTTACAGTTACAGCGGTGTGAATATCACCTCGGCCGGCTCAGGTTCGAATATCGTCCGCAAGATTGCCAACAGCAGTTCGGATCTTACCCGAAACAAAGTATCCGGGAATATACTCGATCGCGACGGTACTCCTCCCGGCACGGACTTCAAAGATTCGCTACTGGTTCTGCTTTCGATCCCGAATGGTACCGGCGGTACATTGGTGAAGGCGGCGACACCGGATCTTGGCGGGTATTTCGCGTTCGATTCGATTCCGATCGGCAACCATCCCCTCACGGTCGTCTACCGGCCGACCCACGACACCCTCGACAAATTCGTGTCGGTTGCACCGAGCACAGCTGTCTATGGTGTCTACTACCTTTCGGCCGACGTTTGGAAGGCGCCCAGCGAAGGCATCTCAGGGGCGCTGGAATTCGTCTCCGGTTCCGAGTACATATACGGCAATCAGTGCCATAATTTCAGGTTCAGTATTACCAATACGTCCGGATCGGCAATCGCACTTAGCAGCATTCAACTGGACTGGGGATCTCCCACTGCATATTACGACAAGGTGTATGTTAACGGAAACCAGGTCGTCAACGCCAACAGCCCGCGCCCTGGATCGGGCACGCTGTCTGATTTTGACTCCCCTGAGACGGTGAATGCAGGAGAAACTGTAGAGGTGCAGATCACCGACTTCCGCTCCAACACAACCAATGGCGGCGGGTCCAAGGTCGACATGAGTAATGTCGACTTGACCGTAACCTTCTCCGATGGCAGTGTGATGACTTTCAATACGGGAGCCTGTAACTGATGATACGTCCGATTCAAAATAAGCGTGGATTCACGTTGATCGAACTGGTACTCACGATCATCATTACCGGAATCATCGCCACCCTGGCGTTACGCAAGATGTCCGCGACGATTGAATCTTCCCGTTACGAAGCGACCAAGCAGGAGATGGACAATATCGCCTGTGCGATCGTGGGGAACCCGGGCTCGTATGCCAATGGCAGTCGAACTGATTTTGGATACGTGGGGGATGTGGGTGCGTTGCCGTCTAATCTTGATGCCCTGATGAGCAACCCCGGTGGTTACACAACCTGGAACGGACCGTATCTCTCGGCCGGAGCATCTTCGGGAGATTTCAAGAAAGACGGCTGGAATGCAGATTACATCTACGGCGGGACCACCATCCGGTCGGTCGGTTCGGGAAGCACTATCGACAAGCAGGTTGCCTCAAACACGACCGAGCTGTTGAACAATGTCGTGAGCGGATATGTCGTGGATGCTGCAAACAGAGCCCCGGGGGCTACGTACAAAGATTCGCTTCGCCTGAGTCTGCTCTATCCGAACGGATCGGGCGGCACGGCCGTGGTATCGATATATCCCGGCGCCGACGGTCAGTTCAGTTTCAGCAACATCCCGATAGGACAGCACACCCTTCGCGCGATCTACCTGCCGGACGCCGACACGGTGACTTTCAAAACGACTGTCTATCCCGGTAATACCGCCAAGCTGAGCATCACTTTCCCGGCCAATCTCTGGTAGGAGCTATTGCTCCGTCACCGTCAAGTTGATTCCCCGTTTTTTCAACTGCGGAATAAAGAGTGACGGCTTGACCGCAATCTCCTGCGGCTTGCATCCACGCTCGGTGATCTGACCATCGGCTGCCATCCAGGCGATGATCGCCGCCGGGAACGCCGTCGTCCGCATCATTGCGGTGAGACCGCTCCGGGTATCCTGCCGATCAAGGATCTCATAGACAATCGTCTTCTCAGCACCGGCCTTGGTACCCGTCGATAGTCACTCTGACCAGTACCATATCCAGGCCGCCGTAACTCAGATTGCGATCGAGCACAGCTTTGAAGAGCGCCCGTGGCTCCACCATCTGACCGTCGACTTCGAGCTTCTGCCTCGACGCCAGACCGATCTCAAGCATTGTTTTGAACAACAGGCAATGCCCCGGATAGCGGATTGTTTTGTAATCGAGACTATCGACCGATCCAAAATAGCTGTCGGGAAGGGTCGATGTCCCTCCCGAGGTATAAAACGCCTCAAGCTCGCCGACACCATCGAACTTCAAATCCTCAAGTCCGGTCATTGGGTGCACGATCTTACGCTTGCCGTCTTCGAGAATCACGCACGATTCCCAATACTCGTTGATCAATCCTTCGGCTGAAAAAACCATCTGATAGTTCAGCGGGGGGCGAGGTGACTGCGGAAGCCCACCCACGCGAATCTTGACGTTCCTGGTGCTGTCCAGTTTGGAGATCCCGTCGGCAACGAGCAACGACACCATGCCGGGGGCAAGTCCGCAATCCGGAACGATAATGACGCCCGCCTTCTCGGCATCGGCGCTCATCTCAAGCTGACTCTTCACGACATCGTTATTGCCACCGAGGTCTACGAGATGGCACTCGGACTCTATAGCTGCTCGCGTGATGACCGGATTGTAACGATAGGTCACGCATGAGACGGCTGCGTCGTAATTTTGCAACGCGTAGGCTACAGCGCGTTCATCGCCGGCGTCAAGTCTCGACGGAAAGGTCTTATTGTTGCCAAACTTAGTGGCCATGTCGTGGGCCAGGGATTCATCGATATCGAAAAGCCCCACCTGTTCCACATTCTCAACTCTCGCCAGATCGTAGGCGGCCGCCCGGCCCATCAGCCCGGCGCCGATAACCGCTATTCTCATATTCACTTACTCCATTCTGTAAAACCCACAAAAAACAGCCCGGAATCAAGAAGGTCAACTGATTTGTGGAAAATCGTCACAAAGAGTGTTCCTTACGACTACATAATTGCGAAAGGTCTGCCGATACAATCAGGAGAAAGATTATCGGAAACCATTGGGGCAGATCGTATGAATCCCACCGAGCACACAGAAACACCGCGCGACCTGGACAAAGACCTGGAGATGTTTGAGATTCTCAAGCCGTTCATCGCCCGCTGTCTTACCCTTAATCATGACATTAACAATCCGTTGGCCGGAATTGTCGGCTATTGTGAATTCCTTATCGAAGAACAGGCGCAAATGACGCCGGATCATCGGGAATTCGTCATTCAGATTCTGCGATGTGTCGAGCGGATTCAGGTGATAATTGAAAAACTTAGCAATGACAAGATTGCGCTGAGCAAGCAGATAGATATTCCGGGGCTGATGAAGCAATACGGATTTGCGGAGCCCTCACAGTAGCTGGTTTACCTTTCGTACCAGCCATTCCCCCGAAATCGCAATGATGAAAATCAGGAGCAGCCACGGCTTGTTCCACACGACCAGTTCGTTCGTTTCGTTTACTTTCACCGGTTCGGCGTTGATAGCCGCCAGGGCTTTGTCGAAATCATGAAAACTGAAATAACTCCCCCCCGATAAGCGGGCGATCGCCTGTAGATTCGCCGGGTCTCCGCTCTGGTCGAACTCCTCAAGCGAGAAAGATTCGACGGCAAGTTTCCCCGAAGCTTTCTTCAGCGTCTGGCCATCCTTCTGGAATGCGCCCGAGAAAGTGTATTCACCCGGCACGACATTATTGAAATACGCCCGGTATTCCCCCTGCCCTTGCCCGATCAGATCGGTTTCGTATTGCTCGGTTCCGGTGGTTGATTGCAGCTTCACCGTTCCTGTGACGCCCGGTATCGGCCTGAAACCGAGGTCAAAGGCAAATCCATCGAATCGCACTGTCTCTCCCCGGTGATACACGTCGCGCTCCGGAACGATTCTCATCGGATCGAGATCATCGCTAACTGTAAGCCAACTGGCCGTTCCTTCAACGAACTTACCATAGTTACTGGCATCTTCGCCGAATCCCATATTTACAAATCCCCAGGTCCAGAACGGAAGGGCGGTTGAAGCGAGCAGCTTTCCCGGGCCGAACCGGCGATATCCGAGCAGCGGGATTTTGCTGTCGTTGGCCGAGGGCAAAGAGGCATAGACGAGAACTGTCGACGTGGGATCGATCTGGTCACAGTTTACCAGCGTCTGGAAGGGAGGAAGTTGCGACCAGACCTGCCGGATCGACGTCTGATCGTCCGCGAGCCTGACCGAGGGGTGGAACAGGTTGCCTTCGGACGGCTCGCCGTGGAAACTCTGTTGCACCAGTGACCTCTTCACCGACTGCGAAAACGGCAATAGCTTATTGAACCAGGCAACCGGCCCGCGATCGCAATACTGCTTGCCAAGAAGAACCCAGAGCGCTCCCCCTTTGTCGGCAAGGTAGGATTTGATAAGGTCTTTTTGTGGCTCAAGGTCCGCCGGATCGGGATCGTAGAGAATGACCAGGTCGTAGCGGTTCAATTCGGCCTGATTGTTCGGAAATTTCCCGGCGAGATTCCCGGCCGGCTTGCCGGTTACGATCAGCTTGACATCGTACTTGTCCGTTTGATCGAGGAATCTCTTCAGGAAGCCGACTTCATAGTCCGGATGGTCTGTGACCATAAGGGTGAGTAAGCGACTTTTTAGCACTTTGACGGAGAAAGTCCGATGGTTGTTGCCGGTGTTTTCTTCGTGCTCAAGCGCAGGCACGTTGATACGCAGGATCTTTTGTCCCGGACTGGTCGGGAGATACTTGAGGGTGACGTCGCCGATGCCTTCGTCCTGATTGATCGGGAAAGTTGTTTGAGCAACAACCTTGTTTGAGTCGACCAGCTCGATGGCCGCCGTCTTTCCCCTGGCGTTGTGCCAGTTCAGCTTCATCTTGATTTCGCTGGGCTGACCGACAAACATTACCGGATTGAACTGAACATCGCCGATACCGATATCAAAGTTGCCCACATCGGAAGAAATATCCACAGCGACCACCGGTGCCGTTCCGGTTTTGGCCGCTTTCAACGGATCACGTCCTGAATTTGATTTGCCGTCGCTGATCAAGAGCCAATAGTCAGCCGGAGCGGCTAACTCTCTCTTTTGAAGATCGTAAAGAGCGTCTCCCAGAGAGGTCTTCTCGCGATCGACTTTGTCCGAAGTGGTTGTGAGATTTCCACCGAAATAATAAGTCGAGATTTCAGCTTCCCCTTTGAGCTGGTCGAATCCGCTGGTAGACAGGAGCGAGTCACGACGGGCGGTCCGGGCCTTTTGCAATTCGACCTTATCCATACTGGCCGATTGATCCAAAAGCAGGGTTACTCTCTTGGGCCGCTGGAATACACGAGTGTAGCTCACCACCGGTTCGAGCAAGGCAATAATAAGGGTAAGAATGGCGATGATGCGAAGAGCGCCGAGAATAATGCGCAGGTATTTCGGAAGCGGAGGATTCGTTCGAATATAGAGGTAAATCCCTAGCCCGACAAGTACCAGAAGGGCGATCCAGATGAGCGGCTGAGCGCCGCTCAACAAGTTGAGTGAGATTTCCTTGAGGCCAAACATTATTCAGTTATACTCGTTCTGAACTGGGAAGTTTGAAAGAGAACGCCGACAAACAGCCCTGAAACGCTCGTGTCACGATACCCGGGCGGTGGTGAATCGGACCATGTCTTCGAGTCGCTGAAAATAGATCGAGTTACTGACCGACGGTATCGCTTCAAGTCCCTGACGGCTGAGATCAGCCGCCTTGCGGTAAGCATAGTCAATGCCGCCCGTCTCGGAGACAAAAGTGTGAATTCTCTCGAATGCAGCTTCGTCCCGTTCCTGCAGCAGGTTTAACATTTCCTGACGGCTCGCCTTGTTCGATTTTTTCAGCGAATAAATCAGGGGAAGGGTCACCTTGCCGGTCATAACATCGTTCCCCGGCTCTTTCCCCGTCTGTTCCGCATTGCCGACATAGTCCAGCAAATCATCGGCGATCTGGAAGGCGGTCCCGATTTTCTCCCCGAACAGGGCAAATTGCTGTCTTTGCTTCATCTCCCGCTGCTTGAGGATCGGTCCCGTTTCGCACGATACGGAGAACAGCGAAGCGGTCTTGTCAGCAATGATCGAAATATACTCATCTTCCGAGAGGTCGTAATTGCCGGTTTCTTCGATTTGTCGCAGCTCTCCGATAGCTACTCGTTCGGTAGCGTGGGAGATCGCCCGCATCAGTTCGATTGACTCAGCCTCGACCATAATGCGGAAGGCCTTGGCAAACAGGTAGTCTCCCATTAATACCGAGATCAGATTCGTCCACTGGGCATTTACTGTTTCCAGGCCGCGGCGCATTTCCGATTCGTCGACGACATCGTCATGCAACAGGGTCGCGGTGTGGATCAGCTCGATCGCCAGCGAAGCATCGACCGAAAACGTGGTGTAATTGTCGGCCGCTCTTGAAGATAAAAACAGGAAGATCGGGCGCATGCGCTTTCCCCTCGATTTGAGCAGATGTCTCGCAATCGAGGTGATAAGCGGAGAGTCCCCCTGCAAATAATCATTCAGCTTGTTGTTGAATAATTCGAGATCGGCCGTGATCGGACCCACATATTCGGCCATTTTAGCTGTATCGAGCATGCAACTCCTGTCGTCGTTTTCAAGAGCGGTATAATAGGTCTAATGGCGGGCGATGTCAATTGATTTTGGCCCGGTCGCAAGCTTCCCGCAAGGCCAATGCTCCCCGATTACTCGCTGCCGTACACGATCTTACGAAACGCCGCCCGGTAATCGTCATGGTTGAGATATTCCCGGTCGTTGTGACCACCGGCCAGGGCCACGAATTGCTTTGGCTCGTTCGCCGCTTCGAACAGCTTCTTTCCCATTTCATACGGAAGGAACTCGTCGTCGGGAGAGTGGGTAACGAGCACCGGACAATGGACAGAGCGGATTTTGGCGAGTGAATCGAACCGGTACTTGATGAGCATCTTCACCGGCATGAACGGGAAGCGGCTTTTCCCGGCATCCAGGGCCGAGGTAAACGAGGATTCGACAATCAGCCCGCGACAGGGGACGCTCGAAGCCAGATTTATCGCGACCGCCCCGCCGAGCGACCGGCCGAAAATAACTATCTCATCGGGTCTGAAGTTCTTTTCATTGATAAGCCAGTCATAGGCGGCCCGGGCATCGGCATAAACGTTCTCCTCGCTCGGCTCACCGTCGGACCTGCCGTATCCGCGATAGTCGAATAACAGGCTCGCCGACCTCTTCGTCAACGAAGAAAGCGGCGGTTTCCAGACGATTGCCGATATTTCCGGCATTTCCATGGCAGAAAAGTATCACTCTCTTGGGAGACCTGTCGGCCGGCGGGAAGTACCAACCGTGAATGCGGTCATTCCCTTCTACCGTGATGTAAACATCTTCGTACGGCGTATGCAGGAGATCGGGGGAAGCATCGAGCCCCTTCCAGGGATGAAAGATCAGGTTCTTCTGATAGAAATAGAGAAAGGCGGCGAAAGCCGCAAAAGTCCCTCCAACTATGACTACCAAAATCACAAGCATTGTTCTGGGTCTCGGAATCTGTCGCGTCCGACCGGAGCGTGGATAGGACGACATCGTTTTCTACTTCATTCCCACTCGATCGTGGCCGGTGGCTTGGAGGAGATATCGTAGGTTACCCGGTTTACACCTTTGACGTTTCTGATGATTCGGTTGGAGACATGAGCAAGAATATCGTTGTCGATTCTCGCCCAGTCGGCCGTCATGCCATCGACCGAGGTCACCGCCCGCAGCGCCACGACGTTTTCATAAGTCCGTTCGTCTCCCATCACTCCGACGGCACTCACTGGAAGAAGCACGACGAACGCCTGCCAGATATCGTCGTAGATCCCCGACGTATGAAGCTCCTCGATAAAGATGTGATCGACCTCTCTGAGCAGATCGCAGCGTTCGCGGGTGACTTCGCCGAGAATGCGAACCGCCAGTCCGGGGCCGGGGAACGGATGCCTGCCGATAAATTCTTTGGGCAGTCCGAGCATCCTTCCCAGCTCACGCACTTCGTCTTTGAACAGCTCTCTGAGCGGTTCGACGAGCTTGAATTTCATCCGGCTCTTGAGGCCGCCGACATTGTGGTGGGACTTGATCGTAACCGAGGGTCCCTTGAACGAAACCGACTCGATGACATCGGGATAGAGCGTTCCCTGGGCGAGGAATTCGATATCGCCAATCTTCTCCGCTTCGCTCTCGAACACGTCGATAAACGTCCCGCCGATGATCTTCCTCTTCTTCTCCGGGTCGGTGACACCGGCAAGGCGGTCCATGAACAAATCCGAAGCATCGACCGGGTGCAGATTAAGCTTCAACTTACTCAGCATCGCCACCACCGATTCGAATTCATTCTTGCGAAGGAGTCCGTTGTTAACGAACACGGCATGGAGTTTGTCGCCGATTGCTTTCGACAAAAGAAGGGCCGTGACCGTCGAATCGACTCCGCCGGAAATGCCCAGTACTACTCTTGACCCACCCACCTGTTCACGAATTCGCGCGACCGAGCTTTCAATAAATGACTCCGTCGTCCAGTCCCCTTTGAGCTTACAAATCTCAAAGAGGAAGTTGTTAATGATGTTTCGGCCTTCGGTCGTATGATGCACTTCGGGGTGAAATTGCAGTCCGTAGAAGCATCTCGAATTATCGGCGATGGCCGCCACCTTAAGGGTATCGGTGGAGCCGATCACTTCGAACCCCTCCGGCAATTTCACGATCGAGTCGCCGTGCGACATCCAGACCTGGCTGTGGCCGGGGATGCCGGAAAGAAGAAGCGATCCATTCGAAACATCAAAATGCGCGCGGCCGTACTCGCGGTGTTCGGACTTGACCAGTTGTCCGTCGAAAACATCGGCCAGAAGCTGCATTCCATAGCAAATGCCAAGAACCGGCTTGTCAGTCTTAAAGAATTCTTTCGGAAGACGGGGGGAATCCTTGTCGCTCAGCGACGATGGTCCGCCGGAGAGAATGTATCCCTTGACGTTTCTGTCTTTGTAGCTCTCGAGATCGACCGTGCACGGCGCTATCTCACAATACACTTTGGCTTCGCGCACTCTTCGAGCGATCAGTTGCGTATACTGCGATCCGAAATCCAGGATCAGGATCATTTCATTGCCAGCGCTCACGTAAGTAAATCCTCTCTAACCAGGCCGGGTATAATCGTATCTTTCAGATATTCATCTTTCGCGCCCGGGTAATCCTCTAAATAGTGCAGTCCTCTTGATTCAAGCCGCATCAATCCGGATTCTACTATCAACTCCGCCACCGTAGCCATATTCCGCAGCTCAACTATCTGATAGGTAGCGGGAGTCGCCAGATAATACTGCTCAATCGCCGCCCTGATCTGCCGGACCTTCTCCAGAGCCAGCTTCAGCCGGTCGACCGAGCGAACGATACCGACAAAATCGGACATGACCCGGGTAAGTTCCCGTCGATCGTGTGCGATCAATATTTTTTCACGCGGATATTGCAGCGATGAATACAGCGTTTTGTCGATAGTCACCGAGTCAGGCAAATCGATCTGCTGTCCGTAGGCGGTCGAGGTCTCGGCCGCCTGCTGGGCCATAACCACTGCCTCAAGCAGAGAGTTCGATGCCAGTCGGTTTGCCCCGTGCATCCCGGTCATGGCAACTTCGCCGGCCGTGTACAGCCCGGGAAGGGATGTCTCCCCCTTAACATTGGACACCACGCCGCCGCATGAATAGTGCGCCGCTGGAACAACCGGAATCGGGCGTTCGGTGATATCGAACCCTCTTCTCAAGCACTCTTTGTAAATAGTAGGGAACCGCTCGACGATGTATTTCTTCTTCAGGTGGCTGATATCGAGATAGACGAATTCCTCGCCGCTTTCTTTGAGTTCCTTATCAATCGCTCTTGCCACCACATCGCGCGGCGCCAGATCTTTCAGTTCATGCGCCCCGTCCATGATATACCGTCCGGAGACGGAAACGAGTCGCCCCCCTTCGCCGCGAACCGCCTCGGAAATAAGAAACGGCCAGCGTCCGGGGGAATAGAGCGACGTTGGATGGAACTGAATGAACTCAAGGTTCGCAACGGCGACACCGGCCCGATAGGCAATCGCTACACCGTCGCCGGTGGCGATCTTTGGATTCGTGTTGTGATAGTACACCTGGCAGAGTCCGCCGGTAGCCAGCATCGTCACCGGAGCATAGTACGCATCGAACGTCCGATCCTTCTCGGAAAAGACAAAAGCCCCGGCGCAGATCTCTCTCCCTTCGACCCGGTAGGTAATCAGGTCGAGGGCGATATGATCGCGAAGGATATCGATATGGCCCGGTTTGCTTCGGCAAGCGGTCAGCAAAGCCCGTTCGATTTCTCGCCCGGTGAAGTCGGCGGCATGGATCACCCGTTTGTGCGAGTGCCCTCCCTCGCGTCCCATTTCGAGCACACCGTCCTGTTGCGTGAACCGCACGCCATAGTCCATCAGCTCCTTGATGACCTGGGGACCGGTCTCAACAATCTGTCGCACTACCGGTTCATGGCAAAGTCCCTGGCCGGTTCTAAGGGTGTCGGCAATATGGTTCTCGAACGAATCGGTGTTGGCCAGTACTGCGGCGATTCCCCCCTGGGCCCGATTGGTATTGGTATCAGTCTCACCCTTTTTCGTGATAATCGCGATCCGGGCGTCCGGATTGAGTTCAGATACTTTCAGAGAATAGAATAAGCCGGCGATTCCGCTGCCGACTACGACGAAATCATAATGCTGTTCCATCAACTGGTCTGCTTTTTGAGGTTGAGTCGCTCCTGCAAATAGGCTATCAGCTTTTCTTCACCAGGGTCGAGATCGATAGTCTGGTTAAGATAGTATATCTCACGGTCAAAGTCAAAATTGCCGATTTTGACCCAGTCTTTTCCCGTCGTCAGGATCAGATCCGAGTCAAATTGGTCGGCCATCTCCTTGATATACTTCAACAACTCGTCGCTATATCGTTGGTGGTCATCAAGCTCAAGGGCATGATCAAGGTCGCCACACAATGCTGTCACCTGACGTTCGAGTGTTCTGAAATTCCCCACCCCGGCAAAGAGAAAGACCGATTTGTCCTCCAGATACTTGACATGCATCGTCTGCTCTCTTCCAATCAACTGACTCGCCGAGAAGCTGGCCGAGTAAAACTGGGCATTCGGATTGACGGCTTCCAGCTCTCGCTGAAGGCTTCGAAGATCCCGTACGAATTTCGACCGGGTAATGACAATCACATCGGCACGTTTCAGGGCCGTGACCGGCTCTCGCAGAACGCCGTAGGGAAACGACTTGAGTAGTCTATCTTCGATACCGCCATCGTAAGTCACAATGTCTATATCGCGCGCCAGTTCATAATGCTGAAAGCCGTCATCGACAATGATAATATCGCACTGGCCGCTGTCGGCCAACGCCCTGGCAGCATTGAATTTTTCTCTCGCAACCGAGAAGATTGCATCCGGAAGCAGCCCGGCCAGCAGTTTGACTTCGTCTCCCGTTTCCGATGAATCCATCTGCTGAATCTTGTAGCCCGGCTCAAGCACTGGTCGGTCGGATTGTCTTCCATACCCGGACGAGACAATTCCTACTTTGTGACCATCGTCGAGAAGATATCTTCCGAGAAACGCTACCATCGGAGTCTTTCCCGTCCCCCCAACGGTGATATTGCCGATACTGACCACGGCGACATTCAAACGGGTGTGCGGTTTCTTTCCCATGCGATAAATCGCCGAGACAATCCGATAAAACAGAGACGCTATCCAGAGAAACAATGCCGGGATGGCATACAACGAGAAGCCTTCTCTCCGGATGATCTTTTTCCACTGTTTCTCAAGCATGGGATAATCGGGAAAGGATATACTCGCCGACCGCGGCGGTCGCCGAGTTATCCGGGCTATTGGTTTGCTTGGTAGCGAAGAGTATATCACCGGCACGGACTTTTTTCAATACCGAAAGCAGTTCGTCGGAATCTTTCACCATAGCACCGTAATGGTGCGTTTCGATATAGGCCGCAGCTTCCTTCACATTTGCTATCGAGGGCCCAAACAGCACCGGTGATCCGGCCCAGACCGGTTCAAGCAAGTTATGTCCTCCCAGGTCGGCCAGGGTGCCACCGACAAAACTAACCGAGGCCGCCAGATACAGGTCGTTGAGCAGTCCGAGGCTGATCAACGAGAATCAGATGGTCATCAGCCTCTTCGCTCCCGTAAGTGCGATAAGCGATTCCTCTGGTGGCCATGAGTGACCGAATTTCTTCGCATCGATCGAGATGTCTCGGGGCGAGCACGAGATATACGTCGGGGTTCTGACCCTGCAGGCTCCGGTAGACATCGAGCAACGCCTCCTCCTCCCCCGGACGGGTCGAACCGGCCACGATCAAAAAGGCGTTGTCAGGAACATTCAGGCTGTGTCGAATTTCGGCAAGGCGCTCCGGGGTTCTCGGGAGAATCGGCGCATCGAATTTCATATCCCCCGCCACTTCTCCCTTTGCATCCGATACCCCGAACTGCCTGAACCGTTCAGCATCTTCGGCCGTCTTGAAAAAGAATCGGTCGTACCGGGTCAGGAGGCTCGATAGCAGCCCGGCCATGTATTTGTATCTGTTGAACGCCCGCACCGACATCCGGGCATTCGTCAGCACAATCGGAATATTGCGGGAATATGCCGATTTCACCAGACAGGGCCAGATCTCCGTTTCGGCCACCACGATCATGCTCGGAGAAAGGGCATTCAGCGTCCTTCGCACGGCGCCGGTCGTATCGATCGGGAAGTAGGAGAAGGTGACATCTTCATACGCGCACTGTTTGGTGGCGATATCGAACCCGGTTGAAGTCATCGTTGTGACATGGATGCTCATTTTCGGCCGCGCGTTCTTCAAGTAGTCTACGAGAGAACAAATCACTTTGGCTTCGCCAACCGATGCCGCGTGCATCCAGATATCTTTCGGGCTGGTCCGGGCAATAAGTCCGAGTCTCCCCTGCCATAGTTTGTTTCCCTGGGCCGCGCGGATCCTGGCGAACGGATATACAACGACGTACGCCAGAAACATCAGGAACCTGTACAGCACCGAAATCATCGCTTCCCGCTTTCCAGCAGTTCTACGATCAAGTGCGCCGCCCGCTCCGACGCTCCGATGCCGCCGAGGAGATCGGGTATTCGATTCAGTTCGCCGCGCATTTCTTCGTATGCATCGGGGTTGTCGGCCAGAAGACTGATCTCCAGGGCCATTCTCGCGGCCGAAGCTTCCCGCTGAATGAGTTCCTGGACGATCGGTTCGCCGAGGACCAAATTGACAAGCCCGATTGAATCGAGCTTAACCAGTCTTCGCGCGATCTGATAAGTTACGTATCCAGTCCTGTACACGATCACCATAGGGCGCCCGATAATGCCCGCTTCAAGGGTAGACGTTCCGGACTTGGTCAACACGTATCGGGATTCGCTGATTATTTTTCTTGAGTCCTCATAACTCAGTTCAACTCCGTCGTTTCGATATTGCGATACTATCGGTTCATAGTCGAACCGCCCTTCGATGCCAACTACTTTTGATGTTATTCCCCGGGTAAAGTGCAGGAACTTCATAGACTCGAGCATCGGCTGAAGCATCCGTTCGATCTCCTGGGGACGGGAGCCGGGCAGGATGGCGAGCCGATTCTCTTTCGGCGGCTCAGAAGAAATATACTCGTCCGGAATATCTTCGAGCAGATAATGGCCGACAAACTTGCAGTTGACGTCGTGCTCCTCGTAGAAAGATTCTTCGAACGGCAGGATGACGAGCATGAGATCGATCAATTTGCGGATCTTGTCGATTCTCTTTTTCCCCCACGCCCAGATCTGCGGCGAGATGTAGTAAATGATGGGAATGCCCAGCGGTCTGATCCGCTCGGCCAGACGGAGATTGAACCCGGGATAGTCGACCAGTATGACTGCCTGCGGTTTCCGCTCTTTGATCGTCGATACTGCGCGGTCCAGCAGCTTGCTGAAGAAACTGACCCGCTTCGCAACTTCCCAGAATCCGATAACGGCCAGATCCTCAGGGGAAGCCAGCTGCTCCTGTCCCAGTTTTCCGAGCTTGGTGCCGCCAAGACCGAAAGTCTCGAGAGGGCTGTTTATCTTCAGAAGTTCAGTAACAAGCCGTGATGCGGCGTTGTCGCCGGAGAGATCTCCTGCTGAAATAAAGAACTTACCAGCACTCATCTATTGGCGTTCCGATGCGATAACGCGTGCGATCGACTCCTTGCCGATTCGCTCGATCTCGAGTGCCACCCGAAGCGCCTCGGTAGCCCGCTCAACCGTGACCGCCACCGGTTTGTCTTCGATTACCGCACTCAGAAACGTCTCGATCTCCTTCCCCAGCATATCCTGGCCGGTATCTTCTTTCTTAATGTAGACAATATCCTTGCCCGATTTCCCCAGCGGCAGCCGGAACCCTTCATGATCGTTCTCACCCTCCGCCAGTCGATAGATATCGGCTTGTTTTTTGGCCAGATCGAGCGAGTAATAGCCGGATCGCTGGAAGATTCGCAATTTCCGCATCGGATTCAAAGAAATCCGCGATGCTGTCAGGTTTGCTACAGCCCCGTTATCGAAAGTAAGCCGGGCGTTGGCGATATCCACCTGTTCTGAGACCACGGCCACCGCGGAGGCATGGATATCGACGATCTTCTCCTTGATGAAGTTTAGTACCAGATCGATATCATGAATCATCAGATCCAGCACCACGGCAACATCGGTCCCCCGCGGGTCGAACGCCGCCAGCCGGTGGCATTCGATAAACGATGGCTTGATGTCGTAATTCGCGAGCGCCAGCACGGCCGGGTTGAAGCTCTCGATCTGACCAACTGTTACCTTGACCCCCTTTGTTCTCGCACTCTTCTGGAGGTCCCTCGCTTGATCGAGATTCAGGGTGACCGGTTTTTCGATCAGGCAGTGAATACCGCTGTTGATCAGTTTCGAAGCGATATCGTAGTGCGCAGTCGTTGGCACCACAATAGAGACTGCCTGGACCTCGGAAGCCAGTTCTTCGAGCGTCACGAACGCTTTGACATGATATTCGGAGGCATATTTGTCCCCCTTTTCCCTGTCCGTGTCGTAAAGTCCAACCAGTTCCGATTGTTCCAGTTGTGACATCCACCTGAGATGATGTCGCCCGAGTGCGCCGACCCCCACCACTGCCGTTCTGATTCTATTCATCAGTCTTTATCTCTTTTCGCTGTAATCACTTTCCAGAGTTTTGCCGGATAAGATAACACCGTCTGATCCCGGAATAAAGGATATTCTCAGGTTGCGGATCGAGCGATCCGGCGATTAATTGCTCTCATTCAATCGGGATAGTTGACATCCATTTTGCTGAAACATATATTAGCCGTCTTTTATGCGAGGCGCAACCGCTGCTAACACCATGCGTACAAGTTTTGGAAACATATAAACTTACTATACCACCAATTTCCTGCAGTACCCGGCAGGGTATCAGGAGGAGTAGACTTATGTATCGCTTTTTGAAGGGGATGGCGCTCGCCGTCATGCTCACAGTCGCACTCGGACTGTCCGCGATGGCCGTGACCAACAGCCACGGCATTGATCGGGCCAACATGGACACCACCTACAGCCCATGCGAAAATTTCTATATGTACGCCAACGGCAACTGGCTGGCGACCAACCCGATTCCGGCCGCTTACTCAAGCTGGAGTGTCTGGAACGAAATCTATGACCGCAATTCCGACATTATTAAGAAGATTCTCGAGGAGTCCTCAACTGATCCGAATCTGAAAGCGGGTTCGGTCCGACAGAAGGTCGGAGATTTCTACTACACTGCTATGGATACGACAACCATCGACAAACTGGGAGCGTCGCCGCTCGATGACGATTTCAAGATGATCGATGCGATCAAGACACCTGCGGATCTTGAGAAGCTGATCGCCCATTATCACGCTCTGGGTGTCGGTGTCGTGTTCGATATCGGCGCCGAACAGGACTTGAAGAAAAGCGATCAGACGATCGCTTATGCCACCCAGGGAGGACTGGGACTTCCCGATCGCGACTACTATACGAAGACCGATTCCGAGTCGCAGAAGATCCGTGAAGAGTATGTCGATCATATTACCAAGATGTTCCAGTTGCTGGGCGAAGATGCGATGAAGTCGAAAACCGAAGCCCAGCAGATTCTGGCCCTCGAGACCAAACTGGCCGAAGCTTCGCTCACCAACGTTGAGCAGCGCGATCCAAATTCGTTTTACAATATCGTGAGCGTCAAGGATGCCGATGCCAAGACGCCGCACTTCTCGTGGACGACCTACTTCCAGGAGATCGGTCTTCCGCAGATCACCAGCTTCTCCTACGCTCATCCAAAATTCTTCAACACCATGGACTCGTTGATGGCCAACGTGCCGATTGACCAGTGGAAGGTGTATCTTCGCTGGCACATTATCGACAATGCCGCTCCGAATCTCAGCTCTCCTTTCGTCAACGAGGATTTTGCCTTCGGCGGTACTATCCTCACCGGCGCCAAGGAACTCCGTCCGCGCTGGAAACGTGTGTTGAGCAAAGAAAACCGCTACCTCGGCGAGGCCCTCGGCCAATTGTTTGTCGAGAAAGCGTTTTCACCCGAAGCCAAGAAGAAAGCCCTTGAATTGGTGGACAACCTTCGCGCCTCTCTCAAGGTCCGTCTCATGAACCTTGATTGGATGAGCGATTCGACCAAGCAAAAGGCGTTGGAGAAATTCAACACCCTCAACGAGAAAATCGGCTATCCCGACAAGTGGCGTAACTATTCGAAACTGACCATCGACCGGA
Organism: uncultured candidate division Zixibacteria bacterium; assembly: GCA_963711085.1. Taxonomy (GTDB): domain Bacteria; phylum Zixibacteria; class MSB-5A5; order GN15; family FEB-12; genus CAVQCT01. The sequence continues at coordinate 413,536 of CAVQCT010000002.1, read as the reverse complement.
AGTCCTTCTTCGGCAACATCCGTCGGGCGGTGGAATTTGAAACCCGCCGCAATTTCGACAAAATCGGTAAACCGGTTGATCGTACCGAATGGGGAATGAACCCGCAGGAGGTAAACGCCTACTATAACCCGCTCCTGAACGAAGTCGTCTTCCCGGCCGCGATTCTTCAGCCGCCGTTTTTCGATCCGAGTGCCGATGACGCCGTTAACTACGGCGCAATTGGCTGCGTGATCGGCCACGAACTGACGCACGGCTACGATGACGAAGGCCGGCAGTTCGATGCGAAGGGGAACCTCGAGAACTGGTGGACTGATGCCGATCAGACAAAATTCGAGGCTCACACTAAGAAATTGGTTGACCAGGCAGATTCTTTCGACCTCGGCGACAGCCTGCATATCAACGGTCAGTTGACGCTGGGCGAGAATATCGCCGATCTCGGCGGCATCAACATTTCTTACTACGCCCTTGAGAAAGTTCTGGGGGATGGACCGCGGAAAGAGATCGACGGTTTCACACCGGAACAGCGGTTTTTCCTTGCTTTCGCCCAAACCTGGCGGACGAATCAGCGTCCGGAAGAACTGAAACTTCAGATCAATACCGACCCACACTCCCCCTCGATCTACCGGGTGAACGGGCCGCTATCGGATCTTAAGGAATTCCAGAAGGCATTCAATTGCCCATCGGGCAGTCAGATGGTCCGATCCGACTCTACCCGCGTCCAAATCTGGTGACAGCGACAGTCAGACAAAAACAAAGAGGTGCCGGCTCACTGCCGACACCTCTTTTCGCTTGCACTGTTTCGACTTTCATCGAAGCAGTTGAATAACCTGTTTGAACTGCGGCCCCTCCGCCACCTTCATCATTTCGAAAAGCGACATCTCCACACTAGTAAGAGTCGCTCCCAGTTCTTTGATTCGGTCAACCCCGAGGAAATAGTTATCGGGGATTCGCGACGATACAGCGTCCTTCACGAGATAGACTTCATATCCCGCCTTCAGTAAATCCGCCGCGGTCTGGTAGACACAAATGTGGGTCTCAATACCGGTCAGGAGAATCTGACGGCGGTTGAGGGAGCGAATCTTTTCCAAAAAGGCCGGATCGCCGCAACAGCTGAACGTCTTCTTGACCAACGGCTTCATATCGCTCATGTGCGACGCGATCTCCGGATCGGTCACGCCGAGTTTGTCCGGAAGCTGCTCGGTCCAGATGATCGGAATGTCGAGCACCCTGGCTCCTTCAATCATCCGATTGACGTTCGCGTACAACCGTTTCTGCTCGTGCATCAGGGTCGCGAGCTTCCCCTGAATATCCACAACTACCAGAATTGCATTTTCTTTGGTCAGCATATTATGAATCCTTCTTTCTTCACGTGTCAGTAGCGCAGTCATCACAAATGCACAAACGGCAATCCTGATGCAAAGTGCCCGCACCCTTACCTGAGACGAGGAAAACGCTATTTCACGATGCCGCGGTTGGAGCGGTTCAGGAACTCGAGAATCTCCTGAACTTCAGGAATAATCTCGACCTCGCCATGAATGCGCTCGACCGCCTGGGTCGTGTTCAACTTGCTGAAGAACAGTATTTTGAAGACAACTTCCAGCGTGCGAATCGTCTCGGCTTTGAATCCCCGACGCTTGAGTCCGATGGCGTTGATTCCGACTACTTTGAGCGGATAGCCGGCGACCAGGGCATAGGGACAGACGTCCTGCTGCACTCTGAACCCGCCACCGATCATGCAGTGGGCGCCAATTTTGACGAATTGATGCACCGGCAACACTCCACCGAGGATGGCGTAATCGCCGACTTCGATATGTCCGGCCAGATTGACCGAATTCGCCATGATAACGTTGTCGCCAATAATGCAGTCATGGGCAATATGCGAGTAGGCCATGAGGAAGCAGTTCTTGCCGACCGTCGATTCGCCGTGGGCCGAGGTTCCTCTGTTGATCGTAGCATATTCGCGCACCGTGGTTCCGTCGCCGATAACGACGCGCGTCTTCTCGCCGCCGAATTTCAGATCCTGCGGCACGGTCCCGATAACGGCGCCGTGGAAGATGCGGACGTTCTCGCCTATGACGGCACCCGATGCAATGCGGGCGGAAGACACGATCTCGGTCCCCTTACCGATGACGACATCGTCTTCAATAATGGTGAAAGGTCCCACTTTGACCGAGGGATCTAACTCTGCTTTTGGGGAAACTACTGCGGAAGGATGGATATTGTTCATCTGTCTATAACCATTGCCATAAAATCGGCGCTCGCGACCACGTCGTTGTCCACAAAAGCAGTTCCAGACATTTTGCACGTATTGCGACGGAACGCGTGCATCTCCAGTTCGAATCTCAGTTGGTCGCCGGGAAGCACCGGCCTGCGGAATTTCGCGTTATCTATCGACATGAAATAAACCACTTTCGTCTGCGGGTCGGCGATCGCGTTCAACAGGAGCACACCTCCCGCCTGCGCCATCGCTTCGAGGATCATTACCCCCGGCATGATCGGGTGGTCCGGGAAATGCCCCTGGAAGAATGGTTCATTGATAGTCACATTCTTGAGCGCTACCACCTTCTTGTCCGGCTCGAGATCGAGGATCCGGTCAATCAGCAGAAAGGGATAGCGATGAGGCATGATTTTCAAAATTGAATTTATATCGAAGAAGATAGCCTTGTTCTTGCCGGCGTACTTTCCGGCAATCTTCTTCTTTTTGTAAAGCTGGCGCATCCGTTTCGCCAATTCAACGTTGGCCTTGTGCCCGGATCTCGCCGCAAGTACATGTCCTTTGAACGGTACGCCGATCAAAAACAGATCACCCAGAAGGTCCAGCGTCTTATGTCGTACCGGTTCGTTATAGAATCTCAGTGGGATGTCGTTGATGATTCCGGTGCTGCCCACGAACACCTCGTCCTTGAGGTTCAGGGCTCTGCGGATGCGGTCAACTTCGACCTGTCCCAGATCCGAATCATATATGACAACCGCGTTGTCCAGACCTCCCCCTTTGATGAGTCCGGCGTCTTTGAGCATCTCGACTTCGGACAGGAAACAAAATGTCCGGGCCGCCGCGAATTCATCGACAAATTCCTTTTCGAGATCTACCAACGAAGTGTATTGGGTGCCGAGGGCAGGATTCTTGTAGTCGATGAGGAACGTTATGCGGAGATCGTCCGACGGGGCCACTACCAGGTCAACGCCCCGCTCCTTCTCACTGTAGGCCATCGGCGTGTCAATCTCCAGGTAGAATTTGTCAGCTTCCTGAGTCTCGATCCCGGCTTCGAGGAGCTTGTCGACATACGGTTTGGCCGATCCATCCCCCACCGGCGGTTCGTTCCCGTCGAGTTCGACAATCATGTTGTCGAGCTGGAGTCCGGCGAAGGCGGCCAGAACATGTTCGACCGTGTGAACCCGGGCCTCGCCGCTCTGGAGCGTGGTACCGCGCGCAATATCGACAACATGGTCGATATCAGCCTGCACCCAGGGGGAGCCGGGAAGATCCACCCGGACAAACCGGATTCCGGTATCTTCTTCGCCCGGCTTGAATGTCATGGTGCACTGGTTGCCAGTATGCAACCCGATCCCTGACATGACCGTTTCGCGTCGAATGGTGCGTTGTTTATCAAACATAAGCGTACATTGAACTTAAGTTGGCCTGAGTATACGCATATCACTGAACCATCTCAAGTACTTTTTGCTAGCGATGCGGTTTTGCACCGGAGGGTCATGGACACTTTGGAACGAGGGGATAATCATATCTCTTTCAAGGACTTTACTTGTCTAAGTTTCCGGAACAGGCTGATGTATTCCCGGACCATGATCTCCTCCGCCTGCGACAGACCGTCCATCATCGGGATGCCGATCCGAATAACCGCCCTGACGATATCTGAGATGGTGCGATCATATTTGTCCGCCAACGCTTTGAGCTGCTCTTTGAGTTCATACGAGATGAAGATATTCAGGCAGTGTTCTCCGCGGGTTTTTCTGGTCGATTGTCTCGGTCTGTTCATTGTCAAGCCTCCTCAATAGTTTGATTGGTCGCCATGTGATATTTTTCATGCCCGATCAGTAGTTGTGGGGTGCGTACGACTATGCCGAATCGAGTTTTAAGATGCCGGATGACTCCTCTCCAGGTAGCTGTCCTGTCCCTATTGGCAATGAGTTCGTTGATCTCCGCGGCGTGTTTGGAAGCGCAAAGCGGGCAAGTTGATGCCAAGCCGAGTTTCAGCCCATACTTGTCGGTCACAAAACCCTCGAGCAGCCACCGGACCTTGCGGACGGTATTCTTATGGAGCGAACTCAGTTTATGTTCTGCCCGGCCGGTTTCCTCGCTAAGATCCTGATAGGTTTGCCCCATAAAATAGAAGCGGATGATGAATTCGCGCTCTTCGTCGGTCAGCCTGTCCAGAGCAGCCCTGACTGCGTTGTCTATTCTGTTTTTTGACACCGAGGCTCGGTTCAGACTTACCGGCAAATCCGGGTCTCGCCCGAGGTCGACTATCCAGTTTTGATATATGATTCTATTGTTTGACATATTTCCTCCTTCGGATACAGGATAAATGAAGGAGGTCCCCCTTGACTACCATAAGCGGCTCACTTACATTAAGTTGCTTCGTGGATACCCGATGTCATGTGATTCACATGTGGTCCAGTAAAGAAGTTTTGGTAGGTCAATGCCCTCTTGGGCGTTGACATTGGTTCAAATTGGCCGATTGCTTGAGTCCCGTGAATGTTGACACCCAGGAGGGTGTCAACCTACCAGAGCCGCCATCGGAAGGCGGTTTCGGCGGAGGTGAAGCCGGATCGGATTTCTTCCGACAATGAGAAGAAAAGCAGCCCCGGTGTCCGTATATGAAAGCAGGCATGGAAGAAGAACTGTACGAAAGAGCCCCCGTTTATCAAGTTCCGACACCCGATCGCGAGGATATCGCCCGGGTCAAGGATGACTACGGCAACCACGGCTACCGGACCTCGAAACTCACCTACCTCACCCTCTTCGTCCTGATAGTCCTCTATCCCGCTCAAGGGTATATCGGTGGCGACCCGACCGAAATTCTCAAGAATCTTGACAATACCCTTCGGATGATCGTCTATCTCTCCACGATGCTCCTGCAGTGGGCGATCTTCCTGCTGATCTACTTCTCCACCTACCGGGAGAAAACCGGGCTGCGTGGGATTGGCCTGAAGAAAATCAGACTTGTGGATTTCTTTTGGGGGGGAGCGCTGTTGCTCTCATTATTTCTGGTCAGTTCCGGAGTCGCGAAACTTCTCGAGATTCTCAATTACCCGGTGTCCGGCGATGTCGGTCTTTTGCTGCCGCAGACTTTATCGGGTAAGATCACCTGGTTCTTCCTGGCATTCACGGCCGGCTTCTGCGAAGAAACAGCTTTCCGCGGTTTCATAATGACCCGCCTCAGACTGACCGGCAAACTACGCAGTTGGCTGATTCCCGTACTGGTCTCGTCTATTGCGTTCGGCGCAAGTCACGGGTACCAGGGGCCGCCCAACATGATTGTAATTACTTCGCTCGGTCTACTCTTCGCTTTAGTCTATCTTAGAACGAAATCAATCTGGCCCTGTGTCATCGCGCATTTCTTTCTCGATTTCATCGCTCTGTTCATTCCTCAATAAAAAAAAGGACCGACTTTCATCGGCCCTTCAAAATTCGTTTTGATATCAATCTGTCTATTTGAGCAACTCCATCTTTTTCGTCCGGGCTTTCCCCTCGGCTGAAAGGCGATAGAGATAGATCCCGCTCGCGACACTCGTACCGCTGTTATCCGTTCCATCCCATGAGACAGAGTGCGCTCCGGCCGGCATGTCGTCATTGACCAGCGTCCGCACCTGCTGACCCAGCATGTTGTAAACAATCAGAGATACTTTAGTTCTGGATGGCAGTGCAAAACTGATCTCGGTGGTCGGGTTGAAAGGATTCGGGTAGTTTTGCGAAAGGCTGAAGGCCGTCGGAAGGTTGTCGTTTCGGCCGCCATCAGCATCGGTCGGCAGAAAGACGAGATTATTCGCATAGATATTGAATCCGTTCGAGCGCGAGTCCGCCCAGGCAAACCAGGCACGCCCATTCTGCGAAGCGACCGCCGGCATCTGCATGATTTCAGGACTGCTCGACGACACCGGTTGATTGACACCGACCAACTGATATGAATTGTCAAGTATCTGGTAATAGACTGCCCGTCGGCCGAGCCGCCGATCCACCCAGGCGGCGCTGACATAGCCATGATCCCCGACCGCCACCGCCGGCTGACCCGGCAAGGCAGCATCGGTATCAGTCAGCACGAACGGTGTGCGAATCACCGTACCGGCATTCCCTAGTACCGTTAAATACAGCTTTGGTACCGATTCACTGCTGGTCCAGAGAAGAGAGACGCTACCCGAAGGATCCACACCTGAAGAAAGCTCACTTATATGAACGTCGGCCGTCGTTGAGTGCCAGTTGAAGGTAATGCTGCTTCCGCCACCGTAGGCCATTCTCCGGACCTTAGCCGTCGGTTCAGTAAGGCCATAGTCGAGCCAGACGACATAGAATCTTCCCAATCCATCCGCCGCCACCTTCAGATCGGCACAAGCGGAATCGGTAGCAGGATTTGATACAAGAAATTCAGGACCGTCGATTGATCCATCAGCTTGCAGCCATCTTCCATATACTTGTGGAGATCCGTTGCGCTGGTCGGTCCATACAACCAGACTCCGTTTCGATCCATCAAGCGCCGCCGCAACTTCGGTCTTGATCGCCGTCTGATTCGAGTCCGAAATCATGAATTCGCCGTTATCGAAAATTCCCCAATGGTTGCAGAATCTGTCCATAAATATGCTGTCCGGGAATTCCGCTTACATCGCGGCTGTCCACCCAGGCCACCAGAGCCCGGTCATTGCCTATTGAACTGGCAACGGTCGGGTTTAACTGAAGGTTACGGCCCGGATCCTGATTCACCCGGACATCGTTCCCACTTGTCACTCCGGAATTGGATATCGTACGACAGAAGATATCCCCTTCATCGTTACGCTGATCGGTGAAGGCAACTATGTTATACCAGTCATCGGTCGGGATAATTGAAGGATCAGATGAGACTGCACCCGAGGCATCATCGTTGAGCTTGAGTTCGTTCGATGTAACAGCGGTTCCGCCAGCCATGAAGAGCATCAGATGAATGTCTTCGCCGGTGGTGCCTGACAGATCGGTCCATCCGGCGGCATAAGCGCCGCTTGGGCGGAAGCAGGCCGTCGGCTTCCACCTTTGTCCGGTGCCGACGAGATTCATTTGTACCGGCGAGCCATTCGGACTGAACGCGCTGTCGAAATGTAATACTTCGATATCGTTTTCCGCTCCAAAAGCCGCCCAGGTGGCGAGCAGTTTGTTAGTGGGTGAGACACTGAAATTGAGATCCCAATTATCTATCTGCATGTTCGGACCGGAAAGCTGGACATTACCGCCGATCAGTCCCGATAAAGCGCTGAAGCGCTGCAGGAAAACTTCCTGTCCCAACCGCTGATCGATCCATCCGATCGCAAACCGGTCGGTAACCGAGAATGCCACCTGAGGTGCGAATTGATCGGCCAGATTAGCGTTCGGAGGTACCATTGCCAGATCGGTGCCGAGAGCGGTTCCGGCGCCGTTGAATAGCCGAATGTAGATGTCGGCGCGGGCGTTTCGATAGTCTTCCCAGGCGACGACAAAGTTACCGTTAGGATCAACCGCTACCGATGGCGCCCAATGGGACGAAGACCCGCCGTCGGAATTGACGGCCGAAGGTCCGAGAACGGAAATTCCATCTTTGTCGTAAAGACGCATCGCTATCGTAGATCCCGTCCCTGAATAATTCTCCCAAACGACAACGAGTCTTCCGTCCGGATAGACGGCCATTTCGAACAGACCGCCGAAGGCGGCTGACGAAGTATCATTGATCAGATGGGCCGACTGATCGATCGTCAGGGCCTGCGTATAGCGCGAACCATAAATCAGTCCATTGGTACGATCCCGATAAAACAGGTAGACTCTGCCGAGCGTGTCGATCCCGAGTCTCGGGTCGACCAGATCATTGCCGGAGGCTGACGATGCCACCAGCTGGTTACTTCCCACCAGCGCGCCGGTTGAATCGATCTGCTGCCAGAAGATCTTGCTTCCGCCCAGACGATTGTCTTCCCAGGCGGCCAGATAGTTGCCGGTCTTCATGGTGATAACAGTAAGGTTGTCCTGATCAAAAGTCGCCGGCGAAACTGATTGCGATATGAGCCAATCCGTCGCGGCCGCCTCGAAAGAGTAAGCGGCTCCCGGGGCCCCAGTCGGCGTCAGCGTCCGGTCCACTGCCGGGACCTGGCGATTGTGCAGTCCCTCTCGGTCAAACGGGTAAGCCAGCGAAGCGGTGAAAAGTATGGTCAGAAGAAAATAAGAAATTATCCGAGTCATTTTACCCTCCAGGTTTCCTCTCAACCAAAGAGGATGCAAACCGAGTGCCTCAGGGAGATCTTTTCGGGATGATCGGGCCTTTTCGGCAATCTATTTCGCCCTTCCTATCTGGTTGGATGGAAGTAAGATACAAAATCCTCCTAGGCCCGGCCAGAGCTTTTGAATGATCGCACTGAAAATGCGCCGGTGGAAGTGCAAGATTATTCACAATCGAGGCTATATCGGGCAATAATCGAGAAGCAAGACGACTAACGTTATTTTTCCCTAACTTTTTGCCGGGAAGAAACTTAAACTCTCATTTGTCGTACTAGTAGATAGCGGGCGGACAGGATGATTCTGCCCGAGACAAGGATTTGGCGTAAATATGTTGCTTTTGTCGAATAGATGTGATTGCATGGAGCGACCGAACGATTATCGACCGGTCCGCGCAGCTTCGGATACCCTCTCCGGACACCCTCTGCCTGAGAATCCGTGGGACGGAGCTGGTGTCGCCGAACGAACGACTATTAACGTTTTCGGAACAATGAACGTCTTCTGTGTTATTGTTTTTGCCGCCGCCCTGACTCTTATGCCCTGGCAGGCTGCTTTCAGCCAGGCGATCCTTCCTCCGTCGGTAGACATAAGTAAGGACAAAGCGAAGACTCTCGAACTGAGTCGGGATAATCTCGATAAGGCGAAAGACCTTCAGGATGTTATTCAGCAGGTGGAGAGGCTGGCTTACGACTATCAGTCGTACCTGGGGGATTGCGACGGATCCGAGGAATGCGAGAAGACTCGCGAGTCGCTGTACAAGATGCTTGTTAATTTCGACGTCGGTGCGTACTACTGGACGCCGGCAAATCTCAGGGATGACATCGGCGAGCTGATCGATATGCTTCGCGAGCATGAAATCGCCCTGCAAAAGGCGCATAGCGACGCCAAACTGTATCACCTGACCAAGAGCCTTCGTCAGGAGATGCAGCTGTACGATGAAATCCTCAAGCAGGATATCTGCCCGGAACTTCGTAGCGACACTGCTTCGGCCGAAAAGATCCAGACCTACCTGATATCGCAGATGAGCTGGACGCAGGATCAGCGGGAATTGCTCAAGGAGTCCTCTCTGAAAAACAAGGCCCTGATTGACAAGCTGAAGTCGGAGATAGATGCTCAGCGGATCGCGATTGAAACCAGCAAACAGCTCAAGACTCAGCAGGTGTACATCCTGCGGGCCCTGGATGTTCTCAAAGACAGCCTTTCGAATCTGAACTTTACGGTGGTTACACCGAACCCACCCGGAAGCGCAGCGGTGTGGCAGGTTCCGTCGGTGCCGGAAGTCCCAGCGGCACATGCGACCCCCAAGCCGCCCAAGCCCCCGACGACACCGAAAGTGGTCGTGGTCGGCAGTGACCGTACCTTCACGAGCGAGTCGGGCGTACACGGAGCCTCGAAAGAATATGAAGACAGCATGCGGGTGTTCTCCCAGAAACTTCCGATCTACATAAACAACCAGACTGGCTCACTGATCGTTACCGGTGTTGATGAGAATGTAGTCCGCGTAAGCTTCAGTGTACGGGTAAGTGCGAACGACGACGAATCGGCCAATCGATTGATCAATGATATTACGATAGACCTGTCCAGCACGGCCACCGGCATCTACGTAAATTCCCATTTCCCGGCGATCAGCGATCCGCGCCGCAATATTCTGAGCAGCAGCCTTGAAGTTACCGTTCCGAGGTCAAATCCGATTGTCTGCGAAAGCTCGTTCGGGCAACTCGAAGCCAGCGACCTGCGGGAAGGACTGAAGGCGAATACGAACTACAGCGATGTATCGCTGAGCAATATCAGCGGCGAGGTCAAGCTGGCCGGCAAAATGGGTAGAACCGAACTCGATAACGTGTCCGGACCGATTAACGTACAGAATTCTCTCGGCGATATCGTCCTCTCGGATTGTTCCGGCGTATTCGAGCTGGCTAATTCCTATGCCGCAATTGAGCTGGACGACTGTTCCGGCAATGCTTCTATCCGCAACAGCGGTGAAGTCAACGTTAGCGGGCACAAGGGGGATCTGTCGATTGACAATCAGAACGGGCAGGTGTCCGTCTCCGATGTAATCGGGAATGTCTCGGTGAAGAATTCCTACAAACCGGTTTCCATGACCAATATCAACGGCATGGCCAAGATTGAAAACGTTAATTCAAGCATCGATATGGAAGATATCGACGGGATGCTTACGGCGGTGAACAAATTCGGCTCGATTTCCGGAAGGTATCTCAACGGTCCATTGACGATCAACAGCGACCGTGGCGATGTCGCGGTCGAGCTGAACCAGTACCTCTCCGGCCCATCGTCGATTACTTCGACCAACGGGCTGATCAATCTGACGCTCAGCGAAGACGCCAACGTACTTGTAACGGCGCTGGCCGATGGCGGCGTTATCAGATCGGATTACAGCGCCCGGGTGGAGCAGGGATCGGGAAGCTCGCAGACAAAGATCTCGGTGGGAACAGCAAAGATTCCGCTGCAGGTCAAAGGAACGAACTCGACGATCGTAATCAACGAGTCCAAGTAAACGAATTTCGATATTAAGTGAGTGACGGCGCGGACTGAGTGCGCCTTTTTTTGTGTCAGCTTACCGGCTCGACTCTTGTCTCAGCTTCCAGACCGGCCAGACGCTCGCGCATCTTTTTCTCGATATCGATAATGTAGGTATCATCGTGATAAATCGTCGTCTTGAATTCATTCAGGTTCTTCAATTCTTCGAGCACCACTTGAATCGTGTTGACTCCGGAGATGATGATATCGATGGCGTAGCCGATCTTATTCCTGGAATCGACCACCTCTCCCTTGCCCACACCTAACTGGATCAGTTGCGCCCGACCGAGAATGGTCGCGGCGGCATTGTTGAGATAATGATTAAAGGTAGCCGTAATCGTCCGAAGTGTCTCAAGCGCTGCCTTCTCAAGCTTGGTCTGGGCGATCTCCCGCTGCATCTGGCGATTTTCACGGAGCAGATTCTCAACGGTCAGGTAATGGAAGTACAGCATCTTGTTCGCTTCGAGCATGATCGCATCGGGAGTGCCGACATCGATCTCAAGAAATTTAGCTTCCTCGACCGTATTGTGCAGGAGTTGTTCTTCGATCGAGCGAAGCCGTTCTTCAGGGATACGAAGGTTCTTGCTGACGATTTCCCGGTTGTCCGATTCATAGTCAAGATGCGGTCTGGCATTTGCGATCGAAAACTTCGAAATCAGATTTCCGAGGAGAACTATCTGCGGCAGCACGAAATCCGGTTCGGTAGCATCGGGCGGAAAATGATTGTGATGCTGTCCGACCGCGTCGCAGATTATAGTCGGGATGCCCCACTGTTCGAGCAGGAATTGGCCGACGCGGGCATGGTTCGTTCCCCAGGCTGCGTCTTCAAGATCTACTAATACTCCCCCGGCTTCGACCTGTTTCCACACGCTCCGGTATTTGTCCGAGAAAGACTTCTCGAGAACGAGGATGCCGATATCGTGCAGCAGTCCGGCCACGAACGCTTCTTCGACTCTTGGATACCTGACCGCTTCGGCTATATTCCGGCAGGCAATCGCCGCTTCCAGAGAATGCCGCCAGAATCGCACCCGATTGACTGTCGATTCCCACTTGCCGGTCAGGTCATAGACGGAAGTCGAGAGTGCAAGAGCGGAGACGGCACGCATTCCGAGCGTAACGACCGCTTGAGGTAAAGTAGTGACGGCACGAGCCAGGCCGTAGAAGGGACTATTGACTATTCGGAGGACTTTGGCGGTAAGCGCCGGATCGTGACTCAGGACATTGGCCAGGTCCTGAGCGGACGAGGTGTCACTCTTGGTTACACGAAGGACCTCGGCGAGCGTCTGGGGTAATGACGAGAGCTCCTGGTGGTCCTGGATGATTTTGTTATAAAACTCTGCGTTCATAAATTCCCTATAAGCATATTATCGGAACTTCCTACAGGGATTTAAGGCTTATTTCCCCCTCATTTTTGAAGGCGGAGTTTGGCCCTTAATCGGTCAATCCGAAGCGCCAGTTTCCGTTGGCGGGCCTCGCCGTAAGGGCAGATATCGTGTGCCCGGCTGGCATGCTGAAAGGCCCGGGCCGGATCATGGACCCGGTGCTCGAAGTACTTGGCCAGCTCGATATTAGCCCAGAAGCCTTCGCGGGATTCCGATCCGGCAAGTTGCAGCCAGATTGGGACTGCCTTCTCTAAGCTATTGGCCCGCTTAAAGCTAAACGCGTTGAATAGCTGAATATCTTCGGCCAGCCCGGAACCGCTGGTCCCCTCAATCCGCTCTATCAGCGATTCCACGGTGGTGTGGTCGCGGCGGCGGCTATAGACCCGGGAAAGGGAATGGAGATCATCGATCTCTTCCAGCGCTTCCCCTTGCGACCTATGAATAGTGGCGATATGATCGACCAGATAGAACAACGAGAGGATATCCAACCGGTTATGATTCAGTACCTCGGGTAGCAATTCAAGACTGTCCGAGGAGAGCCACTCAAAATAAACCGCGGGTATCAGGTAGCCGGGAATATCGTCGGTTCGTTCGAACCCAAAAAGCTCCTTCTCGATATTGCTCAGCCGACAATCCTTGAGCCGTCGACGGAAGATTCTTCGGACGGCGTGCAACAGATCGACGTGATATCCGTACGGGATTTCCTTCGAAACCCGGTTAATCACCAGTCGGTCTTTAAGCAGCGGCAGATCGAATGTAGCTCCGTTGTAACTTACCAGGACATTGTCCTCGCGCAACTCCTGCTGCAAGTCCTCGAGCATCGCGCATTCATCGGAATAGTCCGGGAGCAGATACTGGCGAACCTCAAACCCATCCTCTACCAGCGATCCGCAGCCGACCAGAAAGGCCACGGCCCCGGCCCCACCGAGACCGGTAGTTTCCGTATCGATGAAAAGCATCGAAGACAGCTCCAGCTCTCCCGGTTCATCCATCGAAGTGAAGGCAGAGAGGGGCACCGTTGCCGAAGCGGCGGCGTCATCGAGACAGCAACTTCCGTGATAATGTTCGAACGGATAGAGGGTGCGAACGCGACAGTACGCTCCGGCATGATTCGCCACCAGCTCGCCGCCATTGGCTTCGGCAAGCGTGCGGTAACGTTCGGGGAAATGGCTTGCCGGCGGTTCGTGCTGTGGGGAATGAATCAGGTTCTGGAATCGATCGAGCTTCTTCTTGAGATCTTCGTCACTCATGTTGTACAGCTTGTATGGCCGAAGTAATCTTGAGCAGGACCAGACGATCGGTTTCGCTGTTAACCAGCTGCTTCCGGAATCCGCAGTTGTCCTGCGGGTCAGCGTAGATGACTGCTTCGGCGGCATGGGCCCGGCGATTCGGGTTCGGGCTGGCCGCCTGATCCATAAGGACATTCAAGGCGCGGTCGGAGCCGAGCTTGCCAAGAATATAGCAGCCCAGATCGCCCACGAACGGATTCGGCGAGAGCATCGAGTCCCGCAAGGCGGGAATCACTTTCGAGCTATCCATCTTCAGGAGAGCATCGACCGCCGACATCCTCGCGCCATAGAAGTCATCACCCAGAATATGTACGAGCCGCGAGACTGCATTTTCAATGCCTATTTTCCCCGCCGCCACCGTCGCAGCTTTGCGTACCTGACCGATTGAGTCAGCGAATCCCCCCACGACAGCCTCGTTTGCCCGTGCGTCGGCGAGTTTGCCCAGCGCGTCGAGCGACTGCTCACGCACCTGCCACGAAGTATCCGCGGCCTCACGCGTTAACGGTATCGTCGCGGTCGTGTCGCCTATATCCCCCAGCGAGTAGCAGACTCGTTGCACTATCACCGGATCGGGATTATTCAGCGATTGAATGAGATAAGGCACGGCAGGAGATCCGATCTTTTTCAGTATATTACCAATTGTCAGCCGTTCACGGGCGTCTTTCGTGGTCATCTTGTCTACCAGGAGCGGCACAGCGTCGACACCGATCGCCGCAATCTGATCGATCGCCGGTTGGACCAGCTTCTGGTATCTGATCTCGCCCGAGGAGGCGATCACGAACAGTGAGTCAACTTTTCTCTCAAGCGGCGTGACAGCGCGAACAGACCTTCCGGTATATCCAATTACCGTCACCAGGCAAAGAATCCAAATCACATTTTGAAGGGGAGTATGAATTTGCTTCACTGTTTCTTCTCTCCCGATGCGCTGTCGGGCGGATTCAGCTCGATATCCATCCCGCCGCCCCATTTAGAGTCAGTCCGCCAGTAATAGTTGTTCTTCCCGTTCCCCTGATATTGATCTTCGCCGCCGAGGTCGATGAACAAGCCGATCGATCCGAAATCTCTTCGCGGATTGCCATATCCCTGGGTGTTCAGTTGATTTTTCGAGAAATATCGGTCATTCCCTTCGTTATCGATCAGCACTCCGACGCCGTTCGCCGAGCCCGCTCCCTGGGAGAGGTCATAGCAGGTGTAGGTGTCATCGCCATGACGATCGAGAATCATGCCGCAGGAGTAGTCGTGCCCGCATCCCTGCATGAGTCCCTTGCCGGAATAGACATCGTTGCCGTAGTCGTCGACCAGACAACCGAGCGTCATGTGGGTAGCCGCACCCTGGGCATACTGGAAGCTCTGGTAGTTGTCGTTGCCGCTGGAGTCATAAATCATACCCAGTGACCACCAGTAACTGGCGGCCTGTCCGAAAATATCCGAATAATATGTGTCGTTCCCCTTCAAATCTATGATGGCGCCGATCCCTCCCGAGAGATACGGTCGCAGGCCGTAGCCGAAACCCTGTGAAAGAGACAGATAATGGTCCTCATACCGGAGGATGTCTTTATATTTTCCGCCTGCGTAGTAGCTGTCCGAACCGGAGAGGTCGTAGACAACACCGGCTCCTTCGGTGAACCCGAATCCCTGGGCATAGCAGGAGGCGTTGTACATGTCCCTGCCGCCTTCATCGATCAGCAGTCCGATACCGAAAGTACCGGCCCCCTCGACGTGATAGTCGCCGTTGTAAATATCATCACCGCCCGCGTCATAGAGCAGCCCAAGGCCGAAAAAGCCGGAGCCGAGTCCGAACGAGTTGGCGTCATAGAAATCATTCCCGCCGAAATCGAGCAGGAAACCGTTCGAGAGGCAGCCTGATCCAAGCGTGAAATCGGTATTGGATCGATAGGTGTCGTTACCGCCGAGATCGATAATGATGACTCCGTGGGGATGCTTCGGATCGTAGCTCAGGTCGTAGACATCATCGCCCCCGAAATCGAGAATGAACTTGTAGTCACCGGAGTAATAGTCATTACCGGGGCCGCCGATCTTCCAGCCTTCCTGCTTCCCAAGATAGCTGTTCATATCAGTCCCTTTGGGGACGAATCCGAGCCCTTCCGTTATTTTCTCAGCGGTCGTTTGGCCGGATTTAATCTCTTCCTGTACCGCCCTGATCCCCTGCATCAGCTCCCTCAGGCAATCTATACCGGCGTCGAGGATCGGATCCTTGTCTATCTTGTAGCCGAAAGAGGCGAAATGGGCGGCGTTGCTGTCATCGATTTTTGCGAGCGAATCGAGCTGCTCCACCGAAAGAAATTCGTCTTCTGCGCGCATCTCGAGGATATGCTTGAAATTGGTGGTCAGGAATGCCTTTTGAGCGGGCGTAAGAAAAGCGAGCGCTTTCTCGCGTGATTTGGGGAAGATGACGTCGAGATAAGCCGCCGCCCGGGTCATCAACTGGTTCAGGGCGACATCGTTGTAATAGAGATTGTAAGTCGCCTTCATTTCCGAAGCATCGGCCCGATATGCCCTGGATCTTCCCTGCTGGTGTTCGACTGCCAGTTGTTTAAAAAGATATCCGGCGAGAATTTCCGGTTGGCCGTTGATATGGCCGTTTTTAAGGCTGTCCAGGTAATTTACCATACCGAGCGGGTGCTCCATGAGATTGGCAATCGCCTGAAGGCGGAACGAGTCCGGTTCAGTGTAGTCTGGCCGGAAGCTGATATCGTCCGGTTTCAAGTTCAGGTACTCGGTCAGCTCTTGCAGACCCTTGGTCTCAGGTGGGGTCGGAGGGGCCGCCAGGGTTACCTGAACGGACATCAGCAACAGGCTGAGAATAATGGCTCTAATCATTGGCTCAGTATACCTTCAGGGTAAGGGGCAATCAACAAAATTCACCGGCGGAGCCGTCAATTGAAATATCGGCTGATTGGGCTGGCGGATTTCGTAAAATCAAGCCCCGCCCGGGTGGAATTACGGGCAAAAAAAAACCCCGCCGAAGCGGGGTTGTACAAGCTGACTTGGTCAGGCTCTACTAGGCACTGACGTCATTTGTGGTGCAGGTCAGGTTGCCATCCTGGTCGATCTGCCACACATCGTTGGTGGCATCATCGTCAAGGTTAGCCGTCGCCACGCAGGTGAAGGTGTTCTGGGCAGCGGTCATGGTGTACGAATACAGCGCGCTGGCCATAATTTCCACGCCGATCTGCGGGAAGTTACCACCGGCAGCAGCCGTTACGCCATCGTCGCCATACGAGTTGTTGGCCTGGCGATAGGTGCGCTGCATGGTATAGACCTGCTTCAAAAGCTGTTTGGCTTCAGACTGCTTCGACTTCGTGGTAGCCTGCATGAATCTCGGGATGGCCAGAGCGGCCAGGATACCGATGATTACGACCACGATCATCAGTTCGATGAGGGTGAAACCTTTTTGACGGTTATGGAACTTTGAAAACATTTGAACCTCCTACAGGTTTGTTTTGCGTTTGCGTTCAGTTCCTCTTGTTTTTCATCGTAGGTATCGGCAAAGGGTGTGCCTCTTTCGATGTCTTTTTTTGAACAGCCTGAGAGCGCCGGAACCGTCATTTTCCGCCTGAAACGAAGGGGTTGATGGATCCTATGGGAGCATTCCCTCAGTTTTGACTTTCGATCATCCGTTTGGCGACAGGCATTATGCCATGAGTAAGGCAAAACGCAATGGTCGGGGTCTGCTCCGTGAATCGTGGGAGTGTTCCATCTGGAGAAAATAAAAAGCCCCGGGGAAGACCCCGGGGCGTTATTCGTCTCGCAACTGGTTGAGATCACGAGGTCGCGTCGTTGGTCGTGCAGGTCAGGTTTCCGTCCTGATCGATCTGCCAGACGTCGTTCGTCGCGTCATCGTCAAGGTTGGCAGTAGCCACACAGGTGAAAGTGTTTTGCGCCGCTGTAATGGTGTAGCTGTACAGGGCGCTCTGCATGATTTCTACGCCAATCTGCGGGAACGAGCCACCGGCCGCGGCAGTGACACCGTCATCGCCATAACTGTTGTTCTCCTGGCGATAGGTGCGTTCCATTGTGTAGACCTGCTTCAGCAGTTGCTTTGCTTCAGACTGCTTCGACTTGGTCGTCGCCGACATGAAGCGTGGAATGGCCATGGCTGCAAGGATGCCGATGATAACAACCACTATCATCAACTCGATGAGCGTGAAACCCCTCTGTCCATTCCTGATTGTAGAAGACATTGTATGCCTCCGGGTTATAAGTTGGCTGGCGAAGTAAGGCGGAGTCGCGGGTTCCGATTTCCTTAGATCTTCCGGGAAGACATATAGTCACGTTTCATGCCGGATCACTGTGTCACCGTTGACACGCGCGGTTGTTGCCTCGAAAGGGCCTTCCAGGTCAATAATGGGGTAGTTCGGTCCCATTTCCCAAGTCTGCTGCCTGCCCGTCCGGTCGGTCGACAGCCCCTGCCGGTCGCAATTTGCCAGAAGTCTCGCAAATTGCCACGTTTGCGGGGTTGCAGGAGCAAAAAAAAGCCCCGCTTGACGCGAGGCTCCACAACGGAAGGTAAGGGGGTAGTTTTTAACTGGTTACATCGTCTATCGTATTGGTAAGCACCCCGTCCTGATCGATAGTCCAGGTATCCAGAGTAGCGTCATCGTCGATATTCCCCGCGGCCGTGGCCACAAACGAATTCACGCCGCCGGTAATCGTGTAGGAATACACGCTGGGAACCATGATTTCGACCCATATTTCACTGAATGCCTGAGGATTAACCGCAGACGCGGTAGCCGCCGGAATATAGTAACCATTGATCAATGACTGCTGGCGATAGGCCCGCTCATTGACATATATCTGCTTAAGGATAAGCTTGGCTTCGGATTGCTTGGTTTTGGTGGTAGCCTGCATGAATCGGGGAATTGCCATAGCTGCCAGGATACCGATGATGACCACGACAATCATCAGTTCGATCAGAGTAAAGCCCTTGTCGTTTCTACTCTTATATCTCATCATCTTCCCTCGTTTCTGATTCAAACCGTTTAGACAGCAATAACGGCAATATCCGTTCCCGTGCCCTGCGCAAATGTTGAACTGAATCCGGCCTAACTCTCTTCTTTTTTCGGATCGATGAGATCCTTCAAATGGTACCGCTCAATCTTGCGATACAGAGTCGATGTATCTATCCCGAGAATCTTTGCGGCTTTGGTTTTCTTCCCTCCGGTCTGGGCCATGACATAATGAATATATGCCTTCTCAATCGATTCGAGCGTCGGATTCACTGGGGTTTGTTCATTGACCGCCGCGATCTGCTCCGGCTGGCTCAACCGATCGGGGAAATCAGCGATATCGAGCGCCTCAGTCCGGTTGAGCAGGACGGCTCGTTCGATTGTATTCTCAAGTTCGCGCACATTCCCCGGCCAGTGATAGGTGGTCAACAGCGTAAGGGCTTCGGGGGTCACTTCTTTAGGAGGCATGTTCGCCTTCTTACAGAATCTGGAAACGAAATACCGGGTGAGCAGCTCGATATCGTCTTTGCGCTCACGAAGCGAGGGGATCTGGAGGGGAATGACGTTAAGGCGGTAAAACAGATCGGCGCGGAACCGTCCCTGCTTGACGTCGTCCTCAAGGTCGGCATTGGTTGCCGCGATCAGCCGGACATCGACATCGATCGGCCAGGTATCACCGACCGGCGTAATTTTCTTCTCTTCGAGAACCCGCAACAGCTTGACCTGAATGGACAGCGACGTGTTGCCGACTTCGTCGAGGAAGAACGTGCCGCCGTCGGCGACTTTGAACAGGCCTTCCTTATCCTTGATCGCCCCGGTGAATGAACCTTTCTTGTGACCGAACAGCTCTGATTCCAGCAGCGTCTCAGGAAGTGCGGCGCAGTTGATGGTAACGAACGGTCCGCCGCAACGAGGCGAGTGCAGATGAATCGCCTTGGCAATGAGATCCTTGCCAGTGCCGGACTCTCCGCGAATAAGCACGGTGGAATCGGATGAGGCTATCCGCTGGGCGAATTTCTTCAACTTCACCACCACTTCGGAATTGCCTATGAAATTGTCGAACGAATTGTCACCCTGAAGCTGGCGTTTGAGCTGGTCGTTTTCCTTGAGCAGTTTCTTGCGATTGATGTTCTTCTCGATGACCATCTTGATTTCGTCGATCTTGAACGGCTTGGTAATGTAGTCGACCGCCCCCTGCTTCATCGCTTCGATCGCGGTATCCACCGAGGCATAGGCGGTCATGACGATGAGTTCCTGGTCCTTTTTGAACCCGCGGACTTCCTTAAGTACGTCGATCCCGCTCATCTCCGGCATATTGAGGTCGGCGATGACCAGATCGAAATTCTTGTCTTTGAGAAGATTTACGCCGTCTCTGCCGCGGTTGGCCGTCTCCACGGCATACCCTTCCTTGGTCAGCATGATCTCCATGAAATTGCACATTGAATCTTCGTCGTCTATCACGAGGATCTTAGCCGGCATGGCAGTCTCTCACCTTCCTGAAATTCTTTATCTTATGGTTACTTCATTCCTTTTCGGCAGATGGAATAGAGGCTAAATATTGGGGGCGGAAGTTGCGCTAAGATTAAACAGGGTCTTTCTGAAGGTATGGGGAAGTCTCTTTATTTTCCTTGAATTCAGAAGGGAAATCCGTATAATCACTAACTCAGCCCCTAATTATTTTTTCCGGAGAGAGACCTGTGAAACAGCACATAGACACTTCCCTGCTCCGCTCATTTGCCGAAGCTATCTCCCGTCACGTTCGACCGGACACCTTCCCGCTGGCTGTCCGGATGGTTAAGGCGGATGAAGCGCTGCCCGAGAAAACCCGCCGCCCGAAAGAGATGTTCGGCCATGAGGTGGCCGTGTGCCAGACTTTTTCGATAGCACGGCGCTACGGCTGGCAACTGGCGGTGGGGGGCGAAGATATAGGCTGTCCCCTCGCCCTTACGGCGTTCGGGTTCAAAGAAGAACCGGAAGCGTTTACCTGCGGAGAAATGTGCGGGGGGATGTTCACCGAATCAAATGAAGTGGGTGCTAAGACCGAAGCCGCGGTTCCGAAATTCAGTTTCGCCGAATATAAATATATTCTCACCGCCCCGATCGATCGGGCCGAATTCACTCCGCATCTCTACCTGATCTACGGCAACTCGGCCCAGGTGATGCGGATGCTGACTGCCTATCTCTGGAAACAAGGCGGGTATGTTCACTCCCGCTTTTCCGGGCGGCTCGACTGCGCGGACATCTGCATTGAGACGATGCTGACCAGGAAACCGCAGGTGATCCTCCCCTGTTACGGCGACCGGGTGTTCGGACAAACACAGGATCACGAGATGGCCTTTGCAGTACCGGCGGGCAGCGAACAGGAGATGATCGATGGGTTCGAAGGGACCCACCGAGGGGGAATTCGTTACCCCACGCCTTCGTATCTTCGCTACAATCCAAGATTCCCGGAACACTACTATAAGTTGTTCGACCAGTGGAAAGAGGACGGCAAATGACGCCGAACCTACCGGACAGTAAGCTGTTCTAGTTACCAAATTCAGATACCATAAACTTGAGGAATTCGGATTTGACAGATAAATATTCTCATCGGGAAAGATTACTGCACGTGTTTCACCGGGAAAAGCCGGACCGGTTCGCCGCTTCGTTCTGGAGGCATTTCTACCACAAGGAGGATCATGCCGAAGGTACGGCAGAAGCGATGCTTGATTTTCAGGCGAAGTTCGACTGGGATTTCATGAAGATCAACCCTCGGGCTGATTATCATATTGAAGGCTGGGGGTTCAGGCAGAACTACTCGCACCAGGAGTTCGTCAAGCACGTCAAGGTGAAATTCCCGGTTACCCGGCTCGAAGACTGGCAGGACATTGAACCATTGAAGCTCTCCGAGCCATCGCTGGACGAACATCTGAAAGTGGTTTCGATAATACGCAAAAAATCCGGTAAGGATCTGCCGATCCTGATGACCGTGTTCACCCCGCTGGCGATTGCCGGACGGATGGTCGAACATGACGAAATGCTGGCGAAGCAGATTCACGAACATCCCGAGAAGATCCGCCCGGCCCTGGAAGCGATCACGCAGACGTTTGAGTTATTCGCCTCGGAGCTTCGCAACGCCGGCGCCGATGGACTTTTCTTCGCCACGACTCAGTGGGGTGCAAGCAACCTGATCTCGTGGGACGAGTACAAAGAATTCGGCGTACCGTATGACTTACGCGTAATCAAGGCGGCCGGCGATGACGCTATGAATCTTCTGCATATCTGCTCGACCCACGCCTTCCTCAAGGAGATCGTGGCACTCAAGTACCCCTTCATCATGTTGAACTGGGACAGTGACCACCCAACCAATATGCCGCTCGACAAAGCGGTCGATCAGTTCCCGGACAAGACGCTTGTGGGTGGTGTTGATCACAACGGCTGGCTGTTGAACAGCAGTCCGGAAGAAATCAGGCACAAAATGCCCCAGGTGAAAGACAAATACGATCCATCGAGAGTGATCATCGGTCCCGGCTGCTCGATTCCGCCCGAAGTCCCGATGGAAAATTTGAAAGCGATTCGGGAGAGCCTGTAAATGGAACAAAAGCGTGTGCAGTTAATTGACGACGTTCGCCGGGCAATAGCGGACAAGAATTCGGAGACTGAGGTTCTACAAGCGGCAATCGAGTTGATCGACCGGTTCTCAGACGAATTCGACTGGTCCGGGTTCTATATTATGCGCGGAGAAGTTCTCGAAGTGGGTCCGTATCTGGGCCCTGAGACTCCCCATACCAGAATCGAACTGAACTCCGGGATCTGCGGCGCGGCCGCGTCGAAGAAGCAGTCAATTGTAGTCGACGATGTTAACGCCGACCCGAGATTCCTCGCCTGCTCCCTCACTACCCGGTCGGAAATCGTTGTGCCGCTTATGGACGGTGATAAGGTTCTTGGGGAAATCGATATCGACTCCAATACCCCGTCGTATTTTACTGACGACGATCGGACCATGCTCGAACAGGTGGCTTCGGCGGTAGTCGCTCGACTGAAGGTGCTGGAGTAGATTCGGCGTAAGAATTTTGTTGTTTTCAAACATAGGACCGGCCCATATTGAACCGCGATTACGCTTGGAAAAGACTGTGACAAGGAGGATAAAATGATCTTTGTTGGCATGTTCCTTTTGCTGGTAGGGATTTTCATGTTGCTTGAACGGGCCGGGTTCATACCGATACACGCCGGAAGCTACCTGCTTCCCGTCGCCCTCATCGCCCTGGGGATATCACTCGTATTCGACAGGAAGCGGAAAATCCGCAAATGACCTCCGGATCTTTCTATTTTGATCCGACTGCCAAAGGGCTCAATGTTTTCCTGGGACCGACCGAAGCCCGTTTGATGGAGCTGGCCTGGAAACACCGCACCCTGACCGTTAAGAAAGCTCTCTTCCATCTCGGCGATGACGGTAATCGCGCCTACACTACAGTCATGACCGTGCTCGGCAGGCTGGCCGACAAAGGACTGCTCCAGAAGAGAAAGGCAGATTCGGGTGGACGGTCATTCGAGTACACCCCCGCACTCCAGCGTGACGAATTTATCAAGGATCGGCTTCAGTCGATCTCACAGTGTTTGAAGCAGTTCACGTGAGACGTCACGATCCGATTTCAATCTTTCTTCACCGCAAGAAAAGCCACCTGCTGTCGATATTACCAATATGAAACGCCTGGCAACAGCAGCAATCCTTCTAATCCTGCTTCCCGCGTCATGCAGTCTCGCGAGTGGCTTTTTCGATCTGGGCGGACAGATCAAGCTGCCCCGTCCCGACGGCTGGGCGCTGGGTTCCGACAGCGCCGAATTTCCTTTTCAGATTGTCGATGAATCGGCGACCGCCGAGCTGTTGATCTTTCGCTCTGAGATTACGGGCGATGGGGTCATTCGGAATAAGCAGGAACTTCGCGGGTCGGTTGACAAAGTTGTCAACGATATCATTCTGAACCTGCCCAAAGCACAACTCCTGAGCAGCACCGGTTATTACGATACCAACCGTGTTTCGTTCGTACTTGATTTCGAGTCGACCGATACCGCAAGCGGCCTCGAAATCACGCATCGACTCAAAGGATACATGTATCGACATCCCGACGGTCATCAGATCCTCTTTACCCTCTGGGGAAAGGTGGGCAAGGACGATTCAACCGAGTTACTGTCGGGGATACGGCTGATGCAGGATGGCTTCGCTTACTACGGTCCGGCCGAAGCAGAATTTTTTGGGACGCCCAAAAGACCGATCTGGTACTGGCTGGTGCTGGTCCTCGGTACGCTGGCCCTGGTCTACTACTACTTCCGGAAGAAGCGATTGAGTCGCATCGGATTCTCTGACGATTCGAATTTCTGGCGATGTGAATGCGGTCGGATGAACAGCAATCAGCATGATTCCTGTCGAAGATGCGGGCGCAAACCCGAGACTGATCTAAGCGCCTAGCGCTTTTCCTCGAGTTCTATCAACACCCCGTTCATCCCGGACGGATGTACGAAGGCGATGAGATTGCCTTCGGCCCCGATTCGCGGCGTTTCGTCGATAAGTTTCACCCCGGCCGCTTTCAGTTCTTTGATACGGGTGCGGATGTCATCGACATAGAGGCAAATATGATGCAGTCCCTCTCCCCGTTTCTCTATAAATCTTGCCACCGGGCTGTCAGGCGAAGTCGGCGCAACCAGTTCGATTCCCCCACTTTCGCTGTCGATGCTCTGGAAAATTGCCACCTGTATCTGTTGATCCTCGACCGTATGCACCACCGGGGCATTTCCCCCGGTAACCATCTTGAACCGGCTAACGGCGCTCTCGATATCCGAGACCGCGATCCCGACATGCGATATAAGTGGCTTGCTCAAGGCTCAGTTCCCGGCTGCTTCAGCTGCGGCGGCTGAGTCGGCCATACGAATGATTCGATCGTAGTTGGCCTGAAGGGCGCTCGATCCGACCGTCGGTTTGATCCACCTCCCGTTCGAGTAGAACACCATTATGGAGTCCTTGAGCTGGCTCTTCATACCCGTCGGCCCTTCAAAATTCACCGTCAGATGCGTCATCGCCGAGTCGTGAGCGTACATAGTGAGACTGTCTACATCGATATGTGTCAGCGAGTCGGTCGAGGCATAGACGATCTGCCCCAGTTTCAAATACTGGTCGAATGTGTTTTCGTCGCGGACATACGGGAATTCGTTTTCGTACAGCGCCGACTTGTCGTAATAGCGAAGATAGTCCATCGCCCGGTTCATCATGACCTCGATCGAGTCCCGCACCGTCACCGGCTTGATCTCCTGGGTGCTCGCGACCTCGTCTTGCGAAGTTGCGCCCGGTTCCGGCTCGTTTTTCGACGAGCAGGCAACCAATAAGATTGTGAGTAGAGCGGTCAGTACCAGATTTCTATACATTACGTTCATGATATTCACCCCATACCTGTCTGAGTGTGTGTGCGATTTCACCAACGGTGGCGTAATTTTCCACGGCGTCGAGCACCGGATAGACAATATTGTCGTCCGACTGCGCCGTCTTCTCAATTGCCTTCAGACACGCCGCGACCTTTTGTCCATCGCGACGCGTGCGAAGCTGCTTGAGTCTCTGGATCTGTGTCTGTTCCAGTTGCGGATCCACTTTCAGTATCTGTCGAATGACCGCGGAGTCCGACGCAAATTTGTTGACACCGACAACCGTTGTCTCGTTGTGTTCGACCGATCTTTGAAATTCGTACGCCGAGCGGGCGATTTCGTCCCGGAAATAGCCCGATTCGATTCCATTGACCGAACCTCCGGTCGACTCGATTTCATCCATCAGAGCTTCCGCCTTATGCTCCAGTTGATCGGTCAAATATTCTACATAGAACGATCCGGCAAGCGGATCGGCTGTATCTGCCACACCTGATTCATGAGCAAGAATTTGCTGTGTGCGCAGCGCGATCTCCGCCGATTTTTCAGTAGGCAGTCCGAGCGCTTCATCGTACGAATTCGTATGCAGCGATTGGGTACCGCCAAGCACTGCCGCCAGGGCTTCGATTGTCGTCCTCACGATATTATTTTCAGGCTGTTGTGCCGTGAGGGTGGAGCCGCCGGTCTGGGTGTGAAAGCGAAGAAGCATTGCCTTCTCGTTGGTCGCTCCGAACTTTTCTTTCATAATCTTTGCCCAGAGCTTTCGTGCGATCCGGAACTTGGCCACTTCTTCGAACAAATTGTTATGCGCCGCAAAGAAGAACGAGAGCCGTGGCCCGAAATCGTTAATGTCGAGTCCCGCCTTCTGAGCCGCTCTCACATAAGCGATCCCGTTCGAGAGGGTGAAGGCTACTTCCTGCGCGGCCGTGGCGCCCGCTTCGCGAATATGGTATCCGGAAATTGAGATGGTGTTGTATTTGGGAAGATGTGTACCGGCATAGGCAAAGATGTCGGTGATGATGCGCATCGAAGGCGCGGCCGGATATATATATGTCCCCCGGGCGATGAACTCTTTGAGAATGTCGTTTTGAACCGTCCCCATGAGTTTCTCCGAGGCGACCCCCTGTTTTTTCCCCACGACGATGTACATCGCCAACAAGACAACCGCGGTAGCATTGATCGTCATCGATGTAGACACCTGGTCGAGCGGGATGCCGTCGAACAGCACTTCCATGTCCTCGAGCGAATCAATCGCCACCCCGGTACGGCCCACTTCCCCTTTCGCCATCGGATGATCCGAATCATAACCAATCTGTGTCGCGAGATCGAATGCAACCGAGAGTCCGGTCTGCCCTTGCTTGAGCAGATACTTGAATCGTTCATTGGTCTCAGCAGCGGTGCCAAATCCGGCATACTGGCGCATGGTCCAGAGGCGCCCCCTGTACATATCCGGATAGACCCCGCGAACGAACGGATACTCACCCGGTGCCGGAAGATCCATCGCGGCAAACTCCTGGAGAGTTACGGGGATTTCGATTCCCGACGTAGTCTTTTTCGATGCGTCCGCCACTTACTCGAACTCCACCAGCTTCATATCTTTCTCGACCGAGCTGCCTCTGGCAACGTGCACTGCTTTGACCGTTCCGTCCGCCGGAGCTTTGATCACATTTTCCATCTTCATTGCTTCGACAATCATGATCGCCTGATTCCTGGAGACCGTATCCCCCGGCTTGACCTTTATTTCGAGGATCAGGCCGGGCATAGGTGCTTTCACGACCTTGTCGGCAGCTCCGCCAGCGGATATCACTGCCGCCTTGCGAAGCTGGGCGAGATGGTAGTCCTCAAGTTCAACGGCAATGTCACGCCCCTTCATGAAGACCATTTGCTTCGAGGCATACGAGTCTGCTCGCACGTCTACTTCGAGAGACTGACCATCGATTAATAAGATCGCCCGTCCTTCGGCCAGGGGGAAGTACTCGATCTCGACTTTCTTCCCATTAATCAGGGCACAATATTTCTCCGAGCAATAATCGATTTCGATGTCGAAATCGGAGCCGTCGATTTGCGCCAGGTATCGGGTCATTCTTTATTTCCGGTAAACGAACGGTTGTTTTGTTGGCGGTAGAACGCCTGCCAGCCGGAACCGGACTTGCCGTTGCCGGCGCGTGAGACAGCGATCCTCCGTTCTTTGATAAATTTGTCCACCGCCACAGCCAGCGCCGCCTGCTCTTTCATTGAATCATCCAACGGATTATACCGATTGTCCGGGTATTCCTCTTCAATAAATCGAGTCGACAATTTTCCGTCAACGAACCTGGGATTGTCCATGACAACATGGCAGAATCCGATCGTAGTCATGACGCCGGAGACCCGGTACTCTTCGAGCGCGCGTCGGCATCGGCTGATCGCTTCGGCCCGGTCTTTCCCCCAGACGATCAATTTCGCGATGAGGGGATCATAAAACATCGGAACATCGGAGTAGATCACCACCCCGGAATCGACCCGTACACCCGGGCCTGCCGGGATGCGGTAGTTCTTGAGACGCCCGGTCGAAGGCATGAAATTTTGCTCAGGGTCCTCGGCCGAGATGCGGCATTCGATGGCGTGTCCCCTGAGCTGGATATCTTCCTGCTTGTATTGCAGCGGCTCCCCTTCGGCGATCAGGATCTGCTTTCTAACAAGATCAAGACCGGTGACCAGTTCGGTTACCGGATGTTCCACCTGAAGGCGGGTGTTGACTTCGAGGAAATAGAACGAGTTGTCGCGGTCATCGACCATGAACTCGACCGTTCCAGCTCCGATATACCCGGTCTGCATGGCGATATTGACCGCGGCGTCGCCCATTTTTTTGCGGAGTTCGGGAGTCATCATAGCCGAGGGAGATTCTTCGATCAGTTTCTGGTGGCGCCGTTGAATGGAGCATTCTCTTTCGCCTAGGTGGATAGCGTTGCCGTGTTGATCGCAAAGAATTTGTATTTCAATATGTCGGGGCCGGGGCAGATATTTTTCCAGGTAGACTCGTCCGTCGCCGAACGCCGATTGCGCCTCGGAGGTTGCCCGTTTAAGCGATTCCTCGAATTCATCGGCGACCTTAACAACCCGCATCCCTTTGCCGCCCCCACCGGCGGCCGCCTTGATCAGAACCGGATAGCCTATTTCTTCTGCCTTTCTGAGGGCAGCCCAGAGATCTCCATCGGCGAATTCCCCGCCCGGCACAACCGGTAAGCCTGCTTTCAAAGCGGCCTGACGCGCGGCCAGTTTGTCTCCAAGTAGGGAAATCGTTTCAGGTTTGGGACCGACGAAGATGATACCGGCATCGATACAATGCTGCGCGAAGGATGCATTCTCGGCAAGAAATCCATAGCCGGGATGGATCGCATCGGCGTTTGATTTCTTGGCTGCTTCGATTATCCGTTCGTGAACGAGGTAACTTTGCGATGACGGTGCCGGGCCGATATGATACGCTTCGTCCGCCATACGAACGTGAAAGGCGGTGCGGTCGGCATCCGAAAACACGGCCACGGACTTGATACCCATATCCCGGCAGGCGCGGATCACGCGAACGGCGATTTCACCTCGGTTCGCGATCAGGATCTTTTTGATTTGCTTCGGCATACTGGAATTGGTTACAGCGGTATATTGCCGTGCTTCTTGGGTGGGTTGCTGTCCTTTTTCGTTTCGAGCATCTGAAATGCCCGGATCAGCCGCGGACGAGTTGTCTTCGGCTCGATCACATCATCGACATAGCCGCGCGAGGCAGCGATGTACGGATTGGCGAATCGCTCCCGATACTCATCGGTCTTCTTTTGCACTTCCTTTTCGGGATCGGAAGACTCGGCAATATCCTTCTTGAAAATGATTTCCACGGCACCCTTGGGACCCATGACGGCGATCTCGGCAGTCGGCCAGGCGTAGTTCATATCACCACGGACGTGTTTGGAGTTCATAACGTCGTAGGCTCCACCATACGCTTTACGCGTGATGACTGTTACTTTCGGCACCGTTGCCTCGCAGTAGGCATAAAGCAGCTTGGCGCCGTTTTTAATGATACCGCCGTGCTCCTGATCGACTCCCGGAAGGAACCCGGGGACATCTTCAAAAGTGAGAATCGGAATATTGAACGCATCGCAGAAGCGAATGAACCGGGCCGCTTTGATCGAAGAATTGATATCCAGCACCCCGGCCATCATTTGTGGCTGATTGGCGATGATTCCGATCGACCGGCAACCGAGATGCGCGAAGCCGACGATAATATTCTGTGCGAAATCTTCGTGAACTTCGAAAAATGAACCGGTATCAACCACTCTTCGGATCACGTCCTTCATGTCGTACGGCTGGTTTGGATTCTCCGGAACGATATGATTCAGCTGGTCATCCTCACGGTCGACCGGGTCGTTGTTTTCCGCCACCGGGGGATCGTCCAGATTGTTTTGCGGGATGTATTCAAGAAGCTGCTTGAGTCGGGCAACTGTATCCGCTTCGTTGTCACAGGCGAAATGCGCAACCCCGGATTTTGAGGCATGGACCATGGCGCCGCCCAACTCCTCGGAGGTTACCACCTCGTGAGTGACAGTCTTCACGACATTGGGCCCGGTCACAAACATGTACGAGGTCCCCTTGGTCATGAAAGTAAAATCGGTGATAGCCGGACTGTACACCGCTCCGCCCGCACAAGGACCGAGAATGACCGAAATCTGGGGAACCACTCCCGATGCGAGGGTATTGCGAAGAAAAATATCTGCGTACCCCCCTAGCGACACTACGCCTTCCTGAATACGCGCACCGCCGGAGTCATTTAGTCCGATCACCGGCGCCCCGACTTTCATGGCCATGTCCATGATCTTGCAGATCTTTTCGGCATGGGCCTCGGAAAGCGAGCCGCCGAACACGGTGAAATCTTGCGAGAAAAGAAAGACCTGTCGTCCGTTGATCCGACCACAGCCGGTCACAACACCATCGCCGAGAACCTTCTGGTCTTCGAGTCCGAACCCCGAAGTCCGATGAGTGACGAACATATCGAATTCTTCGAACGAGTTCGAATCGACCAGCAGTTCGATCCTTTCGCGGGCGGTCAGTTTTCCCTTCTTGTGCTGGGAATCGATTCGGTCGGCACCGCCGCCGAGTTTGGCCTCGGCCCGCATCTTCTCCAGATGATTCAGCTTTTCTTCAAGTGACATGGTCGTTTCTTCTCACAAAATCAGGTCGTTTGACTCCTCGGCCCGGCAGACTCAGGCGACAACTTCTTCAACCACGAACTTCTTGCCCTCCATCCGGACTCTTCCGAGAGGAACCTCGGTGTCGTGTCCGAAGGCAAGGATGACGTCGTTGTCGACGACTTCCGGGAGTTTCCTTCGCTTGATTTCCATTGAAGTCATCGGATCTATATCAGTAGCGGGAATGTACGGAACTGAAATGTGATGCGTGGTGCAGAAAATATCGGCGTAATAGTACAGCCTGTGACCTTCGGACTCGATCTCAAGGGCGAAATGTCCGCGGCTGTGCCCTCCGGTAAACACCGCTATGATTCCGGGAAGGATCTCGGTGTCTTCTTCGATCAGCCGATATTTCGCCATTTCTTCGATCGCGAGATAGCGGGCCGGGATATAGACGGCGGAGGTCCGCTCATCCGGATGGGTGGCTGCCTCCCATTCCTGGCGGGATGCGATATACGTTGCGTTGGGAAATCTTGGTTCGAATCCGCCGTTTTCGGAGAATCTGACTGCACCGGCCGAATGATCGGTGTGCAAGTGCGTCATGATAACATAGTCGACATCGTCGGGGCTCAAACCTAGTTCGCTCAACCCATCTTCAAGGTGGGATCCGTCGATCGGCGAATAAATCCGCTTCTCCCTCTCGGAGAGGGTATCACCCAGACCGATGTCGAAAATCAATACCTTGCCGTGCGCTTTGAGCACGAACAGATTGATGTTCATATTGATGAGATTGTTCTCGTCGGGCGGAATCATCTTCTGCCAGAGGCTTCGCGGAATCACGCCAAACATAGTACCTCCGTCGAGCTTGAAACGGTGCTCGACGAAGGTATGTATTTCGAATTGTCCGATGTGCATTAACGACCCAGAATATTGCCGGCAATGACCAGGCGCTGAACCTCGGAGGTTCCTTCGTAGATCTCCAGGACCCGCTGGTCGCGATAGATCTTCTCGATCTGGGAGAATTCGCCGATGAATCCGTAACCGGCGTGAATCTGCATAGCGCGATCGACGCAGAAGTTGGCTGCCTCGGTTGCATACAGCTTGGCCATCGAGGCCTCGAGGCTGAACTTCTCGCCGGCATCCTGAAGCAGCACGGCCTTGTGCATCAGGGCGCGGGCAGCTTCGGTGCGGGTTGCCATATCGGCGATCATCCACTGGATGGCCTGAAGTTTCGCGATCGGCTGACCGAACGCCTGGCGCTTCTTGGCATAGGAAACTGCCTCATCCAACGCCCGCTGGCATACGCCGACACCCTGGGCGGCGACACCGATACGGGCGCTGTCCAGCGTGGTCATGGCGTAACGGAATCCCTTGCCGACTTCGCCGAGCAGATTCTCTTTCGGGACTTTGACATCCTTGAGAATGATTCCGCCGGTAGTGGCCGCGCGCATTCCCATTTTGTTCTTGAGGGTGCGTTTCTGCCACCCCGGCTGTTCCGTATCGACGATAAACGTCGACATCTTCGGCTTCCCTTCGATCCGGCAGAACAGCACGCCCAGGTCGGCGACATCGCCATGCATGATGAAAATCTTTTCGCCGTTAACGATATAGTGATCGCCGTTCTCTACGGCCACGGTGTTCTGGTTGGCGGCGTCTGAACCGGCGTTCGGCTCGGTCAGCACGAAGGCGGGAATCCGCTTACCGGAAGCGCAGTCCGGGACATATTTCTTCTTCTGTTCTTCGCTGGCGAAATGCAGAATCGGGAAGGTGGCCAGTTCGGCCACCGCACAGAGCAGACCTATCGCGGCATCATGATAGCACAATTCTTCGACCAGCGTAGCATACTCAAGATGCGACTTCCCCTGACCGCCCAGCTCTTTGGGCATGTTGAATCCGATGAATCCGGCCTGGCCGATCTTGCGATAGAGTTCGGTCGGGAATTTGCGCGGCTCCGGCATCTCGTCGAGCTGGCGCGAGACCGGATACATTTCTTTGTCGGCAAACTCCTTGACCATGTCTCTGACAGGTTGCTGACGCGGATCGATATTTTTCGACATACTGCCTCCCGGGCATACTTATTGTTTAAAGAGTGATTGCGGACATTACATAATTTTCTCGTCCGACTTCTTCTTGAGAATCTGCATCGCGAAGAAACGCGATCGCATCCTCGGTCGGCGCACCGGGCGTGAAAATGCGGGCCACGCCCAACTTCTCGAGTTCCACCTTGTCGTCATCGGGAATGATCCCGCCGCCGAACAGCATGATGTCTTCCGCTCCCTTCGCTTTCATCTCGTCCAGGATGGCGGGAAACAAAGTCATGTGCGCACCCGACAGGATCGAGACGCCGATCGCATCGACATCCTCCTGAATCGCAGCATCGACAATCATCTGCGGAGTCTGGCGGAGTCCCGAATAAATGACTTCCATCCCGGCATCGCGGAAGGCGGCGGCTATGACTTTGATTCCCCGGTCATGACCGTCGAGACCCGGCTTTGCCAGCAGAACTCTGATCTTAGGATCCTTAACCATTCACTTCTCTCTTATCTAAATCACAAAATATATCAGCTAATTCAGGAGGGCATCATCGCTGCCTGCGTCTCCACATACTCTCCCCAGCTTTCGCGGAGAACATCGCACATCTCCCCGACTGAGGCATAGGCACGAACACACTCAAGCAGGGCTTCGAACGTGTTTCCGTCACTGTCGGCCACCTTACGGAGTTTGTCGAGCGACACTTGCACGGCGCCATTGTTACGCTCGGCCTTGATCTTCTTGACGAACGCGACCTGTTCCCGTTCGACCTGCGGATCTATGCGAAGAACCGGGATCTCCAGCTTCTCATCTTTCATCACGAAATCATTGACCCCGACGATCACCCGCTCCTTGCTTTCGACTTCCTGCTGGAACGCATAGGCCGACTTGGCCAGTTCCTGCTGGAAGAATCCTTCCTCGATACACTGCAGCACACCGCCGCGGCGCTCGATTTCATCGAAATACTGCAGGGTCTCGGCCTCCATCTTGTCGGTAAGTGCTTCCACGAAATACGAGCCGCCCAACGGATCTACGGTGTTGGCGACGCCGGTTTCGTACGCAATCACCTGCTGTGTGCGGAGGGCGATCAGGGCCGCTTTCTCCGAAGGGAGGGCCAGCGTCTCGTCCATCGAATTGGTATGCAGCGACTGGGTTCCGCCGAGCACCGCCGCAAGTCCCTGTATCGCCGTTCTGACGATGTTGTTCTCAGGCTGTTGCGCGGTCAGCGAACATCCGGCTGTCTGGGTGTGGAACCGGAGCAACCAGCTCTTGGGATCTTTCGCTTTGTATTTGTCACGCATCCGCCGGGCATAGATTCTCCGGGCGGCGCGATATTTGGCGATCTCTTCGAAAAAGTCGGAATGGGCATTGAAGAAATACGACAAACGCGGCGCGAAGTCATCGACATTCTGCCCGGCTTCAATCGCCGATTCTACATACTGAAAACCGTCGGCTAACGTAAACGCAAGCTCCTGGACAGCCGTCGCACCCGCTTCGCGGATATGATAGCCGGAAATCGAGATCGTATTCCACTGCGGAACATGCGTCGTACAGTATTCCATCATGTCCGTGATCAAACGAATCGATGGTCTCGGCGGGAAGATGAACTCTTTCTGTGCGATGTATTCTTTCAAAATGTCATTTTGAAGCGTCCCGCGAAGTTTCTCGGATGAGACGCCCTGCTTTTCGGCTACGACGATATACATGGCCAACAGAATCGATGCCGGCGAGTTAATTGTCATCGATGTAGACACTTTGGCCAGATCGATATCGCCGAAGATAATTTCCATGTCGGCCAGCGTATCGACCGCGACACCGCACTTACCGACCTCGCCGAGCGATCTCTCGTGATCCGAGTCATAGCCCATCAACGTCGGGAGGTCAAAAGCAGTCGACAGGCCGGTCCCCCCCTGGGCGAGGATATATTTGAATCGTTCATTGGTCTGTTTCGGGGTTCCCATACCGGCAAACTGGCGCATGGTCCAGAGTTTTGTCCGATAGAGGGTATGGTGCACTCCGCGAGTGTACGGGAATTCGCCCGGCAAGCCTATGTTGTCCTGATAATAATTATCTTGATCCGCCCCTTTGATCGAAGCGGGAGTATAAAGCTCGTCAATATCCACTCCGGAGACGGTGAAGAATCTCGGCAGCGAGCGTTTGCTCCGGAATCTCTCCGCATCTTTGTCCCACTTGGTCAAACGAGCTTGCAAGTCGTTTAGAAATTTCGAACTGAACATACTTTTCTCCACAATGATAGTGACCAGAACATACACGATTCAGCGGTGAAAATCAAGCCCCGCAAGGTGCCGGGCAGGTTTTTCTTGGTACTGTTTATACGTATAATCATCACCATTTCAACAGGTTAATTGGAATGATGAGGAATCGGGCAGAAGGGGCCGGTTAACGGGAGAATCGGTCGAACAGGTCGTTACTGACCGCAAATGGATTAGTCTCGCCGCGATGAACGCTGTCCGCGATCGCATCGAGATCGGCCTCACCGGCGAGACGGTCCAAAAATTCCCGCTGGAATCGGTTTTTGAGGATGTTCAAAATCTTCTTTTTGATCTGTCGACGACGGTGTTCGTCGAATTGACCGTTTCCCTTGATGAACTCCAGATGCGCATTGATCTGAGCGAATAACTGATCGGTGTTCTTGCGTTCGGTCGCAACGGTCGGGACGACCGGAATCGGCCAGCTTCCTGCCACTTTCTTTTTCGTCGCGAGCGTTTGTTTGAGATCGGAGACGATTCGCTCTGAGCTGGGGCGGTCCGCTTTGTTGACGACAAAAATGTCGGCAATCTCCATCAGTCCAGCCTTCATCGTTTGAACCGCGTCTCCTGATTCAGGGACGACTGCCACGATAACTGTATCGCAGGCATCGATCACATCCAGCTCCACCTGACCGACCCCCACCGTTTCGATAAGTGTGATATCATAGCCGAAGGCATCGAGTACGACCGTGATATTATCCGTATCGGCGGCCAGGCCGCCGGTGGCGCCTCGAGTTGCCATCGAGCGGAAGTATACTTCGCCGTTAGTCGGAAAGTCGTGCATCCGGACCCGGTCACCGAGGAGCGCTCCACCCGTGAACGGAGAGGTCGGATCGACAGCGATCACGCCAACCCGCTTCTGTTGTTTCAGGAACTCATGAATGAGGGCGTTGACAAGAGTGGACTTCCCCGCCCCGGGCGGACCGGTGATACCGATCCGAACGGATCGCCCGGCTCGCTCGTAGAGCTTGCCGAGTAGATCGCGATATCCGTCCTCCCGGTCCTCGATATACGAGATCACCTTCGAGAGCGCCCGGATATCCCCCTGATAGAACTTCTCGAGCACAGTCATCGGACCACTCAGTAACTCGGGACGCTGCCGACCGTCAGTTTGATGTCCTTCAGGCGAATCTGCTTCCGGGTGACGTCGTTGTACGTATTGTACTCGATCACATAGACGACATCGACCAGACAGCCTTTCGACGAAATCAGTCGCGCCATATCGCCGAAACCGAATCCGATCACATCGAACATCGCGTCTCCCTTCCGAATTTTCATCTTCAGGTGGTTGCGTCCGACCACATAGGGCTGCCCGACCACTTCGCAATTCCGCGTCAGGAAGATCGGCCGCATGTTTTGAGGTCCGAAGGGTGAAAAGGCTTCGAGCGATTGCATGAAGTCATCGTTGATATCGGTCAGTTCGATTTCCAGATCGATATGAAGTTTCGGAATGATATCTTCGTCGCTCAGGAACTGGCTCGACACATGGATGAATTTCTCGCGGAATTCCGGAATATGCTCCTGTTTGATCGACAGTCCGGCTGCATACTTATGGCCGCCATAGCGGATAAGCAGATGTTCGCACTCCTTGAGCGCTTCGCACAAATGGAAGCCGGGAATCGAGCGGGCGGACCCTTTTCCTTCGCCGTTGGTGATCGAGATCATTACGGTCGGCAGATGGTATTTTTCGACCAGGCGGCTGGCGACAATCCCGATCACTCCCTGGTGCCAGCCTTCGCCGGCCAGCACGATGGCGCGGTCGTTCTCGAGATCGACGATTTCCTCGATCTGATCCAGTGCTTCGTGGAGGGTGGTTTCGTCGATTTCTTTCCGCCGCTTGTTTTCATCGTCGAGTTTCCGGGCGATTTCCGCCGCCAGTCTTTCGTCACGTGTGGACAGCAGGCGGATCGCCTGACCGGCATCGCCAAGCCGCCCGAGTGCGTTGATACGCGGAGCAAGGATAAACACCACTTGACCGGTGCTGATCTCTTTTCCCATAAGTCCGGAGACAAACGCCAGCGATTTCAATCCCGGCTTGGTCGTCCGGGCAATCTGCTTGATGCCGAATTTGGTGAGAATCCGGTTTTCTCCGACCAGCGGGACGATATCAGCCGAGGTGCCCAGAGCAACCAGATCGAGATGTTCTTCGAGTTCGCGCTCATCCTGATTGAGCGAGCGATAGAGTGCCTGCGCGAATTTGAATGCGACGCCGACACCGGACAGCTCAGATTCGTAGCTGCAGTCCGGTTGTTTCGGATTGATGATCGCCACGGCGTCGGGCAAAGATTCGGCCGGCTCATGGTGATCGGTGATCAGGACGTTCATGCCGAGTGAATTGGCGTAGCGAACCTCTTCAACCGCGGTAATTCCGGTGTCAACCGTTACGATCAGGCTGACCCCTTTCGAGCGAGCTTCATCGATCGCGTCCTTAGAAAGGCCGTATCCTTCGGTCAACCGGTTGGGCAGATAGAAATCGACCTGAGCGCCGAGCTTATTGAAGATCATGTAGAGCAGCGCGGTGGCGGTGATACCGTCGACATCGTAGTCGCCGTAGATAACGATCTTCTCATTCTCGAAAAGCGCCTTTGTCACCCGATTGATCCCTTCGCGCATTCCCAGCAGCTCGAACGGATCTTTGAGATCGGTCAGCTTGGGATTGAGGAAGCGGTCGATAGTTTCGGGGGTATCGATATGGCGGTTGATGAGGATTTTGATGACGTTCTCGGGCAGATCTGTCTCGGCCGACAAATAGCCGACCTGCTCGGGATCGGTCTTGGCCGCTACAACCCACTTCAGTTGAGCAGGTTTGTGGACCCAATGCATGGATGCCTCCATTACTGAAGGCCTGTGGAAGCAGGAGATAAGCCGAGTTCTGTAAGCTTCAAAGAAGCCAGCAGGTCATTTGTCTGGACAGCCGGTTACCCGGTTGTTCAAGCGGCCTACCCGGGAATGATAGCGGGGCGAGTCAACCCCTCTTCCCCTATTTGGCCTTGCTCCAGGCGGGGTTTGCCCGTCACGTACATTGCTGCACGGACCGTGGTCTCTTACACCACGATTTCACCCTTACCCGCAAGCGGGCGGTATAGTTTCTGTGGCACTTTCCGTCGGATCACTCCGCCCTGGCGTTACCAGGCGCCTCGACTCTGCGGAGCTCGGACTTTCCTCACTTTAAATTCACATTTAAAGCGCGACTGCTCCTCCTACTTTCACAAGCTTTCGTTTTATATATACAACAACAACAAACTTATCGAATTCAGGGCCGGCATACTCCGTTAGTACATCCGGCGGTAGTTGGGTGCCTCTTTCGTGATCGGCACCGAGTGCGGATGCGATTCGCTGATCCCTGCTGAGGTGATCCGCACCATCTGCGATTTAGTCCAGAGTTCGCTCAAATTGGCCGATCCGCAGAGTCCCATGCCGGAGCGCAGACCTCCAACCATCTGATATATAGTATCGGAAAGCGGGCCCTTAAACGGCACCCGTCCTTCGATCCCTTCAGGAACAAATTTCGTCGATTCATCCTGATGTTCCTGGAAATAGCGGTCTTTGGACCCAAGCTTCATCGCCTCGACCGAGCCCATGCCGCGATACACTTTGAACGACCGGCCTTCAAACAGTACCGTCTCACCGGGGGATTCTTCCACCCCGGCCAGAAGCGAGCCGATCATGACCGCCTGGGAGCCGCAGGAGAGCGCCTTGACGACATCTCCCGAATACCGGATACCGCCGTCGGCAATGATCGGGATATTTTTCGACGCTGCCGCGCTCACTGCGTTCATAATCGCGGTCACTTGCGGGACACCGCCTCCAGTGACTACCCGCGTCGTGCAAATAGAACCGGGACCAATTCCTACTTTGACCGAATCGGCGCCGGCATCGATCAATGCTTTCGTCCCGTCGGCAGTGGCCACGTTTCCGGCCATCACCGGGACCGAACTAAATTTCTTCTTTAAGAGTGCGACTGCCTTGATCACTCCGTCGCTGTGACCGTGGGAACTGTCGATTGCCAGAATATCAACACCCGATGCAATCAGTCGCTCCGCTCGTTCTTCCAGATCGCCACCAACTCCGACGGCGGCCGCCACTCTGAGGCGTCCACGGCTGTCTTTACATGCCTGGGGATACTGGATCTTTTTCATGATGTCCTTGACCGTGATCATCCCTTTTAGCATGTAGTTGTCATCCACAATAAGCAGTTTCTCGATCCGATGCTTGTGGAGAAGCTCCTGGGCAGTCTCCAGATCGGTGCCTTCTTTTACGGTGACCAGATCTTTCGACGTCATCACTTCGGAAATCTTCCGACTATGGTCCTTGTGGAAGCGAAGGTCACGGTTGGTCAGAATACCGGCCAGCTTGCCGTTTTCCGTAATGGGAATGCCTGAAATGGAAAACTTCTTCATCACTTCGAGCGCATCGCCGATCGTCTTGTCCGGGGGCATGGTGATTGGATCTACGATCATCCCCGATTCGGAGCGCTTGACTTTATCCACCTCGGCTGCCTGCTGGGCCGGGGACATATTCTTGTGGATGACTCCGAGTCCCCCCTGACGGGCCAGGGCGATCGCCATCCGGGATTCGGTCACCGTGTCCATGGCGGCCGACAGAATCGGGATGTTCAGTTCAATGCCGGGGGCGACAGTCGTGGACACATCAACATCTTTGGGCAGAACGCGGGAAAAGGCGGGGACAAGCAAAACGTCGTCAAATGTAAGAGCTATATCTTCAAGAATCTTCGTCATATTTACCTGAGCAGTTCATTTATTCAAAAGAAGTATCAATTTGATTCATCATCGTCCCAAAATAGCATTCGGCCGCAGTTGTCACAAGTAAGGATTTTATCGGCCTTCCGAATTTCCTGGACTTTCCGTGGCGTCAGGGCTTTGTAACATGCCCCGCACGCTCTTTTCTTGACGGCTACGACCGCCGCGCCGCCCTTGCCTTTACGGACTCGTTCGTAGGTCGAGAGAACCGGACGGGTTATCGCGCCGGCTACCTCTTTCCGTTCGGCCTGCTTTTCCGCTACCTTGCTGCCGATCGACCCGATTTTCTCCTGCAAAATGGCGAGCTGACGGCTGTTGTTCTCTTTGATCTGCTCCAGCTTCTCTTTATACTCAGAGATATTCTTCTCCAGCGTCTCGACCAGCTCGATCGTTTCCAGAAGCTCGGTCTCACGATTCGATTTGTCCTGCTTGATATTGTCGATTTCGGCGACCAGAGCATCATATTCTTTGTTCGTTTTGATCGACATCATCTGCTGCTGGAATCTCTGGAGATTGGCGTCGCGTGTCTGGATGTCCAGTTCCAGGTTCTTCAGCCTGATCCGGGCGTCTTCCAGATCTTTCGTCCCGGTATCGAAACGAGCCTGGGCTTCCTCGATCTCCCGGTTCAGATTACCCATCATGTCGGGAAGATATTCTTTGGACCGTTCAAGTTCGCCCAGATCGTAGTCAATTACCTGTAGTTTAAGCAATGAATCCAGCTCCTGACGGAGCAGGGCTTCTTTGGGGGAATCAGTCATGGTACTCTCTCCAAACAAAAAACGCATTCAAACTTTTGTGGTTGAATGCGTTTCTATTCTTGATCTCGTGCGCGCCGTCGTTAACCAGATCCCCGGGAATTTTGACGGAGCCTCGATGCATTATTTTATTCACGTAACATCTCATATTTCAAATATGGGCAATACTGGACTCGAACCAGTGACCTCTCGGATGTGAACCGAACGCTCTAACCAGCTGAGCTAATTGCCCATCCGAACTCCTCCAAGTTGGTGGGCCCTGCAGGACTCGAACCTGCGACCCGCTGATTATGAGTCAGCTGCTCTAACCAACTGAGCTAAGGGCCCAAACCCAGCAAAGTCTTTCAAGTTAAGCCGATTTGGACCGAGCGTCAAGTCCTTTAAGATTAAAACCGCAAAAAACCGTTCCGGTTCGCCGTCGAAGTCGTTTTGTCTCGATTCTCTTGCTCTTTATCCACCTTTCTATTTGTCAAGGACATCGGCCAATTCCGACATCGAATGTCCTGCATCTTATACGTGCACCGGTTTCGCCGGCTTTTTCAGGTTCTCGATTGCCTTTTCAATCATCTCGGTCTTGCAGGCATAAGAGAACCGGATCGACTTTTCATCGTCCATGAAGATATCTCCCGGCACCGAACCCATTGAATAGTTGTCTATCAGGTAGTTCACCAGATCCCAGGCCGAGTCTTTCCAGGCATCGGTGATCCGGGCATAGAGGTAAAATGCCCCTCTCGGCGGGGTAGCGCAGCGAAGAAATTCGGTCTGATTTACCCCGGCATAGAGCAGATCCCGCCGCTGGCGGTAAATCTGACACATTTCCCGAACAAAATCCTGGGGACCGTCAAGGGCGGCCACCCCGGCGTATTGCGACGGCGTCGAGACGCCGTTGATGGTATACAGGATCATCTTCTTGATATTTTCCGCGAACGGCCTGCCGGTACAAACGGTATAACCGAGCCGCCAACCGGTCATGGCGTAACTCTTCGAGAACGTGAAGCATGAAATAATCTTGTCGCGAATTCTGGCCGGGAACTTGCCCGCCAACGAGGCGATACTCACATGCTCGGAATCGTAGATGATATCCTCGTAAGCTTCGTCGGAGACAATATAGAGATCATGTCGATCGGCAATTTGAAGAAGCCCAAACAGGTCTTCGCGCGTCATCACGCCGCCGGTGGGATTATGCGGTGTATTTACCAGAATAGCTTTGGTATGGGGTGTGATTTTCGACTCCAGCTCGGCCAGATCCCAGCGATAATCAAGCTCCGGACGAAGCTTCACCTTGACCAGTCGGCCTCCGGAAAGGCGGACCATCCAGGCGGTGGCTGTCCAGTTGGGCTGCTGCATGATCACCTCGTCCCCCTCGTTCAGGATCGTCCTGAGGGTACAGTAGATCGCGTGCATCCCGCCGTTGGTGACAACAATCTGATCCAGATTATCCAGATAATCGATATGGTTTCGCGCCGCCACTTTGCGCCAGATCGCCTCGCGGAGCGGCTTGACGCCGGTCGAGGGGGCATAGTGCGTCTGGTTGTCTTTGAGCGCCTTCACCATTGCTTCTTTAATGTGATCCGGGGTATCGAAACTCGGCTCGCCTGATTCCAGCCGGAGCGGATCCTTCAGCTGAAGCAACCGATCCCGGACGGCGACAATGCCGGAGAATACTACATCCTGTAATTCACTGTTCATAGCGTTACCTCAATGTATTGTTCATTTGTTTCATCTGCCTGTGCTATCACTTTTCCGGTTGGATCGATCACCATGCTGCTCCCCCCGAATTCGTTGGTGCCATCATCGCCGACCGCGTTGATCCCCAAAATGTACACTTCGTTGTCCGTGGCATGCTGAGTCAGCAGCCTCCGCCAGTCATCGATTCGTATTCTCGGGAAAGCTGCCGGCACGAATATCATCCCGGCTCCAAGCTGTTTGATCTGTGCGAACAGATCAGGGAATCTGATATCGTAACAGATCGCGGCGCCGAGTTTGCCGAACCTGGTATCAAACAAACCCGGTTGGGAGCCCGGCCGGTAGACCTTGTCCTCGTTCATGGGCGGGAACAGATTTATCTTCCGATACAACTGGTACGCTCCCCGGTCATAGTAAAGATAAGTGTTGTAGAGTGTGCCATTCTCCCGGTTGGGAAAACCCAGCAGGACCGCACAGCTGATGCCCGCCAATGATTCGAGCAATCGGTCAAGCGTGATTCCCTGCCCGCCGTCGTAGAGACAGCCTGAGGTGCTCAGTTCACCGAGGCAGACGAGATCAACATCGCCGGACGATGCTTCCTGCAAATGGGATAGATAGTCAGTGTCGTTGATGTTCTTTTGAATCAGCCGGATCTTCATTGGCCGAGTGGAAGTGATTCGTGTACCTATTTAGTCTGTTATACTCTTGCAAAGTACATGAAAAGACGTGATTGTCAATCGTCATCAGACGGATTTCCCTAACTTTCTGCTAACCTGAGGCGATCCAATGCGATGGCAATCGAGCAGAAAATGGACCTGGGAGCCGGTAGTGACTACTTTCCGAGAGATTCCAGCGGGATGGGAAGCAAACGCTCTAATTCCGTACGAGAAACCTGCGTGTTGCCGGTGATCAGGCGAAGGATACTCATCGATTCTTCGGAGTTGATGACCGAACAGATTCGCCGGAGGCTGCTATCGACTGTTTGTGCTCGGAGAAACTGATCTGCCGGCGGAAATATCACATTGACATGATTCTCTGCCAGAAACTTCATTCCGCCAGGGATAACCGCACCTTTGAGCCGCCCATTACCGGCGCTTCCCGTGACCCGGTTGACGGCGATAGCAGGTCCGGTATCGTACTCCGGGTACTTGATATACTGGTCCTTCCCGGCACCATTTTCCAGGATGAGACCGTCGGTCGTAATATTGAACGGTCGGATCAACGGAATGGCCTCGGTCGAACGGTTCGTCAGCTTCTCCCGATGCTGATTCCAGACAATCCGCCCGGTCCGAACGCTGAATCCAAGCTCCAAAAGAGTAGTCTTATTGCGAAAGGCGCGACGAAGTTTCTCCGGTTCCGGAGAGAAAATGGTAAGTCCGTTTCTTTCGAACATGTAGTCCTGACGATTCTCTCCCTTCCTCAAGATGAGAAGCATTACCGACTGCGTGGCGCGGTCAAATTGCTGCGGTGAGCTAAGAATGTGCAGATATTCAATATTGGCATGCGCAATGATGTAAGCTCGGAGATCCTTGAAATAAGCTCCGTTATTCATCGAAGGCGGCACGACATAGGCGAGCCAGCCCCCCGGTCGGAGCAGATCCAGTCCGAGCTTGATGAACATGCTGAAGATATTGGCTCGCCCGCCGATGACTTCGCGGTATCGTGCGCGCAGATCCGGCGTCGGTTTGAACTCGAAATAGGGGGGGTTTCCGATGATGATGTCGAATTGGGGCGAGGTTTTGCATTCGAGCGCATCGACCCTCGTGATTTTCGCATCCGGGGCCTGCTTGCGCGAGAGCCGGACCAGGTTAGAATCGATCTCCCATCCGCAGAGGTCACAGTCAGGATATTTCGTGCGCGCGGAGATGAGAAATTCACCGCTCCCGCAGGCCGGATCGAGGATTTTGGGCCGACTGAAATCCGGTAGTCGTGCTATGAGCTGATCCCGGATGGAGCGCGGAGTGAAATACTGCCCGAGCGACTTGCGATAGGCAAGGTCGGTCTTTTCAAGATACTGCTCGGTGAGTTTTTCGAATTGGGGTGTCATCATCTGGAATTTCCTCACCGCGAGTATAGGTGAATGTATAGGCGCCCGCAAACTCAAATCTGCCGGTCAAATTCCGGTTGATGCCCGGTCGCTTCCCCTCTATATTCGTCTGCAACCCTGCCGGGAACGTGTGGACAATGTTTAAAGAGCTGTTTGAATTACCCAATCTTGTGAGCCTTTCGCGGATCGTACTGACTCCGTTCGTGGGATATTTCCTGGCCAAACAGGACAGTCAATCCCCAGTAGTCTGCCTCATCCTGCTGATGGTGGCCGGAATCACGGATGGTCTCGACGGTTACCTCGCCCGGCGAATGAACAAAGTGAGCGACCTGGGCAAGGCGCTCGACCCGATCGCCGATAAGATCTTTGCCGGCACCCTGATTATCCTGCTCATCCTGTATCGGGAGTTTCCGATCTGGCTGGCGTTCGTCATTGTTGGGCGTGATCTGCTTATCCTGGTCGCCGGATTGATCCTTATCAAGGATCGGAAACTGGTCCCCTCGTCGAATCTTACCGGAAAATACACGTTCGGGGCGGTGGCGTTTCTACTCGGAAGCTACGTTATCCGTTTTCAGTTCGGGATCTGGCTGACGACCTGGATGTCTCTTGCCTTGATTGTAGCTTCGACCGTCATCTACGCGAAAGTGTTTGTGGATATCAAGAGGACCGGAGCGGCCCATGAATTCAATGACACGCAGTTCGCTCGGACGCTTCGCACCGGGGCGACGCTGCTATTTCTGCTGATTTTCTTCCTGAAGCTTTTTCACGACCTGTTGTGACCGGTCGGGAGAGCTGCTAGGCGGTAGTACCTGTGGCGCGATGATACGCGCACCCCGATTCTTGGTAAAATAATTCCAGGCCCATTGTGTCAGCACCAGCAACCGGTTGTCGAATTCCACCAGATACATCAAGTGAATGAACAGCCAGGAGACCCAGGCGAACCAGCCCCAGACTTTGATTTTTCCGAAAGTCCCGACAGCGGCGGCGCGACCGATTGTGGCCAGCATCCCTTTGTCGAAGTAATGGAACGGTCTGACAGGTTTACCGGCGAACCTCTTCTTGATGACAGTAGCTACATATTTCCCCTGTTGCATTGCAACCGGCGCCAGACCCGGCAAGGGATGGC
Organism: uncultured candidate division Zixibacteria bacterium; assembly: GCA_963711085.1. GTDB lineage: Bacteria > Zixibacteria > MSB-5A5 > GN15 > FEB-12 > CAVQCT01. The sequence continues at coordinate 368,702 of CAVQCT010000002.1, read as the reverse complement.
CGTCCTGATGCGGCGGATTGGCCAGATCGCCGATTACGAAGACATTGGGGTGCCCGGGCATGTTCAGCGTTCCATCGACCGTAACTCTTCCGGCACGATCCAGCAGACCGGTATCCTTACGGGTCAGTATCTTCCCCAAGGGTGATGAAGTCACACCCGCGGCCCACAGGATAGTCCTGGTTCGTACGATTTTTGAATTCGACTCCGAGTCGATTTTCACCTCATGATCGCTCACCGAAGTGACCCGCGAGCTGAGAATCGTTTGCACCCCCAATTTCCTGAGTGACTGCTCGGCTTTATGAGAGAGTGATTCGGCGTAGGTCGGCAGGACTCGTGGCGAGCCTTCGACCAGGAAGATTTTGGCATCTTGCGGATTGATGGAGCGAAAGTCGTTTGGAATAGTGTGATGACATATTTCGCCGATCGCCCCGGCCAGTTCGACTCCGGTCGGTCCGGCACCTACGACCACGAAGGTCAGCCATTCCTGCGCCTCAGCCGGACTTCCCGATCGCTCGGCAGCTTCGAATGCAAATAAAATCCGCCGCCTGATCTCGATCGCATCTTCGATCGTTTTCAGTCCGGGCGCAACCTTCTCCCAATCGTCGTGTCCGAAATAACTATGGGTTGATCCGGTGGCGACAACCAGGCTGTCATAGGGAACGGCCGTATTCTCCATATACACAAGCCGGCGATCCAGGTCTATATCAGTGACTTCGCCCAGCCAGACTCGGGTATTCTTGTGTCTTTTGAGGACTCCCCTGAGCGGCGAGGTAATATCCCCCGGGGACAGTCCGCCGGTGGCTACCTGATAGAGAAGAGGTTGGAAGAGGTGGAAGTTCCTTCGGTCGATCAGCGTGACATCGAACTGATCATCCTTGAACTTCTTAGCTGCGTACAGGCCGCCAAACCCGCCGCCAATGATAATTACCCGGTGCTTGAGTTCTTCCTTCGCCATCGAAACCTATAACAACGCTCGTGAAAAAAGGTGCGCGCATTTTGCACCTGATACGATGCACCGTCATTTTTTCTGAGCGAGTTTTTGAAAGCGGGACAGAAAATCGCCGCTCTGGTCGTCGGTCGTTCCTCCCACCGCGTGAACGACATCGGCAACCGCGTCGAAATAGGTAAAGCGGGCAGAAATCGTGGCGAGATCGGCATCGAGGGCATTCTCCTGAAAACTCAACAGTTTAATCAAATCGGCCTTACCGGAGGCATATTCGGAGACGACCATGTCAAGAGCCTGGTAAGCTTTGGATTGTGCTTCGTAGGTCGAGGCCATGGCGTTGGCCGACGAGGCCAGTTGATGAACACCATTGGCGACCTCGCGTCTCACCTGAAGCTCCTCGGCATCCTTCAGATATTCCGTTTCGTTGAGCGAGGCCCTGAGCTGTTTTCTTTGCGAGATTCTCTTCGATCCGAGAAACAGCGGCCAGCTAAGTACGCCGCCGACTGTCCATGAGGACCGTCCGGTCGGGTACCCATCGTCATTTGAGATTCGATCGGCGTAGTCCAGAGAAGCCCGAAAGCCGACATCGGGCAGGAAGCTTCCGGTATTCTCGCCAATGCGATTGTGGGCGATATTCACCAGCAGATCGTATTTGCCGATTTGCGGACTCCGGGTCAGGGCGGAGTCGATAAGACGGTCGGTTAATGCCTGCTGCGACGGCGCGTCATCGATAAGGTCGTGAATCTGGTCCTCGCTCCTCCAGAACTTCGGTTGAGAATATGCTCCGGAGTCGAGAATGAACGGGGTATTCCCTGGCAGATTGAACAGCGTATTGAGCAGCACTCGGGCAACCTTGACCTCCTTTCTGGCATCGGCTATCCGGGCGGTCAGACGGTAACGGAGATCCTCCAGTCTGATGACATCGACCGTGTCCTGACTCTCGAGCTGATTCATTGCGCGCGCAAGTTCAAGATTGTACTCGACCAGACTTCGGTTATTCTCGAGCGCGTTTTTGACGTCGGACGCCCGAAGGTAATTCAGGTATGCCTGGGTTACGGCGTATTCGAGGTCGAGACGCGCCTGTTGAAGATCGGTTTGTGCGAGATTCTTCTTACCGGCGGCGACCTGAATCGATTTGATGGTCGAATAGGAAAAGATCTGCTGCTGCAGGTTGAGCCCGGCCACAAACTGATTTTTGTCGAGCGGACCACCCGCGTACCGTGACAGATCTTTGTCGACACGGCTGACTGCCGTCACGCCGTTGAGCTGAGGATAATACTCGGCCAGTACTGCTCCCGCCGCATGTGAGGCTGCCTGCATCGCATTGTATTTCGAGAGATAGTCCGGATTCTGATTGATCGCCCGATTGATCGCTTCGGCCACCGAGTATCGATCGGCCGACTCGGGTGTCGGGGCATCGACTACGTAGAAATCATCGAGCACATGTTCCGAGAGATTTATACCGCAGGCAACCGCTGTCGCATTATTCACAGCAAGGCCAAGGCCGCTGACAAAATTTGCGTTGAGGTCGGCCGGCTTTGCCCCCTGTATGATCTCGACCGTCTTGTATGCGTTGTATCTTGCTTCCGAGATGGCGTCATAATATGACGCTGTGCCGAATGCCCCTTTCTCTATCAGCACTTTCCCATCGGATACGAATGTCGGAATCCTGGCCGCGTTAGTGCGTCGGAAGAATTCGTCGATCTTTTCCATATCGAACCCCCAGAGCGGGGCAAGATAGATGGCATCGACGTGTTTATCCAGCGAGCCAAATGCTTTGAAATATGCGTACGTCCCGACATCGTTATAGCCATCCGCACTCACTACCTCAAATCCGAGATGTTTGCCGATCGCCTTGAAGTAGTCGACCACGCTGTCCTCCTCCTGTCCCGACGGGAAGTACAGCACGCCCAGCCGCTTGATCGGAATCAGTTTGGAAAGAACAGTGAGGTCCCTGACAATCTTCCCCGGTCTTTCCTGAACGGTCAGGTTTTCGACAACTGGCCGGCCGGTAGTATCGATCAGATGCTGAGCAAGAGGGAAAAACTGGTGCATGCCGATGATCGGCTTCTTGAAGCCGGCGGCAATCAAATCTTCGACCACCCAGGGTCCCATTGCGAGCACGATATCAACATTGTCGTTCTTTGCCAGGGCCGCGGCCATTTGTCGACAGGTGTCGCGATTCCATGAAGCTGAGTAATAACCTTTGGGGGTGGGGACAGCTTTCACGCTCGAGGGCATGATGAGATCGAGTTGCTTGAAGTATTCTTCGCGAAGCAGGTCGTGAATAGGATACTTCCCTCCTTCGAAATAGCCGATACGAACGGTTCTGGTAGTTTGATCTGCTCCGCGTGCGAGCAGAGGCAGCACCAAAAAGAAAATCAATATGGGTAAGGACCGCGTTAATCGTGGAATCACACTCGAGTCTCCCGCAAAGAATTCAATGACTTTGACTTGCCAAGATAGGCAATTTGTACACCGCGCGGAAGCGAAAGAGTGCACAATTTGAAATTCGGGCCCGGACGGGGCTATTGATAGTGGCAGGGTACGGGGTCGGGACCGGCAGGATTATTGAACATATATTCAGTGAGATAGACAATGTCGCCGACATCGATAGCGCCATCGCCATTGACATTGGCTTCGAGCAAACAGGGAGGCTCCGCCCCCTGAGCAAAGAAGTAATCCACGAGATATATCAAGTCGCTGATATCGACCGTCTCGGTCGAGTCGCCGTCGATATTGCCGGTGATTCCGACACAGCAGGTCTGGCAGATATCTCCCACACCATTACTGTCGACGTCAAGCTGGTCCGGATTGTAGGTGAGATAGCAATTATCCGGAGGGCAGACATTCATCGGGTAGCCGGGATCGCCGAAACCGTCACCATCGCTGTCGGTACAAGGATCGCAGACATCTCCAACCCCGTCAGAATCGGCATCCGCCTGGGAAGAATTAAATGTCCCGGGGCAGTTGTCACAGCTGTCCCCAACTCCGTCGAAGTCTGAATCGAGCTGAGTGGGATTGAAGAACAGCGGGCAGTTGTCGCAAACGTCCCCTTTGCCGTCGCCATCGGTATCCGCCTGATCGGCATTGGCCCGGTTCGGACAGTTGTCACAGACATTGCCCACACCGTCGCCGTCCGTATCAGTCTGAGAGGTGTTGGCAATCGACGGGCAGTTGTCGCAAGCATCGCCGACACTGTCGCTATCGCTGTCGAGCTGATCGACATTGACTGCATGAATACAGTTGTCGCAAATGTCACCGATACCGTCATCGTCAGCGTCCAGCTGGGTCGCGTTAGACTTCGTGGGGCAGTTGTCGCAGACATCGCCGACCCCATCGCCGTCGCCATCCTCCTGCAACGGATTGGCCGAATCCGGACAGTTGTCACAAATATCCCTGAATCCATCGCCATCGGTATCCGGTGTGTTGAGGCAATGATTGATCGTGAAACAGTAAGGGCCCGACCATTCGGGTGGATAGGTCACTCCCCCCGTGGTCGACCAGAGCCATTGACCGGTCGTTCTATAATAAGCGGAGTCTATACATATCGTCTTGCCGTCATCGGCAGTCTTGGGATTAATAGTGATGAGAAAAGCGATCTGATCGTAACCGGGAAGCAGACCGGTATTCTCGAATATCGCGCCGCCATAACCGATCGTGTCGGACCCGGCCCCGTCGGCGCTGAAGTAACGAATCGCGAATATAAGATCGAACGGATCGGCAATCCCGCCGGTCGTGTCCGCCGTGATCGGATCCCAGGTGGCCCCATCCGGCGAGTAGATTCTGAAACCGTTGGCGATGCCTTTGACGATATCGCTCGCGGAGTCGACCTTCACTCGCAAATTGAATGTAATCGGTCCGGTCCCGATCTCTGTACCTTCGGAGGGACCATCGATATGGTCAAGTGAGATCGCACCTTTCGGCACGGCCCAGACCCCGCCCACTATTAGCAGGCAGAGGATCAGGAGATATAAGAAAATTCGATTACTCTTCACTCGAGTCATGAACCCACGATTTCCTTCCGAAACGCCGGCAATTTATCCATAGATATCGGCATTCGGAGATTTCCGTATACATCCGGAAGGGGAAAACAGCATGTACCTATTTCTTTCAAGATAGTAAAATCGCCCGTTTTGTCAAAGAAAAACGGCCGGAGTTGGAGGATCGTCTATCTTCGACGCAATCGCTGCCTCCCTTTTCATATGTTGACTATTCTCAGCTGCGAGGGCATACTTCTTCCATGTTTTCCGGATCGAAGAAATTAGCGTATGTAGCCCTGTTTACGGTCATCATGATCGCCCTCGTCAATCTGGTCTGGTGGCTCAACTACGATCGGACTGAAGCGCTCATGGATCGCCAGTTGAGCCGGAGGCTCTCGGCGGTGGCGCGAAGCGGCGCGGTCGCGCTGAAACCGGAGCAGATCGAGAGGCTGATGCTGGATGATTTCGACGCTTATGCCGCGGTTACCTCACTTCTGGAAGATATCCGGAGCGCCGATTCTCTTTCGGAACTGTTCATCCTTGATCAAAACTACAGAGTGCTGGCGTCGACTTCTCTCGATGTCGATTCGGTCTATTTCCTGACCGCACTCAACGGGAAGTATATCGACTCGGTCTTCTATTCGCTCACCGACGATCCGGTGGCGACGCCATCGTACAAAACTGGCGATGTCTACCTTAAGACTTCGTTCGCTCCCCTTCACGACAGTCTGGGCACCTGCGTCGCCGTTCTGGGCGTCGAAGCAAATGTCGACTATTTCGATGCTCTGTCGGATCTTCGCCATAACCTGTACTATTCGACAATCCTCTCCATAGTCGCCGGGATTTTCCTCGGAGGTCTCTTCCTGTTTTTTCAGCGGCGAATGAGTGCGGCCGAGCAGCAGCTCTTCCTTAATGAGACACACAGCTATCTCGGACGAATGGTGGCGGTGGTCTCCCACGAGATCAAGAATCCGCTGATGATTATTCGGGCTTCGGCCGAGCGGATATACAAGAAATTCAGCGGCGAGGAAAGCCGATTCATCATCGAAGAAGTCGACCGGCTGAATCGGATAGTTACCGGTTATCTTGATTTCGCCGGAGGGCGAAGCCGCTTTCTCGACAATGATCGCGTTGAAGATGTGAATCTCGGAGAGCTGATTGAATCGCTCAAGAAACATTTTGCAGAGCGGTACAAGGGCACTGAAGTCGTTTGGATCAACAGCGAAATCGATCCCGGTCTGAGCGCCGAAATATATCCTCGCTCGCTCAGACAGGTATTGCTGAATCTGCTGATTAACGGGGCCGACGCCTGCGTGAGTGTGGACAAACCGATTGAGGTGGGCGTCGGGGCAAGACTTCTGGATGGATCAATTCTGCTAACGGTGACTGACCATGGTTCGGGACTCACTAAGAAGGAAATCAAGCGGCTGTTCACGCCGTTCTATACGACCAAACAGACAGGATCGGGCCTCGGTCTGTTCCTGAGCAAGAAAATCATTGATGAGATGGGTGGAACACTGGATATTACCAGCGAAAAGGGCACAGGAACTCGCGTCTCCATACGCCTGCCTGTTTCAAAAACGAGATAATTATGGCGAATATACTTGTAGTAGACGATGAACCGAAAATGACCTCGCTGGTGTGCGGGCAACTCGAAGATGCCGGTCACAGCGTCATGACCTGCACCAGACCGGCCGAGGCGCTCGACCTGATAGACAAACATTCGTTCGATATCGTGATAACGGACCTTTCTATGCCGGGCATCTCCGGTATGACAATTCTCGAGAAAGCGCTTGAGAAAGAAGGGACCGAAGTCATCATGATGACGGCGTATGGGACGGTCGAGACGGCAGTGGAGGCCATGAAGAAAGGGGCGGCCGATTATCTGATCAAGCCGTTCCCGCTCGATGAACTCGAAATTCTCGTGCATCGTCTGGTCGACAAACAGAAGCTTACGTCGCTGTCCGTTCATTACGAAGCGATTGTATCTGATCAGGCGTATACTGATTTCGTCGGAGAATCACCCACCACGCGGGAAGTCAAGCAGATGATCCGGAAGGTTGCTCCTTCGGATGCCACCGTCCTGCTGACCGGGCGTTCCGGCACCGGCAAAGAAGTGGCTGCGCGAATGCTTCACAATCTCTCAAGCCGCAGAGAGAAACCGTTCATTGCGGTCAACTGTGCCGCCCTTACCGAGACCCTGCTCGAATCGGAATTGTTCGGTCATGAAAAAGGCTCCTTTACCGGAGCAGTTGGACGGAAACGGGGGCGGTTCGAATTGGCTGACGGCGGGACGATATTCCTCGACGAAATAGCCGAAACATCAACATCGATGCAGACCAAGCTCCTCCGCGTCCTCGAAGAACGGAAACTCGTGAGAGTCGGCGGCGTGGACTTGATCGATGTCGACGTCCGGGTAGTGGCAGCGACCAATCGAAACCTGAAAGAAGAAATGGAGACGGGCAGATTCCGAGAAGATCTCTTCTTCCGCCTCAATGTCTTCCCCATACATATCCCCGGACTGGCGAATCGGAAAGAAGACATCGTGCCGCTCGCTGAGCATTTTCTCGCGAAACTTGGATATTCTCATGCTCGCCTGCCGTCCGATGTCGCGATGATTCTCGAATCGTACGACTGGCCCGGAAACATCCGTGAGTTGAAAAACGTGATTGAACGAGCCACTATTCTCGCCGGCGGCGAACCGCTCTCGACCGAGGATTTCTCGCTCGATATGGACATCGCACCGATCACCGAGACGAGCCAGGAAACGATTGTGCCGGGAAGTCGCGGACTTGAATCGGCCGAAAAAGAGATGATCCTGGGGGCCTTGAAGAAAGCCGATGGCAACAAAACCGAGGCGGCCAAATTACTCAGGATCACCCGCCGCCGCCTGTACAGTCGAATGAAAGTTTACGGGATAAAGCCTTGATGCTCTTGAGGGTTCGCAGCAATGTACCTGGCGGTACAATCGTGGGCCGCGAAGCAGATGATGAAGTTAAGCAAGCTATTGGTTAGAATACGGTTAGTTGATGCTGCCTGTAGCGGCACGGGATTTGATAGCTAATATCGTGGACTACGCTTTGGAAAGTGAATGTATGAAAGATATTGTGCGCAAATCCCTCGTGATATTATGTGCCCTGGCCCTGCTTGCACCGGCTCTCGCCGCCCAGCACAACGGCTCGGCCGGCAACGGTATGGTCGAGGCGCTTCGCAGGCAGATGGAGCAGACCGATCAGCTAATCGACCGGGCGAAAGAAGTTGTTCAGGGCTCAAACTCCGCCAAGGCCAAGCTCGCCCTTGAGAGCGCCATAAAGCTGCAGGAGAACGCCTGGACGAAATTCAATCTCGGGACCGTCGTCGGCTATAAGGAAGCTTCCATGTTCTCGGCTCAGGCGAGAGAACGGGCCAAGTATGCCATCGCCAACGGACCGTTCACCGAACAGAACGACGATGTTGTTCTGAGAAAGCTCGAACGGGCAAATGAGCTTCTGGACAATGCTCGTGAGAGCTTGAGCGGCAATCAGGACAAAAGCCTTCAATCGACATTCGATACGGCCGATGACAACCTGACCCGGGCCTGGGAATTCTACCGGAACGGACAGCCAAGACCGGCGCTCAAACTGTGCAATCAGGTCGAAAAGGCGATCAACCGGATCATCACCATGGCCAACCGCCGCAACGCTAATCAGGCCAGTTTTCAACGTCACCTCGACAATATCCAGTCGATGATCCAGCAGGCCCAGGATCAGCTTTCCACCTGCACCGACCCGAACGCCAAAGGGCTGGTCGAACAGGCCCAGAAGTCTTTCCGGGTGGCCCAGGATCTTTCGGCCGACGGTCATCTGGCCGCCGCCGTCAGGGCGCTGTTGAATGCCCGAAACCTCTGCTCGCAGGCGCTGGGAATGTGTACCGGTTTCGACGCCCTTAATCAGCACTATGATCGGATCAAAAGTGACGCTGATCTGATTAAGGAAACGGTGCCACCAAGCGGAGACAAAGCCCGGCGGCTTCTGGATCAGGTCTACCAGCAATTGGGGCTGGCCCGACAGTATATCGATGATCAGAAAACTGATCTGGCTACTGCCGCTCTCAAAGCAGCCGATCTGAGCCTCAACCTTGTCGTGAAGATGCTGAACCAGGACGATGGGACCGAATAACTCGAGGGGAATTTGCGCTCACCAGCAATCTGCCGCAACCTCCTATTAGCCAGCTTTCTTTTCTTTGCCGTCGCCGGCACGGCCGCCTCTGACCTGTCGATGAAAGCAGGTCTGGGCTATGACTTTTTCTCCCAGCAATATTTCCTCGATTCGGCGATCCTCTCCGGACCGGAATCCCTCTATACCACCTGGTCGCTGGAGAACGATTACCTGGATGAACAGAAGGGAATGCTCTCTTTTACCCTCCATCCTTATGATGACCATCGCCTCGAGATGACTGCCCGCTATGAACAAACCAGCGACTTCATTCGGCTCAAGTATCTCAATGACTATACCGGGAATCTGGGGGGGGGCAAGATAAGCCTGAATTCGCAATTCGACTGGCGCCATCGCTACCGGGGTGACGCTACTTTCGGAGATAGCTACCTGTACGGCTACGGGCGGAGCAAAGCCTCCTTCCCGCTAAGCTCATCCCTGAGCGGAGCCGGACAGCTCCAGGGAGAGTTTGTCCGTTTTGACTCAAGTTCCAGCCTGAGCTACAACTATTACCGGCTTGGAGGAAAGATCGGTCTGGAAAAACTATTCCGAAACTTCTCATACGGCAATCTCTATCTGACCACAACGAGCCGTCGAGTCCCCGACTCCAGCCAATTGAACTATGTTTCCTTCGGCCTTGAGGGAAGTCTTTTCGCCTTCTACGGCGGCGGCCAGGCGGACCTGTTCGTCCGGGGGGAACATAAAGACTACAATCAGCCGGACAACCAGGACGACCATTATAGACTCGAAATCGACGGCCAGAACAAGATCAGGCTGAGCGAGGATTATTTCACCGAACAGGACCTCGATTTCGAGCTGGTCAACTACAGTCCGGAGGATATCATCAATCTGAACTACTACCAGGCAGAACTGGCTCTGCTCACCGGTTTTGAATCCGCCGGGCTAAGTATAGCGGTCGGCCCCGATTTTTCTCTTCTAAAGGAGGAACAGCAGGAGTTCACAACGGTCGAGGACTATTTCGAAACCGGGGCCAAAGTGACGACCGACCTTATCGCCCCCGGAAAATATTTTGTGTCCCTGGAGACCGTCCTGGGAGTTCGCAATCTGAAAGAAAGCAATGATCTCCAGACCGACTTTTCGTTTCTCCGCGTCAACCTTCTCGGAGATGTCACAATACTCCACAATATAGACTTCAATATACTATTTTCCACCGAACTTGAGCACCACGATATCAAAACCAACGACTCCCGAATATACCTTCTCTCGTCCAGTTTGACATACCAGTTTTAGGTCCGTTTTCTGCCATTATGGCATGTCCTAGTTCGGGCCTGATGACGCTACTATTCTCAGTTTTGAAGCTGCGGTGGTTCTTGTTCCTACCAGCTGAGTTCGTCAATTGACCCTTACCTGGAGCAACGGAACTCGCCGGAAGTTGATTCTCCCTGTGTGCCGGAAATATGCTCCAATAAAGAGGTATCGCGCGTAGCCCCGTGAGCCCATGCCCGAGCGCGGCGACCCGGCATAACCCGGTCGTTCAGAACGATTCGCCGGGCTCACGCTAAGCACAATTCCCAGTCGCTGAACTGTGGGACTAATCCTATATATTGTGAACTATTTCACATTTTATGCCTTCTGGTCGCCCTTCTAAGTACGTCAAGAAATACCCTGGACCGGCCGTCCCGGGAATACGGATCGGGTCTGGTCACCGGCCGGGCCTCTCCGATTCTGGAGTTCTTTCGTGCTCCTAAATATTGGCGCGGAAAGTCTGCCGGACGCTCGCCCAACCCTGAGCCGACAATATATAGGGCCGGACTGACCAGGCTCATATCGACCCGGGATCCCTTTGAATCGCGACGATTTACCGAATTTTCTTCTTCGAACCGGTCAGGCGATTTATCACGATTTCATTACTACGGGTGATCGTATTGTGGTGGTGTAGAGATTTTTCTTGACATTTTTTTAGAATTGGTAGTTTGTTGGTGTCTAGGGAATTAGTTGTAATGCGAGTTGCTTCTGATTCGGATACGGAGTACCTTAAGATAACTGAAGAGAGATCTTTAAGTTATCGCACAAACCACGATCGTTTCAGTTTTCAGAGGACATGAGTAGCTCTTAGGGGTAGAGATTATCCTGTTGGGCATTCATTCGTTCTCGATAGTTCCATCTCATCACAGCAGTAGACGGACAGTCAGTTGGCCCGGGGTAATCTTTGGGTTGATTGGGTGTTTGTTGAAGGATGTGTTGGGAGGGGTTCCGGTTCCCTGTCGAAGGGCGAAGAATCGGATTTTCACGGATCTTGTTAGCGGCCGTAAGCGGCTTGCAAGTTCCGCAACTTACAATGACCTTTAGCTGATTAAAGGAGCATTCTAATGATGCAAAAAAGAACGTTATATTCTTTGTTGCTGATCTCCTTTATACTGGTATTTGCGATTTCGTATGCGCAGGCGCAGACGGTGTCGTTTGAATCGAAGACGGTGACCCGGTGCGAGAGCACGGCGTTGAACGTGTCGGTAGATCCCGGCACGGACGTTAGTGCGATCGAGGTGGTGTTCGTGGTCAGTTCGACCTCGGGCGGAGCCTTCTTCGACGCGATGTCGGTCAATTGGGCGCCTGGGTTAACGCAGCTGACCAACCGTATCGTAGACATGTCCGGAGTGGATCATGTATCCCCTGATACGGTTCGTATGGCCGCGATGCTGATCAATAATGGCGACGTATGTCTGCCAGCCGGGCAGACGACGATAGCGACCGTTAGTTTCACTATGAGCAACACCTGTTCAGGTACGGTGACGCTGGCCGGGGGGAGTTTCTCCTGCCCCAGCTTTACTGTGAGCAGCCAGTTTGTGGACTGCGCCACGACGGCGGTACTGCCGGCGTCGGTGACCTCAGGGGTGGTGACGGTGGTGAACGATCCGCCGACGATCGCCGCGATTCCGAGCGCAACCATCCACTGGGGTGACACCTATGTGGGGACGGCGGTCGGATCGGACCCGGATCTGGCCAATGGCTGTGAGCATTTGACTTACAGTATTGTGTCGGGCCCGGCCGCGATGACGATCAATCCGAATACCGGTACGATCAATTGGACGACGACCGGAGCTGACATATGTGAGCATCCGGTGGAGATACAGGTAGCCGATGGCTGCGGGGCGACCGCCTCGACCAGTTTCAGTATTTGTGTCCAGAACACGCCGCCGACGATCACTTGTCCGGCCGATACGCTGATTGCCCTGGGGACTTCGGTCACCATGGATGTGTCGGCGGTCGATCCGGATCATGGTCCGGGCGCGTTGATTTACAGTCTGATCGGCTGGACCGGTCCGGGCACGCCGACCTTGAATGCGGCGACCGGCCAGTTCCAGTGGCAGACTTTGCTGGATGAATCCTACAAAGGCTCCTTCACGGCGACCGTGGTAGCGTCCGACGGTGCGCCGGTTTGCGCCGGCTGTTCACCGGCCAGCGCCGACACCTGCAGTTTCACCGTGACCGTGGTGAACTTCCTGATTACTATCCAGAAGACCCACCAGGCGATTCAGGGTCAGGAAGAAACGGTTGACGTCTACATGCAGGACAACAACTTCCAGAATTACCCGATGGGTGGATTCGACTTCCTGTTCCAGTACGACGCCTCGGCGTTGACCCTGCAGAACGCGGAAGCCGGCCAGTTCCTGACTGACTGTCAGTGGGAATACTTCACCTATCGCTATGGTCCCAATGGCAACTGCGGCGGCGGCGCCTGCCCGAGCGGCTTCGTCCGGGTCGTGGCTATCGCCGAGACCAACAACGGTCCGAATCACCCCACCTGTTTCACCAACGGTGATCCGGGGGTATCGAACCAGTTGGTCGTGCTGCACTTCCTGGTGACCAACGACCGCACCTTTGAGTGCCAGTATGCCCCCGTTCGGTTCTACTGGTACGATTGCGGCGACAACGCGATCTCCTCGCAGGATGGTAACTTCCTGTTTATTTCCAACCACGTCTACAACTTCGAGGACACCACCGGTGCCTATAGTGTTGACATGGCCGACCCGACCGCCGCTTTCCCGAGCGCCTTCGGTGCCAACAACACCTGTAACGTGGCTTTGGATGACGGCAAGCCGGATCCGCTGCGCTTTATCGACTTCGTCAACGGCGGTGTCGATATTGCCTGCGCCGACTCGCTCGACGGACGTGGCGATATCAACCTGAACAACATCCCGTATGAAATCGCCGACGCCGTTCTGTTCAGTAACTACTTCATCTATGGTATCGGAGTCTTCACCATCAACCAGCCAGGCCAGATTGCCGCGACCGATGTCAACGCCGATGGTCTGACCCTGTCGGTGGCCGACCTGGTCTATCTCATCCGAGTGATCCAGGGCGACGCTCCCGCTTATCCTAAAGAAGTGGTTCCCGGTAACGCCAACTACATCCACGCTGCCAACGGTGATCTCACCGTCCAGGGGGATGTCCAGGTCGGCGCTGCCTATGTTGTGGCCCAGGGGAATGTCGTTCCCGAACTCAAAGCCAACAACATGGAGATCAAGTACGCGTTTGACGGTCAGAATACCCGCATGCTGATCTGGTCCCTCGAAGGACACAGCTTCAGCGGCAACTTCCTGAATGTCCCCGGTCAGATCGTCTCTCTGGAGATGGCCGACAACCTGGGCAATCCGCTCGCTGCCAAGTGGGTCCCCGACCAGTTCGAACTGCGTCAGAACTATCCTAACCCGTTCAACCCGACCACTACGATCAGCTTTACTCTGCCGATCAAGGCCGCCTGGCAGTTGGATATTTATAATATCAACGGTCAGCGCGTCGCTTCCTACACCGGTGATCACGAAGCCGGTCTGGTCGAACTCAATTGGGATGCTTCCGCTTCCGCCTCGGGCGTGTACTTCTACAAGCTCCAGGCCGGCAGCTTCTCCGCCACCAAGAAAATGGTCCTCCTCAAGTAATTCACCTGCCTGAGAAGGTTTACCATAACTCTCGCCGACGCCCCCTCAAAAGGGCGTCGGTTTCTTTTGGGGGGAATTCAAAAACATCACCAGCCGCCTGTCCCCACGCGGCGCTCGAGCAGCTGATGCCGCTCTCCCTGACGTCGGCTGCCAGACATGCCGCCGGGCATGTCACCCTCGCGAACGCGGGGGTCCATCTTTGTTGTCTCGGTCGCTTGATGACAGGCACATGCCTCACGGCATGCGTTACAACGGCAGGCTCGAAGACGAGGCTGCCCTACCGAAGAAGTAGGACGACACCCTGTTGGGTGTCGACACGCGACAAGGCAGGCGTACCAAATGTTGACACCCAAGAGGGTGTCAACCTACTACGAAAAGACTTCTAATGGATTGCGTGACTATGATCTATACTCGTCTTCCAGAATGGAAAAACACAGCAGATCGGCGAAATGTCCCTCGATAAGAATCGTTTCGCGCATAACCCCCTCCTGAACGAACCCCGCACTGATGACCAATCTTTCCGAACGGCTATTCCCCCGCGCCACGGCCGCCCACACCCGATGCATCTTGAGATCTTCGAACGCATACCGCAACATCTCGGCAAGGACATTCTTCCCGATCCCCTTCCCCCAATAATCAGGCTCTCCGATAACCAGCGCCAGCTCGCATTTGCGATTCTTGCTGTCAATCGATTCGACCGTAGCATAGCCCACCAAATGCCCATCCTCGAGGATAGCTTTCAACCACACTTTCGGATTTGAGCGTAGTCGTTCGAACCACGAATTCAACTCATCGAGCGTCTTCAGCCGATCGGAAAGATATCGATTCACCCGGCTATCATTTCGCCATGTGGCCAGTACGCCGAGATCGTCGGCCGTCAACTCTCGCATCTCCATGATTCTATTCTCCATCCGATGAGGTTTGTACGTTTGAGAAAGTCGTCGATGTATCCCCGAGGAACGAAATATGAATCGGCTGCATACCCAATCGTTCATAGAACTTCGTTGCACCGCGATTGGCCACGGCGGTAAAGAATGTGTAGTACCTGAGGTTATGCTTTCTGAACCAGGCATCCGCCTCCCTCATCAGACGAGTTGCGATCCCTTTGCGACGATGCGCTTTCGGAACCATCAACGCAGAGATCTCGCCAACCTCCTTGATTTTGTAAAACCGCGGCTGTTCCCTGATAACCAGAGAGGCATAACCGACAACTTCGTCGTTTTCAATCGCCAGGAGGGTCGCACTGTATTCGCTGGTAATCGATTGTACGAATCGCCCCGAGATATCGTCGTCAGTCAGGTTGTCGAGATCGAAGAAATCTTCGTGATGTTCTTCGTATTCATGAAAGAAATCGCGGCACAGTTTGAGCACTGCCTCAAGATTATCGTCCGCGCGAAGCTCTCTTACGATTATCATGATGTCTCCCCGAATTGCGGTTTGGTCCCTGCCGTGCGAGTATCGATGAATCGACACCTCGCCTTTATTATAGAGTATTGACGGTGATGAATCAAGATAAACATGGATAGAGATAGCGGTGATGGACGAATCTGCTCGTGCCGCATCCGTTCCCAACGTGGCGCTCGAGCGCCTGCCGCCGCTCTCCCTGACGTCGGCTACAAAAGAACGGCAGGGCGGCCTACCGACGAAGTAGGTCGATACCCTCCTGGGTGTCGACATTTGGATCCGTCTCGGCGTCGATGTCAACGCCCAAGAGGGCATTGACCTACGTCACTCAGTATGGATCGGGGAAAGGCTGTTGAGGATTTCGATTATCCGCTCGACTTTGAACGGCTTCTCCAGAAAACCATCGGCAACGCGCGAAACCTCGTGCTTCTCGAGTTCCGCGGAAGACATGAAGGCGGTTATCAGAATCACCGGAAGATCCGGATGCTCCTCTTTGATTTTATTGGTCAGGGCGATTCCGTCCATCCCCGGCATTTTGATATCGGTCACGACCGCATCGATCTCCCCGTTCTCCAGCTCCACCAGAGCCGAGTTCGCATCGCGCACCGCAAACGGTACATACTCGTTGTACCTTAGAACGTCGGTCAGCATCTCCCGGAAGGAGTCATCGTCATCGACCACCAGCACCCGTTTGATCTGGTTGGTAACCGTCTCGGGGTGATTGTTGAGGGTACTCTCGATCAGCTCTTCCATATGATTAATGCGGAATGGTTTGGCCAGAAATCCATCGGGCGAGGCGCGGCCGATTATCTCCGGCGACGCCACCCCGGTGATGAACAGGACCGGAAGCTGCGGGTAATGCCGGCGGACTTTCTTGAGCAACTGGAGGCCATCGATCCCCGGCATCTTGATATCCGAGATCATCAGATCGAACTTTTCCTCGTTGAGTTTCACCAGCGCCTCTGCCCCGCCGGGTGCGCCGACGGTTTGATAGCCGACTGTCGTCAGCGTGTCGACGAGCAGATCAAGCAGGTTGCTGTCGTCATCGACAACCAGAATTTTCGCCTTTGCGTGAGTCAACGAAGAGCCCTTATGATCGAATGACTTTTAGATATCGCCTCGGTTTCCCGGTCGAGAATCTCTTTATTGTCAGCTTCGACATTCAAGCGAAGCAGCGGTTCGGTATTCGACGGCCGCAGGTTGAACCAATAGTCTTTGTACTGCACGGTGAGACCGTCCAACCGGTCCTGCTCGCCATCGGAGAATTTCTTGCTGACTTCTTCAATTTTATCCTGCGCCGAACTGACTTTGCTATTGATCTCTCCCGAACGTACATACGGATTGATTTCGGCAATCAGCTCATGCAGCGGTCGATTTTCTTCGGAAATAAGTTCCAGGCAGACCAGAAAGGCGATCAGCCCGGAATCGGCGAACCAGTTATCCCGGAAATAAAAGTGACCGGAATGCTCCCCGCCGAAAATGGCGTTATTCTTCTTCATCAGCGGCTTGATCAAGGCATGGCCGACCCGCGAGCGAATCGCTTTGCCCCCCATGCGGGTGATAAGTTCCGGGACCGCTTTCGAGCAGATCAGATTGTACAGGATCGTTTCGCCGGGGCTTTTTTTGAGCATCGATTTCGCCACCAGCGCTGTCACCATATCGCCGCCGACCTGATTGCCGTCCTTGTCCACGAGAAACATCCGATCGGCGTCGCCATCGAACGCTACGCCGAAATCCGCTTTCGTTTCCTTGATCTTCTTGATCAGATCCTGCAGGTTTTCCAGTTCAATCGGCGAAGCCGGATGGTTCGGGAAGGTACCATCGAGATCGAAAAACAGGCGGACCGTCTCGATCGGCAGTTTATCCAGCACCGGCGGAGTCATTTTTCCGGCCATCCCATTGCCGGCATCGATGACGATTTTGTACCGTTTGATTTTCGATGAATCGATAAACCCGAGACAATGCCGGGCGTAATCCTCGCCGATATCCCGCCGCACGATATTCCCTTTGACCGAGCCTTTGCCATTCAGGGTGCCGTCGACTATCGACTTTCTGATGTTGTTCAGCCCCTCCTGACCGGAGAGCGGAATCGCGTCTTTGCGGCAGATTTTGAAGCCGTTGTATTGGGCCGGATTGTGGCTGGCCGTGATCATCACGCCGCCATCGTAGCCGAACTTGCCGACCGCGAAATAGAGGCTGTCGGTGGAGATCAGGCCGAGATCGATCACATCGCAACCGTAATCGATAATTCCCTGCGAGAGTTTTTCGAACAATTCATCCGAGGAGACGCGCATATCCCGGCCGACCGCGATTGTTTTCGGATTGAGGAAGGCGGCCAGGGCGAAGCCGATTTTGTAGGCGATCTCGCCGTTGAGCTGGTCGGGGTAGGTTCCGCGGATATCGTACGCTTTGAAGATTGAGGTATCCAGATTCATTTGTATCGCCTTTCCTGAAGCTGCAAAAAGATATGGAGTTCAATTAGTTGGGTCAAACGATTTTCCCCGGCGGCCGGGCGGCCAAAAGATGGTGAAATGCGGATAATGGTCTTGCTTTTTGGGCGGGATTGATTATAATTGCTTGCTCGTTGAGCGAGCCGCGGGCGTTTCAGGCCGGCAAGGCCGGGAGCGCTGATTGGAGCGGCTGAGATGCCGATTTTGGGCGGTTAGCTCAGCTGGTTAGAGCACCTGCCTTACACGCAGGGGGTCACAAGTTCGAATCTTGTACCGCCCATTTAAGACGCGTGTAGCGAGCGAACGTGACATATACAAGTGAACTTCCCGGTTCACTTTCTTCGACAGCTTGTCGGGGTTGTAGTTCAGTTGGTTAGAACGCCTGCCTGTCACGCAGGAGGCCGCGAGTTCGAGTCTCGTCAACCCCGCTTTTTATTGTTTCTGGCCCTTTGACGAGTAAGTCGAAGGGTTTTCTGTATGTGACATATAGGGTTCCATCCGCATAAGTAGTTTTAGAAACTAAGAATTCTAGTAGCTTCCTGCGCTCTACATCTGTCTGGCTGCGATAGAGATCATATGCTGAACGGGCGAGCTCGATTATCATGTCGCCCAGCTCGAGATAGTTCTGATTGGCTTCCCTGTGCGATTGCATTTCTGCCTCTATACTGATCAGCTCATCATTCCACTCTGCGGACTTCCTTTTCCAGAATCCTTCTGTGATATTGCCGTCTAGTTTGTCTTCATATGCGTGATCCAGCCGGCCATTTAACTCCTTGCGTCTTCGCTCTAGTGATCGCAGCACATTCTCACGGAACTCCACTTTGTCTTCGTGGCTCTCGTGTAAAGCAACGGCTAATTTCTCAGCCATCTCCGGGTCAATCTGCACTTGCCGAACTGCCTCTGCGAACTGCTCCGCCAATTTCGCTTCCGATACAGCATTCTTGCATCGGCCCTTCCATTCGGTGCATCGGTAGTACACGTACCGGTGTTGCTTCATGTCAGGAGTCATTGAGCAGCCACAGCGGTGACATTTCACCAAGCCCCGATAAGCGAAATTACGTTTTGATGTTCGGCTTATCGCCGGCCTTCTCAATAAACCTCCAACTTTGCCAAACAACTCCGGGGATACCAAGGCCTCATGCGCAGCGTCTTGATACATCTTGCCCTTGTAAATGAATTTGCCGGTGTAGAATACGTTCAGAAGTATCCTGTGCACCGCTGCCTTGTTAAGCTTCTTGCCGTTGACGCTTCTTAGGCCGATGCGATCCGCGAATTTAGTGAGTTGCCGCAGTGAAATGTTGCCTACTGCGTACTCCTCAAACAGCCTCCTCACGAGTGGACCTTTCTCAGGGTCAATATCAACAAGCTTCGTGGTCACGTTGCGTCGGTAACCGAGCGGTGGCTTGGTGGGCCATTTACCTTCTGAGGCCTTCTGGTCCATGCCTTTTATCACCTCCTCAGATAAATTGTCACTGTAGTTCTTGGCCATTACTGCCTTGATTCCCCACATGAAAGTGGCTTGAGACCGCGAATCTCGGCTCAGTTGTGTATTCTCTTTGACCAAGTGGATGACTAGCCCCGACTTCTTCATGAGAGTATCTAGCGTACCGATGTCAGTAAAGTTTCGAGATAGCCTATCGGTTTTCTCACACAGCAAGGTCCGAACGTCTGAGTTGGTCGACAGAAACTGGAGCATTTCATTAAACTTGGTCCTTCCTGAGTCTTTGGCAGATTCGGCCTCTTTGTATTCCCTCACGACATTAAGGTGTTTTGACTGGGCGAAGCCGCGCAGAAGCTTAATTTGTGCAGGAATGGAGTAGCCCCCTTGCTCTTGTTCCTTAGAGGAGACACGAGCGTATATGACGGCTTTGCCGTAATGAGTGTCTGCTAGATTGCTCATTGTGGACTAAACTAACCTTTTTTAGTAATTAAATCAACTGAAATTAATTGGTCGCGTATATCTTTCTTTCAGGTTTTAGCCGTTCCGTGGTCATGCTCGGTCGTGACAGTGTCCTTCCCCAAGGAATTGACGCAGTTCCTCTTTTGAGCGGCCGCTCCAACTTCCCTGTTTGATCCATTTGTTGCTTCAGTTGTCCACCGCTGCAAACGCTGCAAAGAAACCAGCAACATTGGTTCTAATCTCCTTCAAGTCCGCGTCACTCAGGACGTGACCATAGGCCTCGTTCCAGCTGCTAATAGATCGCGGAACCGCGAGAGAGTCAGGATTCACCTCACGAGAGTGCATGCCGACTCTCCTACGCCGCTTCTTCTACGTTTGGAGTCCTTCGGTAAAAGTTCTGAGGAGCACCCCGACCCGGCTTATTCCGTTTCTCGAGCTCAAGTTCCTGCCGATCAACAAGCTCTCGGAGTGCTCTGTCGATAACACCGCTGTTGAAACTGTTCTCCTCGGCCATAGTCTGGACCTCTTTTCGGGAAATCCACTTCTCAGTTACAAGGTCCAGAACGAAATCGATTGCGTCGTCCAACTTGCTGTCACCCATGTATGGTGTCAGTTGGTGATCAAACACTAGCTCGATAGCGCCTTGTTCAGTGCTGGATAAGTTGACTACAACAGGAGGCTGAGGCTCAGCAAATCGTGATTTCACGTGGCTCACGGTTATCTGACGTTGGTTCTTGCTAACCGAAATCAGGGAATCAACAAACGCCCATTTATCAGAAGATCCTCTCAAAGCAAGGCCGGCCGATTGGTTCTTCCCGCTTTGCTTTCGTACGTGGTCGGCAAAGACAAATGACACGTTAAGAGAATTCATCAAGTACTTGATGTTTGAGTGCACTCGTGACATTTCCTTGGCGGAGTTCTCTTCCGCCCGGTGGATACGAATGAACGAATCCACTATGACGATCGAAGGTCTAAACTCTTGAATGCTGCGCGCCAGGTGTTGTAATCCAGCATCGGTGTCAACCTCCAGATTCTGGGCCACCGCAATTTTAATTGATGAAGGAGCTTCCAAGAGACTGCGTCCTTTCAAGAGCGCATTGAATCGAGTCGCAATCAGCTGTGGTGCGTTTTCTTCGTCGATGTACAGCACCGTGCCTTGTCTAGTTGGAAAACAATCCAGGAAATTGGTGCCGGTCGACACAGCAAGAGCAAGCTCCATGAGTAGGAATGACTTTCCTGCTCCTGGGTATCCGCCGAATATCGCAGCGGTCTGGGCAGCGATTAGGCCTTGAACATCCCAAGTGATGTTGGGATCAGTCTTATCCAGGAATTCCCTTAGGGGCACTGCCCTGAATTCGTTTTTTGTTTTGTCAACATTAGGCTGCGACAAATTAGACGAATTGCCGTACCGTTTCGCTAAGTCGATAAGTAGCCCATTGAACTCAGAAGCAAAGTCGACCCGTTTCGCATGCGATTCAAGCAACGATCGTATGGTTGCGATGTCGTGTCCATCTCGAAGCAAACGGCCGATTACCCGACTAAAATCACGATGTCGACGACCGGGAGCGACGTTTGCCAAAGTCTTAGCAATCCAACCAGAGCGACTGCCTGAGTCAATGCCCTGTTGACATGGCTTAATCGAATTCGAATTTGTGCCAGTCGGTTCGCTTTCTTCCTGAGTGAGCTCGACTAATGCTGGCACAGGCTTAAACGCGACATCGGTGAAAAGTAGATCGAGAAACGGTTTTCCGATTGGTTTGGCGGCCATATTCTTGATTTCTTCGATGTTCGTCCTAGATAGCTGCTCGTAGGTGATTGGGATTTTGTACAGACCGGACTTGGAATTAAGCGTGTTGGGCACACGTAAGAGGCGAGTCTGACCATAAATGCTAAGGTCAACATCGACGCCATCGCAAAGTCGCTTCACCACTCGCTTCTGAATTGCAGGTAGATCGGCACGGGGCTTGAGGTCAGCGAAAGCAGATGGAATACCAATATGGAATCCTTTTGCCCCTGAGAAATACAATCTTACATGATCGAGTTGTCCCCCAAGAATCTCTGCAAGCCGCCGGAATATCTCCAGAGCTGATTCTCTTGCTGACGACAAATCGTCGCTATTGTCAATATCAATCCAAATGAAATCGGACCACACCATCTGTGGTGATAGTCCTGCAACCGTTCCGTGATCACGAACGAGTTCCGCGGTCCGAGGTAAGAAACGGTAGATCGACACGTAATTCTCACTTCTGAGATTCTCGATACTTGCCTGTATATCGGGAAGTCGGATCATCTTGTTTCGGTGTGTGATGCTACCGAAGGCAGTTTCCAAGTATTCTAATTCTGGATAAACGGGCTTAGGTGGTAAATTCTGCATCAGAGCGTCTAAAGCGCTTAGGTCAATGGACATTCGAAACCTCCTTAATTCGGATGATTAAATCGTTGTTGGTGGAAATATGGGGGGGTGTCACTAATCACGCAAGACGCTAAAACACAACGATTTATGAGACACTTCAGTATGCTGAAACGCTGAATAAGGCAGGTGGGATTCAGTAGGTCAAATCAACGTGTAAGGCCGAGCTCTCGGTAGACTTCTCGATCTTCTCGCATTCTCTCTCTCGATTTCTTGAGAACTTCATCGTGGTGCCCCACATAGTATTTCCGGTTTCTTGCCGACTTGTCGCAGGCCCGCGCCTCGGAACGTTCGTTGCAGTATTTCTTTATCTTATTGGTCGGTCGAAACAGCCGGTCGCAGACAGGGCAGACTTTGGCCACATTCTGACTCTCAAGATCGGAACTAAGCTCATCAACTATACGATACAGAAAAACGGAAGCTGCTGTCGGGATTTCTCGGCTATTGATTACTATTAGTCGACGTAGTTCTCCCAACCATTCCAATTCGCTTTGTGATTCTTCACTCGTCCAATTTTGATCCCCGGCATTATGATACTTCTTCACGAGCAGCTTTGACAACCTAGGCATAACCGATCTGTCCGCTTCCAGCAATACCTGATCTTGTCGATACTGACTTAGGAAAGTCAAAATTCTGCTGTTCCAGAAACGATGGTGTGTTGGGCTGGGTAATAATCCAAGCTTACCCGCAATTGTTTTTGGTGAGTCGGTTGCTTCGTGGAGTGAGAATATGTAAACGAATGCTGGCGTATATACCCCCTGACCGCTACGCGCAACGTCCTCCCACGATTTCTCAGACAAGTACGCGACGTGACAACAGCGGTTGTCATCGAAGGATTCGAGCACATCAAACGTGAAGCCGAGCATATCCTCATCGTACCGCTCTAAGCTCGGGTTGCTGGGATCAACGTCGCGCTTATCAGGGCCCTCCACCCCACAACTGGCTTCAAGAAACATGTCCAAGCGGTTCGGCACTGCTATTCTCTGGTCATTGTCATCTGACACTATGTATTCCGAAATAGTCAGCCTACAGCCAGCGATTGCCCATCCCAAATCTTCGAGTTGAAAATAGAACCTATTCTCCTGATAAAGGACGAGATCGTCAACTGGTACAACCTCGTAGTCGGAGGACAATTTTACTGGCGGCCTTGACGCTTTCGTTGCTTCTTGCAAGGTGTTTTCAAAGGCAAGTAGCTCCTCCGGAATATTTGATTTGGTCTTGCTCACGTTCCAATATCAGGGCAGGGAGGAGTTCAGACAAGCAAAAGATTAGTCAGCTTGATCAGAAGCTGTCTAAAAGGGGATCGATGGACAACGAGGAGTAATTATGGCGATGCCAGAGATAAGCGAGATGTGCGCAACAAATCCCATTTAGGACGAATAGTGCCTTTCTCCCTATGAGCAACAGAATCGGGCATACCGGATATTGAATTTGTTTTTCGTATTGATACATATGTTCGAAAAACGAAAAAACAAATACTTCTCGATGTTATCTCATATGTGAATCACGGCCAAAGAATGCAAGGTTATGAAAAGCTGTAGAAGCGTGCCAAAGGAGAATACGTCAACTCCGACTCGATATTTACTCTTGTCGGCGCCTGTTTCTGACGCTCTTCCGACAGTCAGCAATCGATCAATGTCTTTCGACTCGAGGCTTCTTTCGCCTTGAAGAAATTCTCGTCTTCATCGTTGTTTAGGAAAATGAACTCTGGCCCGGAGCCATCATTTGTCATACACCCGGGAACTTGAGTACGAAGAGGCAACTCGCACTGACGCCGCCATCGATCGGATCGAAATGGGGGACATCGTGCTCCTGCCTCTCCCGCCTGATTTTTCTGACTAACTCCGTCAACGACTTGACATGCCGCTCATTCAGCCGCTTTTTCCTCCCGGCAATTCCTGATGGGGATTTCAACGATTTGGGGTGGGAGGGCATGAAGAAATCGCGTTGCGTCAAGTTCCTTTTTCTTCCGTAGGCGCGTCAAACTGAGAGATGTCCAGGGGTCTGAATTCCAACTCGAACCTGGTGCGTGACCTAACGGCCTCCCAAATTTCAGTCTTGGGAAGATGCCATGTTACCAAATCGACAAGTTCTTTTCTGTGATTCTCTGGCATTTGACATCCAAGGATAACTCTTCGAATAAGGGGTTTGTCAATATGAAGAGGTGCCCTAGTCTTGTCGATCCAAATAAACCGCCACTCTTTCTCATAGCACCATGAATCAGACTTTGTAGTTAGCAGAGAGATGTGCCCCTGCAAATCTACAAGATCATCGACTGCTGGCAACACTGTCGGAAATGTGTCGACGTACTCGACTCGGAACATGTCGATAGATAGATCGTCTGTGCGAAAGAGGTCAAAGAGTCTATGCGCGAGCATATGTGCGTCAAGTTCGACACAATATCCTCGGTGAGCATCAGCGTAATGAGACCACAGCAGGATTGGATCGCATACGCCTGATAACGAAAGAATGCCGTAGGATTCAGCCAAACTATGAGCGTACCGATCCCATGCTTGCGCACGCACCATCGCGTCCTTTGATAGGACAGGGTGATTTTTGAGTACGTCATCCACTTTTGCCTTAATCTCGTCCTCAGACAGACTTGTCTCTCTCCAGCGCGCTAATCTAGTAAGTCTGTCACGGTTGACCTCTTCTGGCAACAGATCCCAGCGAGGAGGTATCTTGCAGTCAAATGGATCATTGAAAGAATCCGAGGACGCAAACCAAACTGCTGGGCCAGTCAGTATCAATCGTTGCCTCTGACAGGATTTACAGTCCTTAGTTGGAAAGCCGAGTTGATGACCGCAATGCCAATATCTGAATTTGTAGAAGGATTTCGGCACATTCAAAGCGGCGATTTTTTTTGAACAATATACTTCGACGTCTTCAGGTGTCAGTTTGGGCCGAGGCTTGCCTCTAGTGAATCGTTGTTGTCGGTATTGCGTCATTTGTCTATTCTTAGGTCACCTTCTCAATGAGGACATCAACTTGTGGTAGTGGCCGGGTGGCCCATCCGCTTGCGGTGGGTTTCCTCTTCAACGTGCCTTGAGAGAATTGATCCGTCTTGATTTCCCACTCTTCCACCCATATCCGCCCACCATATCTAATAGAAAGCGGGGTTTGACGAGACTCGCCTCCCGCTTGACATGCAGGAGAACTTCCTAGCGGTCCAACTTCCGTTTTTCGGCGGAAGAACTCAGGCAATACCAATCCGAGGACAACACGCTTCAAACCAATCAGCCGTTGAATCATACTACCTCTTAGCCAACGGTGGCAGCCTGGCAAAGGCTCCTTTCTACTAGACCAGTATCACTCGTCCAAGAAATAATCACTATCGATCTTCTTTACCGAATAGGTATTAACGGTCGAAACGCCTATTTCATGTTCTATCATGAGTGATGCAAGAAAATCACCGTCGACAAGAATCACTTTGCTCTCAATCGAACGGGCATATTCTGTGGCCTCTTTCGAGAACCTTGAGGTCGTGATGAATATTCCTTTCTTGGCTCTTAGCCCTTGGAGGGCACCAACGAACTTTTGTATTTCTGGGCGACTCACGACATTATCCCATCTCTTGGCCTGAATATAGATCGTATCTAATCCTAGCTTGTCTTCTTTGATGATACCATCGATTCCCTCGTCACCAGACTTTCCAACTACCTGACCCGCCTCTCGACGCGAACCGCCGTATCCCATTTTCACCAAAAGCTCAACAACAACCTTTTCGAAGAAGGCCGGAGCGGCTTCCAACAGGCTTTTTAGTATCTCAGCACCGAGATCGCTGTTGAGTTCATCAATAGCACCTTCGATAAGTTCCTCTGGTGTGCGATCAGTCGTCGATGTTACTTTGACCTGCTTCGGCTCAGAGCGTTTAGTCTGAAATTCCACGAATTCCTTGAACTGCATGAGGAAGTCCTTGTTGAGTTGCTTTACTCCACTTCTCAGAACTTCCTGGCCCCGATCCGTGATTCTAAAGAGACCGCGACCTGGTGACATGAGAAGACCAGCTTTTGTGAGGTAGGTTCTGGCCCAACTGATCCGATTTGTATAAATCTCTTGTCTCCCAGAAGGCAGAAGTTCTTTTCTGTCTTCTTCAGTTAGATTGAACTCGTTGGCAAGTGTTTGGTATGCTTCTCGTATTGAGTGGTCTTTGCGGTCTGACGATAATTTGAGAAGAGGAAACATGAATTCCTGATAGTCTGGTACACTCAAATTGTTCTCCAGTTCTTCAGATTAGACTTTGCAACTGCCAAATGTCTGTTAGTACATGAAACGCGCCGCGTACGCGGATTACCTTGCCCTAACTTTACTTCTTTCGTTTGATCGAAGATCCAATTCCAGATAGTTTGGCGCTGATAGACTTACGCCTAGATTCGCTTTCATCTTTTCTCATCTGGTCATCAAGGATTTCTTCCACACTTTGTCTCAGCACTTCATAATACGCCAGACATTCATCCTCGTCGAGATCATGAATGCCCTTACTGAGCACTCTGAATGGCAAAGAATTTTCAATCAACAATTCCGGTAGGGCGTCTTCAAGTTCATGGACCAATTCTTCGAACTTGCGATTATTGCGCCACTTTTCGTACGTCCAGTCTTGCTGATTACCGAATTTGCGTCTGGCCACCTCTTCTACCACTCTCTCCAGTACTCTGCGTAAGTATACAAACGATCCAACGCCAAGGCCGTGCGAATATAGTTGGATACTTCTGCGAAATTCGTCAGTCAGCGGACCCAACTTCTTTTGGTACCTGCGAGTTTCTAACGCTAAGCGATCAAATGTAGAAGGATACTCTCCGATCTTGGTCAAAAGACCCTCACTATCCATGAATGCGAAGGTTGCAACGTGCTCGCGTGATCGGCTGCAGGTAAACTCGACACTGAAAAATGTTGGCGCTTTGGAAGCTACTACATCGGCACCGTAACGGTCTCTCGGAAATGAATCAGCGGCTCTTTTGAGGATCGAGTCTTGTTTCTGGGGCACAAAGACGCTAGCCGCCTTGCAACCGGGACAGTACATGTCAAGGGTACCGGCATAAAGTATGACTTCACTGACGGATACGTTTTTAATGGGTGAATATAGAGGTGTGTCCAAAAAGATCTGAATCACCTCGTGTTTGTATTCGCTCAACGCACATCTTCTCCTGCAATGGATTTTGGTAACTCTCGCTGTGCTCCCAGATCCAAAACCTTTGTTACAACTGCCCAACTTCCTGGACGCTCTGCATAATTAAACTCGCAAGCTCTGCGGCCGTCCGTATGTGACCCAATATACCAGTGTAGACAAGGCTGTCAAGCCCGCTGTTATTCTGCCGAGGTCTTGTCCTTTTGCCAATTTCCTGGTACCGTTACCTACGGTGAGATGACATAATCGGCACCGTAGATAGAATGTGATGTGGGTGGCCTTGACTTAGTCGATGTAGATGATACATTGATGTTTTATGCGGGCGCATGAAAGGAAACTCTTTTGATGTGTATTGAATTCCACTTAAAGGTAGTGGTAAGCGCCCCTTCGCTCAAGAATCTTGCGATACTGAGTGCGCTAAAGTCTATTATCTGGCAAATCAGATCTTAGGCCTAGAAACCCCAGTGATCTCGGAGTCACTGGGGTTTTCCTATTTTCCGTCATCTCAAGAAGTCTCCAGTATGATTCCGCGGTTCACCGACGATGACATCACTATTGGTAGGCATAGACAACGTAGAAGCGACCACACCTCATCGCTCAACGGGAAGCAATCTTTGACCGTGAATATCCGATTGACTAA
The DNA here is from genome assembly GCA_963711085.1 of uncultured candidate division Zixibacteria bacterium. Classification (GTDB taxonomy): domain Bacteria; phylum Zixibacteria; class MSB-5A5; order GN15; family FEB-12; genus CAVQCT01. The sequence continues at coordinate 340,753 of CAVQCT010000002.1, read as the reverse complement.
ATTCTCGGGAGACCGGACCTGATGACCTTCAAAACGAACGCATAGGAGAACAGCAGATACCAATCAGGGTTTTTCAAATCCCAGGGAGGGAGGAAGGATCGCAGTTTTGAGACTTGAATATCCGGTCACGCTTGCTGATATTGGGTAAATTAAGAGTCGGTTGGAATTAATGGCGAGCTCTATTTCTGACGACAAAGAGCCTTTTCGAAATGCCGAAGACGACCAAGGACCGAGGGCAACTATGGAGGATCATGAAATCACTTCACAACTGTAGGACAAGCTGCAAAGAAAAAATCTGGATTGTTGAACGGTTCAAGAATGAGCGACTCTGGCAGAGCTGTGTCTCCACGTTCGACCTTCAGAATCATCCAAAAGCGAAATTATGCCATACTTGGTCCTCTTCGTTGAAGGGATTGAATGAGTTAGGATTCTTCGCGGTCCCCCACGTTCCTCCGGCTGAATCTCCGGCCGATACGATGAGGGCCGCTATAAGACGTGATTACGAAAAACCATAAACATGCTAAGGGGACATTATGCGCTGGATATCATTGATTGGATTTCTCGTCGTGTCCGCAACTATTATATACTCTGTAAGGCTTATTAACGAGTCGATCAGGGATGCTGGGGAAAATGATAGATACGAGATCGTTTCGATTGGCACGACTGATTCCGGCTTTACCAAACACAGACTTGCCTATAAGCTCGATAAGAAAACCGGGAAAGTCTGGGCCATTGTAGATCAAACAGAGCTCCCAGTCGTCTTGCAATCGGACAGCATGAATACCTCGTCTTCTAGTTCAAATTAGGACACTGCACGTACCAACGCATCGTCTTGGGTGCGAGGTTTCTGATCCTCGCATCGATCATGAAGCTCTCGTAACACGCTTTCCGTTCCATAAGATCACCTCTCGGTTTCTCTGAAGAGATGAGCCCAAGAACATATAATACGTTGTTATACAAAGAGATAAGACGTCGAGATTCTCAGAAGTCTCTTCCGTGACTGTTAATCAGCGGGTCGCAAATTCGAGTCTTGCCGGGGGAGCTATCAGTTCCTGAAAGTTCCTGTAATACAGCATGTTACGGAGTGACTATGAGATTCGTACTATTTGGGTCCGCGTCGATCCCGAGCCGGAGAGCAATACCGAGTCTCCTGGTGATTTCACCACCTTTTTGGTATAGGAACATACGGTTGGAACGCAAGAGTGCCATTTGCCGACAAGCGCCGGAATTTGCTTGTTTGCGGACAGAAAAACTCCTATATAATCTATTGGGATTGGGGATTCACGTCTCGACTTATAGCAGCCTCCCAAAATGATGGTTCACTTGTAAGCTAGGTATTCACGTTCATGATGAGCGATCGACGACTCGATGCCTAGAGTCGACAGGGTCACCTTTTGAAAATACTTTCCAGAAATCCAGCATGGTGGGAATGGGATGGCATTCTCACATCTGTAAATAACCTCGTTTTCCTGTATGGGAGGCGTTATGATCGACAACAAAAACTTCCTCGCTGCGGTAGGCTGCCTGATACTTGTTATCTCCGGGCTGGATGCAGTATCGGCGAACCAAAATCAATCCGACCCCGTTAGTCTTCAAAGCGCTCAGTCAGCATTCATTGAAAACTGTGGCCAGTGGCCCGACAGTATTCGTTACATGTGCTCGGTGAAGGGAATCTCGGTCTGGTTTACTAACACCTCAGTTTACTATGTAATACCCAAAGCAGTGCCCGTGCAGAGTGGTTTGCTGCTGGGGCAACTAGGAAAATCAACTCGGCCAGTCAATCACACTATACAGGTGCGATACGTTGGAGCGAATCCCAGTACTCGGCTGAGCGGGGAAGATGCGTTCTATTGGACGGTCAATTTCATAAATTTACAAGATACTGAAAGATCTACCCAATCAGTTCGAGCCTATGCAGTACTTAATTATTGGGATCTTTTCCCTGGTTGCAATGTGCGATTTTACTTCTCAAATGGAGACCTTGAGTATGATCTGGTTGCGAGTTGTCCAGAAAATATCAAGCTATTCAAAATGGAGTACATCGGCATTGACTCACTTGCTATAGATGATAACGGTGTGTTGCGAGTATTCACGATGAGGGGATGGTGGACCGAATCCAGACCCCGGGCCTACACCGGTTCGTTGAAAGAGACTATAGAAGGCTCAGACACGAAGTTTGTTCGTCGATCTGATCGGTCTGTTGGATTCGAACTGATTGCGGCTGGCGACCTCGGAAGGAACTCTGTCAACATCGACCCTCGTGTAGATTTCGCTACGCTTTTGGGCGGTAGCGGATACGACCGCCCGCTCGGCGCTTCAATAGATTCTCAGGGAAACGTGCTCGTAGCAGGCTATTCAACTTCCGCCGACTCGCCCTTCTCAACTGCGCGCCGCGACCTAGTGTTTGCTCAATTTAGCGCTCAAGGGCAGCTGAATGGGATCACGTATTTCCATTTCCACGATAGCGCTCACTTTGAATGGTATTCGAGCACGTCCAATTGCACAAGTGACAAAGATGGCAACATGTATATCACGAGTCTCACGTATTGGAATAGTCCAGGTGTTCCTCCGTTCAGTAATATTCTGGTAGACGACACGCTTCTCCGAAATCCGAACTACTGCACTTTCAAGTTTTCACCTAGTGGATCACTGATATGGAGTACTCTTGGTATAGGCGGAAAGATCGCTCCATGTGGTGATGGCTCTCTTTGGTGCGAAGGAAATGTTTCTCAAGTGCCCACCAATTACTCTATGACCACCTATCCTGGCATTCTATTTGTCCAAAGCTACGGCAGGAGGTTCATCGGTTGAATTTCGGGTAAATATACCGGCTGTGAGCGACTGGGCGGCAGATTACCACGGCAATTTGTTCACGACCGGATGGACCAACAGTGCTGATTTCGTTCTCACCGACAGCGTTTACGACAATATTCGTTCAGATACGAGCAAAGTATTCGTGGCGAAAGTGTCCGCAGATGGCGCAAACCTCGAGTATTCTACTTTTCTCGGCATATTGGGAAGTGGGACGAGCTTAATTGCGGTCGATAGCGCGGGACGGGCGGGGATTGCAGCTAATCAAAGCGGCCTATCGGGTGGACGCCGCTCGCTATACTTGTGCCGCTTAGATACGTTGGGCCGCAGCCTACTCATGAGCGAGAGTATGTCACACGCAATACCACCCTATGATTACGTTGCAAATGGTTTGGCCATAGACGAGAAAGGCTTCATGTATGTCGGCGGCTATAATTCGCCCAGCTATCCCTATAATTATAGCTTTTGGGCTTTCATTCGTGCGTATATGCCAGATGGTGGAGTGGCTCTAGATCAGTTGTGTGGCGGTGGTCCCGGGGACGATTCTTCCTTTACCGCCGGAGTTGTTACGGATGGTAACGGTCATGTCGTCTGGTCAGTTTACACAGATAACCCAGATGCCCCCTATACTTACAATGCTTATGACACCACGCCAAATGGTGGCTATGATATGTACATAGAAAAGGCAACTATCGGTTCCATCATCGACGTGGAGCCCAGTAGTCTGGTGTTTGTTGCTGAGCCAGACGGTCCATTGCCCCGGCCAGATACTATTCTTCTGAGAAACACCGGTTTTGAGACCCTGAACTGCTCCATTTCATCTGACCAACCGTGGTTGGATGTCAGTCCAAGTTCCTTTGTGGGGGATACGTCTTACTTGGTGATTGGGGTGAATACTACGGCAATGCCTGACACTGCTCTTCAAGGCACAATCACTATTACCAACGACGATCCCGGCAATCCGAATCCGGAGTCTGGTTCAATATCGGTGACATATGATCTAGCCGGATGCGGAGGGTATCCCGCGTTTTCCATCTATCGAGACGAGCCGAGCATGAACAATACTGCAACAGAAGACCTTATGCCGGCTGATCAGACGATCTATCCGTTGTGGGAACAATTCAAGATGGCATTTGGCAATGAACAGTGCGAGTGGGAGGATTCTTATCATGTCTTACATGATAATCTAGTTGCCTCACAACTTTGGTCCTCAGCGAGTGATGAAAGGAGCAACTTTGGAGGAGCGTGCTATGGCTTAACCGCGATCACTGGGCTCGTGTTCGACTTCAACTCTATTGATAAGTTTAAAGTACTGTTGCAAGACTGATGGTCAGGATTTCGACAGTTTGTCCAATGTCCCCGTTAGCAATACCAAACTGCGGGATCAGGTCGCCGAGTACTTTTGTTACCAGTTCGGTCTTGAAGAGATTCTCAACAGAGCCCTAAATCAGACGGTTACTCCTGTAGAGGTATATGATTCCCTAGAGAAGGTATTTCAGGCCGACACTAGTAGCAGTAAAGGTTATAAGCCCTTTCTCCTGCTAGACAACCTTACTCTTTGCACGGGATTGTGGGGCACACTCTCTTTCCATACAAGTGCGGAGCCGACCCTCAAAACCCCGATCTTGTGCGGATTTTCGTATATGATCCGAACGCTCTCCACGCTCTAGAATATGTAACCGTAGACACCGTGACAAACCAGTGGAAATGTGACGCAGAGTCCGATTTCAGTTCTTGGATGTATTATGGCCTGAGGCTCAGCATCACGGACGCGCATTTCTTGGCCCATGCACAACTTCCTGTTCAGAAATCGATTCTGTCCCAGAAGTACTTGTTGGCATTTTGGTGGAGGAGTGCTTTGGGCGCGGCCAAATGGGTAAGAGGCTCTCTTACAGAGCTCTCTGGTGTATGTCTGGGTTTGGGCAGTTACAAACAGGGTGTGCCGACTGCCGTTGCTGTGCCAATCGATGGCACATGGCAACTATCACTTACACCAGAACAGGACTCGATAGCAACGGCATCGATATTGTCTGATTCCTGTTTAATGACACTCACACCACTGAGTACCGATTCTTCGAAGACCTTTGATTTTGCGGTAAGTTTACCAGAGCGTTCGGTGACCTTCGAGAACCTTACAGGTGACACTGTTTCAGCAAGAATCGGATCGAGTCTGCAGGAGAGTGCATCACTTGTTTCTGTATATGGAAAATTCTTGGCAGTAGCTGGCAATGATTCTGCGAAGTGGACTTTGGACCCGGACGCTGTTGTTACAATTCAACCTTTCGCAGATTCGCTCCAACTAGATCTTGAGATCACCCTGGTTGGTTACACCCCGCCCGATGCAAATTCTCACTGGAGCTATGATCTTCCAACAATATATGGCCAATGCAGATTAAAGATCGAACCGACGAGCGTAATGGCCAATGATACTCTCGTGGTTGCTATAGATCGACAGCTAGATGGCTCATATGAAGATACGCTTCTCGTGCCGCCCATTCCCTGCTGTGTTGGCATACGAGGTAATGTTGACGGATTGGGCGACGAGCCAGGAATCGATATTAGCGATGTCATCTATTTAGCTGATTATTCATTTGGCAATGGGCCGGAGCCACCATGTCCAGAAGAAGCCGACGTTGATGGCTCAGGGAGTATCGATATAGCTGATGTAGTCTACTTAGTTGATTACTCCTTTGGTGGAGGACCAGCGCCCGTGAGCTGTCCCTAATGAATGACAGGATGGATTGGCCCAATAAACTGAGCAGCACCGCTATTCGCGTCTGACTTTCTGTCCAGTTCAAGAGCAGGGATAATATGTCGGTCGCATGATTCGAGCACGTAAGCATACTTGAATGGCCGCAAACGATGGGTGCTTAGGACGTCATTCGTATCGGCCTACTATGATCGATTTGCTTGGAATGTGGTCAAATGCCCATTCACCTGCAAGATCCTTTGCCATAATTAGTTGATCTACGACGTACTTGCACTCTTCTGTGGCAGAAAACTTAGTAAATTCATCTAATTGGGGGAGCTAAGAGATCTTAGAAGTTCCGTCATCTCAATACGTTGTGTGGCGTTAACGAGATTCGTACAATTGGGGCCAAATCATCTCGAGACTTACCGCTCTGACTTAGTCTCATGGCGCTCTCGCCATGATCGGCGTTGTAGCCCTGTCAAGTATGGCTCAAAACAAGATCTCGGTGCAGAGCCAATTCATAACAAGTTGTATGGTGCTAGGAGATTTCTTTCTTCGCAGAAATAATGGAGGAGCATCCGACTATCGATCTTTTGCTCCTCGACCATAGACGACTCATCTTAATTGTCTTCAGACCCGGTTCAAAGTCAGTTATACCTATCCGTCAGTCGACAAGCATAAGTCTGAGCAGAACTTTACAAACTCTTTTAGGCAGAAGAAAGTGAACCAGTGAGGAGGAAGGTGATTGCCGCTGACACCTAATTGAAACCTTATGATAGAAACGGCCACATATGACTTCTACAGTTTTTTCTCACCAAAACATTATTGGAAAGTGACTTTATTATCGAATCGTACCTCAAAGGTCGAAAGGTGCTCGTCCTATTGTACAGTAGCAAAAGGTTTATGTCGTGCACAGATGAACTATGCTGATTCCGTTGTAAACGAACTCTTCGACTGCATTTGGGTCTGTGATAGCGCATCGTTAGCCGCAGAGTATAAGATTTAGAAACCTATCCAACTGTTGGTGTCCTCTCATGTAACATAATTGAGCTAACAGGCTTCTTCCTTCAGCACCTTCTTGATCCCACAGCACCAGTTCTTCTCAACTTAAATATCAGAAATCTCAACGATCCTCAACGTGTGCGGCCAGCTGCTTTATCTACTCAACTACAGGGAAGAGCAGCCAACGCACTTGAGACGGAAGCTGGTCCCTACAGAACTCCCACAAAAAGGACTTCAGTCTTCGATTTCGAGCTACACGTGAAACACACTCACAGGTCAAGGTCTAGTCGCGATCGTGTCATAACCGAACAACATATTAGGATTTAGAGAATAGTGTCCCCAAGAAGGCATTTTAATGCGGTCCGCTGTAAACGCGCTAAAAAGTTGACCGAGGTCCGTCTTGGAATCTACTCCAAATAGTACCCTGACTCTATCAAAGTAGGACTTTGACGCGGTACGTGCAAAGATCTCAAACGCAACGGAAATACGAGAAGCATATGGTAGGGAATCTGGCCACCTCCTCCTTCTTTAGCCGCACTTCATATGATTACTTCCTCAAGCCGTTTCTTCCTCGCTTCCCAATCGGGCATCAATCGAGAAAGCAATCGCCAAAAGGCTGGGCTATGGTTCTTATATCGCAAGTGGCAGAGCTCGTGCATTATCACATAATCGATACAGTGCACCGGAGCTTTGACCAGTTCGGTGTTCAAAGTAATGCGGTCGGTTTTCGTACAACTACCCCACCGACGCTTCATCTTTCTGATGGATACGACAGGTTCAGATATCCCTGCCCGATCTGCCACTTTCAGGCACTCCACCAACCTGCGACCCAAGGCTATGCGTGCGTGACCGATATACCAGTCTTCAATCAGCTTCCCTATGTGGTCCCGATCGCTTCTTCTGGTCGTATAGACCTTAAAACGGCCTCCAATCAGCCTTACCGTCTCGTGCGTGCTCCTGATGACTTTTAACCGATATTGCCTGCCAAGGTAAAGGTGTGTTTCGCCGCCGATATACTGCCTCTCGGTGGGCAAGGGTTGAAAACGTTCAAAGTAGTCGATTTGACGGAGAATCCAGGGCGCTTTGTTCCGAACTCGTTCAGCCACGTCGGCAGGGGCCTTTCCAATAGGAGCCTTGACCACCACTCGTCTATCAGGATGCACATCAATAGTTAAATTCTGCCTGTCACTATAGGTGAGATCGTACCTAATAGACCTCCCACCGAAACTGAAGGCGTGCCGCCCACCTGAATGCCTTGGCTTCTTCAAGGCCGCCTCGCTTTGAAGACGCCTATGCAATCATCCATGATCTTGTCGATGTCCTCGAAACTCAGGTCAAAGCCTTTGTCCTCCTTGAGCTCGAACAAGGAATCCTCCATGGCCGTTCGCATTTGGTTTTGGCGATCAGTATTGGTGCCCCAGTTCGTTATCCGCAGGTCCTCCAGGATGTCGTTTATCTTCAGCGCTGCTATAACACTTGTTGCCGACGAATCGAATCCATTTTCGTCATAACTGCCTATCACTCGGTGAATGACGCCATAAAGGGCCTTGGCAACTTCCTTTCCTTGTAAGTCGTCCGGTAAATCGTCACCGGTTCGGTTCTTGACTGACTCCTTATATCCCTGAACCCTTGTCAGATATTCGGCGGCATCGATCCATCCCTTCCGAAATGCCTCTATCGCTTCCTCAAGCAATTTAGAGAATTTTTCGTAGAAGGCAGGATCTTCTTGCCATCGTTCACTGATAGTTTTCAGCGTGCGGTGAGCGATAGTGTCCGCCTTTGCGGCAGGCTCAGTGATCTTGTTGACTTCGGCCTCGAATCGTTCAGTATCAAAGATATTGACTGGTTCAACCACCTGTTCGACTTCTCCAGCCCCCACGTATGTGTTGACGAGCTTTGCAATCTTATCCTGATATTCACCAAAGTTCACAGTTTCGGCAAACCTCTGACCTACTGCGTACCGCAGGTTTTTGAAGTACTTCAGATCGACGCGATAACGTTCAATGTCTTTCGCAGGTGTACTCTGAAGGAATTTCTCAGAGGACATCGCGATACCCAGAGCCCGAGAAAAGCCAGAAAACCTGTCATAAAATAGGGAGCGCCTTTCATCATCCTGAAGATGTAGTTGCATCGCTTCGATATCAGTCCTATTGCGCACTTCCTTGAAAACATCCCAGAGATCGGAATGGCGCTGAGGCAATTTACTGATTTCTTCGCTGACATCAGTGAGGATTTCATCAAGATCAGAGCGATCGAACTCATCAAGGTCACCATAGAGATCGAGTGCAAAATCGAGTTCCTTGAGCACGCCTCGATAGTCAATTATGTATCCGAATTCCTTTCCGTCGTGCAGGCGGTTGACCCTTGCTATCGCCTGAAGAAGTGTATGTTCCTTAAGGGGCCTCGTCAAATACAGTATAGTGTTGGGAGGACAATCGAATCCGGTAAGAAGCTTTGATACTACAATGATGATGTCGAAACCTTCGGCGGAAGAGAATTGCTTGATTAGTTCGCGATTGTATTCTCTTTCGGTTCCTAATCGCTTCATCATTTTCTTCCAGAATTCGACCACATCAGACTTGTTTCGCTCGTCTATGTCCGTCTCACCTTCTCGATCGTCTGGTCCGGAAATCAGAACCTCTGACTCAACCAACGCAAACTCGTCGAGATATTTCTTGTAGAGAAGAGCTGTCGCCTTATCCGGAGCGACCAACTGTCCTTTGAATCCCGTTCCTTTCCAGCCGCTCTGGTAATGGACGCTCACATCCCAGGCGATCCTTGCCACCCGCTGTACAGCCTTGTTGAGTTGGTCTGTGTTCGCGAATTTTCGCTTTAAGTCGGCTTTCTGCCGGTCAGATAAGCCAATCGTCATCTTCTCAAACCAGCTGTCGATTTCATTCTTCGAAACATGTTGCTCCACATGGCGACCCTCATAGAGCAACGGCACGACTGCTTTGTCTTTGACCGCCTGCGTAATCGTGTAGGTATCAATCAGTCCACCGAACCTTTGAATCGTGTTCTTTTCCTTCTTGGCTACCGGAGTCCCCGTGAATCCTATGTAGCATGCCTGGGGAAGAAGCAGACGCATTTTGGCATGTCGCGCCTTGTATTGCGTTCGGTGGCTCTCATCCACCAGCACGAAGATGTTATCGTCTGTGACTGGTTCTTCGTCCTTTGCCACTCCGGCATCGAACTTATCTATGACCGTAGCAATGATATCCGATTTCCCGTCTTTCAGGAGATCGATCAAGTGTTGGCCGGTAGAAGCCTGTACAGGTTCCTTGCCGCAGTGCGAAAAAGTCCGCCATATCTGATCATCAAGGTCAACCCGATCTGTAACCAGAACGACCCTTGGATTAGTGATCTGATCATCGAGAGCAAGTGCTTTGGCAAGCATTACCATAGTGAGAGACTTCCCGCTGCCCTGGGTATGCCATACAACACCCCCTTTACGATTCCCTTCGGGAAGACGGTCAAGTACTCTCCTCATGATCTTGTTGACGCAGAGATACTGCTGATACCGGGCAATCTTCTTGATCCCTGCATCGAAGACAATAAACCGGTGAGTAAGGTCGAGCAGGCGTTCCGGTCGAAAGAGACAGTAGATTGCTCTGTCCTGTTCAGTTACCAGCCGCGTGCCCGAGCTCTGTTGTTCATCGAAGAATTTTCGCGTCTCATTAAACGGACGCATAAACAGTGCGTCGCTCTCAGGCTGCGAGAGACTTTGGTTCACGATCTTCTCCAGCTGATCCTCGCCGGTCTTGCCATGGTCATCGTGCCAAACTGCCCAGAATTTTGCCGGTGTGCCCGTTGTACCATACTTGGCCCCATTCTGAGCTACCGACAAAAGCAATTGGCTGTAGATGAATAACCCCGGTATTTCATCATCGTGTTGATTGCGGATTTGTTGAGAAACCGCCTGATCGACCGGCTGACCATCTTTGGTCTTGATAGACGGAGATTTACACTCTATCACACCAAACGGAATTCCATTCACAAACAGCACAATGTCCGGAAATCGCCGATCCGTAACACCTGTTCGCTCGACTTCATATTCTGCGGTACAGTGAAAGACGTTATTATCAGGTTTCTCCCAATCGATATACTGTAAGCTGAAATGCTTCGTATCACCGTCGATCGACTGAGGCAGGCTCTTGCCGAGAGTCAGGAGCTCATAGATCTTCTCGTTGGTCCGAACCAATCCATCATACATCACATCCTTGAGCGCCTGAACGGCCGAAAGGATGTTTCCTTCCGCAAAAGGGTATTCTCTACCCTTAAAGTCGATCCGATTTAGGTTACGAAGTTGCTCGATAAGTATTGGTTCGAGGATGACTTCGGATGTTCGTCCGCCACGCAACTCTACTGCTTCAGCCGGTGGGATGTACTGATAACCCAACTTTATTAGCATCTGCAGGGCAGGTACCTGCGATGTTCTCATTTCATCAATTCGGAGCTTTTCTGGATTTATGTTCATAAGACCGAATCCTAACCCCAGACCTTGGCTGAGTTAGCATCGAAGTAGGTCACCTCAAGAGGCTTCTTCGGTTTGAGCTTTGCACGTTCCACTTTCATCCTCTTCACTTCGATAGTGATCTGCTTATTAGCAGGCATGTTCGGGTCATCATGGAGCGATACAAAGAGGTGGTCGACATTATTCTTGATGATTGCGTCAGAAATATGAAGATCGTTTGCCGACATAGACCATCCGTAAATGAACAAGCTTCCGCCAATTTGCTTGAAAGACCTAAACGTTCGGCCCAAGAAGCTGCTCCTGATAATCTTGCTTTCTTTTTGATAAGACGATCCCTCCGCAACAAACAAGGGATACTTATTCTTTTCAAGAGCCTGACGGATTTGCGCAGTCAGAGGCAAATTCGTGTTACACCAGGTGTACTTCTTGATCTTCGGCCCGTCTTCATATATGTGCAAGGCACCGTGCAGATAGTGGACTTTCTGCCGAATTTCATTACTGTCCCACTCGACCCACTCCTCGTGTCCAGTCTCCGGCTGATGGAAGCCATCGATCTTCTTGGACGCAGGAAGACCCTTATCATGCATCAACGCCCAGTAAAGAAGAAGATCATAATTTAGCGTATAGTAATCATTGAAATTACCGAGAAAGTTTCCGCAAGCATCGTATCTTGCTTCCTCTACGTCGCCTACGGTGGCAGGATGACTTTCTGCGATCGCCGTAACGAGAACGTCACGCAAGCCTTCGGCATCGGCCATCAGTCGTTTCACCAAGGTGTCACCCTTCCCGGCATACAGGTCTACGAGAAATGCCGCGTTCCGCAACGCCTCCATCACCACCTCAAAATCCGTCGTCTGTAATACGTCGAAAGCCTTGTAGGCCTCTTTACTGAGCTTCTTGAAATCGGCGCGCTCAAACAGTTTTCCATAGGCAAAAATATCGTCTCTACATGCTCTACTGAACCCATTGCCTAGTAACAGGTGTTTCTTCGTTCCGATCGCACCCGCGATCTTCAATGCTTCTTCAAATGATAAGACTTCCACTATTAAGCCCTCCTGTTTGTAAATTCGTCGATTCTCACTCTCTTCTTTCCAGTTAATAGCACTTGCATCAGCCCGCGTTTCTGTAGCTCAAGCCGGCCTTTGAGGTTAGTCAGTCGAGCGATGTTCTCATCAAGGACATCAAGCACACCCGCAATTCGATCCTGTTCAGGTACCGTCGGTACCGTCACTTTGATTTGGGCGAAATGCCGGAACTTGAGGTTTAGGGTGTCATCGACCAGACCTTGCGAATACCGGTGAAATAGATGTACTATCGGGGGAGATTTAAACAGATAGGCCGCGTAATTGCCGAGGATTCGCTTGCCAAGTATTACGATCGTGTAGGCGGGGCTGACGATTCCGTCCAGTTTGGAAAGGCCAGAGACTCCTTGCCACATTCGCATGGTATTATAACCTATGTCGCCGGACCTAATCCTTAAGTACTTCTCTTTGTCAGGATTCGAAGTATCCTTCCTATCCACTTCATCTCTTGATATGACACCGCGATCAGCCGTGATCGATAACAAAGGTAAGTCGACGTTTCCCCGCTCCTTCCTCTCTCTGAACAGGTCTCCGAGCCGATACTCCCGCCACTCGGCTCCTTTGAACTCTGGAAACCGCTTCTTCCCAGTGAGGAGCTGTTGCATGAGGCCCTTCTTGAGCCGGGTCTTGGCGTCGATCAGCTTCGAGACCTGCTCAATCGCCTTGTCCCAAGCGTCGAACAATGAAACTAAGCGCTTCTGAACAGGCATTGGAGGCAGTACGATGTCGAATTTCTCGACATCTCCCACGTTTAAGCCCGGTTGCGCTCCACCTTTTACATAGTGATAAGTAAATCTTTGACCGAATTGCGAGATTAGATAATTATAGCAATATCTTGGATCGGCTTTATCTGGGTCGATTGCGATGCGCGCAGTGGTCTGAGTAATATTTGCGTCTTCCAACCAATCTGGTACAATCGCTACTCGACCGGTGCTAGCGCCTACGATCGTGATAATGAGGTCTCCCGATTTCAATCGTGCCTTACGATACCTTATTTCGACCTCCGCTCCGACCTTGAATAGTGCCTCTGGTTCAGCCCAACCGTTCGAATAGTCTTGGCCACGGACCATGTACGTTCCCTTCGGATCAAAGGCCCCAGGTTGCACGATACCGTAACGGATATTTCGACCGCTTTGAATCAATTTTTTCAGCGAAACGATCCGCCACCCACTCGGCAACCCGGTATCGAAGGCAGAACTGATCGGAGAGTATTTACGGGGAAGATTATTCTGTATGCTTGCCATCAAAATCCGAGCTCCTTTAGGTATTTATTCATCTCGCCGCGTGTCTTGGACAAACTATCCTCAAGCTGCTTGATCTCACGCAGGACACCTTCAAGATCGATCTCCCTTTCCGTTTCGAACGTGTCGACGTAGCGTGGTATATTCAAGTTGTACTCGGCCTCCTTGATTTCATCGATTGTCGCTCGATAGGAATATTTCTCAATCGTTTCGTACATACTATAAGACTTCACGATTTTGTCGATATCCTCGTCCCGAAGATGATTCTGACGTTTCCCGTCTTCAAATTCCCGGCTTGCGTCGATAAACAACACGTCGGTCTTTTTCCCTCGACCTTTGTCAAAAACAAGGATGGCAGTAGGGATTCCAGTACCGTAGAAGAGCTGAGCGGGTAATCCAATCACCGCGTCCAGCAAATTCTCATCGATTAACTTCTGCCGAATACGCCCCTCGGCACCGCCTCTGAACAGCACTCCGTGTGGGACTATCACTCCCACCCGACCAGAACCTTCAACGGCCGACTCGATCATGTGCGTGATGAAGGCATAGTCAGCCTTGCTCTTGGGTGGAAGTCCGCGATGGAATCGGTTGTAGATATCTGCTTGTGCCTGATCGTATCCCCACTTGTCAAGAGAGAACGGGGGATTGGCCACCACGATGTCGAACTTCATCAGCCGATTTTCTTCTATCAGCTTCGGTGATGTCAGCGTGTTGCACCATTCAATCCGAGCACCGTCTTTGTTGTGAAGGAACATATTCATTCTGCACAACGCCCAGGTTGACCCATTGACTTCCTGACCGGCCAACGAGTAATCGTCACTACTTATCTCATTAGCCACTCGGATCAGCAGGGAACCCGATCCGCATGCCGGATCGAGTATTCTCGCCCCCGGTTTCGGTGCCACGAGCTTCGCCAGCAACCTTGACACTTCTTTGGGTGTGTAGAATTCACCGGCCTTTTTGCCAGCACCGGCGGCGAACTTCTCAATCAGGTATTCATAAACGTCTCCAATGATATCATTATCGCCGATCACACTCGGTCGCAGATCCAGTCGTTTGTCTCCGAAATCATCGAGAAGCTGCTTCAGCCGGCGATTGCGCTCTTTCGTATCACCCAACGCGGCTTCGCTGTTGAAACTGATATTCCGAAAGACGTTTTCGAGCTTAGACTTGTTGGCATCTTCGATAGCCTCAAGTGCCTTGTCGATCTCCTCACCGAGGTTCGGCGCGTTTCGCTTCTCGTATAGCGAGTCAAAATCACACGACTTTGGGACGAAGAACCTTTCTCGACTAAGAGCACGATCGACCCGTTCCTCGACTCCTTTGTACTTCTTCTCGTACTCATCCCGCTTATCTTTCCACCAGTCACTGACATACTTGATGAAGAGCATGGTCAGGATGTAGTCCTTGTACTGAGCCGGGTCGATGGCCCCGCGAAAGGTATCACACGCCGACCACACGATATTGTTGATTTCTTGTTGATTGATTCTCTCTGCCATTTAGGCGTCCTTTATCTTTCGTCTTCGATATTTCTCAATGAAATTGCCCGGATGAGCTCGTCACGTTTGTCACCGATCCGGCACATCAGTGTCCGCTCCATGCGAACCAACCGATCAAGTTCCGCTATGTTCTTTTGAGTCCGAATCGACGGTATTTCAACCGGAAGATTCAAAAATGTCGCCTTTGTGATTACCTGCATATGTGACCCCCGACGCGCTATCTGAGTCAGATAGCTTTGAGCCGGAACCTGATTAAGATACCACGCAAGGTATGAAGAGACCAGGTCATTTTTGTAAGGCCGCAAGACAAAGAAGAATGCAACCGCGACCGTATTATCGATGTTCTTATCTAATGACACTGACCAGTTGCGTTGTCCCCGGGATAAAGTTAGTATGTCGCCGACCTCAAGAAAATAAGGAGCAGGGTTACGATCTGGCCTGAAAAGAGTAATGTCATCCTCAAGCAAATTCTGGTCGTCGTCGAAATCCTTAATCTGTATGATCCGGTAGGGACTGTTCTCGTCCGGTTCAACTTTGCCCTTCGGCTGGTACCCTACCCGGATATCGACTATATCTCCGAGCTTTGCTTTCAACAGCACATCATAAATGGTATGCGGTATACTTTCATATAAATTATAACGCAAACTTCTGGAAAATGTTTCATTTTTTGCAAGTATTTTTTATACTTTTCCCCATCACGATATGGCTTTGAGTACGCCGAATTCTCATAAGCTGCTGTATAAGTGGAACTTAAAATTGCCTGCGTCGTCAGGAAAAGTTTGATTACAGTCACCTGAGAAATACTCGAATCACTTAGTCTCACGGCTTGTGCGACATGATCTCAGCGCGGGGTATGTAATGTATGGGGTGAAGGGTGATCTATATGTGCCACCGAATTTTCGTGAAGGCATTCCAGAACTTGAAGAGGGGCAATTTTCAACAAGTCCAAGAGCGTCCCTATCATCGCCTTGAGCCGAACGCAACTCCGAGCACATTCGACTTGACTGTAACCGTCTCAAGTGTTTTCTTTTTCAAAGGGTTGTGAGGTTAGGTGCCATGCGGGGAGATTTTGGCCGTTTCATCCGAAAAGTCAAATAGTGACCAGAGGTTAGCATTTCCGCTTCTCTCAAAAGAGGATCGAGTAGTGCTCGTTATCGGTGCAGGTGCATCCATAAGTGAGATGCAAAGCAATGGAGTGACTAATCCCCTAAAACTTCCACCTACGGATGCTGATTTTCTGGCGAAGGCTAAGGATCATTGCCCAGAGAGGTACGAGACCATGGGAGACCTCTTTGGCGAGATTTGGAAGCAATCAGCACCATATCCAATGAAATACCAGCGAATGGAGCAACTATTCGCCTCCACCTATTACGAGGTACTTCACAGTAAAGGGTCATCCCACTCCGGCCAAGTGCGTAGAAGATTGATGGATGAATTAATCTGGACTCTTCGGGACACACTTCTACTGACGACAAATCTGGCGGTACCCGAGCAACACATAAGACTACTAAGTCTCCTATCTAAGAACAGCAACAAAGTTTCGATCGTGAGCTTCAATTACGATGTTCTGTGTGATAGAGCACTCAGAATAGGAAACGATCGAAAATTTTGGAATTGGTCTCATAAAGATGGATATGGATTCAGGCCAAACAACCATCCCACTCCAAAGACCAAGAGCGGGATTATGCTTTACAAGATGCACGGGTCAATGAACTGGTATGTGTCCAAACCCAGTTGGAACCGCTCAGCAGCCTATGATCCGAAGGCAGCGATATACCTACCAAAGCCTGCATCGAATAGGCAGGCCGCTGCTTGGCAGAGGCGGCAGTTCACTCTGGGAAGAAGCAGGATGAAAATCTACCCTCTCTTGGTGCCTCCGGTCTACGAGAAAGGGCAGAGGATTCACGATGATATTTCGAAAATGTGGACTGAAGCAAAACGGGAACTCCAAAATGCTACGTTGGTGATAGTTTGGGGATATTCGCTTCCAGTTACTGACTATCACTCGGAGATTCTCTTTGCCGGTGCAGCCCGTCAGGCTCATAACAGACTAATGGTAATAAACCCCTCCAAGGACGCATTATCTCGAGTAACTTGTGTTGCTGGTCACCGTTGGAATAGGTGGTTTTTCAAGGTGGAGCATTTCCTCGCGGCGATGAAGCAAATATACTAATATCCAAACGCAAAAGTTAAAAACTGCTGAAGTCGCACTTGACATTGTATAAACGGGCCGATTGAAATCACACGCGGCCGAAACATGAAGTTATGTTAGTATCCCTATCGCTGAGAGACAAAGGAGTACGATGAACCAGTTAACCCGTAAGCAGCCCGTCGATGTATTGCTAGTCATTGCCCTTCAAGAGGAATTTGAACTTGTAGATGATGTCTTGGATACAAAGCTGCAAAGTCAAGGGGATTCGGACCTGCCATACTACGACTTCGAGTATAGTCGACAGGTTGGCGCACCGCTCCGCGGAGTCGCGACCTACATCGGCGAGGCAAGTGATGCAGAGTGCGACAACCGAACAACAATAATGCTTCAGAAATTCGAACCGAGGCTATTATGTCTGGTTGGTATGGCTGGCAAAGTGTCTGATGATGTCCATCTTGGAGATGTGGTAGTTGGCCGAACGGTCTATCATTACTTACATAGACCAAAAATAGTGTCAGGAACGGAGCCAAATGATCAGGTTTTAAGTTTTGACGACATCCTACCTAGTCAAGACCCTATCAATACGAGTTCCACAATTCAAACTCTTTTTCGTCAGATGAAATTTCGGGATCCTTTGCTATGGAATCGATGGCAATCAAGTTGCCAGGCATTCGCAAATCAATCGCTTACGTCTGAAGAGAGTCAATCACTTCGCGAGAAACGTTTGATTAGTCTTCAGGTTGGGTTATTCGTTGAGGACATTGCCACTGGGCCTTTTGTGGGAGCTACGTGGAAGTTCAAAAAGTGGCTGACAAGTGATCTGAATCGCAATTTTTTTGCCATGGATCAAGAGTCACATGGAATGTTGAAAGCTCGGTTCCGTAATGACGGAAGTATGCGTGCCACAGTGATCAGAGGCATTTCAGATCCTGCGGACGAATCGAAGAAAGAGATCGAGAAAAAGTATCGAGGTGCTCTTAGAAGAATTGCCATGCACAATGCACTTTGGGCGCTACGAATGTGTCTAGATCATATGGACACTTCTATTACTACGAATCAAGAGGGAACAGCCGGTTACCAGAAAGAGAAGAAGTTTGCCGAGCTTGTAAGTCTTCTTACCTCGATGATCGAAAGAGAGCACCTACCATCCTATCTAACTCAAGCGCATGCCCTCGATGATGAAAATATGCAGCATGTCTCCGCGATGTTTGAGAACATTAGTAAGCACAACTTTTTTCTTAGTGAGGACGGTCACCTCTTCGAACAAGTAATACAGCATATCGAGCAATCAGAAGACGAAGTAACATTGACATTGAGTGGATTGCCCGGTACGGGAAAGTCAGGGTTCTTGGGTATGCTCTACTCTTATGCTTACTACAAGTACATAAAGAAGACAAGCAAATTGTTGCCAGTATTTGTTAGTCTTACTCGATACAATTCGATCATTTACGATACTGAGGGAGGTGCAAGAATACAGTCTCAGGTTGCTGAGTGCATAAAATCTGACTTTGCACCACTTATAGAACTTATCAAACTCGACTCCTCGATTCCGCTTTTGGTTCTGATCGACGGTTTCGCGGATGAATCACGATTTGCTCTCCAACTGCTTAAGTCGCTAAATGATATTCTCAAGAAGGCTAAACACAAAAAGATTATTGCGGCAAGATTCAGAAGGGAATCTAAACGCGATATTGAATACGAAAGAGAACTTCCGACAGAATTTCGTACTCCCAATGTCTTCTCATTTCACCCATTTGCAATCAATACCAAGGAAGACATCGAAAAGTTTTGCAATCTATTTCTTAGTTTTGTCAATCAGAATCATGATTCGGAACTCCTTACGCGGTTTAAGCGTGTCGTTGCGCAAAGTCACCTTAGCGCAATCGACCTGTTCACGGCCGCGATCATGCTTGAACAGATCAAGAAGAATGATCCTAGAGGTGGCGTAAGCCTCAATCGTTGTCTTCAGGATTACTGTTTGGAGTATCTGACTTCAGTAGCAAAAGAACGCTCTACCCCAGAGACAACGCTAGTGGAGATCAGCGAACTCGCTTTCAAATGGGAGATTCATCCTGAAGAGGAGGTTGCATCTAAAGACCTTAGAGACCATCCCGGTTGGACCCTCCTGCATATCAATCCAATCATAAGGCATTTTCTCGTCGCAAAGCAGGTCGTTCGAAGCTTGACTAGTTACCACAAGAAGAGGAACAAAAAATCTCTCAGCGCACTGTCAGCCATTTATCACAACCGAGTATATGCCTTCCTTAAGGAAATGCTAAGTGATGATGAGAAAGTACAGTCGGTGGTCTTCAAGGCAATTGAGAACATATTCAAGGATGTTCTGAAACCGTCAAGTAGAAACAGAATCGTCGATTCAACAATCTTGGCAAATCTCAGCTACTTAGTCGGTCGCGTTACGCTTCCTCAGTACAAAAGCATGGCTAAAGAGTTGCTCATAGGCACCAAGTTACTTTGGCATGAAAGACTTTCTGATTCAAAAACTGAAGATCAAGTACTATCGTTGATGCGTTTGTTAAGAACAACTTATATTAGCTTGAGTTTGCTTGGTGATCGTGCGTCGAGTGAAAAGTATGTAGATCTTCTGCTTAGCGATTCTAGATGGGATGCTTTGAATAGAGGCTTTCATCTTGAATATTATGGCGATGTGCCCTTCATACCCACTGAACCACTTCTGCACGAGGACCCACTGGATGACTTTCCCAATACCTATTATTTCCTTCTATCGCGAGTCAGGGATGGTAATGGAGACGACAACCTATTCGAAATAGAAGTTCATACCTTGTTTTCACTTGCTCAACATAGACATGTATGCGGTAAATTATCAAAGGAATTGGCAGATGAACTCTTCAATCTGGCGCAGCAACTGCTCCTTGGGGATATCCTAAGCAATGAAGGATTACGAAGCTATCTCCGCATGGTGTCAAAGAACTTTACTACTGACGGTTTTTCAATTCGGACTATTATTGACACATTATCTAAGATTAAGCTACTGCCACGAAGTGGCTGGAAGGTGCGCAAAATTGACCCAGTAGAGACTGTCGGTGCTCACGTCTACGGGGCGTATTTGCTTGCGGTAGCGTTGCTACCACACACCTCAACTGAGGCAGGCTACAGCAAGGACGAAATAGTGAATCTCGTTCTCGCGCACGATTTGGCGGAAGCATATACTGGCGATATTCTTCCTAATGAAGTGAATGCAAAAAGTGCTAAAGAGGAGGCTGAAGCGATTTCCTATATTGAGATGCTTGGCACTTATCCAGATTGCGGTGGGCTTCGAATGATCGGAAAACGGATAGCTGATTTCAGCAAAGGGACGTCATACAACGCCAAAGTTGCCAAAGATATTGATGTCCTAGATCGCTACATACAACTACACATATACAATCAACGAGGTTCGGTAATCGATGACTTTGATAACTTTGCTGAGGATTGTAAGAACAAGATCGTGACGAAACACGGCAAAGACATTCTGAAAGTTTTGGAGACAAACTTTTCATGAGATAACCGAACTAGAAAGCCAATACTATCATGCTGGTGTGGCTTCATTGCTAGCTGTTCCGAGAAATCTAGTTGTTGCCCAATGATCGACGACAATCCCCAGTGCGAGAATCCTCAAAATCTCCACTTATTTCCAGGATTATTCGGTTTCAAACTACTCCACATGCGGAATGAGATAGCCGTTAAAACAATCGAGCCCTAAATGGTAATCACCAATCCGCTAGACGAATGTGAATGAAAACGCGTGATCAACTCGTTGTTTCAGCATCTCGGCAGACGTCTACTCACCTGCAACATCTTGCATCAGCGTAAGTTGCTCTATCGTGTACTGACATTCATCACTGGCACAGAACTTACTGAATTCATCTAATTGGGAAGCTATCAGTCCTTGAAAGTCCCCGTCATAAAGCGTGTTACGGAGGGACTATGAGATTCGTACTACTGGGGGCCATGTCAATTTGAGAAATGCTGTTCTGACATAGTCTCACGGAATGTGCGACATTATCAGCATTGTAAACTTGTCAGGATGGCCCAAAACAAAGTCTTGGCGCAGAATCAATTCAAAAGCATGTCGCTTGAGCAAGTGACGGATGAATCCTCAAATGCTTACTGAACCGATTGTCACGAAGGAAGGAGGTTCTGAAGTAGGCCAAGATCACCTATGCGAGTATCTGAATTAGAAGTCAAGAAAACTGCTTCGTATGAGTTCTACGTTGTCTCCACCGACGAATTGTCTGGAGTCTGAAAGACGCATACCTCAACACTGAAAGTCAGAATGAGGTCTGATAGGTGCCTTTTGGCTAGTCTGCTGTGTAAGTGATTCGGAGTGATCTCTTTGCCGAAAACGGTTGGCGCAGTAACGATTGTCACAATAACGTTGGATATTGGACAGAACGGATCAGCAGACTGGATATTGAAATGTATGGGTGTTTCTGAGCACCTAAGGTGAAGGTTTCCTTGTCACTCTAGACAATGTTATTGTTCCAACGTTGACTGAGATATCTCTGCTGGAGCCGGTTGGGCTAGCGTTTGAACCATAATCTAGGCTTACGTGAACCGACTTACTAACATATCCTTCTTTGGAGAAGACGACGTCAAAGTTCGCATCGCCCAATATTTTGCCTGAGAGCGAAAAGCTGCCATCAAAATTTGAATGTGTTGCCGAATAGCCATTGCTCACTAACACGCCACCGAAGCCATTTGGTGGGTTATCTGCTAACTTCACCTTACCTGTTACCTCGGCGTCCTTCGAAAGGATCGATGCGCATCCAATCATCATGGGAATTGCAACTATCAGAAGACCAAACGTTATCAGATTTCTATTCATAACACACCTCATCGCTTCAGAAACTGATCGCAAGTTTTAGCATTGTAGCTTGTGTATTCGATGCACTATATACAAACAAGTGAGGGTTGGAATCATTTGCTGTATATTCCACTCCTCGCTTGCTTACCTTGCGGTACTCATTGCCGACAAGCCACCCGGTTATTACATTCCCTAGATAGAGACCCAATGTGGAATATAGCTCTATGTTCCTGATCGTCTCATAATCGTGTCGTCCCTTCTCCACAAGGAAATCATTCTTACTTTGATCGTCGATGACCCATGCTATTGCTCCGCAATAGAACAAGACCGCAAGTGCGCCATTGGCCGAAATAGCAGGATTCTTGAGACCCACCCGGTTCTCGTATACTAGACTGGCTGAACCAGGTGCGACGGCACTAAGAAACATCCCTTTGAGTGGAGCAGTGTGTGCTTGTGTAAATTTGACTTTCGCCGATTCGGAGCCTCGTTCTTGGATAAATACCGATTTTGAAAACGCCTTGAAGCCCTCCTTTTCCACTCGCAATCCGTGTGAACCATAGGGGACTTCAAAACTCAGAGGACTCCCGCCAAGGGTTCCCTTGTAGCCACCATCAACATATACTTTTGCTCCATTTGAGGGTGACTCTACTACTAGCTGACCAGGCAGTCTCTCACCCATTAACCGTCGAACGGCATCATCCTTAGTCATTGTTCTTTCCACCGAAAAAAGTTGTTGACCTCCTGCTCCAACGTCATAGAACTCCATTACTATTTTGAGACTTTGTTCAGACAACTGCACCCAGTGAGAAGTTCCGACGATACGGGCCCCGAGCCGAACCCACTGCTTGGCGTTTGACATAATATTTGACGACCGAGGGGATAACTCCATCACAGCCATGGTTGTCCTAATTAGGTCAGGCTGCAATAGCTTGATATCTTTCATCTCTGAAACAGAGCACTGACTGAGTTTCGCCAGACTGACGTCGGTAATAACTTGCTCGAGAGAGGTCGGATTCTCCGATGGCCCATAACAGTCCAACAAAGCGAGACGTCCCTTGATTTTTTGACCTGCCAAGTGCTGACAGGCATCGTTTGCGAGATCTGTAACAACTTGGTCGACAGTTGATGGATTGTTATTCTGATATGTCATCGGTTGCTGCAAGACTCTTGATCCTCCGCAGCCAACAACGATGATGGCGACCAATCCGGCGCAAGTCTTCAACAGAGTTTTCATACTCCCATTTCCTCCTCCTAGGCAGTTAATTGGATACGTGGCTCTTTCTCGTCAGATTAGGACATCACAGCCTATTTCCGTCCTTAGGACATAGAGACTGAACAGAACACTTCGGCATCAGTTTACACGAATTGTGACGGTCTCATTGTATTTTACGCCTTCTGATGAATCCTTTCGACTAAACTTCTTTTCAATCAATAATTGGTTTCCATCGTATATTCTGAAAGTGCCACTTACACCACAGCACACGCTCTTGTTCCAGACCTCAAACCTGAGGCTGTTTTGCCCACGATGTAAATAATTACCAATATCTATTTTCTCTGTGTGCCCTGGCCTATTTCCGACAGCGATGCCACCCGGGCCCTTGCCATACTGGCCTTCGGCAATCGTCTTCTCCGCTAGGTAAATTTTGGCCCGATCATCAATATTTGAGATCTCCGCAAAAATCCGCCCCGGGCCCACAAGTACGCTCTTAGGAGGTTGAGAAATTGAACGCTCTTCATTATTGGAGCTCATAGTCTTTGGGTCGGTGTGCCTTTCATCAATGGCCGTCCTCGTGACATGAATCAATTGAACGGTAAACACACCAAAATTGTCGGCGAATTGACCTTGCCTGTCATTCACCGCGACATATAGTTGCCCGTCGAGATTTGACTGTCCGACATACCTCTTGCCTACGTAAAACCATTTTCCCGTATCGCTAATCTTCGCGACTATAGCGCCACAGGGAGCTTCAGGACATAGAAAGGCATAGCCATCAATGAGTGAATCTGCCAGAAATGGAGTTCCGGTAGGACCGACCGGAGCTTGTCCGTCTTGCCAGACAATTTCAGTCGACGAGGTCACCGCTAGGTCTAAACTGTCTCCTTTCCCAACCTCCACGCCTGTGTTTTTGCTAGGCTCAGTGGCAAAGATATCAAGAGCCAAGCTATCCCGCGTGAAAGTGTAAGAAAGTGTGGTCTCACCGGTTTCGGCCATATTGGTCTGAGCCGCTTGCTGCGCTGGCTGTGGATGTGTTTGTTGCTGCACCAGCTGCCGTTGTTGTTCCTCATGCTTCGTCTTGAGTGCTTGCTCCTCTTTCATACGTTTGTCGTTCGCCATTGCGAGCGCAGACTGAATACTGTCGGCCATTGATCTCATCTCAGCGGCGTGCGGTCCTCTCGGATAACGCGTTAGATAATCGACGGGCCTTAGGTCACGCTTAGCATTCAGATAAGTCTCCTGCTCTTCCCGCTTGTTGGCCTCATTCCCGTTGTGCTCCGGAGCCGGCCCTATAAATGACTTTTGTTTTGGGATTCGCTGCACGGCCCCGACCGAACCATATACTAGTACACAAAGTACTAGTGGCAATATCCAGACTAAGTTAGGTTTTCTCTGCACCCGGGAAAACACAAAAGGTGACCAGTGCCAGAGTGCGAAAACCGGGAGCAGGATCAG
This sequence comes from uncultured candidate division Zixibacteria bacterium, assembly GCA_963711085.1. Taxonomy (GTDB): domain Bacteria; phylum Zixibacteria; class MSB-5A5; order GN15; family FEB-12; genus CAVQCT01. The sequence goes on along the minus strand of CAVQCT010000002.1, from coordinate 316,304 downwards.
GAGAGTATGATAATTCTCGAAATACAGTATAAAAGCTGCCACCAAACTCCAGCCATGCCTTTTGGCGCCGTGCGAAGCGTTTGAGATTGAGACAATGGCGGGGGCGACAAAGAGGATCATCTCTAACCAACCGAACCACCCTCCGACATATAATCCCCCTCTCTCAAGAATAATATAGATAACTGCTAGTGAGGCTGCTATGCCCGTTGCTATGTTCGCACTGACGACGGGCGAGAGTTCGTCTTGCTTCGGTGGATTGGGTCTAGGCGGATCAGGTTCAGTCGGCGTTTTCCGTCCGGAAGGAGTTTCGATTTGCCCATGACGCTTGACAACTTCATTTTCAACGAATCTCCTCGTCGCGGATTCTGTTAAACCATATTTCTCGCCCTCTCTAATTATTTCCCCCAATTCTGATTGAGATACCACGTCATCTCCAAATAGCGAAGCTTCTACAAGTCCGACGAGGTGTCTTCTTCCGTGTTCAAGTCTGAATTCCTTGTACTTTTCGTTGTCTCTGAATACTGTTATGGCATGTCGCACCAGAAAATGCTGCGCTTCACCTTCGATGTTTCTTTTATTCTTTAGCCTCTTCCGTGCCTCCTCCAGAAACTGCAAGTTGCTATCTCTGGCAGCATCGCTGTCAATAAGCCCCGGAATCAATTCGTAAAAATTCTTGTAGTTTTCTTCCAATCTAAATCAACTGCCTACATTCTCGTTAAACCATCTGAGATTTTTCTGTAGATCTTCTTCAACTCAACACTGGCCTTGGCGAAGAAATAGTCATCTTCGGATGAGGCGAGCTGCCTGAGGAAATCCTCTGGTATGCCGGATCCGATACCGATAACTACAATCCTAATACCTCTGCCCTTCATTTTGCAGGCGTAGCCGAGAATGGTATCTTGGCTTTCGTCGGGGTGGCCGTCAGTTGCGATAACGCACAGCGATACGTTGTTGATCTCATCAAAAAGCGTTTCGTTTGCAGTTGTCATGGCGGCCAATAGTGGAGTCCCATTCGAAACTACGAGAGAATCAATACCTCGTCTCACGGTTCCGTGATTTTCTGTCAGAGGACAAATCAAACCAGTCCGGTCGCCGAAACTCACCAGGGCTACCCGACAGCGAATATCCTTCAGATCATCCAAAAAACTATGCATGGCGTCTTTAGCGTCAAGGATACTCTGGCCGCACATGCTGCCAGAGGTGTCGATGACAAGCGCTATAGCATAGGTTGAGCATTGCTCACGGATGAGGATGTCGGTTCTCCAAGGAGATTTTCTAGGGTAAGTTTGATCTGTATTCGGTCTTCAGAAGCGGCACTGTTTTCAAGACCTACCTGCTGATCATATTCGTTTCTTTGTCCAGTATCCAACAACGTCTTCTTGATTTGCTGCAGCTGCCTAAGCTTCAACGTTGCCTCTTCCGATCTCTTTCTGTCCGTACTGTAGCGATCGCCCTGAATCTCGCGAATTTTGGCGTTAATGATTTTTCTTATCTCTTCAAAGGTCGCACCAGCATCCAATCCGAGCAATTCATAATAGTTATCAAGCATGATCGCTCTACCTAATATCAACCTTTGATACTTTGTCCCTCATGTCTGAAATTTGCGCTCCGGTCACACGAGTAGGGTCTTTAAGTTCACCGGCAACCTCGGCACCTGAGGTGGGTTCGACCGCTCTTACATGAATTATTCCTTCCCGATCGTAGCCTAGAGTGACATGGATTTTTACTTGTCCTCTAGGTTTTGGGGGAAGGCCCTTAATCAGGAATCCCTCACCAATTTTGCGACACGATTCCGGATCTTCATCCTCGCCTTGAAGAACTGTTATCCTAATTGATGTTTGGTTATCTTCAACCGTAACAAAAGGTTCTGTGTTTTCTGCTGGGATAGGCGTTTGCGCCGGTATGATAATAGAATTGCAGTCCTTGCCTTTCGTCGCATCTAGCGCGATAATACCCAGAGAATGTCCTGTTACATCAGTAATTGAAATCTTAGCAACTTTGCCACCGGTTTTGTCAACGACAGTTTGACCGACTTCCGTGGCACCAATTATCGCCGCCCCCATGGCAACAACTTCATCTGGATTTATACCCATTTCCGCTTTCTTGTTGGAAAGTTCTTCGAGCATCTTGCTTATAGCCGGTATTCTCGTTGATCCACCAACTAAAAGTACCTTGTCAATGTCAGTCCATTCAAGCGACGCGGCCTGGAGACAACTGTTTGTAGTCTCTCGCGTTTCCTCAATATATGAAGCAATCAGTGATTCGAATTTCTCGCGGGTGAGCTCAATATCAACAGTTTTGCCTGCGGCAGATAGGGCAACATATACGACAGTATCCGCCGACAAGTCTATCTTGGCCGACTCAGCCCTGTCAGTAAAATCCTGCAGAATTCTCCTTTCATTGTCCTCTTCGCTTAAATCGACGCCTGTCTGTTCCTTGAATTGCTCGTAGAAAAAATCTACAAGCTCACCGTCAAAGTTAGAACCCCCGAGAGATTTATTGCCGTCAGTGCTGAGGACTCGGATATCGTTTCCTTCGACCCTGATAATGGTCACATCAAAGGTGCCCCCACCGAGATCGAAAACTAGCACCGTTTGGCTCTTGTGTCCTTGATCCAGTCCGTAAGATAGGGCAGCGGCAGTCGGTTCGTTTATGATACGCAACACCTCAAAACCAGCTACCTCACCCGCAGCTTTTGTTCGGTTTCTTTCGTAGTTCTGAAAATACGCGGGAACTGTTATTATCGCCTGAGTTATTCCATAACCAAGAGCTCTCTCAGCATCAAGTTTCAGCTTTCTCAATACGGTCGCCGACAGTTCTTCGAAGCTATACTCATTCCCTTGTGCGTCAACAAAAGGAGTACTGTCTTCGGCTATCATTGTTGTCTTCATCAACATAGCGACATTTTTGTGCTGAGCGACAGCAGATCGCTTTGCTCTTCTACCAACAATTCGTTCTCCGTCCCTAAAGAGGATCACCGATGGTGTTGTATTTTCGCCTTCAGAGTTAGGGATTATCTTCGGTCGCCCATTTTCGTCAATTACTGACATACAGGAATTGGTTGTTCCAAGATCGATACCTAGAACTTTACTCATGTCGGTATTCCTTACTATTGCTGGTATATTTTCCCACCACGACCATGGCAGGTTTCAGCAGTTTGTTCAAATAGTAAAATGCCGGAGAGATGACCTCTACTATCTTCATGTCGTCCTCCGGTGTATCAACAGCCTTGATGTCTATAGCCTCACAGATTGACTCGTCAAAAGCAGCTCCAGTTGTGTCTTTCAACTCAATGTCGTTTCGTCTGAGCAGCTGCAACATTTCGCGGCGAAGGCTTAAGAATTTCTTAGACGTCTCAGTTTCTTGATGATAGGCATCAAGTTCACCCAGGTAGATTCGGTCCACTCTTTCGAAGACTTTAATCACATCCAGAAATAGTCTTTTGATAATCTTGTTAAAGAAGAAGTCCTCCTCATATTCTTTGTTCTTGCGGAAGAGGCTTTCAATCAAACGCCCCTTTTCAGTGCTATCCTCCAAACTCTTGTATATGTCATCCAGTTTTGACAGAATCAATTCATTTTGCTCCAGAAGCGCAGTCATTTTGTCTCCACTCTGTAGGATCCCATTTTGCCAGTCGTCATGCGGGACTTTGCCGCCGTCGCTGTTAGTGTTCTGATGATTAACCGATGTTGCGTTCTTGATTTCTGTTTCTTTTCCGATCTTATGGGTACTAGATGGACCCTGCTCTTCTGGTTCCATGTCTTCTTGCCTCGCCCTTGCAAGAGGTCACTTCAAAATAGTTTCTTTATGAATTGAAAGAGCCTTCTTCCTGGAGGTACGTTGGCGGCCCTGTATCTTACAAATGACTCAAGCACAAGATTACAAACATAGCCAATCAACTTGAAAGGAGATGTTATGATAATCCAGCTTATCTCGAACACCCATCTGGCCTTAAACTCTTCAAACCCTCTTTTTCCAAGAAACATCTTCAACATCAGAAAGAGTATTCCTAAGAAAATCACCAAGGAAATCAGCATTGATTCGGTCATACCTGCGTGGTCCACTTGCTGCCATCCAGCTCTTTTGTTGTCAGAAAAGTTTGTGGAAGCGAACAGAGTACATAGTTGAAAAGCTAGCTGAAGCCCTGCGCTTAGCACCTCCTAAGCAACGAGAATATATATACTTACCACCATGTTTGTCAAGCCCGCGTAAGACAATCCTTCAAGTATTTAGCAAAATGTACTTGCGGCCGGAGAATTGTCACACTAGAATATTCTCCAACATTTCGAAAATCGCGTGCGTTAACTTCTTTTGTGAATTGAACATAGGACCTGATATTGAAACGATTCAAGACGGGATGAGGGTTATGACGAAAATCAAATCGGGAGATCGATGCCAAGATTGTGTCCACTGCAAATTGTGGAGCTCAGACCGGAACAAAGCAAACTGCGATATGAAGAAAAGGCCTCAAGGATTCCACCCTGACAGTGGTGCACCTTCAGAATGCGTCGACAAGATGACCAGAAGATTCTGAGTTTTCTGACATGCTCGTGGCTTATGGGCCGCCCGATCCAAGCAGGGTAGAGGACTAGACCGGTATCCGGTTTGGGGTGTTGAAACAGCCTCGTTCGACGCAGCTGCATGAGCCGCAGACAATGTTCATGGAGCTGCGGCTGAGACAATGGATCACGGTGTTGGCCCGTGAGTACGGACTTTATTGGTATCGGCGGATTACGGCGTTACTGAGAGCGGAGGGTTTCCGGGTGAATCACAAGGGGGTGGATCTGGCGGCAGGAGGGGCTGAAGGTTCCGAAGAAACAGCCGAAACGAGGTCGGTTGTGGTTCAACGCTGGCTCCTGTGTGAGACGGCGGGCGGAATACCCGAATCATCTCTGGTCATATGACTTTGTTCTTGACCGGACCCACGACAACTGGCCGTTACGTATCCTGAATGTTGTCGATGGATACACCCGGGAGTGCCTTGTTATCTGGGTCAGTCGGCAGCTGACTGCCGATGACGTGCTTCATTTATTCCAGCCGCCAGACAATGTACTTGACCGTCCACTGGGCGCCGGGTGCAATTTCCATGAGGTCATGTCTGAAGTCATGCGTCATTACGTTACCAAAGCCATGACCGAATCGCATGGCGTAAAGACCAAAGCCGCCAGGCCGCTAGGGCTATCCGATTATCAGACACTGGATAATTGGTTGAAGAAATATCGCTGAGCTAAGCTCTCATGCGCTCAATACCCATCTGGGGGCATCAGGCGTGCGACGTCTCGCGACAAAAGACCTTGCCAAGCGTCGGGCCGTGAGCTAGCTTACAATATTAAATTGACTATTCGTAGGAATGCCTTTCGTGCTGTGCTTCTACGTTGTCACGTCCGACTTTTAGGAGGGTAATCCTTCGGGGCAAAGTTCAGTGATTAAGGAGGAAGTCATGAGGATGTTGCGCTGGTTGCTTGTGTTGTCTATTGGCCTGATGCCTAGTATCAAATCTCCACAGGCGCAGTGCGCGGGAGATTGTCCCGGAAACTGGGGAACCGAATTAAACTCGTTCAGGAATATCGTAGCCTACTCGAATGGATCGGACGTAGACTGCTGCGACGGAACCAGTGATTATGGCTATAGATATCAGTGCGTTGAGTTCGTAAAGCGATTCTACGGAGATGAGGTAGGGGACCCAATTGTAACTTCCTGGGGAGATGCCAAGAACGCTTTTGGACTAGCAGATGGAGGTGTGGGAGACAACAATAACCTCGTAAGGTTTGCTCAGGGCAATGAAGCAAAACCTCAACCAGGGGACATTCTGTGCTTTGGCCCGGCGCCGGGACACTCAAACGTGGGCCACGTCGGAATCGTCATGGAAATCGGTGATGATTATCTCTTGATGATCGACCAGAATAGAACCACTGATGCTAATAATGATCCATGTCGGCTCTCACTCTCTTCCGAAGCACCTTACATGGTCGGTACATTCGGTTCAGGGTATGAGGTACAAGGTTGGCTGCGTGATCCTGACTATAAGTTCTATGCATGCTCGTACGGCTCCCAAATGCCATCGGGGGTGGCTGCTATTCCCTCCGATCAACCCATTCAGTTCACCGTGAAGTTTGTAAACAATGGGCGGACGCCCTGGTTCAACGATCCAGAAGCACATCACAATGATTATGTTGAGTTGAAAGCTTGTGACTCAGAAGGCAACGTATTGTCTGATGGAAGCAGCCCCCTTCATTATCACTCTTGGATTAATTTGGAATCACCATGCACCATGCAAGAAGCAGTAGTAGATCCGGGTGACACAGCAACTTTTGTTTTTGTGGGCCAAGTCTCCGGCCAGAATGATACTGGTGTGGTGTCCGCGTATTTCCGCCCAAACCACTCATCCGGTGGCCTGCTTCGAGATTGGGGTGGCATGCACTTCCAGCTTGATATCCGAACGGGCACTTGGTTTTCTACAACTCCAATGGGTGACTGCGTTGGGCCATCTGACGATTCTTCTCACAATTGGTATCAGCCAGATTTTGTTGTGACTCCTGGTCAGTGGGCGCCGGTATTACTTCCAAATACAGGCTGGGGATGCGACTATTGCGACAGATTTTACCGACTAACATATAGCTATGGCGGCTCGGAATCGGGGGACGGAGTATCTATTCATTTCAAGAGTGACGATGCAATTTCAGTTTGGATAAACGGCATTCAAATAGGCGCGTGGGGAACCGGATGTCATCAGGCGGGGTGTGTTAACGGCGATCCGCCTTGTAATCCAAACTACTCTGTCCCCGACATTGATATCACAAGCTATTTGCACACCGGACAGGAGAACGTGATCGCAGCACACGTCTCCGACTGGACGAGCCTCGAGAACTTCGACATGCAATTGATGAATCATCCTCTATCAATAACTGGTGATGCGATCTGTTGTCTTGGTAGTTCCGATTGTCGTGAAATCACAGAGGATTATCCCTCGACAACTTGCTTGGCTGACGGCGGAACGGTATATGTAGGCGACTGGTTTGATTGCGGCACGTTTTCTAGCTGCGATAGTCCTCAGAAGAAAGGTAAGGCCGATCCAACACTGTTCTTCCAAACTTCTGTACCTCTTCCTACTGCTCCAGCACAGATTAACTTCAGTCTGATCGACACTCTACCTCGATCGGCATGGTACGATCTTCCCGATATTCTCGGGGGATACCGACTTTATGTATCGGGCTTCACAGGAGCCTTTACCGCTGAGGCGTCGGTGTCATCAAACCCTGATACTCTAAACATCGTGCTAAGTGATTATTCATTTGATTGTCCTTCGGTAGAGCTTGGATCAATTGAGACGGGGCCGAATCACATCTCGCTTGACACCTCAGTTTCGGCGACCAATTTCGGATCGTATAGTATCTCTACTGGTATGGTAGATTTGACGGTTCAGACACTCATTATCAATGATCTTTACCCAGAATCAAGCCCAATCAGAGGTAGGAGCCAGATTCGTGGGCATCTTGACAACTCGACTGGTGTTTTGGCCGTTGGTTCAGAAAGTTACAACGTGCTGCCTGGTGCTATCCTCGTCCCAGGTGATGTCAATGCCGACGGAGTGAGCGATGTTTCGGATCTCGTTTATCTTGTGGATTACCAGTTTAACGGCGGTCCTGGTCCAATTCCAATTACTGAAGCGGCGGATGTAAATTGCGACGGAGGCGTCGACGTATCAGATCTAATCTATATGGTTACATACATGTTCGGAGATGGACCATCACCATGTGATCACCTCTAACATCAAAGAGTTGGGGCTGCTTCGATGATGATCGGCATACTGCGTGGGAACAGCGTAGAGGTCAAGATATTCAAGAAAGAACGTGATGCAAAAGTGAGTGAAGGAGAGTTGACTAAAGATCACTCTTTTGATTATCCATGACCACCAATACGGGCACAACCGGGAATAAAACTATCCGGCAACGCACGAGGGACTTGTGCGAAAGAGAAATCTCTGTCAAAGGAGATTTCTGTCCTTAGTATGCGGCAAGCTGCCGGTCATCTGAGATTCTCGATGATTTGTACATATTCCTTCTGAGAGGACGAGGACAGACAAAGTTCATGTGTTAGGATTCAGGGAGAATATATGAGATATGCTGTTTCAACTCCTCGGTATCAACAAGTGTCGAAGCTCTTAGCGGTGACTATTCTGATCTGTTTGCAGTTTTGTCACTCGACAGCTAAAGCTATGCCACCATCACCAGATCTTGTTCTCAAACTCAAAGCCTCTGGCAAGCTTAACGCTCTGATCGAGCGACTAAAGGCTGCAAGAGCCAAGGGGATAGATCGTGCAGCACCGGCATATTATGACTCGAAAGTTGCGCCGAATGAAGCGCTTTCACAAAGAACGGCACCCGATACTTTCAATGTGTTGGTCCTCCTGGTCGACTTTTCAGATAACCCCGCTTCAGCTGGTGACTTATACGGTCAGCCGGCAGACTTCCAGAATCTTCTTTTCTCGGATGACAGCGCCGACGGACAATACTCGATGACCGAATTTTATGACGATAATTCTTACGATCGATTTCATCTCAATGGAACAGTTATCGGATGGCTCCGGCTACCACAGACGTACGCATACTATGTCAACAATGATAACGGTCTTGGAAATTACCCGCACAATGCTCAACGCATGGTTGAAGACGCAATAACTCTCGCCGATCCGTTAGTTGACTTTTCACAGTTTGACAATGACGGCAATGGCTGGTGCGACGGGATCTTTATTGTACACGCCGGACCTGGTGCAGAACAAACAGGGCTAACTGATATGATCTGGTCACACTTCGGATCAACCAGTTATACTATGCATTTGGATGGGGTTGATATCCAAGGATATACAACAGAACCAGAAGAACTCCAGGGTGTGGGTCTTATCACCATCGGTGTGTTTTGTCATGAATACGGACACTTTCTTGGCCTACCCGATTTGTATGACCCTGACTATTCGTCGTCAGGAATCGGCGACTGGTCACTCATGTCTTCCGGCAGCTGGAACTATTCCGGGCGATATCCTGCGTTTTTGGATGCTTGGTGTAAAAAGCAATTGGGTTTCTTGACTCCCAATAATATTTCCTCCGGCGCGCCGGGCCTTACGATCCCAGCAAGTATACACAATCCGGTCGCTTACAGGCTTTGGAGACGTGGAATTACAGGCAACGAGTACTTCTTGGTCGAAAACCGCCAGAAAGTGGGCCATGATATTGGAATCCCAGGATCAGGTCTGCTCATCTTCCATGTCGACGAAGGTGTCAACGACAATACGGACGAAAATCACCCGTTGCTCGGAGTCATGCAGGCCGACGGTCGATTAGACCTCCAAGAAGGACTAAATCTGGGAGATAGTACTGATGTCTGGTCTACTTTTACCCAAACAGAATTCTCCGACAGCACAGTCCCCAACACTAGAAGCTATGCTGGCGAAACGACCAGAACTACGATCGGCAACATCTCCTCCCCAGGCATAGGCATGACCGCAGATTTTGACATCGCGCTTCCTTCAATTTCTCTTGATCATGTTGATGGACTTTACGCACCTGACACCATCCCCACCGGCCAATTGATCACTTTTTGGATTCGGCTAATCAGTGATAGCATGAGCCATCATGGAATGACAAATGGATTCCGTATCCATTCCCATGATTGGCCTGACCTTGATGTCGCTTGCTGGGGTTCAACCGTCGCAGATACGCTGCCGTTGAATTGGAAACAGTGGTTCTCTCTTATCTTTCAAATCTCTAAGTTCGGCCCCGGCTGCTACTCGGATACAGTAGGCTTTGGTGGAAGTTATCTGCCGGGTGGGAGCACGGGATTGCCCCCGGGCTTCGACTCCGTAGCATATAAAATTACAATTGGCCCAATTGATTCTCAATATAACGGTAAGACTATCATTCTTGATTCTGGTTTCTATCGACCAACGGGGCGTTGGAAGTGGACGGGCCCAGACGCCTTTCCTCGTTGGGATGGCCCGCATACTTACCATATCTACGATCCGAATTCGGGACCTACAGCATGTGGAGACTTGGGCGCGAGACCGAACCCGGATGGTTGGCAATTCTGTAATTGCCTGAATAACATGTGGCCGCAGTCGTGGTGGGGGCAATTCGACTATACCAGTTCCCAATATCCGGCAAGCTGGCGATTTGTGTGTTCACCATCGGACTTTCCAGATTGGCCCTTGTTTGTCGATGCCTTTGGTGCCAGCCAGTGTTACTTTGACCCTCCACCTGGTCTAATTATTTACAGACCATCGGCTATTGCCAAATGGCTAGGAATTAAGGGCGCTTGGGGTGGATCATGCTTCGGATTCGCGGTCGCAGCAGATTTGTTCTTTGATGGATATCTGTCGTTAGCATCTGAGTTCCCTGGTGCGTCGAATTTGTACGGTGTTCCCATTAACGATGAGAGCCGCAAAACTATTAATAAGTACTGGATTTACCAATTCGGAGAGACACAACAGCAGTACTCAAACGAGGGTTACAATTATTCAACCTCAAGTCAAACTCTAGCTGACTGTCAGGAGATGTTTCAGTCCTCGGCCCCACCGCGCGATGATCGTGTATTAGTTCTCTATAACAACCATGGCTCAGGTGGCCATGCGGTGGTGCCATACCGATGTGAACCAGATCAATCGAATTCCAACATATACTACATTTATGTATATGACAACAACTATCCCAATGATTTTACATGCCGAATTGCCATAAATACAAGCAGTAATACATGGTCATACGATAGACTGTCAGGTTGGGGTGGGAGCCAGCATCTTTTCTTGATGGGTCCTGTGTCAGACTACGAATCGTCCCCTATCCTATCGGAAACTGATCCGTCGCATGGTCATTTGTCAAATGAGAAGAATGGAAGTGCCTCTGAACATATTGAAATCTATCTGCCCACGACTGGCACGTTAGCCCTCGAATCTCCCAATGGCAACATAGGTCTCGTAGGAGATTCCTTGTTTGACGATCTTGCGGATGGTATGCCGATTATTCCGCTCACGGGACAAGAAACTCCTCCAATCGGATATTACCTTCCGAATGACCGTTGGATTATCCATGCCACAGACTTAAGCGATACGTCTTTCACTCTCACACTCGTGACTGATTCAACTGTGATGAAGTACACTGATTCTAGTATGTCGCTAGGTGGAGTGGTGTCTCTCGCCTATCCGGGAAATGATAGCATGGTTACGGTTTCCAATCAGAATTCAGGCGAAAGTCGCTATTCTATGCAGATAATTGACATTCATCCCGATTCGGAAATAGTATGCGAGGCACAGAATATCTCATCTGCCCCAGGTGATTCAATTCGATTTTCTTTGTCGACTGGATCTGAATTCAAAGTAGACAATTTTGGCCCCACGACGAGTTATTCTTTACGCGTGCAAATCACCAACAACACAATTGACACAGTCTTCTACCATAGCGGAATAAATATAGCAGCTACCAGCTCACAGAGTATCGTTCCGGACTGGCGTACTCATGGAGATTCAATTATGATACTAGTTGATTCGGACATGTCTGGTGAACCGGACGACACACTAAATCTCCCCAACGAGATGGAACCGGGTTGCTGTGACGTACGAGGTGATGTTAATCGTGACGGTAGCGTGGACATATCCGATTTGATCTATCTGGTCGACTATTCGTTTTCTGGTGGGTCCGCGCCACTTTGCGAAGAAGAAGGAGACGTCAACGGCGATAAGACCATAGACGTTACGGACCTCATTTATCTCGTTGATTACTCCTTTAGTAACGGTTCGGCTCCGGTACCTTGTCAATAGAGTCTGAGTTGGCTAATCCGATTTATCCTATTCCGAAGCATGCCTACCAAGCATGCTGCATCAGAAGTCATTGGAATGTGGTCGCTTGAAAAGAGCCACAAACTGATATTTGTCGATTCCGTCACATTCAAGTGAATTAGTCTGCTTCGGAGAGCCGTCAGTTCGGCAAGTGCCCGAGGTACAAAGTCTTGAACGATTTTAGTACCGTAAGTCTGTCGACTTGAGAGCCGGCGCTTCCACTTTGTGGAAGCAAACGCCTCAGCACTATGACGGACTCGCCCTTTTCAATCGAGTTTAGAAACTCATCTCGTAAGGCCCGCTTTTTATTGGATACGGTGGGCGGATATGGGCAGAAGAGTGGGAAATTAAATGAATCAATTCATTTAAGATATGCCGAAGAAGAAACCCACCGCAAGCGGATGGGCCACGCCGTCTTTCTTGGCTAAGCGTCAGAAACCTCTGGGGAAGTAAAGCCTCCATTTCTTAGAATACCTTGGATTCTTCATGTTATGGGTCAAATAGAAATCAAACCGCTTTTCCTTTTCGGCAACACTCGCAATGTCGTCATCCGTGTACACACCGGAGCGCTCTAGATAGAATCCTATTGCCTGATGATACGGATAGAGATAATCCAAAGCGTTCAGCGTCTCCAGAAGAGACGTGATCGCAATCCTACCTACGGCAGCTCTAAACGCCTCTAAAACACACCTGACGCCACCCGAGTAAATGGGTCTGACTGTACAATCTATGAGTGTACGCTCCACACTCGCGACACGCACTTCGCTCTTCGGCCCCACAGACGTCAAGGTTACCCCCACTCCTCCAGTGTATTTCCCGTTTAGTAAATAGACCCTCTTGCCATTGAATTTCGCGTAGTTCTTGGATAGTCGGCACCTACTTTGGAAGGCGTAATCAATTCTATCCTGAACAAGTTCTGCATTACTACGGTGTTTTGGCCGCTGTTCGCAGTTGAAGTATATTGCGTCTGGCTTCTTGTCTACCAACTTGTGTAGTACAAGAGCGGTATAATGACTGAAATAGCCATCAGGTCGGATGGACAAGATTAGCTCATATTCCGACACTTCCCCTTGTACAAAACGCACTTCCTTTCTTTGAGGGAATTTCAATTCGTGTTTTGTAATCAGTCCGATCTGCTTCAGGTAATTTAAGAACTCTCCCGCTTTGGTTGAGCCCGCGAGTTTCCACTCTTCTCGATTCTCTGCCAAGATTCGGAGAATGTCCTTCCGTTTGTAGATCCGTCCCTTAGTTGTTCTAAGAAAGTTCTCTATTTGCCCTTTGGCTAATTGAAGGCTCGATGTTTTCATCGGTCTGATGTGAGATCGTGTATTCTGATCCTACGGAATTGGCTTTGCCGTTCTCGTATATGAAGTATATATACTTCATATACGAGAGTTTCAATAGATTTCTAGCATGACCCTGTCTCTTGGCTTGATATGCTTGTTTTGATAAGTCTTGAGCTCACTAGGTTTATGTAGTATATATACTACATAAACCTAGTGAGTGCCCCTTTGTCACTCAGCATAATTCATTCCTAGCAAGTAAGTTATGGGGGCTGTAGAGGTTCTTCCGAATTAGTTGTATCTAAATTTGCAGGTAATAAAATTGGTGTAATTTTTTAAGAAAAATACCCCTTTTTTTCTTAAAAAATCATTTCACTTATAGATTTATAATCATATCGTATGTAAAGGATTACATCAATTTAGCTGTAAATTAGACATAGAGTGATTTCTGAATCACTAACATCACAATACTTGAGGAAATAGAGTAGCATATCAATGAGAAGCGTGAAAAGAAAAATAAGCCAGGTAATATACGGCAAGGGCAGGGGATGGGCTTTCTCTCGGACAGACTTTTCCACTATTGGAACCCGTGCTTCCATCGACGTCGCTTTGCACACGCTCTGTGAAAAGGGCGAAATTAGAAGAGTTATTCGTGGAATCTATGACTATCCGGGATTCAGTAAATCCTTGAATCAGCAATTGGGGCCAGACGTTGATCAAGTCGCGCAAGCATTGGCTCGCAAATTCAAATGGGAAATCGAACCGAGTGGTCCTGCTGCCTTGAATACGATCGGCTTGTCCACACAAGTCGTGGGAAAGTATCTATATCGTTCGAGTGGACCTGATCGTACCTATGAAATCGGAAAAGTCAGCTTAGTATTTCGGAATTCGACTACAAAGGAAATTGGCTTCAAGCATCACGAGAGTGCGATCATAGTTCAGGCACTGAAGTCGTTAGGGAAAGAACGGATTTCTCAGGAGAAGTTAAATAAAATTCGCCGCTGGCTAGATCCTTCGCTGAAATTACTTATTTTGAAGGACACCAACACAGTCTCGGGTTGGATCTACGATTCGATACGAGAAATTTGCAGAGAGGACTAGATGGACAAGATCGCCTCAGTATCGCCAGATGATCGAAAAGATCTTTTCAAGCTTACAGAAACAAAGAGTGGTATACCAGCAGTACTTGTTGAAAAGGACTTTTGGGTTTGTTGGACCTTGGAAAAGCTGTTTACTACCAAACAGCTTGACAAGAAAATACTGTTTAAAGGTGGGACTACTTTGTCCAAGATATTTGACGTAATAGAAAGGTTTTCTGAGGATATAGACCTGATCCTCGACTGGTCTGAATTTGTGCATGAGCCTCCATATGAAATTAGATCCAACACGCAGCAGACTAGATTCAATAAAAAGGTCAACAGTGCAGCCAATAAATATTTGGAAAGTCACTTTGTACCCTTGCTTAACTCGCGCATTAAGCCAATTTGTGAGGCGAGAATCGACACCGACCGAGCATTGTCTATTATAGTCAAGTATCCTGCTGCATTTAAGGAAGCATATGTTCGCCCCGAAGTTCTTTTAGAGACAGGACCTTTGGCAGCATGGGAACCTCATGGAAGCTACACAATAACTCCGTACGCGGCCAAGTCGGCTCCCGAAATGTTCAAATCATCACAAGTAAGTGTTCGGGCAATTAAGGCGGAAAGGACCTTTTGGGAGAAAGTAACAATTCTTCATGTAGAAGCTCATCGAACTAAGACACAATCGGTGAAGGAAAGACACTCTCGTCATTACTATGACATTATGAAGTTGGCAAAGTCAGAGATCAAGGAGAGAGCACTGCAGGACTTAGAGTTGCTGAAACAAGTAGTTGAGTTTAAAAAGAAGTTCTACTATCAAAAGTGGGCCCGCTATAATTTGGCTGTTCCAAAGACTATCAAGTTGGTCCCTCCTGCTCACATTCAGCGACAACTTAAAACGGATTATAGCGACATGCGGATTATGATATTCGGTAGCACCCCTCCTCTGGAAGAGATAATGGATTCCGTCCGCGAATTGGAAAGAGAGATAAATCGGTTAGGGTGATAATAGCGATTGATGCCTTCCGAAGGTTAGCGGCGAAAAGGTCTCGCGACTGAAAGACCTTGATTATTAAGGTTCTTTCACCTACACTTTAGCAAACGTTGCCTAGCTAGTGCGATTCGTTGCGCCTGCGTGGTCCAGCCGCTTGCGTCGGGTTTCTCCTTCCTTATCTATAAGGCCAATGCCTAAGCATGCCATTTGATTTCTGTGGTTAGATGTCGTACCTTGCCGCATTGACCAGGAGGTGCATGAAAGACCAGCCTAAATCCCTCAGAGACCCATCGGAAATAGCCGCACAGAAAGAAGCGGCTGAATGAGCGGCATATCGAGCCGCTGACGGAGTTCGTCAGGAAGATCAGGCGGGAGAGGCGCGGGACGATGTCCCCTATTTCGGTCCGCTCGATGGCGGCGTCAATCGAGTGTCCAACTCCTCGCAAAAGAATTTATTCCAGAATTCAGGCGGTTGACAAGGCAGACGTTTATCCCCTATGTTAAGCGAGGGATTTATGGCGCATTCGTTCAGACATAGGATGCATTTGGAGGCTTGTGATGAAGTATGTATTCCTGTCATTATTCGTTGTGTTCTTCTTGTATAACGGCCTAGATGCCTACACACGTGGAGAAAGCGGTGGAGTCTTGATTCTGATCGCCACTGTCCTGATCGCCATCATCATACCCATGATTGTTGGCGATAGAAAGAAGTGGTTGAAGAATCGCCAACTTAAAGAACTTATAGGCGAGAATCGAAAGCTCTTAGATAAGATTGCGGACCGTGTGTATGAAGAAAGATGGTTTGCAACCTATATAACCGGCTTTCTCAACTACGACGACAACGACAGGCAGATTGGTTACATTGTTACGCCAGACTGTTACATTTTCTACAAGGAAAAGGACTACTCGCGACTTATGGAATTGCCCAGAGATTCAATTGAATCTTTTGAGATTCTGGATCATAGTCAATTCACAAAAAACTTTGATTTGGGGGCACTCGTCGTCATGGGCCCATTAGGAATCACCCAGCAGAAGACAGAGAAACACGATCAAATGTTCTTGAAACTGCTTACGCGAGATGACTCTGGCAATAGCGTGACAATAGTATTCGAAACATCGACACCCAGTTTTGCCCAAAATGTCCGTTCATCGGCCGCAGTCTTTGACAAATTCATTTCCTTTCGGAAAACATTCAAAGTCAGGCTGAAGCCAAATGAGAAAAAATGTCCGTACTGCGCGGAGATTATCAAGGCCGAGGCCATTGTCTGTAGATATTGCGCCAAAGACCTTTAGGGTTCAAGTCCCCGTGGGGTCTAACCGCTTGCGGCGGGTTTCTTCTTCAATAGATTCAGATTTCATAACTATAGTTAAGCATTTCAACGTATGGCCTCCCCTATTTCGATCCGCTCGATGGCGGCGTCAGAGCAAAATGCCTCTTCGTGCTCGAATCCCCCGGGCGAATGACGAAGAAGATGGGCCCCGGCGTTCGCCGGGGAGGCAGAGTCGGATCGGGCTTCGTCTCGCGCGATAACAATGACGAGACGGCGAAGAATTTCTTCGAGGCGAACGAAGTAGCGAAGCTTCCGAGAAAGTTGACGGTCACCTGGAATATCGTTCCGTGGGATCTCAGCAAAGACGGGCAGAAGCAGCCACCGACGAAAGCGGACATCGAATTGGGATTGACCTACCTGTATCGTTTGATCAATCTCCTCCCTCGCCTCCGGGCGATCGTATTGGTCGGCACGAAGGCGCAGAAGGTTGAGCGAGTGTTACGCGAGCGGTACGATCGCATACGGATTCTTCCGATGCCCCCACCCCAGCCCCCTTAATCTCAATACCAATCCGAAAAACCGCCGCAAGATCGCTGATACGTTGAAGCGGGTACGGAAGTTTCTTGAAGACTCGGAATAACCGGCATCCTGGCACGTTCTAAGATGGACATGCCCTGCTAATACTACCCCGCCTGCGGCGGGATCGGTGACGGCGGGCTCGAAGACGAGGCCGCCCTACGGAAGAAACCCACCGCAAGCGGCTGGGCCGGCCTTCGGCAAAAGATGTCGCTTGCGGGCAATCACCCCAACCGGTAAATTGTTGACTGAGAGGAATTAGCAGGGTGGAAGAATTCAAAGAAACATTGTTAAATGTCATGATTGCCATTTTGGTGCTCACGCCTTTTTTTTACCTCGTAACTCAAGGCTGGAAATACCCATATCTTACCCGTGTCACACTGGTTATATACGGATCTATATTTGTCACCGTGGTGGTGATACTCTTTCTTAGTCCGAAGCCAGACGATAAAGTCAAGAAAATCACAATCAAAGAAGAGTATCCATATTTTGATGCATTGCTTCTTGTTTGTGTTGCTGCCGGCAACAACAAAAGCAGGGTCGACCTGAAAAGCGTACTCCATAACGCAGACTACATCGATCGGAAAATCCCTACGATCCGGGAATTAGAGAGGGCTACAATCGACCTGCTCTCAATGAGGCTGATAACGTTCAAGGAGAAGAAATATCAGGTTACTGAACAATGCCATCACAGCCTCCGCGAGTTGTTTCAAGCGGATAGAAATCCCTCGAGGCAAACACAGTTCGTTCATGCGATGATAAACACTCTGGACCTTAAGAAAATATCTCCGGAGGAAATCGAGATTGACTTCTTCAGCCAGGAAGAATACGAGTCTGCTTGGGAGGCATACCATGAGGAGATGCGGCCTTGTATTGAGGCGGCCAGTCGTAGTACGAAATCGACTGATGAGAAATCCTGATACGGCGGGTCCGAAGACGGCTCCACCCTACGGAAGAAAGATTGGTCGGCGCGAAGGCGCAGAAGAGTTGAGAAGAAGTGCTGCGCGAGCGGTACGATCACATTCGAATCTTCCGATGCCCCCACCTCAGCCGCATGAACCTCAATACCAATCCGAAAAACCGCCGGAAGATTATCGAGACCTTGAAGCGCATCAGAGCGTATCCTAAGAATTCGTGATAGCGGACGAGTTGCCACGTCCTGGGAAGGACGAGCCCGCGGCGGTCTTCAGAGAGGAAACCCACCGCAAGCGGATGGGTGGCGCAACTGCCCGCGGCTGGATTCTTTCTGGCTCATCAGCGATAGTCAAGAGGGATTTTCCCTGAGCAGATTGACGCGACACTTACCAGTACGACGAATCCTTGACCCGCTCCGGAAGGTTGCGGATGGTTGTCCAGTATTCCTCGCGCACATCTTCGTCGATCTCGACCGGCACCCGCTCCCCGTACAGGCGGTCCCGCCCATCTTTTCTTGGTCCGGAGATCCAATACTCGTTATCCGTACCCTCCACACGGTAGTTTGCCTTGTACCCACCTTTGAGACTAACAAAGGCAAGACCTTCATAGTACAATGTTTTTCCCGTTTTGGAGAGTGTAACGCGACCGATGCGGGCCGGTCCCGATAAGCCGGCTGACTTATCTTCGATATACATGATTCGTGATTTCATAATCCCACCGAACGTTGCCAACTTCTATTAAAGGTGCACTATCTTCCCTTTTAGAATAGTAACCCGGATACTTTATTCACACAAGAGCGATAGTGCAGAAAGGTAATGGCTGGCTCCAAGCTTGACCTTCTCGCCGAAGAATCATGATTGGTAGGCGCTGCGAAAGGGACTAAAAAGTACTTGCCCTCTTGAAGCGTGCCCGAATACCATTGACCATGAGGAATGGCGTCATTATTTTGTAAAGAGAATTAAATTTTCTGCAATCGGACCCGGATGCTGATCTCGCACACGCATAGCAGGGCGTGAATATTAATATCGCCAGTCGGGAGGAAATATGATAAGAGTATATCAAAACAGCCTCGCGAAGACGCTCGATTCGGTCAGCGAAGCTTTTTATCTCAATCAGAAGATATCGGTCGGGGAGCGTGAAGAAACAGCCCTCTGGATCGCCGGACGTCAGGGGCTTCCGAAGTCGTATGCCAACATGTTCGCTCCCACGGACGCGGATCTCAAGAATGGAATTCGCCTCTTCACTGGCGAACGATTAGGGCCAAGTGCTTCGCTCAGGCATGTCTCCGGAGAGGAGGCTTGCCGGGCTTTGCTGCTGCTTAAACCTAAATCGAAACTCGTGAAAGTTGCTCTGAAATCGGCGACCGATGGCATGCTCGAGGCTCTTGAGCGGGCTGAACAGGCAGGAAAAGACATGTATTGCTGCGGGACCTGCGATCCATCGCTCTGGCGCCATATCACCGCTGGCGGCCTTCCCGGGGCGGAACATTGGCTTGATCGAGGAATGAAGACGCTGAAGGTGCATCGCGATGGCACTGGCAAATGGCGCCGCTTCCCCTTCTTCTATACCTTGCTCGCGCTCAGCGAAATCGACTTGCCAGGGGCCCGGAATGAAATGAAATACACCGCGCGTCTCTGTGAGCAGTTTCTTGCTCGATCAAAGAGTTCGGGCCCGTACGCTCCGAGGCGCCGAAAGCTGGTCGAGTCGGTTTTGGCGAAGTGCTGAGGATCTGCCGGAGTGAACGGCATTCTCGGTACATCATCCTGTACCCGGCCCGCTTCAACGATTATTCTTCATTTGTTCTGCCCTATTGCCATCTTATAGGCCAGGGCGGCTTCAGGAAATGGTGTCAACGCGTCTGATAAATTCCCGTAAGTTCCCTTTTCAGACAGTTCGTCAGCAACTCTTTTGATCAAAGCTAGAGTCGCTTTCATCACACTCGAACCAAGACTCAGTCGGGCAACACCCAACTCTTGAAGTTCGCCGACCGAAGGAGGCAGCGCCTTGCCGTTCGTCGGGTTTGCGAGAATATTAATTGGTGCGTTGATCTCCTTCACCAACGTGGCAATCGTTTCTTTGTCAGTAACCGGTTGCACAAATATGCAGTCCGCCCCAGCTTCGCGGTATTTGTTGCCACGCTTGATAGACTCGGATAACTTTTCTTGCGGTGAACCTGAGGAGGTATAGAACGAGTCCGTTCTTGCATTGATTACCAGATGAAAGCCCAACGACTCTGACAATGCCCGAATAGCTGATATTCTCTCGCAAAACTCCATCTCGTCGACGAGTTTTGGACTCAAATCGATACTGTCTTCTATGTTTATCCCGACGATCCCTGTTGCGATTATTTGCCTGACGGAGTCGACTATCTGATCCAGATCTTTTCCGTACCCCGCTTCTATGTCAACCGTCACCGGAGCTTGCACGACTTTCGCAATTCCGGTCATCACTTCGATCATTTCCGACAACTGAATCACCTGGCAGTCAGGATAACCTAAAGAGGCGGCGACGCCCATGCTTGTTGTGGCGATCGCTTTGTAGCCGCAGGCTTCGATCAGTTTGGAACTTCCGATGTCCCAGGAGTTGAGCAGGACGAGAACTTCCTTGTCGTGATGAAGTTTCAAGAACCGTTTGGCTTTTTCCTTTTGAATGTCGGAGACCATAATGACGTGCCTTCTTAATTACTTTGTTTCTGTCAATGAAGATACTTCCTATTAAACGCATGGCGCAATCCTGTGAGTCTGCCTTGCTTCCTGAGACAGGGATACCGTTTATCCCGGGGTCTATAGCTGTTGAACACAGCGCTCTCAGGTTCGGTTCAGTCAGGGATCATGTCGCAAGCAGGTTCCGTCAAAATAGTAAGCCCCGATTTAGTGGGGCTTACAGTATATTGACTTGCAGATGCGTCGCGGCCTATTTTTTCTGCTCGCTCACCAGTTTATCAACCAGAGCGGTAAGTTCATTCACTTTTGCTTCAAGCTCATCTACTTTCTTGCTCTTTTCGTTAAGCGCCTTGATCGCGGCCAGGGCTATACCGGCAGGATCTATCGTCGAGATAGATTTGCCGTCGGAACCGACGCCGAAAGTCTTTTTGAAATCCTGGGCAGTCGGACCAATGTGCTTGACGTCATCAGACTCGGATTTGTAATTCCATTCACTGATATCGAGTGACTCGATTTTCTTGAGAAGATCATCACCGTCAACCGGCTCGAAATTCTCTTTACGATTCACGTCGGAAGCATTGGTCCAATCCCCACCGGGGGTGAGATGCGCGCCCGAAGAATGCTGGATCGGATTGAGGGTCGTATCGGTACTGACCTGAATCGTGAGAGAGGCCAGAGCGCCGCTAAAATCATCCGCGGTCCAGGAGGAGCTGGAGGTTGTGGAATCGCAGGTGCTGGAAGCTTCGGTTCGAGATAAGGGACTCAAATGGAAATTACTCGTAAGGCATTTCTTCCGATTGGCAGTCACCCGGGCACTGGAGGTGGATGACGGGGTCTGGGCGTTGGGATAATCGAACGATGTCTCCTGAGATGCCGAATCGGCGGTACAGGTTTCGCTCGTGGCCACATCCGACAAGCCGTCGCCATCCAGATCGATGCTGCTCACGAGCTCCGACTTTGCGCTATCAGCCTCGAGCCGCAGCTTGTGACTGACGCCAGGGTCCGTTAACGAGTTCCAAACGATCGAATGAGAAGCTCCGGATGGCAATACCTTCTCTGTCGCCGACACGTCCGTATTTCCATCCTGATCGATGTCCAGTCCGGCAGCGCAAACGAGCGACTGAGTTGAGACACTGGTTCTCAGGGTTGCGTATGGCAATTGTTCATTGATACCTTTGTTGACTCTCATCTCGGATGATACGCCGGACGTGTCTGAGGTAGTCTCCGAAGTCATTGTCCGTTGTTCAACACCGGAGCCTGATTTTTGCTGAACAGTATGCGTGACTTCGTGAGCCAGAAGCCGGGTTTCATCGGAGCTTTCCGGGACGCCGTCACCGTCGATATCTACAACTCGCAGATTGACTGTTCCGGGGCCACCGGAAAATGTTCCTGCGATGATTTTTCTTTTGTCGCTCACTTCTGCGACGCCGTCATCGTCACTGTCGCTCTCAAGAACGTCGAGAATGGAGTCGGCCGTCACCGTGGTCAGGGCCTCGGACTCAGGGTTGCCATTTTCGTTATTATCCGTAGTCATCCGACTCGTGACGCTTCCGACACCGGTAGAAGCCTTAACCGAAATTATCCCGCGAGCTTTGGCGGACCCGTTACCGTTGTCATCCAGGCTCAGATCGATAACGCCCGAATCACTGGCGCTGGACGAGATTGAGACGACCCGGTTGGGATCGGCACCCGTTCCCTTAGTCTTGATGGCCACCGAAGATACTTCCGGAGTCACCCGGCAATCGATGTTGCCGGCGTCGGTATTGTGCGAAAGCGAGATGACGGCGGTGTCCGAGATAACCCCGAACTGTGATTCGGTGGGGACATCGCCGGTTTCAAAATAATTCTTGAGAACCGACCGGTCGACGCCTGCGCTCATAACTGCACTGCTGCTGTCCATTCCGTCCGATGAGGAGGCATCGACAAACCCTGCGCTGTCCGTCACTCCCTGCCTCGAGCTCTTGGTGCCATGCGACGGACCGAAACTCTCCTTTACGTTGAACTTCTCTATTCTGGCGTCGGCTCGAACATCAAATTGGTAAGACGTGTCAGGCGGCTGTCCGGAACTGCTGTGTTCAAAAACGATATTGCCATATTGCGGTTGTCCCGGCTGGTAAAACTTATAGGTAAGCGCGTTGCTCCCCCCGAGGCCGTCTTTCTCGCTCAGTGCAAGGACAGAGCTATCCAGGTCGTCGTTGAACAAGAGGCCGTCTCCATCGTCATCGGGATCGAGATAGTCGACCCGAAGCATACCTGGCCCCGTTTGCAAATCCCCGTCCACTCTGGTGGATACCGCGGAGTACGGTGTCGATATAATCTGACTGCGGGGCGACAGGACGGACCCGTTGACTTCAATTTCCAAATATAAATCGTGCTGAGCGGCTCCGCTGGAAGGGGGAGCGGCAAACAGATCCGCAGAAAGCGGGGTAACGGAGCCAAGAAGCACCGAATACAGGCCGTCGGTGACGGTCACGGCCTGATGCGTCTCGGTCCAGACTTCCACCCCATCGGAGGAGGAGTCAAACAGGGAGAATTTGATCGGGACCACACCGTTAAGCGGTTGCCCGGTGCCGTCGAGAATTCGACCTTGATGTGAGAACAGCATTGGGCTAGACAGGGCAACGGATGCGAACGCGCAAACCACGCCCAGAAGAATGAGTGCCACGAACTTGATACGAAGCATTCTTCGCTCCTTGAGATAGAGGGGTGTTATGAGGGTGCTGAGTTACTGTATGGATATCCGTCGTTTCCGACGGTCCGGCTGACAGGCTTATCCTTCTAATTAGCCGACACTAAACCGGAGACGTTTGTGGACCTGGAGCGCAATCCGACCAAAAGACAACCGGCCGTCCGCGCTACACCAGTAGCTTGGAAGATAATGAGACTTCATGGAGCCGTCA
The DNA here is from genome assembly GCA_963711085.1 of uncultured candidate division Zixibacteria bacterium. GTDB lineage: Bacteria > Zixibacteria > MSB-5A5 > GN15 > FEB-12 > CAVQCT01. The sequence continues at coordinate 292,799 of CAVQCT010000002.1, read as the reverse complement.
AGCCCTTATTTGATCGCGAAGGCGGGAAAATGGACCGAACGCCTTCATCTTTGTCAATTCCCGGACTCACGCCTCTGCCCGACCGCCTTGTGCGAGCAGAGGATACGGGATGGGGGCTATGGTGCGGGGGTAAGACCGTACTTTCTCATTACCGCGCCAAGAGCGACAAAATCGGGCGGACCGCCGGCAGACGCGTTTACTATCTCGGCACACGCACGGAAAAATTCGGGGCCAAGCACGCCTGGGGTGACGATAGCCAGCATCCTGGCATCATCGGAATACTCATTGTCAAAGCGGTGCACCGCTCCTCGGGGAATGCACAGCACCTGGCCCGGTCCTACATCGATTTTCTTTCCGTCGACGGTCCAGGTCAGGACGCCTTCGAGTCCATAGATAGATTCTTCGTAACCGTCATGACTGTGTGCTGCCGGTACTTTGGCCCCCGCCGGAATATCGAACTCAAAGATGGCTACATTACCCCCTGATGCTTTTCCCTCAAGCAGGAAACGGACCACAACCTGCCCAATCTTGATTTCTTCAATACTTGTCCCGATTGTCATGAACTTCCTTTCATTTGGAACAGATAGCAAGTGTTGCAGACTTCCCGTGACGTCATTTTACCCCGGCATCCAGATTTAAACATTGAGCTGATAAGGTTTGTTCCTTCGCCTCCTACCCGGTCGTTTGACGGAGTCTGCCTATTGAAAAAATCCCTTTGGATTTCCTGCAAGAGTTGCGGTCGGTTTGCGTACAACTACCAGATTCAACTCAAACATCCAACAGTGGAGGTGCTTGCTTGGCCGACATCGGGATAAGCTTGTTTATCCGAAGATACACCCTGATTGTGGTGATTCTCGCCCTTCTTGGTCTGCTGATTCAAGGTGACTTGTTCAGCCGATCGATTCCGATCATCGTGGGACAACTGCTGGCTCTTGCCCTCGTCGTGTCCGCGCGGTTGGCGTTCGGAGGACAGCAACTCCGAGTAACGGCCGATCCGGGCAGTGGCACATTAATCACCAGGGGACCTTACCGACTGATCCGCCATCCCATGTACGCCGCCGCGCTGCTGCTGATCTGGGTGAGCATCGCCGGGCACTGGTCGATTGTAAATTTGGGGATTGGAGCCGTAGTCTCAGTTTTCGCGATTTCCAGAATCGCGATCGAGGAAAGGCTCCTGCTTGAGCACTTTCCGGATTATTCTGACTACAGGTCACGCACCAAGAGGATCATTCCATTTGTCTATTAGGTGATCTCAAGATCGATCTCGATCACCGTGCAAAGACTGAAGAGGAAGGATCGGAGTCAAGACCACTCTGCTTACGAGCCGGCTTATCGAAATGTATTGGGTTGTCCCTGACCCTACCGCAGACTGATTGGTGGCGTAAAGTCACCGAAAACAATTCGTGCCATCAGAATGAGATCGTCCGGAGTCAGAGTCCGGCCATCGCCGTTAATGTCCGATTGGGCCACACTCGCGGCAATATGGACGCCAAAGGCGCTGACGCCAACGTTGAAGTAGTTGACGTACATGATGAGATCATCCACTCCGAAAGAAGTACCATCGAGATTCAAATCCCCGGCACAGGACCCGGAGTCTATGCAGGCCAGATCGAACCCGCCGTTGACCGCTGTGAACATCGGAACGTGAGGCTTGCCGGTCGATGAGTCGCACTGGTCCGCCGGAGCGCCAAATCCGGGAAAGGGTGCCGTAAGTGCGCCGGGCGTGAGAGACAAGTCGAGGACCTGATCGGCCACATAGACCGTATCACTGCTTGCCGAATAGAGTACATTGTCCCCACAGTCCCGCCAGTAGAATCGTAGCGGAAGGAAAGCACATCGATTTTCCTGATCCGATGTCGCCAGGAGGAAAGTGAGGTTCACGAGATCGAGCGACCCGGGGGCGGTGTTGCACGCCGGGACATGTGACACCGAGACGGTGGCCAGGCCCGTGATCTCCAGGACAGCAGTCACGTGGCTACCCCGATGAGGCAGCTGGGCGATCGATTCCGGTCGGGTCAGACGCCAGGTGAGATACTCCCATTGACAATCCTGCAAGAACGACCCCGGTTCGACTTTGAGCGATAAGATGCTGGCTCCCTCGATTCCAAGGGCCAGGCGAAATCCGCTGATCGGAACGGAAAGGTCCGAGAGGGATATCGTTGCAGAATCCTGAGAGTCATAGCAGTTCGAGGAAAAGTGGGGCTCGGTTTGGATGCGTAATTCCGCGGCCGCTGCGGCAGTCGCCAGGATCATAAGAAGAAATGCTGAGACAATTCCTGTCCGAAGCAAGCGAGACATATTGTCGCTCTCCCGCGAAGTACCGTTTCGGTGCGTCCAACCCTTTCCTGAAATATACCTGGAAATCAGTCCTTAAGCAAGGGTCGGTTGCTGGGCAGGGGGGAATTCACTCCATAATTTTCCCACCCGGTCACTTCCTGGCGGTAGTGGGTATGAAACGGCGGACCCGGGGCTACCAGTGCCACGCAGACGATAACCAGCCTTGCTCCCTTCCTTAAAACTGTCGAAATCAAGCGGATGTCCGTTCACAATTTACGTTGACCGATCGGATTGCCGGCAGCATACTTACCGGAGATCGAATGAATTCCTGTGAGAAGATAACCCGGGGAATCCTGTGATTTCGAAAGCCATTAAACTATTCATTGTGGTCATCACTGTCGCCGTGGTGATCTTCTATGGACTGTATTACACGCAGGACACCGTCAAACTTATTAACTTCAGCAGGTCCGGATTAGTCGGCAGTTCAATTGCCAGCACAGACAGTATGGTCACCCTGATAAGGGTTGACACGGCGGATTTCGTGTCCCCACCGTTTCCCCATCCGGGAGATCAACTTCTCACAATCAACGATACCGCTGCAACACAGACAAATATCTTTCAGAACTTCTCATATCCCCGTCCACCGGGACATGAAGTAAGCATCACATTCCGCTCAAGAGGCGACACTCTACGCACCATCGTGCGGACGCGACCGGTACCGACCCGACAGGTTGTGTTAGAGGCGATCCTTATGGCACTCCGGTTTCTGATTTCGGTCTGCTTTCTGGTAGTCGGTATCTGGGCATTTGCAAAACGTCCTGACTCGGGCGCCGTTCGATCCCTGACTCTCTTCTGTTATGCAATGAGCTGTCTTTTTATGACTTCGGTGACCATGATAAACGACAGCTTTGCGACACTTTCTCTTCCCGCCCTCAGCGCCTTGAGATACGCTATGGGCTATCTGGCTGTATACTTCGGAGCATTCTGGCTGAATCTTCAGCTTCTCTTCCCCTCCCCCCGCGCGTTCATCAAGAAGCACCCGGTTTGGGCGTACGCACTATGCTATGTGCCGCCCGCGGCCCTGTATGCAGATCCTGAAGTTCGACCACGAGAAAACTCTTGCGACAGCTCTGTTCGTGCTGATTGTCATTCAGGTAAGTGTGGGGTTTATTCTGCTGAACAGGTATCATCGACGAACCCACGTGCCGCTTGAAAAGCGACAAACCAGTCTGGTGTTATGGGGAACAGGTACCGGACTGATCGCTGATGGACTCTTCGTATTGATCGTGATCCTGGCTCCGGGACTATTGGAGCGCCTGCCCGAACTTTATCTCACGGCGTCATTCATCGTGTTATTCCTGCTTCTGCTCCTGTCACCGCTGTCGTTTGCCTATGCGTTCGGCAAGTATCGGTTGCTTGAAGTTCAGGGACGGATTCGCAGGGGTACGCGACATTTTCTGACTGCCCTTGCTCTGCTGGCCGTCTTCTACACCTTGATCTATTTCTCCAGCGAATTCATGCTCGAAGTGCTTGGCATTGAAAGCCGGACTCCGGTCCTGATTATCGCGCTGATACTGGCGATCGGCTTTACGCCGGCCCAGCGGCGGCTCCTGAGCGTTCTGGACAGATGGATCTATCCCGAGCGATTTCGGTTGAACGGAATGCTGCAGGATTTCTTGCTTCACTCGATGTCGAGCGTCGATCGGAAGATCTTCTGGACCGAGATGGTGGATCGATTGAAGACGGCGCTCAAAGTCGAGCAGGTGTATCCCGTCCTGAGAGCGCCCGGTAATAGTCAATTTCAGCTCTGGACCGGCCCGGCGACACCATTCGAAAAGAACAGCCTCTTCATGACTACTATTTCCCGGGTTGGAGGACGGCCGGTCATGCGAGACGAGCTGGAGGCCGGCGGAAGGATATCGTTCACGGCCGGTGAACGGGACTGGCTGGACACCAATCAGGTGGCGTTGATATTGCCGATGGTTACTCGATCGGAATTGATCGGCTTTCTCGGGATTGGATTGAAATCCGAACGTCGGGATTATGAGCCGGCCGATTTTGAGATTCTGCAGTCGCTGGGCAATCAGATAGCAGTCGCCGCCGACAACATAATGCTGGTCGAAGACAACGTTCAAAAGAAACGGATGGAGGCTGAGTTGTCGGTCGCACGCAAAGTGCAGGAAGGAATGCTTCCGCACGATATTCCGGAAACTCCGGGTCTGGAGGTTGCCGCCTTGAGCCGGTTCTGTACCGAAGTGGCGGGAGATTATTACGATGTGATCGAGGTCGGCGATGGCCGGACAGTGCTGGCAATCGGCGATGTTTCCGGAAAGGGGGCCGGGGCGGCCTTGCTGATGTCGAATGTTCAGGCCTCTCTGCGGATGGCCATCGGGATTGGGGCAAACCTGCCGGCTGGTGAGAGTGCGGGACCACGGCCAACGAGCCAAATCAGATTGAACGAAGTCGTAGCCAATATAAATCGATTAGTGTACCGGAATTCCCAACCCGATCAGTTCATTACCTTCTTTGTCGCCCTCTTCGACCCGAAGACGGGCGAGCTCGAGTATGTCAACGCCGGACACAATCAACCCCTGGTCGTGAACAACGACGGCCAGATTCAAGCTCTTGCCGAAGGAGGGGTTCTTCTGGGAGCGGTCACGGACATGCCCTATTTGTTGGGAAGAACGCACCTGTCGGCCGGGGACACAATCTTTCTGTACACGGACGGCTTAAGTGAAGCGACCAACAGCTCTGATGAAATGTTCGGGGAACATAGAATCGAACAATTCCTTTCAACCAATTCGCATCAGCCACCGCAAGTTCTGCTTGATACTCTGGAAGAAGTGGTGGCGCAGTTCATTGGCACCATACATCTGGCCGATGACTTCACCGTCGTGACGGCAAGAGTTAAGCTCCGGTAAGTGGTACTCCGCGCGAAGTCGCTTTCAACAAGACGCGGTCGGATCATACTGACTCCTGACGGGGTCGATTGCGTCCGACAACCTGCGACTCAATTTCGGACCAAATCTTAGACAATAGTACACTTGCACTTTCCGGTTCAGTGCTCGTGTTTTTGAAGCAGCCTCTACTTCGATTCCCCCTTTCGCGAATAGAGGATCAGGAGTTCGTACGACTGTAGACGGACTACTCCGTTTGGCCCTACGCGGACCGAAGCAGCGACCAGAACCAGCCTGGTTCGAAAATCCACTGTCTCATACTCGGTTACCGCCTGCTCAACTGGAGCATGTCCTCTCCGATGCAAGGTGTCGGCCAGAACAGCCTGTGCAATAAACGAGTGTACCGGTATCTCCAGCAAGGTCGGCGGGGCGCTGTCGGCAGAAAACTGAATGATAACCGAGTCAGCAGTTGCCGTAACCAGATTGCGAAGCGAATCGCAGCACCCCTCCAGTTTCGGTTTCGGATCGAGTCCACCGTACTGAGCTCGCAGAAAGTAGTCGTAACCGGAGATTGAGATTGGGTTGGCTGGATCAGTCGCGGTGGTGAAGAATCTTCCTGCGTACTCCACGTCTAACCCCATGAGCTCTGCAACCTCGCCTGGACTCTTGAACCGGGTTCCGTTTTTGAGAGAATCATGGCTCAGGGATTCGTCGAACCAAGGTTGTATCTCGGCGAAGCCGTGTACTTGATGCAGATAATTGAGTATCGATAAGATTTCCGTTTTGTCATCCTGAAGTACTGGCGAAGGCGCCGTCTGCACCTTCCCGTCCACTAATATCGAATCAGCCGTAAGAATCTGCTTCAGCCTATCAACCTGGCTTCGCTCAGAAACCGAGAACATCCCCCAGGGGCCGAGCGAGATTAAGAGGGTCCAAACGCACAGCGAGGCGGGGATCATTCTGATACTCTTTGTTCGGCTGAACAGGAAGTAAACAGCGATGAAGGCGAGCCAGGCAGCGATCGCGACGCCGATATACCGGTCCTCAGTGACTCCGTATTCCGAAATGCGCCGCCACAAGGCCAGAACCAGAACAACAACCATCGGCAGGAGAATCACATAATACCAGCGAGCGACTTTCCGTATCCATTGGGTTTCCAGTTTCTCGCGGATTGGATCGAGCACGAAGAGCGCCAGAATGCCGGCTCCTGAAAATCCGAGAATAAGTCGTCCCACCCATCCCTGCGGCCAGTTCCAGGCGACGATACTATCTTGGCGATATAAATGTAGAGTATTACGAAATAGATCAAAACAAGCGGTGAGAGAACGTATTGTCCGAAGATCTTCATGGAACGCGGGTAGTCGGTCACCCTGTCCAGATCCTTAATATTCTCCGGAATGCCGGAAAGTATGAAGGGAACGACAAAGAGTCCCATGATCAGAATCCACAGATCAAGATAGCGCTTTCCCGGAATGTCAATACCGAACAGGTGTTCAAGAGCGGCCAGCGCTAATCCGAGTCCGGAGAACAAGTACCAGTGCGAACGCGCCAGCGAGTATGATTCGGTAAACGACAACCCGATTGAACTGCCAGAATCCGTTCCCTTGACGCAGATTCAGGCAGGGCAAAAATGACAAGAGCAGACAAGCGGCAATTCCAAGGGCCTGGAAGCGGAATATATGATAAATTGGCTCGCGAAAAAGATCAGCGGGCACGGAGAAAGCGTAAACAACCAACAAGACGACACCGATCGCCTGATATACCCATCCGCGCCTCGAATTGGATCTATATCTTTCATCAGCCAGCGTAAGCGCGGTCAGCAAAGGGCAGGCCAGAACTGCGGTCAGCAGCAGGCTGTAAAGAGGCGACGGTTCGCTCGCAAAATCGTGTTCGGCTAAGATAATGGAAACCACGGTTCCCACTACCGCCGCGATCATGGTCAGTGGAAAACGACACCGCGATCATGGTAAGCGGAAAACGACCGGCCGTTCTCCAGCAGTCTGTCCAGGTTTGCGCAATCGATGGAAGTCTCACACCCTATCCCTCCGTAGTTAGATCCCTATCACTTAAAATGGTACAACCGGCTCTTACTTATCGCAAACAAAACTTACCCCATCCAAACTAAGAAAGCTCGACGGGTCAAGTGATCGAGATTTCCTGCAAGAAAGTGGTCAGGGACTTGTACTGTCGTCCCTGTCCATCGTGCGTCAGGAGTTGCATTACGCAATTGATCCTCATAAATTGCGTTTCCGCACCGATAATAAATGGGAGGGAATTTATGGATTTTCAGGCAGAACAACAACTCCAGTCCCAGCTGTCATCGGGCGAACGCCTGCTCTGGACCGGACGGCCAAGACAAGGGCTCAGACTCGTCGGCAGCGATCTCTTCTTGATCCCGTTCAGTCTTCTTTGGTGCGGATTCGCACTGTTTTGGGAATATCAGGTGATCTCGAGCGGTGGCCCGTTTCTGATGAAAATCTGGGGATTACCGTTCATTGTCGTGGGACTGTACATAGTGTTTGGAAGATTTTTCGTAGACTCCCATATCCGCTCCAGGACTTACTACGGACTGACCGATCGCCGTATTCTCATCCTCACGGGATTCTCGAAACTTGAGCTAAAATCATTCGACGTCAGAACTCTCCCGGAACTGAGTTTGTCGAGATCAAGTAACGGGAAAGGAACGATCTGGCTCGGTTCGAATTTCGCAATTTCATCAAGAACTCTGACTAATGCCTCCTGGCCCGGTGGCAATAGAAATGCCGTTCCCTGCCTCGATACTATCGACGATGTCGAGTCGGTGTACCATCAGATTCTTGACCTGCAAAAGACCGCTCAGACCACTTCTACCTGGTGAGTCAAGCGGGTGCACCCGCTTTGATGTTTGTCGAAAGACTCTTGACATCCCCTCCAATTATCGCTTTCTCTAATGACAGACGGATGTGCAATCATAGAGGAGGAGTTTCACATGCAAGCGGTTATCAGAACACAATATGGTCCGCCCGAGGTGCTTCGGTTGGCCGAAGTCGACAAGCCGGTTCCGTCCGGAGATCAAGTTGTCGTAAGAGTACATGCGGCGGCTGTTAATCCGCTCGACTGGCATGTCCTTCGAGGCGATCCTTTTCTTGTCCGCCTGATGGGATTCGGACTCCTGAGGCCAAAACATCAGATTCTTGGCGCCGATGTAGCCGGAACGGTCGATGCTGTCGGCGAAGAAGTGACCCGGTTCAAAGTTGGTGCCGAAGTCTTCGGTTCCGGGATGGGAACATTCGCTGAGTACGCCTGCCTTCGGGAAGATCATTTGGTCTCAAAGTCCACAGCGGTAACTTTCGAGCAAGCCGCTTCGATTCCGGTCGCGGCCATCACCGCTTTGCAGGCGCTTCGCGATCAAGGCAAGATTCAGTCGGGATATCATGTCCTGATCAACGGGGCCTCCGGCGGAGTCGGCACATTCGCCGTACAGATTGCCAAAGCGCTCGGGGCTACGGTAACGGGAGTATGCAGCGGACGGAATGTTGAGATGGTCAAATCGATCGGCGCCGATTCCGTGATCGACTATACAAAAGCAAACTTCTGGGAAAGTGGAACGGTTTACGACCTCATCATCGACTGCGCGGCTTTTCATTCGATGAGCAAAGCGTTACGGGCAGTCAAACCGGACGGGAATTATGTCCTGGTGGGCGGGTCATCGTCTTTCTGGAGCGTCGTGACGGGGATGCTTCTCAACCCCCTCATAGGAAAGATACGTGGAAGAAAGCTTGGCTTCTTCATGGCACAGATCAAGAAGGATGATCTTGAGTTCCTGGCCGATCTGCTTGCGACGGGAAAGATCGTTCCGATCATTGACCGACGGTATTCGCTTGGCGAAACTTCCGAAGCTATCAAATATGTCGAGGCGGGGCACGCCCGGGGAAAAGTGATCGTGACGGTTATCCCGGAGTGATCTTAGCGCACCATCTTCCCTTCTTTCAGATCAGTCTTTCTTCCGAGCCGGAGGGGCTGAATTGAGATTGACGTAACGGGGTCGTGCTGCTATCTTCCTGTCGGAATTTCTTCTTCAAGGATCGTATATATTATTGGCCAATTAAGCCTAATTTAATCGGAGGTCGTATGAAGCGTTACGCACCGTTGTATCTCTGTCTGGCTCTCGTGTTTATGGCTTGCTCCGGCAAGCAATCGAAGGAGTCATCCCTGGAAGGAGAGTGGGTCCCGCAGACAGCCGAACTGGGCGGGATGAATTTCAATGTATCCAATTTCGCCGGAGCAACACTCGTCCTGGCGGCGGACAGCTACGATTTCGCAGGGGACAAGGGAACCTACACGATCCTGGCGAAGGATACCCCTGCGAAGCTCGACATTCATGGTGTCGAGGGTCCGAACGCCGGTCGCGATATTCCTGCCATTTTCCAGCTTAACGGCGACGAACTGGTAGTCTGTTACCAGCTGGGCACCGGAGACCGCCCGACCGAGTTCAAAACCCATTCGGGCACCCAGGAGTTTCTGGTGCGCTACAAGCGCGGCACCGATTGAGATAAGAACGCAGTTGTCCGGCGGGGAGACCGTGCGGGACAGCTGTGTCTGACCTGATTCTCAATGAACTTGAAATGCGGGAGAATTGTATCATGAGAACGAAATCAGTGGCAGCTATAGCGACACTGTTGGTCACGGTCAGCATGGGTTCTGCGGTTAAGTCGCAGGAGGTGAAGAACAGCTCGTACGTAACCGATTCCGGCCAGCGGGTCTTGCGACAGGAAATGGTTGTCCCGGTCCCCCCCGATTCGGTCTGGTATGCGTTTACTACGGTCAGCGGGATGACCTCGTGGATGGTTCCGATAGCTTCAATAGACCTGAAAACAGGTGGGGATCTCGAGACGAGTTATAATCCGGCGGGCAAACTCGGCGATCCGGATAATATTCACAATACTGTCCTGTCGTTCATTCCCAACAAGATGTTCTCTTTCAGAATTGGTCTGACCGCACAGTTCCCGGAAGAACCCCGAAAGGCCGGGAGTTTGTTCTATGTCATTCTTCTCGATGATCTCGGAAATGGTCAGACCCGGGTCGAAGGATCCATGCTCGGATGGGGTGACGGAGACCAATGGGACGAGGTGTACAAGAAATTCGAGCGGGGGAACGAATATACATTTCATCAATTGTATAAACGATTCACCCATGGTCCGATCACTTGGAAGACGACGAACGGACCATCGCTCAAATGAACAAGGAAAGCCAGGCTTTGGCAGTAACGTACGTAGAGCCTAAGAAAGCGGTCATAACATGGCTTCTCAAGGGGGATCCATCGATCCGCTGGCAAGTGATGCGGGATCTCACCGCTGAACCGGAAGAATTGTATGCGGCCGAGCGTGCCCGGATCGCTACCGAAGGATGGGGTGCCCGGCTGCTCGCGCTTCAGGCGACCGAAGGCCACTGGTGGGCTGATACAGACCCCTGGCCGTTGAAGGGGACGATCTTTGCATTGGTGATGCTCAAGTATATGGGATTGGATCCGAAAAGCAAGGCTGCCCGAATGGCGATTGACCGAGTGTGTGATCAGATCAGGTGGAAGCCGCTCGATAATCAGCCGTTCTTCGATGGCGAGACCGAGCCGTGCATCAACGGAAGGATTCTCGCGGCCGGCGCCTACTTTGGAGAACCCAGCGAGAAACTTGTCGATCGCCTTCTCGGCGAACAGCTTGCGGATGGAGGCTGGAACTGCGAGGCTCCCGGCAGTCACCGATCCTCATTCCACAGCACTATCAATGTGCTCGAGGGGTTGCTTGAATACGAGAAGGCAAAGGGAGCATCGACAACTGTGACCCAAGCCCGTCACCGGGGACAAGAGTACCTGCTCGAACGTCGAATGTTTCGGTCAGCCTCGACCGGAAAGGTTATCGATCCTCACTGGGCACGTTTCGCCTTTCCGCCCACTTATCATTATGATCGTCCTTCGCGGACTCGATTATCTGGTCGGCGCCGGATGTCGAGCCCGACGAGCGGGTCGAAGAAGCAATCGCGCTGGTGGCGAGGAGGCAGCACCAGAACGGGCGCTGGCCGCTCAATATCGTTCACCCTGATCGTGTTCCCTTTGACATGGAAGACGGGCAGGGCAAGGCAAGCCGCTGGAACACGCTCCGCGCCCTGCGGGTGCTCCGCTGGTATTCCCAGAGTAATCCGACTTCGCCACAAACTTAGACCAATTAGCATCGGTGCGGCACCAACCCAATCTCAACATCGTTATTGTATGAAAGCATGGGAAAGCCGAACTGCCTGGGCGAACCTGGTTCGGTTCTCAAAACTCACCGTCGATAGAAAGGAGCTATGAATATGCAAAAGCGAACGTTAGGCAAGAGCGGTCTTGCGGTGTCAGCCATCGGACTCGGCTGCATGGGAATGAGCTATGCATACGGCGCACCCAAAGATAAGAAAGAGATGATCTCGCTGCTTCGTTCGGCAGTCGAACGCGGCGTTACGTTTTTCGATACGGCTGAGATGTACGGTCCCTTCACCAACGAGCAACTGCTCGGCGAAGCACTGGCGCCGGTCCGCGATCAGGTGGTAATTGCAACCAAGTTCGGATTCAAGGTGAAAACGGATGGTACTCCCGGGCTGGGATGGTCTTGACAGCCGACCGGCCCATATCAGGGAGGTTGCGGAGGCCTCGTTGAAGCGACTCAGAACCGACACGATCGACCTGTTCTATCAGCACCGGGTCGATCCGGATGTACCGATCGAGGATGTCGCGGGCACGGTGAAGGAGCTGATCGGCGAAGGAAAGGTCCGGCATTTCGGACTCTCCGAAGCCGGGGTACAGACGATCCGCCGGGCTCATGCAGTACAGCCGATTACCGCTCTTCAGAGCGAGTATTCGATCTGGTGGCGTGTCACCGAAGAAGAGATCATCCCGACGCTCGAAGAACTCGGTATCGGGTTCGTACCGTACAGTCCGTTGGGCCGCGGATATCTCACCGGGAAAATCAGCGAGGATACCAGGTTTGACAATACCGATTTCCGCAGCCGACTTCCCCGCTTCGCACCCGAGGCCCTGAAGGCGAATCAGGCGATGATCGATCTGCTCGAAAGCATAGCGAAGAAGAAACAGGCAACTCCGGCGCAGATCGCCCTGGCCTGGATCCTCGCGCAGAAACCGTGGATCGTACCGATACCGGGAACGACCAAACTTCATCGCCTCGAAGAAAACCTTGGCGCAGTCGAGGTAAAGCTGACGAGAGAGGATCTTGAGGAAATCGGAGGAGCCGCTTCGGAGATAAAAATTCAGGGCAGCCGATATCCGGAAAGTCTGGAAAAGATAGTGAACAAATAATCGGGCAGTATAAAAGAGGACAACATGGAAATTAAGCGAGCCGGATCACAACCGTCCACTCAGGGACCTTCAGAATGGTTCACCGGATCTGTGCGGATGGATCCATTGATCAAAGCGCCTGATCCGGCGCTCGTGCAAGCGGTCAGCGTGACGTTTGAACCGGGAGCACGAACCGCCTGGCATACCCATCCGTTGGGCCAAACGCTAATTATTACCTCAGGATCTGGCTGGGTGCAGCGTGAAGGTGGTCCGGTGGAAGAGATTCATCCGGGCGATGTCGTCTGGATCCCCCCGGGCGAGAAGCACTGGCACGGAGCAACACCAACTACTGCGGTTACTCATATCGCGATTCAGGAACGACAGAATGACGTTGTAACGAACTGGATGGAGAAAGTCAGCGACCAGCAATATCGGAAGTGAATTGGAGAAGCGTTCCTGTCGTTTGACTCTCTTCGGCCGGTGCATGTGCTAGATCAGCTATCGAAACCCAAATAGTTGAAGACTCCCGAGAGATACTGAACTTAAGTTCCCCCAGCTAATTGGCATTCAGAGAGATAGCTGATACTGAGACGATTTCGATCCCCCTGTCAACCTTTTCCCCTGTTGAGGTGTGCTTACCTGTAGAAACCTGTATATTGGAGGTAAGCATGAAAGCGACCCGGACCAAACTGCCGCTCATATTGTCGGCGGCGATACTACTCCTGATTTTCAGCGGCTGTCTTGAGCAGCAAGAGACCATTTCCGTTGCACCGAACGGAACAACGACCATCGACATTGAGATTTCCGGCAGTCCTGACCAATTGAGCGACCCGGTCCTTCTGCCGGCCGAGCCTGACTGGAAGATTATTGAGCGTGAACTGGACACGACCAATGACAAACCGTCGCTCAGTATCCATGCCATCGCCACCGTTCGTCCCGGCTCCCCCTTTCCCCCTTCATTCGTGACCACAAAGTCGCCAGATTTCGACCTCAGCCTGCAATTTCCGGGACAGCTTACTATGCGGACCGAAGGGAACAAGACATACTACACGTTTCAGCGAAAGTACGAAGCACGGCGGTTTGCCGCATTCGATTTTTCCGAGATTCCTTCGTTATGGGATCACGATCTCGAAACCAGAGTACTTGACAGCGGGCTGCTCAACGTGTCGGAACAGGATCGTCAGAAATATCTCGAGCAGCTTAGTGCGGACTATGGCTATCGCTACTGGCGGTTCTACCACGAAGCGCTTGCCGGGCTTCTGGAGTCGGGCGCCCTTTCCGATACTACCATGCACCGGACTTGTCGACAGTGCGGCAGACTATGTCGAAGCTGCTATTACACCTGATCTCGTCCTTTCCATTATGAAGCGGGACGAACCGCACATCCAGACCGCCCTTGACAGTTTCACGACGGCCATCGATGATCATTTCCTCGGCACGATATCTACAGTGCTCCAATCGAAACCTGGCGCCATTGACGAATACAAAACAACGTACCACAAGGCACAGCGGGGATATAAGATCACGCAGGAACTCGACGGTTTCCAGTACGATATCGATCTGACCATGCCCGGTACTATCATCAGCTCGAACGGTGTGCTCGACTCGAAAGATCCGGGCAAAGTTTCCTGGTCGTTCAAGGGGACCAAGTTCCATGATGCTGACCTGCCGCTATATGCGGTTTCCGTGGTAAGCCATTGATGTCCGGAGATGGATCTATGAGCGCAGATGCGTCAATAATCATACAAGAACTATCCGGCAGCCTCTTCCGGCTGATACGGGGAGTCGTCCGTGACCGCGAGTTGGCTCTGGATATCACCCAGGATGTCCTGGTGAAACTACTGCGCCGACCGGTACCGGACGATCCTGCTCAACTGAAGAGTTACGCGATGAAGTCGGCCTATCACGCCGCACTCAATTCGCTTCGCGATCGCAAGCGGCGGACCAGAATTCACGAGCGTATACAGGAAGAGTCCGAGTCCCGAACTTCAGTATTTCTTGCTGATGAAGATTCGAACGAGGCGGGTGAGATTCGACTCCAACTGACCGAAGCCCTGAATCAGTTGCCCGCCAAACAGCGTGAGGCGCTTGAATTTCGCTTCTACGGCGATATGACTACCAACGAAATCTCCGCCGCAATGAACATCACGAGCGGTTCGGTAAAGACACACATATTTCGCGCGCTCAACCGGCTGAGCGAACTACTGAAAACATCGAAACTGGAGAAATAAATATGAACTGCATCGAATATCGCTCGCTTCTTCCGGCACTTGTACTCGGCGAGCTTTCGGAAGACCAGCGCAAGCAGCTCGAAGAACATCTTGAAGGATGTTCCTCCTGCCGGGCTGAGCTTGAGCAGATTCAGAATATCTACGCCTGTCTCGACGAAGATGCGCGCGCTGACCGCCTTACCGAGGTTGAAAAACTTCGACTCGAGAGTGCAATCTACAGGCAGCTCGCCGCGACCGCGAAGAGCAGGCCGGCTCCAAGCAGGGTCTTCACGCTCCTGACCCGACTGGCCGCCGCCATTCTCCTGTTCGTACTTGGATATACAGTGCATTCATTCATTGCGGATCGGGAGCAAAGCGGAGCGGTCAGGCATATCGAGCAGGTGAATCCGTCGCTGGCACAATATGATTTGAACCTGACCGGCAGCATGAGATTTTCGGCGGCCGGTCTGAAGGCCATTGCCGAAGGGAGAAAGGCAGCGCTCGCGCAATTGCATGTGACGGCGTCGTCGACCTCGGATACACGGTGATACATTCCTGATTTCAGTGACTGAATACACGCTCAGGAGACGTCGCAAATATCCGTCGTGGACAAACTTAGTCTCAGTTGCGATCCTCACGTCTTCAGTGGTCCGAAGGCACTTATTATTGCCACCCAGGCACGGTTCGGAACAATGCAGGCTGATAATTTGTTTGATGCATTACTTCACAGTAACGAAGTTTCTCATCCGGGCGCAGCAACAGGCAAAACAATGAAGGAGCCTCACATGAAGACCTATCTTTTCACCGTACCGATCGCACCGGGCAAGACGGAAACATGGAAGAAGTACGTCAAGGAACTGACTGGCGCTCGTCATGACGAGCATCGGCGATCACGCGAAAAAATGGGTATCGTAAAGGAACAAGTGTTTCTTCAGAAGACGCCGAAAGGAGACATGTGCGTCGTCATGCTCAAAGGGGACAATCCCCAGAAGGCGCTCGAGTACATGGCGTCTTCGAATGATGCGTTCGACAAGTGGTTCCGCGAGAAAGTGCTGATTGAATCTCACGGTCTGGACGTCACAAAAGCGATGCCGATCAACGAGCAGATACTCGATTTCGACGAAACGCCGGCCCATGAACTTGCCGGCAGCCACCGCCAGTGAGCGGCGGCAATATCAAGGCTTATTACGCACTTCACAACAACCCGGGTTGCGACCGCGCCCGGGTTAATTCTTTTCCACTCCCCCGTGGTCGACCCTGATTTCGGGTGGTTTTCTGCCTGTGGTTTGAGTTCCGGAACCATTCGCGACGTGGCTTGTTTCAGAATTGGTTAGCCGAAAGCGCGTCGCGCCAGACGCGCATAATAGAATATTCAAACAAGTTCAAGCCAAACTCGGGGAGTCGATCAGGTGACTTCGGGCGAAAAGCCATCCCGGCGAATACTTATTGTTGAAGACGATCCGGAAATTTCCGATCTGCTGAAACTCCATCTTACCGACCAGAATTACGAAGCGGTGCAATGCGACAACGGACAGCTCGGGCTGGATACGGCGATGTCCGAACCGTTCGATCTGATCATCCTTGACCTGATGCTTCCCGGGCTCAATGGGCTGGAGGTCTGCAAGCAGCTCCGCGCCGAAGGCTCTTATATCCCGATCCTCATGCTGACATCCCGGTCCGAAGAAATCGACCGGGTGCTCGGACTGGAACTCGGCGCCGATGATTACCTGACCAAACCGTTCAGCATCAGAGAATTGATCGCGCGGGTCAAAGCTATCTTCCGCCGCGTGGAAATCGGATCTTCGCACGCTACACAATGGCGAGGCAACCGGGTGCAGGCGCTTTGGCGATCTTGAAATCGATACCGAAAAACGAAGAGTATCTCTCAACGGCCAAACGATAGAACTGACGGTCAAGGAATTCGACCTGCTGAAGCTGTTTTCTTCGAGCCCCGGGCGAACCTACAGTCGCGAGACTTTGCTCAGTATGGTCTGGGGGTATCAATTCGACGGCTACGATCACACCGTGAATTCACACATCAACCGCCTTCGAGCCAAAATCGAATCTGATCCTTCCAATCCGAAATACATCAAAACGGTCTGGGGCTATGGCTACCGCTTTGCCGAAACCGAGGAATTGGAATCATGAACCGGCTTTTTTCCAGTTTCTATAGCCGCCTGGCCGCGCTATTTCTGGTGCTATTTATAGTGAGCGGGACTATCTATGTAATAATCTCCGTGAGATCATCGATTAATTTTGTCCAGCAGGCCGACCAGCGGTTGAACATGCATCTGGCAGAATCGATCGCGGGAGAAGTCAAACCGCTCGTGCAAGACAGCATCCACACCGGACAGATGGGCCAGCTGCTTCACTATCTCATGGTGATGAACCCGCACGTGGAGATTTACATTCTGGACTCGACCGGATCTATCCTCGCCTTTTTCGCCGATCAGAACAAGAAGCTCGCACGAAATAGCGTGTCTACTCAGCCCATAGATCAGTTCCTGTCCGGAGGTTCGGACGGCACAATCGAGGGGGATGACCCGCGAAATGTCAATGCCCAGAAACCGTTCTCGGTTGCTCGTGTGAGTCTCAAGAACGGTGAAGCAGGATACGTCTATGTCATTCTGGGCGGTGAGCAATACGATCAGGCCTCAGCCGCGATCAAGAAGCAGTTCGTCTCTTCCATCGTCACCCGATCCCTGATAGTCGCGCTCGTATCAACAGCAGTTGTTGGTTTGATTCTCTTCTTCCTGATGACCCGGCGGCTCAGTCGAGTAACAAAAGTGGTAACCGGATTCAAGGATGGGGATTTTGAGAGCCGTCTCGATGACAAATCCGGGGATGATTTCGGGAAGCTGGCTCGGGCCTTCAATGGCATGGCAGATACGATCGTCGGAAATATGGCCGATCTGAAACGATCCGATGATCTTCGGCGCGAACTGGTCGCCAATATCTCACATGATCTCCGCACGCCGCTCGTGCTGATTCAGGGGTATCTGGAGACGATCATGATGAAGGGAACCGATCTTTCACCCGAAGAGATCCAGCGGTTTCTCGAGATCAGTTTGCAGAACACCCGCTACCTGAGTCGTCTGGTGTCCGAGCTGTTCGAACTCTCCAAACTCAACGCTATTCATGCCAAGCCGTCGAAAGAGCCCTTTTCCATATCGGAGCTCATTCAGGATGTTATCATCAAGTTCCGGTCATCGGCCGAGAACAAAGCGGTTTCGATCGCCTGCAATTTCGATCAGAAGATCCCCCTGGTGACCGGGGATATCGGCATGATCGAGCGGGCGCTTTCGAATCTGCTCGACAACGCCATCCGGTATGCCTCCGAAGACGCCGGCGTATCTGTTGAACTGACCCTCAGTGAGAGTCATGTTCGAATCAAAGTCTCGGATTCCGGGCCGGGAATCGCATCTGAGGATCTTCCTTATATCTTTCTTCCCTATTATCGTGGAAAGAAGAATCAGCCGCGTGAAACGCAGGGAACCGGGCTTGGACTTGCTATCACCAAGAGAATCCTTGAGCTTCACAACAGCGATATTCATGTCGCCTCCGAGCAGGGCAAAGGAACGACTTTCTATTTCGACCTCGCCCGCGCCTGAACCAGGCCCACCCCTTTCGGGCATAAAGCTCTCCACCTAACTCCATTTCAAGCAACGGCTTTCCGGGTATTGGCCTGGACCGACGTGCCTGCGGCAGTGGTGAGGAATTCTTAATTCTTTCGTGACAGTTTTGTGATACCTGCGCGGTTGTAGTAGGTGTGTTCGAAAAGATGAATCAAACACGATAACAAGATGTGCACCCTAAAACCAAACAACCTACGCAGAAAGTGAGGAAACGATGCTGGCGAAATCTGTAGTTGCTATCGCCGCGATTATGCTGCTGGGAGTGGGATGTTCCACCCAACAGCCGACATCCCCGAATGTCGATCCTTCGGCTGACAACAGCACGCTCAACGGAACTGATAACGGACAGACGACCACTGACAATACCGGCGACGACGCAGTAGCCGGGCTTGACCATTTCGGTGGCGGGTATGGCCACGGAGCGGTCACCTTTAAGGTGAGAATTGAAAATGTCTCGACCGGTTCCACTCTGCACCTTTCGAACGGCGAGACTGCCCCGGCCCCGAATTCCCCCGGAGTCTGGACGATCACGCGGCTGTTCAACCCGCTGTTCAGAGTGGGCCATTACGACGACGGTCAGGGGCTTGAGCAGCAGGCCGAAGACGGCAATCCGGCGGTACTGGGCGCAAGCATGGCGAACAATCGTTATGTAAAGTCGACCGGTGTGTTCAGCATTCCTGTTGGCGATGCGATGCCCGGCCCGGCTACTCCCGGCAAGTACTTCGAATTCACGGTTACCGCTTCACCGGGGGACCGTCTCTCCCTTACCTCGATGTTCGGTCAGTCGAATGACCTGTTCTATGCTCCGGGGACGCTCGGCATACCCCTCTTCCGCGGCTGGCGTCCAATCAACGGCGATGTCACCCGGTATTTCATTCTCTGGGATGCCGGCACCGAGGTCAATCAGGAGCCGGGACTCGGTCCGGATCAGGCTCCCCGTGAGGCCGCGCCGAATACCGGTCAGTCCGAGCATAAGCGGATTCTGCCGGTGCACGATCAGTATACCTATCCGCGCACGAATCAGGTTATCCGCGTCACCATCACTCCGATGACCGACGCTTCATAACCGAATTCCTGCTTCGGATAAGTCAACGATAAGGCAGCGGCTTCTGGCGCGAAGTCGCTGCCTTTGAATATTGACCAGATTTCCGACTTTTCGACTAATTGATAAGCTCCCCTGTAACGATTCTGGGATGAAATTTTTGGAATACTCAAAACACAAGGGTCATAGCATAAGCTTTCTCGCCTGGGGACTGGAATATAGGGGCGCCTTTGATTCGCCAACCCAACGCAATATCTGACTATATTTACCCGGATTAATTTACCCGAATTAGCGGTCTTGCCATAACCGAAAACTTCCTCCCTGTCTGACACGAAATCGAATTTCAGTTGATTTCTTCGCCTGATATTCTGCTAATTTCTCTCAGCATGCTGCGAAAACAATCCGGTGGCAAATCCGTATGACCAAATTGAGACCAACCCGGCG
The DNA here is from genome assembly GCA_963711085.1 of uncultured candidate division Zixibacteria bacterium. Taxonomy (GTDB): domain Bacteria; phylum Zixibacteria; class MSB-5A5; order GN15; family FEB-12; genus CAVQCT01. Next base: position 272,994 of record CAVQCT010000002.1, on the reverse strand, counting down.
ATGTAAACGGGGAAACAGGTTATTCGCAGGTAGCTTCACAAAAGTAATCAGGCCTGAAGTAACTTCAGAGAGGAGTAGATATACTATGAGCAGAACGCTCAAGATACTTATGGGACTGGCGATTCATCGCCCTGGCCGGAATGGTTACGGCCGCGCCGATCGACCCTTATGCAATTCTCGACAAAGACATGGCCGCAATGGGCGGCTGGGCGAAGATTGATTCGGCCAGGACCACCCACATGCAAGGCTCGCTGGTTATCGAAGGTGCCGGACTTCAGGGAACGCTCGAAACCTGGAACGAGATGCCGGACAAATCCCGGCAAGAGTTCGATATCAAAGTACTGAAGCAGGTTTCGGGGGACAACGGCAAAGTGGCCTGGCATGTCGACCAGAACGGCAAACTGCTGATCTCCCGTGACACGACGACACTGAAAGAACGCCAACTCAGCATATTGATGGCCAATCATGAGAATATGAAGCGAGGTTCTAAAGTCTTCACCGTCACTTTCGATCGGATCGACACTGCCGATGGATCGACCTGCTATGTGATCAAGACCACCAATACCATCAACACGTTCGTCTTCTACGATTTCTACGACACGACCAACTATCTTCCGATCAAAACGACTATTGTTAAACCTGAAGGTTCGTCCGAATCAATCAACCGGGATTTTCGGAAGGTTGACGGCCTTATGATACCGTTCGAGATTCACCAGATCGAGCATCCGACCGAACAGGCGACAACCGTCAAGTTCTCCAAGGTCGAAGTCAATCAACCGATTGATCCGAACCTGTTCGAACCGCCGTCGGAACAGGTTCACGATTTTCACTTTCCTGGCGGGCAAGAGTTCGGTTGACGTTCCGTTCAAGTTTACCGAATTGCATATCTATCTGCCGCTGACGATCAACGGCAAGACCCGCCTCTGGGTACTCGACTCGGGCGCCGAGATGACCGTAATTGAGAAGGACTTTGCGAATGAAATCGGCCTGCCGCTCGAAGGTCAATTGACCGGACAGGGGACGGTGAACACAATCGATGTTGCCTTTACCATGCTCCCTCCGTTCGAACTGAACGGCCTGGCGTTCGATTCCCAGAGAGTCGCGGCGATCGCGGTTAATGACATTTTCCAGCGCTCGATGGGGATAGAAGTCGGTGGTATTCTCGGGTTCGATTTTCTCTCGCGCCTGGTGGCCAAAGTCGATTACGCCAACGAAATGCTTACGTTCTACGATCCGGACAGTTTTTCTTACAACGGTAACGGAGTCGTTCTCGATGCTCCCCTTGCGAAAAACAACATGTTCCAGTTACAGATAGCGATCGACAGCCAGTACACCGGTTCATGGGATCTTGACCTGGGCGCATCAGGACTGGATTTCCTGTATCCGTATGCCGAGGCCCACGGCCTGTTGAATCATCCCGGCGTGCAGCGGATGGCGTTTGGCGCCGGAGGCGGACAAATCACGACGATGGCCAAATTCAAGCAGGTAACATTCGCCGGATTCACCGTACCTGGCCTTCAGGTTGGGATTCCTTCGGTCAAGGGTAAGGGAGCATTTTCGGTGAAAGAGTTAACCGGTAACGCCGGCAACGATCTGTTCCGGCATTTCACCCTGTATCTCGACTACAAGACGGAAAAAGTAATTGTCGAGAAAGGCGCCGATTTCGACAAGGTCTTCCCCACCGACCACAGCGGTCTTCAATTGATCTTCAACCCAGACAGGAAGCTGACTGTCCTGCTGGCCGCACCCGGGACTCCGGCTGAGCAGGCCGGATTCCAGAAGGATGATCAGATTGTCTCGATCAACGGCAAGAGCCTTGAGGAGATTGGCGGAATCGTACAGCTGCGTGAACTGCTCAAGGGGCCGATTGGCACGAAATTCACCTTCGAGCTGATCCGGGATGGCCAATCGATGAAGAAAGAGCTGACCTTGAAGGATCTGTTCGGCTGAGCCAATATCCCGCAGACGAATAGAAATAGAGTGTCACACGGAGCGACTTGAGCAGGTGAAGGGAGAATGAACCCATGCAGGCGTACTCGGAGGAGTTTGCTCGCATTTACAATTCGCACTGGGCCTCGTTCGCGAATCAAGTCGCTCCGATGATTCGTACGTTCTACGAGAGCACACCGGTCGGCCAAACGAACAGAGCCGTTTTGGATCTTTGCTGCGGCGCCGGACATCTTGCCGCGCATTTTCTCGAATATGGCTATCACCTTGTCGGTGTCGATCTCTCCGAATCGATGCTTCAATATGCCAGGAAGAACAATCAGAAATATGTAGAATCAGGAGCGGCCGATTTCCTGAAGGCCGATGCGAGCGAGTTCAGCCTGGATCGTCAGTTCGGCCTTGTCGTGTCAACATACGATTCGCTGAATCATCTTGAGCATGAGGAGGCGCTGCTCCGCTGCTTTCGATACGTGTATGAGGTGTGTGACGGTTACTTCATCTTTGATCTGAATACGAAAAACGGATTGGCCCGGTGGAATCAGACTCATATCGACGAGAGCAGCGAAGATGCCTTTATCATTACACGAGGGAGTTACGACGGACAGTCCGATAAGGCGTGGATTAAAGTAACCGGGTTTACAAAACTCTCATCGGGTGCGTATAGCCGTTTCGACGAGACCATCTACAACACTGTGTTCGACATGAGCCGCGTACGGGAGATGTTGAAGCAAGTGGGATGGAAAGATGTACACTTTGCCCACCCCAGGGATCTTGCCACAAGCCTCGCCGACCCGGAAGGGTACGGGCGTATTTTTGTAGTCGCCGGCAAGTAACGGCCGGCCGCCTAATGCATTGTCACACAATGCGTTCTCTGTAGCGCCTTTTCGCATTTTACCCCAGCCCGGCTGTTGAAATTCCTGCGCTTCTCTCTGGACTCCGAATTTAAGAAATTTGTAACTTCTCTCTCGCTCATTCGTAGTGACTCCATCAATTGACCAGAAAAGCGGAGGACTGCACTCCGATTCGACCGAGAGTATATCGGACACGAACAGAGTCGGTCAAAACAGAATACCTTAGATGTACAGGAAGGATCTATGACATCCATCTCAGTTGCGAGTTTCATCGCCCTGCTCATCACCGGTCTTCAGGCCGGTATTTTTGCCGGCAACCGTCTCGGAACAAGCATCGCTCTTCCCAGAATCCCGGACTCATCGTTCATTATGTTCCAGCAGACGATTCACCGAGTCTACGTGAAGGTCATGCCGGTGCTTCAGATCCTCGCGATCTTCGGCAGTTTTCTGTGGGTTTACCTGGCCAGGGGTTCATGGAGCGGAACGAGATTCATTCTTCTCTTGATCGCGGCAATCGGTTCGGTTGTCGTACTTGGCATTACCCTGTCGGTGAATGTCCCGATCAACAAAAAGCTGATGACCTGGGATTCCTCGAATCCCCCTGCGAACAACCGGGAGGTATGGGGTCCGTGGGAATCGGCCAACACTGTGCGAGCAATCGTTGCAGTTGTCGTTTTCGTTCTGGAGGTGCTGGTGGTGAGTATGGTGTGACGGAAGATCATCGCTCTACAACTTTTTGCCGGACTACTGAAGTACAAGGTGACTTCAAACGATACTAGAAATAGATTAAGAAGTGGCGCCGTGCCGCTGCCTTGGTGCCTTAGCCAATGGCCCAACTTCCCAAAATCCGTTTCCGGCTGGATTCTCTATACATTGATCGTTCCTCCGTTGTACTGCGCCGGAGAGCTTGTGTTCGATTGGCTGTTCTCAAAAGTCGATGGGTACAAGATATCTCCTAAACCCTTTTCTATCCTCCGCATTACTATCCTCGTGACGTTCTCCGGCTTAATCCTTGCCGCATGTTTATGTATCGGCTGGCTGATTGAGCGATAACTATCGCAATTGCACTAATTCATGAGTGGACTCTTCCGTATAACACCTGTGGCCGGTTTCCGGGCAAGGTGCGCCGCCGGTCGCAGTGAGTCAAAAGTGTACCATCACCAGCATACATTTTGAGTTCAAGGGAGTTACTATGTTTCAAGATGTAAGTTTGATTTTGCCCCTCATCGGGCTGGCCCTTCTGCTCGGTGCCTCGGTCTACGAATCGGTCGTGATGGCGCCGAACTACGAGCGGGACATACCGAATTCACTCAATCTTGCCCGTCAGTTTCTTGTTCGCACCACCCCGGCCCACTACTTCCGCATTATCTCCCCGGTCACACTCCTTTTGCTTCTGGCTGGTTTGTGGGGGGCATGGCCCGTACCATCGGCTCGATGGGCGATGCTGGCAGCGGTACTGGCGCTCGCGACCACCGATGTCATCACTTTCACTTTCCACTACCCGCGGCTCAAGATTATGTTTCGCTCGGACAGTTCCACGGAACCATCGATACTCAGGCTGGCCGCTCGTGGCTGGGCAGTAGGCAACTACCTGCGGATACTGCTTCTGATGGGTGCATTTCTGAGCGTGTTGTTCGCTATCGTGTCAAACTCCCATCATATCGGCTGACGCCTGGTCAGCCTGGCCCGGTTGTCAGTTCGCCACCGCTTGGCGGAATACGATAGATGGCACCCAGGTTTTGGGGGTGGTGCCGATCAAAGCGACCAAATCGACAATCTGCTCTTTCGAACCGGTGGCTCGATTCAGCGACAGCTCCTGCTCGACCGAAAGCTTGCCCGGTGTTGTCAGATAACTCCCTTTCACCTCGCCGAACTCATTCTTGTAGTCGATATCGCTAAGAGGTGTCACAATATTCCAACCTTCCGGATAAGAGATCGTGAGAGTCCGATGCAGGTAGCTGTCGAAATTGACAGAAACCGGGTTCTGTCGTTTGGAGATATCATCGTACGGCGGAATGTACGCGACAGGAGCGAGAAGTCCGGCGGTCTGTAAAATGGCGTCATCCCCGGCGAACGCCATGGTGTTCTCCAGTGAGTAATACATGGTAACCGCCAGTGGCTCCCGGTACTCCTTTTCATGATCCACCGTAAACGAATCGAGCGTCACACTCATTCCCTTATATGCAACGAGCTCCCTGAGGCTGTCACGAAGTTCTTCGGGAGAGTAGTTTCTCATATCGTCCCTCATGTCATAGGCATCGAGCCCCCGGAGCGTGCGCACCTCCCGGACTGAAACCGTGCCGGTGGTATCGACAGTCACGTCGCAAACTCGATCCTCGGTATTGTGTTCTTTCGAGGCAACCGGGACGGTCCAGAAACTGGTAGGTCCCTCTTCCGGCGTAACCAGAGCGGTCTGCCCCTGGGCAAATCGCGGAATGACGTTTATGGGGAGTCTCTCATAGTACGGAAAAAGGACATAGTCGACGCTGTCAATCATGACGCGAAGCGCCGGCAGACTGAACTGACTGAGATCGACATACAGCTTGTCGAAGAACCCATCCGTAGCATCGTGCACAAGGAGATACTGGCTCTTAATGTTTGCCTTGGCCAGCATTTGCTCCGCCAGAGAAGTTATTTCGAAAGCATTTCCCTTCTGATGGACAAGGATCTTGTGTGGATCGCCGTCATAGTCAGCGTAAGCGTCGCGCTTTATATTGGTAACGATATAGTCATTGATGGCGTCAAGTTTCTCCAGATCGGTCGTGCACTTAGCCGTAAGTGACGTTACCAGATTCAGAACGTCGTCCCCTTCCTTTCCCGATTTCTTGATCATGTACTTGCGAAAATTCTCCGAGACCGCGTTCCAGTTCGCCGGCGCATCCCACTTCACTCCCATCATTTCCAGATGAGTGACGCGCAGATCGAGATACATCGCCAGGTCCATGAAGCTCGGGCAGTACGGTTCAAGTTTGAGGGCAGGTACATCGATCGCATGGTAATCAAGAATTGTCTTGTGATTCGCCGAATCAGGCATGAAGAGCAACGGGACACCCTTTTTCTCGCTGAGCCGCTTGGTTGTAATTTCCCACCAGTTAGGATAAATATATTGAACATCCAATTTCACGCATGGGATGCTGAATTGCAGGTCGAACGACTCATCCAGCGGCGGTGGATATCCCCCACTGGTGAAAGTGTAGTCGTACCCGTAGTCAATAATCGAGCCCTTCTGAATATTCGGATAGATGAATTTATACAGCTTGCGTCCCTGGCTGTCCTTGAACTCAATTAGGTCGTTCGCATCGAAATACTGCACACTTCCGTCGGGTGCGATGACACGCATGTACAGTTTGTCCGGCTTGGAATAAGGAAGCTCGACTGTAGTCAACCACGACGCATCAGGGTTGATTACCAGCTTCTTCGATTTGTGCAGATAGCTGTAGACCCAGCCGCCCGCTGCACCTCCGAAGAAAAGCTGCTTTGTCTGATCTTTGTCTCCCGAGTGCTCGACCGTGGTTTCATAATCCAGATATACGCCGTCGTAGTCGCCGTATTTTTCCATATACGGAGTCACATCGATCGGGGCAACATGTGTCTCGGTCGGGATCGGCATGTCCAGCACGCTGATTCGAGTGGCCGTCGTGCAGCCTATCAACAACGCGGCTGCCGCTGCAAATGGAAGGATCTTCCTCATTGTTTATCCGCCTCAATAGTGTACATTGATTTCTTCGCGATAAAGTAGGCCCGGCAGAAGTCGATAAACTTTCGACGATTCTCACCTGAAACCGTTTTCGGGTATCGGGCTACCCGGGAATTTAGAACGATGCTGTCAGGCCCGGCCTGAGTCATCATACTGCTGAAAAACACGCCGGGGACAGCCTTCAGATTAGTTGAATCCTGATTCACCTTTGCTCCGGGCGCGGCCAGGGCAAGAGAGAAGTCGAGGTGAAGTACCGTATCAAAATAGAGCGGATATTGATCGGACTCTCGCTCCATAATGTCAGGAGTGGGGAATACGAATGGCGAACGCGGGAGATAAATGCGATCGGGTGAGACCGCTGCAAAGTGAGACAGGTCGGCTACCGCGCTCAGGATCACCTGATTCGCCGTGTCATTCTGCCACTCGACCGAGCGAATGGCTATCTGCGAGAGCTGACCGCTCAGGTAACGGGACATCATCCGGGAAAACGTGAGGAATTGCTGCTCACTGCGGAAAACTCGAGCCGTCGCCGCCATCCCATGGCGAAGAGTAATGAGAGCGGGAACCGACGACAGAGAATCGATTCGACCGCGCAGATCAAACGTAATATTGGGCACGGAGTCCAGTAGCCCCGTGAAAACCAGTTGTGGATTGTCGGGCCTCATGATGAGTGCCGTGCGATCGCTGAGATATGACGGTATGTCGCCGAAATCGTCGAATTCGTCGGTCGGGTCGAAGAACCGATACCCGTCACTTCCCTCGTAAGCACAAATCACATGATCCCATAGCCCATAGTTAATGTCAGTAAAGGTGGGTTGCGCTTCGGTTGAAATTAACGCCATCCATACCTGTTTTCCATAGCTTCGCGCCATCGACGTCGCCAGGTAGGCCCGATCCTTACAGTCACCGTATTCGCGCCCCATCGTTTCATCCGGCGTATGTGGTATGATTCCGTGCAGTTCACGATCGTCGGAGATATAGCGAATGCGTCGGTGAATGTAACCGTTAATATCTGCGAACGTGGCGGTATCATCGGTCGTACGAATCTGACCCGCACATTTCGCCCGCGACGCACTGTCTAATTCTACATCGACTGGCGCCCGACGCGCGTACCAATCCATAAATGATTGAGGCGTCGACGGCGTGATCAATCGATCATTGATTTTGATCTTGATCAATACCTTCGCCAATGCCTGGTTGAAGGCGAAATATTTCAGCGGCGGTGAATAGGTCAGGGAGTCGAAGGCGACTATCGTTTCTTTCTCCGATGGTCGCTCCACTCGATATGGTACTGAATCTCGAGGAAAATAGAATTCCGGTTCTATCAACATCTGATTGGGATGTTCGAACCGGAGTTCGTAAGAACCGGTGGCGTTTATGTTCGGGACGGTGAATAGGTGAAGATAGGCAATGTCTATGTAATCCTGCGAGTAACTTAGCGATATGGTGTCGCCGACTGCCAGGTCCTCCGGAAGCATGAGCTCCACAACACGATCATCGTTGAGATACTCCCGGCCCAGCTCCATCGGGTGTTCGTACGTGGCCCTCCTGAGAGACTTCCCGTTGTGTCGGAGCTTCACGTGAGTGAACGGCGCAAAGGACGGACTGGCCAATAGCCACTCTTTGTCCGAAAGTGATCTTTCTGTCAGATTGATCCTTTGAATCTCCGTCTGGGAGGATATGCTGAATGATTCTCGCGACTGCTTGATCTTGAAGGTAATCGATTCCGTGAAATTGAAGTCGGGTTCGCGTGCTGATGCAACAGCCCCGACAAGCAAGAAGAGAATAATCCACAACCAGCGTTTCACTCGATATCCCCTGCTGACGAGGCCGGCCGATCCACGTCGATGGTCCTGCCCTGCCCCGATCGTTATCTTCTATCTCAAAATAATCACATTGCGGGACAAGTCAAGAACGAACAGGTAACGCTGAAATTTCTTTGCTTGATTTTGTCTACTCGGACGTCTATTTTGCGAATGAAATCGAATTTCAAATCACAGCCATATTCGCATTGACATGACAGCAACTGCAAGATTCCTGATAATTTTCTGGACTGCTCTCGGAGTTGTAGCAGCGCATCCTGTCTCAATACAGGCGTCCTCAAAGAAGGACATTCGAATTGGCACAAAGGTTCGGATCGTTCACTCATTGAGCCGTACAGGTGATTCACTTTCGATAGCCCGAAAGACGCCTCACGCCCCAATGGTTGTGATCGGCTCGGTTGTATCTGTCACCTCCGACTCAATTACATTACATACGGACATCCGCGGGAACGCCCTATACAGCACTCGATTGAATGATGAGATGAAACTCTATGTCGTCGAAAGAAAGAAACGGTCCATTTTGAAAGGCGCTGCAATCGGTGCCGCATGCGGGTCCGGCATCGCGTTCTTTGTCGGGTTAGCTGCCATATACGGAGATGATGCTCTGGATACGACTTCCGTTCCGAGTCCGCGAAAGCTCCCCTTGAAGAGTATGGCGGCATATGTTTCAGTCGGAGCAGCAGTCGGCAGCGTCATAGGCTACTTGTATCACGAAGATGTGTGGAGAGAGGTGGACAAGGAGAACTGGCCTTCGGCGCTGAGTCTGAGGGTCGACCCATCGGACAGAACCGTACGTCTGTGCTATCGATTTTGAAACCTGTCGCCTCCCGGAAATAATACAATAATCGCCAACTGTCACATTATCAGTGCGAGCAGCACCGAGACTATCACCTGTGCCAGAATAATCTTCGCAATCATCGCCGCCGGATACACGGTCGCGTACCAGGTGTTGGGCATTTCGTTGTTGGCCCGCTCATTGGAGTAGGCGAGACAGGCCGGCTGAGTTTGAATTCCCGACATCATTCCCATTACAGCCGAGAACGGCAACTTGAGATAGCGGTAGCCGAGCAGAATAGCAGCACAGGTAACTCCGGTCGTAATCAGCGCTCCGGCGAGGATGATAGAAACGCCGCCCGATTGAAAAGTCGCGGCGAACCCGGTCCCCGCCCGCGTGCCGATCGCCGCGAGGAAAAAGACAAGGCCGATCTGGCGCACGACCAGGTTGGCATTGAACGGCATTCCCCAGATGATCGGGCCGGTCCGCTCCATGCGCCCGAGGATAAGGCCTACCACCAGCGGTCCGCCGGCAAATCCGAGTTTGAAGGTCATGCCGCCGCCAAGCGGAATCGGAATCATACCGACCAGCACGCCAAGCACAATGCCGAGTGAGAGGGAAAGGAAATCTGCTTCGGAAATGGATTTGATCGAATCGCCGAAGATGGCCGCGATTTCATCGGCCCGTTCCCGACGGGAAACAACGAGGATGCGATCTCCCCTTTCTAGAATTGTCTCCGGCCCGGGAACGATCTCGACATCGCCGCGCCGCAATCTCGTAATTGCTCCCTGGAAGGGGTGCTCGTAGCGGAGCTGGTCGATCGTCTTCCCGATCACTTCCTTGCTGGAGACGAAAATCCGTCGATAACTCATCCCGTCGCGGCGTTCCTCGACATGCTGCGGCGCTTCTTCGCCGAAAAGTATGCGCGCGATCTCCTGCGATCTCTCGGTCCCGACAACCACAATGTGATCCCCTTGATTGAGGATCGTACCGGGACCGACCACTTCGACCGCGTCACCTTTCTTGATACGGCTGAGCACGAAGCCGGTCCGCCCGAACGAGCGCAGCACCTTCTCCACGGACTGACCTTCGAGCGCCGGGTTGATTATCTTGTAGGTCTTGCTGAGAATAGCTTCGACCCCGAATTGCGATGCTCGTTCTTTCTCTTCTTTGGCGAAATCGATCTTGAAGATTCGTGCAAACAGGTGAAACCAGAAGATCACGCCGAAAACGCCGAACGGATAGGCCAGGCCGTAGGCAACCACCGGCGCACTGAGCATAAGATTCATTTCGTCGGGAGTGAATTTCGATGAAAACGTATGGATCGATTCGATTGTGGCCGCGAGGGCGGGAGTATTTGTGAGTGATCCGCAGAAGAGTCCGGCGACGGCCGGTCCGGAAAGCTTCATGAACCGTGCGAGCAGCAGGGCCAGCGCGGCCGCTCCAAGGATCAAGGCAACGGTGATAATGCTGGCGCGAAGTCCCCGCTTCCGAAAAGATGCAAAGAATCCCGGGCCCGCTTGGAGCCCGATAGCGTAGACGAAGAGGACCAGGCCGATGACATAGACGAACTCCGGGAGGACCAGGCGCGGATCGGCGGCGCCGAACGCCATGCCGGCGAAAAGCACGGCCGCAACCCCGAGGCTGAATCCGAATATACGCATATTGCCGATCAGATAGCCGACACCGATGACTACAAACAGCAGCAACAACGAATTTCCAGCCAGCAGATCACCCATGGTTCAGACCTCCAAAAATCTCCGCTTCGTCCGGCGACCGTTATTCCCTTCATCCGTACTCCGGAGACATTCGCGAGCCCTTCTCGGCGTATGCTTCTCCGATTCGGTGGGAATCTAGCGGTGTTGCCGGGAGAAAGCAATTCAATTCGCGGCGCTATTTTTTTGCACTTTTTGCTTTGATTGTCATCGTCAGGCATTATATTTAATGTGGATTCTATCAGTCCACGTCCAACCCTGAGGAAGTGCTCTATGCGTTCAATAGTCATGGTCATGTTTGCAGGGATCTTTGCCCTGCAGCTATTGTCTCCGCCGAGAGTCGAGGCTCGTCCGAGATACAAGGCGTACAAAGTGGGATTTCCCACGTATTCTCATCCGCGTAAACTCAACAATTTTCGTCAGGTGTTAATCACGCCGCCATCCTACCAGCCGCCCCTTCTCTGGCAAAACGATTCCCTTTTTCCGCTTCCCGGATTCGATACTTCGGCATACAGCCAGTTCTTTGCCACCGATTTGAACGATTCCGGATACGTGTGCGGCTACGGTACGTACTCGGATTTCAACGGGAGCATCACCGATGCTTTTCTCTGGAACGGTTCCTCCGACATACTCAACGAAAATCCACCGGGAATAAACAATCCTCCCTCCCCCGATCCAATCGGCTATGCCTTCGACGTAAACAACCGCGACGATGTGATCGGCCAGGTACCGGCCGACTCAGGATGGCCCCGGGCGGTGATCTGGTACGGGGGATCGGGGCAGCCGACCGTGATCGGCACACTTGATGATTACCAGGAATCGTGGGGACGCGCCATCAACGCGAGCGGTCAGGTAGCCTGCGATGCCGATCAGCCGGTGCCTTCCAATATTTGCATACAATCGGGCATTCGTCTGGGACAACGGCACCAAGACCACGCTCGTGGCCCTCGATGCCAAGCCTTCGAGCCAGTCCTGGGCACTCGATATTAACAGCAGCGGCTGGGTGGTGGGCAGATCCGTGATATCCGATAGCAGCACCAGTGAGATTCGCGCCACTCTCTGGAAGAACGGCACACCGATCGATTTGATCGGCGGACCGATATCCGGAGGAACAACGGTGGCGACCGCCATCAATGACGAAGGGATGATTATCCTGAGTTCCAACGGGTACAACGGAAGACTCTGGTACAAAGACTCTCTATGGCTGCTTGACTCGCTCGTTATCAACACTGTCTACGATGACAGCACCCCTGTGCCTTCTATCGATGCCCCGTTGGATATCAATGAACACGGAGATATTATCACCGGCGAAGGCTCTCTTCTGGTACTGCAAACTGAAGGACTAGTGGTCAACTCGGAGGGGGACGCCGATGACAATGATCTCAGCGATGGCGTATGCTACACCGGTGGTGTCAACAGTGTCGGCGATGATGAGTGTACGCTCAGAGCGGCGATTCAGCAGGCCAATGCGACAGCGGGCCGCGACACAATTTTATTCAATATTCCAACGGGAGGTCGACCAAGGATTGCTCCGATCAGCTCGTTGCCTCCTATCACAGGAACAGTGGATATCAATGCCCTGTCGCAGCCGGGAATACATCAGGTCGAAATCGACGGTACCGGGGCGCCGGCGAAAGCGGTTGCCGACGGTCTCACGGTCACAACCGACAGTGTCGAGATTCGCGGCCTTGTTATCGATGGATTCAACGGCAACGGACTTAACCTGCAATCTGGCAAAAGGCACGTCATTGAGTCCAACACGTTTGGCGGCGATTCGACCAAGCCGAACCAGCTCAATGGTATCCTGATAAGCGGCGCTGATAGCGCGGCGATCGGCGATGATTATGCTCAGGCGAATACAATTACATTCAACGATGGGGCAGGCATTTCAATCACTTCTGGCGAGGGAAACACGATCAGCCGTAATATCATTCACGACAATGGTGGACTCGGTATCGACCTCGGCGGTGACGGTGTCACGCTAAACGATTCTCTGGACGCGGACACCGGCCCTAATACACTGGTAAACTACCCCCTCATCGATTCGGCTTCGATATCAGGTGGCTTCACCCGACTTTATGGTCACGTAAACGGCGCAGCGTTTAATGCCCACAAGATCGAGATCTTCTTTGATTCCACAAAGGATTCGAGCGGTTACGGCGAAGGTGAGCAATCGCTCTGGACAAGCACGACGAATACCGACGCTTCCGGATATGGCGATTTCACTGCCGTCTTCTCCCCCCAACTCCCGGACAGCCAATTTATCTCTATGACCGCCACGGACCAAGACGGCAACACGTCAGAGTTTTCGCCCGACTGGCCCTATAAGATCATTGAGCTGGTCGACGACTACGGAGTCTGGTGCATCTACCGGAAATTCGCGATGAGTCGAGTAACCGACGGCAGACCTTTCTTCCATGACACCTTTATCGACACGGTTGAAACCAATTCCCGAGGCGAGATCGATGTTTCAAGTTACGTCCGCTCCGGACAGCTCCGACTTGGAGACACGCTTAAGTTTTCTGAATTGTTAAGGGTAAGTGACACCACCGCCGATAATTCCTTTTCCGTACATTTGGACAACGCCAAATTTGATTCCGTTACCTACGCGATGTACTTCGATACGCTAAGCCCGGAACCGGTCCAAAAGATTGCCATAGACCACAGCACTTTCGCGTACAATCTGAACATTGGCGTGACCTGGGATGCGTCTACAAACTACCTGTATCAGCTGCAGCTGGCGGTGAGGAATATGTCCAATTATCTGTACGATATCAGCGATGGGCAGATCCGTCTTGATACGGTACTGATCCAGGATGATGCACTGGGCCAGGTAATCGTTACACATAACCTGACTCCCACCCGGCCCTTCCTGCTACTTCGTCGCACAAATGAGGGCCATTTCTATTCCGGCAGGAATTCATATCTCCCCAGGAGATGGTTCATGCCGGGGAGTAGTTTTCCCGACTCGAGTGCCAGCCGATTTTCCCGTGAGTCTGGCCCTTCCAGTGAACTATCGTTTTTGGGCGAAGGAACTGATGCACGCCTTCCTGGACCTGGGAGATGAAATTACCGCCCCATTCGGAGGATGTCCGTATCGTACAAATATGGGCTTTATGGGTTGGCCGTACGGTGGCCCCGGTTTGGAAGATCCCGGATCCAGCGAGATGTCCTGGTCGAATAACTACTCAAACATTGATTGCAAATCCACGGAACAATGGAGAAGTCACGCTGAGTCCTGCTGGGACTGGGTTCAGAAACAGCTCGAGTCGTTCTATGGCGGCTATATCGCAAACATCAGGATGCCGAATGAGCGCTACTTGCCGCCCGGAAATAACTATTTCGATGGCCCCAACAACGATCTCGATCATCCGGACTACGATGTCGGGGCACTTGTGGTCTTTCCGAACACGCCTGCTCCCCCTACGACTTCGGACCGGCCGGCCCAGCTCAGCGACAGTTCCGGTAATGCGCTGGCCTATACCGAAGTGAGTACGAGCACGACGGTTAATCTTCCCACTTACGGCCAGAGGCGATTTTATGTCGATCAGGGCAGGACGAACCGCTCGGAGGGGCTGATCTGGCTTCTCGGCGTCCTTCCGAACGACACAGTGAGAGCGAGCGGAAAGATCCAGACGACTTTCGGTAAATCAGCCGAGCGAATTTCGGCTGAAGCCGCAGCCACTGATTTCTCCTGGTCGTATGGCGCCTGGCAGCTGGGCCCAACGCCCCCCGATACCCTACACTTCACGACAAGAAACGTGGTCGGAGTCTATCCCTTGATTTGCGGAGCCAGTCTAAATCCCACCGCCCTGACGATCAATCTGTTTTCGAACACCGGTTTCCATTCTGATCCAACAATCGACTACATGAGCGATGTTGATACAACCGCACAAGCATCCTTTGTCCCGAATTCCACAGGATATCAGGTCAACTTTTCCAACTATAGCGGCGACGAACAGACGCTTGAAGTGCATGCTCCTGACGATGCCGACAGCGTCTTCTTTTTCGACAACGATTACAAAGAGACAGAATTCAGCGACACCCTTTCGGCATATGCCGTCATCGGCCCGGATGGCTCCGGCTTCCTGCTCGACAGCACGGTGTTTGTGACGAGGGCCGGGGTTCTGTCCTCTCCTTATCCGGTCATCCGAACCGGACTCGATACTATCGATTTTGCCGTTTCAAGGACGCACGCGCTCACCCTCCTTCCGACTCAAACCAGCTTGCCGGGAAGTAACCAGATCACGATTGAATACGATCTTAACGATGTCCCCCCGTCGTTGCTCACTCCAACACTCGAAGCTTCGATAAGAATCTTCCGTTGGAATGAAATCAGTCTGATGTGGGAAATGGTCGGTGGGGATGTCGATACCACCGCCAATCAGGTGAGCACAGCAATCACGAAGGATGGGGTCTATGCGGCTTTCAGCACCGATGTAGCGACCGGAATCGACAACCCGCCGGGAGGGGGCGATCTGCCTGCGAACTTCAGCCTCGAGCAGAATTATCCAAATCCGTTCAACCCGACGACCACGATCGAATTTGCATTACCTCGCTCGAGTCATGTGGTGCTGACTATATACAATATCGTCGGACAGCGAGTCCGAGAGCTGATAAATGGTACTTTGTCGGCCGGAATTCATCGCATCGTCTGGGACGGCCGAGGACTGAACGGTGTGGCAGTCTCCAGTGGCGTCTACTTCTATCAGATCAGCACTGACCGGAACACGGAAGCCCGGAAGATGCTCTTGCTCAAATAGCGGTAGTGAACTCCTGAGCGGAGAGGTCCGTGGAGACGCCCTACTTCTCCTCGGACAGCTTAATCTTGCGTCCGCTCACCTTGCGATAAACTGACTCGATCAGCAGCGCGGAGACAATTACGGCTGCTAGCAGGATCAGCCGATTGGGATCTGTATTAACTGTTTGCCAGATGACCGCGACGAGCGCGGCCAAACAGGAGAAGAATCCTAACAGCGATATCCAGCCGATGCTCTTTGTCTGTTGTCTCAGTTTGAAATTGCCAAAACCCACAGCGGCGAATATGATGAGGAACCCGACACTCCCTACAACCGAAATACTGGACAAATCCAGTAAATTGGCAATCACAAGTGTGAGCACGGCAGTGATCAACAATCCCTCGACCGGGTGGTGCCAGATTTTGTTTTCAAGCACCGAGGGCAGCTCTCCATCCTTTGCAATAGTATAGCTCAGACGGGCCGCACCGTAGAGAGTCGCGTTAATAGCCGAACTGGTCGACAGGACAGCCGCCACAGCAATCAGGCGAAAGCCGAATTGACCGAGAAACGGACGCGCGGCTTCGGCTAAGGCGTAGTCGCGTGATTGTACGATTTTGCCGATCGAGAGATTCCCTACCGTCACGATGGCAATCAAGACATAGAGGACGATCACGAATATCACGGAATAGAAGTACGCGCGGTGCAGATTACGTTTCGGATTGCGAATGTCATCGGCTGTGTTGGCGATCAACTCGAATCCTTCGTAGGCAAGGAAGATAATCATCCCACCGGCGAGCAGATTCATGGGGGCTGCCCAGGTCGATGGGACCAGTCGGGCAGTGTCCACGGACTGAACGCCGGCCGCCAGAAAGAACAGCAGGATAATGACCTTCAGGCCAACAATCCAGGTCTCAGCTTTCCCGATTACGTTGGCCCCGAACAAATTTAGCACGGTTATGGCAACGATGCTGCCGCTGATGAGTACATGTTTCATCAGCTCGGTGTGCGAAGGAGAGAAGAACGATGCGCCGTAGCTTCCGAACGCATAGGCGTACAGCGAAAGCATGACGATGTACGAGAGCCAGAGCAGGACATTGAGCGCGCCGACGACGACTCCCGGCCGATAGGCCCGGTCAAGAAACGTAACCGTTCCCCCCTGACTGGGAAAAGCAGCCGACAACTTCACATAAGAATATGCCGTCAGGAGCGCGACAATTCCCCCCAGGAGAAACCCCAGCGGCGCCCCGCCGTGAGTCAGTTGGACAGATAGTCCGAGAACGGCGAAGATACCGCCGCCGACCATGCCACCGACACCGATAGCAATCGCGGCTAACAGGCTCACGCCCCTCTTTGCATTAGTGGTCGGCATTACTTAAGATGATAGTGTACATTCGTGTTAACTTCAAATATTTATTATTAACTCCTGAGCAAGCGCCCCCTGAACCTCCCCTGTGAATCTATCGAAAACGAGCGCTCGCCACACATTCTCGAACAAAACCCTGCTTTCATTGTTTCAGACATATGAGTGACTTTTGGAGCCTGGAAGCACACCACCAATCCTTGAACCTCAGACCGGAGATGTACTCGTGATCAAAAAGATTGCCCTTTCTATCGTCGTGGTCCTGATTGTAGGACTGGCGGCTCTCTATTTCGTCCGGAACTATTTGGTCAAAGAAGCGATCGAAGTCGGTTCTACCTATGCCCTTGGTGTGAATACTGCGGTTGGATCGGTTTCACTCCAGCTGGGGGGCGGCAGCCTCGATCTGAACAACCTGGCCGTTGCGAACCCGGAAGGGTTTACGTCGAAAGACTTCCTCTCTCTCAAGCATGGAGCTCTCGACGTTGATGCCGGATCGGTGCTTGACAAGGAAGTCAAAGTGGACTCTCTCATAATAGACGGAGTCACGCTCAATCTTGAACAAATCGACCGAAAGGGCAACTACCAGGTCTTGCTCGACCATATCAAGCAAATTGATATGTCATCATCAAGCAGTTCCCAAAAGTTCCGTATTGGCATGATTGCCCTCCGCGATATCAATGTGAACGGCTCGCTCACACTGCTGGGCAAAAAGAACGAGAAGTCGTTTAAGATCAATGATTTTACCATTAGCGATGTAGGCAGTGACAATGGCGCCAAAATCAGTCAGGTGACTGCAACGATCGTCAAAAGCCTGATCTCGAGAGCTGTCGCCTCCGGCAGCGGCATACTACCCGCCGGTTTCGGGCAGAATCTTGATGAGTTGAAGAACCAGGGAGTGGACGAAGTCAAAAAGGAAGCGGAAAATAAGCTCAAGGATCTTGGCAAGTCGCTGACGGGCGGCAAAAAATGATCGGTCGCCTGCGCAGCTCCTGATCGTCATTCGGGGGACGCAGGAATCATCCTACCAAAGCGGCGCTCGATGCGCGCAACGGCGCCAGTATCGGGACAGTGACTCTAACACTTGCCCGCTTGTAGCGGCAGAGTGCAATTTCATCGTTGGTAATAATCACGAAATCTGACCGTCCCTCCGTCCACGCCCCGGCATCGACATACCAGCAGTGATCGTTGCACGCATGCGTATACAACAACGGTACATGTGAGTGGGCGGTCACGATGATTCGGGTCGGCGCACCCCGCCTGAGATCGATGTGGAATTTCCTGTCGTAGTATTTGAGCCGATGTCTGGAATACATGATGGCGTCCCCCGGGTTCGATCTCTCCTGAGCACCCGATAGAATTCCCAGAGCTGCCTGCTGACCCTCGCTGAGATTCCGGGCAAGTCTCCGGACTTTGTTAACTCTTGCCTCCCACCGTCGGAAGTGCGAGTAGAGGTACATGGAGGTTTCCCAGAATTTGCGCTGCGGATTGCTGAAGTGATACCATCGATCCGCCTGGTACCCGTGCTCACAGAAGACCCGTCCAAAATTGGCCGAGACGACTCGCTCGGGGGAGCGGGCAAGTTCATAGTCATGATTTCCTATGATGAACACTGTCTCAAGACGGAGCAACTGGTTGTGTATCGTTTCATAGAGCGGATGAGACGCAATCACCGCTTCCGGGGTCAGCCGACGGGCCGTTAGCGGGTGCGGGTAGCGCAGTTCGTACATGTCTCCCAGTTGAACGACGGCAAGTCTCCGGCCCTGAGATTTCATATCCTGCTTAACGTCGATAAGATGTTCGAGAAAGTCTTTCATCGCAGGGGCTCCATACTGGAAACAGTCCTGCGGGGAACCGTGGAAAAACATGTGCATATCCGGTATCGCCACCAGGGCGTCGTACTCTCCCAACAGCGGCCGCCAGACGGACGGTACTGTGTAGGGTTCGCCTCGGTTCGAAAGAATGTTGATCTGGCGGTTATCGCGTATGAACCGGTCCCGAACAGACATGCAGCAAGTCTCCTTTTCCTGATGATTGCCTTCTCAACGCTCGCCTGTAATTAAAGGGTTTGTTGAGAGCAGGTATTATTGTCACGTTTTGAGTTGGTTAGAGTTAGATCAGGCCGATATTAGGGAATAGATAGCGTTCTGTAAGCAGGCTGGTGTTTTTTTTGGACCGCCAGCAAACAACGGTGTATAATCTGCACAAGATAAGGGAGGTGACAATGTCCAAAATGGACTTGAGACACTCAGTTGGGATACGGCTTATAATAGTGGCCGTACTTACTATCATCCTGATGATCCCCGCGCAAATGATTCGGTCTTTGATCACTGAACGGCAGGCCCGCCGGGATCAGGTAGCTTCCGAGATCAACTCGAATTGGGGCGGCGAGCAGGTCCTGATCGGCCCGATCCTGAATGTACCGTTCAAGGTAAGAAACCCGGGTAGTCAGGATAAAGATGCCTTTTACAAACAGGTCGCCCACTTCCTTCCGGACAAGCTGGATTTCACCGGACGGATCGAGCCGGAGCAGCGGAACCGAGGGATCTACAATATTATGGTCTACAATGCAAATCTCAATGTCTCGGCCTCGTTTGCCCGGGCCGGGTTCGATGAAATGCATATCGGTTCCGACGATGTACTCTGGGACGATGCTACTGTATCTTTCGGGCTCTCCGATATGAAGGGCCTGAAAGAACCGCTGACATTTACCTGGAATGGCGCGAATGTCGAAGCGGGACCCGGGGCACCGACAACCGACCAGTCCGCTACCGCGATGAGCATCCCCGTCAAACTTGCCCCCGGGGACGACGGTTACCAGTTTGCAACCGCGCTCAATCTGAACGGAAGCCACGACCTCAGCTTCTCACCCGTAGGGGCGGTGACCGAAGTACACTTGACCTCTGATTGGACAAACCCAAGCTTCTCCGGTGACTTCCTTCCCACCGACAGGGAAATCGATAAATCCGGATTCAAGGCGGATTGGAAAGTGCTTGAAGTAAATCGGGGATATCCCAAAATGTGGATCGGTTCCTCGTACCAGGCGAACAGGCCGGTGTTCGGGGTGAGTTTGCTCCTCCCGGTCAATCAGTATCAGGAGACTATGCGCACAGTGAAGTACTCGGTGATGTTTATCGCCCTCACCTTCCTCACCTTCTTCATAATCGAAATCCTCAGCGGTAAACCGATCCATCCGATACAGTATCTGCTCGTCGGCCTGGCTCTGCTTGTGTTCTATACGCTCCTGCTGTCGCTGTCCGAGTATATCTCCTTCGGATATGCTTACCTCATCGCATGTATCGGGATTATTGGAATGATTACGATCTATTCTTCCAGCTTCCTCGCCGACAAATTCAAATCGGCCATCGTCGCACTGATCCTGGTCATCTTGTACGGGTATCTCTATATCATCCTGCAGCTCCAGGACTATTCTCTGCTGATGGGAAGCGTCATTCTGTTCATCGCGCTGGCAATGATGATGTTCCTGACGCGCAAGATCGACTGGTTCTCGGTGCTTAATTCAGGGCAACTGCCCGACTCGCAACAGACTCCTTAGCAAAGGGAGTGAGTACCTCACTCCCTTTAGCTCTCAGACTGGAATAACGGCGCTTCAGAAGAACTGCCGAACCTAAACCAATCACATTTTGTCCCCTATTTTTATCGCATGCTGTTGCGCATACGCATGCGAAGTCAGACAGGATAACTCCCAATGTCTTGACATCATCGACAAATTAGTATATCTTATGTCTGGTTAGCTATAGACCGGTAAGTCGCGAAAGGTGAATTGCCAATGACAGCTACCTGGATCTCACCGTGGAGCGGCGAACAGCTGACGGCCGAACAACTGGTTCGCGAGGTCGCCCTGGACGCCCTCAGTCAAGTGTATCTCCTGACCTTGCTCGGTCAGCCCGACCCCCTTATTTCCATCACCGACGATGCCGTCGTCGTAACGGCCGATGGGATCGACTACAAGTACTCGATCCCGTTTCCGAAGGTCATATCCGATAGCATGGAATGCGGACTCTCCTGTTGCCTGGAGCAATTGAAAAAGGAGTATCGCATTCCTGATTGTGCCAGGGAATTTGATGATCCCTGCGGGGAGAAGGTTGGATCAATGCTCCGGTTTTACAAAGCGCTCGATCGCCTGATCCGCATAGTAACAGCGGTGAAATGCTGGAGCGACCGAAAGGTGCTGGTCGTGCACGGAGTGCAGGCGGACCGCACCCTGTCAACCCTCAAGAGTGATCTCAAGGCAGCCGGCATTCACTACCTGGTCGTCTATCCTGACTCGGGCGAAGCCGGTTCGGGCAATTTCAGAGTAATCGATATTGCTTCGGCAATTGCCCTGCTCAACAACCTCTGGCCGCGGGACCCGCAGGTGGTCGATGATTTCTTCGGGTTGAAGCGGAACTTTGGACGTCATTCCTGGATCTCGGACGACAACACCTGGATAGTCGACGAGCCTATGGGGGCAGACAGGGGTCATCTTACGAATTGAACTCATCCTGGTTCGACAGCATCGCATTATTCCCGTCTGACAAATATGATTCTCGGGGAGGCAGAATCACTTTTCGAAACATAACCAATTCCTTCGTTTCGAATACAAGGACACATTGGATTAAGGAGAAGTAATCATTATGTCTACCAAACAAGCCGACCTGGCCGGACCAGGCATTAGCACCTACGAAGCTGTGGAGCAGATTCTTCCGACCGGCTATGCTCCCCTGCTCAATCGACTCGACACGCAAAGGGCGATCTACGCGATAAAGCGGTATATCGAGGATCATCTGTGCAAGGAACTGAATCTCAATATGGTCCAGGTCCCGCTGATCGTCGACCGGGACAGCGGCATCAACGACTATCTTGACCGCGACGGCTCTCGCACACCGGTTGAATTCCCCTGCGGCCTCGGAATCGATCCCCGCATGACCGCTCAGGTGGTTCAGGCGGCGACCAAGTGGAAAAGAATGGCCCTGGCTCAATTCGAGTGCAAGACCGGCGAAGGTGTCTGCACCGACATGCGGGCGGTACGCAAAGACTATTTCCTCGATCACGATCACAGCTCCTATGTCGATCAGTGGGACTGGGAACGGAAAGTGACCGAAAAGGAAAGAAATCTCGAATATCTGAAAGACACCGTTCGGAAGATCTGGAAAGTGATTCGCGGCGCGGGACTTCATGCCCAGGAGCTGTTCCCGGCGCTCAAGAATTCGAAATACCCGGACTTCCCGGAAGAACTCACCTTCATCCATGCCGAAGATCTGCTCGCCAAGTATCCGGACCTTCCGAGAAAACAGCGCGAGACCAAGATCCTTCAGGAATATCCCGCCGTGTTCATCATCGGTATCGGCTGGGTCCTCAAGGACGGTTACCCGCATGAAATGCGCGCCGCCGACTACGATGACTGGGTAACCCCGACCAACAAGGAGACGGGCAAAGATACGCACGGTCTCAACGGCGATATCCTCGTCTGGAATCCGGTCACGAAGAGACGCCATGAGCTTACCTCAATGGGTGTACGCGTGACCAAGGACACGATGAAGCAGCAGCTCGAGATTTCGGGACAGCTCGATTTCCTCAAACTGCCGTATCATAAGGCGATCCTCAACGATCAGATTCCGCTTTCGATCGGCGGCGGTATCGGTCAGGCACGAACCTACATGTATCTGTTGCGCACGGCCCATTTGGGCGAAGTCACGGTCACGGTGTGGCCGAAGCAGCTCAAGGATATCTGCGCGAAGAAGAACATCCACGTTCTTGAGTAGATCAGACCTCGAAAGAAGTTTGATGCAGAATCAAGGCAGGTCGGGATCGAAAGGTCCCGACCTGTTGACTTTGGCGGGCCGAGTCCGCCGCGGAACTCCAGGTGCCTTGGGGCATATTTCCACCAAAACCCGAAGGTGACATGACCCGCGAAAGTTGCATCATCGCGCATAATCCGATATATTCCCATTATCCTCCGGGATATTGTCTCAATCATGTAAGCGAAAGGACGTCTGTCATGGCCGAGCCGGAATTCGATCTGCAAGCCGCCCACAAGCACTTCTCAATCACCTGTTTCAACAAAACCTGGGAATTAATGGAGAAAGAGAGCCGGACCCCGGAAGAAGATATGCAGATGATCCAGCTAAGTACCTCGTCGCTGTGGCACTGGACGCAACGCAACGACTGTGCATCGAATAATCTCTTTGGCGGAAATTGGCAGATATCTCGGGTCTATGCGATACTTGGAAACGGATCCGAAGCGCTGAAGTATGCGGATCTTGCGCTCCAGTTCGGCAAGCAGGCAGGCCCGTTTCACGAAGCATACGGTTACGAAGCGCTCGCGCGCGCTGAGCATGTGGCGGGCAACACAGAGACGGCGCGCCGGCATATCCAGTCCGCCCGAACTGTGGCCGCCCGTGTTGAGGATGAAAACCGCGCCAGATGCTCCTCAATGACATCGATACGCTGGCCGGCGCAATTTAGCGCTCAACCTATCCCCTTGTACAATAATCTGTTAGCATTGTCGCCTTCCGGGGCACCTGCCCCCTCCGCTAACATCGACAATTTTAGTCGCTGATTCTCGATTGGCAGATTATATTACTATGTCATTCGTTTGGGTCAAACGCGTCCTGTGAACGCCGGTACGCCGGGGACGGCTGCTGACCTCTCTCTTCACAATTGAATATCCGGTCCCTTCTATCGCGAGAGGCTACTCCCGGGGATGAGCCGGAGCTGGAGATAACCATGACTATACGTAATTCAGCGAGATGCCTTGGTGCAATCTTTCGCACTGTACTGGTCCTTGGATGCGTCTGCTTTTGTTTTGGATCCGCTGATGCGGTCGGCCCGGATCTCAAGAATCGCAGAGCCGGTATCGACGCCTGGCCGCAGGCGGCGAAATCCGCGTACGAACGATCTCTTCAACAAATGCACCTGTCGCCCAAGAATACCTGGACGGTGACCGATCCCGGAGATTTGCCGGATGACTCTCTCGAGGACGGCATCCTGCATCCTGCTACTTTGCGTGCAGCAATTGAAAATGCCAACCGCTTCCCCGACCTCGACCTGATAAATTTCGATCCTTCAGTAACAGTGGTCAATCGCACCAGCACCAACTTCCCAAACATCACCAGCCCGGTTGTTATCGATGGAAAGATCGGAGACTCGGCGAGGGTGATAATCGATGGCGGGAATCTGGCCGGGGTGTACGGTCCGGTGCTCGTCAACGGAGGCTCAACGATCAAGAATGTTGAAATCAGGAACTTCTCCACCTGGGGCATAGAGTTGGACAACAACGCCGGCGTAACAAACATCGTTCAGAACTGCGTCATCCACGACAATAACGGTCCCGGCGATTAATTTCAATTACAGCACGGACAACATAATAGGCGGAACCAACGACTCGGAGCGCAACTACATCTTCGCAAACCAGCAGGGGCTCTCCCTCATCCTGAACAGCGATAGCAACACGATTATCGGTAACTATATCGGAACGCCTGATGGCGTAGCCGACTCCGGAAATGCCGGCTACGGCATCGAAATTCAGACGGCCGGAAACCAGGTGTACCGGGAATGTCATCTCAGGCAATACATTTTCCGGGAATCTATGTGAGTGGAGCGGCGGCAGATGGAAACGTCATTCAGTCCAATATTGTCGGCCTGGATAAATCCGGAACGTTACCGCCCTTCCCAACGACTGGGACGGTATCGGGCTTGGCCAAACGATGTCCGATACGATCCGCGATAACACCGTCTCGGCAAACCTGCAACGCGGGATCGGTGTCAGCTATCTCGCAACAAATGTCCTGATAGATCAAAACCTCCTCGGCACCGATGGAGCCGGCCTCTACCCGATAGGCAACGCCTATGACGGAGTAAGCTGCAGCGGGAAGCATATTCTGATTCAGGGCAATCTCATCGGTGGCAACGGCACCGGTATCGACATCAGCGGCGACAGCTCGATCGTCCGGGATAATATCATCGGTGACTTCGAACTCTCCTCCTCCCCCTTGGGGAATCTATACTATGGAGTGAATATCTCATTCGGCAAAGGAAACCTGATCGGCGGGCCCGCCCCCGGCGATATGAATGTAATCTCCGGAAACGGGATTCACGGGGTGCAAGTGAAGGGGTTCTCGGCATTGAATAATGTCATCGAAGGGAACTACATCGGGACAATCACGACCGGTCTGCTCGGGCTGGGGAATGATTCCTCCGGAGTGAATATCACACACGGCGCCAAGCAGACGATCGTGCGTAACAATCTCATTTCGGGCAACCTGGTCGATGGTATCTCAATGGTTCCGTTGTTTGATTCGATCCCGCGTGATAATATTGTCGACGACAATCTTATCGGGATCGCCGCCGACAGCGCACAGGCCCTTCCCAACGGTCGGTTCGGAATCTACCTCGATTCTGCCTGGTCCAATTACATCGGACACGCAGGGAAGCCGAACTATATCAGCGGAAATGATTCGACCGGAATCTATCTGAAGAACGCGGATGCCAATGAATTCAAAAGCAACGTGATCGGAGTACTGCCGGACAGCACGACCGCCCTGCAGAATTTCGGCGACGGCATCTGTATCGAGCAGTCTCACAACAACACTGTTGGCGAGCGTTTTCCGGACGAAGGGAATATCATTGCCAACAACCGCGGCGCTGGAATACGGGTCAAATCCGGGTACGGCAATCATTTCGTCGGTAATAATATTCACGCCAACGGAGAGCTTGGCATCGATCTGGTCGGAAACGATGACGAGTTCGGCGTCACCCTGAACGACAGCATGGATGTCGATACCGGCGCGAATTCTCTCCAGAACACGCCCACCCTGACTTTCATAGGGCATGCCGACGGTAACACCGCCGTATTCGGTTTTCTCGATGGAGTCGCCGGGCAATCCTACATGATCGACTTCTACGAGGCATTCGAACGAGACCCAAGCGGGTTTGGCGAAGGTGACAGTCTGCTCGATTCGCTCGAAGTCATTCCTGATGCCTCCGGATACGCAAATTTTGCCGACACGATCAGCGGATTGCACCCGCATGTCGTGGCTACCGCCACCGACCCGTTCTTCAGTACCTCTGAGTTTTCCAAGTCACCGATCATGGTGAATGTTGTAGTGGATGGGTCAGATATCGACTCCTCCGATGTTGACTGCAATAGCGGAGGATCCTCCATCTACGGGGTCTCGGAGTGCTCCTTGCGCGCCGCGATCGAACTAGCCGACAAAGTAATCGGGCGCGACTATATCGGCTTCGAGATTCCAGGCACCTACCCCTTCACTATCCAGCCAGCCACGACACTGCCGCACATCACCGAAGAAGTCTCTATCGACGGAACCTCCCAGGCCGGATATATCACCGGCGACCCGGTAATTCACCTTGACGGAGTGTCGGCCGGTTCATCGGCCGGCCTGTTTTTCGAGATCGGTCACAGCACCGTTAAAGGATTCGCAATTTCCCAATTTACCGGGCAGGGTATACGTTGCAGCGGCAATGATCTTACGCTTGAAGACATCCATGTTACAGACAACAAGAAATCGGGCGTCGATTGCGACGGCGACGTGCATATTACGAAACCATTCGTTGCCCAGAACAACGGGACCGACTCAACCAGCGATGCCGGACTGTTGGCTGGTGGAGATGTTACATCCGAGGAAATGCAGATTAGCGGTAACAATGGCTACGGGATCCATGTCAAATCGCTGGATGCGAAGGGAAATATCGATTCCCACGATAATGGCTCCGACGGGGTCTACTCCCTCGAATCGATCAACATCCAGGGTCAGACACACAACTTCACAAACAACGCACACGACGGCATAATCTCCGTCACGGGCCGCGTGCACATTGAAGGTCAGGTGGCGGCCGACAACAACGGCACAGCCCTCAGCGAGACCGAGTGTCTTAATTTCCGTCATGGCGGCGTGATCGCAGGAGCCGGTGAAGTTGAGCTGGACGCCGTGTCGGCAAGCGGGAATTGTGGTGATGGTATTTTCGCGGACACCTATGTGCGAATCAAGAACGATGCTTCGCTGACGAACAACACGAAGTTCGGTCTGGCAGCGCTCGGAGATAATGTTTTCCTCGACGGCAGTTACAGCGATATCTCGGACAACGGAAGCACCGGGCTGCTCTGCAACAACGGTATAGTGCCACATTGCACATACTGCCCGACTCAATAACAACGGGACCCAGGTAAGAAACAATGATCCGGATTTTTGTATCCCCGGCGAAGGGAATCCCGACACCGAGTATGGCGCCGGCGGGCTGTATGCGCACGAGTTGGAAGCAATGAATGTCGAGGCCTCCGATAACTGCGGAATCGGGATCGCAGGCAGTCGGATGGTGGTCAAGGGTGAGGCGATGCTGAACAGGAACTCATCGCATGGCGTGGTCGCAAGAATCGTCAACATTGCCTCCGGACAGATTCGTGCCAACGAAGGATACGGTGTGCTCGTCCGCCCGTCGGGATCGATCGTTCCGGGCGGAGTGCTGAATCTTGGAGCGGTAAACGTCAGCGAGAACGTACTGGGTGGAATCTACACCGGAGCTTCCAAGTTAGTGCGGGCGGACAGAGCCCTTCCCGCTCATCTGGCTGCTTCTACAGGGACCTCATCGCTCGTACGGGGTGCGAATATCTCAAACAATGCCGGCGACGGCATCGACTGGCAGGCTGCTGATTCACTAATCGTTACGGGAGGTAATGTATCAGGCAATGGCGGACTCGGCATCAATACGATCTCGGGGACCGGTCAGATAATCGCAAGCGGTAACTGGTGGGGCGATCCATCAGGGCCCGGAGGCGCCGGCTCCGGATCAGGAGATGGGATCGCGGCTGGCGTTACGGTAGCGGACTGGCTGAGCACAACTCGATCGATAGCGCTTTCGGCTGCCCCGGATACGTTATATGTCGAAGCCGGAGCTACTGACACACTGGGGCTTAGCGCATTCAGTTGGACGATCGCGCAGGATCTGATCGATATCAGCATTGCCGATTCGGCCGGATGGGTAGACAGCCCGCTCTCATTTTCGTTGGGAGTGACGGACACCACCTCGGCCCATTCCGACATCGTTATCACCGTACCGGGCGGTGTTGCGGAAGGAACCGCGGCCCACCTGAGAGTTACCGCGCAGGCACAATCTGATCCGGGCGCCGTTGATACCCTGATGGCGACGATCCTGTCCTATGTCCCTCAACTTAGCGCTATCGAAATTGTCCCCGACTCCGTGACCGTTCTGACCGGCGCCCTGGTGCACTTCCTCGCTTTTGGTTTCGACCAGTTCGATCATGCTGCAGCCTTTGAACCATCGTGGAGCGCGACCGGCGGGACGATCGATGGTTCCGGATTATATCAGGCCGGTACGACACTCGGTGCCTTTACGGTGACCGCCGAAGATACGACTACGGCGTTGACGGCCGGAGCGAAGGTCGTGATAACGGTCGCTACCGATGTCGAAGATCCCGGCGCAGACAATTTGCCCCGGGAATTCTCACTGCACCAGAATTATCCGAACCCGTTTAATCCAACAACTCAGATTACATACGATCTACCGGCCGCATCTCATGTGGTGCTACGTATATACAATCTCCTGGGACAGACCGTAGCGACCCTGAGAGCTGCCGATGAACCGGCGGGGAGCTACACGGTCGAATGGGATGGACGGGACGAGCACGGTAATGAGGTTGCATCCGGCCTCTATCTCTACCGCCTGACTACAGACAATCACACCGCTACTCGCAAGATGATGCTCCTCAAGTGAGCAATTCGAGAGTAGCCGTAGTTAAGAGTGTTATTTTTTCGCTATACGAAAGTACAGATAGAAACCATCGGTAGTGATATCGTCGAATTCCGGCGGATAAAACTCGTGAGCTGCGCCTTCACGTTTGTATTCTGAAGTCGGCAGGTATTGCTCGTGGAAGTACTTCCAGGCCTCGCCATACGTCTGCATTTTACAGGAAATTGTCGCATAAGTAGCCGCCGGCAGTTCCCAAACCGACCAGCCTCCGGGCGCTTTCGCTCCCGGCTTGAGCGTCCATCCGGCCAGATACCTTCCCTCGTCCTTTCCCCACGAACCGAGCCACGTGTCGACATCGCTCATCAACCCCCAACCTTCTGATTCAACGATGTCGCGAATCTCCCCCAGCCGGGAAACGGCTGTCTCCCAAAGCGGCTTGATCCATTCCGGACCTTTGGTAACCGGCCCGCGCCCTTCGATTCCAACTACTGAAAATGACGGTCTCTCGTCGAGAATTACGTGCATTGTGCTCATACTCCTGTTGATAGTTGATACGTGCAATATGAATGAGTATAGTCGGAGCGTCAGGCGGAATCAAGCATGAAGCGGTCGTACAATCTCACATTCTTTTAACTGGACTTGATTAGACCATTTTCTTATATTTGTCCCGTTCTTCCGGGTAATTGGATTACGGAATTCCCTGAGTGAGGTCTATTCGCTCGAACTCTCGACGCAGACTCCCCAAACGCAAAACTCATCAAATCGAATCACGCAGAGGAGCAGATCATGGGCACTATCGCGTCCAGACATATCGTGTTTGTCACCGGCTGTTTCGTCAACCATGAAGGCTGGAGCAAGTGGAAGGAATTTTTCGGGAGCAAAGGCTACACCTGTTCTGCCCCTCCGTGGCCCCACCGCGAAGGGACTGCTGAAGCCCTTAGAAAGAGCATGCCAAATCCGTATATCGCCGCCACTCGCCTCTCACAGGTAGTCGAGCATTTTGCTGGAATTGCACAGGGGCTGCCGGAAAAGCCGATCCTGATCGGTCACTCGATGGGTGGATTGATTACGCAGATCCTTGTCAATCGCGATCTCGCCGCCGCCGGCGTCGCAGTGCACTCCGTGCCGCCTCAGGGTATCGTTCCGATCGAGTTCTCGTTCTACCGATCCACCTGGCGGTCACTCGGATACTTCACGTCGACCAGGAATCCCTACCTCATGTCTCTCGACAAATGGCGCTATGCGTTCACTAATGGATTATCGAATGTAGAACAGGAGAAAGCGTACGAAGCTAATTGCATTCCGGAATCGAAACTTCTGATCCGGGACGGCCTGACCAAAGCCGCTCATGTTGATTTCGCCAAACCCCACCCTCCTCTTCTGATTCTTGCCGGCAGCACGGACCATTGTGTCCCCGCGTCGCTGAATCACCGCAATTTCAAGAAATACAAGCAGAATGGCTCAGTGGTTGACTTCAAGGAACTCCCCAACCGAAGTCACTATGTCCTCGGGCTGCCCTCGTGGACAGAAGATGCTCAGGTTATTCTCGACTGGCTGCAGACGCATTAGTGATAATAGATATGGCCCCATTTTCGTGGGGCCATATCTATCGCTGAAGAGTCGGCATCGCTAAATTTCAATTCGCCCGGAAGAGGTCTCTCCTGTCCGACCCTCCCCTACTTCAGCAGGAGCATTTTCTTAGCCTCCGCCCAACTTCCGGCCTGGATTCGGTACAGATATATCCCGGACGAAACGGATCTTCCGTCGAGATCCTTTCCATCCCAGCTGACGGTGTGTAGACCGGCGCTGAGGTGATCGTTTACCAGAGAAACCACGCGCCGTCCGAGGATATTGTAAACATCAAGCCGGACATCGGCCGCTCTCGGAAGCGAGAAGCTGATCTCCGTGGTTGGATTGAACGGGTTGGGATAATTCTGACTGAGCCTATAGTTATCAGGGAGACCATCCGGACCGGTTTCGTTTACGTCGGTAACCGAGCCAAAGTCGTAAACGAACACCGTATCATTTATCCTCCCGAACAGATATGGAAACTCCTTTGCCGGCGACATCATGAAGGAAATGTTGGCCATCGGACGCTCCAGGGGGATGGAGTCGGCCATGACGCCGTTTTCACAATCGAACAAGCCGATTGCCCGGTTATTGAAAAGACCCAGCAGCAGGTTGGCTCGATCGAGATAGTTGCGTTGCGCGAAGTTTCTCGGCGGGGGAATCCACCACTCTTCGGTAAGTACATTCGCGGTGACACTGTAACAGGCCCAGTGACCAATGAGGGTGTCATTCCATCCCACGATATCTTTCGCCGATCCGGCGTAAATGAGCTCGTCGCCTGGAACCGACGGGATGAAATCTCCGGCTACTACGAATGAAGACGATCCCGGTCCACTCATTCCCACCAGCGAGACACCGCAATTATTAACCCTTATATATGTTCCCGATGAGGAATAGCTGTTCCAGGGATCATCGACTACCGATTGAGACCAGTTGAATGTCGACGCCCAACCGCAGGTATCCCCGTCGAACCGGTGACCGGAAACGTATGATTCCGCCGCAACACTGGCCGAATACATCGTGATATCCAGATTGTACGCGATCAGCGTGCTGAATCTGGTAGTCGTTGTCCCCATCGTCATCACATGATACGACTGTGTCATCGTTTCCTGAAAGGTAACTCCCTTTGGCCGAGACTGGTTGTCATAGTCGAAACTAATCGAGGCATCCCAAATCCAGAACTCATCAACCAGGTTCTGCGTCACGCAGTGCGGCCAAACCTCAAGAGTCGAAATACTGTCCCCGACATCTTTGATAACACTAATTCTGAAGACGTCGACATTGCCATTATCATTCCATACCCACGTGGTATCCTGGAGCACGTAGACCACCAGCGTATCGCCGTTATCGCTGTACCGGGCGATTGCCTTTCTCACGTTGTTGGGCATGCTGAAACTATGAAGCACAGACCCGTCGGCGTCGTAGACATCGACCTTGTCATTGACAGCATCGGCCGCGACCGTACCATGGTATTCACCATCAACCGAATAGATCGGGTTGATATCGACATGCCCGCCGAGGCCGCTAATAACACTGCTGTTAACGAGCTGAATAGCACCGGCCGGAACGGCAAGCAACAGAAGCGCAGTAACCGACAGAAATACCAATACTCTCACGTCAGAACCCTTCTTGTTACTTAAATATACCTGCGTATCCGCTTTTGGCAAGGCTAAAAGTTCTGTCGACCAACGCCCCGATCACGAATCACCACAGCTTGAGCAGCCGGTGTTCAGACGAGTCATCTTGTTGACAGAGCGTCGAGAATCCGACATTGTTAGGTAACTATGAAATCAACGTCGGCCAAAATTGCACTCACCGTTCTCCTGCTCGGGTTCCTCATTTCAGCAATGTCCGTCCTCAGAATCGGCTCAAGCGATGTTGGCGCTCTTCCGGATGGAAAGTTGCTTAAACGAATAGAGAAATCACCGGAGTATGACGGCACCGAGTTTGCCAATATCGAACCGACCAGCGAGCTGGCAGAAGGAGGTTTGTGGAGTGCTGCGAAAGAATTTCTGTTCGGCCATAGTCACAGCCGACCACCAAGCCCCCTGCCGTCAGTGCCGGTCGACTTGTCCGGGTTCCAATCCGGCTCGTCGCTGAAAGTCTGCTGGCTGGGGCACTCTAGCGTACTGGTGAGAATCGACGGCGTTACCATTCTGATAGATCCGGTATTTGACGAATCGGTATCGTTGAGAATCGGTCATACCAGCCGGTTTCAGCCTTCGCCCTTGTCGCGAGACAGCCTGCCTCATATCGATGCCGTCCTTATCTCACATGACCATTACGATCATCTGGAAAGATCTACCGCCGAGTATTCTTGGAGAAAGGGAGTGAAGTATTTTGTCCCGCTGGGGGTAGGGGCAGAACTGCACTCATGGGGAGTTCCGGACAGCCTGGTGTCTGATCTCGACTGGTGGGATACTGTCAGGATCGGAGATGTGATGTTGGTTTGCACTCCGGCGCGGCATTCGTCCGGCCGTTCGCTTCTCAGGTCCGATAAAACTCTGTGGTGCTCGTGGTCGGTACTCGGCTCGACCCATCGGCTGTTCTACGCCGGCGATTCCGGGCCGACCCGTTCGTTTGAGGAGATTGGTGAGAGATTCGGTCCATTCGATCTGACGCTTCTCCCTGTAGGCGGATATGGAAAAGAATGGCCGGATATACACCTGACCCCGGAAGAAGCAGTCGATGCTGGGCAGGTTCTTCGAGGCCGATTGTTGTTGCCGGTTCATTGGGGAACGTTCGATGTTGCCTTTCATTCCTGGAATGAGCCAATCATACGACTGGTTTCCTGCGCTGAAAAAGAGAAGGTGCATGTTATGACACCAAAACTGGGAGAAGTTGTGGACATAGATCAAGATGTTAAGTCGGATCGCTGGTGGAGCAGTATAAGATAACGTGAAGGCTATAATCTTGAGAAGATGTGCTCTATTAACCCTTGTCGTCACGCAACTGATCGCAGTCGGCTGCTCGAAAGCTCCTCAGCATATGCTGCGGGACGGTGACCTGATATTCCAAACTTCGCGTTCGAGCCAAAGCGATGCCATTCAAAAAGCCACTCATTCGAAGTTCAGTCATATGGGAATCATTTTCATTGAAAATGGCTCACCCTTCGTCTACGAGGCTGCCGGCGATGTGAAGTACACGCCGCTGCAAACATGGATCGAAAGAGGCGAAGGTGGTCATTATGTCATCAAGCGTTTGAGCGACGTCGGTAGTTCGCTTACCCCGATAACCTTGGGCCGGCTCAGGCAAGTAGCTAAGGAGTTCAGAGGCAAGCCCTATGATGCCTCTTTTGGCTGGTCCGATGATGAAATTTACTGCTCGGAATTGGTTTGGAAGATCTACTATCGCGGGTTGGGAGTCGAGATAGGACATCTTCAGAAACTGGGGGACTTCGATCTGTCCGACGAGCTCGTTAGAGCTAAACTGCAGGAACGGTACGGAACTAAGATTCCCCTGAATGAGCAAGTGATATCACCCGAAGAAATGTTCTCCTCAGATCTTCTGATTACAGTAGATCGGCGCTGATGCCAGATACACCAATCAGCCAATAGCCCGGGACTCTAGCGTTTTTTGCCGCCGAGGCGCTACACCGCTGCTTCGTACTCAGTAATACAGCCTCGGAGCGTATTCCGAAGTTCGTCGTCGTCCCACGGTTTGGAGATGAAGATCTGGCAGTTGAGGATCCCGTTGGCGATTCCGACCGGCACCGATTTTGAAGACGCATTGCCGGAGAGCATTACCCGGATCGTTTTGGGGCTTTTGGACTTCACCATGCTCAGCAGATCGTCCCCACTGACGCCTGGCATAAGGAAGTCTGAGATTACCACCGAAAAAGTATGTATGGAGAGTAACTCGGCTGTCTGATTCCAGTCAATGGCCGTGTAGACGTCGTAATCTTCATCCCGGAGTGCACGTTTGAGCGCACTCAGGATCGAAGGATCGTCGTCGACAATAAGAATAGCGTTACGTTTGATGTTCTCTTTCACTGTTGCTTCCTTGGGTGCGGTACTCCAAAAGATGCCCGCCTAAATTCAATTACCTGCTTTACATATCGGCAAATTCTGGATGAACTTGGGCATGATTTTGAGTCCCCTCTCGGTCAAGTTCGCTCCGTAACAAGCTCATCTGGTCGACATGGTCTGGCAATACGTTAGTATCCACTAACTTCGAGATTGGGCCAACACTTCAAAACAAACGGCCATCCTCGGCGAATGAGAATGGCCGTTACTATCATATTCAGGCCAAAAGCCTAGAAATTCAGGATAAATGCTGACTGAACCCGGGCTGCTTTCGCTGAAGCCGCGCCCTTGTAATCAGTCTGCCACTGGGAAACTTCGAGTCCCACCGTGAACTTCGGTACCGGGGTCACCCGGATATTGCCGTAGTAGCAGGTGTTCTTCGATCGGCTGCCGGCCAACAGATCTTGATCATCCGGATCATCGAGACCGACTCCGGCCGATAGCTTGACTTCCTGTGTCGGCGTTACCCACGCTGAGGCCCAGCCTCCCCTGCTGTGGGTACCATCGATCGTGTTGTTATTATTAATGCCGCCAAAATAGGTTGCCAGGTTCGAGCCGGTATAAACCTCACCCGAGATCCCCACTCCGGAGGGAAGAGACAGCATCAGGTGACCGCAAATGGCATAACTCTCATAGTTCTCTTTTGAACCAAGCGTGCCTTCAGCTTTCATCTTGCCGTAAAGGCCGCTGACTCCGGTACGGATCGAAAGACTGGTGGTCGACTTGTGATCGATTTCAAGAAGTCCTTCGGTTGACGGAACGCCGGCTTCGGTACCGTCATCGACTCCGTTCGCGACTTCGGTCGAGAGCGTCAGAGTCGGCGTCAGATCGCTTCCGATCGTGCGGAAGAATCCGGTGGCGATATTAACGTTCGTCTGTTTGTCGACCGGAGCGGTGTAGCTCAGGCGGACTTGCGGACGACGATAGCCGATATTCCCACAGCCCCAGAGCACCGTGTAGTTCAACGAAGCCGGATTCAGCGGGGAAATCAGATCCCAGGTCTGACCGGCGAGGAACTGGAAGTTCTGTTTCTGAACGGTCAGATAGGCGTGGCGGACCATCAATTCCGCTTTATTCTCAGCGCCGGCCGTACCGTACATGTCAAACTCCACCTGTCCGCCGACGTCCACTTTCTCGTACCCGTCCCCTTTGGCTTTGAAGCCGAAGCGAGACTCTTTGTGAGTCATGTTGAACTGCCGTTCATCGGAATTGTTATTCTCCGGCAGAACCCACATAACATAGTTGCCATTGCTGGTAAGGTGCTGATCGTAAGAAGCATCGAGCTTGAAATACCCGTACCAGTCAAAGTTGAACTTCGGCTGATCGGCCGCCCACACGCCGGCGGCCATCAGTACGAATACCACAACCGCCATCGAGACAATACTCTTCTTTCCCATTGCATCTCCTAACACAATTTATGAGAAGTGATGTTTAGTGAATGGTCGAATTTCCCTATACCCTGACCGGATTCACGGCAATCCGGCGCGTTTTGCCTTCCTTTTGACTGGATATATGCCTACGCTTTAATTATCGGCAGTCTCGTCTATTCTATCACCCTTCACCCCGGAGATGCGCGGGGTCTGGTCGGCTAATCGCGTGTATTGATGCTGGGAGAGTATTAGAATTGTCTGGCAACAGGTTAGCAGGATTCAGCAAGAGCAAAACAAAAGCCCCGGGAAACCGGGGCTTAACTGATTTGATGGCAGGATAGTGGATGAGGATTGCTATTGCCTGTACTCTTTCGGCTTATTCTGAAGCGCTGCGTTCAGCTCAAGTTCTGCCTGTATCTGCGCCTTCACGGCCTCGACGGCGGCCTTCTTAGCTTCCCTGGCTCTTTGTTCGAGGACCGACAAATCCGCTTCGTATGCGGTTATGGTTCGGTCGCCATTCCGGGAGGCCTCTTCTATCCGCACTGCTTTCGCCTTCGGCAGGTCGTCTGGCGATGCTGCAACGGTCGTTACCGACCCATATGAAGTCGGCACATACATTGCGGTTAACTGCGCAAAATTGCAGGAAGCGCTCCCGCCTGAAGTCGTAACATTCCCCTCAAGGCGGAAGGTGTAAGTCCCGGCGCCCTTGAAGTAGTTTCTCTGCACGCTTAATGGAATATAGTTGGCCGAGGTATTGACGTAGCCACCGAGCCCGAAGCGCGCGAAGTAGGGACTGCTCAACGTACCTCCGGCTGTTTCATCTATTTGCACCGCGACATCATTGAAACTGGTCGTACCTGAAGTGATGATTTGAGCGACTCCGCGTAGGACTATGTAGCCGCTCGATGGGATAGTAATAGTGACCGTGACAATATCACTGACCGTCGAAGAGAGGGTCAGTGAAAGGGCCCGCGTCCCGGCGACTATTCCCGGTTCATCGAGAATCTCCGGCGAACTGATCGCGTCATCGGGAAATATCGCGCTCGCATCACCGATCGCCCGACCATCGAGGTGAAGGTTGAGCGTTCCGTACATGGAGGTCCCGTCGTACAGATCCAGTCTTCCCCCTTGACCCGATGCGGAGCTTCCGCCCTGTAAAATACCGCCGAAGTGACCGTCGTCACGATTTACGTTTACCTCACCTCCAAAAGCGTCTCCTCCGTAGAGAAAGATGCCGGCATGATTGCTCGAATCCATTACCCATACGCTTCCCGAACTGCCGGAACCGTACAGATGGACCTTGCTCTTGAAATCGGCCCCGTATACCGAAAGTTCGCTGTTCTTCGGATCAACGTGTATCCTCCAGTCCAGGGACGCCGAGTCAACCCAGTCGGTGGTGCTCCTGAATATAGTGGACCCATCGCCATGGACTTCGAAGACATTGCCGAAGGTTGGGCTGCCGAGGATGATGCTTTCGTTCCCACTTCCGGCCGACCAGAGACGGGTGATGCCCGCTCCACCGCCGGCCAGGGAGACGCCGATGCTGAAGCCGTAGCTGCCATTGCCAACATAGAGATCGCCCAAACCGCTTCCGATATCCCAGCTCCAATTGCTGAAGCTCTGGACCGTTAGTGGCGCGTACGACTGATTTGTCTGAACAGAAAACGGCGACATTGAAAAAACTTGATTCAAGTTGCCATCTACTGTGAACTGGTCGCCGCTGGTGGGTGATCCGAAAGTAAGGAGCTGGCTGCCGCCGCTGGGCCAGACGTGGACATGCCCGGCTCCTCCGCCGCCACTGGCGATCCCGAAACTCAGCCCCCGTACGCCGTCGCTGAAGCGGACATCGCCCAAACCGTTCCCGATATCCCAGCGCCAATTGCTTTGCGTGCGCATCGTGATCGGGGCTTCCACCGAGTCAGTGCCCGCACTGAAGTTGCCTGAGACGGCCAGCGAGCCATTGACCGTGTCGCCGGACTCCCTGACATATACATCCCCGGCGATTGCGTCTGCCGATCTGGCGTGATAGGCATACGGCACAGACACAAGCCGGGTGCGAGGAACAAGCTCAGGATCTGAACCAACCGTCACTCCGAGCCATGCACTGCTGTCCGCAAACAGCGAGTCAGGAAGCGGAGTCATCGGTGCCGCTCCGAGCATAACTGAGAAGAGTCCGTCGGTGGTGGTGACTGTCGTGGGACCACTATCCCACAGGATATTGGCAGCCGCCGAAGCCGTAGCATCGTTGTAAATGACAAAGTGTACCGACTTGGAACCGTCGGCCACCGGAGATCCTCCGCTGTCGGTAAGCCTCCCCTGATAATTGAGTGCGGCAGGGGTGGCCGCTGACACCGCTACCGAAACTGCCGGCAGGGACAGAGCCAATAAAATAAAAACAAGGCGTTTCATACCATCCTCCAATAAGGTTGTGGCCTTCTGATTCGGCGATTCAGTTGTCTTTCGGTGATTGATCTTAGCCGATGTACGCGCAGCGAGTTAGTCGTGCATGGCCGGCTGGCCAAATGTAGGAATCGTACACCAACGTAGTCTATATTTCCAATATATCCCATCGGCCGGATTTGTCAAGTTACACGAGTACGGGAGGCAAGCCGTTTTATGAAGTCGCCTGACATCACCGGGCCCAGACTCCACTGACTCACTCCCTTCGGATCCGAATGACCGCCCCACAGAATGGCCGTGTTGATCGAGTTGGATGACGAACCGAGTGGATATCCGGAAAGAAAAGGTCCTTGACAATTCGCTGATCAGCTCGTAAAGTATCTGAAATGAAAATGATAATCATTTTCATTTATAGCTAACAACTGAACATCATTGAATGAAACTTATTGACTGGCAATATAATAACAAAATCAATCTGGTACTGAGAGACTCACTCAGGGTTCTGCGCCACCCGGTCGGATAGGAAATGAGCCGGGCAATATATAGTTCAATCTGGTTGAAGAGGAGTCTGCATGTTCGTAGTCATGAACCGAATGATCGTCCCAAAGGATCTTAGAGAGCAATTCGAGGTGGCCTTCCTCACCCGGGCCGGTGCTATCGATCGTCGCCCCGGCTTCGTCCGCTTGGAAATCCTGAGACCGACCGATGGAGATGAGTATGTCATCATGTCCCACTGGAATTCGGCCGCCGATTTCGAAGGCTGGACGAAGAGCGAGGAGTTTGCCGAGGGACATCGTCGGGTAGGTCAGTTCAAGGACGAGAACGGCAAGCTTCGTCTCACTTCGAATGTGGTCAAGTATGAAGTCTTCGCCGTCTGAAGCCAACAGCAAGCGGTCGAAGCGGGCTCGTCTTAAGGAGATTTACAGAAAGTACGGTTGGAAGATGTTGGTCGGTGCGGTTCTTCTTTACCTCGTGCGGGATGTCGTGCTCTATCTGCTTCTTCCCTACCTGATTGCGCGGGGGATATTCGGATAACACCATATGAACCAGCGTCTCACCAATAAGTACCGGGGATAAGCTACTTGCACATCTATGTTACGTCTGGTATAGTTGAGGTGTTTCGAGACACGCGAATACGACAACAAGGTATTACGCGATAAGGAGGATAATATGCACGAGAAAAGCCAGGTATTGCTGAACAAGGCGGTCGGTGACGAGCTGTCCGCTGTTCACCAGTATATGTACTTTCATTTCCATTGCGATGACCAGGGGTACGATCTTCTGGCCGCCCTGTTCAAAAAGACGGCGATCGAAGAGATGCTTCATATCGAGCAGCTGGCCGAGCGGATCCTGTTCCTCGGCGGCGATGTCGAGCTGGTCGCGACTCACGAGGTCCAGAAGGTGCACGAGGTAAAGAAGATGCTCGCAATCGCCCGCACGATGGAAGAAGGCAGCGCCCTCGACTACAATCGTTTTGCCAATGAATGCGCCACCAACGCCGATTCGGCGACCAAGCAGTTGTTCGAGCGGCTGGTGACCGACGAAGAGCGGCATTTCGATCAGTACGACAATGAAATCGTAGCGATGGAGAAATTCGGAGACAACTATCTGGCGCTGCAGTCGATCGAGCGCAGCAAGAACCGCGCCTCCGGCCAGACGCCGGAGTAGACCAGGGAATTCCTTGTTCGCGGCCGCGGCCCGATCAAAGATAATTCTTGACATATTTTGTTGAGTGGCCTATAGTGGAGTCAATGGCTCTATTTAGGCAATCAAGCAGCGGCGGTTCGTCCGCTTTGAGCAAGGTGATCTGTCTGTATCTGGCGGTCTTCTTTGTCTGGCTGCTGCCGATACACGTCCTGTCTCACGAGGTCGGGACCTATTCCACGAAACAGGTGCTTTCGCTGCCTGGTTCGGCAGGTCCCCACGCCAGCCATGATCCCGACAACTGCCAGCTCTGCCGCTCTCAGGGGCAACTGGGCGCCTTTCCGCAATACTGCTCCTTTCCTCTGGTAGCCAATGTCCTCGCGGAATATGTCGAATCCCCGTTGACGATCCCGGCATCGGTGCCCGATGATTTTGCGTCGCTGCGTGCCCCCCCGGCCCGCTCGTAGCCCTTTCAATATTACGTTTCAACAACATATCAGCATCGCTTTGCTCCGACCGAGGGGCGTTCCGTCAGCGGGTCTCAGCTGAGACTTGACCTCTGACCCTTGTAAAGGTCATTTACACGAGGCACTCAGGAGATGGTTCGCGCGACACCAATCCGCACCGGCTCGAAGTTCAATTTAATATATCTTGAAGCGATGCTCAGAAAGGAATCGAGCAGCTATGGAGATACATATCAACTCCTGCCTCAACCGTCTTTTGCTTACTCTCAGGCTTTTGTGTGCCTGCACTGTGATCGCCGTCCTGTCTTTCGGAACGGACATCGCCAAGGCCGCTTCAATCACGACCGAGCAGCCGCATAAGAGTGTGTCCGGCGCCACATCCGGGGGCGGGAGCGGCAGTACCGCAACCGATCCCGCAAATACTTCAGGAAATCTATCTGGGACGGTGACCGACAGTGCGAGTGGTCGTCCGTTCGAAGGGGTGACGATCAGTGTCGACCAGGGAGGTCGACAGATTGCAAGTTCTCCGAGCGACCAATTCGGACATTTTACGATACACAACCTTACCCCCGGAGGCTACTCCGCGATAGCGAGCTTTGTCGGATTCCAGCCCGAGACGCTATCGGTCGAGATCAACCCGAACGGAGCAACAACTACCATAGCCTTTCGTCTTGAACCTGCGACTTTAATGCTCCAGGCTATCACCGTCACCGCCCGGACTCCGGTCGCGGTCGATACGAGAACAGGCGATCAGGTATTTCAACAGAACGATTACCACGGGGCCCCGGTGAGCACAACCTCGCAGATCCTTCAGGAATCGATTGCCGGAGCAGCTCGTGCTCCAACCGGTGAGGTGCACATCAGGGGGCAGCATGCTGAGTACACGTACTATGTAGACGGGGTGCCGGTTCCTTCCGGGATCTCAGGCAGCCTGAACGAGCTGTTTGATCCAGCCACCGTAAACCGAATCGACTTTCAAACCGGCGGATGGGATGCTGAGTACGGAGGTAAAAATGCCGCGGTTATCAATGTCCTCACCCGTATTCCGACCGGCCGCGCTGATTTTTCTTCCTATGTCGGATCGTACCACAGCAACGGTCAGACCATGAATCTCAGTCGCAATATGGGTAAATGGGGATGGCTGGTTTCGGGGAACCGTCAGGAGACCTCGATGAGAGAGGAACCGGTTGTCGGGGACTCGGCCACGAACAAACCTTTTAACTTCCACAATTACGGCAAGGATTTTTCGGGCTTCGGCAAGCTGCAATACATTCCATCCTCCACCGATCTGGTTTACCTTGACGCCAATCTATCTCAAACCAAATTCGAGGTCCCGTTCGACTCGACCGGAGGAGTGAACCTTGATGATCGCCAGAAAGATGACAACAGTTTCGTAAATCTGAGCTGGCGCCATCAGTTCAGTATCGATACGACCGGACAGGAGCGCGGGGCCGAGCTCTTCGCCGGGGCCTACTACCGGCATGGAAGCCTGAAGTATACACCCGGAGCGATTGACGATCCCTCGTTCATATTCTATCCGGACACGACGCCCTATAATCTGAGCGAGAACCGCTCGTTCAATACTGAGGGGATCAAAGCCGACTATCGCTGGAAGCCCGTCCATAAAGCGGAATTCAAAGCCGGTATCGAAGCTTCGATAACGAGTGGCCATGAGTTGTTCGGTACCAAAGACATAAACGGCGACAGCGGACCAGCCTCGAATTCCAACCTGAGCGGCCACGATCTCGGGGCTTATCTGCAGACGGTCTGGTCCCCTTATGAATGGACGGAAATCAGGGCCGGTATCCGCTCCGATGCACACAAGGCGCCCTTCGCTCACGATCAACATCAGGTTAGTCCTCGGCTGAAGCTCAGTCTCTTTCCGAATCCGGCCAACACCATCTATCTCTATTACGGCAGACTCTTCGTTCCCACCAATGTCGAGGATCTTCGTGCCATCACCGATATCGCAGACTCAGGAGTAGTTACGGCTCCCACCCTGCCGGAGCGTGATGATTTCTATGAAGGTGGCTTCGTCCACCGGTTTCCGATTGGCGTGCTGACCAAGATCTCCGTCTACCACAAGTCGAGTCTTCCGGGAATCGATGACAACACCGTACCGGGTTCGGCCATAACGACTTCCGTCAATCTGGCCAGAGTGCGAATTACGGGTGTCGAACTCGTAACTGAAGTGCAGCCTCACGGACCGATTTCAGGATATCTGAATTTTGCCGTTTGTCATGCCTACGGGAGCGGTCCGGTCACCGGAGGGTTCTTCCCGACCGATATTGCCGATGTTCCGGGCGGGTGGTTCGATCTCGATCACGACCAGCGGATTTCCGCCGTTGCATCGATGACGTATTCCGAGAAGCGAGCGTTTGTCAGCGCTACCGGTATCTATGGATCCGGCCTGACGAACGGTGCTGATATCACTTCGCCGATCGGGACCGGCCTGTTCGACTTCAACAAGGACATTCATGTGGATCCCAATTTCATTTTGAACGCCAGCGCGGGGTATTCGATCCTGTTCGAAAACACGGTGATTCGTCCGCAACTCTACGTGGATAATGTTTTCGACAGTAAGTACATACTG
The DNA here is from genome assembly GCA_963711085.1 of uncultured candidate division Zixibacteria bacterium. Lineage (GTDB taxonomy): Bacteria > Zixibacteria > MSB-5A5 > GN15 > FEB-12 > CAVQCT01. The sequence goes on along the minus strand of CAVQCT010000002.1, from coordinate 230,298 downwards.
AAGGGGGCATTCTTCAGCGGCGCATCGTACGGCCGGCCGCGAAGTGTCCAGCTCAAGGTGGATGTGGGACTGTAATATGCAAAATAGGTCATTCTGTTGGATCTCAGCGTTTCTGGTTGTCATGTCTGTCGCTTACTCAGCATCGGATGCGCTCACCCTTTCCAAAGAAAGGCAGCAGCAGATCATTCAGGATTACCTGTATGTGACAGGGAGTCCTAACAGGCTCCCTGCCCGATACGGCAAGGTCGCTGAGGCGGTTGGGGAAGACCGAGAGCATCCGCTCATCAAATGCGGGACTTCGGCCGTCGCTGATTTTGTTATCAATCGGTCATTGATGGACCCTGAGGTTCTCAAAGCCGCCGGCTTAAGCACCATTACGGCACGGCCAGTCACCGACACCTCCTACAACAGCCCGGGAGGGTGGTTTAAGATCCATTACAACCGGTTCGGGAAGGACACGGTCTACCAGGCAAGCAAACAGACGATTGTATCGGGTGTTCCTGACTACGTTTCCAAATGCGCACAGATAGCGGACTCAGTATGGCTGCACGACTCTACTGTCCTGGGATACTCGCCTCCCCCAAAGGATTCCTTTTATCCCCAGGGTGGCGATGATCGGTACGATATCTATCTGATCAACCTGGTCCCGGATTTCTACGGGCTCGCTTATCTCGATTCAATTTATATCGACGGTCCGGGTGGACAACGAGCTACATCGTTTATCGAACTGTCTAAGGACTATCAGGGATTATCCAACTACAAGACGCATCCGCTCGACGCGGTCAGGGTCACGACGGCACACGAGTTCTTTCATGCTATCCAGTTTGGCATAGACTTCACCGAATACGATGGCGTCGACCCGGCCGGTTTCACCCGGAGATACTGGATGGAAATCTCCGCCGTCTGGATGGAACAGGAACAATATCCCAATATCCCTGACTACTATTATTATCTCCCATATTTCTTCGACGATCCGTCTACCTCATTGCAGCAATTCAAAACGTTTTACGATCTCCATCCTTACGGTTCCTGCGTATTCGCTATATTTCTGTCGGAACGATTCGGCCGAGACTATATCCGGTATATCTGGGAAAGGTGTGGCGCGCTGGGACCTGGTCCCCAGTTCTTCACCGCGACTGATCAGATCCTGCACGAGCAAGCGGGATCCTCTCTCCCTCAGGCGTTTGCTGAATTTGCCCTGTGGAATTATTTTACCGGATCAAGATCGTCGCTTGTCCCTGCCAATCTTGGTTACATCCACCGAGCCGACTATCCCGAGTTCCCGGAAAGTCATATTCCCGAGTTGAGTGACGATAGCGGTTTTGTCTGTGCTTCCGGATGCCCCACAATCAATACAGCTGAACCGGAACACAACGGAGCGGAATATATCACATTTGTTAACACTCGACTTGTCAGAAACCGTTACTGGGCTTCAAGGGATATCGTCGACACGAATTCAATCTGTGTCGTAGATTTCACTCAAACCAGTCTCGGTGTTGACTCGACAGAGTTGCCCGAAGACCTTGTCACTGCTCACTGCGGCATGCAAACGACACGGTGCCGTTTCAGGGACGGCTGCGATGACACCACACATGTGAATATCGACACGAGCTTCACTGTCTCGGGTCAAGTGGCCACCCTCACTATGCCGTGGGGAGTAAGCGTTGTCGAGCGCTTCGCTCCCGATGATGCGAGGGGGACCTCGTCCGATTCGATCTTCGCCGAGTCTTTTCTGGTCCCCGGCGGCTCAAACTTCTCCATACCCATAGCGCATCCGGAGTTATGTCGCTCCTTGTCCGTGGTTTTTACCCCCTCATCAACGCAGATTTCCCGGTACGTTCCTAACCAGGGCCTTGATTTGAGTTACTATTGGGATGAGAAACGTGCGACAAACGCTGCCTCAGTGAACCTCCCGGCACTGGTGCTGGTCCCGTACCCCAATCCTGCTGTGGTTTCGCAAATGTCCTCTCGCAATCTTACGTTCCGATTCCAATTTCCAACCGATGCCACCGGTCTCCCGGTTCACTCCTCCATACGAATTCGTCTGGACCTCTACAGCATCACGGGCGAGCATATATTCGCCTCAGATACGACAGTCAGTGACGAGGGTCCGCCGGAATTCCCCGAAATCAAGTGGAATATGAAGAATATGAGCGGACGTGAGGTGGCGTCCGGAGTCTACATCGGTGTAGCCCGGCTGTTTGGAGAGGGTTCTTCCGGAGAAGCTTTGGTCACTGAATCAAGAGTGAAAGTAGCAGTCATCAGGTAGCTCAAACTGAAGGTGAATCAATTGCATGATAAATAGAAATTGAAAGCAATGTCAGAAAACAGGTTGGAGTAATAGATGAAACCTCTCTTTTTGGTTACGGCGTTACGTCATCCACGTCGACCTATCTGGTCGCTCTGCTTTTTCTTGCTGATCTTCGGCCTCCTGGCAGCGCGCAGCTCAGCGACGGACAAACTCTGGAGCGGTAGGAAGATCGATGCCGGCAGCGCTGTGCATCCAAACTATATTGTGGAACAAACAATCGATGGTCAGTTGCAAGGCAGGCCGGAGGCATTACCCGGAAGATCGGGACCTTTCAGTCTGCCCAAATCATCTCTCGCCGCGGACTATGATACGACCATAAACGTTCTGGTCCTCCGATATAACTTCCAATACGAGGCGACCGACGATCCCAATACCACCGGTCGAGGTGTCATGAACCTCTCGCATCCGCTGGCAGACCCGGCGGACTCGGCTGCCTACTATGACTCCGTCGGGCACTGGATCGATCCGCCCCCTCATGACTCGCTCTATTTCGATGCACACATGAGGGCACTGAACATCTACTGGGGATTTGTCTCCGAAGGGAGGTATCATCTGACCTGGGATATTTTCCCGGAAGGACGCGATTCGATCTATACCCTGCCGCATCCGATGAGCTATTACGGAGGATATCCATTCGATTCGGTGGCTTACGGTCTCGGGCTGTTCTTCTCTGATTGCATGCATATCGCTGATGCGGACACGAACATACACTTCTCAGACTATCAGGCGATCGTTCTCTTCCATGCCGGCTCGGACCGCCAGAACGATCTTGGTTTTCCCCCGACGCATTCCGATCTGTTTACCGGCTGGATCAAGTTCGGCGATTCGATTCCGGTTGATGGCGGCGCTGAATTCGTTCGAAAGGCCGTTATTATGCCGGAGTTCATGAGTCAGGATAACCGTGCGACCGCCATGAATGCCGTTCTTGCCCACGAATTTGGACACCAACTCGGCTTGTACGATATGTACAATACCCACAACTTTCTGTCGATGCTCGGCGATTTTGCCCTCCACGACGATAACGGATTCGGCACCGGGATAGACTTCGGCTTTCCCGTCGGAAAGGTGTTCGGCGTCATACCGGTCTACGACGATCCCTGGTCACGCGCCTATCTCGGTTTCGATTCGATTGCTGATTTCCGCCAGGGGCAGAATATCCGCATTGTTGCCACCGAGTTGCCAACGACCGGACTTAAGATCGCCCGCGTGCCAATATCCGAAAACGAATACTATCTTATCGAGAACCGAATACCGGATATCCCGGGAGAACAGACCTTCGCCCGGGTAGACTCGGCGACCAATGTTATTCTGGGACCGTGCGACTCCGCGCGCAACTTCAACGGCGATTACGATTATCTGATCCCCGGATCCGGGATGCTGATCTACCGGGTCGACGAAGCAGTGGGGTATTTGAAATACGTCAAGAATGGAACCGACAATTTTAATGACAACACGCTGCAGTGGGATCCGGATCGACCGTTCATCAAACTCATAGAGGCGGACGGTGAAACGGATTTTGGCACATATTATCAAAAAGGCTACGGCAATCAGGGGGATGTCTTTCGGGACGATGGGAAGACGAGCTTCACACCCAACACCAATCCACCGGCGTTCGATCACAACGGTGACAACACCCACGTGTATGTCACGAACATACGCAGAGACTCCGTCGTCACTCCGAAGGGTATCATTCGGCAGGACAGCGTAATGTACTTCGATCTCGCCACTGACAAGCGTGCCGATGGTTTTCCCGTACGGGTAGGCGTGCCCTTTTTTCCGCTCTCTATCGTTGAAGACGATCTGGACAAGAGCGGCGGATCTGAAGTTATCGTGGCCTCGGGAAGACTGCTTACCGCATTTACTACCGATGGGAAAAATTACCTCCGCCTCAAGAGTGGTTGTCAGACATGCCCGGTCTATGCGGACTCGGCAGGATCCACCATCCACCAGCTTGCCATCGGTCCTCAATATCCTCAATACGAACATACTGTCCCCCTCTTTGCTCAGACCAGTGGTCCCATCACGGCCGGCCCGGTGACCACCGACTTCGGCATCGTCGCATCCGAGAAATATGTCGCAGTCGGATATGATTCATCGGTAGTCCCGAAAGGAAGGGTGATTCTATACACGTTGCAGGATCTTGACCATGACGGTCAAGCCGATACCGCCGGCAGCATTTACTGTTCTGGCTATCCGGTGGCATTATCGGGTGGCGACATGCTCTGGGTGCTTTGTGCCGACGGCACACTGATTCGACAAACCAGCCTCTCAGGCAACGTTCGTGACACTTTCAGCGTACCGGGTCCACTCCTTAACGGAATCTGTCGCGTGGGATCACGTCTTGCTGTACTCTGGGGAGACTCAACGACCACGCACGTGAGTGTGTTCGGCCAGGACAGTTCCACGATAGCATGTGATGGCGATTTCTCTCTCGGCCCGATCGCGGTCGATGTCGACCGCAACGGCCAGCCTGAAATTGCGGCCTTTAGCCCCGACGGCGAGGGAATCTTCATTACCGTGGATACTACCATCGGCCATCCGTCACTTTCCGTCATGTTGCGTTCGTCGACAGGATATGAGTTTACAACCAACCCAATCGCCGGAGATGTAGACGGTGACGGCTACCCGGATATCGAAATAGGGGGAATCGGACACATGTACGCTTTCGACAAATTGTTCCAACTCAAATCAGATTTTCCGATTGAAATCAATGACAAGTACCCGGAGGCAAGGGTGAGTATGTCTGCCGTCTGTTCCAATGTCAATCATGGTCCCGCACCCGATTTAATATTCCCGACCGACAATGGCAGCCTCTATGGCTTCGGTACAAAACCGGTGTCAGGGTTCCCGTTCAATACAGGTGGGGCTGAAATGGGACCACCAGTGGTCTTTGCGGACTCCGTCGGAGGAAAACTTGGCTATCTCGGGTCCGATGGGTGGTTCTACGCCTGGGATGTCTCTCCGGATAATCGAACCAACTTCTGGCCGATGGGGGGACACGATCCGGCAGGAAGTTTCTGTTTTAACCAGAGCCAATTGGCTGCTCCTGCTCAATACAAGGATATGCTCCCGCAGAAGAGCATCTATAACTATCCCAACCCGGTGACCAGCGGGACGACAACTATCAGGTATCTCCTGGGGGAGACTGCCCGGACGGTTACGTTGACAATTTTCGATATGTCAGGCCAGATAATTCGCACATTGCAGGGTCCGACGGGTCAGGGAGACAACGAAGTGCCGTGGAATTGCGGCAACGTCACTCCCGGAGTCTATCGGTGCATGGTAAAGGCAGAATTCGCGTCGGCAACGAAATCCGGATTTGTCGATATTGCGGTCATACGGTAATCGTGGCTGTGAATGAGATTTCGATCGTCCGGTGATCCGCTCCGGCGTCAGTGAGCGTCGACTTTCTGGCCGTAGAGATGAAGCAGCCTCTCAAGCGACGGCCAGTTCTGTTTGAAGTCGTCGAGAAATTGATCCCGCTGTCGGGTGAGCGCTTCGCCGAATCTCAGACAAGACTGAAAGTCGAAGAAGTAATCCTTCGGCCTGGCGTGGAGGAATTTTCTGAAGCGAACAAGGCCGATCAGTCGATCATGCCATCGCCCAAGCGCCTGGTGAGACTTCCTCAGAGCATCGTTCAACTCAACGTCGCGATCGGTCGGGGGGCGACACAGGCTGAGCACCTCGAGCACATACCGCGCCTCTTTCGTTTTGATCCTGATTTGATGCAGATCCTTCTCGGTGAGTTCCGTGGCCGACGCGGACTTGATGAGCTGCCGGGCCAGTACGGCCAGACGAAGTTCGGTTCGATACCGCACTTCTCCCTCCGTAAAATCCGCCAGCGCGTTTCGGATCTGTCTTAGCCCCTCCTCAAGGATATCCGGATCGTAGTTTCGGCAGATATGGTGAAAAGGGATTTCTCTGCGCCAGAGTGCGCTCGCCAGAACATTGTAGTATTCACTCAGATTCCCGACCTGCTTGATCATCAGTTCACGAGTTAGCTCCATCTGAACATGAAGATCCCGCAATTTGTCGGCCCCTTTGAACAGCTTTCTGCTGTCGCGGAGTAGCGCCTTCTCATTGAATTCCCGATGGAGCCATCCAATAAGCTGATAGAATGCCCGAAGTCGCTTGATTTCCACCCGAAGTTCATGGACTGCGTCGACCGAGGGATACTCCCGTATCCGCTCGAAATGCGCGCGAATCCCTTTTTCGCGATTCTGATGATACTCGACAAAGCACTGTGGCAACATCGAACACCCTCATTCAACCTGATCCGACTCGGAATCCCAGGTCTGAATCGAGGCGGATTCGACTGATTCCGGCGGCCTGGAATTGCTGGCCAGGTATCTCTCGTAGAGCAAATGAATGAGTCCATCCGGCAGACCCTGCACCGGCACGATCATTTCCTTCGCTTTGGCCCATTTCATGACCGACAAATAAATGTCCAGGGCCGGAACGATAACATCGGCCCGGTCAGAACGCATTTGGAAATTGCGGATCAGCTCTTCGTAAGAATGCGTCCGGAGTTCTTTGAATATATTGTTGAGCTTTTTGAAGGAGATCGATTCCCCTTCCTTCTTGCGACTCATACTGAACGCTTTGTTGATATTGCCGCCGGAGCCGACGACGGTGATCGGCCGATAGGCTTCGGTGGTATCCTTCACCCAGCGCTTCATGATTTTCCACTCGTCTTTGTCCACACGGTCGGCGAGGATTCTCACGCCGCCGATCCGGAACGAACAGGACTCGGCAATTTTGTTTTCCGAGAATATGGCGATATCGGTGCTGCCACCGCCCACATCGACATGCAGAAAACACCTCACTTTGTCCAGACCGGGGAGGGGTCGGTTGCGACAGATGATCTCGACTTCGCGCCGACCGTCGATCACTTCCAGTTCGATACCCGCTTCATCGCGGATCGCCTCGAGAACTTCCTTCCCGTTGGTGGCTTCGCGCATGGCTGAGGTGGCGCAGGCCAGGTAATCAATAGATCCATACGCTTCCATAAGGCTCTTGTAGGCGATCATCGTGCGGACCAGGCTGTGTTTCTTCTGATCGGAGATGCTGCCGGTACTGAAGACATCTTCACCAAGACGGATCGGAATACGCACGAGCGACTCTTTCTTGAACAAGGGACCGTCGCCGTTTTCCAGTACTCGCGAGAGGAGCAGTCTGACGGCATTGGTGCCTATGTCGATACTGGCAAACTTGACTCCCTGTGCGTGTCCGGGTATTATGTGAAGACTTTCGGTCATCTCGGTCGGTGATTCTCCTATCCGTGAATTTTCTTGAGGTACTCGTATACCTCTATCTGGCTTCTAACTGTCTTATCGGAAGTTCGCTCCCGGTATTGATTGTCGAGTGAGCCGTTCAGTATTCTCGCTTTCACGTTATCCCGCCACTGGATATCAAAGCAGGTCTTGAGTTCGGCCTGGAGTGCAGGGTCGAATATGGGGCTCGCAACCTCGACTCGCTGTTCAAGATTGCGGGGCATGAGGTCGGCCGAAGAAATGAAATACCTTGGCGAGCCGTTATTGCCGAAAACAAACAGCCGGGAGTGCTCCAGAAACCTGTCGACAATGCTGATAGCCTCGACATTACTTCCGCCGTTCTCCTTCCCCACAATCATCGAGAACATCGAGCGGACGATCAAGCGTACCTCCACGCCAGCCCTGCCCGCTTCATACAGATGTCGGATTATCTCACCGTCGACCAGATTATTAAGCTTGAGATGGATGAATGCCGGTTTGCCGGCCCGGACGTTCCTGATTTCATTGCGGATAAGGCGGGTGATCTGTTTGCGCAAATTGAACGGTGAGACAAGCAGGTGCTTGAAATTCGGTATCTTATAATTGTTGTAATAGAAGGAGAATACTTTGTGGCACTCCGAAGTTATCCGGGGATCTGCGGTGAACAGCGCATAGTCTGTATACATGCGGGCGGTATCCTCGTTGAAATTCCCGGTACCGATCACGGCGTATCGCTCCTTCTGATTCCCGGACCGTCGGGTAATCAGAATCAGCTTGGAGTGCACCTTCAGCCCGGGCACGCCATAGATCACCCGCACTCCTTCGTCCTGAAGCAGATTTCCCCACTGGAGGTTCGCTTCTTCGTCGAATCTCGCCTGAAGCTCCAGGATGGCCGTTACCGCTTTTCCATTTCTTGCCGCGTTGATCAGGGCATTTATTACGCTTGAATTTCGGCCGGCCCGATAGATCGTGATACGGATCGAGCTGACTTTCGGATCGATCGAGGCTTCGCGTAAGAGATCGATTACATAGTCGAATGATTGATATGGATAGTGCAACAGCAAATCTTTGTTGCGAATTGTCTCCATCAATCGACGGTTCCGCTTGATGCTTCGATGTCTCAACTCCGGCAGCTTCTCGTAATGAGCATTGGACAGCCCGAGATCGGGGAAATTCATAAAGTCGCGGAAATTGTGATAACGCGCGCCCGGGACAAGCGTATCGTGTTCTTCGATCCCGAGCTTCGCGATCAATATTTTGAACAGATCGTCGGGGAGTTTCGCATCGTATACGAATCGCACCGGGTTTCCCGCTTTGCGCTGCTTAAGACTCTTCATCACTTTTTCCACATAGCTGTGGGTCAGATCGTCATCGAGATCCAGCTCCGCGTCGCGGGTCAATTTGATCGCATAAGCATCGACACTCCGGTAATTGAAGACCGAGAAGATATCGTTGAGGCTGAACCGGATCACGTCATCGAGCAACATGATATACTGCTGATGGTTGTACGGAGGGAGAAGGACAAACCGGGAGCAGCGATTGGTCGGTATCTCTATCAGGGCAAACTCCTTCTGTGCTTCGTCCTTGCTCCGGGCAAGTCGAATCGCCAGGTAGGCCGACTGGTCTCTCAGCGGTGGTAGATCCGCAATCTGATTGATCATGAGAGGCATCAGATGGGGTCGAACGGTCTGGCGAAAGAAATGTCGGATATAATCTCCGTGTTGCTGGTCGAGTTCGCGTTCACTTATGATGAAGATATTGCGAGAAGCCAGCTCGGAAGTCAGGTCCTGGTACAGGGCATCGAACTCACGATGTTGCTCCAGGACAATTTCCTGAATCTCATCGAGAATGGTCTTGGGACTTTCGCCGATCAGTTTGATCGCCCGTTTACCCAGTTGCAGCAGTCGCTGGAGTGTGGCAACGCGGACGCGGAAGAATTCATCGAGATTTGAAGAGAAGATACCGAGAAAGCGGAGCCGTTCCAGTAGAGGTACCGATGGGTCGGCGGCCTCCTGCAAGACACGATGGTTGAACGACAGCCAGCTCAGCTCTTTGCTGCGGTAAAGCTTGTCGGCAGGTGCACCACCCCTGGCGCTTTCGACATCTGCTTTTGTGTTCGACGTCAGAGATTCGGTCACACGCAACTCAGCCTTTTGAATCTTCAGTTTCCGCACTCGCCGAAGTCGTTTCGGTCATAGTCATGCTTTCATCATCGGCTGATGGCTGGGTTGCCTGCAGGACGAGTTGCTGGCGTATCAGGTTCTTGCTCCCGGCAACCTTGAAAAGGCGTTCCGCGACTTCTTTGCCGGCACTCGACACAATTCTCTTCATCTTCCCGGCAGCTTCGGGGCTGTATTTGGAAATGGCCTCCTGAATGGCCAGCGCAATGTCGCTCTCGATATGTTTCAGAAGTTTTTTTCGGGCGCTGACTCGGTCGCGTTTGTTCATCGGAGCTTCCATGAAAAAGATCGCGCCATCCCCTCCGCTTACGGTCGACCAGGTGGTGTCGGAGAACTCCAGCCCGATCACGCCCCCTTTTGGCAGGGGCGCTATTGACATACCGCTCAGCAAGCCGACAAACTCCGAGAGGCTCGGCTCATGGCCGAACAGTACGGCCGTCGTGTGGACGTCGTCCAGTTCGCGAAGCAGACTGACAAAAGTGGAAACATCCGAAGACTCATACATCGGCTCCTTGAGCAGAATTTTCTCAACCGGATATTCAAGCTCCTTCGCCACGAGATGTGCTGTCTCAAGCGCGCGATTGGCCGGACTTGAAACCAGGATCACGGACTGGAGATCCTGTCGGGCAAGCCGTTTTCCCGTCTTGCGGGCATCCCTGATTCCCTTTGGAACCAAGGCCCGTTCGAAATCAGGAATGTCTGTCTCTTTTCCTATCGCCTGAGCATGACGTACAACATAGACACGTTTCATTCGATCCTCCACGTGAGAACACCTCGTGAGATTTCCATAATCGGTTGTAACACTGAAAAATACGACTAACGACGCACCGGTACAAGAGGCTTCTTGACCTTAACACAATTCTAACTGATTATTTACACACATTATACAGCCGCTTCAAACATTTGAACCAACTCAACGTGCACCCCCACAAACAGCCCGCCGACGAAAACCTAAGTTATTATGCGGCTTCGGACAAATGCCCCGATACGAAACAGAAACGGGACACTCGCAAGCATTATAGGGATAAAGAGTGTAGGAGACAATCACGAACCCGGCAGACGGTACCTGTTCGCGCGAAGCTATTTTGTGACACAGTGCTTCCCACCAGCAGAACAGCCGCAGACTTCTCGTCTGCGGCTGTCTGAGGAGTAATTGGACTGCTAACAGAACGGAATCAGAAACTCATGCCCACTAACAGATAAGAAATCTCCGATCTCGGATTGACGATCAACGAAACGGTCAAAGGAATGGAAAAGCTGCTGTTCATCTTGATCTCACGAACGGCCGAGACTCCGACATTGATCGCCGCCAGATTGTCGGTGCCGTAGTAGCCCGGGTTGTCCTTACTTCCACCTGCAAATCCGCAGAAGAAGTTCAACTCGGTCTCTTCGACGCTCACCGGGTAGTCGGCCTGAAAATAGGTGTTATTCCCGGCATCATTGTAGACGTTGACATAACCGGAGAGGGTGATCGGAAACGCTTTCGCGCCGGTGACGGAAAGTCCCAGCTCAATCGTGTGGGCACCCGGGTCGGCCGATCCGTTATCGTTCAAGGCATCGTAGTTATTAAAATTGAACAGTCTACGTCCGGCGTTGGGGTAATAGTAATCGGTCGCAATCGCGCTGAATGAGAAGCCGTTGTCGAGGCTCCGGCCATAGCTCAGCCAGAAGTCGATTTCATCGGCATCCGACGCCTGGTTCGAGAGAGTGTAGGCCCCCCAGGCGCCCAGCTCGAATCCTGAATAATCGACCGCGATCGACGGCTGTATCGACGGTGTCCTGGCGATATCGATCCCCCGCCAGACATATCGATTGTACAGATCGACCCCGGTATTTACACTTACTTTCTCCTGCGCCAGAACGGTTGTGCTCATACCAACCGCCATCAGGAGTATGACTGTCGCTATGCATATCTTGGTCATCATAATGGATCTCTCCTCCTGCTGCTTCGCATTACACGTAAGCGCTTTCGCCGTGGAGGGATTCATCGAGCGTCGTCTCTTCCGCTTCGGTTGTCTTCACCACCGTAACCTTGTTGATAATCCAGAGCATCGCATAGGTGAACACAAAGGCGTAGATCGAAGATACGACAACTGCGACCAACTGCTTGACGAAGAACGCGCCGCCGCCGTACAGGAGTCCATTGGCTCCCGCCGGATTGATAGCAGTGCTTCCGAGCAATCCGAGCAGGATAATTCCGAGCGCACCACCGACACCGTGCACACCCCAGACATCGAGCGCATCGTCCCAGTGGAGGCGGTTCTTCATGCCCACCGCGGCATAACACACCAGGCCGGCAACGATACCGATCAGGGCCGCCGAGCTTGTTGAAACATAGCCCGCCGCCGGAGTAATGGTCGCCAGGCCGGCGACAGCACCGGTAAGCAGGCCGACGAATTTCGGTTTACGCGACGAGGTCCATTCGACGAACAGCCAGGTGATTGCGGCGAAGGATGCTGCTATGTCCGTGTTCAGAAAGGCCAGGGCGGTGTTGGCATCAACCTGAAGTTCGCTTCCGGCGTTGAAACCGTACCAGCCGAACCAGAGCAGGCCGGTGCCCAGGGCTACCAGCGGGATGCTGTGAGGTCCCTGCTCGGCAACTCTTCGTCTTCCTACGAACAGGACTGAGGCGAGCGCCGCCATGCCCGCGATATTGTGAACGGCGATACCGCCGGCGAAATCAAGCACGCCCCATTTGGCCAGCAGGCCGCCACCCCAGATCATGTGGACGAACGGGAAATAGACCAGAAGCAGCCAGGCGACCAGGAAGGCCAGGTAAGCGGGGAACCGGACGCGGTTTGAAAAAGCGCCGGTGATCAGGGCGGGAGTGATGATCGCAAACATCATCTGATAAGCGATAAAAACGATCATCGGAATGTGCGAGGCCCCGAACGGGGTCAACGGATTTACTCCGTGCAAGAATGCCATGTCCAGATTTCCGATAACTCCCCCCTCGCCTCCGCTGAAACAGAGCGAGAATCCGACCGCATACCAGAGAATTGTCGTCACCCCCATCGACACAAAACTTTGAATCATAATCGAGAGCACATTCTTGCGCCCGACTAGCCCACCATAGAAAAACGCCAGCCCAGGCGTCATCAGCATGACCAGACTTGTGGCCACGAGCATAAACCCGGTGTTTCCAGTATCGAACAAGTTGTACCTCCTGCTTTAAATGGAGGAAATATGTTGCGCCACAGTGAATTTGGGAATAGGGCTTTCCCTGAGAGTCGACCGTTAAATCCCTGATTTGTGGGAGGAAAATTGGAGATGCTGGTTCGATTTGGAGCCAGCGAAAGGAATGGTCGGATTTTGATGACGAACCGCCCGCGTCAAAGACACGGACGGTCCTAGTCTTCTCCTACTTAATCTGAATCTTGCTCTTATTCGCGGCGAGCCATTGATCGAACGTCTGAAGCTCCGGATTGAGTTTGCGCGAGGCATCCACCGGACGGTGGCCGCAGTATTCCGATTCGAAATCCCGCTTGAATTGAAACATGTTGCCGAGATCATCGGCGCCGGGGAATCCGAAGCTCCGGTATACCGACGGTTCCACGGCATTGTAGTGAACCGGCTGACCGAGCGCTTTCGAAAAGGCGGCTGCCATTTGGTCTCCGGTCAGCTGTTCGCCGGAGATACCGACAGTCTTACCGATGTATTCGGATCCGTTCTTGAAAATGCCGTATGCACACTTGCCGATATCTTCGGCGGAAATCCCCGGAAGCTTCGCCTTGCCCATCGGAAAAGTGATCGCAAGCTGACCGGACTGATCTTTGGTCGGCCCCATGCCGAAATGAATGAAATTTTCCCAGAAGAACGAAGTCTGCAGCAAGGTGGTGGGGACGCCACTTCCGGTGAAGTACGCATTCGATTCTCCCTTGGCGTCGAGATGCGGAACCTTGTATTTCTCCATCAATGTAGGCATCCGGTCATCGTCAAGCGGCACCCATTTGCGGGTATCTTCAAGGGTGGACCAGATGACGTGCTTCAAGCCCGCTTTCTTCGCCGCTTCAGCCATCGCCTTCGCCTCCGCCTTCTCCTTCTCAGGAGAGAGGTGTTCCCAGTAGAAAGTCACGCAGAAAGCACCATACGCTCCTTCGAACGCCTTGACCAGGCTCTGGGGATTATCGACATCGGCCTGGACCACTTCGGCCCCCATTTTCGCAAGCTCTTTTGCTTTATCGGAATTCACATTACGGGTAAGTGCCCGAACGGCAAATTCGCTGTTCTTGTCGGCGAGGATCGCTCGTACCAGTCCGCCTCCCTGGGCTCCGGTAGCGCCAACCACCGCGATAATTTTCTTAGTTTTCACGATAATCTCCTCTTTGGGGATGTAGTCAGCCAGCAGGCTGACATTTGTAGATCTCTTATGAGTGTAAAACGAAGACGGAAGAGGTCCGGTTCCGCCAATTCGGTTGGAATCTGGCAGAACCGGACCCTGGATCAAAGAAGAGTCTGTGAAGAGGCTGAGTCTATCCGACCTTACGGACAGGCCAGCGGAGCCGGTCCCTGACTGAACGAGTAGTCGACCAGGTATATCGTATCGCTGATGTCCAGGCTGCCGTCAGCGTTCACATCGGCCTCTGCGGTACACACCGGCGCCGGTCCCGTTCCGAATGAGTAGTCCACAAGATATATCAAGTCTGCGATATCGATCACATCGAGCGGATCGTTGTCGACATTCCCGCGCATTCCCACGCAGCACTGCTGCGGAGCATAAATCCCGTGAGGCCCTGCTCCGGTCGGATTGACGCCGTGACAAACCGTGCAAGTTTTCAAGGTGCCGGCGAATCCCTGAAGAGCGATCTGCTGCACATTGTCCCGTGCGTTGCCGCTCGGTGCAATCGCGTGCGGCTCGCCGTGGCAGGCACTGCAGAACAAACCGCCGTGGCCGCGCGATTCGCGAAACAGTTTTCCCGGTTCCTCGGCATAGGTCGCTCCATGACAACTGGTCGCACCACACGATGGCTCCTGGAGCCACGGCTCACGACCGCTGCTGATACTCTCGCCGACGTGCGTCACGCTCCCGTGACAGTCCTGGCAGACCATTCCATGATAGGTCTTCATCGCTCCACGAAGACACTGCGTATTCGGTCCGGGATGGCATTTGTAACAATCGTTCGTCCGCTCGCCGTGTTCCTTGTGGATGGCTTCGGAGAGCGAAGGAAGTCCCGGGTGACCCGGAGTGCCGAGGGCGTTCGAAGAATGGCAGCTGGCGCAGAGGACAGGACCGGCGTTAGGGTCAAAGCCGGCTTCGGGACCGTGAAGATTCAGGATCGCCTGGGCGCTGGAATGGCAGCCCGAGCTTACGCAGTTGATCTCGTTCGATACCGGCACCACCGGCTGTGTGCTCGCCAGAAGTTGATCCGAAGCATCGTATAGTTTCAACAGTCCGAGTTGGAACGGATCCTCGTGGACAAGATCCGCGTCGGTATACGGCGTGAGCGGCACCCCGGTGACGTAGAAATAGTCACCGCCGTCGGCCATCTGACCGGAGAGCGCCGATCCGGTCAATCCGATGTTATCCGGAAGAGACACGCCAAACAAGACGTCTTCGTACGACCAAAAGTTGGTTTTCCCTATCGAATAGGTATTGCCGGGAATCTCGTATGTGACGTGAAGACCGGTGGTGAGCACCTGTGGCAGGTTGGTCGCATCACCGACTTCGATCACCTGCGCCCTGACGTTGTTGTAAGGGGGCAGGACAACGAATTTGGAGAAATCCAGGTTGCTGCAATGCATGCCGAGGTCGTTCCAACCGATAATGATATGCTGGCGGGCGATTGCAGACGATGAAAACAACAGCATACAGAGACAGACGGAAACCTTGATCGATTTCATAAAAGCCTTCTCTTTCTGTGGGGTAGTTTTACCTAAATATGGTGAATTGGAGCGATTTGTCAACGCTCTATAGCTAATCCTTAACCGCCAAAGTCCCCTTTTTTGATCGTGTCGGATCGAATTCTCCGGACCGTTCCTTTATCCTACCTTAACGCAGAGCAGAACCCCGCCGTACGACTCCCTGGCATTGTAGTTGCCAAAAAACAGCAGGCCGATATGTCCGTAGTAGATTTGACTTTGCATGGCGAGTCCGGCAATTTTGGGAGTGAGTTTTTCATAAGTCGATTCAAAAATTCCATCGTGCGAGAGGTAAGCGCCTCGTCGCACCAACCATACCGGCCCTCCCCCGACTTCGAACGTAGCGCTCCAGTGCGCACTGAGTTTCCGTCGCACTCCGACCAGGATAGCAAGATCGGCTACCGATTCGTGCGGCTTGATATCGCCGAGCAGCTGCGTTTCATCCTGCCTGACGTAGCGCACGGACCAGATGAGGTGATCTCGGTGGTACGAAGCGGAAATACCGTAGCCGAGTCCAAAACTCCCTCCGCCCAGCCCGGCCGAGAGCGAGGCAGATCGAGGACTTGCGGCTCCGGCCAAAAGCAGAACAATCGCTGATACGAACAGTGCTCTTTTGCATATCATGAGATTCACGCCTCGTCTGTTAAAGGATCAAATGGCGATTGCTATCCCCCACTAATATTGCGATAGTGGAATGCCTTGTCAACGTATCAACTGAAAAAGGCAAATATCCCTCCCATCGCTTTGACATTTGACCTTCTTACCTATATCTGCTTATATTGCTTTCCGTTAACCTGACGAGCGGGAGAGCAGATGAGTTTCGTCCAAATACAAACGAAAGACAGCCTGGCCACCGTTACTATCACCCGGGGCAAAGTAAACGCCCTGAACAAAGAAGTCGTGGCGGAGCTTTCGTCCGGATTCGTCGAGCTGCGTGAGGATGATTCCGTTCGAGCAATCGTCCTGACCGGCAGTGGCCGGTTTTTCTCATTCGGATTCGACCTCCCTGAGTTGCTCTCCTACTCACGACCGGATTTGAAGCAGTTCCTCATGAATTTCAATAGGCTGCTCACCGAGCTCTTCTTATTCCCCAAGCCGATCATTGGCGCCCTGAACGGACACACTACAGCCGGCGGATGTATGCTTGCGACCGCCCTGGACTTCCGCGTAATGGTCGCCGAAAAGGCCAGGATATCGCTCAATGAGATAAACATCGGGGTCCCCGTATTTTCCGGCCCGGCTGCGATGCTTCAATATGCGGTCGGGAAGAGAAACGCCGAAACGATCTTATACGGCGGACAGATGCTCTCGGGAGATGAGGCTCTCCGTCTGGGGCTGGTCGATATTCTCGTACAGGCAGAACAGGTAGCTGATGCTGCGGCTGCCAAAGCAGGAGAATTGGCATCGAAAAATCCGGCGGCCTTCGCTTCGCTCAAAAAGATGCTTCGCCAAGCGGTAGTTGATGACTATGTCGGAAAAGAAGAAAAGTCGGTCGAAGACTGGCTCGATATCTGGTTCACCGATGAAGCCCAGTCGCTTCTTCGCAAAGTTGAAATCCGATCGTAGAGAGCCGCTACGAATGCCACAAAGGATGGTTCGCCTATGACCTTTCCACGGTCTGCTCGCAGATTGGTCCCACTGCTCCTTCTCGTGGTTACACTCTTCCCAGCTTCGTGCCAGAGACAGGCGAAACAATCGACCGAGAATCGTCCCTATCTGGTACTGTTCGCCTTCAACGAAGAAGGAAAGCAGATCAGCATGCACATGACAGGGGTTCGTCCTGACCGACAACTTGGCCGTGGCGTGCTTCTGGGCGAGGTCGGCGGCAAACCGATTGTCCTTGCCGAAACAGGAGTCGGAATGACCAACGCCGCTATGACAACGCAGCGGATGCTTGACACCTACCACCCGCGGGCTGTCATTTTCACCGGGATCGCCGGTGCGGTCGACAGCAGCATGCATATCGGTGATATCGCCGTTCCCAAATTCTGGAAGCAACATGACTACGGTTACTACGGCGCCGACGGCTTCAGCCCGAACAGTCCTTCCGCTTACTCATTCAGGACAGACTCGCTTACGAAGGACTATGCGTTCCAGGCCGATGCCCGGCTGTTGAGTATTGTAGATTCCCTGTCACACGACAGTCTCGGATTGCAGTCGATCGGGGATCGCAAACCGAGCGTCCGCATTGGCGGCCTTGGAGTGTCTGGCAACAGTTTTATCGACAGCAAAGATAAACGCGACTGGCTGGCGAGTGAGTTTCAAGCCGAAGTCACCGATATGGAATCGGCCGCCGTCGCTCAGGTCTGCTCCGTGAACGGCGTCCCGTTTATCATTTTTCGATCGGCCTCGGATCTGGCCGGAGGATCGGGTTCTGAAACGGCCCACGGTGAATTGGATCAATTCTTCAAAGTGGCCGCCATCAATTCGTCCACCCTCGTTATTGCGCTCCTTGAGACACTGGACAATCGCTAAGTGAATCTGATCATCCTCACCGAACAGGATCGCTTGTCGGACGGGACGTTTCGGCTCCAGGACGAGCGCTTCCGCCATATCTGTTCGGTCCTGTCCGCACAAACAGGGGATATGCTCCGGGTGGGTATTCTCGACGGTCCTATCGGATCTGCCCGGGTCGAATCCCTGACCGACTCCCAGGTCACTCTGAGATGTGAGGCTCTAGAGGATCCCCCGGACGATCCGCTTGCGGTTGATCTCATCTGCGCCGTGCCGCGACCGAAAACTATTCGGAAAGTGTACGGCATCGCAGCCGCAATGGGAGTGCGGGAGATACATTTCGTCCGCGCCAACCGGACAGACAAGAGCTATCTGAACAGCCCGTTGCTTGAACCGGAGGGATATCTCCCCTGTCTTGTCGATGGTCTGGCCCAGGCCAGGCGAACGCGCCTTCCGAAGATATTCGTCCACCCGCTCTTCCGTCCCTTTGTCGAAGACGATTTACCGGAGCTTGGACGAGAGCCAAACGGCGCTGCCCTGAAACTGCTTGCCGACTCGGAGTCAAACGACCGATTGCACAGAATCTATTCCCGGAGTTACAATCGGGTTCTTCTGGTGATCGGTCCTGAAGGCGGTTGGGTGCCGTTCGAGACCGGTCTTTTTCTCAAGCAGGGATTTCAGCCGTTTGCGCTCGGTCCCTGGGTGTTGCGGGTCGAGACGGCTGTTACCGCCGCCCTGGCACTAATCGAACAGGTCCGTTTTGAACTCTCGGGGAAATAAAAAACAGGCAGGGGCACAACTGCCGACCTGCCTGTCTTAATGAAGATAACAAGGGGCTTCGTATTACGTTAGAACCAGCCGAGGGCAGCCAGTTCCGGAATCTTCTCATCAAGTTTGTCAGCGATATCGTCGAGACGATCGGCTTTGTCCTCAAGCTTCTCCGCTCGTTCCTCAAGCTTCGATGCTCTTTGTTCTATTTTGTCCGATTCGAACTCCATATCCCGTTCCAGATCATCGCTGTCATAATTGGGTGACAGGAGCTTGACCACACAACTGACCGCTTTCAGACCGAGGGCCGCACCGGACACGCCGATTTTGGCGCCTTCCACTCCGATCTCCTTGGCTTCATCGATAACATCCATAGTCGTCTCGTGGTACTCCTTAAGCAGCGCGGTCTGTTCCTTATTTGTCCGCACCAATTCGTCGTTGACGAACAACTGGTAGTCATCCGTGATTTCCACCCGGGTATCATCCTTGCGATTGGTAAGAATCACCGACCCATGCTTGATTTCCCAATTGATATCGTCATGGTAGGTGCTGCACGAATTATCATCGTGGCGGTAATTGGGCTCCGACTTGGCGTGATACCTCTTGGCGTTGATGGCCGGTGCTGACAGCAACCCGATCATGCCAACAATAAGCGCGAGTCTTCCTAATTGCGTTATCTTACTCCCAGTCATATCTATTCTCCCTGCCTATCACAATCTTTGATACTTACTCTCTATGATATGGGACGCGGTCATCAGACCGTCTTACTTATATATGAATACGAATGGGCTAAGATAAAGTTGCCTCCGGTAGCACGATCACCTGCGGTAGGGGCCTTCGTTGCTTTCGATCGTACGGAAGCCCCTGCCAGCGCCCGGATCCGGCCCGAATCAAAAATTAACTTGGATAATTCTTGTCGGGAATTATATTAGATCTAAGTTGACCCGCCAGTGGTCCCGCAGTATAATCGAACACCGAACTTGTAAACAAACTAGTACCAGAGGTAACTTCACATGGCCGCCCGCAGAGAATCTCACCGGAGTCTCATCGAGGTCCGGATTTCGCATATTCAGGGTCGAGGGGTATTTGCAAAAAAGACCATTCGCAAAGGGACGCGGATTATTGAATATATCGGCGAGCGGATCGGGCCGGACGAAGAAGCCAAGCGATATGACGAAGACAACATGGATCGTCACCATACTTTCCTCTTTGCGGTCGACGACAAGACGACGATCGATGGCGGCCGGTTCGGCAACGATTCCCGATTCATCAACCACTCCTGCGAGCCGAACTGCGAGTCGGTCGACGACCAGGGGAGGATATATATCGAGGCGATTCGGACCATACCCGAAGGGGCGGAACTTACCTACGATTACAACTATGAAGTCGACGGCCGGGTCACCAAGAAATTGATGAAACGGTACGTCTGTGAATGCGGGTCCCCCAGGTGCCGTAAGACGATTCTCAAGCTTAAGAAGAGCCACAAGTCCAAAGGTTAGGCCAACCTGTCCTGGCTTCCCCTCTCTGCGTTTTGAAGAATTCATACAAAAAAAAGAGCCACGCGTGCGGCGCGGCTCTGGGGTCAGAATAGTTTTTAATCCTCTGACCCGCATTTTCAAACTTGTTACGAAACAGTAGATATCAAAATCGATGCCGATTCATAACCTGTTGAATTGCTTCAGGCTTGTCTATCGCCCGCTCGCCTGATTATTGTCTCCTCGCCATATCTTGCCGGAACTCCCCATGTGTTTGATCTTGCCCCCGCCCGGACCACTCGGTAACATGAGACGTCACAGAGTAGAAAGGAATAGCGCCCATGTCCCGATATCTTCAGATCGCCCGCAGAGCGGCCCGCGAGGCCGGTCGGGTGTCGATGTCTTATTACCGGAAGAACCTGACCGTCCATTTGAAATCCGACAAATCGCCGGTAACCAGAGCTGACCGGGAAACCGAGAAGGCGATTATCCGAACGATCCGGTCGGAGTTTCCCGACCACAGTTTCTTCGGCGAGGAGTTCGGGAGATCAAAGAAGCAGAGTGACTTTATCTGGATAATCGATCCTATCGATGGAACCAAGAATTTCATCGCCGGAATTCCGCTCTGGGGAAATCTGATTGCCCTCATGTATCGGGGAGAGATTATCGTGGGGGTCTCCCACCTTCCTGTGCTCAAAGAAATGGTCTGGGCCGAAAAGGGGAAAGGAGCTTTCCTGAACGGGAAGCCGATTCATGTGTCGACAGAAGCGAAATTATCTGAGTCAATGATCAGTTTCGGCTCGCTTCCCGCCTTCAAGCGAAAGGGTATGGAGAAACAATTGTTGAGATTGCTCGATAATACCGGCCGGCAGCGCTCATTCGGCGATCTCTGGCCTTATCACCTGCTGGCTTCGGGGAAACTCGAGGTGGTGGTGGAAGCTTCGATAAGGGCCTACGATGTCGCGCCGTTTGTCGTCATCATGCAGGAGGCGGGTGGACAGACCTCAGATATGGCAGGCAAGCCGTTCTCCCTTGATATCGGTTCGTTTCTGGCGACAAATGGGAGGGTGCACGACAAAGTTGTCGCCAAACTGCGGAAGTGAACACTGCAGGGTACTAACCCGCACAAATTTAACCTTGCCCCTCGCACCTTGCTCGAATAGTTTTGTTGCAAAGTGAAAAGTAACTTCTTCGGGAAAGGTAACTACCATGTCTGATTTTCAGTATATCCACGCCCGCCAGATTCTCGACAGCCGGGGGACCCCCACGATCGAAGTCGACGCCTGTCTTATCGATGGTACCCTTGGCCGCGCCGCCGTACCTTCTGGTGCTTCGACCGGTGTTCACGAAGCGGTGGAGCTTCGCGATGGCGATCCGAAACTGTATTTCGGTAAGTCGGTGCTCAAGGCGGTCGCGAACGTCAACGATGTCATCGGTCCCGCTTTGCTTAAGAACGAAATCGATCCGTACGACCAGGTAACCCTGGACAATTTCCTGATCAAGCTCGACGGCACCGAGAATAAATCGAAACTCGGCGCCAATGCGATTCTCGGCGTCTCCCTCGCGACCGCGAAAGCGGCGGCCGAATCGCGCGGACGATTCCTCTACGAGTACATCGGAGGGTGCAACTGCAAGCTGATGCCGGTCCCGATGATGAATATCCTCAACGGCGGCAAGCACGCCGACAACAATGTCGACCTGCAGGAATTCATGATCATGCCGGTCGGCGCCAACGACATGCAGCAGGCGATCCAGATGGGGGCCGAAGTATTCGGGCACCTGAAGAAAGTACTTCACAAGAAGGGATATAATACTTCCGTTGGCGATGAAGGCGGCTTTGCCCCGGATCTCAAGTCGAACGAAGAAGCGCTGCAGGTGATCATGGAAGCGATCAAAAACTCCGGGTACAAACCGAAAAAGGATATTTATATAGCGCTCGACCCGGCGTCATCGGAATTCTACGACGCTAAGACGAAGAAGTACGAGTTGAAAGCCGAAGGCAAGAAGTTGACTTCGAAACAGATGATCGACTTCTACGAAGGGCTGTGCGACAAGTATCCGATTATTTCGCTCGAAGACGGTCTGGCCGAGGACGACTGGGACGGCTGGCAGATGCTTACGGAAAAGCTCGGAAAGCGCATTCAGATAGTCGGCGACGACATCTTTGTCACCAATCCGAAACGGCTGGCCCGCGGAATCAAAGAGAAGACGGCGAATTCAATTCTCGTCAAGCTCAATCAGATCGGCACCCTGACCGAGACGCTCGATGCGATCGAAATGGCCCAGAAGGCCGGGTTCACGGCGGTGGTGTCGCACCGTTCAGGTGAGACCGAGGACGCGACGATTGCCGATGTCGTAGTTGCCTCCGGCGCCGGGATGATCAAGACTGGTTCGATGTGCCGTTCGGACAGAATTGCGAAATACAATCAGTTGCTTCGGATCGAAGAAACGATTGGCAAGCATGCCGTGTACGCCGGGATGAATGCGTTCTATAATTTGAAATAGCGCAGACCGTTCTGCGGAATAGATGTGCCGTCGGGAGTCCTTCCCTGACGGCATTTTTTTTGCCGGATTTTCTTCGTCGGGATGCAGCTTCCAGGAGGCAGCTATCACGCAGCCCCGAAGGCATGCTCATTCATTTCGATCGGGACATTCCACGTACCAGGGCACGCCCGAAGACGGATCATGCCCCACAAAGAGGTACACCTCATTACTTCGCTTTGGTCTCGCCGATCGCTCGCCACGTTATGATTCCATCGTCGTTCACGACATAACTGAGCAGCAACCCGCGGCCAACTTTCCCGTCGGTGACGAACGCCCAAACGCGGTTCGGACCGAGCACACACATTTTGTCGGTTGAAACGAATTTGAAATCGTCCCCGACCATGTACGAGACCAGATCAGGATGCTTGATCAGATCGGCCGGAAGATCTTTGTACGGCTGGCCGATTCCCTTTTCGTTCAGCGAATCAGCTTCGTTCTTGCTCAGTACCGGCACGACCTGCACCGACTTGCCGGAATCGACCTGGATCATCTGCGTCAGATCGGCCATAGATTTCGACTGATCGGCCAACACCGAGTCTACATCGAGAAGCTGTTTCGAGGTATCGTACACCTGGCTCTGAAGCCGGTGAGCCCTGAAAAAGAAAAAGGCGGTGCTGCACAGAAGCACGGCCACAAAAAACATCCAGACCAGCCGCTCGCCGCTGTATCCCTTCTGGTTATCCTTCGGTTCCATCGTTTCCCTTTCTCCGAATTTCCTGATTATGTAATCCATTATACAGGCAAAGTAAACAATTAAGGAATCGGACTACCCGACTGTTTGAAGGCTTGAACTGAATTTCACTAATTGAGATTAAGACTGGTCGATAGCTAATGACAGTATAATGTTGACTTTCAATGGCTTAGGATAAACCACAAGAGGCGTAAATAGTCGGGAATAATACTGAAAAATAGCCATCTCAGCTGGAAACCTATTGACATTTTCGCTGTTAAATATATATTGAAACCCCTTAGCACTCGCTTAATGAGAGTGCTAATAATGCGTGAAAGCTCTAACAATTCAACAGTAATAACAAGTCCATAGGAGGATTGAAAATGCAAGTGAAGCCTCTTGCCGACCGCGTGATCGTGAAGCCGGTCGAAGAACAGGAAGTAAAGAAGGGTGGAATCATTATCCCGGATACGGCCAAAGAGAAGCCGATGGAAGGTGAAGTGATGGAAGTTGGCCCGGGCCGCACGACCGAAGACGGAAAGAAAGTTACGCTCGAAGTCAAGAAGGGTGACCGGGTTTTGTACGGCAAGTACTCCGGCACAGAAGTGTCTATCGAAGGCGGCGAGTACCTCATTATGCGCGAGTCCGACATTTTCGCGATTATCAACCGTTAAACGACAGATCCTAAGGAGTATTTAAGCATTATGTCCAAACTCATAGATTACGATACAATAGCCCGCGACAAACTCAAAAAGGGTGTCGACAAGCTGGCTAATGCCGTCAAGGTAACGCTTGGCCCGAAGGGCCGGAATGTGGTCATCGAAAAGAAGTTCGGCAGCCCGACTATCACCAAAGACGGTGTGACCGTGGCGAAGGAAATCGAACTGGAAGATCATTTTGAAAATATTGGCGCCCAGATGGTCAAGGAAGTCGCCTCGAAGACTTCCGATGACGCCGGCGACGGCACCACCACGGCGACGCTTATCGCCCAGGCGATTTATCGCGAAGGTCTCAAGAATGTCACCGCCGGGATCAACCCGATGGCGCTGAAGCGCGGAATCGACATGGCAGTCCTGGCCGTTTCCGAATCGATCAAGGGGATGTCCAAGCCGGTTTCCGGCAAGGCCGAAATCTCCCAGGTCGGCACCATCTCGGCCAACGGCGACCGCCATATCGGCGACTTGATTGCCGAAGCGATGGAGAAGGTCGGTAAAGACGGCGTAATCACGGTGGAAGAAGCCAAAACGGCCGAGACGACTCTTGAAGTGGTCGAAGGTATGCAGTTCGATCGCGGCTATGTCTCCCCTTATTTCGTTACCGATCCCGACAGTATGGAAGCGGTACTCGATGACCCGCTTATTCTGATTCATGACAAGAAGATCTCCAGCATGAAGGACCTCCTTCCCGTTCTGGAAAAGGTTGCCCAGCAGGGTCGTCCGATGCTGATCATTGGCGAGGATGTCGAAGGTGAAGCGCTGGCTACACTCGTAGTGAACAAACTCCGCGGCACGATCAAAGTTGCCGGCGTCAAGGCGCCAGGTTTCGGCGACCGTCGCAAAGCGATGCTCGAAGATATCGCAGTGCTCACCGGCGGTAAGGTGATTTCGGAAGAAGTCGGCTTCAAGCTTGAGAACGCACTGCTCAGCGACCTCGGTTCGGCCAAGAAGGTCACGATCGACAAAGACAACACGACGATCGTCGAAGGCAACGGTCAGAAGGACGCCATCAAGGGGCGTATCGCTCAGCTCCGCAAGCAGATCGAGGACACCACTTCGGACTACGATCGCGAGAAACTGCAGGAACGTCTGGCCAAGTTGGCCGGTGGCGTAGCCGTCATCAATGTCGGCGCTGCGACCGAGACCGAAATGAAAGAAAAGAAAGCGCGCGTTGAAGATGCTCTGCATGCGACCCGCGCGGCAGTCGAAGAAGGTATCGTTCCGGGTGGCGGCGTCGCGCTGCTTCGCTCGATCCCGGCTCTCGACAAGATCCAGGCTACCGAAGACGAGATGGTCGGTGTCAATATCATCCGCAAGGCGCTCGAAGAGCCGATCCGTCAGATCGCTTTCAACGCCGGTGTTGAATCATCGGTTGTCGTCAGCAAAGTGAAAGAGAAAGACGGCGCCTACGGGTACAATGCGGCCTCCGACGTGTACGAAGATCTCATCAAGACTGGTGTGATCGATCCTACCAAGGTAACCCGTACCGCTCTGGAGAACGCAGCTTCTATCGCCGGTCTTCTGCTGACCACCGAAGCGGTCATTGCCGACAAGCCGGAAGAGAAGAAGAACATGCCTCAGATGCCGGGTGGTCCGGACATGGGCGGCATGTACTAAATCGATTCTGAGATACACACCTGAAATAGAAGACCCGGTCAAACGACCGGGTCTTTTCTTTTTTGTTGGGTGGACTTGATATTTTGTAGGGCAGGATTCGTCTTCGAGCCTGCCCTTGTCCGTAGCCCGCAGCAGCTCAATCTTCTGTAGGGCACCCTCGTCTTCGAGCGTGCCATTATAGATATGCTGTAAGGGCATGCGACAACAATATTGGCATCGAATGCTGCAGACAGAGGCACGTCCGAAGAAGGCTGTGCCCTACAGCGGACAAACATGGCGGGCTCGAAGACGAGACCGCCCTGCGAAGATTACAAACCAATCGCCCACGCCCCGTTGACTTTGGCCCCGATTTGAGTATCTTGGCGGCATGCCCGCACCTGACAAATTCATCGAGCTGATCAAACAGGAATTCCCGGACGATCGGCTGACCTACCAGAAGAGTGTGGCGACTTTCCATCCGGAGTCGGCCGAAGAAGCCTCGCGCCTGTTCAAGCTGGCCAATGAACAAAAACAACAGCTCTTCATCACCGGGTTCGGCAACAATCTAGATCCGATCGACAAACCCTTCACCGACATGATATCGGTTCGCACCGACCGGCTGAATAAGATGCTCGAAGTTGTACCGGACGATTTCTACATCACCGCCGGTGCCGGATATCCTCTTCGGGAGATCAATCTGGAACTGCAGCAGCACTCGCTCTGGCTGCCGCACAGCTCGTTGCCGTATGTAGGATCTGTGGGCGGGAGCCTTGCGGTCGGGCTCAATGCCGATCATCACGGCCATGACCTGCCGCTTAAGAAGTATTTCATCAAAGGTGAAATAGTAACACCTGCCGGTGAGATCATCAAACCGGGATCGGTCTGTTTCAAATCTGTTTCGGGATACGATATCGTCAAGATCTTCGCCGGAAGCTGGGGACTTCTGGGATTGATCGTCAGCGCGAGCTTTCGGGTGATGCCTTCGTCCGGCGCCTCGGATTTCAACTCGATCAAGCAGAAAGAAATCAGTCGCACAGGACTGCTGAAGCATCTCGATGAATCCAACTCCGATGCCAACGCCGTCTACTCGCGCAAGATCAAGGCGAAATTCGATCCGAACGACATTTTGCCGATCGTCTAGCGCCTACACCTGTTTCGCCTGCCAGGCTTCGAGCAATCCTTCTTCCCGCTCCCGCTTCATTCCGGCTTTCAGTTCCGATTTCCCCCAGCGTTGTTTGTCCCACGCCGCCGTGTCGCGAATCGACTCGTGCAACGGACGGTGCTTGAGACCGGCCTTGATCGGTTTGGAAAGATCGATACGGAGCATCTGATGAGGCACGTTGTCAGGGGGCATCCAGAGCGGGAAGTCCTGCATTGGCTTTACCTCGTTCGCTTTCAGGAACTCATAGTCAGCCCAGATCGCTTCGGCCTTGCTTCCGGTTGCCGATTGGCATGCCTCAAGCATCTGCCTGAAGTTGATCGGAGAGGCGGGACCGGTTGCGTTATAAACACCGGTCGCACCGTCATTGACGAGCTTTAAGGTAAAATTTCCCAGATCGCGGGTGTCGATCATCTGAATTGGCTGATCCGAGGCATCGGGGCACAACACCGCCGACTCAGTGGCGAATCTACGCACCCAATAGGTGAACCGGTCGGTGGGATCATGCGGGCCGATCACGAATCCGGGCCGGACGATTAGATTGCTATCAGGGTAAATCTCCTGGACAGCCTGCTCACACAAAACCTTGAGCGGTCCGTAGGTCTCCTTGGTGATTTCTTCCCCTTTGATTTGTGCGGTAGGCTGAAGAAGGGAATCTTCCGTCTCGGTCATTCTCTGCTGATCGAGATAGACCGACACCGTGGAGATAAAGAGATACTTGCCAACCGATCCTTTGAGAAATTCGGCTGACTGTCGGACTACCCGCGGGACATAACCACAGCTATCGATGACAATATCCCACTTCTTCTCTTTGAGGGCATCAAGTTGACCATCGCGATCTCCATGAAGCTTCTCAGCTTCGGGAAACAACTCCGGATGCGACTTTCCCCTGGTAAACAAGGTTACTTTGTGCTTTTCCCGCAGCGCAGCTTCGACCATATACCGGCCGACAAATTCGGTTCCGCCGATGAATAGAATTTTCACGTTGCAAGCTCCTTTCGCCCGGTATATCTCGCGGATCCGTTGCGGTACCACCCGCGAGGGTTATGCTGATTTATCTCAGGTTCATCGAGAGGATCTTGATATCGGTCATATCCTCTATTGTGTATCTGATCCCTTCGCGGCCAAGCCCGGAATTTTTCATCCCGCCGTACGGCTGATGGTCGGCGCGGTAGGTCGGGACGTCATTAATGACGACACCGCCACAGTCGATATGTTTGAAGGCGTAGAAAATATCGTTCATACGATTGGTAAACACACCCGCCTGCAGACCATAGTCTGAATCATTAATCTCGTCCACAACCTTCTTGAAATCTTTGTACTTTGAAACGACAACCAGCGGCGCGAACGCTTCTTTCGAGCAGACATCCATTTTGCTGGTTACGTCGATCAGCACGGTCGGCTCCAGCACCATTCCTTTGCGCTTTCCGCCGGTGAGAATCTTAGCGCCATCGCGAACGGCCAGCCGGATATTTTCAAGCGTATTGTCTACAGACTGCGAGTCAACCATCGTTCCGATATCAGTATCCTTTTTGAGCGGGTCCCCGACCTTAAGTTTTTTGACCTTGGCTTTGAAGAGCGCGAGAAACTTGTCGTACACTTTTTCATGGACAAATATCCGCTGCACAGAGATACAGGACTGCCCGGCTGAGGCAAATCCGCCGTAAAGCAGCCGAGTGGTCGCATATTCGAGGTCGGTGTCATCGGCTACTGCTACTCCGGCATTTCCTCCAAGCTCCAGCACTACCCGTTTCTTGCCACTGTGGGCCTTGATCCACCAGCCGACTTCGGAGGATCCGGTGAAGGTAATCAGTTTGACACGAGGATCTTCCAGAAGAGGCGAGGATGACTTTGAAGATCCGGGGAGGATTGACACAGCCCCCTTGGGATGATCCGTCTTGTCAATCAGTTCCGCCAGCATGAGGGCCATGATCGGTGTTTTGGATGCCGGTTTCAGCACGATGGTATTACCGGAGGCTATTGCCGGTGCGATCTTGTGCGCTACGAGATTGAGCGGAAAGTTGAACGGTGATATTCCCGCCAGGACGCCGAGGGGAAATCTGCGGACCAGCCCCATACGATTTTCGGCGCCGGCATTCCAGTCCATATCCAGGATCTCTCCACCGATTCGCTTTGCTTCTTCGGCAGCAGCTCGAAACACACCTATTGCGCGAAGCACCTCTCCCTTTGAGTCTTTGTATGCCTTTCCGAGCTCAAGGCACATCATGCGGGAGAACCGCTCGAGATTCTTCTCCAGACCGGTTGCGATAGCCTTGCACGTCTCTTCCCGCTTGTAGGCAGGAAGTTCACGAGTAAGGGCGAAAGTCTTGTCAGCAATTTCTATAGCTTTGGTGTAGTCTTCCTGCGATGCTGCTGCCACACGGCCGACGGTGACGCCGTCGTACGGATTGACGACATCAATTTTCTCTTTCCGGTCGACCCACTTGCCGCCGAGATACATCTTATAGGTCTTAGGCATGATATACTCCAATTACTGAAAATTGCTTTTGCGTCTACACCGGACAGACCAGCTGCCCGAGCCTCTTAGTCAATTCGATATTTTCGTTATAGTCAACAGGGCAATCAATCACGACCGGCTTCTTGCTCTGAAGCGCCTCCCTGAGAACATCCTGCAATTGTCCCCCGCCTGCACTTTGATCCCGACTGCGCCGAACGATTCGGCCATTTTCACCCAGTCAGGATTGCCGAAGCGAGTGCCGAACGCATGCCCGAACTTATTCATCTGTTTCCACTCGATCAGTCCGAAAGTACCGTCGCTCCAGATCATATTGACCGTCGGGGTGCCCAATCTGACGGCCGTTTCGAGTTCCTGGACATTCATCAGGAATCCGCCGTCTCCTGATACCGTTATGACGTTTCGTTCCGGGTAGACCAGCTTGGCCGCTATTCCGCCGGGCAGCGCGATACCCATCGATGCGAATCCATTCGAAATAATGCACGTGTTCGGTTGATGGACCAGGTACTGTCGGGCGATCCACATTTTGTGCGCACCGACATCGCTGATGAGGATATCTTCGTCGTTGAGCACCTGACGAATATCATGCAGAACCTTCTGCGGTTTGATCGGGAAATCAGTGTCGTTATCGTGCTCGTGCATTTCTGCCAGAATCAGCTTGCGATGTTTCAATGCAAACTCCCCGGTCCCGCGAGTGAAAGAACCGTCGAGCCGTTCATTCAGCTCCCAGAGAGCCCCGGCGATATCACCGACAATTTCCACCTCCGGATCATACCAGTAGTCCACCTCGGCCGGTTCGAAATCGATATGGATTATTCTCTGCTTGCCGTCCGGATTCCAGAAATGCGGTGCGTATTCGGCGATATCATAACCGATCGCGATGATGAGATCCGACTCCTCGAAAGCGCAGGTGACATGATCGCGGGCCTGCAGTCCAATGGTATAGAGATTGTATTCATAGTTCCTTCCGGCTGCCCCTTTCCCCATAAATGTATTGCAGACAGCTATACCGCTCTTGTCCAAAAAGAGCCGGAGTTGCTTGGTTGCCCGCTTGCGGATGGCGCCGTTGCCGGCCAATACCAGAGGCTTCTTAGCTTCCTGAATGAGCTTTACCGCAAGGTCGATTGCTTTGTAGTCCGCCGCCGGACGTCGCACTTTTCGTATATCGAAATACTCCGGTCTCGGACAGTCTTCGACGGCGACATTTTCGGGAAACTCGAGATGGGTGGCTCCCGGCTTTTCAGCTTCGGCCAGTTTGAACGCCTTGCGCACCGCCTCGGTGACAATATCGGCCCGGCCGATCTGGGTATTCCATTTCGTGACCGGGCGGAACATGGAAACGATATCTATATACTGGTGCGACTCCTTGTGCATCCGAAGAGTGTCGGCCTGACCGGTTATTGCGACGAGGGGGGAGTGGTCAAGATTGGCATCGGCGATCGGTGTCAACAGATTGGTCGCCCCCGGCCCGATTGTGGACAGGCAGACGCCGGCCTTCCCGGTCAACCGCCCGTAGATATCGGCCATGAACCCGGCCCCCTGTTCGTGCCGGGTAAGAATGAACTTGATAGTTGATTTTCTGAGGGCTTCCAGGAAATCGATATTCTCTTCCCCCGGGACGCCAAAGATGTACTCCACCTTCTCGTTCTCGAGGGCCTTAACGAACACTTCAGAAGCGGTCGGCATCTACTCTCTCCCGTGATGGCTGAAATCGGCTTAAGTATACCGGGCAGGGGCCGCCGATTCAACTCATTTGGTTCTCTGCTAACAGGTTAACGGAAGTTCTTCGGCCCGGGACGCTCAGGTGTGGGAAGATCCCCATACCTTGTTGGCGGCGAAGGTACCTCAAGGGCCGATTTTGGCCTTCCAACCAAATGCATCTCTCTCCCTCCGGACCGTCTGCTGCAGGATTCCGTCAATACTAATTCGTTAACAATCAATAGCTTGTCCCATCAAAACAGCATCGAACGCAATTTTGTTTCCCGAATGGTACACAATTTACACTACTCCGGCTGAACAACTAGAAGGAATATGTCCATGAAGAAGATACGAGTCAAGAATCAGACCGGTATTACGATCCTCGAAGTGCTGATCGCCATGATCATCCTGAGCATCTCACTTCTGCTTCTGCTCAATATGGGCATGGTGGCACTCGACGGTAATGACTGGTCAAACAAGACAACGATTGCTACGCAGATGATGCAGGAGAAACTGGAGGAACTTCGGAACG
Source organism: uncultured candidate division Zixibacteria bacterium (assembly GCA_963711085.1). Taxonomy (GTDB): domain Bacteria; phylum Zixibacteria; class MSB-5A5; order GN15; family FEB-12; genus CAVQCT01. The sequence continues at coordinate 198,608 of CAVQCT010000002.1, read as the reverse complement.
TCCCGAACCTCTCCTCATCGGCCAATGGTCATGACACCTCGTCCGGTGTAAGCCGGGTGTGGACAGTGACCGATGCCGGCAGTCACCTTCGCCGGGTCGACGTCGCCGTCACCTGGGAAGATATTCGCGGCGATTCATCGACAAGCAACATGACATCTTACGTTAAGACAGACTCCGTCTAGGGTGGATGGTCGTGACAGCGGTAAGAATTGTCAAAGCACACTCTGTAGAGAGGAGTTTGATAGATACTATGAGTAAGATTCGAAACCAACAGGGCACCTCGTTTATCGAGGTGATGATAGCGCTCATCATGATGGGTGTTATCACGATGGCGATATTCCGAGCCTACATAACGCAGCACCAGAATTACATGATCCAGGAGGATATCACGGACATTCAGCAAAACGTCCGTGCCTCGATCGACGAGCTGTCCCGGAATATCCGTATGGCCGGCTACGAGCTGCCGGTCGGGTTGAAGCCGCTGGAAGCTTACAACACCAATCCGGACACGATCGTGTTGACTTACAACACCAGCGATCATCAGACCTTCCTGTCGACCGCCATGGCCGATGTGAATGCGGAGTTGGAGTGCGGCTCATCCGATTCCGGCTTCACGGTCGGCGACTGGGCCTATATTTACGAGGCTGACTCGGCGGAGGGAGAATGGTTCCAGATTAGCGATGTACAGGCTTCGCCGCCGGTGATTCAGCATGTCGGTTTCACTTTCAGCCGGGCATACGGTGAGAAGTCCCTGATCATTCCCCTTACCCGGGTGAAATTCTTCATCGACAACACCACCGATCCGAGTCATCCGAAACTCATGATGCAGTTGCAGGGTCAAACCGCGCAGGTGTATGCTGAGAACGTCAGCGACCTTCAGTTCAAATACCGCATGAAGGGCGGGCAGTTGCTCGATGTCCCTGATATCGTCGAAAACGTTCGCGACGTGGAAATAGATATTACCGGTCGGTCCGACCGGGCGGAACTTGCGGAGAACGGCGACACCAGCTATCGCGACCGAACCTTTTCCACCGCCGTCTACCTTCGCAATGTTGGAATCTAACTATCTGAAGAAGAGGCTCTCCGAGGAGGAACGATCCTCGGTATTCGTGAGAACAAATGGATCTGGAAGGCAGGTATATTATGAAACGATTTAGCCTACAATCCGAACGCGGGTTTGCCACCCTGATCGCTCTGATCATGGTAGGCATGCTTACGCTGATCGGCCTGGCGGCGCTGTCGACCTCGGACGACGAAGTCCAGATCGCCGGCAACGAGTTCCAGGAGACGCGTGCGTTCTATGCCGCCGAGGCGGGTCTGGAGGAAGCTGCGGCTGAACTGCACTCCTCGATCGACAGCACCGGAACGGTGCCGGCCTATTTGCCGTCCGGAAACGACACCGCCAACGGCTGCACTTTCAACTATACGACGGCCGATGACGGCGCGGCCCAGCAGCGGGTCTTGACCACCGGTACTCTGGCCGGACTGCACGCCCTTGTAAAATCTTACACGATTACTTCGCTGGGAAGCAGCCCGATCGACAACAGCAAAGTCCAGCTCACCCAGGCGTTCGAAACCGCCCTGGTCCCGCTGTATCAGTTTGCTGTATTCTACGGAAACGATCTCGAGATCGCTCCGGGACCTGATATGAACCTGATCGGCCGAGTCCACAGTAACGGCAATATGTGGCTTCAGTCCGGTAGCACTTTGAAAATGGACAGTTATGTGACAGCCTCAGGACATATCCTGCACGGTCGTAAAGGTGCGGGGTCACTTGACAACGGCGACGTGCTCATCAAAAACGGCTCCGGCAACTACGTTTCCATGAGGCAAGGAAGCGGCTGGCTTGAGGGCACCGATGCCAACTGGTATGATTCTTCGGTGGCCCGTTGGAGCGGCCGCGTCCAGGATTCCGCTCACGGCCAGGGAAGACTGGAATTGCCGCTCAACGGCTCTTCGGGGGATCCTCACGCCCTGATCGAGCCGGAGTCCGGAAACCCCGACTCCTATGAGAGCAAAGCGACTATCAAGTTTGTAGATGGTCAGGCGTATCAGAAAGTCTCCGGTATCTGGACCAACGTCACCGCCGATATGGTCTCCAAGGGAATTATCTCGAAGACGAATAACAAGTTCTACGACCAGCGCGAATCCCAGTGGGTCGACGCCAGTGAACTGGATGTCGGCAAGTTGTACGACGAAGGATACGGACCGAGCAACGGCGTGATTTATTTCTCGGACGCGACCAGTGACTACCCGGCGCTGCGAATCAATGATGCCGCCACGCTGGACGCTCCGTTGACCATTGCGAGTGATAATCCCGTCTACACGAAGGGCAACTTCAATTCGGTAGACAAGCAGCCGGCCGCAATTATGGCCGATGCCGTGACGTTCCTGTCGAGCGCGTTTGACGATTCCAAGAGCACTTTGAGCAAGGGCAATCGGGTGGCTAATGTCACCACTGTTAACGCCTCGATTATGACGGGCAATACCGAAACTACCGCCAGTAACTATAACGGCGGATTCGAGAACCTTCCGCGATTCCTCGAAACCTGGACAGGAAAGAACTTTAACTGGTCCGGTTCGATGGTCTGCCTGTGGTACTCGCAGCAGGCGGACGGGCTGTGGAACGGAACTTACTACGACCCGCCGAATCGTAACTGGTCCTATGACACGGATCTCGATGATCCGACCAAGCTCCCGCCTGAAACGCCGGTCGTGCGCGTATTCCAGCGCACCGGATGGAGACAGGAAAATGTCGGATACGCTTCGAACTAGTGCATACGCTCTCCGATAAAAGAAAACCGCCTCGGCATGAGGCGGTTTTTTTTATCTGTCATCGGTCGATTTGCTATTGAATGGAAAGATCGTAGGGAACGCGTGTGAACAGACCTTCGAATCCATCGGGATCGAGCATATCCGAGAGTTTGCTGGAACTGCGATCGCGCGCGAAAGCTTCGGTCACCAGATTGATCAGCGAATTGCCGGGAAGCGCGAAGAGCGGACGCTTCTCCGGAAACATCCGGACGCGATAGTCTTTTGCCCCGATTTCCTTAGCCGTGAACGCAATCGACTCCTGAATGCCACCGAGCGAGTCGACCAGACCGTTGGCCGCAGCTTCTCTTCCCGTCCACTCCTCTCCCTGGCCCAGATTGTCTACCGAGTCGACCGGTAAATTCCGATTGGAGGACACGAGATCAATGAAGTGTCCATACATCGCGCTCAACTGACTGAAGTACTTGTCCCGCTCGTCTTCAGTGAACGGACGGGTGGTAGAGAGCATACCAGAGTAGCGACCTCTGGTAAAAAGCTCCTTACCCAGATCGATTTTCTTGTAGAATCCGCTGAAGTCGGCCTTGCCACCGAAGATTCCGATCGAGCCAGTCAGGGTTCCCGGATTGGCGAAAATCCGATCAGCTGTCATGGCGATGTAATATCCACCTGAGGCGGCCACATTCGACATGGAGACGACAAAAGGCAGTTCCCGGGTGACGTTGCCGGCTTCATGGTAGATCCTATCTCCCGCGAGCGCCAGGCCTCCCGGCGAGTTTACCCGGAACACGACTCCAGCTACGTTCGGTTCACTCATGGCCTGTGCAAACGCATATTTCATTTTTGAAGGGGTGACATCAGACTGGCCTGCCAGCATGGAGAACGAGCTGTTTTCTTCGGTCACTTCGCCATCGGCCACCACGACGGCGATCGTCGGAAGCAATCGCCAATCGTCATTCACCAGAGTGTCATCGACATAGGCACTGACCGGGATCTCGCGCATGGGGTGGATCAGGCTGTCTCGCAGTTCGTCGTAGTAGGACAGGCCGTCGACCAGACCATCGCTCAGCGCCTCATCCGAAGTGAACGGTCCGTTGTTGATAATAGCCTTGACGGAATCCGCAGTCAGGCGCCGTCCTTCGGCAATTCCTTTGACGAACTGTCCGTACAGGTCATCGAGCAATCGATCGAGCTGCCGTCGGTTTTCGACGGTAGCCGACTCCCGCGTGTAGGTCTCCGCGGCCGATTTGTATTTACCGATCCGGAGCAAATCTACTTTGATGCCGAGTTTTTCGAGCGTACCACCATAGAATGTAAGCTCAGCCCGCAGTCCGACCAGATTGAGCTGGCTCACCGGCGGAATGACGATGCGATCCGCCGCACTCGCTACATAGTACGACATATTGCCCGGATTACTTACGAAGCAGGTAACCGTCTTGCCGCATCCTCGGAACTGTTTTATGGCGTTACGAAGCTCCTGGGCCTGTCCGAAGCCAATGCGAAGATCCTTCAGGTTGACGAGCATCTCCGAGATCGAAGGATCCTGACTGGCTCGATTGATGGCCAGAAGCATGTTCAGAAATGACATGCTTGAATTGCCGAAGACGGGGTGGATCGGATTCTCCTCGGGGGTCCCGGCAATCCCCACGGTCAGGCGTCTCGAAGCCTCTTTTACCAGCGAGGGTTGTTTGTGGCTGGTCGCTCCGACAAAAAAGCTGGTTCCCCGGTGATGTCCGTTGAAATCGGCCGAGCGCTTCGCTCCGCCAAAATACTGAAGCAGATTGGCCCGTAAACCGATCTGGAAATTTTTGTTGTTGTCGACATACCCATTGATATACAGACCGGTAACAGGCGAGAGCTCTCCGTGGTAGATGAAGTCGGAATGATTCAGTCTGCGTACCGGTGGAGAGCAGCATGTCGACGGCAAGAGTAAGTGAGTTTCCCTGCGGGCGAAAGCCGAGTGAATAGCGCATTTCAGTCTCGGACCTCTGGCCGTTGATGCGGTTGCGATTGAGATTCGAGAACACCGCCCCCCAACTCCAATGATTGGTCGCCTGTCCCATCAGACCGATATTCCAGTTGTGGTTTTTATTGTAAATTGCCGGCCCTTCTTTGAAATAACGATACGACAGCCCGATATAGGTTCGAACGCCTATCGGAGCACCACCGGCAAATACATATTCCTTGAGATCGGGACCGCTCGGATTGTGCAGTTTGCGAAAGCCCAGCCCGATTCCTTCGTTATCCACCATGGATCCCCAGCTTTTGAAATAGGAGCCATCAAGATAATCGCCGATGAATTGAAAACTGCCGATTTTGTAGCGTCCGAGTCCGGCCGGATTTATCCAGGCCGCCTCGGCACCAAAGACCGTGGAGGCCGGCTGATAGTAAAATACACCCTGCGGTTCAGGAATTCGGTCGGCACGGGTAAACGGAGACAGCAGCAATATACTCGAGATAATGACGGCAAAGATCCCCCTGGTATTATTAGTCAGATTCATCTGATCCTCTCACATAGATGTTTCCTTTTCCTCTGATCGATCCATTGATCAGTGCGTCCCCTTTGCCGGCCACGAGATTCAGGCGGTTCTGCTGGATGACCTCCGGCTTGAAGGGAAGATTGGAAACCTCGATTTTCCCTTCTTCTTCCACCGCCAGCGACAGCGTGGCCGAAATCGTCTGCGGAATCGTGATATCGATATCTTCGTACTGATTGCTCAGGAGAAGCTGTCCCTTTCCCATCTTCGTGATGTATACCATGATCGGCCCGTTGGAACTCCTGATGTAATTGTTATTGCCGGCCGGATGGTAATCTTCGAGATCAATCCTTCCATAGCTGTTCTTCACGTTGGCTTCACCGATAAGACCATCGATCTTAATATCACCGCCATCGTTTCGGAAGACTGCCTTGTTGTCTCCGCAGTTAATCCGAGTCGCCGTCAGGGTAGAATTCGTGGTCGAAGCATCGATCTGTCCCATGATATCCGAAACAGTGAGGCGGCGGTTCGAAGTCGAGAGTTCACATTTATCCGTTACGCTGGAGACCGTAAGACGACCGAGGGAGGAAGGAATGGAAATCGAGCGGAACGGCCCGGTTGCGTTGACATCGAAATACGAAGCATCGACCTCGACATCGCACCCTTCCGGGATCGACAACTCCGCCGTCATTGTCCCGGCCTCATCGCCTCCCCAGGGAGACGGATTCGGCGCGCGCAATTCCAATTGTACGCCGCCGGGGATCTTGTCAAGGGAGACGGCGATGAGATCGATATAATCGATCGCGCGTGATTTGGAGGCCGTTTTCGCCTGCTTGAAATATTTCAGACGGGCTTCGGTCGTACCGGTCGCCGTAATGGTCAAAACGCCGCGGAGTGTAGTCGCCGACTTGATCACTACATGACCGCCTCTGGCCAGAGGGGCGGCGGTAGTAAGCTCACCGGTCGAGTAAAGATTGTCTTCCTGTTTGAAGATATCCTGTCCGAGGGCACTGACGCTCAGAATGAAAGTAAGGGCACAAACCACGCATGCGAAGGAGATTCTCATCACGATTCATTCCTGTCTGATTCGTAAATCCGATTCATCAAGATAGATCCGGCCATGGCGGCATTCAGCGATTCCACCTTCTCGCTGTGCTGGATTCTCACTCGAAACCGGGCTGTCGACAGAATCTCCTCTGACAGTCCCTCAGCTTCGGCTCCGATCGCCAGGATCAATTTGGCCTGTCTGTCTATTGCTTTCAACAAATTTTCCGTCGGCTCTCCGTTGATATCGGCTGCGACCAGGACTGCTTTTGATTCCAGGGCGAACTGCAATATCTCGTCATTCCCACACTGGAGCATTCTGAGACCGAATGTAGCTCCAGCGGAGGATCGTATCACCTTTGGTGCGAACGGCTCGACGGAACGACCGCTCAGCACTAACGCTGAAAACCCAAAAGCCAGCGCTGAGCGGGCCAGTGTCCCGACATTTCCAGGATCGGTGACATTTTCGCACCACAGTATCTTACGAAAACCGGCCCCGGAAAGTTGTTTGAGTTCCCATCGCGGGGTCGCAAATACGGCCAGGATGCCCTGCGGCGTCTCGGTCGTGGCAACAGACTGAAATTCCTTCCTTGAAATCTCCTCTATCGGGACAGCTTGCCTCTGGAACGAGTCGGCCAGCCTTTCTCCCCGCTCGGACAGGTCGGTTTTGCTGATCAGCACAATTTCCGGCAGCCATCGATACGAGATCGTCTCTTCCAGCAAACGTACCCCTTCGCCCAGAAACCGGTTCTGCTGGCGTCGTCCTTTTTTCGTGCTGAGCGCCTTTATCTGCTTGAGCTGTGCGCGGGTAATTGCCACTTGAATTTGCCTTTACAACTGTACTATCTTCAAAGAGCAATGAACTTCTTTTGCGAATCGCTTGGCAAGTGAAAACTGTCCTCATCCGTTTGGCGGCGTTGGTGATGCTGACGACGGCCGGAGTCCGCGCGGCCGATCAAATATTGATCGGCGGTTACGACGGACTTGACCCGCAGGTGCAGCCGAAATCATATCCGGTAATGCTTGCGCTTTCCGGCGGAGGGGCTCGCGGGCTGGCGATAATCGGTGTGCTCAAGGCCTTCGAGGAACGAAATATCAGAGTCACCGGAATCGCGGGAACGTCGATGGGGGGAATTATCGGCGGACTCTACGCCTCGGGGTATTCTGCCGAGCAGTTGGATTCCATCGTCAATCAGATTAATTTCAGCACTCTCTTTTCCAATTCGCCGTCGCGGAAGTCGATGTTTCTGACCCGTCGCCAGGAAAAGGACCGCCACTTACTCTCGCTCAGGTTCCACGGCTTCAAACCGATTATTCCTCAAGCAATAACGGCCGGACAGAAGCTTACCTCGATTCTGACGGAGCTTACTACCCAGGCAACTTACCGGTGCGGTTCCGATTTTACCAAACTCCCGATTCCGTTCAAGACCGTAAGCACGGACATCGTCTCCGGCCTGCCGGTGGTTCTTGACAGTGGATCTATAGCCGATGCGATGCGGGCAACGATGGCGTTCCCGCTCGCCTTCACTGGAGTCGAACGAGACGACCAGATCCTGATGGATGGCGGGATGCTGGCGCCGGTCCCGGTGGATCTGGTGAGATCGATGGGAGATTCCAATTCGGTGGTGGTGGCCATCAACACCACCAGTCCGCTGCTGCATCGCCAGGAGATCATCACTCCGGTTGATATCGCACATCAAGTGACAACGATCATGAGCGCCGATAAGCTGGCAGCACAGCTTTCCCGGGCCGATTATGTTATCACGCCGGCCATTGAGGAGTATCGGGCCTCGGATTTCAAAGACAAGGATTCGCTCATTCAAATGGGATACGAAGCCGGTTTGTCGGCGGCGGACAGTATCATCAGTATCGAGCAGGAACGCGAGCGAAGGGTCTACTATCATGTCGCATCGATCCACGCCAGCCCGAATTCTCGGGACGCCGACATTTTTGCGGCGTTCAATGGAAAGACACTCTCGCGCCAGGAGCTTCTCGACGGCCTGAAGTCAATATATCGCGCGCAAAGAATGTTGAGGCTTGCCGTAGCGGTCGATCCGGTCGATTCCTTGCGGCAAGGCGACACCTCGACGGTGAATCTCCTTGTCCAACCGGTCGCGAATTTTCGGTATAACAGAGTTCAATTTCACTTTTCGGGTAATACTATATTCGATGACAGCACGCTGGCCTCGCTATTTCTCGGTCCTGAATCCACGATAACTCTTCCGGTTCTCAAAGGTGGATTCCAGAAGATCTACGACTTGTACGACAGCCACGGATACGACCTGACGAACGTCAAGCGTGTGGCAATCGACTATACTGCCGAGCGTATCGATATTACAATCGACGAGGCGATCATCAAGCGAATCGACGTGGTCGACAACAAGCGTACGAAAGACTGGTATATCCGCTCCCACTTCCCGCTCGATCGGGGGGAGCCTTACTCCACGAAACGAGCCTCTGAAGGGATCTCGCACATTTACGGAACCGATCTGTTCGACCGGGTGACGGCCGACGTTCTCCCGTATGACAGCGGAGCGCTGGTGAAAATTCGGGTCGAAGAGAAAGAGTCGCGCCAGCTTCGCCTCGGCTGGCACTGGGACGACGAGTACAATTCGGAGGAATTCGCCGAGCTGGTCGACGACAACGTTGGCGGAATAGGCCTGGAATATCTGCTGCACGCCCGGTACTCTCCCGATCGGCAAAAATACTACGCATCGCTGAAGACCGACCGGATATTTTCGACCTATCTGACCGCCAGGGCTTCCATCACCCACTCCATGCTGCAGCGCCAGCTGTTCAATGCGGACAACAGCCCCGATGGGGTGTTCGTCGAGTATTCCAACGGTTTTAGCGTAACCGTCGGACAGCAGATCGCCCGACTCGGCACCGCTTCGGCGGGGCTTGAGATTCAACAGCTCAAGTACACGTATAGCGACGGACGCCCGCTGGAACGGCTGGGGCTTCGGCTGTTGGCACTTCGCTCGGTGGTGGAAAATCTCGATCGCATTCCGTTTCCCAACTCCGGTAACCGCCACGCTTTCGAAGTCGATCTGGCCGGACGGTTCCTCGGTGGCGATGCCGAGTATTCCAAATTCTACTGGTCGCTTGAGACGTACTTGCCGATCAATCGATATTTCAACTACCACCCCCATGTCGCGCTGGGGATTTCGAGGGCCGGACTGCCTGCTTCGGAAAGATTCTATCTGGGCGGGCTCGATTCTTTCGCCGGGCTGCGTACCTACCAGCTGAGCGGTGACAAGATGATTCTTCTCTCCAACGAACTCAGGATCAAGCTTCCGCTACGACTTTACCTTACCTTCAGGTACGATCTCGGGGATGTTTATCACAGCACCGACCAGATCAAACTCAGCGGCCTTCGCCATGGATTCGGAAGCTTCCTCGGTTTGGATTCGCCGCTCGGCCCGCTCATCTTCGGTTACGGTGTCACCAACAGTAATGTTGACCGCTGGTACCTGAGCGCCGGATTCAACTTCTAAGCTGATATCAATCAGGTCTCGCATTTTCCGTATTGACTATGCTGGCGGACAGTGCCATATATTGCCGTAGGATAATGTCCACGGGATCAAGGAGGTCGTATGTGGCGAGTACTGAGTATTTTCTTAGCTATGGGGCTGTTGCTGGGCTGCGGCGAGAAGAAGATGGATCGGACAAAAGCACCGGCGCCGAGTGTCTCAAAGGCCGATCAGGCATTGCTTCGGAAGGCGTCTGACAAATTGATCGACCGTTTCAGCGGAAAGCTCAAAAGCGAGCTCATGGCGGCGATGGCCGAAGGGGGTGCCGCCAACGCCATATCCGTCTGCTCGGTCAAGGCGCCTCAGTTAGCCAGCGACGCTTCCGGCGAATTCTGGAACATCCGGAGAGTCTCCGACCGGTTCCGAAATCCTGGCAACTCGGCTGATTCGCACCAGATAGCAATACTGGCCAGGTTCAAGGACACAACTTCGGCCCTCCCGGCTGAATTCAGCGAATGGTCAGGACCGGACAGCAGCCGGCTGTTCACTTATTACAAGCCGATATATGTCGCCCCCCTCTGCCTGAACTGCCACGGGATCGGCTCACAAATTTCTCCGGAAGCGGCCGCTGCGATAGAGCAAAAATATCCAAACGATCATGCTGTCGGTTACAGGACCGGAGATTTGCGTGGTCTATTTGTTGTAACGGTGAAATGGCCCGAAGGGAAGGAATTTGCCGAGCAGATGCTCGCCCCGACCCCGCAGTAGGCTCAGAACCGATATCCGGCGCTCACACGATAAGTGGCGTCCAGATCATCGGAGTGCAAGTAAGCGAAATCGACGGCTATATCGCGGACATTGACTCCGCCGCCGGCGGTGAACCTCCCGATATCGAATCCGGCCCGTCCGAAGAGCATCTCGCGCCAGCCCAGCTCCCCGCCATAGTGCGTGTCCAGTGACACAGAACCGGCCCAGTATTGCGCGGCATACTTGATCCCTTCGAACTTGACATCGCCACTTGCCACAAAGCGGCCGGTGAAATCACGATAGTGATGAATAAGCGAGATGCCCGGCTTTACAGTCGGGTAAATCGACTCCGTATTCGAACCGGTATCAAACGTCTTCCCCGAATAGCGAATGAACCCGGTGGTAGCATCGCTGACCATCAGGCCCAGATCCAGATAGTCGGTTGCCGGATAGAGAATCCCGGCATCGACCGTCAGACCTTTGCCCGACTCGGTGCCGATATCTCGATAGATTATCTTGGCGGTCAGTCCGAAATCGAGCTTCGGTCCAAGTTTGCCTGAAACGGCGGCGGAAAACAAGAAATCACCGTGCGATTCTTCTTTCACGACATACGGGCGATTGAATTCATCAAGCTGCGTGATCTTGATTCCTCCCCCTCCGAGATAGTAGAAATAGAAACCGAAGGCATTGATCCGGCTGTTTTCCCGATGACGGGCGTCGACATAAGATACAAAATCATGATTGAGCAGCGAGCCGAATGTCTCGGCGTGCATTGCCGTAACATATCGTCCGCTCAACCGGTTCATGCCGGCCGGATTCCAGTACGGTGCGGTGCCATCGAACGGCCCGGCCACGACCGCGCCTCCGAGCGCCAACCCCCGCCCGCCGACGCCGAGTGAAAACGGATCACCGGCATATTTGGCAGCCTGGGCCGAAAGGACACTCAGCAGCAAGACCGAGATGATGATGATTAAGAGATTTCGTCGCATTGGATGTAAATTAACGTTCCTTGGCTCCCGGCGGCAATCAAAATCGCAGTGCCGTTCGATGGTGTCGTCTCTCATACCCAAGAGTCGTACAAGAGTTCGGGTTTATTCAATCCTATCGACAGTCCCAGGCAAGTTCGTGACAATACAAAAAAGGCGGGAGCAACAGCTCCCGCCTTAAGCGATTTTATCTCACAAGATCGACTATTTGGTCTCTGCGAGCTTATCTGTGGTCTTGGTGCTCTTGGAAGTCTCGGCCGTTTTCTGGGCGGCGGAGCAAGAGGTCTTTGCACCGCAAGCAGCCTTGCCGGACTGTGAGCAGGACGGATGGTCAATTCCGGTGGAGGTTACCGTGTGGGCAACCGCCGGAATGATCTCGGCTGTGTATCCTTTGTCGGCGACAGCTTTGGTCAGGCAAGTTTCGTCTTTACACTTGGTCGGGTCGATACAAACGATCGCCTTTTCATCTTTGTAGGAAATGCTGGCGACTTTGACTACGCCAGGAACCTTCATGAGGGCGGCAGTCACGGACTGTTCACAGCCGGTGCAGGTCATCCCCTTGATGGACATAGCCTTGACCGTGCAGCCAGCGGGTACGTCGCAGTGCATGTCACCGGCCGCCATGGCCTTGGCATACGGACATTCCTGGGCGGCGGTCATTTTTGCGTCGGTGGTCTTGGCTGAAGAACAACAAGCGCTCTTGGACGATACGCTAGTCGCCTTGGTCTCATGGGCGGAGGCTTTGTCGTTTCCGCACGAGTAGGACGAGGCCACGGCCAGGGTCACTACAGCAAGAAGCGGAAGGGCTACGGCTAAGACTTTTTTCACGGCGTCACTCCTTCTGATGGATAGAGAATGGTTGGAATTTTCTACGCTTATTATAATCTAATAACGTCAGGGTTGAAAGAAAAATTTACCCAAATCGACAACTTAGAGCAATTTTGTCCATAAATATTGGTGAATACAAGAGTTAAACACCCCAGGCCCGCCCCAGGTTCCCTCTTTTCGAACATGCCGTCTTGCGTGCTTTCTGCGCCGGCAAATCCGATTGTCCCAGGCGGTTTTAACAGTTTCTGAACGGCGTCGTAACACGATTTCGGTGAAACGTCCCGCCACAGTCCTTGGAAACCGGCGAAAAAGCGGTTATCTTGCCTCTCTGAATCAGGGAAAGGATTTACAATTGTCGCCCGATACATCTGAATATCAACCTGGGAGAGCCCGGGTGGTAGTGGAACAGATTTCGGTCGGTCTGCTCGAACGGATTATCAATCGGGCGTTGACCGAATCTGATCTTTTGATAACCCACGGGGACAATAAGAGTTTCTTCCGCCTCCCGAAATCACTCGGCTCAAAGGAATTCCGCTTCAGCATTCCGGCATTCTCGAAGCGGATTCTGATATTTGAAGTAGAGCAGTATCCGAACAACATCAGATCAAAGATGATAACGATTTCCCTGGTGAATGCCGACGCAACGGTACCGAACGGGGGTCTTCGCCTTGAGATAAGATTCGAGGAGAATGGGAACGAGATCGACGGAACCTTCAAAGGCAATCTCCGGAATCTGGTTCTGACGACCGGGCTGGGGCTGGCGATGCATGATGGACTGGTCTGCTATAACGCGGTCGATGTAACGATTGATTTCGATCTCGAAGTGGTTGGGCTTCCGGATAGCCTCTCAGGGGCGGTCGACGGAATGACCGACAAGTTCAGAAGTCAGATCGCCGGGGATCTCAAAGCAATGCTCCAACGGGCCGAAATCAAGTCAAAGATTTCCGAGGCTGTAACCAGGCAGATCGGCGACTTGTTGCCGCTTTACGCCACGCTCGACAGTGTGAGCATCGAAAACGGCGCCCTGCTGATCAAATATGTCCGCTAATTATGCCTCGAACAGCCCCGGCTGGTGACTTGCCCAGCTTTGCGGATTAATGTTGTACTGGAATTTATAGAGGCACTCCCCTTTCTTGCATGTGTGGGGGCGCTTCTTGCCGATGTAGTCGAAACTATCACCGCAGACCTCGCAGGTTGCCTTTTTCCAATTGAGCTGCGGCAGCGAAATGCTCTCATTCACTCTGGTCATTCTACCCTCTTTGGCGTTGCCGGAACATCCGAGTTCTCTGTAATATTGCCGACAGAATATTGAATTCAAAGCCTTCAGGCAATCACTTTCTGATTGAGAATTGCTAACGATTTGATCGAAGGGTGTTTAGGAATGGGTGCGTGGCGTTTCAGTTACCGCGTTTCTTGCGGTTGCTGACAAAATCCCAGATCACGAAACTGCCCAGATTATCAACCGAAGAAAAGTAAGCCCGGCCTTTGTTCAGTTCGGTCAGCCGCTGAACAAATTTCTGAAGATACGGATCATCGGTCACCATGAACGTTGTAATCGGGATCTTCTTCTTTCGGCAGACGACCGCTTCATCCAGGGTGCGGTTGACGATCATCGGATCGAGCCCCATCGGATTACGGTAGAGCTGTCCGTTAGCCCGGGTAATCATCGACGGCTTCCCATCGGTAATCATGAAAATCTGTTTGTTTACGTGCTTTTTCGTCAACAGGATGTTACGGGCCATCCGGAGCCCTGCCTGCGTGTTGGTATGATACGGGCCAACGCCGATATACGGGAGATCCTTGATGCTCACCTGCTCGGCAGTATCGCCGAACAGCACGATCGACAGGTCGTCTTTCGGATATTTAGTCAAGATCAGTTCGGTGAATGCCATCGCCACCTGCTTGGCCGGAGTAATACGGTCTTCACCGTAGAGGATCATCGAGTGCGAGACATCGATCATAAGAACGGTCGCACAGGAAGTCGAGCGCTCCGACTCGAACACTTCGAGATCTTTCTCCGACATGGTCAGATCGAAATCACCGCTCCGGGTGATCGAGTTGAACAGTGAGCTGCTGTAATCGATCGCCTTATAGCTGTCGCCGAAGGCGAACGGCCGCTTTTCCGGGAGCATCTCTTCGGAGCTTCCCCCTTCGTACGGCAGAGCGTGCTGTCCTTTGCCCGAAGCTCTCAGCTTCTGGAAGATCTGTTCGAACGCCTGCTGGCGGAGATGCTTCTCCCCCTTCGGCGCCAGCTGGTAGCCTTCCTTCCCCTGGCGGATAAGCCGCGACTCTTTAAGCTTCCGCTTGAATTCTTCGAGATCATAATCAGCATCGATATACCCCTGCTGCTGGAGGCGCTCCATCATCTTGAGGGTCTCCTCAACATCGCCGTTCATCCGCATCAGCAGATAGTTGAAGATAGCCATCAGATTGGCAAGGTTCTGCAACTGCCGGAATAATTCATCATCCCATTCGGAATAAATGAATTTCACCGCGAGCCTCCCATTCCCTTGAGCATATCGGAGAAGACATCGCTATAGCGGAAAGTGGTATCTTCCATTTCCCGCGCAATCATATTGTTCTGATGGAGCCCTTCGAGTACGAACTCCATGCGCAAAGTCATCTCTTTTTCATCTTTCGTGTCGAAGTAACTTTTCACGATCTGCCTCAGGCCGGCGATTGAATTCAACTGCTTGTAGTATTCTTCAACCGGCATGTCATCGGAGATCTCCAGTTTTCTTCCGGTGGAGAAATAGTCGACCACCGCTTCATACGGGTTATCCTCGGCCGCCCGATCTGGTGACTGTTTGCCCTTAACCGGGGCCGGAAAGTGTTTGAGGAACTCTTTCTTGATTGCCTGGCCGATCAGGTTGTGTGCCACGACCATCGGGCCTTCCTGCTCGCCTTCGTACACCAGCTCAATCTTACCGGATACGGCCGGGATGATCGAGTAGATATCACACATCCTCGGGTAAGGATCCTCGGAATTCATTGAGGCCCGGCGTTCGATATTCGAGAGGAAATTTTCGTAGGCGGAGATCGATACGCGTGCCGACACCCCGGAGCTTTGATCGACATACTCGCTCTCGCGTGCCTCGAACGATACTTCTTCGATAATATCATGCAGGAAATCAGGAATCGGCATCTCTTTCCTGGCGTGCCTCACTTCGCTGGACGTAATCGTTCGCGCCTGCTCGAGACTCCGCGGATAGTGCGTGATTATCTGCGAATCGATTCGATCTTTGAGCGGGGTGATGATGTTGCCGCGATTAGTGTAGTCTTCGGGATTAGCCGTGAACACCAGCAGCATATCGAGGGGGACACGAAGCGGGAAACCGCGCACCTGGATGTCGTTTTCCTCGAGAATGTTAAGCAGTCCTACCTGAATTCTCGGCTGAAGGTCCGGCAGCTCGTTAATGGCAAAGATACCCCGATTGGTTCGGGGAATGATCCCCCAATGGATAACTTCCTCGTTAGAAATATCCAGCTTTTCCCGGGCCGCCTTGATCGGATCGATATCTCCGATCAGGTCTGCGATGGACACATCGGGCGTAGCCAACTTCTCATGAAAGCGATCTTCGCGCTCCAGCCATTCGATCGGCATCCGGTCGCCGAGTTCTTCCAGCATTCTCTTCCCCTGGGGCGAGATAGGGTCGAGGGGGTTTTCGTTGAGCTGGGTTCCCGGGATGATCGGGATCGCTTCATCCAGCAGCGTATAGAGCTGGCGGATCATCCGGCTCTTGGCCTGGCCGCGAAGTCCCAGCAGGATGAAATTGTGTTTCGACAGGATCGCATTCTGGATCTGCGGAACGACCGTGCGCTCGTATCCGACAATGCCATCGAACGTCGGTTCGCCGGCGGAGATTTTCCTCAGCAGGTTCTCCCTCAGCTCGTCCTTCACGCTTCGGCTCTTCCAGCCCGATTTTTTGAGATCGCCTAACGTCGCCGGCCTTGCTTTTTTCACTTTATTCCTCACACATTCTTTGATTCAGTCTCTTATGATATCACTCGTTGCTACCAGTATAACAACCGGCGGAAGGTTTGGTTCGACCGGGCGGCCGTCCGGCCCGCATTTTCTACGCAGTGGACGCTAATATGGAGTAAATTGATGGGCGAACTACAATTTTCAGACGCCGGCCAGGGTCTTGAAATACAGATCCCGCTTTTCTTTGGGAACCGAGCCGGAAGGCAGTTCGAGGACCTCGACCGTAACGCCGTGCACCCCTTTGATCTGGATGATATCGCCAACCCGGACGGCGTAGGCCGGTTTGATCACCCGCCCGTTCACGGCAATCATTGCCGACTGGGCCAGCTCTTTGGCGATCGTCCGGCGCTTGATGATGCCAACGGTGGAGAGAAAATCGTCTATGCGCATAGGGGAGCTAATCGAGTTCTTCTTTGATATACGTCTTCTCTTTCAACTGCTCGATCCATTTCTGGACCATCTTCCCCGTCTTGTCCTGCCGCGCCAGTTCCTTGATCTGGTCGAAATCATCGGGCAGAGTATAGACCTTGGCCGGCTGGTAGTCTACAAGTTTGAGAATGTGAAGACCGTATTTGGTTTGTACGGGGCCACGATAGGTTCCCGGGGTGGTCCATCCTTTCACCGTGTCGGCGAATTCGGCCGGAAGCTGATTGACAGCGAACCAGCCCAGCTCTCCTCCTTCGGCCCGCGTCTGGCTGTCGGCGGAGAAGATCTTGGCCATCTGCGCAAAATCACCGCCGTTCCTGGCTGCCTGAAGAAGCGAATCGGCCAGTTGGAGGACCCGCTCTGAATCGGACGGTGAGGGATTCACCGCGAGGAGAATATGCCTGAGTTTCAGCTTATCCCCCTTTTGTCCTTCGTTCTTGATGATATGATAGCCGAACTGCGTACGGATCACCCCGGAGATGTCACCGACACTCAGGTTGAACGCGGCCCGGGAAAACTCCGGAACCATGTCTTCTTTCGAAACATAGCCAAGCTCACCACCGTCGGCGCCCGCCCCACCACTTGAGTATTGCGAAGAGATCGTTGCGAAATCGGCCCCATCGAGAACTTTCTGGCGCAGCTTGGTCGCCAGCTCTTTCACCGAGTCTTCCACATGCTGCGACGGTTCGATGGCCAAAAGAATATGAGCCAGCTTGACCGCTTCCGGCTGATTCGGGATAGAGTCCTTGTTCTGCTGATAGAATTCTTCAACCTCGTGCTTCGAGACCGAGACAGTGTACAGTTGTTTCTGCTCGTAGCGTTCCTTCAGCAAATTGTTCTCGATCTCGGGACGGTACTTCTTCTTGAGATCCCGGAGCGTCAGACCTTCGTTGGACAGTGCGGTCAGAAAATCATCGTAAGTATCGAAATTCTTGGCCACGCGGGCGACTTGATCGTCCAGGGCCTGATCGACCTCTTCATCGCGCACCTTGATACTGGTGTCTTTCTTGGCGGCGATAAGAAACAGTCGGTCGGAAATCATCTGTTCGAGCAACTGGCTCTTGAGGGTATCGACTTCGGCCTGCGATTTCGGCTGCTGCCCGCTCTGGAGAATGGCCAGCTGCACCTGACTGGCCAGTTCGCTGGCCAGAATCACTTCATCGCCAACCACGGCGACTATTTTATCTACGGTCTGGCGCTGCGCCCAGGTCGGGCAGGCGATCAGTAGTATCCCGAGTATGCTGAGAACGATCCGTGCTCTTTTCATCTTCCTGATATCACTACTTCTAATTGTTTGCCGAAGTTGTATCCGACTGCTTCGGATACTTGCTCATATCGATGGTCGACCAGACCGCTGCGTCGTCGACATTGATGTTCGTCGACTTCATCCGGGCATCGACCCATTGTTGAATCGCCTGGTCCTTCTGCTGTTTCTGGAGCTCGTCGATGATACTCCGCTTCACACCCAGGAAATCTTTAAGCTCCGGCTGGACCTTATCTACCACGTAGAAGATCGAGTATTTGTTGCCGGTGACAACCGGGCCGCCGATCTCGCCGACCGGCGTTTTGACCGCCAGGTCGAAAATTTCGGGATAGAGCCGCCGGTCGAAATAACCTAGGTCACCCGCCAGGGCGCGCTTTCCGGAGCGCTCGTCAAGATCCATCGCCTTATCTTTGAATTCCTTCAGTGAGCGAATACTTTTTCTCAGTTGCTTTGCCTTGTGCTCATCGCTCATCAGGATCTCGTAGGCGTGGACCTTCTCGGGATTCGTGAATTCTTCCGGATGGTCATCGTAGTACTGCCGCACCGTACCTTCGTCCGGCGCCGGCGGCACCGGAATCGAATCGTTCTTCATGATGTCGGCCATGTTCAGTTCCTTGAACAACTTCATCTTGCTCAGATATTCCGGATCATTCTCCAGACCTTCCCGGACCGCCTCCTGGGCAAGGATATCCTGAAGCTTCATCTGGAAAACGACTGACTTGATCGAGTCGGGATCGTCGAGATCCGGCCGAACGTTCATCGGAACATCTTTCAACTGAGTCAAATACTGGCTCACGGTCATCTGACCGCCGTTCCAGGTTGCAAGTACCAGCTCTTTCTCATTGCGATCGAGCTGCTGCATATCGAAATCGTTTCTCGGGAGAGTAGCCAGAATCTGCGGCGGGTACATATTACTGCGCTTGTGCATCAAGTAGTTGCAGGTCGTCGTGTCGACCGTCACCGGATACTTCGCCTGTACCGAGTCGAGATAGGCTTCGGTAATTTTCAATGATTTTCGATTTTTCAACTGGCTGGCAATCTGCACCTTCACCGAGTCGAAGTCGCCGCGTGCCTGATTGGGAAGTTTGTCGATGAGTTTGATAATATGATATCCGAACGGTGACTTGACCGGCGGAGAGATCTCTCCCGGCTGCATGGCAAAAGCTGCTTCCTGGAATTCATCGACCAAATCACCCCAGCCGACCAGGCCGAGATCCCCTTTGTTCCGCTTCGCATCAGGGTCGATCGAATAATTGTAAGCCAACTGCTCAAAATTGCCGCCGTGCTGCAGACTGTCGAATATCATCTGGGCGGTGTCCTTGTCCTTCACCAGAATATGAGAAACGCGGATCTTGTACTGAAGATGGTTGTAGAAATCCTTCACTTCAGCATCGGTCGGGTCGACCTTGTCGGCGATATGTTTCTGATAGAGTGCACCGAGCAGGAATTTGTCTTTGTTGCCGATAATGATGCGAGCGAGTTCATCCAGTTTGTCGATCCCCTTCTCGTACGCCGCCTGCACAAAGAGCTTCGTGACGATCATCGTATCGAGGATTTCCCTGCGCTTGTTATATTCATCCTGCGCCGTGGGGAAAGTCATTCTCAGCCGACCGAAATAGTCGTTCAGTTCGTCCGCCGTAATCTTGTCGTTTCCGACCGTAGCGACCGTTCTTCCCCCCGATTTGCCACAACCGTTTAACCCGGCCATAATCAGTGGCAGAATGAGCAACAGTGAAATTACAGATTTTCTTATCATTACAGTCTATCCTCCAGAAATCACTAGTCTTGTACCAGATCGCTGTTGAATGGTTCCTCGCGGCGGAAAATGAGCCGCAAGAGGGGTAAGGTAAAGCCTGCCCGACAGTTTGCCAAGTGCTTTTTAGGGATGATGTTGGAGGTCGGAAACGATTATTCGTAGTCCGATTCGAGATAATCCTTGGTCATCGACTGGCGGCTCAAGGTCTGGGAGAGCTTCTTGGTGAACTCCAGCGCGGAGTTTTCACCGTAGACTTTCAGCATGTGATTCATGGCGATCACCTCGGAAATAACCGTGATGTTCTTGCCGGGGGAGATCGGAACCCGCACGATCGGAATGCCAACCCCAAGAAACGTGTTCTTCCGGTCTTCAATCCCGAGTCGCTCATAGTCTTCGGTCTCCGACCAGAGGGTCAGGTTAACTTCGACCTCGATACGCTTCTGAAGCCGGATCGACCGGATACCGAATAACTCTTCGATATCGATAATGCCAACACCGCGAAGTTCCATATGGTGTCCGAGCAGTTCTGAACCGGTGCCGATCAGGACATCGGGAGCCGCCCGCGTGATCTTGACCACATCGTCCGCCACGAGCCGGTGACCCCGTTCCACGAGATCAAGGGCAACTTCGGACTTTCCAATTCCCGATTTTCCCGTATACAGCAGCCCGACGCCGTAGACGTCGACCAGCGTGCCGTGCACATTAATCGAAGGCGCGAAAATGTGATCCAGATACGCCGCCAGCCGATTGGTCAGATCGGCGGTCGTGAGCCGGCTGGAAAACACCGGGGTATGATGCCGGTCGGCGATTTCAATCAGCTCGTTCGGCGGGTTGATCCCTTTCGAAATGATCATCATCGGAATATCATGCTCGACAATGAGCGTTGTGATCTCTCTGAGCCGGACCGGGTCGAGATGCTCGATATACGTCATCTCCGTCTCCCCCAGGATCTGAATTCGTTTGTTGGCGAATCGCTCGAAAAATCCGGTGAGGGCAAGGCCGGGGCGATGAAGCTCTGCGTTGTGAATGATTTTCTTCAGTCCCTGCTCGCTGCTGGTGAGCATGGTGAGTTCAAGTTCCTGATTACGGGACTTGTAGAGCTTCTCGATGGTGATCTGTATCATGGTTTGGTCAATATATACCCCGCCCGGAAGGAGGCGCAACAGAGAAAATGCCAAAAAAGAGAACCCCGGGTGACCGGGGTTCTCGCTGAGCACGAATGTAAGTTAACGGGATTTTCTCTATTTGATCTTTTGATCGATTTCTTTGAGCTGTTCGCGAAGTTCCTGCAGTTGGTCGCGAAGTTGACTGGCCTGATCTTTTGACTGCTCCCGCAGATTCTCTTTCAGTTCCTGCATCTGATCTTTCAGCTGGTCCATCTGAGCCTTGAATTCATCCGAGTTCAGATACTCGTCCAGTTTGTTGTCGTACGAGCCGTTCCACACGCCTTTCATCTTCGGGATGTGGATGTTCATATCCGGGCCATTGAAATGGTACGAGTAGCTGTAGTTGTTGTCAGGGGCTTCACCGACCGTCACCGCGAGCTTCTGATCCTGCTTGTTGCGGATCACTTCGACGTCGACCTTGTCCCCTTTTTCCATGTCGTCCACGGCATCAGTCAAATCTTCCGTTCCGGTAATTTCTTCGTCGCCGACTTTCACGATCACATCGCCGGCCTTGATCCCCGCTTCAGCCGCCGGAGAATCTTCTTCCACACTGGTGACCAGCGCGCCGTTGCCGTCCTTCACGCCAAAGTAATCACCCAGCTGGTCGCCCAGATCGATCACCGAAACACCGAGATAGCCGCCGTGGTCCGTGGTCATCGAATACCAATTGCCGCTCTTGCCGTTGCTGTTCCACACACCCGCAACCGCCGGAGGGGCCGGAGGAGCCGGAGTGACCGGAGGAGTAGGCATGACATACGCGTGGGCACTCGAAGAACTGCCCGGTACGACGATGACATCGCGGCGATTCTTCGGCGCCCGATCGAGCGTTACCTGAAGATCTTTCTGTTTTCCCTCGCGATAAATGGTCAGCGTCACTTTGTCCTGAGGGCTGTGATCCTCGATCATATCGATCAGGTCATCCGAATCACGCACCTTGCTTCCGTCTAACGATACGATAATGTCACCCTGCTCGAGACCGACTTCCTCGGCCGGAGATCCATCGATTACATCGTTAACGATCGCGCCGAATTTGACCGGGAGGTCGAACCCTTTGGCCAGCTCGTCGTCCACCGTCTGTGTCTCAACCCCGAGCCAGGCATCCTTGGTATACTTTGCCGTTTTCCCAACCCCGAAGCTGAAGACGAGGGCAACCACCAGAAGGGCCGCCAGTGAGATGGTGAGAAACTGCTTCACTTGTCCTCCAATATCTGAACCGTTTTTTCTGATGTAGTTGTGTATACGGAATCTTGCTCGTCCGGGTTTCGTCTGATGAGGCGGAGAAAGTCGATTTGAATCAGGGATAATAAGAAAGGAAGAAACCGGCGATGGCCGATCGACGGTACGGCGGTCCGGGGACCCGTTCGCCGCGGATCATCATGGTGAACGTCATATCACCGCTAAACGGAAGAATCGCTTGGCATTCGCCGAATATACCGTTCTTTGAACCGCCGCCGGAAACGCGAAGAGCGAGATTTCCCACCGGGCCATCGGGGTTGACATAAGCTGAGTCCGCGGAATAATTGCGGGGATAAATCGATACGGAACCATACCCCTTTTGAACATCGAGTAATTCGATCTCCTGATAATATCTGTAGCCGGCGCTCAGCGTCAGATGAGTGGAAACCGGCACAGCCAGAATGCCATCCGCCACCACCTTTGAGCTTGACCCACCGTTACTGACGAACCGATTTCCCACCAGCCCGGTCAACGAAAACCCGCCGATCGGACCATCCGGGTTTTTCCTGCGGCTCTCCGTGAGCGGATCGACCGGATACAGACGCACCCCCCCGGCGACTTCGTATTTGGTCGAGTCCTGAACGGTGGCGCGAATGCTTGAAAGCAGTGTTAATCTTGATGTTGCGACCAGATCGAGGCCAAAGGTGAAGCGCTGGATGTCGCCGACCGGGCGCTTCCGAGTGCCGGTGACTGAGGCATACGATATCTGCGCATGGAATGACGGCTTGCCGAGAATCCCGTCCGGGTGATAGACTTTATTGTTGAGGTTCACGATCAGAATCGGGCGGTCGCTCTGAACCGGAAGGGTGTCCGGTGGCTGAAGCGTGTCAACCAGATGCAGGGTATCCGCAACCTGGCTGCTGTCCCGGGGAGTCTGAGTGAACCCTCGCGCTGACAACAGACAGAGCACGAATACAGCCGCGAAGCCTGCGGCAGACCTATGTAAGAGTAACCTATTCCCTGGCACTTAAATAGAAATCCTTTGCCTGTCTTAAACGCTGAAAGTACGATTGAGTTGTCGAAAAAAGCAACCGAATGGGTGAAAAAAGCGCCCACCGGTTTCCGAGACGTAACCAATCGCTCGATATAACATGTTATATTATAATAACTTAACATCAATGACCCGTTATTGTCCAGCCGCTGACCGCTTCAATCGCCGCCTCGCCCACATAATAAGCCTGAAAAAAGATTGACTTAATCTGCCTGTAGCATACTCTTTGGAATAACGGTATGCGAATCATAGACACGATATTCCGGGCCAAATCAGTACTGATCCTGGCGGCTATAAGTCTGACCTCCTGTGGATTGCTGCCCGAGAAGGTGTCGTACGATGATCCCCGGGTACAGAAATTGCTGCACGCGGCGGAGCATTCCTCGGAATGCCGGTTCGCCTTCACCCCGGTTCCACGTGATGCCGATATCAGACTCGAAAAGTCTGCTGGACCGTACGATTTGATGCTTCATGTGTACGGTAAAACCAGCCGGACGATCGCCTATCGGATTGGCGAAAACGAGATCCGATGGATTGGTGAACAGGAGATCTATACCGGGCCGAAAGAATATACGGGTGTCGACGGCACCTACAACGAGCAGCTTACGGTTACATTCGAGCTTGAGTCGATTTCCGGCGCCGAACTGAATCGCCTCAATATTTTATATACCGGCGAAGATCCTCGTCTGGTCAACCGGCAGGATCTTGACCTCGAGACCATCTATCCAATTCTCAGGGACTGGGGGTACGATGTCGAGTTGATCGGGGCGCCGATCGAAGGAAAGCTGATTCGCCATGATGCGGACGAACCGGAACTTGCATAAGATGCCTTCACTGCTCTGCGCTCGATTCCTCTGAGACATAGAATGACCGACCAACCTTTCCTCATACCGTCCATACTCGTGATCGTCCTGTCAGTCCCGCTGTGTCTTAAGCTCATTCCGCGAAATCGATTCTATGGGGTGCGGATGCGCAAGACGCTCGCCAGCGACGAGAACTGGTATCCGATCAATCAACGCGCCGGATATTTGATGATTCTCGCGAGTCTTGTGTACTTGTTGGTGGGACGAGCCTATCCGGTCGGCTTGGACTCGCCGTTCGAGGGCTTCCGTTGGTGGTTGCATCTGGCCGCTTTCACTATTCCGCTTGCTATCGTATTCATCAAGATTGCTTTCGAAGTGAAGAAGCTGCCGGATTGAACGCCCTGTCAAGTGGAACAGCCGGGGTCCAGGCAAGACCCTCACCCTGTTCCCTCTCCCAGAGGGAGAGGGAAAGAACGAATGATCTCTTCCTCCCCTCGCCTTTGGGAGAGGGGCCGGGGGTGAGGGCGGAGAAAGACTGAAGCCGAGATTGCCACGTCGCGCTTCCTTCGCTGCCGCTCGGTCTTTCGCTCCTGCACAATGACGGACTTATCGGTTATCGCGTTAAGGACACCGAGTGAAAGGGTCTGTCATTGCGAGGCGTATGTAACGCCGGCAGGCGTGACAGCCGTCGCAATCTCGACTTATAAATAGAGAGGACATTCCGAACTATGGAACTGAAATCGGTCACCCCGATGCTTCGCACCCCCGACGTCAAATCGACCGTCGCCTTCTACACCGAGATCCTCGGCTTCGTCTGCGATGGCTTCAACGATGACTGGACCTGGGCCTCCCTGCGTCGTGATGGTGCCGGGGTCATGTTCGTGTCTCCCGAAGATACCATTGCCGGTGAGCAGCCGCACCTGACCGGCTCGCTCTATTTTCTGACTGACGATGTCGACGCTCTTTGGGAGGAGATGCGCGATCGCACCCGGGTCGCTTTTCCTCTGGACGATCAGGACTACGGCATGCGCGAGTTCGGCATTTACGACAACAACGGCTATCTGCTACGGTTCGGGGAGGTGGGGAAGAGGTAGGGCATTACTCTCACGGGTGCTGACAGAATGGGATTGGGGGCAAGGCCAATTTCCGAGTTGTAAAATATGCGGAAATTGCTATATTTGAGTAACGCACGGCAAGAACGTTTTCTTTGTCATTTCAGCTTTACTGTTTTGGGGTGCGTAATCAGAAATCGAGGGTAAATATGGCATTGGGTCGAAGGTTTTGTGGGATCATTGCCTTTTGGGCAATATTGGGGAGCAGTACGATCTCTCTTAGCGCAGTCATTCACGTTCCATCCGAGCAACCAACTATCCAGGCGGGCATCGACGCGGCCGTCGACGGCGACACAGTGCTTGTGGCGCCGGGGACCTATACTGGGGATGGGAACAAGAAATATTGAACTTAGAGGAAAGCACATTGTATGTAAGTCTGAGTTAGGCCCCGTACAGACTATTCTCGACTTGCAGAGCGATGGTCGTGCATTCTATATTCACGAGGGCGAAGATTCTACAACCGTGATACAAGGATTCACAATAAAGAACGGTGTAGTAGGTATGTTTGCTCACGGTGGGGGGATTAATGCCAGCGGCGCCAGTCCAACCATAAAAAACAACATTGTGTACGACTGCTTCGCGGGCCGGGGCGGCGGGATACTATGTGAAAATAATACGGCCCCGGTGATCCTGAACAATACTGTCATGTATAACACGAATGGCGGTTTACAGGCAATAGCAGGGACGATTCGCAATAATATTTCCCGAGACAACGACTTTTTCAATTTTACTATTGGTACCGACCCGATACCAAATTCCTACAACGATTTCGGCGCTGGCTATCCTGGCGAGGGAAATATAGATTTGGACCCAGACTTTGTAGATCCGAGTCTACGGGATTTTCGCCTTCAGGTAGGATCGCCCTGTATCGATGCCGGGCATCCGGATCCGATCTACAATGACCCGGATGGTACTCGAAACGACATGGGTGCCATTCCGACCACACGAACGACACCAATGATAATTCACGTGCCGGCGGATAAGCCTACAATACAGGCGGCAATTGATATCGCTATCGACGGAGACACAGTTTTATTAGCTCCCGGCACCTACACCGGTGCGGGAAATTCTCAGATAAATTTCCCGGCAAAAGCCATTTTATTGAACTCAGAACTTGGAGCAGATTCAACCTCGTTAGTCGGTGCCAATAATGTAATCGTATCTTTTGATCCAGGTGTAGATACTAGTACTATCATCAACGGGCTCACATTCACAAACAGTGGTGTTCCACTGTTTGAGACCAGTGCTTCTCCTCGATTCGAGCATTGCGTGTTTTCTCACGTGACTAGAAATGGAGGAATGATACTTTCAAACTCCCACTCAATATTCAGTGATTGCAAGTTTGTAGACCTAAGAAACGGATGTGCGGCCTGCAAGGACGCTCTCTCTGGTCACTCTGGGGGCGCAGTGAGTTGTGGCGCCTCAAGAATCCAGTTCATGCGTTGCGAATTTCAAGAGAACCGTGTTGAAACGGGCGGCGGCGGAGCGGCTATAGACGCGGCCGGAGCTTCAATCATAACAATCGACAGCTCACATTTTCACAACAACTATGCGTCGGCTGGTTTCGGGGGAGTTATTGCCATTGCAAATTCTACGCTGGCTGCGACGAACTCCACGTTTGACGGTAATGTAGCTGATGGTGGTGGAGGGGTAATTTGGGCTGATAGCTCGGTGATTGACGCAGACAACTTGCATATTTGACGATAACTATCTAATACCAGCAGTTGATCCAGCGCCTACAAATGGCGGCATTCTGGTGTCCAAACACTCAGATATTGAATTTGCGAATTGCACCATAAATGGCAACGCGTCGTGTTACAACGGAGGCGCAATCTATGCGCTGAACTCATCAGTGTATTTGAGTAGCTGCAGTGTTGTCGCAAACAAGTCCGGAACAAATGCGCATAACGATACAGACTCTTCAGGTAATGGAGGCGCACTGTATGTAGACTCGACTGTGGTACACATCGAAAATTCAACACTAGTCGAGAATGCTTGCGCCGGCGACAGCATTCCCGGTTATAAATCGGAAGGCGCGGCGATCTATCTGAACAG
Organism: uncultured candidate division Zixibacteria bacterium; assembly: GCA_963711085.1. Taxonomy (GTDB): domain Bacteria; phylum Zixibacteria; class MSB-5A5; order GN15; family FEB-12; genus CAVQCT01. The sequence goes on along the minus strand of CAVQCT010000002.1, from coordinate 171,490 downwards.
GAGTTGTTCTCTTACTATAACAAATTCTATCCTCACATACAATCACGGCGCTGAGGTGATCGTAAGCAACGATTCGACCAACAACGTAACTAATTTCAGCTGCACCGACATATATGGTAATGAGTTCGGAGACTGGATCGGCAGTTATGCAGACCAACTTGCCGATTCTGGAAACTTTTCGGCCAATCCCTATTTCTGCGACCCAGATTCGAGTGACTACCATTTGTATGACACTTCACCATGTGCGCCGGCCAATAACTCCTGCAACGAGTTGATCGGAGCACTCGATGTCAATTGTAAAGCCTACAGCGGTCCGGAATGGTGGGTATCTACGACCGGTAGCGATGACACAGGTGACGGTAGCGAGGCCAACCCATATTTAACAATCCGGCGCGCCGTAGATGCCTCAGCTGACGGTGATACAGTGCTGATCACGCCCGGCACATATACGGGAGATGGGAATTGGGATATAGCCGTAAATGCCAAAAAAATTTCCATTGTCGGCGATGGTCCTAGTGACTCTGTCATTGTAGATTGCCACGATTCAACAGGAGCAACTCACTTCGGTCTATTCATGTACGGAACTCAAGACTCCACTTGTCGTCTCAATGCATTCACCATTCTCAGCGCCACAAAGGGTATTACAATTGTGGGCCAGAAGGATAGCACTAGGCCAGTTTTAGATTCCCTGAATCTCTCTCGTTGCGCCGAGGCACTGGAATTGGATGGATCGTCGCCATATTGCCGAAACCTTCTATTTGACTCTAATAATGTGGCGGTCTACGCTGAACAAGGTACTCTCGAACTGGAATTCTCAAGATTTTTTGGGAATGGGCAAGGTCTACATACGTCACTTGAGAACGTAACCATAATGAAATGCAGCTTCGATAGTAATCAATCCGGAATACATCGAGAGACTGACTGTTCCTATTCCATCGACAGCTGTGACTTCAGTAATAATATATTTGCCATCGATGGGTACCAGTCACTCAACTTCGGCCCCCTCACGGTTACTAATTCCAGTTTCGTGGACAATACGAATGGTGTTGGCGGGGATTTTTCTCTATATGATTGCGAAATTCGTGGTGGAACTAATGCCTTTACTATCACCTTTGCTCACAGAGGACGTGTTGAAAGGTGTTCCATCTCGCAAGTAGCTGGCTTTGTTCTTGATGTCGATTTTCACAAAAGTCGAACAGAGGCCCCTGAACACCGTCCACCAAACGCCAGCGATAGTGACTTTGCAATCATCGGCTTCTACAACTGCTCTATTTTCGATAACCCTGGAGAAATAGTAAATATTTCATCGGGAACGGATGGTGATATAGCTTCACTCGCGTTAGAGAACTGCAGTTTGGTGAACAACGGTGGCGGTATCTTTGTCGACGGTTACATGTTCATGGATAGTTGTGTTTATGCGGGCAATGTCGGCGGTGTTCGTATAATGGTTGACCCATATGTTTACGGTACTCATTTTCTCTCTAACAATTCATTTATAGGAAATAAGGACACAGCACTCATCATATATGAGTTTCCATATATAACCGGGTCATATCCGCGTCAGGCTGTGACAAAGTGTCTCTTTACCGAAAATGAAGGTGCGGGTTTGTCATATCATCTTCCTTTTTCAGATACTGCATTTACAATCTCCTGCAACAACTCCTACAATAACGCTGGAGGGAACTATGCAGGTGTGCCCGATCAGACCGGCCTCAATGGCAACATCTCGGAGCCGCCGTACTTCTGTAATGCGGATTCGGGAGACTACCATCTGTATGACATCTCAGCTTGCGCTCCTGCGAACAACGCGTGTTCGACTCTGATCGGGGCGCTGGGTGTCGCCTGCATTGATACTCCCCCGTCGATTACATCCGGTGACTCGGTGGTCGTGCTGCAAGACTCCCTGCTGGTTTATCATATTTCATTCACCGAACCGGATGGCCCTGACACGCTGGTAACGGTCACTGCGCCGTCGTGGTTGACCCTCGATGCTGACAGCCTCTATGGCACGCCGATAGCATCTTCAGCGGATACATCAATTCTGATTATCGTTTCAGACGGCTTCAAGGCGGACACGTCGAGTGTCTCGGTCGACGTCAAGCATCTGTATGCCGAAGTCACGTCGTTCGAAATCGATGGCAACGCCGATCTCTCGCACATACTTACCCAGGCTCCCCTGTTTTCCTGGTCCTACGGTGAGAGCTACGAAACCAAAAGCCAGCTTCAGTTCGAAATCGCGATCGGCACCGATACCGATTGGACCTATGCCGAGATGTGGAACCCTGCCCCGTTTACTTCAACGGATACCTCGGTGACCTACAACGGATCTCCGCTTGTCGATGGATCCACGTACTATGGCCGCCTTCGCGCCAAAAACGATTTCGGCTGGTCCGCCTGGTACAATTTCTACTTCCGCCTGAATTCCGTCCCGACCGTCCCGCAGCCGCTTGGGATAGATAATGGCATCGTTTCCGGCGCTAATCCGATTCTCTGGCTGCTGAACTCGACCGATGCCGAAGGGGACGGCGTTGACCTATGATTTCAGCGGATTCCACGACACCGACTGCGTTGCCGGTGGAGCTAACATCGATCTGACCGACATCGCGGAAACGCCTGACTCGACCGGTGGACAGATTACCGAGGCGCTGGGAGAGAACTGCCGCTATTGGTGGCACGTGCGGGCGTTCGACGGCTATGAGTATTCGGACTGGTCGCCTTATTCACACTTCTACTATGACAATCAGCCGGAACCGCCATCGCCGACTTCCTGCCTCTACCCGGTTGGAGATTCGATTATCTATTCGCTGACGCCGTCATTTACCTGGGCATTCGCCTACGATCCGGACCCATTCGACACGGTCAGATACCGGCTGACCATCTCGACCGACAGCGTCTTCCAGTTCGTGCAGACGATAGACTCGCTGCTGGACACGATAGAGGTCGTCGACGGCAATATTCACTACGGCACGCGATACTGGTGGAAGATCAGGGCATACGACCGGACCGGGCAGTATGTCGTCACGCCGGTGTCATCGTTCTGGATCTGGCTGCCGGGGGATGTCGATCAGAATCATGTCGTTGATATCGCTGATCTGATTTACCTGGTCGACTACACGTTCGCGGGTGGTCCCCCGCCGCACAACCTGGCCGACGGAGATATCAATGGGGATTGTTCAAATGATGTCGCCGATTTGATATACCTGGTCGAGTATGTTTTCGGCGCCGGCCCGCCACCACAAGTGTGCGGGGGTCCCATAGTAAGTAGCCACACATCGACGGCATTTCAAGGCAAGTGACCGACGAACGCTACCTCCCCTTCACCCACTCCGCGACGGATTTGTCCATCTGCACCGGGCGGTAGGACCAGACCCAAAAACCGGTCGGCCAGTTCCACTCTCCGCCACGTAGTGTCTGCCAGGTGGCGACCGCATGTGGAAGATTCGGAATCGTGACCGTAGAGAAAGGCTGACCGGAAGATTTCACCAGCTTCGTCATCAGATCGAGATTGCTCGCCGGCGCAACATAAGTATCCTTCTCGGCGAACACCGCCATCACCGGACATTTGACACGGCTGAGATCGTCCGCCGGATCATAGACGTTGACGCGCCACCAATTCACATCGGGGTCATTGGCCGATTCCGCAAAGTGTCCGTAATCCCCCCAGCCTATATTATCCTTCGGAAGTGACTGCTGAGCATATTTGGAGAAATCGATCTTTCTATCGACCAGATCGAAATACAGCTTCGCCTGCTGCACGGCAGAGTCAATTTGCGGTTGGGTGAAATCCTGCGAGGCCATCGTTCTCTCGAGTCCGTCGAAATCCTGCTGCCGGACGCTCAGCGCCGGTCCGTGCATCAGAACGACAAAATCCGGATGATCGGTCCGGGCCGCGGCGATCTCGCAGACCCATCCCCCGCGACTTGGACCGTACATCCCGACTTTTGTGGGATCGATATTCGGTTGCTTGCGCACGGCCGCGACCGCCGCGAGAGCATCGTCCGCATGGTCCCACAGTGTAGCATCCGGGTTTCCGGTTGACTCGCCGTGTCCGCGCTGGTCGTATATAAACGCGGCAATCCCCTGTCGGGTCAGACCATAGGCAGCAGTACGATACTCCCACTCCCCTCTCGTGCTGTCCCCTCCGCCGTGCGTGATTACCACCGCCGGAAACGGACCGGTACCCGACGGAACAAGCAACGTCCCGGTTATCTCGCCGCCGCCACCGGTGAACTTGACCTCGCGCCTGGCGAACCAATAGTTTATGGGGTCGCCGAGTTTCTTGAGATGAAGCCGCACTGCCGGTTTCCATCCCGGATTCGTGCCGGTCATCTGCTCGATATCCGCGAAGCAATGCATGTCAAAGGTGCCGTAGAGGAAATGAATCAACATCGCCGAATCGGCGACGCTGATCCCCGTCACCGGTTGCTCATAGATCATCATTTCAGGAATGTTGTAAGTTGCCTGCCAGACTGAATCGGTTTTCGAGATGTCGAATTGAACGATCTGTATGGATCCTTCCCGCTCGACCGCCCCTTCCCAGGATCCGACCCGCCAGTCTTCAGGTGTCCGCGAGTAGCTTGAGGGGATAATAATCGCAAAAGCGAGAAACGTCGCCAGGATCAACCGCATGCTATTTCCTTCCGATCGGGTGGCAGCTCAGAGCATTTTAGGTATATCGTTTGAAATACGGCAGGGCGCCGAAAAGGTTGCCGGCGAAACCGACGCTTCTGAATCAGTGCTTGCGCTATATCGCGCGAATCTGGCCACCTCGCAGCATCAGACCGTCCGGCGCCGAGCGAACGGTCAGCTATGAGAGCTCTACCTTGCGATCGCATTGTAGCCACAATCCCCACAAATGTGGGCTACGGAGGGGGCCGATCGAATTGATACCACGTCAATATCACTTACATCCGGGCTGCCAGTTTATCGAGCTTGTTCTTGAGTTCGTCGAGTTCAGCGCGAAGTTTCTGGTTGTCGGCGCTAATGCTCTCCACCTGACCCGACAACAGTTCTTTCTCTTCCTGCATCCGTTCCCGTTCCTTCTCCATCGTCTGCACCGCGATCATCAGAACACCGACTTCGTCGCCTGAATTGATGCTCACAGAGTCGCCGCAGGTGCCTATGCTGTCGCGGCCGAAGGCGGCGAAGAACTCTTGGGCGACCGGACCGTAGTGACGGAACTGTTTCGGATCATTGTTCTTGTAATTCCAGCTTGTCAGATTGAGATCGCGGATCTTGTGAAGCACGTCGTTGCCGTCCACGGGCAAGAAATTCTCTTTCTGGTTTCGGTCGGAAGTGAACGTATAAGCCACCTGGCCCTCGATCTTTGTCACAAAAGAGCTACCGAGACGAATCATATTGCTGGCGGTAGCAATCGCGCCTACTCCGATGGCAACAGAATACTCAACTCCAGGATTCACGCTTGCGGAGCTACCCAGAGCTGTATTGTAATTTTCGTAGGTGATGTTACTGAGGGAATTCGCGCCGATCGCCGTATTGCCCCAGCCGGTAGTGACCGTTTCGATCGAATAGTATCCCACGGCAGTATTTTTTTCGCCCGTAGTATTCGCAGGCAGGCTCGATGCTCCATAAGACGTATTGTCTATTCCGGTAGTATTGCTGATTAGTGCCTGAGATCCACTTGCCGTATTATGAGAGCCTGTATTGTGCAAGAGCGCGAGGAATCCGGTGGCCGTGTTTTCAACACCTCCAATATTCCCAAAGAGAGCTTGAAAGCCGCAAGCGGTATTGTGTCTGCCGGATGTATTGTAAAAGAGAGTCTGGTAGCCACTGGCAGTATTGCTGTCGCCGGTAGTATTGCTGATCATGGCATCCTTGCCGAAAGCGCAGTTGGAGTAACCGCTTGTGTTAGATTGGAGAGCGTTGTGGCCGAAGGCCGAGTTGCCGTCACCGGTATTGGTGTAAAGTGCATACAACCCCGTGGCTGTATTGAAACTACCCGATGTATTCGAGGCCAGAGCACTGAGGCCGACAGCCGTGTTCTGGATACCCGTCGTATTATTCTGCATACTGCCGGCACCGTACGAGGTATTATCCGTACCGCTCATGCTCAAATTACCCGCATTGGCTCCCGCAAAAGTGTTCCCGGAGCCGACGTTGTGCATAAAGAGGGTACCGTTCTTGTAGATATTGCCCGTTGTAGTCGTCGAATTATCGAGATTGAGGTTCCCCCCGATACTTCCACCGCTGGAGCCGTCGACTGTGCTCACCCGATCGGCAAACGGTACAGAGACCAGCCGGGTGCGGGGTGTGAGTTCCGGACCAATCCCGACCTTCAGGCCAAGATAACGGGTGGTACTGTTAAATACGGTGTCAGTGATCGGTGAGACCGTCCCGAGCAGAACGGCAAACAGTCCGTCGGAGGTAGTCACCGACTGGGTTTCGGTCCACGTGGAGGTGCCGCCGGAAAAGGCATCGTAGACGGTAAAAGTAACCGAGTAGCTTCCGTCGGCCACCGGTACTCCGGCGGGAGTTGTCAGGCGGCCCTGGAAGTTTATGGCGGTCGGAACTGCCGCCTGTGAAAGAGAACTCAAAACGAGCGTCGCTAGGACGAGGCACAGGACGGCGGCGTTGGATACTCTGGCTCCCATGGAGCACCTCCGAATTAGGATTTAACTTTCGACGAAATGTCCGGTCCGGAATGATGGACCGATTTAATATACGAAAAGCCGTCGAAAAGACAATCTAATTCTGAGGGCCGGGGCGACCCGGCCTGGTCAATTCTGGCTGGCGTTCGCCCGCTGCTTCTCCGCCCGAGTCCTGGCCGCAGCGCGTTGCTCGTCGATACGATGATCTGCCTCGTAGTTCACGCCGAGAGTCGGCGAAACACCGTACTCAGCCGGGTGCAGGTACTTTCCCTTCATCGCGGCCGGCTTGTCGTTCTCGACATTGAACGGATGCGCTTGGACATAAGGGTCTTTGCGCACCCCGGTCACCTGCCAGGAGACTTTCACGCTCGGCTTGTCGGATTTGATGCGGAACTGGTTCCCCTGGATCTCCTCAGATACGATCGCCTGAGCGAATTGTCCGATCACGGTCAACTGGTAGCGGAAATCTTTATTGAGGGCATCGAACCAGTCGGGCATCGTCACGACCGCATCGCCGTTCGCGTCGGTCGTCACCACACCGTCGTACACGTCTTTGTATTCGTTGCTTTCGACACAAGCATGCTCCAGGGTACGGTTGGCCGGATCGAGCGGGTCATCGATCTTCAGGAACTTCGCTCGCGCCGTAAACATTGCCGGTCACGTTCTCATCCCCTTCGATATACGCACCCCAGACCGTCCCGCCGTGGCGGCTGTAACTTTTGGCATACAGCCCGGCACAGTCGAAAGAAGGGTTGCCCGGAGAGTCCTCGCCGTAGGCATAGACGCCATAATTCCCTTGATTCGAATTTATAGCGTTTCCCTGCACCCCGATATTGTATTCAGACGAGGCTCCATTCGCCCCACCGATCACCGCCCCGGCACTGTAAGAAAGAGCCGGGTAACAGGCAACGTACGCATTCCCCTGGAAGGAATACCCTCTTGTGCTGGTGGTAATGAAACCGCCGTGAGCGCTGTCGACCGAACTTACTCGATAGGCATAACCGGCCGCTTCGATACGGCTGCGCGGAGTCATTTCCGGGTCGGAGTTCACCGTGATCCCGAGATAGCATTCGGTCGAGGTGAACACGCTGTTGTCGATCGGCGTGACACTTCCCAGCGACACCGTGAAGAGGCCGTCGATCACGGCGACATTCTGAGTTTCGGTCCAGATGGCGCTGCCGCCGGTGGGGGCGTTGTAAATGCTGAAGGTCATGTTGTAGAAACCGTTGAGGGGTGTGCCCCCGGAATTGGTCAACCGCCCCTGGTAGGACATGAGACCGGGGGTAGCGGCCGCGGAGATTTGGAAGGAGGTCAGAATAAAACAGGCTATGCCTGCCAGGATGTAAAACGAGAGCTTTGAGCGAAACATGGTGTACTCCTGGATAGTTTATAGTGATATGTTGATTTGACTCATACTGGCGTATTGACGCCGTGGGCAAATGCTCCAATCCAAGTTTAGCCGAGCGGGCCGGGCGGCCCGAAAATGGACTACATCAGTATACTAAATAATTGGAAATCTCCAAACGGTTTATCGGCGCTTCACGCCAGATACCAAAAACAAACGAAGCGGAGTATCTGCTACTCCGCTTCGTTATCAAACCTCTCTGTTCGCGAATTGAACAGTCGGACCGTGAATCTTAAGATTCAGCCAGAGCGACCCGAGGCTCCGCCTCCGGAGCTACTGCCCGCTTGTCGGCCCTGACAACCAGCATATAGATCGCAGGAACCACGAACAAAGTAAAGGCTGTTCCGATGATCATACCGCTGACGAGCATGATACCGATACTGTTTCGAGCACCGGCCCCCGGGCCGGCAGCGAATACCAGCGGCAGATGGCCGACCACAGTAGCGGCGGTGGTCATAAGAATCGGACGTAAACGGGTACCGGCCGCTTCGATAAGAGCTTCCAGCTTCTGCATTCCGGACTCCTGAAGCTGGTTCGCGAACTGCACGATAAGTATGCCGTTCTTAGACACCAACCCCACTAGTGTAATCAGACCGACCTGACTATACACATTAAGCGTCGTCAGACCCAAGAATGAGAACAGCAATGCTCCCGAGAGTGCCAACGGTACCGATCCGGCCAGAATAACGAACGGATCGCGGAAGCTCTCGAACTGGGCCGCAAGCACCAGATATATCAGGATGGCCGACAGCGCGAACACGCCGAGGAATTTGCTTCCTTCGGTGCGAAGCTGTCTCGACTCACCGGCATAGTCAACCGTGTATCCTTGCGGAAGAATCTGCTTGGCCTGAGTTTCGAGAAACGTCAACGCATCATCGAGCGATACGTTGGGCGGAATCACGCCCTGGATACGCACGGCATTGAGCTGCTGGAACCGCTTCAGTTCGCGCGGCTCGGTTGATTTACGAATCGACGCGAACGTCGACAGAGGAACCAGACTCCCCTTTGGCCCGGTGACATAAATCTCTTTCAACTGCTCCGGCGTCAGACGCTCACTCCGCTTGAGCTGCGGAATCACTTTATAGGAGCGTCCCTGGATGCTGAAGCGGTTGACGTAGTTGCCACTGAGGAGTGTGGACAGGTCACGTCCGACCTGACTCACGTCGACACCCTGGGAACGCATCTTGTCCCGATCGAAGACGACTTCGGCCTGAGGCTGATCGAACTTGAGATCGGCGTCGGCGAACATGAATTTCCCGCTTCCGTAGGCCTTCTGAATCAACTGATTGGCGAACTGAAGAAGCTGCTGCGGCTCGGCCGTGGACATGATCACGAAATCGACCGGGAAGTTTCCACCTCCGGGAAGAGCCGGAGGAACGAGCGAGATCACTCTGATTCCCGGAATCTTCGCAAGCTGACCCGCTGCCTCGACCTGAAGCTGCGCGGTTGACTTTTTGCGATCACTCCACGGCTTGGTAACCATGCCGCCGAATCCACTCGTGGGCATGACCAGCTGGAAGGTGTTTTGCGTTTCCGGGAACGATTCATACACATCGTTTACCTTCTTCGCGTACAGCATCGTTTGATCGAGGGTCGAATTGGCCGAAGCCTGAACGACGCCGAACACCACGCTCTGGTCTTCCTTCGGGGCCAGTTCCTTCTGCGAAAACAGATAGAACGGCACGATGAGCAAGGTAACGAATCCCCACAGCACGTAAGTAATGGGGCGGTACTTGAGGGTCTTTCCAAGGATTTCCTGGTAACGACTGCGGACAACATCAAAATGCCGGTTGATCATGCCCGCGAATCCCTTTTCAGTGTCGCCCTGACGGAGAAGCTTCGAGCCCATCATGGGTGAAAGCGTCAGCGCCACGACGCCTGACACGAGCACGGCGCCGGCGAGAGCGAACGCAAATTCGCGGAATAGCGCGCCGGTGAGCCCGCCCTGAATGCCGATCGGGGTATACACCGCGACCAGGGTAATGGTCATGGCGATAATAGGTCCGACCAGCTCGCGGGCGGCGTTGATGGCGGCATTGAACGGTGTCTGTCCCATGTGCAGGTGGCGTTCGACGTTTTCGACGACGACAATGGCGTCGTCAACTACAAGTCCGACCGAGAGCACGATCGCCAGCAGGGTTAGCAGGTTGATAGTGAACCCGGCGACTAGCATAAGAAACACCGCACCTACGAGTGAGATCGGTATCGCGATCACCGGAATGATCAACGAACGAACCGATCCGAGGAACAGGAAAATCACAAGAATAACGATAATCAGTGTTTCGATGAGTGTCTTGAGCACTTCGTGGATAGCATCCTGAATATACTCGGTGGAATCATACGGGATCCCCGATTTCATACCGGCCGGAAGCTGCGCCTGGATCCCCGGCATCGCTTCGCGGACCTTCTTGATGACATCGAGGGTGTTCGCGGTCGGGAGCACCCAGACGCCCATGAAGGTCGCGGCCTGGCCGTTGAAGCGGACGTCCTGATCGTAGTTCTCTGCTCCGAGCTGGACGTCGGCGATCTCGCCGAGTCTGACCACTACACCTTTGTCTTCTTTGACAACAAGCTGGCGGAATTCGTCGACAGTCTGAAGATCGGTGTTGGCCACCAGATTGACCGAGACCATCGAGCCTTTCGTGGCGCCGAGTGCTGACAGGTAGTTGTTCTGGGCGAGAGCATCACGCACCTGCGATGGCGAGATATTGAGCGCCGCCATCTTGTCCGGCTTGAGCCAGATTCTCATGGCGAATGTGCGTCCACCCAGAATATCGGCGCGCTGCACTCCGCTTATCGAAGTCAGTTTCGGCTGCACCACCCGCGTCAGGTAATCGGTGATCTGGTTTCGATCGAACGTATCGGACGCGAAACCGATATACATTGCCGCGAACTGCGCGTCGGCCGTCTGCAGATCGATCACCGGAGTCTGGGCCTCAGGCGGCAGATCATTCCGCACCTGCGCGACTTTGGACTGAATCTGGGTAAGCGCCGCATTGGTGTTGTAATTGAGCTTCAGGTGCACCGTAATGGTGCTCATCCCGAGAGAGCTCGACGATTCGATATAGTCGATCCCATCAGCGCTGGCGATCACCCGTTCCAGAGGGGTGGTGATAAACCCGCGGACAAGATCTGCGCTCGCTCCAATATAGGCGGTCGTCACCTGTATCACGGCAATGTCACTGCGCGGATACTGCCGGACACTCAGCGAGCGAATGGCCTGCAACCCGGCGATCAGTATGACCAGGTTGATGACGATCGCGAGTACCGGCCGACGTATGAATAGATCTGTTATTTTCACTAACTTTCCTCCGGATGCGGGGTCGGGTTGTTGGACGGCTGGACATCGTTCGACACGACGACAGCCTGACCGCTGCGAAGTTTGAACACGCCGGAAGTCACCACCTGCTCGCCCGGTTTGATGCCGTCGACGATGGCTATTTGATCCCCTCGGGAATTGCCCAGCGTCACGATCTGCTGGCGAAGGCCGAGGTAGGTGTTTCCGTCCGGTCCCTTGACATCTTCGACGATAAACACGAAGTCTCCGTACGATGTGTAAGAGATCGATGACGCCGGCAGGGCGATGACCGGCTGGGTTCTGCCCACCAGGACTTTGGCATCGACAAACATGCCGGGCATCAGTTTTCCGGTACTATTCGGGAAGGTGGCCCGGACATTCACGTTTCGCGTCGACTGATCGATCAGCGAATTTATCGCCGAGATCTTGCCGGTGGCGCTGACGCCGGCCGCGCCGTCGGCCGAAAGTTCAACCGTGGATCCAACCGCTACATCGGCCAGATTCTGCTGCGGTACGGCAAAATCCACGTAGACCGGATCGAGAGCCTGAAGCGCGACGATAGATTCCCCCGCGCTCACGTACTCACCCAGGTTAACCTGTCGGATCCCAAGTTTGCCGCTGAACGGAGCCCGGATCGTCTTGCGTTCAATCGTTGCCTGAATCTCGTGCACGTGAGCGGCGGCCTCATCGGCCTGGGCCTTGGCCTGATCGAACTCGGCTTGCGAAACAACTTCCTTTTGCAGAAGCGACTGCATGCGATCGAGATTGACCTTTGTAAGCTGCTGCTGGGCCTCGGCCGCGGCGAGCTGCGCTTCTTCCTGGCGCGTATCCAGGCGTACCAGGACATCACCTGACTGCACCTGCTTGCCGGACTCGAATTCAATCGAGACGATAATGCCGGGCAGGTCGGCGCTGACCGTCACACCCTTGGCGGCCGTCACCGTACCGATAACGCCGAGGGTGGTTTGCCATTTGTCCTGCGATGCAACGATTGTAGTCACTGCTTCAGGTGGCGGAACATACGACTTTCCTTGCTGGATGGCAGCCTGGACCTGACGGTATTTTACGAAACCAAGCACAAGCAGGATTACTCCAAGCGCGCCCAGCATGACAAACATTTTCTTTGCCATAGTACTCTTCCTTTATTCAGATGATTGTTGTAGATCTATATTATATTGCTGCAGGAGCGACCCGGTCACTCGCGCAAATTCAGTTGCCGCTGCATGGTAGTCGACTCGCGCGGAGATCTCATCGAGCTGAGCCCGAGCCAGATCGTTCTGACGAGTGAGCACCAGGAAATTCGTAGTTAGTCCGACTTTGAATCGGTCCTGCTCGGCCGAGAGCTGCACCTCCGCAGCTTCGCGCTCAGCCTTAGCGGCTTCGATACGCTGCTCGGTAGTCTCCAGTGCCGCGAGAGCATTCAATACTTCGGCCCGGACTGTCTTGCGCTCCCGTTGCAGCTCCGCTTCGGCCTGACGCTGAGCGTGCTTGGCTACCGCAGACGAGGCGTTGGCTCCTCGGTTGCCGATCGGATAGGAGAGAACCAGGCCGACCTGCACATTATTGAAATCATTGCTACTGACTTGATCCCAGGCACGACTCCAGTTCCCGTCGTACAATTTGTCGATCGTCACCGGCGTTCCGGATCCTCCGTTAGTCGCCGGATTGACATTTCCCGAGATACCGAACCGATCATAACTGACGACGGCGTCAAGCGACGGCCATCGGCTGTTATCGGCATACGCTTTGGTAGCTTTGCGATCGTCTAATGTGGCGCGAGCCGCTTCAAGTTCCGGTCTGACTTTGAGCGCCCGCTGCATCGCGTCTTCGCGACTGGCAACAATGACTGTGTCACGGTCACTCTCAATTGTCAGGGTATCCAGCCACATTTCTTCGTCCGAGTCGCTGAGAATCAGTGTTTTAAGCGCCGTCTCCGCCCGTGAGGCCGCCTCCACAGAGGCTAGCAGGTCTCCTCGCCTTCGCTCAAGTTCCGCACGAGGCTGGGCCAGTTCAGTATGAGGCGCCGATCCGCTGCTTACCCGATCCTGCGTCTGATCGAGCTGTTCCTGGGCAAGGCGGATCGATTCCTCACGAACTTCGATTTCCGCGCGGGCGGCGGATAAGTTCCAGTAGGCATCCTGAACATTCGCCACTATCCGCGTCACTTCGACTTCAAGCTCGGCGTTGCTTCTCCGATGCGCCGCTTCCGCAAGTCTGATAGAGAGGCGGGAGCGGTCTGCGGAAAAACCTCGAAGTAACGGCTGGCGAAGTTCTATCCCCAGATCGGTTTGATACAGTGGGGAAAGCAGATCGTACTGCCCGGTACTGGTCACTCGTGAACCGTTGGCCTGAACAGTGATCGAACCCCCGGTCGGCAGATATTGCGAAATCGCTGCGCCGGCTCCGAATGATTTCGAGGTCTGCGTTTGGTCATCGGCAAAAGTCGCTCCGGTGCCGAAACCGAGCGGCTCATGGAGTCGCTGCCAATTGCTGTTAAGTTCCAGGACAGGATCGTACACGCCCCTGGCGCCTGAGAGCGCAGATCGGGCCGAGGCCGCCGATTCTCTTGACACGAAAATATCTTCGTTCTTCGCCAACGCCATATCGATGGCATCATTCAGAGCAATCTTCTTCTGTTCGCACATCGCCGATTCCCCCGCGACAAGCGACAGCGCAAGCACAAACATAAGACCGGTAGTTTTGTATGATCTTCTCACGAGTTTCCCTTTTGCAAGTTTGACTTAAGGAGGCTCGGATCGATTCGATCGGCGAGTTCCTCCAGCGCTAACATATCAACCGAACAGAGGGCCTGCTGTTCGTACACCGTCAGTTCGAGACCGTGCGATACCAATGCCTGGATCGTGGTCTGCGGACCCTGGGAGAAGGACAGCCGGAACGCTTCATCCGTCACCAGCCGTCCGATAATTTGTTCAACGTATTTTTGACTCATCTTTCATCACTCATGTTTGTCACAATTTGTGCGATTGCCTATTGCAGATCGCATGCCACGAGCGATCACATTCCACATTTTCTCGTCAACTTGGGTTCACCACAGCACTTACAATTCCGGCCGTGCACTCATATAAAGTTTGCCGGCTGTTTAGCACTGTAGACAAATCTGCACTATGTCGATCTATAGACACTACGTTGGCACCTCATGTGAGTTTCGTTAGCGCTCTGTGATGGAATCCGGACGCAGCTATTTCAGATTACAGGATAAGAACATCGACAAGTAAACTTGAGTGTCCGTTCACCCGAGATTGTATTTCTCTAAGCGTGTGTAGAGCTGTGCCCTGCTTAAACCCAGAAGGCGTGCTGCTTTGGACTTATTTCCGCGAGCCTGGTTCAGCGCCTTCTCAACATAACTTCGATCCACCGCGCCAAGATCAACATCGCCGGGAATCAGCGGCGTCGTGGTATCGCGCGAATTGCTCATGGATCGGTTGTCACTTATCGCGTTTGAAATTACTGCTCCAGTCGGAAGCTGTCTTCGCGTAATCAGCCCGCCGTCGCAAAGGAGAATCGCCCGCTCGATCGCGTTACGCAGCTCCCTGACATTTCCCGGCCAGGGATATTCCAGCAACCAGTCACGCCCGTCGCGTGAAAACCCGGCCGCCGGCCGACCCATCGATTCTCCCAGCTCTTCGAGAAAGGCTTCTGCCAGCGGAAGAATATCGTCGGGGCGCTCCCGCAAAGGCGGGATTGGTATTTCAAACACATTCAGTCGGTAGTATAAGTCGGTTCGAAAATCGCCACGGGCTATCAGGACATTCAGATCTCGATTAGTCGCTGCAATAATACGCACATCGGCCTTCAGCGTTTGAGTCCCGCCCAGCCGCTGGAATTCCCGTTCCTGAAGCACTCGAAGGAGTTTGGCCTGCACGAACGGACTCATCTCGGCGATTTCATCGAGGAACAGTGTCCCCCCGCGCGCCTGTTCGATCCGCCCGATCTTCGTCGTGACGGCACCGGTAAACGCACCCTTCTCATGCCCGAACAGCTCGGACTCGAGCAGTTGCTCAGGCAAAGCCGCGCAGTTGATGGCCACGAACGGCTTGTCGGTGCGCTGAGAGCCTTTATGAATCAAGCGAGAGACCACTTCTTTTCCGGTGCCCGACTCGCCTGTGATCAACACGGTCGTCTCGGAATCGGCTACCCTGCCTACATGCGTTAGGACATCGCGCCATTCTCTGGAATGCCCCACCACCCGGGTCTGACCTCGTGATTCCAGTTCTCTCGCCAGCGTCTGTACGGTCGCTTCCAGGCGATTGGCCCGCTCCATAGCTTCCGCCGCGACCCGTGCTTCTTCGGCGAGTCGCTGGTGTGAAAGCATCAGCGCCACCCGGTCGGCAATGCGACGAGCGATTTCGACGTCTTCCACCGTATACTGCGATGGTTGCCGGTGAAAAAATCCGACACTGCCGCGTACCTGTCCCGAAAGACGGAACGGAATCTTCAGCCAGGAGCGCATCCCGGTGGCCAGGAGGATTTTATTCCGCTCGGTCGTGGGGCCAATCAGGGAAGTAATATCGTTCATAATGTCGTATTCGACTTCTCGCCGGGCCGCTTCCTGTTCGGTCAATTTGAACGGCTTGTTCGGAACTTCGCAATCCGCCTCTCCGGCCACTGCGATCGTATGAATTTCTCCAATCTCGGGATCGAATCCGCCCAGATACATGAGATCATGCGGCAATACAGCCCGGATCGACTCCGACAATTTTTCGAACACATCCCGAATATCCAGCGAATCTGCGAGCGAGTGCAGGGCATTTTCGGTCTGGTCGAGCCGCTGACGGCGATATCTTTCGGCGTCCCAAATCCGCCAGTGCTCTACCGCCGAGCCAAGCAAAGCGGCAATCGGTTCCAATGCCCGCTGATCCTCTTCGGTGAAAGCTGCCTCTTCGTATGAACAGAGCCAGACACCGCCGCGAAATTCCTCGCCCATACGAAATGGTCCCCAGATGGCTGATTTTACCCCGCCCTCCAGGATCTTGGCATCGTTTCTGAAATTCGGGTCGAGTTCCACCGGGGCATTTTCGATCACAGGACGGGGTTCCGGGCTGGGACGGATGCGCGGGGACCAGTCAGACAGCGAGCAACAGGGCCATTTTGACACACTGCCGTCGTGGCAGGGTATCGTGGTCGCGTGGACGGTCGCTCGATCTCCCTCGACCCGGACTACGCCCATGTTGTCAAAGGGGATAATTCTGCGGACCGATTCGGCTATTCGGCCGAAAACTTCTTGAAGTTCAAGGGTTTCCGACGAAGTCTTGGCTATTTCAGCCAGAGCCCTTGCCACGCTTTGCGGATCGAGGGGATTCATACTTCTGAAAACTGTATCAGTCCGGTCTATGTTCCAGCAAAGTGCGGGGAAATGAGAAAAATGATATTGGTTGGCAGCTCAATGCCACGGTAGCGGTCAATTTCGATATTCGATTTGGATCAGGCTGGTTACTAGCCCTGCAATAGAAAGCTCCCCCAATCTTAGGAATTTACTAAGTTTTGTGGCACAGATGAATGCCCGAACGTGATAGAACGACTCAATTTGGCAGAAGAAGGTACGATCCAGTCTGCACCGGCAACCATCCGAAGAAGTGGCTCAGATGCGCCGACTAGAACGGAAGATCATAGATAGGCGGGAGAAGGTTGAGAAGCTCCGGTAGCGAAATCTATTGTATCCAAGTGAGATGTCTCTTCTTCGGCAGAAGATTGCCTGACTGAATGGCAAGAAGACTCGAAGGCTTAGTGATTTGCCACACAGCCGTCTTTACTTCGATTCCAGCGCACTTTCGCTATATTTTAATCCCGCCGGACCCTTTTAGGGAGCAGCTATAGCGTGAGACTAATTCATTTTCTGAAAATCGATTTGCTCGTTTCATCCCCCTGCTTAGCAGGAGGATTCAAAGGTTTCGAGTGGGGTACGAATGCTAGTAAAATGATTGATTCTCTCAAGCTACATTCGCCACGGCCAGAAGCAGGGCCCGGACAACATCTGCCCCTCGATACCTCTTATATCTCAGGCATCCGGGAAGTTGGAGGTATACGATTTGATACCTGTCGCGTCTCTTTTTACAAAGACCGATACTTTGCTTTTATCATAGTGTCTCAGGACAGTGCCAACTTCCTCAGACTGCACGAGCTTTTCGTGAAGAGATTTGGTATAGGCAGGGACCATCAAGAAGAATCATTCAGAATCAGTCAGTGGATTAGTAAAGATTCGACAACATATGTCAATCTTTCCATGCGCTTCAACGATCCTGATCACAGAGGTTGCTTCGTTTTGGCTTACGTTGCTTCTGTTCGAATCGCACGAGAAATGGCACTAGACTCTTTTCCTATAGATGAGAAGTAGGTTACGGCTAGGCGAATTTGTGATATACGAGGGCCGCTCTTATTTATATTATTCCTAGCAATCAATAGGGGCGGCAGGAAATTTTCAGAGGAATGGTACAGGCAAATAACCTTGAGTTGGACAGATCCGCGATACGGAGCAAGAAGGAGCGTTTGAGGTGATAGTGGGAAAAAACGTGGAACCCTCGGATCCAGAGAATTCGGAACAAAGTCAAGGACTCCGTCTTATGGCTTATGGTGTCGAACGAATTCTATCAACGGCTCCCAATGGCACTTGGAGAAAAAGGAACTTTATTTTGCAGTTCGAACCTTTTGATACCTCAAACCGATTTGATGAATACGACGGTGTGATTTTGTTCCAAGGTTCGTTCGAAGATTTCCATCACAAATCAAATCGCCTCGGATCGTGGTACGAGCATTATTGTTACACGCGAGAGCTCGAGATGCGACAGAAGGAGCTTCGGCTCCTTCTTGAAAGGGGCGGTTTTGTTTGCTTCTTGATGCACACTCATTTCATAGATTCTGACAACTCGGCCAACTATCACGATACCGATCTCTCTAAGAGACAGCTAAATCGTGCCGGTTTGTATCGACATCATCTAGCAAGACGAGAGACGGAGGTTCACGCAACTAGAGGGGAGCTGGACCGATTCTGCAAGCTTTTCTCCACTGCCTCATCTTATTTTGAATGCAATAAACAGGAATTGGACTTCAAAATATTGGCGGCGAATCCAATCGGGTACCAGTCGCAAGTTGGATGGTCATCCACTCGGTGAAGATCCGGCCCATGGAGGAGTAGCATTTATCGTCAGGCTGAATAGTATAACCGCTATTACGATCAGAAGTGGTTTCGAGTCAATTTCGTTGCTGTATCCTCTCACATTTCTTGCATTTCTCTGATAAGACGAATGAGGCTGGCAATACTGTTCAATACCGGGTAGCCATCGAATCAATCGCGCCGGGAGTCGTCACGATTCCCGACATACCAATTCTCACGACTGAGATCTTGCATACTTGGTGAGGCACGGTCATCACTCGAAATCCAGCGAGCGCCTGGAGCCAATAATATCTGTGACATGTCGCGCTTTCGAGAATGTACGCCCAGTAAGTCGACGATTCGCCCTGTCCGATCAGGTTTTCTTCGTTTGGATTAGCCCTTGCAATACAAAGCTCCCCCGGCAAGACTCGAACTTGCGACCCGCTGATTAACAGTCAGCTGCTCTACCAACTGAGCTACAGGGGAGTGTAAAACTCGTATTCTGTCTATCGACAAAACCGCCGTCTCCGGCAGGTCTGCAGTATACATTTCCTGCTCTTTTTGTCAAGAGTAATTCGCACCGGTCGAAGCCACGGGAACTACAAGGCATCGAGCCCCGCCAGTATAAGCACGCCGGCGATCGCGACAAGCACCACCCGAAATGCCGGAATAAGCAGCCGTATATTTCTCTGATGCCAGTCGGCCAGGCGATGCCAGTGCAGCCAGTGAAGAAACCGAATTCTCAGCGCAATAATCTGAGGCACAATCAGAGTCAGGCCGATGAGTATCGCGGCCATCAAATATAAAGCAGTTTGCTGTGACATATTTCCTCCGGGACCAACGTTCCTTCGATTAATACCACCGCGTTCTACAGATATTCAACTCCAATCGGGAGCGCAGAATACTCGTTTTACGTGATGCCGGTGCGACCTCAATAATTCCTTATCGCCATAACGGTAAATCAACACAAATAATGTATGCTATTACATTCTCTGATCGGCACTGGTAAATCTTTGACAGAAAACGAAATACAGGAGATTGAGGAGGACGGCGAGAGAAGTATTGCTACTCATTCTGAGCGGCGGCGGCGAACATCCGGGCGATTCGTCGATCCGGCACCAGCCACATCAGGGCCACACCCACATAAATGGCTTCGGCCACCCAGGGCTGGAAAAACGAGACAACGATCGCCGTAACATACAGCACCGGCGACAATTTTCCCTTCCAATCGGTGCCGACCGCTGCCTTGAGGATCGATTTCTCCCCCTGCGATTTGATGATCGTCTGTTGCAGGATGAAGTAGGCGATCGACGCCATGAGGAGAATAGCGCCGTACATCGCCATCGGCAGCGCGGCGAAATGATTTTCCCCCACCCATCCGGTGGCAATCGGAAAGAGGGAAAGCCAGAACAGCAGATGGAGATTGGCCCAGAGCATTCCCCCCGTTACCTTCTTGCTGGTGTGCAGCATATGGTGATGATTGTTCCAGTAGATCCCGAGATAGGCGTAGCTGAGAACATAGCTGAGGAAAACCGGAAGCAAAGGTCTGAGCGAATCGAAATCAATCCCGTGCGGGACTTTCATCTCCAGAACCATGATCGTGATAATAATCGCCAGCACCCCGTCGCTGAAACTCTCCAGCCTGTTTTTTCCCATCTCACTCTCTCCGCATCAGAATTGACCCTGTCTCTTCCGGATCGTTCGAGAAGATGCCCGGCAGGTTCTTAGCAGGACCATACCCTGCAGTGGCTTCCTGAATTATCCGCTCACCAACTCATCGATAATACGATCCCGCGCTCGTTACTATTGGCGACCGGCTCAAGGCGAACGCCGCTGAACGGCCTGGTCAAAAAGTAACTGCTGGCGAAACCGATCGCGGCCCCGGCGAGGACATCGCGGGTGTAATGACGTTTCGCCTCGACCCGGCTGTACCCGACGAATGAGGCTGCCGCGAACGAAGGTATCCCCAGTTCCATGCCGTAGCGGCGATTTATGAACTCGGCCGCGCAAAACGAAATCGAGGTATGCCCGGAAGGAAACGACAGACTGCCGCCATCGGGTCGCTTTTCGTTGATGGAATACTTGAGGCTGTAAGTGAGGCCGAGCGTCACGATCGCCGATTCGCCGAGTTCGATGATGCCGGCCCGGTCCTTATGCTCCAGCGCAATAGCGCCGGCTACGGCCGGTATGGCGAGTTGTACCAGATCGCCGGAGGTCTTGACATCGTCGTCATGATCATCGGCAGCTCGAGAAGCCGTTGAAAGCAACAGTGAGGCTAAGACAAAACCCAGAATAGTTTGAACGAAACGGCCCTGCGGAATCGGGAACGCGAAGCGTCTGGCCATGGTCGGAATTCCTTTCGATCGGAATGTGGCGTCCGGAAGACCATGTTGCACTCCGAGGCCGGTGGGGCAAGATGGCGTGACTGATCCTTTTTGCTTAAACCGTCGCCGCTATGATCAGGTTCCTTAGTCGGGGAATTTACGCTTCGGAACACTTGAGCACCAGTTTCCCGCGAACTTTCCCCTGTTCCAGCAGCTCGTTGGCTCTGGATGCTTCCTCAAGCGGCAGGATATCGGCAATGATCGGCTTGATCTTCTTTTCGGCCAGCAACTGAAAAAGCTTAGGGAGATCTTCGCGGAACGGTTTCGGGTCCTTGCGATAGATCATCGTGATGCCGTACGCCTCGGCCCGTCGCTTGCCCGGAATCATTTTCAGCAACGAGGGAACCAGAAAGCTCCAGATCTCAGAAAGAACGCTCGCCTTGCCGTCGTGAATCGATGACATCATGCCGAAAGTCACCAGGATCCCTCCCGGCTTGAGCCGCCAGAACAGCTTTCGCGATGAGCGCGCACCAATCGCATCGAAAGCGGCATCGACCCCTCCCGGTTCTTTCTCCGCGATTACTTTGCTTACATCCTCGGTCCGATAATCAATCGGGATCGCGCCAAGTTGCTCGATCAAGGGATGTTTCGATTTGGAGGCGACACCGTACATCTTCGCCACCCCGGCCACTTTTCCGAGCTGAAGCAGCGCGGTGCCGACTCCGCCCGAAGCTCCGGTGACGACAATCGTCTGTCCTTGTTCCACCTTCGCGAAACGGTGCATCATCTGATAAGCGGTGACATAGTTCAGAATCAGACTGAGCGCCTCCGCTGAGTCGAGACCCTCGGGGACCGGTACCAGTTCTTCCTGCCGCAAATAGATATACTCGGCGTAGCCACCGTGGACAGTCAGGGCGGCAACGCGCTGGCCGAGCGTCACTCCGTTTACGCCCTCACCGACTGCGTCAACAGTTCCGACTATTTCGTATCCGGGAGCAAAGGGAATCTTAGGGGCAAAGGGATAGTAACCTTCCCGCATGATGACATCGGTCGCACCGATACCGGTATAAAGGATCTTTACGCGAACTTCGTTTGCCGAAGGTGCGCGCAGATCATTTTCGACTACCCTTAAGACTTCCGGCCCGCCCTTTTTTGTTATCACCACACTTTTGTATGTCACGATTTCATCTCCAATCCTGCTGGTGAATGGAAAAATGCTCTTGTAAAAATGCAACAGGAGGGCTGGCGAAAAGGTCCGGGGAAATTGTATTGAGGCCGTCCGATGCGACCTCCCAGGTCTTCGGTACCCCACCTAAACGAGAATCTGATGTAGCTGGTTCGAGTGCGAGGTGGGTGATAACCCGCGACTCGTTCGGCTGTTGACGAACCTCTCCCCACGCTGCGCCCCACCCGGCTGTCGCCGGACCAGGCTGACGTGGGCTACCGAAGATTGTGTACGGTCAAGCGAAGTCAACTCCGGAGAGGCTGCCGCCTTACTTCGGCTTGACTTCGCCGCCCGACGGCCAGTCGGTGTCACCGACGCGGGTGAGATCCATCTCGAAGATTCTCACAGGATCCTTACCCGCTTCCACCCGCTCGCCTATTTCTGTCCACTTACCATCGCCGATTGTCGCGGTATATTTGATTGTCATCGGCCCGGCCGGAATTTCCCAGGTGAATCCATTGTCGGTCGGCGTGATGACAAAATCCCCCGCCTGACCCTGGGCGTACGAGCGCATCGAATACGACGATGTTTTGAGATCATAGGAGATAATCGCGAGGGCGTTGAACCCGACCGATCCATCCGCCTCGTACCCGCGTCCCTCGATCACTTTGACCGAGCCATCGAGAAACGATCCTACCCGTTCGGTCTGGGTAAGTTCATGCTTGCCGCCTGGCGTCATCGCCCAGCCTTCTCCTCGCCAGATCCCGTCCATCATCTTGAACCGGTTCATCGCATCTTTCTGGGCCTGGATCATTGCTTTTGGGTCGGGTCTCCCCTGACAGAAAATGTTGCTTCCGGCAACCAGCGAGCAGAAAAGCACTGCTGCCGCAACCATACTTCTACGCATTCGAATGCTCCTTGAAATGGAATTGAACTTTTGGAAGAAGATAGAGTAATGTAGTCTAAGATGTCAAGGGGGGATGAGGGATAATGAGCAGTTATCGCATGAGCACAATTACAATTCTGAGCACGTAAGCCACGATCACGGTCCATCCGAAAATCCGCCAGCCGTTTTGCCGCCGTTTGAGTTCATCAATACTCGAGTACCCACGATCGATCCACGCGATTCGACTTCCCACGAACCCGAAGTAGACTGCAATGCCGAACATGACGATCTGGCCTGCGAGACTCACTAGGGTAAAGACACCACCGAAACTGAGCCCGACATTTATTGCGAACTGGAAGACTATAAGGCCGATTCCTGTCATCACTCGGCCGTGAAACATCAGCCAGAATGCCGTTACCGCGAAGGCCCCGATATTGAATGGGAGCTTCTCAGGTATTTCAGTTGATTGTGCGGAAGACTGGATCGTTTTGCCGGAGAGTTCCCGATGACAGACCCGGCAAAGCTGTTGTCCTTCCCATTCGTAAGTCTTATTGCCCGCGATCTTCTTCCCACAGCTGGCGCAAATCTTCGCCATCTCTTCTGTCTCCTCTGCGTCCTCTGATGTAAGCATGTCACCCTCGCGCACGCGCGGTTCCCGGTTCGTATTCGGGATGTAGGGCACAGCCGTCTTCGGACGTGCCATTCCCGTGTCCCCGCTACCGATAGGGCCTGCTGGAAAATGCACTATTTCTTATCATAATACAACCCGCCAACCTGTATGAAAAGATCACCCATGCCGGAGAGCATGTTTCCAAAGGACCGGTCAAGAAGATCAGATTCTTCAACCAGGCGCAGATCTCCTCCCTTCTTGTAATCCTCAATAATCTTCTTCATGTTCAGTTCAATCGAAACCAAGACAACACCGCTCAGCGAGTCAACGTCTCTCCGCTCACCTTCCCAGACCCCATACGTGCTACAACCTTTTCGCAAATGGTGAGGACTCAACGAACCGCCCCCAAGAACCTTTGAGAGATCGTGTAGTTCTTGTGAGAGAGAAGCGATAACTATCATTCGGGAAGAATCCAGGTGTATTACATATTCCGGCGACATAGAATCCGTAGTAATCGTGTCGATACTGCTCACGGAATCATGCGGAATAACGCGCGGTCTGAAATCTCCTCCCTGACTGGTATCGCTTGCGCGGTCTTGCTCGGCCTCCCGGCGCATCTTCCACGGCGAGTAGCCAAAAATGTATTCCCCGTCGGCCGAAAACCAATCCTTCCGATATTGCCTACCGACCAGCCATCCGAGCGTGTGCACTCTTGTTTCTTTCTTTTGAGCATAATCCCAATGCGGAGCCGTATACAGGCCGATACCGAGACGCCCGCCGTTGTAATCGTAACGGGAACCTTTACCGTAGCCGAAATCGATCTCGATAAGGGGGCTGATCGAACCTTCAAGAGACTTGTGCACCTGTAAATACCCCCAGTTGCTGGACATTGGGAAGTAATGCGCGTACGAGACAATTGCCGGGAGCAATTCCGGCAAAAAGGTCGCCGCCACAATATCCCTGTCCGATATAGCGTAGTAGCCTCCGACCTGGGACGAAATGATCGGCGTCGCGCCCAGTTCACATCCGACTGTCACGTGAAGCTCTGCCTTTCCTTTTTCCATTGGAAACGCCGGAACGTACGGCATCATCGGCGCACAGCCGATTGCAATGAGTGTAACAAGGGCGATGGATGCTATCAGTTTCTTCATACTATCTCTCTTCAACCTGCGCAATCATTCGGCAACCGTCATCATGCTACAAGCCATGTCATCGCGAGGCGCTTAGACACGACGACCGTCGTGTCAGCCGTGGCGATCTCTCTTTGAACCATGCCCTCAGGCATGTCACCCTCGCGCACGCGGGGGTCCCGGTTCATATTCAAGTCGTAGGTCAATGCCCTCTTGGGCGTTGACATTTGAGACGATATCGCATCCGAATGTTGACACCCAAGAGGGTATCAACCTACCGGGCTCTCTTTTCCTGACTGAAAAAAACACTATTTCTTATCATAATACAACCCGCCGACCTGGAAGAAAATGTCATCGAGGCCCGAATGCACGGTCTTCAGCGTTTGTTCTGCGAGGTCTGAGTCTTCTGCCAGGCGAAGGTCACCGCCGGATTCGTAATCGGCCACCACATTCTTCATATTCAACCAGCATCCATATATCCATTCGAACTGCTGCGAATCTATCTCTTTGTTCTTTAGTTCCCAAACCCACCAGTGAACGTATCCCGGGGGCCGATACAGATTCTCGAAAGGATTGTCAAAGACTGCAGCGAACAAGGGCATTCCGCACAGGAATCTGACGTAGGCAGTTGAGATAACCACAGTCTTTCCAGAGTCGAGATGAACATACCATCCGCTGTCTCTCACGGACTTCGCAAACTTCTCCACGCTCAGTATCTCAGACCTCGGAATGATTCCATGTTTGAATTCGCCCAGGCTGTCTCGCCCTTGTGGTGGGTAAGAGATATCTGCCCGTTCCACCGCACGTTTGGAATAGCCGTAGATCATTTCAGCCTCCGACACAAAGTACTCGTTGCGATATTGGAGCCCGACTATCGGCATGAGCCAGACTTTCTTGTGCCAGGCAGCTCCCACACTGTCTCTGAGATCGTCAGCGTAGATGCCGAGGCCGACGCGCGAAGCGGCCTGCCAGTTCCAGGATCCGTGGGCGTAACCTATGTCGGCTTCGACCAGCGGATTTTGACAGGGCAGGATGGTCTTGTGAATCTGAGCATTAATCCAATTGTCCGATGTCGGCCAGTAGTGTGCGTACGACATCACGGCGGGCCAGGGGAAAAACAGTATGTTAGTAGCGGTTGCTCCAATCGCATCGCGGTCGGAAACAAACAGCCATCCGCCCATTTGAAATGAAAACGGGTACGCCTTGCAGGTTGAATAGCCGATACTGAATCGTATTTCGGCTCTTCCCTTCTCCATCGGAAAGGCCGGGACGAACGGTTGGGTTGGCGCGCACCCGATAGCAATTGCCACGATCAGTATGAATGATGCTATGAGTTTAGTCATGATTTCTCTTCTCTGCCTTCCCCGCGAATGCGGGGACCCATCTGCTGTACCGTCGGGAATCCCTTCCTGACGGCAACTTTCGTCATGCCCTCAGGCATGTCACCCTCGCGCACGCGGGGGTCCAGATTAATATTCGCGACGTAGGTCAGTGCCCTCCTGGGCGTTGACATTTGCGACCGATCCTCGATGTCTCAAAGAAGACTCCCACCGCAAGCGGCTGGGCCACCCGGGCCAGGATAAAGGATACTGCGAGTTTAGTCATGATTTCTCTTCTCTGCCTTCCCCGCGAACGCGGGGACCCATCTTCTGTGCCGTCTGGTGAGCTTCCTGAACACATCATTTCTTATCATAATATAATCCGCCGACCTGGAAGAAGATGTCCCTCAGACCGGGGATGATTCGATGCAGCGACTTTTGCACAAGGTCGGAGTCTTCGACCATTCGCAGATCTCCGCCTCTTTCGTAGTCACCAATAACTTTCTTCATGTCCAGTTCCAGAAATATCGGGTAACCGTAGGCCCTGGACAGGAAGTGATTCTGATTTCCTTCCCAGACCCAGTAGACATAGTGTTCTTTAGAGGCTGGATACGCATCCCTTTCTATCCTGTCGAGGTTGCAGAATATGCAATCTGGATACGGATCGCTTGGAGAGATGACAATACTTCGAGTCGAATCCAGGTTTATGATATAGCCGGGGGACCATCGCGGTCCCCACATGGTGTCGATACTGCT
This sequence comes from uncultured candidate division Zixibacteria bacterium, assembly GCA_963711085.1. GTDB lineage: Bacteria > Zixibacteria > MSB-5A5 > GN15 > FEB-12 > CAVQCT01. Next base: position 144,881 of record CAVQCT010000002.1, on the reverse strand, counting down.
CACCTCGTCGTGCGGGATAATTCTCGGCTGGAAATCCCAGGCTTCCATGCTGTCCGGAGGATGATGTTTCTCCCTCATAGCTCGGGCCTTCCATTGCGAATAGCCCCAGATAATTTCTCCTTCGGCGGCGAATGAATTGCGTTGCAGCTGCCCTGATTGGATAGCGACCGGTGTATAGCGATGAGTTGTCCGGTTAGAGGCGCTGTCCCAAAGCGGCGTAATATAAAGGCCCAGTCCGGTTCTTCCGGCAGTGTACTTATGCTTATTCAGAGACCCATCCGTGTAGCCAAGGTCTATCTCTATATTCGGATTGAGGGACCATAGAATAGTCTTGTGCACCTGATAATTCAGCCAAACATCTGATGAAGGCCAATAGTGCACGTACGATGCCACAGTCGGGACGAACCAGGCACCGAAGGTCAATCCAACGGCATTTCGATTGGAGACAGCGTAGTAGCCACTCCATTGGAATGAAAAGGGCCGCCCGCCGGTAGTGCCATAGCCGACACTAAAGCGAAGCTCCCCTTTTCCCTTCTCCATCGGAAACGCCGGAACGAACGGCTGGGTCGGAGCACAACCGATGCTTATGATTGTAGCAAGTGCTAAGGAAGCTATCAGTCTCTTCATATTACCTCCGCTTAACGCGCACGGACGTCCGCCGACGGACAGGATGGACCCCGGCTGTTGCGCCGGGGAGGCACGCCTCGACGTGCTTTTCATAAGACGTTTTCTTCGCCGCTTTCTCTGCCTTCTGTACCTTATGTGCCTTCTGTGCCTTCTGTGCCTTCTGTGCCTTCTGTGTCTTCTCTGCTTTCTTTGCCTTCTCTGCCTTCCCCGCGAATGCGGGGATCCATCTTCTGTGCCGTCGGGAATCCCTTCCTGACGGCAATTTTCGTCATGCCCTCAGGCATGTCACCCTCGCGCACGCGGCGGTCCGGATTATTCGCGACGTAGGCCAATGCCCTCTTGGGCGTTGACATTGGAACCAAACCTCGACCGCTCAAAGAGGAAACCCACCGCAAGCGGCTGGGCCACCCCGGCTCTTGAGTGTTGATAGCGACACAATCTATTACGTTACCATATTCTCCGGCCATGAAACTGTTCCTTGCCAAACCTCTCCCTATAACATGAACAGCACACCGGCTTTTGGTCAATCGCATACGAGTTATTGAACACGACTCCCCGGCCGCAATTGCCACACACGAGAGGGAGCATCCATTCACTCCTTATCTCAATGTTACGCTTTTGCAGAAACCGTGCGGCCCTCTTGCGAAGGAACCAGTAACGACTGCGCAATCGGCGAATCACAAACTCGTTAACGTTTGCTTTGTTGTCAACAGAGTCATACATCTGATCAAACACCGCCATTACCGCCCCAAGCACCCAGTAACTGGCGTCCCAACTCGGTACCCCGTATCTCTGGTCTTCCGTTTTCAGCAATTCTGCCACCACTCGCTGGGCGAGATTCGGTTTGGCTTGCATAATCGTTGGGGCTCCCAGCACCGTCATTCTTGCTCTTCGAGTGTTGCGACGCTTCAGCCAGACAAAGTAGTCGTCAAACATCAGATCGAACTTGCTCTCGCTGTCCACTCTCGTGAGGTAAGCAATGGTGCGAATGGAGTACTCGTGGATCGAGTCGATATGTCCTGTTATGGCGTCAAAATATGGATACACGATTTCTGGATAGTACTGACTCACCAGCATCACAACCTTTTCGGACGCCCAGCGATTGCTCTCTTCGCTGTACAGCGTCGACAGCAGTCCCGGATGTTCTCCAATATAGAAAGCAATCCGATGTTTGTCGGAACCGCTCTGACGAATCTGTTCTATTAAATCGACCGTCATCTAGCCTTGTCAAAATCGATCAAAATTGCCTGCAACCGCTGTTGACACCCAGGAAGGTACCAACCTACTTGCACCATTTTTCTGTAGGGCACAGCCGTCTTCGGACGTGCCATTTTGCTCTCATCGCGAGCCGCAGCACCACCCGGCCTGTAATGTCAATTTACATATTTATCGAACCTCGACAACCAGTTTTCCTGAAGTTCGAGCATCCCCAAAACGCTTGCCACGTATCCCCTGCTTTAGGTTCGATCCTTCGCATGACTGCTCCGCATTTGGGGCAACAGGGAGTACCACCTTCAGTGCGCTTTATTCGCTTGTGGGGCAGTTTGGACTTGGAGGAATCGCGCAGCATGATCTTAAAGGTGGAGTCCGCTCGCGTTTGAAGCATGTCCCACCGAGCCGCCCAACTTCCCTCGTTCTTGGTAATCTTCAGACTCTCCGCCAATCGTGGGCCCGTTTCCTCTGCGAGTTGGCGGGTTGCCTCCCACGACCGATAGCAATGTTGACATTCTGCTTCGACACGTCGATGCTCCGCGTCAATTGTTACAACTATTTCCTGTCTACTACAGGTTGGACAGGCTATGCCGTAATAATCAATGATCTGCTTCAGATCGTATTCACCCACCAATACAGGGCGACGAATATGCGCGTGAACGAAATGATAACCCGGTGATCTCGGATTTCGACGCTGGTGCTCACGAACCAAAGTGAAATATTTGGTGTCGATACTTCCCCAGATCATCTCGTGTCCCACATCTGGTTCGAGACCATGGTGAAAGCGACAGAGACTTACCAAATTTGTTGGAGTATGTTCGCCGCCTTGAGAAGTCGGAATCTTATGGTGAATGTGTAGTTCCGTTCTGGATGGGCACCCGCTTACCTGACATCGATTTCCGTCGCGATTGAGAATTACGTGGCGAAGATAGTCCCAAAATGGGGGATAGCCAGGCCAGTTATTAAAGACTTTTAGTAAAATCATGTCTTGTTGCGAGAGCACGGCAAGAGGGTCATGAAAGTGACGCAGCTTTGGTTGTAAAGCGAGTGGGTGAGCTCGATCCCATTCGGAAAGGCTTGACTCGTATTCCTTTGCTACCGCGCGGTATGCAAAAAGCAGAGCAAGTGCAACAATTAGAAACGCAAAATGAATCAGGAAAATGAGCGGGATTGAGACGATCATCGCGCCGAGGACGACTATTGTCAATTTGCGATCTGTACTCGAATTGACAAAAGACGAGCGAGCCTCATGTCTCACTTGGCAGGCAGAGCGATATTCTCTAAGCAAATATTCATAGTACTCTGGGTATTTGATCGAAGATACCTGATCTAGACACTGGCGGCACAGGTATGATTCGTCGTTGAGCAGCAATCCCTCCCCCGTCGACTTGTCACATCGGATACACTGTTTTCGAAGTTGTGGTACAAGTCTTTCGTTGTCAAATTTGTTTCGCTCGATGAGTCCATCCAGCGACAACTCTGACAAAAACTCTTCCGGATAAAACTCCTCGTGCCACGTTTCAATCACTATATAATCATCCCAATAGAAATTGCCTACGGCTCGATGCAAGTGTCGCTAAGACTCAAGAAGACTCCCACCGCGAGCGGATAGGCCACTCGAACTTCGAAATCAAATGCACTCCCACCGCAAGCGGATGGGTCACAAGGGCCCTCTATTCCTCAAAATATCCCAATGAGTGATATTCTTTCTGTTCATTTTCCTTTGCAAGACGTAGCCCGACAACCCTTGACCCAAAAGTGAAAAAAACGAGCAAAAGCAGTTGAATCAAAGTAGCCCAATGCGATCCGATAAGGCTTGCCAATAATGCCATCGGCACTACTCCGACTCCTGCTATTACCAGGCCAATGATCACGCCGATAGCTCCCCAAGTGAAGTAGGTGATTATCAATCCCCAGAGCCAGACAGTTAATCCATATATGTACGAAGAAATCACCAAGGCTACTGCCGCTACCAATTTAGTCTTGTCGAATAGCGCCATCGGCAAGAATACGACAAAATCTATCACCAAGACAATCCATAGCGCCCATGCCAGCCAAGGAAGAATTTTGGTACCCAACCATACCCCTCCTTCAATCAGGAAAATGAGGAGTATCATTAAGGCTGAAAATCCGAGAATAATCAGGACGACATTGCCAAATGACTTTAGTGGATTACTCATCAATTCTCTCCCTCTACTTCTAAATCAATTGCGACTGATTCAGACCAACCGAAAGCTGCTGGGCCACTTTGGCCGTTTAGTATAGATTCAAGAAACCGTATATGCGGAGATGCTGAGCAAGCTCTCCTGCGAACCAAGAGCCCTCACTCGCTAACTTCACTAGTAAAGGTAACGCTTCTTCTTCTCCATTTATCGCTAGGATAGTCGCGGCATTCACACGTACTATTATATCCACGGTGTTGTCGGAAGCAATGCCTTGCAACGTACTAGCTATGTCCTGCAGTCGGACACTATTGCTTCTACCGACTGATCTACTTTCCCGCGAGAAATCCCATTATCCTCATCAATTAGCTCCAGAAGTTTGATAATTTCTGCCCGAGTGAACAAAGACAGCAATTGCTTTCCGTACTCTATGTTTCTTCACTAATCCGTTCGCCCGTATAATGAATATCACCGTGCCACGGAATGTGAGCAACGAAGTAAACAAGCTTTTTTGGACAGTATTTCATCTGAACGCTTAGATCTTAGGTAACTCACCAATTTATCCCAGGTTGCTTGTTCGTTTGGGAAAGTGTGAAATAGAGTTACCAACCCTAGGTAAGTTTCGTCAAATCGTGCTGACTCAGACAAACAAACTGCATCCATAATCGATAGTGTTGGAGTTGCACCATGAACTCTCGGTACGAATATAGACGTATATGCAGAATAATTGAATTCATTGATCTCTGTTGCCTTGAATGGCAGGGTCGAACCACTTTTCTGTATGCCCAGCTGCTGTTTGATGTCTATCCAAAAAGCAGTCTGTTTCTGTGGGACGTAAACGATGCCAATTACGGGCAGCGGGTAATTTGACCAGTAACTGGCGTGAGAGTCAATTGGTATGAGACACTCATTGCTTTTGTCATCGTAATATGAGTTCCCTGACTTAATTTCCACAGCCACCATAGATTTGTTGGCTCCCCATTCTCGAAAAATTCTATGAAGCAATCAATACCTAGGTCATTCTCAGATCCCACATTGTGGAATGTTGAGCCCTCTCCTTCAACAATCGTACGAACGACATTCACCCCACCCTTTGCTATCACCATTTTGTCAGTATAACGTGCCATTCTATTATGTATCTGCTTCCTTTGCCCTGAATTGCGTAGTGTGTCTTGCCCTTCCAGGGACGCCCTGCAATGCTGTAATCGAAAAACTCTGTAGCCGTCCCTATAAGACCAAATATATGGATGCGGCGGGCGATGTCAAGTTTACTCTGATTTGACCGGGGTGTTGTCCTTGTGCGCCCAGAGGTAGCGGCAGGCGATCGAGCGATACGGCCGCCAGGCTTCGGCGATCTCCGGCGCCGCCGTCGGATAGTCATCGCGCTCGATTTCATAGTGGCGGCACATGGCCGCGCGGATCCCGCCGTCGCCGATCGGGAAGACGTCGGGGCGGTTCAGCGAGAACATCAGATACATCTCGGCGGTCCATCGGCCGATCCCCTTGACCTCGGTCAGTTTCTCCAGCGCCTTGTCATCGGCCAGCCGCGCGATAGATCGAAACGACAGCTCCCCCGATGCGACCGCTTCGGCCAGCCCGATCATATAGCTCGCTTTCGGGCGGGAGAGGCCGCACGAAACCAGTTTGGCGTGGCCGATATCGAGAATGCACTCGGGGGCCAGTTTGCGGCCGGGGGCGTGGGCAAGGATCCGTCCGAGAATGGTCGAGGCCGCCTTGACCGAGAGCTGCTGGCTGACGATCGACTGGGCGAGCACCGGGAAGCCGCTGCCGGCTTTGCGCATCTCGAGCGGGCCGACCTGGCGGATGATTTTGCGCATTACTTTGTCGGCTTTGCCGAGGTGGGTCATCGCCTGCTGTATATCGATCATGGAATGTCCTTTCGATTTGGGGCTGGGGTAATGTATGAGATGATACGGGCGATGGCAAGGGGGCGGGTGTCACATTTGTTCCTGGGTGCCCCACCTTTCAGGTGGGATCCCGTACGGAGCACGAATCATTCACAAGAACCCACCCAAAGGGTGGGGCACCGAAGTTCTCGGCAGAACCGCAGGCCAGTCATTGCGAGAAGCGTCGGGCCGAGCGGCAGCGAGGATACAGCGACGTGGCAATCTCGGCTTCGTCTTTTTGTCCACCCTCACCCCCAACCCCTCTCCCAGGGGGCGAGGGGAGGAAGATGGTATAAACCGGTATCATGGTTTACAATTCAGACCGGATACATGGCTTACGCTCGGCGCCGCGACCAGTGCCCGTTCCGGTTCTTTTCCCTCTCCCTCTGGGAGAGAGATACAGGGTGAGGGTCTGATCAATTACAGATACGTCGCCGTCCGGAAAGGATTCCTGACGGCACGGACCAACTGAACTCTTGTAAAACGGCCGGCGGCGACGTATCATATTCACAATGGGAATGATTCGTGAGGAGATATCATGCAGAAATGCATCTGTTCGATAACGCTGGGGGTGCTGGTCATGTTTGCCGCGGCGTCAACACAAGCAGCCTTCAATGACTCCGGCTGGACGACTGGTCTATCAGGAAAATTTCAATTCGTCGTATCAGGCGGTGAACAACCAGACATTCGGTACCGACGGCTGGCTGACCTACCGGCTGATCAATGGCGGGGCGATGACAATCGCGAACGGCTACGCGCATTTGAACGCGCCTGACTACTGGAACGCCGGATTGATCCGCTCCACCCAGAGTCTTCCGTCGGAATACAAGGTCCGCACGAAAGTTGGATATATCAACTACGACCTTGCCAATTACGATGACTCCGATTACGCCGACTCCGCCTTCGACCATCATCGCGGCCTCTACGAAAACGGCATGTACTTCCTCACCATCACGAACGATACATGCACCGGGACACAGTGCGCCGAGAACTGGTGGCACTATCATCGGAAGATGGTGATCGACGTTGACAATCATCTCGACGAAGGGGGAGGCCAGACGTTCCATCCGATCTTCATGGTCTACATGGCGCCGCAGACCAACTCGGGCGGCAACCTGCTTCGCACCTGGACCGGCAACTCGTGGGATTCGTCGGCCTGGAACTGGAATGTCGCCTACACCTATCAATACAACAGCTGGTACTATGCCGAGCTGGAAAAACGAAACGGGTTCCTGACCCTTCGCCTTTACGACGGTAACCAAAACCTGCTCGAACAAACCACGCCGGTAAGTTTCGACAAGATCTTCGCCATCAACGACCCGACCGAATACCTGTTCGTGGGGGAGCCGCATACCGACGACTATGAAGGGGATGTGCGAATCGATGAGATCACTTTGCTCGAACCGTCATCGCAATGCTGCCACGGTCTGCGCGGGAATGTCGATGACAGTCCGGACAATGTCGTGGATATATCCGACATCATCTATCTGGTCGAGTATTCATTCGCCGGTGGCCCTGCCCCGGCCTGCACGCTGGAGGCCGATGTCAACGGCGACGGGTCGGTCGATGTCGGTGATTTGACCTATCTGATCGACTTCACGTTTAGCACCCCGGCCGGACCGGCCCCGGAATCATGTCCATAAGTTAATAAATACCAACATATTAGATATTTTCCGCAATTTCCCCTTGAACTTTTTGGGCTGAATGCCGTTATATTTTACATTGACCGACTGGTCGGTCATAAATAAGGAATTAGAACAGTGTCGCCTAAGATCGTCGATAAGCAAGCCAAGAAATATGAAATCCTGACCGCCGCCATGCGGGTTTTCGCCCAAAAGGGGGTCGTCAAGACCAAGATGTCGGATATCGCTGAGGCGGCCGGGATCGGCAAAGGGACGATCTACGAGTACTTCCGCAGCAAGGAAGATATCTTCGCCGAGACCTATCGGCAGGTGTTTGAAGGCACCGAGCAGGAAGTGATGGCGGTGATCTCGGCCGATCTGGATCCGGAAACGAAACTGAGAAAACTGATGACTACCACAGTCGAGGGGTTTCTTGGCGACGGTGGTGAGTTCGCCGGGATCATGATGGCGTTCTGGTCGGAGGCCGTGCGCAACAAAGATGACCGGATAATCGACATCATTAATCTCCAGCAAGTCTATGCCGACTATCGCCAGATGATTTCGGCGATTCTCGAGGAAGGGGTGCGAGCCGGAGCGTTCCAGGTGAGCGATACTTTCATGACCGCCTCGGTGCTGATCGGGGCGATGGACGGCATTCTCCTGCAAGTGCATCATGGATCCGCATATCTTCACACCGACACAAGCGGTCGAGGCGTTGTTGGAGAGTTATCTGAACGGAATAAAAAAATAGAAGGATGAGATAAGTTATGCGACGATTTTTCAATGCAATTCGGAATGGGTTGAGGCAATCGAGTACTCGGCTCTTCCTCACTCTGACCCTGACCGGACTCCTTGGCGCCTCAGTTTCAGGCGCTGACCTGACTGCCCGCGAGATAGTCAAGAAAGCCAATGACTTGATGCACGGTACGACTAATACTGCAACCGCAACCATGACGGTCGTAAAACCGGATTGGTCGAGAGAAATGACGATGAAGTCCTGGGCGCTGGAGCCTGACTATTCCATGATCCTGATCACGGCTCCGGCCAAAGACAAAGGAACGGTGACCCTGAAACGTAAGAAAGAGATCTGGAACTGGGTACCATCGATTCAGCGCGTCATCAAAATACCTCCGTCGATGATGATGCAACCGTGGATGGGTTCCGATTTCAACAACGATGATCTGGTGCGGGAATCCTCAATCATCGACGACTACACACAGGAACTGCTGGGCGAAGACACAGTGAGCGGATATGACTGCTACAAGGTCAAGCTGACTCCGACACCAACGGCCGGAGTTGTCTGGGGCAAAGTGATCATGTGGATTTCAAAAAAGGATTTCCTTGAGATGAAGGTTGAGTATTACGATGAAGACAGCACGCTGGTTAAATACATGGTCGGCAGCGAGGTCAAGCAGATCGGCGGACGGACCCTTCCCACCCACTGGGAGATGATCCCGGTCGACAAACCGGGCGAGAAGACAATCATGGATTACTCGGAAATGCAGTTCAATGTAGATTTGAAACCGGAATTCTTCTCCGAACAGAACATGAAACGAGTCAGGTAGGCAGGATATGTATTTCGCACTCAGTTGGCGCAATCTATGGCGGAACAAGAAGCGGACTGTTATTGCCTCGGCATCGGTTTTTTTCGCCGTCCTGCTTGCCGTGTTAATGCGATCCGGCGAGAATGGATCCTATGCTTACATGATCGATTCCTCGGCCAAGATGTTTACCGGTTACCTTCAGATTCAAGGCAAAGGGTACTGGGAGAATCATTCGCTCGATAAGAGTATCAACGTCAGCGCGGCACAGTTCGATTCCCTTTCGCACATCCCGCATCTTGCGTCGATCACGCCGCGCCTCGAGGCCTATGCTCTCGTCTCACGCGGCATGAATACGAAAGTAGCGCAGATCATAGGTGTGAATCCGACTTCGGAGAATCAGATGACTGGATTGAAGAACCGTTTAGTCGACGGAGCCTATTTATCAGACAGCTCCGATGGACTCCTCATTGCTCAAGGGCTTGCTGAAATCATCGGTGTAAAGGTGGACGACAGCCTGGTGATCTATGGTCAGGGGTATCATGGACAGACAGCAGCCGCGCGCCTCCCGGTGCGTGGGATCATCAAGTTCCCCTTCCCCTTGTTGAACAACAGCATGGTCTACCTGACTCTCCCCTCCGCGCAAAATGTCTTCTCTGCCGATAGCCTGATTACCTCGGCAGCAATCATGGTCGACGACATTCGCCACCTGCCGCAAGTGAAGACAGATGTGCAAAAGATCATGGGAACTGACTACGCCTTCATGACCTGGGATGAGATGATGCCGGATCTGGTTCAGGGGATCGAACTGGACAACGCCAGCGGAATCATCATGCTGTTGATTCTCTATACCGTAATCGCGTTTGGTGTCTTCGGGACAGTAATGATGATGACATCGGAGCGTATCAAGGAATTCGGTATTCTTGTATCGGTCGGGATGAAAAAGGCGAGGCTTATTTTTGTAACCACGCTTGAGACCATCATGATTTCATTTCTCGGCGTGGTTGCGGGATATGCGGCCAGCATCCCGTTAATTTACTACTTGCACTCCAATCCGATCCACATGACCGGCGAAGCGGCCAAGGCATACGAAGCGTTTGGAGTTGAACCGATCCTGAATTTCTCCACCGATCCGCATATCTTCCTCTCCCAGTCAATCGTCGTGCTGATAATTGCTCTCGCGACTTCGGTCTATCCCCTGCTGTTTATCAACCGACTGAAACCGGCTAAAGCGATCCACGGATGAGAAAGGAGCTGCCAACATGTTAACATCGTTAGCCTGGAAAAATGTCTGGCGAAGTCGGAAGCGCAGCCTGATCGTTATCGTGGCGATCACGTTCGGATTATGGGGTGGATTGCTGGCCGGCGCGGTCATGATGGGATGGGGGGAGTCAATGGTGAACACGGCGATCGACCGGGATCTCGCCCATATCCAGATTCATCAGCCGGGTTTCAGCACCGACCGGGATATCAACGAGTACATTCCGGATGGCCGGGCGATGCTTGATCAGCTCCGATCGATCCCCGGCGTGAAGGCGGTGTCGGGACGGACGCTTGTCGACGGCATGGCCGCCTCGCCGACTTCGACCTTTGGCGTCCGCATCTACGGCATCGATCCTCAAGAGGCGGTGCAAGTGACGAACATAAATCAATTGTTGATTGACGGGTCCTATCTTGAGCCCGGTGAGAAAAATCCTATTGTCATAGGAAAGAAGCTGGCGGAACGACTCAATCTTAAACTGAAATCGAAAGTTGTTCTGAGCTTTCAGGCTATGGATAGTTCTCTCGTATACGCCGCCTTCAGGGTGAGCGGCATCTACAAGAGCGAGTCTTCTCCATTCGATGAATCCCATGTGTTTATCAACCAGGCGGATCTCACCAGGCTGCTCGGCGACAGCACGATCATCCACGAGATTGCCGTGCGATTGGAGTCTTCCGAACTTCTGCCGGCGGTAACGGCCGAGTTGAAGTCGAAATACCCGGGACTCTCGGTCGAGACCTGGAAAGAGATAGCCCCTGAAATCGCCGTCACTGCGTCGAGCATGCAGTTCTGGTCGTACATTTTCGTCGGTATCATTCTCATGGCGCTGATATTCGGGATTACCAACACAATGCTGATGGCGGTCATGGAACGGACCCGCGAGTTGGGAATCTTGATCGCGGTCGGCATGAAGCGGGGACGAGTCTTCCTCATGATCCTGCTTGAAACGATCATGCTCTCGCTCACGGGTGGCGCCGGCGGACTGATTTTCGGCGTCACTACCATCCTGATACTCTCACATACCGGATTAAACTTTTCGGCGTTTGCATCGAGCCTTGAGAGCTTCGGCGCAAGCACCATCATCTATCCGTTTCTTCCGGTGGATATGTATATCGCGCTGGTCCTGATGATAATCGTGGCGGCAAGCATTGCGGCCACGATGCCGGCATGGAAAGCGATTCACCTGCGGCCATCGCAGGCCATTCGAAGCTAATAAGGAGACGCAAATATGTCACTGATTCAGACGATTGATCTGGGGAAAACCTACAATCCAAAGACTATCCCGGTCGAGGCGGTCAAGCACGTGGATCTCACGATCGAGAAAGGGGAGTTCACTGCAATCGTCGGCCCGTCCGGATCGGGCAAAACCACCCTGCTCAACTTGATTGGAGGGCTGGACACACCGACTTATGGGAAGATCCTGATCGACGGCACCAATGTCGCTGAGCTGAGCGCCGGGGCGTTGGTCGAATACCGGCTGCATCATATCGGGTTTGTTTTTCAGGCGTACAACCTGATTCCGGTGTTCAATGCCCGGGAAAATGTTGAGTTCATCATGCTTCTTCAGGGTGTCAAAAAAGCGGAACGAGAAAAACGTTCGAGGGAATTGCTTGAGGCTGTCGGACTGGGGGGACGGATGGAAAGCCGACCGAACCAGCTCTCCGGCGGGCAGCAGCAGCGCGTTGCGGTGGCACGGGCGCTGGCCTCGCACCCGGCCTTCGTGCTTGCCGATGAACCAACCGCGAACCTCGACTCCGAATCAACCGCCTCCCTGCTCGATCTGATGGCCGAACTCAACGCCAAATTCGAGATGACCTTTGTCTTTTCTACTCACGATGCAAGAGTTATCCAGCGGGCCCGTCGAGTGGTGACGCTCGAAGACGGCATGATCAAAGCGGACGCTGCTGAGGCGGCATAGGCAGAGGGTGCTATGTTACGGCGGCTCCTTTTCCTCCTGACGTTGCTTCCGATGATCGTATCGGCACAGCAGAAGAGCTATGACCTCTCCGGCTACGTCAAGTATCTGTCGAGTAGCTCGACTTATCCATCGATCGATGGAAGACTCTACGACCAATTGCTGCATGCCCGGCTGAACACGGACTGGTATCCGACCAATTCAATTCGCGGAGCGCTGGACGTTCGTGCGAGGGCATACTATGGCGGATCGGTCGAGAAAATTCCTGAATTCTCCAACCTGATACAGACCAAATATGATTATGCAAGTCTCGATGCTATCCTGTGGAACGAGAAGAAGTCCGTTGCGTACGCTCAGATCGACCGGCTCTGGCTCGACTATTCGGTGAACAAGCTCGAAGCAACGATCGGCCGACAGCGGATCGCCTGGGGAACAGCCCTAGTCTGGAATGTGATCGATCTGTACAATCCGAAATCGGTGCTTGACTTTGACTACGAGGAAAAACCTGGTGCCGATGCCCTCCGGCTGCAATACTACACAGGTGCCGTTTCCAAAGTCGAGTTCGCCGCCCAGCCCGCGAAGAGCGCAAAGCGAGCGATTATAGCGGGGCTCTATTCGATCAATGCGTTTCAATATGACTTTTACGGTATCGCTGGAGTTCGCGAAAACCGTTGGGTGGCCGGCGGAGCGTGGGCCGGATCGATTCTGAAAGCCGGATTCCGAGGGGAATTTCTGATAAGCGAGTCGCCAGATAAAGCGACGCGCACTTTACCCAACCGCCACCATGCGATTTTCGGAAGCTCAATTCTCGCAACCGATCACCCGGTGTTCAGTGGCGTTTTCTCCGCTGATTACACTTTCCCGAATTCGTTTTACATTCATACGGAGGGCTTGTACAACAGCAACGGCAAAACCGAAAATGCAGGTCTGTTTCAGCAGGAGTCGCTCGATGCCGGCATGCTGTCTCCTTCGCGATGGTCATTGTATCAGGAATTCGCCTACGATGTTACTCCGCTCATGCGGGCAACCGTTTTCGCTATCTGGAATCCCAACGATAAATCCGGAATAATTGTCCCGATGGTCACCCGCTCCCTCAAAACAAATCTCGATCTGCTGCTAATCGGCCTGATCGGCTCCGGCAAGCAGTACAGCGAATACGGCGAGTCCGGGAAATCGTTCTATCTCAGGCTAAAATACTCCTATTAATCACAGCCCGGGCTTGACAAAGTCCGACAGACTATTGCACTTTACCGGTAGACGATTCGTCTTATTTTTGCGGGAGTTTGGCAGGAATCATCCCTGATATACTTTGAGCAGTGCTACGGCGGGCGGGTTCTTTTCTACCATCTTGTGAAGTTTCATTTACGGATAGCGCGGCGTCGATTGTAGTGGCCTGCAGATTCCTGCTGATGAATTCGTGGGGTATGATTTGGGCAGGAAAACGACTAATCAGAGCGGTCTTCGACCGGCGCAGGAACTATTTTTGCCGCCTGATCCGCTATCAGCGGGGCAGGCAAGAGACCATGCGGGAACTTTCCGCTTAGCGTGGAGAGTCCTGTATTTGATTCTGCTGCTGGGAGTGGCACTCCTTGGCGGCCCGCCTGACGGTTTCTGGGGGGTCGATAGTGGACTCAAGACAGCCGCGGCCGTGAGTATCGCCGAAAGCGGGATCGGTTCTTACAGCCTTGGCCGGAGTGCGACCCGACCCTCGATCCGGCCGGCACGCTGCTGCCATACCGGTCTCCGTTCGTTGTACAAAGATCCAACCGCCGGTTGGTTGTCTATTCCCCTTTCTATCTGCTCGCCGCATCCACCGCCTGGAAACTGGCCGGGGTCACCGGGGTGCGCCTGCTCTCCTGGCTGGGGGCAGCGCTCGCCGCTTTCGCACTGATGGCTCTGCTCCGGCGCATCAACGCCGCCACATCCACTGTCGTAACAGGGCTGGCGGCGTTCCTCGCAATACTGGCCACTCCAATGCTGTTCTACATGTCCGCGATCTGGGAACACGCCCTGTTTGCCGGGATCGCGCTGTGGGCACTGCACTTTCGACTGGGACGTGGCAGTGCAGAAAATGCCGTCGCAGGACTCCTGGCAGCAGCCGCATGTTCGCTTCGACCTGAGGGTGCACTCTGGGCGGTGGCGCTACTGTTCGCCGGGCGCAAAGAGATCCCCGCCTTCCTGGAAGGCATCGCAGTAGGAGCCGTCCCAGTACTGTTGCTGGAAGCACACTGGACCGGATCGCCGCTCTCCCTGCAGTGGACGTCCAATTTCGGAGGTCCGGGGGTTTCCCTTACCTGCGCCTTGATATCGCTTCGCACAACTATAGGGCTCGTCAACATGACGTTCGGTCTTGTCGTCGCCGCAGGCGCTTTAATAAGTCTCTGGCTGTCGCTGCGAGGATCCGGACTAAGCAAAAAATGGGGCGTGATCGGAATGATGATGCTTTGGGGGTGGATCGCCCTCACCTGGTGGCTTCGGCCGGTGCATCTCACCGGGCTGGCAGCCGCTAGCGGCCTGGTCGCCACTGCACCTCTGGCGGTCGCCACCTGGATGCTGCCGTATCCATCGCCGGCTGCTCGGCGGGTGGCGTTGACGATGGCCTTGTTTGTATTGCTGGCTACGGTGGCGAATCCGGTGCCACTCGGCATTCACTGGGGACCACGATTCCTCCTCCCCGCCCTTGTGCTTCTCACGTCCATGGCCCTGGTCTGTCTGCCGTCTCTCGATCGCTGGCGGCAGACAGCTCTTCTGATACTCCTCGCGACTTCGCTGGTCATCAACGCGAAAGGCATGCAGATCCTCGCCCAGCAGCGAGCCGACAATGCCGCCATGCGCCATGCGGTAGATACTCTCGTGGGAGACGATCCCGTTGTCGTCGGTTCCTGGTACTTTGGAGGCGATCTCGGCCCCACGGCGCTGCGACACCGTTTCCTCTATCCGAATAGTGTGGACGAGTGGGACCTTGCGATGCAGGTCCTCTCGACTCATGAGTCTGCAGGTTTCTGGTGGCTCGGGCCGCCTGACCGCTCGGCTCCCTGGGAATCATTGAATCCGGGTGTCTGGCAATCAGGGCGTTCAGTGGAAGGCAAACACTGGCGGCTGGTACAATACCGCTGGTCCCGGCCTGTTCTCGGCGGCAATTGAAGCGCGTTTTTCGCCGTTACGTGTGCAGTGTATCAAGTACTGATTAGTCGCATACCTCGCCGCCAGAAGCCAGATCACTTATAATCGCTGATCTGCCTGATCTCGATTTTGTCGCCGTAGTGAAGGCCGGGACATTCGCGAGCAATCTGGGTCGCTTCGACATAGTCCGCAGCTTCGATCAGAAAATATCCCGCCACCTCGTCCTTACCCGGCATGAACGGACTCTCCACAACGTTACCATCGACCATCGAAAGAATGCGCCCGTTGGACTGGATTTCGTCTCCCCCTTTGAATTGCCCGCGCTCACGAAGCTGCCTGGCCCAGGCCATGAACTTCTCCACGATTTCTTTCCCCTGCGCCGGCGTTGCGGCCGCGGTCGAATCTTGTCTGATCAGAAACATGAATTCCGGCATGGCTTTCTCCTTTTTTTCCGCTAAGATAGTGATAATGTGCCAACTAAGTCAATGATTGTCGATCGCCTTGCTCGTCACCCGCCAGGGCGACACGATCGGGTAAACTTTTCATGTCAGGCGCTGTTATAGCAGTACGTTTCATAAGAAGAACTGTTTCACCGCAAAAAGGAGATTAGTGATGACCGAAGTAAAGACAATAGAATCGGGTACCAAGGCGCCGGCCTTCAGCCTCCCGGATCAATCGGGCGCGACTGTAAAGCTGTCGGACTATGCCGGTCAGTGGCTGGTTTTGTACTTCTATCCCAAGGATGACACTCCCGGCTGCACCACCGAAGCATGCGATTTCACCGACGGTCTCAAGAGTTTCGAGAAGCTTGGCGCCACGGTGCTGGGCGTATCGCGCGACTCCCAGGAGAGCCATCAGAAATTCATCGCCAAGTACGATCTGAAAGTACGCCTGCTCTCCGATCCCGATCACAAAGTCATGGACAAATACGGTGCTTACGGCACCAAAAATATGTATGGCAAGGAGGTCGAGGGAGTGATTCGGTCGACCTTCCTGATCGATCCGCAAGGGAAGATCGCCTATGCCTGGAGAAGTGTAAAAGCGGCCGGGCACGCCGAGAAAGTCCGGGAAAAGCTGCAACAACTGGCCGGTTGACCCGGCGAATGGAGTACGCAACATGAAGAGTAAGATCATTGGAATGCTGTTGGTAGCAATTCTGCTGACGGCCGGATGGAGCCTCGCAGAAAACATGCAGTCAGACACGAAAAAGGAGCCCGACAAAATGGACAATGCTAAGACCACGTCAACGGATTATCGGGATATCAATTTTAAGACGATCAATGGCGAAGAAACGGATCTTCGCAAATTCGACGGCAAGGTCCTTCTGCTCGTGAACACGGCCAGCGAATGCGGATATACGCCGCAGTATGAGGGGCTGGAGAAACTGTACGAAATGTACAAGGACAGCGGGCTGGTCATAATCGGTTTCCCGGCGAACAATTTCGGCGGACAGGAGCCGGGCAGCGATTCGCAGATTCTCAAATTCTGTCAGTCGAAATACAGCGTGACCTTCCCCATGATGTCGAAAATCAGCGTGAAGGGAAGCGACAAGCACCCGCTGTTTGTCTACCTGACTGAGAAATCCGCCATCCCCGGAGAGATCAAATGGAACTTCTCCAAGTTCCTGTTGAACCGTAAGGGGGAACTGGTGGCTCGATTCGATTCGCCCGTGACGCCGATGTCGGACACGCTGGTCAGTGCGATCAAGAAATTGTTGTAGCTGTCAGGATTTGATATATGGATGGAGATCGCAGGGCCGGAAAAAGCGCGTCAGTCACGACTTAGGTGCATTTTTATGTTGCATAAATTCGATCTCGATTCATATTAGGAGTACACAAGAAAGGAGGTGGTCCAGTCTTGAAACCATATTTATGTGAGGTGACTGCTACTTAGTCACTGCCTCAACCAAATTACGTTGGGGTCACACTAAGTAAATCCCAACAGTTCTACCGACCCGGCGCTGCCACAACAGTGCCGGGTTTTGATTTGCACCCGATATGGCTGAGTTGGCCAACAGGCGAAAGAACTTGTTTTGCCTGTCGCCGCATACCTGCTCGGCATGCCCGTGACACCCGGCCATAAGTTTGGTCGGGCCCACAATAGATCAAATCGTGCTGTTGGGCGGCACATTCTTGTGAGCCGCCGTTGTGACGTCGATAATACGGAACGGGCTGCGGACAAGTTCAGCCCCGAAGACGGTTGCTGACCTACAAAGGTCCGTCAGGAGAGGATTTCTGACCGCACAAAAACCCGGCCATAAGAATGGTCGGGCCTGCAATAAGATCGAAACGCGCTGTACGGAGACTTATATAAACAAAGACGCCCACCGGTGGGAGTAGCCGGTGGGCGTCGCTGCCTGTCTCAAGGAGGCTGAGGGGCAGCTATTTCAACAAGAGCATCTTCTTCGCCTGGACATACTTGTCCGTCTCCAGACGATACAAATAGAACCCGCTGCCCACCTGATGACCGGACTGGTCGTGGCCGTCCCAGGTGATCTCATAACTACCCGGCAATTGGTCCTTGTCGACCAGCTTACGCACCGTCTGTCCGAGCGCGTTATAGATCGTCAGACTGACATGGGCCGCACTTGGCAGGCTGTACCCGATCACCGTGGACGGGTTGAATGGGTTCGGGTAGTTCTGGTCAAGCTTGAAATCGGTCGGCAGCGTACCGTTGTTGTCGTCGACACCGAGCGCCGGGATGTACTCGACATTCGGGGTACTCGGGTCGATCAAGCCGTCGGGCACGAGCACGCCGTTGTTAATGTCGTAGGTGATATCATCGGCCGTGCTGTCGTTACTGTCATCGTTATCGGTAATCAGCTGATTGGCATAGACCACCGCCTGCCAGATAGTAATGGCATCCGGACTGCTCGGCGAGAGGCTTCCTGAAGCCGGCGCTCCGTGATAGTGGCCGTCGTTCACCTGCTCGCCCGGCTGGATCCGTCCGGAGACGATATTCAGCAGCATGACGATATAGTTCGCCCGGGCCCGTTGCCAGCGGCTCTCCCATCGGTGAGTCGCTATCAGCGAATAGAGCCGTTTCATCGCATGCATGCAATCTTCGTTCGGATCGACCTGGAACACGCGTATAGGGTTCCACTGATGGTCGTTGAAGTACAGGCGGATAAGATCAATGTAGTTACACATATCCTGATAGGAGATATCCGAGTGACCATGTCCGCGGATGAGGGCACGGAGTTGCGCGAGCCAATAACCTCGGGCGCGATGGTTGCAGTACCAGTTGATTCTGATCAGATGGAAATCCACCTGGGCGCGCATTCCATCGAACTCGACTCGCTTGACGCTATTGTCACCGATATATCCCCGCGGGATCTCGATTCCAATCTTATAGGACGACTGATGGAGGCTGTCGAAGCTGTAATACCCCGAATCATCGCTCCGCGTCACTTCAATCGGCCAGAATGAACCGGAATAGAGCTTTATGACTACATCGGGCATGCCAAGAGAGTCATCGTACACATATCCGTATATCTGCGCCTGATCTCCCTGGCCGGAGCTTTCGCAGACATCACCAATACCGTTACTATCGGAGTCGGCTTGATCCGGGTTGTAGACCGAAGGACAGTTGTCACAGGCGTCCCCGATACCATCGCCGTCGGAATCAAGCTGGTCCGGATTCGCGACTTCTGAGCAAATGTCACAGACGTCTCCGACTCCGTCGTCATCGTCGTCGGACTGATCTGCATTAGCTACTGACTGGACAATTATCGCAGGCATCGCCGATACCATCGCCGTCTGAATCAAGCTGATCGGCATTGGCCACACTCGGACAGATGTCGCAGACATCGCCAACACCATCGCCATCGGCGTCAGCTTGATCGGCGTTAGCTATCGACGGACAGTTGTCACAGGCATCGCCGATACCATCACCGTCTGAATCAAGCTGGTCGGCATTGGCCACACTCGGACAAATATCGCAGACATCGCCAACACCGTCACCATCGGCATCAGCCTGATCGGCGTTAGCTATTGCTGGGCAGTTGTCACAGGCATCGCCGATACCATCGCCATCTGAATCAAGCTGGTCGGCATTGGCCGCACTCGGACAGATGTCGCATACATCGCCGACCCCATCGCCATCGGCATCAGCCTGATCGGCGTTAGCTATTGACGGGCAGTTGTCACAGGCATCGCCGACTCCATCGCCGTCCGAATCAAGCTGGTCGGCATTGGCCACACTCGGGCAAATATCGCAGACGTCACCAACACCATCGCCATCGGCATCTGCCTGGTCCGGGTTGGCAACAAAAATGCAGTTATCCAGAGTATCGCAGATCCCATCCCCATCGGAATCATCGCAGGCGGTCACGACGCAGCCGACATCGAGCGCGCCCACCAATATATGACCGGTGGTGTTCGCCGGCGCGCAGGGAGAACTATCCTGAAGATGGAAGTCATACGCTATCGGATTGCAGATTTGCGGATCGGAGTTGAACGTTCCGGTCCCGACTCCGGTCCAGCCACCTTCGATATCGCACTGATTCGCGAACACCATGCCGCCGTTTTCAGATTGAACTTCGGCTCCGGTTACCGAAGTATCGTTCCAGAAGATAGTCTTAGCGGCGGTCACGAGCGAATTGGAAGAGAAGAGTCCTCCCCCCTTCTGCTCGGCGCCGTTGTTGTACACTGTACAGTTACTGATCGCCAGATACTGGCTGCTCTGATTGACACTGGCAATACCGCCACCATAAGAAGTTGCGTGGTTGCCGGCAAAGACGTTGTAGCTTACGGTCGGATAAGAGAAGCTGTAGATATCAAGACCGGCCCCTCGATAGGCGGTGTTATCGTAGAAGAAGTTATTTTTCACGGTCGGGTTGGCGTTGATATGCACCGCCAGACCACCACCCCAGTTACCGGTGTTACTCTTAAAGGTGTTGTCGGAGACAGTCGGATTACTGGACTTGACGAACAACCCGCCACCGTTTCCCGAGCAGTTGTTGTCGTGGATCTTATTGAAACGGATGATCGCTCGCGATCCCCCCTGGCAGGAGATACCGCCGCCATCGGACGTATTAAAGCAACTGCTGATATCGCAGTTCTGGATAACGGGCGAGGCCGCATTAATCGCAATACCGGGAGCGGAACTGGTGTTACGGATGGAGAATCCGTCGACCACTGAAGTTGTATCCTCGCCGCCGGTGAAGGAGAAAATCGGTGCGCCACCATTCGACGGTTCGATAGCCGTCTGAACGGCGCCGGCGCTGGATTTCAGCACCAGGTTTTTTCCGTTGAAGTTCAGGTTTTCCTGATAGACCCCGGGGCCAACCCAGACAGTATCGTGTGTCACAGCCTGGGCAACGGCGAATCCGATCGAGGCATACGGACTGCCGGAAGAACCGTCGCCGCTCACATCACTGCCGCTCGTGGCCACATACCAGCGAGCGGCAGTCGCTGACGAGGCAACAGATAGAAGCGCAATTACGCTGACGAGGATTAACTTCTTCATATCTTCTCCTTTCCCGCGCATCGGCCCCGAATCAAAGCTGCTCCGAGCTCGGCCGAGGAGGTAGTATTGTAGACATTAGGGGTACACTAGTCATATTGCGTGCCGGGTTGGAATATTTTGCCGGGTCCACGATCCGCCCTGAAACTACTTGCCTCACTTGCTTGTAAGATTTGCAAATGTTCTTGAGTTGTTGCCGGTCGGAATGGTCGGCTTCGAATGATGTTTCAATCCGGAACAGGGCTGCGCACCAATTGAACAACTATGGAAAGTGAGCGCTCGAATCGGCCGAACTTTCTTGCCCATTCCGGCCGATTGGCGTATAATAGATGCGGACGAAAATGAGGCGAATGGTCATACCCAGCATCCGACAAGCCCCGGCACTAATCCTGAGAATTCTCGCGGTCCTGATGACCGCTTTTCTGCTTTTGAATTGTGGTGGCAGCAATCCGCCAACCAAGTCGGATAGCGATAAAACCCCGCCTACATTGAAGGCGACCAGCCCGCTGAACAACGCTACCAACGTTTTGAGGGGCGCCGCTATTTCAGCGGTCTTTTCAGAACCGGTCGATTCGATGTCGATCAGTTCTGGCAGTTTCAGCGTCGATGGTGGCGTCAGCGGAGACTTCACCTTTGTCGGTGACACCGTCCGCCTCACCCCTTCGGCGATTCTTGCCTACGGCACCACCTACACGGCATCTCTTACAACTTCGATAACCGACACCGCCGGCAACCATCTTCAGTCTGCCTACTCCTGGTCATTCACTACCGAGTCCGACCCCGCCACAACCCCGCCGGTCGTGGTGTCGACTGTACCGGGGAACAATTCATCCGATGCGGTCGCGATTGACCCGATCCGCGTGACTTTCTCCAAGGAGCTGGATTCGACCACCGTGACGACTTCGACAATCACTGTCGACAACGGCGTGACGGGAACTGTCACCTATTCAAGCAAAGTGGCCACTTTCACTCCTTCGGATACGCTGGCGTACGACACCCGCTACACGGTTACGATCTCGACCGCCATCGCCGACACCTTCGGAATCCACCTGGCTGCTCCTTATCAGTTCTCGTTCACGACTCAGGCAGATCCGTTGATACCGTTGGTATACATCGATACCCCGAGCGATAGTGCAATCGTGGGCGACACCGCTCACATCACCGCCTTCGGAACACATCCCATTGGCGTCGCCAGGATGGAGCTGTATGTTGACGATGTTCATATTGTCGGGGCCGACGTATCCGGAGCGCTTGGTGCCTTCGATTGGGACGCCACCTCAACCGAGATCGGAACGCCTCATCGGATCTATGTGAAAGCGTACGATGCAGATGACCGTGTAGGCGTATCAGATACTTTGATCCTGTACCATCGCTGGCAGACGCTCGAAAACGACATCAATGACCCCTGGCCGACCGATATCAAACGGGTTCTTGGACGAAGCACTGACTCCCTGCTTGAACTTCGCTATGAGTTCTGGGGTAAATGGGGAGACGCCTTCAATGACACGAGTTTTGATTTGGGCGTTTATTTCGATATCGATAATTTCTCCCAGACCGGTCGAACAGATTTTGCCGGCACACCCTTGAACGGGATTGGCGCTGACTACCGAGTGATCGTAGGCGTACATGGAAATGAGGCCTTCGCTCACTACGATACCCAGTTGGATACCTTCTTGACCGATTACGGCCCGAACGGATTCGCTTATCTTAATATCACGGACAGTTCGGATTTCTTTGAGGTCGGAATTAGGTGGTCGGATCTTTCCAACCCGGGGGCAGTGCAGTTTGTCAGCATCAACGTCCTTCTGGTCGACCAGGTTGGTTCCTTCATTGCCGACTGGGCGCCGAATCAGGGGAATGGGTATGTCGAGGTGCTTCATTCCAACCGCTATATCGGCCCGCCTTACGTCCCACCGCCCGTTGCGGCCACACCGCAGGCAGGAGCCTTGTTCAAACCGAGTTCACTCGTTCCGCCCAATCCGTTCAGATAGAAGAAAAGCGGCTCCGGATGAAGCCGCTCGTCGATACATAAGCATCAGATATTCTCAGTTAATCTTATTCCAGTCGTTTGATCGTATCCAACAAGGTACCATCGCGCCACTCGATCACGTGAACCACTTCGTCAGTCGTCTTGACATCCGGCGGGATCTTACCGAATGATTCAGCTTTCTCGACCGACCTGGCCCGAAGTTCTTCAATCGTTACCAGCTTGACGCCGAACTCTTTCGCCCGTTCGAGGATGGCGCCTTTGTAACTGCTCCTGCTCTTCGGATTTACCGCCGCATATTCCTCGGTCACGATTACATCGACCACCTCGCCCGGCGTTGTGCGCGTGAACACTCGTTCCACCACTTTCGGGAATCCTTTGCCGTCTTTACCGGTAGCGAGCGGCATGAAGATGATGGTCAGATCGGCTCCAGCCGCGACATCCTGCCCCCCTCCGATTCCGCCGATTATCCGCCCACCGGCACACACTGTGTTGAGATTGAATTCCAGATCGACTTCGAGCGTCGACAGCACTGCCAGATCGAGCATATTGACCGCGGCTTCTTTATTCACAACAGAAGCATAATAAGCCGTGGTGATCTCATGATGATTGTGATTCTTCAAAAGCGATTCGAACACGTGCGGGCTCGGTTCGAACAACTGTCCGTGCATGAGCCGCTGGATCGTTCCTTCGTCGAGCATATCCACGTGCAGCGAGGTAATCCCACCGATAGAGAAATTCGCCTTGATGCCGGTTTCTTTGAGCATCGCCCGGATATTCTCGAGAATGATAAGGCCGGCCCCGCTTCCGACCTGAAAAGCGAAATTATCTTTCACGACACCCGATGCCCTAATCACGCGCGTGACATTCTCCGCCACCTGGGCATTGAACGGATTCTCTTTCGCCTTGTGCATATCGAGCGTCCCCGATCCGATTCCTGAGGCCAACCCCGGTGTCTCCACTTTGACGACGAAGTCAACCAGTTCCATCGAGAGGGGTGTCGGCATAATCAGTGAATCGCTCACTGTCCCGGCCAGCAGACAGACGTGCTCGGCATATTCGGCATCGGCCGAGAACAGTCCCACCGGCCCGCACAGATGCTCCGGCTTGCCCATCAGTCCATTGGCGTTACCGTAGACATCGGCTATGGGGACCGGACCGAAAGCAACGTTGATATTCACTTCGCCCGTCTGCATCTTGCGCACCCGGTTGCCGTGCGAGAATCCAACGGAGATCCAGGGGAGGAAATCCCCCTTGACCACATTGGTGCCGAGCTTCCGATAAACATTGCCGTAGATCCCGCCGATCGTGCCATCTTTGACCGCCTCCATAAACCAGGGATCGACATTGTCAAAAAAGGCATTGCCATAAACCTTGATATTCTTTTTTCCGGTCTGGCGCAGCTTGTCAATTATCAGCTTTAATCCCTGATCGCCGGTGCGGTAGTAATGGGGATACGAAATAGTATCGCCGTCCTTGATCACTTCCATGACCGTGTCGAGCGACACGACTTTGTTCTTACGATGGGGGATCTGTCTGGCGATCGGACGTCCGACCAAACGGCCGGCGAATGATTTGTTGCTGAATGCCGAAGAAAACGGCTCGTAGTTTTTATCGTTGAACTTCATATTACCTCTCTCCGAACTGTATGTCTCCGGTGAGTATACGTTGCCTGCCGCAAATGTCAAGTGGGCAGACAGGTCGATTTTGTCGCGGTCCATAACCGTGCGTATTCCCCCGTCTGACGCTAACTGCTGCCTCAGCACAATTGCCTTGCCGCCGCAGAGGAGTCGCCCTATCTTTGGGCCAAATATCTCATTACTAATATGGAAAGGAGATGAGCATGGCGGAGCAGTATATCTTCACAATGCTCGGACTGAATAAGCATTACGGACAAAAGCATGTCCTGAAAAACATCAACCTCTGCTTCTTCCCCGGGGCCAAGATCGGAATTGTCGGGGAAAACGGTTCCGGCAAATCGACCGTTCTTCGAATCATGGGCGGTCTCGACGATGAGTTCAAAGGGCAGGCCGATCTGAGCCAGGGATACCGTTCGGGAGTCGTCCTCCAGGAACCGCATCTCGATGAACACCTGACTGTCCGGGCGACACTGGAGCAGGCGTTCGCGCAGTCGATGGCGATGTTGAAGGAATACGATGAAGTCACGGCGAAGATGGCGGAACCGATGTCGGACGATGAAATGCAGAAGCTGATGGACCGGATGGGGGAGCTTCAGGACAAGCTGGACAGCTCCGATGCCTGGAATCTCGATCAGAAATTGAAAATTGCGGCCGACGCTCTCTGTCTTCCGGGGGATGATCGGATAATCAGCACCCTTTCGGGCGGCGAGCGGCGGCGGGTAGCCCTGTGCAAGGCGTTGTTGGAGCAGCCGGATCTGTTGCTCCTGGATGAACCGACGAACCATCTCGATGCCGAGACGATCGACTGGCTCGAATCGCAGCTTCGTGACTATCCCGGCACCGTCATCATAGTCACCCACGACCGCTACTTCCTTGACAATATCACCAAATGGATCCTTGAGCTTCAGGACGGTCGCGGTATTCCGTGGGAAGGAAACTACAGCTCCTGGATCGAACAAAAACTGGCGCAGCTTGCCGCCGAGCAGAAGAAGGATTCCGGACGAGCCCGCGCCCTGGGACATGAACTGGCCTGGATCAAGATGAGCAACAAGGAACGGCATGAGCTGTCCCGCAACCGGCTTCTCGAATACGAGCAGTTAGTAGCAAAAGAGAAGTCTGCTCGCGATGACGCGACATCGATCCAGATAGCCCCCGGCCCGGAACTCGGCGAGAAAGTGATCGAGTTCCACAACGTGAGTAAGCAGTTTGGAGAGGCTCCGCTGTTCGAAGATCTCTCGTTCAGTATTCCCCGCTCGGCCGTGGTCGGCGTTATCGGACCGAACGGCACCGGCAAAACGACCATGTTTCGGATGATTGTCGGCGAGGAGAAACCTGATAGCGGCGAAGTTGTCCTCGGACAAACGGTGAATCTCGCCTACGTCAATCAGGAACGGGATGCTCTCAAGGGGGGACATTCGCTGGTACAGGAGATCGGTGGCGGAGCGGACGAAATCATGTTCGGCAAGAAGCCGGTGCCCGTTCGCCAGTACCTCTCAAGATTCGGATTCCGAGGATCTGATCAGCAGAAAACCGTGGACGAACTCTCCGGCGGCGAGCGGAATCGATGCAACCTGGCTAAGATTCTTAAGATCGGTGGCAATGTGTTACTCCTCGATGAACCGACGAACGATCTCGATGTGAACACATTGCGGATGCTCGAGGAAGCGATTCTTGATTTCCCCGGCTCGGCCCTGGTGATCAGCCACGATCGGTTCTTCCTCAACCGCATCTGCACTCACCTGCTCGTATTTGAGGGTGAAGGTGTCGTACGGTGGTTCGAAGGAAACTACGAGGAGTACGAGAACTGGCGGGTGAAGGAACTGGGGACTCGGTTATTCGAAAACCGCCGGAACCGGTACCGGAAGCTGGTTAAGGCCTGACGCCGATTCGCATTATCGAACATCTCAGCTAACGCTAAATCCCCCGGACTTTGAAGGTCCGGGGGATTCTTCTTACTGCCCACTAACTGCGCCCCGAAGGATATTACTGGATAAGCGACAGGTAGCTTAACTGCAGCCCGCTATCAGGCTGAACGACGGTCTTGAGCGAAGCACGGCTCTTCAGCAGGACGCCTTCGTACTCGGTTCCGGCAATCAGCTTGTTCTTGTAGCGACGAATCACGTTCACCGGCTTGTCCTCGAGTTTCGCAACCGGCAGGAGTTCGTCGTTGAAGTACGACACGACGCCTTGATCGGTGGCGACATAGACAACCCAATCGGAGGCATCGATACTCGTCACGCAGTTCGACGGCAGCCCCTCCCCGACCGTCAGCGTGGTCCACTTACCACCGTCGAACACGTGAAGGCCGTTGCTGCTGCCGACATACAGATGGTTGTGATTGTAGGCCAGGGTGCGGACGGTATCGAAGATACTGGTGTCACGAAGCAGATACCGACGGGAGAATTCATTGCCGTCCCAGCGGTACAGCCCCTGACCGTCGGTGCCGATCCACAGCGCGCCGTCGTCGGAAGCCAATGCGGTCACGGAAACATCGTCCATCAGTTTCTCTCTGCCGGAAACGCCCTCGGCGTAGAGACCGTTGGAAGTTCCGATCACCAGTCTCGGTCCGAATTCGCACAGGGCGGTCACCGGTCCCTCGAGTTCGCTGTCGGTCTTCTGAAGCTCAAGGGAGTCGTCGAGCGTGTACAGATCGTTCCCGCCGACATACAGCTTCCCTTCGTGCATCAGCACCGCTTCGAACGGCTGATCTTCGCGCACCACTTTGTCGGTGCCGCTGATGAAATCGTAGACGGCCACACCGCCGTCGTACGTCGCATACGCTTTGTCGTTATAGATTGATATGTCGGAGACATGTCGGACCAGCCCTTCATTGTCATTCGGCTTGTTCTCGCTGGCAACTTCCGGTGTGGTCTTCTGAGCCTGCTGGAAATTGCTGGCAACAGTCGCCGATACCGTGTCGACCATCTGATCGACCACACCTTTTGACTTGTCAGATTTTTTATCGGACCCGCACGCAGTGATCAGTCCGACCAGCGCCAATGCGAAGACGCTTCCGATGATGATTCTCATTCTTGCTTTCATGATTCTTCTCCTTCAGTTAAGGGGTTCGTGAATTCACTGAATGAGATATCAAGTCCGGTGCCAACCATCTAACACATTGCTATACAACAAATTATGAAGTCCACCTCTTCTCGATCCGTGTCACATTTGACACGGACGCTGACTCGATTCACGCTAAACCATTGACTTTCAATATAGTAACTATGTGTCTGAAATGACACGGCGATAGATTCGCTTTATGTAATGTTCGGCATTCACTCGGATATCGCGGCATAACATATTGACATACAACGCTATGGATAATTATGAGGGAAGCTCCGAGAGAAGCTATCCTGCCCGGCCCGGCATTCAGTCGTTCA
The DNA here is from genome assembly GCA_963711085.1 of uncultured candidate division Zixibacteria bacterium. Lineage (GTDB taxonomy): Bacteria > Zixibacteria > MSB-5A5 > GN15 > FEB-12 > CAVQCT01. The sequence continues at coordinate 117,038 of CAVQCT010000002.1, read as the reverse complement.
GAACTGTGTCAATTTTTACACTTGTCGCCGGATTTTAGGGCCGGTTTATTGTATAAGGCGCAGGAGACTATGATGTACGTTCGACATCTGCTATCTATTATCGCCGCTCTTGCATTCTTGCTGACCACGTTCGGAACGACACCGGCCGCCGAGCTGACCTGTCGCATTCTCCAGTTTGAACATAACCGCCTCTATTTCAATGCCGGGGAAGATCGGAATGTCTTCGCCGGGAGCCGGTTCGTCGTTTATTACGGCGCCGACTCTCTCATGAGCGGGACGGTGGAGCAATCGTTCCTGGGTGTCGCGTACAGCGAACCGCTCAAAGTAAGTCCGACCAACCCGAACCTCGATTCGTTGACGGCCAGAATCGAAACCGCCGATATCGACAGCAGCTCGACAATCCTGCTGGGCAGCCTCAATATTGATCCGATTTCAATCCTGACCGGCGACAGTCTTCAGATTCATCGGACCTCGGCCGGCAACCCGATCGATATCGCAATCTGGCGCGACAGCTATCAGGTGATCGATCAATTCGAGTACGGCCAGACTGCCGGTGTCTTCTCCCTCACCCACCTCCCGTGGATAAACACAGCCGTTCAATCGTATGCTTCACCCGCCCCGTTCATTGCTGTTGTGGTCCCGAATCTTTCGAGCAGCTTGAATCGCGACGGCTACCTGACAACTTCGCTGTATTACCGCTTCGGGCCGTCTTCGGTCGCCCACATATTCGACGGTGAGCAGCCGGCAGCCGCCAACAGCTTCTATCTCGATGATTCCACCGTTGTCCGCGCTTATCCGTACGATCGTTCCCGGGGACGGCAGTTGCTCGAGACGATGGGTCGTCCGGCCACCGTCCGCGTATCCTATCTTAATCGTTGCCTGGAACCGCTGGCCGATTATTTCGCCGACGTGCTGTCACGTGACAGGGTTCATATTGAGATCGAATATGGAAATCCGGATGCCGATGTCCTTCTTGAATTGGTGCCGTTCCGCGGCGAAGGATCGGTCACCACCCTGGGATATCTTCGTGATCAGCTCAAACAGATGTCGAATCCGGCGAAAGCCCAGTCAGAGGCGCTGACGATACTAAGCAACTACATTGATGCCGCCCGTGACACCGACAGCCTTCGCACCCGTCGTTACTATTCCGACCTTGCCGACCGGAGCCTCAAGCGGGATCTCGGCGTTTTCCCGCTGTTTCGTCCAATGCTCTACTTTATCTCGAAAGACCGACTGCGTGACTTCTCATTCACCCCCACCGGACTGCCACAACTTGACAGCATCGGCATAGTCGATCTCCCGATTCACCCGGGAGGCCACTGATGAGCTTTTCCGGCCGGATCCGTCTTTACCTGATACTGGTGGCCATTGTCCCGCCGTTGCTGATCCTCACGGTGATCTACTTCCACTCGGCCAAACAGCTCGAGGAATTGAACGAGCAAAACATCGCGAACGATATCAAGAAGTTCGATAGCTTCTACAGCTCTATGCAAAACGAGATGAAGATCAGCATCAGTCAGATGCTCACTTCCGCCGACTTCCGCTATGCTCTTGTCACCCTGGACTCGAGCCGAGGAAGTTCGGTGCCGCTGGATCCGAGACCCTACGGCCTCGATTTCATGGAGGTCCTGGACAGTTCCTATGTCGTTCGCGCATCCTATGATCGCCCCGGTCTGATCGGCGAGCCGATACAGAAGTCCCTGCCTGCGTCGCATACCGGCGATGCCGGCTTTATGGAAACGGTTGAATACGACAAAAGCGGCCCTCATGCCGCTGTGACCTATCTTGCATCGCTTCCCGATGGCAACCTCCTTTATACCGGGCGTTACCTCAATTCTTTCTACCAGCAGCGGCTGGGCGAACTGCTCGGTGCGTCGATACAAATCTACACCGATATTGACACGCTGCCGGTGTATCGAAGCATGAACGCAGGCAGCATTTACAAGACCGACAACGGCTATGAATCGGTGCTGGTTGGCGGGCAGGACTCGCGGTACCTTATAGTTGCCGGGTTCCGGTCCAGCGACAAGCGGCCGATCTTTCTCTCGTTGCTGGGACTGACCGGACTGGTTGGCATTCTCTCCGCGGTCGCCGCAATTGTCCTGGGATTTATCATCACCGGGCGAGCCAAGCGAGAGATCGATAATCTGGTCGTCGCCTCCTCCCGCATCGCCAGCGGAGATTTCTCGACACCGGTCATGGCGTATGAAGAAGGAGAGTTTTCGTATCTGGCCGATTCGCTTTCCGATACCATGGCGAAACTCAAGAAGCTGCAGAAGGATCTCGCTACCGTAGAGAAAATCGCAGCCTGGCAGACGATGGGAAGAAAGATCGCCCATGAGATCAAGAATCCGCTGACGCCAATATCGGTGAGCGCCGATGATCTCAGACGGTCCTACTACGAACAGCAGCCGAATTTCGGGGCCATTCTCGAACAAACCACCGGGACTATCAAGACGGAACTGCATCGGGTTACCAAACTGCTCGATCAATTCTCAAGCTTTGCGAGAATGAGCCCGCCTGCTATCCAGCAGGTCCGCCTCGATCAATTCCTCGACTCGATCTCCGCCCTGTATCAGCGAGAGATGAACAACGGCAAGTTTCAGATCAAAAGCACGAGCCGCAGAGATACAGTCTCGCTCGATCCGGACGCCATCAAGCAGGTATTGATCAATCTGATCAAGAACGGGTTTGAATCATGCGAGACGGGTTCTGTTATCGTGAATGTCTACGATGACAAAGATTTTCTGGATATCTCAATCGAAGATACCGGCCCCGGATTCAGCAAAGAACGGCTGACCGATCCGTTTCAACCATATCTTACGACCAAGAAAGGCGGATCGGGACTCGGTCTCGTAATCGTCTATCGCATCGTGCATGACCACGGCGGCGATATAGAATTGAAGAACCGACAACAAGGAGGCGGAGTCGTTCGTTTGCGGCTCCCGCAGTAATATGGCCAGAGTATTGATTGTCGATGATGAGGATCAGATCCGGGCCTCCCTGAAAGGGGCGCTGGAGCGGCGAGAGCACGAAGTAGTCACCGCCGGAACAGTGGCCGAAGGACGCCAGTTCGCGGCAGCCGGGTTCGATGTCATCTTCCTGGACATCATGCTGCCCGACGGAAGCGGCCTTGATTTGCTCAAGGAATTGCTGGGCAAAGACAAGCGACAGCTGATCGTGATGATCTCGGGGCACGCCGACATCCAGATGGCCGTGGGCGCCATCAAATCGGGCGCCTATGATTTCATCGAAAAGCCGATCTCCCTCGATCGCGTCCTGATCACGGTCGACAACGCCTCGCGCGCCAGAAGTCTTTTCGCCGAAAAGGAACGCCTGACCGAAATATTGTACGGCGAGTTCATCGGCAAGTCTCCGGTCATCGTTCACCTGAAGGACGACATTGTTAAATCGGCCGGCAAGACCACGCGCTTTCTCGTCCTGGGAGAGAACGGCACCGGCAAGGAGCTGGTCGCTAACATGATTCATCGCAACAGCAGATTCTCCACCGGCCCGTTTGTGGCCGTGAATTGCGCCGCACTCCCTGCAGACCTCGTTGAGTCAGAATTGTTCGGACATGCGGCAGGAGCTTTTACCGGGGCAGGGAAACCGCGTAAGGGCAAGTTTGTCGAAGCTGATCGCGGAACGATCTTCCTCGATGAGATCAGCGAGATGTCGCTCGATGCCCAGGCGAAGATTCTGCGAGTGGTGGAGTACAAGGCGGTGACGCCGGTTGGATCGGATAAAACCATGAGTGTCGACTGCAACATCATCGCAGCTTCGAATCGTAACCTCGCCGGGATGGTTAGCGAAGGTCTGTTTCGCGAGGATCTTCTGTATCGTCTGAATGTCGTTCAGTTCCAACTCCCACCGCTTCGCGAACGCCGTGCCGATATCCCGCTGCTGGTCGATCACTACTTAAGGAAGTTCGCGCAGGAGACCAAGACACCGGTGAAGACGCCCGATGATGAAGCTCTTGCCTACCTGAAATCACTGAATTACCCCGGTAACATTCGCGAACTGAAAAATCTGATTGAGCGCCTGAATATCTACTGCGAAGGCGAGACGATTCGGCTGTCAGAGGTAAAGATGGTGTCGCCATCGTTCAGCGCCGCATCCGGCCAGTCGCTGAGAGATGCGGTAGGTTCGTTTGAACAGGAATATATCGAAGCTTCGATTGCCCGCAACAACGGCAACATGGCGCAGGCCGCCCGCGACCTTGGCCTGGAACGCTCACACCTTTACAAGAAGCTCCGCAAATTCAGTTGAATCGCGCGCTCTTTACGGTTTCTTCAGGAGTTTGTAGACCACCGAGAAGTCCTGGTCTTCCATTCCGTGCGAAAGCGCCAATCCGAACAGTTCTTTCGCCACCGCCCCGGTGAATATCGGCCGTTTCATATCCCGGGCAAGATCCTGGAGGAAGTGCAGATCCTTGTAGATTGCGTTCACCGTGAAGTGGGGTGTGAAATCATCGTTCAATAACCTATCCTTCTTGGCATTGAACACGCCGGAGTTGCCGGCGCCGGACATCAACATTTCGACAAGTTCAGTTTTTGGAATTCCCAACCGCTCCCCAAACGCAACGGCCTCGCCGATGGAGGCCATGAAACTGCCAAGCAGGAGATTGTTGACCAGCTTCATTTTGGTGGCAAGAGTCGGCTTCTCCAGGTAGTAGATGTTCTTTCCGAACAGGGAGATGAACGGATAGGCCGAGTCATAAGCCGATTTGAGACCGCTCACGAACACCGTCAGGTTCCCTTGCGACGCCGGAACCACACTTCCGGCCACCGGAGCTTCGAGATACAACCCTCCCTGACGGCAGATGTAGTTATGGATCTCTTCGATTTCCTTGAAGTGATTGGTCGTCAAATCGACCACCGTCTTGCCTACGAAACCGTTGCTTACCAGTCCCGACGTTCCGCTGATCACGTCTTTAACTGCCTGAGTATCAAACAGGCAGAGGAAAACCAGATCGACCTTTCTGGCCAAATCCACCGGCGAAGACGCGATCTCCGCATCCAGCCCGTTGGCTTTCTCTATTGATCGATTCCAGACGGTGAGCTTCACCCCCTTATCGATAAGTCTCTGCGCTATAGCCCGTCCCAGATTTCCAAGTCCGATAAATCCAATTTCCACGTCGCATTCCTTTCAATCGTCGTTCGGCCGGTGACTCATCCGAAAGAACAGTGACCGGTGATCCTAAAGAAATCTATACGATAATCCTGCCTTCACCCGTGGCTCTTGCCGCAGTTTTTCACCAGGCAATCAAGAACAAATCCCCAGGCCCGATCGAAATAGTCGTACAGTTTCTGCCATTCCTCTCCTTCTCCCCAGCCGTGTTCCGTGAGTGTCACTCGTGTGGATCGGTCGGCCAGTTTCTCCAGCATCACGATCACCTGAGTCCGTTTGTCCCGCAAGGGGCCGAAATCGGGCGGTGCGTTCCACTCAAACGAAAGCATTTGTTTCGGAACAAAGCTGAGCAGCTTGCAGTCTTCTGAACCGCGTCTTCCCTCCGGCGCATCCATAGCAAAATACCACTCATATGCTCCCCCCGGCCGAAGCTCGATTTTCGCGTCAGCAGCAATGAACGACTTCACCCCGTCGACTGTTGTCCATTTCGCCCAGACTTCTTCGATCGATGCCGGAACAACTGCTTGCTTGACGAGCAGCCTGTCGATCGGCGCCTCGACATATCTCCCGGCAGGCGTATGATGCGCGAACAGTGACACCCTCATCTCCGAAAGTTCGTAGGTATGCAGACCGCCGGTGACCGATGGTTCGTTGTCCATAATCTGGCGTGCCTCCGCTTCATCGGCGACCTGCAAAATCACCAGCCCGAAACCGGGATCGAAATGCGGTCCGGCCACGAGCACTTTCTTCTGGTGAGTGAGGTTCTGCAAGTAAGCGAAATGCTTCTCCATTACCTTAATTTCATCCGGCGTCACATCGGCCGGCCAGGTCGGACGGGTCCCGATCAGTCTTGCCATATACTGCATTTTCTGTGACATGCTCCTCACTCCTCACATGCTCGAATTCGATTGGATCGGTCGGTTGCAAAACAGCCAGTAATTGAAATGGTGCGCAAGGACCGGCTGCTTCCGGAGTTCTTCGGGCAGACTCTCTTCAGGACCGCCTCGATCCAGAATATAAAACGCCGGAAGGCTGTCGGAAAGGAATTTACCGTAGTTGTTGGTGGGGGTGAGTCCCCGGTTCATATAGAAGCAGATTGAGTAGAGATCGTTCCGATTCGCGTAAACAACCGCATTCTCGAGCCCAGCCGACTTCATCGATTTCACCAATGGATACAGATTCTGCTGAGACGGAAAATACGCAGACCCAACCTGCAGACCGAGTAGCACTACGGTCGTGTATACGGCGATCCGTATCGCATTTCCACCAGCCTTCGCACTGTCGGCAAACTTGGCCAGATAATCTGCAGTGAGAATCGACATCGGGACAAAAAGCGGCAGCACATACAGTGGCAGCCGCGATTCGACCAGGCTGAAAAAGATCAAAGGCAGGAGGATCCAGCTGAGCAGAAAGAGGCGATGTCGGTCGGCGAGCCGGTTGCGAAGCTCTCTCCAGGGAAACGCCTTCCCCCAGCTCTTGACGAAATAGACCGTCCATGGCAGGAGCCCTCCGAGCAGGACGGCCGGATAGATGATGAAGCTGTTGTTTCGATGATGTACGGTGGTGAACATCCGATCGGCCAGTTCGTGGCCGAGAAAATAATCGACCAATTCCGGATGCCTGATCACAAGGACAACATACCAGGTAAGGCCGATGATCAGACAGACAACCCATCCTCGCAATGAGGCGAACACTTTCAGGATGCGCCACTCTCTGAAATAAGCAGCGTAGCCGAGAAACGCGAGGAACGGGATCAACAGACCCACCGGACCTTTGGTCAGAAAGGCGAGACCGAGAAATACGTAACCCAGAAAGAGACTGCCAATCGGCTTGGGATTGCGACCGTACCAACGCCAGAAGAAATAGACCGCTCCGAGTTCACAGCAAGTCAATAGCATATCGGTCGTGATGATGTTCGCCCCGATAAACGGAATCGGCGATGTCAGAAGAATCAGTCCGGCCAGGAATCCGGTCTTACGGTCCCGAAACTCCGTCCCCAGTAAATAGGTAAGCAACACACAGGCGACGAACGGTAGCGCAACCGCCATCCGTGCCCCGAACTCATTCCGGCCGAACACACTGATGCCGATCGCACTGACCCAGTACGTGAGCGGCGGTTTTGAGTAATGCGGGACGAAATTCAGGGTGGGGGTTATCCAGTCCCTCGAAACGACCATCTCACGAGCGACTTCGGCATACCTTCCATCGTCCGGCTGCCAGAGCGGACGGATCCAGAGAAACGAAAGCGCCATGACTGTGCTCCAGATGAGAAGAATCAGCCATGGGGTGAGGGTCCTTCTCGTTCCGTCTTTTGCTCCTGTCATTGACTCAGCCCGACCTGTTTGTTTCTCATTCAATTCGCGGCGCCGTCGGCCGAGAGGTTGCGTCTTTCTCGAAAGATGAACCAGAGGTTGCGGGTGTAGACGACGAATCCGAACAACTGACCGACAATAAAGACCGGATCCTTGCGGTAGATCGCATAGGCAAGCAGGAGCGCCGCGCCGCCAATGCTCAGCCACCAGAATGCAATCGGGACCACACTCTTCTTTGCTTTCTCCGATGCGAGCCATTGCCAGAGGAATCGGGCGCTGAAAACGATCTGTCCCGCGAATCCGATTATCAGCCAGAATGTACGCATATCAACCTTTCTCCTTGATTCGATACTTGAGATACCGATGCTGCATCCATCGCACCGCGAATAAATCGGCGATTCCCTTCCAGAGCCGGTTTGAGATTCCGTATTTCGTGCGGCCATGTTGGCGCGGGCGATGGTTCACCGGCACCTGGGTCACGGTATAGCCGTTCAGCTTGACCAGGGTCGGGAAAAACCGATGCATCCCGTTGTATAATTTCACCTGATCGATGCACTCCCGACGCATCACTTTCAACGAGCAGCCGACATCGATGATATTCTCGTGGGTGATCTTGTTGCGCACGCCGTTCGCGATCCTGCTGGAGAGCTTGCGGACGATGGAGTCCTGACGCTTTGCTCTGAAACCGCACACGATATCCGCCTCGCCGATCTTCGCGGCCATCGACAGGATATCCGCCGGATCATTTTGTAAGTCGCCGTCCATCATCACGAGCAGTTCGCCGTTGGCGGCCCGGAGGCCGGCATCGAACGCGGCCGTTTGCCCCGCATTCTTCTCGAACGAAAGGAATGTGGTGACGGGATGCTCTTTGGCCACCCGCTTTATCTCTTCCAGCGTGCCATCGGTCGAACCGTCATCGACGAATATGATTTCAAGCTGCTCCGGTCGATCTCCGAGCGCGGAGGTGATTTCTTTGACCAGTGGGGCGACATTGTCTTTCTCATCCTTCACCGGAACAACAACTGAAAATCGGGGACGGTCCATCTATTCAAAACTCCTGCAGCCAGTATCTCTCTTCATGAAGCCGAACTTTGAATATAACCCCAGCCGCCAGCCGCTTCAATCTCAATTTCATAACCAACGGTCGCCGGCATGTGATCCTTTGGCCGTTAACTAAAAGTGGTTAATATGGATAGAAGATAAAGAAAAGCAGAGAAATGGCTGCCAGAAACCACATTCCAGCCCGAACTTCACGAATCCGCCCGGCAAACAGCTTCATCAGAGGATAGGCAACGAAACCTGCTGTTACCCCTATCCCGAGATTATAAGTGAAGCTCATCAGCACGATCACTGCGAACGCGGGAATCGCCTCGGAGAGATCTTTGAAATCAAGCTCGGTGATGGTGGTCATCATAAGCAGACCGACCACAATCAGCGCCGGACCATAAGCCGCGGGTGGAACTACCGTCAGAAAGGGCGAGAAGAACAAGGCGAGCAAGAAGAGCAGCGAAGTCACGACCGCGCTGAACCCCGATCTCCCGCCCGCTTCGATCCCGGCCGCCGATTCAATGAACACGCCTGCTGTCGTTGTTCCAAGCAGAGCGGCCAGCACCGTTGCGCCGGAATCACACAACATCGGCTTCTCCATCTCCGGCAGATTCCCCTTTTCATCGAGGAAACCGGATTTATAGGCGAGTCCGAGAAGGGTACCGGTGGTATCCACAAAATCCATCACGAACACGGTCAGGACTACCGAGAGAAATCCCCAGGTGAAAGCGCCGGCAATATCAAGTTTCAAGAAGATCGGTTCAAGCGAAGGGGGCGTACGAGATCCATCCCTGTGGAGGATGAGCCACGCCGAGGAAAAACGCGACAAACGTAGTGGCAAGAATTCCGAGGAGCAGCGCTCCCTTGATTTTCCGGATCATCAGCAAACTGATGAGCAGAAAACAGCCAACCGCCAGGAGAATGTTTGTCTGACCGAAATCACCGACATGTACCGGCGCACCCTCAACCCCCACCGTCACAATCCCGGTCTCGTTCAAGCCAATAAATGTCAGAAACAGTCCGATCCCGACCGCGAACGCGATCTTCAACGACTGCGGAATCGAACTGGCCAGCCAATTCCGGATTCTCAGGGCGCTGACAATCGTGAAAAGAACGCCACCTATAAAGATCGCCCCGAGGGCGGTTTGCCAGCTGTAACCCAGAACCTTGACCACCGTGAACGCGATGAAGGCGTTCTCCCCCATGTACGGGGCAATTGCGAACGGCCGTTTCGCATAGATCCCCATGACGAACGTCCCGATAAATGCTGTCAACACAGTCGCGACCATCGAGGGGCCAAACGGAAACCCGGCCGCCTCGAGAATCTTCGGATTTACGATGATGATATACGACATCGTGACGAATGTCGTGATCCCGCCTATCGTTTCCTGCCGGAAGCCGGTACCGAGCTGGTCGAATTGGAAATATCGTCTGAGCCGGTTCACCTTTGTGATCTTCCCTGCCTTTCGAGGGAATAATCTAGCAACAACTGAGTCGTTTGTCAGCGTTAAAGTTGCGAACTCTTTCTGCTGGCAAACAAACATGATTTGCCGTATATCTTCAAAATGTCAGAACCAGAAAACTCCTCCCCGAACAGCTCCCGGAATCAGTCCGGCCGATTTCCATAAACGAACTCTGGTCGCTGATCTGCATTGCGATACGGTTCTCCAGATGCGACGCGGCTATGACCTGTTCGAACGTCATGATCGATACCATATCGACTTCCCGCGGCTTATCGAAGGGGGAGTCAACCTGCAGGTTTTCGCCGTTTTTCTGAATTCAAAACTGACGGGAGAACAGGCGTTCGAGCGGGCGGTGAAGAATATCGATCTGATCCGCACGGTGATCGGCGAGCATCATGACAAAGCCCAGATCTGCCTTGATACGCACAGCAGGCCCGGCAGATAATCGCCAGCGGGCGTCTGGCTGTGTTTATTGGCATCGAAAACGGTCTCGCGATAAACAACTCCCTGGACAACCTGGCCCGTTTTTTCGATCAGGGCGTCCGATACATGACCCTCACCCACACCGGGTCTAACGACTGGTGCGTTTCGTCGGCCGATCAATCCCCCCGCTTCCACGGTCTGACTGATTTTGGCCGCGAAGTTGTGAGGGAAATGAGTCGGATGGGGATGATTGTCGATGTCTCCCACATCTCGGTGGCGGCGGTAGAAGAAGTGTTGAAAGTGGCGACTCGTCCCATCATTGCTTCGCACTCCTGCGTTCATGCCCTGTGCGATCATGATCGGAACCTGACCGATGACCAGATCAAGGCGATTGCTGATTGTGGCGGAATGATCGGGATGAATTTCTGCCCGGAATTCTTATCGAACGAGTTCAAGGCTCACTCGCACAATTTCCCGAATCACAAAGAGGCGTTCTGGCGATTGAATGAAGTGTTCATTTCCGAGTCTCCGGAGCCGGAAGTTCAGGCGGAGTGGGTGGCCCTTCAGAAATCGTTCGATGAATGGAGGAACGAAATGCGACCCGTACATGCCCGATGTCAGAACGGTAGTTGAACACATTGATTATATCGTGAATCTTGTCGGCCCGGATTTTGTCGGACTTGGTTCTGATTATGATGGCATCTTACTCGCTCCAACCGGCCTTGAAGACTGTTCCAAACTGCCTGCCATCACCGAAGAACTTGATCGTCGCGGTTACAATCGCGAAGATATCGCCAAGATGCTTGGCGGCAATTTCATGCGCGTCTTCGCCAGCCGCCGGCCCGAATAGCATTGCTCAATATTGTGGGTCGGCGTTCCGGATGAGGACGCGCTTCAGCGTTCGAAGAAGAAACCCGACATCTCAACCACACGTTTTCTTATGGTGGCACTCCTCTTCGAGCCCGCCATAATGCATCTACTCCTGAGAGTGCTCGCCCACAAACCCTCACCCCCAACCCCTCTCCCAGAGTGCGAGGGGAGGAAGAGCAAAATATATCGCTGTTAGTCAAAGAAGCTCAGATTAGTAGGGCACAGCCTTCTTAGGACGTGCCAGGGAATAACCCGCGACCGAGATGATTGAATGTCTTCTTCGTAGGGACGCATTCTTCTTAGAGGCGGCCACCATGCGCGCCGATTGGCGCGCTCAGACATATCGGCCGAAACATTCTACGTACCAGGGCATCCCCGAAGACGGATGATGCCCTACGTCACAATGCCGAGCTGCGTTTTCTTCGTAGGAAAGGTTCGCTTCGAACCTGCCATCAACACATGCCTTCCGGCATGCCTCAAACGTCCGGCCGTAAGAACGGTCGGACCTACAGACTCATCTCTCCCCATTCCTTTTGGGTAAAGGAATTGGCAGCGGTCTATTGACTATGCCAAAGTTCTTCCCGGTCAACGCATTCACTAAGATGCTCGCATGCTGAAATGTCCCTGGCGGTTGAGGCCTGGTTTCCAAGAGCTGCGTGCCTCTCATAAAGATAAACCAAGCAGGAAAAGTATCGGTCCCCTGCGGAAATTGATAGCTGACTACCAGGTAGTGGACTCTGGTATGTTTGGAATCTCCAACCCATGGCCCCGCCATCCTGAGCGCTTCGACAAAGCTAATCTTAGGCGATACGGAAGGCAACCCGTAGAACCTTTGAGTATACCCTCCTATTTGCCACTCCGCACTCTCCGCTGTTGGCATCGGAAAGCCAACAACTGAGTCCGGGACTCCATAGAGATCCACTTGCAGCAGCTGCCCTGTGGCACTATCAAGAGACACCGTGAGTAGTTTGGTAAAAATGCCTTGCTCCTTCTGGGCAGGTGAGTCCAACTGGATCTTCACTTCACCGTAATTCACCAGCCACGATGGCCTTCTATTGAGAAGTGCATGAATAAACGGAGTTGTTGTATCTACAAATTTCGTGGGTACCGCTGTGATATTATTTGAATCGATCTTCTCGCGAGTCAAGCTCTGAAGACTTATTGCCTCGTTACAGGCGGCGATTGCCTCCTCAGGATTGGATATGCTCGTGAAAGGCTTGAGCGAATCTCCTGACACGCTTCGGCCAGACGCCACAAGCGGGATGCAGCACAGTCCGAACACCCAAATCACTCTGCCGATTGATTTCGCCATGTATCTACGGTTTCTCACACACCCGCCTTGTCCTAAAGTCTCCTATGCCTCTACCTCAATGACGCACCTTTTCTGGTTTCTGTCAAACAGAAGATTGTGTCACGGTTTCTTCGGTAGCCCACGTCAGCCCGATCCGGCGTTAGCCGGGTAGGGCGCAGCGTGGGAAGGTATTCGGCCTTAGCCGATTTACTCGCGGGTTATCACCCACCTTGCATTCGGACAAGCATTCCCCGACGCTTGTAAAGTCAAATCGACAGGGACATTCTTTGTAGGGACGCATTCTTCTTAGAGGCGGCCACCATGCGCGCCAAAAGGCGCGCTTCGTCATATCAGCCGATACATTCTACGTACCAGGGCATCCCCGAAGACGGATGATGCCCTACGAGCTCCCCCGTCGAAAACAAAATGAGCGCACCCCAAGCCCCCCCCAAAATCTTGACTTTTGTCATTGTCTGCCCCGAACTCTGTGTTATCTTAGCCTAAAACAAAGGAATACACGCTTAAATCGGGCCAAAATTGTCCCCAAAAGAACATTTCGGACATTGTCCGGTTGCATAAGGGTTAATGAAACGATCGTTCGGTGCGTAGAGTCTGTTGCCGGCCAGTCGGAACCGGAACGGATGCCCGAACGCAGAATAGCAATGAGCCAGAGAAAGAAATAGAATGTCTACAAGCAAACAGCAGTCTCCCTTCGCCAACACCGCCCCGCAGGGGCTGAGCGGCATCAAACATATTATCGCGGTAGCCAGCGGCAAAGGGGGGGTCGGCAAATCGACCGTCTCGACCAACCTGGCCGTCGCCCTCAAAAAGACCGGCGCGACAGTCGGCCTGATGGACGCCGATATCTACGGTCCCAGCCAGCCGGGGATGCTCGGTTCGGGCAACGCACGACCGGATATCGAAAACAATCAGCTTCGCCCGATCAACAAGTACGGCATCGACTTCATCTCAATGGGTCTGCTGGTCGATGAAGACACCCCGGTGATCTGGCGCGCCCCGATTGCCATGAAGATGATCCACCAGTTTATCGGCTCGGTCATCTGGGGAGAACTCGACTACCTGCTTATCGACCTGCCGCCGGGGACGGGCGACGTTCAATTGACGATCGCCCAGCAGGCCAAACTCTCCGGCGCGATCATCGTCACCACCCCCCAGCAAGTCGCCCTGGGCGTTGCCCGCAAGGGGCTCCGGATGTTCGAGCAGGTCAATGTCCCGATCGTGGGCATAATCGAGAACATGAGCGGATTCACCTGCAAGCATTGCGGCAAGGAAACCGCCGTGTTCAAAGAAGGTGGCGGCATGGAAATGGCCGCCCGTTTGGGCATTCCCTACCTCGGGTCGATCCCGCTCGATCCGGAAATCATGATGAGCGGCGATGACGGCGTCCCGGTACTCACCAAGACAAATGACTCGGCCGCGGCTCAGGCGTTCATAAATGTCGCCTCGGCGGTGACCAGGAGTGTCGATACTATAAGCAAGGCCTTCAAAGAGATCGAACCGAACGAGATTCATATGACGCCCGACGGCAACCTGTTCATGCACTGGGAGAACGGTCAGGAGTTCGAGTTCACTCCGTACAATCTTCGGATCAACTGCGCCTGTGCCTCGTGTGTCGACGAAGACTCCGGCAAGCGCATACTGGACACCCGCCAGGTGCCGCTCGATATCAAAATGACCGGCGTAAACGCGGTCGGGCGCTATGGCGTGGCGATCTCGTTTTCCGACGGTCACAACACCGGCATTTACACTTTTGATCACTTGAAAGAGCTGGGTGCGAGCGAGAAAAGCAGCAAAGATGATTCTTTTTCCGTATAATAGATAAAGGAGCAACAAGATGACTCAAGATACACAACAGATTAAAATCACCGGTGAACCGTCGCTTGACCCGCAGGTCTGCCGGTTTCACGTCGATTATCCGATCTTCCCCGACGGTTCCTTCAACTGCCGGGATAAGGAGATGGCGGAAGGTTCGCCGCTTTTGGAAGCTCTGTTCCGGATCGAAGGAATCACGCAGGTCATGGTCGCGGGCGGCACGCTGACGATAGCCAAGAACACACCGCAGCCCTGGCCGGCGATGGGCAAGCAGATCGGCACGGTAATCCGCGAGCAGATCCGCTCCGGCGACCGGCTTATAGATCCGACCGTCCAGGGAAAACTCCCTTCGGAAGAGAAGATCCGTCAACAGATCGAAGAGCTGTTCGAACAGGACATCAACCCGCAGATCGCCTCCCACGGCGGCCGAGTGGAGCTGGTGGATGTCGAAGGGACGAAAGTTTATTTGCGTCTGGGCGGCGGCTGTCAGGGCTGCTCCTCGGCCAACGTTACATTGAAGAACGGGATCGAAAAGGCGATTCGCCAGCTGATCCCGGAAGTGACCGATGTAATCGACGCCACGGACCATGCCTCCGGCATGAATCCGTATTATTGATCTAGTTACCGAATATCGACTTCGCCGGCCGACCGCCGGTCGGCGAAGTTTACTTATTGCGCTTATCCTCCTCATCCGTTACACCGCCGTTTCACCCGTTTCGCCCCTTTCACCCCTTTCAATTGACAAAAGGCATATTTTACTTATCTTATCCATGATCGACTTGCTTCTATGGCCGGTCTGCCGGTTGCACGCAAGTTTTCCCGCGGCCAGACCGATATGCCTATAAGGCGAAATTACTCTTAAACATGGACAAGTTATGAAAAACCTTCGTCTGCTCCTGCTTACGGCTGCCCTCCTGGCGATGGCGGCTGTGTCTTCGTATGCCCAAATCAGTCAGGGAGGTACGCCGGCAAGCTTTCAGCGTGCCACCAAAGCGGCCGTTCCGACTGTCACCATGGCCTCAGTCGACACGCAGAAATTGCTGGCCGAAGATGCACAGCAGGAGAAATTGGGGATCCCGTACCGGTTTGGGTACCCGTTCGACGTCCAATACGATCTGAACAACTCGGGAGTCTGGGAGGAGCTCCCCGACGGTACCAAACTCTGGCGTCTTCGCATATCCTGTCCCGGAGCTTACTCGATCAATTTGATTTTCGACAAGTTCGATCTCCCCGACGGAGCGAAGCTGTACGTTTACAACGAGGACCACAGCGATGTCATCGGCGCCTTCACGAGCGCCAACAATAAGCCGTACCATAAATTCGCCACCGCTCCGGTAAAAGGTGATGTTTCAATCCTCGAGTACACTGTTCCCGCGAATGTCGGAAATCCGGGAGAGCTTCGGATTTCAAGAATTGTCCATGCCTATAAGAACGTCTTTTTCGATCATGATGTCGCCAAGCAGGCGCTTAATTTCGGTGGATCCGGATCGTGCAACAACAATGTCCATTGTCCGGTCGGGGCACCCTGGGCCGATCAGATCCGGTCAGTAGCCATGATCACCACCAGCGGCGGGTTCCGCCTTTGCTCCGGTGCGCTTGTGAATAATGTCAGACAGGATTTTACGCCATATTTTCTGACGGCGAATCATTGCCTCGGCGGGGAAGAAACTTGGGTGTTCATTTTCAATTACGAGAGTCCGGAGTGCTTAAATATCGATGGCCCCACGAATATGTCGATTTCCGGTTCGACTCTGCTGGCCACCAGCACTTATTCCGATTTCGCGCTTCTGCAGCTGAGCGCCAACCCTCCCGACTCATACAATGTCTACTATGCCGGTTGGTCGGCTGTTGACGTCGCGCCGCAGAATGGCACCTGCATCCACCACCCGGAAGGAGACATCAAGAAGATATCCTTTGACTACGATCCGGAAACCTCCGCCGATTACCTTGCTGCCTCAGGGACGACTCACTGGCGGATCGGAAGCTGGGACGACGGTACCACCGAACCGGGATCCTCGGGCTCTCCCCTGTTTGATCAAAATCATCACATTGTCGGGCAACTGCACGGAGGATATGCCGCCTGCAACAGCCTGACTTCGGACTGGTTCGGAAAATTCGCAAAATCCTGGAGCCACGGCACCACTTCCGATACTCGGATAAAGGACTGGCTCGATCCCGACAACACCGGCCTGACGATTCTCGACGGCATCGACCAGAACGGCCTGACAATCTCCGCCGATATAGCAAGCGGGTGGGAGCCGCTCTCGGTCCATTTCTCCGGCAGTTCGCGCTACACCGCCGATAGCTGGACCTGGGATTTCGGCGATGGCGACTCGGACTACGTCCAGACACCTGTGCATACGTACACCATTCCCGGACCGCACACGGTGACCGTACAGATTACATCGGATACCAGCACCTATACACACACGTCTCAGAACCTCATAAAGGTGTTCGCCGATACATTAGTGGCCGACTCGGTCGAAGGGGGACCGAATGATCAGATCATGATCTCGATCTATGGACGCAACAATTTCCCAACCGGAACGATAAGAATCCCGGTGGAGTACGGCGGGCCGGCGTCATTGACGTTCGATTCGCTCTCGACGGTAGGCTGCAGAACGAATTACTTCACGGTCAAGAATTTCGCTCATTACGATCCGTTCAATTCCCGTCTCACCGTCAAGCTCCAGAATGCTACCGATAACTCAGTTGCCGAGCTACCTGCAGGCAGCGGATTGGTTGCCAAACTGTATTTCCATATAGGATCCTCGGCAATATCGGGCCAGGCGTCGCCGATCTTGCTCGACGGCTACCTGACCTATCTTCCAGAGTACGACGGAAGTATCGTCAACTTCAATCCAGCTTACGTCTCCGGCAAAGTCTCGGTCGGTGGCTGTTGTATCGGCATTAGAGGCAATGTCGATGGGGATTCCGGTAATGCCATAGACATCGCCGATGTCATCTATCTTGTTGATTATTCATTCGGCAACGGCCCCGCTCCGAGTTGTACGGAAGAAGCAGATGTCAACGCCGACGGCGGGATCGACGTTTCAGATTTGATTTATCTTGTCGATTACTCGTTCGGGTCCGGTCCTGCCCCGCTTGCCTGCCCCTAAATCGTCGTAGATCAGACTGTCAGGAGAAAAGTGCGAGGGATGGCTGGAAAAACCCTCGCATTTTCCTTTGCACTATCATTTTACTTCCCCGTTTCTTCAAATAGGTTGACAAATCTATGGGTTCTCTTACTTTGATAGTAGTAATACAATCTCAATTTTGAGTGGGTTGCTTGTTGTTGCGGTGCCTGTCAAACCAGAGCATGTGTCGGCAACGAAGCGCAGTGTACAGGGGATTCCAAAATGAAGTTCTTACTGACTGTAATCGTTTCGGTGACACTAATGGCATTAGTGGTTCCGGACTCCGTGGGCCAGGTGAGCCTCGGGGGAATACCTCCGAGTTTCACCATCTCGACGAAAACATCTGTTCCCACTATCGAGACTGGAACAGTCGATACGCCGGCTCTCCTGAAGGAAGATAGCGCCCAGGAGCAAGATGGTGCCTCTTTCCGCTTCGGTTATCCTTTCGACGGTCAATACGACCTGACCAATTCAGGCATTTGGGAAACTCTCTCCGACGGCGCCAAGCTCTGGCGCCTTCGTATATCTTCTCCCGGCGCCTACTCCATCAATCTTCTTTTCGATCGTTTTCGGTTGCCCGAGGGTGCCAGATTCTTCATCTACAACGATGATCGTAGCCAGGTGATCGGAGCCTTCAGCAGCCAAAACAATAAGAGCTATAGTAGCTTTGCGACTGCACCAGTGCGAGGAAATGCGTCTATTCTTGAATATTATGTACCGAGAAGTGTCGCCTATCCGGGAGAGATTAGGATTTGCCGTATCGTACACGCTTACAGGGATGTATTCTTTGGGGGTCATTCCGACGATGTCACTCAAGGACTTCGGGGATTCGCAACCGTGTGAAGTAAATGTTCATTGTCCTGAGGGGGATCCCTGGTCCGATGAAATCCGGTCGGTCGCGTTGATTATCGGAAGTTTCGGTACGAGAATTTGCAATGGAGTGCTGGTCAATAATGTGCGCGCGGATTTTACTCCTTACCTCCTTACTGCCGACTATTGTATCAAAGACATACACGGAAACTATGATCCGAGCCTGCCTAATTCGTGGATATTTGTTTTCAACTACGAGAGTCCAACGTGCGTGAGCGTGGATGGACCGCTTAACCAGACAACCACCGGCGCCACTCTTCTTGCGCACGACAGTCTGCGGGATTTTTCCCTGGTACAACTCAACGAACCTCCACCTGACACCTATAACGTCTATTATGCCGGATGGAGTACCTTATTGGTCACACCGGCCACCGGCACCTGCATCCACCATCCTCGCGGAGACGTAAAGAAGATTTCCCTCGATTACGACTCGCTCACTTCCTCCGACTTTTTCGATTCAACCGGTTTCACCCATTGGCGAGTAGGGTCCTGGGATATCGGAACCACGGAAATCGGAACCTACGGCGCCCCGCTCTTCGATCAAAATCACCTCATTGTGGGACTTTATGCCGGAGGATCGGCTTCGTGCACCAACCCTTCCCCGGATTGGTTCGGCAAGTTTTATCAGTCAATGTATGCGGGAACATCTTCCGCCAATCGTCTCGCCGATTGGCTGGATCCGGATACCACTGGAACGTTGCAACTATCAGGACTCGACAAATCCGGACTCTCTCTGTCCGTGGACGCTGACAGCGGGTGGGTCCCGCTGACTGTAAACTTCTCGGCCGATCCCGGAAGATTCACTGCCGACAGCTGGATCTGGGATTTTGGCGACGGGAATAGCGCCAATTCGCAATTCACAAGCCACACTTACACAGATCCGGGAGCGCACGCGGTCACCGTTCAGTTTACATCG
This sequence comes from uncultured candidate division Zixibacteria bacterium, assembly GCA_963711085.1. Taxonomy (GTDB): domain Bacteria; phylum Zixibacteria; class MSB-5A5; order GN15; family FEB-12; genus CAVQCT01. Next base: position 97,746 of record CAVQCT010000002.1, on the reverse strand, counting down.
GACACGACCGTTTTCAGCAGATCTCTTGATCGGTATATCAAAGTATTTGCGGATACCCTAACGGTTGGTTCGATGCCAGGCGAGGTCAATGGCGAAACGATCGTCCCGGTATATGGAATCAATAACTTTTCGCTGGCAACAATAATCATACCGATTGAGTATTCGGGACCTGCTTACCTGACACTGGACTCGTTCTCCACCGTCGGTTGTCGCACTGATTTCTTCACTCTTCTGGACTACGCCAACTACGATCCCTTCAATAGTCGGGTAGCGATCAGGTTGCGAAATTCAAGTGATGGATCTGTTGCGGAATTGAGCCCGGGGTCGGGACTGCTCGCAAAACTGTATTTCAGAATCGCTTCGAATGCAGTACCGGGACAGTTCAATCCCGTTGTTGTCGACGGCTACCTGGGTAATGCCCCTACATTCAAAGGGAGCATCGCCGCTTATCAGCCGGCGATAATAGATGGAGGTATAGTTATTCCGAATTGCTGTGTCGGCATCAGGGGAAATGTGGATGGCGATGCGGGCAACTCGATCGACATCGCCGATGTCATCTACCTGGTCGACTACTCATTCGGTAGCGGCCCCGCTCCCGCTTGTGCGGAAGAAGCGGATGTCAATGCCGACGGTGGAATCGATGTGACGGATCTCATATACCTTGTCGATTACTCGTTCGGGTCCGGTCCTGCCCCGCTTGCCTGTCCGTAAGAATTTCAGACAGATTGGTTTCGAAAAGCCTCGGAGAGTCTCTCCCGGGGCTTTTTGATTAGGCATGATGCCGTATCTGAGCTATATTCTGTTGCGTGAGTGATTCAAAATCCAAATCCCATCTCAGTGAGCTTGACGACCGCGACCTCTGGCAATGCATCCTGGAGGGAGATGCTTCGGCCTGGAAGGAACTGGTTCATCGCTATCACCCGCTTGTCTACACGGTGGCCGTGCGGGCCGGGCTCTCGGTTGCCGATGCTGCCGACTGTTTTCAGCAGACCTGGGTGGCCCTGTACACCCATCGCAAGCGAATCTCCGATCCGACACGTATATCGGCATGGCTGGTAACAACGGCCAAACGCGAAGCTATCCGGCTCTTTAAGCGAAGTTCGGTTCACAGCACTCTCGACGAAGGTCCGGAAATTGCCGACCCTACCCTACTGGCGGACGAGGAAATGGACGCCCTGGAAACCCAGGGACGGTTAGAATCGGGGTTAAAGCGGCTCGATGTTCGTTGTCGTAAGTTACTGACAGCCTTATTCTTTGAGTCGGAGGAACGCTCCTACGAAGAGATCGCCGCCGATCTCGGTATGGCCCCGAACAGTGTCGGACCGATCCGCGGGCGCTGCCTCAAACGACTTAAGGCGTTGATTGGCGAAATCTTCTGAGCGACCGTACTAATCCGCCCGTTCGACTCTCTGTTGTTCGACATACACAGGACATAACATACGAGGATACAAGGAGATGAATAGACATCCCGACCGGCAGACACTGCTTGCCGCAGCGAAATCTGACAGCCATAAGTTCGACCAGCATCTGTCTACCTGCGAGTCGTGTCGTGAGCTTTTCGAGTTTTTCAAGGCCTATCAGGTAGCCGGTAACCCGGTGCTTGCCGGTGCCCCCGATGAATGGATTCGCAAGGCGGTCGAAGTAGCAGGTGCACATGGTGCGCTGCAAGGAATCCGCACTTTACTCGCCCGGCTTTCGTTCGATTCATGGGCCACGCCGGTCTCGGTTGGCGTCCGCGGTGGCGAAGCCCGGCAAGAACGGCGGTTGAGATTCCAGGTCGACGATCTGTTGCTTGATATCCGCGCCGAGAAGCAGAAGCAGGGCTGGGATTTTGTCGCGCAACTCAGCAGCCAGACTGTCGAACAGAAGAACTTTCACCTTCTTGTCTCCCGCCAGGAACTTCGGGTGAACAGCGAAGGTTTTTATCAATGGTCAAGCAAAAGGCCGCCCAGAGCAAATTCGTCTTCGTTCTGAAAATTACATCGTGGCAATCCCGGATATTTCATGGAAAGCAGCCAGCAGACAGTAGAACGCGCAGCGCAACGGTTTATCTCGGCCGGAAAGGTCAACGGCGTCGATGGCGCCGAGCTGGCCGATGCATGCAACCGATATATCAATCGCCAGGCGAGCAAGTCGCTCAAATCGGCACTCGTGTCGGCGCGACGGTTCGTTCGCCACTCCGAAGGCAGGAGCGGTGCCCTTCCTCTGACTGCTTATCGGGCGTTAGCTCGTGTCACCCACATGGGTGGAGGCTACGCCGACGCCAGGTCGGCATACCTGAAAGCACGGAGTCTCGCCTCCCGGGATGCTCGTGTAAAGGCACTGATCGACCGCGCGCTGATTGATGTCTACATGTACCTGGGAAACCAATCAGAAGCGAAGCGTCGCGCTCGTATGGCCCTCAAGTCATTTCAGAATATGAAGAGCGAATCCGATATCGCGAAGACGCGCGTCAATTACGGTAATCTGCTACACCGGCAGGATCGTCACAAAGAAGCCGAGCAACTCTATCGCCAGGCAGCCGAGTATTTCGACTCGGAATCCGACAGCCTGTCGGTGGCACGATGTAACTACAATCGGGCTAATGCGCTGGTGCAGCTGTTTGAATTCGATACGGCGGAACCGCTCTACGACATGGCTGAAGAAATATATCGTACCCACGACATGAACCTCGAAGCCACCGATGCCAAATACGGAAAGGCCTGGCTCCGCATGCTGCAGGGATCTTTCCATGTTGCGCTGAGAGAGTTGGGAGAATGCGAACTGACCTATCGCGAAGCCGGCCAACCCAAAGGTGCTGCGTTGTGTGAGTTAGATCGGGCCGAGGTCTTTCTGGGATTGAATCTTTTTTCAGACGCGCGTGACTCGGCAAGACGGGCTCGGCAAGCATTTGATAAACTCGGGATCTCTTACGAATCGGCTAAAGCCTCATACTTCCTGGCTCGGGCCGAAGCGGCGCTTGACAATCGCCCGACCGCCCTTCGAGCGCTCAAAAAAGCAACTGACGGATTTTCCGGAGAAAACAGCTCCGGGTTTGCCGCTGCCTGCGACCTGCTCAGCGCACAACTGGCCGAAGATCCTGAAGGAGAGCGTCCGGATCCTCGCGAGAGCACGGCGAGGATTCTCAAAGGCGCAGCTTCCTTTATGGGAGGCGGTGACAGATCTCCACATGGCGGCGGCACTCCGCGACAAGAAAAACGCCTTGATGCGGCTGCAGAAAAACGGCGCGGTCAAACAGGTTCCTCATCTCTTCGCCTCCTGGCAGACGCTCCTCGGCGATCGAGCCGCGGTGAAAGGTTCGCATAGGGAGGCCGTTGAGCATTGGACTAAAGCCGCTGACCGACTTGACGCCGTTCGCGCCCAACTTCCGCCGGTCGAAATTCGATCTCACTTTGGTCGGCAGGAAAGCTCCCCGCATCGCAAACTAATCGAGACGACCGCTTCCAAAGATCCCTCGACTGCGTCAGTGTGGGCCGAACGTTATCAAACAGCCGGGGTCTGGGCTCCGGTGAATCCGAGTACTCATTTCCGATTCCGCCCGACGCCGGGTGGAACAATCCCTGAACGAGCTGGCCGCTCAGGTGGCCGCTTACTCGCGCGCTCTGCCGCGCGACACCGGCGAACGAGGCAGTTTCGGACCCCAATCGCAGGTGGCGGTGAACCGTCTGCAACAAAGGGTCTGTCGCGAATTGGCCGAGATTGAACAGGGCAACGGACGGGTCGATGAAGTCGCCGCCCTCCAGCGAACTTTCAAGGATATTTCAAAGACGATGCCAATCGTCCAATTTCACTTCGGCGACTCCTCCCTCTATGCGTTCGTCCATGTGAACGGCACCGTGAAAGTGTGCAAGTTCCCGGAAGGCCCCCAACGGCTGGCCAGGGCAATCCGGCAATGGCGCTTCCTTCTTGAACGAGAACTGCTCACGCATCATTTGAAAGACAGCAGCGATATCGAATCGGAACGGCGCTTCTTCCGCGCGGTCGGCGAATGGCTCTGGGCTCCTCTTGACATCCCGACTTCAGCTTCGCAGATCCTTGTGATTCCGCAAGGGGATCTGGCCAACCTTCCCTGGGAGGCGCTGATGGTCGACAATGTCGAACTGGGAAAACATCATCGGTTTATCGTCACGCCGAGTCTCCGGCATTTTGTCCATGCGAACGATATTGAGACCACCTCTTCCGATGTCGAAGTATTTGTCGGCGAGTCCGCCGACCTGCCCGCCGTTGCCATCGAGCTTAACGCCCTGCTCGCCTCATGCGGTAAGTCCGGGCACCTTCACGAACCGGCCTCGAGATCAGGCTGGCCGCTTGCTGGCGCTGCCCGACTCTGGCACTTCGCCGGACACGCCCAACTTCGCGCCGACAACCCGTTTTATTCGTACCTCTCGTTGTCCGACGGCCCGTTGTTCGCTGCTGATTTTCGCATTCGCGACGTCAAAGTCGGACTGGTGACTCTGGCTGCCTGCCGCTCGGGAGAGCAGGTTGCACTCTCGGGCGAAGAATCGACCGGGCTGGTAAGGTCGTTACTCGAGATGGGAGCAAGAAATGTGATCGCCGGCCGCTGGCCGGTTTCTGATATATCGACCGCTATCTGGATGAGCAGGTTCTACCGCGCCTTTTTCGACGGTGATTCGATCGCCACTGCGGCTCGTCTGGCCTCACAACAAGTCCGGGAAAAATACCCTTCTGCGTATCACTGGGCCGCTTTCTCAGTGTTCGGAGCAGGAAGCTAGGGAGACAGAGATATGAACATTCGCATCAAGATAATGACTGCTTTAACGGCTGGCGTCCTCATCCTGCTTATGGCAGCGGCGTCGCAGGCGAACGCACCCAATGACTACGTACCGGGACAGATGGTCTGTCAGGTCCTTCCCGGCTACAATATCGAAGACGTCAACAGCGAATACGGAACCATCATGGGAAGCTACATCCCTGAAATGGGCGCATACCTGCTCATGGCTCAGGCCGGTCAGGATGCCGACAGCCTTGCCGCCGTCATCTCCGGCAATCCCTGGATAGTGTTCTGTACTCCGAACTATATTCTCGATGCTCCCGAAGCGGTGCAGTCGAGTCAACCGTTTCTCGATGAAAATGTCATTCACGATCCCCATATTCAAGCGGCCGTCACAAGCCTTCGCCTGAATGAAACACACACCTTCTCGAACGGTGCCGGAGTGAAAGTGGCCGTTATCGACGCCGGCGTGAATCTGACCCATCCGATGCTGTCCGCAGTTACCACGTCCGGATACGATTATGTTTCCGAGGACTCCGTCGCTAACGACGAGCCGGGCGGAAGAAGCAGCGGGCACGGAACGTTTGTTGCCGGGATCATCAATCTGGTGGCGCCTCAGGCACAGATTATCTCCTATCGGGTGCTTGACACCACCGGTCGGGGGGACGGCTACTCTGTCGCTGAGGCCGTTATCAGAGCCGTAAGCGCCGGGTGTAAGGTCATCAACCTGAGTCTCACCATGAACCAAACGCACCCCGTGCTCGAGGAAGCGATTCAGTATGCCCATGACCACGATGTCATGATCATCGCCGCAGCCGGTAACGACTCACTTGATATCGACAAGTACCCGGCCAGAGACTCTTTCACTTTGGCTGTGACTGCGGTAGACTCCGTCAATGTGAAAGCTGACTTCGCAAACTACGGAAACCAGATCAGCGTCTGCGCCCCGGGCACTCACATATATGCCCCGTATCTCGGTTCCACGTACGCCCGGTGGGACGGCACCAGCTTCTCGGCCCCGTTCGTGGCCGGCGAAGCGGCCCTGCTGTATTCGCTCAATCCATACGCCACCTGGAACGATATTCGCGATGCCATAGAGAACGGTTCACATAGTATCGACTCCCTTAATCCGGGAGTCCCGGGTTTGCTCGGATCCGGCATCATAGATCCCCTGTCGACCGTCCGCGGATTCGACCCGTTCGTCTGCGGAGACATGGACGGCAATGGAATCGGCCCGGATATTGCCGATGTCGTCTATTTTGTCGAGTATGTTTTCAGCAGCGGTCCGGCCCCGGTGAATTTGGCCACCGCCGATGTGAACGGCGATGGCGAGACACCCGATATCGCCGATCTTGTCTATCTGGTCGACTTCTCGTTTGCTCGGGGTCCCAAACCGACCTGCGGATTATAGCTGCGACTGTCATAGAGCCCCCTTAGCCCCTTGCTCGTCCGCGAGCGGGGGCTTTTTTTGTGTTACCCCATGTGTACTATTCGGACTCACTTAGTCTCTGTTGGACAGTTACTATTGACACCCGTTTCGGCCCGCGCTCTCGGACCGAAACGACCAGCCAGATTTACTGACCATAGGAGGTTATTCGCATGAAACGCTGGGCCATAGGTTTATTGGGGGTGTTACTCGCCCTCCTGACGGCCGGACGAGCTTCGGCCACGATCCACACTGTCAATGTCGCCAATTTTGCTTTCTCACCGCTCAAAACCACGGTGCAGGCGGGTGATACGGTCAGGTGGGTGCTCGTAAGCGGTACCCATACCACGACGTCGGATCCGTCCTCGCCAAAATCCTGGGACTCCGGGACGATGACGTCTGCCGGTCAGCATTACGACGTTGTCTTCACCGCCGGCGACGGCCCAGGACCGTTTCCCTATCACTGCACCATTCACTCCCTGACGATGAAGGATACGATCTTTGTCTCCGCCCCGCCGAGTTGTTGCGTCGGAATTCGAGGAAATGTCGACAACGACATGTCCGATGCCGTGGATATCAGCGATGTCATCTACATGGTGGACTACTCCTTCGGCGGCGGACCGGCTCCGGCCTGTACTGAAGAGGCTGATGTAAACGGTGATACAACCGTGGATATCAGCGATCTCGTTTATCTGGTAGAATACTCATTCTCGGGCGGCGCCGCTCCGACAAGCTGTCCGTAATAGATTCCCCACACCCTTGTTGTTCTTACACGCACTCGCGGTCGTCGCAACCGGCCGCGAGTTTTTTTGGGCTGGCCTTTCGGGAAATTGGACATATATTACCTACAATACCCCGAAAATTGCCGTCTGCGCAGGGGCATTAACATTTTGCCTGACAATCCGACAATTAGAGTGTAGAATACCCCGGAGCCATTCCCGGCAGAACTGACGAAGATAAACGAGAAAGAAACCGTAAGTCCATGTGTGGCATAGCAGGATATTTCCAGATTGAAGGCCGGTCGACCCCGGAACGCGAGCTGGTGGGACGAATGATCCACAGCATCAAGCATCGGGGACCGGATGAATTCGGCGCTTATTTCGACAACCAGTGCGGCCTGGGTCAGGCCCGGCTCTCGATTATCGACCTCTCCACCGGCTCCCAGCCGTTGAGTAACGAAGACGGCTCGATCTGGATAACTTTTAACGGGGAGATTTTCAACTATGTCGAGCTTCGCCCGGAACTGGAGAAGCTTGGCCACAAATTCAGAACTCACTCGGATACCGAAGTAATCGTACACGCCTACGAGCAATGGGGCAAGGAGTGCCTCTCACGCTTCAATGGACAGTTCGCGTTTGCCATTTACAATCGGAATTCGCGAGAGCTGTTCGTCGCCCGGGATCGACTCGGTATTCGCCCGTTGTTCTACACCGTGCACAACAGTCGATTTTATTTTGCTTCGGAGATAAAGGCGATCTTCTGCGAACGAAGCATCCCGAGGCGGATAGACCTCGACGGGCTCGATCAAATTTTCACCTGGTGGACGACCGCGCCCCCGAAAACGGCGTTCGAAGGAATAAATGAACTTGAAGCCGGCTCTTACCTTCATGTGAAGGCGGGCAAAGTCACCGGTGGGCGCTACTGGAATATGCTCTATCCGGAGACTTTCGATCAAAAGCGTTCGGTCGATTCATGGGCGGAAGAGCTGCACGCACTCCTGGTCGATTCGGTCAGGCTGAGACTCCGCGCCGATGTTCCCGTGGGGGCGTACTTGTCCGGCGGATTGGATTCTTCGGTAACCACCGCGCTGGTGCGCCATTTCACGCAGAACCGTCTGGAGACGTTTTCGATCGCGTTCAAGGACAAAGCTTTCGACGAATCCGGATATCAGAAGCAAATGGCCGACTACCTCGGCACCAGCCACCACCAGATTCTCTGCGGCTACCAGGATATTGCCGAGAGCTTTCCGCGGGTAATCTGGCATACTGAGCGACCGATTGTCCGTACCGCTCCCACTCCCCTTCTGATGCTTTCCGGTTTGGTCAGACAAAACAATTTCAAGGTCGTATTGACCGGCGAAGGTTCAGACGAGATTCTCGGTGGCTACGATATCTTCAAGGAAACGCTGATAAGAAGTTTCTGGTCGCGGAATCCTGAGTCGACCTGGCGTCCCGCTCTGCTGAGAAAACTGTATCCGACGCTGCCGGTATCGCAGGCTCAGACCGGCGCTTACCTGTACGAATTTTACAGGATTGGCATCAACGATCCGCGCGCGACATACTATTTTTCGCATATGCCGCGAATGACCACGACGACAAAAGTGAAGGACTTCTACTCATCGGATGTTCGCGAAGCTCTGTCAGCGGCTGATTCGACGCAGGCGTTCGGTGTCGATCTGCCTGACAATTTCGCTCGCTGGCATCATCTGTCCCGCGCGCAGTATATCGAAGCCCGTTCACTGCTGGCCGGATACATTCTCTCGTCGCAGGGAGATCGGGTGGCCGCCGCCAACTCAATCGAGTGCCGCTTCCCTTTCCTCGATCACCGGGTCGCCGAATTCGCCGCTACCGTGCCCCCCTGGCACAAGATCTTTGGCCTGAAGGAAAAGTACATCCTCAAGCGAGCGATGCAAAAAGAGCTGCCTGAAAATATCGTGGCTCGGGTGAAGCAACCGTACATGGCCCCCGACTCGAATAGCTTCGTGCAATCGGACTCGCCGGACTATGTCCGGGAAATGCTCTCAAAAGAAGCGGTCGAACGGATCGGCCTGTTCAACCCGATGGCGGTGGGCAGACTGTACAACAAATGCCTGAAGCTGGCCGGGACGCATCTGTCGTTCAAGGACAACATGTCGTTCATCAGCATCCTGTCCACGCAGCTTCTCGCCGACATGTACCTGGAGAAATTCGAGATCCCCGAACCGCTCGGACGGGAATCGTTCAGCGTCTGGCACGACTTTTCACAGACAACATCGGTCTAGGTTCACAGCCCCCGATTTCATCCTCGCCCCCCACAATTCCCGGCGACCCTTCCTTCTCTCGAAAGGAAAAGCATCAGCTCGGCCGCTTCTGGCAGTCAAGAGCTGCCGGCTGTCGCAATACCTACGGCCGTGCCGTACACTCTGTCGCCGAAACTGCGCCGAGACGACCTTCCGGGAGGCGAACGGAGAAATGCTCGATGCGTTCTTTCCGGGTATCGTCCGGACCGACCTGAATAATCTCGCTTTTTTCGACATCCTTCGTCCCCATTTTATTCGCCCTGCCATAAGCATATAATCTCCAACGAATTATTCGTCTCCGTTCAGGGTTCAGAGCAGCGAGGTCAGTCATATTGGCTGAATCCGCACACGTTCGCTCTGAAGATTTCCGCTTTTTGTTCACTCCCGGCGGATGAAATCGATGCGAAATCGTGGAATATTCACCCGGGCTCGGGGGCAGCCATGCCGGAAGACCGGAGGGATCCAGCGCAAAATTTATCGTCCCTATGTGCGGCACCAAGTTTAACTTGACTCCATTTTCGCAAATGCTATATTTAAGCGGTTTTAGACAAGCTCTCTCTCAACACTTACTTACCGCTTTTTTGGCGATCGCGTGACACATGATGTCTGCTTGAACATGCCAGGAGTTTGGTTGTAGTCAGCAAGGAGTCATACCGGGTAAGCTACTTTGTTATTGTGATTATCTGCGTCACTGTCTTTCCCAAAAACCAATGCAGGAATCTATTTCGTAACCCATACTTTATTGAGCTATTACTTTCTATGTTCACGAATGGCAACTCGAAAGATATGTACGGTAACGGTAGACTTCGTCACAAGTCCGCCGCGCCGTCAACAGCGAAGGGAGGTGGATCCGCAGAATAGAGTACGTAGGGAGGTCTTCGCGTCCGGTTATAGACAGGACTGAGGATCCCGTAACTTTCCAAGTACGTAAGAACATCTGCTTATTTCGGATCTGTGAAGAAATAAGTTGGGAACTCAAAAAACTCTCTAAAGGAGCATTTAATGTTAAGGAGATCGTTATTCATCGCTGGTCTCTCCTTACTGGTGATTGCCTTACTGACGATGTCGGCACTCGCCGCCAAATCTCCGGTCACTGAGAAACGCGTCATCGACCCGAAGATAGATCGGTCGGTGGTGTATTCATTCCCCGATGAGCATGACTTTCACTTCGGGTCAGCCCCGAAAGTGCCGCTTGGCGGTTCTCCGTTTGATTACGTGAAGGACCCTGGCCACCCGTCTCCGGGTGTAAAAGTCGGTGACACGTGGTATGATTATCAGCACAACGGCCGCATGCCGCGGATGATTGGCTGGGGACCTCATAGTGGCAGACTGCCCACTGGTCAAGCATACGTCCACTTTGGGTGGATGGGTCTGCCGGGACCGGCCCTGGTATCTCGTAAATACTATTACAACTACTACGATGCATCAGCCGGTGCGTTCAGCACGGCTCTGGGCCTTCAGCCGGACGATCAGTATGCCGGCTATGTAGTCATGGATGTGACCGAAAACAACCGCGCCGTGATGGGTGGTCACAACAACGATGGATCAGGCTATGCTTCCCAGCCGTACTGGGATTTCAGCCCTGGTCTTGGCTTCTTCAATTCGACCTCCCGGGCTCCGAACCCGGCGGTCGCCGGAGACGCTACTCCGGAATGGATCTGGCCCGATATCAAGTATCAGGAAGGTCCTGACACCGTAACCCACTGCTTCGCGCAGTACTCGGCTCCGGCTGCCGCTGACCCGCAGGCGATCGTTTATAGCCGCAAGGTTGGCCTCGACGGCGCCGGCACCTGGACGAACATTCGCATCGTCGACACCGTATACGACATTTCGCAGGCGCTCGCTTGCGATCCGAACGGTACGAAGGTAGCCCTGGTGTGGCTCGCCAATATCAGTAAATCCCGGCGACTGCGACACTTGCTCCGGTTCGGCCAATCTGGTCCAGTGGGACAACGATATGTATTATCAGATCTCCGATGACCAGGGTGTAACCTGGCATCCGAGAGTCAATTTGACGAAGAATGTCGACGGCTTCGACGGTTTCCGTCCGTACGACGACCTGTCCTGCCTGCTTGACAGCGACAACAACCTGCATATCGTCTGGTCCTCCACGATCTGGTATCCCGACGATGGTCAGGTCAGCATTTATGCTGCCCGTTTATTCCACTGGTCAGAGAATAATCCGTACATCCGTACGGTGGCCACGGCTGACTATTCTCAGACCACGTGCGGCCCGAGTATCTGGAGCTTGAACATCGCCAAGATGTCCGTCTCCGAGTGCGACGGTAAGATTTATGTCCTCTGGGCCCAGTTCAACGACCCGAAGACTATCATGGACGACTGCGCGGCTCGCGCCGCCGGTGGTACCGGTGATACTCGTGGTTCGGCCAACGGCGATCTGTGGATTTCGATTTCCTCAGACGGCGGTCTGACCTGGGATGCCGCTCGTAACATCACGCACTCCTTCTCTCCGGGTTGCGACCCGGCCAACGGCGGATCTCCGTGCTATTCTGATATGTGGCCGTCAATGGCCCAGTATGGCCGTCAGGATCAGGCTGGTGAAGACTGGAGTGGTGCGACGGTAGTTGACCCGAGCGGTTCGTACGCCGGTAACAAGTACCTCGACGTTCAGTATATCGATGACAAAGACGCCGGTGGTATCATCCAGGACGAAGGTACCTGGCAGTTGGCCGACGTTCGCTGGTTCCGCCTCGCTTGCGTGGAACCTGATTCCGAACCCGCTGCCCGCTTACTCCTGGAACAAGATCGACGATCCGTCCTGGTCAAAGCCGGGCGTCGAGCTGGACACCCCGCTTGTTGTCGAAAACATCGGTAACGTTACCCTGAACTATACACTGAGCAAAGTTGAAGACAATGGTCCGAGCGGCTGGTTGACCTGGACCGGCGCGTCCGGTACCATTCCGTCCGGTCTGAACAACACTCAGACGATTACTGTCCGCTTGAACACTGGCGGCATGTATTCCACGCCGGTGCCGTTCATCCTCAAAGGTCGTCTGATCTTCACGAGCAATGCTCCCACCAGCCCTGAGACTTTGTCTATCAGCCATATCGTGGCCGATACCCTGATCAAGCCGGTGTGGGATACCATCTATGCCGGTTGCGTATCGTTGACCGTTGGCAACAATGGTAACTTCGGTAACCAGGGCAAGGGCAAGGTCAATATGGACTTTGTCAGAGACGGCGGCGACTGCGATACGACCGCTACCGTATACCTGTTCGACGGATCACCGTTGCTCGGTTGGATCTCCGGATCCGACACCGTGTTCAACTGGTCGATCTTCGGCAAAGGGTATCTCGATTCCACCGGTTTCCGTCCGCTGGGCGGCCAGCAGTCGACTCAGCTCTGCTCCGGTGTGAACATTTACCAGAGCGGTATCTTCGTGACCCACGACTCCTCGATCGCGCTGCGCAAGATCTGGGTGGCTCCGAGCAACGAGCCGTCCAACTGCGACTTCATTATCGAGAAGCTGGAAGTTTGGTCGAACGACGGTGCGGCTCATAACGGTCTGACGATCGGTGAAGCGGCGGACTTTGATATTCCGTCCGACACCGCGTCGTATAACACCGGTGGCTTCGACTTCGCGAAGAACCTGATTTACCAGCGTGGTCTGGAACAGAACAAGCCGTCCGAGGACTCGGTGGAATGCCAGAACAACGATACCCGTTTCGGCGGTATGGCGTTCATCAAGTCGTATGTGAACGGTGTGCAGCACCAGACGGTGCCGTACAGCGCCTATGTGGCCGAGAACGATTCGTTCGTGTACCCGGCCGGCGGCTTTGTTGCCGGTCAGTTGTGGAACAACATGCACCAGTCCGGATTCTCGGTTGTTGACTCGACCGAAGATCTGCACTCGGTGATGTGCTTCGAGCCGAGCTTCAACCTCGGTGCGACCGACCACTATGTTGCGTACATAGTCCTCGCCTCGGTGCAGAACGGAACGGCGGCTGATCTGTCCAGCGCCGTGACCAGAGCGAACAACTTCTTCACCGCACACAACCTTCCGACTCTGTTGGTTGACGCCGACATGAACGGTCTGGTCGATGCGTGTGAAGGGACCTCTTGCTGTATCGGTCAGCGGGGCGATGTCAACGGCGACGGTGGCACCGACCTCTCCGACCTGATCTTCATGGTCGACTATTCGTTCGGCGGCGGTCCGGCCCCGGATTGTAGTGACGAAGCCGATGTCAACGGCGACGGCGGCGTTGACCTCTCCGACCTCATATATCTGGTTGACTACTCGTTCGGTGGCGGTCCGGCTCCGATAGCCTGCCCGTAAGACTGAACGTTTACGGGTATGAGAATACCCGATAGGCAACGAAGGCCGCCCGTGCTCAGCACGGGCGGCCTTGCTTATTGCACGACTCATTCTAAACAGCAAACAACTTTGTGCTTGCTTGCTCGGAATTAGCGCAACATCGTCAGAAGATTTCCTATGAACCGAACCGGTCTCGGTCTGGTAACCTTCCTCGCCTTAATCGTCGTCCTTGCTGCGGCCAATATCGCCGGAGCGAAACGGGCTAGTATCCAGTTCTTCGCTCTTCGGTCAACAGTCGTTTGATTCGACCGGCTTCAATCCCTTGATTTTTGCTATCAGTGTGATCGTCAGGACCTTTACCGGATGGGAAACTTCGGAACATTCCGTCCAATACCGCCGCATTCAATTCGGGAGGATTCGATACGGCCCGAAATTTGGTTTACCAGCAGGGACTTGAGCTGAACAGACCTTCCGGAGACTCGGTCGAGTTTCTGAGACGGAACAATGTTACTTCGCTCCGTGTCCGGAGAACATTGATATCGCAGCATCAGGAATCGTTGACATATCTGATCTCATCTTCTTTGCTGACTTTATGTTCGACGGTCCCCCGCTACCGCCTTGCTATTTAGGCAATAGCCGTTGCCAACTGAAACGCAAACAGGGCCGGCCGTGAACTCGGCTGACCCTGTTCTGTTCATAGGAAGGAGCAAACTATTACTTATCGGTTGTCGGTTCGGTCGGCGTGGCCGGGACGAGCTTGAAATTGATATTCTCGATACTCGATCCCCCTTCGACCGGCTTTACTTCGAATTCGATGAATGGCGGCTCTGAGCGATAACCGTATTTGTCCAGCTGAGCCTGATCGATATAGGCTTTATAGGAGCCGGGGACGAGGCCGAGATAGTAGAATTCGCCGCTGCTGAAAGTCATCAGTTCGGTCAATCGTTCCTTGGACAGGTTCATCAGCACGATTTTGATCCCGCCCAGTCCGGCCGCCACGCTGCCGATCTGGCGATCGACTCTTCCCGATATTTCGGATGCAGTGACGATTGGCACCTGAATGGCAGTGACCATGTTCGGGTTCACTTTGACTTGGTAGTTCTCGTGCGTGGGCTTAAGCAACGGATTGTCAAGGCTGTATTGATCTATCTGGACGGTGTAATCCTCATACGGACGCAGACCGTCGTAGTAGAATTCATGATCTTTCCCTCTTAGCGTCACATGAGCTCCGGCCATCTTTGCCCGAAGACCGGTGAGGTATTGCTCGTCACCGTCCATGACGCCGTTGTAATTGTCATCGAGGAAGGGCTTCACCACGGCGGCGCCAAACCCGACCGAGCTACGCCGGTCAAATTGAATGCTTTTGTCTTCCTGGTCGTAGCGGACGGAGCCACGCTGAAGTTGATTGGCCGAGATGTATCCCGCACTTCGTACGACTCTCGACGTCAGTTCGGCGAATCCAGTCACGAGGTTGAAATTGATCATGAAGGTGGTGTTCTTGGCCACCGGGTTGCGCTCCATCGAAATACTCAACTGACCGGTACGGAACAGGCGTTTGGCCAGATACACGCCATACTTTGATATCTCTTTGTTGGTGTGGTCGTAGTCGATACGAAATTGCGGACGGATAAACCGGATGAACTGACTCGACGCAAGAATCTGGCTGGATAGGTTCGTGATCGTACTCTGAGCAATCTGAGTCTTCTTGTACTGGCCGATGTATGTAATGTAGATCGGATCGACATTCGCATTGAATCCATAATTCATGTTTGTCGCCACCAGACCTTCGTACTTGTCTATTGCCATATAGTATCTAAGGCCGAGATACCGCTGACCAAGGCGAAGAGGGGTGGATATCGAGAAGTTCAGATCGTAGATCTGTTTCAACGGGTTCTTGATCACATTCTCTGAGTACTTGCTGAATCCGCTGTTAAAATTCACGAGCGAAGGCTGGCTGAAATTCAAATGAGCGGTCATGACATACGACGGACAGAACGAACCATTGACGGTGAGGTTGTTCAAAGCCTGATAGGTAATATCGGCGGCTACGAGATCCTTCTCGTTTTTATCAGGCTGAATGGGAATATCGGCGTTGGCTCCCACCGTCAGATTGTCGAGCAAACCATAATAGGTTGTCGCCTGGGCATAGGGCTTCTTGGTGGCTCCAACGCTGGCCTGCCCGGCGGCGGCAGTGTACTCCACTTCACCCTTGGGAATCAGTGTATAAGGAATCCGCACGACTTCTTCTTTTGTGCGAAGTTCGCCGTTCGGGCCGTACATGCTCAGTTTAACGTCAGAAGCACCGTACAGGATATCCAGATTGAAATGATAGAACCCATCTTCACCGGTGACCATGAAATCGGTCAGTTTGTTATCGACATACAGCTCTACTTCCCAGTTCGGGCCGACGTAATCGGTCAAATTTATCGTTTGGAAATACTTCCGTCTCACTTGCGGGCGGTTTGTCACCATCGCTCCGGTCAGGCCCCGTCCCAACGCGCCGCTAGTGGAGATCTTTCCCGCTTCGGCCTGCGTCAGGTATTTGTTATCGTCGAAAAAGTAATGCCATTTGTAAGTCAATTGCGAAGGATCGAAATACTGATCCGAATTTCCTCCCACTCGCATCTGCATGTCCCCGCCCAGAATGAGCGCACCGAGATCGGCGCTATAATAATGTTTGCTTCTCCCCCCCAGAGGGCTGGTAGAGAGCATCCAGTCGGCCGAAGCGCCCGCGAGTAACTCGCGCTGATTATTCAGGTGGACGACGTCCTTCACTGTCTGCGCCTGCTGTTTGAGTTTCTGCCGGGCGATCTTGCGCTGCAGCTTCTGATAGGCGGGGAAATCACGATTGAGCGGAGCATACACACGGAGCATCGAAAAATCGAATTCGACATCCAGACCGAACAGTTTCTTGAAAAGATCCACCCGCAGGTAAAGGTCGTGTTCACCAAGGTAGTATTCCGAGGCTAGATACGGATAGTCCTTTCCGAAGATCTTGATCTCGAAATTCTTCATATCAAATCTGTATTTCTTGTCGGGAGAAAGAAAGAACCCGGAATAGACTTTATCAGCCTGATTAACGTCGATATTGATGTCGAGCGCATTGAAGACGTCGCTCAACGGTACATAGACGGTACTTCCATCGTACTCTACGAAAATATCCTTGCGCACGAGCTTGGGTACTTCGAAGCTTACTACGATCTCTTCGAACTGTCTCTGGGTGTAACTGGAGGTATCGGACTGGGCAAACGACGAAACCGCACATATCAGTGCGAGTACGATAGATGCGACCGCTGATTTCCGATATCTGGCTGACTTGTTCATACTCGATCCTTTCGAGTCCGGTCAGGGAAGCTGGTTAGTTCAGGTTGACCGTATAAAGAATGTCGTTGCCAAAAATCATGTCGTCGCTCGGGATGTCTTTTCGTCCTTTGTTGCTGATGGAAACTTCCACCTTATAGGGTGCCCGGAAATTTCCGTACTTGACCGGGAGAAGCATTCGCCGCTTCAGGTCGTGGTAGACCGCAAGCTGCAGGTCGTTGCTGCTGACCTGTTTGTTGTCTGAATCAAGAAGACGGCAGGCGAGAATACCTACATATGAAACGTTTCCTGTGTTGGTCAGGTCGACCAGAACTTCAACCGTTGAATCTTCCTGTTTCGCTTCGGCGCCGTTAAGCTTCAATTCCGCGACACAATTGCCGGTTCGATATTTGAGCATGATGGCGGTACGCATAATCATGTTCAGTTTCGTGGTAATCTGCTCGTTTTCGGAAGCGGTGGGGACCGTAGTCACCCCTTCCTGTGATTCGACGACAATTCTCGCCCAGTACTCGCCGTCGAGAAGTCCTTTTGGCGGGCTGGCGACGAATCTCACGATCTGCGAGCCATTAGCGGGAATGATCAGCTTTCTCGGGAAAGCGCGGATCCAGCCAAGGGCCGATCGCGTGTCGGTGACGTTGCTGTCCTGCAGCGTTATGTTGACGTCGCCCAGGCTGTCCGATTCGGGGAGGCCGAAACTGAAGCTGATAGTGACTTCCTTGGGGGCGTTCGTCGGATTCTGGACGGTCATACGACCGGTCCGGTTATCGTCGGACATGAATACTACTGAGGGGGCCACCAGGACGCCAGCGGTCGCACGCGCTGCAACCATCCCGGCAAAAGCCGTCAAAAGGAAAAATCCCCACCAAGAGCGTTTACGGCTCGTCGTGGGGATTTTCTTACTTGTCGTCATCTGTTCCATCCTATGCTTCCTCGTTTACTCTCTATCGTACCGGTCATCCTATTCCAGTACAGAAAAATAAACCGTTGTCTTCGTCAAATGGGCCTTCACCGGCTCCACTACTAGGATCCGTTGTAGGCTACCGTCAGAATAATATCAGCGGTATATGCGCCGGCCGTCTGGTCCACCGAAGGGTAGATCGAACCGCCCAGAAACATGCTGGTCGCGCCGGAACCGGCACCGATAATAACGCCGCTGGGCAAGTTGTGCGGGTTGGTATTCTGCCAGCCCGAACCGAAGGCTGTCGGATCAGCGTTCGCCGTACTATCAATAGAAATGTCGGTGTTGCTGAACGCGATAACCATACGGTCGTCGCCGGTCGCGGTGGCCATGTAGTCGGGAAGCTGCAGGTATACGGAGATACCCGAACCGGCCTGACCGGTAATCGTGAATATGCCAGCCGCTGCGTCACCGTTCGCCACCGCCTTGGCCACTCCCTGGAAGACCGTACCGAAAGCGAGATCGCCCGGGGCCGTCACAGTGAGCGGTGTCTGTACGGTAGCAGTGGCCGAACCATTAGCTACATCCTGTGACATGACCGCCGCCGGCAGTACGAGAGCCGCTACGACAGCCATGAGCACTAAGACACGGCTACGGTTAGAGGTAAAGAAGTTAGACATTCTGCGCTCCTTTTGCGTTATAGCCTTCAATCATGAATATTTCAATTCTTACCGTTTCTTGTTTCCCGATCGATTGCCTAAGATCCGTTGTAGGCCACCGTTAGAATGATATCCGCGGAGTAACTTCCCGCCGTCTGGTCGACCGAGGGATAAACCGAGCCGCCCAGGAAGATGTTGGTGTTGTTCACCGCGCCACCCTGGGATCCGATATACACGCCGGTAGGCAAACTGTGCGGATTGACGTTCTGGAAGCCGCCGCCAAAGGTCGTCGGGTCGGCGTTTCCGGTGGTATCGATCGAGCAGTCCGTTGCGCTGAAGGCAATCACCATCCGGTCATCGCCCGAAGCGGTCGCCATGTAATCCGGAAGCTGCAGGTAGACAGAAATTCCTACGCCTGCCGTTCCGTTGATAGCGAACACTCCCGCATTGGCATTGTTGTTGGCTACCGAAGTCGGTACCCCCTGAAAGATCGTCCCGAACTGCAAGTCGTTCGGAGCGGTCACAGTCAGTGGCGTCTGCACGGTAGCGGTAGCCTGCCCCACGGCGACATCCTGTCCCATAGCTGCCGTTGGCACAAGCACGGCGGCCACGCCCGTCAGAACCAGGGCGACCGTGAAGGTTAAAGAGAACTGCGTCCGCTTACTCATAAGCTATCTCCAATTAGATGTGCATTATTTCCGCATCTGTTTATTCGAGCTTTCTGCATGTTTAATCGTCACGCAGTTCAATTTCTTAACAGGCTGACCGGAAAATATTGCGGAATGCGAGACCATTTTTGAACAGTTCGCATTCTGCTGTAGGACGCTATCCCCCCTGCTGTTTCAATATTGAAAATGTGCCCGGAGCTGAGGGGACTAGATTAAGCTGTTGATTATCAATAGATTATGTGAGAATTAGAAACAAAAAAAGGGAGAGCAACTGCTCTCCCCAAGGAAGATCATATCTATCAAGCACTTATGTTCCGTTGTAGCCGACCGTAACGATAATGTCGCCGGTGTAGGCTCCCGCTGTCTGGTCTATCGACGGAATCACTTTGCCGCCGAGAAAAATCGAGGTTTGGGGCTGGCCGACAGTACCGACAGTGATATTGTTGGGCAGGCTGTACGGATTGATATTCTGCCAGCCTGATCCGAAAGTGGACGGGTCAGCGTTTGCCGTCGAGTCGATGGAGCAATCGGCGATACCAAAGGCAATTGCCATCCGGTCATCTCCCGATGCGGTTGCCATATACTCGGGAAGTGCAATCTGAACGCTGATACCGGCACCGGCCTGACCGGTGACGGTGAAGATTCCGGCATTGGCGGCGTCATCATTGGCAACTGATTTCGCCACTCCCTGGAGGACATTTCCGAACTGAAGGTCCTGCACCGGAATGACGCTCAGCGAAGCCATGACATCGGCTGTTGCAAGGCCGTTGGCTACATACTGAGCCGAAGCCGACCCGACCGATAGGACAAGAACGGCCACGGTAAATGCAGCTACAGCCAGAAGCTTTTGGTGTCGATTCGAACGCCTTTGTCTGAACATATCAAGCTCCCAGAATTTGTATCTTATAGTCTTGTTTATAAGCGGAATTCTCTCCGCTAAAGACTAAATCGCCATAGGAGAAACATCAGGTTAGCAGTGATAGCGGAAAACCTGAATACCAGACGAAAACTGGTAGAAAAGTTATCAAAGTATAGGGAGAATCCTAGTTGCCGGTATAGGCCACGGTAATGACAATCGAAGCGTTATATGCCCCCTCAGTTTGGACCAGGTTGGGCACGACTGTTCCGCCCAGCCAGAGGGTAAGACCGTTCGATCCGAGTCGGTAGGTCAGGGTGTGCCAGGGGTTAAGATTGTCGAAGATCGGACTTGATTGATCGGGGGAGGCCGAGGTGTCGATAGCGGCGTCGTTTTCCCTGAAAATCAGCTGCATGTTGCTGCTTCCGATATTCATGTACTTGGGCAGGGTAATATCGATCGTCACTTCACTCCCCGGCGTGCCGGAGACCAGGAACTCGGCCGCCGAGCCGGCCGCCCGCTTTGAAATCGCCTTGGGAATCCCCGGAAAGACAATTCCGAAATTCAGGTCATTGTTGACGGTGACATTCTGAGCGTCCGAAGCCGATGCCAGGCCGACGACAAACAGAATGACCAGAAGCGCACAGGTGTTTCTCACGATTCGACAATCCTCCGCTGAGACAAGATTCCAGTCCCGGCACTTTGTTCCATCTGAAACCGGTCAGCGTATGAACGTAAGCTTGCGCCTTCCGCGGAGTCAACTTTTAACAATCGGGGAGCAAGACGAGCGGAGACGAGGATCAGTCGTCGGTGCTGATCAGAGTTACGACCACACTGCCTTGCGACGTTTCTGTTCCCGTGACGAAATTCGCGAGATCCAAATACCGGACGAAGGAGGAGCCGACTCTGGTCAGCCCAGAGATATCACATGCTTCTCCGTTGATTCTGAGAAGAAAGCCATCGCTAGCGTCGAGACGAAGCAACCAGCGGGAGTCGGCCGTCCGGGACGGCATCGAGCGGTCGTGATTCGGCAACGTGGTGATTATGGTGTCTGCTGGAGAGACCAGGCCGAGCGGGAAATCAACCGTGGCGGTAGCGCTGATAGCGGCGGACATTGAGGTGATCGCTCCGGCGAATGGCGATGATCCTATACCGAAAATCACCATTGCCGTAAAGACCAGAAAGTGTAAATAGGTGCGCGGAATCGGGCGCATGCTAGTATCCGATGTTTACAGGTGTGTACACCTGCAAGATACAGCATGCGCGAAAATTGTCAATCAGAGAGGGACAACTTCGATCTATTCTCCTGCAACGCCAAAAGAGCCCTGTCCGACGACAGTGCTCACCGATTCAGACTGCAACTGCCGGACGCTCTCAGCTTCCCGTATAGGCAACCGTCAGTATGATATCCGCGGCGTAGTCTCCCCCGGTCTGGGAGATCTTAGGCAGTACCGTACCACCGATCCAGAACATGAGGGTCGCGCCGTTTCCAATATTCAACACCCCCGGACCGTGCGGATCCATGGTTCCGGAAGGGTTCGTTTGTCCGGTACCGGTACCATCGTCGTAGGACACATCGGTGTTGTTAAAAGCGATTCGCAGATAAGCCAATGAATCTACGGTCACCAGCGAGTCCGGAAGAGTGAAATCAACTGACACTTCGGCGTTTGCCGTTCCGGTCACTTCCCACTCACCGGCAAACCCGACCGTGGCTTTGTCCACTGTCTTGTTCACGCCCGGAGTCACTGTCCCAAACTGCAGGTTGTTGGTCCCGACAACGCTCAGGCTCGACACCACCGTTGCCAGGGCTTGAATGGTCCCTCTCTCCTGCGCCTGAAGCGAAGTCGTCCCCACTATAATCAGGGCTGCTCCGGCCAGAAGGAGTTTCAGACGGAATCCGTTACACACGGTAACCTCCTTTGTTTTATGCTGTTCCGTTTTCTGAAACAGGAGGGGTGCAACGGCAATGCCGCACCGAAAGCTCACACTAACTTGTTGTTATCTATCCTGTTAATCGATATCTGCAAGCCAGGAGGGCCTCCCCTATGGGGTCCGGTGTGGGGATTTCGCCATAGTCTGACCGGTAACTGCTTGAGCGGGATTGAACTGGGCTGTGGGAAGCAGTTGTTCTGGCCGGTAGTGAATTCGGTTTGGCGATTGGCAGTTTCTAAGAAGGAACTGCCCTACAGAGAAACTGCCCAATTGAGGAATTGACGTACATCGCACATCTGGACCGGATTCTCGGATCAAAGTGGGCTAAACTTTCCGGGGGGACTGTCGATATCGATTAACAGGACCGCTGTTCAAAATTTGGACAGCGCGAGAAAATCGGATTTCTCAGGAAACTGTCATGAAGGCACCAAAAATCACGGCCGCGATTCTGACGGCCTCGGTCATTCTGCTTGCGGGCCAATCTGCGAGCGCTCAGGATCTTCTCTGGTCAAAACATTTCGGCGGACCCTACAACGAAAAGGGAGCGTCATGTCGGACAACCTACGACAGCTCCATCGTATTGCTCGGCTCAACCTATTCCTATGGCGCCGGCGACTGGGATATCTATCTGATCAAGCTTACCAGTACGGGTGACACTGTCTGGACGAGAACGTTCGGCGGCGATTCCACCGAGTACGGCTACGATATGCAGGTAACTCCCGATCGCGGATTTATCGTCACCGGATGCACCCGATCGACCGGAGCCGGCAAGAAGGATGTATATCTGCTCAAACTTGATTCCCTCGGACAGCTCCAATGGAGCAGGACGTTCGGTGGTGCCGGCGACGATGAAGGTCTCTCGGTTCGGCAAACATTCGATGGCGGCTATATTGTCTGCGGGACCACCAACTCCTCCGGACATGGGTATACCGATGTCTATCTGTTAAAAGTTAATGCTTCAGGGAGTTTGACCTGGAGCAAGACTTACGGTGGTGCCGGTGGTGACACGGGCAGCGCCGTCCGCCAGACCGCCGACAGCGGGTTCGTTCTCGTAGGCACGACCGGATCGTTCGGCACGGGCTACAGCAGTGTCTATGCTGTGCGCACCGATAAGAACGGCGACTCCCTCTGGGCGACGACTTATGGCGGCGCGCGGGCCGATCTTGGATACACCGTCGAAAACACGAGCGACGGCGGCTTTATTTTTGGTGGGGCGACTGTGCCCACCGGCGCCGGGTACTACGATGCCTATCTGGTGAAGACGGATCCAACCGGCTCGGTGGAATGGGAAAATAATTACGGCGGCGACAAGGAGGATATGGCTTACTCGATACTTGAGACCGCCTCAGGCGATTTCATTATCGCGGGAAAGACCGACTCATACAACACCTACTCGAAGGCCTACTTAATCAGGGTGAACCCGATCGGCGATCCACTCTGGACCCGGTATTACGGCGGCGACAAGTCTGACTTCGGACAGTCGGTGATTGAAGATCCATCGCATGATTACTATATGCTGGGATACTCCTTCTCCTATTCGACCGGCGGTTCCGATATGTATCTGCTGAAGATCAAGGGGGACGAAGCCACCGATGTCAACGAACCGATTCCGAATCAGTTGCCCGATGGATTCGCGCTGGAACAGAACTATCCCAACCCGTTCAACTACTCGACGCAGATAGAATACTCGATACCGACTCGCTCCGACGTTACGCTGACGGTATACAACATCCTAGGCCAGCGCGTGAGCGAATTCCGCGCCGATGGTCTGCCGGCCGGGTCATATCGATATGAATGGGATGGTGCCGCTGAGAATGGCGCAGCTGTAGCTTCAGGCGTGTATCTCTATCGTCTTGAAGCTGGTCGGTATGCGGTTACGAAGAAAATGGTGCTGCTGAAATAGATCGAACGTTACGCGCCGCGTTCACAGCGCATTGCCGTTGGTATCGATCAATCCGTCTTTCAGTTTGACGACTCTTTGAGTCCGATTCGCGATATTCATATCGTGGGTGATAATCACAATCGTCTTTCCCGCCTGGCACAGTTCATCGAAAATCTTCACGATTTCAGATCCGGATTTACTGTCAAGGTTTCCGGTCGGTTCATCTGCGAGTATCACTTCCGGTTCATTCGCCAGAGCGCGGGCAATTGCAACCCGCTGCATTTCACCGCCGGACATTTCGGTCGGCTTGTTGTTGACCTTGTCAGCGAGACCGACGCGCGACAGTAGCTCGAGAACGCGCTGCTTCCGTTTCTTTCCGCTTGTGCGCGCAAAGAGCATCGGGACCTCGACATTTTCGTAGGCCGTAGCATAAGGAAGCAGGTTGAAGGCCTGAAAAACAAATCCTATCTTCTGATTCCGAACATCGGCAAGCTGATTGGCGGAGAATTTCTTCACCGGCTGGTCGTCGAGCAGATACTCCCCCTGCGTGGGGACATCGAGACAGCCGATCAGATTCATCAGAGTCGACTTGCCTGAACCCGAAGGTCCGACAATCGCTATATACTCACCTTTGTTAACGGTCAGATCGACCCCCTTCAGGGCCTTGAAGGTCACTCTGCCGGTCGTGTATTCCTTTATCACATTGGTCATGCTTATCATTGTAAATCTCCCAGTCTGAGCTTGGCACACCGTCTCATCATTCGTACCTCAGCGACTCCACCGGACTTACCGAGGCCGCCTTCATCGCCGGGAAGAGTCCCGAGAATATTCCCATAACGCCGAGTATGGCGATCACGACCAGTCCGATCTCCGTCGAGATCGTGGGACGACCGAGGAAGTCGAGCACGTCGGATTGGATCGGAACCCGCTTGAACGATTCGGTCAGGACATAGCTGATGGCCATGCCGCCGAACCCACCGAAAAATGTAATGATCAGCGACTCGACTAGAAACTGCATCAGGATATACGAGCGCCTTGCCCCCAGGGCCATCTTGATGCCGATTTCACGCGTCCGCTCTTTGATCGATACATACATGATGTTCGCAACACCGACTCCGGCTATCAAGAGGGTGAGGCCGCCGATGATACCAAGAAAGATCTGGATCCCGAGCATCACATTCGAGAATTCTTTCGATTCTTCCACAGTGTCCCACACGGAAATCGCGCGATCGTCGGTCGGGTCAAACTTATATTTCGATGCGAAAGCCTCGAGAACTTTCTTTTCGACAGCTTTGCTGTCGCCGAGTACTTTCGGCTGATAGACCATGTCGTCAAGATAGGTATCGCCGAACATCGCATGGAAGGTCGTGAGTGGTATGGCTATTTTGTCTTCGTCCGGGCCCGAATAGCTGCTGTTCTGGAGCTTCGGCTTGGCGACGCCGACCACCGTGAACGGCATTGAATTGATCAGGAACTGTTTGCCGATAGCATCCTCGTTCTTGAACAGTCGTTCCTTGACTTTGTCACCAAGAAACGCGACGCGGCGCTTGTATTTGCATGTCCATATCATCGATCATCCGCCCACCCATCTGGGGGATATGATTCCGCATCTGCTGGTAATTTGGCGGGATCCCGTTAATGCGCTCGCTCAGCACCGTGGCACCATTGGTTACCTTGGCCCCCCAGCGATCGTACTCGCCTCCGACTTCGTTGATTTCCGGTACCTTCGATTTGATGTACGCGATATCGTCTTCCATGAATCTGACCGGACGCCCCTTGCCCATCCCTTTGAATGGTATCGAAGTCTGTCCGCCCCAGAGTATGACGATCCCTTCCCCAAGACCCTTCTGATTGATCACCAATTGTCGGTGCAACCCTTCGCCGAATCCGAGCAACAACATGATAGAGAGCGTTCCCCAACCGAGGGCGACCAGGGTCAGGGTGATCCGTTTTTTCTGCTTCCGGAAGTCCCGAACGAAAACGTTGTATATGATCGATATTCTCATACTTGCCTAAAATAGTTTGAGGGCCTGAACCGGTTGCAGGTTGGCGGCGCGACGGGCCGGAAAGATTCCGGCGATCAATCCGACAATGCCGAGTACGATTACAATGCCGACACTCCCCCAGATGTTCACCGAAGGTGCACCGACATACTCTTCCAGCTTGAGCATCGGGAACAAAACGATAATCAGGTATGCGAACAAGAATCCGAAGATCCCGCCGAATCCGGTGATCAGCAGCGTTTCGAATACGAACTGGAGGAGCACGAAACTCTTGCGTGCACCCAGCGCCATTTTGATACCGATCTCTTTGGTCCGTTCCTCGAGCACCACGTTCATAATATTGGAAACGCCGATACCTCCCGTGATAAGCGTGGCGATCCCGATACCAACCAGGAAAGCGCGAAACGCGAGAAAGAATGTGTGCAGGAAGGCAAAGCCGCGTGTGGTATCCCACACCGAAAGGGCATCTTTGTCGTCCGGATCGAACCGATATTTCGACCCGAGAATTTCGTAGATCTCCCGCTTTCCATAATCCATGCTTTCTCCCGGTTTGCATTGGGCGACGAAATCATTGAGATACCGCTGGCTGTACATCGTCTTGAAAGTCGATGCCGGGATGAAGGCCTTGCGATTGTCGCGACCGCTATAGGAGCTGTTCTGCTGCTTATCCTGCATCACCCCGATAACCACGAATGGCGTCCCGTTTACCAGAACCTCCTGTCCCACCGCATTGGTATCCCCGTAGAGATCCTTGGCCAGAAGATTCCCCATGAAGATCACGCGACGCTGTTCGTCCTGATCGCGGTCATTTAAAAAACGAGATCCTTCGGCCGGAATCACATTGCGCATTTCTCCGTATTCGGGCCAGACTCCTACCATATTACGGATGGTTGAGTTTTTTCCGACGCGGAGATTGACATTCCATTTCGAATACTCGGGGGAAATGCGGGCGAGCGAGAGCGCTTTCGTTTTGATCAGGACTACATCGTCCTCGGTCGGTATGATTCGGCGGCCCTTCGGCAGACCCTTGTAGTCCTTGGCGGTGATGCCGGGCCAGAAGATGGCGATATTCTCTCCCATCCCCTTCTGTTGCTTGATCTGCTGCTTGGTAATGCCGTTGCCGAACGCAAATAGCAGAACGATCGAGCAGGTCCCCCAGAAGATACCGAACATCGTCATGGCGGTCCGGAGCTTCTGACGACGCATGTCGTTCAAGAATTGTCGTAATGTCACCAGGGGTATCATATACTCGCTATCGCTTCCCTATCAATCACCGGTGATTTCTTTAGGCGGACGTTCCACAACCAGATCCCCCTCTTTGAGACCATCCTTGACTTCGATCTTGATGCCGTCGGATAGACCGGTCTCGATATTCTTGGTCGAAACCACCTTGTTGGTGTCTTCGATTTCAACGTAAGACGTGGAGTCTTTTGTCTTGACGAGGCGTTCGGGAATGAGCAGGATATTCTCTTTTTTGGTGATGACGATATCCGCATTCGCACTGTATCCGGCCCGAAGGAACTGGCTTCCGGTGCTGTCTATCGTAATTTCCACTTCAAAGAGAGTTGATCCTTCTTCGGTGTGCGCTTTCGGAGAAATTTTGGTCAAGGTGCCGGTGAACTTACGGCCGGAAATGGCGCCGATCTCGATCTCAGCCGGCATCCCTTCGTGCAGCTTGCCGACATCGATCTCATCGACATTCCCTTTGAACACCAGATCATCCATCTTGGCGAGCGTCATCAGCTCGGTGCCGGCCTGGTAGGTGGTCAGCGGCACAACCGGGTCCCCTTCTTCGACCAGCCGCGAAAGGACCGTCCCGCTGATCGGCGACTTTATGATGTTAG
This sequence comes from uncultured candidate division Zixibacteria bacterium, assembly GCA_963711085.1. Lineage (GTDB taxonomy): Bacteria > Zixibacteria > MSB-5A5 > GN15 > FEB-12 > CAVQCT01. The sequence continues at coordinate 70,250 of CAVQCT010000002.1, read as the reverse complement.
AGACTTCGCGGTTGGCAACGGTCGACTTGCCCGAGTCGATCAAGGCCAGCTTTTCCTCGGCCAGTTTCAGGCTGAGATCGGCCTGATCGAAAGCCGCCTTCTTTGAATCGAAATCCTGATCCGAGATGAGTTTCTTATCGACGAGCGTCTTGCTTCTATCGTATTCCCGTTTCGCGTTATCGAACGCAACCTGCTTCATTTCGACATCACGCTTCGCCTCGGCGAATTCGATCGGGGTCGGGTCGGGGCCGATATCGAAAAGCGGATCCCCCACTTTGACCTTGTCGCCAATGTCCACAAAGATCTTCCGGACGATCCCCCCGATTTTCGATTTGACACTGATCTCCTGCTTAGGATCGATTTTGCCCACCGCTAGAGCTTTATCTACGATTTCGCCGCGCTCAACCGCGACTGTCTTGAAGGCGTCATCTTTCTTGGCGGAGCCGTCGATCGCAAAAAACAGGACCGCTCCGACAATAATGACAGTAAATAAAGTGAGGAATATCTTCTTGACCATCGTGCGCTCTCTCCTATTGACAGTATGTTGTTTTCGAGATGAACAGTAATGCACTACGAGACGTGAGGCGGGAATGTTTCGCTGAGCCGTGAAATCACCCCGTACGGGATCGATGTATGCTGATGATACGTGCCTCGGCCGGAGGACGGTTGTCGACTACAAACCTTTCGGCACTTTAATGAGAAGTTCGAAGTCTGATCTCAGCTGAAACGGTCCGTACCAGCGTAACCTATTGTAAAGTAGATACTTGATTTGGGCTTTGGGGAGAGGATCAGCGCGGAATCAGACGAATCGGTCGGAGACAGATGGCGTGCGCATTATCGGTATTGTCGAACAAGGCGACATTCAGATAGACTGGCTGATTGAGGCGGATATCCGCCGGCGAACCGGTTACGCGGGCTCGCGCCAGCTCCAGCGTCCATACCCCCTTATCCCAGTGACCGGCGGCACGAACATTTCCGCGGTCTCCCATAACGGGAGAAACCAGCACGCCGGGCAGGACGGTACCGACAGCCAGAGTATCATCTTCAACAAAGTACGGCGTCATCTTATTCAACCTCAAATCGATCCAGGGGTACAGAATTGGAACATCGGGAATAAAATACGGTTGATCCCAATCGCTGTTGAAATTGACGAAATACCCTCCGGCCGGGCTGTTATCGAGATGAAGCCCGTCGGCGCCGTTCGAATCTCTGCTCCCCCACCAGGCGTCATCGGCCTGCCCCACCGGATCGGTCGACTGAGCCCGCCAGATCCAGAGATCCATCGTGTCAGCTGTCGTGTAGTGGGCGCCAATCCCGCTTCCGGAAGAAACATGGCAGCTTTTCAGACATCCGAGTTCGGATGAAGAAAGCGACACCGCCAGCTGGTCTTCACTGTATTGTCTCTCCCCGATAGGATCCGGCAGGTCATTCTTCAGAACGATCCATCCATCCGCTGTCTTTTTGATTCTTCGGTTCCGGGACCGAGTGGAGTCGGTCCATTGAAACAGGAAATATATGAACTGGCGATCGTAGAAGCTTCTGATACGAACCCAGCTCGTTCCGCCGGCAAAGTGCGCTCCGCCGGTGCACGGGACAGCGAGTTCCGGAGCATTATGCCACTCGAATGGAGAAGCAAATCCGTCTATTTGAGCCACGCGGTCGCCGCGAACCGACTCAAGTATCGGTGTCTTCCAATGATCTAAGACCAACAGAACCGCCAATAGCGGTAGGCATGACACCAGGAACGCAATTCTTCGGGAAATTCGACCGGTTAATGCGTATGCACTCTCTCGCGGTTTTGCGCGCAAGAGTATCAACGCGATAATGAATATCGGCACGAGCACAAGTCCTGAGACGCGATGGAGATTCAGAAGGATATTGTATGAATCCTGAGTATGGTACCAGCCCATGTACAAAGCGATGCCGGACAGAAGGGCAAAGGTCATACTGAGGATAAGAACGAGCTGTGCTGAGGCGCTGATGAACGGAAACCGCTCGGCAGCACCACCGAACAGCATTCCCCGGCGAATCAAGAGGGTGTAACAGAAATAGAATAAGGCAATGAGTAAAATCAGGAGGCCGGCGTAAAGGTGAAGGGCCGTGACCCTTCCGGTCGCCCCGAGTTTGTCGAGAATGTCGGCCGAGAAGCCGGTGACGTTTATTCGATCGAGCCACCAGAGTCGTGCGCCGGTCGTAGCCAGAAAGTACAGCGCTGTCAGCGTCAGCAGACATGAGATCCCCTTGAATACTAGCGAAATGACTCGATTAGCGCTCATACCTGTAATTAAGCCGCCGTTGGCGATTATCCAACAGGTAATCTGGTCGACAGTCGGACGAAAAAAGCCCGCTGTCTGAAAGACAACGGGCCTTTTTCATACGCAATGCAGCAAATCTACATCAACTGCAGCCGCTCGTGGCGCCGCAGGTATCGCATTTGAGACAGGTTCCGTTGCGAATCATGGTGAACTGACCGCATTCTGGACACATGTCCCCTTCGTACCCTTTCAGTCTTGCCGCTCGGATTTCCTGGAAGAGTCTTTCTCCTCGGTCACCGCTAACTTTCTGGCCTGACGCGGCGCCATACTCAAGCACCGTCTCTGTCCGTTGAGCTTGCTCAATTTGAGCCGTAAACTCCAGCGATTGACCATTACTTCCTCCTGTTCGTCCTTGATATGAGTTCAGCTTTCCATTGCCGTTTTCATCCTGGTGGAAATCCACCGTAAGGTGCGAAGAATGAATGTCGTCGGCCATCCGGCTTGCCGCCGTCACCTGCCCGGTGACGTGCAAATCGGCCGGCTCCTCGTCTTCGAATTCGATCGACTCATCAGCCGGCTTGCCAACCGTGTCGCCGAGCAGATCATCCTCGGTGACGTGAGCCAGATCATTGCGACCGAGATAGGTGATCGCCAGCTCGCGGAAGATGTAGTCGATAATTGAAGTCGCCCGCTTGATCGACCGATTTCCCTGAACCATTCCATTCGGCTCGAACCGGCTGAACAGAAACGCCTCGACAAACTCTTCCAGAGGCACACCGTGCTGCAAGCCGAGCGATACAGAGATCGCGAAACTGTTCATCAGCGAACGGAAGGCTGCTCCCTCGCGGTGCATATCGAGGAAGATCTCTCCGAGGGTGCCGTCCGAATACTCGCCTGTTCTCAAATAGAGCTTGTGTCCGCCGACCACCGCCTTCTGCGTGTAGCCGCCGCGGCGGTTCGGCATCTTGCGACGTTTGGCCAGATAGCGATAGACGATTCGCTGCGCCATCTTTTCGGAAACTGACTCGACCGTCAACTCCTGCTCGTCGTCATCTTCGTCGAACAATGCCGCGCTCAACGGCTGGCTGAGTTTGGAGCCGTCGCGATAAATCGCGATCGCCTTGTTCATCGTCTCCCAGGCCATCCGGTACGCCTTTTTGACCTCATCGAGCGAGGCCTCGGCCGGCATATTGATCGTCTTGGAAATAGCGCCGGAGATGAACGGCTGGGCCGCGGCCATCATCCGGATGTGCGATTCGAATTTGATGAAGCGGGTGCCCTTCCGACCGCACCGATTGGCGCAATCGAAAATCGCCAGGTGCTTGTCCTGAATGTGCGGGGCACCTTCGAGCGTCATCGTACCGCAGCAATAAGCATTCGCCAGTTCGATCTGTTCGCGGGTGAAACCAAGCTCACGAAGCAGGTTGAAATCCCATGAATCGTAGATATCCTCTGTAAATCCGAGGGTATCGTGCATGAACTCGGAGCCGAGCGTGTACTTATTGAAGGCGAAGCAGATGTCGAATACGTTGCCGAGACTCTGCTCGATCTTCTTCAGTTCTTCATCGCCGAACCCCTTGGCCCGGAGCGATTCATGATTGATGTACGGGGCGCCCTTCAGCGTCTTATGACCGGTCGCATACAGTATGATGTCGTTTACCTGTTCGTCGGAGTAGTCAAGTTTGCTCAGCGCTATCGGGACCGAGTTGTTGATGATCTTGAAATATCCGCCCCCGGCCAGCTTTTTGAATTTCACAAGGGCGAAATCAGGCTCGATACCGGTCGTGTCACAATCCATCACCAGTCCAATCGTACCGGTCGGAGCGATAACCGTTGTCTGAGCGTTGCGATAGCCGTAGACTTCGCCAAGCTCCAGCGCTTTGTCCCAGACTTCGCGGGCCGATTTGGTGATTTCCTCCGGAACATAGTTTGGGTTGATCCCTACCGGCTTGATCGTCAGGTCTTCGTACTCGGAGCGATCGGCGTTGTAAGCGGCGCGGCGATGGTTGCGGATTACCCGAAGCATCGGTTCACGGTTGCGATAGTACGCTGAGAACGGTCCGTGTTCCTTGGCCATCTCGGCCGAGGTGACATACGATTCACCGGTCAGCATCGAACTCAGCGCTCCGCACCAGGCATACCCTTCCGCGGAATCGTACGGAATTCCCATCCGCATAAGCAGGGTGCCGAGATTGGCATAGCCGAGACCGAGGGTGCGATAGTCGAAACTCTTCTGCGCGATCGGTCGAGAAGGATACGACGCCATGAGCACGGAGATTTCGAGCACCACCGTCCAGACTTTAATTGCGTGCAGATAGCCTGCAATATCGAAACGGCCGTCATCGTTCAAAAATTTCACCAGATTTATCGATGCAAGATTACAGGCGGTATCGTCGAGGAACATGTACTCCGAACAGGGATTCGAGGCATTGATCCGACCGTCCTCGGGGCAGGTGTGCCATTCATTGATAGTGGTATCGAACTGCACGCCTGGGTCGGCGCACGACCAGGCCGAATACGTGATCTTATCCCAGAGTTCCTGAGCCGGAACTTTACCGGCCGGACGACCGTCGGTGCGACGGACCAACTGCCAGTCTTCGCCCTTTTGGAGCCTCTCGAAGAATTGATTCGGGATTCTGACCGAATTGTTGGAGTTCTGACCGGAGACGGTGAGATATGCTTCGCTGTCCCAGTTGGTATCCAGCTGGATGAAGTCGATATCCCCCACTCCCTGCTGGGCGAGGTCGAGGACCTTCTTGATGTATCCCTGGGGAACGGCGAGTTGCTTCGCCCGGCGAAGGGCCGATTTCAGCCGGCTGTTCTTCTCAGGATCGGTCTCGTACACCGAATTGCCGTTTTCACCCGAAATCCGGGCGGCATCGAACAGTTCCTGAAGCTGCTGCCGAATGATTTTCGATCCGGCCACGAGGGCGGCGACTTTTTGTTCTTCCACGACTTTCCAGTCGATAAACTCCATGATGTCGGGATGGTCCAGATCCAGACAGACCATCTTCGCCGCCCGTCTTGTGGTTCCGCCGGATTTTATGGCGCCGGCAGCGCGATCTCCAATGCGCAGGAAAGACATCAACCCTGATGAATTGCCGCCGCCCGAGAGGGGCTCTTTCGCACCTCTCAAATTCGAGAAATTTGTGCCGGTTCCGGAGCCATACTTGAACAGCCGCGCTTCGCGTACCCACAGATCCATGATGCCGCCGTCGTTCACCAGATCATCGCTGACCGACTGAATGAAGCAGGCATGGGGCTGCGGATGTTCGTACGCATTCTTCGCCTGGCTGAGCAGATGCGATTTCGGATCTACATAATAGTGTCCGTTCGAAACGCCGGATATGTTGTAGGCGAAATGAAGTCCGGTGTTGAACCATTGCGGTGAATTCGGCGCCGCGATCTGGCTCGCCAGCATGAAACACAATTCATCGTAGAAGATCTGAGCATCTTCTTCCGTATCGAAATACCCGTGTTCTTCTCCCCAGTGCCGCCAGCATCCGGCCAGACGATGAAACACCTGGCGGGCATCCGTCTCACCGCCGGTCAACGGCTCGCCGTTCTCGTCGAGAATCGGTCGACCCTTGTCGTCGGTGAGAGGAACACCCGCTTTGCGGAAATACTTCTGGGCGAGAATATCAACGGCTACCTGCGACCACTGCTCCGGGACATCAATATTGTCGAGCTTGAAGACGGTCGAACCATCCGGGTTCTTAATCTCCGAACTCCGCTTGACAAAACTGATCCGGCTGTATGGAGACTCGCCATCGCGGGTAAACAGACGTTGAATTTTCAATGTAACCTCCTATATCCTCAAGATCACGCAACCGCCGCAATCCCTTAGAGACAGCACATCTCCTGGCGGTTGATTAGCTTCTTTCCTCTGTTGCTAAAGGGCACTCTCTCGCACTTGCGCAGACCCTGCCTCTCACAATGGGCACAAGATATAGTGCTTGTCAAGGGTCCATCCACTAAAAATTGTGTACTAATTACAAAAACTCCTAGTGCGTTGAAATACAAACGGCTACAATCCGGGTCGCTTCACCAAAAACAAACCAATTACTCTCGGCAGCCGATCTCAACTTTTTCAAGTATTGCAAACGATTGGTGTCCTTCTAATTACATTCGAAGCAGTATTTAAAGAAGCTGATTGAATTCTCATTGAAATCTAAACAACTTCTAATCTGCTAATTCGTGGGAGGTTATACGTGTGCTAACAGTTAATCCACAACATATCCACAGGAAATGTGGAAATCCGTCATTTGAGAATGTGTCGCTGGTTCGTTAATACGATGCGATCACCGCTCGTGCCACATCCAGACATTCGGTTCGATGTATGTCCCGGTATCATTCTCGATATCCAACTCGACCGGCATCAGCGCCCCGGGGACGACATAGCTGCCAGATTCCGGGAATTTCATCCCCGACCAGCTCTGCCATTTTTCAACGGTACCGTATATCTGCATCGCCCGATTGCATGCCTTCACCACCCGGGCGCCGAGTCTCGCGTGAACCCGCATCCACGGATCGAACGGAAGACCGTCGGAGTCGCGCCATCGAATGTAACGGTCCATTGGTATTAGCGGATACCGGGTCTTGAGATTAGGACGCACCGGAGCGATCAGCGCTCGAAGATTCTCGGATTGCCCGATCTCTTTCATGCGCTCCACGATTATGGTGCTTAGATGTTCTCCGCGATGATCGGGATGAACGACGATCGCAAGCGCTGACTGGACATTGGGCGGAACATCTTGATCTTCCCCCTCGAATCCGGTTATCATTGCCCAATCCCAACCTTCGTCGGGCAGTTCTTCGGGAGATCCATCGAATTTGAGAGGAAGACTCCAACCGGCTGCCACCAGTTTCCCTTTTGTATTGAATGCTCCGAACTGGTATTTCGGAAAGGCGCTGTAAAGTCGGGGCCAGTATTTCGCCCCGCCCGAAGCATGAAGCATGAACTCCGGCCAGGAAATCCTTGAGATCTCTTCCATCTGCCCTTCGAGAGCCGGGTCTTGCCTGATATCTAGAAATGTCAATTGATCAGTACCGGTCATATTCTGCGTCGAGACCTCCTGGGACGGTTTAGGTCGAGAAATCCTGTGATTCCCCGCCTGAATCTTCGTGAGAATACCAGTCGGAAAGCAAAATTACAAACGGTTTTCGGATTGAATAGATTACCCATTGTGCCGCAACCGTTTAATATCGCGTCCCCGGCGACAAAAAGGGGAAAAATGGCAAGAAAATGGGATTTTCCTCTTGACAAACTTAAGCTTCGGTGTTATTATTTTATCGCAATCGGAAAGTGTTACTCTTTCTGTGGATTACCTAATATCGTCCGCCCAGGCAGGAGTTCTACCTGCTTGGGTTTTTTTTTGCATCAGTTTCAGTCAAGGTCTCATCGAGCCGGAATCATGATCGAGGCCCCACGGGCGTTCTCCGCGAAATATTAAAGCGGTCCATCTTCCGAAAATATCTGCCGAATATTTCTCACTCGATGATTCTGTTCCGTCTTCATCACCCTCATCGGGAAAACCCGATTGACAGCGGCTCGCTGTAGGCATACTTTGACTTCCGATGAATACCCCCAACAAGTTGACGCTACTTCGCATCCTGATTGCCCCGTTGTTCATGTACTTTTTCATGATCGACAACTTCTACATGCGTCTCACCGCCCTGGGACTTTTCATCATCGCCTCGCTGACCGATCTCGCCGACGGTTACTATGCGCGCAAGTACGGCATCATTACCGGATTCGGTAAGTTCATGGATCCGCTGGCCGACAAGATCCTTGTTTCATCAGCGCTGATTGCCTTTATCGCACTCGGGCTGGTCTCCCCTTTGCCTGTGATGCTTATTATCGGAAGAGAGTTCTCCATCACCGGTCTTCGCCTGCTCGCAGCCTATCGCGGTGTGGTGATTTCGCCGAGCTGGTGGGCAAAAGTGAAAACTTTTCTCCAGTTGAGTATTGTCGGGCTGATACTCGGTTACATGACCCTGTTATACTCTCTGGAGTTCTATCACAGCCCCGCCCTGAAGATGATTGAGTTTGACCATAGATTCTATTTCAATATCGTCATCTGGATTACCGCGGTAGTCACAGTATGGACAGGGATTGACTATATCGTAAAGTACTTCTACATGATCAAGACGGTTCTCAAATAACGGAGAGACATGCGCGATTTCATAACGAAACTCATAGCGACCGGCCTCTTTTCAGGATACGGCAAGCCGTTTCCCGGAACCTGGGGAACGATCCCGGCCTGGTTGATCGCTTTATTCTTTCTGAAAGACAATATTCTCTGGTTGGGTACGATCACGGTACTCACGATTATCGTATCGGTCTGGTCGGCCACCCAGGCGGAGAAACTGTTCGGCCACGATGCCAAGAAAATCGTTATCGATGAATGGGCGGGCATGTTCGTCACTCTGCTCTTTGTCCCCTTCTCTCTTACCGCCTACAGTATCGGGTTTGTCGCTTTCAGGGCGTTCGATGTAGTCAAGGTTCCTCCCGCCGCCCAACTCGAAAATCTTCCGCGAGGGTGGGGTGTAACGATGGACGATGTCATGGCCGGCATCTACGCCAATATCGTAACCCAGCTGATAGTCAGGTTCCTGTTAAGTTAGGATTCTGCTGGACATTTGCTCGAATTAAGGGTTAGAATCAGGTATGGAAGTTGAAATACTCACAATCGGCGATGAGATCCTTACCGGACACACGATAGATTCGAATTCCGCCTTCATTGCCCAGCTCCTCACCGGGATCGGACTCTCCGTGAATTTCATCAGCTCCTGCGGCGACTCGGTGGAGCAGATGGAGGAAGCCTTCCGGCTGGCTCTGAAACGGGCGCGGGTTATTATCACCACCGGCGGGTTGGGTCCGACCGACGATGACAATACCAAAAAAGCGATCGTCAAAGTTTTCAAGCGGAACCTGATTTTCCACGAAGAGATCCTCGATGACATCAAGTCCCGGTACGCCAAGCGCGGGATCGATATGCCGGCGATCAATCAGAACCAGGCCTTGCTGCCGCAAGGTGCCACCGCATTTCCCAACCGAAGCGGTTCGGCTGTCGGCATCTGCATTACCGAGAACGGCCGGACGTTTATCTCTCTCCCCGGCGTTCCGCATGAGATGAAGCAGATCATGGTCGACGAAGTCGTGCCGTTCCTCAAGGGACTGCCGATCGGTGAGGCGATCAAGATTATCAAGCTTCGCACGACCGGAATTGTGGAGTCACGAATTGCCGAACAGCTGATGGCTACCATGAAGCTCGAACCGGGCGTGAAGCTCGCTTACCTTCCCAGCGTCAGCGGAGTTGATCTTCGGGTGATGTCGTATGCGACAACGGAAGACGAAGCCCTGGAAAAAGCGCGCAATCTCGAACGCTTTGTCGAATCCGAAGTCGGTAAGTACATTTACGGCCGCGAGGAAGATACGCTCGAAGGGATTATCGGGCAGTTGCTCAAAGACAACGACAAAACCCTTTCAGTCGCCGAGTCGTGCACAGGCGGAAGGATCGGCGCGTTGGTCACATCGGTCCCCGGATCATCCGAATACTTCCTCGGCGGAGTTATCAGTTATTCCAACGACAGCAAGATTCGTGATTTGTCGGTGGATCCGAAAATTATTGAGGAACACGGAGCGGTATCCGAGGAGTGCGCCGCCGCCATGGCTGCCGGCTCGCGCCAGAGATTTGGTTCTGATTATGCCCTCTCGATCACCGGCATTGCCGGTCCCGATGGAGGGACTGATGAGAAACCGGTTGGCCTGACTTATATCGGCCTGGCATCGGCGTATGCCACCTATGCCCGCAGGTTCATGTTCGGCGGAAACCGGGACACGAACCGGCGGCGGGCCGCCTATGCCGCGCTTGAACTCCTCAGGCGGGATATTCTGGATATCTCATGATGCTTCGATTGTTCATCGCCCTGCCGCTTGAAGCCCGGGTCGAGCAGGCGCTGGGGAAAATCATTCAGGATCTGCGGCCCAGAGGCGGCCGTGTCTCCTGGGTGGCTCCGAAGAATATCCATCTCACCCTCAAATTCCTCGGCGATACCGATGATTCGGTGGTACCAGACATCAGAAATCAGCTCGACGCATTCGTCAGGAATTACCATCCCATAGACAGCTCCATTGCCCACCTCGGGGCCTTCCCCAACTTACAGCGGCCTCGTGTGATCTGGGCGGGAATCGAGAAAGAACGAGAAACGCTCGTCCAGATGGCGGATGAGATGGAACTCCGCATGAACAAGCTGGGCTGGGAGCCGGAAGGAAAGCAGTTCAAAGCCCACTTCACGTTAGGGCGGATTCGCGAGCCGAAAGGAACCGGCCTCACTGACAGAATTCGTCAAGAAGTATACGTTTGCCGAGATCCCATTCCGATTCGACCGCGTGGTTCTGTTCAAGTCGACACTTTCACCGCAAGGGGCGATTTACGAACGTCTGCATGAAGTAGCTCTGGGAAGAGAGTCGGCGGGCGAAGAATTCTCGGGATAATTCGTCAGGTCAGTCCAGCAACATCTCAAATTCAATCTCATCTCGTAATGGGATACCGAAATTGCCAATCAAGCGGTATCGAAGGCTTCATCTTGCGCGCGACCACAGCTGGCATTGCAGTGGATAGCCGCAATGACAAATTCTCTTCGCTGATAGAACCTGATTGCATCGAGATTGTCGTTTGTCGTAATGAGCCAGACCCTGTGACACTTTCGCACTTTCGCTTGCTCAACTACCGCCTGCACCAGCGCCGTCCCGACCCCCTTGAACTTTGTCAACGCGTCCAGTGTGACCACTTCGCACTGGTCGTCGACAATCTCGTAAGTCACCAGGCCGATCTTCTTCCCGGACTCGTCGAACGCAACAAACCCGTGTATATCCGCCGGATAGACCTTCCGCCCACGAGTGACAACAAAATCCGCCCCCCATCCCCTGACGATCTCAAGCACCCAGGCGCGGGTTTCGCTCGACACCGGCCTGATCTGGATACTCATTTTTCGCTCACTAAATCCCGAATAGAAATGATAAAGCATCGCCGGCGAATCACCGGCGATGCCTCCGTATATAGCTGTCAGATCTGTCGATCTGCGGAATCGCTTATTTGCCGGTGAACTTGGCCGGGCGTTTCTCCAGAAACGCTTCCATTCCTTCGTTCTTGTCACCGGTCCCGCAGAGCTGCGCGAAATTGGCTTTTTCCAGATCACAGCCGTAGCTGAGACTTCCTTCGATTCCACGATTTATCGTCTCCTTAGCCAGGGCGATCGCAACCGGCGCCTTGGTACCGATCAAATTAGCCATCTCAAGCGCTTTGTCCATCAATTGATCGGGCGGATAGACTTCGTCGACCAGTCCGATGCGATGCGCCTCATGGGCATCGATAATCTGTCCGGTCATAATCAGCTCCATCGCTTTACCACGTCCAACCAGCCTCGGAAGGCGCTGCGTGCCGCCGTAGCCGGGGATGATGCCGAGATTAACTTCCGGCTGCCCCAGTTTTGCCTTTTCGGAAGCTAGCCGGATATCGCAGGCCATCGCCAGTTCACAGCCGCCGCCGAGTGCGAAACCGTTGATAGCAGCGATCACTGGTTTCGGGAAGTTCTGGATTGTCTTCATCAGGTACAGACCGCGGGCAGACAGCTCGTTTCCGCTGCGGACATCGAGATCAGCCAGTTCGCTGATGTCGGCCCCGGCCACGAACGCCTTCTCCCCGGCGCCGGTGATGATCACACACTTGATCGTGTCATCCATCCAGTAATAGCTGAAGAGCTGCTGAAGCTCCGCGATGATCTCTTTGTTGAGCGCATTGAGGGCGCGCTCCCGGTTGATCCTGATGACGAGGACTTGCTCTTTTGTCTCGACCAGCAGGTTCTTGTATTCGTTCATCTGATTTTTCCTTTATCGTTCAGCTCGTCCGAGCGATCTCAATTTACTTTTTCGAATAGTCGTAAAACCCGCGGCCCGCCTTTTTGCCGAGGTACCCGGCATTGACCATGCGGCGGAGCAGCGGCGGAGCAGCGTAATGGGCGTCCTTGAACTCCTCGAACATGATGTCACCGATGTACAAAATCGTGTCAAGTCCGATAAAGTCCGTCAAAGTCAGCGGACCCATCGGATGACCGCATCCGAGCATCATGCCGTTATCGATATCCTCGCGGCTGGCCAGTCCGCGCTCGAGCTGACGAATCGCATCGAGGAGATACGGCACCAGCAGGACGTTGACGATGAATCCGGGGGAATCCTTGGCCGTAACCGCGGTCTTTCCGACCGATTCAGCAAAGGCGAAGGCTGTTTTGAACGTCTCTTCCGATGTGTCCAGTGTTTTGACCACTTCGCACAGCTTCATGATCGGGACCGGATTAAAGAAGTGCAGGCCGAGGAAACGGTCTCTGCGAGAGGTTGCGGCGGCCATATCGCCAATTGGCAGAGAGGAGGTGTTCGATGCAAGAATAGTCTCCGCTTTGCAGGTCTTGTCCAGATTGACGAACACTTCCCTTTTGACATCCATATTCTCGATCACAGCTTCGCACACAATATCACAGTCGGCCAAATCTGCGTAGCCGGAAGCTTTCTTGATATTTCCGAGAACCTTTTCTTTGAACGCCTGATCCGCTTTTCCTTTCTCGATTGCCTTGTCGAGCGATTTGGTGATGTAACCGAGACCTTTCTGGAAAACGGTGTCGGAAACTTCGAGCGCGATCACCTGGTAACCGGCTGCCGCCGATACCTGACCGATTCCCGAGCCCATCTGTCCGAATCCTACGATACCTACTTTCTTAATCATCTGTCTCTCCATCCGTATTATTGCATCTTAAGCTAAGTCTATTTGACGTATCTGACCATCCGAAGCCCCTCGGTGTAGTTGGTCGTCCCGGCCAGCTCAAACCCGGCCTTGAGGAAACAACCGACCGCGAACGGGTTGTCGTTGTAAATGTTCATGACAATCTTGGCTACATCCCGCCTGGAGGCTGCCCGATCGTACAGCAACTGGAGCATCTTGGTGCCATATCCTTCGGATCGTTTGTACGGATCGACAATGAGATGGGCAATTTGCAGGGCGAGTTCCTGGGGGCGTTTCCAGAATTCGGCGTAAGCGACCGGTTTCCGATCGGCGAATAGCAGGAAGGACATTACGCCTTCCCGCTGCCAGGACTGGACGACATCTTCCGGCGGTGGGAAATCCTGTCCCTGACAGACCAGCTGGTAGGTTTCCTCACAGTCAATCCATGACCGGACCACTTCGGCATACTCGCTCGAGTACGCAATTATGTCAGCCTTAACGTGGGTAGGTTCGCTCACACGATTTCCCTTTCGAGTTAGAGCCGCAATATATGTAAAATCACCCGGCCGGGCAACCGGCTACGGATCGGAATCGGTCTTTTCGGCACGGTTTTCCCCCCGGCACATTTGTTTGACAATATCCCGGCCATTACGTATATAATCACAGAACTTACCAGGACAATTCAAGGAGTCGACTCTCACATGATAGATTTCTCATTTACCGAAAATCAGCTGGCGGTACGGGATATGGCGCGGGATATCGCACAGAAGGTCGTCCTGCCCAGCATCGCTGAGTACGATCGTTCCCAGAAACTGAATCCGGAGCTTCTGCCCGCGATGGCCAAGGCCAACCTGCTGGGATTCTGCATTCCGGAGCAGTACGGCGGACTCGGGATGGACTACATCTCCCTCGGTCTTGCTTCAGAAGAATTGGAATACGCCGATACCTCCGCCCGGGTGATCCTCTCGGTTCACATCGGGCTGTTCTCTTTGCCGGTACTTACGTTCGCAAGCGAAGACCAGAAGAAGAAGTATCTTACCCCTGCTGCCAAAGGGGAAAAGATAGCCACATTCGGGCTCACGGAGCCGGCGGCCGGATCGGACGCTATCGGTATTCAGAGCACGGCGGTAAAACAGGGTGATTCTTATCTTCTTAACGGTGAAAAGATGTGGATCTCACTGGCCAATGTCGCCGACTATTTCCTCGTCTTTGCCTGGACCGATCTCGACAAAAAGAAGCAGCGGGATCACAGTGGGCTCACCGCATTCATCGTAGAACGAAATTGGGATGGTGTCACTACCGGCACGATTCACGGTAAGCTGGGCGTTCGCGCCGGGAACACCGGGTATATTTCTTTTCAGGACGTGAAGGTCCCCGAGGCCAACCGGGTCGACAAAGAAGGTGCCGGATTTAAGATTGCGATGTTCTGTCTCGATCAGGGCCGGTACACGGTGGCCGCCGGGTCATGCGGGCTGATCAGGGCCTGTCGGGACGCCTCGGTGTCGTACGCTAAACAGAGGCAGACTTTCGGCGTCAATATAGAAGAGCACCAACTGGTTAAGCAGATGATCGCGAACATGGAAGCGGCCTACGAGTATAGCACTTACTTATGGATGAGAGCCGGCTGGCTGAAGAATCAAGGGAAGCGCTCGACCAAAGCAACCTCGCTGGCGAAATGGATCGCCTGTCGTGAGGCTGAAGCTGCGGCGGCGAACGCGGTGCAGGTGCACGGAGCTTACGGATTCTCCGATGAATATCCGGTCGAACGGTTCTACCGGAATTCCAAGGGAGCATCGATCTACGAAGGCACGCGTGAGATTCACACGCTCATGCAGGCGGATTACGCGCTCGGGTTCAGGGAGGACAAGGAACTTCCCAAAGACCTGCCCGAAGTAGACCAGTAGTGAATTAGCGCGGAAATTGGCAACGGAACACGGCACGTCCGTGTCTCGTTTTAGCAAATAGAGTCGTTGATCCGGGTTTTAAGTTGAAACTTATTGAACCCGGCACATTTGGAGACCGCCATGCCGCGTCGAAAAAAAGAGCCTGAGACGAACAAGAATGCGCCGAGAGAGGTGTGGCCGCTTTACAGTCTTCAGCAACTGACCCCTTCGCGCTTCACTGAAGTTGTCGGGAAAATTCTGAGGGGGACCTACTCACTCGTCCTCACCAAAATCCGCAAAGGGAAATCAGATTTCGACGAACCATCGGAGTGATCGGCTCACATTCCATCAGACCATTTCTCAAATGTAGGGCATCATCCGTCTTCGGGGATGCCCTTGTCCGTAGCCCCTCTCGAATTATTCACCTTCAGTTTGTAGGTCCGACCATGCTTATGGCCGGACGTATTATTGTGCGGTCAGGAATCCTTTCCTGACCGCCGCTATTCATGACATCCCCGTAGGGCAGTTCCTTCTCAGAAACTGCCAAGGAGCACGATGACATATCGCGGCACGTTCTGAGAAGGACGTGCCCTACAATTCGCACGAAACCTATCTGCTTGCAGGTCCGACCATTCTTATGGCCGGATGTATGAGATATGCCTGAGGGCAACAGGTCCGCCGGAGGCACCGGGCCGCCGTTTCTAACATGCCCAAGGCATGTCATTCCCTCGTACGAGGGAATCCCGGTTCCTTTCATTCGCGCGCCCACTCTTTGGGCGGGTAAAATCTCGCGCGGGATCCCACCTGAAAGGCGGGGCACCCCGCGCCTTCTCTCTTGCAGGTCAGTACCGTCTTCGTTGCTGAACCTGTGCGCAACGCAGTAGGGCAGTTCCTTCTTAGAAACTGCCAAGGAGCACGATGACAGATCGCGGCACGTTCTGAGAAGGACGTGCCCTACAACACTGGCCACAGTGGAAAAGGCCGGACGATTGTCAATCATCCGGCCTTCATCATCATTTCGATTTGAATTGGATCTCTATTCCACCGTTACCGATTTCGCCAGGTTCCTCGGTTGGTCGACATGGCAGCCGCGCATGACGGCGATATGATACGCCAGCAATTGCAGCGGCACGATCGACAACAACGGGGTGAGCAGCCGATTGGTCTTCGGAATGTAAATGACATGGTTGACTCTTTCAGCGATCTCGGTGTCTCCTTCAGTCGCGATGGCGATAACATTGCCGTTACGCGCTTTGATCTCGGAGATATTCGACATAACCTTATCGTAGACCGGATCCTGCAGGGCGATAACCACCACCGGCATGTTCTCGTCGATCAGGGCGATCGGGCCATGCTTCATCTCCGCCGCCGGATAACCTTCGGCATGGATGTATGAAATTTCCTTGAGCTTTCAGCGCTCCTTCGAGCGCCACCGGGAAATTGATGCCGCGGCCAAGATAGAGGAAGTTGTTCGAATGATAGTATTCAGCGGCAATCTTCTCGATATCTTCGCTCTTCTTGAGGATCTGGTCGACCTGATCGGGGATCTTGAACAGGTTGTCGATTACTTCCTGCCCCGCCTGCACCGACAGATGGCGCATGCGAGCAAGCAGGGTGCTGATCAGCGAGAGAACCATCACCTGAGAAGTAAACGCTTTGGTCGAAGCTACGCCGATTTCCGGTCCGGCGTGAAGATACACACCGCCGTCGGATTCGCGAGCGATTGTCGATCCTACGACGTTCACCAGACCCAATACGGTTGCGCCCTGTTTTTTGGCTTCGCGCATGGCCGCCAATGTATCCGCCGTTTCACCCGACTGACTGATCGCGAACAGAATCGTGTTTTCGTCGACCAGGGGCGAGCGGTATCGGAACTCGGAGGCATACTCGACTTCGACCGGCACTCTCGCCTGTTCTTCGATCATGTACTCGCCGATTAGTCCGGCGTGCCACGATGTTCCGCAGGCAGTGATGATGATGCGCTTGATTTTGCGAAGTTCATCGTACTGGAGGTTCAAACCATTGAGGCGGGGAATCCCTTCCTCGATATTTAATCGGCCGCGGATCGCATTCCGAAGGGTGGTTGGCTGCTCATGGATCTCCTTGAGCATGAAATGGTCGTACCCCCCTTTCTCGATCTGATCAAGCGTCCAGGTGACTTCCTCGATCTGCGGCGTGATACTGTCATTCTGAATAGTCGTGATTTTGTAACCGTTTGGAGTAATCGTGACAATCTCGCCGTCTTCGAGATAAACCACCTTCTTCGTGTGGTCCAGCATTGCGGAGACATCGGAAGCTACGAAATTTTCTCCTTTGCCGATCCCGAGCACGAGGGGCGAGCCCATGCGGGCGGCGACGATCGTATCCGGATGCAGCGAAGACATCACGGCGATGCCATAAGTTCCCTCGACCTGGTGCAGGGCGTTCCGCACCGCTTCTGTCATGTCTCCGTGATAGTTGAATCGGATCAGATGGACGAGGATTTCGGTATCGGTATCAGTCCGTATGTGAAATCCCTTCTGCAGGAGGAATTCCTTCAGGGTACGGTAGTTCTCGATAATGCCGTTGTGCACCAGGGCGATTTCTTCCGCCTCGTCGGTGTGAGGATGGGCATTGAGTTGAGTCGGTTCACCGTGGGTCGCCCAGCGGGTGTGCGCGATACCGCGCGTGCTGTTGAAGGTGGTGTCGGCGAGCATTTCTTCGAGGCGGCTGATCTTGCCGGCCGCTTTCGCCACCATCAGGCCGGAGTCGGTGAGCATAGCGATTCCCGCGGAGTCATAGCCGCGATATTCCATGCGCTTCAACCCCTTCATCAGAATGGGCATAGCCTGCTTTGGCCCTACATATCCGACAATTCCACACATAGTATTCCCTGACTCCTATTTGAAGTACTTGATAACCTTACTTAATAACTGCTCGGACAGCTCCTGGTTCCGCGTCTCGACAATCAGCCGATAGATCGGTTCAGTATTGGAAGTACGGATTTGAATCCAGCCGTCTTTGAAGTCAAAGCGAAAGCCGTCGCGGCTGTCTATCCGGGTTTTGCCGAGTATCGCCGAAGCTTCCCGCTTAAACTGCTTGAGTTTCATGCCGAAATTGCCGGCCAGATTACCTTTGGTCTTTATATAGTGGTATTTGGGGAAAGTTGCAACCAGCTCGGCCAACGACTTCTTCTCCGATACCAGGCAGTCCAGCACCAGCGCTGCGGCAACGAGCGAGTCCCTGCCGGCATGGAAGCCGGGATAAATTACGCCGCCATTTCCTTCGCCCCCGATCACTGCCTTGCGGGCATGCATCATCTGGACGACATTCGCTTCGCCAACTTTGGAGTAGTATACCTTGGACCCCACGGACCGGGCAACATCCTCGGTAGTCTTTGAGGTGGAAAGGTTTATGACGGACGTGCCGCCCTTCTTCGCCAGAATAGCCTTCACCGCTATAGAGAGGGTCAACTCCTCACCGATCGGCTGGCCGAATTCATTGACCAGAGCCAAACGATCCGCATCCGGGTCACACGCCATCCCGAGATCAGCCTTATGCTTCTTCACCGCGCGGCACAGCTGGGTCAGATTCTTGGGAACCGGCTCTGGCTCATGCGTAAAGTCACCGTCTCCCTTGCAGTTGATCCTGACAACCTTGACTCCCAGTTTCTCAAGCAAAGCGGGCAGGGCGTACGAACCGGCTCCATTGACGGCATCGACGACAATCTTGAACTTGCGACGGCGTATGGCCGCGGTATTGACCGTCTTGAGCTCAAGCGTTCTCTTGATATGTTCGTCGGCCCAGATTTCGCTGTAAGTCGTGTGACCTATTTTATCATGCCGCTTTATAGCGAACTTTGCGCGATTGAATATCCCATCGAGTTGTTTGTACTGGGCCGGGGTGATGAATTCCCCCTTGTCGTTGAAGAACTTAAGGGCGTTCCACTGAGCCGGATTGTGGGAGGCGGTGACACAGATGCCCCCTCTCGCTTTGAGGCTGGTAATGGCGATCTCGACGGTCGGTGTCGGCACGATCCCTATATCAATGACATCGATTCCAACCGAATTCAGCCCGGCGATCGTCGCCGCTTTAATCATCTCTCCCGAAGGACGGCTATCCCGTCCCACGACGACCGGCCCCTTTTTGAGGAACGTGCCGAACGCGGCTCCATATTGAGTGGCCAGTAGAGGATCGAGCCCGTTGCCGATTACGCCACGGACTCCGGAGGTAGATTTGACTAATTGGATATTACTCATGGGTATCTCTATTCTATTGTCGAACGGTTTTTCTAATGCTTGATTATCGGGGCAAAAAATCGCTTACAGCGGGCTAAAACGGTGCTTCAGGTCATTACCCGGCCGCCCGCCGGCTCTGACTAAGGAGTGAACTCGGCCAGGCCGAAGTTAGTTCCGATCCAGAGATTCCCCACCTGGTCGGAACGGACTTTCCAGATGAAATTGTCGGGAAGCTCGCTGTTAGAGATTGTGTATGTCGTCCAGGTGGAGCCGTCGAACCGGCTGAGTCCGTAAGGAGTAGCGAACCATTTCTCGTTGTTCGGCGTGACCACTACCGAAATCACAACGTTGTCGACCAGGCCACTATTGGTGGAGGTATACGGCACCAACGTCCCGGAGTTGTATCTGAATGCCCCGGCATCGGTTCCAAACCAGAGGTTTCCGGAATGATCGGCCGCGATTGAGTGCACAATATTATACTGACTGCCAACATTGATTGGCGCATCGAATGACGTCCCATTGAAGCGGGCAACCCGTCCGTTACCGTACGCGACCCAGAGATATCCGATTGAATCGAACGCCAGGCTGGTCAGGCCGTTCTGATCCATGTTTACACCCGAAGTGGTGTTGTAGTTTACGAATCCACTGTCCGTTAAGTGAAAGAGCCCGGCGTTCGCGGTCCCGATCCATAGCTCCCCCGCCATGTTTGAAATCATCGTGCGCACTGCATTCAACGAGAGTCCGGTCGTGCTGTCGTTGTAAAGCACATAAGCAGTGTCTTCGAAAGCGGCGAATCCGTTGTCATAGCTCGCCACGAAGAGCTTTCCGGTCGGATCGTGCGCAATGACCCGAATCCTGTCGCCGGGGAAATTAGCGGTGTTGCTTGTGTCGGACAGGGTCCAGATGCTCCCGGTCAGGCTCCCCAGACCGGCCGTCGTCCCGACAAGCCGGGTTGAACCGATGAAGTCGATATCGAAAATAGTGTCAGCCGGTATATCGCTGTTGCCGATATTGTAGTTCGTCCAGAGTCCGGCGAGAAGGGTTGTCGCCGAAACGACATTTGATAGTCCTGACCAATTAGGGACCTCGTCGGCCGTCTTGATTCCGAAATAGTAAAGCGTGTTTGACTGCAGTCCGCCTACGGCTAACGTTTGAGTCGCGCCACCAACCGTCGGCAGAGGCGGGTTGGTTACTGGTGTCGCTTGTTCGAAATTGGAATCGGTGATAAGCGAGGTCGAGTAACGAATGTCATATTGCGCTGCTTTCGCAATCCGGCCATCATCTCCCGGCGCGGTCCAGGTCAAGGTGATGGTTGTCCCGGTAGGGCTGCCGGCAACCAAATCGACAATATCGGCCGGCGGAGTGGTGTCGTCAGACTTGGTCGGTGGAGTCGAGGTATCGTTCTTGGAGCAGGCAGTCAGCAGCAGCAGTCCGGTCACCAACAGGTATGTAGCGCAGCGCTTCATTCTTCTCATTCCCTCTTGTAATCAATATCGCTCTACGGAATAGGCCAGACAAGACAAATCTGTCCGGGATTCTACGTCCTTATACCGATTTACTTCCGACTCTGATGCAGGACTCGTTTCATGGACGTATGCAGGAGCCCGTTCGTGGCGAGAATATCCTTGTGGAAAATCTGATACTTCGTCCCATCAATTCGCGTGACCTTCCCCCCCGCTTCGGTTACGATCAGCATGCCGGCCGCCGTATCCCACGGATGCAGTTCATACTCCCAGAATCCATCGAGTCGTCCTGCCCCTACCCAGCAGAGATCAAGCGCAGCAGAACCGAGACGTCGAACTCCCTGCGCCTTCTTGGCCATTCGTGCGAACATCCCGAGATTGTTGATGCGGGCGGTCTGGATATTGTACGCAAAGCCAGTAGCAAGCAACCCTCTTTGCAGATCTTTCTCCGAAGTAACCTTGAGCCGTTTGTTGTTCACAAAGGCGCCCCGGCCGAGCGAGGCCGAGAACATTTCATCTTTCTCCGGATCATATACGACTCCCACGACCGATTCTCCCTGATATTGCAGGGCTATTGATACCGAATAGACGGGGAAGCCGTGGGCATAGTTCACGGTGCCATCGAGGGGATCAATCACCCACCTAAACTCCGACCCGGTGTCTACATCGTCTCCTTCCTCGGCAAGTAAGCTGTGATCGGGATAGGCTTTCTGAATCTTCGACTTGACGAATCGTTCCGATTTTATATCGAACTGCGTGACCGGATCGATCACCCCTTTGTAGCGAACCTTCTTGGGTAGGTGGAACCCGTCGGAGAGGATCTTCCCCGCTCCCAACGCTGTCTCCTGAGCGATGGCCAGAAATTTCTTCAGCTCCCGGACTGAGAGGGTCATTTTGGAATCTCCGCAACCGGCGCCGTCTCCCGGCCGGTCGGATCCTGACGCTTATACTGGAGTTGATAGAGCTTATAGTAGATGCCGCGTTGTTTGAGCAGCTCATCGTGCTTGCCCATCTCACGGAGCGTGCCATGATGCAGCACGATGATCTTGTCGGCTTTCTCGATTGTCGACAGGCGGTGGGCAATAATGATCGAAGTTCTTCCTTTGAGCAGTTCTTCCAGAGCGGACTGGATCAAATGCTCTGTTTCCGTATCGACCGAGCTGGTTGCTTCATCGAGAATCAAAATATCCGGATCGAAGGCGAGCGCCCGGGCGAAGGACAACAGTTGCTTCTGTCCGGTCGACAGAGTGGCCCCTCGTTCCTTGACCTCCGTGTGCAGGCCTTCTTCATGTTGCGCCAGGAATCGGTCAAATCCGACCCGCCGCAATGCATCCGCAACCGCCTTATCGGAGATCCTCTTGTCCCGAAGTCGGACGTTGGTGGCATAGTCCCCGGTGAAGATGAAGACATCTTGAAGAACCAGGGCAAGATGCGAGCGGAGCGTTTCTACCGGATAGTCTTTCAAATCAATCCCGTCAAGGCGAATCGACCCATGCTGATAATCATAGAAGCGATAAAGCAGTGAAATGAGCGAAGTTTTCCCGGCACCGGTGGCGCCTACAATCGCTACCTTCTCGCCCGGCTCAACCGTGAAGGAAACATCGTTAAGCACCCAGTCCGGCTCGTTGTAGGCGAAGCGGACATGGTCAAATTCGATTTTGCCGGCGAACTTTTCGGGCGTCTTCGTGACCGGTTTGTCGACAATTTCCGGTTCGGTATCGAGAAGGTTAAAGATCCGCTCAGACGAAGCCATCGAGGCCTGAAGGATGTTGTACTTCTCCGACAGGTCGCGAATCGGTTGGAAGAACCGTTCCACCAGATAGATAAACAGGACCAGATCGCCAAAACTCAGGGTATTCATCTCGATCATTTTGCCGCCGTAGTAAAAGAGCAACCCGGCGGAAAAGGCCCCGATAATTTCAACGGTGGGGTAGAATACAGCATAATAGAGTACCGATCTGAAGTGGGCTGAGCGCAAATCCCGGTTGATATCGTCGAACTTGTCAATCGTCACCTGCTCACGGGTGAATAACTGCACTATCTGAATCCCGGTCAAATGCTCCTGGATGAAGGCGTTGATCCGGGCGATTTTCAGACGAACCGACCGGTAAGCATCGCGCGCCTTAGCCCGGAAAAAGAAGGTGGCCACCAGTAAGAGTGGAACGGTCACGAACACGACCAGGGCCAGCTTCCAGTTGACATACAGCAGCGCGCCGACAAAGAAGACGAGCATGAGGATGTCGCCGATAATATTCACAACCCCGGATGAGAACAGGTCATCGAGCGTATTGACATCGTTGGTCACTCTGGTCACGAGCCGACCGACCGGATTCCTGTCGAAATAACCGAGATGAAGGTTTTGCAAATGACGGAAGATCTTCATGCGGATATCGTACTGGACATGCTGTCCGACCCACCATGTGGTGTACACCTCGACATAGCTGATCCCCAGGGTCAGCACGATGATCACCAGATAGGCGATCGCGATCAGGTGGAATCCTTTGGCATTTCCCTTCAGAATGTAATCATCGATACCGTGCTTGGTAATGAAGGCGAGTGACGTCTGAAAGAGAGCGCTGAGCAGGAGCGCCGAAACAGCCGCCACGATCACCCAGCGGTACGGGCGAACAAAGGTAAGCAGCCGCTTCATCAGGCGGGCATCGTAGGCCTTACCGAGGACTTCTTCTTCGTGATAATGTTCGGCTCCGCTCACAGTGATTCCAGCTCCATTTCAAGTAGTTGCGAGCGATACAGCTCGGCATAGTGACCGTTGAGGGCCATCAATTCGTCGTGCGTCCCCTGTTCGCTGATCGTACCGTCGTGAAGATACACAATCATGTCAGCTTCTTTGACCGAAGAAACGCGATGCGAGATAATGATTGCCGTCCGTCCCGCGAGCACCTGCTTAATCCGTTCATTGATCTGGTGTTCCGTTTCGGTATCCACGGCCGAGGTGGCGTCATCGAGAACCAGGATCGCCGGTTTGGTGATAATTGCCCGGGCTATCGCCGTACGCTGTTTCTGTCCGCCCGAGAGAGTAATCCCTCGTTCACCGACAATTGTCTCGTAGCCTTCGCGGAATTCATCGATATCCTTGCTCAGATCCGCAATCCCGGCCGTCTCGATCACTTCATCCAGCGTAGCATCCAGCCGTCCGAACCGGATATTCCCCTCAATTGTGTCGGAGAAAAGGAATGGCTCCTGCGTTGCGACACCGATCTGGCTGCGAAGATGGCTCAGATCCCAGTCGTTGATATCCACGCCGTCGATAAGGACCTGCCCCCGTTCGATCGGGAACATGTGCGAAAGCAACGAAATAACCGTGGTCTTTCCGGACCCGGTCATACCGATCAGACCGACCGTCTGTCCGGCGTCGATCTTGAGATTTATGTCTTTCAGGACCGGTGTGCCATTGTAGGCGAATTTGAGATTCTTGAATTCGATCTCTCCACGCATAGCTTCGGCATGCCTGCGATCTTCCGCGTTGGCCACTATGGGATCGCTGAACAGGATGCTGTTGATACGTCCCAGGGACGCGGTGCCGCGCTGGTACAACGAGGTCACCCATCCGATTGCGATCATCGGCCAGGTTATCATGGAGAGGTATCCGAAGAAGGCCACGATATCACCGAGGCCCAGGGTACCGTGAATGATCTGAAGACCGCCGAAGTAGAACACCACCAGATACGATATCGCCGCGATCAGCCGCATCGAAGGAACAAAGATCCCCTGCAGTCTGGCGAGCGACATATTCAACTCAACATTCTTGTCGGAAAGTCCGCTGAAGTGCTCTATTTCCGGCTGTTCCTGGCGGTACGCCTTGACGACCCTGATGCCAGACAGATTTTCCTGGGCCGCTGCCGTCAACTCGGAGAAGCTCTCCTGAACGCGCATGAAACGGCGATGAATCACATTTCCGATCCGATTGACGGCGATCGGCATGACGACCAGCGGGATTATAGCGTAAAGCGTAAGAGTCGGTGACAGATAGATCATAAAGCCAAACGCTACGGTCAGCTTTACGACCGTATCACTGATATACATGATTCCCGGCCCGACCATCTGCCGAACAGCTTCCAGATCGTTGGTCATGCGCGCCATCAAATCGCCGGTCCGCCGCTGGTGATAGAACGATGGGGTCAGGCGAAGCAGGTGGGCGAAGATTTCTCCGCGAAGATCGTACTCGATATATCGTGACATCCAGATAATCGTTCTCCGCATAACAAACCGAAAGAGTCCTGAGAATAGGGCGAGGAAGAACGACAGTATAACGAACTTCAGGATCAGAGACATCGGCTTGTGCTGCTGGAGGGCATCAAACACCAGCTTGGAAACATAGGGAACGACCAGAATGAATATATTCGAGAAGAGCACGGCTAAACCGCCGATCCACAGATACCGGCGATACCGCTTGAAATACTTGGTCAATGTGGAAAAACGAGAACGGGTCTCGTCTGAGTCATTCAGCCGATGCAATATTCACTCCTAATCCTCTAACGCACAAGACATTGTGAGGAATATAACATTTCGGCGGATCAATAGTTCATGATATTTGCAAAAAGGTGAATCGCTTCGATATCGAGATGCGAGATCATCTCCAGAAGCGGCAGCCCGCAATAGATGATCTGGCCGGTCCCCAACCGTGAGACCGACAATAAAGCGGCCCCGGATGGGGTGACCAGGATTTTTTCAGCAGGGGCAATAGTGGCCGGAGTCAGGTCTTCCTTGCGGTAGAACTCGGACAGCAGATTTTTATCGGAAATCAGGTACGGTTTGCTGAGCATATTGGCGCCAGGAATGAGATCGGTGATTTGCTCATTGCTTACGAGCTCCACCGACGGGACCAGCGATACCGGAAGAATATCTCCCGGCCAGTCTTCCGGCTGACCGAATATGACCAATGACCCTCCCTGCCTGAGATAATCTTCCAACTGCAGCTTGATTTGGGAGAAGGAGGGATAGCGCCTGAGAGCGCCGGAGCCAACCACGATTACGTTGTAGGCATCCAGATCCGCCGTCTCAAGTGCCCTGTCAGTGAGCGGCTGAAAGTTCGCCTCACACATCCGAAGAATATCTTCAAGCTGTCCGCTTGTATCCGGCAGGAATCCGATTGTTCGGTCATCGGGAATCTTGCAGGCGGCAATTCGAATACGCCCGGTGTCGGAGGCTACCGTTTTGCCATCGACGATAAGGTCAATCCCGAGCGACTGAGTTCCAAGCTCAAATAAATTCGAGATGGTAAACGGGATGCGAAGCGATTGTTCGGTGAATCCCTTTTCAAGGGTGATATCTTTGCGATAGGCACCCGCGAACATCCCTTTCGGTGTGGTGAAATTGATCTGTGCAGTACCGGCGTACGAGTACGGCTTCAGGACGGTAACACGGACCGAGGTGCTCGACACCACTCTGTCTACATCGAGTTCCGGGAACGGCTTGACGAAATAGAATTCCGGGTCGAACTTGATCCCCAGCTTGGGCGCCACCCACAACGGTAGTTTGCTCGTGAAACTCAGCGGAATTCTCCCTCCGTAGGCAACCTGCACCGTGAACGAGAGTGAATCAGAGGTCTTCCCCTCAAGATGCGTATGATCGACATCGACGAGGAACTCCCTCACGTACGATTGATGCGGCGCGATCGTTATCGGCTCGGAATCGAGCACGATCGCAGTGCTGTCCCAGAACGGATTGAACATGAAGCTGTTGACCTGAACCTCGCGCGGGCCGTCGACTGAAATCGATGCTAAGAACTTGAGTTTCGGCCCGTGCGGTGAGTCTCTGAGGATAATTTTGCCATCCCAGCCGATACCGACTGCGTGCAACGCTGCCCGTTCGGCCTTGCGCTCCATATCCTCGATATAGTGCTGGAATTCGGTCATCCCCTTAAATACTTTGTCCTGCGAGTTGAGATAGGTCAACTCCCGATATCCGTCGACAATCAGTTTCACCCGGTTCCGACCAATTGAGATTCGCGAGGCATTGAAAAAGCTGGAGAACTTCTTCGCCTGAGAGAGCAATGTTTCCTTCATCGGGCCGGTCGGGAAAAGCGAGTCAATGATCGCCGGCAGTCTGAAATCAGGAATTCCGGCGAGGAAAGAACCCTGGGTATTACCGGTGTTGTTCTTTATCAACAGATAACGAGTGAGGCGGTCCGGCTCGATCTGATCCAGCGATAGGTGCGGCAGAAGGACCGGTATTTCAAGCGACATCCGATCCGTATACCGGTCGAACAGCTCCCGTCCGTTCAAGACCACGCTGCCGGGGCTTGATTTGCTTTCGGGGGATTCTGAGACCTTGCGATATATTTTCCGAATCGTAAAGATACTGTTCGAGGCTCCCGCCCGGGCCGTTATGATATTCTCGGCAGTCGAATAATACCCGCGCTGCTGATCCTCGAAAAACACGATGTCCGGCAGCCTGTCCCGGAACAGCTCGCCGATCATCGCAGTCACCCCGGTGGTGTCATCGGGCGGCAGATGATACGAATGGAGATAGATCTCGCGATCGGGGACCGAGGCCTCCGCGCTGGAAAAGCTCGGGCGTTCATCGAAGGTCAGGAGATCGATCCGACAACCGTAAGTGTCGTTCAGGTAGTAGAGGGTGGGCCAGTCGATCGTCCGGGGGTCATCGAACAGGTACAATACCGAGACATCGGAGAGCGAGTATCGGACCATATCGGCGGCGTGAATTTTCGTACGCATTCCAATTGACGCGATCGCGGACGAGGCCAGGAGCAACATCAATAGACGATTGAATACTCGCTTTTTCATACGCAGAATATATCGGCATTTTACAGGGGATGTCAAATTTTAACAGAATACCTATTACCGGAGGGCCTTACTCAAGGACCGTTTCATCTTCGGCCCGCCAGGCCGGGTCGACAATACAGAGAAAATGAAGGTCGGTGTTTCCGGTATTCTCCACCCACTGCTCGGATCCGGGAGGGATGTCTATCGCATCCCCCGCTTCGACTCGTTCACTTTCGTCGTTTATGTGCATAATCCCGGAGCCGGCTAGAATGTAGTAAACTTCATCGGAGCTTAGCCGGTGTCGATTCGAGCATTTTCCGGGCGGAAGCATGGCAAAAGCCAGCGAGTATCGTCCCGAAAACGGATAGTCCCGATCCGGGTGCAGGAGTTCGCGAAGACGAGTGGCGTCGCCGGCGATTATTTCGTGCGTTTGAGAGAGCTTGCGAATCAGCATTACAGTAAAGGTCGAGGTTGTATACGAAAGAGCCGCCCAAAGGCGGCTCAACGTTGTCAGATTATCTGGTTTTCACGTAGTTTCTTGAATAGCTTGTCGGCGATCTCATCGGGGGTTGCGCCCTCGATCATTTCACCCTTTGCTCGCGGAGGGGGTGGTGAGACCTTGACCGTCCTGGTCCCGGACTGAGATCCGATCCCGGCACCATCGAGTCCAAGATCGGCGCTTGTCCAGGTGATAATCTCTTTTTTCTTGGCGGCCATTTTCCCTTTGAGCGACGGCAGACGCGGTTCGTTGATTTCCTTTACCACCGAAACCACCGCCGGAAGGTTCAATTCGACCACATCGTAGCCGTCTTCGGTCGTACGAAAGACAGTCGCCTTGTTGCCATCCACCGACTCGATCTTCTTCACGAACATCGCCTGAGGCACGGCAAGATTCGCCGCGACCGCACCGGGGACCTGAGCAGAGTCAGAGTCGATCGCCTGCTTACCGGCGAGGACGAGATCATACTCACCGAGTTTCTTGAGGCCGGCCGCGAGGATCTTGCCGTACGCCTGCTGATCCGAGCCGTTGAATTTCTCATCGCTCAGCAGGTAGGCATCGTCGACACCAAGAGCCAGGCAGTTGCGAAGGGCCGATTCGGTTCGCTCCGTTCCTACCGACATGACGACACACTTGCCGCCGTATTTCTCTTTCAAACGCAGCCCTTCTTCGACCGCATACTCATCGAATGGATTCACCGTCCCCGGACCTTGCGGCAGAACCACCTGATTGGCGGCTTCATCGACTTTTATCAGGGCGATTTCAGGCACCTGCTTGATCAGCACGACTATATTCACGGAATCACCTCATCTCAATGTACGTAGCTTATAATATGTGGGGAATATCATAAATGAGGGGCTCGATGTCAAGGGCGGCGCCGGGATGTCTCAAGCGCCCCGCATAAAAAAACCCGCCGGGTGGCGGGCTTTATAGAAATCGACGACTGTGACTATTTCTTCTTGCCTCTTCTGGCAGTTTTCTTGCGGGCCGTCTTCCTGGCAGCCTTCTTCACAGTCTTCTTCGCTTTCTTAGCCGCTTTCTTTACGGTCTTCTTCGCCTTTTTGGCTTTCTTAGCGACCTTCTTCTTCGGTGCAGCCTTCCGACGCATCGTCTTCTTCGCGACTTTCTTCTTCGGAGCTGCTTTTCTCTTTGCAGAGGCAGGCTTCCTCAGTTTCAGCGCACGGGCTTTCGCCTTCACTGACGAGAGACTTCTCTTCAGCGCCTTGGCGATCTGGGTCGCCGACTGGGTGCGATACATGGTGCGAAGCTGGGCGATCTCTTCTTTCGACCAGGCTTTGGCTCCTTTGCGAACGGCCGGCTTCTTGGATTTGGCCTTCGCTGTTTTCTTTCGGGTTGCTTTGCGCATTGCGCTTCTCCTTCATTAAGGTTAATGGTTCCAGAAAGAACTATGCTTCTCAGTTATTTCCGTACCAATCTGGTCCATAACACCTTTATGTATTAAGTACGTTGGAGTTAATAACGATACTTGAAAATAATGTCAATAAAAAAAATCACCGGATCGCAGAAAAAGATCGACCCGGCACGAAGATTGTTGAGATGCGTGTGAACAAAATGTGCGAGTGACGATGCACCTCGCGCCAATCAGGTGCATCATCGCCTTGTATGTATCGAGCGCCATCGCCGCGGCACGCTGCTCCGCTTCCTTCTTCGTGGAGCCGACACCGCTTCCGATCTTGCGATCCGCGACGTACACCACGACCGTGAACTCCTTCTCGTGGTCGGGTCCGCTCTCCGAGACGACATCATAGCGAGGCATCCCCTCTCCTCTCGCCTGGATCAGCTCGAGGAGTTCCCCTTTGAAATTTTTCTGCGAGTCATCGGAGATAATCGTCTCCTTGCGGAGATAGATCGAGCGAAGAATCACATCGCGGGCCGCCTCAAATCCGCCGTCGATATACACCGCGCCGATGATCGATTCGAACGCATCGGAGATGATCGAGGGGCGTTCGCGGCCGCCGAGCTTGTCTTCTTCGGCCGAGAGCCGGATGTGCCGATTGAGTTCCATCTCCTTGCCGATATTGGAGAGGGTGGTCTCGTTGACGAGCATCGCTTTGAGTTTCGTCAGCTCTCCTTCGCGAAGTTCCGGGTGATCGTGATAGAGGCGGTCGGCGATCACCAGGCCAAGGACCGAGTCCCCGAGATACTCCAGCCTTTCGTTGGAGGTGCGGTTGAGATCACGAGAATTGGAAAAGGAACGATGCGTGAGCGCGAGCGCCAGAAGCGACTCGTTCCGGAAATGATAGCCGAGGATTTGCTGAACCTGAGACAGCCCGTCTCGCTCCGAATCAGGCGTCGTGAACGGTCCGATGAGTCTTTTCCACCAGTTCATTTAGCCTGCGTGATTGTCGTATCTCCCGACGATGAGCGTTACGTTGTGTCCGCCGAATCCGAATGAATTCGACATGGCATAGGTAATCCGATGCTCCCGTTTCTTGTGCGGAACATAATCCAAGTCGCACTCGGGATCCGGATTATCGAGATTGATGGTAGGATGGACGATGCCCTGTTCGATCGATTTGATCGATGTGAGCAGCTCGACCGCACCGGCTGCACCCAGCAGGTGTCCGACCATCGACTTGGTCGAGTTGATCGGAATCTTGTAGGCATGCTCGCCGCAAACATCTTTGATCGCTCTGGTCTCGGCGATATCACCCAGTTCGGTCGAGGTCCCGTGGGTATTGATATAATCGATATCACCGCAGGCAATTCCGGCGCTCTTGAGGGCGAGTTCGATGGCCTTTCGTGCGCCGTAGCCGTCCGGATGCGGAGCGGTCATGTGATAGGCGTCGGCCGTCATCGCCGCCCCTTTCATTTCAGCGTAGATATGCGCGCCCCTGGCCCTGGCATGCTCCAGTTCTTCGAGGATAAGCACCGCCGAGCCTTCGCCCATGACAAAGCCGTCCCGTCCGGCATCGAACGGCCGGGAAGCTTTTTCCGGGGCATCATTCCGAGTCGAAAGCGCCTTGGCCTGGCAGAAGCCGGCCAGAGACGACGGCGTGATAGTTGCTTCCGCACCGCCCGTGATCATTACATCGGCCTCGTCACGCTCGATTATGCGATAGGCATCGGCGATGGCGTGGGCCGATGAAGCGCAGGCGGAAACGGTGGCATAGTTGGGTCCGCGGAAGCCGTGACGGATCGAAACCAGTCCGGCACACATGTCGATGATCATCATTGGAATGAAGAACGGCGACACCTTGCCGGGACCCGAACTTTCCAGGATGCTGTGCTGTTTCTCGAAGGTCGAAATGCCTCCGATGCCGGATCCGATCACGACCCCGCAACGGTCAAGGTCGACGGTTTCGAGATTGAGTTTCGAATCGACAATCGCCTGCTCGCTGGCCGCCATGGCATATTGCTCCGACGGATCCATGCGGCGGGCGTCTTTTTTGTCAATATAGGCGGTCGGGTCGAAATCCTTGACTTCGGCCGCGATCTTCGCGGGATATTGTGATACATCGAAACGAGTAATCAAGCCAACCCCGGATTTCCCTTCGAGCAGGGCGTTCCAGTACTGGTCCACCGTGTTGCCGACCGGGGAAATGACCCCCATTCCAGTTATGACGACTCTTCTCTTCATAGTAGCACGCTATCCCTGCTGACAGCCAGGCTCACTTGTCGGAGTGTTCCTGAATGTAATTGATGGCATCGCCGACAGAGACGATCTTCTCGGCGTCTTCGTCCGGAATCTCGATCGAGAATTCTTCTTCGAGAGCCATGACGAGTTCAACGGTATCCAGCGAATCGGCGCCAAGATCTTCGACAAACTTCGCCCGTTCGGTAACTTGCCCGGCTTCCACGCCAAGCTGCTCGACGATGATTTCTTTTACTCTCTCTTCTACTGACATGTAACGACTCCTTTTGAGATTATGTTATTATGCTATGGTCAATCCACCGTCAACCGACAACACCTGGCCGGTTATATACGACGCCTCGTCAGAAGCCAGGAAGCTCACTGCCGAGGCAACATCTTCCGGAGTACCCGGTCGCTTGATAAGCACGCGTCCCAGGAAGGCATCCCGGGCCCCGTCGGACAGCGCCGCCGTCATATCGGTGGCGATAAACCCGGGGGCCACGGCGTTTACGGTAATACCGCGTGGTGCCAGTTCCTTGGCCGCCGATTTCGTCAGACCGATCAGTCCCGCTTTTGAAGCTGAGTAGTTGACCTGGCCTGCGTTTCCGGTAATCCCGACTATCGAGCTTATGTTCACGATCCGTCCCGAACGCTGCTTCATCATGATCCGGGCAACCGTTTTGGTGACAAGAAATGCGCCTTTGAGATTGATGTCAAGTACCATGTCCCAATCTTTTTCGTCCATCCTAATCATGAGGGTGTCACGGGTGATGCCGGCGTTATTCACGACCACATCGATCCGTCCGAACTTCTCTAACACCTTGTCGAACAGCGCTTCGATGTCACTTTGCTTGGTCACATCGGCCCGCACGCCAAAAGCGTTGCTGCCCATTTCCCGGGCGACCGCATCGACCGCATTCTGGTCGAGATCGCTGATTACGACATTCGCGCCCTGGGCGGCGAATTTCTCTGCGATAACCCGGCCGATTCCTCGCGCCGAGCCGGTGATTACTACAGTCTTTCCGGCAAATTCCATGTCACATCCTACACTTCAACTTGCTTGAACGCTTCAATATCAGCCAGAGTATCCAGGTTAAGACTCGTCTCGGGGCGCAAATCTCTCTTGGCCAGTCCGGTTAATACTTTTCCGGGTCCTATCTCTATCACAGTCTTTACATCGTTATCCAAAAGGAAACTCATCGTCTGGGCCCAACGCACCGGGGCCGTCACCTGTTCGATCAACAGTCTTCTGACTTCATTTCCGTCGTTTACCGGCTTTGCTGTCACATTCGCGATAACCGGCACGGTCGGATTGGCGATCTTGATTTTGTCGAGGTACTCCGCCAGACCCTGCTTGGCCGGTTCCATGAGCGGCGAATGAAACGCTCCGCCCACTTCAAGCATGATCGCCCGCTTCGCTTTGGCCTCCTGGGCCAGTTCCACCGCCTTCTTCACGCCATCAAGCGATCCTGAGATTGCAATCTGGATTCCGGAGTTGAAATTCGCCGGAATGACCACCCCGACGCGGCTCGCCTTCTTGCATATTTCTTCAACCGCAGTTTCATCCAAACCCATGATTGCCGCCATAGTTCCGGGATTCTTCTGACAGGCATCTTCCATGAGGGCGGCACGTTTCACGACCGCACGGATGGCGTCATCGAAAGTCAAAGCTCCCGTCACCGCCAATGCGGCATACTCGCCGAGCGAGTGGCCGCAGGCGAAATCAAACTGCGGGAGCCGGTCTTCGAGCACCACGAGCACCGAAAGGGCATGAAGCAGAATGGCCGGTTGAGTGAAGCGGGTCCGCTTCAATTCTTCGGCGGGACCTTCAAACGAGAGTCGAGCGATATCAGCGCCGATCTGCATCGGAGGCCAGTTCATAATATGCCCGCACCCGGGCGGAAGAATCGTAGATATCTTTTCCCATTCCGACATACTGGGATGCCTGCCCCGGAAATACGAGTACCGTCTTGCTCATATTTACCACCTCATGAGATTGGCGCCCCAGATCAGGCCGCCACCGAAGGCCACCGTGAGAACGTAGTCGCCAGATTTGATTTTTCCCGCCCGATTCGCTTCATCGAGGGCAAGCGGCACCGAGGCCGCCGACGTGTTGCCGTAGTTTTCGATATTGACGAAGACACGATCCATTCCGACTTTCAGCCGCTTGGCGATCGCTTCTATAATCCTGATATTCGCCTGATGCGGGACGATGAGCGAAATATCCGAAGGCTGCAGTCCGGCGTTTTCGATTACTTTGAGCGCCGCGTTGCACATCTCCTTCACGGCGACCTTGAAAACATCGGCACCGTTCATGTAAATCTTGTCGCGGCCGTCGTAAGTGAAGTCCGGTGAGTACGGTTCGACCGTTCCTCCGACTTCGGACCAGAGCAATTTGCGGTAAGACCCGTCGGAGCGAAGAAAGGTCGAGAGCAGTCCTGCTCCGCTGGAGTCGGGCGCGAGTACAGCGGCGCCGGCCGCATCGCCGAACAGCACGCAGGTATTACGGTCGGTGTAGTCGGTGAAGGACGACAGTTTCTCCACGCCAATCACGAGGGCACGCTTGAACTGTCCGTTTTCGATCAGGGGGGCCGCCAGCGAGAGTCCCGTGATGAAGCCGGTGCAGGCCGCGGTAACATCCAGAGCGACCGCATTGGGCAGTCCCATCTTCTCCTGAATGATACACGCAGTGGACGGGAGTTTATAATCCGGCGTAACGGTTCCTACTATCAGAATGCCTATTTCGTCGTTGCCGCATCCGGCCATTTCAAGCGCTTTTTTTGCCGCCTCAACGGCCATATCCGAACTGGCCATGCCATTCGCGATTCTTCGTTCTTTAATGCCGGTGCGGGTGACGATCCATTCGTCAGAGGTATCTACAATTTTTTCGAAATCAGCGTTGGTCATCCGCTGCGGCGGCGTGTAGGACCCCGTCCCGATTATCCTGGCTCTTACCTTTTGTTCCATTGATCCGTCCGAAGTGATTTGTTATCAGCTCATCGTGGATGCGTTCCTTGGTCTTCTTGACGGCCATTTCGTAAGCCACCGCCATGGCGTTTGAGATCGCCCGGGCGTTCGAGGCTCCGTGGCATATTATCACGATTCCGTTCACGCCAAGAAGAGGGGCGCCACCCGACTCGGCATAGTCGAATGTATTACGCATCCGCTTGAGAAAGGGCAACAACAACATTGCCCCGACCCGCGAAAAGACGTTGGTCTGAATCTGCCGCTGCATCGACTTAACCAGCATCGGCTTGATCGATTCGGCGAACTTGAGCAGGATGTTGCCGGTAAATCCGTCGGTCACGACGACATCGATGGCGCCGGAAAGAATATCCCGACCCTCGACATTGCCGACGAAATTGATTTTCGAATGTTTGAGCAGTTCCTGAGCGTCGAATACCAGCTCGTTCCCTTTGCTTCGCTCTTCCCCGATCGAGAGCAGTCCCACCCGGGGATATTCCTTGCGCGAGACCACTGAAGAATAGACCGAACCCATCACCGCAAACTGCGAAAGATGATGCGGCTTACAGTCGGCATTAGCGCCGACATCCAGAACCACGGTGGGGCGGCCGGTCGAGGTGGGAAATAACGCCGTGATGGCGGGGCGACTGACTCCTTCGATGCGTCCCAGGGTCAGCAGCGAAGTGGCCATGACCGCGCCGGTGTTACCCGGTGACACGAACGCATCGGCCTGCCCTTCTTTGACGAGGCGAAGACCGATAGCGACCGAGCTTTCTCTCATGCGCACACCGTCGGTGGCGGCCGCGTGCATCGGAACGATATCCGG
This sequence comes from uncultured candidate division Zixibacteria bacterium, assembly GCA_963711085.1. GTDB lineage: Bacteria > Zixibacteria > MSB-5A5 > GN15 > FEB-12 > CAVQCT01. Next base: position 35,024 of record CAVQCT010000002.1, on the reverse strand, counting down.
AGCATGCTCCACCGTCACATTACTCGGCCGATCCTGCTGTTTCGACAGGACCTCGTCGATGGTATCCTTACGGCCGACAAGTACGACATGGAGCTGAGAACCAACCTTGCTGGCGGCATCAAGGCCGCCGAGGATGATTTCCTGCTCACCGCTGTCGGCACCCATCACGTCGAGGACTACGGTATGTTTCGCGCCCGCTGTCATGTGAGCGATATGCTTCTATCCAATCCTTGTGATGTCTTCTCTGGTCTTATGCTTCTTTTACGGTCAAAACCTGACGGCCGTTGTAAAAACCGCAGTGAGGACAAATATGATGGGATAACCGCGTCTGGTGGCAGTGAGGACAGTCCACAACATTCGGGGCTTCAAGCTTCCATCCGGTGCGGCGCTTGCGTCCGCGGGTGCGTGAATGTCTTCTCTTGGGAAGTGGCATCGACTGTTTCCTTTTTCTAACCGCGGCCGGATAGGTCCCTGAGGCTATCCCAGCGCGCGTCAACATGTTCTACCTTACATCCGCAGGTCTGTTCGTTCAAATTGGTCCCGCATTGCGGACACAGACCCTTGCATGTCTCCGAACACAGCGGCTTCATCGACAGCGCGAGAATGATCGTCTGGCGTACGATGTCACTGAGGTCGGCGCGAAGATCATTCCCTTTCAAGAGAACGTAGTCTTCGTCATCTATCGCATCTTTCCTGCTATCAATAGCTTCCTGAGAACAGACGATAAAATCAGCGCTATTGCTCAGTCTGGTCTCAAATTCTGTCAAACAACGGGCACAGGTCACCACCGCATCGGCCGTGATCTCACCCTGACAGAAATACTCGTCCCCGGCCTTCTGAATATCCAGCCGGCACTCTATCTCCTTCGTCCCCACCAGGCTCTCGAATTCGAGCCGGATACCCTCCGACGATGAACTCAACACCTTGTGTGCGGGGAAGGTTTCGAATTCCCTGAGGTCAAGTATCATAACCTGACATACTAAAAAAATATGGGGCAAAAGTCAAGCACAAAAGGGGTGCGGAAACTATTGACAGGTAGATGGTTACGAGAAGGGATCGGCTCGATTTCCGAGTCGGCCCAAGGTGGGTTCACCCGAGAAAAATAACTTTGACAACTTGGCCCGTCCGGCCGGGTCATCGAATCCGGCTAATGTGTCTCCATATAGATTCGAATGCGATTCTGAGCCCGCTCCAGTGCCTCTTGCTCAAGCTGCATGGCACTTTTTTCCGGTTTCTCGCCCGATTGGATCTCGGCCATCCGCTGGCGGGCGCGGTCGTAAGCGGCTCGTGCCCGATCTATATCTATGTCCTGGCAGAACTCAGCAGCATCGACCAGCAACCGGGCCTGATTGTTAGCGACCTCGAAAAAACCACCACAGGTCGCAATGATCCGCGTCTTGTTCTCGGCATCACGGAATTCAACCTTCCCCGGCTTAATTGTGGTAATCAACGGAGCATGGTTGGTCAAAACGCCCAGATACCCTTCGGTCCCGGGGACAGTCAGGGATTGAACTTCGGAGTCGAAAAACACCCGTTCGGGTGTGACAATCCAGAGATGGAACATGCTTTAGGCGCCTATTTCTTCGACTTTTCGTAGTTTTCGAGCACTTCGTCCAACCCACCGACCATAAAGAAGAGCTGTTCGGGGATGTGATCGAGCTTGCCCGAGATCAGTTCATCGAATCCCTTGATGGTGTCTTCGATCTTCACATACTTGCCCGCTTTGCCGGTGAACTGCTCGGCCACAAACATGGGCTGGGACAGGAAACGCTGGATCTTACGAGCACGCTGAACGGTCAGCTTGTCGTCTTCGGACAACTCGTCCATACCCAGGATGGCGATAATGTCCTGGAGATCTTTGTATCGCTGGAGAATCTTCTGCACCGAACGAGCAACCCGATAATGATCTTCGCCGACGATATTCGGATCGAGAATTCGCGAAGTCGAGTCGAGCGGATCAACCGCCGGATAAAGACCGAGGGATGCAATCTGACGTGACAGGGTCGTGGTGGCATCGAGGTGAGAGAAGGTTGTCGCCGGAGCAGGATCGGTTAAATCGTCGGCAGGGACATAGATCGCCTGTACCGACGTAATCGATCCGGACTTGGTCGAAGTAATACGTTCCTGCAGCGCACCCATCTCGGTGCCAAGAGTCGGCTGGTAACCTACCGCCGAAGGCATACGGCCAAGGAGCGCTGATACCTCGGAACCGGCCTGCACGAAACGGAAGATATTATCAATAAACAGGAGCACATCCTGGTGTTCTTCATCACGGAAGTATTCGGCCATCGTCAGACCGGAAAGGGCCACGCGAAGACGCGCACCCGGAGGCTCGTTCATCTGGCCGAACACCATCGCGGTCTTCTCGATAACACCTGATTCGGTCATTTCGAGATACAGGTCGTTCCCTTCACGGGTACGCTCACCGACACCGCAGAACACGGAGTAGCCGCCGTGCTCGGTAGCGATATTGTGAATCAATTCCTGAATGATAACGGTCTTTCCTACGCCGGCGCCGCCGAACAAACCGACCTTACCCCCTTTGGAGTACGGTTCGAGCAGGTCGATTACTTTGATCCCGGTTTCGAACATTTCCGTCTCGGTGGACTGTTCGTCGAAAGTCGGGGCCGCATGATGGATGGGCAGCCGCATCACATCTTTCGGGAGCGGGCTCTTATGGTCAATCGGTTCACCGAGCAGATTGAAGATTCGTCCGAGCGATTCTTTTCCGACCGGAACCGTGATAGTCGTGCCGGTATCGATCGCTTTCATACCGCGGACGAGACCATCGGTCGAGGCGAGCGCGACGCACCGGACGACATTGTCGCCGATATGCATCGAGACTTCGACGGTGAGGTCGATTTTGCGCTTTTCATCGACGATCTTGATCGCGTTGAGAATATGCGGCAGGGAATCGGAACGGAATTCGCAGTCGACCGTCGGTCCGATCACCTGTACCACTTTCCCGATATTATCAGCCATGTAGATTACTCCAGTATATAGACATTATTCTTCTTCGTCTTCACTCAGCCCTTGAGCGCTTCGGCGCCCGATACGATCTCGAGCAGTTCCTTGGTGATTTGCGCCTGGCGGGCCTTGTTATAATCCAGGGTGAGACGATCGACCATCTCTTCGGCATTGGTCGTCGCATTACCCATCGCGATCATCCGGCTCCCGTGCTCCGATGCGAACGATTCGGCCAGGGCATTGATCATTTTGGAGACGGCGTAGTTCGGAAGCAGCGCGTCGTAGATGGACTCCGGCGACGGCTCGAATATATAGTCAGTGTTCGCACCCTGCCGCTCGCTTGTCTCCGGACGGGGAATCGGCAGATATCGATCCGATACGATCTGGTATTTCACAGTCGAGAGGAACCGGGTATACAGCAGATAGATTTCGTCGGTTTCGCCGGTCAGGAACCGTTCGGTCAGGAAGCGGACGATATCGCGGGCCTTGTCGTAGTCGATGACGCCGCTCCAATCCCCCCAGAATCGGGAGATCGGCCATTGGCGGCGCTTGAAGTAGTCGTTTCCCTTTTTTCCGACAGTGATGATTTCCCACTCGGCGTCGGTTTTGTCCTCAAGAATCTGCAGGCCGCGACGGCTGATATTCGCGTTAAACGATCCGCAAAGACCGCGGTCCGATGTCACCACGACCAGCGTTCTCCGGCGCACCTCGCGTTCTTCGAAATACGGGTGACTCAGGTCCCCCGAGGAGGCGGCGGCCAGCCGACTCAGCATTTCATCCAGGATCTCGGCGTACGGACGGGCCTGCTCGACCCGCTGCTGGGCCCGGCGCAGTTTGGCGGCCGAGACCATCTCCATCGCCTTGGTAATTCGCTTGGTATTGATTACCGAGCGGATCCTGTTCTTGACTGCTCTGAGAGTTGCCATGCGTTCTATCTATTTCGTCTGAGCAGCCGTGTACTGCTTCTTAAATTCCTCGGTCGCCGCTTTGAGTTTCGATTCGGTGGCGTCCGATATCTTCTTCTCTTTGTCGAGCGTGTGTTCGATATCCGGATAGTTCTTGTCGCAGAACGCCAGGAACTCGCTCTCGATCGTTCCGAGCGCTTCGGTCGGCATATCATCGAGATACCCGCGAGTGGCCATCCAGATGATCATGACCTGTCGGCTCACATTCATCGGAACATACTGCCCCTGTTTGAGCAGCTCCACCATCTTGGCGCCGCGGTTCAACTGCTTGCGCGTTCCTTCGTCCAGGTCCGATCCGAACTGGGTGAACGCCGCGAGTTCGCGGTACTGGGCAAGATCGAGCTTGAGCGATCCGGCCACCTGCTTCATCATTTTGGTCTGGGCGTTACCGCCGACACGGGAGACGGAGATACCGACGTTAATAGCCGGACGGACGCCGGCGAAGAACAGCTCTCCTTCGAGGAAGATCTGTCCGTCAGTAATCGAAATCACGTTGGTCGGAATGTATGCGGAGACGTCACCCGCCTGCGTTTCGATAATCGGCAGGGCCGTCAGCGAACCGCCGCCAAGCTGATCGGACAGCTTCGCGGCCCGCTCGAGTAAACGCGAGTGCGTATAGAAAATGTCACCGGGATAGGCTTCGCGACCCGGGGGGCGGCGAAGCAACAGGGAAAGCTGGCGATAAGCCGTGGCCTGCTTGGAAAGATCGTCATAAATACAAAGGACATGCTTGCCGTTGTACATGAATTCTTCGCCCATCGTACATCCGGCATAGGGAGCAATGTACTGCGTCGGGGCCGGATCGGTGGCCGTCGCACAGACAACGATCGTGTACTCCATGGCGCCGTGCTTGCGCAACACTTCCACCACCTGGGCGACGGTTGAAGCTTTCTGGCCGATCGCCACATAAACACAGATGACATCGGTATTCTTCTGATTGATGATCGTATCGATCGCCAGAGCGGTCTTACCGGTCTGACGGTCGCCGATGATCAGCTCACGCTGCCCGCGGCCGATCGGGATCATCGAATCGATTGCTTTCAGTCCGGTCTGCAGCGGTTCCTTAACCGGCTGGCGCTCGATAACGCTTGGCGCACGACCTTCCAGTATACGGGTCTTTTCCGTCACGATTGGTCCTTTGCCGTCGAGCGGCTGACCAAGCGGATTGACCACTCTTCCGATCAGGGCGTCGCCAACCGGAACCGAGGCCACGCGGCCGGTCCGGCGGACAGTGTCGCCTTCGCTAATTTTCGTATCCGGTCCAAAGATAACCGCGCCGACATTATCTTCTTCGAGGTTCAACACCATGCCGAGAATATCACCGGGGAATTCGATCAACTCCCCCATCTGGACATCTTCGAGACCCCAGATGCGCGCGATACCGTCGCCAATCTGGAGCACCGTTCCAACCGATTCCATCTCCAGCTTGGTTTCGTACTTCTCTATTTCCTGTCTCAGAACCGATGATACTTCTTCAGGATTGAGACCCATTATCTGACTCCTAAAACCAGTCTAATTTTCTATTTCGCTTGTAGTTCATGGCGGGGCGGCTTAATGCACCCGCACTTTCGTCAAATCGTTTGCGACCAGATCCAGACCTCTTCGCACGGATCCATCGATAATTTCATTATGCAGAATGAGGATCATACCGCCGAGAATCGAAGGATCGACTTTCTCTTCGAGAAGAATCTTCAGTCCGGTCCTGGCCGCCATTTTCCGGATGACATCGGCACGTTCCGCGTCGTTGAGTCGGATGGCCGTAATGGCAGTGATTCTGCCGAGCCCTTGCTCCGCCTCGTACATGCGCGTGAACTCGTCGATCACTTCCGGGAGGAAGCCGACCCGTCCTTTTTCGATCAGGACGAGCAGGAATTCGACGAACATCCGGTTCATTCTCGAACCGAAGACATCGCGGATCACCGCGTGTTTGTTTTCGTCGAGCACCTGAGGAGCGCTCAGGAAATTGAGCAGCATGTTGTCCCGCGAAACGACTTCGCCAAGACTCTTGAACTGCTCCGCGGCGGTGTCGAGGAGTCCTTTATCTTTGGACGCCATGAACAGCGCGCCGGCGTATTTTTTTGCGACTTCCTGTGCCAGCATCGGTTCGTCAGACCTTCTCGAGTTTGTCTATGTATTCGCCGATGAGTTTGCGATGTTTCTCATCGTCGAGTTCTTCGTGGATGATCTTTTCCGCCGCCGCCACGGTCAGTGACACCATGTCATTCTTCAACTGCACCCTGGCTTTGGCGATATCCTGCTGAATCTCACCTTTGGCTCGTTCGGTAATCTGTCTGGCCTCGGCATGCGCGGCGGATTTGATTTCCTCCGCCAGGGCTTTGCCCTCATTGACCGCTTCCACCAGCTTTGCCCGTCGTTCGGCGTCAATCTCTTTGAGCTTGGCCTCGTACTGGGCGGCGAGCTGCTGGACCTCGGTCCGGTCGTCTTCGATCTTCTTGAATTCTCCGATGATCTTCTGACGGCGCTCCTCCATCACAGCCAGGAGCGGACGCCAGGCGAACTTCTTCAGAATCCACAGCGTGATCAGGAAGCCGACCGCATGCGTCAGCAGTAATTGCCATTGGATATTCATTATTGGATACGCCTCATCTTAGGTATTCCCGCGACCCGACCTTCCGGCCGGAACCGTTACTTAACCGAGTTTTCCCTGAAGAATGAAGAATACCACCAGCGCGTAGATGGTCAGCGCTTCGATAAGCGCGGCGCCGATAATCATGGCTGTCTGAATCTTTCCGGCCGCTTCGGGCTGACGACCGATAGCATCCATTGCCGAACCGACTGCCCGTCCCAGTCCGAGACCGGAACCAACCGCGGCGAGACCAACGCCCATCGGAAGGGCCCAGGCCAACATTGACTGATAATCCATTTTCCTAACTCCTCACAGATTCTAGTTATTGTTGTCTATCTATTTCTTCGTAATCGCAAAATTCATGTTAGTGGTGCTCCTCGTGCGGCAGCATCATGAGAATGTACACGGTCGACAGCAATGCGAACACCAGCGCCTGAATCGTCGAAAGTAGAATTCCAAGCAAGATGAACGGTATGTTAAAGGGAATACCGATAGGAGAGTGCAGGAAACTGAGCGACGCCACACCCAGCCCCACAAAGGCCGCGACCAGAATATCTTCGCCGGTGATGTTGCCGAATAGACGCAAAGCCAGGCTGAACGGCTTGGCCAGCTCCCCGATGATGTGCATCGGAAACATCAGAATCACCAACCCCCACCCGATCGGATCTCTCGGCTGCCCGGCCAGGTGATCGAGATAACCCACGATACCAAGTCGCTTGATGCCGGTATACTGGGCATAGAGAAAAACGAGGATCGCGAGTGACGCGGTAATATTTATGTTCGTCGAAGGAGCCATGCCGAGCGGCACCAACCCCATAAGGTTCATGGCCAGAATGTAGAAGAACAGGGTACCGAGAAACGGCAAATAGGTCCTGGCATCTTTGCCCAGGACGGTCTGCAGGAAGTTGTACATTCCTTCAACCAGGATCTCCATGAAATTCTGGAACGGTCCCGGAATCATCTGCCGCTTGCGGTAGACCAGCACCGATGCGATACAGAAAATAGTGGCGATAAAGAATGCGAAAATGACCGCCTTCCACTCCTGGACGGCCTGTCCGTGAAATAGAAGGGCCAACAAATCGGGAAGGTGAACGCCGCCTTCGTGACCACCGTGCTCCTCGGCGTGCTCCGCCGCCTCGGTGGCGAAAGAACTAACGGCGAATGACGTGGAGAGCAAAATTCCTGATATCCAGGCGAGAGTCTTCTTCAAATCTAAACGACCTTCTGAAGTGGTTCTTGACTGTTGCTTTCATCGAGGTGCAGCATCCATCGGCCGAGCACTTTCAGCACCATTACTCCAAGCACCGTCGTGAATCCCCAGAGGAGAGTCGACGGTTGAAAATGGCTATTGCTGATCAGGAAGTATCCGGAGACGTACAGCAAAGGGAACTTCACCAGTCCGGTCAGCACAGCCCGGGGGACATCGACGCCGTCGGGGCGGATAACCGCCGTGATCAAGTGTCTCAGGAAGATCAGATTGAGCATCCCCCAGACACCGCCGAAAAAGAACGACAAAGTAGGGAATACTCCGAAATAGTAGATTCCGAAGGGGAGGACAATCATAAGTACGATCCCGGCAGTTCTCAACGTCCGGGCGATAAAATCCAGATCGAAGCTACTTCTCATCTCTGTCTTCTCGGTCGAATTCTTCCGATTTCTTCACCAGCTTGTAGATCTCTACTCCAGCGGCGCCGAAACCGAGAATAACACCCACAATTAATAAGTAAGGCTCGGTGTGGAATTTTTGGTCGGCCCACTTACCGATGAAGAAGCCAACCAGCGGTCCCGCCAGTAACAAAGCAGGTACCGAGGCGAGCAAACTTACTTGCCTTAAGCCACTGTCGGGCTTTTTGTTAGGTCCAGGGGTAAAGTCGCTCAACAGACCCCGTCCTCAAATTTAGAACGGAATATACTTATGAGGTGGTCAATGTCAACCGTTTTTTCTCCATTTTTCCGTACTCTGCAGTGGACTGCCCGTTGACATTGAATGGGATGCCTCAATTTCTCCGTCGCATTCGAAAAGCATGGCGAAATTGCACATTTCGACATATCATTCGTCACATCGAGTGACACCAAAAGAGAGAGATCGCTATACATGTTTGACATCAGTGGTTTGGCGAGCGCCAATTCTACATTCCCCCGGCAAGCTATAATATCAGTTGTAATCACGACTATTTTGCTTATCTTATTGTGCTGTTTGGGAGGTAAAGGAATAGTAGTGGTAAGATGAAGTTCTTCCGGCTTTTGCAGCTTCTGATCTGCTTGTTTGTAGTCGTTCCGGGAGTGGTCACAGGGCAGGGATACGATCCCCAGGATCCCGAACAGCCGTCAAACGGGAAATTCGCGGCCCCACACGCCGCGGCATCCGCCCCCGAGATCAAATTCCGTATCCACAAAAATGGAAAACTCTGGAATGTTATCAATAATAATGGGATTTTCGGAAATCTCTTCGGCTTCCAGGATGTTGATATGGGCAAAACTGCCCCCGGTTACTATTTTCCCCGTTATAGCCGCTTTCGTCACGGATACTACACGGCGATCTGGGTCGGCGGTATCAAAGGAAACGATACCCTCGTGTCGACCAATCTTGATGTCGACTATCAGGGCTGGTGGACCGGATACAACAGCGAATTCTGGCCTGACTATGGCAGCGCCGGTGACTTCAAGGATATTACACCCAACATCAACGGAAATACGGACTATCTGGCCAAATCTCAGGTGACATTCCAGGCTTCGTTCACTGACACTTTCCAGTATCAGTCGTTTGTCCCCTATAACAACTATGACCGGCGCAATCATCAGCCGCTGAATATCAGGATCGATCAGACGAGCTATTCCTGGTCGTACGATTACGCCGAAGATTTTGTCATAGTAGACTACAAGATCACCAACCTCGGGGATACTCCCATTCAGGATACTTACTTTGGCCTGTACCACATCGGCGCTATCAACCACGTAGCCGAACTGCCCTACCCAAAACTCGAAGACTACGAGGGGTATATCGACTCCGCTCAATACGATTTTCAGGAGCTTGGGTACGAACCGATGCACATTGCCTGGGTAGTCGACAAGGATGGCCATCCCGAAGGCAATCACTGGGGTCTTCTCTCCACCGTCAACGCCTTCGGCATCGCTCCTCTCCATGTCCCGGTAGGGGCGACCACCTTCAATTTCAACTGGTGGGTGGCGGATGAATCGATCAATTGGGGCCCTCGAAAGGCCGGAACGGCCGACGACCCATTTCGAGGGTTCAGTGGCGGAGGTATCGGAGCTCCTATGAGCGACAAAGATAAGTATTATATGATGGCCCATCCTGAGGTTGACTACAGCGGATATACGGCTGCCTTCGACCATTCACGCGATGGCTGGCTGCCTCCGTCGGAAAGCGCCGAGCAAGTTGCCGGCGGACATTTTGTCCATTTCCTGACCTCCTACGGCCCCTTTGATATTCCTCCGCACTCGGCAAAAGATGTCGCGGTCGTCTATTCGATCGGAGAGAAAGCGCACACGAACGCATCGGCCTACCTCGAAAACTTCGATCCGAAAAATCCCTATCCGTTCCTCAACTACCTCGACTTTCACGACCTGATCGACAACGTTCGCTGGGCCAAGCGAATCTACGACAACCCGGGAGTCGACACCGACGGCGACGGCGATTCCGGGAAGTATTTCTGGTATGTCGATCCGATAACCTATGACTCCCTGCAGGTATACTATGCGGGCGACGGCGTCCCTGACTTCCGTGGCGCTACTCCTCCCCCCGCCCCGCCCATCCGTGTGACCGGAGAGATGGGGAAGATCGTGGTGAGATGGAACGGACGAGATGTAGAGAACTATTTCGATTCATTCAGCCTGATCAGAGATTTCGAAGGATACCGTGTGTACCTCGGACGATCCAATGAACCGGGGGATATAACCCTGCTGGCATCCTATGACCGGGAGGACTACAATCGATATATCTGGAATCCCTCCCACGAGGAATACGACCTTCGAGAGATACCGTTTACGCTGGATTCATTGCGGGTTCTCTACGGATCGAACTTCAATCCGCTCGACTACACCCGCGCTCAACCGCTTGAAGACAACGGCAGGTATTACTTCTTTACCAAGGTTGATTTCAACGAGTCGGATCTGCTCAATCCCCACAAGATTCACAAGCTGTATCCCGATGCTATAAACGATACATCAGATGTCGACGATCAGGGCAGGATGCGTTATTACGAGTACGAGTACATCATCGATGACCTGCTTCCGTCGGTGCCCTATTACGTATCGGTGACGGCCTTTGATTTCGGCGAACCGTCGAAATCGCTGAGTCCGCTGGAATCTTCGCCCGCAGAGAATATTTACAAAGTCTTTGCTTTGCCCAACGGAGACAACCAGGTACTGGACAACGGCAAACTGAATGTTTACTGCTATCCGAATCCGTATCGTGCCGATGCTCATTATGAGGCCCAGGGATTCGAAAATCGGTTCACCGATCTCTGGATCGAGCGCGGTCGCGCCATCTATTTTGCGAACCTTCCGAACAAATGCACGATCTCGATCTTCTCACTCGACGGAGATCTGGTCCGAAAAATTGACCACGATATGCCGGTCGGCAGCGGCACGGCATCGGTCGATAGCTGGGATCTGATTTCGCGTAATCAGCAGGCGGTTGTCAGCGGATTGTATTATTGGACAGTCGAGTCGGCCTACGGCAATCAGGTGGGCAAGCTGGTGATAATCAAGTAAACTGCGCCGTTCACAACACATACAGCATCACATAGACCACGATCCCACTCACGGAGACAAACATCCAGACCGGCCAGACTTTTCGGGCCAGGCGGCGGTGCCGTATGAAGTCCTCATGAAATGCCCGCCAGACGACGATCAGGATGAAAGGAACCATCAGCGCCGCCAGAATCACGTGCGGAATGAGGATGGCAAAGTATATCGGCCGCGTCCAGTCGTGATACGGATAGGGCACGGATCCGACCGCATAATGATAGATAAGGTAACAGGTCAAAAAGCATGCTGACGATACAAGAGCCGCCAGCATGAATTTCTTGTGTCGAGCCCGGTTTCCCCTCTTGATGTTCACATAGCCAAACGTCAGAAGCACCGCGCTGAGAAAGTTCAGCGACGCGTTCACCACCGGAAGATCGTGAACGTTCATTACAGTTTTTTGGCCAGTTCGTTGATGTTGGTTTTGAGAATAGCGATGCTGGCTTTTTCGGTACCGTCGTAGTAGCCCCTGATATCCCCCTTGTTATCGACCAGAACGAACTTGGTGCTGTGGCTTCCCGGCAAATCGTCGACGGACAGCATAAATCCGTAGCGACACAGCGTCTTAATTGAGTCAATCGAGCCGGTCAGGAATTTCCAGCGATCGTCGGTCACACCGTGAGCGGCGGCGTACTCCTGCAGAACCCCAACCGAATCATAATCAGGATCCACCGAGATTGACACGAATTGTATCTTGTCGGAGCTGCTGTACAGTTTGTATAGCTCCTCCATGTACCCGCTCATGATCGGACAGGGGCCCTGGCAGCGAGTAAAAACGAAATCCACGACGCTCACTTTGTCGAGCAGATTGCCTTTGGTGAACTCTTTGCCGTCCTGGGAGGTGAGCTGAAAGGCCGGAACCTGAGCGAGAACCGGCAGGGCAGACTTTGATTCATCGGCCCGTTGAATTACGAGATAGGCTATAATTTCAAGGACCAGAGCCAACATCAGGACAATACCGATACGTCGAAAGATAACGCCTCGTCGGGTCATGAACGGACCTCCCTTCTTCGAGTCATGGTGTAAAGCAGCAAGGTGAGACCGATATAAAAGCTCGCCAGCCAGAGGTGCGAGACCTGCCGGATTGCCGACATCCCCATAAGGATGAAGAGCATCCCGAGGACGAATTGCAGGGTGACGATAGTAACCATCGCCACGGTCGCCTGACGCATCAGATTTGACAGCTTCTCCTTATGCTTGAACACCACTTGCGTCACATACCACGAGAGGGCAAGCAACACGATCCCCAGTGTCATATGGATATGATTGATCGCACCCACTTTATTCAACCAGGCAGCTCCGGTCTCCAGCGGATACTGCTCGCGGATAACTTCAATCGCCGAGCGAATCTGCGTCCCCAGCACAATCTGCACGAGCGCAATCAGCCAGAGAGTCCCGAACCAGGCGGACAGGCTGCGCGGAAGGGTGGATGTCGGTGCCGTAGACTTGTTTTCAATCAGATAGGCCTCATAGGTGGCATAGATCAACAAGCTGACAATGATCAGGGCCAGGAACATGTGCACGGTGACGATGATCGGTTCAAGCTGCGACGATACGACCACACTTCCCTGCCAGCCCTGAAACGCGGTCAGCAGTGCGGCTATCAGGATCGGGAGGGATACGCGAAGGTATCGGAAGAATTTGAGGAGCACCCAAACGGCCGCGACCACCATCAACAGGCCGAGTATGACACCGCAGAGCCGATTGGTGTATTCGATCCAGGCGAGCGTGAAATTGAATTGGGCCGGGTCGATATTGGCGGGAAGCTGCGAGACACTTGTCGGCGGGAACCACCGCCCGAAACATCTTGGCCAGTCCGGACAGCCGAGGCCGGCGCCGGATACCCTGACGATGCCACCCATGAAGATCAAAAAGTATGTCCAGATAGTGGTAAAGAGGGCGAACCGTCTGAAGCTTTTCATCTTGTCTCCATCCTGTTTCAGTCCGAGTCAGGCAAACATGTCCATTGTCTACCTATTACTCCAGTATGATAGCCCGGACTGAACGCCGTGGCAAGCTTTTTACTCGGTTGGCGAGGCTTCGGCCTTAGCACTGTCGGGTTTGGCATGCACCGAATCTGCCGCCGCCGCTGTGCTGTCGGCCGGCTGAGTGTAGATCACCGCTTCCGGCTTGTACGGCATGCCCGTTTCCGGATTGATGTCTCCCCTCGTCATAGTGTCGAACATGGTGAGGATGACAAACGTGGCGAGAAACAGAAGGGCGGAAACAAAGAGGGTCATATAGAGCTTGTTATCGTATTTCAGGTGCATGAAGAAGAGCGCCACCAGCGAAGCCTTGGTCGCCGCGATGACCATTGCGATTACCAGGTTGTACGGTCCGAACTGGAGGAACGAGGCAAAGACCGTCAGGCCGGTGAGAACCAGCAGCAGACCGCCGACCTTCATGTACAACGATATCGGCATTATGTGAGTGGTGTGACTGACTTCTTGGCTCATGGCTTCATCCTACCAGATAAAAGAGTGGAAACAGGAAGATCCAGATAATATCGACCAGGTGCCAGTACAGTCCGGTCATTTCTATCGGCGTATAGTATTCCGAAGAGAAATGTCCCCGCTTGGTCTTGTACATCAGCCAGCCGATAAGAATCATTCCAACCGTAACGTGAATCCCGTGCAGCCCGGTCATGAGAAAGTACATCGAAAAGAACACATGCGGATTGGTACCGGCAATTCCGGTGAAGGTATAGTATTTCCCCGGCAACATACCTTCGTGAAATTTATGGGCATACTCGAAGTACTTGATGACGAGGAAGACGCCGGCCAGCACCCAGGTAGAGGCCAGATATACCATAGTCAAATTTTTCTTACCGAGCTGAATAGCCCGGATGGCCAGAGCAATCGTCACGGAGCTTATGATCAGGACGCAGGTGTTGGTCGTGCCCAGCTCTACATTCATAAATTTATGAGCGTTGAAGAAGATATCCGGATTCCACGCGCGGTATATGGCGTAGGCGCAGAACAGCCCGCCGAACAGGAGGATCTCCGTAACGAGGAAGATCCACATGCCGAGCTTGGCCGATTCACGCTGCTGCTCGGCATCGGAAAAATGATGCTGCAGGAAGGCAGGATGTTCGGTGCTATGATTCATTTGACTCATGACTCCACAAATGTCCGTTTCGGAACGATCTTATCAAAGTCATACGGACCGTGCTCGACCGCCGGCACTTCGGCAAAGTTCCCCGTTGGCGGCGGCGACGGCAGAGTCCACTCGAAGGTCAGCGCTCCCCAGGGATTGTCACCGGCCGGCTTACCTTTGAATATGGCATGGATCAGGTAGATCGCCATGATGATAAAGCCGAGGCCGATAATCCAGGATCCGAACGACGAAAAGGCGTGATACGGCTGGTACTGCGGCAGGTACGAATAATACCGCCGCGGCATGCCCTGCGAGCCCATAATGAACTGGGTAAAGAAGGTAATGTTGAATCCTATAAAAATCAGGGCGGCCGAGACTCTTCCCCAGAATTCGCTGTACATCCTCCCCCACATCTTGGGCCACCAGTAGTGCAGTCCGCCGAGGAACGCCATTACCGTTCCACCCATCATGACATAGTGGAAGTGCGCGACAATGAAGTAGGTGTCGTGCAGATGGACATCGACCGGCAGCGTGCCCAGAAAGATCCCTGTGAGTCCGCCGATCGTAAACAGGAAGAGGAACGACAGGGTATATAACATGGGAGTTTTCAGGCTGATCGATCCTTTGTACATGGTCGCCACCCAGTTGAACACCTTGATCCCCGAAGGTATACCGACAAAGAACGTCAGGAACGAGAAGATCATCGACGAAAGCTGGGACTGTCCGCTCACGAACATGTGATGGCCCCAGACCAGGAAACTCAGAAAGGCGATTCCCAATGAGGAGAAGGCGACCATCTTGTAGCCGAATATCTTTTTCTGGCTGAACACCGAAATCAACTCGCTGATGATACCCATACCGGGCAGGATCATGATATACACGGCCGGATGCGAGTAGAACCAGAAGAAGTGCTGATACAGCACCGGATCTCCTCCCATGGCAGGATCGAATATCCCTATTCCGGCCACCCTTTCGACGATTAGAAGAACGAGCGTGATTCCGAGGACCGGAGTCGCCAGCACCTGAATGATTGCCGTAGCATACAGCGCCCAGACCATCAGAGGCATTTTGAACCAGGTCATTCCCGGCGCTCGCAGCTTATGAATCGTTACAATGAAATTGAGTCCCGTGAATATCGAAGAAAACCCTATGATGAACACCCCGAACGTCATGGAGATAACCGATGTGTTCGTGGTAGTACTGTACGGTGTGTAGAAGGTCCAGCCGGTATCGACGGCGCCGTGAACGATCGAGTAGAGCGATACCGCCGTACCGATAATGTAAATGTACCAGCTGGCCAGGTTAAGTCTCGGAAAGGCGACATCTTTCGCCCCGATCATCAGCGGCAGTACGAAGTTGCCCATGATGGCGGGTATCGAGGGGATGATGAACATGAAGATCATGATCGCGCCGTGCAGGGTGAAAACCTTGTTGTAGGTCTCGGCGGTCATGATAACTTCTTTCGGCGAGAGGAGTTCGATACGAATGAGCATGGCGAATATCCCCCCCACCAGGAACATCGTCATAATCGAGAACAGGTAGAGAATAGCAATCCGCTTGTGGTCAAGCGTCAACAGCCAGGATTTTATCCCGCGCGGAGTGTTGAGGTAACTTGTTGCCGGCAGACTATTCATTTTGAACTCTTTTCCTCTCCGAGAGATTGTAGAAAGGCGACAATGGCGTCGATATCCTTGGGTTTCAGGATTCCCTGGAAGGTTGGCATCACCGGACCGAACCCGGCCACTATCTTAGCCTGCGGTTTCAGAACCGATTCTCTGACGTAGTTTTCATCGACCGTCACCTTGGACCCGTCCTGCATTGTCACTTCATGTCCCCAGATTCCCTTGAACGTCGGGCCGACCGACGCCGTGCCATCGGTCGTATGGCACGCCTTGCATCCTTTTGTGTTGTACAACTTCTCGCCATACTCGGCCAGGCTGGTGCCTTCGGCCGGCCCCGATCCGGATTCCAGCCACTGTTCGAAGTCGGCCTCCGAAAGGACCTTGACTTTCCCGATCATTTCCGAATGTCCCTTGCCGCAGAACTCGGCACAGAACAGGTTATATTCTCCGACGTTGGTAGCCTGAAACCAGAGTATGCTGTACCGGTTGGGGAGAACGTCCAGCTTCATTCTGAAATTCGGAACGTAGAAACTGTGAATAACGTCGTGTGAGGACATCAACAATTTGATCGGCTTGTCCACCGGTACCACGAGCTCATTCACGCTGTTGGAGCCGTTATCATAATCGAATGACCAGAACCACTGTTGCCCGGTCACACGAATCTGCATTGCATCTTTGGGCACGACATTCATCTTGATGTAGGTCTTGAATCCCCAGACGAAGAGAAACAACACCAGCGCGGTCGGAATGGCCGTCCAGAGAATCTCGAGCGTGAGATTCTGATCGGTCCCGGATGTCGTGGTCGGGGCTTCGCTCTTCCGCCGGTATTTAATAACGAAATAGGTCGACAGTCCGACGACGAGCACGAAGAACACAATGGAAGCATAGAGCACGAAATAAAAGAGGCTGTCCACGTGGCTGGCCATTGTCGATTCGCCAGCCGGCATCCAGAGTGTCGCGGTCGTATCCATTAAGCTCTATTTCCTCGATTCTACCTGCTGTGATACACGGTTACGCGGCGGTGATGGATCCTTCGCTCCCGGAGCCAGAAGACTCCCAGAAACAGAGCCAGCACCACAAAGGTGACGATTCCGCCGATCTTCATAACATTTCCGGCGATCAAGGCATATCCCTTCGCGTCCGGATCGTAGTGATAACAAAAGAGAATGATCTTGTCGATCGTGTTGCCGATCTTCCCTTCCGAAGCCTCGAGCAGACCGAGCTTCAGATCGTTCTGCTTGTACGTGATGCCATATAAGTATCTGGAGATCTTTCCATCCGGTCCCAGCAGAAAAATACAGGCCGGATGGGCGTACTGATCTTTATCGGGAAGGTACTTGTATTCGAACCCGACTGCTTCGGCCAGCGCTTTTGATTGGTCGGCCGGGCCGACCAGGAAGTGCCAGCCGTTTTCGGCGCCCGGCATATTGAGCGATGTCAGGTAAGTCTTCTTCTTAGCCGCGGCCAGAAAGACACTGTCCTTCGGATTAATGCTGACGGTCACGATTTCATAGTCTTTGCCCGGCTGCCAATCCAACTTCTTAATCCCGTCCGACACACCGTTCATCACCAGATTGCACAGCATCGGACATTCGTAATACGCCAATATGAGTATGACCGGCTTACCTTTTCCGAAATAGTCGCCGATCGTCACCGGCTGTCCCTGATCATCGGTAAAATGCAGATTCATAGGGATATGGTCGCCGAGGTGTTCCACCACCTTGACGCCGCTGAGTTCCTGAAGGCTGTCCTGTACCGCCTGGGCAGATAGACTTAATCGACCCAATAAGATAATCGACAGCGCCAGTATCGCGATTCGCCCGGCATCGGCGAGATGCCTGCTGTTCATGAGGTCCCTCACGTTCATTTCTTCGTTTGTGATGCCTTGTAGGATTCTTCGGCCATCAGTTCCATTGCACGATCGATCGGAATCTGATACACACCTTTTGCCGAGTCGAGGAGCTTATACGAGTTGAGCGTCTCGGCCTCGCGGGCGCGAAGCTCCCGGAGGGCCGCCGACTGGGGCTCAAGCTGTTCCTTGTATATGGTCTGTTCGGTCACGTAATGAAAATACTGGTCGAGCACGAGCAAGGAAATAGCCAGAAAGGCGACAACAAGCACGGTGATGAGTACAACCATTTTGACGTTCACATCGCTGTGTTCGTAACCTTCGTCCTGGTGGGTATGTGAGAGCTGATCGGTCATTTAGATATATCCATTAACTGTTCGTAAACTGAATCGACGCCTGCAGGCCCGGATCGTTCACCGGGATGGTCGGATGGGCCGTGAAATGGCGCCAGAAGTACCACAGGAAAATCCCGCCGATTCCAATAAAAGTAGTAACATCGATCCAAGACAAATTGATCCCGGTTCTGTAATGAGTTGGCATCACCAGCCAGTAAATATCGACCCAGTGCATCAGAAGTATCCAAATCGACATCAACGGCAGGAAGACCATGCTCCGCTTGGCGGCCCGGGTAATCAACCCGACGAACGGAATGACAAAATTGCCGAAAATAATTATCAGACTGACGATAGTCCAGCTGTTATCCCAGCGATACAGGTACCAGTAATTCTCCTCCGGGAGGTTTCCGTACCAGATCAGGAAATACTGCGAGAACGCCATATAGGTCCAGAAAATGATAAAGGCGAACACGAACTTTGCCAGGTCGTGATAATGGTCCAGGGAGATGATATTGGCCAATACATTGCTTCGGCGAAGCATGACTCCCGCCACTATAATGAAGGCAAGCGACGAGAGGAACGCGCCGGCGAAGATGTAGGCGCCAAAAATTGTAGAGTACCAGTGGGCATCCAGCGACATGAGCCAATCGAAAGAAGCGTAAGTGATACTGAAGGCGAACAGAATCATGCCCGGAGCGCTGATCTTGACAAAGCGCTGTCGGAGCTGTTCGCTGTGCCCTACCCTGTCCTGATCCAACGAAGTCTTGATGAGCCATCGGGAGACGAGAATCCAGATCGCGAAATAGGCGGCTGTCCGGATCAGGAAGAACGGAGTGTTCAGATAGCCCGCTTTACCCTTGAGCACGACGTCGGTAGCTACTTCTTCGGCATGGGTCCAGTGGAACAACTCGTGAAGTCCGAACACGACCGGAATGAACAAAACAAGCATGATCGGAAAAGTCGCCGAGGCTCCTTCGGTAAGTCTGCGGATAACGATATTCCACTTCGCGCCGGTAAGGTGGTTCACCATAAGGAAGAACAACCCCCCGAGCGAAAGCGTCACCCAGAACACAAAGGCGACCAGGTAAGAGAAATAAAAGTGGGTGGCATCGACCACCAGACCAATCCCACTGACCGCCAGTCCGAGAAGACCGATCACCAGCGCGATCTTGCCGAAATTCCCTGAATCCGTTATCCGAAATGTCTTAGTATCAAAATTCATCTGGAGACTCTATTTCAACTTGTCCCGCATTGACTCGGGAACATCCTTTATTGATGCACTCTCACTTCGTTGCAGGGCACGGATGTAAGCGATAATCGCCCATCGATCGTGCACCGGCACCTGGAATCTGTAGGAAGGCATGTTTCTCAATCCGTTCGTAACTGTCTCAAAAATCTGCCCCCCCGGCATATCCAGGAATCTCTGGTCATGGAAATTCGGCGGAGGAACCATTCCCCGTGACACGACAATGCCGCGACCATCGCCGAGACGGCTGTGACATGGGGAGCAGTAGATATTGAATCGCTCCTGTCCCCGCTTCAGCAGGGCCATATCGACATTGACCGTATCCGGGAAAGTCTTGACATAATTTCCTTTTTCATCCTTTCCCGTGTAATAGACGATATCCCCGTGGAACTCGCCGCGGGCTACCGTTCCGAGAACCGGTTCACGCATCGTGGCGCCATCCTTGAAGAAGGCGCTACGGGCCTGCGGGAGATATTTCGGCTGGTCCCCCATGCCGCGATCAATGCGAATCGGCGGCTTGCTGGACGTCTCTCCCTGATAACAGCCGGTTACCCCAAATGAGGCGATAAGGAGCCCGGGAAGGACTATCGTGAATACGCGCGACATCTTCATTCTGTCACCACCTCCACGTTCTTGCCTCCGATAGATTCGAGAAATGCTTTCACTCTGGAAGGATCGTACTGCGGGTCGAGACTCTCAACCGTGACGAAGAATTTGTCGTCGGAGAATTGACAGAATCGGTCGGACTCGAACAACGGATGATTCGGTCGCGGCAGCTTGTTGATGGCGAGCATCCCGAGGAAGGCGCCGAAGGCGGAGACCAGGACGGTGATCGCGAAAAACACCGGGACATAGGCC
This sequence comes from uncultured candidate division Zixibacteria bacterium, assembly GCA_963711085.1. Classification (GTDB taxonomy): domain Bacteria; phylum Zixibacteria; class MSB-5A5; order GN15; family FEB-12; genus CAVQCT01. The sequence continues at coordinate 14,732 of CAVQCT010000002.1, read as the reverse complement.
TGCCAGCTGAAGTACGGTTTCCCGGAGATTACCAGGGGATAATCGTACGCACTGGCGTACCAGGTCAGCCAGATCATGAACAGCAGTCCGCAGGTGCCGCAGAAACCGACAATGTATCCGACCGGAGAACGACGCAGTCCCATCGCTTTGTCCATGCCGTGAATCGGGAACGGTGAGTGGCAGTCGTAATTTTTGTATCCACCTTCCCGCATCTTCTCGGCGGCGTGCACCAATTCGCCGGTAGATCCGAATTCAGCCAGCATGATTTCCATCGGCTTCTTCACAGTGGGCTGAGTTTTCTTCACGACTTCCCCTCCGTTTCAGCCACCGCATGACCATGCGGATCGGCCTGAGGAAGCACCGCCTTCACTTCGGACATCGCCACCATCGGCACAAAACGAATGAACAACAGGAAGAGCGTGAAGAACAGGCCGAACGACCCGACGAAAATTCCGACATCATAGATGGTCGGTTTATAGTAATCCCAGCTCGACGGGAGGAAATCTCGGGAGAGCGATGTAACTACGATCACGAACCGCTCGAACCACATCCCGACATTGATGAGCAGCGAGGCTACGAACATAACCGGGATCGAGGTTCTCAGTTTCTTGAACCAGAAGATCTGCGGGACGACCACATTACATGAAATCATAATCCAGTAGGCCCAGGCATACGGTCCGAAAGCCCGGTTCAGGAAGGTGAACTTCTCGAACTGATTGCCGCCGTACCAGGCGACGAAGAACTCGGTCGAGTAGGCATACCCAACCATCATACCCGTTACAAGCATGATCTTGTTCATCCGCTCCAGCGTCTTGAGCGTAATGACATCTTCGAGATGGAAAACCGAGCGGGCCAGAAGGCTCAGCGTCATCACCATCGCAAATCCGGAATAGATAGCGCCGGCCACAAAGTATGGCGGGAAGATTGTGGTGTGCCATCCGGGAAGAATCGAAGTTGCGAAGTCGGTACTCACGATACTATGAACCGAAAGCACCAGCGGGGTGGAGATACCGGCCAGCACGAGATAGGCAAGCTCGTAATGCTTCCACTGGCGGTTGCCGCCGCGCCATCCGAGCGCGAAGATACCGAGCATAATTTTTCTAAAGCGCGTTTTGGCGCGGTCGCGTATGGTCGCAAGATCGGGAATCAATCCGGTGTACCAGAACAGGAGTGAACAGGTGAAGTAGGTGCCGACCGCGAACGCATCCCACAACAGCGGGCTGCGGAAGTTCGGCCAGACGCCCATCTGGTTCGGAATCGGGAACACCCAGTAAATCGCCCAGACCCTTCCGACATGGATGCCGGGGAACATCAGCGCGCAGATGACTGCAAACAGCGTCATGGCCTCGGCAAACCGGTTGATCGAGGTTCTCCAGCGCTGGCGAAGCAAAAACAGGATCGCTGAAATCAGCGTCCCGGCATGTCCGATACCGACCCACCAGACAAAGTTGACGATCGCCCATCCCCAGGCTATCGGGATGTTCAAACCCCAGATGCCAATACCTTCCCAGAAGAGATAGCCCAGAATGCCGAGGAGCATAAGGGTGAGCGCAAATGAGATCGAGAAGAGGATATACCAACGCTTACCGAACGGGGTCTCCACAATCCGGCTGATAACATCGGTTACCTCGTGATACGAGGGATTCCCCGGATAGAAGATCTCAGGGGGAGTTGGCTTGCCGGGTAGTTTTTCCGCAGAGGTGCTCACTTCAATCTGCTTTCTCTGTTAAGTGCCATATTCGTTCTCAACTCACCTTGGGCATATTCGGATTAGGGTTGCGAATCTTGGCCAGATATGTCGTTCTCGGCCGCGTATTCTCTTCAATGAGCAGCTGGTAATTCAGATTCCGCTTCTTAACCGCCGTCACCACCGAATCGGGATTGTTGATATCTCCGAAATAGATCGCTTTGGTGGGACAGGCCTGCTGACAGGCGGTAACGACATCACCGTCGCGAACCTCGCGGTTTTCAAGCTTGGCGTTGTCTTTCGCCCGATTAATCCGCTGCAGGCAGTAGCTGCACTTCTCCATGACGCCGCGCGAACGGACGGTCACGTTCGGATTCATCGCCATCTTGACGATCTCGGGGGTATCCTTGGTATAGTTAAAAAAGTTGAAACGACGAACTTTGTAGGGGCAGTTATTCGAGCAATACCGGGTACCGATACAACGATTGTACACCATCATATTCAAACCCTGCTCATCGTGCATCGTTGCACCGACCGGGCAAACCTGCTCGCAAGGAGCCATCTCGCACTGCTGACACGGAATAGGCTGATGCACCATCCCCGGCTCGGCATCGGTCAAGATTTCATCGTTGTTGCTGTGACCTGAAGGAGTGGTATAATAGCGGTCAACGCGAATCCAGTGCATCTCACGTCCGTTGTGAACCTGCTCCTTACCGACGATCGGAATGTTGTTTTCACTCTGGCAGGCGATAGTACAGGTATTACAGCCGGTGCAGGCGGTAAGGTCTATAACCATACCCCACTGGAGACCCTTGTCATATTTGAAGTCGTTCCACATAGAGACGAGCGGCTTGTGTTCGACCATCTCCTCGGCGAACTTCGGATCTTCGCGATATTCGTCCAGCGAAGCCTCGCGCACCAGAGGCCGCCCTTCGAGCGTCCCATGATCCTGCGTGTTCGCCAGCGTGACGGTGCGACCCGTTCCAGTCAGTTTCAGACCGCCATCAAAATGCATCGCCTCCGAAGTACGGAGCAAATAACCGTTGGCGCCGACATTGTCGGCCACCCGTCCGATATTCTTCCGTCCGTACCCCAGCTCCACCATCACTACATCATCAGTGGTGCCAAAGACAATCCAGACCGGGAGTTCAATTTGATGGCCGCGATAATCAAGCTTGACCATCTCGAAATTCTCCAGGCCGAGTTTCTTCGCGGTCGGATAGCTCATCTGGGCAACATTGTCCCATGAAATTTTGGTGACGGCATCCGGAAGCTCCTGCATCCAGCCGTTGTTGGCGAACCGGCCGTCGTATACCGACGGCGACAGATGGAAGACAACCTCGATCCCTTCGCTGTTTCCGGTCGAAAGCTGACCCAGGACTTTGGTCGTATCGCCCGATGTTGAGTTTAGGCGTAACCGGCTTACCGGCGCTGTTCGCGAGCAGACCGTCATTAAGCACCTTCTCCCAGCTACGATCGAACGGATTGCCCAGAATCGGCTGCCAGGTCTCTCTCACCAGATCATAACCTTTACTATTCTCACCGCTGGTCATCAGATTGAGAAGCTCGAGCGCACCCACCCCATTCAGCAAAGGAGAAATCATCGGCTGTACCACGCTCAAAGTACCATCGACCGATCGAGCGTCCGACCAGCTTTCCATGAAGTGCGTCTGAGGAATATGCCATTGGGCCAGATGGGACGTCTCGTCGTTATAATGACCGAGCTGGATAACATCCTTCACCTTGGCGAGCGAACCGGCGAAATCGAAATCGCTCGGGGCGTTGTATACCGGATTGCCGCCAAGAATAGCCAATGTCGTAATCTTCCCCTCTTTCATCTGCTGATTCAGCGCGCTGAAATCGGAAAGATGCGAGTAGTCCGCGTCGGTCAGCTCATAATAGTTCACCGTCTCACCGACATTGCCGAGGGCGGCGTTTATGAGGTAGGCCAGCAAATGCACCGGCACCGACTGTCTGCGGCCAACGACGAGCAAAGACTTGCCTCGATTCGCAAGAAGATCGGCCGCGAGCGGCTTCACCCATGCGGTCGCTTCGGCAGGCAATGAACCGGGCGACTTGAGCGAAGAGATATCCAGATTCAGTCCGCTGGAGCGTAGCTCAGCGGCCAGCGCCGCGACAAATGCGCCGATCTGACTGCTCTTCAAGCGAAGACGATGATCCGAAATGGCGCCGGTTGTCGTGAACCCCGGTTCGACTACATACAGCCGGTTCATATCATCTTTTTCAGTTTCAATTCGACGGCCGTCGGCAAATCCACGCGCGCTGCTGACGTTCTCGCTCTCACTGATATTGAAATCAGCGTCGAGCGACAGAATCACTTTCGCTTTGTCGTAAGCAAAGGCCGGACGATAGGCTTTCCCGCTTGCCAGGCGCAGAGCTTCGAAAGCGTTTTCGTCATCGATAGCCTCGTAGGTCACCCAGGTTGCTTTCGGGAACGTCTGTTCGAATTTTCTGCGGATGCGGGCGAAGGTGGGCGATGCGTACGATTCAGAAAGAACCGCCAGCCCTTCCCCCTGACTCTTCTTCAGGTCCGGGTACTTGGTCCGCCAGTAACTAACAAAGTCGTCCCAGCTCGACAGCACCCCGCCCTGACGAACCTGATCGGATCGGTCGGGATCGTAGAGATTGAGAATCGATCCCTGAATCCAGACGTTGGTACCGCCCTTCGAGGACGGATGGGCCGGATTTCCTTCTATCTTAGTCGGGCGCCCTTCGTGCGTCTCGACAATCAGTCCAAAATTCGAAATCCCGAGCGGCATAGTCGTCGCATAGAACAGCGGCACTCCCGGAATCACTTCTTCCGGCGGCTTGACGTAAGGAACGATATTTTCCTGAGGACGGCGGCAGCTTGCCAGCCCGGCCAGCGCGAGCGACGCACCCATCAGAGTCAGAAAACTCCGGCGGGTCCATTCGTTATTCATTTCCGAAGCACCCTGCGGGAACTCCCGGTGAAGAAAATCCTGGAATTCAGGCGTATTCTGGACTTGATCCAGCGACCGCCAATACTGTTTGCCTTGCGGCTTGTTATCTTTTGGTTCGTTCATCGATGGCACCCTGAGCAGTCCTTAGGTGGCGCAATTTTCAATTGTTCGATCAGCTCTTTCGCTTTTTCATCGAACCCGGCCGGCTTCTGCCAGTTCATATTGGTCACTTCATCCACCGGACGGATATTCGGTTCCGGATCCCGGTGGCAGTTGAGACACCAGTGCATATTGAGCGGCTCTTTCTGGGTTACGACATCCATATTGGCAATATTCCCGTGACAGCTGATACATCCCACCCCGCGTGATATGTGCATGGAGTGGTTGAAATAGACGAAATCGGGAAGTTTGTGGACGCGCACCCATTTGATCGGTATTCCGGTCGCCCAGCTTTCACGCACCGGGAGGAGTTTTTCGCTTTCGGGGAGAATCACTTTGTGACAGTTCATGCAGACCTGGGTCGGCGGGACGTTGGCGACCGGCGACCGCTCCACATCATAGTGGCAATAGCGGCAGTCGATCCCGAGATCCCCGGCATGCAGCTTGTGACTGTACGGCACCGGCTGGACCGGACGATACCCGACATCGGTATAGCTCTGCGATCCATAATAACGGAAGATGAAAATCACTACGACCAGTGCCACCAGCAACCCGACCACAGAAAGCAGCGGGACCCGGTTAGTCCATTTTGGAAATATCTGTGCCAAAAGCTACATCCAAGTTACTAATTTCACAAGCTGTCGCTCCACATCGGATCGCTTGCATTCATCAACCAAATATTCGCGGCTGGACAATAGTCCGCCCAACATAAATGCCTTCAGATATCTTGTCAACAGAAAAAAGAGTGTTGAGCACCATTTTGTCCATTTATCCCCGGATGCCGTCATCCTAACTCGCACTGCAGAGCGACACAAACAGACAACGGTATTCTGGACTTTGATATCTCTTTAATTTATTTATGAGAGTCAATGGATCAACAACAAAAAAGAAGGCAACAGGATCCACTTGACTGTTGTTCTCCACACCCATCTCTCGTCAACACAATCTATCTTGATATCGACAATGCCGACATGTTCAGTCTTGTATTGCTCCCGCTCACCATCGCGGCCACGAGACAAATCCATCGACAATCATCGCCGTGAACAGCCCGAACAGATACAGAATCGAGTATCCGAACAGACCCCTCAGGAGCTTGTCACTATGATTGCGAGTCAGGGCAACCGCCTTCTTGATGAACACGTATCCGAGACCCGCCGCGACTATCAAATACAACCATCCTCCGCCGAATGCGAGCAAAGATAAGCTCACGGTGCAAAGAGTGATCGTATACCAGAGGATTTGTCGGAGGGTCGCTTTGTCTCCCCTGACTACGGGGAGCATTGGGAGCTGAGCTTTTTTATAGTCATCCTTGCAGAACATCGCCAGGGCCCAGAAATGCGGCGGCGTCCAGAGGAAGATAATCAGAAACATGATCCACGGCACGACATCCATGTGCCCCGTGGCAGCCGTCCAGGCCCCCACTGGAGCCATGGCTCCGGCAATGCCGCCGATTACGATATTTTGGTCGGTGTTCGGTTTAAGCCAGAGGGTATAGAACAGCGAGTAGAACAGGATCGTACCGAGCGAGAGCATCGCTGTCAGCCAGTTGAAGAAGAATCCGAATATCAGCACCCCGATAACACCGATACTGATCGAGAAAATAAGGGCCGGACGCGGCGCAAGGGTTCCAAGGGGGAGGGGGCGGCGTTTGTAAGTCCGCTTCATACGGGAATCTATTTCCCGCTCAAAATATTGATTGAGCGCGTTGGCACAACCGCCGGTCAGGTAAAGGGCGGCCAGCACGAGAAGAAATTTCCAGGGATGGGCCAGCATGCTTCCCTCAATTATAAGGGAGGTGGCGCCTGTAAAGACCACCAGTAACATGATGGTCGGTTTGGTCAACTGAAAGAACGCTGACAGGGTCGACTTAATGTGTCCAAACATATAGTAGAATATCTAATATCAAGTTAACCGGTCAAACAGAGTCGCCCGGATTTTGTTCCGTCCGGAAGCAATTATAATCCGAAGGGCCGGACTCAGAGGCTTAAGTAGATAATTATAATCCAAATTAGCCTGACCAATATAAGCATTCATTTGGATTTGACCACCCTTTTTTCTAACAATCGCATCCACGTTACCAAACTTGTGCTCGGGTGGGTCCCCTTCACACGATTCGAGTCGGCTCGCTGATATTAAGCAGTTGATATTTAACGGCTTGATAACGCGGCACGATTGTTGTTATATGCGGGAGGGTAGACCAACCACACGGAGGATTTCATACATGAGACTGCTAATTGCTTTTGCTCTGATATTGCTTTCGCCCACCCTTCACGCTGCTTCCACTATTATTACCGGAACCGTAACCGATGCATCCAGCGGCGATCCTATCCCCTTTACAACCATCCGAGTGCTGGGCACCGGACAGTCCACATCCTGCAACGAGACCGGCCAATACCGCCTTCGCCTCGAGGCCGGCACCTATGAAATCAAATTCAGCCATGTGGCCCACTACTCGTATGTGGATACTCTTGCTGTTGCTGATTCGATGATAACTCTCGATGTCGCCCTTCACCCGGCGCTTATCGATGTCGGCCAGATCAAAGTGTATGACCGAAATTATGACGAGGCCGAGCGGATTATCGCCGAGGCTATCGCCCACAAAGAGGAAATCCTCGCCAAGATTAAACAATACAGTTTCGACGCTTACACCAAGCTGATCGTGCGGGATACTTCGAAACCCGACTCCACCAATATCATGGTAATCACCGAGACCCAGGTCACCGGCTATTGGAAGTATCCGGACAAATACAAGGCGATCATTACTGCGCGGAAGCAGTCCGCAAATCTTTCGGCCGACGAAAACCTGGTAGCCGTGGGAGATATTCTGAATTTCAACAAGAACCGGATCGATCTGGGGAAATATGCGATCGTCTCGCCTACCGCGACCGATGCCCTTGACTATTACAACTACTACATCAAGGATACGACCGTTATCGACGGCAATCGGGTGTTCGAGTTGGAGATCGAGCCCAAGAACGACTGGACTCCCCTGTTTGTCGGAACGATTGGTATTGCCGATTCGACCTACGATGTCGTCGGGGTCGATGTCGGTTTCAACAAGGGGTTCGAGAGCCCCATGCTGAAGGAACCGCATTACCGTCAGGTCTGCGCCGAGTTCGATCAGAAATTCTGGATGCCGACCTTGATTCAATTCGCGGGTGTGGTCAACACGTCGATCCCGGGAATCCCGATATTCAAATTCGACTACTCAGCTTCGCTGCACAAGTTCACGCTCAATACTGAATTCCCGGATACCACGTTCAATGAATTCGTGCTTGAAGTGGCGCCGGGCGCCGACAAGGTGGATTCGGCTTCATGGAGCGACAATCAGCTCATCCCTCTCACGCCGGACGAGTTATACGGATACAACCGCATCGACTCGATCCAGCACGCCCCGAAGCCGATCTACAAGCGCTCGCTGAATGTAGCTTTCAAGGCTCTGTTGGTCGCCGGTTTCTACAAAGACATCTTCCATTTCAACCGGGTTGAGGGTCCGTATCTCGGACTTGGCTTCCCTTTCACGGCGATGGATGGGAGTCTCGGCGGGCACCTTGGTGGGGGGTATTCGTTCGATAACGATCTCTGGCAGCACGATGTCGGTCTGTCGTACTACCTTTCGAAACGGCGGCGCCTTCAGCTATTCGTAAGTCATCACGATGATATCCGGACCCGTCCGACGATTATTTCTCGAACGAATGGCAATGCCACGGCGATGGCTTTGCTGTCGAAGTTCGATCCGTACGACTATTTCCATGAGAAGGGATTTTCCGGAACGGTTCAGGGAAAGCTGTTCAATTATACCACCCTGGGAATCAGCCTGAACGATCTGCGCCAATACAGCGAGATCAACAACAACGATTACAGTGTCTTCCGGCACAACGATACCAACCGCACCAATCCGCCGATCATCGACGGCAAACTGCGGAGTGCTTCGGCCGTCCTGTCCTTCGACTCCCGGCCGCTCTTTAACAACAAGGGAAAGATACTTACCAGCAATGAGGTCGTTTTTACGACGATTGAGGCCGGCGTGGAGATTTCCCGTCCCGACATTCTCAACAGCGATTTCGATTACACTCGATATACATTAAAGATATTTCGACGACAGCGGACGTTAGGCTGGGGCCTGACCAGTATCTATGCATTCGCCGGATTATCGGACCGGTCCCTGCCACCGCAGCGCTTCTTCACAGTTGATTTCGGCTCACAGGTGGTAAACGGACTGACCGCTATGCACACGCTGAGCGACAGCAACTATGTGGGAGATCGGGCGGCGCTGATCTATGCCGCGCACGATTTCGGCACACGCCTTTTCAAGGCAAGCGGACTGCCTCTGATCAAGAAAATTCCGTTCTCTCTGGACATTCATGGCGGCGCCTGCTGGACCGAATTTCGCAATCAGGCCGTTGCCGACACCCAGCGCCGCATGAATGTGACCCCCAAGGCCTATTCTGAACTCGGATTCGGCCTGGGGAATATCCTTCCCCTCGGAATCGTCATGGATTTCACCTGGCAGCTTTCCCACCACCACACAAACGGATTCACCTTTGATTTGTCCGGGTCACTCTTCTGATCGTGGGGCGATAGTCGCCATCTGATTCATATTGCGGCTCCGGTCGAATGTAGTATCTTTATCCGATGCCAGGACAAGATCTGCATATCGAATCCCCGTCATCGGGATTTTCGCTCCCTTCCCCTGTTCGGTGGTTCCTATTAATTGTGGTATTGGCCGTTCTGACCCGGGTCGGACAGGTCCTCTTCATTAATAAGCCGCTGTACGGCCTGCTGGCAATCGCCGCTCTAACTGGAGCAACGATGATTCTTTTCCCCCGGATCGCCTTCCTTTGCTTTCTGGCCTCGGTGACCATCTATATGCCGACCACGATCGGCTCTCACTTTGCGCTTCATCCATTCGACCTGATGATGTTTGTCGTCTTCCTCGGCATGGTGCTCGATTTTCTCCTTCACGGCAACACAGAGATTCGCTCCGCCCTGTTCGACACTCCCTTTATTGTCTTCATCATCGCTACGATTGTCTCAGCCCTCTTCGCTTACAATTTCAGCTACTCTTTCGTACCGATGATACGGGTGATTGTCATCTATTTCGCTTTCCGGGCGGTGTTCAAATTCGGCCAGGAGATCGGAGTGCGCAAAGTGCTGCTCTTTTACATCTATATTGTGTTCGCACACTCGCTGGTGAACACAATTCAGTTCATCATGTCCGGAGGGCATGACCGGGTGTTCGGGTTGTCGTGGCTCGGGTATGAGCCGATGTCGATGACGGCGCTGCCGATGGCTCTGGTGTTCCTCATCTGGTCGGAGCGTCTCCGCGATCAGGTTAAGTTCGGCACTATCGCTTTCATAATCGGAACCGGGATCATTTCGACTCAGTCCCGGGCCCCCCTGCTGGCGGTAATCTTGACCCTCCCGGTGCTCATCTATTTCGCATACAAGAAGGCGAAACGGGAGAAGACAAAACTCCCCCTCAAAACGATGAAAAAGGTATTCGTCCCGATCGGCATTCTCATTCTGCTCGGCGTCGTGGCTGCCGGAACCTATCTCGCAGGAGCGGTCGGACGGTACGAACATTTCCTCGAGTCGTTCTCCAATCCACAGGGGACGGTGGCCCTTCGCATAGTCCTGTGGAAAACGGCGATTCGGACTTTCCTGGATCACCCGATCACCGGAATCGGGATTGGCAATTTCCGGCTCGTTTACCTGATCTATCCCGAGCTTAAAGTGATGCCGCTGTTTGTCTATGTTCAGGGGATGTCGGCCCACAATGTCATCCTGCATTATCTCGCCGAAACCGGTCTGGTCGGATCCAGCGCCCTTCTGGTACTCGCCTACAAAGGATTCAAGGCCGCCTTCCGGGCGCACAAGGTGGCTCTTTCTCCCGAAGGAAATCAGGTCAGTATGGCCCTGTTCGTTGCGATGTTCGTTTTCTGTCTGACTATTTTCTATATGCGGGCGTGGACCTGGGGACAGGATGGCTATATCATGGCGATGATCTACGGACTGACGGCAGCCTGGGTCTATGAACGAAAGAAGCTTACCGGCGATTCAGCCGACAAGCAGAGCTGATCGCCGAAATTTGTTACTACTGCGGGGCGATAATACTGCCGATCTGCTCTTTGGTCTCGGCGAGTCTCTCAGTTGCCATCAACTGGTGAAAAAATCCTGCGTTACCAACCGGATCATGACGCATCTCCTCGCGAAGCGCCATTCGTTCGCGAAGCAGCTCGACCAGATCCTCGTGGGTTTTGCCGATCGCCGCAAGCGTGGAACGGATCTTCCGCAACTGCTCTTCGCATTCGGCTGAGTCGGCCCCGGACAACTTCATCCCCTCGCATTCGGCCTGAAGTTTCGACATGTCTTCGCGCATCCGAAGCTCCATCGCCAGCAGACGGAGTATCTGGTGAACCAGCATCAGATACGAATCTTTAGTACGCATATCAGTTCCTCCTCCGAATAAAATATACATCGGTGCCCACGTTCTGTCAATTGATTGTACCCGGCCGGCAAAATCCCCTTTACATCGTTGATCCGTAAGCTGATACTTGGGGTACCATGCCCCGAAAACCTGCCCGGCCGGTCAAACTATCGCCGCAAGTAGTACAATCCTTCCGGCGCAAAATCCTCGATTTTCATAAGAAACACGGGCGCATACTCCCCTTCCGACAAACCGATGACCCGTATCGCATTGCTGTCTCCGAAATCATGCTCCAGCAGACCCAGGTGGAACGGGTGGTTCCGATGTACGAAGCCTGGATCAAGCGGTGGCCCGACTGGAAAAGCCTCGCGAAAGCAAGTCGGAGAGAGCTGCTCGCGATGTGGAGCGGTCTCGGTTATAACCGCCGGGCGATTTATCTCGGGGAGATGGCCAAAGTGATTGCGGGGAAGTATGACGGTATCATGCCGACCGATCCGGATGAATTGCTTAAACTGCCGGGTATCGGACCGTATACTTCGCGAGCGGTGCTCATCTTCGCTTTCAACAGGCCACTTATTACGATAGACACCAATATCAGACGGGTGCTGATCCACGAACTTCGGCTTCCATCGGATATTGGAGCGAAGGAACTTGAGGAGATCGCGTTGCAGGTGTTGCCGAAACGGCGTTCACGGATCTGGCATTATGCTCTGATGGATTACAGCCGATTAGCGCTACCGAGACGGATTCTTCGCATCCCCCCGCTGAGCAGACAAAGCAAGTTTCAGGGGTCATTGCGTCAGATTCGAGGGGAGATCATCCGGCGGCTCACATCGCAACATTCGGTCCGCCTCAGCACAATTGCAGCGGCCCTTGGCCGTACTCCCGAGGATGTCCTCCTCGCCGCCAAAGCTCTCGAGAAAGAGGGATTGGTAATCGTAAGACGTGGGACTGTAATATTACGATAGCATTACGCCTCAAAGCTCCATCATCTCGAGGCGATAATCTTCTGTAGGGTGGAGCCGTCTTCGGAGCCGCCATCAGACGTGCCCAAAGGCATGTTATTCCCTCGTACGAGGGAATCCCGGTTTCTTCCTCTTCGGTGCCCCGCCCTTTGGGTGGGTCTTTTCATTACGCGGCTTTCCACAATTCTTACGGCCGGGTGCATCATACATGCCCACAGGCATGCAGACGCTGCAGCGAGTCATGGGAACGTCGTATCCTGGACTGCAAATCCTATTCGCCATCATCTCGAGGCGATAATCTTCTGTAGGGTGGAGCCGTCTTCGGACCCGCCATCAGACATGCCCAAAGGCATGTCATCATAATGTAGGTCGGTGTTCCGACGGAGCATACCCCATTCGTGGGGTGTGCGACGGAGAAACCCGACATTCGGATCAAAGACGAAACCATCCGCAAGCGAACAGGCTACCAGACCGTAGACATGAATCTTGTACCTAATCCCTCTTATCCGGCAGACTGTACACAACCTTGCCGGAGTCATCGAGAAATTCAAGCCGCGCGGCTCCATCGGCATCGACGGTCATTTTGATACGCGGCCGCCCTTTGATGTCCGACATCTCAAGCGAAGTCGCGTCATCGCGACCCTTCCCCAGAAACAGCCGACGCGTGGTCAGCTCGCCCCTGTCCGTCATCGCCTGAATAGCTGCCTGCCTGGCCGAGTCGTCGGTGATCGCGTTCGCCCGACCGAGATCCGCCAGCATGCTGTCCAACGGGATATCCGGCTGTTGCCAGAGATCGATTCCTGCTGAATACTTACCGTTGTCCCCTTCCAGATATCGGAATCCCAGCGCCTGATCGTTTTGCACTTTGTCGAACGTGATCGACCCAAAATGCCCCCGATCGCCGTTCTCGCCGTAAATCAATCCTCCCATTTCATCGCCGGCCTGATCGAAAAAGATGATTCCGGGCGGCCGGGGATAGTCCCGTTTGATAATCTTGCCGTTACTGATCCCGGGGTGTTGGCGCTCCTGGTTGGAGATGACCATACGGAGTTTACCGTCCTTTTCGACGACATTGATCCGTCCGACATCGATCTCGTCGAATTTCCGATTTCCTCTCCATCCGCTGAAGGTCAGGACGAACAGGGCGGCGCCAACCAGAGTAGCCACCACCGCATAAACTTGCAGGAATCGCACCTGTCGTTCGATAGCAGTTGCCATGCATGCTCCCTCATTCTTGGATTTAGCTTTCTTGTTTTCGTACGTGTGGCCCAAGCGGGATGTTTCGAAAACGGGCCGATTCAGTCGGAAATCTTCTGCTTTGTCATTCGGAGTAGTGCCGCGTGTCTCACAGCTCGGCTGTGCGTCGGTCACATTCTAATTGAGACTGACGGGGTAACGTCATCGCGAGGCGATAATCTTTGTATGGTGGACCCGTCTTCGGACCCGCCGTATCAAACATGCCCAGAGGCATGTCATTCCCTCGTACGAGGGAATCCAGGTTTCTTCATCTTCGGTGCCCCACCCTTTGGGTGGGTCTTTAAATTGCGCGGCCCGCACGGGTTCGTCACGCGGATGAGAATTTCTTTGTAGGCCCGACCATTCTTATGGCCGGGTGTTTCGCGCATGCCGGGAGGCATGCGAAAACCGATAACCGAAACATGCTACGGACATGGGCACCCCCGAAGACGGATGGTGCCCTACAAAGAAACGCCTGTTCAAGAGTAAATTTCCCCGAAGGAGAATGCGCCACCAGTAGGTCGGTGTTCCGACGGAGTAAACCCCATTCGTGGGGTGTGCGACGGAGAAACCCGACAATTGTCTTGTAGGGAAGCCTCGTCTTCGAGCCTGCCGTATCACGCATGCCCTAAGGCATGTCACCCTCGCGAACGCGGGGGTCCAGATTTGTCTTTCTTTTGTAGGCCCGACCATTCTTATGGCCGGGTGTTTCCCGCGTGCCGGGACGCATGCGAAAACCGATCACCGAAACATGCTACGGACATGGGCACCCCCGAAGACGGATGGTGCCCTACAAAGAAACGCTTGTTCAGGAGTAAGTTTCCCCAAAAGAAAATGCGCCACCAGTAGGTCGGTGTTCCTACGGAGCACACCCCATTCGTGGGGTGCGCGACGGAGAAACCCGACATTTGAATTGAAGAAGAAACCCGCCGCAAGCGGGCTCGTCTTCGAGCCCGCCATTTCACACATCCCCACGGGCATGCCATTCCCTTTTCTATCGAATAATTTCTTCTCTGCGCGGGTATTTTCTTCGTATACTTGAACATCTCTCAAACAACGATGGAAAAGGAGCCCTAATGTCAGGCGTCAAGTTTTCGGCACCAGCCGATGTAAGCGATTTTGATATTCAGGTTGAAGTGGCGGCGATTCAGGGCGCGGCGGCGGTGGCAGTCGCCATTATCGAATCCAAGAATCTTGATAGCGACGATCCAAAGTTCGCGGAAGTAGTTGCGAAGATAAAGAGGACGCTGAAGGGATAGTCTTCTCAGGCCCGACCATTCTTATTGCCGGGTGTGTCATGTTGACGTAGGTCG
>CAVQCT010000001.1:0-15270 GCA_963711085.1 uncultured candidate division Zixibacteria bacterium | reverse complement strand
GGCAACGCTGTAAGCCGGTATCGGTTTCACCACCAGTGTGCCGGAGCCGATTATCGATTTCTCTCCAATATCGGCCATGACAACGCAGTGATCACCGATGAATACATCCCGGCCGATTGTCACGCAGGCGTAGGTTCCTTCCTTTTCCAGTATCCCCACCTCCGGGTCATCGAAATTGTGCTGCCTTCCGCCGGAGAGCACGGAAACGTAGTTCGCAATCACTGTGCCGTCGCCGATATCGGCCAGGCCGATAATATTCCTGCCGTTGATAAACACACCGTGTCCGATCCGGGTGCCGATCTTGGAAATGAAACTTCCGTAACCCATATTGAGATCCATGTATGAGCAGGCGAGGGTCTGTTTGTAGTAGCAGGCGCGCACCGCCGTTCCGATAAACCCCGGCGACATGCTGAAACACTGGGCGAACAGATCGTAGAAAAGCGAAGATCCGAAGAGCTTATGGACAAGCAACGCCGCCAGTCCAGCCGGCAGGACAAGCACGAAGACTATGCCGAGATATATCCACTTAATGATTTTTTTCATCCCGTGATTCCCTTACCAGTCGTTCGTAAAAGTCTTCGTGTTGCTTCAGAATAACCGACCGCTCGTAGCTGGAGAAAGCTTTTTCACGTGCTTGTTTCCCCAGAGTATCGGCAAGTTCCGGATTCTGGATTATCTCTCGGAGGCAACCGATCAGCCCTTCGCTGTCTTCGATAGAATAGAGCAGGCCGGTCTGTTTGTGCTCAATCGCTTCACTGTTGCCGCCCACTTCCGAGGCGACCACCGGCAGACCCGCGGCCATATATTCGATCAGGGAGTTCGAAAAGCTCTCCCCTTCGGAACAGAGAACGCCGATGTCGAACGCCGAAAGACAGGGGACGATATCATCGTGCCGCCCGGCCAGCTTGAATATCTCCCAGACACCGTTGCGGTAAATGTACTGCTGGAGCTCCTCGTGCAAGGGACCTTCACCGACAATAACGAACTTGAGATTGGCGAATTCCTTATTGAGCACAGCCGCCGCATCGATCAGGGTATCGAGCTTCTTAACCGGTCTCAGGTTGGCCACCGCGCCGACAAGAATATCTCGCTCGCCGACATGCCATTTTTCCCGCTGAGCGCACCGTTGGTCCTTGTCGAACTGAACGAATCGATCGAGATCCAGCGCGTTGTAGATCACCGCCGTTTTTTCCCGGGGGACCTGTTCAATCTCGCAGGTGCTGAAGGCGGCTGCCTGTGAATTGGCCAGATAGATCGTCGTCCAGCGTCTCAGGAATCGAAGCATCTTGATGTGTTTGTTGTCGTGCCAGTAGCCGGTATTGCGCCGGCTGGAAACAACAATCGGGCAGTGCGCATACCGGGCCGCGAATGTCCCGAAGATATTACCATCCTTGAAGAACGTCTGGACGATATCGAACTGCTCCTCTCTGTGAAGCTGCTTGAACTTTCGAAGCCCTTTAAGAAAGGGGATACCGAACAGAGAATTGACATTTAAATTAATGAAAGGAAAGTCAAACTGCTGCGACTGCATCCATTCCGAATCGTGAAGACAGACCAGGTATGGCTGCACCCGGTCGCGGTTCAGTCCTCGAAGCATGGTGAGCAACTGCTTCTCCGTTCCGGCGGAAGGCGTTTCGATAGCGTCTATGATATAGGCTATTTTCAACGGCTTGCTCACGGGGAGATCACCTTCCGATATATCTCTACCAGCCTTTCGTTCTGTCCGGCGAAACTGAATTTCTCCCGGACGGTTTCTTTCGCGCGATCGGCAATTATTGTTCGTTCATCCGGACTGGCGGCCAGCCGAACCATGCTCTGTGCCAGTGAATTTACATCCTTCGCCGGGACGAGGAAACCATTAACTTTGTCTTCGATTATCTCCGGAAGTCCGCCCACATCGGTGGCTACGACCGGGACGCCCACCGCCATAGCTTCGAGTACGATATTCGGGAGCCCTTCGGAAAGCGATGGATTGATGAGCATGTCCGCCCCTTTGAGGTGGGCGGCGAGATTTTTCTCGAATCCGGGACAACGGATTTTATCCTCGGCGAGGTGTTCAGCAATCAATCGCCGCATCTTTTCGAGATCCGGACCATCGCCGAATAGGACAAATCGGGTATTAGGCCGTTCCAGTATCGTCTGAAAGGCTGCGCGCACGAGATACACCTGCCCCTTTTCGTCGCTGAACCGGCCGCCGGAAATGGCAACAATCGCATCCGAAGGGAAGTCGAATCTCCGTTTCAAATCGATCGGGTCGATACCTTCAAAATTGGCGCTGTCGATGGCATTATGAACGACCGTGATCTTTTTCGAAGGTACGAACAGCCGCACCAGCTTCTTCTTCTGCGAAGCTGAAACAGCCACGATATGGTCTGCCTGCCGAATGAAAATTTTGTCGAGGGTGTGAAAAAACCTGATCTTCAGATTTTCTTTCGTGAAACCGCGCGAAAAGGCGATCCATCGAAGATCCTCCTTGCCGCGTGCCAGCATCCCGACCATGTGGGTACGATAATCGTGAGTGCACAGGATGTCGATATCCTGTTGCTTCAAATACTCGCCAACCTTGCGGATCGCTTTGGTATCATACCCGCTCTTCACTTCGAAGGCATGGGTGGGGATGTTATCTTTGGCAATGACTTTCAGAAAGTCGGGTTCCTGCCCCTGCTCGGTGAACGAACTTACAGTCAGATTGACTCCAGCCTGCCGTGCCAGCCTGGCGTGGAAATGGAGCTGGCGTTCCGGCCCCCCGTAAAAGTTCGAGGCTCTCAGGTGCAGGACGTTCATGGGCGGCTCCCGATCTTCAGCAAATACTCGCTGAACTTTTTTCCGAGCTGTTGCCAGCGATATCGATCGAGAACAAGCTGCCGACCGGAAGCGGCGAGTTGCGAGGTCAGCTCATTGTCGCTCAGGCAATCAAGGACCGTCTGCGCGAATACATCCGGGCCGTCCGCCAGCACGATATTTTTGCCGTCGGTAACTTCCAATCCCTCGGCACCCACGGTGGTAGAGACTACCGGCTTCTGCATCGCCATCGCCTCCAGGATCTTCAACCTTGATCCTCCGCCGATTCTCAGCGGAACAATGTACAAAGCGGCCGAGGCGATATAGTCGCGGACATCGTCCACCGTGCCCGTGATAGTGATACCGTCGATTCTGCCCAGGTCGGTTATCTGTTTGGTGGGGTTTCTGCCGACGAATATCGCTTTTATGCCGGGGCATTCATTGCGAAGGATCGGGAGGATTTCCGCTGCGAAGTACAAGGCGGCATCCTGATTTGGACGCCAGTCCATCGAGCCGGTGAAGACCAGCGTGTTCGGATCTATGGTGGTTTGTTTGGGCGCGAAGTACTCCGTGTCCACGCCGTTGTCGATAACAGCCGGTTCGTACTTTGTGCCGAATGATCTGATCGTCTCGGCTTCCTGCCTGGTCACCGCTGTGGCGCCATCGGCCCACCCGAAACAGCTCCGCTCGAACGCCAGCACTTTGCGATATTGCACGCCGATATAATACTTCTTCAGCGGGTTGGTCTCGTTTCGTTCGTACCGCTCCCAGATGGTGGATTCGATATTGTGCGCCACAATCACCTTGCGGGCGTTCTTGATATCTCTGATAAATCGGGCGTAGGGGGTCCATTCGCAAATGACCAGATCAAACTTCTCGGATTCGATCAGATGCATCAGCCGGGACTGAAACTCCGAAGTGTAGTGACTGGTCACGATGTAGGGATATTTTGAAAACAAGTTGGCGAGCAGCCTGTAATAGAACTTCGGGCCCGATTGTCTTCGATCAGGCGGCGGCACAGCGTGGGTGGTGATGTTATTTCTCAGCAGGAACTCGCTCGCCTGACTGGCCCGATCGCCGTAGGCAAGATACGACACCTGGTGTTCCCGGGTGAGTTCCCGAACGAGATTGAAAGTGCGAATACGTTTACCGGTGTTGAGGGGATAAGGAAATTCTTCGTCGATTACGAGCAGCTTCACTGATAACGATCCTTGTTCATCCTGAGAAAGCCGGTTACTGTCTGGCCGGAACCTCGCAGATTACGAAGCGCGTTTTGCCGGACTTCTCGTGTGGTATCTCTTCCACCACCTGGATGTCGATATTGATTGAGTCGCCGAGAAACTTGTGCATTTGTGATCTGATGAAATCCATGGTCTCGCGGGTCGGCTCCGGTTTGTTCTTGATTCTCACCAGGAAATCCGAATACGATTTCTGCACCACCTGAAGCTGGCCGATCGGTCGATCGAACGCCGTCAGGAGGTGTACTGAGAAGGTGAGTCCGGAAAGCCGGGTGCCATCGGCGCTGTAAATATCATCCTGAACCCGTCCGACGGCGGAGCTCATCAATTTGAGCGTCCGTCCGCACTTGCACGTCTTGTCGAGCGGCACACCGTAATCATTGATCCGATAGCGGATGAGCGGGAATGCGAAATTGGTCAGATCGGTGATCAGGATCTCGCCCGTTTCACCGTGACCTACCGGCTTATTGTCGTTTACGAATTCGACCAGCGAAGTTTCCATGGCAATATGGCGGCCGTTGTGCATCTCGCATTCGCACGAGGTATTACCGGTCTCGCGCGATCCGTACATATCGAACACCGGCGAGTCGAAGGCCTGCTCGAACAGCCTGCGCTGGCGATCGTAGAGAACCTCTCCCGTCGACATGACTCCTTTGACATGCGGAAGTTTCAGATCGTGTTCGATGCAGAAGTCGACCAAACCGGTAAGCGCGGATGGAAAGGCTTTCAGGTAGTCGGGGCGATATTTGAGCATATCGGCGTGGATCGACCGCATAGCCGGATCATTGAACGATCCTGCCTGATACATGATCTGGCGCATCAGATATCGGTCCTTCAGATGGGTCTTCCTGGTGATGGTCGCGTGAAAGTCCATGACGGCCGGCCAGATGTGGGCCATCTTGTCGCAGGGACGTCTTCCCATGAAGCTTTCATGGCGCCAGCCGAGAGCCAGTTTGATATTGAAGCTTTCTTTATCTCGAAAGAGAAACGCCTGCTGTCCGGTAGTGCCGCCGGACGCGAATTTCATGATCTCATTCGGTTTGAATGCGCGGGAGAGCAGATCGTTCGATCGCTCGAAAGTGATTTCCCGGGTAAGGATTGGTAGTTTGGTGATGTCGCTGACATCCCTAAAGCTATCCGGGGTCAGCCCACGTTCTTGAAGCACCTGCCGATAATACACGGTGTTATCATAAGCCGATTGGAGCAATACCTTGAACTTCTGCCATTGATAATCCAGCAGTCTTTGCTCCGGCCAGTATTGACTCTCGTCCAGGAGTCTCCAGTGAGCTAAGGCAGAGCGCTGCCCCTCCCGATCGAGCAGGGCAGGAAGAATCGTTTTTCTGAGGACCGCCGAATACAGACTCACCGATTTGCCTCCCCGGACTCGTTCATACTTTCGATCGATTCAAGCTCATTTATCACGAATCGGACTTTTCCCGATTTTTCTTTATGAAGAGCCTCAACGATATTGATATCTACGTTAATATTGTCTCCAAGCAATATCCTCATCTGGCGGTCGATGAATTCGAAAATGTCCTTGGTGGGCTCCGGTTTATCGGTGATTCGGACTTCGTAATCCCCCAATGTTCGCTGGACAATCTGCATCTGGCCGATAACCGGTCCGTCCATGGTAAGGGCGATTCCGAGAGCATGGCCGGAGACCCGGTCGCCGTTGGCCGCGAAAACATCGTCGGTTACCCGCCCGACTGCCCGATCCATCAGCATCAAGCCTCGCCCGCAGGGGCATTCAGTCGCCAACGGGATCCCATAATCGTTTATCTGATAACGAATTAATGGAAAGGCCAGGTTGGTCAGGTCGGTTACGTAGATCTCCCCTTCTTCTCCGGGTTCAACCGGTCGACCATCGCGGATGAATTCCACGATTGAGGTTTCCATGGCAATATGCCGTCCCTGACGAAGGCTGCACTCACAGGCGGTGTTACCGACTTCACGGGAGCCGTACATGTCAAACGCCGGGCAGTTGTAGGTCTCCTCGAACAGGAGTTTCTGGTTGGGATACATCGGCTCGCCGGTTGACATGATCCCTCTTAGATTCGGCAAGGGCAGGTTCTTCTCCTGACAGAAACTGGTAAAGCCGTACAGAGCCGAAGGAAACGCCTTGATGTACTCCGGATTGAATTTCATAAGTTCCTTGTACACGATCGACAGAGATTTTTCCGTAAAGGTACCGGCATGATACATGATTTGCCGAAGCAGGTACCGGCTTCGAATGAAGCTCTTGAACGTCCCGTGATAGTGATAGTCCATAGCGGCCGGCCAGACCAATGCCATTTTATCGCAGGGAAGTCGGCCCATCCAGCTCTCGTGCCGCCAGGTCAGTCCCTGCTTGATATTGAAGCTTTCTTGGTCCCGGTAGAGTACCGCCTGCTGACCGGTGGTTCCGCCGGAGGTAAATTTCTGGATCTCGTCCGGACGGTAATTGCTGGAGAGCAGCTCCTCGGAATAGTCAAAGGTGAGATCCCGGGTGAGAATAGGCAGTTTGGTCAAATCATCGAACGATTTGAACGAGTCAGGCGTAAGCCCGCGTTCATCGAAGATCCGTCGGTAGTACTTCGTCGTCGTGTAAACATGCTTCAACAGGCCGACCAATTGCTGCCACTGGTAATCGAGCAACTGCTGTCGGGACCAGAACTGACTTTCGTTTAGCGCCTGCCAGTGACGGAGCGAAGATCCCTGTTTGTCCCGGTAAAGCAGTACCGGGAGAACAGTCTTTCTGAGTATTGACGAATAGGTTTTCATAAATGCCGACACGCCTGGTTGCCAGAGCGTTGTCTATTCCAGGTACTCCATGGGATCGAGTTTACAGATGCTGAACCGGTATTTGCCCGAAGCGGTTTTCGGGATGGATTCCACGAAATCGATTTCGTATTTCATAGTCTCACCGAAAAATTCACGGACTTTTTGCCTGAGCAACTCTACCGTATGATCGCTGAATTCTTGTCCTTTGACAAGGCGGAGAACGAGGAAATCTTTTTTCTCCTGTACGAGCTGGGCCTGGGCGATTCCGGGCACGGTGGCAATGAAATAGATGGTCATGGCCGCGCCTGAAATAATGCGATTGTCCGGCGTGATCAGAAAATCGGTGACCCGTCCGCCGGAAATGCGCATTCTTGGTAAACCACGTCCGCAGGCGCAATCATCCGCGACTTTTACACCCATGTCTTCAATCTGGTACCGGATCAGCGGCATGCCGTAATTGAGCAGGTCGGTAATAACGATCTTTGCCGTTCCCTGGGCCTCCTGTACGAATTCCAGTAATAGCGTTTCGGCGCAAATATGCATCCCGTTGTGTTCAGAGCACTCGGAGGCGATTACCGATGTTTCCCGGCATCCGTATCGATTGAAGACCTTACACTCGAAAACCGATTCGATAAGACTCCGCTGGTCGTCGGTGAGAAGCTCCGCCGAAGTAATAATACTCCGCGGACGGTGATACCCGGTGATCTTCTTGTCGCGGATATACCGCGCCAGCAGATAGACAGCGTTGGCGTAAGCAAGGTAGTATGACGGTCGGTAGGATTTCAGGGTGCTTATGAACGAGTCGATTTTTGCCTGGCTCATGTCGCTGGTATCGAGGAAGATCCTTCGATCATACAACCGTTGTTTCAGTCTCGCCTTGAGTGCTTCGTCTTCGGCGATATCGTGCCGGTTTCCCCAGAGGACGGCCAGCTTGTCGCCGACATCGAGACCGGCCCATCGGTCATGACGGACCGTCGAAGCTTTTCGAGAGTAAAGCCGCTCTTTATCGAGAAAGAACTTAAGCGGGGAACCGGTCGACCCTCCTGTTTGGTTGGGGACCAGCGCCGATTCGGTATAGTTCCTCGCCATCATCGATTTCTGATTCGTCTGGATATCCCGTTTTGTCAGTACCGGAAGTTTGCCCAAATCCGACAGCGAGCCGAGCTGTTTCGGATCAAAGCCGGATTTTGAAAACAGGTCGGAGTAGTAGGGGCAGTTTTTCGAGGCATGGAGCAGCAGCGCCTTGAGTCTTTCCAGCTGCAAAGCTTCGATCCGCTCCTTCGGCCAGAACTGCGATTCTTCGAGCTTGCGCAGAATAGAGCGATAGCTGCTTCCCTCGCGAAGGGTAACGAGCGGGTCGATGATGTGCTTTGCGAATGGTTTTACCAGATCCATAACAGTCACCCGATCGCGACCAACCTGCGATCAGAAGTATTCCGAATTTCTCTTATACACTTCGGCTGCCGAGGCCGTTGTCCTTCGGCAGCCGTTGCCTTGTATCGAGCTGTCATTGTCGGGCCTTGCGCTCGGCCCGATGGCCGAAGCTTCAGCTTCGTCCGGTACAGATATAAGTGAACCCGAGATTCCGGATCTGCTTCGGATTATAGATATTCCGGGTATCGAAGATGTTGTGAGTTCGCATCCGCTTCTTTATCTCTTCGAAATTCAGATCGCGGAATTCGTTCCACTCCGTCATGATCATACAAAGATCGGACCCGGCGCAAGCAGAATAAGAATCGTTGAAGTAGTTCAGGTTCTTAATGTTCTTTTTGGCCTCGTCCATCGCCGCCGGATCGTAGGCGTTTACCACCGCCCCTTCCTTCATCATCTGCTCGGCTACGAACAGGGCCGGCGCCTCCCGGACATCGTCGGTATTCGGCTTGAACGAAAGACCGAGCAGAGTCACCGTCTTGCCGGCGAAATCGCTAAGCAGCTTCTTGCTCTTGTCGACGACAATCTGGCGCTGCTGGTCGTTCACCGCAACCACCGACTTGGCAATCTTGAAGTCATAATCGACACTCTTGGCGACCTGAATGATAGACTTGACATCTTTCGGGAAGCAGGAGCCGCCGTAACCGGGCCCCGGATGCAGGAATTTGGAACCGATTCGTTTGTCCATGCCGACGGCAGTCGCAACCTGATAGACATCGGCGCCGAGCCGGTCGCAGATGTTCGCGATCTCGTTTATAAACGATATCTTAACGGCCAGCAGGGTATTTGAAGCATATTTGATTAGCTCTGCGGTCTCGTTGGTGGTACTGACAATCGGAGTCTCGAGCAGATAGAGCGGCCGGTAAATGTCCCGGACAATCGCCAGGGCACGTTCAGAATCACTCCCGATGACCACGCGGTCGGGACGGAGGAAATCGTTGACCGCGGCACCCTCGCGAAGGAATTCCGGATTAGAGACGATGTCGAACTCGACGTCCCGGGTGAGATGCTCTCTCATCAGCTTACGGAGTTCTTTCGCCGTGCCGACCGGAACGGTGCTTTTCACCACGATAACTTTGTAATCATTCATCGTCTGGGCGATATCAACCGCAACTTCGCGGATATACGTCAAATTAGCGCTACCGTCCGGGTTTTCCGGTGTGCCGACACCCAGGAAGATGACCAGGCTGCGGTCGACCGCCTCTTTGAGATCAGTCTGGAAATGCAACCGGCCGAGCTTCATGTTTCTTTGAATCATGTCGCCAAGTCCGAGCTCATAAATCGGCACTTTGCCGTCGTTGAGCATATCGATCTTGGATTTGTCCTTATCGACGCAGATGACATTCATGCCGAAGTCGGACAGACAGGTCCCGGCGACCAGCCCGACATAGCCAGTCCCTACAACGCAGATATTCATGCAGTTATTTCCTCCGAGTATTGGTAAACCATGTGACGAATTCTTGCAGGCCCTGATCGATCGAAACTTTCGGTTCGAAGGCGAGCATCTGCTTTGCTTTAGAAATATCGGCAAATGTCTGATTGACATCACCGGGTTGGTGGGGAAGCTGTTTGATTTTTGCTTTCCGCCCCGAATACTTTTCTATTTTGCCGATTAATTCGGATAACGTCACCGTATCGGATCTTCCCAGATTGAAAATCTCATAGCCGAACTCTTTGGTCCGACAGTTGAGAATCCCCTGGACGATATCGCTGACAAAAGTGTAATCCCTTCGCGATGAACCATCGCCGAACATCTGGATTTCTTCGCCATTGAAGATCTTCCGCGTAAATTGGTGAATTGCCATTTCCGGCCGCTGTCTCGGACCGTACACGGTAAAAAACCGGAGACAGGCGGAGTGGATTTTGTAAAGGTGATGGTAGGTAAAAACCATCAGCTCGCCGGATTTCTTGGTGGAAGCATACGGAGAGATCGGATTATCCACCCGGTCGGTCTCGGCGAACGGGACTTTCAGGTTGTTGCCGTATACGGACGAGGAAGAGGCAAAGAGCAGTCTGGTCACGTTGAAATCCCGGCAGCCTTCAAGAATGTTCATCGTTCCGATCAGGTTAACCTGCTGATACAGAACCGGACGGGCGATCGACGGTCTCACCCCGGCCATCGCCGCCAGGTGGATTACCTCGGTAAATTCTCCCTGCTCGAAGCAGCCTTTGACGGCCGCGTCATCCCGAATATCTCCTTCGACCAGGCGATAAGAAGCATGGTCAAGGTGCGCTTTGATATTCGCCCGTTTGATCGCGGGATCATAGAAGTCATTGAAGTTGTCGAGGACGGTGACCCGGTGACCGTCGGCAAGCAGTCGATCTACCAGATTTGATCCGATAAAACCGGCACCGCCGGTCACCAAAATCGATTGAGGCATGCACTTCCTTTTTGGGTGTCTCAGGTTACGCAATTTTGTCAGTAATTGCGGTGGTGTCAAGTACTATAAGACTTACCTAACAGGGGCGGCCGTCGAACGGTTCGGATGAATGTAGTAAACAGGTCCATTTTTTCTTCAAGGGCCGCGAAAATGATTGCATTATTCGGAGTATTTACGATATTTGACTATGCCGACAGTTCCTATCATTGCACCTTCAGTCCGCACAGACAGCCATGGTAATTGACCACATCGGGGTGGTAGTCAAATCCCTCGAGGCAGGTGTTGCCCACTGGGAAAAAGTCTTCCAGTATCGCCGGATGACGGAGATGGTGGTTAATACGAGGCAGAAGGTCAAGGTGGTGTTTCTCTCCAAAGAGAACTCGCTGACGGTGAAATTAATAGAACCGCTCGATGATACGTCGATTATTCACTCCTTTGCGCAGAAGGGCGGCGGGCTGCACCATATTTGTTTTAAGTGTGATGACATGTCCACGGAGCTGGATAGGTTGAAGGGACTCGGTCTGCGGGTGCTTGCCGAACCGGAGCCGGGAGAGGCGTTTGAAAACGAAGATATCGCCTTTCTCTATGCCAAACAAGGACTTAATGTCGAGCTGATCGAGACGGACAAGAAGGCGCGGCGGATCGCTCAAGCCGACTGAAGGTGCAGTCGATACTTCTAGCAAGGCTGTTGTACCAGGGGTCACTCAACTGTTACGACGCTGTTCACATATCACTTTTTCGGTAATGCCAAACCTCAGGTAGCTCAGAGGATATTGGGCCATGTTTCAGGTTACGAGAATGTTCGTCCGGGAAATGCTGAATAAGACACAGCGCTTCCGCTTCCTCTATCATTTGTTCCGTGATTTTCCCGGAGATTCGGGGTATGAGATTCGCCGACGCATTCTTCGCAAACAGCTCGCGAAAATGGGAGAGGGAGTCTCTATAGCTCCCGGTTTCAGATTCTGGAATATTGACAAGATCTCTCTCGGAAATTATGTCCGGCTGGCCGACGACGATTACATTCAAGGCGGAGGCGGCGTAACGATCGATGATTTCACTATCCTCGGACCCAGTGTCAAAATCTGGTCACAGAATCACAGCTTCGGCGATCTGGAGAGGCCGATTCTTCAGCAGGGATACGAATTTTCGCCGGTAGTCATCGGCAAGCACTGCTGGATCGGCGCTAACGTCTTCATCATGCCGGGTGCGGAGCTGGGCGAAGGGTGCGTTGTCTCTGCCGGAGCAGTGGTGGGCGCCAAAAAAATTCCTCCCTACAGCATTCTAGCAGGTAATCCGGCCCGGGTAATTGGCAATCGCAAAATGGCCGCAGCCCAGACTCCGGTGGCCAATCAATCTTCCGGCTCCGAGCCTTCGGCTGCCTAGTTGCTCAAGCGGGCAGAGCTGATCTTCTCGAATTCACCTATTCACTACTATTTCCAAACCCGGAGTATTTTACTCCTTATTTGTAGCTTATCGATTAGCCGGAAATAAACTTGTTATTCAGAAGGCAAATCTGGATATTGTCGGGCGAAGATCGAGATATCGCCTCCATGAAAACGGTGTTATCGACTCGGCTGGTTCGGTACGAGAATGAAATCGTGGTCAGCGGAGAAGGTAAAGTTAGCGCGTCGGGTTCGGGTGAATCAGCCGATCTTCCATATGTGGCCGCTGGCCACCGATTTCAATCAGATCAGGACGACTAGTTGAAGAAAATACTCATCGTTTCTTATGTTTTCCCTCCGATGGCCGCGGTGGGTGGATTTCGCGTTATCAAGGCCTGCAAGTTCCTGCCCGAATTCGGCTGGCAACCGGTCGTACTGACGGTGAAGGAGGGATTCAATTATGCTTATGATTATTCGATGCTGGAGAAGCTCCCTCCTGATCTCAAAGTAATAAGAACCCGGTACTTTTCACCGCTGATGTGGTGGGATGAGCGCTCTCAGCCTGTTGTTCCCAAAGGGGAAACGACAGGAGCCGTCAAGCCGACAGCTGACGGTCAGTCAGAGAAACCCGGACATGCACTTTCATTGTCAGGACGGGCCAAGCAGTATGCCCGGAACTTGATTTCGATCCCTGACTCCCACAATTTCTGGGTTCCGTTCGGTACGGCGGCCGGATTGAGAGCGATTCATCGTGAAAAAATCGACGCCATCATGACGACTTCACCGCCGGCCTCGACCCATCTGATCGGATGGAAACTCTCCTGGCTGACCGGGCGGCCGCTGCTGGTCGATTACCGCGATCTCTGGACGCAGAATGAAGGATATCATTTGAGAAATTTTTCGCCGGGCCTGCGAAAGATTGATCGCTGGTTTGAAAAGCGCGTCCTCAAGCGGGCGAGCGCTATCGTGACAGCTACCGATCAATTCAGCGATCTGGTCAGGCAGAATAACGGGTACAAGAAGCCGGAGAGTGTCGCCACCATTACTAACGGAATCGATCCGGACGATTTCAAGGATGTCAAATTTCCCGAGAGGAAGAACGAAAAATTTACTCTGCTGCACCTTGGAAGTCTCTACGGCAACCGGAATCCGGATTTCTTTTTCAGGGCCTTGCGGGAGTGGTTGAGCCGAAGACCCGAAGCTGCTGATAAGACCTCGGTCCTGTTTTACGGTAATACTCCCGGCTATGAAACGATGCTCAAAGGTGGTCCGCTGGAGCGGGTGGTCGAATTCAGAGGGCATGTCCCCCAGCATGAAATTCTGCCGATGCTCTGGCGGGCGGATATGCTGCTGTTGATTCTTGGATTTCATCCTGGCGGTGCCGGGGTGATGCCGGCCAAGCTGTTCGAATATGTCTGTACCGGCCGTCCGATTCTGGCCTTTGTACCGGAAGGAGTTGCGGCTAAGGTGATCAGGGAGCACCGGCGGGGGACGCCGGTTACCGGTGAAGATGTCGAGTTGACGGCAGCGATTCTGGATACTGAATTTTCCGCCTGGAAGGAAAGATCCGGCCCGCCACCGTCGAGTTTCCAGGTCCCCGAAGCTTTCGATCGAAGAATTCAAAATCGGAAACTGGCACAGATTTTAGACAGCATTGTCTGATGAAATGTTGTATCCTCACCGGTTAATGTCCGAACAACATTTCAGGCCAGACAGTATGGAAAGCGAATCGATCTTTGACCGAGTCAGTTAGAAAAGAAACCAGTCTGATACTCAGGCACTCCAGTGTCTACGGAATCGCCACGATACTCAGTCGAGTCCTGAGCTTCCTCATGATCCCGGTCTATACGGCATACATCACGCCCGAGGAGTACGGCGTGATGGAGCTGATTCATATCACCATGAGTCTGATCGAAACGGTGGTGGCGCTCGGTGTGACGGCCGGGCTGAGCCGGCTGTATTTCGATACCGAGGATCAGCGGGAGCGGAATCGGGTCGTCAGCTCCGCCTTTTTCGGGCTGGGGGCATTTCTGGTATTACTGATCGGCGGCTTCATGACGCTGAGCGGGACGCTCGCCACATTGGTGCTGGATTCTATCGCCTACAAGAGATTTTTCTTGATCGCCTTCTCTTCGCTGGCGATCAACATCCTCAATAACATCTTCATCACTTACTATCGGATCAACAAGCGGTCGATGACGGTGCTGTTGATATCGGTCGGTCAGCTCCTCGTCAACCTGTCGCTGAATATATTTTTCCTGGTAGTATTGAAGATGGGGGTCTGGGGAATTTTCGTCGCCACCTTTGTCACCGCGGTGCTGACTTTCATCGTCTTCACCCCGGTGGTGATTCACAAGGTGGGGGTGAGCGTGTCCTGGCCGATTACCAAAGAGCTGGTAGCGTTCGGACTCCCGTTGATACCTTCGAATATCGCCTCTTATATCGTGGCCGCCTCGGACCGGTATTTCATCAAGGAATATGTTTCCATTAACGATACCGGATTGTATTCGCTCGGCTATAAGTTCGGTACGCTGGTCAATTCGTTCGTCACCCAGCCGTTCAATCAGATTTGGGGACCACGGAGAATCGAAATGTTCGGTAAGGGGAACTACGAACAGATCTTCACGCGGATCTTTACCTATTTCGCCTTCATGCTCATCTTCGTCGGGATGGCCATCTCGATACTGTCGCGCGATATCGTACATCTTATGGCCGATAAAGCGTACTGGAGCGCTTATGCGATCATTCCCCTGATCACTCTTGCGCACGTTGTGTTCGCATTCTACTACCATTTCTATGTTCCGATCTTCTATGACAAGAAGACAAAATACTTCGCTTATATCAATGTCATGAACGCCATCCTCAATCTGGGTTTGAATTTTATCTTGATCAAACCGATGGGAGTGTGGGGAGCGGCGTTGTCGACCTTGATCTGCTACATCTTCCGATCAGGAATCTGCTTCTATTATGCCAATCGATTGCATAAGATCAATGTCGAGTGGCGTCGGATCCTGGTTCTGTTCGGAATTGCTTTCGCCTATTATGTGCTCTTTGGCCATATCGAATTACACAGCACCCTTTTGAGTGCGGCCCTCAAAGGGATGATCAGTTGTACCTATCCGTTCCTGCTGTATTTTATCGGGGTGTTCTCAACCGATGAGAAAGAGCAGATTCGGGAATTGTTGAAGAAGGTGTGGCAGAAGATCAGACGCCGGAATACATCTGATAACAGTCCTGCCTGAGAGCGGGAAGGCTAATTCCCGCCGTTGTACTGCTCGATAAGATCCAACACCTGTT